>NZ_LMOH01000013.1 GCF_001423245.1 Aureimonas sp. Leaf324
CGTGAAGGAAAAGCGAACTCTTCAGGTCCATCGGATGGGGGTCAATTTTGGACGCCGATACCCCCCGCTACGGGGTCAAAGTTGCACGCCGAATGACAGTTGCCGCCGTCGAGCAGGAGTATGCCAAGCTTCGGGCGCAGTATCAGGGCAGCACCGATGCCTTGATCGCGCTCGACAAGTGGCGCGATCAGTCGATCAACAACGCCGGGCGCCAGGCGGCGTTCGACCGCGACCAGGAAGCGGCGAAAGAAGCCGAGGCCGCGGCCAAGCGCGCGACCGACGAGGCGCAACGCTATGCCGAGGCGACCCGCTCGCGCATTGCCGGGATCGACCAGTCCGTCGCCGCGCAGCGCATGGAGATCGACCTCCTCGGCCGCAGCGAGGGCGAGGCGGCCGCGCTGCGGTTCGAGTTTCAGGCTCTGGCAGCCGCGCGTCAGGCAGCGGCGTCCGCTGGCAAGGTCGTCTCGGACGAAGAACTCGCGGCGATCCAGCGTGCGGCGGGCGAGGTCGGCACGCTCACCGCGCAGTTCAAGGAGATGCAGGAGGCGCAGGAGCAGGCCAAGCGCCTCGGCGAGATGTTCGACGACCTTGCGTTCGAGCGCTCGATCATCGGCCTGTCGGAGGCCGAGCAGCGCGTCCGTGAGAGCATCCACGGCCTCGGCGTCGACTACGAGAGCCTCGACGGCCAGCGGCTTGCCGGCGAGATGTGCTACAACGATGCGCTCCGCAAGACGCAAGACGAGATGCGCAAGACCGGCGAGATCGCCGAGGATGCGTTCGGAGGCTTGATCGATGCCCTGACGCAGGGCGGCGACCTGATGCAGAACCTGATGGGGTTCGCCGCCGACCTTGGGCGCCAGTTCGCCAGCATGGGAGCGCAGAAGCTCTTCGGCAATCTGTTCGGCACCGGGCAGGGAAGCGGCGGCGCACAGGGTAGCGGTATCGCCGGTGCAATCCTCTCTGCTGTTGGAGGAGGCCGCGTACCAACCCCAACCCCGCGGCCCGCCACGCTATCCGCCAGCTACGCCTATTCCGAGAAGTACGCGCTGCCATCCCCGACCCCCGCCATGCGCGCGCAATCGGCTGCGCTGGCGCAGGGTGTCACGAAGTCGGTCTCATCGAACCTCCTGTCGTCGCTGCTCGGCGCTGGCAAGAGCCAAGGGCACATCTCGGGGCTCAATGATCGGTTCGCCACGGCGCTGACGAGCATGCTGGATGCGGCGCCCGCCGCGGTCCAGTCGGCGATAACGATCAACTCGGGTTTCCGCTCGGTCGCGCGGCAGGCCGAACTTTTCGACGCCGCGCTGAAGAAGTACGGGTCGGTCGCGGCCGCGCGCAAATGGGTCGCGCCGCCGGGCAACTCGCAGCACAACAAGGGCATGGCCGCTGATCTCGGCTATGGCTCGTCTTCGGCTCGCGAATGGATCCACGCGAACGCCGGGAAGTACGGCCTCGCGTTCCCGCTCGGAAACGAGAACTGGCACATCGAGCTTGCCGGCGCGCGGGGCGGTTCGAAGTCGGCGACCGCTGCCTACAACGATCAGCGCATCGTCGCGCGCGGCGTCTCCGACGGCATGAAGGATTACAGCCGGGACGCGAGCGTTGCGCAGCCGCAGCACTCCGCTGGTCCGGCTACCGAGAGCGCGGGAGGCTTCTTCAGCCCGCGCGCGCTTGCAGGCATTGAGGTGATCGGCGCCGGTGTCGGCGCGTTCGGGGCGGGCTACCAGTCAGGCTCGCCGATCTCCGGCGGCATTTCAGGTGCGCTCGGCGGCTATCAGGCTGCGGGCTCGATCGCGTCTGCCTTTCCCGGCCTCGCGGGCGTCGCTGGACCGATCGGCGCCATCGGCGGCGCTGCGCTCGGCATCCTCGGCGGCATCCTCGGCGCCCGCAAGCAGCGCGAACAGGCGCATCGCGACAAAGCCGCGAAGTGGGAGGAGCTGCGGCCGCAGTACGAGGCGTTCGACAAGTCGCTGTCGGGCGACGGCAACGGCCAGCTTCGCCAGTGGATCACCGCGCAGGAAAGCCAGTTCGCCGAGTTCCGCAAGGTCGGCGGCGACGCCTGGAAGTACGGCCAGGGCAACTCGTCGGCGCAGTTCGCGTCGACCGGGACCAAGATGTGGACCCGGTTCATGGAGATGCAGGAGGAGTTCCGCGAGGGCTTCACAGACATGGTTGAGGACCTGTCCTCGGGTGAAGGGCTCGGCGGCGCGTTCGCCAAGGGCCGCGCGGCGACGAAGGATTTAAAGAAGCAGATCAAGGACATGATCGACGACGTGTCGATCGCGTTCGGATCCGACGACATCGGCGTCGGCGTGAATGGGGCCTGGACCGAAGCGTCGAAGGCCATGGAGGAGGCGCGCAACAAGGCGATCGCCGAGGCCAAGACTGCCGCCGGCGAATACGCCTTGTCGCTCCTCTACACCGCTGCGACGACCTCCGACGTCGAGAAGAGCCTCGATGGTTTCCGCGGTACGGCGGCAGGGCTGCAGAAGGTGCTGACCGACCTCGGCTGGACGGCCGAGGCGGCAGCCGCCGACATCGACGATCGTCTCGGCCAGGCCATCGCCAAGATGGGCGAGACGTTCAACGAAGGCTTCCAGGCGCAGATCAACGACCTGTCGGGCGTCGGCTACTTCAACGACGTGAAGGACCTGCTCACGTCGCGCGACACGGCGCTGAACGATGCCAAGCTGCTCGGCGTCGACCCGGAGATCGTGTCGCGCTGGTTCAAGCTGGCAAGCCAGGATCTTGTCGACGGGTCCGAGCTCGTCGGCTCGGAGTTCGATGACCTGATCAAGGCGTTCCCGGAACTGTCTGGCGTCGTCCACGCCTTCACCGGGGCATCGCGCACGGCGGCCGAGGCAGCGAAGGCGGCACAGTCGGCGGCGCTCGCCTCCTACGAAGCGTCGCGCTCGCAGCTCGAAAGCGTCTATTCGGCGGTCCTCAGCTATCGCGACGGGATCCGCTCGTTTCTCGACGACATGAAGCTCGGCGACGGCTCGACCCTGTCTCAGAAGGACCAGGTCGCCGAGGCCCGCCGCGTCTACGAGGAGACGCTCGCCAAGGCGAACGGGGGCGACAAGGAGGCGATGGCCGGGCTGACCGGCGCCGCGCAGGACTATCTCGCCGAGGCCAAGGACTACTTCGCGTCGAGCGCCGACTACATCGCGATCTTCGACAGCGTGAACGCCTCGTTGCAGTCGGCGGACGTGAAAGCCACCAGCCAGATCGACCTGATGCGTGCCCAAGCGACGTGGCTCGAGGACATTGCCGGATCGAACCTCGAGATCGCCAAGGCCCTGTCCGACTTCGTGACCGCGCAGAACACGCTGAACTCGACCCGCTCTTGGGGCTTGATGGCGGACCAGAACAAGGCGATCTGGTCCGACCTCAACGCCAAGGGCATCAACTACTCCGGCAACTTCGGCAGCGGTCAGTTCCTCGATTGGGTCGCCTCGCAGGCGCCGTCGATGCAGGCGGTGATCCGCCCGATCATCGACAAGGGAGTGCCGCCTACGCACCGAAGACGGCGACCGCGAGCACGTGGGCGGCGCCCGTCGCGTCGACGTCCAGCGCGATCCGCACGGCGACCGTCGCGCCGGTGCAGATGCCGGCGGTAACGACGACCGACGGCGGCGACCGTGCGCTGGTGGTCGAGCTGAAGGAAGCCAACCGGCTCCTGCGCCAGCAGATCGTCACCATGGGTCAGGGGCTCGCCCAGAACGTCCAGGCGACCGAGCGGGGCAACCGGGCGAGTGAAGACATGGCCGATACTGCGCGGCGCGACCAGATCCGACAGAGGGCCGCATGATCTACCTTGCCGAGTTCCATCCGGTCGACCCGGCGACGGGCGAGGCCGTCGTGCTGCGCTTTGCGTCCGACGGCTACACCACGGCGCCCGGCGACGCACCCTCGAATGCGCATTTTCGCGGGCGGCTGCAGAACCCTGGCCAGTACGACCGTTTCCTCTTCTCGCGCGGTCGCACGCGGGGCGAGAGCGCGGTCGGGGCGGGCGAGATCACCATCGTCAACGCCGACGGCAAGCTCGACGGCCTGATCGACCTCGCCTTCGACGGGCGACCGTTCACGATCTGGAGCCTTGCCGATCGCTTTGCGCCGTGGTCGAGCCGCGAGCTTCTCCTGTCCGGCTCAATGGAGCAGGCCGAGTTCCCCAGCCGGCTCGTGTCGATCTCGATCCTCGGCCGCTTGGTCCTGCTTCGGGAGGCAATCCAGCCGCTCGCCTACCTCGGCTCGACGACCAGCGGCGGCCTCTCGATCGCTGAGGGCAACGCGGACCTCAAGGACGTCAAGAAGCCGCTGCTCTTCGGATCGGCGCGCAACATCACGCCCGTGACCGTCGACCAGTTCGACGACGTCTTCCAGGTCTCGAGCGGCGCCCTGTCAGCCATCCCGGCCGTGCGTGACAGCGGCGTCTCGCTCACGCCGACGCAGGACTATCCGACGCTCGCCGCACTGAAGGCGGCGACGCTGACGGGCGGCCAGTTCGCGACGTGTCTCGCGCTCGGCCTCCTGCGCACCGGCGTGCGCCCGGACGGCTCGCTGACGGTGGACGCAGCCGAAGGCGCGACGCTGGCGGACCGCTCGGCCGCGCGGATCGTGCGCCGGATGATCGGCAACCTGATGCCGGTGGCGGAAGACGACTTCGACGCGCTGCACGACCTGAACCCGGCCGAGTGCGGCCTGTGGATCGCGCAGGGCGAGACGACGGTGCTGGCCGCGGCCATGACGGTCCTGAACTCGATCGGCGGGTTCCTGACCGACGACCGGTTCGGCGCGATCCGTGTCGGACGGTTCGAGCTCGCCACGACCGGCGGCGACGTCTTGTTCGGCCGCTCGGCCATCCTCGATCAGGGGCAGGGCTTCGCTCGAGCCGCGACGCAGGATCTTGGCGCGGGTGTGCCGACGCGCTCAGTGACGGTGCGCTACGCCCATGCGTTCACGACGCTCTCCGACGAGGACCTGAAAAACGTCGCGGCCACCGACGCCTTCCGATCCTTCGCGAAAGAGGAATGGCGGCAGGTGAAGGTCGAGAGCGAGGCGAACAAGGTCCTGCATCCGAAGGGTCCGGAGCTCGTCTTCGACACCTGCCTGACGACGGAGGCTGACGCGCGCGCGGAGGCCGAGCGGCTGCTCGCCATTTACGGCACGCGGCGCGACCTCTTCGCCTTCGCCGTATCCAGCGAGAAGGCGGCGACGCTCGACCTCAACGACGAACTGATGCTGCGCATTGATCGCTTCGGCATGGCCGCTGGCCGCGCGCTACGGGTCGTGAGCCTGACGCAGGCCTACGAGAAGAAGCAGACCCTGATCGAGGCCATCGGATGACGGCGCATTGCCTGTTCCTGCACCCCAACCTCAGCGACCAGCCGCGGGGCTCGCGGCCTGGTGCGACGCTGTCGGGCGGCAGCTGGGTCCTGCCGCTGACCAACCTTCAGGAGCGCGAGCTGTCCGAGGTGGCGCGCTCGGCGAGCACCCGCCCGACGGATACGCAGTTCGACGTCGACTTCTCCGCCTTCGGGGAGATCCGTGCCGTCGTCCTCGTCAACCACAACCTGTCGGTGACAGCACGGCTCCGGGTGACGGCTTGGTACGAGGACGGGTCGTACTTCTCGCCGTCGTACCGGGCCGAGTTCGACGCCTACCCGACCCTCGCCTATACCGAGGACCTGCCATCGGAGGCCGAGAACTGGTGGGACGGCAAGCCGCTGACCGCCGACATCGAAGGCTTCACGCAGAACGCCATCCACGTCCTGCCCGAGCCGTCCTTCGCTCCGCACTGGCGGATCGAGATTATCGACGACGGAAACCCGGCCGGGCACATCGACATCGGCCGGCTCTGGATGGCGACGGGCTGGCAGCCCTCGCGGAACCCCGCCTATGGCGCAGGCCTGCGCTACGAGGACGAGACCATGATCGAGAAGGCGCTGTCGGGCGCCGAGTTCTTCGACGAGCGCGAGCCGTTCCGCGTCTTCAACATCGCCTTCCCCTTCCTCCCCGACCAGGAGGCGCTTCAGCGCGGGCTGGAGCTCGAACGGCGCGCCGGCACCAAGGGCGAGCTTTTCTACATCCACCGGCCCGACGACGCGCAGAACCTGACGCGCCTCAGCTTCCTCGCGCGGCTGCGCGCGCTGAACCCGTGGGAGCAGGTGGCCGCCTTCGACGGGCGAGCCGCCATCGCGTTCGAACTGAAGGAACTAATGCCGTGAACCTGACACCGGAAGAGGAAGCTGAGGCCAACCGGCTGGCGACCGTCTACAACGAGCGCCCGTTCGACGCGCAGACGAACCCCGGCGGCTTCGGTCGCGGCGGCAACTCGGCGATCGGCCTGTTCATCAAGTCGCTGCGCGACATGGTCGGCTTCGGCCGCGGCGTCGTGCGCGTCGCGACCGAGACGCTCGCCGCGATCACGACGCAGGCCAACCGCTTCTCGGCGGCGGTCGCCGCAATCGAGACCGGCCCCGTGACCAGCGTCAACGGCAAGACCGGTGCCGTGGTGATCGACCTCTCGGAACTCTCGGCCGATGTGACCGAGCAACTGGCCGAGGTTCAGGCGACGCTCGATGGCGTCGTCGCGCAGCAGGCGTCAGCCGCTCGCCATTCCCGCGCCTACGCGCGCGCCTTCGGAGGCTGACCCATGTCCGATACCAAAGCCATTGGGGGCCTGTCCCTCACGACCTCGTTGCAGACGCTCGTCACGAACATGGCGGCGGATGCCAAGGTTCGGACCTACCAGCTCGACTTCGTGAACATCGACGGCGTGAACCCGGCCGACATCACGCAGTGCATCTGGATCGACAGTGGCGCGTCGAATGCGCAACGCCCGATCCTGCCGGTCAATACCACCATCCGACCGGGTGGGGACGGGGCCCGGTCCCGCGAGTGGATCCTCAATCCCGGCGACAGCATCCGGGTCTCAGCGTCTGCGGCCGGCGACATCTACGCCACCGTGCTGCAGGTCTACGAGGAGCCCGCGACGTGAGGGCGCTGCGATCGGGGCTGCGAAACCCTGTCCTGCGACCGGACGGAGCCGTGGGGTCGCCGCAGCCGCGCATCACCTGGGCGACTTCGACGGATGACACCTTCATCGCTCCCTACTCGGGCGAGTACCTCGTCGGCGCATGGGGTGGCGGCGGGAACGGCTCGAACAACCAGTCAGGCAGCGCCGCGGCCTCGGGCGGCAGTGGCGGCTTGGCGGTCCGCCGTGTCTTCCTGCTTGCCGGGCAGACGATCACGGCGAAGCCTGGTGGATCGCTTTCCGTCACGTTTCCCGATGCCAGCACCATGACGGCGACAAGCGGCACGAGCGCAAGCGGCGCAACGCCCGGCGCTGGCGGCACCGCATCGGGTGGCGAGATCAACCTTCCCGGTGTCGCCGGAAGCGCGCCAGGCGCCGAAGGGAAAGTCGGGACGGGCGACGTCCCGGTTCCCGGCGGCAAGGCTGCTGACGGTTACGCGGGCGGCGCGAGCGCTCCGACCTCATGGCCGTTCGTTGGCGGCCGAGGCGGGAAGGGTGAGGTGCTTTCGGAGCGCGTCGAGGTCACAGCCGCCGGCGCTATCCCCGGTGGCGGCGGGGCCGCGTGCAAGGGAAGCCTCAGCAACATCGGCGGGCGACCGCAGATCCGGATTTTCGGGTTCTGACATGATCGACCTCTATCGCCGCAACGACGGCCCGCCGCAGCCGCTGCCCGCCGTCGCCTACACCAAGGACGGCTTCTCGCGCACGGACCTTGCCAACCAGCCCGACAGCCGGCGCGAGCTCGGTTTCGTCCTGTTCGGATCCTACGACCCAAGGACGCAGGTCGTCGTGAAGCGCGGCGACGGCTACGCCATCGTGCCGATCGACCAGGCGGGCGACCCGGACCCGGCCGACATTCCGAAGCTGATTGATGCGGAGCGCGACCGGCGCATCGATCTCGGCATCACGTTCGCCGGCAAGTTCTTCCAGACGGCCGACCTTGACCGCGAGCGGATCGACCGGTCGCGCATCTCGGCAATGGCCGCGCTGATGAACGGCGTCCAAGAAGGCGACCTACGCTGGCACGGCCTGCCGGTCGACTTCTTTTGGATTGCCGCGGACAACAGCCGCGTGCCGATGGATGCGCAGACGATGGTCGCCTTCGGAAATGCTGTCGCGGCCCGCGAGGGCGTGATGATCGTCGCTGGTAACGACCTCAAGCGCCGCATCGCAGCCGGGGAGACGATCCCCGACATCACGGGGAACTCGCTATGGCCGGCGTAGACCTGCGCAACGTCACCTTGCCGATCGGTCTCCTGCGGCACGCCCTGTTCGACGACCTCGGCCCTGCTTGGCTGCGGCTCGACGGAAAGACCGAGTACCAGCGGGCCATGTATCCCGACTTCGTGGCGAAGGCGGCGAAGCTGCCTTGGTTCCTTGCGGGCTCGACGGCTGCGACGTTCAAGCTGGTGAAGGTGCCGGCCGGGACGGCAACGGTCGCCAGTGGGTTCGACAGCGCTGCGGGCGAGCTGGTTGGGTCGGACAAGGTGACGCTCACGATCGCCAACCTGCCGGAGCACGACCACAGCTACGTCGACGACAGAGCGACGGCGACCGCCGGCAAAGCAGGCCTCGTCGCCGGGCTTTTGCCGCTGCTGACGGGGCTCACCGCCTCGTCGCCGCAGAAGACGACCGGAAAATCTGGCAAGGCGACGCCCGATGCCGTGCCGATCAAGCCGCCGGGGTTCACGGCGCACCTTTTCGTCTTCGCGGGGCGGCCTCGAGGCTGATGGGCGCCTACACCGACGCGCTGATCATCTTCGAACGGCTGGATGGCATCCGGTATCGCCAGCACGGCCGCACCAGCTGGGAGCTTGGGCACAAAGGGTCCGATCACTGGGAGCACGTCGAGGACGGCACGGTCTTCGACGTCTCGATCCCATGGGCGCTGCGTTGGATCTTCGACCCGCTCGACCCGCGATACCTGAAGGCGGCGGCGCTCCATGACGAACTGCTGCGCCGAGGCTTCGACCGCGTCACGGCGGCCGGGGCGTTCAACGAGGCGCTGAAGGCGGACGGCGTGTCGGCTGCTCGCCGCTTCGCCATGACCGCGGCGACAGCTTTCTACCACTGGTCCTGATTGCCGACGTCCTCGAGAGTTTCCAGCAGGTGGAACAGTTCCGTAATGAACCCGGTCGGCAGGTTTCGCTGTCGTGCCATCACCTCGGCCGCCTGAAGCTTGACGATAACCTCGGCTGCATTGGGCGTCGACGATACCAAGATGGCGATGACTAGGCGAAGCCCGTCGATCCGGGCACCAAGCTCTTCAAGTTCCTCGTTCATGCAGGCCTCCTGGCCGGTGGCGCCATGAGCGCCGTGCGCGAACTGATGGGGCTCCGTTTGTGATCGTCCTCTAGGCCAAGCGCCTGCACACCTTTCCGTTCCAATCCCCCGGCGCCGATGAGGCGCCTTTTTCATGAGGTGGACCCTTTCATGGCCCAGTCGTCTCGCGTTCGTCAGAACAAAGTCGCAGCCGCTTCCTACATCGGCGCCGGCATCATCACCCCTGGCGCGGGTGGTGGGGGCTCGACCATCCGGCGTCTTGCAGGCTTCGGCGGCGACCAGGGCAACCAGATTCGACCCTCGGACGGGGCGAAGAACTCGTTCAACGTCCGCAAGCGGTTCTACACGCCGGTCCCGATCCCGAACCCCGAGGTCGCCTACACCGGCATCTACTACAACTCGGGGAACGAGTACGACTATCCGAACGAGGTCGCCTACCACAGCACGATCGAGCTGCCGGACGGTACGATCCGCGACATGGGGGCGACCATCACCGTGGCGCCAGGGACGATCCTCGCGAAATCGTCCAAGGCGGACGGGTTCACGATCCCGGCCGGGTTCTACTGGATCAGGACCAACGGAAAGGTCGCAACCGGCGGGCTCTGGTACTACACGGACGCGTTCCGCGGGACCAACGTCGGCAATATGGAAGAGGGCGTCGATCTCTCCGATAAGGCCGCGACCGGCACGATCGGCAACGCCTCGCAGCAGATGCCGGCGGCGGCGATCGGCGTCATCGGCGATATGCCGGCAGCCCGCCGTCTCTTCGCGCTGACCGGCGATAGCCTTTCGCAGGGTGTCGGCGGCTATTCGCACGCGACCGCGCCGAGTTTGGCACTCGGCGTCTTGGCGGGACTGGTCCTGCAGCGTGATGTCGGCAGCGTCCTTCACCTCGGACGCGCTGGTGCTTCAGCGCTAGCGAACAAGGACAAGTACGCCAAGCGGATCGCCTTGATGCAGGCGCTCGGCGTCACCGACATTTTCTCCGATCTCGGCGTCAACGACCTGTCGTCGACCTCCTCGGCCGCGACGTTGAAGACCAACCTGACGGCGCTATTCACCACCTTCAAGGCCGTTATGCCGAGCGTCCGGATCTACCAGTCCACGATTACGCCCTCGACCACGGCGACGGCGCCGGTCACCGAGAACAACCAGACCGTACCGACCGCGATGCAGGACGGGCGGCGTCTGACGTTCAACGCTGATCTGCGCGCTGGAGGCTTCGGCTCGCTCCTGGCGGGCGTGGTCGAGTTCGCGATCCCTGCGCAGCTCGACGCCGATCCGAACCTGTGGAAGGCCGGGTATGCCTCCGACAGCGGCAGTCCCGGCGCCCAGCAGCATCCGAACCAGACGGGTGGCGAGGCGATCGTGGCGTATGCGGCTGGGCAGAACGCGCTGGCGTTGGCGGCATAACGTCTGCTGGGGAAGGCGAACCGCTCGACCGTGATGTATTGGGATAGCCGGACGGGTTTTCGCGCCAGATCGTGCGCGAGGCGCGAGGTGCTTGATCACAGCAACTGAGTTGGCGGACAAGCGAGCTCTTGTGCTGAGGCATCTTTGGGAAGCACGATTACCACTCTGAATAGTGCTGATTTTGAAACCTCCCGTGATCAATGCGACACCCACTGGTTATGTCGAATTGTAAATAACCAGAACAGTACCGTTATCATCTGTGGGTTGTGGTTTAATCTTTTTTCACTCGTCTCGATTTCATCTGACGTTTCGGCAAAATCCCTCCCGTGAAAAGACGGGAGAAACAGGATGCGAAAGGCATTCGAGACGCGGCAGAGGCTGATCCATCAGATCATGGAAGCCAGCCGCACATCACTGGAATTGAACGATCGTTCTGTCACCGGAGCGCTTCTGGTTGCACTCGATGCTGCCGAGCGTCGAACGGCACAGCCGCCTCCAGACGGTCCTGTTTGGATCTGACGGGTTTCCTCGAGCCTGGTGACTGAAGCGGGCATTTCATGTTGGAACTTCTGCCTCGTCTGCCAGCTCTGATAGACCCCGCATCATCGTCTCCATTCTTAGAGCCCAATGCGGGATGGAGACTGTCGATCATGGCAACATGTTGGATGACGTCCTAAGCCAGCGATGCCGCTGCGTTGGGGCCGCATACCGCCAGTACACATGCCCCTGATGCTGCCGTCTTGACGAAATCCGCTTGCACGTATCAGTAGCAATCCCTCTAGGTATCGCGCAGAAGGCGAAGGAAGGATGGCCGGGGTCACTGCCGCGTTCGATTTCATCGACCACCTTAAGAGTCTGAGCAGCGTTGAGGACGTTCTCGCCGCTCTCCAGGCCGAGGCTGCGAAGGTTGGCTTGGACCATTTCATTGCCACCGGACTGCCGATGCCCAACCAGCCGCTTCTACCGTTGATTCTCCTCAATTCGTGGCCCGCTGGATGGCTAGAGCGCTACTCGCAGGAGGATTACTTCCAGCATGATGGCGTTGCCCAATGGGCTCTCCGAACCACCGAGCCCTTCACTTGGCGGGAGGTCCCTCAGCCACTAATGGCCCCTCGGAAATCGCAACGCGTGATGAATGAAGCGACCGATTTCGACATGATCGACGGTTTTTTGGTGCCGATGTTCTCGTCTCGGCACTGGCAAGCGGCCGTGACGTTCGCTTCGTCGCGTCGCTGTGACCTCCCGATCCAATCGCGATCGGAGATCCATCTAATAAGTATCTATGCCGTCAACCGGGTTCGCCAGATCCTCGGAGACGTTCCAAGCGTAAAGCGAACCCTGTCTCCGCGGGAGGCCGAATGCCTCACATGGATCGCGGCCGGGAAAAACGCAGAAGACGTCGGGGACATTCTGGGGTTATCCACCCACACGGTGCAGACCCATCTTCGGAACATCCGAGTGAAGCTGGATGTCGCGACCATTACGCAAGCCGTCGTCGAGGCGCTCCGTGGTGGCGAAATCCGTATCTGATGCGCCCCTACCCAAATCTCGGTATGTCTGAGAAATCAGCATTCAATTAAAAGCTTCTCGCCAACGGGAAGCGATATGCTCAAGGTCCAAGTTATCACGTCAGAGAACATTCACCTCTTCTCCGAAGAGATGAAAATCTATTTCGACTGGCGTCATATGTTGTCCGATCGGTCGAGGCGCTGGTGTGCGCGGGATGAGTGCGAGGGAGCGGTCGACCAGTTCGACCACGCTGACGCGTTTCACCTTCTTGGGTATCGTAACGGGGAGTTCGTCTGCGGAACCCGCTTAATGCCGAGTTCTGGCCCGACCCTACTGCGCGAGGTTTACCCGCAACTCGCGCGACCCCGTGGAGTCCCTCACCGACCAGAATGGGCCGATTGGACGAGGATGTTCACGATCCCATCAACGCGAGGAAACGAAGACGCTCGCGTAGCGGATGCCATGTGCTGCGCCGTGATGGAGTTCTGTCTGAGCGAAGGCGTCCATTGGGTTGGCGGTGTGCAAGAAGCGTACTGGATGCCACTCGCAACAAGTCTGGGCTGGGAGATCCAAGCGCTTGGGCTACCTGAGGTTGTCGATGGCACGTCAGTCTTGGCCGCCTTCACTGGCGTGTCCGAGGCAGCGCTTGAAAGCGCGCAAACAACAACCGGAATAACAACGCCTCAAATCGTGCATCTTGGGCCTAGAAAACCGTTTCTACCTACTACCGTCGCTGCAGCTACCAACATCGAACGTGCGGAGCCGAAATTGATTAGCAACGGCCAGAATGCGGACCTCAATCAGTTTCGTGCGGAGTTGGAAGCTCTTGAGCGTCTGTGCCGGTATGTTACGCTAGAGGCAGCAGGGCTTGAGCTCGAAGAAGCGGAAAGGCTTGCATCGGCGGCGGCGGCAACCATCCGAGAGCGAATTGAAAACTTGATCGCGCGCTGAACAGATCGTGCACTAAACATATCGTTGACGTTAATGACGCCTGACCACCATTGAGGTAGATAGCCCTTCTGCGCAAACGCGCGGCAGGGGAAAATGCGTCGTGAATGACCCAATCAATACGAGCTTAGGTGAGCGGCTACGGGAAGCCCGTCAGCAGGCTGGAATGACCACTGCCGAGTTGGCGCAGGCCCTGAGCATCAGTGTGGATAAGCTGGGGGCCTATGAGACTGGCGTGGACCGCTTGCCGTCGTCGCTACTTGTGCGGGTATGCGATCTACTGCAGATCACGCCCATTTCGCTCTTCCAGCGTAAAGGCGCGCGGTGGCATTAAGAGGCATTGCGAAACATAGAGGCCTCATCTTCATCGACTAGCATATTTACTCGGGTCCTCTAATTGATCCCGTTCAACGGGCCCGCGAATCGTGCATTGCCTAGCCAGAATTTGCCGCGTTAGAGCAAACCGGCCGGACGCCAGCCTATGCAAGCGTTTTGCCGTGTCGCCTGCTTGCGCGCTCAAGGAGGTCGAGGGCTGCTAATCAAGCGCTCAGAGCCACCTCCAACTCAACTGACGCCACCCAGCCCGGCCACCGCGCCGGGCTTTTTCATGACCGGAGATCACCCATGGAAATCAGTGCACCCGGCGTGGCCTTCACCGGCGCGCAGGAAGGCTTCGTCGCGCGCTACTATCTCGACCCGGTCAAGATCGGGACCATCGGGAAGGGCTTCACCTGGGCATCGTCCGCCTTCCGCGTCTGGTGGGCGAAGCACAAGCCGGGGATCAAGTTCGGACCCGGCGCGACCATGACGCGCGCCGAGGCGGACGACGCGTTCCTCTTCCTCATGCGCGAAGAGTACGGCGCGGCCGTGAACGAGTTCTTGGGCCGCGAGGTGCCGCAGCACGCGTTCGACGGCATGGGGTCCGTCGTCTTCAACGCCGGGGCGGGGACGCTCACCGACCGCTGGGCACAGGCGGCCAAGCGCGGCGACTGGATGACGGCGGCCGAGCTGCTGAAGACGACCCGCACGACGGCCAAGGGCGTCCGCCTGAAGGGTCTGGTGTCGCGCCGGCTGGACGAGGCTGAACTGATCTCGCTTGGCGACTACACGATCGGCCGACCGGCAGAGGACGCCATGGCGGACGGCATGTTGGTCCGCGGCGAGAAGGGCAGCGCGGTGGAGAAGCTGCAGCGCGATCTCCAGACCAGCGGCTTCTACTCGGACGGCAAGCCGGACGGGAACTTCGGCCCCGGCACCGAGGCGGCGGTGATGGAGTTCCAGCGCTCGGTCGGGCTCGACGACGACGGGTTCGCCGGACCGCGCACGCTGCGGGCTCTCGTTGATGCTATCGCGCCTCGCGCGGTCGCCGTGCCCATCCCGACCCCGCGCCCCGAGGTCGACGCACCGGCCGCGATCGTGTCCATCCCGGCCTCCGTCCTGCCGCCAGTTCCCGCCGGTCTCCCGGCAATCGTCGGCAGCGTGAACAAGGCAGTCGGCGCGGCAGTCGGCGCGGCCAAGGGGTCGGCTGTAGCGCCTGCGATCACGCTCATTGGCGCCAAGCTCGGCATCATCCCGGCTTGGGTCCTCGAGCCGGAATACATGGCGGCCTTCCTGCTGATCGGCGGCGTCGTAATTGCTGCCGCCTGGGCCTTCATCTCGACCTATCGCGCACCGGCGAATGAGTAGCCTGACGCATCCAAGCATATCGCAGAGGCATTGTGAGAATGAGCACCGAAGGCGAGGGCACCTCGATGAACACGCCGAAGGTCGACTGGACCATCAACGTGTCCACCATGATCGCGATCGGCGCTGTAGCGCTCGGCGCAGGCGCATGGCTCCTGAACCTGCGGGACACGGTCAACGCGCACACGGGTCAGATCTCAGGCCTCACCACCGCCCAAGCGGAACTGATCCTGAAGCGGGACGCGCGTGTGCTCGAGGTCGACCGACGCCTCGCGGCTCACGACGAGGTCCGATATCGTGTCCAAGCCGTCGAGGGGGCGCTAAAGTCCACGAACGCGCGAGTGGACGCGTCTCTGGCGAATATCAGCACCGGCCTGCGCGAGATCAACCAGACCGTCGGCGGACTGGCGACCAACGTCGCGGTGTTAACGCAGCGGCTTGAAAGCCAGTCGCCGGGCCGGAGGGCATCGCTGGAGCCGGTGCCAGAACGGTGAGTTTTCCGACTTTCAATCCTTTCGATTGCCTCAGATACACAATGATGAGTGCGAGCTCAGGGCATCGCCGGCAAGCTCAACAGCGGCCGGCGGGCCGCGTTTGGTATTTCGATCGTTCGGCTTGATACCCGCGTTTTTCCTACGCGAAAATTTTGCCCGACCCGCTCGATAAACACCACGACCTCTGGCGCTTCCTGTTCGCTCCACCGAGCCAGCGTTGCCAGATTGGCAGGCGCGATGAAGCGCTGCCGGTCTTTGATCGACGCATAGATGTCGGTCAGGCGTCTGGATGCTTGTTGGAAGCCTCGAACCAACGATGCCTTCTCGCCGTCGTGCATCTCCTTGAGTTTGGGGTCGTCGACATAACGGCTGTTGAGTTCGCGGAGCTTCTCTGTGACAGCCCGGAGCTTCGGTTGGATGGGTGATCGGAGCTCCATCAAAAGCTTTACGCCATCAACTGCGCCGAAGCGTTCCAGAACCTCGACATCCCGCGTGCCAGCAACGCCCTCCCGGCTGAATGTCGCCTCTTTGCCCTTGGACCGAACCCGAAGCTCGCCGCTACGCAGGGCTTGCTGCAGGGTCTGCAGCATTAGGCCCTGCACTTCGCGGACCAAGTTTGCTTGAACCGCATCTAGTGCCTCAGCCTGTGGGAATGCAGCTTCCGCTGCGTGGATAAGGTCAGGAAGCAGCGGCAGCCGCTCTTGAAGATATCGTTGGTTACGCACGGAACGTTGAAAGCGCTCAAGCTCGCGTTTGGCGACCTCATGCGCCTCAGGATTGGTGGTACGGAAGCAATCAGCCCCCATCAGCCGGATGACGTGCTCGTCGGGAAAGTACGCAATCACTCCATGCTTATATTTGGGCGCGTTGGGCTGACAGTGCGGACAGGGAGCAATTGCCTGTCGCTTTGATCCGAACTCGGGCACGTCGAATTCCCAGACGTACTTTGGGACTGAGCCTTCGGGGATCGGTGTGTGAGTGTGGCCTCGCCACAGCCAAGGCTCCCCCGTGTCCCTGACGAACTCTAGGATCTCTTGCACGATCTCATTCGATGGAAATTCGGGGAAGTCAGCTTTGACGCGACGTGCAGCTTCAGGGATTGCGATCTGCTCAGGCATGCAGTCTCCCAATTCATGCGGAAGACGAGAACATAGTGGGAACTGCCGGATCGGCAAATCAGCGAAGAGGAAGGGGACAATAAGCGATCGCGCTATCCCCAACTTTATTCGTCGCGCCGAAGCATCGAGCCGTCAGGGTCAAACCAGTGAAAAGCGAGACACGATCGCACGTCATTCCACGCAACTAAGGCGCGATCCTCGAGCGCGCGAATTTGCGCTGCCGATAGTTCTCGAGCAACGCCGCCACGAGAGATAACCCGATACTCGCCGGAGTAGGGGTTCTGATCGAAATGACCATACGCGAGCTTGTTGCGTTCGTCGGCGAGGGATCTCAGCTCCGGGAAGTTGGGGGTATGCATTCGAGGCAGCGCCAATCCGACCAATTCCAGGGTCATGAGGCGTTTCTCGAAGGGTTCGTTTCCTCGATAGAGGTCGCGACGCTTCAGCGATCGGAATGACATTTCGAGAATGTCTGCGAGCATGTTCTCGAGGGCGTTGAATTGGACGAGGAAGCCCCCGAGCGCGGCCTTGTACTCGACTTGAATTGCGGGATCCGCCGACGGCGTATCATCAAGCCAATTCATCTCGTCGCCGAACAGGTCGCTCACTCGAACTCGATCTCGACGGTATCGTCCGGATAGAAATCTGGTCCTGGATCCATAACGATCCGGATGCCTTGGTACTCACCTCGAAACCCATCCTCGTAAAACGAGTTGCTGACGCGGATGCCTTTCGGCGTCAGGTCGTCATTCCCTTCGAGGGTTTGATCAATCCAAGCCCTCGCTTCGTCCACGGAAGCAAGACCTGAGACGCGTCGGCGTAGCGGTGAAACGTCGGACAAGCATGCCTCCCATGTTGCGTGCCATGTCGCACGGAGTAGCCGAGGATACAGGGAAAACGCTGCAAAATAAGGGGTAAGAGCCGCAACATGATGCGACACGCTCATGAGGCTGGATGCGGCCTAAACCCTTGTTTTTGCTGGTGCCGGCTGAGGGGATTGAACCCCCGACCTTCGGTTTACAAAACCGCTGCTCTACCGCTGAGCTAAGCCGGCCCCGGCGGTCGATTTAGCACAGGGGCGATGCGATCGCATCCGCAAAATTCCTTGCCGGTGGGTGCTGCGTTGCGGGCGGACAAAAGCGCCCGCAAGTCCTTTCAAGGCACGCGTTTTCCGGGCATACGGATCGGGTCCGCACTGTGGGAGGAACCCGATGGATCGTCGTCAATTCATTCGTCAGGCCGGGATGGTCGCCGGCGGAACCGTGGTGGGAACCGGCCTTGCCGCGCCTGCCATCGCGCAAGAGGCGCCGACGCTGCGCTGGCGCATGACGTCGAGCTTCCCGAACACGCTCGACACGCTGTTCGGCTCTTCGCGCCTCTTCTCGGAGATCGTCTCCAAGCTGACGGACGGCAAGTTCACGATCGACGTCTTCCCCGCCGGCGAACTGGTGCCGGGCCTGCAGGCGCTCGACGCGACGCAGGACGGAACGGTCGAGGCGGCGCACACCGTTCTCTACTATTATGTCGGCAAGGACCCGACCTTCGCGATCGGCAGCTCGATCCCCTTCGGCCTGAACGCGCGCCAGCAGAACGCCTGGCTCTACAACGGCGGCGGCAACGAGGCGATCAACGAGTTCCTGACCTCCTACGGCGTGCGCGCCTATCCCGGCGGTAACACCGGCACCCAGATGGGCGGCTGGTTCCGCAAGGAGATCAATTCGCTGAACGACCTGCAGGGCCTCAAGATGCGCATCGCGGGCATCGCGGGTCAGGTGCTTGCGCCGCTCGGCGTCGTGGCGCAGCAGCTGGCGGGTGGCGACGTCTATCCGGCGCTCGAGCGCGGCACGCTGGACGCGACCGAGTTCGTCGGTCCCTACGACGACGAGAAGCTCGGCTTCTATCAGGTCGCGCCGTACTACTACTATCCGGCCTTCTGGGAGGCCGGGCCGACGGTCCACTACATGTTCAACCAGGCGAAGTACGACGAGCTGCCCGACAGCTACAAGGCGGCGCTGGAGAACGCGGCGGCCGTCTGCAACACGCGCATGCTCGCCGACTACGACGTGAAGAACATGCGCGCGATCCGCTCGCTGGTGGGCAAGGGTGTCCAGCTGCGCCCGCTGCCGCGCGACGTGCTCGACGCGGCGCTCGCGTCTTCGCAGGATCTCTATGCCAAGCTCTCGGCGTCGAACCCGAAGTGGAAGGCGATGTACGACCCGTGGAGCCAGTTCCGCACGCAGATCTACGAGTGGTTCCGCGTGGCGGAGTACACCAGCGACACGTACAACTACAGCCAGCAGGCCGCCGGGAAGTGACGGTCAAATTGATGTGATGGCAAAAGGCCGGCTTTCTCGAAGCCGGCCTTTTTGTTTGCCCTCCCGCCTTATTGCGAAGGATCGCGACGTGGTCTCCAATGCCGGCGTTTCGCTTCGCAGCGATTGGGAGGACAACGCGTGGATCGCAGACAATTTATTCTCAAGGCGGGAGCCGTCACGGGCGGCGCCGCGGCCGGCACGGTGCTCGCCGCGCCCGCCATCGCGCAGGAGATGCCGAGCATCCGCTGGCGCCTGACGTCGAGCTTTCCGAACACGCTCGACACGATCTTCGGCGGCGCCAAGACGCTGTCCACCGCGATTTCGGAGATCACGGGCGGCAAGTTCCAGATCGATGTGTTTCCGGCGGGCGAACTCGTGCCGGGTCTCCAGGCGCTCGATGCCGTGCAGGACGGCACGGTCGAGGCGGCGCACACGGCCGCCTATTACTATGTCGGCAAGGATCCGACCTTCGCGATCGGCGCGACCATTCCCTTTGGTCTGAATGCGCGCCAGCAGAACGCCTGGCTCTATCACGGCGGCGGCAACGAACTCTACGACGAGTTTCTGGCGGGCTACAACGTCAAGGGTCTGCCGGGCGGCAATACCGGCGTCCAGATGGGCGGCTGGTTCCGCAAGGAGATCAATTCGGTCGCCGACCTCCAGGGCCTCAAGATGCGCATCGCGGGCCTTGCCGGGCGAGTGCTGGAGCCGCTCGGCGTCGTGCCGCAGCAGCTGGCCGGCGGCGACATCTACCCCGCGCTGGAGCGCGGCACGATCGACGCCACCGAGTGGATCGGCCCCTACGACGACGAGAAGCTCGGCTTCTATCAGGTCGCGCCGTACTACTACTATCCGGCCTTCTGGGAAGGCGGGCTGACCCTGCACTTCCTCTTCAACAAGGCGAAGTACGAGGAGCTTCCGGCCGCCTACAAGGCTGCGCTCGACACGGCGGCGAAGGCGGTGAACGTCAACATGATGGCGCTCTACGACGCCAAGAACATGCAGGCCATCCGCTCGCTGGTCGGCAAGGGCGTGCAGCTTCGCCCGCTGCCGCGCGACATTCTGGATGCGTCCTACGATTCGGCGATGAAACTTTACGCGTCGCTGTCGGAGAGCAATCCGAAGTGGAAGGCGATCTACGACCCTTGGGCGAAGTTCCGCGCCGAGAGCTACGAGTGGTTCCGCGTCGCGGAATATTCGTACGATACCTACGTCTACACGCAGCAGGCGGCCGGCAAGTAAGGTCGACGAACCCGCGAACGGAGAAGGCCGGCGCAGCGATCCGCCGGCCTTTCTTTTTGCCCGTGCCTACTGCTGCGGTGCCGGAGCGCCGAAGCTCGGTGGTGCCGGTGACCCGAAGCTCGGCGCTGCGGGCGCAGCGGGAACCGGTGCGGGGTTGGCAGGCTGCGTGCCGAAGGATGGAGCCGCCGGTGCACCGAAGCTCGGCGGCGGCGGAGAGCCGAACGACGGCGCGGGGGGCGCACCGAAGGAGGGCGGTGCCGCGCCGCCCGAGGTCGGAGCGGGCATTCCGGGCATCGGCACGTTGAGCTGGATGGTCGACGGGTCGACCACACGCTCCTCCTTCAGGAAGTACGTCACCGATTGCGGCCAGACGATCAGGATCGCGACGAGGATCAGCTGGAGGCCGAGCCAGGGAATCGCACCGAGATAGATGTCGGAGCTCTTCACGTTCGCCGGTGCGATGCCGCGCAGATAGAAGAGCGCGAAGCCGAACGGCGGGTGCATGAAGGCGGTCTGCATGTTCACGCAGAGAAGCACGCCGAACCACACGAGATCGATACCGAGCGCATGCGCAGCGGGCGCCAGCAGCGGCACGATGATGAAGGCGATCTCGAAGAAATCGAGGAAGAACGCCACGAAGAAGATGAAGATGTTGACGAAGAGCAGGAAGCCGACGACGCCGCCCGGAATGTGGGACAGGAGGTACTGGATCCAGTGGCCGCCATCCATGCCCTGGAAGACGAGGCTGAAGACGGTCGAGCCGATGAGGATGAACACCACCATCGCGGTGAGGCGCATCGTGGTCGCCATCGCCTGACGCGTCAGCGTCCAGCTGAGGCGACGATGCAGGGCGGCGAGCAGGATCGCGCCGACCGAGCCCATCGCGCCGGCTTCCGTCGGCGTCGCGAGGCCCATGAACATGGTCCCGAGCACGAGGAAGATCAACGCGAGCGAGGGCACCATGCCCTTGGCGACCTGCCACCAAAGCTCGCGACCGCTCTTCGTCCGGGCTTCCGGCGGCAGCGGCGGCATCTTGTGCGGCTGCAGCTTCGACATGACGAAGATGAAGCCCAGGAAGAGAAGGATCTGCAGGAGCGACGGGCCGATCGCGCCGGCATACATGTCGCCGACCGAGCGGCCGAGCTGGTCGGCCAGAATGATGAGGACGAGCGAGGGGGGAATGACCTGCGTGATCGTGCCGGACGCCGCGATGACGCCGGTCGCCAGACGCATGTCGTAGCCGTAGCGCATCATCACCGGCAGGGACACGACGCCCATGGCGATCACGGAGGCTGCGACCGTGCCCGTGATAGCGCCGAGCACGGCGCCGACGAGGATGACGGCGTAGGCGAGGCCGCCCGGTTTGGGGCCGAAGAGCTGGCCGGAACCCTCGAGGAGATCCTCGGCAAGGCCGCAACGTTCGAGGATCGCGCCCATGAAGGTGAAGAACGGGATCGCCAGCAGGAGATCGTTGGAGATCACGCCGTAAAAGCGCAGCGGCAGCGCGTTGAGGAGCGCCGGACTGAAATGCTCGAAGTAGACGCCGAGCGCGCCGAAGAGGAGACCCACTGCCGCCAGCGAGAAGGCGACCGGAAAGCCCATGAGCAGGAAGACGATCATGCCGCCGAACATCAGCGGCGGCATCGGCCCGTATTCAAACATTCGCGTGTTTCCCCCGCGCGGCCGCCTATTGCAGCGGCTTCTCGTACTTCGTTTCGATCGTGATGAGCCCGGCCAGAGCGGCGAACCGCTTGATGAGTTCGGACAGGCCCTGAAGGAAGAGCAGCGCGAACCCGAGCGGCAGCGTCGCCTTGGCCGGCCAGAGGATCAGCCCGCCGGCATTCATCGAGACTTCGCCGCTCGTGAACGAGCGCCAGAAGAACGGGAAGGTCAGGGCGAAGAGGTAGCCGATGACGGGCAGGAAGAGGACGATGAAGCCGAAGATGTCGACCAGCAGGCGGCCCTTGGTGGTCAGGGCCGAATAGACGAGGTCGACCCGCACGTGCTCATTCATCCTGAGCGTATAGGACGCGCCGAGAAGCACCATGCCGGCGAACATGTACCACTGGATCTCGAGGAGCCCGTTGGAACTCATGTTCAGCGTGTAGCGGATAAGGGCGTTGCCGGCGCTGATTAGCACCGCGATCAGGACGAGATAGTCCGCGATCACCGCGAAGCCCGCGCTGAGCTTGTCGACACCTCGGCTGAAAGCCAGAAGAACTCCCATCATCCCTCCCTGGATCGGGTCGCGGATCGTGCCAATCAAGGCAAATCTGCGACACCTTCTGGCCTACGACAGCAAATGCTGGCAAGGCCAGCGTTTTCTGGGCGATCGGTCGCGGCCGCCGCGTTCCGTGATCGTGTCGGGACCACGGAACGCGAAGAGGAGCATGTCTTGGACGAGGCGCGGATCGATCGTCAGGCAGAGACCGTCGCTCGGCTGGCGCGCGAGTTGCGGTTCGAGCTCCTGCTCCTGAAGCGCATGCGCTCGCGCGGCACCGTCCGGACCGAGCGGACGGACGTCGCCGCGATGAGGACCCTGACCGAAGTCTATGCGGCCGCGCTCCTCCGCCGGGCCGAGGCGGAGGCGGGTTGACGGGTCAGCCCTTCAGATGCCGTCTCGCCGCATAGAGCGACACGGCGGCCGCGTTCGACACGTTGAGCGAGCGGATCGCGCCCGGCACTTCGAGGCGGGCGAGGACATCCACGGTCTCGCGCGTTTTCTGGCGCAGCCCCTTGCCCTCGGAGCCCAGCACAAGCGCGAGCTTGCCGCCGTCCAGCGCGGGCTCCAGTTCGTCGTCGCCCGCCGAATCGAGGCCGATCGTCCGGTAGCCGCGTTCCTTCAACTCGACGAGCGCGTCCGCGAGGTTGGTCACCTGTACATAGGATATGAGTTCGAGGGCGCCCGAAGCCGACTTGGCGAGAACGCCGGACTCCTGCGGCGAATGGCGCGAGGTCGTCACCACGGCGCCCGCGCCGAACGCGACGGCCGAACGGAGAATCGCTCCGACATTGTGCGGGTCGGTCACCTGATCGAGCACGAGCACCAGATCGGTCTCGCCAAGATCATCGAGCCGCGCCGGCTTCAGCGGCGCCGTTTCGAGGAGGACGCCCTGATGGACGGCGTCCGATCCGAGCTCCTGATCGAGGAATCGGGGTTCGACGATCTCGATCGGGCAGGGCGCTGCGTTCTCGTCGAGCTCGAGCCGGTTCAGCGCGTTGCGCGTAACGTAGATCTGCATGAAGCGACGTCGCGGGTTCGCGAGAGCGGCCTGCACCGTGTGAATGCCGTAGAGACGGACGCGGTCGGCCGGGGCAGGCCGGCCCGCATGCTGCGGCTTGGGCGGCCGGGCGGACGGAGCTGCCGGACCGCCGGCGGCCTGATCGCGATGCGCCCGCCGCAGCCGGGCGTAATGCGAGTCCTTCGGAGTGTGGCTCTTGGGATGATCTGTCATGATGGCGCTTTATCGGAGTTCGGCAGGCGAGCAAAGGCAAGCATAGAAACTCCCTTCATATCCGCGTCGCGGGCATGTTGACATGGGCCCGGCCTGTCGCCATAACGCCGCTCGAAGCGAACGGGCAACGCCCGCTGCTTCCGGCGGCCCGCGAGGGGCGCAGGGTGACCTGGAGGGATGCCCGAGTGGTTAAAGGGGACGGACTGTAAATCCGTTGGCTTAGCCTACGTTGGTTCAAATCCAACTCCCTCCACCATTCACCCACCCGGCGCGGGTATAGCTCAATGGTAGAGCAGCAGCCTTCCAAGCTGAATACGAGGGTTCGATTCCCTCTACCCGCTCCAATCTGCCGAGTTCTGAGAAACGTTGCGGAACTCGATCATTCCGAGTGTTCGGGATCTGTGCGCCGTCGATATCGACCCGATCATCCGACTGTCGTCAGCGCGCCGGCCTCGATGAAGGCCCAAATTCCCTGCATGACGCTGGCCTGAACGCACGATCAAACCCGCTCGGACGACAGGTCGTTCGAGATCGTCCAAAGCGGGAAATTCCTCATTAAAGTTCTGCACGTAAGCTCCCAGGTTGTGCGATCCGATCGATCGCCTGTCCTTCGGGGGCCTTTTCGATGCGCCTGTTTTCGGGAAATGCGGAACGAGTGCTCGAGGCTCTCGGTCGTTCGCTGGCG
Organism: Aureimonas sp. Leaf324; assembly: GCF_001423245.1. Taxonomy (GTDB): domain Bacteria; phylum Pseudomonadota; class Alphaproteobacteria; order Rhizobiales; family Rhizobiaceae; genus Aureimonas. The sequence continues at coordinate 24,182 of NZ_LMOH01000013.1, forward strand.
GTGATCGAGTTCACGCCGACCGGCCAAATCCTAACGGCCAACCCGAACTTCTGCGCGGTTCTGGGCTACGAGCGCCGCGAGATCGTCGGCCAGCATCACCGGATGTTCGTCGAGCCGCAATTCGCATCCTCCGCGGACTATCAGGATTTCTGGACGGCGCTGGCAGCGGGCTCGCCCGTTGCGGATGTCTTCAAGCGCGTCGGCAAAGGAGGCCGCGAGGTCTGGATCCGGGCGACCTACAATCCGGTTCTGGACTCCCGGGGCAGGGTGCAGAAGATCGTCAAGTTCGCCTCCGACATTACCGAGACCAAGCGGGCCGCGATGGAGAATGCCGAGAAGCTGGCTGCCCTCTCGCGCTCGCAGGCGATCATCGAATTCACTCCTGACGGGACGATCCTGACGGCGAACGACGGGTTCCTGAAGACGCTCGGCTATGAACTGCAGGAAATCGTCGGGCGACATCACCGGATGTTCGTTGATCCTATCCACGCCGCCGACCCGGAATACGACGCGTTCTGGAGCGATCTGCGCGCGGGCCGCTTCCGGGCGGCCGATTTCAAGCGCATCGGCAAGGGCGGGCGCGAAGTCTGGATTCAGGCCTCGTACAATCCGATCCGCGACGAGAACGGGGCGGTCGTGAAAGTGGTGAAGTTCGCCACCGACCTCACGGATCGCATGACGGCGCTGGAGACGATCGGAACCGCCCTTTCCAAGCTCGCACGCGGCGATCTCGCCCAGCGCCTCGAGACCCCGTTCGTTCCTTCGCTCGAAGGCATCCGCGAGAGTTTCAATCAGGCGCTCGCCGCGCTCGGCGAGGCGATGACGGCCGTGCTCGACACCAGCGACGTGATCCATACGGGCACCAACCAGATCCGCATGGCATCAGACGATCTGGCCGCGCGCACCGAGCAGCAGGCGGCCGCCGTCGAAGAGACCACGGCTGCGGTGACGGAGATCACCGGGAACGTCCGCCAGTCGAGCGTGCAGGCCGACGGCGCAGGGCAGTTGGTCTCGAACACGAGAACCGACGTCGCGGCATCCAGCGCCGTCGTCCGCGAGGCGGTGGCGGCCATGGCCGAGATCGAGCGCTCGTCGTCCGAGATCGGCAAGATCATCGGCGTGATCGACGAGATCGCCTTTCAGACCAACCTTTTGGCGTTGAATGCCGGCGTGGAGGCCGCACGCGCCGGCGACGCCGGGCGGGGCTTTGCAGTCGTCGCCCAGGAAGTTCGCGGCCTCGCGCAGCGGTCCGCCGAGGCGGCCAAAGACATCAAGCTCCTGATCGAGGTGTCCCGGCGTCAGGTGGGCAAAGGTGTCGAACTCGTCGACCGCACAGGCGCGGCGCTGGATGGCATGCTCGACCGGTTCGCCGAGATCGACGGCAACATCCGCGGTATCGTCGAGAGCGTGAAATCGCAGTCGATCGCTCTCGGCGAGATCAGCATCGCCATGGATACGTTCGATCGAGGCACGCAGCAGAACGCCGCGATGGTCGAGCAGTCGACGGCGGCCAGCAACGAACTGGCGGCCGAGGCGACGCGCATGCGCGAACTGCTCGGCCGCTTCCGCTTCTCCCGCAACCCGGAAGGCGTCCCGTCACGGGCCCGCCCGGCCGTCCACGAACTCCAGTCTCGTCTCGCGATCGCATCGTCGTCCTGGTGAAGGCAACCCGGACCTCGCGAGGCAGATCGGAATTTCTCGCTGATGAAGGACGGCCGCAGGGCCTTCAGTCTGCCTGCCCGAGCTTCTCCGCCTCGACGGCACCTTCGGCGGCGGCTCGGTCCTGCGACTGTTCGCGCAGATGACGCTTGGCATCCTCGATGCTGATGCCGTGCTTGGCGGCGATTTCTTCGGCCTGCGGGTCGGGAACGGCGGTCGTGTCGTTCTGGATCGGGATGTTGGACATGTCGGACTCCCACCTCGTCGTGTCACAGCCAACGCGTTCGCCGCGTGAAAGTGCCAACCCTCGGCGGGCCGGCGTTGCTCCTCGCGGTCACGTCTTCCGGAGCCATCTTCTGTGGGGCGCTTGTGTTTCGCCCTTCCACTCGCTATGTCGCGGCCCTGTCGTGCTAGGCCCAAGGTAGAGATCATGGCGAAGAGCAAATTCGAGCGTAACAAGCCGCATGTGAACATCGGGACGATTGGTCACGTTGATCACGGGAAGACGTCGCTGACGGCGGCGATCACG
>NZ_LMOH01000014.1 GCF_001423245.1 Aureimonas sp. Leaf324
CATTGCGCCGACCGCCGAGACCACCTGGCCGATCGTCGTCTCCAGCTGCACGACGGCGCGGTTGAACTCGGCGCGGATCGGCTCGAACTCGGGCGCCACCGCCTCACCCATGCGCACCGTCAGGTCGCCCGCCGACAGGCGCGCGAAGCTCGTCTCGACGAGGCCGACGAAGGTGCGAAGGTCCTCCGCCTTGGCATGGTCGAGGGCATGCTGGCGCTCGGCGCTGGCCGTCTGCGAGAGACGGGCCGCTTCGGCCTCCGCTGTCAGGCGAAGCTTTTCCGTCGCGGCACCGCGGAAGACCTCGAGCGCTCTCGCCATCGCGCCGACCTCATCGCGGCGATCGAGGCCGTCGATCGCCGAGCCGAGGTCGCCGCGTGCAACCCGGTCCATGGCCAGTTCCAAACCGCCGACCCCGCGCACGACACGGGTCATCATCAGCCAGCCGAAAAGTCCGAGATCGAGAAGAAGCGCAAAGGAACTCGCGAGCATCAGCCAGAACTGCGTCGTCTGGCGCGCCGTCGCCGACGAAACTTCCGCGCTCGACCGCTCGTTGAGCTTCACGAAGAAAGCGTCGACCGGCTCCATCACGCTCGCCACCGCCGCATGGTAGGATTTCGACACGAGGTTGCCGTTCGCCTGCTGGCGCTGGCTGGCCGTCAGCCCGGGGCGCGCCAGCGTTTCCATCGCGTCCGTCTCGAGCTTCACCAGGGTGTTGGAGCGCTCGATCGCGGTGTCGAGAAGCTGGAATTCGTCGCCCTGGATGCCGGCCTGGACCATGCGATCGCGCAGCGACACGGTGTCGCCGTCGGGCCGCGGCTGCGCGCCTCGTGTGGTCGCGAGTTCCCAATAGGGCCGCGTGTAGTAGTCGACCGGCGTCGGCGCCTTGCCGTCGCGGATGTCGAGCGCCTTGAAATACTGCTCCTTGTACATGCGGTCGCCTGTGGCCACGAACGTGCGCACCATGCGCGTCAGTTCGGACGAGGTTTGCCGAAACCCGTCGGCGAGCTGATAGGCCTCGTAGCGACGATCGTAGGTGCGCACGATGTCGCTTCCAGCCTTCTGGTAGAAGTAGAAGGACGCGAAGAACGCCGCCAGGAGGCTCGCGGTGGCCAGACTGAACGCGATGAAAAGAGCGCGGATGCTCACGGAAGCGCCTCGACCTTGAGAATGGAACGCGCGCAGGAGCGCGGGGCCTGTTGGCCCGCCTCCTTTGCCATCCAACAGTTTGGCGGCATCTTCTTAAAGAATGAGGAAGGCAGTGGCGCGGAAGCGAGTGGCGCGCGCCGGCCTGTCCTAACGACGGGACATGTGGCGGTAGCCCAAGCGCCCGGATGCCGGACGAGAGTGCTCAGGCTCATCGGCAATGCCGCCACGTGTCATCTCAGATGGCCGCCTGACGCGCGGGTCCGGACGAACCCGGTTCACCTCAACCAGCTTTTGAGATGGTCAAGGTTCTGGGCCTTAAGGCCTCGATCCTCGAGATCGGTCGGCAATGCCGACGATGGGACCCTTCGGTTTCACGAGCCGGCTACCAGCCCGAAGAAAAAGCGGCAGCAAGCCAGCGTTCCGAAAGCTGCGATGCTGCAGCGCAGTTGACAGCGATGATCGCAGCGCAACATTCTCGATCACCGCGCCCTGCCCTTGCAGACCATGTCGCGGCGACCCGCTCGGTCGAAACGACGCATCACGACCGAGCGGGTCACCCATTCGCCTTGCGTCATCGGCGCAAAAAACCCGCTCCGGCGAACCGGGCGGGCTTCGGCAAGTCTCCGCAATTGATACGCGTCAGGCGAAAGCGCCGGCGTCGAGGCTGGCGGACGAGACGCCGGTCAGAATGACCGTCCCGCCCCCGGACAGCGCGATGACCGCCGACCCGTTCACGTCGGAGACCGTGTAGGTCTGTCCCTGTAGGTTGAGGCTGTCGCCCTGCGTCCGGCTGAAATCGACGATGACGTCGTTGCCCGACCCCGCCGCGAAGAAGAAGACGTCCGCCTCCGTTCCGCCGGACAGGGTGTCGTTGCCGAGATCACCCCAGATCTGATCGTTGCCGGCCCCGCCGAACACGAGATCGTCGCCTTGGCCGCCGCGCACGTAGTCGTTGCCTTGGCCGCCGCCCACCGTGTCGTTGCCCTTGTCGCCGAACAGGGCATCGTTGCCGAGATTGCCGAACACGGCGTCGTTGTCGCGACCGCCATAGGCGACGTCGTCGTCCTGTCCCGCAAAGATCGAATCGTTGCCCTGGTTGGCGAAGATGACGTCCGCCCCCTGATTGCCGTTGATCAGGTCGTTGCCGGAATAGCCGGTGATCGTGTCGTTCCCGGCGAACCCGTTGATCGTGTCGCCGAAATCGGTGCCGGTCAGGGTGTCGGGTCCCGCCGTTCCATCGATCGAGGTACTCGGCGGACGCACGACATAGGTGCCCTGATAGTTGATCGTGAGGTCGATGTATTCCTCGCGGATGGACCTGAAGTCGTCCACGTCGCGGCCGATCCCGTAGCGGATGTCGATGGCGCCGTCGGCCACGATGCCGGCCAGCACCGACTGCGGGATCGTGAAGCTTACGACGTTCACGCCGTTGTATTCGTCGTTCGGCGCGATCGCCCCGAAGGACTGGCTGGTGAACCCTTCGATCTGCACGTTGAAGGTCTCGGCCTGCTCGCCCGGCGAGAAGTCGCCGTAGTAGCGAAGCGTCACGACAGCATCGCTATCGGCGACCTGAGGAACGTTGCCGATCGTGAAGGGGCCGAGGAGAGCAGGTCCCCGACCGGTGCCGATGAAATCGTCGAGCCTGTAGTTGAACGTAACCGCGGTCATCGGCCTCTCCTCCCGAAACGTTCTAGGCACGATGCCGCGACACTCACGAGAAAGTCAACACGATGTCATCTGCTTGATGAACGACGACGGATGCACGACAGCGATCTTGACTGCGGCAGATCGTTACACGTGTTTCAAAACCGAGCTGGATCCGCCCACAATCCATGGAAGGCCGGAGGAATGTCCCGCATCCCTTTCGGCGAAGGCGTCATGACGCTGTCGAAGTTCCACGGGTGGCGGGGACATACGATCCGCGGTGACACACGCAGCAACGGATTGCCTAAGGGGCCATGCAGGGATCGAGAGCCGGCCGTTGTAACCGGGTTGGAGCGGGCGATGGGGATCGAACCCACGACATCCAGCTTGGGAAGCTGGCGTTCTACCGCTGAACTACGCCCGCGCTCGAGCCGAGACACTGCCCGCAAGGCAGGATTCCGTCAAGCGCCGTCAGATGAAATGCTTGGAGAGCTTTAGGCCCTGCGCCTGGTAGTTGGACTTCAGATCGGACCCGTAGAGGCGGTTCGGCAGGCTCGCCATGCGCTCGTAGACGAGCCGTCCGACGATCTGGCCGTCCTCCAGGATGAACGGCACGTCGTGACTGCGCACCTCGAGCACGGCGCGCGAGCCCGAGCCGCCCGCCGCCGAATGACCGAAGCCGGGATCGAAGAAGCCCGCGTAATGGACACGGAACTCGCCGACCAGCGGGTCGAAGGGCGTCATCTCGGCGGCAAAGGCCGGCGGCACATGCACCGCCTCCTTGGAGACGAGGATGTAGAATTCGTCGGGGTCGAGAACGAGTTCGCCCACCGCTCCGCGCCGGATCGGTTCCCAATAATCGAGCATCGGGAGCGCGGCGCGACGGTCGACGTCCACCACGCCGGTGTGCCGCTTGCCGCGATAGCCGACGAGGCCCGTCTCGTCACCGACGAGATCGATCGACAGCGCGATGCCGCCGCCGGAGATATTGGCGTCCGCCGCGCTGGTCAGCCGCTCGGTCTCGTGCAGGGCGGCGAGCTCCGCTTCGAGAAGTTGCGCGTCGCCGGTGCGGAAGCGGATCTGGGTGAGGCGCGAGCCCGGCCGCACGACGATGGGGAAGGTGCGCGGGCTGATCTCGAGGAAGAGCGGCCCCCGGTAGCCGGCCGGGATCTTGTCGAACTCCTGCGCTCCGTCCGACAGGACGCGGGTGAAGATGTCGAGGCGGCCGGTCGAACTCTTCGGATTGGTCGCGGCGCGGATCTCGGCAGGAAGGTCGAGCGCTTCCTGCAGCGGCACGATGTAGACGCAGCCCGTCTCCAGGACGGCGCCGCCCGACAGGTCGATCTCGTGCATCGACAGGCGGCGGAGCTTGGCCTCCACCGGATTGCCGCGGCCGGGCAGGAAACTCGCACGCACCCGGTAGGCCTTCGCACCGAGCCGGAGATCGAGGCTCGCCGGCTGGATCTGGTCGGCGTCGAAGGGGCGCTCGGACGCGATGCGACCGTCCGCGGACAGTTGCGCGATATCGCGATCGGGAAGGATGCCGCCGGCCATGAACTCAACTCCAAGCTGATCCACGCGTTAGCAGGCCCGGCGAGGCTTGGAAACGGGCGGATTGATTTCGGCTGCGGACAGGATTAAGGCTCGCCGCGTTCGTGGTGATTTGCCGGCCGGCTTGCAGCCACGTAAAACAAGTCGCTAAAGGCCGTTTCGCCTCACCCCGAGCGGCTTCTTCGCGTCTGTTGCCCCGTTTTGCAAAGCGGCCTCGGAGACGTCCATGCTGAAGAAGAACGACGCAGCCCGCCCCTTGCGCCCGGCGACCGCCATGGTTCACGGCGGCACCATGCGCTCCGGCTTCGGCGAGACGTCGGAAGCCCTCTTCCTGACCCAAGGCTTCGTCTACCCGACCGCCGAGGCGGCCGAGGCGCGCTTCAAGGGCGAGGAGCCGGGCTTCGTCTACTCGCGCTACGCCAACCCGACGACGCGCATGTTCGAGGAGCGGATGATGGCGCTGGAGGGCGCCGAGGACGCGCGTGCCACGGCGTCGGGCATGGCCGCCGTCTCGGCCGCGCTCCAGTGCTCCGTCCGGGCCGGCGACCATGTGGTGGCTGCGCGCGCGCTCTTCGGCTCCTGCCGCTACATCATCGAGACGGTGCTGGGACGCGCGGGCGTCGCCTGCACGCTGGTCGACGGGCGCGATCTCGAGCAGTGGAAGGCGGCGGTCCGGCCAGAGACCAAGCTCTTCTTCCTGGAAAGCCCGACCAACCCGACGCTGGAGGTCATCGACATCCGCGCCGTCGCCGAGATCGCCCACGAGGCCGGTGCGCGGCTCATCGTCGACAACGTGTTCGCCACGCCGATGCAGCAGAAGCCGCTGGAACTCGGCGCCGACGTCGTGATCTATTCCGCGACCAAGCATATCGACGGCCAGGGCCGCTGCCTCGGCGGCGTCATCCTGTCGGACGCCCAGTGGATCGCCGAGGAGCTGCAGGACTTCTTCCGCCACACCGGCCCGTCGCTGTCGCCGTTCAACGCCTGGTGCCTGCTGAAGGGCCTCGAGACCCTGCCGCTGCGCGTCGCCCAGCAGACGGCGAACGCCGCCCGTCTCGCCGATGCGCTGGCCGCCTCGCCGAAGGTCTCGCGCGTCATCTATCCCGGTCGCGCCGACCATCCGGACGCCGAGGTCATCGCCCGCCAGATGTCGGGCGGCTCGACCCTTCTGGCGCTGGACCTGAAGGGCGGCAAGGAGGCGGCGTTCCGCTTCTCGAATGCGCTCGAGATCATCAAGATCTCCAACAATCTCGGCGACGCCAAGAGCCTGATCACGCATCCCGCGACCACCACTCACAAGAGCCTCACCGACGAGGCGCGCGCCGAACTCGGCATCGGACCGGGACTTCTGCGTCTGTCGACCGGCATTGAGGACGGCGCCGATCTCGTGGATGACGTCGAGCGCGCGCTCGCCAGCGTCTGACCGGAGCCTCGTTCCGGCTCCATCGACCCGGTTTTGCCGCAATTGTCTGCGGATTGCGGCAAAAGCTTTTCGCGCTCTTCGGCGCCCGCAACGAACGCAAGGGCCATGTATCAGGCGACCACGCGCCACATCACCGTCAAGGTGACCCCGTCATACCTCCGTGACCAGTCCGAACCGTCGGAGGGGCATTGGGTGTTCGCCTACCGGGTGGAGATCGAGAACGGCTCGCGCGAGACGGTGCAACTGCGTGCGCGACGCTGGCAGATCACCGATGGGCTCGGCCGGGTCGAGGTGGTGGAAGGTCCGGGCGTTGTCGGCGAGGAGCCGATCCTCGAGCCCGGCGACAGCTTCACCTACACGTCGGGCTGCCCGCTCTCGACCCCGTCCGGCATCATGCGGGGCCACTACCGGATGCAGTCGATCGACGGCAGCCTGTTCGAGGTCGAAATCCCAGCCTTCTCGCTGGACGCGCCGGCCGAACGGCGCGTCCTGAACTAGGACATCAGCCGAACCGCTCGATCACCGCCGGCGATGCCGTCCCTGCCTCGCGGATCATCATCGCGGCGCGAACCCGCGCCGCCGCCCGGTCCGCGGCGTCAAGGCTTTGCGCATGGACGAAACACAGCGGCTCGCCGACGCTCAAGCTCGCTCCAAGCGGCGCGAGGGCCGAAAGTCCGACCGCGAAATCCACGGGATCGCCCGGCCGCGTCCGCCCGCCCCCAAGCTCGACGACCGCCAGCCCGAGCGCGCGGGTGTCGATGGCGGCCAGCGTGCCGGCCTGCTCGGCGGTCACGGGCCGCACGATCGGCGCCGTCGGTAGGAACCGCTCGGGGTTGTCCAGAAGATCGGCGGGACCACCGAGCAACGACACCATCCTGGCGAAGCGCTCGGCCGCCCGACCGTCGTCGAGTGCGGACCGCGCCATGATTTCCGCAGCCTGGATCGTGGGCGCGAGGCCCCCGGCGCAGAGGGCCTCGCCGGCCAGCGCCAGCGTCACAGCCTCCAGGCGGGCGTCGCGGTGCTCCCCGGTGAGGAAGCGGATGGCGTTGGCGACCTCCAGCGCGTTGCCGGCGTCGCTGGCCAACGGCTCGGCCATGCCGGTGAGGAGCGCGCTGCAGCGCAGGCCACCACCCCGCGCGACCTCGACCAGCGAGCGCATCAGCGCCCGCGCGTCGTCCGCCGCCGCCATGAAGGCGCCGGAGCCGGTCTTCACGTCGAGCACCAGCGTGTCGACGCCGGATGCGAGCTTCTTCGACAGGATCGAGGCGGTGATGAGCGGGATCGATTCCACCGTCGCCGTGGTGTCGCGCACCGCATAGATCCGGCCGTCCGCCGGCGCCAGCCGGGCGCTGGGCCCGACGATGGCGCAGCCGGCGTCGCATACCGCGCGGCGGAGCGTGTCCCCGTCCGGCGTCACCGTGTAGCCGGGGATCGACTCCAGCTTATCGAGCGTGCCGCCGGTGTGGCCGAGACCACGGCCCGAGATCATGGGAACGAAGGCACCGCAGGCGGCCAGGATCGGCGCGAGCATCAGCGAGACGTTATCGCCGACCCCGCCGGTCGAATGCTTGTCGAGAACGGGGCCGGGCAGGTCCGACCAGTCGAGCACCCCGCCCGAATCGCGCATCGCCAGGGTCAGTGCGACGGTCTCGGCCCGGTCCATGCCACGCAGAAAGACGGCCATCGCAAAGGCCGCGATCTGCCCTTCCCCGACCCGGCCATCCGTGACCCCCGCCACGAACTCGGCGATCTCGGCGGGTTCGAGCGGGTGGCCGTCACGTTTGCGGCGGATGATCTCCTGCGGCAGCATCAGGCGGCGATGTCCGGCAGAGCCGCCGCCAGAATGCGGGCAAGGCGCGCGCCGCCACGCGGGGCGACCTCCTTGGTCTCGGTGTGGCTCAACTCGTTGCCTGTGATGCCCGCGCCCATGTTGGTGATGACCGAGGCGGCGACGACGCGAAGGCCGAGGAAGCGCGCGAGGATCGTCTCGGGCACCGTGGACATGCCGACCGCATCGGCGCCGAACACCTTCGCCATGCGGATTTCGGCCGGCGTCTCGAAGGAGGGGCCGGAGAACCACATGTAGACGCCGCGATGCAGCCCCTCCTCCGCCTTCACGGCGCCGCGCAGCATCGCCGTGCGCAGCGCTTCGTCGTAGGCCGTCGTCATGCCGACGAAGCGCGCGTCGGTCGGCTCGCCGATCAGCGGGTTCCGGCCGGAGAAGGCGATATGGTCCTCGATCAGCATGACCTCGCCGGGCTGGATCGACGAATTGACCGAACCGGCGGCGTTGGTCAGCACCAGGATTTCGATGCCGACCGCCTTCAGGGCCTCGAGCGCCGGGCGCATGGCGGCGGGATCGCCGGCTTCGTAATAGTGGATGCGGCCGGACAGGATCACGATCTCGATCCCGGCGAGCCAGCCGATCACGATCTCCCCGGCATGGCCGCTCACCGCCGAGACCGGCATGCCCGGCAGGGCGGAATAGGGCACGCGCTTGGGCTCCTGCACCGCGTCGACAAGCGCCCCGAGACCCGAGCCGAGAATCAGCGCGACGCGCGGCGCCCGGGCGCCGAGCTGCGAGCGGAGCGCATCGGCGAGTTCGCTCATCAGACGGCGTCCCGCGGGAAGGCCTTGGGCAGGAGCTCGTCCATCAGGACCGTCTCGATCACGCCCTCGGTCGCGTCGCACAGGAAGACCCGCGTCTCGGGCCTTGCGAACTCGGCGATGCGCTGGCGGCAGCCGCCGCAAGGCGAGCAGGCGCGCAGGCGCTCCGCGACGACGGCGATCTCGGCGATCTTGCCGCCGCCGTCCATCACCATGTGGGCGATCGCGGTCGTCTCCGCGCACCAGCCCTCCGGGAAGCTCACGACCTCAATGTTGCATCCCGAATAGATGCGCCCGTCCTCGGTGCGCAGCGCCGCGCCCACGGGGAAGTTGGAATAGGGCGCATGGCACTTCTTCATCGCCGCGCGAGCCTTGAGGAAGAGGTCTTCGGACATGGAAACTCTCAAGCGTTCGAGGACGGAGCGCGGACGGTCAGCGCTCCTTGACGTAGGGCACGCCGCCGGCCTTCGGCGGACGCGACTTGCCGACGAAACCCGCCAGCAGGATCACCGTCAGGATGTAGGGCAGCGCCTGGACGAACTGCGGCGGGATCTGCCCGATGCCCGGCAGCGGCGTCGTCTGCAGCCGGATCGAGGCGGCGTCGAGGAAGCCGAAGAGGAGGCAGGCGAGCAGCGTCGGCACCGGCTTCCAGTTGGCGAAGATGAGAGCCGCGAGCGCGATGTAGCCGCGCCCGGCCGTCATCTCGCGCGTGAAGCCCGCCGACTGCGCCATGGCGAGATAGGTGCCGGCAAGGCCCGTCAGCACGCCGCAGATGATCACGGCGCGGTATCTCAGCCAGGCGACCGAGATTCCGGCCGTATCGACGGCGCCGGGGTTCTCGCCGACAGCCCGGAGGCGAAGGCCGAAGCGCGTGCGATAGAGCACCCACCACGTGAAAGGAACGGCGAGGAAGGCGAGCCAGACCAGCGCGTTCTGGCCGGACAGGAGGCCGGAATACAGGAAGCCGACGACCGGCACCTCGCGCAGGGCATCCGCGCCGGGCAGCTCGATGCCGAGGAAGCGCTGGTCGGGCCCGAGCGGCGGGGTGACGCCGCCTTGGCTAAACCATGCGCTGCCGAGAATGATGGTAAGGCCCGAAGCGATGAAGTTCAGCGCGACGCCGGACACGATCTGGTTGCCGCGATAGGTGATCGAGGCGAGGCCATGAACGAGCGCGAAGAGGACCGCGACGCCGACGCCCGTGAGCAGCCCGAGGATGGCGGAGCCGGTGACGGCGGCGGCCGAGGCCGAGGCGAAGGCGCCCGCCAGCATCTTGCCCTCGAGGCCGATATCGAAGACGCCCGAGCGCTCGGAATACAGCCCCGCGAGCGCCGCGAAGATCAGCGGCGTCGACAGGCGGATGGTGGAATCGAGGAGATTGAGGAGACCGGCGAGATCCATCAGCGTGCCTCCCCGCCGGCCGGCTTCGGCCCGGTCTCTCGCAACCGCAGGAACCCGTACATGACCCCGACGCCGGGGCGCAGCATGTTCTCGAGCGCCCCCGCGAAGAGGATCACCAGTCCCTGGATGATGACGATCATGTCGCGCGAGATAGTCGGCATGTCGAAGGCGAGTTCCGCCCCGCCCTGGTAGAGTGTGCCGAAGAGAAGTGCGGCCGGGATGATGCCGGCTGGGTGCCCCCGGCCCATGAGGGCGACGGCGATGCCGACGAAGCCGGCGCCGGCCGGGAAGTTCAGCTGCAGCCGGTACTGGTCGCCCATCACCGAGTTCAGCGCCATCATGCCGGCAAGGCCGCCCGAGATCAGCATGATGGTGACGACGAGGCGCGTCTCCTTCATGCCGGCGTAGCGCGCGGCGGACGGCGAGAAGCCGAGCGTGCGGATCTCGTAGCCGAGCCGGGTGCGCCAGATCAGCACCCAGACGGCGAACGCGGCGAGAAGCGCGACGAAGAACGTCACGTTGAGCGGCGCGCCGCCGAGGTCGAAGCCGAGCGCATCGAACAGGCTGCCGAGCTTGGGCAACTGTCCGCCCGCATCGAACTGGCGCGTTTCGGGCTGCATTGTGCCGATCGGCCGCAAGGGGCCGACGAGGAGATAGACCATCAGCGCCGAGGCGATGAAGTTGAACATGATCGTCGTGATGACGACGTGGCTGCCGCGCTTGGCCTGGAGGTAGCCCGGCAGGAAGGCCCAGGCCGCGCCGACCGCGAAGGAGGCGACGACCGCCAGCGGCAGGTTCACCCACCAGGGCAGGACCGAGCCGAGATTGAGCGCCACGAAGGCGACGCCGAGCCCGCCGACATAGGCCTGCCCCTCGCCGCCGATATTGAAGAGGCCGCCATGAAAGGCGACGGCGACGGCAAGGCCCGTCAGGATGAAGTTCGTCGTGTAGAACAGCGTGAAGCCGAATCCTTCGCCGTAGCCGAAGGCGCCGCGCAGCATCAGCCGCGCCGCCTCGACCGGGCTTTCGCCGACGGCCAGCACCACGAGCCCCGCCACGAGAAACGCGACGACGACGTTGAGAAGCGGGATCACGCCATGGTCGATCCAGGCGGGCAGCTTGGCATAGGGTCGGCTCATGCCGGCTCCTCGGAAGGCGGGGTCAGGTCGATGCGCCCTTTCGCGTCGAGCGGAAAGAACGGGTTGTGGGCGAGTTCCCGGAGATGGCCGTCCGGATCGGAAAAGTAGCCGGAATAGCCGCCCCAGAACACCTTTTCGGGCGGCTTCACCGCGTCGCCTCCGGCCGCGACCGCTTGCGCGAACAGGCGGTCGGTTTCGGCCTCGGACGCGAGGTTGATCGCGAGCGTCACACCCCGGAAGCGCGGCAGCGGTTCGGCGGTCAGGCCGGCGTCTGCCGCCAGATCGTCCCGTCCGAAGAGCGAGAGAACGATCCCCTCCCCTTGCAGGAACACGACCTTGTCGTTGCCCGCGTCCGTGCGCGTCCAGCCGAGCGCCTCGTAGAAGCGGGAGGATCGCGCGAGATCGGCGACGCCGAGCGTGATGAGCGAAACGCGCGCGTCCCTCATTCGGCGGCCTCGCGCCGCGTTTCGCCCGCCATCAGGAGGCCGATCTCGCCCTCGTCCGCCTCCGGCCCGACCTCGCCGACGATGCGGCCGGCAAACATGACGAGGATGCGGTCGGCGAGCGAGCGGATCTCGTCGAGCTCGACCGACACGAGGAGGACGGCCTTGCCGGCGTCGCGCATCTCGACGACGCGGCGGTGGATGAACTCGATCGCGCCGACGTCGACGCCGCGCGTCGGCTGGCCGATCAGGAGCACGGCGGGGTCGCGCTCCATCTCGCGCGCCAGCACGATCTTCTGCTGGTTGCCGCCGGAGAAATTGGCGGTGCGAAGGTCTGCCGACGGCGGGCGGATGTCGTAGGCGGCGATCTTCGCCTCGGCGTCCCGGCGCATCGCCTTCGGGTCGAGGAACGGACCGGAGCCGAGCTTCGGATCGCGATGGTAGCCGAGGACGGCGTTCTCGGCCTCGCGAAAGGGCAGGACGAGACCGACATGGTGCCGGTCCTCCGGCACGTGGGCGAGCCCCCTGGCCCGCATCTCCGCGGGATCGAGCGCGCCGGTCGGATCGAGCGCCTCGCCTTTCAGCCGCATCCGGCCCCGTTCGGCGCGGCGGATGCCCGACAGGGCCTCCAGAAGCTCGGATTGCCCATTGCCGGCGACCCCGGCGATGCCGACGATCTCGCCGGCTCGCACGGTGAAGGACACGTCGTCGACCATGGCGACGCCGCGCCCGTCGCGCACCGACAGTCCCTCGACCTCCAGAAGCGGAACGCCGGGCGCCGCCGGCTTCTTGTCGACACGCAGAAGGACGCGGCGCCCGACCATCAGCTCGGCAAGTTCGCCGGCGCTGGTCTCGCGCGTCGCCCGTGTCGCGACGATCTCGCCGCGACGCATGACCGAGACGTTGTCGGTGACGTCGAGGATCTCGCGCAGCTTGTGCGTGATCAGGACGATCGTCTTGCCCTCGGCCCGCAGCTGGCGAAGCACGGCGAAGAGCTGGTCGGCCTCGGCGGGCGTCAGCACGCCGGTCGGCTCGTCGAGGATCAGGATTTCGGCGCCGCGATAGAGCGCCTTCAAAATCTCCACCCGCTGCTGAAGGCCAACCGGCAGTGTCTCGACCACGGCGTCCGGGTCGATCGCCAGCCCGTGCTCCTTCTCGAGGCGTAGCAGCTCGGCCCGCGCGCGGCGGATGCCGGGTGACAGGAGGCCCGACTGTTCGGCTCCGAGCATGATGTTTTCCAGCACCGTGAAGGGCTCGACCAGCATGAAGTGCTGGTGGACCATGCCGATGCCGGCCGCGATCGCCGCGTTGGAATCGGGGATCGCGACCGGTTGGCCGCCGACCCGGATCTCGCCCTCGTCGGCCTGGTAGAAGCCGTAGAGGATCGACATGAGCGTCGACTTGCCCGCGCCGTTCTCGCCCACGATCCCGTGGATGGTGCCCTTCTCCACACGCAAATTGATGTCGCGGTTGGCGCGCACCGCGCCGAAGGTCTTCGAGATGCCGATCAGCTCGATCGCAGGGGCCATGCCGATCCCATCGCCGTTCTTACGTTTGCGTCAGGGTATCGATCCGCGCGCCGGAGCGCCAGACCGCCTGTCCCGCTGAAGTAGGCCGCACAGGGCCTTGATCCACAGACCGTGCGTGCCCCATGTGACGGCACGAGACGACGAGACGGAGTTCCCTTGTCCGAAACGCCCAAACGCCCCCGCCAGAGCCGCGCCGACTATCGCGCCTTCGTCGACGTGACGACGCGCTGGTCCGACAACGACATGTACGGCCACATGAACAACGCAGCCTACTACGCCTTCTTCGACACGGCGGTGACGAACTGGCTGTTCGGCACAGGCCTGTCGGCGGAGGACTCGATGTTCTTCGTGGCCGAGACCGGCTGCCGATACCTGTCGGAGGTCGGCTATCCCGATCGCGTGCGCGTCGGCCTTCGGGTCGGGCACCTCGGCACGACCTCGATCCGCTACGAAATCGGCATCTTCCGCAACGACGAGGACCTCGCCGCGGCCGAAGGGCTGTTCGTCCATGTCCACGTCGACAAGGCGAGGCGCCGCCCGGCGCCGGTGCCCGACATCCTTCGCCGCGCGCTGGAGGCGCTGGCCGTATGAGCGACGAGACCCGCATCACCGAGCTCGAGATCGCGCTCGCCCACCAGACTCACACGGTCGAGGAGCTTTCGTCCGAGATGGCGGCGCAGGGCCAGCGCATCGATCGGCTGGAGAAGACGCTGAAGGCGCTGGTGCAGCGGCTTCTCGAGCTGGAGGAGAGCGCGACGCCGCGGGCGGAGATCACCCGGCCGCCGCACTACTGATCAGGGCAGCCGCGCGACGCGCTCCACGAGCAGCGCATAGAAGGCATCCGCGTTGCCAGACCGCACGAAGAAGGCGTTCTTCGCGCGGTCGGTGACGCCCCAGTAGTCCACCACCGTCATGCCGCGCGTCAGTTGGCTTCCGGTCTCGACCTCGATGTTGACGCGCCGGCCTTCGAAGAGTTCGGGCGCGAGGAGGAAGGCGGTCACGCACGGGTCGTGCAGCGGCGCGCCCTCCCAGCCGAACTTCTGAAGATCATAGACCTCGGAAAACGACAGCATCGCCGCGACCGCTGCGCCCGACTTGTTGCCGAGCCTGGCGAACGCCTCGATCCGCGCCGGGGTCGAGTGCATCTGGTGGGTCACGTCGAGCGGCAGGACGGTGATGTCGACGCCGCTGGCGAAGACCGAGGCCGCCGCCTCCGGGTCGACATAGAGGTTGAATTCGGCGGTCGGCGTGACGTTGCCGACCTCGAAATAGGCGCCGCCCATGAGGACGATGCCCTGGAGGCGCTCGGCGATGTCGGGCGCCTTCAGAAGCGCCAGCGCGACATTCGTCAACGGGCCAAGGGCGGCGATCGTCACGCTCTTCGGCTCGTGCGCGCGCACCGTGTCGATGATGAAGTCGACGCCGTGGCCCTCGCGCAAGGGGTTGGCGGGCGGCGGCAGGTCGGGGCCGTCGAGCCCGGTCTGCCCATGCACGTGCTCGGCGGTCACCAGCGGGCGCAGGAACGGCCGCTCGGCCCCGGCATGGACGGGAATGTCGGCGCGCCCGGCGAGCTCCGCGATCCGCCGCGCATTGGCGGAGGCCAGGTGCAGCGGCACGTTGCCGGCCACCGCGACGATGCCGAGGACGTCCAGCTCCGGCGAGCCGAGCGCGGCGAGGATCGCGATCGCGTCGTCCTGTCCCGGGTCGGTGTCGAAGATGATCTTGCGCAAGGGGAACCTCCGTCATGCCTTTCACGCCGCGCATAGCATTGCGATGCCCGAAACGCGAAGCGGCGCCCGCAAGGGGCGCCGCCGGTGTCGTTCGAGACGAGCCGTGCCCTCAGTAGGGGCAGGCGTTGTCGGTGTTGTAGTTGTGGACCTTGATCGTGCCGGCGATGATGTCGGCCTTGGCCTTCTCGACCGCCGCCGTCATCTCGGGCGTGATCAGCGCCTTGTTGTTGTCGTCGACCGCATAGCCGACGCCGTCCTCCTTCAGGCCGAGCGTCTGCGTGCCGGCCGTCCACTGGCCGCCCTGCGCATCCTTGAACGCCTGGTAGACGGCGTTGTCGACGCGCTTGACCATCGAGGTCAGGACCTTGCCGGGATGCAGCATGTTCTGGTTGGAATCGACGCCGATGCCGAGCTTGCCGGCGTCCGCCACGGCCTGCAGCACGCCGATGCCGGTCGCGCCCGCGGCGTGGAAGACGACGTCCGCGCCCTGGTCCATCTGCGAGCGGGCGAGTTCGCCGCCGCGCACAGGATCGTTCCAGGCGGCCGCCGTCGTGCCCGTCATGTTCTCGAGATACTTGGCGTCGCTCTTGGCCGCGAGCACGCCGCCCTTGTAGCCGCAGGCGAAGTTGCGGATCAGCGGAATGTCCATGCCGCCGACGAAGCCGACCGTGCCGGTCTGCGACTTCAGCGCCGCGAGCATGCCGACGAGGTAGGACCCTTCCTCCTCCTTGAAGAGGATCGAGCGCACGTTCGGCCGGTCGACCACGGTGTCGATGATGGCGAACTGGAGGTCGGGATATTCCTTCGCGACGTTCTCCATCGCCGCCTGCTGGGCGAAGCCGACGCCGATGATCGGCGAATGGCCGTCGCGCGCGAAGCGGCGCAGCACCTGCTCGCGCTGCGTCTCGTTCTGCATCTCGAACTCGCGATACGCGACGCCCGTCTCCTTCTTGAAGCGCTCCGCGCCGTTGAAGGCCGCCTCGTTGAAGGACTTGTCGAACTTGCCGCCCAGATCGAAGATCACGGCGGGCTTGAACTCGGCGGCAAGCGCGTGGCCCGCGAGGCCCAGCGTGCAGGCGGCCATCAGGCCGGCGAGAAGATGCTTCATGGGTCGGGTCGTGTCCCTGTTTCGCGAAGACGCCTTGGAGCCGATCATGCGGCGTTTCCCGCAATTGAAAAGGCCGGCCATGCCGCCCATCGGACTGGCATGGCCGGCCGCCATACTCAACTCAATTTCCCGCGTCCCGCAAGGGCGCTAGGCCGCGGCTCCACCGCCTATTCGGCTGCGACCGCGCCGAGCCCGACCGGGCAGCTGACGCCGGTGCCGCCGAGCCCGCAATAGCCGCGCGGGTTCTTGGCGAGGTACTGCTGATGATAGTCCTCGGCATAATAGAACTCGGGTTCCGGCAGGATCTCGGTGGTGATCTGCCCGCGATGCCCGGCCTTGGCGAGCGCCGCCTGATAGGCGTCGCGCGCGGCCTCCGCCGCCTCGCGCTGCTCCTCGTCCGTCCAGTAGATGCCGGAGCGATACTGCGTGCCGACGTCGTTGCCCTGGCGCATGCCCTGCGTCGGATCGTGCGACTCGAAGAACGTCTTCAGCAGTTCCTCGAAGGACACCTTCGCCGGATCGTAGGCGACGAGGACCACCTCGTTGTGGCCGGTGCGGCCCGAGCAGACCTCCTCGTAGGTCGGGTTCGGCGTCGAGCCCGCGGCGTAGCCGACCGCCGTGGTGACGACGCCCGGCAGTTGCCAGAACTTGCGCTCCGCACCCCAGAAGCAGCCGAGGCCGAAGATCGCCGTTTTGGTGCCGGCCGGGAACGGCCCCTTGATCGGCGCGCCCGACACGAAATGGCGATCGGCGGTCGGGATGGCGGTCGGGCGGCCCGGCAGCGCCTCCTCGGCGGTGGGCAGCGTCGTCTTCTTCATCAGTCGGTCGAGGAAGGACATGAATTTCACCTCTGGGTTCGCGTGGCGCGGCGCGGCGGCCGGCCGACGACGAGAAGGAGCACCCCGGCGAGGCCGAGGACGATGGATGCGGGCTGGCGGCCGATCTCGGTGGCAAGGCTCGCCCCGCGGCCCTCGGACGCGAAGACGCCGCTGGCCGCCACCGCATTGGAAGCCGCGTCGAACACGGTCAGCCCGACGATCCGCGCAGCGCTTTCGAGTGGCATCAGCACCGTGGTGCCCGATGCCAGCGAACGGGCGATGTCGCCCACCGCCAGCGCCGTCGCGGCCGCCAGCACGAGACAGCCCGCCACGCGCAGCAACCAAGCCAAGAGCCGCATCGCCTCGTCCTCCTTCGCCAAGGATCAGCGACATGGCCGGCGCCCCGCCACCGTCGCTTCGATCGCGCCCGCATGATGGACCCGATATGGTGTCGCGTCATCCGCCCCGCAACGCTGGAGGCTGCGACGCACCACCGGGAAAAGCGTCCGATCACGAGCGCTCTGCCGACGAAACCGCTTGCCAGACGAAGCGTTCCAGTGATAGTCCGCGCCACCGTACCGGCGTCGGCCCGAGCCTCCTTGGCTTCCGATCCGCAGGTCAGGAGGGGTGGCCGAGTGGTTGAAGGCGCACGCCTGGAAAGTGTGTATACGGGAAACCGTATCGGGGGTTCGAATCCCCCTCCCTCCGCCACACCGTTCGGCGTTTGGGAAACCGTAAGAAGTAGCTGAAATCATTTGCGTTTTTGGTCGGTCCTCAATTGTGGAGGATCGAATTTTTGCCGCGTGTTCCAGCGAATGTTCCTGCTCGCAAACCACCTCGCGTACCGCATATGGAGCGTGTTGGTCAGGGCTGGCGCTTCACCTTGCGCTTGCCAAGCACCATGCGTGGTATTCTTGCTGACGATTCGGCTCGGCGCCCTGCCGCACCCTTCGTGCGCGCCAGCTTCGGACCGATGATGTGCCGCGAGGCGCGGAGGATGAGCGAGACGGCGGCCGCAGAGTGCCGATCGATTTTCGGACTTGGTTTAGAAAGGTTGCGAGGCATGTTGAATGTCGGAACGGAAGAAGGAGCCAATCTAAGAGACTCAAGATACGCGAACCTCTCGGCAGAAAAGCGGGCAGTGGTCGACGAGGTCCTTGCGGTGACAACCGAGGCGCTCTCGCGCCTGAAGGTGGGGCAGTTTAATCGAGTTCCGCCGCACCTCGCTCTCGCACCGGTGCTTGATCAGCTGAAAGCTTTTGAGGCGGTAGCGCGCCTCCAACCCTCAATCGCGCAAAGCTTCCATGAACCGGCACGCGAGGCCGTGCGCTCGATGCTTAAGTGCCTCGGGGGAGATAGTTCTGTCGTTGACGGCATCCCAGTTTTCGTAGATGTCGGCCCGACACAGCCGAGCGCCCCAGCGGGTGTTCTATTCTCTGCCGCTTGCGCGAGCTACATAAAGGAAATCCGAGCGCGTGAGTCCATGGCGGAGAAGGACGTTCGCCGCTACGAGAGAATGTGGTCTGCCTCCTGAAAAGTGGTCCTCCCTGAAGTAGGCTTTTGAGCCTTTGGAGGATGCCGAGAATGCCCAGGAAGAAGCCGAGCCCGGAAGAGATCGTCGCCAAGCTGCGGCAGGTAGACGTTCTCGTGTCGCAGGGGCGCTCTGTTGCTGAAGCGGTGCGCACGATCGGCGTGACGCCGTTCACGTACTATCGTTGGCGCAAGGAGTATGGCGGGCTGAAGGTCGACCAAGTGAAGCGGCTGAAGGAGTTGGAGAAGGAGAACGAGCGCCTGCGCAAGGCGGTCTCCGATTTGACGCTCGAGAAGCTGATCCTCAAGGAGGCCGCTTCGGGAAACTGGTAAGCCCCTCCCGGCGTCGCCAATGCATCAAGCACGTCATGAAGAAGTTCAACGTGTCGGAGCGTTTGGCGTGCCGGGTCCTGGGGCAGCACCGGTCAACACAGCGCAAGGCGCCCAAGGGTCGAGCCGACGATGCGGCGTTGACAGCCGACATCATCGAGCTGGCGACCCGCTATGGGCGTTACGGCTACCGCCGGATCACGGCCTTGCTGCGGAATGCCGGATGGCTCGTGAACGTGAAACGGGTGGAGCGCATCTGGCGGCAGGAAGGTCTGAAGGTGCCGGCCAAGCAGCCTAAGCGTGGTCGGCTCTGGCTGAACGATGGCTCCTGTGTTCGGCTTCGACCAGAGCGTCCCAACCACGTGTGGTCCTATGACTTCGTTGAGGACCGAACCCACAACGGGCGCAAGTTCCGTATGCCGAACGTCATCGACGAGTTCACCCGCGAGTGCTTGGCCATTCGGATCGACCGGAAGCTGAAGTCCTCGGACGTCATCGACGCTTTATCTGACCTCTTTATCCTACGCGGCGTGCCGGGGAACATCCGTTCCGACAACGGTCCCGAGTTCATCGCCAAGGCGGTGCGCGACTGGATCGCGGCAGTCGGAGCCAGGACTGCGTTCATCGAACCGGGCTCGCCTTGGGAGAACGGGTACTGCGAGAGCTTCAACTCGAAGCTCCGGGACGAGCTCCTGAACGGCGAGATCTTCTACAGCCTCGCCGAAGCCCGGATCGTCATCGAGAGCTGGCGCCAGCACTACAACACCAAGCGACCACACTCTTCGCTCGGCTACCGTCCCCCGGCACCAGCCGCGGTGCCGTGGCCGGCTGCGCCACCCCAACCCGCTTCGCCGGCCACACCAAACGTCGCCGACAAGCCCACCATGCATTAGATTTGAACCGGGCCACCTAACGGGGGCAGGCCACTCGATGCATCGGCGACGGCGGGAGGGGCTCACCAGTTTCCCGAGGCGGCCTCTTTGAGGATCAGCTTCTCCAACGTCAGATCCGACACTGCTTTGCGCGCTCGATGCATCGGCGACGGCGGGAGGGGCTCACCAGTTTCCCGAGGCGGCCTCTTTGAGGATCAGCTTCTCCAACGTCAGATCCGACACTGCTTTGCGCAGGCGTTCGTTCTCCTTCTCGAGCTCCTTCAGCCGCTTCACCTGGTCGACCTTCAGCCCGCCATACTCCTTGCGCCAGCGATAATAGGTGAAGCTCGTCGCGCCGATCGTGCGCACCGCTTCAGCAACAGGTCGACCTTGCGACACGAGAACGTCCACCTGCCGCAGCTTGGCGACGATCTCTTCCGGGCTTGGCTTCTTCCTCGGCATTCTCGGCATCCTCCAAAGGCTCAAAAGCCTACTTCAGGGAGGGCCACTTTTCAGGGGGCAGACCAGCGATCTCTTCCGGGCTTGGCTTCTTCCTCGGCATTCTCGGCATCCTCCAAAGGCTCAAAAGCCTACTTCAGGGAGGGCCACTTTTCAGGGGGCAGACCAAGTTCGCGGACCGGAACCAAAACACCCACGGCGTGCTCGACGGCACGGTGGAAACCACTGGTTCTTCCGGCCCCGTCTCGCCGACTATTGCGCCATACCCTCCTTCGACCGACCTCGCGTCCCGACGGCCTCTGACGACGACCTCGGCTTACGCCGCGACCGCCGTCGGAGCTCGGTAAGTTCCACCCTTCGCCAGAAGGGCCCAGACGATCCGCGCCATCTTGTTGGCGAGTGCCACCGTCACCAGCATGCGCGGTTTGCGCGCGAGCATCTGCTCTAGCCACGATCCCTTCCCTGTCCCGCGCCGCGTGGCTTGGAGGATCACCGCGCTGGCCCCGATGATCAGAAGCCGTCGCAGCGTTCGCTCGCCCATTTTGGACGTCGCGCCGAGCTTCTGCTTGCCGCCTGTGGAGTGCTGCGTCGGCGTCAGTCCGACCCAGGCAGCGAAGTCCCGTCCCTTGGCAAACGTCTCGGCCGCCGGCGCCAGAGCCATCAGCGCCGTCGCGGTGATCGGCCCGATCCCGGGAATGGTCATCAGCCTTCGCGCCGTCTCCTCCTCACGGGCGCGCTGGGCAATCTCCTTGTCGAGAGCGGCGATGCGCTCGTCGAGATCAGCCAGGAGGTCGAGCATGACGCGGAACATCGAGAGGGCCGCGGGTGGCAAGGAGGCGCCCATCTCGTCCTCGAGAAGATCGCCGAGCATCGAGACGTAGGCAGGACCCTTCGGTGCGACCCAGCCATACTCGGTCAGGTGTCCCCGGATGGCATTGATGAGCTGGGTGCGCTGGCGAACGAGGAGGTCTCGGGTTCGGAACACGAGCGCCGACGCTTGCTGCTCCTCGCTCTTCACGGCCACAAAGCGCATGGTCGGACGCTGTGCCGCCTCGCAGATCGCTTCGGCATCCACCGCATCGTTCTTGTGCCGCTTCACGAACGGCTTCACGTAGGCTGGCGGGATGAGCCGCACGTCATGGCCCAGCGTCGTCAGCTCGCGGGCCCAATGATGCGCTCCGCCGCACGCCTCCAGCGCCACGATGCACCGCGGCTGCGCAGCGAAAAAGGCGAGCAGCTTCGCCCGCGTCAGGCGTTTCGAGAACACGCCCCGGCCCCGCTCGTCGGCGCCATGGGCGTGGAACACGGTCTTCGCGATATCCAGGCCAATCGTGGTAACCTCGGACACGGACGCCTCCTGTGAATGAGTTGAAACACCCATTCTGGCGCAACGATGCCGTCGGGGGCGTCCACCCCATCACCCAGCCGAGCCGATCAGCGCCAAGGGAGCGGACCTTTTGAAGCGGCCCATCCGCTTTCGACCCGTCAAAGTCCTACTTGGCCCGGCCGCCTGATCTCGGAAGCTGCCATTCGCCGAGAGGTCAAAACTCGCCCTCCGTACCACCATAAGGCAGCCTCATGCGTCGGCTTAGCGTCAGACCATGAAAGACAAGATGAAGTTCCAAACGGCGACATAGGCCAGCAGCCCCACGCTGTAGACGAGCGTCGTGCGCATGATCTCGGACTCACAGCCGACTAGGCCGACGGCCGCGGCGGCGATCGCGATGGACTGCGGCGAGATGAGCTTGCCCATGACGCCGCCGCTCGTGTTGGCCGCGACTAGCAGGGCCTCGCTGATGCCGATCTGTGAAGCCGTCACCGCCTGGAGGTGCGCAAAGAGCGTATTGCTGTTGACCACCGATCCGGTGATGAAGACGCCGAGCCAGCCGATGACGGGGGAGAGCAGCGGGAAGACCCGCCCGCTCTCGGCCAAGCCGAGGCCGATGCTCGCGGAAGCCCCGGAGAAGTTCGCGACATAGGCGACGGCCATGATCAGCGAGATCGTGGCGAGCGGGCGCCACAGCTCCTTCAATGTTCGGACCAACTGCCCGCCGGCGATGCGCATCGACAGCCGGGAGGACAGCACCGCCGTCAACACCGCGGCGATCAGGATCGCCGTCCCAGGCGCCCCGACCAGCGATAGGCTCCAGACCGCCGGGAGTTCGCGGGCAGCCGCCGCGATCGGCGGAAGCTCCTGGACACCGAGATGCAGGAAGGGGATCGGCACCGTCACCACGGTGGCTGCCAACGGGCCGTCCGGGGCGAACAGCAACCGGAACGCCGGAAGGCTCCAGAGAAGGATCAGGCCCGTGAGGATGTAGAACGGCGACCATGCCGCGACGACCTGGCCGAGCGTCCACCGACGGTCGGACACCTCGGGCGCGTCCGCCTCCCTGTAAAGGGTCGCTGGCTTCCAGTAGCGTAATGAACAGCGCCAGCGCGCCCATCGACGCCAGCGGCGCGACGATGTCGGTGAGCTCGGGACCGAAGAGGTAGAGCGTCGCCGTCTGGAGGCCGCTGAAGAGGACACCGACCAGGGCCAGGACAGGCCAGGTCTCGCGGACCCCGCGCCACCCGTCGAGAACGAGGATCAGCAAGGTCGGCACGAAGAGCGTCGAGAGCTGGACGATGGCGATCATCATGAGCGACAGCTCGCCGAGATCGACGGCGCCCTGCTGCGCGCCGACGAGGACGGGAATGCCGATCGCGCCGTAGGCGCCGGAGCCGGCGTTGGCGAGAAGGCACAGCATGGCCGCCTTGATCGGCTTGAAGCCCAGCTCGACGAGGAGCGCGGCGCAGATCGCGATGGGAACCCCGAAGCCGGCGGCGCCCTCGAGGAACGCGCCGAAGCAGAAGGCGATCAGGATGACCTGGATCCGCTGGTCGGCGGAGATCGTCGTGATGCTTCCGCGGATGACCTCGAACATCCCGCTCTCCACCGCCAGCTTGTAGAGCCACACCGCCATCACGACGATGTAGCCGATCGGCCAGAGCCCGCTGGCGACGCCGAAGAGGGCCGCGCCGAGGACCTTCGCGAACGGCATGCCGAACACCGCGAGGGACACGAGGATCGAGATCGCAACGGCCGCCACCGCCGCTGTCAGGCCCTTCAGCTTCAGGAGCGTCAGGGCGAAGAGGAAGGACAGGATCGGGATCGTGCCCGCCAGCGCCGAGAGGTACGGGTTGCCAAGCGGGTCGTAGAGTTGCTGCCACATGCGGTCATCGTCCTCGAAACGTGCGTCGTCGCGGGGACGCCCGGTTGCGTGCCGGGCGGGTCAGGTACCGGGGACCCTGTTCTCGCAGTCGGTGCCGTCCAGGAAGCACCGCATGTTGTCGAGCGTGGTCTCGGCGAGCTCCCGCAGGGCCTCGACCGTGAAGAACCCCTGGTGTCCCGTGACGAGCACGTTCGGGAAGGTCATCAACCTCTGGAAGACGTCGTCGTCGATGATCTCGGACGAGCGGTCCTGGAAGAAGAGCGGCCCCTCCTGCTCGTAGACGTCGATCGCCAGGGATCCGAGGTGGCGGGACTTCAGCGCCAGGATGACGGCGCCCGTGTCGACCAGCGCGCCGCGGGAGGTGTTGACGAGCATCGCTCCCGGCCTCATCAGCGCCAGCGACCGTTCGTTGATCAGATGTCGCGTCGCCTCCGACAGCGGACAGTGCAACGTGACGACGTCGGACCGGGACAGCAGCGTCTCGAGGTCGACCCTCTCGCCGATCGCGTCGAACGCCTCCGAGCGGACCGGATCGCTTCCGAGCACCCGGCAGCCGATGCCTTTCAGGATGCGGGCCGTCGCGAGCCCGATCCGTCCGGTACCGACGATGCCGACCGTCTTGCCGTGCAGCGTCATTCCCAACAGTCCGTCGAGCATGAAGTTGCCCTCCCGCACCCTGTTGAAGGCGCGGTGCGTCTGGCGGTTCAACGTCATGACCAGCGCGATGGCATGCTCGGCGACGGCCTCGGGCGAATAGGCCGGGACCCGCGCGACGAAGAGGCCCAGCCGGGATGCCGCGGCGACGTCGACGTTGTTGAACCCGGCGCATCTGAGGAACACAGCGCGCACGCCGGCGGCGACGAGCGCCTCCAGTACCCTGGCATCCGCCTGGTCGTTGACGAAGAGGCAGACGGCTTCGCAGCCGTTCGCCAGGGCAGCCGTCCGCGCGGACAGCGCGGCGTCCAGATAGACTAGGTCGAGCCCTCCATGAGCGTCTTCCCGAGCGTTCGCCTCGTTGAGCGAGCGACGGTCGTAGGACTGGGCGCTGAAGACCGCGGTCTTGCCGGGACGCCCCTCCCGTCGGCGACGACGGTGCGCCCGCCAAGACCGCGTCGATGGGTCGGGGGCATCCTCGATGTGTTGCCTACAGCCATATCTCAACCCTCCGGGCCACTGCATCGATGGGAACGCGAACATCGGTGCCGGACGCTTCCTGCGGTCGACCGTCGACCTCCACACGGCGTCCGTCTGCGCCGTGGCGGTTGTGGACGCGAACGTCGCAGCGTGAGGCGCCCGTCGCCATGGAGGCCTCGAACATCGGCCAGGACGGCGGCAGGCAGGGGTCGATCACGAACGTGTCGCCTTCCCGGCGAATTCCGAGAATGCCCTCGATCCCTGCCCGGTACATCCATCCGGCGGAACCCGTGTACCAGGTCCAGCCACCGCGTCCCGCATGGGGAGGTACCGAATAGACGTCCGCGGCGACGACATAGGGCTCGACTTTGTACCGTTCGGCATCCGCGCGGTTCCGCGCATGGTTGATCGGGTTGAGGAGAGCGAAGAGCGCATGGGCCTTCTCACCGTCGCCGAGTTGAGCGTGGGCAAACACGGCCCACATCGCGGCATGGCTGTACTGGCCCCCGTTCTCGCGCAATCCCGGCGGATACCCCTTGATGTAGCCTGGGTCGTGCGGCGTACGGTCGAAGGGAGGCGTGAAGAGCAGCGCCAGCCCCTCGTCCGGGCGAACGAGTTCCGCACCGAGCGACGCCATGGCCTGCTTCGCCCGTTCGGGCCGGGCCGCCCCGGACAAGACGGCCCACGACTGCGCGATGCTGTCGATCCGGCATTCCTCGCTCGCGGTCGATCCGAGCCAAGTCCCGTCGTCGAAGGTGGCGCGCCTGTACCACGCTCCATCCCAAGCCTCCCGCTCGATCGCCGACCGCACTTCCTCCGCGTGCTTGCGCCAGCGGTCGACGCGCTCGGGGTCGCGGCCTTCGGCCAGCGGGGAAAAGATCGCGATGGTGCGCAGGAGAAGCCAGCCGAGCCAGACACTCTCGCCCCGTCCCGCCTCGCCGACGCGGTTCATGCCGTCGTTCCAGTCCCCGGTGCCGATCAACGGCAGGCCGAGGTCTCCGGTTAGCTCGAGGCACTGGTCCAGTCCCCTCGCGCAGTGCTCGAAGAGCGTTGCCGACTCGTCCGCCTGCATGGGCTGGAAGAAGGCATCGTGCTCGCCCGGAGCCAACTGAGGGCCCGTCAGGAACGGAACGTCCTCGTCGAGCACGGCCGCATCGCCCGAGGCGCGAACGTAGGTCGCCGCGGCGAAGGCGAGCCAGACGCGGTCGTCCGAGATGCGCGTCCGCACGCCCTGCCCCGACTGCGGCAGCCACCAATGCTGCACGTCGCCCTCGACGAACTGGCGACCGGCGGCTCGTAGGAGGTGATGACGCGTCGTCTCCGGACGGGCGAAGGTCAACGCCATGCCGTCCTGCAACTGGTCGCGGAAACCGTAGGCTCCGCTCGCCTGGTAGAAGGCCGACCGTGCCCAGATGCGGCACGCGAGCGTCTGGTAGAGGAGCCAGCCGTTCAGCATGATGTCCATCGCCCGGTCCGGCGTCCTGACAGTGACGGTGCCCAGAAGATCGGTCCAGTGATTGCGGACCTCGGCGAAGACAGCGTCGAGGCTGGCCGCCCGGTAGCGCTCGACGAGGCCGCGCGCCTCCTCCGCGGAACCGCCCTGTCCGAGCAACGAGACGATCTCGACGGTCTCGCCGACGGGGACCTCGACATGGGTCGCCAGCGCCGCGCACGGATCCAGACCGGCGCCTGTCCTGCCGGAAAGGGGCTCATGCCGCTCGAGCGCAGCAGGAACTCCCAGCGATCCCCCCCGACCGAGGAACTCCGTCCTGTCCCCCGACCAACTCGTCTGGCGTCCGAGAAGATCGGCGAAAGCGACGCGACCGGGGAACGCCGTGCTCCAGGGATTGCGGGCAAACATGGCCCCGGTGGCTTCGTCCATCTCAGTCGTCAGAAATGATCCCGAGGTGGTTCGCGAGGTGCCTAGCACGAGTTCCGCATAAGCCGTGACGGTTAGCCGGCGCGGCGCTTCGGAAGTGTTTCGGATCCTCAGCCGGGAGATCTTCACGGGATCCGCGAGCGGCACGAACTGCAAGAGATCGAGATGGAGCCCTCCCGCCTCGTGTTCGAAGCGGCTGTAGCCCCAACCGTGCCTGGCGATATGCGCGCCGTGGCTCACGACGGGTCGGGCCGTCGGACTGAGGATCTCAAGGGTGTCCTCGTCCCGAACGTAGAAGGCTTCGCCCGGAGGATCGCTCACCGGATCGTTCGACCAGGGCGTCAACTGGTTCTCGCGGCTGTTCCCGGCCCAGGTGTACCCCGCGCCCTCGGCCGAAGCCTGGAAGCCGAACGACGGGTTGGAGACAACGTTGATCCATGGCGCGGGCGTGGCGACGCCGGGTTCGAGGACGGTGACATACTCCCGCCCCTCCTTGTCGAAGCCGCCGAAACCGTTGAAAAACTCGAGGTCCGGCAGGTTCGGCCGGAGCGTTCCCCGGGCCGGCCGACGTTTCGAGGGAAACGCGGGCGGAGAACCCGGGTACTCCCGCTGCACGCGAGCGAGTTGCTCCGCGATCGCGCCGCGGCGGGCGACGAAGTCGACGCGGGCGACCGCGTCGAGGTGCAGGCGAGACTGCGTGCTCATCAGGTCGGCGCGCAGGACATACGCGGAACCCTCCGCGAGTTCAGCGCCTAGGCGCGGCCGCGACTGGCTGCTGCGGACTGCCGTCTCGATGGCGACCTGAAGATCCTGAACATAGGAGGATGCCCGCTCGTTGACGATGACGAGATCGACGGCAAGCCGTTTCATGCGCCAGTACTCGTGGGCGCGGAGCAGTTGTCGGACCTGCTCGATGTCCTGGATGTCGTCGATCTTCAGAAGCACGATCGGGAGGTCGCCGGATATCGAATGCTGCCAGAGGCCGGACTGCGGACCCGCACCGCGCAGGATGGCGTCAGAGGACGGCCGGAACCGTCGGTCGGCATAGATGAGCGGTGCGGCAAGCCGCTGGAAGTCGGCCGCTTCCTCGGGCGTGACGCCGATGTGACGAAGCTGCACCTGGGCCTGCGTCCAGGCTAGCGTCCGGGCCCGCTCCACGCCGTTGCGGTCTTGGTGCTTGTCGATAAGATCGAGAAGGGCCGCCCGCGAGGAGGCGATGAGCGTCCAGAACGCGATGCGCACGACCTTGCCGGGCGGCACGCCGACCCGATGGCGCAGCGAGAAGACGGGATCGAGGACTGTGCCGACGGTGTTCGTCAGTGACGTCCCGTTGCTCATGGCCATGGCCGTCGCGACGGTACGTCCTCGCCCGAGGAAACGCGCTCGATCCGTTTCGTATTGCAGCGGAGCGGACACTTCGCCCTGCACGACAGCCGTATGGGCGGCCCAGATCTCCGGCTCGGCGGGAGAACGCCGGCGGCGTGTCGCAACGAGGGCACCGAACTCCGACAGATACTCGGTTTCCACGAACATCTTGGCGAAAGCCGGGTGCGCATCGTCTGTCGCCGGTGTCGTCAGGACAAGCTCCGCGTAGGAGGTAAGCTCGATCTCACGTCGCTCCGAACCAGCGTTGGTGATGGAGACAAGGCGAACCTCTCCGTCGTCCTCACCGGAAACCAAGACCTCCATGGCCGTCGTCAGCGTGTCCTCGCGTCTTGAGAACTTGGCATGGTCCTCGTCGAAGAGGACGACTTCATCGGCGTCGGATGGGCCGTCCGGCTGGAGACCGGGAGACCATACCTTCGAGGTCGCGACGTCCCGGAGGAAGACGAACGAACCTTGCGCGTCGCGGGTCGGATCGCCGTGCCAGCGCGACACCGCGATGTCCCGCCAGCGGCTGTAGCCAGCCCCCGTCGCCGTGAGCATGACCGTGTAGCGTCCGTTGGACAGGAGATGTGTCACCGGCGCCGCCCCTGGCGAGGTCTTCAGGCGCCGGACCGTCGACTTCGCCGACGCGGGGTTCGAGGAGATGTCCCGGACATCCTCCGCCCTCGGGTGGGCATCGGAAACGTCCCGGGGCATGCGTTCCTGCAACAAGAGTTCGCTTGCGCGGATCATCGGCTCCCGGTGGAAACGGTCCCGCATGGGGCCGCCGCCGACGGCGTTGGCGATCGCGACGATCGTCATGCCCTGATGATGGGCCATGTAGTTGCGCACGATCGCGACCTCGGCACCCTCAGGGACCCGCGAACGCGTGAAGTCGAGCGCATCGTAGAAGCCGAAGCGGCCCCGTGCCCCGAGCCCTTCGAGACGCCCAAAGTTGCGCAGCGCACCCAGCGGGTCGACCATCGCAGCGAGCCCGGTCGCATAGGGAGCGACGACGCGATTGTCCGCAAGGCCTCGCTTCAGTCCAAGTCCCGGCACGCCGAAGTTCGAGTACTGGTAGGTCAACTCCATGTCGCGGGCGTTGTAGGCCGATTCCGAAATGCCCCACGGGATGTTCAGGGATCGGCCATAGGCCTGCTGGCGCTCGACCACGAGACGGTTGGTGTCGGCGAGCAAGCTGGTCGCCGGGGCGCGCATCACAAGAGATGGCATGAGGTATTCGAACATCGAGCCCGACCACGATACCAGGGCAGAGCCGTTGCCGAGCGGTGTCGCCGTCCGCCCTAGGCGGAACCAGTGGCGTGTCGGTGCGTCGCCCTTCGCGATGGCGAAAAGACTGGCGAGGCGCGCCTCGGACGCCAAGAGGTCGTAGCAACTGGCATCGAGCCGCTCGTCGGCAACCGAATACCCGATCGACAGAAGCTTGCGGTCGGGATCGACGAGAAAGGCGAAATCCATCTCCATCGCCATCGTCCGCGCTCCGGCGGCCAGCTCCAAGAGCCTTCGCTCCAACATGCCCGGCGCGCTGGCGACGTTCGACAGGTCGCGGGAGTGCTCGTCGACGCGCATGCCCAAAGCCCGCGTCCAGTAGCGGACGTCCGACCACTCCCCGCCGGTCGTCGCGGTGTCGTCGGGGACCGCCCGGGACGCGTCCTGCGTCAGGTGTCGGATAACCGCGAGACTGGCCTCGATGGGCAAGGCATCTTTCAGGAGGGCTTCGATCCGGTCGAGTATGTCGCCGAGCGGACGCGGATCGGCGATGGGGAATGACGCGAGAGCGCCACGCACCATGTCCAGGGTGTCGGACAGACCCGAGCGCACGTCGGCCTCGATCGGGGCCTTCTCCCACTCCTCGCAAGCGTTCGCGAAGGCGATGAGATGGCCCGCAAGGTTGCCACTGTCGACGGAGGAGACGTAGGCAGGATCGAGCGGCCGGAGATCCTCGGTCGCATACCAGTTCAGGAAGTGTCCCCGAAAGCGCTGGAGCTTGACCAGGGACGCGAAGCACGCTTCCAGCCGTTCCACGGTCTCCAACGTTCCCGTCCAGCCGTAGTCCCGCGCGGCGACCGACGACAGCAGGTAGAGCCCGACGTTGGTCGGCGAGGTCCGGCGCGCGACGACGGGCTTCGGGTCCTCCTGGAAGTTGTCGGGCGGCAGCATGTTGTCGGCCGGCGTGACGAACGTCTCGAAGAAGCGCCAGGTGCGCCGCGCGATCAGACGCAGGCTCCTTGCCTCGTCCGTCGAGATCCCGAGGCGGCCGGAAGCGGTCGGCGAGCGGCTCGACCAGAGGGCCACGGCTGGCGCCGCCAGCCAGAGCAACGCGAACGGCACGACGACTGGCCAGGAGCCCGGCGCGACGGCAAGCGCGAACAGGACGGCCGTGAGGGAAACGACGGTCCCCCCGGCCATCCGGCGATAGAAGCCGATCGCATCCAGTCGCGGACTGCCAGAAGATTGCGCCGCCGTCGTCCACTCCAGGAGGTGGCGGCGGCTGACGTAGAGGCGCCACAGCGTCCGCGAGATGGCGTCCACCATCTGCCAAGCCTGGTCGGGCAGGAAGGCCAGCGACAGGACGACCTGTGCCAGTCCCATGCGCAGATCGCCGACGAGCATCCCGATGTGGTTGCGAAGCCGGATGCGGGGTGCACCGGGAACGAGCGTGAAGATCGCCTGGAGAATTGTTGGCACCGCAAGGGCCGCGAGGACGAGAAGGATGCCGACGGCCGCGGACGGCAACGGAAGCAGCCAGCACAGGACGATCAACGCGAAGGTGGTCGGCGCGACCAGCGAACGTCGCAGGTTGTCGACGACCTTGCCGCGACCGACCGCCGGAAGGCCGTCGCCGATCGGCGACCGGCCGAGCGCCCAGGGAAGGAGCTGCCAGTCGCCCCGCGTCCAGCGGTGCCGTCGCTTGGCGGCCACGTCGTACCGAGAGGGCTGCTCCTCCAATACTTCGACGTCGGACGCGAGGCCGGCCCGGGCGAAGATTCCCTCGAAGAGATCATGGCTCAGCATCGCGCTCGCGGGAACGCGGCCCGCCAGCGCCATCTCGAAGGCGTCGACGTCGTAGATGCCCTTGCCAGTGAACGACCCCTCCCCGAAAAGGTCCTGGTAGACGTCGGACACGGCCGCGGCGTAGGGGTCGATGCCTCCCGGCCCTGAGACGACCCGTTGGAAGAACGAGCCTTCACGCCCGATCGGGAGCGAGGGCGTGACGCGTGGCTGGAGGATGCCGTAGCCCGAAACGACGCGACGGCTCCGCGCATCGAACCTCGGACGGTTCAGGGGATGGGCCATCTTGCCGACGAGACGTGTCGCGGCGTCCCGGGGCAGGCGCGTGTCGGCGTCGAGGGTGATGACGTAGCGGACGCCGCCCGGCACCTTCGGCAGACGTCCTGCGATCGGTTCGAAGGTCGTATCCTCGGCGCCGCGCAGGAGACGGTTCAGCTCGTGCAGCTTGCCGCGCTTGCGCTCCCACCCCATCCACACCCCTTCGCCCGCGTCGTAGACACGGCGACGGTGGAGAAGAAGGAAGCGTGCCCCGCCCGGGCCCGGGCCGTGGCGACGGTTGAGTTCGTCGATGGCGGCGACCCCGATGCGCAGCAGGGCCTCGTCGCCCTCGACGGTTTCGTAGTCGGCGTCGAGGCCGTCGACCAGCAGGGCGAAGGTGAGGTCGCCCCCGGCTCCCGAGAGATGATGGACCTCAAGGCGTCCGATCTGCTCGAGAAGATCGGCTTCGTCCGTCATCAGGGTCGGCACGGCGACGAGCGTCCGCTCGGCCGTCGGAACGCCGTCCGCGAGAGCCAATCCCGGAAGGGCAGTGGCTCCGAGGCCGAGCGTCAAGGCGCGGTCGACGAGGACGGTCGCGACCTCGCTGGCCGGCACGAAGGCGAGAACGAGGAAAGCGGCGAGCCAGCCGACGCCGAGCGACGCAAGGGACATCGCCCACGCGGCGAGCGCCAGGAACGCCGCCGTCAGCACCAGGATCGATCCCAGATACCCCCAGATGCCGAGACGCGAACTGAGGCGCCGGAACGACGCCCGCGGTCCGGGCCTGTAGGAAACGGTCCGTTCGAAGGCCGGCCGCCCCTCCCCTACGAGGTGATGGCCCGGGTCCCCGACACGTCGCGCCTCGTCGTCGGTCGCTGACCGCGCGGCGTCGGCGGCGACGTCCACGGCCCTGTCGGCGATGTCCTGCTCGGTGAGTGCGGAACCGCGTGCGAGGTGCTCGACCGCGCTCCGGTACAGGTTGCGGGTCGGGAAATCCATGGCGTCGAAGCTGCCCGACCGCCGAAGCAGGACATCCACGAGACTGACGCTCTCGAAGAAGTCGGCCCAGTCGATGTCCGACATCATGCGCATGCTGGTGACGATGTTCCGCATGGTGACGTTGGAGATGCCGAGACTCTGCTGCGCGTGATGGACAGCTTGATCCACCGAAAGGGACTGATGTCCAAGCCGCTCCTCAAGCCACTGCAAGGCTGGCGTGGTTCGAGGATCCTGGTCACGCAACCGCTTGGCCAACTGTGCCGCGAAGTGCTCGGACAACGGGTCTTTCGGACGCGACAGGATGTCGATCTCGAGCGCCTGGCGTTCGTGCCCCGCGACGAGCACGGCATCCGCCATGGCGTCCGCATCGTCGCGGGCGATTTTCGCGGTGGTGATCTGGTCCGCCAAGCGTCTCAGGTTCTCGACCAGCACGATGCGCAGGGTGATCGCGATGGCCCAGAGCTCTCCGATCGTCAGCGGCTGGACGCGTTGGTAGGCCGCAACGAACCTTTCGAGGCTTTCGGGCTCGAAGTT
Source organism: Aureimonas sp. Leaf324 (assembly GCF_001423245.1). Taxonomy (GTDB): domain Bacteria; phylum Pseudomonadota; class Alphaproteobacteria; order Rhizobiales; family Rhizobiaceae; genus Aureimonas. Next base: position 32,148 of record NZ_LMOH01000014.1, read on the forward strand.
GCTGTCCGTATGGGCCACGTACGCCCAGGCGATGCCGAACACACGGGGATAGCCAACGAAGGGACCGGCGGCGAGCTTGGGTAGCTGCCGATAGTATCCCCTCGGCAGGTCGGTCTGGATCTCGCGGACCTGCTTCTCGACGATATGGTAGTTGTCGAGCAGCCACTCCGCGGCGGGGACGACACCCTGTCCCGACGCGACGTCGGCGGCGCTCGCCCGGTAGGCCGCGAGCAGGACCCTCGCGTTTTCCGCAAGGCGGTCGTGGAGGGAGTAGACCGCTGCGTGTCTGTCCTCGACGGAGTCGGCCGCGGCCAAGGTCTCGGCATGTTGCTCGAGACGGTCCGCTCCGAAGAGTTCTTCACGAATGGGGCCGGCACCGGCCCATGACGGCGCCGTCCTGCACCAAGCGATAATCGATCGATGAGTGTACATTGCGTCGTCGTCCTCGGAAGGTTTTTGAATGCAGGAGGACATGCGATCTCTCATGCACCCGTATCGGACGCATCAGCGGACAATGCGGAAACGGAAGTGGCGACGCGGTCCGCGTCGGGGACCGGACGTCTTGCCGCGCCGGGTCGGCTCCCTGTCAGAAGGTGATCGCGCACTTTCGCACGGTTGCGATCCGGAAAGCTGATCCAGGTTAGCGAGGGAAGTGAAAACCCGCCCCATAAGACACGGACCGCCGGGCCGTCCCGGACTGGCCACCGGGGAGATAAGCATGGCCGCGACGCCCGTTCTTCATTGGCGGGTCCGGCTCGGCAACCTGCGCCTCCAACGCGGGGCTCTGGGCTTGTGCGCGCTGCTCTCGGGCGCCGTCACGGCCACGATGGCCGAGGACCTGTCAGCCGGGCGCGCGATCGCCGAGACCAAGTGCTCCCAATGCCATGCGGTCGGCTCCTCCGGCATGAGCCCTCTGGAGTCGGCGCCGCAGTTCCGTTCCCTTCACGAACGCTATCCCGTCGAGAGCATCGAGGAGGCCTTGGCGGAAGGGATCTTCGTCGGCCATTCGCCGATGCCCGTCTTCAAGCTGTCGTCACAGGAGGTCGGCGAGCTTGTCGGCTACATGAAGAGCCTCCGATCGTCGCCGAACTGACGTCCACGTACCACCCGACCACGTCCGCGACGGATGCCGGGAACCCCGGCCAGTCGCCTGCAACCCGGAGAGACACCATGTACAGGCACATACTCATCGCGGTGGACGGATCCGAGCAGTCCAAGGGCGGGCTGACGGCGGGTTTGGACATCGCCGAGTTCGCCGGGGCAAAGGTGACCGTCCTCACCGTCAGCGAACCGTTCCCGGTCTACGACCTCGCCTCCAAGATGGGCCTGTTTCAGGATCCCAAGGAGATCGAGAGCTACAACACCACCTGCAAGTCGGTGGCGGAACGCATCCTTGCCGAGGCCGGCGGGAAAGCCGCGGCCCGCGCCGTGGACTGCGAGACGCTCCACATCGAAAACAGCGCCCCCGCGGCGGCCATACTCGAGGCTGCCAGGTTCCGCTCCTGCGACCTGATCGTCCTTGCCTCGCACGGCCTCCGTGGCTTCGAGCGCTTCGTCATGGGCAGCCAGGCCGCGCGCGTGGTCCAAGGTGCCGAAGTGTCGGTGCTCGTCGTGCGCTAGGAGGTGCGTCCATGCCCGATCCATGGACCTGCGCGTTCTTTGCTCCTAGGTCGCTGCTATCAACCAGTCATTCCGCTGGCGACGCGCGGTTAGCCCTGCGCTGTGCTCAACGGCAAATCGATTCTTCGTCGAGCGGCTCGTTGCGACCCGACAGCGGACGGGCTTGCAGAGCCTCGAGACGACATTAGTGAAGGCTGCGCGCTGACATCGCAACGGCGACGGGTCGTCAGGCGTCTTTTGGAGACCGTGCCGCTGCGGGTTCTACGGGACCGAGGATCGCAGCGTAGCATGATAAGAGCATCATTGCCGCCGCGGCGATCCAGATGCTGATGGTGCCACGCCGTGAGTGGGCGATCGTGCCGACGGCGGCGCCACCCACGAGAGTACCCCAAAGCACCAGGTACGGTAGCCACGCCCAAGGCGGACCGCCGACCAAAGCGCCGGCCATTCGTTGACCGAGCTTCACGAGCGTTCCCGTCATGTATGTGACGCCTATGCTCACCTCGCCGGACCGTTGGAAGACGGTGTTGACGGCACCCATGGACATCGCCAACGCAACCGCCGTCCACTCGTCCGGGAAACGCCCGTTCCCAATGGCGGCGATCGCCAGGATCGCCGCGACGAACACCAGCACGACAGGCTTCCTGCGCGAGCCAGCGGCCACCGCGATCAGCGTTGAGGCCATCACGCCCGCGACGAAGGCGGAAACGACGCACATGGCGGTGACCGCCGTCTGCGGATCCGTGACGGCGCCCACCCCGAGCCAAGTGGAGTTGCCGCTCATGAACGACACGAAGAGGCCAGCAAGCTTGATGAACCCGATCGCGTCCACATAGCCGGCAACCCCGGACAGGCCCACGACCAGTAGCCAGAACCGTTTGTCGTAGCATGTCATTCCGCTGCCCGTCGTCAACCCACCGATCGTTCGATCCCATGACTGAGAAGCCTATCGCGGCTTCCGCTACCAGCAGTCGATCGCCTGCGTCTCAGGGTAAAGCTTCCTGCCCGATCGCGTCTTGGTGAATATGCAACTCCGTCACGTCTCAGGGTAGGTCACTGACGGGGAGCGGAAATGGACGGCCCGCTGGACGAGATCGACCATGTGTTCCGCCGCGTGGATCGTCAGCGGATGTTGGGTGGCGCCGGGACGCGGTGAGATGTAGGCCGCCATCGCCCGCGCCTCTCGAAGCTGCCATTCGGACGACCCGGCGAGGATCGAGATCATGAGGTTCTCGAGTGCGATCACTCGCAAGCGCAGATGAACCAGCTCGGTATCCGTTAGCTTCGTGGCATCGGCTTCTTGCCTGCGAAAGGAGTCGATCCTTTCGGGTCTTCCGCTTCCGGCGCCGCCCTCGTTGTCCCAGCGTGATAGGGCGGCTTGGCGTAGCCGAGAACGTTCGACGGTATCCGGCGTGACGGTGGACATGGCTCATTTCCTTTGCGAGTTGTTCGAATGGCGTCGAGGGACTTCTCGGCCTTGCCCTCCTGGACGAAGCCGACGATCGCGTTGACGATCACGACCGCCACGATGACGGTCGTGTCCACGAACTGGCCGAGCAGCGCCGTCGCCACGGCCGCCGCGATGAGGAAGTAGATCAGTGCGTTGTTGAACTGCGCGAGGAAGCGAACGACCGGATGGACACCGAGGGCCTGAGGGAGTTCGTTCGGTCCGCTGGTTCGCAGTCTCTCGGCCGCTTCGCGCGCAGTTAGCCCCCCCGAGGCAGCCTCCGACCGATCGAAGGACGTCGTCGGAGAACCGGGCATGGAACAGCGACTCGGGAATTGCCGTGGTGGATGCGCCGAGGTCGGGCTCAATGAGGTTGTCCATTCGGTCTCGTGATCCTGGAGTTGCGCGTGCACGGTTTCCGTTGGATGCCTCGGCCGGTTTCCGACGCTCAGTGGCTCAGAAACAGGGGTATCGGGGCGGCGGCGAGAAGGGTGCGCGTGACCCCACCGAGGACTGCCTCGTGCAGGCGCGAATGCGCGTAGGCACCCATCACCAGCATGTCCGAGTCGTTGGCCACGAAATGGGCGCGGAGCGTATCGGCGACCCTTCCGTTTGGCGCGGTGAGAGCCTCTTCGCGCACCTGCACGCCGTGGCGCCCGAGATAGACAGCCAGGCGTTCGCTCGGCGTCTCGTTTCCGAGGTCCTTCTCGCCCGTGACCGTGACCACGCGGACCTTTTCCGCCTTCTGTAGGATCGGCAGCGCGTCGGCGACGGCACGCGTCGCCTGGATGCTGCCGTCCCAAGCGATCGAGACGGTCCGTGGAGGTCCGCGGTCCCAGCCTTCGGGCACAAGGACGACCGGGCGCCCGCTCCGGAACAGCATGCCCTCGACGATCTCCGGATATTCGAGGAGAGCGGCGCTTCTCGCGTCCATCACGACGACGTCCTGCAACTGTGCCAATCGCGTCGCCCGCCCCATCAAGGCTGGGAAGTGAAGGGACAGGAATTCCGTGCTCGAAGGGACGTTTGCGGCGTGGGCCGACTTCGCGGCGTCGGCCAGGCACGACTCCGCCAGGGCGTCGAGCCGCCTGCGTTCGGCCGCGATCATGTGGCCCGGGGCGTCGGAGAAAAGACTGACCGGGATCCAGGCGGGCTGAGGGGACAGGAAGCTGACCGTAACGAAGGCTCCGTCCTCCCGAGCCAAGGCCAGCGCCATCCTCATCGCCGCGGTTGGGTTCTCGACGGTCTTCTCCTGGGGCGCTAGGACGACGAAGACGTTCTTGAACTGGCGTGACATCGGTGGATGCTCCATTGGCTTGGCGACCGTTCCGGACGGAACGGTTCGCGGACCTTCGGAAAGCCGAAGGGCTGAGGCTGTCGCAGGCGTCGGCGCGCTATCGGCGCCGGACGGAGTTGCCGCCCGCCAGAATGCCGTCGATCAACGCGGCGACGGCCCGGTGGTGGTCCGCCAGCCCGTCGGTGCCCGGGGCATCGGCGTGGGCCGCCGCGGCATCCTTCAGGATTCCGACGATCTCGCGCTCGGGCAGCACGTTCCGTTCGTTCAGGGCCAGCAGGAGAGATTCACAGATCGCGAGTGCCGCCGATCCGTTCACGTCGGGCACTGGGATCATCGAGGCAGCCTTCGCTCGGCATCGCGGAAAAGGGTTCATGCCCTTTGCCTTCAGATGAGGTCGCAATATCGCATGGATGTGGTAGGACTTGCTGATGCAGATCAGTGCCGACCGGATCCGCAAAGAAATATTTCGCTGAAAAACTCGCCATCATTTGCGTGTCCTTCGGGACGGGTCTCGAGGAAATCCCATCGATGGACTTCCAACATAGCCCTCTTGCACGGAAGCTCGCGGCGTTCGTCGCACTGTCGCCGGAAGAGCTTCGAGTGCTTTCGGAATTACATAGCCGTCGACGCTCGTTCGCACTCGGACGGGACATGGCGTTCGAGGGGCAGACCAACCAGTCCGCCTTCATCCTGGCGTCGGGATGGGTGTGTTCCTACAAGCTGATGCCCGGCGGCACGCGTCAGATCGTCGACTTCCAACTTCCGGGCGACTTCCTCGGCCTGAGGTCGGTGCTCTTCCGGACGGCCGACCACAACATCGAGCCGGTCACGAAAGTCGAGGCTTCCGAGGTTCTGGCAAGCGACCTCCTGAGCACCTTCAGCCGGACGCCGCGCCTTGCCACCGCCGTCCTCTGGGCGGCCTCACGCGACGAGGCGATGGTCGTAGAGCATCTCGTCGGGATCGGACGGCGCGACGCCCTGGAGCGGACCGCCCACTTCCTCCTGGAGCTGGGCGCCCGGCTCAAGCTGGTCGGGCTTGGCACGAAGAACGGATACGCCTGCCCACTGTCCCAGTACATGCTGGCGGACGCGCTGGGCCTCAGCGCCATCCACGTGAACAGGGTACTGCGCGAGTTGAGGGAGGGAGGTCTGGTGACCTTCCAGCGCGGGCAGGTCACGTTCCACGATTTCGATCGCTTGGTGGCGATCGCCGATTTCGACAGGGCCTACCTCGACCATGATGGCCCGCTCCTCGCTTGATCCCAACCAACGCGGACCAAACATCCAATCGAAAGTTCGGATTCAAGGACTGTTCTGAAGGCGCGCCAATCGCTGCAATGTCCGCTTCACTCCTGTTGGAGCCTCAATGCGGAATGGAAGCTATCCACCCGGTAGAGCCGATCGGTCTCGAAAAAGCGGACGTCCAGAAGCGGTCAGGCGGGTTTCGACCAATCTACGTCATTCAGAAGCACACGGTTATGAGCCGGAAAGCGGACATTTGGTAGCTGCGACTTTCCAACGATCCGGCCTTTACGCAGGTAAATGGATGCCGGGTCGGGAAGAAGTCCCTGATGTGTCCGAGGCAGCCATTTACGGCCCGAGAGCCAGCATATCCGGGCCATCGGCACTGTTCAGAACGTCCATCATGCGCTCCGCGTCAGGCAGGCTCATCCGGTTCATATCGACGTCGTTGATCGAGACCGTCTCCCCCGTGGCAGCGGAGGTCACTGTCCAGGTGCCGTGGTCGTCCCGCGTGATCGCGTAGGCTGCCACCATCTCTGGTCTGGAAAAGAAATCGATGCCGATCCGACGTGAGGGTTGAGGCGACCGTAGCGCGTCGGATGCCGGAAAATCCGGACGATCGAACAAGTCTTCGATCTCGCCGCCCTCGTAGTGCGCTGTTTCCGTGTCGATCGTGCATTGGAAACGCTTTTCGCTCTTGTCCGCGACAAGAAACCGGACTGCCGCATCGAGAGTGGCGAACTTTCGAAACCTCAGTGATCCTTTCGGCATCTGCCGCTTGGCGGACGCGCACCAGAAAACCTCGGCCGGCCGAGTGTAGTCGATCGTCTTCGCGCCGCTCATTTGCCTGACCCCACCGTCCTATCGGGAAGACAGATCGCGGTAGCAGCGTCCTCTCGCTCCATGCGCCCCTTCCGAAGCGAAAGGGATTTCGCACGCGTCGCCCGTGCGGCGGCCGTCACCGCTTCGAAGGTCGACGGGGGCGACGCCGAGGAGGCCCCTGTCTTGAAGTGCTTGTTGGCAGCGTTGAGTGCATGGAGGCGGGTCATCAAAGACACCTTTCAAAAATGCAGGGAATGGTTCGCCAAAAGCAAACTTCGCTGGGGTCGCAGGCAGCGGGCTCGGGTCGCTTCAGTCCGCCGGCTCCAGGCGTTCGATGTTGGCTCGAACGACGGTCCTGTAGTCGTCGATCAGGCTCTCGAACGATCCGCCGGCCATCGCAGCCGCCATCGCGTTGCTAAAGGCCACGATCTTCTCACGCACCATCAGGCTCGCTTCGTCGATCGCCTTCGGCCCACCGAGTCCAAGACGGTAGAGCCGGAGATGCATCGCCTGCTGCGATTCCATCGCGAGAAGCACGAGGTTCGCGGCGGACCCGTACATGACGTTCAAGTCGACAATCCACCCGCATTGCGAAGTGTGGCGAGATCCGCCATGGCGCGCCACGTGGCCTCTGCTTCGCTGTGCTTCTTCTGTACGTTCGCGAGCGAGGCGTCGGCTGCGGCCATTCGGGACTCGTCCGCTCGATCGAGATAGAACTGCGCGAGCGAGGGTTTCATGTTGGTACTCCCACCGTCGAAGTTGGCATGCGGATCGCATTCGCCTGATCCTCAAGTTCCATGCGAATCCTGCGAAGCCGCTGATCGGCCATTGAGGTGACGATGGTCAGCATCTCCGAGCTTTGAAGTCCGGGGAAGAGTTCGATGACGAGCTTCAAATGGGCATCCCGTGTGGGAGCGAAGCGGGAGACGGACATGCGAAACCTCCTGGATGAATGAGTTCGGTGGATTGATGGCCAGCGTCGAACCGCGCCTAGAAGGTCTTGCCTTGCATCCAGGCATGAACCTCCTCGTCGACGTCAGCTTTCAACCGACCCGAGCGGTCGCGCACCATCGTGGCGAGTTGCTGCTCGTTATGGATGGTCGTGACATCGAAGCGGGTCAGGAAGGGCCAGCGCTGCTGCGCTTCAGCCATGTAGCCGCGTTTGCGCGCGACGGTTTCGCCGCTCTCGCCGCCTTGGTATCCGAACATGGGACTGGCTCCGTAGGGCGGAAGCGCCAGAGGCACGGACGGCTGAGGATCTCGCCAGACCGTATTTCTTCATCGCCCTCGCACTAGAGATAGTCCTGATCTCTCGAATAGCAAACGCCAATTGCGTTAATTCGACGAACCGGATCGATTTTGCGTTATGGAATGGAAAATCGATGCCAGATTTATTTCTAGCCATCCTTGTAAATCGGATGGCGAGAGCGTAGTTCTCACTGATCGAACTTTGGTAGTCGATCTTATTTTTGGCACTCAGGCGCCCGAGCGATCCTCTTTCTCACTGTCGATCTACGCATCCTCACTGTCGATCTACGCATCGGAGCGCACACGGCGCTGCGAGCTATTCGCCTTGTTTTGAAGGGGCATCATCATGGCCACTGGAACCGTCAAGTTCTTCAACGACACCAAGGGTTTCGGCTTCATCGCTCCCGAAGACGGCAGCACCGACGTCTTCGTCCACATCTCCGCGCTGGAGCGCTCCGGCATCCGCGGACTTGCCGAAGGGCAGAAGGTCAGCTTCGAGGTCGTCGCCGACCGCCGCTCCGGCAAGAACGCGGCCGAGAATCTTCAGGTTCTCTGAGATGATCCACCCCAGGGTCACGGATGGACCTGCATGGGAACTGGAAATGGGGAAAGGTTGGGCGCTGCCCGGCCTTTTGTCGTTCTGAGATGCAGGATCCTCAACCCGTCATTCTCCTGTGGGGCGACGAGCAGATCAAACCCTCTCCGGCCTCATGGCGCCGAGATGAGGGCGAGCGCTGGCCGAACCTGAACGAAGCGATCGCGTTCGCCATGGCGATGCGATACGACAAGGCAGCGAAAGGGCTGCACCCTCGGATTTGGACGACGAACGGCAGTGTCTATTCGCCGGCTACGATCAATACCATGGCGGAAGTGCTGTATCGAAATACTCGATTGTCTGATCTGTAGGATGATGGCGGACGCTTGAAGCGAGTAAGATTTCCATTGGAGGGCCACGTTCGCCGGCGGTTCTGCCTGTCGGTCTGAATACCTTGTATTCTGGTCTTGATCCTCGCTGTCAAAGCAGCAGTTCGCCTTGCTGCCGTACTGACTGTCGATCGACACTTCTGGCATTCAGCGTGCAAGCTTTGCATGCCGTTTGACACGCAACCAGAGAAGTGAGGTCGTCGTCCGGGAGCCGATACTGTTTCGTAGTGATGCTTGGCGCGACCGAGCCCGACAGATCCAGGCCGTCATAACGGACGATTGGGAAGGACGGCTCACGGAAATTTCGGACTACATGCACGCTAGGAATGGGGACTAACGTTGATCGGCGGTCTTGAGGTCAAACCGTACGAGGTTGACCTCGATACACTTTCTTCCCAAAAGCTGACCGCCTTCCAGGAAGGCTACAAGTTCGGTCTTGATCTGGCGCAATTTTCGGGGCATTGCCCTCATACGCATGAGGACTTCTCTCTCCGAAAGGCTTGGATGAATAGGTTCGCGAAATCCCGCTTGAAGGTCCGCCGCGCCTAAGCCTGACGGGAGGTCTGGCCGCGACACATTGTACCCAGTCAGTATGTTCGCCCCCTCGCCTCGTATGTGTTCGATAGTTGGAAACTAATCTGGTCGGTCAACGTCTTCTTGATCACAGCCAAGGAGGATGACGATGGAGCCCACCAATCTCGATGCCAAGGTCAGGGAACGGGCGTACGAGCTTTGGGAGGAGGCTGGGAGCCCTTGGGGGCAAGAGCACGAGTTCTGGGCCGCAGCGTCACGCGAGATCGAAGGGGAAAAGATCGACCCAGTAACCCTTGACCGATCCGTCGCTCGATAGGACCCTTGCAAACCAACCTTTTGTCGTTGTTCCAACTGTACGATGTGGGCCTAAGAGTGGAAGAAACGCATTCGGCCTCCTGATTAGCCTCGACCCTCTATGTCGCGGTTGAACTCCTGGGGTCTAAACACGATGGAACATCAAGTCGAAACACAAAAGACCCGGGACGCGAATGCCTGCCAAGAGGGGCCTCGGCGGCCCGTACCGGGCAAACGCTGGCGGATAACCCGTACAGCCCCGGCAGCGCGGACAACAGCGCTTAAAGAGAGGGGTTCCAAACGTTCATCATCCCCAAGGGCTCGTAAACTGAGATTGATATGCCGTGGGTTCAGCGTACGGTGGCGAGAAGGCTAATGACGACACTCATCCTGACCCGACAGCAACACGGCTATCACTCCGGCGTACGATGTATGGCCGCTATGTCGTGGGTCCGCTTCACAGCGCCCCTTGGTTTAGTCCGAGACCATGGCCTTGATGCGGTTCGCCAGCACCGTCATGTCGAAGGGCTTCGTCACGACCTGCATGCCCGGATCGAGATGGCCGTGGCTGAGG
>NZ_LMOH01000015.1 GCF_001423245.1 Aureimonas sp. Leaf324
CGATGGACGTCAAGCTGATCGTTCCGATCGCGATGGAAGAGAAGCTGCGCTTCGCCATCCGCGAGGGCGGCCGCACCGTCGGCGCCGGTATCGTCGCCAGCATCGTCGAGTAAGTTCGATACATCTGATGACATGCGAGCGGGCCCTTCGGGGCCCGTTTTCGTTTGGCGGATGCCGGCCACATTGGAGGCGTTCTTGCTTGTCGCCGACCGGGCGCGGTTCTAGAAGCGTCGACGAACGGAAGAGGAAGTGTCCATGGCTGCCGAGATCGCGCGTGTCTTCGTCGGGTTCGATTCCAAGGAGGTCGTGGCCTACCACGTGCTCGCGCAGAGCATCATCGAGCACGCCTCGATGCCCGTCATGTTCTGCCCGATCGTGCTGCCGCACCTCGAAGGCACCTTCACGCGCGAGCGCAATGCGCTTCAGTCCACCGAGTTCTCGTTTTCGCGGTTCCTGGTTCCGTATCTCTCGCACTACGAGGGATGGAGCCTCTTCATGGACTGCGACATGCTGATGCGCGCCGACATTGCCGAACTCTGGGCGTTGCGCGATGAGAACGCGTCGGTGATGTGCGTCAAGCACGACTACCAGCCGAAGGTCGAGACCAAGTTCCTTGGCCAGGTGCAGACCAAGTACGAGAAGAAGAACTGGTCGAGCGTCATGCTCTTCAACAACGCCAAGTGCCGCGCTCTATCGCCGGAGTTCGTCAACACGGCGACCGGGCTGGAGCTTCATCAGTTCAAGTGGCTCGACGGGGACGACCGGATCGGCGAACTGCCGACCGCCTGGAACTGGCTGGTCAACGAATACGACCACGATCCGGCCGCGAAGAACGTCCACTTCACGGACGGGGGCCCGTATTTCGACGAGTACCGCAACGACGACTACGCGGACGAGTGGTTCGCCATGCGCGACCGTGTCCTGCATGTGACGCAGCGCGCGCCGAAGGACTGACGCGTTGATGGGCGTCCTCCCGCTGGCGGATGAGCCCGGCGCGAACGAGCGCTGGGCGGCCTTCTTCGGGGCATACGCGACGATCGTCCTCGTCGCCAACAGCGATGCCGTGGACATCGCCGCTCTGCGCGCGCGCTATGGTTCGGACGCGCTCTTCGTCTTCTTCAATAAGGTCTACAAGGTGCTCGACGCGCCGTTCGACGGCGAATCTCTTCTGGTCGCGCGCTCGAGTCGGGCGGGCGCCAACATCGTCTATCGCCGCGAGGTCGAGGACGTTCTGAGGCTGGTCCGCTCCGAGCGGTTCCGGGGAATCTGCAACCTGCGGGCCGGTCGGCACGAACGGTTCAGCGCGCCGGCCGAATTCGGCGCCGGGATTGCCGTCGGCCAGCTCGACGCGGCCGCCGGCATGGACGGGTTCTATCCCTCCGATCAGGTGGCGACGAGCGGCTTCGCCCTCGCGCTGTTCCTTGCGGAGCGTTGCTCCGGAAGCCGGGTCGTTCTGGCGGGGTTCACCGCGCGGCGTTCCAAGCGCTGGAAGCTCTTCACCGATCACGACTGGACCTTCGAGCAGATCGTGCAACGCCTTCTCGTGCGGGCGGGACGTATCGAGACCGCAGGCGTTGCGACCGACGACCTGTTCGGCGCGATCGCGCAGCGCTTCCCGGGCATCTCGCCGGCAGACGTGGCGCTTGTCGGTGCGGAGGTCCTGGCTGAGCGCCTCGACGGGGCGAATGCCGCCATCGACGATCTCCTTCGCACGACGCGTCCCCAGCGACGCGTTTCGGAATGGCTGCGCCGGTTGAAGCCGAAAACCCGCAAGGCGAAGATTGCCGAACAGGATGCCGCCGCGGGGCGGGGATAACGCTTGCCAAAACGGCTCGGCCGCATTATTCGAAAACCGCTCCGGCACACAGGGGTATAGCTCAGTTGGTAGAGCGGCGGTCTCCAAAACCGCAGGTCGTAGGTTCGAGCCCTACTGCCCCTGCCATGGATCTCATGCGCAATTTGTCCACCCCCGGCCCTTGTGAATCACGGGGGCTCCGGTTATGTAGAGCTTAACAGACACGTGGCGCGTGGGGCTGATCATCCAGCTTTTTCGCGCCCGCAGTCGTGAGCGGTACATGGCCACCAAGACTAATCCTTTCACGTTCATCCAGCAGGTGCGTTCCGAGGTCGCGAAGGTGACCTGGCCGACCCGGCGCGAGACGCTCATCTCGACGGTCATGGTCTTCATCATGGTCGCCTTCGCCGCCACGTTCCTCTTCGTGTCGGATCAGCTGATCGCCTATGCGATCGGCTACATCATGGGCACCGGCCGCTGATCGCTGGACAGAAGCAGGAATTTCATGACCGCTCGCTGGTACATCGTCCACGCCTATTCGAACTTCGAGAAGAAAGTCGCTGAGTCGATCGAAGAGCAGGCCCGCCAGAAGGGGCTGACCGAGAAGTTCGAGAAGATCCTCGTGCCGACCGAGAAGGTGGTCGAGGTTCGGCGCGGTCGGAAGGTCGATTCGGAGCGCAAGTTCTTTCCGGGCTACGTGCTGGTGAAGGCCGAGCTCACCGATCAGGTCTTCTCGCTGATCAAGAATACGCCGAAGGTGACGGGCTTCCTCGGGCCGGACAACCGCCCGGTCCCGATCTCCGAATCGGAGGCCAACCGCATCCTGAATCAGGTTCAGGAAGGCGTGGAGCGTCCGAAGGCGACCGTCCTGTTCGATGTGGGCGAGCAGGTTCGCGTCTCCGACGGACCGTTCGCCTCGTTCAACGGCGTGGTCCAGGAAGTCGATCAGGAGCGCGCCCGCCTGAAGGTGGAGGTCTCCATCTTCGGCCGCGCGACGCCGGTCGATCTCGAATTCGGTCAGGTCGAGAAGGTCTGACCGTTCCGGGTGGCGTTGCCATCCGAACCTCGTGCGGAAGGCGGGTGGAGCTGAAGCCGGCTCCACCAAAAACCGTACCGCACTCCTGCGTGGTCGCTCCAGCGACCGAACGGCCGGTTCGCTGGTCCAACATGAAGGCAGAAGCTAATGGCTAAGAAAGTAGCGGGCCAGCTCAAGCTGCAGGTCAAGGCCGGCTCGGCGACCCCGTCGCCGCCGATCGGTCCTGCGCTGGGTCAGCGCGGCATCAACATCATGGAGTTCTGCAAGGCGTTCAACGCGCAGACCCAGGAGATGGAGAAGGGATCGCCGGTTCCGGTCGTGATCACCTACTACGTCGACAAGTCGTTCACCTTCCAGATGAAGACGGCTCCCGTGAGCTTCTTCCTCAAGAAGGCGGCGGGCCTGACCAGCGGCTCGAAGGAGCCCGGCAAGGTCAAGGCCGGTTCGGTGACGACCGCGCAGGTGCGCGAGATCGCCGAGAAGAAGATGAAGGACCTGAACGCGAACGACGTCGATGCGGCGATGGCGATGGTGATGGGCTCGGCCCGTTCCATGGGCCTGGAAGTGGTGGGCTGAAGACCATGGCGAAGATTGGCAAGCGCATTACCAAGGCCCGCGAGGGCATCGATCGCGAGAAGCTCTACGATCTCTCCGAGGCCGTGTCGCTTCTGAAGGATCGCGCGTCGGCGAAGTTCGACGAGACGATCGAGGTCGCGATGAACCTCGGCGTCGATCCGCGCCACGCTGACCAGATGGTCCGCGGCGTCGTCAACCTGCCGAACGGCACGGGCCGCACGGTCCGCGTCGCGGTGTTCGCGCGTGGCGACAAGGCCGAAGAGGCCAAGGCTGCCGGTGCCGACATCGTGGGTGCCGAGGATCTCGTTGAGAAGGTCCAGGGCGGCCAGATCGACTTCGACCGCGCTATCGCGACCCCGGACATGATGGGTCTCGTCGGACGCCTCGGTAAGGTGCTCGGCCCGCGTGGCCTGATGCCGAATCCGCGCGTCGGCACGGTGACGCCGGATGTCGCGGCGGCCGTCAAGGCGTCGAAGGGCGGCGCCGTCGAGTTCCGCGTCGAGAAGGCCGGTATCGTCCATGCCGGTATCGGCAAGGCGAGCTTCGGTGCCGAGGCGCTGCTCGAGAATATCCGCGCCTTTGCGGACGCCGTGCAGAAGGCCAAGCCGACGGGCGCCAAGGGCAACTACGTCCAGCGCGTCGCGGTGTCCTCGACCATGGGTCCGGGCATCAAGATCGATCCGGCCACCGTCCGCGCGGGCGAGTAGTTTGATTTTCGGAAGCTGCCGACCTATTTCGGCGGCTTCCTAGAAAGTTTCCACGCGGCTTCGGCTGCGCGGAAAGGGGCGGGGGCTTCCTAATCCTCGCCTTCCTGTCCGAGATTGCGGGCGACGGAGCGGTTCTCCAACCGTTCCATCTTAATCGCCAAGCCCGCATGAGACGGGGAAAGATCCGAATTCGTCGGCTTCGCCGATACCTTCGGTTCGAACCTCTGAATGCCTTGCTGCGACTGCCGGTTCCATTGCGGATCCCAGAAGCCAAGGGGACAGGATCCTCGAGCGTCGTCCGATCTGTCGGACGGCTAACGGCAACCGGAGTGCAGCCGCAAGGGTGCGCTCCAACTGGAGAGTGGCAGTGGACAGAGCGGAAAAGCGCGAGTTCGTCACGGAGCTGAACGAGACCTTCAAGGGCTCGGGCGCGATCGTGGTGGCTCGTTACGCCGGTCTCACCGTCGCGCAGATGAACGACCTCCGGTCGAAGATGCGCGCGCAGGGTGGCACCGTCAAAGTCGCGAAGAACCGCCTCGCCCAAATCGCTCTTCAAGGCACGGACGCCGAGAAGATCCAGGGATTGTTTCAGGGCCAGACCCTGATCGCCTATTCCACGGATCCGATCGCGGCGCCGAAGGTGGCCAACGACTTCGCCAAGGGTAACGACAAGCTCGTCATCCTCGGCGGTGCGATGGGCACTACCGCTCTCGATGCGGAAGGGGTCAAGGCTTTGGCCGCCCTTCCGTCGCTCGACGAACTGCGTGGCAAGCTGCTGGGTATGATCCAGACCCCGGCGACCCGCATTGCAGCCGTCGTGGCCGCGCCTGCAGCTCAGCTTGCGCGCGTGTTCGGGGCATATGCCAAGAAGGACGAAGCGGCCTGAGGTCAGTTCCTCGCTGCATTCAAAAAGTTCGAACCAACCAAGGAATACTACAATGGCTGATCTCGCCAAGATCGTTGAAGACCTGTCGGCCCTGACCGTCCTCGAGGCCGCCGAGCTCTCGAAGATGCTCGAAGAGAAGTGGGGCGTCTCCGCCGCCGCTCCGGTCGCCGTTGCTGCCGCTGGCGGCGCTGGCGCCCCGGCCGCCGAGGTCGAGGAGAAGACCGAGTTCGACGTGATCCTCGCCGAAGCCGGTGCGAACAAGATCAACGTGATCAAGGAAGTCCGTGCGATCACGGGCCTCGGCCTCAAGGAAGCCAAGGACCTCGTCGACGGCGCTCCGAAGCCGGTCAAGGAAGCCGTGTCGAAGGACGAGGCCGCCAAGATCAAGGACCAGCTCGAGAAGGCTGGCGCGAAGGTCGACGTCAAGTAAGACCGCCATTTGGCGTCTTGCGTCTGAAACTGGCGGGCGGGACGGCATGTTTGCCGTTCCGCCTTCCGTGCTCGGATCGAACCGCAGGCCATGAAGGCGCGCAACGATCCGACGTCCACGTGCTCCGAACCCTCCGCCGCGGTGGGTTCGGATGACGCGGGCGGGCCGCCTCGGCGGCGCTGACGGCCCGGCCCGTCCCGCAAGGGAAGGGCGATCGGCCCTCCGGCGGGAGGGCACGAAATTCGAGCCCTTCGGTCAGGGGCGATGACGAGAGCAAGGAGCGACGATGTCTCAGACGACGACGTTTAGCGGTCGCAGGCGGGTGCGCAAGTTCTTCGGGTCGATTCCCGAAGTTGCCGAAATGCCGAACCTCATCGAGGTTCAGAAGGCCTCCTACGATCAGTTCCTGATGGTCGATGAGCCGGAGGGCGGGCGTCCCGACGAGGGCCTGCAGTCCGTCTTCCGCTCCGTGTTCCCGATCTCCGACTTCGCCGGCAACTCGATGCTGGAATTCGTCAAGTACGAGTTCGAGCAGCCGAAGTTCGACGTCGACGAGTGCCGTCAACGCGACCTGACCTTCGCCGCTCCGCTCAAGGTGACGCTGCGCCTCATCGTGTTCGATGTCGACGAGGATACCGGCTCGAAGTCCATCAAGGACATCAAGGAGCAGGACGTCTACATGGGCGACATGCCGCTCATGACGTCGAACGGCACGTTCATCGTGAACGGCACCGAGCGCGTGATCGTGTCGCAGATGCACCGCTCGCCGGGCGTGTTCTTCGACCACGACAAGGGCAAGTCGCACTCGTCGGGCAAGCTTCTGTTCGCCGCGCGCGTGATCCCGTATCGCGGCTCCTGGCTCGACATCGAGTTCGACGCCAAGGACATCGTCTTCGCGCGCATCGACCGTCGCCGCAAGATCCCCGTCTCGAGCCTGCTCATGGCGCTTGGCATGGACGGCGAGGGGATCCTGTCGACGTTCTACAACGTTATCCAGTTCCAGAAGGACAAGAACGGCTGGCGTGTGCCGTTCTCGGTCGAACGCGTGCGTGGCCAGAAGGCGCTGACGGACCTGATCGACGCTGATTCGGGCGAGGTCCTTGTCGAGGCCGGCAAGAAGATCACCGCCCGCCAGGCGCGCCAAATCAAGGAAAAGGGCGTCGTTGCCCTCCGCGCCACCGAGGAGGACCTTTACGGGAACTACCTCGCCGAGGACATCGTCAACTACCAGACGGGCGAGATCTACCTCGAGGCCGGCGACGAGATCGACGAGAAGACGCTCAAGGTCCTGCTCGATGCGGGCCACGAGGAGATCCAGGTCCTCGACATCGACCACGTGACGGTGGGCGCCTACATCCGCAACACGCTGGCGGCCGACAAGAACGAGAACCGCCAGGACGCGCTGTTCGACATCTATCGCGTCATGCGTCCTGGCGAGCCGCCGACGATCGAAACCGCGGAGGCGATGTTCCAGTCGCTGTTCTTCGACGCGGAGCGCTACGACCTGTCGGCCGTCGGCCGCGTGAAGATGAACATGCGTCTCGACGTCAACGCCGAGGACACCGTGCGCGTGCTGCGCAAGGAGGACATCCTCGCGGTCGTCAAGACGCTGGTCGACCTGCGTGACGGCAAGGGCGAGATCGACGACATCGACAATCTCGGCAACCGCCGGGTGCGCTCGGTCGGCGAGCTCATGGAGAACCAGTACCGCGTCGGCCTCCTCCGTATGGAGCGCGCGATCAAGGAGCGCATGTCCTCGGTCGAGATCGACACGGTCATGCCGCAGGACCTGATCAACGCGAAGCCAGCGGCTGCCGCCGTACGCGAGTTCTTCGGCTCGTCGCAGCTGTCGCAGTTCATGGACCAGACCAACCCGCTTTCCGAGATCACGCACAAGCGTCGTCTCTCGGCGCTCGGTCCTGGCGGTCTGACCCGCGAGCGTGCAGGCTTCGAAGTGCGCGACGTGCACCCGACGCACTACGGCCGCATCTGCCCGATCGAGACGCCGGAAGGCCCGAACATCGGCCTGATCAACTCACTGGCGACCTTCGCACGCGTCAACAAGTACGGTTTCATCGAGAGCCCGTACCGGCGCATCGTTGACGGAAAGGTGACGCATGACGTCGTCTACCTGTCCGCCATGGAGGAGGCGAAGCATCACGTCGCGCAGGCGAACGCCGTGCTGACCGAGGACGGCGGCTTTGCTGACGACCTCGTCATCTGCCGTCATTCGGGCGACGTCATCATGACGCCGCGCGAGAACGTCGACCTCATGGACGTGTCGCCGAAGCAGCTGGTGTCGGTTGCGGCCGCGCTGATCCCGTTCCTCGAGAACGACGACGCCAACCGCGCCCTCATGGGCTCGAACATGCAGCGTCAGGCCGTGCCGCTGGTGCGCGCCGAGGCGCCGTTCGTCGGCACCGGCATGGAGCCGATCGTCGCCCGTGACTCGGGCGCGGCCATCGCCGCGCGCCGGACCGGTATCGTCGATCAGGTGGACGCGACGCGTATCGTCATCCGCGCGACCGAGGACCTCGAGTCCGGCCGCTCGGGCGTCGACATCTACCGCCTGATGAAGTTCCAGCGCTCCAACCAGTCGACCTGCATCAACCAGCGCCCGCTGGTGAAGATGGGCGACCGGGTGCGCAAGGGCGACATCATCGCCGACGGTCCGTCGACCGATCTCGGCGATCTGGCCCTTGGCCGGAACGTGCTCGTCGCGTTCATGCCCTGGAACGGCTACAACTACGAGGACTCCATCCTCCTCTCCGAGCGCATCGTCGCCGACGACGTCTTCACCTCGATCCACATCGAGGAGTTCGAGGTCATGGCGCGCGACACGAAGCTCGGACCCGAGGAGATCACGCGCGACATTCCGAACGTGTCGGAAGAAGCGCTGCGCAACCTCGACGAGGCGGGTATCGTCTACATCGGCGCGGAAGTGCAGCCGGGCGACATCCTGGTCGGCAAGATCACGCCGAAGGGCGAATCGCCGATGACGCCGGAGGAAAAGCTCCTGCGCGCCATCTTCGGCGAGAAGGCCTCGGACGTTCGCGACACGTCGAACCGTATGCCTCCGGGCACCTACGGCACGGTGGTCGAAGTGCGCGTCTTCAATCGGCACGGCGTCGAGAAGGACGAGCGCGCCATGGCGATCGAGCGCGAGGAGATCGAGCGTCTCGCGAAGGACCGCGACGACGAGCAGGCGATCCTCGACCGCAACGTCTACGGGCGTCTCGTCGAGATGCTGTCGGGCAAGGTCGCCATCGCCGGGCCGAAGGGCTTCCGCAAGGGCGGCGAGCTGTCGGCCGAGGTGATGAACGAGTACTCGCGTTCGCAGTGGTGGATGTTCGCCGTCGAGGACGAGCGTCTGCAGGGTGAACTCGAGGCGCTGCGTCAGGTCTACGACGACTCCAAGAAGCTGCTCGAAGCCCGCTTCATGGACAAGGTCGAGAAGGTCCAGCGCGGCGACGAGCTGCCTCCGGGCGTCATGAAGCAGGTGAAGGTCTTCGTCGCCGTCAAGCGCAAGATCCAGCCGGGCGACAAGATGGCCGGCCGTCACGGCAACAAGGGTGTCGTCTCGCGCATCGTGCCGGTCGAGGACATGCCGTTCAATGCGGACGGCACGCATGTCGACATCGTTCTGAACCCGCTTGGCGTGCCCTCGCGCATGAACGTCGGCCAGATCCTGGAGACGCATCTCGGCTGGGCCTGCGCCGGCATGGGCCGGAAGATCGGGGAAATGCTGGAAGCCTACCAGCAGAGCCATGACGCGGCGCCGCTGCGCAACGAGATCGCCAGCATGCTGGGCGATTCCGACCGCAACGAGAAGGTCAAGGACTACGACGACGACAGTGTGATCGTGCTCGCGAAGCAGATGAAGCGCGGCGTCTCGATTGCTACGCCCGTCTTCGACGGCGCGGTGGAGCCGGACATCGTCGAGATGCTGGAGAAGGCCGGGTTGAACGGATCGGGTCAGGTCACGCTTTACGACGGGCGTACCGGCGAGCCGTTCGACCGTCAGGTCACCGTCGGCTACATCTACATGCTGAAGCTGCACCATCTGGTGGACGACAAGATCCACGCTCGCTCGATCGGTCCGTACTCGCTGGTCACCCAGCAGCCGCTTGGCGGCAAGGCGCAGTTCGGCGGACAGCGCTTCGGCGAGATGGAGGTGTGGGCACTCGAAGCCTATGGCGCCGCCTACACGCTGCAGGAAATGCTGACGGTTAAGTCGGACGACGTCGCGGGCCGGACCAAGGTCTACGAGTCGATCGTGCGCGGCGACGACGCGTTCGAGTCGGGCATACCGGAGAGCTTCAACGTGCTCGTCAAGGAAATGCGCTCGCTCGGCCTCGACGTCGATCTCTCTCAGTCCGTGCCCGACCAGCTTCCGTCGAGCGCCGGCCCGCTGCAGGGCCTCCCCGACGCGGCCGAATAGGCCGCCACGCAAAGGTCGCCTTGTGCGGCCATGGTCGGCGCCACAGCCAAAGGGCGCCGATCGGACTTTGCGGATGATCTTGGCGCCGGCTCCGCCCGGCGCGTGGCGGGGCACGAGGCCCTGAAAAGGAGACAGCACCATGAATCAAGAGGTCATGAATCTCTTCAATCCTCAGGTGCAGGCGCAGACGTTCGATTCGATCCGGATCTCGCTCGCGAGCCCGGAGAAGATTCTTTCGTGGTCGTTCGGCGAGATCAAGAAGCCCGAGACGATCAACTACCGCACGTTCAAGCCGGAGCGCGACGGCCTGTTCTGTGCGCGCATCTTCGGCCCGATCAAGGACTACGAGTGCTTGTGCGGCAAGTACAAGCGCATGAAGTACAAGGGCATCATCTGCGAGAAGTGCGGCGTCGAGGTCACCCTCTCGCGCGTGCGCCGCGAGCGCATGGGCCACATCGAGCTGGCCGCCCCGGTCGCGCATATCTGGTTCCTGAAGTCGCTTCCGAGCCGCATCGGCACGCTGCTCGACATGACGCTGAAGGATATCGAGCGCGTCCTCTACTTCGAGAACTACATCGTCACCGAGCCTGGCCTCACCGCCCTGAAGGAGCATCAGCTCCTGACGGAAGAGGAGTACATGATCGCCGTCGACGAGTATGGCGAGGACAGCTTCACCGCCCTGATCGGCGCCGAGGCGATCCAGGAGCTTCTCGGCTCCATGGAGCTTGAGCGCATCGCGGGCGACCTGCGTGAGGAACTGGCGACCACCACGTCGGATCTGAAGCAGAAGAAGCTGATGAAGCGGCTGAAGATTGTCGAGAACTTCCTCGAGTCGGGCAACCGACCCGAGTGGATGATCATGCGCGTCGTTCCGGTGATCCCGCCGGACCTTCGCCCGCTCGTGCCCCTGGACGGTGGCCGCTTTGCGACGTCGGACCTCAACGACCTCTACCGCCGGGTCATCAACCGCAACAACCGCCTCAAGCGGCTGATCGAGCTGCGCGCGCCGGGCATCATCATCCGCAACGAGAAGCGCATGCTTCAGGAGGCGGTCGACGCGCTGTTCGACAACGGCCGTCGCGGTCGCGTCATCACGGGTGCCAACAAGCGTCCGCTGAAGTCGCTGTCCGACATGTTGAAGGGCAAGCAGGGCCGCTTCCGCCAGAACCTCCTCGGCAAACGCGTAGACTATTCCGGCCGTTCGGTCATCGTGACGGGCCCCGAGCTGAAGCTCCACCAGTGCGGCCTGCCGAAGAAGATGGCGCTTGAGCTGTTCAAGCCCTTCATCTACGCGCGCCTCGACGCCAAGGGCTTCTCCTCCACGGTGAAGCAGGCGAAGAAGCTCGTCGAGAAGGAGCGTCCGGAGGTCTGGGACATCCTGGACGAGGTCATCCGCGAGCATCCGGTGCTTCTGAACCGCGCGCCGACGCTCCATCGCCTCGGCATCCAGGCGTTCGAGCCGATCCTGATCGAGGGCAAGGCGATCCAGCTTCACCCGCTGGTCTGCACGGCCTTCAACGCGGACTTCGACGGCGACCAGATGGCGGTGCACGTGCCGCTGTCGATCGAGGCGCAGCTGGAAGCGCGCGTCCTGATGATGTCGACCAACAACATCCTGCATCCGGCGAACGGCGCACCGATCATCGTGCCGTCGCAGGACATGGTGCTCGGTCTCTACTACCTTTCGATCATGAACGAGAACGAGCCGGGGCAGGGCATGGCCTTCTCCGACATCGGCGAGATGGAGCAGGCGATCTTCACCAAGGCGATCACGCTGCACACGAAGATCAAGGGCCGCTTCAAGACGGTGGACGCCGAAGGCAAGCCCGTCTCGAAGATCTACGAAACGACGCCGGGTCGCATGCTCATCGCGCAGCTTCTGCCGAAGACGCACAAGATCCCCTTCGACATCGCCAACGACCTGATGACGAAGAAGAACATCTCGCGTCTGATCGACCAGGTGTATCGTCACTGCGGTCAGAAGGACACGGTGATCTTCTGCGACCGCATAATGCAGCTGGGCTTTAAGCACGCCTGCATCGCCGGCATCTCCTTCGGCAAGGATGACATGGTCATCCCCGAGACGAAGCCGAAGCTGATCGGCGAGACGCAGGCGCTCGCGAAGGAATACGAGCAGCAGTACAATGACGGCCTGATCACCCAGGGCGAGAAGTACAACAAGGTGGTCGATGCCTGGGCCAAGTGCACGGACAAGATCGCCGAAGAGATGATGGGCCGCATCAAGGCGGTCGAGTTCAACCCGGAGACGGGCCGGCAGAAGCCGATGAACTCGATCTACATGATGTCGCACTCCGGTGCGCGCGGCTCGCCCACGCAGATGCGCCAGCTCGGTGCCATGCGCGGCCTGATGACCAAGCCGTCCGGCGAGATCATCGAGACGCCGATCATCTCGAACTTCAAGGAAGGCCTCACGGTTCTCGAGTACTTCAACTCCACCCACGGTGCCCGCAAGGGTCTCGCTGACACGGCACTGAAGACTGCCAACTCGGGCTACCTGACCCGCCGTCTCGTCGACGTGGCGCAGGACTGCATCATCACGCAGGCCGATTGCGGCACCGAGAACGGTCTGACCATGCAGCCCATCGTGGATGCCGGTCAGGTCGTCGCGACGCTCGGCCAGCGTATCCTCGGCCGTACCGCGCTCGAGGACATCGTGAACCCGGCGACGGGCGAAGTGCTCGTCAAGGGTGGCACGACCGTCGAAGAGCGTGACGTCGAGGTGATCGAGAAGGCGGGCGTCCAGTCCGTGAAGATCCGCTCGGCGCTGACCTGCGAGGTGCGCACCGGCATCTGCGCGATCTGCTACGGTCGCGATCTTGCACGCGGAACGCCCGTCAACATGGGCGAGGCCGTCGGCGTCATCGCGGCGCAGTCGATCGGCGAGCCGGGCACGCAGCTCACGATGCGCACGTTCCACATGGGCGGCACGGCGCAGGTCGTCGACTCGTCGTTCCTGGAAGCCTCGTACGAGGGTACGGTCCAGATCCGTAACCGCAACGTGGTGCGCGACTCCGACGGGCGCCTCGTCGCCATGGGTCGCAACATGGCGGTGCTGATACTCGACCCGGCCGGCAAGGAGCGTGCCTCGCACCGTATCACCTACGGTTCGCGCATCTTCGTCGACGACGGCGATCAGGTGCGGCGTGGCCAGCGTATCGCCGAGTGGGACCCGTACACCCGTCCGGTGCTCACCGAACTCGATGGCGTGGTGGAGTTCGAGGATCTGGTCGAGGGCCTGTCGGTCTCCGAGCAGGCCGACGAGTCGACCGGCATCACCAAGCGTCAGGTCATCGACTGGCGGGCCAACCCGCGCGGCGCCGATCTGAAGCCCGCCATGGTGATCCGTGCCAAGGACGGCTCGGTGGCCAAGCTCGCGCGCGGTACGGATGCTCGCTACTTCCTCTCGGTCGACGCCATTCTGTCGGTCGAGCCGGGTGCGACGGTCCGCGCCGGTGACGTCCTTTCGCGTATTCCGATGGAGTCCGCGAAGACCAAGGACATCACGGGCGGTCTGCCGCGCGTGGCCGAGCTGTTCGAGGCCCGCAAGCCGAAGGACAACGCGGTCATCGCGGAAATCGACGGCACGGTGCGGTTCGGACGCGACTACAAGAACAAGCGTCGCATCATCATCGAGCCGCACGAGGATGGCGTCGAGCCGGTCGAGTACCTGATCCCGAAGGGCAAGCCGTTCCACCTCCAGGAAGGCGACGTCATCGAGAAGGGCGACCACATTCTCGACGGCAACCCGGCACCGCACGACATCCTGGCCATCCGGGGCGTCGAGGCGCTGGCGAGCTACCTCGTGAACGAAATCCAGGAGGTCTATCGTCTCCAGGGCGTCGTGATCAACGACAAGCACATCGAGGTGATCGTTCGCCAGATGCTGCAGAAGGTCGAGATCGTGGAGTCTGGCGATAGTGGCCTCATTCCGGGCGACCATGTCGACCGGATCGAGCTGGCCGAGATGAACGAGCGCCTGGAGGATGAGGGCAAGAAGCCCGCGTCCGGCAACCCGGTCCTCCTCGGCATCACCAAGGCCTCGCTGCAGACGCCGAGCTTCATCTCGGCGGCGTCCTTCCAGGAGACCACGCGCGTCCTCACCGAGGCGGCGGTCGCCGGCAAGATGGATACGCTGCAGGGCCTCAAGGAGAACGTCATCGTCGGCCGTCTCATCCCGGCCGGCACCGGCGGCATGATGACCCAGGTCCGCCGCATCGCGACCTCGCGCGACGACCTGATCCTTGACGACCGTCGCAAGTCGTCGAATGCGGCCGAAGCCGATCGCATGCTGACGAAGCTGACCGACGCGGCCGAATAAGGCGTTCGTCGGCTAAGAGACAGAGAAGGGGCCGTTCCGATCGGGCGGCCCCTTTTCATTTTCACAACGCGCCCCAACAAGGCCCAGGCAGGGTTGACGTTCGGGGATGGAATCGTTAAACACCCGCCAACAGAGCCGATGTGAGGCATCGCTTTCCCGACGACACGTTGGGGACCAGCGCTTCAAACAAGGCTTCGTTCAACGAGACGTACCATTGCTGGACGCACGATTGCGGTTTCGCCCGTGATCCTCTGCTTCAATGCCGGGCAGACCTCTTATTAGGTGAGGTCGATGCCCGGTTTCGCGCATGAGCCGATGGCTTCCGCGTCGTGGTGCCGAACGTTCCGAACCGGGATTTGAAGAGAAGGAAGGTTGGAATGCCGACCATCAACCAGTTGATCCGGAAGCCGCGCGTTCGCCCCAGCGAGCGCAACACCGTTCCGGCGCTCCAGGCCAATCCGCAGAAGCGCGGTGTTTGCACCCGCGTCTACACCACGACCCCGAAGAAGCCGAATTCGGCTCTCCGCAAGGTCGCCAAGGTCCGTCTGGTCAATGGCTTCGAAGTCATCGGCTACATCCCGGGCGAGGGGCACAACCTTCAGGAGCACTCCGTGGTGATGATCCGCGGCGGCCGTGTGAAGGATCTTCCCGGCGTTCGCTACCACATCATCCGCGGCGTGCTCGACACGCAGGGCGTCAAGGACCGTCGTCAGCGTCGTTCGAAGTACGGCGCGAAGCGTCCGAAGTAAGCCCGAACGACCGTCCGAGATTGAGAGACTAGAATATGTCCCGTCGTCACTCTGCCGAGAAGCGTGAGATCAACCCGGATCCGAAGTTCGGCGATCTGGTTGTCACGAAGTTCATGAACGCCGTCATGTACGACGGCAAGAAGTCGGTCGCCGAGACCATCGTTTACGGCGCCTTCGACGTCGTGAACCAGAAGACCCGCCAGGACGCGATCGCGATCTTCCATCAGGCGCTCGACAATGTTGCGCCGCATGTGGAAGTGCGTTCGCGTCGCGTCGGCGGCGCCACCTACCAGGTCCCGGTCGACGTCCGCCCGGAGCGTCGTCAGGCGCTCGCCATTCGCTGGCTGATCACGGCGGCCCGCAACCGCAACGAGACCACGATGGTCGATCGTCTGTCGGGCGAACTGATGGATGCCGCCAACAACCGCGGCACCGCGGTGAAGAAGCGCGAAGACACGCACCGCATGGCGGAAGCGAACCGCGCCTTCTCGCACTACCGCTGGTAAGCCACTCTTCTCTTCGAAAGGCGCCCCATGGCCCGCGAATATAAGATCGAAGACTACCGCAATTTCGGCATCATGGCCCACATCGATGCCGGCAAGACGACCACGACCGAGCGTATCCTTTACTACACCGGCAAGTCCCATAAGATCGGCGAAGTCCACGACGGCGCCGCGACGATGGACTGGATGGAGCAGGAGCAGGAGCGCGGCATCACGATCACGTCCGCTGCGACCACGACCTTCTGGGAAGGCCGCGACGGCAAGAAGCGCCGCTTCAACATCATCGACACTCCGGGCCACGTCGACTTCACGATCGAGGTCGAGCGTTCGCTGCGCGTGCTCGACGGTGCGATCGCGCTGCTGGATGCCAATGCCGGCGTGGAGCCGCAGACCGAGACGGTCTGGCGCCAGGCCGACAAGTACAACGTCCCGCGCATGATGTTCGTCAACAAGATGGACAAGACCGGCGCGGACTTTTACCGCTGCGTCGAGATGGTCAAGACGCGCCTCGGCGCGAAGGCCATTGTCGTCCAGTTGCCGATCGGGGCTGAGAACGAGTTCAAGGGCGTCGTCGACCTGATCGAGATGAACGCCCTCATCTGGCGCGACGAGTCGCTCGGCGCTCAGTGGGACGTGGTGGAGATCCCGGACGACCTCAAGGACAAGGCCGCCGAGTATCGCGAGCTCATGATCGAGACCGCGGTCGAGGTGGACGAGGCGGCGATGGAAGCCTACCTCGAAGGCAACATGCCCAACAACGAGCAGCTGCGCGCGTTGATCCGTAAGGGCACCTGCGAGGTGACCTTCACGCCGATCTTCTGCGGCTCGGCCTTCAAGAACAAGGGCGTGCAGCCGCTTCTCGACGGCGTGGTCGAGTTCCTGCCGTCGCCGATCGACGTGCCCGCCATCAAGGGCATCGACCCGAAGACCGAGGCCGAGACGAGCCGCGTGTCGTCGGACGAAGAGCCGCTCTCGATGCTGGCCTTCAAGATCATGAACGACCCGTTCGTCGGTTCGCTCACCTTCTGCCGCATCTACTCCGGCAAGCTCACCAAGGGCACCGGCGTTCAGAACACGGTCAAAGAGAAGAAGGAGCGCATCGGGCGTATGCTGCAGATGCACTCCAACTCGCGTGAGGACATCGAAGAGGCGTTCGCGGGCGACATCGTCGCGCTGGCCGGCCTCAAGGAAGTCACGACGGGCGACACGCTTTGCGATCCGCTGAAGCCGGTCATCCTCGAGCGCATGGAATTCCCCGATCCGGTCATCGAGATCGCGATCGAGCCGAAGACCAAGGGCGATCAGGAGAAGATGGGCCTCGCGCTCAACCGTCTCGCTGCCGAGGATCCGTCCTTCCGCGTCAAGACGGACGAAGAGTCTGGCCAGACGATCATCGCCGGCATGGGCGAGCTTCATCTCGACATCCTCGTCGACCGCATGAAACGCGAGTTCAAGGTCGAGGCGAACATCGGCGCTCCGCAGGTGGCCTACCGCGAGACGATCACCCGTCCTGCGGATGTGGACTACACGCACAAGAAGCAGACCGGCGGCACCGGCCAGTTCGCCCGCGTGAAGCTGCACATCGAGCCGGGCGAGCCCACCACGGGCTTCGTGTTCGAGTCGAAGATCATCGGCGGTGCGGTTCCGAAGGAATACGTGCCGGGCGTCCAGAAGGGTATCGCTTCGGTGATGACTTCGGGTCCGCTGGCAGGCTTCCCGATGGTCGACATCAAGGCCGAGCTGATGGACGGCGCCTACCACGACGTCGACTCGTCGGTGCTGGCCTTCGAAATCGCCTCGCGCGCCGGCTTCCGCGAAGCCATCGCCAAGGCGGGTCCGAAGCTGCTCGAGCCGATCATGAAGGTCGAGGTCGTGACGCCGGAAGATTACGTCGGTGACGTGATCGGCGATCTGAACTCCCGCCGCGGCCAGATCCAGGGCACCGAGGCTCGCGGTATCGCGACCGTGGTGAACGCGATGGTGCCGCTGGCCAACATGTTCGGCTACGTCAACACGCTCCGCTCGATGTCGCAGGGCCGTGCGCAGTACTCGATGCAGTTCGATCACTACGAGCAGGTGCCGAACCAGGTCGCCGAAGAAATCCAGAAGAAGTACGCCTGAGGCCTCCGGCCTCGGCGACAACCCTCTGAAGCCCTCACGGGCGCATGAATTGGAGAGCCTCAAATGGCGAAGAGCAAATTCGAGCGTAACAAGCCGCATGTGAACATCGGGACGATTGGTCACGTTGATCACGGGAAGACGTCGCTGACGGCGGCGATCAC
>NZ_LMOH01000016.1 GCF_001423245.1 Aureimonas sp. Leaf324
CGGCTCTACGGAGATCGGAACCGCGGCCGCACCCTCACGCCTCAGGGGTCAAAGTTGGACGCCGATCCGGGGTCAGTTTTGCAGGCCGTTTGACAGGCGACGCAGGGCGCCGGCTGATGCGCTCGAGCAAATCGAGCCAAGCGCTCCACGCTGGTTGATATATATCCCTGCTGGGACGTTCGACCAACCGGCTGGTGGCGGCACGCGCGCAGGCGTAAGCGCTGGAGCTTTAGTGTCCGATCGCGTGCATGAACGAGTGGCCGTATGGTCAGGCTGCTACGGCAACCGACAGCGTCATCTTCCTGTTGCGCACACGGTCGACTGGGCAGATTACCGAACAAAGGTCAGCTATCGCACCATCAATTCCAGTAGCGGACCGTCCGAAGACCACCCAGGCGAGCCCATCTCCGCTGCAAAAATCGGACGCTCGGAAGCGGTCCATCCGCTTTTGACCCTTCGCAGACGTTTGCAACTCGTCAGCGCACGCTTGCAACCAGTCATTCCGTTCAGGCGGCTTTTCGCCCCCGCTCGTCATTTTCCTCCGCCACCTCTTCCGCGGGCGAGCCGTGCTTCGGCTTGCCGTAAAGGCCGAGATTGGCGTCGCCCCATCCTTTCAAAGCGAGGAGGATCGGTTCCATCGTCCGCCCGAGCGGCGAGAGGCTGTACTCGACCTTCGGCGGCACCTGGGCATAGACCTTCCGCTCGACCAATCCGTCCTCCTCCAGCTCCCGGAGCTGGTTGGTGAGCATGCGCGGCGTCACGTTCGCGATCTGCTTCCGGATCTCGCCAAAGCGGAGTGTGCCGGACAGGAGATGGAACAGGATCACCGACTTCCACTTGCCGTCGATCAAGCCGACTGCCGCTTCCACCGAACAGCCAGGACTACAATCGAACCGCGAGAACCGCGCCTTCGCCATCACGGTATCCTTTTCGACACTATAGGCTGCATTTGTGCGTATTGAGTCCGCACGAGGCTACAGCCAAGTTCCGCCCGTCTCAACAAGCGAAGCGCAAGCAGGAGCTCTCGAAATGAAGGCCATCGGCTACAAGACACCCGGAACGATCGATCGACCGGACGCCCTCGAGGACATCGAACTCCCCCACCCCATTCCAACCGGCCGGGATCTTCTCGTCGCGGTCAGAGCCGTCTCGGTGAACCCGGTCGACACCAAGGTCCGCAACAGCGCGCGGCCGGCCGACGACGATTGGAAGGTGCTGGGCTGGGATGCGGTCGGACAGGTCGTCGAAGTCGGCGACGGGGTTGTCGGCTTCAAGCCCGGCGACGACGTGTTTTACGCCGGTTCACTCACCCGCCCGGGTAGCAATAGCGAGTTCCATCTCGTCGACGAGCGTATCGTCGGGTCAAAGCCGGCATCGCTCTTGGATGCAGAGGCCGCCGCGCTGCCGCTGACGGCCCTCACGGCCTGGGAGATGCTGTTCGACCGGATCGACATTGCCAAGCCGGTCCCGGGTTCAGCGAACGCCATCCTGATCGTCGGCGGCGCGGGTGGCGTCGGTTCGATCGCCATCCAGCTCGCCCGCGCCCTCACCCCGCTCACCGTCATCGCGACCGCATCGCGGCCCGAGACCGAGGCGTGGGTCCGCGAGCTTGGCGCCCATCACGTGATCGACCATTCCCGACCCTTGGCCGAGCAGGTCGCGGCCCTCGGGATCGGAGCCCCCGCCTTCGTCTTCTCGACGACCGAGACGACCCGGCACCTTTCCGAGATCGTCGAACTGATCGCTCCGCAGGGCCGTTTCGGGCTCATCGACGATCCCGACACCCTCGACGTCATCCCGTTCAAGCGCAAGGCCGTCTCGATTCATTGGGAGCTGATGTTCACCCGCTCGATCTTTCAGACAGCCGACATGGGCGAACAGGGCCGGATCCTCAATCAGGTTGCGCAGCTCGTTGACGAGGGCCGCATCCGCACCACCGCGACGAGCACGCTGACGCCCATTAATGCTGCGAACCTGCGTCAGGCGCATGCCCTTCTCGAGAGCGGCAAGGCACGGGGCAAGGTCGTGCTGGAGGGCTTCTGAGGTCGGACGGAGAGTTCGATACTCCGCGCAGGACCGAGCCGACCCCCGCCCGCTTCTTGAACCGAATTGCTGGCAGCGGGCGGGACGCTCTCGCCTAGACGCTCAGCGTAGAAGGCCATTGCCCCTATGATGACGCGCGGGATGCCAGCAGGTCGCCACTGTCTGCTGCCCGCTCGATCGAGCTTGGAAGCGGACCGACTGCTTTCCACCCGACCCTGCCATTTGAATGCGCGGGCGACTCCACGGGGACGATCCAGAAAGGTGAACTCCTAAAACGTCTTTCCACGCAGCCAAAGGGTGACCTCTGCTGCTGTGTCGACCGCGAGCTGAGACGACCCACGTTGCACGGCAGCGATAAGTTGCTCCTCCGTCTGCATATTGAGGCACTCGAAGATGGTCAGCCATGGCCACCGGCGCATTGCATCTTTTAGATAAAGTCGCTTACGGGCGGCACTTAAGATCGTGTCGTCTTCATCCGGAAGGAACAAGGCGACCCCCACCGTTGGTAGAATGGCTGAAGTGCATTCGACCGTTCGGTCCACCATACCATGCTTTAATAATTCAAACGTTGAAATTGTACCCGTCTAAAAAACTACGCGTTTTGCGCGAGCCTTGGCATTGAGCATTTCAATGATCTCGACGCGAAGACTGTCCTGGACACGCAACTGCGACCCGGTGGGTTGCCCTCAGATGATCCCGAGTTGACTCCGCCTCAAATGAAGCGCGTCCTTCGTCCATCGCGCCGTGTGCGTCTCCTAAGGGCTCGACACGAAGATCCGATCGGCCTGCCGACCGAGCATTGCGGCCGAGGGGATGGCTATTTGAACCTCCAGGTGTCCGTAGGCACGAAAAAGCCCGCCGAGCGAACTAGGCGGGCTAGAATGTGGTTTCAAGATTTGCTCTCACACTAGCGGTCGTCCCCGCACACCCGTCTTTCGGCCTATGTCAGAGGAGTCCCTCTGGCGCACCAGACCTCCCAAACCTAGCAGTCCGATTAGACCAAGCCACCCAGGGTCGAAGCCGAGCCAGCCCATCTCGGTGCGTGATCCCGACGCTGTGGGAGTTGACGTCATCGTTTGAGCGAACACTGGTCCTACTGAGAATGCTGCAAGGCCGCAGACGAAAGCTGCGGCGTAAAATGACGCGATTTTCATTTATTCCTCCCGTTATCCGTCTTATCTAAACTCCTCCTAGATATCCTTGTTCCATCATCCAAATTATTTGGATATATATTTCTACCCATCGACTGAATTTTACTCCTCGCAATCAATTATTCCCAAGGCGTTGAACTCACCGCTTACCCAACCCAGTTCAATGTGGCGATTGATGATCGCCACTGTCATTGGAGTTAATCACACACTCTGTAATAACCGAGGTCATCGGCGCGACATTTTTCACTCTAGAGCAAGGGTGTCTGAAATGCGTATCTACCGGAAACGCCTGGACGCGACGACGATCCCAGATCTACCATCGGCCGATGAGACCCGACCGACCGGCGTCTATTATGCGTTCATGAAAGCAATGGCTGCGCCTTTGACTTCTCCGTCCTCGTATCGGACGGGGGCATGCTACCAAGCTTACTCCGCAAAGGCGCAGCAGAAGGTGCTTCAGAAGGCATTGCGAGATCGATGCATCGCCTGGAACAAGCCATCTTCCTGAGGCTCGTCCGATAGACGGACTCAAGCCCAACTCGACTCTCTGGGTTTTCCACGCATCTGCGTGACATGATCACTCGCCCAGCGCGAAATATTCATATGCCGAGAACAAAGCTTCCATTAGCTGACAGCGGTTCGATCGATGTCTGGAACGACGATGGGGGCAACCAGCCCACAAGTTCCTCGCGTAGGCGCCTGCGTCATCCGCAGCCAAAACCTACAGCGATCACCGCCAATCAGGCGATCGACATGCCGAGAGATGGAAGTCAGCTTGGGCTATATGTCCTTCTGTTTGGCCTACCGATTGCCGTCATAGCGATGACGATGGTGAACCTGTTTGATGGGCTGTTCTAAACGCGTCTGGATCCTACCGCAGAAGCGTAGGGCAAGTACGCGCAGAAGCAGGCGTGTTGTCATCTAATCGCGTCGCGACGTCTCCAACCGCCGCGACGTGAAGACCCATCCGGATTCGCCAACCCGACCGGATGGGTCGCCTCCCACCAGATGGGTTTGAAGTGATGATATCTCGATCTCGTTCCGCGTGGGTCCTGCGTTGATAGCCTTCTTATGCATCGCCGACGGAGGCTCGAATGAGAAGCATGATCACGGCCATCGTACTCTGCTTGCCCGGCGCAGCCGCCGCAGATTGGGCGAAGGATATCCGAGAACTGGCTGCAACGCAGTCGTCCGCGATCTCAGTCCATTGGACAACTCGTCGGACTCTCACAATTGACGTTCGCGATGAAGATGCGGACCATAATGACTTCGCAAGCGAATATTGCCTCCTGTTCAAAAACCATGGCCTGCTGACTCAAGGCACATATCGGGTCCGTATTCGGAGCGCGGGGACAGACCGAATATTTGGCGAGGCCGTATGTTACTAGGTAGGGTACTCACCCAAGCCATTGAGTGACTGTGGCGATAAGGGCGATGGCGGCCAGATATTTGATGGCGAGGCGGTCGTACCGGGTTGCGATGCGCTTCCAGTTCTTGAGCCTGCCGAACATGCGCTCAATGACGTTTCGGCGGCGATAAGCCCTTCTGTTCAGCGGGTAGACAACGTCACGGGCAGCCCGTCCTGGAATGACTGGCTCGATCTGTCGGTCGATGAGCCATTTTCGCAGCCTGTCGGCGTCGTAGGCTTTGTCCGCAATGAGCCGCTCGGTCGGTCTCATAGACTCCAGAAGCGGGAGCGCCATGGTGATGTCTGCGATGTTGCCGGGCGTTAGGGCAAGGGCAAGGGCAAGGGCAAGGGCAAGGGCAACGATCCGGCCACGAGCATCGGCCAGACAATGGATTTTCGTCGTTCGGCCGCCGCGCGAGACGCCGACCGCTTGGCTGAACTCCCCCATTTTCCGCCCGAAGCGGATCGGTGTGCTTTGACATGGGTGCTGTCGAGGCAAAGCTCGTGAGGGACAGCGCCTGCGGCTGCGACCTTGGCAAAGATCCGCTGCCAGACGCCACGCCGTGCCCATCGGGTATAACGGTTGTAGATCGTCTTGGTCGGTCCGTACTCCGGCGGCACATCTCGCCAGCGACCGCCGGTCTTCAGGATATGGAGGATGCCCGAGATCACTCGCCGGTCATCGACCCGGGGCTTGCCAGGCTGGTTTTTCGGCAGGTGCGGCTCCAATACCGCCCACGCCTCGTCCGACAGCCAGAACAGATCGCGCATGATCGTCTCCATCCAAAGGACCCAATGCCGGATGGAATATGCCAATCTTGGCAATATGTTGGTTGGGTCCCCTGCCTAGCTACCCTAAAGCCTGTCGCAGAGGGTTGAGTGGCCAGCACCATTTGATCCGGAGTTGACTCCGCCTTTGATGAAGCGCGTCCTTCGTCTATCGCGTCGTGTTGCGTCTCCTACGGGCTCGACGCGAAGATCCGCTTGGCTGGTCGGTCGAGCGGGTCGCCTTCTGAGTACGAATGTGCCTCTCAAGTCAGAACCCTTCGATCGCCGACAAGCGACCCGAATCACGCTCCAAAAGAGCAGATATCTTCGAACGGCTCCCTTTAGATGATCGGTTCTGATCGCAGAGCGAAACGTTAAATTCTCTTCCTAATTCGATCTTATTGTGCCTTGAATCTTATTGTGCCTTGATATGCAGCGGCCTAATTAAAGGGCACAGCCGATCACTTCAACGAAGGCGGCGACGGCAATGCGAATCCACTCGAAATTGCCACTAAGCGATACACTAAACACGCCCGCTGGGTGCGTAGGGTGCCCTGTTAGGCAAAGCGGCATCTGCCACGTTCTCAGCGTTGAGGAACTGAGTCTCCTAGCTCGAATCTCCACTCGCCGGGTGGTAGCCCAACATGATACGGTGTGGCGTACACGCGACGATCTCGGCTTCGTGGCCGTGGTTCTCAGCGGCACCGTGAGCTTGTCTCTGTACTTGCCCGATGGGCGACACCAGATTGTCGCACTGCAATTCCCTCTGAGCATTATCGGCGCCATCGCTGGCGGCACGGGGCTCGAAATTGTTGCAGAGGAAACAACCCGCATATGTTCTTTCCCGCGTTCCCATTTTGAGAACGTCCTGTCACGCAATCGCGAGATGGAGCTCGAGTTCAGAGACCAAATCGGCGTTCAGCTCGACGAAGCTAGGAACTGGCTATTGACCGTCGGACGCAAGACGGCACGTGAGCGGGTCGCGACCTATCTAGATCAGCTATCTCGTGGGGCTCGATCGATCGACGTCAGCGAAGAACACCGAGGGCTTCGGCTTCCACTTTCCCGCGGTGCCATGGCCGATTTTCTGGGACTGACGATTGAGACGGTGTCCCGTAGGATGGCGGACCTGAAGCGAGAGGGGATCGTGGATTTCCATGATGCGTCCTTTGCCCAGATCCTCTCCCCAGCCAGGTTGGCGAGCGCGACGGGTAATCATCTTCTTGGGGAACCAGCCAAGTTCAGCCGGCATCAGCCTGCCGACAACCAGCCGCTCACCAGCACACCTAGTGAAAGCGCATAGAAGAGGGTTGAGTGACCCGCGCCATTTGATCTAGAGGGGACTCTGGGGCGGCTACCGACCCATCTGAGCCGTACAACGACGTTACCGGATACCCGAAAGCGGACGCTCCTCAGCGTCACGCGACGTGTTTGGCGACGGACATGTCGGTTCGATAGGTCTGCGCCGCGCCCTTCTGTGAGCGTTTGGCCTCGTAGAGCGCTGCATCTGCATGGCGTAGGACGGTGTCGCGGTCGTGCCCTGCCTCGCTGGACCAAGCGATGCCGACCGTGCCCGACACGCGTGCGATCTGTCCGGATGTGCCCATGACCATGTCGAGATCGCGCAGGAGCGTCTCGACCATCAATGCTAATTCAGCACGTCCGACCTCAGCCGGCACCGCAATGGCAAACTCGTCGCCGCCAAGCCGACCTGAGAAGCATCCTTTGATGGAAGGTCGGCGCAATCGGTCGGCCACGCGGCGCAGTACCTCGTCGCCTGCGGCATGACCCAGCGCGTCATTGACGTTCTTGAAGCCATCGAGATCGATCACAAGGACTGCTAGGTCTTGGTTTGCGGCATGGGCCTCTCGCAACCGCCTGTCGAGAACCCGATGGAACTCGGCACGATTGGAAAGCTGTGTCAGGTCATCGGTTCGCGCCTGATGACGCAGGCGTTGCTCCATGGCGTGGCGATCCGTGATGTCCTGGATCAAACCGATCAGGGCGACCGGCTGCCCATGAGCCAGCTCGATCTCGCACAAGAGACGCACGCGTCGCCGGTTGCCCCGTGCGGTGACGAAGTCGTTCTCCATCTCGAACGGCTCGCCGGTCTCCAAGGTTCGCGCAACGGCGCCCAGGACCGCGGTCCGGTCCGCCTCCGGATAGTAGCTCATGATCTCGCCGTTCGGCACGCCGCCGCTGACGAGAAGCTCGTAAACCGCAAACACGCCGTCCGACCATTCGGTCACCTGCTGTGTCAGATCGTATCGGTAGGAGCCCATGGCTCCCATCTGCTCGGCTTGCTTGAACTGACGACGCTCGCGCTCCAGGCGGTCCACGGCGACACGCCTCTCCTCAGCCAGCCGGGCTGCCCGCAGCGCGGTTGCACGAGCTTCGACCAAGGCCTCTGCAATGCAGGCAAGCTCCTCCAGCACCAAACGATCCTGGTCGGTCTCCTCGCGTGGTTGGTGGTCCAGAACGCAGAGCGTCCCAATCGTGATCGGTTGGGCCTCCCCGTCCGCGCGAACCCGAACCGGGACACCGGCATAGTAGCGGATGTTGGGGGCACCCGTGACGAACGGGCTTTCTGCGAAGCGCGGGTCGAGATGGGAATCCGGAACGCAAAGCGGAGCCTCGGTCTCGAACACCACCGGGCAGAAGGCGCCCGCGCGCTGCGTCGCGGGGGCCAACGGGCCGCAGCGCGCCTTGAACCACTGTCGCTCGGGGTCCACCAGCGTGATCGAGGACATGCTTGTGCCTAGCATGCGCTTAGCCAGTCGGGCGAGCGTGTCGAACTCGCGCTCGGGCGGTGTGTCGAGAAGCGCGATCTCGGTCAATGCCTTCTGACGCAACGCTTCTCGCTGGCTTTCCGACATGCCTTGGTTCCGCACCCATGATAGTAGATCGACAGAGCGTCGTTCAGGCTGGAGCACTACGTCGGAAGGATTAAGCTTGCGTGGAGATTCCCAGCACCTTGGCGGCATGGTCGACATACCGCAACAACCACCGCGACCAACGCGGCCGCTTTCGTTGTGAGGGTCACTCAAAGCAGACAGACCGCAAGTCACCCGGTCGTGCTGATCAGTGCCGTAGTAGCGGACGCGCGGAAGCGATCCATCCGCTATCGACCCAACGTTGCCCTTCCCACAGGGATCGACGCGTCCGAAAAGCAGACATAGCCTGGGGAAGCTCCGGATCGTAGGGTCGGGTAGAGTGCTTCTTCCCAGCGCCGACGGAGTCCCGTGCATGGACCTCATGAACCTTCTGAAGTCCGTCGAGGAACTGCTCTACGAACTCGTCTCCTGGCTCCTGTTCTACCCCCTGACGCTCTGGAAGTGCGTCCGTCATCCGATCCGTATGATGGCCTATGCAGAGGTCGAACTCGGCTCCGACGCTAAGGTCCGCTACGCCGCCGCCATCAGCCCGCCGATCTTCCTGTTCCTGACGCTGCTCATCGCGCACCTCGTCGACCTGCGGTTCGGCCTGCCAACGCGCGAGCTGACCGGCGCCATGGCCGACCAGCGCAACCTTCTCCTGTTCCGGGCCGTCCTCTTCAGCCTGTTTCCCCTGATGATGGCGGTCCAGCGCATCCGCAGGCTAGGATTGCCCCTCACCCGCGAGACCCTGCGCCCGGCCTTCTACAGTCAGTGCTATGCGGCGGCGCCCTTATCGCTGGCCTTTGACCTTTCGATGACCAGCGTGCGCTACGCCAACCCGACGGCGTGGACCATCACCAGCATCCTGCTCGGCGCGGGGCTCGTCTGGTATGTCGCTATCGAGGCCCGCTGGTTCGTGCTGCACGCGGGCGTCGGTCACGGTGAGGCTTTGGCGCGCGTGGTCGCCACCCTCTTCGTCGGCGCCGTCCTTTTCGTCCTCATCGCGCTGGCCATGGCGTCCTTCGTTGCACCCGCCTGACCCAGGTCACCGCTCGACAGATCAGGTGCCGATCGGCAGGTGGCTTCCGGCATAGCCGACAGCGAAAATAGACCAGTCGTTGAGGATGTGCGCCCCGGACGAGACCCACAGGTTCCCCGTGCGAAGGTAGGCCGCGGTCAGCACCAGCCGCGCTGTGCCGATGACGGCGAAGCACTGGACGACGTTCCAGTCGTAGGTCGGAAGGTGCATGGCGGCGAAGAGGAGCGTCGATACCGCGACGCCCAACGCAAGGCCGCCGCGTCGGCCGATGCCCATCTTCGCCGTGCAGAACCACGTGACGGCCAGAAGCGGCAGGACCGTCACGGCCTCCTCCCCGACCAGTTGAATGAACGTCCGTACGAGGAAGATGCCGACGGCAAATGCGTCGGCGTTCGCCAGGACATCGCCGACGCGGTTCGGCTCCAGCGGCGCGAACGGGCGCACGACCAGCGCCATCGCCAACGAGGCCGTCAGAGTCGCGATGCCGAACAGGACAGACAGGCCAAACGCTCGGGCACGGTATCCGCGGAACATCCGCCCAGCATCGCTACCAGACACGACGTGGAGCGTGACGAGCGGGATTGTTGTGAAGAGCAAGGCTGGGACGACGGAGAGGATGCCGGCAAAGACGCGTGGCGGTGCCAGCGAAACGACTGCGAAGCCGACAGCGACGGAAAGGAGCAGGAGGACCCAGCCGCGTGCACTGATGGCGGCGCCAGCACCAGGCTGCCCAACCTGGTACGGCAACCCAGCCCCTTCCGATGACAGGCGGACTGCCTGTCGTCTGGGCCGCCTGCTCACGGCGGTGTCAATTTACCGATACGAAGTTGCCGTCGCCATCGAACCAACAGTTGAAGAAGGTCGTGCGTCCGCCATCGGGGAAGTTGCCCTGGACCACGATGCGCTCGCCGCTCCGGAAGGCCATGTTGGTCGTCACGTCGCTCGGCCGCACGTCGAACTCTTCGGTTGCCTCGCGGCGGCACTGGTCGGGCAGCGCGCCCATGGACACCCCGGCAGAGCGTCGGCCCCTTGGCTCCGGTCGGGCGTCGTCGCTCCGGTTCATCCCATCGTCGGGTGCCGCCTTGATCTGGCAGACGCCGTTCGCACGGTTCTTGCCCGTGTAGGAGACGTCGGGCGTGCCGTCCGGGCGGATCGTCAGCGAGATGGTGACCCCGCCGGAGCGCGCCTCGTAGTAGTTGTCGTTGAAACGTTTCAGCGTCGCCTCGCGTGCGCCGATGTAGATCGGGCCTCCCTCGTCGGCATGGACCTCGATCCGTCCGGGGCACGTGGCGTTGAAGAAGGGGACCGCAGCCAAAGCGGAGGTCGCCGACATCGACAGGGCCGCGACGGCAAGGCCGAGGGTCGGGATCAGGACGCGCATGGGTTCAACTCCAAGCTGACATTGAACGGATGACGGTCGTCACTCTGTGCGCCCGGCTTACGATCTGCAAGCGACCCCTAAAACGGCCCAACCGCTTTCGACCCATTACAGCCTTTCAACATTGGATCTTGGTTGCGGAAAGCGGACACCCAGGCAACTCAGTTCACGAGTCACCTCGTCATCTCGACGTAGAACGCTTGCGCCGTCCCGTCGGCAGATCACTTCGGTGCTTGGAGCGTCCCAGCAGCTCCGCTTAGACCGCATCGCGGTCGCCTTTTCGCGTCGCCTGACCAAGTGATGCCGAATGTTCCCGAGACGCACTCGATCTGACCTAGCCACCCATGAACACCTGACGATCAAGCGAAAACGTCTGGACCATGGGATCGAGAACCTGGTGACTCACTCCGCCTAGGAAAATGACTATGGACTCACCGCGGCAAAGGCACCCCGAGGATCATCCCCCGAGGAAGAGTTGACGCAGCCGGTCCGCGACGCCGCGCAGGACATCATCAACGCTTCCAAACGTCATCCCGCGAGGCCTTGAGATTGCCCTCCGTCTCCTCCTCGTCTAGCTGAAGCAAGGGCTTGTCGATCATCGCGAGACCGTGAACCCGATGAGACAGGCATGCACCGTTTCCCGGCCGGAGATAGTGAACAGGCTCGGCAGATCCGCGAGCATGATTGGACCGGGTCGCCTTTGGGAACGCCGGAGTTCTGGCCAGCACCATTGAGGACGATCGTCCATCTGATGCTGGACGCCTGCCAGCCGATGTTCACAGTCTGGGGTGAGGCGCAGACCCTTCTCTACAACGATGAGCTGCGGCCGATCCTTGGCAACAAGCATCCGGACGCGCTCGGACGCCCCTTCCTGGAAGTGTGGCACGAGGTGGCCGATGACATGCGGCCGATCGTTGAGGCGGCCTATACCGGCACTCCGACCTACATGGACGATATCCTTCTGATGGTCGACCGGAAGGGCGTTCTTGAGGAAACGCGCTTCAACTTCTCCTTCACGCCGATCCGCTCGGAAGACGAACGCGTCGAGGGTTTTTTCTGTGCCTGCACCGAGACAACGAGGGCCCATGCCGACGCCCGCGACGTAACGCTGCAACAGGACGCATTCGACCGGAGCGAAGCCAAGTGGCGTACGGTCTTCGAGACGCTGCGTGAGGGCTTCGTCATCGGCGAACTGATCCGCGACGCGGCAGGCAGAGCGATCGACTGGCGCTACGAGGCGGTCAACGATGCCTGGCACGACCTCGTCAGCATGCCCCGCGGGACCGCGACGGGGCGCACCCTCCGGGACGTCGTTCCGGGCGTCGAGGACGAATGGATCGACGAGTTCGCCCGTGTCGTCGAGACCGGCGAACCCGCCCGCTTCACCCGCCGGGTCGGTACGCTCGATCGCTGGTACGAGGGAATGGCCCAGCCGATCGGCGGTGACCTTTTCACCGTGATCTTCGTCGAGGTCACGGACCGCATCAAACGGGACAGGCGGCAAGCGACGCTTCTGACATTGGGGGACGAGCTGCGTGATCGCTCCAATCTCGACACGATCGTCACCGCGGCGGCCCGTTGCCTCGCTGATGGGCTGGAGGTCGATCGGGTCGGGGCCGGCCTCGTTGATTCTCGTGACGGCACGATCGTCGTCAGATCCGACTGGTGCGAGCCCGGCATACGTAGCCTCGTTGGCCAGCACAGCCTTGGGTCCTTTGGCTCCTACATCGCTGATCTCAGGCACGATGTGACGGTTGCGATCGACGACGTCCATGCGGATCCACGAACGAGCGGCCGGGAGGCGGAGTTCGATGCGATCCAGACCCGGTCGCTCCTCAACCTCCCCGTCAGTTTCGACGGCCACCTCTACGCGGTTGTGTTTGCCAACGCGCGCGAGCTGCATCCTTGGACGGACGGCGAGTTGCAGTTCGTCCAGCAGGTCAGCGACCGGGTGCGCGTGGCGCTGGCCCGCCAGCGGATGGAGGACGCCCAGCGCGTGCTGACGCAGGAGATGGCCCACCGGATGAAGAACTCGCTTGCGATGGTGCAGGCGATCACCACTCAGACCCTTCGGCAGGCCGAGAGCATGGAGGCGGGTCGGCTCGCCATCGCCTCGCGCCTGGGGGCGCTCGCCCGAGCCCAGGACATCCTGACGCTGACATCCTGGGAAGAGGCCGACGTTCCCGATGTGGTCCGTGCGGCGATCGAGCCCCACCGCGTCGGCGGCGACCGGATCACCATCGACGGTCCCTCCTACCGCCTGACCTCGCAGCAGGCCCTTGGCCTGAGCCTCGCCATCCACGAGCTGGCAACCAACGCCGTAAAATACGGTGCCCTGTCCACTGATGCCGGCCTGATCCATATCGCATGGTCGCTGACCGGCGGGGCGTTCACGTTCCGATGGATCGAAAACGGCGGCCCGGCCGTTATGCAGCCGATGCGCCAGGGGTTCGGCTCCAAGCTGATCGAGCGGATCGTCGGCTCCTACTTCGATGGGACCGGCCGCCTCGACTACGCGCCTGGCGGCGTTCGGTTCGAACTCACCGGGGCTGTGCCCTCCCGCTCTTCGTAGGTTTGCTGTTTCTCGTATGGCCCAATCCTTCGATCCGTCACGATACGCCGTCCTCGTCGTCGAGGACGACCCCTTCATCCTTGCCGAAGCCGTCGACCTTGCGATCGAGGCAGGCTTCAAGGTCTACGAGGCGCGCAATGCCGACACCGCGATCCGCATGCTGGAGCGGTATTCCGAGATCCGCATCGTCTTCACCGATGTCGAAATGCCTGGCTCTCTGGACGGGCTGAAGCTCGCGGCGGCCGTGCGCGAGCGCTGGCCCCCTGTGCAGTTCATCGTCGTGTCGGGACGGGTTAAGGTCACGCCCGAGGAGATGCCCGAACACAGCGTATTCTTCTCCAAGCCCTATGACCCGAACGCGATCCTGCGCACCCTGACGCTTTTCGGAGAGCGGATCGACGCCTGAGCCCGAGTACGAATAGCTACTTTCAGTTGGCGGTAGATCTTGGTTAATTGGCAAGTGCTCTGCGCGCCGGGACATAACGTGCTGGATCGCTCTAGCGCGGCTCAGATCACCCTCAATCATGACGCGTCCCTAACCGATGCAGCGTTAGGCCTAGATATCCTTCGGTGGAATGTCCGTTGCAGATGGCAAGGAGTTCGGTGGCAGGATGTCCCGAATGCGATTGGCCAATTGGCGTAGCGAGACTTCGGTCTTGGACAAGAC
This sequence comes from Aureimonas sp. Leaf324, assembly GCF_001423245.1. Classification (GTDB taxonomy): domain Bacteria; phylum Pseudomonadota; class Alphaproteobacteria; order Rhizobiales; family Rhizobiaceae; genus Aureimonas. The sequence goes on from NZ_LMOH01000016.1 coordinate 13,903, forward strand.
TTGGTCAGCCGCAGTGTTCAGCGCATGGCGCTCGTCGGAACTCAGGTCCTTCGACGACAGGACAACGACCGGAATGTCGGTACGGTCCGGGTCTGCGCGGAGTTCGGCGAGGAAGTCGAACCCGTCCATCACGGGCATGTTGAGGTCGAGCAGGATCAGGTCTGGGCGGCGTTCGTCAACGCGCTGGAGACCGAGACGACCGTTTGTGGCGGACGCGAACTCGAAGCCCTGTCGTTGCAGCATTACCGCGTAGCGGGCTAGCGTATCCTCGTCGTCGTCGATCGCGAGGACAAGGCCACCCGGCGCGTCGCGGTAGCGGTCCATGACCTCCTTCAGGCGCTCCCATTCGACGGGCTTCACGAGGTAGTCCGAGGCGCCGAGCGCGTAGCCGATGCGCTTCTCGTCGAGGCTCGACACCATGACGACGGGAACGCCCGACAGCCGCGGGTCCTCCTTCAGCTCGGCCAGCACCGACCAGCCGTCCTTCTTAGGCATGGTGACGTCGAGAAGGATCACGTCCGGAACCAGTGCCCGTGCCATCTCCAGTCCGGCGATCCCGTCGGATGCCGTGCGGACCGTGAACCCTTCCTTGGTCAGGAAACGCGTGACAAGGTCCCGAGCGTGCGGGTCGTCGTCGATTGCCAACACCGTGCCGGCCGGACCGCCGACCGCGACGTCGCCACCTGTCGGGATCGCCGCATCTCCGATCATCTCCTCGACGACAGCCGGAATGCGGATCGTGAAGGTGGTCCCGACGCCCTCCTCGCTCGTAACGCCGATGTCGCCGCCGAGCAGGCGGCAGAAGGCACGGGTGATAGCGAGTCCAAGTCCCGTTCCGCCGAACTTGCGTGTCGTCGTCTCATCAGCCTGCGCGAAGCGCTCGAACAGACGCTCGACCTGCTCGGGCGTCATCCCGATGCCGCTATCGGTCACCGACAGCGTGATCCAGTCGCGCGAGGCTACCGTCGTGCGCCCCGCCGCCAGCGTAATGATCCCGGTTTCCGTGAACTTCGAGGCGTTGGACAGGAGGTTCAGGAGGCACTGGCGGATCTTGACCTGATCGCTGTGCATATCACCGAGCGTGCCGTCCTGCTCGATGACGAGGGTGTTGTTCTTTTTGGCAATGAGCGAGCCGACGGTGGAGCCGACCTCCTCCAGGACGGTCGCGAGGTCGAAGGTCTCGGCGAACAGGTCCATGCGCTCGGCCTCGATCTTCGACAGGTCGAGGACGTCGTTGATCAGGCTGAGAAGGTGGCGGGCGTTGCCCTCGATCTTCTTGAGGTCGGGCAGAAGATGGGTCTGGCCCAGATCCTCGACCTCCTCCTCTAGCATCTCGGCATAGCCGATCACCGCCGAAAGCGGCGTGCGGAGTTCGTGACTCATGTTGGCGATGAACTGCGACTTCGCCCGGTTGGCGTTCTCGGCGACTTCCTTCGCCGCCAGGAACTCCTCCTCCAAAGCGCGCTGCTTGGTGACGTCGGTGTTCGTGCCGAACCATCGGACGACCCGGTCGCTCGCGTCCCGGATCGGCACAGCCTGGGTCAGGAACCAACGGAACGTCCCGTCGGCGCCGCGCAGAGGGAACGTGTCTTCCCAAGGCTCGCCGGTCGCCACCGCAGACCGGTAGCCTTCATCGACCCGCTCCGCGTGCTCGGGCTCGATGACGTTGGACCAGCCGTCCCGCGCCATGATGTCGGCGTCTGTCCCGGTGTAGTCGAACCAACGGCGATTGTGCCAGACAATGCCGCCCGTCGGCTCGGCCATCCATGCGAGCTGGGGGATGTTGTCGCCGATTGCCGCCAACTGGGCGCTCGTCTCGCTGAGCGCGGCCATCGTGCGCTGCTGCTCTGTGGTCTCAAGCACGAAGACCCCGACCCCGCCCTTCGCCTTACCGCTTCCGCTGGTCGGGAACGCGGATACGACCGCTCGACGCTCACCCACTTCGCCGAAGGTAAACGCCCTCTCGTTCAGGCCACTTCCCGTCGCCAGCACACGATCAAGGACCGGCAGCAGCCAGTCTTTCGCGGTCGTCGTGCCCGTGGCGGACACGACGGTGGCAAACTCGGCGTTGGCCCGGCGCAAGTGACGGTCGGCATCGAAGAAGGCGACGCCGACGGGGGCGACCTCCATCACATCGGTCAGAAGGTCGGCAGCGGCCTGGACCTGCTCCTGTCGGCGCCATGCGAGCAACGCGAGGTAGCCTGCCGCTCCGAGTGCTGGTAGCAGGAGGGCAAGCTGGCTCCAGCCGAGCAGGCGGCCCACACGCATGTTGTTCTCGATCACCGCGTTGGACCCGGCGGTCAACTCACGCGTCGCGGACCGCAGCTCGGCCATGATCTCCCGTCCGACACCGCTCGCAACTAGAGCGGACGCGGCCTCGAACCCTTCCTGCGTGCGCGCCTCGACTACGGACTCGATGAAGGTCATCTGCTGCTGGGCGAGGTCCGAGACGACCTCAACCTCCTCGCCATCGACCCGAGCCACGGCGAGGGTCTGGGTCACAGCGTCGAGGGCCGACGGGAGGGCCTCGGACGCCTGACGGTAGGGGTCGAGGAACGCATCAGTGCCCGAGAGGACGAAGCCCCGCATGCTGCTTTGGGCGGTCGTCACGGTGTAGAGGAGTTCGGCGAGCGCTCCGTTCAGCCGTCCCTGCGCTTGGCTCGACACCGTGCGGGATTGGCTGGCCCAGACAGTCCACGCCAGGGCGACGGCAGTGAACGCCAGCACGATGGCTGACACGACGAACCATGTCGGCCGATCCTGTCGCACGGGGCTTAAGCCGGGAGATGCAGTCCCGATCGTCGCGGTCGTCATTTTGGGGATCCTTGCGGTCGGGGGCATCGATCGACGCTGCGTACGTCCTCTGGCCCTGCGGCCTCTAAATAGCGGTCGGTCCAATCATAGCCACAGCGGCTGGAGCCGGTGTTTCGACGGTGGGATCTGCCGCGGAGCGATTAGCGGTCTGGTCCGTTCTCCGTTCCCATTGGGAAGCGGGGGTTCATGGACAGCCACACCACGGTTGATTTGCTGACGATTGCCTTGGAACTGCGTCTGGCAGCGCGGGATCCGGATTGCGCCAACCTGCGACTGACGCCGGCTCGGCTCTTGGAAATGGCAAGTGTGCTAGAGAGGACGGCCGATCGCATAGAGCCCAGCAATCAGAATGCACAGATCGCAGCCTTGCGTGCCCTTAGCCGGGCGCGGGGCTGACGCTCGAAGGAACGCCTACACCACATGGCCGAGTCCCGAGCCCGTGAGGTTACCTAACAGATCGAATGGATGACGATCAGCGGCACTGTGTGATGTATGTCCTTGAGATGACGTCATAGGAAGCCAAGGATCAGCGCCGGCTCATGGGGAAGGACCGCTATTCGCATCAGGTCGCAGCCCTTCCCATCCGCCTCGACGACGAACGCCGGGTCGAGGTTTGTCTGGTGACATCACGCACGACCGGTCGCTGGACCATCCCCAAAGGCTGGCCGATGAAGGGCCTGCGGGACGATGAAACAGCGAAGGTCGAAGCGGAAGAGGAAGCGGGGTTGGTCGGCGCCGTGCTCCGAGCGCCACTTGGGTCCTACACCTACTGGCGCCGCACTCGCTCCGACTTTCGCCTTACCCGTGTGGACGTCTACGCGCTGCGTGTGAAGCGGCAGAAGAAGCGCTGGAAGGAGCAGAGCCAAAGGACGCTCATCTGGGTCCCCCTGTTGGAGGCCGCAGACCAAGTCCTTGAGTATAGCGCGACAATCTGAGTGAGACGCTGGCGACGATCTAAATGAGACAGATCATGTCGCGGCGATTGGGATCGTATCATCCTGATTGTCGCTGGCAAGGTC
>NZ_LMOH01000017.1 GCF_001423245.1 Aureimonas sp. Leaf324
CGCAAAGCAGTGTCGGATCTGACGTTGGAGAAGCTGATCCTCAAAGAGGCCGCCTCGGGAAACTGGTGAGCCCCTCCCGCCGTCGCCGATGCATCGAGCACGTCATGAAGAAGTATGGCGTAAAGGAGCGTTTGGCGTGCCGGGTCCTGGGGCAGCACCGGTCAACACAGCGCAAGGCGCCCAAAGGGCGAGCCGACGATGCGGCGCTGACGGCCGATATCATCGAGTTGGCGGCGCAGTATGGACGCTATGGCTATCCCCTTGGCCGACAAGCGATTGCTCGCAATCGCTGATAGGCGTCGGATCACGGCCTTGCTTCGCGAGGCTGGCTGGCTCGTGAACGTGAAACGAGTGGAGCGCATTTGGCGGCAGGAAGGTCTGAAGGTGCCGGTTAGGCAGCCCAAGCGCGGCCGGCTCTGGCTGAACGACGGCTCGTGCGTGCGGCTTCGGCCTGAGCGACCCAACCACGTCTGAGCCTACGACTTTGTGGAGGATCGCACGCACAACGGCCGCAAGTTCCGCATGCTCAGCGACAAACGCTGCGCGTTTGCGCCGACGTCGTCGACGAGTTCACTCGGGAATGCCTCGCCATCCGGATCGACCGGAAGTTGAGATCCTCGGACGTCATCGACGTTCTGTCCGACCTCTTCATCCTGCGCGGCGTGCCGGGACACATCCGCTCCGACAACGGCCCGGAGTTCATCGCCAAGGCGGTTCGCGACTGGATCACGGCGGTCGGGGCGAGGACGGCGTTCATCGAGCCTAGTCGTCCGTGGGAGAACGGCTATTGCGAAAGCTTCAACTCCAAGCTTCGCGACGAGCTGTTGAACGGCGAGATCTTCTACAGCCTTGCCGAGGCCCGCATCGTCATCGAGGGCTGGCGGCAGCATTACAACACGAAGCGACCGCACTCCTCACTTGGCTACCGTCCACCGGCTCCTGCCGCCGCGCCATGGCCGGCTGCGCAACACCAACCCGCTTCGCCGGCCACCTCAACCGTCGCCGACAAGCCCACCATGCATTAGATTTGAACCGGGCCACCTAACGGGGGCAGGCCAGTACCGAGCGCTTGAAACTATGGTTCACCCACAAGCCCAGGGCCAACGCATAACGCCAGCTGACGTCGCATGCTACATTGGTTACGCTCTCTGGACCCCTCCAAGCAGCAGTTCCCAGCGGCCACGTGATACAGTAACGTCTGGAAGCGGTATAGGTCTGCACGACCAAGCTCTCGCTCAATAGGAGCAAAGGAGAAACGCTAATCGAGCGTTAAGGTCGGGGATATGGATAGTCTACCGCAACCAGAGGCGCTGCTATTGGCTCCGGCGCGGTTTGTCTGGCATCTGGTTCAAGCCAATCTCGATGCGTTAGCCTTACCGCAGCGACCATCTCCACATCAGGTTTTGCACACTCGACCACCGACGACAGGCCATACCGGCTGCGAGCATAGTGCAAGCCTGCGGTTCGCGACGATGCGTGCCCTGCGAGAGCCGCAACGCCGGCTTGGTCCATCACCTGCTTTGCCGATGCCAGACAGACGTGCCTCAATGTGTAGAAACAGACCCGCCGAATTTTGAGTTTGCGGCAGTGGCGCGCTAGGCGAGACGAGAGGCGGCTCAGGACTAATACGGCATTCGATTGTTTGCAGAGCCGTTTGAACCACCCGATCGTTTCTTCAAACGACAGCGCAAAGGGTACCTCATCGAACCTGTACTTGGGCACGCTCGCCCGCCGATATGTACCAACAGACCGGCCGTTCGTTGCCTTTCCGCATCGCGCAACGACTGCATTGCCTTCGAGATGAACGGCTTCGAATTCGCAGGGTCGCAGACCCACGTGCAAATTGCAGGCGATCAAATTGCCAAGAAGAGCGTTTTCTGTGGCCCCCTCGCGGAGGCGACGCAGCAGCCTTTCAAGGTCCGTCAGGCGAAGCGTCTTCCGCTTCTTTGCTGACGTACGGCGGAGCCGAGGTTTTGGCGCCGGCTCCGGCCCTTGTCTCAGTAGAGTACGAAGTGCCTCGACCTGGGGTTCGGGTGTGCCCCCTGCCTCCTCCTGTTCCAAACGCAGGCGCAACGCCGCTCGATACTGGCGGATCGTGGACGGTGCCCAGCGCCCATGAGAACGCGAAAACCAGTTGATGAGAGAAACGAGTGTTTGCGGCTGATCGGTTTCGCTTTCCGCCTGAGCCCATAAATGACCGATACGCTTCACATAAGCAAAGACTGTGGATTCCGTCCGAGAAGGCACTCTTCCGGTCGCGTCCCGGTCATTCCCTGCCATGTGACGTCTCCTATCGTTACATGACGATCATTGCACGTATCCGTGCAATCAGGAACGGGGCCAAAACACAGATTTAAGGCGACGGGGAGAATCATCGCAGCGACAATTGACAACGCGACGAAGCATTCAAGAATCGCAAAACGGTTTTTTCGAATCGCCGATCGTCCACCTCCAATTGGAGAAAAAATGCTCCAGCCAGTGGAGCGGATCCTTCGGGCTGAACAGGATCAGGTGTTTTGTTTGACCGTCCGAGGAGTGTGTTAGACCTTGGATTGCACCGGGCTGAAACAGCTGAGGGGTGAACGGAACCTTCGGCCAATGTGTATCTGATCAAGGAATCGAGGGTGGTGCTCGACAACGTCGGCGAAGGTCTCGAAGGCCATCGGGTAGACGTCCTCGACCTTCAGTGTCTTTGGGAAGCTTTCCGCCTTGGCGTTGTCATACGGGTTTCCGCGGCGTCCCATCGAGCTGAGAAGGCGACGGGCAAAGAGCAACTGCCGGTAGGACCCGGCCGCATGTTGCGAGCCGCGATCGGAGTGATGAAGGCAGCCAAACGGCGGTCTTCGCCCTTCGATGGTGACATGGAAGGGCGATCAACGTAAGTGCTGGCGGCGTCGACGGCGGAAACCACATCCGTTCAGCGTTCGGCAGTTCCACCACCAACATCCCGACCTCATCATCGTGCGCAACGCAAGCCAGAGGCGCCGCGATGACCGCATGCATTAAGACCGGTTACGTCACGACCCATGACTTTCAGTCCGAAACGTCCGGAGCCAAGTCCCCAACTGCGAGCGAAAAAGCCCGCGACGGCGCGCCGTTGCCGACAAGAAGAGAGGACCGGAAAAGCTCTCCATCCAAACTCGGAGCTACCCACCTTCGCTTCGACGACGACGCATTCCCATGTCCGCAATCTCCAGCCGACCGAAGGCATTGTGCTTATGGCGATCCATACGCGCAGTATCTTGACCCATGGGTCAGTTTGGAACGCGGCTCTGGCCTGATGCGTACCACACATGGGTTAGCGCGCGACGTGTCCATTACGTTGGTGCCCCAGAGAGCCGCACTCCGCTCACCCCCCTCTTGTTCCCCCGTATGTTCCAATGCTAGAAACCTTTCAGAAATGCTATCGACCAGAGTATTGATTTTGGTAGGTTTTTTCGGGTCAAGGGTTAGAATCCTCCTCCCTCCGCCATTCGACCGTTCGCGTCGTTGCAAAGATCCTAGATCTGCCAAAGCGCCAAGACCCGCGGAAGAGCCTGCGCATAGCTCGCAGATGCTGCGAGCGATCGCGGACATGCGCTCATCCGAAACGATAGATCCGAGATCACGGTCCGGCGGAACGGATGAAGGTTAGCCTTCGGCGCCAGCCAAGCGGCACGCCTCGCGGAATGACGGGGGCCGAACGGTGATCCCGCGCATCGCGCCGGCGCGCCCCGCTGCCGGTCAGAGCGTCTGGATTTCTCCGGCTGCGACCTCGGCGCTGATGTCGATGAGGCATGTCGCACCGCCTGTTACCGGATCGCCGCCCCAGCGCACGACATCGGCCGCCGGCAGCTCGATCTTGTAGCGCTTCTTCGACCGCTCGACGCCGGAACGCGTCGCCGTCTCCTTCCAGGCGACCGTCCCGCGATAGCGGTCAGGTGGCAGGACGATGTTCCCGTCGATCCGGGTATCGACCGAGACGAGAAAGTCCATCGGCCCGCCCATCACACGCGAGCCCTTGCGCAGTCTCGGGGCTGCGTTGGCTTTCATGGAAATGTTCGCCCCGACCGAGCCGCCAAGGTCCGGCCTCCGTTCGTCCTCATGCTTCACCTCGATCGTCGCCCAACGGACTCAAGCCTCTCATGCGCCATCACGGCCCGCCGCGCCAGGGCATCCACTTCGTCGTTTTCCGCATGACCCACATGAGCCTTCACCCACGTCCACGCGATCTCGCGCCCGGCAATCAGGGCGTCGAGGTCCTGCCAGAGGTCTCGGTTGGGCACCTTGCGCCCTTCGAAGTTCTTCCAGCCCCGCGACTTCCACGGGCGCACCCATTCGGTGATGCCGCGGATCAAATACTGGCTGTCGGTGACGATCGTCGCCGTCCCTTGCGGGAAAGCCTTCAGCGCCTCGATTGCGGCCGTCATCTCCATCCGGTTGTTCGTGGTCTGCGGGACGCTGCCGGACAGGACGACCGGCTCGGCCATGCTGCCGTCGTCCCGGATCAGCCGGATCACCGCGGCCCAGCCGCCGAGAGCCGAACGGCCGGCGCAGGAGCCGTCGGTGTGGATCACCGCATGACACATTCGGTCGGCCGGCCTCGTTCGGGCACCGCACGAACCTGGGAAACCATCCGGCGTCCTCCCCGTCCGATCGATCCGCTGAAAGGAGATGGTGATCCCAGTAGGATTCGAACCTACGACCCCCAGATTAGGAATCTGGTGCTCTTTTTCGAGGTTACCGACTTTTACCGAACGTAGGGCAGGAGTGGATTGGTAGGGGGCGGCGCGCCCCTCAAAGCGCCGTAGCCGCCCCTTACCAATCCCCACTCAGAACAAGGCACCTGGACCCGACCGCAGGTCGGGCTTTGAGAGCCCTCAAGCGACGGCTTGCAATCCGACCCCGCCTTCCGTTTCCGACGTCCCAGCGACACGGCCACGGGCGCCGGAACCCGGCTCAGAGCCGCTCGAGTCCGAAAAAATGGACGCCCCATTGCTCGGCGGCCAGCAGGATTCCGCAGTCCCGGATCCCTTCGATCGTCACCCGCAGCGGCTGTCGGGGCAGCAGATCGGGTACGACCCGCAAGGATTCACACGCGACCATGGCGGGAGCCGGCGGAAGAGGTGGCGGCGGCCCGTCGCCGCAGCCCGCGAGGGTTCCGCGCATCGGCGACCGGGACGGCCAGCGGACCGACGGAGACGTTTCCGCAGCAGTTCCGGCCCGTGGGCGGGCACGCCCGCCCCGGTCGCGGATGCGTCCGGTGTCGAGGTCGTCGGAAAACCGCCGGGAGGTCCGTTCGCGACGGCGTGCGGCCGAGCCTCAGCCGGGCGCCTCGACCTTCTTCTTCTTGCGGCTCCGCGCCTGCGCCGAGCGCGTCCGCGTCCAGCCCGCCGCGACGTCCCGCGTGACGCGTAGGCCGGGGCCGTGGAACTCGGTCTCCCCGATGAAGACGACGCCCGCGGCCTCCAGTGCCTGCTTCACGTTCTCCATCGTCGACAGCATGCAGTCCCCCTTTCCCGCCTCCATGTTCAGCAGCGAGCGGCGGGCGACCTTGGCCTTTTCGGCAAGGTCCTCGAGGGACAGGTCGGCCAGCAGTCGGGCGGCTCGCAGGAGGTTGGGATCGACGGGCATCGCGGCGGAGATTCGCTCACGGGACGCTCATGTCAACAATTACGCTGATAGTGCACTCGGGTATCCCAACAGGGTATTTGGTTGCACCAAAACCTGCGCTGTCGTAAGGAATCGCGGCCGGCCCATGCCAGGGTGATTCGCGGGCCGCCACCGGGCCGGCGGCCCTGCCGCGCCGAGACGGGAGTTCGCGACGTGCCCTCCGTACCGACCGCCCTCGAAGAGATCCTCGGCATGGCGCAGGCCCGCCGCGACCGCGCGGCTGCCCGCGCGGCGGACGGGGAGCGGCGCGGGGCGGCCGCGTCCGGTTCGGTCCTCCCCTCCGCCGACCAGCTCCTGCACGGGCATCCCCCGCTGGGCGGCGACATCCGGACCGACATCCAAGAATTCGTGGGCTCCGTGCCCGATGGCTCGGTGGACCGCGAAGCCGCCGCATCCCTCCGCGCCCTGTCGGACGCCGCCCGGCGTGCCGCGCCGGGCGGCGGGGTCGACGGGGTTGCGGTCCTCGCGGCCTTGCGGGCATGCCGCATCGCGCCGCCGTCGGACCCCGACGGGACGTTGCGCCTGCGCTGCGTCATCTACGCCGCCCTGCTCGGCGACGCGGAAGCGGCGCTGGCGGTCGCGGGCGAGGCGGCCCTCCTGGCCTACGTGCAGGACTGGCACCTCGAGGGGGACGGTACGGAACTCGTGTGGCAGGCGGCGGCCTGGGCGGCGTTCGGCTCGTCTCGCCTCGGCCCCCTGCGGCGCCTTCCGTGGCCGATCAGCGAGATGGGGTTGACGAGGGACCGCATCGACGCGTTCGCCGACGAGTTCCGGCTGAAGGTTTCTCGCCACCTTCCGGAGCTCGAGTGAGCGTGCGGCACCGACGTGGAACCTCCCGCAATGACCCATGGCCGGCTAGCGCCCGTCTCGGCGGACGGACGGCTAGGCATGCATGGCCGCACGCCGCCACGTGCGTGACATGCCCGTCCGCGGCCAGGCCCGGCCGACCCATAAGTCCCTTTGACTGACCCTTCGCGAACCGTCAGTCCGAGGCCGTCGAAACGGCGGCCGCATCCAGGGCCATTCGAATGCCTACCATTTCTGCCATCGACCCTCGGCCGGTCGAACCCCGTCCCGAGGCCAGCCATGCCCCTGCCGCCAACCGAGATACTGGGCGAGCTCGAGCCCGTACGGTCATCGGCGAAGGGTCTCGCCGATCGGCGCCGCTGTCGCCCTTAGGGAGGACGTCGTCGTGAACCGCCGTCTCCGCCTCGATCCCGACGCGGGATCGCTCGCAAGCCGCCTAGTTCCCTCCGCGCGGATCGCGGACCACCTCCTTCGCGAAACCGTCGAGATTGCGGGCTTCACGCGTCTCCTCGAAGGCGCGGCGTGCGTCGTCGTCATCCACGGCGTCCGCCCGGCGGACGCGGTGACCGTCCACCAAGCTGCCCAGGACCTCATCGGGGGAACGCCGGACGACTCGTTCGCGCTCGACGCGATGGTTCGGGACTGGACGGATCCGAAGAGCCTACGCCCGAACCATGTCGAGCGGCTTCTGCTCGAGGCGAGCACCAGCACCCGGCCTATGGTCGTCCTCTGCCGGGCAAGGTCGGCGGTGCCCCCGGTCGTTTCGGCGGTGGCCGACGCGATGCTCCCGCTTGCCAAGCGCGAAGAGGCGATCGGGCATTTCGTCGCCGACTTCGCGGGGTTCGTCCCCGACGACGCGCTCATGACCCGGCTCGCGCGCCTGCCGCTGGCGTACCTAAACCTCCTCCTGCGGCCCGGCATGTCCCGCCACCGGATGTGGTCGGTTGCCGGTCGCCTCGGGCGTCATTCCTTCGTGGAGGAGGACGGGAAGCGGAACCCGAAAAAGGAGAAGGAAGGGGGAGCCGCAAGGACGGACCAGAAAGCCGCTCTGTCCGGGGATGCAAGGCCTGAACGCTTGGATGACCTGCCGGGCATGGGCGACGCGCGGAGCTGGGGGCAAGCCCTTGTGGACGACCTCGCCCGGTACCGCGCGGGCACGCTGCCTTGGGCCGACGTCGAGGCGGGCGTCCTCCTGCACGGGCGGCCAGGAACGGGCAAGACTCTGTTCGCCCGTGCGCTGGCGGGCTCCTGCGGGGTGCCGCTCCACGCCCACTCCTTCGCCTCCTGGCAGTCCCGCGGCCACTTGGGAGACCTCCTCAAGGCCATGCGCTCGGCGTTCGAGGAGGCGAGGAAGACTGCGCCGTCCATCCTGTTCCTGGACGAGCTCGACTCCGTCGGAAGCCGCGACGAGCAGCTCGGCGACCATGCCTCCTACCAACGCCAGGTCGTCAACGGTCTCCTCGAGTGCCTGGACGGTTCGACGGCGCGCCACGGGGTCGTCGTGGTCGGCGCCACCAACAACAGGGACGCGATCGATGCGGCAGTCCTGCGACCGGGACGGCTCGGCCGCCTGATCGAGGCCGCGCTTCCCGACCGAAACGGGCGGGCCGAGATCCTGCGCCACCACCTGCGGGATGACCTGCTAGGTATCGACCTCCTGGCCCTCGCGGAGGAAATCGGCGAGGCCTCGGGCGCAACGTTGGCGCAGGTCGTCCGCGAGGCACGCGGCTTCGCCCGACGGGAGGGGCGTGCCCTGGTTGCCGCCGACCTTTGGAATGCCCTCCCCGAGGGGACGCTGCTGTCGGACGCCGCCTTCCGCCGCCTGTGTGTCCACGAGGCGGGGCACGCCGTCGCCGGGCTGGAGCTCGCCGCGGTCTCAGGGCTGACGCCGACGAGGGTCGCCGTACTCCGCCGCATCCGGCATGCCGACGCGAACCGCACGGACTTCCGCGTGGTCGAGGGACACGACCACGCACGCGAGACCGTGGAGGCGCAGGTGTCGGTGCTGTTGGCCGGCATGGCCGCGGAGGAGGTGCTGCTCGGTTCCCGCGGCAGCGGCTCCGGCGGCACTCCCGAGGCCGACCTCGTGCGGGCAACGCGGCTCGCCGAGTCGATGGAGTTCTCGCTGGGCCTCGGGGAAGGCCTCCACTCCGTTCCCGCGGGCGCACTCTCGAAAGCCGTTGCCGCCGCCAGCGGCAACCCGGCGCTCAGGGATCGCGTCGAGCGTGTGCTCGAGCGGTGCCACCGGGAGGCGAGGTCGATCGTCGAGCGGAGGCGCGCAGAGGTCGAGGATCTTTCCAGGGCCTTGGCGGAGCGGTCGGTCGTCGACCTATCCTGACGGGTTTCCCCGCCTCCCGGTATCGAGCCGAACGGCCGGGCGGTGTTGCTCGCACGGTGCACGCAACGTGACCATGACCAGGACGCGGGTTCCGGTCGTCGCAACGTACCCTTCTACGACGCAATCGGGTGGTTTGCAGACGGTCTGCTTCAGGTTGCCCTCGCATGGGGAGCGGACGTTCTGAACTATGGGGTTGATGGTCAACCCTCAGCGAAGCGCTTCAGCAACTCGCAGCAGCATGGCCGCCACCACCTTGGGCTCCAACGGCGCCGCCGCGCTTCGTAGGCGCACCTCTGCATCGGCCACGATGCCCGTGGCCGCTGCGAGGACCTTCGCACCTGCCGCCGTCAATTCGGTCGTCTGGACCCGACCGTGTTCGGGATGGGGCGTGCGCGTGACATGGCCCGACCGCTCCAGCGTAACAAGGATCGCCTGCATCGTTTGGGGGGTGACGAAGGCGCGACGCGCGAGAGCAGCGTTCGATGCGCCAGGTTTCGCGTTCAGGAAGGCGAGGACTGCATACTGGGGCATCGTCAGCCCGATCTCCCGCAGTCCGGTATCGAGATGTGCCCGCAAGGCCTGTTGAGCCTGCTTCAGCGCGAACCCAATCGTTCCGTAGGGGTCGGCCATCACGGCGTCCGCGTTCTCGCTTGACATGTCAGTGTCCTTATATTTATCAGTGTCCTTACAATAGCAATCCAGCGAGTGAGAGGGAAGCCACGATGCCCCACCTGACCGGACCCGACTTCATCGGTATCCAAGTGCCCGACCTCGAAGCCGCCCGCGCGTTCTACTCGAATGTCGTCGGGCTCACGGTCGCCGACCGCAGTCCGCCCGGAGCCGTCGTCTTCGACACACAGCCCATTCCGTTCGCCGTGCGGACGCCCGTGATCGATCTGGGTGATCCCGCGAAGCTGGGCTGGGGCATCGCGCTCTGGTTCGGCTGTGACGATGCCGACGCCCTGCACGATCATCTCGTCGAGAAGGGCGTCGCCATCGAGTTTCCCCCAAAGGATGGACCGTTCGGCCGCTACTTCGCGTTCCGCGATCCGTTCGGCTACACCATCACGGCGCACACGGTGGCCTGACGCTATCCGAAGGCAGGGGCCCGATGCTCGGCGAAGGCGGTGGGGGTCGTCCCCGTGACCTGCCGGAAGGCGCACGAGAACGCCGCCGTGCTTGCGAAGCCGGTGGCGGCCGTGACCTGGGCGATCGGCTGGCCATGGGCGAGACGGTCCATCGCCTGCACAATACGGGCTCGCTGGCGCCACGCCTTGAACGTCAGTCCGGTCTCGACTGGGAAGAGTCGGCTCATCGAGCGGAGCGAGGTCGCGGCCCGCGATGCCGTTTCCGACGCGCTCAGCCTGTTCTGCGGATCACCCAGCGCGATCTCAACCACGCGCTTGCCTGCAGGACTCGAGGGAAGCGGCAGGAACGTCGGGGCGTCGGGCGCCTCGACGAGTTCGTGCAGCATTAGCTTCACGACCAGTTCCGCCTTCACGGCCGATGTCCCTGCGGCGAAGGCGGTGGTGAGCAGGCTCCCGAGCAACGGCGTGACGGGCAGGGCGAAGGCACGGGCGGGAAGACCCGGCGGTGACCAGGCACGCGTTACAGACGGTTGCCAGTGAACCAGCCAGAGTTCGGCGTCGGTCAGCACCTCCACCGTGTGCAGCAAGCCCGGCGGGATCCAGACCGCCAGTTGCGGCGGCACGAACCATCGCCCCTCGTTCGTCACGACCTGTACGACGCCCGACATCACGAAAGTGAGCTGTGCGTCCTCGTGAACGTGCATGGGGAACCCTGCGCCGCGAAGCTTCACGCCGCGGGATAGGGCGAAGGGCTGCGGCGTCTCCAATTTGGCCTTTCCGCGATGGCGATTGGCGGCTCATCGCTGAAACTCTCCTGTATCACCTCGCACATCGACGGGCCAGGGCCGGTCGCAACAGGAGCAAGACAATGAAGGCAGTGGTCATCAACGCCTATGGCGGCAACGAGGTGGTGCGGCTCCAGGAGGTCGAGCGTCCGACACCGGGGGCCGGCGAGGTTCTCGTGCGCGTCGAGGCGGCTGGGGTGAACCCGGTGGACTGGAAGATCCGGAACGGCGCTGGAGCCCGCATGGGGCTGACCCTGCCTTTCCATCTCGGCGGCGAGATTGCCGGCACGGTTGAAGCCTTCGGCAGCGGCGTCGACGGGTTCCAGGTGGGTGATGCGGTCTTCGGCATCATCGAGGCAGGCGGATTCGCTGAGTCTGCGATCGCAAAAGCCGTGGACCTGGCCCCGAAGCCCGTCAACCTCGACTTCGTCCAGGCGGCTGCCGTCCCCTTGGGTGCGTTGACGGCGTGGCAGGCTCTCTTCGACGTCGCAGCCCTTAAGCCCGGCCAGCGGCTTCTGGTCACGAACGGTTCGGGCGGCGTCGGCTCGTTGGCGGTGCAGATCGCGAAGGCCAAGGGTGTGCATGTCACCGCCATGGCCTCGGGCGCGAACGAGGCATATGTCCGCAGCCTCGGCGTCGACGCCTTCGTCGACCACGCGGCGCAGCCGTTCGAGGCGGTCGTCGGCGACATGGATGTCGTGTTCGACACGGTGGGCGGAGACACATTCTTGCGTGCGTTCGCCGTGCTCACGCCCACAGGCTTTCTCGTGACGGCAGTGGCCTTCCCCAGCGATGCCGATCGTCAGCGGGGCCCGAAGGTCGCACGGGTGCAGTGCAAGCCGAACGGCGCGCAACTCGCCTTCATCGGAGAGCTGGTCGAAGCGGGCCAGATCCGGGCGCGAGTGGCGACGGTGCTGCCGATGGAGAACGTCACCGACGCGTTGGACCTGTCGGAGAATGGCCGCCCGAAAGGCAAAATCGTCGTGAAGGCGTGATCAACCCGAGCGGACGATTCGTCGTATCGTCCGCTCTTGGGGTCAACCAACGGTGCCATGAACGGCAAACTTGGGTCGATAGCTGCCGGCTCGGCTGATCAGAGTCCCCTCTAGATCAAATGGGGGGTTAGGTTGCCGGTTTGTGCAGCTGCTGAAGCTTCTCCTGCGCCACTTGGAGGCACTCAGGGCAAAGGTCGATTTCGAAGCCTTCTGCGAGGCTGATGATCGCTGACGTGTCGAGAGGCATCAGGCAGGCATCGCACTTCAGATCGCGCTGATCCTGATGCCGGTTGGCCCGAATGAGCTTCTGCCGCAGCGCAGATTGTGAAGGGCGATCATCTTGCATGCGATAGAAGTAGCACGACGGCGTTGGATCGCAAGGACACGCCGAACCATGCGTCGGGGAATCAGCGGGCCAGAGTCCCCTGCAGATCAAACGGCGGGGTCGGTGGAAAGCGGTCGGACAGCTTTGGGGGTGGAGCCAGGGTAAGTAGCCGGGCCTGCATTGCAGCGTTCGATGGACCGTGCTCCGGTGCGTCGATCCGGTTCAGACATCGAGACTGGGCTAGAGGTCGCCGGGTTGGTGCGCCGGCACTAGGATCCAATCGAAGGACGAGGGTCGATGACGGATCTCAGAACAGGTGTATGGCTGAACGAACCAAAACAGGCTGAGCTTGGCCCCGACAGCCTCCAGATGGTGACCGACGAGCGGACCGACTTCTGGCGCGAGACGCATTACGGCTTCACGCGCGACAGCGGCCACTTCTTGGGACTGGAGACAGGCGACGGCTTCACCGCTCAACTGCGCATCCGGGCGAAGTTCGAAAGCCTTTACGACCAGGCCGGAATTATGGTCCGGCTCGACGAGCGGCACTGGATCAAGGCCGGGTTAGAATTCTCGGACGGACGTGCCCTCCTCGGCAGCGTCCTGACCAACGAGCGGTCCGACTGGGCAACGGGACGCTTCGACGGCGACCCCATGGACTTCTGGATGCGCGTGTCTCTGGCCCGCGGTGTCCTGCGCTTGCAAGCCTCGACCGATGGAAGGCTTTGGCCCCTCGTGCGGCTTTGTCCATTCCCGGAAGGCGTCAGCTACCAAGTCGGTCCAATGTGCTGCACGCCGGAGCGGGCGGGTTTGGCAGTGCATTTCTCAGATTGGACACTGACGAACCATCTTGGGAAGGATCTGCACGACCTTCGGTAGGGCGGCAACCCGAGGGCCTTCGAGAACGTCTGCTTCTCGTCGCGCTGTCCAGTCGTTCGGCGGTCCGAAAGGGGGTCGAATGCGGATGGACTGCTTCCCGGCGTCGGCTTCTTCGGCGCTCCATGGTTTGATCGAGTGGTTCGCGGACTGTCCGCTTCCAAATCGCAAATGTACCGAAGGGGTTGGGGTCGGAGATCGGCCACGACAAATTGCAGACGAGTGAGCCCTTCGGCGGTAGGATGTCCTCATGACTGAACACACGAGCATCCACGTGCGTCGCGCCGATCATGTCGGCTTCTCGGTCGCTTCCCTAGACGAGGCTCTTCGGTTCTGGGTCGACGGGCTCGGCGCGCAGCTTGTGCGGACCGGCGAGATGGGGGGTGAGTTCCTTGGTCAGGTCACAGGAGCGCATGGGGCACAGGTTCGCATGGCGATCGTCTCGCTGGCGGATCTGACAATCGAACTACTGGAATATCGGGGGCTGGCTCGGCCAGCCGTGCCGGCCAAGCCGTTCGACCCCGGCTTTGCGCATTTGGCCCTCGTGGTCGATGACATCGACGCGCTGCTGGTGCGGATCGCCGCCTACGGCTGGAAGGCGCAGGGCATTCCGCAGCCGATCGCAAGCGGTGCGCGCGCTGGAACGCGCGTGATCTACGCTGTTGGCCCGGACGGCGCGACGATCGAGTTCATGCAGCCGTCGGCCTCTGCCTAGGATTTGTGACGCCGCCGGGAGAGAGATCGCTTGCCACCCCGATCTGAAGTCGGCAGAGGCGCGGCGAGCGACCGCTTTAGAGAAGCCTAAACGGCAGCTTGGTCGACCGGGTTGGGTCGATTGCGGATGTACTGCTACCATGTGTCGGCTTCCTTTGAACGATCGGCTCAGCCGGGTAAAAACGTGTCGGCGGCTTTGAGCAGATATGAAAACGAAGTGGACGCAACGATGGGCCTACAATGTCCGTCGTTGCATCACGAATGAGCGCCAAGGAGCGCCATCATGCTCGTGTAGGCCCTCATCCGCCATACCGATTTTCAAAGCGACCCGGATCGATCCGGAGTTGTCTGGATCGATGTCAGCTACGATGCGATCGAGGTCCAGCGTTTCAAGCGCATATTCCAGCACGGGCTTGGCAGCTTCTGTCGCGAAGCCCTTTCCCCACACGTCTCGCTTGAACCGCCAGCCGATTTCGATCTCTGGTCCGGCACCGTCGCGTGGGATCAACAGTATCCATCCCAAGAAGCGATCTGGGTTCTCTTGCGAGAACACGGACCAGTAGCCAAACCCCCGGCCAAAGTTGGCAGTGATCCGTTCCCTGACGAACGCCTCGTGCCGTATGGGATCGGCCCAGGGTCCTGGAATGAACCTCGTTACGTCGGGGTCGCGATCCATCACTAGACACGCCTGAAGGTCGTCTAGCGTTCGCTGTTTCAACATGAGGCGAGCAGTATGAAATGTAGGCAAGGACGGCATACACAGCCCTTTTGACGTCGCGGCTTCTTGAGGATCACTATGCGCAACAACTTTCAAGAGGCATGAAACGTGTCCGCTATTGGACTGCGCAACGTGTCTTTAGAAGGCTGCAAAGGGTCCTGAGGCATTGCAAGCGCTTTACGGGTCGCCTCGTCGGCCGGGAGGAAGCCCTCCAGCGTCAGTTCAGCAAGCGTCACGTCGGCTGCCGTGCCGAAGACGGTACTTGTCGATAGAAATGACAGTCGTTGACCGGTTGACGGGTGCCTTAGGATCAAGGGCACCGCGATCGAGGCGGCCGGCATCACCGCGGATGACGCTTCTGATCGGTTGCTGAGGCCGGGTAGCGCCCGCAGCGTCTCGTGGAGGCGGGCCAGCTCCGGATCGCCTGACGCGGCGACGTCCCGACGCAGGCGCTCCAGAACGTGATGCCGCCATTCGGCAAGGTTGAGGATGAAGGGTGCGAGCCCGTCTGGCGACAGCGACAGGGTCAGGACGTCGACCCCAGCCTCGAGCAGGCGCGGCGCAACGCCTCGAAGGAGTGGCGGAAGGCCCTCGTTGGCGGCCACGAGACGCCAGTGTCGATCGACCGCGAGCGCCGGAAACGGCTCGAAGGCGCGAAGCACGGCGCGCACAGCTTCCATAGCGACGGCCATGTCCGCTTGGTCGAGCGCTCGCTCAGCAAAGACCGGGGCGAAGCCACCCGCGAGGAGGAGACGGTTGCGCTCGCGGAGCGGCAGCTCGAGTCGCTCGGCCAGGCGCAGGAGCATGTCGCGGCTCGGCCGCGAGCGACCACTCTCGACGAAGCTGAGATGACGCGCAGAGATGTCGGCGTACAAGGCAAGATCGAGCTGACTGAAGCGACGCCTGCTGCGCCAGTCGCGCAGGACGTCTCCCACCGTGTCGTTCGCAAGCGTCGTCGTCATCAAAGCGTTATTGCATGAGGTTCGCCATCCGCCCATGACCTCGGAGGTAATCGCCGGGCGGCGCTAGCCTCGTCATGCTCTGGGCTTCAACCTACAGGAGACCACGATGCGCACGGCCCGCGATATCGCCAACGACTATCTCACCCTTTGGAACGTGCCCGACCCAACCGAGCGACGGCAACGTCTCGAAGCGTGGCATCCGCAGGCCCGCTATCGTGATCCGCTGATGGAGGCTGAGGGCCGCGATGCTCTGGCCGCCATGGTGACATCGGCGCGGGAGCAATTGCCGGCTCTCGCCTTCTGCCTTAGCGGGACACCCGACGGGCACGGACCCTTCGTGCGCTTCTCCTGGACGCTTGAACCGGAGCACGGCCCATCAGTCGCCTTCGGCACCGATGTCGTGCGCCTCGACGCGTTGGGACGCATCGCTGAGGTGATTGGCTTTCTCGATTGTCAAACGGCCTGCAAAACTGACCCCGGATCGGCGTCCAACTTTGACCCCTGAGGCGTGAGGGTGCGGCCGCGGTTCCGATCTCCGTAGAGCCGTAGGCGGAGCGGAGATCGGA
>NZ_LMOH01000018.1 GCF_001423245.1 Aureimonas sp. Leaf324
AGGAGCACGATCAGGCTGAGATAGACGAGCGTCACACCCAGCGACAGGCCGAAGCCCGGCACGACGCTCGGTTGGCGAAAGTGAAAGGCCGGGCGATCCAATGCCGCACTCAATGCCATGGGGGTCCTCGAGAACCGAGCCAGGAGGTCACGTAAACCGGCGTCGCCGGTGGATCGTGCGAGACGGCAGAACAGACGGTCCGAAGGTGCGCACGTCGCCCACGGGACCAGGGAAAGGCAAAGTTTTCGGTGCGGCGAGGAAAGGAGAAGAGGATCCGGCCTAAAGGATCGACCATGCCGTCAGGAGGCTGAGCCATATGACGGTGGACAGCGCCAAACCGTTGAACAGCCCATGCGCCGGCCGAAGATCCTCGGGAATTGACGACATATCGGGCTGCATGACGTTTCCGGTGAGCATGGGCGTCGTTCGGCTCATCACGATCGATCCGTTTCAACAGGTCGTAGACCCTGAACTATAACGACAACGGTTCGAGCCGCAGCACCGCCTTTAGGCGAGGGTAGGCCGTCGGAAAGAGCGCAAGCTCATGTGCCGACCGGAGCGCTCGACAAGGCGCCTACGTGTTCGACACCCCCGAAAGGGGACGCGGAGCGAGTTCCCCTTGCCGTCGGCCTCGTGTCCGGCGCGCCAGCGGTGGCAGGCACGCAAAACGCGCGCCATGTCGTCGGTGAAGCCACCGGTTGTCGTGCATCGGCCGCGCGTTGCGCACCCGCTTTCCTGGCAGATGCGCAACGACCACCGCTCGTGCCGCGTCCGTCAGGTCACCGCGCGTGGACGCGCCCACCGGAAGCCATCGTCGAAGCAGACCTCAGCCTTTCGGTGATCCCGAGATGTCGAGAGGATCCGGATGGCTCGTGGTCCGTGACTCATGGCCCTTGCCGGCGACGTCCTGCCGGACTTCGGCTTTAGCGCCCCGTCGCCCGCTGACCCGTCGGCAAGCGGTTTCGTCGGGCCTCAGACGACGTCGGTGTCGCTGAAACCGCCAAGCATGTTGACGTTTTCCAGAAGCACGGACTGATCGGCCACGCCATCCGCATTGCTGTCCCAGAACAGCCACCCTTTGGAGGCTGCGGCGATGAAGACCACGCTCTTGCCGCCGCCCATGGCCGACTGCGCTGCGGTGACCGCATCGGCGAAGATGTCCGTCGCGATCGTCGTCTCCGCATAGGCCAGAGGGTTGAGTCCCCCGTTGATGACGCCGAGGTCGATCACGTCGGAGCCGGTGGCGAAATCGAGGATCGTGTCGTTGGTCGCGGCGTTCATGGACGTTTCGCCGGAGCCGAAGGCGAAGGTGTCCGCCTCGGATCCGCCCGCCAGGGTGTCGGTCCCCGTCCCGCCCATCAAGGTGTCCCGGCCCGACTGACCCGACAGCCTGTCGTTCTGGCTTCCCCCCTGGAGCAGGTCATCGCCGTCCCCGCCCGCGAGATCGTCGCTTCCAACGCCGCCGAGGAGCGTGTCGCGTCCTGACCCTCCGTTGAGCACGTCGCTGCCGTCATCGCCTTCCAGGCGGTCGTCGCCCTTGGCGCCGTTCAGCGTGTCGTTTCCCAGTCCACCACGCAGGACGTTGGCGGCGATGTTGCCGTTGATCAGGTTGGCGAGCGCATTGCCGGTTCCGCTGATCGCGCCGGTGCCAGTCAATGTCAGGTTCTCGACATTGTCCGAAAGGACGTAGTCGATACCCGCATTCACCAGATCGGTTCCCTCGTTGGCGAGTTCCACGACCTGATCGTCGTTGGTCGCGACGCCATCGTCGGAAAAGACGTCGACATAGAAGACGTCGTTGCCGGTGCCGCCATACATGAGGTCCGCGCCCGCTCCGCCGTCGATCGTGTCGTTGCCGGCCAAACCGTAGACGGTGTCGCCGTAGCTCGTCGTCTGCAGGGCCGCGTTCGGGGCGGTCGGGCCGATCGTGTTGTTGCCGCTGCTGCCCGTGACCGTGCGCCCTGTCTCGTTCACGTCCGTAATCTGAACCGACAAGGTCTGCTCGTCGAACAACACCCCGTCCGTCGCTTGCACGACAACGGAATAGATGTTGTCGCGGTCGGTATCGAGCGGCACCTCGAAGTCCGGTGCGGCGCGGAACGAGAGGGCGCCGGAAATGCTGTCGATCACGAAGAGGCTCGCGTCGCTTCCGCCCGAGATCGCATAGGTGGGCGTGGTGCCGTTCGGATCGCTCGCCGTCACCGTGACGACGGCGGTGGTATTCTCCGCCAGCGTCAACGATGCGCTCGCTCCCCCGCCGCTCGATGTGATGACCGGTGGATCGCTGTCCGGCTTGTCGGTCACCGAAATCGACAGCGCCTGCGCATCGCTGCCGCCATATCCGTCGTTCGCCGTGACGATCACGTCGTAGACGTTGTTGGCGCCGGTGTCGCGCGGCACCTCGAAATCCGGAGCTTGAATGAAGCTGAGGACGCCCGTCAGACGGTTGATCTCGAACAGTGCGGCATCGGCGCCGCCCGAGATCCGGTAGGACGTCGTCTGACTGGTGTCGGGATCGACGGCGGTGACCGTCGTGACGACAGTGGTATTCTCTTCGACGGCAAGGCTGGCCGTGTCGCCGCCGCCATCGGACGTGATCACCGGCGGCGCGTTCGTGGCGCCGATGGCAAGGGTCGTATCCGAGAACTCGAGGAATTCGGCATTGAGGACCGTGTCGGCACCGTCGGGTGCGCCTGCCCGGAGATCTGTCAGGATGTAGCCGCCGCCGGCTGCCGCTTGAATCTCGTAATCCGCGCGTTGTCCGGAGAACACCACCGTATCGACGTTCGCGCCGCCATCCAGGGTGTCGTTTCCAGCTCCGGCCATCAGCCGATCGTCATCGACACCGGCTCCCACGAAATCATTGCCGGTTCCGCCATCCAGGAGGTCGCTTCCGCTCCCTCCTGTCAGTTCGTCGTCGCCACCACCGCCGTACAACTGATCGTTGCCCGAGCCACCGTCGAGCTTGTCGTTGCCGTTCAGACCCGCATCGTCCCCATAGAGGATGTCGTTGCCGGCTTCGCCCAACAGGTTGTCGCCGCCCAGTCCGCCATAGAGAACATCGTCATCGTCTCCGCCCTCCAGTCGATCGGTACGGGCACCGCCGAAGAGCATGTCGTTGCCGCTACCACCCCGGAGGGTGTCGTCGCCGGCGATGTTGTTGAAGCCGAAATCGTCGCCATAGAGGGAATCGTTTCCCGCGCCGCCGGCAAGGAGGTCGGCCCCGCGCCCGCCGATCAGAAGATCGTTGCCGGAATCGCCATTGATGGTGTCCTTCCCGGCGCCGCCGATGATGGTATCCTGGCCGGTATCCCCATTCACCAGAACGGATCGCTCATAGTCGACGCCGCCCGGTCGGGCGCTGAAATCGGCGATATCGTCTCCGCCGCCCAGGGAGAATTGCTCGACGGAATCGAAGCCGCCGACGCCGCCCTTGAGGCTCGCATCATTGTAGACGACGAGGTCGTTGAGGTTCGATCCGTAGAGCGTGTCAGACTTGTCGTAGCCGAGGAAGACGTCCGTCGAGTAGTGGATATTATAGGCCGTGATCTTGAAAACCGTCGTCGCGCCGGTCTTGAGGCCGGTCTCCCAATCGAGCTGGGCGAACACCCCGTCGGCCAGCACGTCGTCCAGATTGCTCGATTGCGTGAAGGCGAAGAAGTTGTCTTGAAGGACGGTTCCGGAGACGACCGAACTTCCCGTTGAATTGAAAGTCATCTGCGCCTCCGGTCCGATCATTTCCCACTTCGTGTCGAAGTGTTTTGGGAAGTGCTGCGTGGCCGGATCATCCTAGCGCCGATCGCGTCCTGCCAGGGGCTCCCAAAAGGTGAGAAGCATCCATCAAGCGGGGGATGAGGTGGCAGGTCGGGGATCGTGCAACCACGCCCTTGGGTGAGGTCCGTTGCAGTCGATCATCTGCGCTGCCCGCATTTTCGGAAAAGCAGGCCCTGGGATAGATAGGGGCGGGAACGGCTCTCCGACGGAGCGCAACGACGATCGAGCGTTCTGCGGCGAGGGGATCAAGGCGGACGGTCCTCCGACCCATGGAGACGGCGTCACGTCGGCGCCAATCTCGTCGATCCAGAGGGTTGCCAACTCGGCTCGGCGCGGCTGGCTTCGGGGCGGCCGATCCTCGTCGTCCGGCGCCGCCCGCCAAGTGGCTCGCCTCCGAGATTGAGGTCCGTCGAGCGGCGTTCAGACGCTGCTCCGGCCCACTCCAGCGTCAAAGGAGTCGTCGACCCGATCTCATCGACGGGGCGAGGTGTTCAGTCCCGGCATCGCGCGCATCGGATGGATGCCGAACCGGTCTGGCTGGGGGGCGGGAAGAACCCGGCGCTGCAATCGTGGGGCGTCACGCCGCCGGGACGTCGGCGCGACGAGCCTGAAGCCCGTCGCGGCTATCGTCGTTGAAGCGTTCGCCCGTCGCGTCCCCGATCGTTCGGTTCATCCGTTCGATCTGGCCGTTGTCGAGACAAACGATTCACGGGATCGTTTCCCCATCCTTCGAACTCCAGGGATGGTTCGGCCTGGCGAGCCGGTTCTCGATACCGCTGGCCTCGCAGGTCATGCCGACGCGTATCGGCCGGGTTGAGTTGTCGACGACACCGAAGGGTCGCTTCTGCCCTCATGGGGATGGGCATACGAGCCAAAACAAGACGGCCGCGCCGGAGGGATCAAACCTCCGGCGCGGCCGTCCTGCGACGAGGGGCGGCTCAGTTCAGGCCGAGCTTTCCGCGCAGGGTGGAGAGGTCTTCGGCCAGCGTGTTGACGTTGGCGGCCAGCAGACGGCGGTCGCTGTCGGTCAGCTTCTCGTAATGGGTGTAGCCGTCGCCCTCGCGATACTTGGCGAGCGTCGTGTCGACGATGCCGAAGCTCTTATTGACCTTGGCGACGAAGGGGGCGTCCTGCGTCTCGATCAGCGGCTGGACGAGGTCGAAGATCTTGCGCGAGCCGTCGAAATTGCCCTTGAAGTCCCAGAGATCGGTGCCGCTGTAGCGGTCCTCCTCGCCGGAGATCTTGGTCGCGGCGACCTCCTCCATCAGCGCGGCGGCGCCGCCCACGACCTTTTCCGGCGGCAGGGCGAGGTCGGCGATGCGCTGTTCGAGATCGGTGACGTCGGCCATCAGGCGGTCGGCGAAGGGCGCGAGGCCCTCGGCCGAGTTCTTGGCGAAGAGGCCGTATTCCAGCCGGTGGAAGCCGGTGAACCCCTCGTCCTCCTCGCGCTTCTCATGATCGTCGGCGCGCGAATCGATCGAGGCGTCGAGATCGGAGAAGAGTTCGGCGATCGGCTCCACCGCCTCGTAGCTCATGCGGGTCGGCGCAAACAGCGCCTTGGCGCGCGCCACGTCGCCCGCCTTGATCGCGTCGGTGAAGGCCTTGGTGTCGGTCACCAGCGTCTCCAGCTTGTCGGAGACGTAGAGCTTGTACTCGGCGACCGGCTGCACGAGGTCGAGCGGGGCGACCTCGGCGAGCGTCGGCGTCGCGCCGCACAGGAGGGCGGCCGCGAGTGCGAGGGCAGGCGTCTTACGGGTCATCAAGGTGTCTCCGTCGTCAGGCTTTCAGGTCGGATGCCGCCCGGAGCAGCGAGCGGCCAAGGAAGTCCGCCTCGTCCCGCACGCCGGGCAGGGTGAAGAAGTAGCCGCCGCCGACGGGCTTGATGTATTCCTCGAGCGGCTCGCCATCGAGGCGGCGCTGGACGGCGATGAAGCCCTCGTCGAGGTCGGCCTGGTAGGCGATGAAGAGGAGGCCCTGGTCGAGCTGGCCGTTCCGGGTGATGCCGTTCGAATAGTTGAACGGGCGGCGCAGGATGCGGCTCTTCTCGGTGTCCGCCCGGCGCGGGTTGGCAAGCCGGATATGGGTGTCCATCGGCGTGACGGTGCCGTCCGGGTCGGATGCGAAATCGGGCACGTCGGCTTCCGTGCCGGGATGGCCGAGCGGCGCGCCGTTCGGCTTCTGCCGTCCGATGATCGCCTCCTGCTCGCCGAGCGGCGTGCGGTCCCATCGCTCCACGAAATTGCGGATGATGCGCACGGCCTGATAGGAGCCCGCCTGCGCCCACGCCGGCTCGTCGGCTCCGGTGCCAACCCAGACGAGATCGTCCATCAGGCCGGCGTCGCGCGAATCCGGGTTGGCCGATCCGTCGCGGAAGCCGAGGAAGTTGCGGGCGCTTTCCTCGCGCCCGTCCGGGCTCGGCGGCAGGATCGGCACCGAGCCCTCCTGCTTCCAGCGGATGACGAGAAGGTCGGGCAGCGTCTTGATGATGTCGCGCAGCGCGTGGATCGTCGCGTCGGGCGTGTTGGCGCAGATCTGGATCGACAGATCGCCGTGGCACAGCGCCGGGTCGAGCGCGTCATTGGGAAACCGCGCCATGCGCTGGAGGCATCGAGGCCGCAGCGGTTGCAGCCACGGCCGGTCCTCGAAGAAGCTTTGCCCGAGCGACAGCGTCATCGTCAGGTTGTCGGGCGCGATCACGGGACCGAGGATGCCGGAATCGGCCGGCGGAAGTTTCGGGTCGAGTTCGGGCACCGGGCCGCCCGCCATCAGGAAGCGGAAACGATCGGTCAGCGTGCGAAACAGGCGCTCGACCTCGTCCGGCGTCTCAGCCAGCGTGTCGAAGGCGACCACCATGCCGGCCGCCGGACGGGGCGTGACGATGCCGCTCTGATGCGGGCCGTGGAACGGCTGGCTCCGGCGTGCCGCCTCGCTGTGCGGCGCGTCGGCGACTTCGGCCTCCGCCGCCCGCGCGGCGCCGAGGCCCGCGATCGAGGCGGCGGCGCCGCCGGCAAGGCCCATCAGCAGGCGGCGCCGGTCGGTGACGAAGGCGGGGCAGCCGCCGGTGCGGGCGTCGCTCATGCGTCGTCCTGCCCGAGGCCGATGGCGCCGCCGAGGGTTTCGATCGCTTCCGCGAGGGCTCGCGCGTCCGTCGCCAGTTTGCTGCGCGCCGCCTCCGGCACGGCGTCGAAGGAGGGGGCGGCACCCATGCCGGCGATCGCCGCGACATCGGTCTTCAACGTTTGGAGTTGCGCTTCCACGGCGCCGAAGGGTGCGGGCGCCGCATCCGCTGCGACGGGCTTGAGGAGGGTCGCGATTTTCTCGACCCCTGCGATGCGGGCCACGATATCGGCCATGTCGGTGCGTGCGTAGACGTTCTCGCCGCCGCCCTCAGCTGTGTCGGCCAGCGATCGCAACGCGCGCGCGGCGCCGTCGGTCATGTCGGCGGGGCCGATCTTCAGGGCGCGCAGCCGTTCGCGCAGCGCGCCGATATCCGCGACCAGTTGATCGGCGACGGGCCCGAGGCCGTCGAGCGAGCCCTTGGCGAACAGGCCGTATTCCAGGCGGTGGAAGCCGGTGAAGCCGCTGTCCGCCTCGCGCGCCGCGAGATAGGCAGCGACCGGATCGATCCGGTCGGCAAGGTTCCCGATCCGCTCGGCAACGGGGGCGATGCGCTCGAACGGCGCGCGCGACGCCGAATAAAGCTCGCGCGCCTTGGCGAGGTCGCCGGCATGCACGGCCGCGGCGAGCGCCTCCGCCGCGCGCTGCAACTCGCGCGCCTGCATCTGCGTGAAGACCTGATACTCGGCGAGCGGCCCGACAAAGGCGACGAGGCGCGGCGCCTCGGTCGGTGCGCCATTCCCCGACGGCAGGACCACGAGGCGGCCGCGCGGGTTGGACAGGAGGCCGCAGGTGATCGCGTATTCGCCGGGCTTCAGGCGCGCACTCAGCGTCTGCGACAGGCCGGGCGCGATGTTCTCGCGCTCCTCGAGCACCATCACGCCGTCGAGGATCTCCCATTCCACGGCGCGCTCGGTCTCGTTGACGATTCGGAAGCTGACGCGGCCGGCGGGAACCGTCAGAGCGTTCGGCTGGCAGGCGTCGCCGCGCAGCGTCACGGTCACCGTGTCGCCGCCGGGGGCGCGGCGGGCGGCCACCTGCGAGGCATAGGCGAAGGCGCCAAGGCCCGCGAACATCAGGCCGGCGGACGCGACGGCGCCCCAGCGAAGGGCGCGGCGCGAGACGGGGGCGGGGTAGGTGGCGGTCATCGGGCCGTCCTCAGCGCAGCGCGGCGGCCGGGCGGACGGGCGCCCGCGTGGGCGATGCGGCCGGCCTTAGGAACAGCCGCAGGGTGACGGCGAGATAGGCGACATAGGCCAGAAGCTCGCCCGCATTCGGGTCGGCCATGTAGCCGAAGAGGCCGGACAGCACGCTGCCGAGCGCGCTATCGACCGGCAGGACGGGTGTCAGGTCGAAGACCGTCGCCTGCAGAGCGTTCCAGACGCCGGCCTCGTGGAGATGACGCAGGGAGCCGGCCAAAAGCCCGGCCGCGACGACGAGGATAAAGACGCCGGTCCAGCGGAAGAAGCGCGACAAGTCGAGCCGCACGCCGCCGGCATAGATGGCGGCGCCGAGAAGGGCCGAGACGCCGACGCCGAGAAGCGCGCCGAGCGGGCCGGCCGCGCCGGGGCTCTGCTGGAAGAGGGCGAGAAGAAAGAAGACCGACTCCAGCCCCTCGCGCGCAACGGCGAAGAACACGAGGCCGACGAGCGCCAGCCCTTGCGCGCGCGTGCCGCCAAGCGCCTGGTCGATCGAGCCTTGGAGCTCGCTCTTCAAGGAGCGCGCCGCCTTGCGCATCCACAGCACCATCGAGGTGAGGATCGCGACGGCGACGAAGCCGACCAGCGCCTCGAAGAGTTCCTGCGTGCGCTGGGGGAACTCGGCGCTCGCCAGCTGCAGCCCGGCGCCGACGAACAGCGACAGCGCGACCGCGAGGAAGATGCCGGACCAGACCGCCGGCATCCAGGCGCCGCGACCGCTGCGCGAGATGTAGCCGGCGACGATACCGACGATCAGGGCGGCCTCGAGCCCCTCGCGGAGCATGATGAGGAACGGGACGAGCATGGTCGGACCCCAGCGGTTCTTCGATGGATGCACCGGGCCTCGCCCGATGGCCTCCCATAATCCTTCACAAAAAAGTCAGCAAATGTTTTGTTTTGGAACTGTTCCAGCCTAACCCCTGCCGCACAACGGTTTGCGGGGTGTCGGCAAGCCGACGCGAGGCGTGGATCGAGGCCGGGAAGGCCGACGACGACGGTGCCTCGCCACAGCCGGTCAAATCATATAAGGACATCCTTATATGTGGTGCGGCCGCGCCCCGGCCTTGAGGTGCTTCCCATGAGTTCCACCCTCGACACGCTCTTCGCCTCCCGCGCCGCTCAGCCGCGCGACGACGTCTGGACGGCGCTGCGCAAGGCGGCCTCCGAGCGCATCCTGATCCTCGATGGGGCGATGGGCACGCAGATCCAGGGGTTGGGTCTTCAGGAGGACGATTTCCGGGGCGACCGCTTCCACGACTGCCGCTGCCACCTCCAGGGCAACAACGACCTCCTTGTCCTGACGCAGCCCAAAGCCATCGAGGACATCCACTTCGCCTACCTGATGGCCGGCGCCGACATCGTCGAGACCAACACGTTCTCGGGCACCACGATCGCGCAGGCCGACTACGAGATGGAGGCCGTGGTCTACGAGCTGAACCGCGAGGGCGCGGCCGTCGCGCGCCGCGCGGCCGTGCGCGCCGAAGAGGCGGACGGGCGCCGGCGCTTCGTCGCGGGCGCGATCGGCCCGACCAATCGCACCGCCTCGATCTCGCCCGACGTCAACAATCCCGGCTACCGCGCCGTCTCCTTCGACGACCTGCGCATCGCCTACGCCCAGCAGGTGCGCGGCCTCCTCGACGGCGGCTCCGACATCATCCTGATCGAGACGATCTTTGACACGTTGAATGCC
Source organism: Aureimonas sp. Leaf324 (assembly GCF_001423245.1). Lineage (GTDB taxonomy): Bacteria > Pseudomonadota > Alphaproteobacteria > Rhizobiales > Rhizobiaceae > Aureimonas. The sequence continues at coordinate 9,781 of NZ_LMOH01000018.1, forward strand.
AAGGCGGCGATCTTCGCGGCCGAGGAGGTGTTTGCGGAGGCCGGCATCTCGCTGCCGGTGATGATCTCCGGCACGATCACCGACCTGTCGGGGCGGACGTTGTCAGGCCAGACGCCGACGGCCTTCTGGCATTCGGTGCGCCACGCCAAGCCCTTCACCATCGGCCTCAATTGCGCGCTCGGCGCGGAAGCCATGCGCCCGCATCTCGCCGAAATCTCGGGCGTCGCCGACACCTATGTCTGCGCCTATCCGAATGCCGGCCTGCCCAACGAGTTCGGCCAGTACGACGAGACGCCGGACGCGATGGCGCGACAGGTGCGCGGCTTCGCCGAAGAGGGGCTGATCAACGTCGTCGGCGGCTGCTGCGGCTCGACCCCCGAGCACATCCGCGCCATCGCCGACGCGGTCGCGGGCCTCAAGCCGCGCGCCATCCCGAAGCCCGCCCCGATGATGCGCCTGTCGGGGCTCGAGCCCTTCACGCTGACGAAGGACATTCCTTTCGTGAACGTCGGCGAGCGCACGAATGTCACCGGCTCGGCCAAATTCCGCAAGCTCATCACGGAGGGCGACTACGCTGCCGCGCTCGACGTCGCGCGTGATCAGGTGGCGAACGGCGCGCAGATCATCGACGTCAACATGGACGAGGGCCTGATCGACTCGAAGGCCGCGATGGTCGAGTTCCTCAACCTCGTCGCCTCGGAGCCCGACATCGCCCGCGTGCCGGTGATGATCGACAGCTCCAAGTGGGAGGTGATCGAGGCGGGCCTGCAGTGCGTGCAGGGTAAGCCGATCGTCAACTCGATCTCGATGAAGGAGGGCGAAGCCGCCTTCCTGCATCACGCGCGCCTCTGCCGCCTCTACGGCGCGGCCGTCGTCGTCATGGCCTTCGACGAGGAGGGGCAGGCCGACACGCTCGCCCGGAAGGTCGCGATCTGCTCGAGAGCCTACAAGCTCCTCACCGAGAACGGCTTCCCGCCGGAGGACATCGTCTTCGACCCCAACGTCTTCGCGGTCGCGACCGGCATCGAGGAGCACGACGGCTACGGCGTCGCCTTCATCGAGGCGACGCGCACGATCCGGGAGACGCTGCCGCACGCCCACATCTCGGGCGGCGTGTCGAACCTCTCCTTCTCGTTCCGCGGCAACGAGCCGGTGCGCGAGGCGATGCACGCGGTCTTCCTCTACCATGCCATCCAGGCCGGCATGGATATGGGCATCGTCAACGCGGGCCAGCTCGCGGTCTACGATTCGATCGACCCCGACCTTCGCGAGGCCTGCGAGGACGTGGTGCTCGACCGGCCGGGTCGCGAGGGCAAGAGCCCGACCGAGCGGCTGCTCGAAATCGCCGAGCGCTATCGCGGCACCGCCGGCAAGGAGGCGAAGGCCAAGGACCTGTCCTGGCGCGAGGGCACGGTCGAGGAGCGGCTGGCCCACGCGCTCGTCAACGGTATCACCGAGTTCATCGACGCCGACACCGAAGAGGCCCGGCAAAAGGCCGCGCGCCCGCTTCACGTGATCGAGGGGCCGCTGATGGCGGGGATGAACACGGTCGGCGACCTCTTCGGCGCCGGCAAGATGTTCCTGCCGCAGGTGGTGAAGTCGGCGCGCGTGATGAAGCAGGCCGTCGCGCACCTCCTTCCCTACATGGAAGAAGAGAAGCGCCTGTCGGGAGGCGAAGAGCGCAAGAACGCCGGCAAGATCCTGATGGCGACCGTGAAGGGCGACGTCCACGACATCGGCAAGAACATCGTCGGCGTCGTTCTCGCCTGCAACAACTACGAGGTGATCGACCTCGGCGTGATGGTGCCAGCCGCCAAGATCCTCGAGACGGCCAAGGCGGAAAAGGTCGACGTCATAGGTCTCTCCGGCCTCATCACGCCCTCGCTCGACGAGATGGTGCATGTCGCGAGCGAGATGGAGCGCGAGGGCTTCGACGTGCCGCTCCTGATCGGCGGGGCGACGACGAGCCGCGTCCACACCGCGGTCAAGATCGACCCGCGCTATCGTCGCGGGCAGACGGTCTACGTGACCGATGCCAGCCGTGCCGTCGGCGTGGTGTCGAGCCTCCTGTCGCCCGAGGGGCGTGACGCCTATGCCTCCGGCGTGCGCGCGGAGTACGAGCGCGTGGCGGTGAAGCATGCCGAGGCCGAGGCCGAGAAGCAGCGCCTGCCGCTGGAGAAGGCGCGCGCCAACCGCCAGCCGATCGACTGGTCGGGCTTCCGGCCGGTGAAGCCCTCGTTCCTCGGCACGCGCACCTTCGACACCTGGGATCTCGCCGATCTTGCTCGCTACATCGACTGGACGCCGTTCTTCCAGACCTGGGAACTGAAGGGGCGCTATCCCGCGATCCTCGACGACGAAGCGCAGGGCGCGGCGGCGCGCCAGCTCTTCGAGGATGCGCAGGGGATGCTGTCGCAGATCGTCGGGGAGGGCTGGTTCCGGCCGCGCGCGGTGGTCGGCTTCTGGCCGGCGAACGCCATCGGCGACGACGTGCGCCTTTACACCGACGAGGCGCGCAACACGGAGCTGGCCACCTTCTTCACGCTGCGCCAACAGCTCGCCAAGCGCGGCGAGCGGCCGAACGTGGCGCTGGCCGACTTCGTCGCGCCGAAGGAGACCGGCCTCGCCGACTATCTCGGCGGCTTCGTGGTCACCGCCGGCATCGAGGAGGAGGCGATCGCCGAGCGCTTCGCGAAAGCCAACGACGACTACTCGGCCATCATGGTCAAGGCGCTGGCCGATCGCTTCGCAGAGGCCTTCGCCGAGCGCATGCACGAGGTCGTCCGGCGCGAGCTCTGGGGCTACGCGCCGGACGAGGCCTTCGCCCCGGAGGAGCTGATCGGCGAGCCCTATACCGGCATCCGCCCGGCGCCGGGCTATCCCGCCCAGCCCGACCACACCGAGAAGGTGACCCTGTTCAAGCTCCTCGACGCGGAGGCCGAGACCGGCGTCACTCTCACCGAGAGCTATGCCATGTGGCCGGGATCATCGGTCTCCGGCCTCTATCTGGCGCATCCCGACAGCTACTACTTCGGCGTCGCCAAGGTCGAGCGCGACCAGGTCGATGACTATGCCGGACGCAAGGGCATGGCGGTGGCCGAGGTCGAGCGTTGGCTCGGGCCGGTTCTCAACTACGTCCCGACGCGGAGCTGAACGCCCTTCGGCGCCCCCCCCCGACGTCAACGCAGAGCCAAACGCCGGTCGCAGCAAGCGGCCGGCGTGTCTCGTCGAACCCTTCGCATCGGGCCGTCGGTGCATCGCCCGTTTCGCGCAAGATATGCCGCAATGCAAAATGGTAAGAACGACTTACTGTAAGTAATAACCGCCATATCTGCAGTCGAAATGTGGCTAAAACGGCACAACGATGTGTCGGAGCGTCGATCCGGAAAGGGGCGGCGGCGTTTTTAAATTGTGTCCAAACATCTTCAGTGCCATTCCTGGGACGTAGCCGCCGCAAGGGCTGCCTAGCCTTCAACCAGGATTTGTCCGGGACAATGAAAAACGTTTTCCACCAAGTACTTCTTGGCTCCGCTGCGGCTCTCGTCGCTGTTTCCGGCGCTCGCGCTGCCGACGCCATCGTGGCCGTCGAGCCGGAGCCGGTCGACTACGTCCGCGTTTGCGACGTCTACGGCAAGGGCTTCTACTACATCCCGGGCACCGA
>NZ_LMOH01000019.1 GCF_001423245.1 Aureimonas sp. Leaf324
ACTTGGTTCTGGTGGACCTGGGTACAAAACCGTGAGGCCGACCGGTACGAAGATTCTTCCTCAGGCTTTCAAACCTTTCAAGGAAGCGGGGAAAGGCCTGGAGCGGATCCGAAGATCGAAATCGGCAGAGAGAATCTGTCGCAGCCGAGAAGGAGCGAGTGGCGGATGATGCGGATCGTCGGCGGGCTGCTGCTATGTGTCGTGCTTGGCGCTCTAGCCTGGCTGGCGGCCGAAAGCACAGAAGGCTTCGAGCACTGGCTCAATCGCTATCAAACGCTGCTCGGCGCCTTCATCGCGCTCGCTGCGGCGTTCATTGCGGCTTATCCTGCATGGCGCCAACTGCGGGCTACGATAGGAGATCGAGATCCGGAGTTCTGGCTAGACTGGTCGCACAACATCGGCGGAAGCTATGGCGACGTCGAAGATGCGCTCCTCGGAATTGTGAACCTTAACCGTCGGACGTTAGCTCTGAAGAAGGTTGTAATCCTGCGCCCGACGGGCACTTCCCTTGGCGTGGCCGAAGCCCGCGACCTAGTGAATGGCGAAGGACGTTGGCAAGGGCATCGCCCTATCCCGCGTGCTACGGGGACCGATTGGCGAAACTGGGAGGGCGAATACAACGTCCCTGGCCAGCAAGAGCGCTACCTTGTTCTGGAGCTTGATATCGAGCGGGACACAGCGAAGGTCCATGCTGACGAGGAGGTCCGCGTCCGGGTCGAGTATGTCCTCCGCGGCGAGGAGAAACTCCGCCGGGTCGATATCGACGGCGCCGTGCCCAGAAATAGGTTCCAGGGCCACCGGAAGCAGCATGACAAGGAATAAGGCCGCCGTTGCGGCCTGGGCGGCTCGCCAGCAAGCACGGGCCGCTTTGCTAGGCTTTGCGGGAGGAAGGGGCGCTCGCGCGCTGGCGGCCTTCCTTGGTCGTCAGGCGATCTGTTTGCTTGGCACTCTCTTAGCCGCGAGGCGAATGCGCTTCTTCCTTGCGCGACGAAGCTTCGCCGCTGCCAGAACGCCTTTGCCGGCACGCCGGTAAAGCTCGCGCTTCTCCTTTGCGCCGTCGCCGCTCCCGGAAGTGGGGAGCTTTGTTCCGGTGAGGGCAGCGTAGAGCGACGGCGGGAGCACGTCCTTTGCGGGACGCATCGCCGCGAGCTCTTCGTCCGTCAGTTCCGGATTGTCCGGATCGGCGGCGATCCCGGCTTGGATCCGCGCCTCTTCCTCATCAGTCAGGAGGGGGATCGGCTTACGCTGTGCGTTCGTCATAGACCTTCCTTTCCTTGCGACTGGCGGGGCGGAGACTGATCGCGGAGATGGCCTCCGAGCCCAGCGGCGAATAGATCAGGACGACAACGGGGATGTCGCCGAGGAGGCCGATCGCTTTCCATCGCGGACGCCCATCCGATCCAGGTTTAGCCTCGACGAGCATCGCCGATGACCAGAAGGCCGCGTCGATCGCTGCGAAATCGAGACCTTGGTGCTTCTCGATATTCGAGAGCCGCTTCGGCTCGTCCCATACGATCATCGTACGCCTGTAAAATGGGGGTTGGCGAGCAGAAATCGAGCCGCCAACTCCCATCGGGGAGCTTCGCCGTCAATCCCGGCTGGTGATCGGGGACGAGCATCGCGGCCTTTCGGTCCGCGAGCTCGCCCACCAGGTGAGGTCAAGACTGCCGAAGGATCCCACTCAAGAGATCGTCCGGCGCCGGCGGCGTCCAGTTGGTTCGTGTCCACTTCGCAATCCGAAGGAGCGACGTCCGAAGTAGCTCCTGCGTCTGGATCGCTATGTCCGCGGCGAGCTCGGCTCCTTCGTCGTCGGCCTCTTCGCATTTCGTCTGCGAGACGATCTGGAGGAGGGCGTCGAAACGGTTTCGACGCTCGTCCTCTGTGAGGAGCCGGGCTTGATCCGTAACCGTTGCCTCGACCAGCACTCGAAGGACGTTGAGCTCGGCATAGAGGCGCCGGACTTCGTGATCGTCCAGGTTCATAGCCATCTCATGCGCCTCTCAAGGCCAGATCTCCGAAGATGCCGCGCATCTTGCGCTGCGTCTCACCGGCCAAGATCCGAGACACCTCCTGCGCGACTGCCCTCGGATCGTTCGCCCCTGAAATCGTGATGTTGACGGTCTGATTGATCGTCGGGCTCGACACGCTGGACGAGCTTCCACCCTCAAGCTTCCGCCGCTCGGAGGCCGGGAGGATCGTCCCCGACTTGCCAGGTCGGAAGATCTCATAGGGATCCCGCGAGCCGTCATCGTTGACGGCATAGGTCCGGCCTGCCGCAACGTGGCCGCCTCGAGCTCGCCGCGGGAGCGGGGCCGGGGAAGGCGTCGGAGATCCGCCGGCGCCTGCGGGCGCGGCGGCTTCTCCGCCTCCGCCGCCGAGCCATGCCGACATAGACGGGAAGGTGAAGGCGTCTGCGATCGAGCTCTTGATCCAGCCGACGAGCGCGCCCATCGCGCCTTTCATCCCCTCCCATAGGTTGGAGATGATCTGGCCGCCAAGCGCCGCATAGTCGGTTTCCATGACGGCCGAGCGGATGCTCTCGCCGATGCCGCGGACGCGCGCAACGATCTGCGACTTGAGGTCGACGAACGCCGCAACGATCTTCCGGACCCCTTCGACGACGGCCGTAACAGCCTCTCCGACGGCCTTTCCGGCGGCGAGGCCCCATTGCGCCCAGGTCGCATTGTCGAGCGCGCCGGTCACGCGCCCGAAGGCATCCGCGACGCGCTGGATGATCGAGATGATCGGCTCGAGGACCGGCTTGACCGGAGCGATCGCGCGGTCGAAAGCCCCCTTGAAGGCCTCGAAGGCGACGCCGATCCCCTTCCAGTTGTTGTAGATCCAGGTTCCCGCCATCGCGATCCCGACGAGGATCGCGCTGATCCCCGTTCCGACGACGGCGAGCTTCATGATCCGGAGCGCCGCCGTGACGAGGCGGATCGGCTTGAGCGACCGCATTAGAGCCGCCCCCATGCCGGCGCAGGCGAAGGAGACCGCCTCGCTCGCCGAGGCCGCGCCAGTGCGCCAGAACCGGAACGCGGAACGTGCTTGGCTTCCGGCGGCCTTCGCCTTCGATCCGACCAGGACGAAGGGAGCGGCCATCGCGGCGCCGGCGCTCTTCATTTTGCCGGCAGCGCCGACGACGTCGATCGCGCCGGTCAGCGCGCCGCCGAGCATGAAGCGGCCCGCGAAAGCCGCCGCGATCGCGGCAGAGCGAAACGCCACCACGGCCGCCGTTGCGGCGATCACGGCCTTCGTCAGGACCGGATGCCGCTCGGCAAGGTCCGCGACCGCGCTCGCCCATTCGCCGCCCACTTCCAGGAGATCGTTGACCGCGGGAAGGAGGATCGCTCCGATCGTCCGACCGAGGTCGGCCATCCGGTTCTTGAACTGGTCGAGCGCCGCGTCGCCGGTCAGGAGGCGCCGGGCGAAGTCATTGTCGACGACGCCTTCGGCCGAGAGCGCCTTCGCGCGGATCGCCCGATATTCGTCCATGTTCTGGATGATCGCGCGCAAGCCCTTCTGGACCTGTGCGTCCTCGAAGAGGTCGCCCATCACGGCGAGGTTGCCCTTCAAGGCCTTGTTCGTCTGCTCGGCGAGCATCTCGATTGGCGACTTGCCGGTCTTCTGCGCCTTCTCGAGCTCCTTCCGGATATCGATCCCGAACTTCCGGAAATTCTTGACGGTCGCCGGCGCCGCAATCTTCTGGAGGACGTTCCCGAGATTTGTCGCCGCCTCCTCGCTATCGCCGGCGCCTTTGCGCGCGACCTGGAGCGCGGCCGAGAGATCGGCGACGGCCTTGACGCCGGTTTGCCCGAAGCCCTGGAAGGTCGCGCCGAGCGAGGGGAAATATCGAGCCATATCCCGGAGCTCGAAGGCGCCCTCCTTCCCGCTCTGCGCCATCACGTCGAGCGCGCGGCCGAACTCCTCGGCCGGGACCTTGAGGTTATCGAAGGCCGCGTAACCGGCGCGCGCGAGGTCCTGGACGTCCGCCTTGTAGGCGTGTGCGGCTCGGCCGATCGGCTCGAGCATCGTCAGAGCGTTGTCGGGATCGAGGCCCATCCCGGCGAGGAAGTCGACGCCGCCGGCGAGCTCCGTCGAGGAGAGCGTCTTCTTGAGCTCGACGGAGAGCTTCCCGATCTTCTTCCCGAGGCTATCGATCCCGGCGTCCGTGAGGTTCGCCTTCTGGCCGATATCGAGGAGGACGCTCTCGAAGGCGCGAGCCTCGCGGAGCGGAGCGGCCAGGCTCCGCGCGAGGCCGTAGCCCATCGCGGCCGCGTCGACCATCTTCCCGCGGAGCGCGTCCATATGCGCTTCGTTGGCCTTCGCCATCGATCGGAGGTTCGATGCGACGCCGGCAAGGCCCGTCCCGTTGACGCGGCGAGCCGCCTCGCCGATCCCGGCGAGCGCCTTCGCCGCGCCTCGAGCCGGAGCCGAGATCCCGTCGATCAGCTTGACAATAAGCGAGGAGGAGATCGCGGTCATGCGCGGACCTCCGATCCCTGAAAATCAGGGTGTTGCGCAGCGTAACGGAGCGCGTTGCGGCCGCCCGAAGAGCGAAACGAAACGTCGATCGCAGAATTTTTCCTACGTGCGGATATCGGGGCTCGGGGGATCCGCAATCCGAAACAGGGGGAAAGGGTCCCTACAGCTGCTTGCGGGTCTCGAACGGGTCCGAGGACCGTCGCAGGGAGATCGATGGTCCTCGTCCGCATCGGTCAGGACCTCGACGAACCAGCAGGACCGCCGGTCAAACGGTCCACCGCCGCGAACATTCTCGATAGCCGAGGGTTCGACGCTTCCGCGGGAGCGGGGCCGGGAGCCCCGCCCGCGTTCGCCTCCGTCTTCGGAATGAGAGCGTCCACCGCGGCGTTGAGACCGGCGAGATGCTCCCGCTTCGCTCCGGCGCCATGAGTGAAGGATGGCCCGTTCCCTCTCGAGGCGCCTTCGACAGGCAATCGAGCCAGAAGGCGTCCCGCGGTGTCCGCCGAGATGCCGGTCTCGTCGAGCGCCATCTCAAGCGCGGCGGAGGGACGCTTCTTGCCCTCCTCGCTCTGGAGGATGCCGACGATCCGATTGCGCTCGGCGGCGGCGCCGGCAGAGAAGGCTTGGTCGTAGGCCGTCGACGAAGTGGTCGCGCTCATGGAAGGCGCTCCTCTCGCTGATGCGTCTCGCGAAGGCGAGGCGCGGGGATGTGGGTGGATAGAGCGGCGCCGATCGCGGCTAGACGTTGGCTCCGTTCATCTCGGAGCGCTTGAAGGCGATCACGGAAGTCGTTTTCGACAGCCATTGCGCGCCCATAGCTCTCCTCAAGAACGGCGCGCTCAACCATGCCGGAGTGTGAGCGGATGACGCCCGTTTCAATCAGCCGCCTGAAGCTCTCCTTCGACAGCCGGAGCCGTTGTCGAGCCTGCTCAACGGAGATCATTTTCCGGCCGTTCATCAGGCCTCCTTGCAATAAGGATTGGCGCCGAGAGCGGCCAGGCGGCGAGCGACGTCAGCCCGGATCGCTTCGATCTGCTGGTCGGCAGCCTTCTGGATCTCGACGGCACGCGCATGGTTTGCGGCAAGTGTCACCAGGTCGAAGCGGCGGCCGACGCGCTGAAAGGCACCGGTTGCGACGAGCAGGGCGAAGGGCCGCGGCTGGAGGCCGAGGCGCTTACGGGCGACATGCCACGCGACCGGCTTCATGCAGCGACCTCGGCGCCGGAGAAGGTCGATCGAGCGGCGATCGCGCGGAGCGATCGACCGGCGATCGGTCTGATGCTGGACGGGACGATCGAGACGGCGCGCGGCGCGTCGGGGATCGCTTGGGGCGACCCCTCGCTTCGTCCGACTTCGTGGCGCGAAGGCTTCGGATGGAGGACCGATCGCATCTCACGTTCGGCGATACGTTTCCCCCCTATAAGTCCCCCCGTGCACGCACTTGCGACAGCGCACGGACTTGCGACAGGATCAGGCTTGCCTTTCCGCTCCCATGTCCGGCGGCTCCAGCCGAAATGAAGCCATGGTGCGCGCTTCGTCAGGGAGGCGCCTTCGTACTCCTCTCGAGGTTTTGCGCCGCCATTCCGCCGCGTCGCGCGCATCCGAGCGGCGTTCCTGGCGCGCTTCTGTGCGGCCGCGGCGTCCGCCGCCTGGACGTCCTCTTCCGAGGTCTCCGCTTTCCGCCGCGCAGCCGCTCTCGCACGGTCCGCTGCGCGCCGCGCCTTGCCTGCTGCCGGCGTCTCGTCGATCGCGTGAGCTTGCCAGAAGGCGAGCTCGTCGCGCTCGACCGCCACTAGGTCGACGAGCTCGCCAATCTCACGCGGGCTAAGCGTCGATGTCCATCCTTGGGCTCGAGCGACGTCGCGCCGGCGGAAGCCGTCGGCGACGATTGCTTGCGCCGTATCGATCTGAAGATCGCCGAGGCCCAACCATTCGACCAGGCGGCGAAGATCCGGTGTTGATAGCTCTGCCGCATCGGCGAGGCTGCACGCAATCACAGTCGCGAAGCCCCGGCGGCGGATCGGAATGCCAGTCTCACGCTTGCGCTCGACCAGGCGCCGGAGCTTGCCGATGAGGCGACCCATAGGGCGGCCTCCGGGAAGGTTTGGACGCGGCTCTTCGACTTGGCGGCCAAAGCTCGCCGTGATAGGAAAATGGAGCAAGACGAAATCTCCGGACCGCCGGCCCTGGCAGGGGCTTGGCGGTCTTTTCGTTTGAGGACGAACAAAGGAGAGACCGGCCCCGGTTAGATGCGGGACCGGCCTCGTGATGCGCGACGCGAAAGGGCTGAAAGCGCTGCGCATGTTCGGTCATCCGACCTTGTCGATCGGCCAGTGATTGAGCTTTCCGTGCTCAAGAGCCGGAAGGTTCACAGTCGCTGGAAGCTCGCCGTGGAACCCATGGCTGGACCGGCGGACGGCATACTCGAGATCATCGAGTTCTGCGGCATCTTCCGGTAGGTTCTGGTTCGCGCGTCGGGTTGCGTAGTTTACAGCGGCGAGGCGTGCGATCCCTTCGCCCAATTCCTTCGCGAGGACGTCGTATCGCGTGCGAAGCCACTTCTCGACGGCAGCGCGCTCGCGGACCGTAGCGTCGTAGAAGGACCGGTTCGCCGGATCGGCCTCTCGCTGGATCGCGGCCGCGAGCTCCTCCTCCTTCTCACGAACCTTCTTGGCTGCGAGGTCGCGAGCGATCTCGCAGCGGCTTTGCTCGTCTCTGGTCTCTTCGGAAGGGTTCTCAAGGTATGCGGCGGAGGCATTGGCGAACGCCTCCTCCTTTGCCGCTAATGTGGCCTCCCGGCCTTTGAGGCTCGCTCGAAGAAGCTGCGTGCTGATTGGCCGTTCTACTGATTGCAAGCTGCTCAAGACGAGCTCCTTTCGAAGGGAGCGCGGGAGCGACCCGCGCGGAACGCAGGGTCAGAAAGCGGGGCGTGATCTATTCCGTCAAGGCTATGAAATTCCTATAGATTTTGGATCAATCGGAATTTTTTGGAGCGCGTGACAAAGTCGCGTGACATTCGCTCATGTCACTCTCCGACTTTCCGATTGGCAGACGCTTATGCCTCAAGGCTTTGCCGTCAGAGCGACGTGACATTTCAAAATGTCACGTCTGTCACTTTGCTCCTCGGAGCATCGAGGGCTGCGAAGCGCAGCCTTAAAAAAATCAGCAGCAGCCATAAGCGGCGAAGATGCGAACCTCACCTTCTTGGACGATCGCCTCCGCCTCGGCGCGACGGATGAAGATCGAACGGATCGCCAGGGTTTCAGGATCGCCATCGCCGAAGCGCCATTCGACGCAAGCTCGCTCGCTCGAGACGGAGCTCGAGACGATCTTCGCGTCGATCGCGGCGAGGCGCCCGACCAGGAGGTCGACGGCCTGCGGAACGGTCTGCGGGACTGTGGATGGTCGAGCGTTTTCGCCCGACAGGACGGGCGCGCGCCCGCTATTGCTCGCGGTAGCCATGATGCGCTTCTCCAGAGGTTGCGCGTTGTGGTCAGGCCGTTGCGGTGCTTCCAACACCGTAACGGCCGCCCCTATCGCTAGGGGGCGCAGCGGAGCCCCGCAAGGGCGCTCGGAGCGACCCGTCTGCGACGAAATCTGTGGATCTGGCAGTTAAGAGGTTCGGGACGGCCGCAAGCTCGACGGGCCGCCGAAGTGTGAAACACTTTATACCTCGCGCGGCTTCATGGAGCCGGCACGTCGCGGGCTCCGGATGGAGCACGTCATGCCCGACCTCGACCCTCGCCTTCCCGCCTGGTTTATCGGCCTTTTCCTCGCCGTCCATGGAGCCGCGGCCGCCGCCGAGCTTCTCGCCGAGCTCCGCCACTGGATCCCGATCATTTTCGGATGACGGCATGCGGAATGGAAATCGGAAACTGTTGCCGAGCGTTTCAGCCTGAAACGCTGGATCCCCTGAAAACGCGGGGATGCGCAGAAGTTAAGAGTTTCGCGCGCCGATCGGAGTTGAGCTTCCGCATGGGGTTAGAGTGCGCGAATGTCCTGCGCAAAATGGGAGGGGATTTCCGATGGCAATCGTCGGCTACGCGCGCGTCTCGACCGACGGCCAGACGCTCGACGGCCAAGTCGAGCAACTAACCGCTGCCGGTGCCGATCGGATCGTCCAGGAGACGGCGAGCGGCGCGAAGACGGATCGATCCGGCCTCGCGAAGCTTCTCAATGCGCTCCAGCCGGGAGACGTCCTCCTCGTCACGCGTCTCGACCGCTTGGCGCGGTCGACGCGTGACCTCTTGAACGTCCTCGCTGCCATCGCGGATGCCGGCGCCGGCTTCCGCTCGCTCGCCGACACATGGGCCGATACGACGACCGCGCACGGTCGATTGATGGTGACGATCCTCGGCGGCCTGGCCGAGTTTGAGCGGGAGCTCATAAAGGCGCGGACCAGCGAGGGACGGCAGAGAGCGAAGGAGCTCGGCGTCCATCTCGGCCGGAAGCCGAAGCTCACGCCTTATCAGGTGCGCGAGGCGCGCAAGCGGCTCGAGGGCGGGGAGACGGCGACGTCGATCGCGAAGAGCTTCAATGTCCATCGCTCGACGATCGACCGGCTCAAGGCTTAGGGGTAGCCTCACTTAAAGACGCTGGCGTAGTCGGCTCCGGTTTCATCTCAAATTCCGCATCTAGGCTAGGCGGCAGCCCAATGGATACGGTGAAGCCTTTCAAGCCGACGTATGGGTTTCCTTTCAGTTGCTGACCCAAATCAGCCATCATTTCCATAGCGTCTTCAAATCCAAGGACGTCTGAAATTGAGAAAGTCGAAGCTACGTTTTCGATGTTTGTGGTGACGACACCTGTGAAGTTCCCACCCGACTTAGACGCAGCTTCGGATAGACCTTTAACTGCTCCGGCTATCGCATCCTTCGTTTGCTCGGAATTTTCCGTCGGCTTGATAACGATCGTCTGGAAGGCGCTTTTGCCAGGTTCAGCCGGCATCATTTTTCCAGGATCACTTACAGAATTTGCCGTCGTCCCATTGTCCTCACCAAATAGATTGCCGCGGTTCGAGGACTTGAGCGATTTTTGGATTGCTTCAAGACGCGCTCCAATCGCCTTGAAGGTTTCCTTCTGGCTCATCGAAGGCGTGATTTGAGGAGCCGCCTCTTGAGCTCCAGCGGCCGAAGCCGACAGAGCCAACGCTACTCCGGTGATGACTGCTTTCATGTCGGAAACCTTCTGCTCGTCCAGCACGAAATATGGGAAGCAAAATTCCGATCGCGAGGTCGAGGGATAGCGCCCCCTATCGGTAGCTATCAGGAGAAAGCGTGATGAAACGCGAGGAAGCGTGGCCTTCCGTTTGCGCGCGCTCGCTCCCACCGCCTCGCGGGCGGAAGCGGTGCCTCAAAGAACCTATCGCGGCGTCGCGATATTCGAGCGATGCCGTAACGGTGGGCCATAACCCATTGCAATAGAACCGACACAGGGCGTTGCGTTAGAAGAGCAGAGAGGCGTTGCCCGATACGATCGGATGCGACGAGCGGATGGTTAAGGAGACCTTAACCTCTCGGCCGTTACATTTCGCGATCCGCATCGCGAAATGAGGCGCAATCCGATGGGCTACACGCTCGCAACGGCGGCCGAAGTCGCTGGAAAGACCAAGCCGACCATCTGGCGAGCCGTGAAGAGTGGGAAAATCTCGGCCTCTAGACTCGAGGATGGTTCCTTTCGGATCGACGCGGCCGAGCTCGACCGCTACCTCGCCGCAACGAAGGAAACGCCTCCGCCAACGAGTGAGCAACGATCCGCAACCCCTTCCGATCTCTCTGAAATGGATGCGAAGGCGTTGCAGGAAGCGGTTGCGCTTCGTTTCGAAGTCGAGAAGCTCGCGGCGTTGCTCGCAACGGAGCGTGAGCGGATCGTCGAGCTCCGCGAGGATCGCGAGCACTGGCGCGAGCAGGCGCAACGGCTCGCTCTGACGCATGAGAAGGCGGCGATCATCGTCCCGCCGGCGCCGAGCGCGCCGGAGGTCCGTCCCGGCCTTCTGGCGCGTCTCGCGGCGGCCGTGCGCGGCTAGAAGAGGAAGGATGCCTCGGGCGTCAGGCGGCCATGCTCGAGGATCGCGCGCTCAAGCGCGTCGATCGCTTGGAGCACGGTCTTTTTCTGCGCCGCGATCTGGTCCCGTTGCGCGTATCCGTCGAGGCGATCCAGACGCAACGCCTCCTCGCGAAGGCGATCGGCGGCGAGAGAGATTGGTCGGCTCGCTTCGACCTTCTGGAGGATCCAGGTCTCGAAGGATCCCCAAGTCCCGTTGAGGGCGCTTTCGTTGGAGAACACGCCGGAATACCGATTGAGTGCGCTTCGCGCTCCAGCGGCGGCCGTGTCAGTCAATTCGCGAAGGGCAGGGTCCATAGATGCTCCGTCCGGCTGCGGCTTCGTTGACATTGAGGGCCGCCACAGCCGAGATGGTGGTTAACGCGCTCCGACAGGAGTCGCGCAACGCGAGGATTTCACCGCCGCAAGTATGATCTAGACGCGAAAAGGCCCCAAAATCACCTTGCCGGGTGAGATCAGGGCCTTCCGAATTTCCAAGTAGCTTCGCTACCAGCCAGTTCCGAAGCTAGCGCAGGCGCCTTAAAGGCGCAACGGGGAAGGTGCGTCGTCGCGCACGTTTTCCGATCGGAGTTTCGCGACCTGACGTCGAGCGGCCCGACGAAGGAAGACCGGGCCTTGTTCTCTCAATCCATGGCGGCCGCGATCGAGCGGTCGAGCCGAAGCGATCTCCCGAAGCTCGCGTCGGCCCTCTGGCGCGCGCACGCGGCTGGATCCCTCGACGATGCCGAAGCGCAAAGCCTCGCCGAGGCGATCGAGGCGCGGAAGGCGCTCCCGATCGCGCCAGCGACGCCGAGGCGCCGCGTCGGATCTCGACCGCGCTCCCCAGAGAGCATGGAGCGACGCCGGCGATGGGCTGCGAGCGGCCGGCTCCCGCCGGCACTCGCCGCCTTCTTCACGCTCGCCGAGGTCTCTGTCTTGGCCGTCATTGCGATGGAAGTCGCGAAGCGGGGAGACTGCCGTTTGACGATCGGTCACATCGCAGCCCTCGCCGGTGTTTCAGCGTCGACCGTGCGCAACGCTCTTCGAGAAGCCGCGGCACAAGGCCTTCTGACGGTCGAGGAGCGGCGTCTATCGTGGACGCGTAACGCTCCAAACGTCGTCCGTATCGTCTCGCTGGAATGGAGGACGTGGCTTCGACTTGGTTCTGGTGGACCTGGGTACAAAACCGTGAGGCCGACCGGTACGAAGATTCTTCCTCAGGCTTTCAAACCTTTCAAGGAAGCGGGGAAAGGCCT
>NZ_LMOH01000020.1 GCF_001423245.1 Aureimonas sp. Leaf324
GCCACACCTCCGGTCGGGCTACGCCCTCCCTACGATGCGGCCCGCGCCGTCCGTCTCATCCTGATTGACGCCCAGTCTCATCCTGTTTGTCGCCGCGCACTCCGGTTAGTTATTTGGTCCATCGATATGGCTCGGTTGGATTGGATCCGAAGTTGGGAAGCTATCCTCGAGAGCCTTCTCAAGCTTCTCGTCCTCCGTCATGGGACGCTCCTGATTGCCAGGCGTACCGTGATCGTCACCAAGCTTTTGCATGTCCGGCAGCGCGCTAGTGCTGGTTGGGTTGGGCATAGTGCTTCCTCCAAAAGGTAGCGGGATAAGACACCGCCTAATCTGTCGTTCCAAACGACATCGTTAGCTCGCTAGTCCAATTGCTGAACGGACGCTCTAGAAACAAACCTCACAGGAACTCGATATCTCGGTTGGAAATCGATAGAGACGAGCTCAGCGGGCATTCGATCACTGAGGAGATGAGAGGAGTGTAGGCGGTTCTAGAACCGCATGCGAAGGTCTTAGAGGGGCGGTTGTACCTAGCGTCAATGCCGTAACCCAGCAGCTCACAAAGGAAGCGAACGGCTCGTCGCTTGCTTTTGACTGGCTTCATCACCCAACTCGTTTCCGCATTCAGTCCTACGGTCGCGTCTAGGTCGCGGCCACCATTCGACCAGCCCTTCAAGTCTGGTCGCTCAAGCTTGACGACAGCTTCGCGTTAGAACCTTCGGTCGCGAAATCTGGAGGATATCATGAGCCCGATGCAGGCTGTCCTGTTCGATGAGGAAACGAGGTCGTTCAATATCGGTCGTCGGGGCCGCGGTCTGACCCGCGACGAGATGGTCCGTATGGAAGGCGCGCACGCTGCCCACTGCGGCTACTGCCGGCACGACAATCCGTACCGGTCGCAGAGCGCCGACGGTTTGTCCTAGCGCGCCGGCTTCGACGGCGTGATACCTAACTAAAGATTCAAAGAAGCTGGCGGCGCGGCCGTAACCCTTCAGCCCGTGATCGCATGTGTCATTCGTGTGCCGTGGACTCACCGTCAGTGAGCGGGAGCCACAGTGATCTTATGGGTAACCCATTGTGATCCAACGAACCTACCGTGACTGGACATAACTCAACGTAGGCGCACGAAAAAACCCGCCGAACCATGTCTAAGTGACTGATCCGACGGGCTATTTTTGGTTGCGGGGGCAAGATTTGAACTTGCGACCTTCAGGTTATGAGCCTGACGAGCTACCGGGCTGCTCCACCCCGCGCCATTGCCGAAGCGGCCTGGCCGCCTGCGGTGAGGTCGATATAAGCGAAACCGACCGGCGTGAAAACCCCCATCGGGCGAGTTTTTGACAAAAAGACGACAGGGCTCTCGCAAGCGGGGGCCGCGAGCCGGGCATGTCCTCCATCCCGCCAGACTATCGCGAACGGTGCGCGATGCAAGCGGCGCGACGCCCTGCGGTCCGAGGCGAAGGTCAGTCCCGCAGCATGCGGCGCAGCACCTTGCCGACGTTGGTCTTGGGCAGTTCGTCGCGGAACTCGACGTCGCGCGGCCGCTTGTAGCCGGTCAGGTTCTCGCGGCACCACGCCTTCACGGCCGCCTCGTCGACGTCGGCCGTCGTCCTCACGACGAAGAGCTTCACCGCCTCGCCGGAGGTCTCGTCCGGCACGCCGATCGCGGCCGCCTCGGCGACGCCCGGCATGCGGGTGACGACGTCCTCGACCTCGTTGGGATAGACGTTGAAGCCGGAGACGTTGATCATGTCCTTCTTCCGGTCGACGATCTTCACCCAGCCGCGCTCGTCCATGATGCCGATGTCGCCGGAGCGGAAGAAGCGCTCAGTGGTGAAGACGCGCGCGGTCTCGTCCGGGCGCTGCCAGTAGCCCTGCATCACCTGCGGCCCGCGGATCGCGACCTCGCCGCGCTCGCCGATCGGCAGCTCGGCGCCGTCGTCATCGAGGATCGCGACCTCGGTGCCGGGAACCGGCATGCCGATCATGCCGGAGTAGTCGCGCGTCAGGACCGGGTTGGCGCAGGCAACGGGCGAGGTTTCCGACAGGCCGTAGCCCTCGCAGATCGCGCAGCCCGTCACGCTCTTCCAGAGATCGGCCGTCGCCTTCTGCACCGCCATGCCGCCGCCGACCGACAGGCGCAGGTGGGTCCAGTCGACCGAGGCGACGTCGGGATGGCGCGCGATCGCCCCGAACAGCGTGTTGACCGCCGGAAAGAGATGGAAGCGGTGCGCCATCAGCTCCTTCAGGAGGGCGGGAATGTCGCGCGGGTTGGGGATCAGGAGATTGCAGCCGCCGGTGTGCAGCGACAGCATCATGTTCACGGTGAAACCGAAGATATGATAGAGCGGCAGGGCACAGACCGTCATCGGCTGCTCGTCCGCCGGGATGGCGTCGAGCACCGGCTGATGCCAGAGCCGGGACTGCACGACGTTCGCGACGATGTTGCGGTTCGTCAGCACCGCGCCCTTGGCGACGCCCGTGGTGCCGCCGGTGTATTGCAGGACCGCCGGGTCCTCCGCCCCGCGCGGCGCCGGCCGGAAGCCCGAGGCGGTCTTCAGCGCGGCCTTCCAGCGGATCGCGCCCGGCAGGCTGTAGGCCGGCACCGCCTTCTTCACGTGGCGCAGCACGAGGTTGACGATGTGACCCTTGAGGCCCGGCAGCATGTCGCCGACGCCGGTCACCACGACATGCTCGACCGGCACCTGGCCCCGGCAGGCCTCCAGGGTCTTGGCCATGTTTTCGAGGATCACGATCGCGCGGGCACCCGAATCCGTCAGCTGGTGCGCGAGCTCGCGCGGCGTGTAGAGGGGGTTGGTGTTGACCACCACCATGCCCGCGCGCAGCACGCCGGCCAACGCCACCGGATACTGGAAGACGTTCGGCATCATCAGCGCGACGCGGTCGCCGGGCTGGAGGCCGATCGACTGAAGATAGCCCGCGAACCGCGCCGAGGCGCGGTCGAGCTCGGCATAGGTCATCGCCGCGCCCATGAAGCGGAAGGCAGGCTTGCCGGCATGGGTCCGGAAGGCGTCCTCCAGAAGCCCGGCGATGCTCTCGAACGGCAGCGGACCGGTCTCGTGCGGAATGCCTGCCGGATAATGGGCGAGCCAGGGCCTTGGCATGCGTCGATCCTCCCCTTTTTCGCGTGAGGCTAGCGCAGGACTTCGCAAAGCGAAACTCCAGCCGCTTACGTTAACGTCAATTTTCTGTTCCCTGCAGGCCAAGGCGGAGTGCCGCAGGCCCGGTGCGACGCTTTGAAAACCGCCGCGCGGGGCTCGCGCCGGGCGAGCGCACGGCCTATCTTGGACGCCATCCCATCCGATCCCGGACCGCCATGCCCGTTCACGCCCTCGACGACGTCGCCCCCGCCATTCCCGACACGGCCTTCGTCGCCCCCGGCGCGCAGGTAGTCGGCGACGTCGTGCTCGGCGACGAGGTCGGCATCTGGTTCAACGCGGTGATCCGCGGGGACGTGGCACCGATCCGGATCGGCGCGCGCACCAACATCCAGGACGGCGCCGTGCTGCATGCCGATCCCGGCTTCCCGCTCGAGATCGGCGAGGGCTGCACGGTCGGCCATCAGGCGATCGTCCATGGCTGCACGGTCGGCGACAACACGCTGATCGGCATGGGCGCGACGGTCCTGAACGGCGCGCGGATCGGCGCCAACTGCCTCGTCGGCGCCGGGGCGCTCGTCACCGAGGGCAAGGACTTTCCGGACGGATCGCTGATCGTCGGCGCCCCGGCCAAGGTCGTGCGCGCGCTCGACGCCGCCGCGATCGAGGGCCTGCGCCAGTCGGCCGAGCGCTATGTGGCCAACGCCCACCGGTTCCGGACCGGGCTGGCGACCCTTTGAGGCAAGACCCGTCCGCATGAATCTTCCCCAGGCCGGCGCGGCCCCGACCCGCGCCCTCTTCGACAACGGCCTTCCGAGCCCACGCGAGGCGCTGGCCCGTGTCTTCGGCCATGCCGACTTCCGCGGCCGTCAGGGCGAGGTCATTAGCCATGTCGTCGGCGGCGGCGACGCCGTGGTGCTGTTTCCCACCGGCGCCGGCAAGTCGCTGTGCTACCAGATCCCCGCGCTCTGCCGGCGGGGCACCGCGATCGTCGTTTCGCCGCTGATCGCGCTGATGCGCGACCAGGTGCAGGCGCTGACCGAGGTGGGCGTGCGGGCGGCTGCCCTCAACTCCTCACTGACCGAGGAGGAGCGTACCGAGGTCCGGCGCGAGCTGATGGCCGGTCGCCTCGACCTCCTCTACGTGACCCCTGAGCGCATCGTGACGCCCGGCTTCCGGCAGGCGCTCTCGCGCATCGAGATCGCGCTGTTCGCGATCGACGAGGCGCATTGCGTCAGCGCCTGGGGCCACGACTTCCGGCCCGAATACCGGGCGCTGGAGACGCTCGCCGACGACTACCCGGCCGTGCCGCGCATCGCCCTCACCGCCACGGCCGATCCCGCGACGCGCCGCGACATTGTCGAGCGCCTGCGCCTCGAGCACGCGCCGGTCTTCTCCACCTCGTTCGACCGGCCGAACATCCGCTACGCCATCGTCGAGCGCGACGAGCCGCGACGCCAGCTCCTCGCCTTCCTCGAGGATCATCGCGGCGCCTCGGGCATCGTCTACTGCCTGTCCCGCCGCAAGGTGGAGGAGACGGCCGAATGGCTGAACGGGCAAGGCATTCGCGCCTTGCCCTATCATGCCGGCATGGAGGGGCGCGTGAAGGACGCGAACCAGGACGCCTTCCTCAAGGAGGAGGGCGTCTGCCTTGTCGCCACGGTCGCCTTCGGCATGGGCATCGACAAGCCGGACGTGCGCTTCGTCGCCCATCTCGACCTGCCCTCCTCGGTCGAGGCCTACTACCAGGAGACGGGCCGCGCCGGCCGCGACGGCCAGCCCTCCGAGGTCTGGATGGCCTACGGCATGCAGGACGTCGTGCAGCGCCGCCGGATGATCGACGAGGGCGGCGCGGAGGAGCAGATCAAGCGCGTCGAGCGCGCCAAGCTCGATGCGCTTCTCGGCATCTGCGAGACCGCGGGTTGCCGGCGCCAGGCGATCCTGTCGCATTTCGGCGAAAGCCATCCGGGTGGCTGCAACAACTGCGACACCTGCCTCGTGCCGGTCGAGACCTTCGACGGCAGCGAGGACGCGATCAAGCTGATGGCCGCCGTCTACCGCACGGGCGAGCGCTACGGGCTCGGCCACGTCATCGAGGTTCTGACCGGCAAGGAGACCGACAAGGTAAAGCGGGCCGGTCACGACGCCATTCCCGTCTTCGGGGCCGGCAAGGGCGTCGAGCCGCGCACCTGGCAGTCGATCGCCCGCCAGCTCGTGGCACAGGGGCTCCTCACCGTCGACCACGCCGCCTTCGGTGCCCTGGTCCTGACCGAAGACGCGCGGCCGGTGTTTCGCGGCGAGCGCCGCGTGGTGCTGCGCCGCGACCGGCGGCGCAAGGCGACGCGGCTCCAGCGCACCGGCCATGTCACGGAGGGGATGGACGAGGAGGGGGCCGCGATCTTCCAGGCGCTGCGCGGCGAGCGCGCGCGCATCGCCCGCGAAAAGTCGGTGCCTGCCTACGTCGTTTTCTCCGACGCGACCTTGCGCGCCATGGCCGAGCGCTGCCCGCACGACGACGAAAGCTTCCTCGCGGTGCCGGGCGTCGGCGAGGCCAAGCGCGAGGCCTATGGCGACCTGTTCCTCGCCGTGATCCGCCGCGCGACCGGCGGCGGCTGAGGCGCTCGCCCGGACACGGCTCGGCCTGCCCGACCCAACCGGGCTCGGCAGCGCGCCGCGCGGCGACCGCCCCCGGCTGGATGTCCGGCGCCGGGATCGGGCGGGCACGGCGCTTTCCCCGCAGCCCATGTCACGTTAAAGGCCATGGCACGACGCGCCTTTGCCGCGCCGGCACGCGCCCTTCCCCGGCGCGCGTTCCCGAGACGACGGAGCCGCTTCGTGACCCGTGCCAACCCGCTTCTCACCGGCATCCTCCTCACCATCGTGGCGGGAGCGCTGTTTGCGGGCATGGATTCGCTCGGCAAGCATCTCTCGACCCTCCTGCCGGTGATGCAGGTGATCTGGGGCCGCTATGTCGTGCAGACCGTGGTGATGACCGCCTGGCTCGGGGCGACCACCGGAACGCGCTTCCTGCGCACCTCCCACCCCGTCCTGCAGCTGACGCGCGGCCTTCTCCTCCTCGCCTGCACCTTCCTGATGTACGAGGCCCTGTCGCGCGTGCCGCTGGCGGACGCCACCGCCGTGCTCTTCTTCAGCCCGATCATGGTGACCGTCCTGTCCGTCGCGCTGCTCGGCGAGCGGATCGGTCTCCATCGCATCGCGGCGGTGCTGGCCGGCTTCTGCGGCATGCTCCTGATCCTGCGGCCGGGCATCGGCAGCTTCCACCCGGCCCTCTTCCTGGTGCTGGCCGCAGCGGTCCTCAACGCGATCTACCTCATTCTGACCCGCCGCCTGGCAGGCCGCGAGGACGCCGCCTCGACGCAGTTCAACACCACGGCCTTCGGCGCCGTGGTGATGTCGGCCGTCGTCATCCCCGTCTGGCAGACGCCGGACGCCGCGACGATGGCGCTCCTCCTGGCGATCGGCCTCCTCGGCACGGTCGGGCATTTCCTCTTGGTCTCGGCCTTCCGCTACGCCTCCGCCTCGCTGCTCTCCCCGTTCCTCTACACGCAGGTCCTGGTGGCCGCCGGCGTCAGCGTCGCGCTCTTCGGCGATCCCCTGCATGGGGCGACGATCGCGGGTACCGCCGTGCTGGTCGCGAGCGGCCTCTACATCTGGTGGCGGGAGAACCGGGTGCGGACCCGCGAGACCGCGGTCGATCCCGCAGTGCGCGCCGACATCCATCCCGGCGATTGAGACAAGTCCGAGACGAAGAAGGCCCGGACGCCCCGACGGCGTCCGGGCCTTCGACGGCCGATGGCGATGGCCTCGCCTACCAGTTCATGTGCGCCTTGAGGACGAACTCGCGGCCCTGGCCGTAGGCGCAGGTCAGCGCGCCCTGGCAACCCGACACGTAGCGCTTGTCGAAGAGGTTGTTGACGTTTAGCGACAGGCCGCGGTCGTTCCGCTCGTAGCGGATCGCCGCGTCCACCAGCGTCGCGTCGGGCACGGTCAGCGTGTTCTGGTTGTCTGCATAGGACTCGCCGACATAGCGAAGGCCGAGGCCCGCCGAGAGCCCTTCGAGGGAGCCGCTCGTCACCGTGTAGTCGGCCCAGGCCGAGGCGGTCACGTCCGGGATCAGGAACGGCTGGTTGCCGACGAGGGCCGGGTCGACGTCGTCGGTGATCTCGAGGTCGAGCGCGGTGACGGCCGCCGTCAGCTTCCAGTTTTCGGTGAGGTTGGCCTTGGCCTCCAGTTCGACGCCGCGCGACTGCACCTCGCCGATCGGAACGGGCAGGAAGGTCAGGGGATCGGTCTGAACCACGTTGCGGCGGGTCAGGTCGAACACGGACGCGGTGAACGTTCCGTCGAAGAAGGTCGGGTCGTACTTCACGCCCGCCTCGTACTGCTCGCCCTTCTGGTTCTCCACCGGCCGTCCGTCACCCGCGGTGCCGATCTGCGGATTGAAGAAGGTGGCGACCGAAACGTAGGGGGTGATGCCGTTGTCGAACTCGTAGGCGAGACCCGCGCGCCCCGACAGCGCGCCCTCGTTGCCGCCGTAGTCCGCATCCGCGCCGAGGCGGTCGTCGCGGTCGATCCAGACCCGGTCGTAGCGCCCGTTCAGCGTCGCGATGACGCCGCCGATCTTGGCCTGCTCCTGCGCGTAGAAGCCGAGCTGGTCGAGCGTGATTGTCTCGTCGATATAGGGGGCGAAGAGCGGCGGCAGCGGCGTACCGTAGCGCGGGCGGATCGGATCGAGCGGCGAGGCTGAACCCGACGCCTGCACCTGGTCGATCCGGTAGTGCTTGTAGTCGAGGCCGGCGAGAAGCGTGTGATCCACCTCGCCCGTCGCGAACGCCATCGTCGCCGAGTTGTCGGTCGTCAGCTGGTCGGCCGTGGTGTCGTGCGCGAAATTCAGACGCCCGAGGATCGAGTCGGCATCGACGGGCTCGGGCAGAAAACCGGTACCGCTCGCCGGATCGTAGAAGCCGAACGTGTAGGGTCCAAACTCCTCGCGGCTCGTGCGCGCATAGCGCGTCTTCGAGCGCAGGGTGAGGCCGTCCCTCGCCTCCTTCTCGAACTCGTAGCCGAGGAGGGTCTGGCGGCCGACGAACGTGTCGACGTCGGGTTCGCCATAGAACAGGTCGCGCGGAATGCGACCGAACGGGGCATCGACAACGGTGCCCTCATAGGGGAAGAAGCCGTTGGTGTGGCGCAGGTTGTCGTACTGGAAGAAACCGTAGAGATCGAGCCGCGTCTCAGCGTCCGGCTCGTAGGCCACCATCGGTGCGATCATGCCGCGAAAGTTGTCGGCATAGTCGGTCTGCGTCTCGCCGCCCTTCACGCGCCCGAGGACGCGGATGCTCCACGGCCCGTCCTCGGCGCCGAGCTTGTCGCCCATGTCGAAGGCGAAGGAGCCGTTCGGATCGTCGGTGAGCGATCCCTCGACATAGCGGAGCCGCTCGCCCGTCGCGCGCTTCGAGATCTGGTTGACGATGCCGCCGGGGTTCGAGCCGCCGTAGAGGACCGATGCGGGGCCGCGCAGGACCTCGACGCGTTCGAGCAGGAACGGATCGATCGAGAAACCGGCAAAGCCGTACTGGTAGAGGTTGAGGCCGTCGAGATAGACGCCGGTCTGGGTGGCGTCGAAGCCGCGGATGTAGAACCAGTCGGTGTCGGAATCGAACCCGAAGGGCTGGGTGAAGACGCCCGCCGTATAGCGCAGCGCCTCGTCCACCTTCTGCGCGCCCCGGTCCTCGAACTCCTCGCGCCCGATGACGGAAACCGATTGCGGCAGTTCGGCGAGCGGCGTCGAGGTCTTGGAGCCCGTGGTTGTCGCGCGCGCGACGTAGCCTTCGACCGGCGCGGTCCCCGCCGCCTGCGATCCGGAGATTCGCTCGCCTCCCGTGCCCGATCCCTCGACCACGACCGTGTCGAGTTCGACGGTCGCCGTCTGGGCGTTGGCGGAATGCCCGAGACCAAGGGCGATCGCGGCGGTAGACAGGAGCAGGCGGGGCGAGGGGCGCACGGGCGATTTCCAGATGACGGGATGGCTCGCCCTGCATCCCAAGGAATACATGACTCTTCAAGTCATGATTCTTGTATCCGGCGGCTCAAAGGTTCGCCTGTGGCCGCAGCGCATCAACCTCGGCAGGCCTGTCAGGGAACCTGAGGGCTGCTCCCGGCGTCCCCCCATAACCAGGGGATGATAGGCAGACGCATGAGCCAACGAATTTCGAGACTGGGTTTTCCGGTCAAGGTGATGGGTAGGCCGGACCTGAAGAGCAACGACGCGCGGCGTCCGGCGAACAACCCGCATCTCAAGGTGTCGCTGGGCTACATCGATCAGATTCTGGACTACTGCGCGGAGAACGATGTCGGGCTCTATCGTATGTCCTCGGACATCGCGCCCTACGCGACCCATCCCGACATGCCGCAGTTTCATTCGATGGTCCGCGAGAGCGCGGCGGAGCTGGCCGCCATCGGCGCGAAGGCGAAGGCGCTCGGGATCCGTCTTTCGTTTCACCCGTCGCAGTTCATTGTTTTGAACAGCCCGGACGCGGGCTTGGTGACGCGGAGCGTCCGGGATCTTTCGAGCCAGGCGGAGATGCTGGACCTGATGGGACTGGGG
>NZ_LMOH01000021.1 GCF_001423245.1 Aureimonas sp. Leaf324
CACACCTCCGGTCGGGCTACGCCCTCCCTACGATGCGGCCCGCGCCGTCCGTCTCATCCTGATTGACGCCCAGTCTCATCCTGTTTGTCGCCGCGCAGCCAGTACAGATCGCGCCTATCCAGTCCCCCGGAATGGAGCCTGGAATCAGACGGCACACCTCATATCAATGGGTCCTGACCCTAAACTCTGCCATCTGCGCGGGATCTTCTTATGACGACTTATGCTGTTCCCTTCACGGCGGTCAGATCGCTGCGCTATCCCATGATCGTCAACACAAGGATCCGGCCCATCACCTGACACCTATTGACACCCCCTAAGTTATCGATAACATCTGCGACGTCGATGATTGGGAGGTTGTCGTGAGCGAACTTCGGTTCGAGGGCATTGCCAAGCGGTTTGGAGGAACCCAGGCGCTGAAGGGTGTCAGCTTCTCCGTTCGTTCCGGCGAGGTCGTGGCGCTGCTCGGCGAGAACGGCGCGGGCAAGTCCACCGTCATCAAGATCCTCGGCGGCATCCATAAGGCGGATGTCGGGCGGATCGCGATCGACGGTACGCCCTATTCTCACGGGAGCGAAGGCACAGTGGGCGCGCGGCGCCAGGTCGCCTTCGTCCACCAGGATCTCGGCCTCATCGAGTGGATGACGGTCGCCGAGAACGTCGCCATCGCCAACGGATATCCCCGGCGTGGCGGAGCCAGGCGTGGGCTCGTCGACTGGTCGGGCGTCAGAGCCCAGGCCGTGGAAGCGCTGGCTCGGCTCAACTGCGACTTCGATCCTGACACGCGCGTCGCCTCGCTGTCGCGCACCGAAAAGTCTTTGGTAGCGATCGCACGCGCGCTCGCCACGGCGTGTCAGTTCCTGGTCCTCGACGAGCCGACGGCCAGCTTGCCCGCCGACGAGGTGGAGAAGCTGATGGCGGCGGTGCGGCGGCTCGCCGGCGACGGCGTCGGCGTGATCTACGTCTCGCACCGGCTGGACGAGATCTTCCGCGTCGCCGACCGGGCCGTGGTGCTGCGCGACGGCGCGCTGGCGGGAGAGGGGCGGATCGCCGACCTCACGCCCGCCGACCTTATCGCCCAGATCGTCGGCACCGGCTCGCTCCGGCTCTACGAGAAGCTGCCGGCGCCGGTCAATGCCGCCGCGCGCGTGTCGGTGCGCGGCTTGGCGACAGCGGGCGCGGGGCCGGTCGATTTCGACATCCGCGAGGGCGAGATCCTCGGGCTCGTCGGCCTGCGGGGCGCCGGCCAGGAGGCCATCGGGCGCGCGCTCTTCGGGGCGCAGCCGCATTCGGGCTCGGTCTCGATCGATGGCGTGGCGCCGGACCTTTCCTCCATGCGCGCGGCGCTCCAGTCCGGCATCGGGCTCGTCGCCCGCGACCGGGCGGAGGAGTCGGTCGCTGCCGCGCTGTCGGTGCGCGAGAACGCCTTCCTCAATCCCGGCGCCTTTGGCCGCAAGCTCCTGTCCTTCCGCTCGCCGGGGCGCGAGCGCGACGCCGCGCGCGAGCTAGGCCGCCGCATCGGCCTTCGTCCCAACGATCCCGATCTTGCCATCGAGGGCCTGTCGGGCGGCAACCAGCAGAAGGTCATCGTTGGCCGTTGGCTGGAGACCGGCCGCCGCCTCCTCATCCTGGAAGATCCGACGGCCGGCGTCGATGTCGGCGCCAAGGCCGAGATCTACCGCCTCGTGGAAGCCGCCGTCGCCGCTGGTCTCGCCGTCCTTGTCGTCTCCACCGACTTCGAGGAGGTGGCGACGCTCTGCCACCGGGCGCTTGTCTTCAACCGCGGCACGATCATCGCGGAACTCTCCGGCGACGCCGTGACGACCGAGCGCGTCATCGCCGCCGCCAGTGCCTCCGAAGCCGCCTGACCCCTTCACCGCCGCCCCGCCTTTGGGTCGCGCGCCCGGGAGACCGTCCCCATGAACTCCATCAAGTCGAATGCGCTGGAGCCGACGCGTGCCGAAATGCGCGGCCTGTCGAAGTCGCAGGCCGCCATGCGCCTGCTGCCGGTCTACGGCTTGCCGATCCTGACGCTCCTGCTCATCCTTCTCTTCGCGCTCCTGTTGCCGCGCACCTTCCCGACGCTTCTGAACCTGCGCTCCATCGTCTCGGACAAGTCGATCATCGCGCTCCTGGCGCTCGCGGCCATGATCCCCATGACGGCCGGCAAGATCGACCTGACGGTCGGCTACGGCATCGTGCTCTGGCATATTCTGGCGATTTCGCTGCAGACGGCCTTCGGCATTCCCTGGCCGGTCGCGGTGCTGATCGTCCTGGCGCTCGGCGCGGCTGTCGGCCTCCTCAACGGGCTTCTGGTCGAGGTCGCGCAGATTGACAGTTTCATCGCCACGCTCGGCATGGGCACCGTGCTTTATGCGCTCGCCCTCTGGTACACCGGCGGCCGGCAGGTCGTGGCCCCGCTCCCCGAAGGCTTCCTGGCGCTGAACGGCACGATGGTCTTCGGGCTCCCGATCGGCGGCTTCTATGTGCTGGGTCTCGCCGTCTTCCTCTGGCTCGTTCTCGAATACACGCCCGTCGGCCGCTACCTCTATGCCATCGGGGCCAATCCGAAGGCCGCCGCGCTCAACGGCATTCCTGTCCGCCACTTCACCATGGCGACCTTCGTCGCCTCCGGCCTCCTCACCGCGCTGACGGGCGTGCTTCTGGCCTCCAAGCTGCGGATCGGGCAGGCGAGCGTCGGCCTCGAATACCTGCTGCCGGCGCTCGTCGGGGCCTTTCTCGGCTCGACCACGATCAAGCCCGGCCGCGTCAACGTCTGGGGCACGGTGGTCGGCGTCATCGTGCTCGCGGTCGGCATTTCCGGCATCCAGCAGTTCGGCGGCTCCTTCTATGTCGAGCCCCTGTTCAACGGCATGACGCTGCTCGTCGCCATCGGCATCGCCGCCTACGCCCAGCGCCGACGCGGCGCGAAATAACGCAACTGGCCCGCCGGGAGGAACCAAGCGGGCCGCCATCATCCTCGGGAGGAAACCACATGAAGACGCTTCTCTCCGCACTGCTCCTCGGCGGCGCCCTTCTGGTCGCCGCCGCGCCCGGCGCGCGCGCCGACGCGATGGCGGACGCCAAGGCGACCGTGGACAAATACGCCTCCCGCGTCACGACCTGGGACGGTCCGACCACCGGCCCGAAGATCGCCGCGGACAAGACGATCGTGGTGCTCGCCGGCGACATGAAGAACGGCGGCATTCTCGGCGTCGTGTCGGGCATCGAGGAGGCCGCCAAGGCCGCCGGCTGGACGGTCCGCACGATCGACGGCGCGGGCTCCATCTCGGGCCGCACGGCGGCCGTCGGCCAGGGCATCGCGCTGAACCCCGACGGCATCGTCGTCGCCGGCTTCGACGCGGTGGAACAGCAGGCCGGTCTGGAGCAGGCCAAGAACGCCAACATTCCGATCGTCGCCTGGCACACGGCGCCCGAGGTCGGTCCCGTCGCCTCCGCCGGCGTCTTCGCCAACGTGACCACCGACCCGATGCAGGTGGCCAAAGCCGCCGCCGACTGGGCCTATGTCGACGCGAACGGCAAGCCGGGCGTCGTGATCTTCACCGACTCGACCTACGCCGTCGCGATCGCCAAGGCCGACGCCATGAAGGCCGAGATCGAGAAGCTCGGCGGCACGGTGGTCGAATATGTCGACACGCCGATCGCCGAAACCTCGACCCGAATGCCGCAGCTGACCACCTCGCTTCTTCAGCGCCATGGTGACGCCTGGACCCATTCGCTCGCCATCAACGATCTCTACTTCGACTTCATGGGCCCCTCGCTCGCCGCAGCCGGCATTGCGGGCGACGGCAAGCCGGTGAACGTGGCCGCCGGCGACGGGTCGGAATCGTCCTACCAGCGCATCCGCTCCGGCCAGTTCCAGGCGGTCACCGTCGCCGAGCCCTTGAAGCTTCAGGGCTGGCAGCTCGTGGACGAATTGAACCGCGCCTTCGCGGGCCAGCCGTGGTCCGGCTACGTCTCGCCGCTGCACATCGTCACCAAGGCGAACATCGAGTTCGACGGCGGCCCGACCAACGCCTTCGATCCGGAGAACGGCTATCGCGACGCCTACAAGGCGATCTGGGGCGTGAAGTAACACGGCCGCCGCCATTGCCCGGCGCGCGCGCCGCGCCGGGCCCATTTCTGAATCCATCGATCGGACGTCTTCCATGTTCATCCGCTGCGCCTTCTTTCGCGGCCGCGCCAAGCCCGGCTCCGAAGCAGAATTTTCCGCGTACGTGCGCGACAAGCTCGTGCCGCTCTGGACGCGCTTTCCCGGCGCCGAAGAGGTGCGCGTTCTCCGCCAGGAGGAGGCCGACGTCGCCGAGCCGCATTTCGAGATGGTGCTGCAGGTTCGCTATCCCTCGCGCGAGGCGATCGAGACGGCGCTCGCTTCCGATGTGCGCTTCGAATCCCGCGAAGTGACGAAGGGTCTGCTCGAGCTTTATGAAGGCGACATCTTCCACACCGTCTTCCGCGCCGACGACTACGCCCTGCCGACGGACTGACCCCGCCATGGCCGAGACCTACGTCGTTCACGACGACCGCTTCAGAAACCTCTTCATCGGCCACGCCAAGCTGGAGCGGCTGTGGACGGGCGGGCGTTGGGTGGAGGGGCCGGTCCACGTGCCGGCCGCCAAGTCCGTGCTCTGGTCGGATATCCCGAACGACCGGGTGATGCGCTACGACGAATGCGACGGCAGCGTCTCGGTCTTCGAGAGCCCCTGCGGCTACCACAACGGCCACGCCCTCGACGCACAAGGGCGTGTCGTCGCCTGCGAGCACGGCGGGCGCCGAATCTCGCGCCTCGACCATGACGGTGTCTGGCGAACCCTTGTTTCGCACTGGGGAGACAAGCGACTGAACTCGCCGAACGACGTCGTCGTGAAGCGCGACGGCACGATCTGGTTCTCCGATCCGACCTACGGGATCGACTTTCATTACGAGGGCCACCGCGCGCCTTCCGAGATCGGTGCCTCCAACGTGTATCGGCTCGACCCGGCGACCGGCGAGGTGACGGTGGTCGTGTCGGACATGCTGAAGCCCAACGGCCTCTGCTTCTCGCCGGACGAGACGATCCTCTACGTTTCCGAAACGGGCCGCACGCACGATCCGGCCTGCGAGCCCGCGATCCGCGCCTATCCCGTGATGAACGGGCGCAGCTTGGGAGAGGGGCGCCTCTTCGCCCGCTCGCCGAACGGCTTCTTCGACGGGTTCCGTTCCGACGCGAACGGCAACATCTGGGCGTCCAACGCCGACGCGGTTTACGTCTACGCCCCCGACGGCACGCATATCGGCTCGATCCCGGTGGAGGAGATGGTGTCGAATCTCTGCTTCGGCGGACGCAAGCGCAACCGCCTCTACATCACCGCGCAGACCTCGCTCTACGCGATCTATGTCAACGCCCATGGGGACGGCTGGCGGGACTGAGCCGCCGGCCAAGCAAACGACCCTTTCGCGATCCATCTTCTTCTGTTATCGATAACAAACTGCAGCGGCTTGGATGGAGCTGCTGGAAGGAGCCCCAGCTCATGCGCGCCGCCGTGATCCATGCCGCCAGGGACTTGCGCCTCGACGAGCGCCCCGAGCCCACCGTCGCGCCGGGCGACGTGCTCGTGCGCTTCGGGGCGGGCGGCATCTGCGGATCGGACCTGTCGTATTGGGGCAAGGGCCGCGTCGGCGACTTCGCGCTGCGCGAGCCGCTGGTTCTCGGCCACGAGGTGGCGGGCGAGATCGAGGCGCTGGGCGAGGGCGTGTCGGGGCTGGCGATCGGCCAGCGCGTCGCCATCAACCCGAGCCGGCCTTGCCTCCACTGCGATTACTGTCGGGCGGGCCGCTCCAACCTCTGCCGCAACATGCGCTTCTTCGGCTCGGCCGCGATGTTCCCGCATGTGCAGGGCGGCTTTGCCGAGCGCTTCACCTGCCGCGCCGACCAGGCCGTGCCGGTGCCTGTGGACATGCCGCTGGCGAAGGCCGCGCTGGCGGAACCCTTGTCCGTCGCGATCCACGGCCTCACCCGCGCGGGCGACCTCCTCGGCAAGCGCGTCCTGATCACCGGCGCCGGGCCGATCGGCATGCTCCTGACGCTCGCCGTGCGCCGTGCGGGAGCGAGCGTCGTCGCGGTCACCGATCTCGTGGACGAGCCGCTGGCGCTGGCGCGGCAGGCGGGCGCCGACAAGACGATCAACGTCGCGACGGCACCGGAGCGTCTGGCCGCGTTCGAAGCGAGCAAGGGATTCTTCGACGTCGGCTTCGAGGCGACGGGCGCGCCGCCCGCGCTCGCCTCGCTGGTGCGCGCCGTTCGCCCGGGCGGGCGCATCGTGCAGCTCGGCATGATGCCGCCGGGCGAGGTCGGTGTGTCGGTGAACATGCTGATGGCGCAGGAGATCGACCTCGTCGGCGCCTTCCGCTTCTGCGAGGAGTTCCACACGGCGGTGGACTGGCTGGCCAACGACCGGATCGACGTGGCGCCCGTGATGTCGGCCGAGATGCCGATGAGCGAACTCGGCGCCGCCTTCGAGATGGCGGCTGACCGCACCCGCGCGATCAAGGTGCACCTGCATTTCTGACATGGCCATCCACACCCGCAGCGCCCTCTTCGAAGGCACGATCCGGCCCGGTTGCGAGGAGGCCTTCTACGACCTCGTCATGGCCGAGTTGATGCCGATCTGGCAGGCCATGCCCGGCGCCATGGCCGTCCGCGTGCTGCGCATGGAACGTCGCGAGGACGGCGCGCCGGCGCTCGTTCTGGTGCAGGAGATCGACTATCCCTCGGCGGACGCGGTGGTGGAGGCCGAGGTCTCGCCCGTGCGGGCGCGCGGGGCGCCGGTCATGGCAAAGCTCATGACCCTCTTCGACGGCACGCTGCGCCATGTGGTCTACCGCCGTCTCGCCTGAGGGCTCGGCCGCACGAACGCGGAAAGGAGAGGGCGAGGATGGCCCGACAGAAGAAGGCCGGCACGGCCGCCGAAGTTCTGACGAAGCCCACGATGCGGGATGTCTCCAAGCTCGCGGGCGTCTCGACGATGACGGTGAGCCGGGTGCTGGCCGACCCCTCGATCGTCGCGCCCGAGACGCGCGAGCGCGTCATGCGCGCGGTCGACCAGCTCGGCTACGTCCCGGATCTCGTGGCGGGGTCCTTGTCCTCGCGGCGTACCAATTTCGTCGGCCTGATCCTACCGACCCTCACCAACTCCAACTTCGCCGACACCGCGCAAGGGCTCGCCGAGGCGCTGGGGCAGAGCTACCAGCTCCTCATCGGCTACACGCTCTATCAGGCGGGCGAGGAGGAGCGGCTGGTGCGCTCGCTCCTGGCGCGCCGCCCGCAGGGCATCGTCGTCGCGGGCACGCTGCACACGGCCTCGACGCGCCGGATGCTGATGAACGCGGGCATTCCGGTCGTCGAGATCTGGGAGGCGCCGAGCGCCCCGCTCGACCGGGCGGTCGGCTTCTCCAATTTCGAGGCCGGGCGCGCCGCCGCCCGCCACCTCCTGTCGCTGGGGCTCCGGCGCATCGCTGCCCTCGGCTCGGAGGCGGACGGCGACGTTCGCGACGTGCGCGGCGAGGCACGCCTGCAGGGTTTTGCCGCCGTTCTCAAGGAAGAGGGCATCGAGACCGGCCTCATCCTGCGTCACGGCTCGGCGCCCGTGTCCTACGCCCACGGCGGGGCGGCGATGAAGCTCCTGCTCCGCGATATGCCGGATGTCGAGGGCGTCTTTGCCGTGTCGGACGGCTCGGCCTTCGGCGCGCTGATGGAATGCCGGCGCCAGGGCATCGACGTGCCGGGCCGTCTCAGCCTCATGGGCTTCGGCGATTTCGAACTCGGACGCGAATGCGAGCCGGCGATCTCGACCATCCGCGTCGATGCCAAGGGTATCGGCACCAGGGCGGGCGAGCTCCTGCGCGATCTCTTCGACGGGCGGGGTGCGGACTGGGCCCCCTCCATCGACCTCGGCATCGAGGTCGTGCCGCGGGGCACCACCGCCGCGCCCCGCCGTCCCGCCCTTTGATTTTCCCTTATCGAAAGACACAATCATGAGCCAAACGCGGATCGGCGTCGTCGGAGTGGGCGTGATGGGCAGCGCCATCGCGGGCCGCTTTCTCGAGACGGGGCACACCGTCACCTTGCGCGATCGCGATGCGCAGAAGACCGCGCCGCTGGCAGAAAAGGGCGCGGCCGTCGCGGAAAGCTCCAGCGCGCTGATGGACGCCAGTGATGTCGTGATTCTCAGCCTCAACACGGCCGAGATCGTCGAGGCCGTGGTGTTCGGCACCGACGGGCTCGCCGGCCATGCGCGGGACGGCATGCTTCTGATCGACATGTCCTCCACCGACCCGAAGGCGACCGCCGCGATGGGCGCGCGGCTGCGCGCCGAAACCGGCCTCGGATGGGTCGATGCGCCGCTGTCCGGCGGTGCGCCCGCCGCGACCGAAGGTCGGTTGACCCTGATGATGGGCGGCGACGCGGAGGAGGTGGAGCGGGCGAAGGGCGTGCTGTCGGCGGTCGCCGCCAACATGACCCATATGGGTCCCTGCGGCGCGGGGCAGACGACGAAGCTCATCAACCAGGTGCTTTGCGCCTGCAATTTCCTCGCCGTCGCGGAAGCGACGCGCCTTGCGCTCGACGCCGGCGTCGATGCGGA
The DNA here is from genome assembly GCF_001423245.1 of Aureimonas sp. Leaf324. Lineage (GTDB taxonomy): Bacteria > Pseudomonadota > Alphaproteobacteria > Rhizobiales > Rhizobiaceae > Aureimonas. The sequence continues at coordinate 8,640 of NZ_LMOH01000021.1, forward strand.
GCGTATCCCGGCAGCGCTCGCCGGCGGGCGCGCCGACAGCCGCATCCTGCAGGAGTTCATGGGCAAGATGGCGCGGTTCGATCTGACGCCGACGGGGCGGATCGACAACATGCTGAAGGACCTGGAGGCGACGCAGCGCTTCTCGATGGAACTGCGAACGCCGATGCCGCTCACGAACCTCATCACCGATCTCCACCGCATGATGGTGGCCGCAGGGATCGGGGGCGAGGATAGCGCCGCCTACATGAAGCTCTTCGATTTCGGCGCGGCGCGCTGAACGTGGCAGCCCTTTTTCACAGCGATCACACAGGAGCTTTGCCATGAGCGAGCGCATCGCCGATCTCGGCGTCTTGGGCATGGGCACGATGGGGGCGAGCCTTGCGCTCAACTTCGCCGACAATGGCGGGTTCACAGTCGCTCTCGGCAACCGGACGGTC
>NZ_LMOH01000022.1 GCF_001423245.1 Aureimonas sp. Leaf324
TGCCAGCGACAATCAGGATGATACGATCCCAATCGCCGCGACATGATCTGTCTCATTTAGATCGTCGCCAGCGTCTCACTCAGATTGTCGCGCTATACCGGAGGCACTTGCCGCTTCCAGTACTGGTTGAGGCAGCACTAGCGGACTGCTGGAATGCTGCCCGTCCAACAATCTAGTTCTTTATGAAGCGAACGCGTTCACCTCCAGCCCTTTATTATCATCCACATTAACAGGAGACGACGTGATGCCAGGTGGACATGGAAGTTCAAAGACTATGGGTGCGGGCTCTCAGGGTAAGGGCTCTGGCACAGATGCTATGACCGAACTACAGGATGAGCTGGTTCGGAAGGAGCAGATCTTGAGCAATCGAGATAAGTCACAACACGGTGACCAACGCGGGCTCGACAGTAAGGGCGTGCAGGTCGACACCTACCAGGACACAGCAAGCAACCATCGGCCGACCGAAGGAACAGATGGGTTTCAAGCGAAGTCGTTTGCACGTTAACGCCTTCGATCCAATTGCGCGGTCATGGCTCATGCGGAGAGAAATAGCAGTACTCTCTCGGCGCCGAAGGCGCATGACCCTATTGCTTTGATTGTTCACTGACGCGATCCCGTTGATCCCGGTATCGTTCTCAGCGGACAAAATAGGGCTAGTTTGTCGTCATCGTTTAACGGCCCATCTACGATTGCGCCGAGAAAGGAAAATCAGCGTCGGAACGCATAGAGCGTCTGTGGGTATTAGGCTCGTCGCCGACGCATGAGAACCAATGACCCATTGCATGACGCCGCCCGTACCGTTCGATGAGCGAGCACGCTTGTAGGCCCTAGCCGCAACCGTCATCACCAATTCCCGCCAGACAAGGCGTTAGACACCATCGTCGACTTGGCGGCGCATCTCTTCAGCGCGCCGATTGCGCTGGTTTCGCTGGTCGATCGTGACAAGCAGATCGTCAAGGCACGGGTCGGCCTCAACATTTGCGAGACTAGCCGTAACGTCTCCTTCTGTGCGCATGCTATCGTCGAGCGCGAAGATGTGCTCGTCATCCCGGATGCCAGGAAGGACCCTCGCTTTGCGTCCAACCCGTTGGTAACAGGTTCGCCCTTCATCCGCTTCTATGCCGGAGCGCCTTTGATCGGGTTTGCGGGCCAACCTTTCGGGACGCTTTGCATTATCGATCGCAAGCCCCGGTCAGGCTTATCGGAGCACGAAAAGCTGACGCTAACCAAGCTGTCGCGAATGGCAACTCTGCAGATGAAGACCAAGGAGATCATCAACGCAGCTAGCAGTCAGCCCAAGCGCTTCGTCAACGGCCCGAAGACGCGGGCTTCGTAGGGCTTAGGCTAGCGTAAAGGGCATCAATCTCGTCAGCGCGGTAGCGGTCGCCCGACAGGGTCATGATGTAGCATTGTGCGCGGTCCGCCTCTCGCATGGTCTGCCCAGTGTACTGCAGAGCATCGCGCAAACGGCCCTCGTAGACAGGCATCTCGTCTCCCCCAATGAAGATTGTGGCGTCCTCGTCGAGATCTGGTTCCCTCATGGTCATCTCCCCCTAGCCACCACCAATCCCTTCCTGAACGATCCCCGTGCCAAGACAGCGAGCGCAGCTATCGCCGTGGACCATGCCGCTCCCAGCGCACAGGGGACAGACGTTCTCGCCTGTTCCCGGCGTGCCGGGAGCGGCGTCATCGCCCGGTTTTAGTGGGATCTTGTCGGTGTCGTTCTTCTCGGTGCCCATGGTCTGCGTATCCTTCTGCTGATGCATACTTCCAGACATTCAGCCAGCGGTCAGAAACTACCTTGATGGCTACTGGCTCGCCCGGCTCAGGGCCGGCAAAGGCCGCACTTGTGCGTTCTGATTGCTGGCCACTTCACGATGCGCGATCCCTTCCAAGATGTCTGCCATCTCCATCAGGCGAGCGTCGGTCAGACGCTGGCTGGCAAATCCTGCTTCGTGCGCAGCGAGGCGCAACTCAAGGGCTACGGTCAGGAGATCAACGGTTGCTCGGCTGGCCATGCGGTTCCCCGTTCGTGTCGGTCTTGGGAACGGGACGGCAGGCAAATCGCTCCCCGCCAAACCTGTAGGAGCGCATCAGGTTCATTGGGCGAGAACGCAGAAGTTAACGGTCCGGAAAGCTTTGGAACCCGCAGCCAATGATCCGGGAAGGATGCGACTGACCCCACGGTGGCAAGTTCGAGGCCGCTTCAATGATGACCCGCTCGACCACGATATGTGGGGCCGAGGATCGAGCGGGTCTCCGCCTTGCCCCCTTGGAGGCGCAACGCGGTCGATGAGCTGCCTAGAACAGGTCAGCCTTATTTGTGGTCTTGGTGGTTCAGATAACGAACGCGAGCGCCACTAGGGCGGCGAGAACGGCGCCGGCTAGAAGACCGATTGCGATGCCTAGCGCCAACATGTGGTCGATCCTTAATCGTCAATACCGCACACAGTATGTGGGACTGACCAATCAACAGCAAACATTCTTGCACGCTGAGTTGGGGACGAACTCGTTAGTCGCCGACGGACTGTTGTCTCATATTTTAGAAAGTATCGCTCTCTCGACGGCTTTCTCTACGCCAGCGCCATCAAGCACGCCGACCAACGTATCGACGTACTCGATCCGCCGCCCCCGCCCCATTATGGGTTGAAGCACGGTCCGCGCGACCTCGGTCCCGCGGGCCCAGATGCGTCAAGCGAGACATACATTTAGGGAAGGTCACGAACTTTTTGGAAAATCACGCCGATGGTTCGTTCGCCAACTGTAATCGACTGTGGTTCACCGGTCGCAAAATCAATGGGGAGAGAGAAGCGAACATCAATGGGTTCGTTCGCTTGAACCTGTTGGCCAGTAGCCAGCAGACCCCCACCAGGAACTTCCAGCCGCGCGGAGCCAATCAGGATGCCATTGGCCACTTGGTAACTGCCGTCGTAGATACCACCGAGCGCGTCGGTGCCTACCACAATACCATTGCCAACGTAGAAAGCTCCTTCGCCTCCCCCAAGTAGGCCGAGATACTTAGTGACGTAGAAGCCCGCCATGAATGTCCTTTTTGAGTTTTGCAGACGTTTTTTTCGTTGCAGGCAACGAAGAATCTTTGCTCTCGTGGCTGCAGCCATCATCGACGATAGCGGTATGCAATTATGGAAAGCCGCAGCGCTTGTCGTTAGGGTAATTCCGTCACTCGAAATACGATTTGTGAACTCAGAATGCGCTTCAACTGCTAATTTTTCTGCCGTCCCAAGCCAACAAGTTTTAGATATCAGCGCAATAGACGGTGATTAAATGTGATAATATAGAATATTATATATAATATGCAATATATGTCGGCGCTGGGGCGCTGTTCCTCCTGAGCGCGACTGGAGAAGAAAATATTGAATATTGTTGGCGTGTAATATTGCTGAATCTGCGTGTTCAAACTTCACACGAATGGCGCTTAAGCTCAGGCTGTCTGAATAGTTTTGATCTCGCAACGTGGCTTGGATTGGTTGGCTCTGCCCCGGGAGGCACGTTTCTGTTCGAGTTTCACGCCCTCGGTGGTCCTGTGCGGAACCTTGCGCTCGCGGGCTGCAGGACCGCGTCCATTCGTAGAATCAACCCTCAGTTATGCTTCAGTTAGTATGTCTCATCGACCAAGCGGAGGTTCGTATGCGCCTGCTGATAATTGTCCTGGTTCCAACGATTTGGCTGGCTGTAGGCGCCGCGCTGATTGTAAGCCTTAGCCCTGTGCCAATCATAGGGCCCGCTTTGACGAACGCGCTTCGTCGATATGCTAAAGCGTTGCGATGGTTTAGCTGGCCAATGCAACGTCTTCGAGCGCGATCGAACTCGGGGCACGAAATTAGAATTACAGCACTTGAGAAGCGTAACGTCGCCTTGGAAATGCAGGTAGCAGAACTGACATCCTGCATCCTTCGGTCACTAGCGATCGCTTTGGAAACGCAGCAGCATCTTGAGATTCGGGGGCGCGAAGAAGATCCGTCAGGATCTGAAGCGCCAAGAAATAGATCCTGTACTATTTCGGTGTAACATATAAATTTAGTTATACATTAGACATGATGGCATATCTTAAGAAAATCGCTCTACGCCATCGGGCGTGCATTTGCGATCACATATATGACCGATGGGGAATTCAAACGTCGTCGCCCCGTCGTCTTGCTAGCTATGCTTGCTTTCTGTGGACCGAAACATGGTGGGACTCTGCATTTGTCGGAGCTATGAAATTCAGTTGTACATTACCCATCTCGTTCAGTCTGACGTTGCGGAATGGGGCTGGATTCGGTGTCGAAGATCAACGTGGATTCGCTCGCCGTTCCGGCATTCTCGGTGGCCATCACCGACGACGGCATTCTGCGCTACGACGGCATCAACAACATCCTGTGTCAGATCTCGGGCCTGACGAAGGAGATGTTCATCGGCAAGACAGCAGCCGAGTTCATGTCCTTCGAAGGGGCTGAGGCCTGGGAGGCCAACTATCGCCGCTGCCTCGCCTCCGGTGTCATGGACGAGTACGAGGAACTGGCGGAAACACCATCGGGACTTCGCTGGTGGCGCACGATCCTGTCGCCGGTCGTCGACGAGACGGGCAAGATCGTTCAGCTTCTCGGACTGGCCGCCGATATCAACGACCGGAAGCGGGCCGAGAACGAGCTTCAGACCGCCGTTTTCGTCGACCCGGTGACGGGCATCGCGAACCGCCGCCGTTTCGAGCTCGATCTCGCCGCAGCCATGGCGCAATCGATGGATCGCAGCGTTCCGTTTACACTGATCCTCGCGGATCTCGATCGCTTCAAGGCGATCAACGATACCTATGGGCATGGGGTCGGCGACGACGTTCTGCGGCATGCTGCGAGACGCCTGCGGTCAGGGCTGCGCGAGAAGGATCGCATTGCACGGGTCGGCGGTGACGAGTTCGCCGCAATCCTGTCGTCCGCAACAGACGGGGCCGTCGCGGTGGCCCTCGATCGGATCCGCCGTCAGTTCGTCGAACCGATCGATCTCGGACAGGTTCGCGTTCCGATCGGGGTCAGCCTTGGCGCGGCACTCTGGGAGCCGGGCATGACCGGGGATGATCTGCGATCGGCTGCCGACGCTGCCATGTACGGCGCCAAGCGGGAGCGCTTCAGCTGGCTCCCCGCGCAGTTGGGTGAAGCGTAGCTGCCTCAGTTGAAGTAGCTATCCGTACTTCGGTTGCGACCCGCTCGATCACGTTAGATGAGGCTGAGGCTCAAGCGAGTCTTCGCGTCAAAGCCCTTTGGGTGAGGAACAAACCGGACGCTCACTGGCGGCTGCATTCGGAGTCGACCGGACACCGCTTGATGCTGATTTCCAGTCTTAATTGCGCCGCACGAGGTTTGCGAGTTGAAAACCGGCCTTAAGGAGAACCGCTGAGATTAGTCTGGACAGCACAGGACTTGAAAGCTTGTCTGCCGCATTACGTGCGTCCGTCAGGTGCGTCGTTACCTTCGTCAGCACAGCCTCATCGTCCGCTCTCGATTCTTCTGGTCCGTCGATTCTGCTGAGGTAGCCGGAGATATGTGTGGGGCGGCCCGCTTCGTCTTGGAAACACCGACCGGTGGAGCGCACCAGAACTGTTCCATACCTGACGCTGGTGAGGCGGTACTCGGCGCTGAACGCGTCGTTCCCCCGCAGGGTCTGGTCTACGCGTCGAGAAAGTTCCGCCTGATCGTCAGGATGAATAGCAGCGTAGAAGCGCTCTGTCGGCACCCCGTGGATTCCGGTCTCGCTTGGAATGTCGGCATAGTGACAGACATCCTGACATGCGACGACGATCTCGGTCTGAACGTTCCACGTCCACACCCCCAAGAAATCGCCAGATGCAACGGTCTGAGGCGTATTCCCGTCTTCCATCATGTCGCTCGAATGGGGCTCGTCAGTCTATGTGGTAGGACGAAATGTGTACGGTACCCGACTGTTAAAAACTCAAGTTGACGAGGTAGGGCGGTCCATGGTCGAGCAGAATGCGCGTTAATCAAATTTGGCCAACAGGTCGCAGGCTGAAACCCACTGGTTCACATGACCGCAAACGACGAACTGAACCGCGCCATTGGTGAGCAGATCAAGATTGCTCGCAAACGTCAAAACCTGACGCTTGCCAAACTCGCCGACGGTCTGGGTCTCACATACCAGCAGGTTGCCAAATATGAGACCGGTCGCAACAGCGTCAGCGCCTCTACGCTCTACCGAGTGGCTGCTATCATGGATGTCGAGCTGTCGTTTTTCTTCGACGGTTGCACTCCTATCCAGCAGGAGAACCGCGGCAGTCCGAGCTTAAACGATCAAAGCGATATCGAACTCTGGGCCGCACTTTCACGAGTGAAGGATCGCGATGTTCGCGCAAGCTTGAGCAGCCTCTTGGATGCTCTCGAGAGCCTACCAGGCTTCCACCCTAAAGGGTAGGCAGTTTGATGCGACGGAGGAGAGTTGCAGACTACTCTTGGCGCCAAATGCGGTAGCGTTTTAACTTTCCTTGCCGCTCGTTCGATTTGATTGCCAGCCGCTGCCAAATAGGGCGTAGATGCCGATCGCAACCGCTGCCAAGTTGGCAACGAGTATGCACCCAATCAGAATAGCAAGTGAACCCATAGCCTTTCCCTTCTGGTTGTCACGAATTCAATCACGAGTTATGACGTGCGTACATCACGAAAAATAGGGATTGAAAAGGACAGCAGCTGTCGCTTGGCGGTGCGATCCGCGCAACGGAGTGAACACGTGGTTTTACGCGACCAACCAGCCGTCATCGAGTTGGAAAGGTGGTTTAGCTGGTGCTGCCGGCCGGCGCGGCCGTTGAGCAAGGTGCGCCTGTTGTTGTTCTAAGTGAGCTTGCATTCGCAGCATGATCGACAGCATACGCGGAAGCTGTGCCTTGAGTTCGGCCAGTTCCGTTTCAAGTTCTGTAATTCGATCGTTCTGGGCACTAGCATCCGTCATTTCAACCTCGTCGGGTATGCATAAGAAATCGCTAAGATTGGCCAACACGCCCCTTATCAACGCCTTGGCCGTTTTCTCCCCAAGCCAAAATGCGGCATCCCACCGTCCATGACGTTATCATTCAAAGCGTAACTGGAGATTGAGCGGGTGCCGTTGAGGCGCCGTACGCCTCCGGTGAGGGCCGCCTATTGAAGTGACCGGCTTGGTAAGAGACTTGCGCGTATGGACGTCCATAAGCACAGAGCCTTCGAGCGGTTGGAGATCGTGGAGACGGGTAGTCGTCATCGCTGGAGCGATGACGAGAAGCTACGGATCGTGATGGAAAGCTAGTCGGCCCCGCGCATGGTCTCAATGACGGCGCGTTGACATGGGATCTCGCGCTCGCAGTTGGGGACGTGGTTGCGTAGCTTTCGCGCCGAGCGTCCCTCGTCTCATCCAGAGCCAGCCTTCGTGCCGGTCCTGGTCGGTCCTGAGCCTCGATCCAAACCTGTTGCCGTCACCGACGATACGGCGATCATGGTGGAGTTGCCGACGGGCGGGCGGCTGCGGATTGCGGCCTCGACACCGTCAGCGCTGGCGGCGGCGGTCCTGAAGGCGCTTCGATGATCCCTTCTCGGGCACGGGTGTGGATCGCGATGGGCCATACCGACATGCGACGGGGCATGCAGGGGCTGTCGCTTCAGGTCCAGGAGGGGCTAAAGCGCGATCCGAACGGCGGCGATCTCTTCGTCTTTCGTGGGCGCAGCGGATCGCTGGTGAAGATCCTCTGACACGACGGGGTCGGGCTGTCGCTTTATGCCAAGAGGCTGGAGCGCGGACGCTTCGTCTGGCCGTCGGCCAAGGACGGCGTCGTGGCTCTGACGCACACGGACCTGGCCTGCCTTCTCGACGGGATCGATTGGCGCAACCCGCAGAGAACCTGGCGTCCGGACGCGGTGGGATAGCTCGCAAAACCCTTTGCATTGCAGGGTCTGCGTGCCAAAATCCTCGGGTCTCGAACGGACCTGATCCCTCTCGATGCCCGATCTGCCGGACGACATTGCCGCGCTGAAGTCCGCCTTGGCGGCAGCAGAACGGCGCGCCGATCTGGCGGAAGCCGATGTAGCCCATGCCAAAGTGAAGGCGTCTGGCATCGAGGCCTTGGTTGCCCATCTGACGCTGCAGATCGAGAAGCTGAAGCGCGAGCTTTACGGCACGCGGTCCGAGCGCACGGCTCGCCTTCTCGACCAGTTGGAGATGCAGCTCGAGGACGCCGAGGCGGCGCTCACCGAGGATGAACTGGCTGCCGAGCGGGCCACCGCGAAGGTCGAGACGGTCGCGTCCTTCGAGCGCCGGCGCCGCGGTGGCCGCAAGCCGTTCCCCGAGCACCTGCCGCGCGAGCGGATCGTTGTGCCCGGTCCCTTGGCCTGCGCCTGCTGCGGCTCGGACCGACTGCGCAAGCTGGGCGAGGACGTCACCGAGACGCTGGAGGTGATCCCGCGCCGCTGGAAGGTCGTCCAGACGGTCCGGGAGAAGTTCACCTGTTGGGACTGCGAGCGGATCAGACAGGCGCCGGCACCGTTCCACCCGACGCCGCGAGGGTTCCTCGGCCCGAACCTCCTGGCGATGATCCTGTTCGATAAGTTCGGCCAACATCAGCCGCTGAACCGGCAGTCGGAGCGATATGTCATTCGGCGTGCAACTTTGACCCCGTAGCGGGGGGTATCGGCGTCCAAAATTGACCCCCATCCGATGGACCTGAAGAGTTCGCTTTTCCTTCACG
>NZ_LMOH01000023.1 GCF_001423245.1 Aureimonas sp. Leaf324
GGTGAGATCGGCGTTCACGCGGCGCAGAGCGGCCATGGCGACACCGTTGTTCGTCGTGCTGATAGCAACCATTGTCTTTTCCCCGTTTATCTTGAAGCTCTTCTGTGAGCCGTTGCTCTCTGCTTCGAAGACAAAACTACCGGGGAACTCGGAATACCTGCTGTATTGGATCGCTAAAATTCAATACATCATGGCGGGAACGGATGTCGACGCAGAACATAGATTACGAAGCGAACCAAAATCTCATCAATTTTGAATCGATTTGCTGGGCGTCGGTGCCTTCTGTCGGTGCGGTTCTCCGCAAGCATCACTAATGCCAAAACCGGGACAGCCACGACGCCGCCTTGCCGACCTATAGATCTATAGGGCGTGCAAACCCTTCAGCAGCTGCCTTACTCGAAGGCCAGCGAAACTATCCAAGGTAGATGAAAGCCGAAAACCTGGAATCGAAAACCCTCCGGCACGGGGAGCGCCGGAGGGTCGCTTGCTAAGCCGTCGGCAAGTGGCGCGACGGGGAGACGCGATGCGTCGCCGGGGCTTAGCGGAAGAGCATGAGGATGTTCTGAGCCGAGTTGTTGCTCATCGAGATCGCCTGGTAGGCAAGCTGCTGGCGAACCTGGAGGGCCTGCATCTTCGCGGTCTCGCGTTCGAGATCGGCGTCCACCAGACCACCGAGCGCGTTGTTGCGGACGTCGGCCATCCGGTCGTTGAAGCTTGCCGCGCTATCGAGACCCTTCGACACGGCGCCAAGCTTGGTGGCGATCGCTGCAATCTCACCTTGGGCCGTCGCAGCGTCCGAGACCGAGAAGGAGCCAAGCGTGCCCACATCCACGACAGCCATGAGCTCGGTCATCGCGGTGCCGGCGGTCGGGAGACCAGCCGTATAGGCGACGGTTCCGACCAGCGCGCCGTCCGAAACGCCGGTCGCGACGGATGAGCTCGGTCATCGCGGTGCCGGCGGTCGGGAGACCAGCCGTATAGGCGACGGTTCCGACCAGCGCGCCGTCCGAAACGCCGGTCGCGACGGAGAGGTTGTTCGTCGCGCCCGCGGCGCCGAGAAGGTTCTTGCCGTTGACCGCCGAGCTGCCCATCAGAGCCGTGATCTGCGTGGTGTAGGCGACGACCTGATTGACCTGGCTGGTCGTGGCGGTGCCTCCGCCGGCGGCGACTGCGGAGGTGATCTTGGCCACCTCGTCGACCAGCGAGCCGATCTCGTCGAGCGCCGCCGTCGCGGCATCGACCTGGGCCTTGGCGGTGCTGAGGTTCGACTTGAAGGCAACGACCTGATTGGCTTGGCTGGTCGTGGCAGTACCCCCAGCGGCTGCGACAGAGGCGGTGATCTTGGCCACCTCGTCGACCAGCGAGCCGATCTCGTCGAGCGCCGCCGTCGCGGCATCGACCTGGGCCTTGGCGGTGCTGAGGTTCGACTTGACCGACTCGGAGGCCGAGATGTCGGAGCGGATCTTCGTGGCGGTCGCCCAGATCCCGGCATCATCCTTCGCAGAGCCGACGCGCAGRCCCGTCGCGATGCGGTTCTGGGTCGTGGTGAGATCGGCGTTCACGCGGCGCAGAGCGGCCATGGCGACACCGTTGTTCGTCGTGCTGATAGCAACCATTGTCTTTTCCCCGTTTATCTTGAAGCTNGCTGAGGTTCGACTTGACCGACTCGGAGGCCGAGATGTCGGAGCGGATCTTCGTGGCGGTCGCCCAGATCCCGGCATCATCCTTCGCAGAGCCGACACGCAGGCCCGTCGCGATGCGGTTCTGGGTCGTGGTGAGATCGGCGTTCACGCGGCGCAGAGCGGCCATGGCGACACCGTTGTTCGTCGTGCTGATAGCAACCATTGTCTTTTCCCCGTTTATCTTGAAGCTTTTCTTTGAGACTTTGCTCTCTGCTTCGAAGACAAAAATACCGGGGAACTCGGAATACCTGCTGTATTGGATCGCTAAAATTGAATCATATTGGGGATTTGGACTTCTGACGCTACAGTATAGATGACAGTTGACTTCCGTGTCGGCGCGGTTTCGATTCAAATTGGTGACATTTTCGGCTAAGCTTCTGAAATGCCGCCAGGCGTCCAGCGTCCAACGCAGAAAGCCCCCGGACCGGTAAGTCCGAGGGCCTTTGGAAGGGGCCTTGCGTGCGAGCGTCGCTACATGAAGGAGCGCACGAGGCTGCCCGTCAGCATGTTCCAGCCGTCGATCAGGACGAAGAACAGGATCTTGAAGGGCAGCGAGATGATCGTTGGAGGTAGCATCATCATGCCCATCGACATGGTCAGTGTCGCGACGATCAGGTCGATCACCAGGAACGGCAGGACGATCAGGAAGCCGATCTCGAAGCCGCGGCGCAGTTCCGAGATCATGAAGGCCGGGACGAGGATGCGGAAGTCGACGACCTGCCCCTCGCCCGAGCCCTGCTCCACCACCGGCAGACGGTCGCGGATCGAGGCCTCGTTGATGTTGTTGAAGAGGGCGAGGTCTTCCTCCCGCACCTGATCCAGCATGAACTCGCGGAAGGGCTCGGCGATGCGCGGCAATGCCTCTTCTTCCGTGATCTGTCCCTTCATCAAGGGCTGCAGGCCGTCGCGCCAGGACTGGTCGAAGGTCGGCATCATCACGAAGAAGGTGATGAAGAGCGACAGCGAAATGAGGATCAGGTTGGCCGGCGTCGTCTGGAGGCCGAGACCCGTGCGCAGGATCGAGAGCGCGATCACGACGCGGGTGAAGGCCGTGACCATCACGAGGAGGCCCGGCGCCACCGACAGGACGGTGACGATGCCGAACAGCTGGACGATCCGGCCGGAGACGGCGGTGTCGCCTGCGGGGATCAGCGAGGCGAGCCCGCTTGCCGCTTCCGCGACCGCATCCTGCGCCAGGGCCGGGGCGGCGCTGGCGACGAGGAGCGCAAGAAGGAGGAGAAGCCGCTTCACTTGACGATCAACGAACGGACGACGACGTCCTTGACGGCGGTCGAGCGCAGCCTGGCGCGCTCGAGGAGGTCTTCCTTGAGGTGCAGGAGGCCGCGAGCGCCCTCGATCTGGGCCAGTTCCAGCGTGCGCATGAAGACCAGCGTGTCGGCCTGGATCTGCGAGGCCAGCACCGTCTGATCCACGCTTTCGTCCTCCGACAGCGACAGGAGCAGCCCGGCCTCGAGCCGCACCTGCGTGCCCGGCGGCGAGGCGAGATCGGTGAGGATCGGCTCGAGCGGCTGGACGATTTCCTTCGTGCCGGCCGGAACGGCGGCGAGCGAGGGAGCGCCGGCCGCCGCGGCCGGAGCCTCGACCGGCGGCGCTTCGGCCACCGGCGGGTCCTTCTTGAGGAGGAAGCCGAGGGCCCCGCCCCCGGCCAGCGCGATCACCGTCAGGCCGAGAAGCGCGCCGATCGTCTGCGCCTTGTTGCTCTTCTTGGGCGGCGCGAAGCCGTCGGGCAACATGCCTAGGGCTTCAGGGCTGAGCTCGGTCATTCGGCGCTCCGGCGGCATGGAATGGGACGGCCGGGCGCGGTGTGGGCGGGATCGTCCCGCCGGGCACCGCCGCCCGGCAAGGAAGTGTTAATAAATCGGTCTGTCGCGAGCCTTGCCGCACCGCACGAGACAACGAAAGCCCACGACCGCAGCGGGGCTGCGGTCGTGGGCGGCATCGGAACGTGGCGAAGACGTCTCTCGTCAGTAGGGCAGGACGTTGTCGAGGACCTGCTGGCCCCACCCTGGCTGCTGCACTTCCGTCAGGCGGCCGCGGCCGCCGTAGGAGATGCGGGCTTCCGCGATCTTCTCGTAATGGATCGTGTTGTTGGGCAGGATGTCGCCCGGCCGGATGATGCCGGCGATCGACAGGACGCGCACCTCGAAGTTGACGCGCACCTCCTGCTGGCCGGCAATGTAGAGGTTGCCGTTCGGCAGGACCTGCGTCACCACGGCCGCGACCGACACGTCGATCTCTTCCTTGCGGTCCACGGTTCCCTTGCCGGTCGCCTTGGTGCCGTTCTTCAGGCCGAGCGTGGTGCCGACGGTCGGCAGCCCGTAGGACCCGATCGAGCCCTTGAGGTCGGCCCCGACGCTGACGCCGGAATCGCGCGAGCGCTTGGTGTTGTTGTCGAGCGTCGCCTTGTCGTCGATCTGGATCTTCACCGTCACGATGTCACCGACGTTGAGCGCGCGCGTGTCGCGGAAGAGATCGGCGTTGCGGCCGGTCCACAGCGAGTTGACGTTGCGCGGCAGCTCGTTCGGCCCGGGGCCGGGCGCCGGCTGGACGATCGGGGCGTTCTGGTAGAGCCCGCTGCCGACCGGCGTCAGCAGCGGCTCGCGGAACGCATCCTCGCGCGTGGTGGAACAACCGGCAAGGAGGCCGACGGCCAGGAGGGGGGCAATGGCTCTCACAGGGACTGGTCCTTCGCACCGGCCTCGGCGGAGGCGCGGTCGGTCTTCTTGACGATCAGAGCCGCGAGTTCGGACGCGATCGGCGCGGGCATCTCGGCGAGGATCGCGCTCGCCTGCCGCGGCTTGAGGCGTGTCAGGAGCGAGGCGGCGATCGGGCGGTCGAGCGCGGCCATCTGGGCGGCGGCCGCATCCGGCTTCATGCCGGAATAGATGTCGATCACGATGCCGGAGGTGGAATCGATGAAATCCCGCCGCTCGCCGAGCCACTTCTCGACCTCGGCGCGCTTGGCCTCCAGCTCGTCGATCTTGGAGGAGATCTCGCCTTCCGCCTGGCGGATCTCGGCCAGCTGCATGGCGTTGCGCGCGTCGAGCGCGGGATTGGCGATGTTGGAGCAGAAGCGGTCCGTGTCGGTCATCGGCGCTTCCGGCGTCACGACTTCCTTGCCGTCGGCGCCGATGATGCGCACCTTGGCCGGCGTCGTCGGCGCGGCCGGCGGCGGCGTCGAGGCGCCTTCGGCAAAGGCCGCGTCTGCCGTCATGACCGAGAGCATCAGGCCGAGCCCGAGGGCTGCACGATGGGAACGGGACGAGGTCATCACTGCACCACGATCTCGGCCTGCATGGCGCCGGCCGTCTTGATAGCCTGAAGGATGGCGATGATGCCGGTCGGCTTGAGGCCGAGGCGGTTCAACCCGCGCACCACGCTGTCGAGATTGGCGCCCTGCACGATGGCGAGGTTCCCACCACCCTGCTGGGCATTGACCGTCGTGTCCGCAGTGACCACCGTCTCGCCGTTGCTGAGCGGTCCCGGCTGCGAGACGTTGGGGATGTCGGTGATGCGTACGGTCAGGCTGCCGTGCGTGACCGCGACCGTCGAGATCTGGACGTCCTTGCCGATGACGACCGTGCCGGTACGCTCGTCGATCACGACGCGGGCGGCGGTGTCCGGCTCGATCATCAGGTCGCCGACATCCGCGATGAAGCGGGTGGACGACATCTTGGCGGGGCGGGTCAGCGAGATCGTGCGGAAGTCCTGCTCGCGCGCCACCGGCTTGCCGTAGGTGCGCGCGGCAAACGAGTTGATCGCGTCGACGACGCGGATCGCCGTGCGATAGTCCGGATTGCGCAGTTCCATCGTGATGTTGGGCGTGTCGACCGTCGCGCGGGGAACTTCGCGCTCGATCAGCGCGCCGCCGGCGATGCGCCCGGTCGTGGGCGTGCCCTGCGTCAGGCTCTCGTTGGTGCCCTCGGACGAGAAGCCGCTGACCGCAAGAGCCCCCTGCCCCACCGCATAGATCTCGCCGTCCGGCCCGTAGAGCGGCGTCATGACGAGCGTGCCGCCCATCAGCGACGAGGCGTCGCCGAGCGAGGACACCGACACGTCGATGCGCGAGCCGATGCCGGCGAAGGCCGGCAGGTCGGCGGTCACGATGACAGCGGCGACGTTGCGCGTGCGCGGATTGGCGCCCCGCACGTTGACGCCCATGCGGTCGAGCATCGACTGGAGCGACTGCTCGGTGAAGGGCGAGTTGCGCAAGGAGTCGCCCGAGCCCTGTAGGCCGATCACGAGACCGTAGCCGACGAGCTGGTTGTCACGCACACCCTTGATCGTGGTGACGTCCTTGATCCGCACGCCGCCGGACTGGCGGGCGCGCGGGACGATGGTCTGGAAGTTCTCGTGCGCGCCGATGCCGGCCTGCGCATAACCGTAGTCCGCGACGCCGTAGTCGGCGGCGTTCGCCGGAACGAGGACGGCTGCGAGGCTGGCGCCGAGAACGAGGGTGCGGAGCGAAGCTCTCATTGCGCCGACACCTCGATCGATCCGTCCTCGGATGCGATGCCACTGATCAGGATGCCGCTGTCGACGTTGCGCACGCGCACCGACTGGCCCGCCTGCGCGGACTGGAGCGGCATGCCCTTGCCTGTGATGAGGAGCCCCTCCTCGCGGTAGATGAGCGTCGCGACCTGGCCGGCCGTGACGGCATCGGGCGACTTGAGGTCGCTGAGGAGGATCGGCTGGTTCGGAAGAAGCGTGCGGCGCGCGAGCCGGTCCTTCAGCATGCCCTCCTCGACGACGTAGGCCGAGAGCTGGTTCCCCGGCACGGTGAACCGCGCCGAGATGACGCCGCGGTCGAGGACGCTCTGGCCGGGATAAACCACGACCGTCGGGACCGGCAGATTGAGATCCGCGGCGCCCGCCGAGGAGCCAGCGGCCGGGACGAGGCCGAGCGCGGCGGCGGCCAGGACGTGTTTCGCAAGGCGGACGATACGGGTCATGATGCTTAGCGGATGCCCTTGGAGACGACGCCCGACATCTCGTCGGCGGCCTGGATGACCTTGGAGTTCATCTCGTAGGCGCGCTGCGCCGAGATCAGCTCGGAGATTTCCTTCACCGGATCGACGTTGGAGTTTTCGAGGTACCCCTGCTTGATCACGCCGTAGCCCGGATCGCCCGGCACGCCGGCGATCGGGGCGCCGGAGGCAGCCGTCTCGCGGAACAGGTTGCCGCCCTCGGCCGCGAGACCCGGCTCGTTGGCGAAATTGACGAGGGTCAGCTGGCCGATCTGCTGCGCCGCGCCGTCGACCGTGGCGAACACTTCGCCCGAATCGTTGATCGAGATGTCGGTCGTGTTCTGCGGAACGGTGATGCCGGGATCCACCGTGAAGCCGTCGAGCGTCACGATCTGGCCAGTGTCGTTCTTGTTGAGCGCGCCGTCGCGGGTGTAGAGCGTCTGGCCGCCGGGGCCCTGGATCTGCAGCCAGCCCTGGCCGTTAATCGCGATGTCGAGGTTGTTGCCGGTCTGCTCGAGCGCACCCTGGATATGGACGGAGCGAACGGCGGCCGTGCGCACGCCGAGGCCGATGCGCGCGCCCTCGGGCACGACGTTCTCGCCGCCGCGCGCCGGCACCCCCTGCATCCGCTCCACCTGGTAGAGAAGGTCGGTGAACTCGGCGCGGGCGCGCTTGAAGCCGGTGGTGTTGATGTTCGCGATGTTGTTCGCGATCACTTCGACATTGGTCTGCTGGGCGTTCATGCCGGTCGCGGCGATCGCAAGGGCGCGCATGGGCTGGGACTTTCGTTAGATAGACATGCGGGAAAGTTCGAGATAGGCGGAGACGACCTTGTCGCGCAGCGCGACGGCCGTCTGGAGCGTGCGCTCGGCGCCCATCACGGCGTCGACCACGGCCTGGGTGGAAGCCTTGCCGTTGACGCCCTGGATCGAGACGGTCTCGGCGCCCTTCATGGACTGCGTCGCCTCGCGAGCGATCTCGCTCATGGCTGCGGCAAAGCTCTGGCCGGCTTCTTGGGTGGCGGCCGCGCCGGTGGCGCCGGCCGGGGAAAGACCGTCGAGGCGCAGCGCGTCGACGCGCGGCATGGCACTGCCGATGGCGGGGATCATGGGCGTCAGCCTCTCATGAGATCGATGGTGAGATTGATGAGCTCGCGTGCCTGCTTGATGACCTGCAGGTTCGCCTCGTAGGAGCGGTTCGCCTCGCGCATGTCGGTCATCTCGACCAGCATGTTGACGTTCGGCATCTTCACGTAGCCGTCCTGGTCGGCGGCCGGGTTCCCGGGATCGTGCTCCATGCGGAAGTCCGAGCGGTCGGTGCCCACCGACTTGATGCGCACGAGGTCGGCGCCGAGCAGCCGGTCCATCTCGCTGGTGAAGGCGACGGTCTTGCGCCGGTAGGGATCGCTGCCCGGCGTCTCGCCCGTCGAGCGCGCGTTGGCGACGTTCTCGGACACGATGCGCATCCGTTCGGACTGCGCTTCGAGGCCGCTCGCCGCGATCTTGAGGGCGGAGGTGATCGAGTCGGTCAAGGCGTTAGCCCTTCAGCGTCGTCATGAACATGCGGTGGAACGACTTCGCGACCGAGGTCGAGAGGGCGAAGTCGCGCGAGACCTCGCCAGCCTTGAGCATTTCCTGCTCGAGGCTGACGGAGTTGCCGGAATGGGTGACGTCCCACGGCTTCTGCGTGGCTGCGTCGGTGCCGAAGTCGCGGCCGGCCGACGCCACGAGATGGCTCGGGTTCGAGCCGGACATCTGAAGCGCCGTGTTTTCCAGAACCTCGGAAAACGGCGTGACGTCCTTGGCCCGGTAGGTCGGCGTGTTCGCGTTGGCCACGTTCTCGGCGACCACGGCCTGACGCGCGGACAGCCACTCGGCACGGCGGGAACTCAGCCCGAAAAGGTAGAACTCGCTCAAGGGTCGCGTCCTCGGACATTTGATCGGTGCCCCATACATAGGAACAGGCACTTGTCCGAAGCTGACGATCTTACAGATTTCTTAGTATTAACAGGTCGTTAATCAGTATTAACGAAAGCATAACGCAGATACGAAAAGGCCCCGCCGATGGCGGGGCCGTGTCGCTTGCAAAGCGCGCGTTGGTTTCAGGCGTTGCGCGCCGTCACGAGGCGTGCCGCGGCGATCGCCGCCTTGAGGCGTTCGGTATTGGCCGCAGGGTCGGCATCCGGATCGGAGAAGGCGATGTAGTTGATGTGGACGGCCGCCTTGGTCGCGGTCAGCGACAGCTTGAAGTGCACCGTCACCTCGCCGCCGTGGAACTCCATGTCGAGGTCGATCGTCGGCGCGCTGCCCCAGTTGAGGTGCACGTCGCCGCCGCCGGCGAACCGCAGCGAGCCGGGCGCGAGGTAGAGCTGCGCGGAGGACTCCACGATGTCGGCGATGTTGCCGAACTGGTCCATCCGCAGGAACGCGACGTAGTCGACGACGTCGACGAGGCGCAGCTCGGCCACCACTTCCTTGATCCCGTTCGCCAGCGCCTTCTCGCGGTCGGCTGCGTACTTGTTGCGAACGTTGAGCATGACGTGGGAACCCATGGAGGACCTTTACGCGAAATGAACCGGAACGGCTTCCCGAGGGGAAGGCAGGCGTCGACAGGTCGGCCGGGTCAGGCTGCCCCGGTCTCCAGTCGGGCCTGCGGCCGTGACTGGAGGAAGTAGATGAGTTCCGCGACCGCCTTGAAGAACTGCGGCGGAATCATCTGGTCGATTTCTACATGGTCGTACATCGACCTTGCCAAGAGCTTGTCTTCGATCACCGGGATGTCGTTGGTCTCGGCGATCTCGCGGATCTTCAGTGCCAGGACGTCGACACCCTTGGCGACGACCACCGGCGCGCCGCCCTCCTCGCGCACGTAGCGCAGGGCGATGGCGTAGTGCGTCGGGTTGGCGATCACGACGGTCGCACGCGGCACCGCCGCCATCATGCGCCGCTTGGTGCGCTCGCGGGCGATCTGGCGCTGGCGGGCCTTGACCATCGGGTCGCCCTCCGCCTGCTTCATCTCGTCCTTGATCTCCTGCTTGGACATGCGCAGGTCGCGCCGCCACAGGATGCGAGAGAAGAGAAGATCGGCGGCGACCAGCACGATCGTGGCGACCGACACGGCCGCCAGAAGCCGCATCGCAAGGCCGAGGATCGTTTCGGGAAGCAGGAGTGGGTCCGAGAACATCGTCTTCAACAGCAGGGGAAGTTCGTCGGACAAGATCCAACCGACGATGATCGTAACGGCGGAGAACTTGAATAAGGCTTTACCGAACTCGGTGAATCCGCGCCGCCCGAACAGACGCCCCCAGCCGCTCGACAGCGACAGGTTGGAATACTTCGGCCGGATGCGCTCGAGGTTGATCTGCGGCGGGTTTTGCAGGAGCGAGGCGAGAATGCCGGCGAGCATGAAGAGGCCGGTCGCCGGCAGCACGAACCGGGCGCTCTGCAGCGCCATCGCGTGGAGAAACTGTAGAGCGTCGATTCCGTTCCCGATCGACCACTGCGTCGGGTTCTCGAAGGTGACCTTGAGGTCGCTGGCGAGTTGCGCCGCGTTGTTGCGCGCCTGGAAGACGACGACGGCGATGGCGGCAAGAAGCGAGGCGAGGATCGGCGCTTCGCGCGAGACGGGAAGATTTCCCTTCTCGACGGTATCGCGGATCTTCTTCTCCGTCGGTTCCTCGGTTTGGGACTCCTTGTCCGCACCCTCCGACATGCCGCGCCCGCCCTCTCACGAAACAAAGAGCGGCCCCGTGCGCCCTCTAGCGCCGGGACCGCGATGGTGGTCAGCCCTCGACCTTCTCGGCAAGGTCGATGCGCCCTTCGGCGGCGAGCCGCAGGGCGGCTCCGGCGATGGCGCGCCGGGCGGCTTGGATGGCGTCGGCGGCGGCCGGCTCGTTGCGTCCGAGTTCGGCCTCCACCATGCGGCGGGCGCGGGCGCCGAGCGCCGAGAGCACCGCCTCGCGCAGGTCCTGCGGCGCGCCGCTCAGCGCGATCGTGACCTGTTCGACCTGGATCGCGTCGAAGAGGACGAGGCGGCCCTTCTTCGACAGCTCGGCGACGTCCTCGAAGGCGAAGAGCAGCTTGCGGAGCGCGGCGGCCTCTTCCGGCTCGGTGGTCTCCAGCGAGGCGAGGAGTTCCTCGGTCTGCGCCTTGTCCATCCGGTTCACGATCTCGGCCATCGTCGCGTAGCGCTCGCGGCGCTCGGCGCCGTTCGAGCTTGAGACGAACGCCTCGCGGCAGCGCCGCTCGATCAGCCGCGCGATCGCCTCGGGCGGCGGCGCCGAGGAGAGCATGCGGCGCATGATGTCGTTGCGGCGCGCGGGCGCCATGCCGGCGACGACGACCGCCGCCACATCCGACTTCAGGCGCTGCAGGATGTAGGCCGCGACCTGCGGATGCTCGCGGTCGAGGATCTTGGCGAGCGCCTCGGCGCCGAGCTGCTCGATCTCCTGCCAGACCGGGACGCCGCTCTCGTCCATCGGCATCGCCTCGCCCTCGAAGACGATCGCCAGATCCTCGTTCGACAGGCTCGAGCGCAAGAGCTTGGTCATCTCGTCGTTGAGGCCGGTGATCGCCGCCCCGGCGCGGAACGCGTCCTGGAAGTCGGCGACGATCTCGTCGAGCTCCATCGGGGTGACCGAGCTCGGCAGCGCCGCGCTCTGGCGCAGCGCCCGGATCTCCTCGGCGCTGAAATGCTTCAGGAGCTTGGTCGCGCCCTCGCCGCCCAGCGTCAGAAGCAGGACGGCGGCGCGCGAGGCGCCGCTCAGCGTCGGCGCTCCCAGTTCGCGGCTCTGATAGGCTTCCGAGAGCATCGTGTCTTAGGCGCCCTTGGCGCGGGGCTGGCGTGCGGTGGGAGCGACGATCTCGGTCAGCGTGATGCCGAAGCGCGATTCCTCGTTCTCGAGCACGACGACCTCGCCGCGCGCCACGATGCGCCCGTTCACGATCAGGTCGACCGGATCGGAGATGTTGGTGTCGAGCTTCACGACGGCGCCGCGTCCGAGCTTCATCAGGTTGGCAACCGGCATCACGGTGGAGCCGAGCACGACCTGCATCGTGACCGGGATGTTCATGATGACGTCGAGATTGGGGGTCACTTCGGCGACCGTCTCCTCCTCGACGTCGGCAAAGCTCATGCCGTGGCCCATGTGATGGGCGTCTTCGGCATCCTCGACCGCCTCGTCCATCTCGAAACCGTTGTCCATGGCGCCGAACTGGCCGCCGAACTGGGTCTCGGTCTCGAGTTCCATCGTCTCGTTCTGCATCGGGGTCGTCCTCGGGAAGGTCTGGATCGCCGGGCGATCCGCAAATTAACGAATAGCGCTCGGAACTGACGCGAAGCGGGAGATCGCGTCGTTGTCGTGGGGGATCGCGGCGGCGGTGACCGGGGCGCCACGCTTCTGCTCGTAGGAGTCGAGCAGGATGTCGAGACGCTCGACCAGGTCCTGTGCCTCGGCCGCGCGCTCCTCGAGGGCGCGCAGGGTGCGAACGCCTTCGCTCTTCAGGAGCACCACGGCGTTGGCCGCGCGGTTGATCGAGGCATCGGCATCCTCAAGCGCCTGGCGAAAGCCGGTCTCCTCGGAGCGCAGTCGCTTCAGCTCCTTGTACATGGAGCCCGTCCGCCAGCTCGTGACCAGCAAGGCCGCGACGAGAACGGCGTCAATGAGCCAGGATGTCATCGATGAACTCCTCGGTCGGATCCACGGGTTCGGACACCTTGATGACGTAGGTGTCGCGCGAGCGGCCCATCGAGCCGCGGAAGAGGCGCTGCCCCTCGCATTCCAGGAGCACGAGGCTCTGCATCGTAGCGTCCAGCGCGAGTGTCTGGCCGACATGGAAGGTCGAGATCTCGCCCAGCGAGGTCTGCTGCTCGCACAGGATGGCGCGAACGTGCATGTCGGTCTTCTGGAACCCGGCCTCGAGGTCGCGCGCCCAGGTCTCGTCGACGATCGACGGGCCCTCGTCGGGGACGGCGGCGAACTTGCGCCGATGCGGCGACAGGACGGATTCCGGGATCGCCACCCGCAGCGCCGCCTCGCAGCGACCGATCGACAGGCGGAAGCGGAACTCGATGAAGGTGCGCGCGTCGGGTGCGATCCACTCGTCGAGCTTCTCGCCGATCGTTTCGGCCAGCAGCCGGTCGGCCGACATGCCGAGCGTGACGACGTCGGCGAAGACGGCGTTGCCGGTCTCGACGAAGCCGCGCAGCGCCGCGTCGGCGAAGAAGCGGCCGACGCTGGTCAGCGGGCGACCGGGTGCCGGCGCGTCGCGGCCGTCGCCTCCGAAGCCCGCTTCCGTCACCGTGTCGGCGAAGCGTCCGTCGGCCGCGACGAGCGCCATCTCGCGCCACTTCGAGGAACGCACCGTCAGCACCAGCTGCGTGTCGGTGTCCGACAGGGCCGAGGGCGACAGGACGAAGGGCGAGGATGCGATGAACTCGACGGCGAGCGGCGAGGCATGACCTGCCGCCAGCTTGGCGGACACGGCCTCGGCCCACTTGGTTCCGATCTGCTTGAGGCGCGGGAAGCGCTCGGGCTCGATCCGGGCGGCGGAGCGCAGGCGCTCGCCGATGTTGCGTTCGGTGACCGTGTCCATGGTCCCTCCTTATGCGGCCGAGGGGGCGCCGCCGATCGTCTCGGCTTCCACCTGATCGATGGTCGGACGGTCGTAGGCGGAGATCGCCTTGCGGCCGTATTCGAGAGCGACCTGCGGCAGGGCGCCGTTCATGTAGGCGATGAGCGTCTGCTTGATGATGACGTACATGCGCATCTTCTTCTCGCGCACGCCCTTCACCTTGGTGGCGAGCGGAGCGAACACGCCGTAGGAGAAGAAGATGCCTGCGAAGGTACCGACGAGCGCCGCGCCGACGAGATGTCCGAGCACTTCCGGCGACTGATCGAGCGCGCCCATGGCGTGCACGATACCCAGAACCGCGGCGACGATGCCGAGCGCGGGCAGGCCGTCGGCGATGTCCTGGATCGCGTGCTTGGGCTTCAGCTGGTCGCGGGCGACCGTCTGGATCTCCTCCTCCATCAGCGCCTCGATCTCGTGCGGACGGGCGTTGCCGACGATGATGAGACGGCAGTAGTCGCAGATGAAGTCGGTCATCGGCTTGTTCTTCAGGATGCTCGGAAAGGCGCTGAAGATGACCGACTCGGATGGGTTGTCGACATGCGACTCGAACTCCGAGCGCGACTTCGACTTCATCTCCCGCATCAGGGAGTGCAGAAGGCTCAGGAGGTCGAGATAGTCGCGCTGCTTCGGAACCGCGTTCTTGAACGCCTCGCCGATCGCCTTGCCCGTGTCCTTCACGACCTTCATGTTGTTGGCGATCAGGAACGTGCCGAGCGCCGCGCCCAGAATGATCAGAAGCTCGTAGGGCTGCCAGAGAACATAGAGATGTCCGCCAGACGCAACGTAGCCGCCCAGAACGCAGCCGACCGTCACGATAAGGCCGAGAATGATACCCATCGGGCTAACCCTTGAACGATAAAGGAATTCGTAAGAAGGATTAACGAGGCGGACTTGCGCGAGACTGTGCGTTCCCGACGCGCCCCGGTCAGCCTCGATCCATTCGCACCGGGCAGTATCGCTGCGATTCCGGCCCGTCCTTCGGGCGGCGCCGGCGCTCGCCCAGCTGCCCAGTCCCGGATCGCATCATGCAAACCTCGCTCCCCGTCGCCCTCTCCGCGCAGCTTGCCATGGAGAAGCGTCTCGATACGCTGGCCAACAACCTGGCGAACGTCGGCACGGCGGGCTTCCGCGCCGAGGAGGTGAAGTTCGAGAGCGTCCTGTCGCGGGCGTCCTCGCGCTCCGTCGCCTTCGCCTCGCAGGGCCAGCAGTATCTCTCGACGCGGGCCGGCGCCCTCACCGAGACCGGCAACCCGCTCGACATGGCGGTCGCCGGCGAGGCCTTCTTCGCCATCCAGACGCCGAAGGGCACAGTCTACACGCGCGACGGGCGAATGCAGATGTCGGACGCCGGCGAGCTCCGCACGGTCAACGGCGAGCCCTTCCTCGATGTCGGCGGCGCACCGCTGCAGATCGACCCGAACGGCGGTCCAATCCACATCGCCCACGACGGCATGATCACGCAGGGCGCCGGCCAGATCGGGGCGGTGGGCCTCTTCAAGATGCCGGCCGGCGCCAACCTCTCGCGCGCCGGCACGTCCGGCGTTGTCCCCGACGCCAAGGCCCAGCCGATCGTCGACTTCGACGAGAACCGGATCGCACAAGGGTTCGTCGAGGGATCGAACGTCAATCCGATCCTGGAAATGACCCGCCTGATCGAGGTGCAGCGCATTTTCGAGCAGGCCGCCAACATGATCCAGACCTCCGAGAACTCGCTGAATGAAGCCGTCACGCAGCTCGGAGCGCCCAAGTGACGGAAGCCAGCCGGAAGAGGGATCTGTCCGGCCTCGATGAACCGCTCGTGCGCATCAGCGGGCATGTGGTCGACGTCACGCCCCAGTCCTTCCGTGTCGCCGGCCTCAGCCCCTATGTCCGGCTCGGCGACTGCATCGTCTGCGAGGGGCCGCAGGGTCCCGAGCTCGGTGAGGTCGTGCGCGTCGAGGAGGCGGCCGCCACGGTCAAGCCGTTCGCCGTGCGCTTCCAGAGCGGCGTGCGCACGCTCGCCTATCGCACCGGCCCCGTCACCGTCGCCCCCTCCCCGGCCTGGAAGGGCCGCACGGTGGACGCGTTCGGGCGCCCCTGCGACGACCTCGGCCCGCTCGAGAACGGCGACACCGAGTTCGTCACCGACAGCCTTCCCGACGCCGCGATGCGCCGGGCGCGCATCCGCCAGCCGGTGCCGACGCGGGTCCGGGCGATCGACATCTTCACGCCGCTGATCCGCGGCCAGCGCATGGGTATCTTCGCGGGCTCGGGCGTCGGCAAGTCGACACTCATGGGCATGCTCGCGCGCGCGCCGGGCTTCGACACGGTGGTGGTCGCGCTCGTAGGCGAGCGCGGGCGCGAAGTGCGCGAGTTCCTCGAGGAGACCATGCAGGGCGAGCTGTCGCGCGTCGTCACGGTGGTGGCGACGGGCGACGAGAGCGCCATGATGCGCCGCCTCGCGCCGAAGACCGCGATGACGGTGGCCGAGTATTTCCGCGATCGTGGCGAGCACGTGCTCCTGATCGTCGATTCCGTCACGCGCCTTGCCCATGCGGCGCGGGACGTCGCGCTCGCCGCCGGCGAGCCGCCGGTCGCGCGCGGCTATCCGCCGAGCGTCTTCTCCGAACTGCCGCGCCTTCTGGAGCGGGCCGGGCCTGGTGCGGAAGGCAGCGGCACGATCACCGGCCTCTTCGCCGTCCTCGTCGACGGCGACGACCACAACGAACCGGTCGCGGACGCGATCCGCGGAACGCTCGACGGGCACATCGTCCTTGACCGGACGATCGCGGAAGAAGGCCGCTTCCCCGCCATCGACCTGCTCAAGTCGATCTCCCGCATGGCCGATCTCGCCTGGAAGCCGGAGGAGCGCGAGCTCGTGTCGCGGCTGAAGGCGATGATCGCACGCTTCGAGGACACGCGCGACCTTCGGCTTCTCGGCGGATACCAGCGCGGCGCCGATCCGACGCTCGACCAGGCCGTCGACCTCGTGCCCCACGTCTTCGGCTGCATGATGCAGCATCCGGGCGACGAACCCTCGACCATGCCGTTCGAGGAACTGTCGCAGCGCCTCAAGGCGGGCCTGTCGGGCGGTTGATCCGACCCGAAGCTTATCCGGCGCGAGCGAGGTCCGCGTCGGCGGGACGGCGGAAGCGCCCCGTCCGGAAGCCTTCGCGCACCTCCATCAGGATCTTCGGCAGGTCCGAGGCCGGGCGCGGCTTGGAGAACAGGTAGCCCTGGACCTCGGAGCAGCCCTCCTGCTCCAGTCGCATGAGCTGATCGACGGTCTCGACGCCCTCCGCGATCACGCTCATCTTCATGGCGGCACCGAGCCCCATGACCGCACGCACGATGGCGATGTTTTCGTCCCGATTCATGTCGCGGACGAAGGACTGGTCGATCTTGATCTTGTCGAAGGGGAAGCGGCTGAGATAGCCGAGCGAGGAATAGCCGGTGCCGAAGTCGTCCATCGAGATGACGAGCCCGAGCGCGCGAAGGCGCTGCAGCGTTCCGAGAACGCCCTCGGCATCATCGAGGAAGAGCGACTCCGTCACCTCCAGCTGAAGCCGCTCCGCCGCGAGCCCGCTGGAGCGCAGCGCGCCCTGCACCACGGTCACGAGATCCTGGTTCTTCACCTGCACCGGCGAGAGGTTCACCGAGAGCGTCAGGTTGCCCGGCCAGGCGGCCGCATGGCGGCACGCCTCGATCAAGACGAACCGGCCGAGCGGCACGATGAGGCCCATCTCCTCCATCAGCGGAATGAAGGTCGCGGGACCGACCAGCCCGCGCGTCGGGTGGCGCCAGCGGACGAGGGCCTCGAAGCCTGAGACGGCCTGTCGGCGCAGGTCGACGAAGGGCTGGAAATGCAGTTCGAACTCGTTGCGCTCCAATGCCGCGCGAAGGTCGGCGATCATCAGCTGCTTGGCCTGCAGCTCCTCGCGAAGCTCGGGCCGGTAGGCCTTGAACTTGCGGCCCGGCTGCGCCTTCGCCTGCTGGAGCGCCAGTTCGCAGTTCTGCATCGCGCGGGCGGCGTCCAGCCCGGCCAGCCGGTCGTCGCGGCCGATGACTACCATGCCGACGGCGACCGACACCGCCAGCGGGCGACCCGCGACGCGGATCGGCCGGCCCTCGACCGATTCCATGACGCCGCGCGCGATCTTCTGCTTGGCGCCGGGTTCGCTCGACAGAGCCAGCAGGATCCCGAACTCGTCGCCGTCGAGACGCGCGACCAGCGCATCCTCCGGCACCAGCGAGCGGAAGCGCTCGCCGAGCTGGCGAAGGAGGTCGTCGCCGGACGCCTGCCCGAGCGTCGCGTTGACCGTGTTGAAGTCCTCGACGTCGATCGACAGAACCGCGATTTCACCCTCGATCGCCTTGTCCTGCAGCATCGTATCGAGGCTGGCGTAGAAGCGGGCGCGGTTCGCGAGGCCCGTCAGCGCGTCCTGCCCCGACAACCGCTCCATCTCGCGGCTGACGGCCTGGATCCGCGTCACATCCTCGAAGATCACGATCGTCCCGCCGACATGCGGGCTGACGTGGCGGCGCAGCTCGAAGGTGCGGCCGTCGGGCGCGTCGCGCGTCTCGAATTCGAGGACGGGCTGCGCCAGGAGCGAGGCGAGAAGCGGATCGCTGTCCGGTCCCGTGGTCGACATGCCGACCTTCATCGACGGGAAAAGCTGCGAGAACGCGGCGTTGACGCTCATGAGCCGGCCGGCGTCGTCGAGGACGCAGAAGGCCTGCGGCACGTTGTTCAAGGCGGCCTCGAAGCGCTTCTGCTGGCGCTGAAGCTCGCCCTCGTAGCGGCGCGCGGTCTCGCGGCGGCCGGCCGTGATTTCCTGGATCCGTCCGTCGAGCGCGACCTCGACGAACTCGATCGCGGCCTCCAGCTCGGCGATGGCGTCCCCGCCGCCGGCGGTCGGATTTTCTTCGCCGCTGACGCGAAGGAGGTTCGAGGTCGCCTGCCGGATCGAGCCAGCGATGCTGCGCGAGAGGTAGAGGAGGATCAGAAGGCCGGCGAGAAGGCTTGCCACGGCGCCGATGACGATGATCCGCTTCAGGTCGCCCGAGCGGTCCTTCGTCGTTTGCTGCATCTCGTCGACGCCCTTGCGCAGGTTCTGCGCGACGCCGTTCAGGCTGGCGACGATCTGGGTCAACTCACGGCGAACGAGGCGGCGGGTGATCTCGCCGTCGGCCATGCGCAGCCGGTTGATGCCGTAGTCGAGTTCGTCGAGCCGGGCGGCGATCGGCCCGGAATTCACGGAGACGGTGCGCAGCTCGCTCATGACCTTGGACAGGCCCTCGGCGATCTGCGTCGCCTCCTCGCGCGTGACGATCCGGTTCACGTCGCCGCGGTGCTCGCGCTCGAAGCGTTCTGCGAGTTCGTCCGCGCGGATCGCGGCCGCCTCAATCCGCGACAGCGGCACGGTGCCGTCGCGCAGCACGCGGTCCGACGCATCGACCAGCGCCACGCCGCTGCGGTCGATCGTCAGCGCGAAGCCGGCGCCGAGGAGAGCCAGTACCAGACCGCTTGCGAGAAGCTTGGCATTGATGGACATGAACGACCGCGTCTCATCCACTCGGGGAACCCGCAGCAGGCCACACTCCATGGCTGACTGCCAATGTCGACCATGCAAGCGTCAACGTTATGGTTCCGTTACTTCTACGAACAGGTGCGCATTTTTCGCCTCATTTGAGGCACACGCGCTTTTCCGGGCAAACCGACGCAGCGGAAGCTTGCCGGGCTAAATTTTCCGCAAGGTGGGCGGCCCGGTCTTGTGGTGCGCCGCGATTTGCGCGAAG
The DNA here is from genome assembly GCF_001423245.1 of Aureimonas sp. Leaf324. Lineage (GTDB taxonomy): Bacteria > Pseudomonadota > Alphaproteobacteria > Rhizobiales > Rhizobiaceae > Aureimonas. Next base: position 19,081 of record NZ_LMOH01000023.1, read on the forward strand.
CCCCCAACGCCTCGAGCCGGGCGAGACTTGAGATCATGGGCAGAATGTGCGGGTGCCGATGAGCGTGGAAGCGGACGTCACGGAAGCCTCGAGCGGGCCGCGGTCCGGTCGGGGCTGGAAGACCTGGGTTCCGGTCGGCATCGGCCTTGCGATCTCGGGCGTCGCCTTCGCGACCCTGCATACGATGATGTCGAGCCTGTCGGTCGGCGAGATCCACGCCGCCGTGGCGGGCGTTCCCACCGGCGCGCTGGTGCTGGCGATCGTCTTCACCGTCGTCAGCTTCGCGGCCGTTTCGCTCTACGACGTCGTGGCCGTCGAGACGATCGCGCCCGGCCGGGTGTCGCGGCCCGTGGCCGCGGTCGTCGGTGCCGCGGGCTACGCCATCTCCAACGCCCTCGGCTTTCCGCTCCTGACCGGCGGCGCGCTGCGCTACCACGCCTACAAGTCCGGCGGCATCGAGCTTGCCGACATCGGGCGCATCGTCGGAACGTCCTGGTTCGCGCTGTGGTTCGCGCTCGCCATCATGCTCGGCGTCGCGCTGATGGTCGACCCGAGCGGCATTCCGCTCCTGAAGGATCTCGACCATCGCGTCGATCTCGTGCTCGGCATCGGCGTCGTCGCGCTGGTCGGCCTCTTCGTGCTCTGGCTGTCGCGCGGCGCGCGCGAGGTCAGGATCGGCCGCTTCCACATGGCACTGCCGTCCCACAAGGGCGCGCTGGTGCAGCTCGTCGCCGGCATCGTTGACGTTGGCGCCGCGGCCGCCGTGCTTTATGTGCTCATGCCGCCCGGCACGGTCGGCAGCTTTCTCCTGTTCTCGCTCGTCTTCGCGGTGGCGACCGTCGTCGGCGTCGCCTCATCGGCGCCCGGCGGCCTCGGCGCGTTCGAGGCCACCCTTCTCGTCACGCTCGGATTGTCGGACCGGGCGGACGTCGTCGCGGCCCTCGTTCTCTACCGCCTGATCTACACGGTCCTGCCGCTCGTCGTGACCGTCGTGGCGCTCGCCGTGATCGAAGCCGTCCGGCGTCGGGGCGTCGTGGCCGGCCCGGCCAAGGAACTCTTCCGGGCGGTCGAGCCGATCGTGCCGCCGGCCGTCGCCGCGCTCACCTTCGGCGGCGGGCTCGTCCTCCTCGCCTCCGGCTCGCTGCCGAGCGTCGCCTCGCGCATCGGCGTCCTCGGCGACATGGTGCCCCTCCCCTTCATCGAGATGTCGCAACTGGCCGCGAGCTTCGTCGGCGTCGCGCTCCTGATCGTCGCGCGCGGGCTTGCCAAGCGGCTGTGGCGCGCCTGGGTCGTGTCGCTCGGCCTGCTCCTGGCCGGCGCGGTCTTCGCGCTGTTCCGCGGTCTCGACTGGGAGGAGGCCGTCCTCCTGGTGATCCAGGCGACGCTCCTCCTCGGCTTCCGCCGCGCCTTTTATCGCCGGTCGGTGCTCAACCCCTTCGCGCTCACCTGGAGCTGGCTCGCCGCGGTGCTCGCCACCGTCATGGCCTCGATCTGGCTAGGCTTCTTCGCCTATCGCCATGTCGAATACGCCAACACGATGTGGTGGGACTTCGCGCTCGACGCCGATGCGCCGCGCTTCCTGCGTGCCAGCGTCGTGGCGGTCGCGATCGTCGCCGCGGTCGGCCTCGATGTCGCCATTCATCGGCGCACGGAGAAACTGCATCGGGCCAGCGCGATCCCGCCGGAGGTCGCGCCCATCGTCGCCGCCTCACCCTCGACCGACGCCTGGCTCGCCCTTCTCGGCGACAAGCGCTTCCTGTTCTCGCCCGACCGCCGCGGCTTCGTCATGTACGCGCGCTCGGGCGGCAGCCTGATCGCGCTCGGCGAGCCGGTCGGCCCGCCCGACGTCGTGTCCGAACTCGCCTGGAGCTTCCGCGATCTCGCCGACCGGCAGGCTGAGCGACCGGTCTTCTATCAGGTCGGACCGCAGAGCCTGCCGCTGTTCCTCGACATGGGCCTCAGCGCCCTGAAGCTCGGGGAGGTCGCGCGCGTCGACCTGCCGAACTTCAAGCTCGAGGGCCAGAAGATGCAGAACCTGCGCACCGCCATGCGGCGCGCCGAGCGCGAGGGCTTGTCGTTCGAGATCATCGGGCCGGAGGCGGTCGTCGCCGAGATGGCCGAACTTCGCGCCGTCTCCGACGCGTGGCTGGAGAACAAGGCAGGCTCGGAGAAGGGCTTCTCGCTCGGCTACTTCGACGAGGCCTATCTCTCGCACTTCGACATGGCGGTGATGCGAAAGGACGGCGCCATCGTCGCCTTCGCCAACCTCTGGCGCGGCGCCGACAAGGAAGAGCTGTCGATCGACCTGATGCGGTTCCTGCCGGACGTCTCGCGCGTCCTCATGGATGCCCTGTTCGCCCGGCTCCTCCTCCACGGCAAGGAGGAGGGCTACCGCTGGTTCAATCTCGGCGCCGCGCCCCTGTCGGGTCTCGTCGACCGGCGCGGCGCTTCGCGCTGGAACCGCTTCGGCTCGTTCCTCTATCGCCGAGGCGGCAATTTCTACCATTTCGACGGGCTCAAGGGCTTCAAGCAGAAGTTCAATCCCGTGTGGACACCTCATTACCTGATCTGCCCGGGCGGGTTCGACACCGCCAAGTGCCTCGTCGACGTGACCGCCCTCATCTCCGGACGCCCGAAGCAGGATCCATGACGCGCACTCTTTCCGTACTGTCCGCATCGCTCGCTCTCATGCTTCTGGGCGGCGCAAGTTCCGCCTATCTCGCCTCGCACGCCCTCGACCAGGCGGCGGGAAGTCTCGCGGCCGCCCGCATCTCGTCCGAGAACCTGCAGAACGTCGACGTCCTGGCGCCCGACGACGACGCGCGCGGGCTCGTCGTCCTCGTGTCCGATCGCGGCGGCATCACCCGCGCCGACCGTGACCTTGCGGCGGAGCTCGTGTCGTCCGGCCTGATCGTCATTCCGGTCGATCTCGATCGCTGGCGCGCGGCGCTGGAAACCGACGCCGGGCCCGACGGGGAGTGCCTCTATCTCGGCTCCGATCTCGAGGGCATCGCCAAGGAAGCGCTGCGGGCACTCGAACTCGACACCTACTTCCATCCGGTCGTCGTCGGCCGGGGCGAAGGCGGGACGCTGGCCTATGCCGCCGTCGCCGACGCGCCGGCCGCGACGCTCGCCGGCGGCGTCGCGCTGGATGCGCCGCCCCTCGCCCACACGCGCATCCCCGTCTGCGAAGGCGCTGCGGCGACGCCCGCCGGTCCCGGCGCCTTTTCCTACGACCGCAGCGCCGACCTGCCGGCGCCGTTCACCTTCGTCGCCTCCGAGGGCACGGAGATCGCGACCGCGATGACCGCGCCGATGCGCGCCGGCCAGAGTGCGATCGCCACGCCCGACGCACGGGCGACCGCGGTCGTGCAGGGGGCTCTCGCGATCGCCGATGCGGACAGGACCGAACTGCCGATCGTGGTGGGCAAGCCGAAGGGACATCCCAAGGGCGTCGTCGTCTTCTTCTCCGGCGACGGCGGCTGGCGCGACCTCGACAAGACGATCGGCGACTGGCTGACGGCCGAGGGGATCGAGGTCGTCGGCGTCGACTCGCTCCGCTATTTCTGGTCGGAAAAGACGGCGCAGCAGATGGCCGACGATATCGGCGCCATGCTGACGAACGTGAAGCCGGCCGCCAACGTGCCGATCGGCCTCTTTGGCTACTCGTTCGGGGCCGACACCCTGCCCTTCGCGATCGCCAAGCTCGATCAGAGGTGGGCGCAGCGCGTCTCGTTGATCGGCCTTCTCGCGCCTTCGACGCAGACCGGCTTCCAGATTTCCGTCGGCGGCTGGCTCGGCATGTCGACCGGCGACAACGACGTGGTGGAGGCCGCATCGCATCTTCCGGCCGAGCGCGTCCTTTGTGTGTACGGCTCGGAGGAGGACGACACCGCCTGCATCGAGCCGAAGCTCGCCGCGTTCACCAAGCTGCCGATCGAGGGCGGCCACCATTTCGACGGCAACTACGACGCGCTCGCCGCACGGCTCCTCGCGGCCCTGCGCGGCGGGCCGCAGGCAGCGCTCGCGACACCGCCCGCCCCGGCCGGCCCCCCGGCGCCGCCATCCGCCAACTGACCGCGCCCGGCGGTCAGGGCATCAGCTGACCACCGTTCACCTCGAGAATCTGTCCGGTGACGTAGCCGGACAGGGTGTTGGCGGCGAGGAAGAGGTAGGCGGGCGCGCAGTCCTCGGCGGTGCCGAGCCGCTTCATCGGGATCGCCGCGGCGGTCGCGTCGAGCTTGTCCTTCGTCGAATAGCGGCGATGGAAGTCGGTCATGATCGTGCCGGGCGAGACGGCGTTCACCCGGATGCCGTCCGGTGCCAGTTCCTTGGCGAGCGTCTTCGTCCAGGCCGAGACGAAAGCCTTGGCACCGGAATAGAGCGCCGAGCCGGCGCTCCCGCCCTGCCGGCCCGAGATCGAGACGGTGTTGACGATCGAGGCTCGTTCCGCCCGGCGCAGCGCCGGCAGGAGGGTGCCGGTGAGCGCCACGACGGAACGGATGTTGAGATCGAGGACGTGGTCGTAGTCCTCGCGCGTCTCCTGGCCCGTCGGAATGCGTCCGCCCATCGTGCCGGCATTGTTGACGAGGACGTCGATCGCGCTCGCATGGGACAGGATCTCCCGCGCGAGCTCCGCGCCGCCATCCGGTGCGGCGAGATCGCCGGTGAGGAGCTTCAGGTTCGCCCGCGCGCCGGACGGCAGGCGCGCCAGAAGGTCGCCCTCGACATGCGACAGGTCGCGCCCGGCATGGGCGATGACCTGCGCGCCGCAACGCAGGAACGCCGTCGCGACGGCCGCCCCAATGCCTCGCCCCGCTCCCGTGACCACCACCGTGCGGTTCGCGAACAGCTTCTCGTCGAATCCCGTCATACTTGTCTCCCATGCCGGCCCGCATGGGAGCCATCGCGCCGACGCGGCGTCAAGCCGAGCGGCGCGGAAGGACGGCAAGGATCGCGAGCATCAGCCAGGCGAGGATGAGGATCGTGCCGCCGATCGGCGCGGCGTTGGCGAAGAGGCGCTCGCCCGTCACGGCCCGCAGGGCCACGTCGCCGGAAAACAGGAGCGTGCCGAGGATCATCAGGGATCCGGGCAACACGGGAGCACGTAGGATCCCGATCGGCGCCAGCCCAAGCGCCAAGAGTGCCGGCGCATGCACGAAGGCGATCGCGGCCGCGATGGCGACGAGGTTGGCTTGCGCGCCCCCATGGGCCGCGAAGGCCGCACCGGCCGTGCCGGCCGCGCCGAACAATCCCGCCATTGCGATCAGCGCACGAGAGCTCACAGGATCGGCCTCTGCGACGCGCCGCCGTCGCCCTCTTCCGTCGCGGGTTTGCGCGCCTGCATTTCGTCGAGGACCGAGCCGGACCACATGCGATACCCCGCCGAATAGGCCGCCTTCCCGAGAAGATGGGCCGCGATCGGCGCGGTCAGGAAGAAGAACACGATGGCCGCGATGGCGCGCAGCACCTCGGCGGTCTGGACCGAGACGATGGCGAGCGCGACGAGGGCGAGAGCCGATCCCACCGTGCCGGCCTTCGAGGCGGCATGGACGCGGGTGTAGAAGTCCGGCAGGCGCAGGATGCCGACGGAGGCGACCAGCGCGAACAGCGCGCCGAGGATGACGAACAGGGCGGCCAGAAGATTGCCCATCGCGGTCATGGCTGCGGCTCCTCCGACAGGACGACCTCGTCCGGTTCGTCGCTCAATGCGATCGCGACGGGCGAACGCTCCGTGTCGCCGCGCGCCATGATGAAGCGCGCGAACGAGATCGTGGCCAGAAAGCCGACGAGACCGAGCGCGATGGCGATATCGACGTAGAGCGTGAACCCTGTGTCGATGCCGATCACCGCGATCAGCCCGATCGAGGAGCTCGTCAGGACGTCGAGCCCCAGAACGCGGTCCGGCAGCGTCGGTCCCTTCCAGATGCGCACGATCGTCAGCGTCAGCGAGAGGCAGAGAAGCACGAGCGCGATCGACAGCGCCCAGTCGAGGACGATCTCGGAAAACTGCAGGAAGCTCATTCCGACAGCTCCAAGATGCGGCGCTCGAAGCCCTCCGAAATTTCCCGGCGGCGCGCGTCGGGATCGGAACAATCGAAGGCGTGGACGTAGAGAGTACGCTCGTCGTCCGAGATGTCGAAGATCAGCGTGCCCGGCGTTAGCCCGACGAGATTGGAGAGAAGCGCGATCTGGAACTCGCTGCGGACCTTGTGGCGATAAAGGAAGACGCCGGGCTTCAGCTCGAGCTTCGGCCGCATGACGACGACCGCGACGCGCCATGCCGACACGGCGAGATCGTAGATCAGGAAGAGGATCAGCGAGGCGACCTTGCGGCCGTTCTGGAAATAGCTCCCCGCGCCCACCTGCTCGCGGATGAGATAGAGCGATGCGCCGCCGAGGAAGAAGCCGAAGATCAGGTTCGCCAGGCTGAACCCGCCGGTGATGACCAGCCAGACGAGCGCGAGGAGGAGGTTGGCGACGAAGGGGCTCATGGCACGGCTCCGAGGACAGCCGAGAGGTATTGCGAGGGGTGAAGCACCTGATGGGCGGCCTGCATCGACAGGCCGGCCAGTGGCTCTGGCCAGATGCCGATCGCGATCACGAAGACGCAAAGCGCGACGAGCGGGATCGTCGCCAGCGGGCGTCCGGGCGGCGGCGCCCGGAAGGCGTCTTCGCCAGCGTGTGGTTCCGGGTCGGCCAGCGCCGGCAGCGGCCGCCAGAAGGCCAGCGCGAACACGCGGGCGCAGGCGATGGTCAGCAGGAAACCCGACACGAGCACGGCGAAGGCGAGCCACGGCAGGTCGGCCGAGATCGATGCCCGCACCAGCAGCATCTTCGGCCAGAAGCCCGAGAAGGGAGGCAGGCCGGAGACGGCGAGAAGCAGCACCAGCATCAGCGCCGAAAAGAGCGGGTGCCGCCGCCACAACCCGCCCATCTCGTGGAGCGACGACGAGCCGTTGCGGAAAGCCGCGACACCCGCGGCGAGGTACAGCGCGGTCATCACCACGATGGAGTGGACGGCGTAGAAGATCGCACCGGCCAGACCCGTCGCCAGCGGCCCATCCGCGGAGACGCCGCTTGCGACCCCTCCCCCCTCCATGCCGCTCCGCAGAACGCTGGCCGCACCGGTGGTGATGGCGCTCGACGCGCTTTCGAGGACGGGCGGGATCGCGATACCCGCGAGGATGGTGCCGATGCCGGTGATCACGGCGTAGTTCAGCATGCGCCTCAGATCCGACTGCGCCAGTGCGCCGAGCGCGCCGAACAGCATGGTGAGCGCCGCCATCCAGGCGATGACGAACCCGAGCCCGCCGCGCTCCGGCGGAAACAGCATGAGGACGACGCGGATCAGGGCGTAGATACCGACCTTCGTCAGAAGGCCGGCGAACAGGGCCGACACCACGAAGCGGGGCGTGTGGTAGGATGCGGGCAGCCAGAAGTTCAGCGGAAACGCCGCCGCCTTCATCGCAAAGGCCACGACGAACAGCGAGGCGATGGTGAGAAGGATGCCGTTCCCTTCCATCTGCGCCGACTTGACCGCGATATCGGCCATGTTGAGCGTGCCGAAGAGGCCGTAGAGGTAGCCGATCGTCAGGAGGAAGAGCGTCGCGCCGATGAGGTTCAGGAAGCAGTATTTGGTCGCGCCGTCGAGCTGCTCGCGCTCGGAGCCGAGGATCAGGAGCCCGAAGGACCCGATCAGCATCACCTCGAACCAGACATAGAGGTTGAAGATGTCGCCGGTCAGGAACGCGCCGGACACGCCGCCCATCACCATGAACAGGAACGGATAGAACCCGTAGCGGCGCCCTTCCTCGTCGATCGAGGCGATCGCGTAGATGCCGCAGGCGAGCCCGGCAAAGCCCGCAACTGAGAGGAACAGGGCGCTGAGGAGATCGGCCGTGAACGAGATGCCGAACGGCGGCCGCCAGCCGCCCATCGCCATGGACATCGGCCCGCCCTCGGCGATGCGCCAGAGGAGGGCGAGGTCGGTGGCCAGAAGGAGCGCCAGCCCGATCACCGCGATCACCGGATGAAGATCCATGCGCCGGCGCATCATCAGGAGGATGGCGCCGAAGACGAAGCAGATCACGACCGGCAGCACGAGGAGCGCCTGATCCGGCGTGAACCGGTCGAGCACCATGGCCTGCGAAATTAGGGTGGCGGTTTCGTCCATCGTCTTCCTCAGTAGCCGAGGGGCGGCAGCCCCTCGTCCTCGGGCTCGGCCACGCGCATCTCCATCGTGTCGTCGGTCTCGAGGTCCTGGTAGGCGCGGTAGGCGAGGACGAGGAGGAACACGAAGAACGAGAAGGAGATCACGATCGCGGTCAGCACCAGCGCCTGCGGCACAGGGTTGGCGATGTCCTGCGGCGGGACCTTGAGACCCGCCGGAATGAGCGGCGGGGCGATCGGGCTGATCCGGCCGGCGACGAAGAGCGACAGGTTGACCGAATTCCCGAGCAGCACCACGCCCAGCAGCATGCGGATGATGTAGCGCGACAGCAGCAGGTAGATGGTGACGGAGAACATCACGGCGACGAGGCCGGCCAGGGCGATTTCCATGTCAGACGGCCTCCCTCATCCCGAGTAGCGTTCTTCGAGCGACAGCGCGATCGAGGAGATCGCGCCGACGATGACGAGGAAGACGCCGAGATCGAAGATCAGCGTCGTCGACAATGCGAGTTCCGCGCCCGCCACGGACACGAAGGCCCAAAGTCCCGTCATGAACTGCGCGCCGCCGAAGAGCGGCATCAGACCCGCGATCACCGCGACGATAAGGCCGAACCCGGCATAGGCGATCGGATGGAAGTGAAGCGCCCGGCGCACCGCATCGACGCCGCAGGCCATGCCGTAGACCGCGATGGCGGACGAGGCGATGAGGCCGCCGATGAAGCCGCCGCCCGGCTCGTTGTGACCGCGCAGGAGCACGAACAGCGAGAACAGGAGCATGAGGGCCGTGATGTAGGGCGCAGTCACGCGGAAGATGACGGTCCTCATGGGTGCAGCTCCCCGGACCGGCGCCGCCGTTTGCGCGAATGGCGTCCGTCCGGCTTCGTCGCCCGGATGCGCACGAGCGCGAGGATCGCGGCGCCCGTCGTCAGGACCACGGCGATCTCGCCCCAGGTGTCGACGCCGCGGAAGTCGACGAGGATCACGTTCACGACGTTGCGCCCATGCGCGATCGTATAGCTGTAGGTCTCGTAGAATTCGGCGAGCTTCGTGTCGAACGGGCGCTGCGTGACGGCGAGGAGCAGAAGGCCGAACCCGATCCCGCCGGCGGCAGCCAGCCCCGCCTCCGGCACGATCTTACTCCACGGACGCCGGTCGGCAGGCATCAGGCGAAGCCGCGTCATCACGAGGGCGAGGATCGAGACCGACAGGATCTCGACCATGAACTGCGTGAACGACAGGTCCGGCGCCCCGAGGAGCATGAAGAGGAGCGCGACCGCCAGCCCCTGGATGCCGAGCGAGACGATCGCCGTGAGACGGCTCGCCGAGAACGCGACGACGAGAATACCGAGGATGACGATGCCGATGATCGCCCATTCGTAGAAGAAGAGGCGCGGGAACTCGGGCACGGCCGGCAGCGACCGCGTCCAGACCAGCGTGATCCAGACGGTCGCGACGATGACGCCGAAGGTCACGCGCATGTAGATGTCGAGACGACCGGGCTGGAGGCGGTTGGTGATGTGCCAAGCGATGGCGACGAGCCCGCGCAGCGCCTGATCGAAACCCTTGTCCGGTCCCCATCCGATCCGTGCGAGAAGCGCGGCGATGCCGGAGCGCATCCGCTGGGCGCGTAGGAACAGCACGACGCCGAGCGCGACCGTCAGGATCGAGAGGATCAGCGCCGGCCCCCAGTGGAAGCCGAGCGCGATGTCCACCGCCAGCGCCCCGTCGAGGGCGGGCGGCGACATCGGATTGGAGATGAACTTGTGCGTCGTCTGCGAGAAGATCGCCGCGAGAAGGCCGATCACCCCGAGAAGGAGCGGTCCGAACCAGATCATCGGGCTGGTCTCGTGCGCGCGCCGCATGCCGCTCGGCAACGGCCCGAGGAACGGCTTCAGGGCCACCAGAAGCGCGACTGCGAACATCAGGGCATTGCCGGCCACGGCCGCGATCGTCGTCAGGACGCCGCGAAGGTCGGCCGTTGCGGTCGCCGCGTAGACCTCTTCCTTGGCGAGGAAGCCGAAGAGCGGCGGCAGGCCGCCCATCGCCGCCGCCCCGAGGATCGCCGCGGCGAAGGTGACGGGCATTTTCAGGCGAAGGCCGCCGAGCGCGCGGATGTCGCGCGTTCCCGCGCCGTGGTCGATCGAACCCGCGACCATGAAGAGGCACGCCTTGGCCAGCGAATGGGCGAAGAGGTAGAGCACCGCCGCCTCGATCGCGAGCTCCGACCCGATGCCGAGCAGCATGACGAGAAGGCCGAGCGAGGCGACCGTGGTGTAGGCGAGCATGAGCTTGATGTCGCTCTGGCGGAGCGCCAGCACGGCGCCGACCACCAGGGTGACGCCGCCGAAGAGCGGCAGGACCGTCGCCCAGATGACGCTGTCGCCGACCATCGGGAACATGCGCATCAGGAGATAGATGCCGGCCTTCACCATCGTCGCGGAATGAAGGTAGGCGGACACCGGCGTCGGCGCCTCCATCGCGTTGGGCAGCCAGACGTGGAAGGGCATCTGCGCCGACTTCGTGAAGGCCCCGAGGAGGACCAGAAGCAGGGCCGGAACGAAGATGCCGCTGGTGCGGAATGCGTCGGGCGCGTCGAGAAGGAGGCTCAGCGACGACAGCCCCGTCCCCTCGCGGATCATCAGGAGGCCGGCCAGGAGCGCCAGCCCGCCGCCGCCGGTGACGACCAGCGCCTGCACGGCGCCGCGCCGCGCCGCCTCGCGCTCGTGGTCGAAGCCGATAAGCAGGAAGCTGGTGATCGACGTCAGCTCCCAGAAGATGAAGAGCGTGATGAGATCGTCGGCCAGGACGAGGCCCAGCATCGAGCCCATGAAAAGAAGGATGAACGCGTGGAAGCGGCCGCGCTTGGAGCCGCGCGGCATGTAGCCGCCGGAGTAGAGGACGACGAGCGCACCGATGAACAGGATCAGGAAGGCGAAGCCGAAGGACAGGCCGTCGAGCCGGAAGGCGAAACGCACGCCGAACGAGGGAACCCAGTCGAAGCCGAACAGGATCGGCACGCGGGCCTGAACCTGCGCGCTCTGCTGGAAGAGGATGGCGAGACCGCCGATCGGAAACAGCGCGAGGAAGACCGAACCGAGCCGGTCGAGGAGAATGATGCTGAGGGGAGCGACGAGGGCTCCTAGGAACGGAAGCGCCAGAGCGAGAAACAACAGTCCGTCCGAAAGGTGGTCCATCCAGTCCCCGTGATGCCTCGCGCGCTGCGCGGCATTCCTCATGCCGCTACGCAGCAAAGGCTAGAGCCGGGACCCCAATTTTCAAGGTTAAACAGCGCGTGAACGGTGCATGTGCGCGGGGTCCGCGAGCCTCTGCGCTTGTGGGAGAGGCCCGGCAATCCTAGCTAGGCACCAATCGAGGAATGCCGTGAAGGAGAGGACGATGGCCGAGCATCAGAAGGTGAACAAGAGCGACGCGGAATGGCGCGAGCAGCTCACGCCCGAGCAGTACCAGGTGGCCCGTGGCCACGGGACGGAGCGTCCCTTCACGGGACCCAACTGGGACCAGAAGGCGGACGGCCTCTACACCTGCGTGTGCTGCGATCGTCCGCTGTTCCGCTCGGAGACGAAGTTCGACTCCGGCACCGGCTGGCCGAGCTTCTACCAGCCGGTCGATCCGGCCTCGGTGGACGAGGTGACGGACCGGTCGCACGGCATGGTTCGCACGGAGGTCCGCTGCCACGACTGCGACGCCCATCTCGGCCATGTCTTCGACGACGGCCCGCGCCCGACGGGCCTGCGCTACTGCATGAACGGATATGCGTTGAACTTCCAGCGCGATTGAGCGACGAGGTTCCCCGAAGGCGGGGCGCCTCCGGCGTCCCGTATCCTGCCCTTGCGGCCCTGAACGGACACGCCATGCCCTCCGCCTTTCGCGACGACCTTCCCCCTCCCCCGCCTGCCGTGCGCCGTCCCGTCTCGGACGAGCGCCATGGCCAGACGCGAACCGACGACTACGCTTGGCTGCGCGCCCCGAACTGGCAGGAGATGTTCAAGGACACGAGCCTGCTCGACCCGGCGATCCGCTCGCATATCGATGCGGAGAACGTCTATTCGAAAGCGGTGCTCGGCGACCTCGACGCGCTGAAGGCGGAGCTGATCGCCGAGATGCGCGCGCGCATCAAGGAGGACGACTCGTCCGTTCCGGCGCCCGACGGTCCCTATGCCTACGGCGTGTCCTATCGGCACGGAGCCGAGTACCCCCGCTTCGTCCGTTGTGCGCGCGAGGGCGGCGACGAGCGCGTGATGCTCGACGGCGAGATCGAGGCCGAAGGAACCGACTACTTCTCGCTGGGCGGCGTCGACCACTCGCCGGACCACCGATGGCTCGCCTGGTCGCGCGACGACAAGGGGTCGGAGTTCTACGATCTGTCCGTGCGCGATCTCGAGACGGGCGATGACACGGCCGAACTCATCGCCGATACGAGCGGCGGCGTCGCGTGGGACGCCCGCTCGCACGGTTTCTTCTACACCCGCCTCGACGCCAACCACCGGCCGAGCCGCGTCTTCTACCATGCGCTGGGCACCGCCCCGGCCGACGACCCGCTGATCTACGAGGAGACCGACACCGGCTTCTTCATGGGCGTCGGCGGCACACAGGGGAACGGCTTCGTCATCATCGACATCCACGATCACGAAACTTCGGAAGCCTGGCTGATCCCGGCGATGAACCCGGCCGCCGAGCCGCGCCTCGTGGTGCGCCGCCAGACCGGCGTCGAGTACGACATCGACGAGGGCGACGGCACCCTTTACATCCTGACCAACGCCGACGGCGCGCGCGACTTCAAGATCGTGACCGCGCCGGCCGACCTGCCCGGCAAGGAGAACTGGCGCGACCTCGTTCCCCATGAGGACGGGCGCCTGATCCTCAGCCATCTGATCCTGAAGCGCCACCTCGTCTGGCTGGAGCGCCGGGACGGCCTGCCGCGCATCGTCGTGAAGCGTCTTGCCGATGGCGCCGAGCATGTCGTGGCCTTCGAGGAGGAGGCCTACTCGCTCGGCCTCGGCGGCACCTACGAGTTCGACACCGACACGATCCGCTTTTCGTATTCGTCGATGACGACGCCGAACCAGACCTTCGAGTACGATCTGGAAACCCGCGAGCGCCGGCTCCTGAAGACGCAGGAAGTGCCGTCCGGCCACGACCCTGCGGCCTACGTCACGCGCCGCATCCATGCCCCGGCGGCCGACGGCGAGACGGTGCCGATCTCGCTCGTCTATCGCCGCGACACGCCGCTCGACGGCTCGGCCCCGTGCCTCCTCTACGGCTACGGCTCCTACGGGATGACCATTCCCGCCTCGTTCAACACCAATTGCCTGTCGCTCGTCGACCGCGGCTTCGTCTACGCGATCGCCCATATCCGGGGCGGCAAGGACAAGGGGTTCCGCTGGTACGAGGCGGGGCGGCGCGAGCACAAGCGCAACACGTTCACCGACTTCATCGCGGCGGCCGATCATCTGGTTGCCAAGAACTACACGCGTCACGACCGGATCGTCGCCAATGGCGGGTCGGCCGGCGGCATGCTGATGGGCGCGGTCGCCAACATGGCGCCGGAGAAGTTCGGCGGCATCGTCGCGGTGGTCCCGTTCGTCGACGTCCTCAACACGATGCTGGACGACACGCTGCCGCTGACGCCGCCGGAATGGCCGGAATGGGGCAATCCCATCGTCTCGCCCGCCGACTATGCGACGATCGCGGGCTACAGCCCCTACGACAACGTGAAGCCCCAGGCCTATCCGCCGATCCTGGCGCTCGCGGGCCTCACCGACCCGCGGGTGACCTACTGGGAGCCGGCCAAGTGGGTGGCGCGCCTGCGGGCGGTGAAGACCGACGGCAATCCCGTCGTGCTGCACACCAACATGGGGGCCGGCCACGGCGGCGCGTCGGGCCGCTTCGCCAAGCTCGAGGAGGTCGCGATGATCTACGCCTTCGCGCTGAAGCTTATGGGTCTGCCGGCCAAGCGGCCGGCCGCCTGACGAATCCTCGCAAGCGGGGGGAGCGTCAGTTCCCCTCGCCGCTTGGTGCGATAGCGGGGATCGCCTTCAGATAGGCTGCGATCGCCGCGCGGTCTTCCGGCAAAAGCTTCGCCAGGTTGTTCTGGACTGCGACCATCGAGCCGCCGACGCTGTCGAAGTCCGGCGTGAAGCCGGTCTCGAAATAGGTCGCGAGATCGGCCTCCGACCAGTCGGCCGTCTCGCCGCCCGGCGTGATGTCGGGAATGTTGCCGTCGCCCTCGGGCGCCGGACCACCGGCCAGCCAGCGAGAATGATCGAGACCGCCGAGCCCGCCGAAGGTCCGCGGCGTGTGGCATTCGCCGCAATGGCCCGGCCCCTCGACGAGATACTGCCCGCGTTTGACCGCCTCGGACGCGTCGGTCGGCAGCACGACGACCGGCGCCGGATCGAGGAAGACGCGCTGCCACAGCCCGACGCCTCGGCGAATGCTGTAGGGGAATGCGAGATCGTTGGGCGGCGAGATGGTCCCCGAAGTCGGCAGCGTCATCAGATAGGCATGGAGGTCGGCGATGTCGCCGGCGGTCATGCGCGCATAGGACGTGTAGGGAAAGGCGGGATAGAGCGGCTGGCCGTTCGGATCGACGCCGCGCTGCATCGCGTTGGCGAAGTCGGCCAGCGACCAGGCACCGATCCCGGCCTGCGGGTCCGGCGTGATGTTGGGCGCGTGGAACGTTCCGAACTTCGTCACCAGCGGCGGCCCTCCGGCCAACACCACCGGACCGTCGCCCGCAGGCTCGGACGGCGCGTGGCAGGACGCGCATCCGCCGGCGTGGAACAGGCGTTCGCCGCGCGCCGCGTCGCCGCTTCCCTCGGCGGCGATCGCTTCCAATGGCAGGCGACGGGGCGTCGTCAGGGCATAGGCGCCGCTGGCGACGACCACCACGGCGCCCAGCGCCACGAGGATCCGGCGCGCGGCCACCGGATCGGGCTACTTCGCGCGGAACTGCTGGTGGCAGCTCTGGCAGTTGGCGGCGACGCTCGCGAACGCCGTCTTGAAGGCCTCCACGTCGGCCGGCTTGGCATCAAGCGCGGCCTGTGTATCGGCGACGAACTTGGCGTTTGCCGCCTCGAACTCGGCCGGCTTCTCCCAGATCGCCGGCGAGGCTTCGGTCTTCCCACCGGTCTTGGAGTCCTCCGGGAACAGCGTGCCGAACGTCTTCGCGTCGGCGTTCAGCATCGTGAAGATCGCGTTCGCCTTGGCGGCGTCGTAGGGCTCCTCACCCTTGATCAGCGCGTTGGCCGAACGTGCCGCCTTGGCGTTGTTCTTCATCAGCTGCTGGCGCTCGGCGATGACGTCGGTGTTCTGTGCCGTTGCCGGCAGGAGGGGCGCCAGAAGCGCTGCGGAGACCACGAGACCCGCGAAACCCATCTTCCAAGTCGACATGTCCGATTCTCCAGGAGCCAGATTTGGAACGTCTCCAGAGAGACAACAGGGGAATGGTCGCCCTGTCCATCCATCTTCGATGACGCACCGATGCCGGAATGGAAAAGGCCCCGCCGCAGCGGGTGCGGCAGGGCCTCTCGAATGGATCGGAGCGCGTCGGCGATCAGGCGCCGGCGGCCTCGTAGCGCTCCAGGACGTAATCCCAGTTGATCAGGTTGTCGACGAACGCCTCGAGGTACTTCGGGCGGGCGTTACGGTAGTCGATGTAGTAGGAATGCTCCCACACGTCGACGCCGAGGATCGGGGTCGCGCCGTGCACCAGGGGGTTCTCGCCGTTCGGCGTCTTGACGATCTGCAGCTTGCCGTCCTTCACGGCGACCCACGCCCAGCCCGAACCGAACTGCGTCTTGCCGGCTTCCACGAAATCGTTGCGGAACTTGTCGTAGCCGCCGAGATCGGAATCGAACGCCGTCTGCAGCTTGCCGGGCAGGCTCTTGCCGCCGCCGTTCGGCTTCATCCACTTCCAGAAGTGGATGTGGTTGTAGTGCTGGCCCGCGTTGTTGAAGAGCGGCTGGTTCTTGCCGAAGGACTGCTTCACCACCTCTTCCAGCGACGCGTCGGCGAGACCGGCGTCGGCGGCAAGCTTGTTGCCCATGTCGACATAGGCCTGGTGATGCTTGTCGTGATGATACTCCAGCGTCTCCTTGGACATGTACGGCTGGAGGGCATCGTAGGCGTAGGGGAGTTCGGGCAGGGTGAAGGCCATCGGTCGTCTCCTTCTTCGCGAGCCCCCGGCGTGGCGATTCGGTCTCGCCGGCGGGCGCTGAAACCGGGCCCTTAGCTAGAGCCTCCCCGCTTGTTTGTCAGCCTCGCGCGTTGCGAAAGACCAGCTGAGCGGGGAATATCCTTCCCCGGCCGAACCGCCGCGCCGCCGGCGTCAGGAGACCTTAAGGCTTGGGAACGAAGATCGAACCCGCGCGTTCTCAGCGCATGTGTTGACTCGACCGGATCGCAAGCCTTCAGCAAAAAGGGGGCAGGTGCGGTCGCCAAGTTCTGGCTGGATCATGACCGAAGATCGTTCCCCGCGCGCCCTCTCGCGCCGTTCCCTGCTTCAGGGGCTCGGCCTCGGGGCCGCCGCCCTCGCCCTGTCCGGGTGCACCACCGACAACCGCGCGCGCATCGCCAATCTGACCCCGTTCAACGGCGGCACCGGCCCGTCCGGCGTCAGCCCGGAATACCTGACCGCCTACGGCCCGATCCAGGACGGCGGGTACACGATTCCGGGCATCGACTTCCGCCGGATGGACCTGCGCTACCTACGCCGCGAGGTCGCCTACGCCGGTCCGGAAGAGCCGGGCACCATCATCATCGACACCCCGACGCGCTACGCCTACCTCATTCAGCCGGGCGGCACCGCGATGCGCTACGGCGTCGGCATCGGCCGCGACGGGTTCGCCTGGGAGGGCCGAGCGAAGGTCCAGTTCAAGCGCGAGTGGCCGCGCTGGACGCCGCCGGCCGAGATGATCGCGCGCCAGCCGGAACTCGAGATCTATCGCGAAGGGATGGAGCCGGGGCTGAAGAACCCGCTCGGCGCCCGCGCGCTCTACCTCTTCCAGAACGGACAGGACACGCTCTATCGCCTGCATGGAACGCCGGAGTGGTGGACCATCGGCAAGGCCGTATCGTCGGGCTGCGTGCGGTTCATGAACCACGACATCATCGACCTCTACGACCGCGCCAGCGCCGGCGCGAACGTGATCGTCAATCAGGCGGGCGGCGCGACGGTCTGATCCGCCGCCCCTCCCTTATCGCCGCCGGTCAGGTCACCTTGTTTCGGCGGCGATAGTCCGGGCGGTCCCAGCGACCGCTCGCCAGGATCTCGAGGAGGACGGCCGCACCGCGCCGCACGTCGTCCTCGCCGAGATAGAGCGGCGTAAAACCGAAGCGCATGATGTCGGGGGCGCGATAGTCCCCGATCACGCCCTCCGCGATCAGCGCCTGCATCACCGCATAACCCTCGGCATGACGGAACGAGACCTGCGATCCCCGCCGCGCGGGGTCCTCGGGCGATGCCAGTTCGAGCTCCGGACGGGAGCGTCGGACCTCGGCGATGAAGAGTTCCCCCAGTTCGATCGAGCGGGCGCGCAGAGCCTCCATGTCGATCCCCTCCCAGGCGTCGAGCGCCGCATCGAGCGCGGACAGCGCCAGGATCGGCGGCGTTCCGACCCGCATCCGCTCGACACCCGCCGCCGGCCGGTAGGTCGGCTCGAAGGCGAAGGGCGCGTCGTGGCCGAACCAGCCGGACAGGGCGGGCCGAACGGCATCGGAGAGCCGCGGCGCGACATAGATGAAGGCCGGCGCGCCGGGCCCGCCGTTCAGGTATTTGTAGGTACAGCCCACGGCAAAGTCCGCCCCGGCTGCCGCAAGGTCGATCGGCAGGGCCCCGGCGGAATGGGCGAGATCCCAGATCACGAGGGCTCCCGCCTCGTGCGCCTTGCGCGTCAATCCGGCCATGTCATGCAGACGGCCGGTCCGATAGTCGACCTGCGTCAGCATGACGACGGCGACGCTTTCGTCGATCGCAGCCTCGACGGCTTCCGGCTCGACGACGCGAAGTTTGTGGCCGCGGTCGAGCGAGGCGATCAGCCCTTGCGCCATGTAGAGGTCGGTCGGGAAGTTGCCGGTGTCCGACAGGATTACGCGTCGATCGGGCCGGAGTTCCAGAGCAGAGGCGAGCGCCTGAAAGACCTTGATCGACAGGGTGTCGCCCATGACGACCGTCCCCGCCGGTGCTCCGATCAGGCGGCCGACGCGGTCGCCGACGCGGCGCGGCAGATCGACCCAGCCAGCGCTGTTCCAGGCGCCGATGAGCTGCCCGCCCCATTCGCTCGCGATCACCTCGGCGACGCGCGGCCCGACGCTTTTCGGCAGCGCGCCGAGCGAATTGCCGTCGAGATAGACGAGGCCGTCGGGAAGGTCGAACAGCGCGCGGGTGGCGCGGAAGGGATCGATCGGGGACATGGGCTCCAGTCGCATGGCCGCGCCGACGCAGAAGGCGTCTTCGCGTGGCGCCCTTCTTGCGCCGGAAGGCGTTCGTCCTTCAAGGGGCGCCGGCCGGCACCGTCATCTCGGGCCCGAAGCCGAGAGCGTGAACGAACTCGTTCCAGTCCTTCGCCCGCAAGGCGCCACCGGACGCGGCCCGGTGACCGTTGCCGTACTGCTCGTCGGCGCCTGCCGGACGGACCTCGGCGAGAAATCGGAGGATGTCACGGTCCGTCGCCGTGCGTGCGGCAAAATGCACCCAGCCCTCGCGATAGCCGGTGTTGGCGGCGATCACGAGCCGATCCTTGAGACGTCCGCGCCAGGCCTGCGCCACCAGCGGATGGATCTGGCAGGGCGAGGAGAAGCGGATGATCGCGACATCGCCGACCACCTTCGGAGCGACCTTCCGCGCCTCGTCGAGCGCCACCGCGACCTCGGCCTTGGCCGCGAGAAGCGAGCCCGTCTCGGGATAAGCACCGGAGAGAACCGCCTTCGGCCCGTCCGCCTTTTCGAGAAGGTCGAAGGCCGCCGACGCATCGCCGCTCGCGGTGCGACGGGGCGCGTTGACGAGCGACGTGGCCTTGCGAAGTGCGGTGATGCCGTAGCGCGCCCTGGCTTCGGCCATTTCGTGGAACCCCGCCTCGTCGGCGAGGTCGCCGATCAACCCGATCGCGGCGAGCCACAGGAGGTCGCCGGCATCGCCGACCGACTGGGCGCATCGGTAGGCCAGAAGGCTGGACGTCGGGACCGGATCGTCCGCGATGCCGCTGATCGTCAGCGCGTTGACCGGTCGCCCGGTGGGAACGTGATGATCGACGACGATGGCCGGAACGTCCTCGCGCGGCAGACGCGCGGCCGTGCCGAGGTCCGCGATCACCAGTCCGCCGATCTGCAGCCCGGCGAGTTCCTGCCGAAACGCATCCGAATAGGCGTTCTCGCCCTTGCCGACGATGCGCACCGACGGTGGTCGACCGGCTCGCGTCATCGCAGCCTTGAGGATGACGCCGGCCGACAGGCCGTCGGCATCGTTGTGACAGATGAGGAGCGGTTCGGGGCCGAAAGTTCGCAGCCGCTCGGCAAACGCCTCCGGTCGGTCGAAGCGAGGCTCCTCTCCCATGACGTCGGCCCTTCCCAACATTCCCGATGGGACCACAACGCGCCCTCTTCGATCACGCTCCACCGCAAGCGTTCGCTTGGCCAGCCAAGCAGTCCGCCGTGGGCTGCCGGAACCGCGCCTCGCGAAACCCCATTGCCGAACCATCGACGGACGGGCGCGCCTGCCCGGCTGGCATGAAAGAGATGGGCCCATGGTGGACCGCACGAGGATCGAAGAGCATCAGGACGTGAGGGGGTCGGACGGCGGCCATGTCGGCACCGTCGACCACCTCGACGGCGACCGGATCAAGCTGACGAAGACCGACCCGGCTGCGGGCGGCGAACACCACTTCATCCATCTCGACAGCGTGGATCGCGTGGAAGCGGGCGCGGTGATCCTGAACCGGACGACCGCGCAGGCGCGCGACGAATGGGGCGTCGAAGCCGTCGGCAGCGCACCGGACGAGACCGACGAGCATGGCGCCCAACCGGGCTCTGCGACCGCCGGCCCCTGATCCATTCCGCTGGAAATGAGTGCGTTGGCACCTGCGGGTGCCAACGCCGAACCGGAGAACGATCCCCATGGACAGCATGCCCAAAGGTTCCGGAGCGCTTCTGCGCGTCTGGCGCGTTCTTTTTGGCGGAAGCGAAGGCGTCGGAATGACCCGGTTGATGGTCTTTCTCGCCGCCTACGTCCTCGTCGGCGGTCTGATCTTTCGCCTTCGCCACGCGCTGACGCTCGATCGGACCGCCCGCCTCGGCGGTCAGACCGCTCGCAGCCGCATCTGCCGGTTCACGCGAAGGGCGATCAACGTGCACACCGCGCCGGACAGGAGATAGATGCCGACGGCGATGAGGCCGAACCTGCTGGTCGCCCCGAGCGCGACCAGCGGCGCGAAGCCGGCGCCGATCAGCCACGCGAGGTCGGTGGTCAGCGCGGAACCCGTGTAGCGATCGCGCCCCGCGAAGTTCGACGCGACGGCGCCGGCGGACTGGCCGTGCGACAGGCCGAGAAGCGCGAAACCGATCATGATGAAAGCGGTCTGCGCCGTCGAGCCACCGCCCAGAAGGAACGGCGTCGCGACGCTGAAGGCCGCGATGGCGATAGCGCAGGCGCCCAGGTGCGTGCGCCGACCGACGCGATCGGCGATCGAGCCGGACAGGAGGATGCACACGAGACAGATCGCTGCGCCGCCGAGCTGCATCAGCAGGAACTCGCCGGGCGAGCGGTTCGAGAAGATGTCGACGTAGGAGATCGGGAAGATCGTGACGAGATGGAAGAGCGCGAAGCTCGCCAGCGGGACGAAGGCGCCCACGAGCACCGCATTGCCCTGCTTGGCCACGAGTTCCTTGACGCTGACCGGCGTCAGGTCGCGGCTCTCGTAGAGCTCGGCATATTCTTCCGTCGCGATCAGGCGAAGGCGGGCGAAGAGCGCCACGACGTTGATCGTGAAGGCCACGAAGAACGGATAGCGCCAGCCCCAGCCGAGGAAGTCCTCGGCCGCGAGGTTGAGGTAGAAGAAGGCGAAGAGCGAGCTTGCGAGAATGAAGCCGATCGGCGTGCCGAGCTGCGGCAGCATCGCGTACCAGGCGCGGTGCTTCTCCGGCGCGTGCATGGCAAGGAGCGACGCCAGACCGTCCCAGGCGCCGCCGAGCGCGAACCCCTGCCCGAGGCGGAACACGATGAGCGCGACGATCGCCCATATGCCTGCGGACTGGTATCCCGGCAGAAAGGCGATGGCCGCTGTCGAGCCGCCGAGGAGGAAGAGCGCGATCGTCAGCTTGACCCCTCGTCCGTGCCGGCGATCCACTTCCATGAACAGGATCGAGCCGAACGGACGGGCGATGAAGGCGAGGCCGAAGATGGCGAACGCATAGAGCGTGCCGGTCAGCTTGTCGGTGAACGGGAACATCAGGGCCGGGAAGACGATCACCGATGCGATGCCGTAGACGAAGAAGTCGAACGCCTCCGAGGCGCGCCCGATCACGACGCCGATCGCCAGTTCGCCGGGCGACACATGGCCGTCGGTCGAGACGAGACGGGCGTCGCGTTCCATTTCCGTGGACGAGGCCACTGACTGGTTCGGCGTCGACATGCCGCAGCTCCTGAGAATGGGGGCGTGATGCCCGCCCCCTAAATTTATGGCGTGCTCCGATGCCGAATAGGTCGCCCGCTGCATATTCGTCAAACGAAGCGCGGTTGGACAAAACGTCCAATCCCCATTCCGCACCGCAAAACATACATCGCGGAACAAGACATCGGGACTGAGATGGTCGTTTTGCTCCAGAGATCCTTGCGCGCCCTGGCCGTGCTGCCGCTCCTGCTGATCCTCGGCGGGTGTAACCTTGTGGTGATGAATCCCTCCGGCTTCATCGCCAACCAGCAGGCCAACCTCATCCTTATCTCAACCGGCCTGATGCTGCTCATCATCGTGCCGGTGATCATCGCGACCTTCTGGTTCGCGTGGCGCTATCGCGCCAGCAACGCGGACGCCAAATACGACGGCGACTGGCATCATTCGACGCGCCTTGAGGTGTTGATCTGGACCGCGCCGCTGATGATCATCATCGCGCTCGGCGCCGTCACCTGGATCTCGACGCACCTGCTCGACCCCTACCGGCCGCTCGACCGCATCGACGCCGTCCGCCCCGTGACTGCGGACACCCCGCCGATCACCGTGGAGGTCGTCGCGCTCGACTGGAAGTGGATGTTCTTCTACCCGGAATACGGCATCGCGACGGTCAACGAGCTGGCCGCGCCGGTGGATCGGCCGATCAACTTCAAGATCACCTCCAGCGCGATCATGAACACGTTCTACGTGCCGGCCCTCGCCGGCATGATCTACGCCATGCCCGGCATGGAGACGAAGCTCCACGCTGTGATCAACAAGCCCGGCGTCTACGAGGGCATGTCGGCCAACTATTCGGGCGCCGGCTTCTCGAACATGCACTTCAAGTTCCACGGCTTCGCCCAGGGCGACTTCGATGCCTGGGTGCAGAAGGTGCGCACCGAGGGGCAGCCGCTCGACCGCGCGCGCTATCTCGAGGTCGAGAAGCCGAGCGAGGCTGAGCCCGTCCACTACTACTCCAGCGTCGAGGATGGCCTCTACAAGGCGGTTCTCAACATGTGCACGGCACCCGGAAAGATGTGCATGGATGAGATGATGCACATCGACATGCAGGGCGGTGCCGGCATCGAAAGCACAGAGAATCGCGACCGCCTGATCTACGACGGCCACCGCAACCACGACGGCGCCGGGCATGGTCCCGAAGGCTATGCCGGGGCGTCCGGCGGAAGCGAAGCGCAGGGCGCGACGTTCCCGGCCTCCGGGCGCGAGTCCCGATCTGAGGAGACCCCGGAAGGCGTCGCACCCATGGGCTCCTCCGGCGACGCCGGGCACGAAGGCATGAGTGGCATGAACGGACACGAAGGTCACGGCGCCCCATCCGGCGGCGAGATCGCACCGAACCAACTGAACCAGACGAACTGACCGACGGCCGGGGTCCTCCCAGCCTCGGCTCGAAACAGCGCGAACCAGCGGATCCGACCAATGTTTTCCAATATGGATCTACAGCAACTGGTGTTCGGGCGCCTGACGCTCGATGCCATTCCCCTCCACGATCCCATCCTCCTCGTGACGTTCGCCGTGGTCGCCATCGGCGGCACCGCGCTGGTCGCCGCGCTGACCTATTACAAACTGTGGGGCTACCTCTGGACGGAGTGGTTCACCACCGTCGATCACAAGAAGATCGGCATCATGTACTGCATCCTGGCGATCGTGATGTTGCTGCGCGGCTTCTCCGACGCGATCCTGATGCGCACGCAGCAGGCCATCGCCTTCGGCGCGAACGAGGGAT
This sequence comes from Aureimonas sp. Leaf324, assembly GCF_001423245.1. GTDB lineage: Bacteria > Pseudomonadota > Alphaproteobacteria > Rhizobiales > Rhizobiaceae > Aureimonas. The sequence goes on from NZ_LMOH01000023.1 coordinate 42,661, forward strand.
ACCTTCCCCCGCACCACTACGACCAGATCTTCACCGCCCACGGCGTGATCATGATCTTCTTCGTGGCGATGCCGTTCATCACCGGTCTGATGAACTACGTCGTGCCGCTGCAGATCGGCGCACGCGACGTGGCGTTCCCGTTCCTCAACAACTTCTCGTTCTGGATGACGGTCGGCGGCGCGGTGATGGTGATGTTCTCGCTGTTCGTGGGCGAGTTCGCGCGCACCGGCTGGCTGGCGATGCCGCCGCTGTCGGGACCGGCCTATAGTCCGGGCGTCGGCGTCGACTACTACATCTGGGCCCTGCAGATCGCGGGCGTCGGAACCTTGCTGTCGGGCATCAACCTGATCGTCACGATCGTGAAGATGCGCGCGCCCGGCATGACCATGATGAAGATGCCGATCTTCACATGGACCTCGCTCTGCACCAACGTCCTCATCGTCGCCGCCTTCCCGGTGCTGACGGCGGTGATGACCCTCCTCTCGCTGGATCGCTACGTCGGGACGAACTTCTTCTCGAACGATCTCGGCGGCAATCCGATGATGTACGTGAACCTCATCTGGATCTGGGGTCACCCGGAGGTCTACATCCTGATCCTGCCGGCCTTCGGCATCTTCTCCGAGGTCGTCTCGACCTATTCCTCGAAGCGTCTCTTCGGCTACGCGTCGATGGTCTACGCGACGGTCGTCATCACGATCCTCTCCTACCTCGTCTGGCTGCACCACTTCTTCACGATGGGCTCGGGCGCCAGCGTGAACTCGTTCTTCGGCATCACGACGATGATCATCTCGATCCCGACGGGCGCGAAGATCTTCAACTGGCTGTTCACGATGTATCGCGGGCGCATCCGGTTCGACGTGCCGATGCTGTGGAGCCTCGGCTTCATGGTCACCTTCGTGATCGGCGGCATGACCGGCGTGCTCCTCGCCGTTCCCCCGGCGGACTTCGTGCTGCACAACTCGCTGTTCCTCGTGGCGCACTTCCACAACGTCATCATCGGCGGCGTGCTGTTCGGCCTCTTCGCCGGCGTGAACTACTGGTTCCCGAAGGCCTTCGGCTTCAAGCTCGACGAGTTCTGGGGCAAGATGAGCTTCTGGTTCTGGCTGACCGGCTTCTGGTTCGCCTTCGCGCCGCTCTACGTGCTCGGCCTTATGGGCGTGACGCGCCGCATGAACCACTTCGAGGATCCGTCGCTGCAGATCTGGTTCGTCATCGCGGCCTTCGGCGCCTTCCTAGTGGCGCTCGGCATCGCCTCGTTCCTGATCCAGATCTACGTGAGCATCAAGAACCGCGACAAGCTGCGCGACGTGACGGGCGACCCTTGGGGCGGGCGCACGCTGGAGTGGGCGACCTCCTCGCCGCCGCCGGCCTACAACTTCGCCTTCACCCCGATGATCCACGACGGCGATGCGTGGTGGGACATGAAGCGGCGCGGCTACGTCCGTCCGCTCACCGGCTTCCGTCCTGTCCACATGCCTGCGAACACGGGTGCGGGCGTGATCCTGGCCGGCCTGTCGGTGGCCTGCGGCTTCGCCCTCGTGTGGTACATCTGGTGGCTGGCCGCCCTGTCCTTCGTCGCCATCATCGGGACGACGATCGTGCACAGCTTCAACTACAAGCGCGATTTCTACATCCCGGCCGATGAAGTGGCCCGGGCCGAGCAGGAGCGCACGCAGCTCCTGGCGACATTGGGAGTCTGATCGATGGCCCACGCAAACGCGGTGTCCGCTGCCGGCATCGACAGCAACGAGCTGAAGTTCTATGTCGCCGAAGAGGAGGGCCACGCCGAGGGCGGCACCCTTCTCGGCTTCTGGCTCTACCTGATGAGCGATTGCCTCATCTTCGCGGTGCTCTTCGCCTGCTACGGCGTCTACGGGCGCTCCTATGCGGCCGGCCCCTCGGGGGCCGACCTCTTCGATCTCGAACTCGTGGCCCTGTCCACGGGCCTCCTCCTCGTATCGTCGATCACCTACGGCATGGCGATGCTCGCGATGGAGAAGGGCTCTAAGGGGCTGACGCTCGCCTGGCTCGCCGTGACCGGCGTCTTCGGTCTCGGGTTCCTCGGCGCCACCGCCTACGAGTTCCACCACCTGATCGAGATCGGCGCCGGTCCGCAGCGTTCGGCCTTCCTGTCCTCGTTCTTCGCGCTCGTCGGCACCCATGCGCTCCACGTCGCCTTCGGCGCGCTGTGGCTGGTCGTGCTGATGGTGCAGGTCGTCTGGAAGGGCCTGATCCCGGAAAACCGCCGCCGATTGATGTGCCTGTCGATGTTCTGGCACTTCCTCGACGTCGTCTGGATCGGCGTCTTCTCCTTCGTCTACCTCATGGGGTCGCTAGCATGAGCGAGAAGCATCACGGGGCTCAGGTCGAGGTTCTCCACGACCACCACGAGGCCGGCCACGGCAGCTTCAAGGGGTATCTCACCGGCTTCCTCCTATCGGTCGTCCTGACGACGATCCCGTTCTGGCTGGTGATGGGCGACGTCTTCGACTCGACCCGCGTCACGGCCTTCGTGGTCATGGCCTTCGCGGCGGTGCAGATCGTGGTCCACATGGTCTACTTCCTGCACATGAACACGAAGTCGGAAGGTGGCTGGAACATGCTGGCCCTGATCTTCACCGTCGTGATCCTGATCATCACGATCGCAGGTTCGCTGTGGGTCATGTACCACCTCAACACGAACATGATGCCGGCCATGCAGCACGACATGAGCCAGATGCCGTGACCGAGACCCGGCGCCTGGCGCCGGGGCCGGACGCCTCGAATGCGGCGGGGCGGCCTCGAAGCCGCCTCTCCCTCCTTCTTCTCGGCGCCGCCGGGCTTTTCGTGTTTGTGGCGCTCGTCGGCCTCGGCGTCTGGCAGGTCCAGCGCCTGTCGTGGAAGCTCGATCTCATCCAGCGCGTGGAAGCCCGCGTCAATGCGCCGCCCGCTGCTCCCCCCTCCCCCGCGCAGTGGGCTCGGTTCGACGGTCCGGGCGAGGAGTACCGCCGGGTGCGGCTCGAAGGCTCCTTTCGCAACGACCGCGAGACGTTCGTCCAGGCCCTCACGGAACTCGGATCGGGCTTCTGGGTGATGACGCCCTTCGTGACGGCGGACGGATCGACGATCCTCATCAACCGCGGCTTCGTGCTGCCCGAGCGCCGCGATCCGTCGACCCGCGCCGCTGGGCAGTTACCGGGCCCCGTGACCATCACCGGTCTCCTGCGCCTCGACGAGCCGGGCGGCGGCTTCCTGCGATCGAACGATCCCGCCGGGGACCGCTGGTTTTCGCGCGACGTCGCGGCGATCGCGCAAATGCGCGGGCTCGGGCCCGTCGCGCCCTTCTTCGTCGACCAGTCGGCCGGCGAGACGCCGGGCGGCGTTCCCGTCGGAGGTTTGACTGTCGTCGCCTTCCGCAACCACCACCTCGTCTATGCGCTGACCTGGTTCGCGCTCGCCGCCATGCTGGCCGGCGCCGGCATCTGGATCGCGCGTGACGAGCGCCGCCGCCGGGCGGCGTGGCGTATGGCGGAGGCCGGCCGATGAGCGCGCCCCTCGACGACGCCGCACCGGTCCCGCCTGCGACGCGTCTTGCCGAGATGCGCACCCGTCTCCTGCACGGTGTGCCGCTCGAGGACTCGGCCGGGCGCAAGAACCTCCTGCTTCTGATCCAGCTGCGCTGGATCGCGGCGGCCGGGCAGATCGCCAGCATCGCCTTCGTCACGCTGTTTCTCGGCGTCACCGTCCCCATCGCGCCGATGCTGGGCGTGATCCTCGGGCTCGTCCTTCTCAACCTCGGAAGTCTCCTGCGCCTTCGCCTGAAGCGCGGGGTGACGAACGTCGAACTCTTCGCCGCGCTCCTCTTCGACGTCGCGGGACTGACCGCGCAGCTCTACCTCAGCGGCGGCGCCGCCAACCCGTTCACCTCGCTCTACCTCCTGCAGGTGACGCTCGGCGCGGTGCTTCTGAAGCCCTGGTCGTCGATCGCCCTCGTCCTCGTGACGGTGCTCTGCTTCGCCGGCCTGACGACGAACTACCGCCCGCTCGAATTTGTCGAGCAGGAGGGGCTCGGGCTGATGAGCCTACACATCATCGGCATGCTGATCTGCTTCGCTCTGAACGCGGCGCTGCTGGTCGTCTTCGTCACTCGGATCGGCAACAACATCCGCGAGCGCGACGCACGCCTCGCCGATCTCCGCCAGCACGCGGCGGAAGAGGACCACATCGTGCGCATGGGCCTTCTGGCGTCGGGCGCGGCACACGAACTCGGCACGCCGCTTTCGACCCTATCGATTATTCTCGGCGACTGGCGCAGGATGCCCTCGCTCACCGCCAACCCGGAACTCGTCGACGAGATCGAGGCGATGCAGGCCGAGGTGCGGCGCTGCAAGTCGATCGTCACCCATATCCTGATGTCGGCCGGCGAGGCGCGCGGCCTTGAGGCGGGCATGACGACGATGCACCAGTTCCTCGACGGGCTGGCGGCCGACTGGCGCGCGACGCGACCGGGCGCCAACCTGCGCTACGAGAACAGCTTCGACCGGAACATGCCGATCGTATCGGAGTCGACGCTGCGGCAGGTCGTCTTCAACGTCCTCGACAACGCCTACGAAGTCTCGCCGGACCGCATTCTGTTCCACGCCGCCCGCGTCGGCGACCAGCTTCGGTTACGTGTGGAAGATCGCGGCCCCGGCTTCGACTCGGCGATCCTCGCCTCGCTCGGCAAGCCCTATCAGTCCACCAAAGGGCGCCTCGGCGGCGGGCTCGGCCTGTTCCTCGTCTTCAACGTCCTTCGCAAGCTCGGCGGCAACGTTCATGCCGAAAACCTGGCGAACGGCGGGGCGTTGGTCGAACTGACCCTGCCGCTCGACGCCCTGTCGATCGAGGAGGACGCGACATGAGCGAACGCCTGCTGGTGGTGGTCGATGACGATGAGGCCTTCGCCAAGACGCTGAAGCGATCGTTCGAGCGGCGCGAATACGAGGTCGTGGTGGCGCCCGATGCCGAGGCGCTGCGGGCGCTCCTGATGGAGCGTACGCCCGGCTTTGCGGTCGTCGACCTGAAGCTTGCCGGAAGCTCCGGCCTCGCCTGCGTCGAGATGCTGCACGAGCACGACCCCGACATCCTGATCGTCGTCCTGACGGGCTTTGCCAGCATCGCGACGGCGGTCGAGGCGATCAAGCTCGGCGCCAGCCACTATCTCGCCAAACCCGCCAACACCGACGACATCGAGGCCGCCTTCGGGCGCGGCGCCGGCGATGCGAACGTACCGCTGACCAACCGCCCGACCTCGATCAAGACGCTCGAATGGGAGCGCATCCACGAAGTTCTCGTGGAAACGGACTTCAACATATCCGAAGCCGCGCGGCGCCTCGGCATGCACCGCCGCACGCTGGCGCGAAAGCTCGAGAAGCGCCCGATCAAGTGACGGCACGGCGCGTCCGCGGTATGGAGCCGGGCGCCCACCGCGGCGCGACGCAACCGGGATGGCCAACGATGACCGAGACGACCGCCTCGACCTCGACACAGATCGAGGCGCTTCTCTTCGACCTCGACGACACGCTGGCGCACACCGATCCCCTACATCTCGTGGCGATGCGCGCGCTTCTGGAGGACGAGGGGTTGGCGATCGACGAGGAGACTTTTGTCACCCGCGTCTCCGGCCAGCCGAACGATGCGGTCGGCCGCTACCTCTTCCCCGACCGGACGGCCGAAGAGCACCGCGACTTCATCGACCGCAAGGAAGCGCGCTTTCGAGCCATGGCGGGCGACTTGACACCGCTGGCGGGCGTCGTTGCGTTCATCGACCGGGCGCGCGTCGATGGATTGCGCATCGCGCTCGTCACCAACGCGTCTCGCAAGAACGTCGCCTTCATGCTGGAGACGCTCGGGATCGCCGACCGGTTCGAGATCAGGATCTATGGCGACGAACTGGAGCGCGGCAAACCCGACCCTCTGCCCTACCGGCTTGCGCTGGAGGCGTTCGGATTAGGGCCGAGCCAGGCGATCGCCTTCGAGGATTCGCTGCCGGGTCTCGCCGCGGCCAAGGGGGCCGGTCTCGTCTGCGTCGGGATCGCGACCAGCCGATCGGTCGAGGACCTCACCGCCGCCGGGGCGGACTTCGCGGTCGCCGACTTCACCGACGCGTCGGTCGTCGCCCTCCATGACCGGCAGAACTGGAACCGTGCCGCGGTCTAAGACCGTCCGGAACGTCACCTGCGGAGGATGGTCGAGGGATTTTCGTCGCCCATGCGGCGCCGAACGCAGCCGATGCCGGCGGCGTCAGTGAGGATCGGCAACGAAAGGGGGAGCGGAAAGCGCCGTCGAGCCGACCCGGCGGACGTTTCGAACGTTTCGGACGGGCTCTGCGACAGGACGCGCGCCGCCGGGGAGATCGGCGGCGCGCGAAGGCGAACGTCAGGCGGCGCGAAGCGTCGCGGCCGGCTTGAGGTTCGCCTCGGTGACGGTGCGGTCGTCCTCGAGCGAGCGGGCCGCCTGAAGGCCGCCCTTCTGGAGTTCACCGTGATAGGCGCGCACGGCCTCGTCCGGCGTCAGCGCACCGTCGGCGACCTGACGCATCATCGACACCATCGCCAGCGGATCTTCGGCGAGATTGATCTTGCGGCCGAACAGGGCGACGCGCGCGCCGTACTTCTCGGCCTGCGCGACGAGTTCGAACGTATCGCGCGCGGTGCCGGCACCGCCGCCGAGCACGCCGACGACCAGCGTCGAATCGAAGCTCGCGAGTTCCTCGAGCGCCTTCGGACCGTTGTAGACGATCTTCAGGAACTCCGGTCGGTCGGCCTTCGAGACGCCCGCCAGAGACCGCAGGATGCAGTCGTTCATGTATTCGCCGAGCGCGTCGCGATCGAGGTCGAGCGGCACGTTCGGGTTGAAGACCTCATAGAAGTACTTGAACTCGTTGGCCGCGGCCTCGCGCCGGAACTCGGCGAACGCCTCCAGCGACTCGATGTCGGCGGCGAGATCGTTGTTGAAGGTCACCGAGTAGAGCCCAAGATCGGTGCCCTTCACCGGCGCGCCCGGCTGCGGGAACGCCGAACCGTAGCGCACGCGCGACAGTTCGGCCGTGCGGAACGGCAGCGACGGGGCCTGCGTGTAGCGCTGGTGGCGCATGCCGCCCCAGCAATCAGTCGTCTCGTTCGCGCGGATCGCGGGCTTCACGGCACTGCCGTCGAACGCCCCCCGCTCATGCAGTTCGTCGAGGTTGGAGACCGACACCAGCATGATGTCGACGACATCCTGGCGGACGATCGCCTCGATCGCATCGAGAAATTCCTGGCGCGTGCGGCGGCGACCCTGCGTTCCGTCCGGATTGCGCAGGAAGCCGGTGCCGCCGACACCCGATCCCATGTCGCTGTCCTTGGCGTCGGCGATGATGAAATCCGACCGGCTGTAGCGCCCGGCGCGAATGTTCTGAAGCTTCTGGTCCAACCGGAGCACGGCGGTCATCCTCGGATCGTTGATGGAATGCGCGCCCGGTTCCCGGACCGAGCGAGCGACACAGCCAGGTATAACTCCAAACTGTTTCATCGGAAATCTTTTTCTTCCAAACGCTCCCTGCCATAGACGACGTCGGCACTCACGGTCTCGGCATTAGCATACCCGGCCTCTCCGCGACGTCTTCAATCCCGATCGGTACGTCGCGCGCTCGCAACCGCAGCACGGGATGCTGCACGACAATGACGTTTTATGGTTGACCCAGCCTCGGTTCCGCATGTTCCTGACGCGAATTGACGTGATCTCGCGGAGGAAGCTCATGGACGACGGCGAAGCGCACTGGCACGCGGCCTATGACGGTCTGGTGCGCCGCCTGCCGGCCATGGCGCGCAGCGCCCCGCTGACGCTCTGCGGCATGAGCGCCTGCGTCGATGCCCGGATCGATCTGTCTGATGCGGCGGCCCTCTGGACCGCCGACGATCCGGGAGCCGCCGCCTTCGCTTCCATGCTGAAGGATCGCGTTGCGCGCGGCGTCGGCGGCGAGGTGCGCGTCGAGTGGACCGCCGGACCGGCATGGCTCGCCGACCACGTGCCGGCCCGCTACGCTCTCGGCGGCGTCGGCCCGCAGGCCGGATGGGTGCTGACGACGCTCGGCGCCCCCGCGATCGTCAACCTGTCGGACCGCAGCGCCCACATGCTCGCGCGCCTGCCCGGGAACCTGCTGCTGGCCGAGGGCGAGCGCACGGTGCGGGCGCGGTCCGTCCAGCCGCGCGGCGCCCGGCGGCCCGACATCTACATCTTCGAATACACGGCGGGGCGCGCCGTCGGCGACTGCGTGCCCAACCGCTCGTCGCGCATCATCGTGCGCTTCGGCGATCCGGGCCTTGAGAAGGACGCGGCCTTCGAGGGCCTGACGCCGCATCTGGCACCGGAGGCCGGAACCGGCCTCGTCGCGGGCTTCAACTGCGTGCCACCGGCCGAACTCGACGACGAACTCGCCCGCGTGTTTTCGCTGACACGGCGCTGGCTCGACGCGGGTCTCTCCACCGTGCATCTCGAGATGAGCACCTTTGAGGACGCCGCCTTGCGCGATCGCGTGTTGGACGGCGCGCGGGGTGCCGTGACCTCGCTCGGCATGAGCCACTCGGAAATGCGCGACCTCGCGCCTGGCGTCGCCGACGCCGACCTGGCTGAGACCATGCGGGCGCTCGGTGAGCGCCTGGACCTGGACCGTGTCTGCGTCCACGCCGATCATTGGGCGCTGACCGTCACGCGGCGCGACGCCGATGTCGAGCGCGAGGCGCTGATGGCCGGTTGCCTCGTCGCGAGCACGCGGTCGATGGCCGGACAGCCCGCCGTGCCCATGAGCGTCGCGGACGGCGCCACGTTCCATCGCCCACCCGTCGACGACGGGGCGCTCGGCGACGGGTGGACCTTGGTCGCCGCGCCGAGCCCCTATCATGCCGCGCCCGCGACGACCCTCGGGCTCGGCGACACGTTCACCGCCGGTTGCCTCCTCGTTCTCGGCTCGGCCGGCAGCGCCGGGCGCCAGCGGATCCGCCAACGCGCCTGACCGCGCGACATCAGGACAGTACCATGTACCGCGAAAAATCCGACCTCTCCGGCCGCGCCGCCTTCATCACCGGCGGCGGGCGCGGCATCGGCCTGTGCACCGCCGAGGCGCTTCTGGAACACGGCGCCCGCGTCGTCATCTCCGACCGGGACCCGGCGGTGCTGGAGGCGGGGCGCGCGGACCTCGCGGAGAAGGGCTGGGAGGTCGATGTCGTCACGCTCGACGTGACCGATTCCAAGGCCGTCGCCCGCGCCGCGGCAGAGGCCAACGAACGGCACGGCGGCATCGACATCCTCATCGCCAACGCCGGCATCGCCTGGCCGGACACGCCGGGCGAAAGCATGACCGACGAGGTCTGGCACAAGGTCGTCGATGTCGACCTCAACGGCTGCTACTGGTCGTGCCGCGAGTTCGGCCGCGCCATGCTGGAGCGCGGGCGGGGTTCGATCGTCACGGTCGGCTCGATGTCGGGCCTCATCTCCAACAAGCCGCAGCGGCAGGTGCATTATAACGCCGCGAAGGCCGGCGTGCACCATATGACGCGCTCGCTCGCGGGCGAATGGGCGCCGCGCGGCGTTCGCGTCAATTCGGTGGCGCCGACCTATGTCGATACCGCCATGTCGCGCGGCGGCTTCACCGACGACGCGCTGATGCCGACCTGGATGGCGTCGACCCCGATGAACCGCCCGGCCCGGGCCGACGAGATCGCCTCCGCGATCCTGTTCCTCGCCACGGACGCGTCGAGCGCGATGACGGGATCGATCGTGACGGTGGATTGCGGCTATACCATTTGGTAACCACAATCCACCTCGCACTGCAGCACGGCGGGGGCGCATCGCGAAGACCCTCATAGGATCCCCCATGGACGCCCCCACCAAACGCGTCGAGATCATTCCCGCCAAGCGGCGCGCGATGATCCTCGACTACCTGAAGGTCAACGGGACGGCCTCGATCGGCGAACTCACCGAGGCGATCGGTGGCTCGCAGTCCACGATCCGCCGCGACCTCGAACAGCTGACCGAGGGCGGCTATCTCGAACGCACGCATGGCGGGGCGCTGCTCGTCCCGCCCTTGCGCGCTACGTTTGAGCGCGAGCCGGCGCTGAACGCCCACTACCAGCACCGGCAGAAGGCGGCGATCGGCCAGGAGGCGGCGACGCGCCTCAAGGGCGGCGAGAGCGTGATCTTCGATTCCAGCTCCACCGTGATCGAGGTGGTGCGGGCGACGGCCCTCCGCCGCTTGCCCCTCACCGTCGTCACCAACAACATCGAGATCGCGCGGATCGGCTCCAGCGTGCCGGAATGGCGGGTGATCGTTACCGGCGGCACGCTGCGGCCCGGCGGAGACCTTCTGACCGGCCAGCCGGGCGAGCCGTTCTTCGAGACGATCCATGCCGACGTCTGCTTTACCGGTGCCTATGCCGTGACCGGGCAGATCCTCACCGACGCCTCGATGGAGATCGCCTCGATCAAGCGGGCGATGATCCGCTCGGCGCGGCGCACGATCCTGCTCGTCGACAGCACCAAGTTCCAGGCGCCCGCCTTCTGCACCTTCGCCCAGCTGTCGCAGATCTCGGAGGTCATCACCGACCAAGGCGTCGACGCCGACATCGCCTCCAGCCTGCGCGCCAGCGGCACGGAGCTCACCGTCGTCCCCCTGACGGGCGACTGACCGTCAGGCCGACGCGCGCACCGTCAGCCGCGCCGGCAGAAGTGTGCGCGTCGCCACCTCGGAGCCGTCGCGCAGGGCATCCAGCAGCATCCGGGTCGCGAGTTCGGCGTGGGCCTCTACGTCCTGCGCCATCGTGGTCAGCGCCGGGCAGGCGTAGCGGCTGAGCGGATGGTCGTCGTGCCCGGCGATCCGCAGCGCACCGGGTGCTCGGCCGATCGCCACGCCGCGCGCGAAGGCTGAGGCCAGGGCTCCCAGCGCCAGCCGGTCGTTGGCGCACAGGAGGCTGCGAAAGGGCGGCGGCCCTGCCTCGAGGATTCGCTCCATCGCCTCGAAACCGAGGCGCTCGAAGTCCCAGCCGTTGCCGGGCGGCGTGATCCGTTGCGGCACGAGGCCGAGTTCGGCCATGCGCGAGAGATAGCGGGTCCGGCGCTCGCGGGCGCTCGCGTTCACGTCCGGCATGTCGAGATAGGCGGGCGCCTCGCCGCCCCGCGCCAGATAATCCACCAGCGCGGCGACGCTCTGCCCGTTGTCGTTGCCGACGAAGCCGCCCACCGATCCCGCCGCGCTGTCGAGGAAGACGAGAGGCATCCGCTCGCCGAGCGCCCGCGCCGGCTCTGTCAGCGCGTCCGCTCCGCAGGACGCGATCAAGGCGCCTGAGACCCGCTGGTCGAGAAGCGTTTGGAGTGCCAGCGCCTCGCCCTCCGCCTCGCCGCGCGACGACAGGACGAGCGGCCAGAAGCCCGCCGATCGGCAGTGCTCTTCCAGAAGCGCGACGAGCGCCGCGTAGAACGGGTCGGCGACGGTCGGCACCACGATCCCGATAGTGCGGGCTCGCCGACGGTTCAGATTGCGCGCGAAGGGGTTCGGCCGGTAGTCCGACTGGGCCAGCGCCGCCTCGATGCGCCGGCGCGTCGCGGGACGCACGCTCGCCGGGTCGTCGAAGAACTTCGCCAGCGTCGGCCGCGACAGGCCGCAGGCTTTCGCGAAGTCCTCCATCGTGCGGTGGCGGGGCGGAAGGGGAATGGCGTGTCTCCGTGTCGGGCCGATACAAGCGCATCGTGACCACGAAACTTTACGCGCGTAAAGTTTTCGATTGACCGCCCTTCCCGCCGAGCGCAGCTTGATGATGGGCGCGATGGGAGCACTGATCCCGCGTCCGCCTTGGGGAGGGCTTGGCATGAAGACGGTGGTGACCGCCGGGGAAATCGTCGTCGAGATCATGGCGACGCGGATCGGGCAGACGTTTCTGGAGCCCGGCCCGCTCATCGGCCCCTTCCCGTCCGGCGCGCCTGCGATTTTCATCGATCAGGTCGGCCGGCTCGGCCAGCCCTGCGGCATGATCTCCTCGCTCGGCGCCGACGATTTCGGCACTCTCAATCTTGAACGCCTGGCAGCCAGTGGCGTCGACGTCTCCGCCGTCGCGGTGCATCCCGGCGCCGCCACCGGCAGCGCCTTCGTGCGCTACGCGGCGGACGGGAGCCGCGCCTTCGTGTTCAACATCAAGGACAGCGCCTGCGGCCTGATGGCGATGACCGGGGCGGCCGAGGCGCTGGTCGGCCGCGCCGACCACATCCACGTCATGGGCTCCTCGCTGTTCTCGGACGGCGCGATCACCGTCACCAAGGCAGCCGTCGAGTGCATCAAGGCGCGGGGCGGCACGGTCTCCTTCGATCCCAACATCCGGCCCGAGCTTCTGGTCGGCGCCATGCGCGAGGCCCTCGAATGGGTGGCCGAGCGGTGCGACGTCTTCCTGCCGAGCGGCACCGAGCTCTTCCTTTTCACTTCGGCACAGGACGAGGAGGGCGCGGTCGCGGAACTCCTGGCCGCCGGCCGGTCCGCCGTCGTCCTCAAGAAGGGCGGCGACGGGGCCGTCCTCTACGACGCACGCGGGCGCACCGCGGTGCCGGCCTTCCGCGTCGAGGAGGTCGATCCGACGGGCGCCGGCGACTGCTTCGGCGCCGGATTCGTCTGCGCCTGGCTGCGCAGCGAGAGCCCGGCGGAGGCCCTTCGCCTCGCCAACGCCTGCGGCGCCCTCGCCGTCACACGCAAGGGGCCGATGGAAGGCACGCGCTTCCGCTCCGAGATCGACGCGTTCATCGCCTCGCAGACGGGAGTGGCGGCATGAGCGCCATCGACCGGCTGCGCGCCCTGCCGCGACGGTTTCAAGCGGGCGAACACGCCGGCGTCACCTCGGTCTGTTCCGCCCACCCGCTGGTGATCGAAGCGGCGCTGCGACATGGTCTCGCCCGTGACCGCGACGTCCTGATCGAGGCGACCTGCAATCAGGTGAACCAGGACGGCGGCTACACCGGCATGACGCCGGCCGACTTCCGCCGCTTCGTGGAACGGATCGCCGCGATGGTCGGCTTTCCGCTCGAGCGACTGGTGCTCGGCGGCGACCATCTCGGCCCCAATCCCTGGAAGCATTTGGATCCGCATGAAGCGATGGCCAAGGCCGAGACGATGATCGAAGGGTTCGCCGCCGCAGGCTTCGCCAAGCTCCATCTCGACGCCTCGATGGGATGCGCTGGCGAGCCGGCCGCCCTCGACGACGAGACGGTCGCCGAACGCGCCGCCCGGCTCGCGGCACGGGCGGAGGGCGCCGTCGCCAGAGGCGGCCTCGTCCCGCCGGTCTATGTGATCGGCACCGAGGTTCCTGTTCCCGGCGGGGCGACCGAAGCGCTCGACCACCTCGCCGTCACCGGCCGGGAGGCCGTCCGCCATACGGTCGACGTCCACGCGAAGGCCTTTGCCGCGCTCGCGCTCGACGACGCCTTCGCCCGTGTCATCGCGGTGGTCGTGCAGCCGGGGGTCGAGTTCGGCCACGAGGACATCGTGGTCTACCGGCCGGAAGCAGCCGCCGACCTCAAGGGCTTCCTCGCGGAGGAGCCGCGTCTCGTGTTCGAGGCCCATTCCACCGACTACCAGCCGGACGACGCGTTGCGCCGACTGGTGGGAGACGGCTTCTCGATCCTGAAAGTGGGCCCGTGGCTTACCTTCGCGCTGCGCGAGACGCTCTACGGCCTTTCGCACATCGCCGACATCCTGGCACCCGCGCCGGATGAGCCGTCGCTGCGCGATGCGATGGAGGCCCTGATGCTGGAGAAGCCCGACAACTGGCGGAAATACTGCCACGGCTCGGAGGCGGAGGTGGCGGTCCAGCGCCATTTCTCGCTCAGCGACCGCATCCGCTACTATTGGCCGGACGCCGCCGCGCAAGGGGCTGTCGATCGCCTGATGACGCGGCTCGACGGTTGCGCGATCCCCCTTCCGCTCGTCGGCCAACATCTCGGACGCCTGGCCGAGAGCGTTGCGGCGGGACGGGTCACGCCTGAACCTCGGGCCCTTCTCCTCACCGGCATCGAGGCGGTGCTCGACCGCTACGACCGCGCCACGCACTGATTTCGAAGAGCAGCATCATGGCCCGCATGGGGATCGGCATCATCGGCTGCGGCAACATCGCCGCGACCTACCTGCGCAACGCGCGGCTCTTCGGCGATGTGGCGCTTGTCGCCTGCGCCGACCGTGTGCCCGAGATGGCGGAGCGCCGCGCGGCCGATTACGGCATGCGGGCGATGAGCGTCGAGGCGCTCCTCGCCGAGCCCGATGTCCAGCTCGTGCTGAACCTCACCATTCCCGCCGCCCATCGCGAGGTGACGGAGGCGGCGCTCGGGGCCGGCAAGCACGTCTTCACCGAAAAGCCGCTCGGCGTGACGCTGCGCGAGGGCCGCGCGCTGGTCGAAGAGGCCGAGCGGCGGGGCCTCTCGCTCGGCTCGGCGCCCGACACGTTCCTCGGCGCGGCGGGCCGCCGGGCGCGCGCGCTGATCGACGCCGGTGCCATCGGCAAGCCGGTGATCGGCACCGCCTTCATGATGGGGCGCGGCATGGAGCACTGGCATCCCAATCCGCAGTTCTACTACCAGCCGGGCGGCGGCCCGGTGCTCGACATGGGCCCCTACTACCTAACGATGCTGGTCAATCTCCTTGGGCCCGTGGCGCGCGTCTCCGCCGTCGCGCGCACGGGTCAGGAGATGCGCGAGATCACCGCCGAAGGGCCCTTCCACGGCACGCGCTTTCCCGTCGCCACGCCGACGAGCCTCCTGTCGCTCCTGGAATTCCGGAGCGGCGCGGCGGTCACCTTCGGCGCCTCGTGGGACGTCTTCCGCCACTCCAACCATCCGATCGAACTGCACGGCACGGAGGGTTCGATCCGCCTGCCCGACCCCGATACGTTCGGGGGCGACGTGTCGCTCTCGGCGCGCGGCGAACCGTGGCGGGAGCACCCGAGCGAGCCGGAGCCCTTCGGCGCAATCAACTGGCCGTTCGACGAACCGCGCATCGCCAACTACCGCATGCTGGGCGTCGCCGATCTCGTGCGTTCCATCACGGAGGGACGCCCCGCGCGCGCCTCCGGTCGCCTCGCCCTCCACGTCCTCGAGGTCATGGAGGCGATCCTCACCGCGGCCGACACCGGCCAGCCGATCGGCATCGAAGGGAGGCTCGAGCGGCCCGCGGCGCTCGGCGACGCCGAGGCCACAGCCCTCCTCTCGGGCGACCCGGCATGACGCTCGATCCGCAGGCCGCCGAGGTTCTGGCGCTCGGAGCCCGGTCCCCGTCTCCCCCGTTCGAGGATGGCACGCCCGAGGCCGCGCGACGCGCCTACCGCAAGTCCTACCTCGCGCTGCGGGGCGATCTCGAACCCGTTGCCGAGACCCGCGACGCCGCGATCGAGGGCGCGGGTGGCCCGATCCCGGTCTGCATCCACCGCGGCATCGGCGCGCCGGCGGAGGGAGCACCGGCGCTTCTCTACCTCCACGGCGGCGGCTGGGTGATCGGCGACCTCGACTCCCACGACGACATCTGCCGCTGGTTCGCCAATGCCGCCCGCTGCGTCGTCGTCTGCCCGGATTACCGGCTGGCGCCCGAACACCGCTTTCCCGCCGCGATCGAGGATGCCGGTGCCGTCCTGTCCCACATGGTCGCGGAGGCCCCGGCGCTCGGCATCAATGCCGCACATATCGCCGTTGCCGGGGACAGCGCCGGCGGCAACCTCGCGGCGGTGCTGGCGATCCAGTCACGAAACGGCACCGTGCCGCCGCTGGAGGCGCAACTCCTTCTCTATCCCAACACGGACGCCGGCCAGACGGCCGACAGCTATCGTCGGTTCGCCGAAGGCTACGGCCTGACACGCCGGACGATGCGCTGGTTCCGCGACCAGTATGTACGCAGCGAAGCAGACATCGCCGACTGGCGCGTCTCGCCCCTGCGCGCCGATCGCCTCGACGGCGCGCCCCCGGCCTTCGTGGCGCTTGCGGGACAGGACATCCTCCACGACGAGGGGGCGGCCTATGCCGAGCGGCTGCGCAGGGCGGGCGTGCCGCTCGCCGTGCGCCGCCTCAGCGACCAGATCCACGGCTTCGCCTCGGCTGGCCGCTACATCGACGCCGCGCGCCGGACGGTGCTGGAAGCGGCGGATGCCTGGGCCGATTTTCGCACGAATGTGAGGGAGCGACGCGCGGATTGACGCAAAACCCTTCCCGAACGCGCCCTCCTTCCGTATTTCGCCATGGAGGATGGGCCATCGGGCTCGTTGGCCCAAAACCTTACAAGAAACGGCGGCGATGGAAGAGGTCGATCCCATCATCACGATCCTGCGGCTGGTCGAGGAGGAAGACGACGGCAGCGCGATCGCGCGCCGCTTCTTCGAGAACCACCCAGACCTCGATCGCGCCGCGTTCCTGGAAGCCTGCTCCGTCGCGCTCGACATCATCGGCCTGAAGCCATCGCAGCTTCACTAGCAGACCACGCAGGCGCGGCGGACACTGGGCGGCAGGCGCGGCGCGGGACGGATGGGACGTCGGGCGCCGCCCTGCCTGTGCAGTGTTGCAGGGCTCCTATAGCCGACGCCCCATAACGGAAGCATGACGGTTCAGGCGCTGATTTTAATCAGCCGCCATTTCGTGGCGGATGGCCGCGAGCCAGACGACGACGGCCTCCGCGCCGGGGTCCGGCACGCCCACTGCCCGGTCGCCGAGATAGCTCGACCGGCCGCGCCGCGGCGCCATGGCCGCGGTCGCCGCCGCGCCGGCCCGGGCCGCCTCTACCGCGGCCGCCAGTCCGCCGCGGGAGAGCGCGTCGGCCGCGGGCAGCAGCGCATCGAGCATCGTCCGGTCGCCGGGCTTCGCGTCGCCGAGCGTCGCGACCGCATCGGTGCCCTCGCGAAAGGCCTCGGCCCAATCCGTCGACGTCGGCGCGGCAATGCCGTCGAGGGCGCGCGCGGCGCGCAACAAGCCCGCCGCGTAGAGCGCACCGGACGTGCCGCCGACCGAGCGGCGAAGGCTGCCGGACAGGGCGCGCAGGATGGAGGCGGCGTCCGCGCCGGTCCAGCCGGTCGCCTCGGCCATCGCGACCTCGGCGCCGCGCGCCAGGTTGAGGCCGAGGTCGCCGTCGCCGACCGTCTGATCGAGGGCCGTCAGCCGCCCCTCTTCGGCGATCAGCCGCTCCGCCGCGCGCGTGAGGATCGCGACCGTCCGAGCGCCGTCGCCCGGCCGCAGGTCTTGCCCCTCGCGCCGGGGCGAGGCGACCACAATCGGTCCCTCCCGACCCAGCGGTCCCGCCCCGCGTCCCGGCCATGCGGGCGCCGCGGCCGGCGCATCGAGGAGCCGCAGCGTGTCGGGGTCGGCCCGCAGGAGCGAGACGGAACAGCCCGCCATGTCGAGCGCGGTCAGGAACGTCCCGGTCCACAGCCGCTCGATGACGAGACCGTGGGACCGCGCCGCCGCGACGGCATCGCGCGCGACGATCTGCATTTCCATCACCGGCGTCGCGCCGAGATTGTTGACGAGAAGCGCGACCGGCGTGTCGCGGCCGAGCGAGAGTTCGGCGACGATCCGCTCCACCAGGGTCGCGGTGAGCTCGCGCGAAGGGCGCAGCAGTTCGCGCCGCACGCCGGCTTCCCCGTGAATGCCGAGCCCGAGCTCGACCTCGCGCTCGCCGAGTTCGAAGCCCGGCTTGCCGGCGGCCGGCACGGTGCAGGCCGACAGGGCGACGCCCATGCTGCCGAGCCCGGCGATCGCCTTCTCGGCCGCCGCCGTCACCTCGGCAAGCGTCGCGCCCTCGGCGGCCCGCGCGCCGGCAACCTTGTGGACGAGCACGGTGCCCGCGATGCCGCGCCGCCCGGCGGTCTCCGTGCTGGCCGCGAGCGCCACGTCGTCGGCGACGACGACCATTTCGACCGGAATGCCCTCGCCGCGCGCGATCTCCGCCGCAAGGCCGAAGTTGAGCCGGTCGCCCGTGTAGTTCTTGACGATCAGGAGGACACCCGCCGCCCCGCCCACCGCGCGGATCGCGGCCAGCACCGCGTCGGTCGAGGGCGAGGTGAAGACGTCGCCGCACACGGCCGCGGTGAGAAGTCCCTCGCCGACATAGCCGGCATGGGCCGGCTCGTGTCCGGACCCGCCGCCCGAGACGAGCGCGACATGCCCACAATCGCGAAAGGCGGCGAGGTCGGCGCGGACGAGCACGCGCTCGCCTTCGAGGAGAGCAAGACCGGGATGGGCGAGGCAGAGCCCCTCCAGCATCTCGTCGACCACCGCCAGTGGCTCGTTGATCAGCTTCTTCATGCGTCGTCTCCCCCTCGACGGCGCGACCCACGCCGGAGCATCGGACGGCAGCCTACAAAGGCCGGGGGCCGCGTTGAAGGCTGGAACTCACGAAAACCCAAGGGCCTGGCAGCCTCGTTTGGGTCAGACGTCGCCGCCCGTCCGTGTGGGCGGTACGACGAGGCGTCCCTCCTCCGCCTTGTGGTAGTACTGGCTCGCCACCAACCAGCCCTTCAGCGGCCGCAGCGGCAGGATGCAGGTGAGGAGCAGGAACGGCAGGGACACGAAGATGTGGACCCAGACCGACGGCTCGAACGCGATCTCCAGCCACACAGCGAAGAGCACCGCCGGCACGCAGCCGAAGCAGACGACGAAGAAGGCCGGACCATCGGCCGGATCGGCGAAGGAATAATCGAGGCCGCAACGCTCGCAGCCCTTGGCGAGCGTCAGGAAGCCGTCGAACAGATGGCCCTCGCCGCAGCGCGGGCAGCGGCCGCGCAGGCCGACTTTCCAGGGTTCGAGACGCGGCGCGCGCGGTTGATCGGTCATGTCGGGAATGCCTTTCGCGCATCGGGGATGCCTGCCGTTCATATAGACCGGCGGCGCGACCGAACAGCGCGTGCGGGGTGCCAAACTGTCCAAGGCCGGGAACGCGCGGGCCGGCATCTTGTTAGGTGGAACCATTCCAGACGGGAGCCGCCTCATGCGCCACGACGTTCTCGCCCTCGCCGACCTGCCGTCCGACGGGCTGACGGAAGTCAGCGTCGGCGATCTCAAGATCCTCCTGGCGCGCGACGGGGACCGGGTTCTGGCGACCGGCGCCACCTGCACGCACAAGGGCGCGCCGCTGAAGAACGGCAAGCGCGTCGGCAATCGCGTAATCTGCCCCTGGCATCATGCGATCTTCGACCTCGAAACCGGCGATCATCACGAGCCGCCGGGCAAGGGATGCCTGTCGCGCTTTTCGGCCAGCGTCGAGAATGGGCGCGTGATGGTCGAGGTGCCGGACGGTGCCAAGCCCCATCGTCCCGAAGTGGAGCCGGGCGACCGCAAGGCCGGAAGCGATCGGGTCTTCGCGATCGTCGGCGGCGGCGCGGCGGGCCTTGCCTGCGCCGAGGAACTCGTCCATCGCGGATTCGACGGCCGGATCGTGATGTTCGTGCCGGAGCGAGAGCCGCCCTACGACCGCACCGACCTGTCGAAGACCTATCTGCAGGGCAAGAAGACCGACGAGGCGCTGGCGCTCTACCCGGCCGACAAGCTGAAGGCTCTCGGCGTCGAGCTGGTGGAGACGGCAGTCGAGCGGATCGACGCTGGCGCCAAGCGCCTGCACCTCACCGGAGGCGAGACGCTGGACTACGACCAGTGCTTCGCCGCGCCCGGCAGCGACGCCGTGCCGCTGAAGCTCGAAGGCGCCGAGGCCGCCAACGTCGTGTCGCTGCGCAGCCACGACGACGCAAGGACGCTCAAGGAGAAACTGGCCGGTGCCAAGCGCATCGTGATCGTCGGCTCCGGCTTCATCGGCATGGAGGCGGCCGCCAGTCTCGTTGGCGACGAGCGATCGGTGACGGTGATCTCGCGCAGCGAACTGCCTTTCGCCAAGCAGTTCGGCGACGCGGTCGCGCGCCAGCTTCTGGCGACGCACCGCGCCAAGGGCATCGACGTGCGCGCGGGGGCCGAGCTTGCGGCGCTGGAGACGCAAGACGGCAAGGTGTCGGCGGTGAAGTTGAAGGACGGCTCGACCGTCGAGGCGGATCTCGTGATCGCCGCCCTCGGCGCAGCGCCCCGCTCCGAGCTCGTGTCGGGCGTGGATCGCGACGGCAAGGGCATCAAGGTGGACGCGACGCTGAAAGCCGCAGACGGCCTGCACGCCGGGGGCGACATCGCGGCCTTCCCGCTGGCGGCGACGGGCGACACGGCGCGGATCGAACACTGGCGGGTCGCCGAGCAGCATGGACGCCACGCCGCCGGGGCGATGCTCGGCGATGCCTCGCCGTTCCGGGGCATTCCCTATTTCTGGTCGGCCCAGCACGGGCGTCTCAGCTATCTCGGCCACGCCGAGGATTTCGACGAGGTGCACGTCGAAGGCTCGCTCGCTGAAAACTCCTACACCGCCTTCTACATCAAAGAAGGCAAAGTGCTGGCGGCGCTGGGGCTCGGCAAGGGAGACCGGACGCCGGCCCTCCATGCTCTCATGCTCAGCGATCCCGCGCCCGAACGCGCGCGGCTCGAAGCCGCCGGATGGGATCCGGCGGCCGTGAAGGCCTGACCGGCCGCGGTCAGCGAAGGACCGGGCGGGCTTCCATCCGGTCCAGCCGCCGCTCCAGATTCTCCTGCCGCACCATCGAGGGCAGGAGGAACAGGTCGATCAGCTGGCCGATGCCGAGAAGCCCGAAGGTGAACAGCCAGAGAAGGCCCGTCAACGGACGCCCGAGATAGAAGCGGTGCAACCCGCAGATGCCGATGAGGCAGCAGAGCCAGAGGACGAAGGCGGCCGGGCCGGATTTCATGCGTCGCAACTCCTGTTCGCGTTTCCCCTGACATGGAGATCGGCAGGCGGAGTTGCGAGGCCGGTGGTCAGCGCCCCCGCTTGAAGGAGCCGAGGATGCCGCGCACGATCGCGGTGGTGACGGTGGACGCCACTGTGCGGCCCACCTGCTTCATCACCGTCTCGGCGACGGTCTGGCGCTGATAGCCGGCCCGCGGAGCCGCTGCACGAGGAGCCGCGCGCGAGGCCGGACGCTCCCGCGGCACGGGCTCGTCCTCGTAGACGTCTTCGCTCGGCTCTCCCCACGGCGCGCGGGGCTCGGTCGAGCGCCGCGCCGCCGCCTCCGCCCGAGCCCGGCCGGTGTCGCGCTGGCGCTGGACGGCGGCTTCGGCTTCTGCGCGCGCGGTCTCCTGCCGCTGGAGTTCGGCCTCGGCGCGTCCCGTCAGGAGTTCGTAGGCGGATTCGCGATCGACGGCCGTGTCGTAGCGTCCCGCGACCGGGCTCATGCGCATGAGCTCGGCCCGCTCGGCGTCGGTAATCGGGCCAACACGGCCGGCGGGCGGGCGGATCTTCACCCGTTCGACCATGCTCGGCGCGCCGCCCTCCCCCAGCACGGAGACCAGCGCCTCGCCGGTGCCGAGTTCGGTGATGGCGGTGGCGCTGTCGAAGGCCGGGTTCGCCCGGAACGTCTCGGCCGCGGTGCGCACCGCCTTCTGCTCTCGCGGGCTGTAGGCGCGCAGCGCATGCTGGATGCGGTTGCCGAGCTGGGCGAGCACCTTCTCCGGCAGGTCGAGCGGGTTCTGGGTGACGAAGAAGACGCCGACGCCCTTGGAGCGGATGAGGCGCACCACCTGCTCGATGCGATCGACCAGCGCCTTCGGCGCGTCGTCGAAGAGAAGATGCGCCTCGTCGAAGAAGAACACGAGCTTCGGCTTGTCGAGGTCGCCCGCCTCCGGCAACTCCTCGAAGAGCTCCGACAAGAGCCACAGGAGGAACGTCGCGTAGAGGCGCGGGCTGCGCATCAGCTCGTCCGCGGCCAGCACGCTGACGACGCCGCGCCCTTCCCGGTCGCACCGCATGATGTCGTCGATCGAAAGCGCCGGCTCGCCGAAGAAGCGGTCGCCCCCTTGCGTCTCCAGAACCAGAAGCTGGCGCTGGATCGCGCCGATCGTGCTCTTCGACACGTTGCCGTAGAGCCGCGTGATCTCGTCGGCGCGGTCGAGGATATGCGCCAGCATCGCCTGAAGATCCTTCAGGTCGAGAAGCAGCAGGCCGTCCTCGTCCGCGATGCGGAAGGCGATGTTAAGGGCTCCCTCCTGCGCTTCCGACAGGTCCATCAGGCGCGACAGGAGGAGCGGGCCCATCTCCGACACCGTGGTGCGCACCGGATGACCCTTGCGCCCGAAGAGGTCCCAAAAGATCGCCGGATAGAAGTCGTTGTACCAGGGATCGAGACCGATCTCGGCCGCCCGCTTGGCGAAGACCTCCTTCGGCTCGCCGCGCTCCGACAGGCCCGACAGGTCGCCCTTGATGTCGGCGCAGAAGACCGGCACGCCGGCCTCGGAAAACCCTTCCGCCAGGACCTGCAGCGTCACCGTCTTGCCGGTGCCCGTCGCCCCCGTCACGAGGCCGTGGCGATTGGCATAGCGCAGTTCCAGATATTCCGGCTTCGGCTCGGCGCCCGTGCTGATCCCGCCGAGGAGAATGCGGCCGTCTTCGAGCATGATTCGGCTCCCAAGCCATCCCAACGGCGCCACGATACCGCTTTGCCCCGCCCCCCGTCGATTCCACGAGGTCGCTCGCGGCCGATTGCGCCGGGACGGCAGACTTGCCATCTTCCGCCCGCTTCGCCGGCCAGCGGCGGACGAACGGGAAATGGAACCGACATGACCGAACTCTGGGACCGCATCGCTGCCTCGGCCGAAACGGATGCCGACACCGCCAAGACGGCGGTCGGCCACATCCTGTCCTACATGCAGTCCGAAAGCTCGGATCCGGCGGTGGCGAAGATGATTTCCGAAACGCCGGGCGCCGCCGACGCCATGGCCGCCGTCGGCGAGACGGACTACTCGGGCGGCATCATGGCGCTCGGCGCCAAGCTGATGGGCCTCGGCCTCGACATGGGCCAGATCCGCTCCGCCGCCGAAGAACTCGTCGCCTATTCGAAGTCGACGGCGGGCGAGGACACGGTGAACCAGGCCATCCAGTCAGTCCCGGCGCTCGCGCCCTTCGTCTGAGACGATCGGTCGGGCCCTGAAAGACCGGCCTCCGGCAAAATGTCTTGAAGCCCGGACTTGCCTTTCGGCACGGACCGGGCTTTGGCTCCCGGCCAAGCGATGCAGCCTGGCCCGCCGGTCGCTGCGCGTTCGTTCGAGTGAGGACATCGGCCCATGATCGACGCCTACACGGTCTTTGGTTCGCAGGTTCGACGCCACGCGCGCATCACCCCCGACGAACTCCCGCCGGAGGCCGTGTGGATCGACCTGCGCAATCCAACGCGCGAGGAAGAGGACGCGATCGAGAGCCTGTGCGGGATCGAGGTTCCGACGCGCGAGGAGATGCGCGAGATCGAGGTGTCGAGCCGCCTGTATTCCGAGGACGGCGGGGATTTCATGACCGCCTCGCTGGTCTACGGGCTGGACGAGGGGCGCCCCGACTTCGGGCCCGTCACCTTCATCCTCGTCGGGCAGCGAGTCATCACGCTGCGCTACACCGATCCGCGCTCGTTCCAGATCTATTCGAACAAGCTGTGCCGCGGCGAGAGCAGCGACGGCGGCAACGCGTCCTTCCCCCCGACGCTGCTCTACGGACCGCCGCCCGCTCCGCCCAAGCCCTCGCGCATGCGGGGACCGACCGCCGATTCGATCGCGATCGGCCTTCTCGAGACGGTCATCGACCGCATGGCCGACCTTCTGGAATCGATCGCCGCCGATCTCGACCGCATCGGCACGGACATCTTCCGCTCGTCGAGCGACAACACGCCGACCGCGACCTCGGACTTCAAGGAGCTTCTGCAGCGGCTCGGCGCGGCGGGAGACCTCGCCTCGCGCACGCGGGAAAGTTTGGCTACCCTCGACCGCCTCCTGCCCTTCCTTCAGTTCGTGCTCGATCGGCGCAAGCCGCAGAAGGAACTGAAGATGCGCGTGAAGGCGATGGCGCGAGACATCCATTCGCTGAACGACTTCGTGTCCTTCCTGTCGAACAAGACGACGTTCCTCCTCGACACCACGGTCGGCATGATCTCGATCGAGCAGAACGCCATCATCAAGATTTTCTCGGTCGCCGCCGTCGGCTTCATGCCGCCGACGCTGGTCGCCTCGATCTACGGCATGAACTTCGTCCACATGCCGGAGCTTAACTGGACCTTCGGCTATCCGCTCGCCATCGTCCTGATGGTGCTGACCGCCGTCTTCCCGCTCCTGTTCTTCCGCTACAAGAAGTGGCTCTGAGGGAGGTTTCGCCCATGCGTGAGGACCGTCCGGCCCGGCTCGCCGTCCTGATCGACGCGGACAACGCCTCGGCGCAGATCGCCGACGGCCTGTTCGAGGAGATCGCAACCATCGGCGAGGCGAGCGTGCGCCGCATCTACGGCGACTTCTCCTCCTCGCGCTCGCGCGGCTGGACCGAGGTCCTGTCGAAGCACGCGATCATTCCGCACCAGCAGTTCGCCTACGTGACGGGCAAGAACGCCTCCGACATCGCGCTCGTCATCGACGCGATGGATCTCCTGCATTCCGGGCGCTTCGACGGGTTCTGCCTCGTCTCGTCGGACAGCGACTTCACGCGGCTGGCCGCGCGCATCCGCGAGCACGGCATCGACGTCTA
This sequence comes from Aureimonas sp. Leaf324, assembly GCF_001423245.1. GTDB lineage: Bacteria > Pseudomonadota > Alphaproteobacteria > Rhizobiales > Rhizobiaceae > Aureimonas. Next base: position 67,256 of record NZ_LMOH01000023.1, read on the forward strand.
CGGGTTCGGCGAGCAGAAGACGCCGGAAAGCTTCCGCCAGGCCTGCCGGCGCTTCGTCTACACCGAGAACCTGCGCGCCGACGCGGCGGCGGCCGCGCCCGCGATCGAGCGGGCGGCCAGCGTCGAGCCGATGCTGCGGCAGGTGATGGACCAGATCGAGACCGACGACGGCTGGGTGGCGCTCGGCCAGTTCGGGCAGCGGCTCCTCAACCGCTTCTCCGACTTCGACCCGCGCACCTACGGCCACAAGAAGCTGAGCGATCTCGTGCGCGAATCCGGCCTCTTCGATCTCGAAAAGACACCGGGCGGTATGCTGCGCCTGCGCCTGCGCCCGACCTCTCCGGCGACGGCAAGCGCTCCCTCCGCACCCGCGCCGAAGCGCCGTTCGCGGCACCAGCCCGCGACGCCGGTCTAGGCGTCGACGGCCCGGACCTCGCCGACCTTGGTTCCCTGCCAGTTGCGCAAGGTCGTGTGCGACAGCGCGGCGTAGCGCTCGGCCAGCGCGCCGTCTTGGGTGCGGAACACCCGCGCCAGCACGGCCGCGACGGCCGCTTCCGACGCGCGCGTCGCCCCGTCGTCGACCTTCAACGCGAAGCCGAGCCCCAACTCCGGCACGGCGCCGCAGAACACGCCCTCGGCACCCGTCTTGGCAAAGACCCGGCCGGGCGCGGCTTCCATCAGCGCCACGCAGGCGCGCCGCGTGCCGGCCATGAACCACGGCTCCGCCATGCAGGCCGCCATCAGCCGCTGCCCCGCCGCCGCGCGGGCCCCGTCGACACCATGCCCGGCCGTGAGACGGGCGAAGCCCCTGGCGAACCCGCGGAGCGGCGCGGCATAGGTCGGGATCGCGCAGCCGTCGATGCCGGCCGGCTGGTCTTCGCCGGGGCGCGTCTCGGTGAGATCAGCCAGCACCTCGCGCACACGGCGCTGGACCGCGTGGTCGGCGCCCACATAGCCCGCGGGGTCCTCGCGCTCGTGGATGGCGGTGCAGAGGAAGCCCGCGTGCTTGCCAGAGCAGTTGTTGTGGAGCTGCCCGGGCTCCCCGCCGGCGCGGGCGAGCGCCAGCGCCACCGGCTGGTCGAACGGCCAATGGCAGCCGCATTCGAGATGGTGCTCGGAGAGGCCCGCCTTGGCGAGGACCGAGGCCGCACGCGCCACATGGCCCGGTTCGCCGGAATGCGAGGCGCAGGCGAGCGACAGGTCGCCCGTGTCGAGCCCGAGCGCATCGGCCGCGCCCGTCTCGATCAGCGGAATGGCCTGGAAGACCTTGATCGCCGATCGCGGAAAGACGGGCTGGTCGATGTCGCCGAAGGCGAGGACGGGCGTGCCCGAGGCGTCGCATACGACCCCCCGCACCCTGTGCCGGCTTTCCACGGCATTGCCGCGCGTCGTCTCGATCACGATATCCGTCGTCATGGCTGCAAGGCTCCTCGCCACGTCCTCATCCGTGGGTGGGAGCCCTACCACGCCCCCTCCCTGCCGTCACAGGAACCTCGATGGCCTTGCTGCGCGCCGCCTTCCTCGGCCTCGTTCTCGTCTTTCTCCTGCCGGCGGCGCTATCGCTGCTCGTCTGGAAGCTCGGCGAGCATCCCGCCTCGTGGCGTGAGGCCAACTGGACGTCGGCCGCCGTGCTGCCCGCGGCGGGCGCCGGCGAGACGGCGGCCGTCTACATCATGGCGGCGCGAACGGGCGGGCTGAAAGGCGCCTTGTCCGAACACTCCTGGATCGTCCTGAAGCCTCAGGGGGCTGCGCGCTACGAGCGGTTCGACAAGGTCGGATGGGGATCGCCGATCCGCCGCAACGGCTATCCGGCCGACGGGCGCTGGTATTCCAACGTGCCGCGCATCGTGGCGCAATTGGAGGGCGCGGCCGCCGAGCGCGCCATCCCGAAGATCCGCGCCGCCATCGACGCCTATCCCTTCGCCGCGAGCGGCGGCTACCGCATCTTTCCGGGCCCCAACTCCAACAGCTTCGTGGCGCACGTCATGCGCTCGGTGCCCGACCTCGGCGCCGTCCTGCCGCCCGCGGCCGTCGGGCGCGACTATCCGGTCGACGGACGCCTCGTATCCCTGGATGCGGGGGCACATGAATTGCGGGCTTCGCTCTTCGGCTATGCCGGGTTCGCGATCGGCACGAGGAGCGGCTTCGAACTCCAGTTCCTCGGCCTCGTGGCCGGGATCGATCCGTTCCGCGGGCTCCTGAAGGTGCCGGGCTTCGGCAGCCTGTCGATCACCGGCTGAGGAGCAGGGGCAGCGCATTCCCTGCCCTCCCGTTTTTTGCTAGCCGAGGATGGAAGGGCGGAAGCGATCGCCCCGTTTGGGAGAGACGGCCATGTTCCTGAGTTGCGGCGATAACCTGTTCGACCTCTTCGCCGACAGCGAGGCGGCCGACGTCTCCCACATCGCGCTGAACGGGCGCATCGGCGGCTCGGCGCTGAACGTCGCGCTGGGCCTCGCTCGTCTCGGCCACCGCTCGGCTTTCTTCTCGAAGGTCTCCAGCGATCTCTTCGGACAGCGGATCAAGGCGTTCATGGACCGCGAAGCCATCGACCGGCGTCTTCTGATCGACACGGACCGCAACACGACGCTCGCGATGGTCTCGCTGTCGCAGGGCGGCACGCCGCGTTACGATTTCTACATCGAGGGCACCGCCGACCGTTCGATCGATCCAGGCGAGATCCCGACGTCGCTGCCCGATGATCTCGTGGCGATCCATCTGGCCGGCTCCTACTCGACGGTCGCCGAACCGACCGCGAGCGCTCTGGCCAAGCTCGCCGCGCAGGAACACGGGCGCCGGTTCATCTCCTACGATCCGAATATCCGCGCCTCGGTGGTGCCCGACCTCGACGTCTGGCGCTCGCGCATCGGCGCGACGATCCCCTTCGCCACGATGGTGAAGGCGAGCGAGGAGGATCTGGAGCAGGTCTATCCCGGCCGCAAACCGGAGGATGTCCTCGCCGGCTGGCTGGAGGCCGGTGCGTCGCTTGCGATCGTCACGCTCGGCGACAAGGGCGCGATGGCGATGACGCGGGGAGGTGTCCGTTGCACGGCGCCCGGCCTGTCCGTCACCGTCGCTGACACGGTGGGGGCCGGCGACACGTTCCAGGCGACGCTGCTGGCCCGGCTCTTCGAGAGCGGAAGGCTTTCTGCAGAGGGTGTCGCCAACCTCTCGCAGGACGACCTCTCCGAACTCCTCACCTTCTCGGTGCGCGCGGCCGCCCTCACCTGCTCGCGGCGCGGCGCCGACTTGCCGCGCCGGGCCGATCTCGGCCTGCCGCCGCTGGCCTGATCCTCACCTTTTCGACGCAAGCCAAGGCGATGGTTCCGGACCGTCGCCTTTTTTCATGGCCGCATCCAAGTCCGCCCGATCTCAAAGATCGCGTAGGCCGGATGTGGCCGCCGGAGTTTATCTGCAGCTACGGCAGTCGAGGTCAAAGAAAAACCCGCCGTCCGCGAGGACGACGGGTTTTCCGTTCAGACCGACCGAGGAGCATTTCCGCTCCCCGGATGTCCGCTTCTTAGTTGAAGCGGAACGAAGCCTTGGCCCACACGGTGTGGAAGTCGAGGTCGTCGTTCGAGGTCGCCGTGAACGGAGCCTGGACGCCAGCAGCGTTGACGTAGGTGACCGTCGTGTCGGTCGTGCCAAGGTCGGTGTAGAGGTACTCGAGGCCGAGCGAGAGGTTCGGCGTGACGAGGTAGTCGACGCCGGCGCCGACGGCGTAGCCGACGTCATCCGAGTTCGAGTCGACCGTCGGCGTGAAGCCGGCGAGGTTGCCCGTCAGCGTGCCCGGAGCGAAGAACTTCGTCTCGGTGTCGGCGTAGGCGAGACCGCCCGTGGCGTAGACGGCGAAGCGGTCAGCCGCGATACCGGCCTTCGCGCGGACGGTGCCGACGAAGTTGATGTCCGACGAGATGCCGAACACGTCGGTGCCGAGCGTGTAGGTCGAGTCAGCCGTCGCGTCGATGTAGTTGATGTCGGCGACCGCACCGATGATGAAGTTGTTGATCTGGTAATCGTAGCCGACGTGCACGCCGCCGATGAACGCAGCCTCGTCGCTGTCGTTCGAGCCGCCCGAGAAGGCCGTCGTCTGGACGACGCCGGTGTTCGGGTTGTAGCGGACCTCGTCGGCCTCGGTGTTGAAAGCCACGCCAGCCTGGCCACCGACGTAGAAGCCGGTCCAGGAATAGGCCGGGGCCACTTCGACGACGGCCGGAGCAGCGGGCTCCTCATAGACGACGTCGGCAGCGAGAGCCGGGGTGACGAAGGCGGTCGAGACCAGGAGAAGGGCGAAACGCTTCATGGTGATACTCCAGTGTCGCCGTGGCGACGTTGTTTGCAACGGACTTTTGATCCGGAAGGCGGGACCCGGTTTTTTCCGGGCTTGAGCCGATTTAGGGTCCGTACCCCTGCCGAGGCAATGGCACCGGGGGCGTTCCCGACCGCCATGTGGCAGGTGGGCAACAGAGCCCGACCGGTGCCGATGACGTTCGCCGCGAGGAATAGGTCGGCAACGTTAAGGCAAGCTTAATCGCCCCCCTCGGAGGCGCCTCAGAAAGCGCAATGAAAACAACGCTTTGCAACGGTGTTGCCGCACTGCATCACGGCCCGTCTCAATCGGCGTCGACAAGTGATCCGGTCGAAAAATCCGGCTTGGAAAACCCGGCACGTCGAAGCGTCCGTCAGGGCACCCGAGCGAGCCTTGTCGTCGCCATTCCGAAGCCGCAAAGCCGCCACAAGTCCTGACGTTTCCTTGCCTTTCCGGCGAATCGCGCGGATGCCGCGAATCGCCGGCGTCGACTCAACCTTTGGTCGAATCGACGCTAGGCCACTTGCAGGTGCCGGTCTTTGACGACATCGTGCCGCCCCTCCCGGACGCGCCCCGGCGAACGGGGCGGTCCGGACAGGCCGATTCAGGCGTAGAGATCCATGACCTCGCCGAGCAGCTTCAGCGCGTCTTCCTTCGACCGCTGGAACGAGTTGCGGCCGATGATCGACCCGTTGCCGCCGCCCTCGCGGATGGCCCGCACCTCGTCGAGAAGCTCGCTCGTGTTCTTGGCCGCGCCGCCGGAGAAGACCACGATGCGCTTGCCGGCGAAGGACGCCTGCATGATGTGGCGCACGCGGTCCGCGCCCGTCGAGCGGGCGATGTCGTTCTTCTCGTAGGTGCTCTTGGCGTCGGCAAGATCGACGTGATCCGTCGGCAGCTTGACCTTGATGATCGTGGCGCCGAGGAGTGCGGCCATGTGGGCGGCGTAGGCGATGATGTCGAGGCCGGTCTCGCCCTCCTTGGTGACCTTGCCGCCGCGCGGATAGGACCAGACCACCGTCATGAGGCCGCGCGATTTCGCCTGCAGCGTGATCTCGCGCAGTTCCTCCATCATGTCGTACGAGTCGTCGGCGCCCGGATAGATCGTGAAGCCGACGCCGACGCAGCCGAGGCGCAACGCGTCCTCGACGGTTCCGGTCAGCGCCTGGTCCTGCTTGTTGACGAGCGAGTTGCCGCTGTTGAGCTTGAGGATCAGCGGCACCTCGCCGGCGAACGTGTCCGCGCCCTGCTCGAGAAGGCCGAGCGGCGCAGCGTAGCCCGACACACCCGACTCGATCGCGAGATTGTAGAGGTAGTGCGGATCGTAGGCGATCGGGTTCGGGGCGAAGCTGCGCGCCGGACCGTGCTCGAAACCCTGGTCGACCGGTAGGATCACCAGCCGTCCGGTGCCAGCGAGGCGTCCGTGCATCAGGAGGCGCGACAAGTTGGTCTTCAGCCCCGGCGTCTCGCCTTCGTACCACGAGAGGATCTTGCGGACGGTATCGGTTCTCAGCATCGGCTTGCCTGCCCTTTATCGGATCACGAACCACCGACGAGGCCGGTGTCGATGCTCTTCTGCGGATCACGAACGCCGACGTAAAGTGGCCGAGCAAGTCGTCGGCACATTAAAATCGGTTCAAATGAGATCACGCGCCGCGAACGATCCGAAGTTGCTTAACGGCGGGATCCAACAGGACGCGGCATTTCTTGCAGGTGCGAAACGATTTAAGTCCTCAATGGTCGATCAACGAAAAAAGGGAGGGGCAAGCCCCTCCCTCCTTCTATCGGGAATGCGTCCCGGATCAGTCGCGGTAGTAGCCGACCGTGCGCTTGGCGCGGCCCACGATGCCGCCGACCGCACCGGCGATCAGGCCAAGGAGCAGGCCGACGAAGGCACCGAACGCGGCGCCCGAAGCGGCCTTGGCAGCCTCGCCGGCGGCCTGGCGCGCCTGGGCGACGGCCTGGTCGTACTGCTGCTGGAACTGGTTCAGGCGCTGCTCGGCCTCGGCCTGGCTGATGCCGGCCTGCTGCGAAATGACCTGCACGGCGGCGCTGCGCTGCTGCGGCGTCGCGTCCTGGCCGAGACCCTTGAAGATCTCCGCGGCAGCGGCCGTCAGATCCTGCTGGCCGGTCGCCTGGCGAGCCTGGTCGGCGGCCTGCTGGGCCTGGTCCTGCGCCTGGCCGGCGGCCTGCTGGGCCTGGTTCTCGCCGCGCTGCAGAAGCTGGCGAGCCTGCTGCTGGAGCTCCGGCGGGAGCGAGTCGATCGAGTTCGGGATCACCGACGAGACGGCCGAGCCGAGCGAGGAGACGGTCGAGCCGAGCGCGCCGAAGGCACTGGTCACGAGCGCCGAAGCGCCGCTGGTCAGGAGGTAGACGGCGACGAGGGTCGCGGTCGCCCAGGTGGTGACGCCGTGCAGCGCCGCGTCGCGCTTGGAGGCGCTGCCGGCGAAGCGGGCCGCGGCGAACGCGCCGAGGAAGGTGGCGATGAGAACGGTCAGTACCGCCCAGATGCCGCTGGCCGAACCGAAGGTCGTGAGAGCCGGGGTATCACCGCTCTGCGGATCGATGGTCGCCAGGCCGATGCCCAGCCCCAGAAGGGCCAGCATCACCTGAAACACCAGCGCGAGGATCGTGCCGGCGACGATGGCGCCCCACGAGATGCGCTTCAGGGGCGCCGCTGCATATGCACTGCGATCGACGACATCGACCATGTTGATTACTCCACCTATGACTCGACCGCTTCGATTGCGGCGGTGTGATGTCCCTTCCGGCTCAAGACCGGTGGTCAGAACCTAAAATGGAGCGGCGGATTGGTTTTCCAGTGAGGATGGCGTGATTCACGTCTCGCGCGATCGATTATCCTCAACGCCCCGCGCCGCCGGGCTCGCGCTCGGCGATCTCGCCGGTCGATTGATGGCGTCCGACCCAGGTTTCGTCCGGCTCCGTCTGGCCTCCCGCGTGACGCTGACAGGACTTCTGGTTCTGGGTGCCTTGATGCTGATTTATGCCCTCGGCGTCGCTCTTCCACCCGCCGCCTTTTCCGCCGGCCTTCTTTTCGCCATCCAGGGCGTCGTCGCGATCCGCGAGACGTCGGCGTCGGGTCGCCTGCACACGCGCCTTCTCGCCGGCGCCGCGGGTTTTGCCATGCTGGCGCTGTGCGCGCTGCTTCAGCCGCACCCGCGCGTCGTCGACGGCCTGTTCCTGGTCGCCGCCTTCACCGCCGTCTTCATGCGCCGCTGGGGCCAGCGCTGGACCGCCGTCGGTATGTTCGCCTTCATGGCGAGCTTCGGGGGCGCCTACTTCCGCCCGTCGCCGACCGACCTGCCGGGCATCCTCCTGGCGATCCTCGTCACCGGCGCGGCGGCGCATCTGGTGCGCGAGATCCTAGTCCCGGATCGCCCGCTCGCCGACCTCCGGCGGGCGCTCGCCGGGGTCGACCATCGCGTCGGCCGCGTCGCGGCCCTCGTCGGCGAAGCCGCCCGCCTCGGCTGGACGGCGCGGCGGGAGCGGCGGGTGCGCGCCGCCCATCGCGGCGTTCGCGACGCCTTGGGCGTCGTGGAGACCCTTCTGCCGGACGAGCCGCAGCGCGGCACGTCCCTGCCCGGCGCCGCGCCCCTGGCGATCGAACTCTTCGACCTCAATCTCGCGCTGGAGAGCGTTCTGGGGCAAGCGCTGGAGCCGGCCGGCAACAGTGACAAAGCCCGGCAGCATCTCTCAATCAGTCTTCGCCGGCTGGCGGGGCTTCGCCGCCGGCTTCGCAAGGCATCGGCTGCCCTCACCGAAGCGGATCTCACGTCCGCTGCGGCTTCACCGGCGGCCTCGACCCCCACGACGGCCGCGTCGATCTGGCAGGACGAGCCGACGCGGCTTGCGATCCAAGTGACGCTCGCCTGTGCCCTCGCCATGGCGGGCGGCATGTGGCTCTCGGTCGATCGCTGGTTCTGGGCGGTGCTGACGGCGTTTCTCGTCTTCACCAACGTCCAGTCGCGCGGCGACACGGCGCTGCGGGGCTTGAACCGCGCGGGCGGAACCGCGGTGGGGATCGCCGCGGGCATGGTGCTGGCCACTCTGATGCACGGGCAGTTCGGCCCAAGCCTGGCCCTATGCGTCCTCTTTACCTTCCTCGCGTTCTTCTTCCTGCAGGTCTCCTACGGGACGATGACCTTCTTCCTGACCGTGACACTGTCGCTGGTCTACGGCCTTCTCGGCAATTTCTCGCCGGAACTCCTGGTCCTCAGACTGGAGGAGACCCTGATCGGCACGGCGTCGGGCATCCTCGTCTCGTTCCTGATTTTCCCGCAGCGCACGAGCGACGCGGCCGGGCGCGCCGTCACCGCCTTTCTCACCGATCTCGACCGGCTGCTGCAGGCGATCGAGGAGCGGCTCGACGGCCACGGTTCGGAATGGCGGATCTACGCCGTCTCGCGCGCGCTCGACCGCCGGCACGCCGCCATCCTCGTCGCCAGCCGGCCGCTCGGTCGGACTTGGCCATCGGGCGCGCGCCAGCGTTCGGTGCGCATCGGGCGCCTGCGCTTTGCGGTGATCGCCCACTGGGCCCACCGCCTCGCCGCCGCCTCGATCGGGCCGGTCGCGAATGCGGAGGGCCTTCGCCGCGAGCTCCTGCGCTGCAGGGCGGCCGTCGCCGAAGTCTCGGTGCCGGCCTTCTTCGAGCGGAACGCCTCGCTGCCGCGCTCCGTCCCCGATCAAGGCGACAACGCCGCCGCGCGTGACGAGCTCGACCCGATCCTTGCCGCGCGCGCCATCGCCCATACGCTGGCGCAGCTTCTCACGAGCGAGCCGCCCGACGCTGGCGCCAAGCTGGCCGAAAGCACGGGAAGCGCCTGAAAGCGCTTCACAAACCGCCCGTCGCCGTGGCATTGCCGCATCACCGGAAGACTTATCCTGCCGCGCCGGCCCGTTTGGCTGGCGTCGTCGTCGTTCCGCCCTCTTTTTGACGGCTGCGTCGTGGGCATCCGCCCTGCCGAACCGACATTTGTGAAGGACCTTCGCCGCGTGACCTCGCTCCACCTCGACCAGCGTCGCAGCCGCCTCCTCCCGCTTCTCGGCGGAGCCGTGCTGCTGGCGCTCGCCGGCTGCCAGAGCGGCCCGACGCTGCAGGCCATCAGCCTCGATCAGGCGCAGGGCTCCGCCGAGAACCTGTCGTCGCTGACGGCCGCCGTGAACGCCAATCCGCGCAATCCGGAAGCTTACAACGTGCGCGGCATCGCCTACGGGCGCTCGGGCGACAACAAGCGCGCGATCGAGGACTTCACCACCGCGATCCAGCTCGATCCGAATTTCTATCAGGCCTACGCCAATCGGGCGCTGGTGCTGCGGCAGACGAACCAGAACGCGGAAGCCGTCGCCGACTACAACCAGGCGCTCAAGATCAACCCAAACTACGATTCCGCCTATATCGGCCGGGGCAACATCTACCGGCAGGCCGGCCGCAACCGCGAGGCGCTCGGCGACTTCCAGCGCGCCATCGACCTGAACACCACGGACCCGCGCGCCTATCACAACCGCGGCCTTCTCTATCAGCTCGACGGACAGCACCGGCAGGCGATCGAGGATTTCGCGACGGCGATCTCGATGGACGCCAACGCGCCCGAGCCCTATTCCGGCCGCGCCGTGTCGTATCTCGCGCTCAACAATGTCGAAGACGCCGCGGACGACATCAACCGCGCGATCCAGCTCGACGGCAAGCGTGCCGAGTTCTGGGCGACGCAGGGCCTCGTCCTCGAGGCGCGCGGCGACAAGGCCAAGGCCTACCGCTCGTTCGCCCATGCCGCGTCGCTCGACCCGAATTACCAGCCAGCCAAGGACGGCGTGGCGCGCACGCGGGGCTCGGCCGGCGCCTGAGGTTTCAGCGCGTCACGTTTCGTGAAGCGGTCGGGCGGGAGCGCCGCGAAACCAACGGCTTGGCAAAAGGTTAACGGCCCGAACAGAGTTTCGAGCCGAGTGACATGCCATGAAGAAGACCATCCTTGCCGCCCTTGCCCTCGCGTCCGCCGCTGCCCTTCCGTCCGCCGCAGAGGCGGGCGTCAAGGTCGGAACCCTCGTGTGCAAGAGCAACGGCACCTTGAACCAGATCGTCTCGTCCAGCGAGACGGTCCTGTGCAACTACACCCCCTTCGGCCGCACGCGCGCCACCGAGACCTATGTCGGGACGCTCGACACCTACGGCGTCGACCTCGGTATCACCGGGCGCACGCTGATGATGTGGTCGGTGCTCGCGGCGAGCTTCGAGCGCGGACAGCCGGAGTCGCTGGCCGGCCGCTACTATGGTACCAGCATCGACGCCTCGTTCGCGGTCGGCGTCGGGGCTAAGTCGCTGATCGGCGGCCCCGACCGCGGCTTCACGCTGCAGCCGACCAGCCTGCAGATCCAGGAGGGCGTCAACGCGACCGTCGGTGTCGCACGGCTGACGCTCGACGAGGCGCAGCCGGTGGCCGTCATCTACAAGCCCTGACGGTTTCCCCAACGAAAAAGGCCCGCACCGTGTGCGGGCCTTTTTCGTTTCAGTCGGGTGCTGGTCAGTGATGCGTCTTCAGGTCGGGCCGGTCGTGCTTGACCTCGGTCGAGCCGCCCAGGAGGAAGCTGGCAAGGAAGAAGAAGACCCCGCCCGCGAGCACGCTCATGATGACGCCGGCATTCATGATGAGGCCGACCAGCATGGCGAGCAGGATCGCGACGATCGCGATCGAGCCGTACTTCACCAGCCCGAGGAACCCCATGTAGGTCCGATCATGCTCGGCGTAGTCCATCGTGGTGCCCTTCCACTCGTAGCCATGATCCTCGGCCATACGCTCTTTCCTCTCCGCCACGGCGTTTTCCTGGCTGTTATACGGGAAGCCGGCGGGCTGACAATCGCCGCCGCGCAACGCCGGATACGAAAACGGGGCGCATCGGCGCCCCGTCTCGCGTTTTCTTGGTCGACCGGCCGCTCAGGCGGCCTGGCGCTTCTCGTGACGGCCTTCCTCGACCTCCTCGATGATCTTGGCGATGAAAGCCGGAAGATCGTTCGGGTTGCGCGAGGTGATGAGCGCCTGATCGGTCACGACCTCTTCGTCGTGCCAGCGGCCGCCGGCATTCACGACGTCGGTCTTGATCGACTTGAACGAGGTGACGTCGCGATCCTTGACGATGCCGGCCTCGATCAGCAGCCACGGCGCGTGGCAGATGGCGGCGAGCGTCTTCTTGGAGTTGTAGAAGTCGCGCACGAACGAGACGACACTCTCCTCGGCGCGCAGCTTGTCCGGGTTGATCTGGCCGCCCGGCAGCACGAGCGCGTCGTAGTCGTTGACGGAAACCTGGCTGAGAACCTTGTCGACCGGCACGCTCTGGCCCCAGTCGGTCTCGTCCCAGCCCTTGATCTCGCCGTCCTTCAGCGAGACGACGTGGACAGTGGCGCCGGCTGCGCGGAGCTTCTCCAGCGGTTGCATGAGTTCGGACTGCTCGAAGCCGTCGGTGGCGAGAATGGCGATCTTGGCGTCGCGAATGCTGGGCATGAAGGAATGACCTCTTCCGAATGCGGACAGGCCTTCGTCGAAGCCTCGAGGCTCCGAAAAGTGCTGTCCGCCCTGTTGGTGTTCGGTCCACCAACGGGCGACGGAGGCCGGGGTTCCTGGTTCAGTCGTGGCTATCGGCTTCGCCGTCGATGGCCGCCGCCGCATGGGAATAGGAAAAGCCGGCACGCATCAGCGCGGCGACGTCCCGGTCGCGCCGCTCGGCGCGCTCGCGCAGCCGGTGGGGACCGAGGCGGCGACGCTGGGCCAGCCGCCGGGCCGCGTCCGCCTCGTCGGTCTCGTCGCCCGCCATGACGCTCGCGACCGTCTCGCGGTCGACGCCCTTGATCGCGAGCTTGGCCGCACTCTGGCGAAGCGACGTGCCGCGTCGGCGCAGGGAGGCGAGCTTCGCCTCCGCATAGCTCCGGTCGTCGAGGAGCTTCAGTTCCACGAACTTTGTCACGGTCTCGTCGACCAGCGCCTCGAACGCCGACGGTTCTTCGCCGCACGCCTGGGCGCGACGCATCACCTTGCGCTGGAGGACGCGCCGAAGGTTGGCCTCCGTCGAGGCGTAGCGCTCCAGATAATGGCTGGCCGCGCGGAACAGCCATTCCCGGGTCACCGGCCGGGTCGGCCTCGCTGCTTTCGTCGCTGGTTCGCTCATGCCGAACGATGTAGCTCCGGCCGCCCGCCTCGTCACCGGGCCGGACGCGAAACGGCCCCGGACGACGATCGCCGAGGCCGTCTCGAAGAGGAATGCGCGTGGGATCAGGCTGCCGCGGCGGCGACTTCGAACGAGCCGCGCTCGCGGATCACGGTCGTCGCGTCGACGTCGTGGCCGAGGATGCCGATCTCGTAGGCGATGGTCGCGGCTTCCGCGCGGGCGCGCTCGATACCCGGCGCGACGTCCTCGCCGAGCGTGAAGAGCGTGCCGCCATGCAGGAACGGCGCCTCGTAGGCCGCGCGCTGGACGAGGCCGACCTCGAGGCGGGCCGTCGGCGAGCGCTCGATCATACCCTCGATGGTGCGCGCGACGCGGCTCGGAATGGTGGTGACGGCGCTGGCCACGAAGGCCCAGTCTCGCCCGCGCCGACCCTTGTCAGCCTCCGTGGCGAGCAGACGGTCGGTGGCGAGCGCCGCGTAGGCCGAAAGCGGCGAGAAGCGGACGGGGATCAGCGCACGATCCGACAGGCGGGCGCCGGCACGGATCATCTCGGCGTTGTCGCCCGCGTCGATCAGGGCGAGGTCGCCGCGGCGGCGGGCGGCGCGCACGATGCGCTCCAGCGTGATCTCGTCGTCGGCCACCTCGACGGTGCAGAGCGATGGGCGGCCGAACTTGGCGGCCCAGTCCACGAGGTCCTTGTCGCGGCCCGCATCCACCAGCACGACCGGAATGTCGGCGGCGGCGGCGACGCCTGCGAGCGTCAGGGCAACGGTGGTGGAACCGGAGGTCTTGAGCGAGCCGATCGACAGGACGGGCGTCATGGAAATTCCTTCTGGAAGCAACGGGCCCGGCCCCGGACGGAGCCCGACCCACGCACCCGGACTGGCGGGCGTTAGGCGATAACCATTGTTAAACGCCTCCGTGCTTGACCGGGCCTTGCGGTCGCGCGATCGGATGGAGGCGCGATTCGAACGAACGCGAGTCGCAAGGGACCTCCCGCCGTGCCAGACAGCGCCACCCTGATCGCCGTGCCCGCCGATACCAGGCGCTTCGAGAACTACGAGTGGCATGCCGCGCCCTCGACCTATCTCGCCGCCATCATGGCGACGGCCGGCGGCGTTCCCGTCATCGTGCCGGCGCTCGCCGACGAGGCGGCGGTGGATGTCGTGCTCGACCGCGTCGACGGCGTTCTCGTCACCGGGTCGGCGTCGAACGTCCATCCGAGCCGCTACGGCGTCGAGCCGACGCCTGCACATGAGCCCTTCGATCCCGCTCGCGACCGCCTCACCGAGACGATGATCCGCCGCGCGATCGCCCGCGAGATCCCGCTCCTGGCGATCTGCCGCGGCCATCAGGAACTCAACGTCGCGCTGGGCGGATCGCTCGCGACGGAAATCCAGGAAACCGAAGGGCGGATGGATCATCGCGCGCCGACCCACCCGGAACAGGACGCGCGCTTCGCGCTGCGCCATCCGGTCGCGGTCGAGCCCGGCGGCCGTCTTGCCGCGATCGTGGGGACCGACACCGTCGAGGTCAACTCGCTCCACCGGCAGGCGATCGACCGTCTCGCCGACGGGCTGACGGTCGAGGCGCGCGCGCCGGACGGCACGGTCGAGGCCGTGTCGGTGACGGGTGCGGGCGGCTTCGCGCTCGGGCTGCAGTGGCACCCGGAATACTGGGCCGCGAGCGATCCCGCCTCGCGCGCGATCTTCCAGGCGTTCGGCGAGGCCGCCCGTCAGTACCGTCGGACGCGCTAGCCCGGCAGCGAGGCGACGAGCAGCCCGAGGCCGACGGCGACGAGGAGGCCGGCACCGCCGAGTTCCAGCACCGTGCGGAGGCTTCGCCCCCAGCCGCCCGTGCGGCCCGCAAGCAGCGCCAGCCCCTTGCCCGAGACGGCGAGCGCGGCGATCAGCGATACGGTGATCGCCGTGCCGAGCGCCATCGCAAGGACCGAAAGCCCACCGGCGCCGTAGAGCCCGTTCATCAGGGCGAAGGTCAGGACGACGATCGCGCCCGAACAAGGGCGCAGGCCGATCGCGACGACGGTGGCGAGCGCCGTGCGCCAGGAGAACGCCGGACCGTCGAGAAGCTTCGGGTCGAGGATATGCGGCCGTCCGCAGTCGCAGGCGTCGCCGGCCGGGTCGTCGCAGATATCGGCGCCGTAGCCGCCGGATGCGCGAAGCGCGAGGCCGGGAGAGGAACCGCCCGTGCCGGTGAAGGTGCCGCGGCCGGCGAAGGCGAGTGCGCCGGACGGCTGCGGGCTGACGACCCGCACTGCGCCCATTGCCCGCCGCAGAAGCGGCCAGCCTTTGCGCGCGAAGAGCCAGGCGCCGACGAGCGCGATCATCGCATACGAGCCAAGCTCGAGCCCGAAGGCGAGATCGGTCATCGACAGGCCGCTGCCGCGCAGCACGAACCAGCCGAGCGCGACCACGACGCAGGCCGACAGCGCCTGCACCAGCGCGGCGGCGAAGGACAGGACGACGCCGCGTCGCAGCGCCACCTCGTTGGCGAGCATGTAGGACGACAGCACCGCCTTGCCGTGCCCCGGTCCTGCCGCATGGAAGACGCCGTAGGCGAAGGACAGGCCCGCCAGCCAGAGGAAGCCCCCCTGCCCGTCTCGCAGCGCCACCAGCGCCTGTCGCAGATCGACGAAGAACTGCCGCTGGACGGCGAGGATCTCCAGGAAGACGCCGGCGAAGGGTCCGCTCGGTGCGGCGGTGACCTCGGCATTGCCGATGCCGAGCGAGGACTGGGCGTGGGCCGTCGCGGCGGCGACCAAAACCACCGCCAGCGCCAGCGACGTGCGCGTCAGCCGGCCTTGCATGAGACGTCCACGCGGGTCGCGAGAAGCTGGGAGAAGTTGACGCCGTCCTCCGGGATCGACTGGCCGGGTTTCAGCATCGACACCGAGTTCATCCAGTCGCTGGCGTCCTCGTCCGGATCGGGGCGCGTGTAGCTCTTGGTGCAGGTCTTGGGCAGGTCGAGAAGCTGGAAGGCGGTCTCGTTGGCGAAGTCGAATGCGACGAAATAGGATTCGTCGTAGACCGAGAAGGTGACCGGCTGCGCCTTCAGGTCGACAGCCTCCTCCGGCTTCATCTCGAAGAATAGAAGCAGCTGCCCCTTCTCGAACAGCCCGCGGATGCTTTCCGGCGGCTTCAGCTTGAGGTCGCGGTTGCCGATGCTGACGAAGGTGTAGAAGTCCCATTCGGCGATCGACTGGCGCACGGTCTCGGCGACGGCCTGCACCTCGTCGTCGTCCAGCGTGCCGTTGCCGTTCTTGTCGAAGTCGACGACGACGCTGGAGGAGAACAGCTCGTCGAAGCGCCAGATGTTGCGCACCGAGGAGAGCATCCCGTCGCTGGTTCCGACGATCTCCATGCGCGAGTCGGCGAAGACATGCGGATGGGCCGAGGCCGCGCCGCAGGTCGCGGCCAGGAGGGCGGCGCCCGTCCCGGCCAGGATGATTGGTCGACGCATGTTCGTCCCCGCTTCGATGCCCCGGCGGAGGGACGACGAATTCAAGGCGAAAGTGGGGAAGGCGCCGATGCCCCTTCAGCGCAGGACGACGACCTGCGCCCCGACATGCACACGCTCGAAGAGGTCCATCACGTCGTCGTTGCGCATGCGGAAGCAGCCGGCCGAGGCGGCTGATCCGATCGAGTTCGGCGAGTTGGTGCCGTGGATGCGATAGGTGCCCCAGCCGAGGTTCATGGCGCGCTTGCCAAGCGGGTTGCTCGGCCCCGGCCCCATCGAGGCCGGCAGGGTCGGCTTCTTCTCGCGCATCGAGGGCGTCGGCACCCAGGTCGGATCGAGGCGCTTCTTCGAGACCCAGCTCGTGCCGAACCACTGCTCGCTCGGCTTGCCGACGGCGATGTCGTATTGCAGTGCCGTATCCTCGCCGGTCACCAGGAAGAGCTGGCGCGCGCCGGTCATCACCACGATCGTGCCGGGTTCGTAGTCGCCAAGGAACACGGTCTCGCGCGCCTTCACGCCGGCATGGGCGGCCGAGCCGGCACCGAGGATGAGGACGGCGGCGAGGAGCTTGGTGATCGGGCGCATGCGGAACCTCGGCATTTCAATGGGATGCCGGGCCCCGGCGCCTCAGGCGGCGGCGCTCATGTCCCGGCCCGGATTATTCTTGCGGAACCAGGTTGCCAAGAAGTCAACGAAGACGCGCGTTCTCGCCGGAAGGTGGCGGCGATGCGGGAACACGGCATAGATGCCGGCGTCTTTCGGAACGTACTCGTCGAGAACGCTGACGAGGCGGCCGACCTCGATCTCGGGCCGCGCCACGAACTCCGGCAACATCGCGATGCCGAGCCCGGCGAGCGTCGCCGCGCGCACCGTATAGGGAGAATTGGCCGAGAAGCGCCCCGACACGCTGATCGGGATCGGGTCACCCGTCGCGGGATCGCGGAAGGTCCAGTTGTAGAGGATCTTGGCGTTGGAATCGATCACGGCCGGCATGCGCGAGATCTGGCTCGGATGGGTCGGCGTGCCGTGCTGGGCGAGGAATTCGGGCGTCGCGCAGATGGTGAAGTCGAGCGAGCCGAGCCGGCGCGCGATCATCGCCGAATCGGTCAGGCGCGTCATACGGATCGCGACGTCGAAGTTCTCCTCCAGAAGATTGACGAAGCTGTCGTTGAGATGAAGGTCGAGCGAGATGTCGGGATGGGCCGCCGAGAACTCGACGAGGCTGAGGCCGAGCTCGGCGTCGCCGAAGGTACGCGCGGCGGTGACGCGCAGGGTGCCCTTGGCCTCGCCGGTCGCCTCGCGCGCCTCGTCGTTCAGGGTTTCGAGGTCGGCGAGGATCGCCGAGGCGCGCGACACGTAGACCTCGCCGGCCGCCGTCAGCGCCACCTGCCGCGTCGTGCGGTTGATCAGGAGAACGCCGAGCTCGTCCTCCAGCTCGCGCACGTATTTCGACAGGAGTGCCTTGGAGCGACCGGTCTTGCGCGCGGCGGCCGAGAAGCCTTCGTTCTCGACGACGGCCAGGAAGGCGCGCATTCGGGTCAGGGTGTCCATCGGCATATCTCTCGTGTGCGAAGCTGACCGGTGTTGCCGTCTGACGACATCATGGCGCCGAGTCCAGTCCGATTCCAAAATGCGCGGTCAGGGTCGTTTTTTCTGTTGCGTATGACAACTGCCGTTTCTATATCCCGCCTTGCCCAATGTCGCACGTGCCTGTGGGCGTCCCCCGGACCTTCGAATGCGAAGATCACCGGGTCGGTCACTGGAGTTCGTCTCCAGGTCGGTTTCGCTGCTGGCGAAATCGTGGACGCCTTGAAGCAACGACGGTGAGGGCCTTTCTGGTCTCTCCTGGTCTCCATAGCCAGGAATACTGCAGAGGCACACCATCCTTGCCTGAAGTGCGGCGAGCGTAGCTCTCCAATCCACGGCAGACTTTACCGGATCCTTTGGCGGCTTACCCCGTCGTCGGGTCTGCATATGTCGCGTTTCGCGTTCGCTTCACGTGCGGGGTCTCCACCGGCTGCATGTGGGAACGAATGTGTGCGCTCCTCGTCAACCTCATGGTTAACCGGAGCTTCCGATGGCTACGCAGCGCATTCTCGACTTCATCGCCACCCGCCGCCCCGCCGGCCCCTGCCTCGTCGTCGACCTCGACATCGTCGAGGACAATTTCCGCGCGTTCCGCAAGGCGCTGCCGGACAGCTCCATCTTCTATGCCGTGAAGGCCAATCCCGCGCCGGAGATCCTGCGTCTCCTGGCGTCGCTCGGCTCGTCCTTCGATTGCGCCTCGGTCGCCGAGATCGAGATGGCGCTCGACGCCGGTGCCACGCCGAACCGCATCTCCTTCGGCAACACCATCAAGAAGGAGCGCGACGTCGCGGCCGCCCATGCGCTCGGCGTCTCGCTCTTTGCGGTCGATTGCGTCGAAGAGGTCGAGAAGGTCGCCCGCGCGGCGCCCGGCGCGCGCGTCTTCTGCCGCGTCCTCACCGACGGCGAAGGTGCCGAGTGGCCGCTGTCGCGCAAGTTCGGCTGCGTCCCGGCGATGGCGATCGACGTCCTGACCCATGCCCGCGACCTCGGCCTCGTCGCGACCGGCGTCTCGTTCCACGTCGGCTCGCAGCAGTGCGATACCGAAGCCTGGGACAAGGCGCTGGCCGACGCGGCGATGGTGTTCGGCCAGCTAGCCGAACGGGGCATCGTGCTGACGCTCGTCAACATGGGCGGCGGCTTCCCGACGCGCTACCTCAAGGACGTGCCGTCGGCGCAGGCCTACGGCCGCTCGATCTTCGCCGCGCTCCGACGTCACTTCGGCAACCAGATCCCGGAGACGATCATCGAGCCGGGCCGCGGCATGGTCGGCGACGCGGGCGTCATCAAGGCCGAGGTCGTGCTGGTCTCGAAGAAGTCTGTCGAGGACAAGAACCGCTGGGTCTACCTCGACATCGGCAAGTTCGGCGGCCTCGCCGAGACGATGGACGAGGCGATCCGCTACCCGATCGTGACGGCGCGCGACGACGACCGCATGGAGCCCTGCGTCATTGCCGGGCCCACCTGCGACTCGGCCGACGTGCTCTATGAGAAGACCCCCTACCCGCTGCCGATCTCGCTGACGGTGGGTGACGAGGTCCTGATCGAGGGCACCGGCGCGTACACGACGACCTACTCGGCCGTCGCGTTCAACGGGTTCGAGCCGCTTCGCTCCTACGTCATCTGACGGGCCGCCCGCCCGCCTCCTTCTGAACATCCCTGCCGGCGCGCGAGCGCCGGAAGGCTTCGTCGCCGGCGCCCGGACGGGCGTCGCGCTTTCGCTCGTCCCCTGCCCCGGAGGATGAACGCCGATGTTCGCGCGCTCTCAAATCTTCGCCGACCTGCCCTTCCTGCAGCCCGCTTTCTCCCTGCGCGCCGAGACCGCCGCCGACGAGACCGCGCGCGAGGCGCTTCTCGATGCCGCCATGGGCGCGAACCGCCGCCGCAAGTCGTCGGAGGCGATCCGTCGCGACCGCCTGCCCGCCGAAGGCCTGTCGCTGGTCGCTGAATCGGACGATGGCGAACTGCTCGGCACCGTGCGTCTGTGGAACGTCTCGGCCGGGTCGCGCAACGGCGCGGACGTGGCCGCGCTGCTTCTCGGACCGCTGGCGGTGTCCGCCCGCTGCGAAGGTCTCGGCATCGGCTCCGCGCTGATGCGTCGTGCGATCGCCGAAAGCCGCTGGCGTGGGCACGGCGCGATCGTGCTCGTCGGCGACGCCCCCTTCTACGAGCGCTTCGGCTTTGCGGCCGACCGGGCGGCCGAACTCGCCATGCCCGGCCCCTTCGAGCGCCACCGCCTGCTCGGGCTGGAGCTGCGCGACGGGGCGCTGTCGGGCGCTCGCGGTGCGATCGTGCCGACCGGCCGCCTCGTTTCGTGCGCGGCGGCTGCCTGACAAGCCGGGAGTCGTAAGGCTCCCGGTTCTTGTTCCCTGACCAACCTTTGGCTTTGCCCCCGACGCGCGAACATGCTTCACGTGATGCGGGGGACCACACCGCCGCCGAGCCGACGCGCCCGGCGGCCTTCCACGATGGCATGGCTTGGAACTGGTAATGACGGGGGATGCAGCGAGCCGACTGGCCGCTGCCCAAGACAGAATTGCGGAACTGACGCGCGAGAACGAGCGCCTCCGGTCCTGCGGAGCGCTCGCTGACAGCGCGGACCGTAAAACACCCTTATCCATAGCCGTCTACGAAACGCTGCTCGGCGGGGTTTCCGACTCCGCCCTGATCGCCACGGACACGGCCGGGCGGATCGTCGCCTGGAATGCGGCGGCGACCATGATCTTCGGCTGGACGGGGGAAGAGGTCGCCGGCCAGTCTGCCAACCATATCTTCCTGCCGCAGGACCAGGCGAGCGATGCGCTCGCACGGGAGATGGCGACGGCCATCCGCGACGGTCGCGCCAAGGACGACCGCTGGCTGCAGCGCGCCGACGGCACGAAGTTCTTCGCGCGCGGCGAACTGGTGCCGATGCGCGGTGCCGACGGTGTGCCGACCGGTTTCCTGAAGATCCTGCGCGACCGGACCGAGGAGGAGCGCTCGCGCCTCGAACTTGCGGCCAGTCGCGAGCGGCTCCAGTTCGCGCTCGACGCCTCCGCCCTGATCGGCACCTGGGACTGGATGATCCCCGAGGACATCATCTACGCCGACGCCCGCTTCGCCTCGCTCTACGGGGTGGACGAGGCAGCGGCGGCATCGGGCCTGCCCCTTTCGGCCTATCTTCACGGCATCCATGCCGACGATCGGACGCGCGTCGGAGAGCTGATCCGCGACACCGTGGCCACGGGCGGCGTGTTCGAGTCCGAATACCGGACGGTCCGACGAGACGGCGCAGTCCGCTGGGTCCACGCGCGCGGTCGCTGTTTCCTCAGCGACGCCGGCCGCCCCGTCCGCTTCCCCGGCGCCGTCGTCGACATCACCCACGACAAGATGCGCGAGCGCCGCCAGGACGCGCTGCTTCGGCTCGGCGACGAGGGCGGGTTCGGCGAGGCGATCGACTACACGCTGAAGGCGCTCCAGCTTCTGGGTGAAACCCTGGAGATCACGCGCGTCGGCTACGCCACGGTGGACCCCACCGAGACCTTTGCCACGATCGTCGGCGAATGGACGCTCCCAGGCGTCGTTCCGCTGGCCGGCCGCAAGCGGATCGCCGACTTCGGCAGCCGGCTCGTCGACGCGCTTCGACAGGGCATGACGGTGGTCGAGGACGTCAGCCTCGATCCGATCACGGCCGATGGAGCCGCCTCCTGGGAGGCGATCGGCTCGCTGTCGATGATCAACCTCACGGTGCGCGAAGGCGACCGGCTGCAGGTCATCCTGTATCTCCACCACTCTGCACCGCGTCGGTGGACCGGCGACGAGATCGGCTTCATCCGCGAGGTGCTGAACCGGGCCTGGACCTTCGCGCGCCGCCGGCAGGCCGAACGCTCGCTGATCGAAACCGAGGCACGTCTCCGGCTGGCGCACGAAGCGGCCGAGATGGGCACCTTCGACTACGATCTCGAGACCGGAACGATGGTCTGCGACGCCCGCTGCCGGATCGTGTTCGGGATCGGGCCCGACGAGCCGGTGAGCTATTCCGGCACGTTCCGTCCCCGCATCCATCCGGACGACCGGGACCGGGTGGAGGCGACCGTCCGGCAGACGATGACCTCGGACGGCGATCCGAGATTCGACTGTCTCCTGCGCACGATCGGTCACGACCACGGGGCCACGCGGATCGTTCATGCGAGCGGCCGCTGCGTTCACGAGGACGGCAAGGCCGTGCGCATCGTCTGCGCGGTGCGCGACGTCACCGAGGCCAAGGAAGCCGAGGAACGCCAGACGCTCCTGACGCGCGAACTGCAACACCGCGTGAAGAACACGCTCGCCATGGTCAACGCGCTCGCCAACCAGACGCTGCGACGTGCTTCGAGCGCGCAGGAAGGGCTGACGGCCTTTTCCGCCCGCCTGCTCGCACTCAGCCACGCGCACGACATCCTGACCCAGACGAGCTGGACCAGCGCGCCGATCGAGGCGATCGTCTCGCAGGCGCTGGCGACGCATGGCGGCGAGGACGAGCGCATTTCCTGGGACGGACCGGACATCCGGTTGACCGCACGCCAGAGCCTCGCCCTCGCGCTGGCCCTCCACGAACTCGCGACCAACGCGGCGAAATACGGCGCGCTCTCCAACGACACGGGGCGGGTTCGCATCGCGTGGCGCGTCGGCCCGGGCGAAGGCTGCCGGAGCCTGAGGCTGGAATGGCGGGAGGTCGACGGGCCGCCTGTGACGGCGCCCGATCGCAAGGGGTTCGGCTCCCGCCTGATCGAGCAGTCGCTGGCGGCCGAGTTCGCCGGCGAGGTCACGATGACCTACCATCCGACGGGCCTCGTCTGCCTGATCGAGGCCGATCTCCAGATCGACCTCGACGACAGCGTGCTTCCCTCGACGCTCAGCGACGCCTGAGCGGCGTCAGCCGGCGATGTCGATCACGCCGGCCTCGCCGTTCTCGGTCCCGAAGGCGAGAAAGCGTCCCTTCGCGTCCCAGGCGAGCGTGCGGGCGGCGCCCGAGCCGCCCCGGCGCAGAAGCGCCTCCTTGGCGTCGGAGAATCGCACCGCGAGGATCATGCCGTCGGCGTAGCCGATCGCGACGACGTCGTCGGACGGATGGCAGGCGACGGCGACCACCGTGGTGTCGCCGCGCGTGCCGAGCTCGAGCGGTGCCTTGCCCATCGGCCCGTCCTTGCCGGTGAACGGCCAGAGGATCGCGGCCGGTGCGCCCGAGGTCGCGAGGAACTTGCCCTTGGCCGACCAGGACAGGCTCTTCACCTTGCCGGGATAGCCGGTCATGCGCATGTGCTTGCCGTCGTCGAGGCGCCAGCCGTGCAGGGCGTTTTCCTGCATGATGGTGACGAGGAAGCGCCCGTCCGGCGAGAAGGTGACGCCGGTATGGGCGCCCTTCCAGTCGAGTTCCTGCGCCTTGGCGTCGGTGCCGGCGAAGAACAGCGACGCGCCGTCGTAACGCGCCGTCGCGAGCCGCAGACCCTTGGGCGCGAAGGCCACGTCCTCGACCGTGCGCGCGTGCGCGAACTCGCGCACGTCGCCCTTGGTGCCCTTCACGTAGGCCGTTCGCCCGACCGCATAACCCACCACGCCGCCCGGGCCGCCGGCCACCGATGAGATCCACTTGCGGCCCGCCGAGGCGATCTCGGCGGACCGGCGATCGGGCGTCGTCTCGACGACGCGCCCGTCCTCGCCGCCCGACAGGAGCCGCGGCGCGAACGGGTCGAGGCGGGCGGCCAGGAGCCCGCCCTTGTGCGCCTCGATTGCGGTCTCGCCGCCGGCGGGAAAGCGGATCGTGCCGTCCGACAGGGCGAAGACCGGCTCGTCCTTCAGGAAGGCGGCCGCCTCGACGTGGCCGTCGAACGCGTAAGGGGCAATCTGCGGCATCAGGCGGGCGTGGCCTCGCGGGTCTTGGCCGCGCAGGAGCGGAACTCCTCCTCCAGCCGCCGGGCGTCGAGCTCGCGGCCGATGAAGACAAGGCGGCTCTCGCGTGCCTCGCCCTCGCGCCACGGACGCTGGTGGTCGCCCTCGATGATCATGTGGACGCCCTGGATGACGTAACGGTCCGGGTCGCCCTTGAAGGCGATGATGCCCTTGAGGCGAAGGATGTTCGGCCCTTCGGTCTGCGTCAGGTTCTGGATCCAGGGGAAAAAGCGGTTCTGGTCGAGCTCGCCGCCGCGGAGCGAAATCGACGTCACCGTCACGTCGTGGATCGGTGCGACCTCGCCGTGGTGATGATGCCCGTGATCGTGCCCGTGGTGGTCGTGCCCGTGATGGTCATGGTCATGGGCGTGATGATCGTGACCATGATGATCGTGGTCGCAATCCGGGCCGCAGACGTGGTCGTCGTGGGCGTGCGCGGCTTCCTCGAGGAAGTGCGGGTCCTGGTCGAGCACGCGGC
Source organism: Aureimonas sp. Leaf324 (assembly GCF_001423245.1). Classification (GTDB taxonomy): domain Bacteria; phylum Pseudomonadota; class Alphaproteobacteria; order Rhizobiales; family Rhizobiaceae; genus Aureimonas. Next base: position 91,180 of record NZ_LMOH01000023.1, read on the forward strand.
TGAGGTCGAAGGCGCCCTGCCCGAGCACCCGGTCGAGCCGGATCGCGGAGCGCTCGGTGCGATGGATCACGGCCGACGGATTGATCGCGCGCACCGTCGCCTCGACGCGGGCGAGTTCCTCGGCCGACACGAGGTCGGTCTTGTTGAGAAGCACGACGTCGGCGAAGGCGATCTGGTCTTCCGCCTCGCGAGAGTCCTTCAGGCGCAGGCCGATATGCTTGGCGTCCACCAGCGCCACCACGGCGTCGAGGCGCGTCTTCGAGCGCACGTCGTCATCCATGAAGAAGGTCTGCGCGACGGGCACCGGGTCGGCAAGGCCCGTCGTCTCGACGATGATCGCGTCGAAGCGGCCGGTGCGCTTCGTCAGGTTCTCGACGACGCGCACGAGATCGCCGCGCACGGTGCAGCAGATGCAGCCGTTGTTCATCTCGTAGATCTCTTCGTCGGTCTCGACGATGAGGTCGTTGTCGATGCCGATCTCGCCAAACTCGTTGACGATCACGGCGTAGCGCTTGCCGTGGTCCTCGGTGAGGATACGGTTCAGGAGCGTCGTCTTGCCGGAGCCGAGATAGCCGGTGAGAACGGTGACGGGAATCTGGCCCTCGGTCGGGCGGGACGTGTCGGACATCGGGATGCCTCCTTGTCTGGAGCGCCCGATATAGGCCCGTCCTATCCGTTTTGCACGGGGGCTGGCGGCCAATCCACGGCGGCGATGTCGGCCAGGAACTCGACGAAGCGCGCGGACTGGTGGTCGAGGATCGCCTGGCCCATCGCGGCGGTCCCGAGCGTCGCGTTCCCAACCGTGCCGACGGGATTGAGGTCTTCCGCCGCCCAGGCGAAGCCGAGGCGGCCGTGGGCGCGAAGGTGCCGGCGCTCTGCCAGGAGGCGGGTCTGCAGCGAGGGCTGGTCGGCGATGTCGGCGGTGCGAACGAGATCGGGGCGAATCGCCAGCATCAGTGCGGTCTCCACCGCCCCGCCGTGAATGCCGATCGCGATCTCCTCGTCGGCGAGAAGCCCCGTCGGCAGGCCGAAGCGGTTCCACGAGGCGCTGGCGACGAGGAGCCCTCGTCGCTGCCGGAGGTCGAGGGCTGCCGCCTCCACAGCCTGCGTGTTGCCGCCGTGCGAGGAAACGATGGCAAGGCGCCGGAAGCCCGCGTTCGCCACACCCTCGCCGAGGCGGACGATGGTCTCGGTCGCCGTGCGCCATCCGAGCGACAGGGTGCCGGGAAAGGCAAGGTGCTCGTCCGAGGCGCCGACCCGCAGCACCGGCAGGAACACGGCCTCGAGATCGCCCGGCAGCGTCCCAATGGCTTTCGCGACCATCGCGTCGGCGATGATCGAATCGGTGCCGAGCGGCAGGTGTGCCCCGTGCTGCTCGACGGCGGCCACCGGCAGGACAGCGACCGCCCGCCCGAGCCGATCCCTCGCCGCGCGAAGCTCAGCGCTCGTCAGCTCTTCGAATCGGTGCGCCAGCGGTGTCATTATGGCCTCTCTCGGGGGTGAGAGGCTTGTAGAGCCCGGAGGGAAACGACGAAAGGGCGCGGCGTGGACAAGTCGGGGTCGCCCGGTCATCCTTCGCATCGACAATTTCGACGGTGAGGCATGGGCGAGCGCAAGAAGAACAGGCAGGCGGTGGTGAGCGTCCAGTTGACGCTGACGGCGCGCGCCGTGCGCAACGCGCTGTCTCACTCTTTGAGCGAGCGCGGGCTCTACCCCGGTCAGGACGCGGTGCTGATCGCGATCGCCGAGGAGAAGGACGGCATTTCCTTGCGCGACCTGGCCGACCGGCTTCAGGTGCGCCCGCCGACCGTGACCAAGACGATGACGCGCCTGTCCGCGCAAGGGATCGTCGAGCGCCGACCCTCGCGGCTCGATGCGCGGCAGAGCTTCGTCCACCTCACCGACAAGGGGCTGGGGCTCGTCGCCGAGGTGAAGGCGGCTCGCGCGGCGGTCGAGAAGCGCGCGCTGAAGGGCGTGAAGGCGAAGGACGCACGGCGCCTGCGCAAGATGCTGAAGCGCATCGAGCGCAATTTCACCGCGGACGGCGCCGCCAATCCTCTGGAAGAGGCCGAGGATTGACCGCCTCCGGTTGCGTCGGACAAGGCCAGTCCTTACACCCGAACGATTGGTGTTCTCGCGTGGGAATGGAACGGGACTAGGTGGCGCAGAAGGTCAAACTGTCGACGATCGCGGAGCGGCTCGGCCTGTCCACGGCGACCGTCTCGCTCGCGCTGCGCGACAGTCCGCTCGTCGCCGAGGTCACACGCGAGCGCATCAAGGAAGAGGCCCGCACCTCCGGCTACATCTACAACCGCCGCGCCGCGAGCCTGCGCACGTCGAAGTCCGGGATCGTCGGCGTCTGCGTCCACGACATCATGAACCCGTTCTACGGTGAAATCCTGAAGGCGGTGGAGGACGAACTCGACCGCCAGCGCCAGACCTTCGTTCTGTGCAACCACTACGACGACCTGTCGAAGCAGCGCTCGTTCCTCGACACGATGCTGCAGCTCGGCGCCGACGGGCTGATCATGTCGCCCGCCATCGGGACGCCCGCTTCCGACATCCGCCTTGCCGAGGACAACGACCTGCCGGTCGCGCTCATCGCGCGAACCGTCGAGGGGTCGGGCGTCGCCTCGTTCCGCGGCGACGACGCCTACGGCATGTCGCTCGTCGTGCGTCACCTGATCGAGGAAGGCCACCGCAGCATCGCGCTCGTCGGCGGCACGGACCAAACCTCGACGGGCCGCGACCGCGCGCAAGGCTACCGCGACGCGCTGGAAGAGGCCGGCATCGCGTACCGGCCGGACTGGTGGATCAAGGGGCCCCGTTCGCGCCACCAGGGCTTCGACGCGGCCGCCGAATTTCTCGCCCTGCCGGGCTCGCCGCGCGCCGTGGTCTGCTTCTCCGACCTCGTGGCGCTCGGGCTGATGTACGGCCTGTCGCGCGCCGGGGTGCGGCCGGGCATCGACATCGCCGTCTGCGGCTACGACGACATCGACGAGGCGGCGATCGCCATGCCGCCGCTGACCACGGTCGCCAACGGCCAAGCCGAGGTCGGCCACCGCGCGGCCGGCGCACTGCTCGCGCGCCTCAACGGCGCGCCGGCCGAGGAGCGCCTCGAACTCATCCGTCCGGAGTTGCGCGTGCGCCGATCCAGCCTCGTGCGCTCCGACTCCCCTCTTCCCATCGTCTGACAAAAAGCGAGCGCCCGCGTGCCCCAGCCCAACGACGCCACCGTCCTCGTGTTCGGCCCCTTCAACGCCGACGGCGTCGCCGAACTGGAGCGCCGCTTCACCGTTCGCAAACTCGAGAAGCGCGACCTCGCCGAACTGCCCGAGGCCGAGCGCGGCGCGATCCGGGCGGTGGCGGTCGCCGGGCATATCCCGAACGAGGCGATCGACGGCCTGCCCAACCTCGAGATCATCGGCCATTTCGGGGTCGGCTACGATGGCGTCGACGCCGCCTATGCGGCTTCGAAGGGCATCGCCGTCACCAACACGCCCGATGTCCTGACGGAGGAGGTGGCCGACACGACGCTCGGTCTCCTCCTGATGACGGTGCGCGAGCTCGGACAGGCCGAAGCCCATGCGCGTGCCGGCCACTGGGAGGCCAAGGGCCCCTATCCGCTGACGCGCTTCAGCCTGCGCGGCAAGACGGTCGGCATCATGGGCCTCGGTCGCATCGGGCTTGCCATCGCCCGGCGCCTCGAAGCCTTCGGCCTCTCGGTCGCCTACCATAACCGCTCGAAGCGGAGCGATGTCTCCTACGCCTATCACGACACGCTCACGGGTCTGGCCAAGGCCGTCGACATCCTGATCGTCGCCGCACCCGGCGGCGCCTCGACCGACAAGGCCGTCAATGCCGAGGTCCTGTGCGCGCTCGGGCCCGACGGCATCTTCATCAACATCGGACGCGGCTCTACCGTCGACGAACCGGCGCTGATCGCCGCACTGAAGGACGGCACGATCGCGCGTGCCGGGCTCGATGTCTTCGCCGACGAGCCGCGCATCCCGGCCGAGCTTCTGGCCCTTCCCAACGCGGTCGTCCTGCCGCACGTCGCCTCGGCCTCGCGTGACACCCGGCGCGCCATGGGCGATCTCGTGGCCGACAACCTATCCGCCTGGTTTGCAGGCGAGCCGCTGCCGACGCCGGTTCCCGAGAGCGTCGAGGCCGGACTGACGCGCGCCAAGACTTCGTGATCGCAAGGGAGGCTTATCTCCCTTTCGCATGATCCAGCCCCGGACTATGCTGCACTGCGATCATTCGCATCAGCATCATCTTGGGGGATACGGTTCATGCCCGTTCTCCGGCCACGAAAGCGTCGCGGGCTTACGCTCGCAGCGCTCGCCGCCCTTTTTCTTGTCGCCGTGCCCGAGACTCGGGCCGCGACGCTCGAAGACAGCCTTCGCAGCGCCAGCGACCTCGCGCTTGCCGCAGCCGCACGCCTCAACGCGCGGGTGGAAGCCGTGCGCGATCCCGGCATCACGGCCATGTCGGGACTCGATCTCGATTTTCGCATCGACCGGACCCAGGTCGACCGGACGCTCGACCCGTTTCTCGATGCTCCGCAGCCCGACCTGCCGACGCTGTTCTGGGACAACGACTTCGACGGACGTCCCACGCCGTCCAGCGAACTCGAGGTCAGCCGGCGGCTGACCAGCGACGGCAGCGGCGACGTCTGGGGCAGCGGCGTCGTCGAGTTCGGTCGCGAAGCGGACGGCATGATCGCGGCGCGCCGCTCGCGGGCCGACATCGCGACGGGCCTCGACGTGTCGCTCTCCGTCCGCGCGACGGCCGGCGCGGCGCTCGGCCTCAACCGCGCCTCCATCGACGGCGCCGGCAGTCTCGACCTTCCGACGCTATCGACCTACGGCACCTTCGCGCCGACGCCGGACAGCTATCTCGACCTGACGGCGGGCGCCGGGCCGCTCCGGACCTCGGCGACCGGCGCCGGCCAACCGATCGCATCGGGCGAGGCGGGGTTCGCGACCGCGACCTACGGCTCGCGCTTCGCGGTGGGTCCGCTGACCCTGTCGCCCTACGCCCGCATGGAGAGCGCGGTCGTGCGGGCCCTGCCGAGGGACGGCGCCTGGTCGGGTGCGCTCCTGGCGAGCCGCACCTCGGCCGTCACGGGGGTCAAGACCAGCCGCGTCATCCGCCGCCAAGGCGCGACGATCGCGCCGGCCCTTCGGCTGGAGATGCGTCAGGACATCGCCCGCGCGCGACCGCTCGGTCGCCGCGTCAGCCAGGAGCTGACGATCGCGCCCGAGATCGAGGCCGAACTCGCGCCGCACTGGACCGCGCGCCTCGAACACCGCTCCCGTTTCGGCGGCGACGGCGACACGCGCTCGCTGCAGATCCGGCTGGAGACGACGTTCTGAGGCCCTGGCGGTCGTTAACCTTCGGGTAAGGCTAACGATGCGATACTCGCCCTCTGTCAGCCTGCCCCTCCGCCCATTCGGAAGCCTTCGTTTTCCGGGAGCCGCAGGCCGTTCAAGGGTTCGGTGCCGCTCGGCAACGCGGCGCATTCGGAGATTGGTCATGAGATTTGCAGCCGTGGCGCTTGGCGTCGGCTTCGTCGGTACGATCCTCGCCAACCTTCCCGCTCGCTCGGATGCGAACGCCGAGAGCCTGGTGTCGCTGATGCGCCCCTCCACCGAGATCACCGGATCGATCGCACCGGCCGGCCCGCAGCCGGCGGCGGCCGTGCGCCTCATCGACCTGCGCAACGGGGCGACCTGCAAGATCGCCGGCCCGGCCGACGCCGCTGCCGGCTTCCGCCGCGCCCCGATCGGCCCGGACTGCGCCGCCTCGCCCGAACTGGCCCGTGTCGCCTACTGGAAGACTACCGGCGACGGCTCACTGATCATGGCGGACGGCGGCGGCGAGACCGTGCTGGAATTCATTCCCGGCGACGGCGTGCTCTACGAGTCGATCTACCCGTCCAACGCGCTGATCACGATCGTTCCCGCCCGCAGCTGACGGGCGCCTCGCCTTACGGCCGAAGCTGGGACAGCGAGCGGCGTTGCCGGCCCCTCGCATCGAAGTTCTCCGGCTGAAGCCACGCGTCGAAGCCGGCCTTCACCTTCGGCCACTCGGCATCGACGATCGAGAACCACGCCGTGTCCCGGTTCCGGCCTTTGGTGACCATGTGCTGGCGGAAGACACCCTCGAACGTGAACCCGAGCCGGGCCGCCGCGCGCTTCGAGGGCATGTTCTGGTCGTTGCATTTCCATTCCAGCCGGCGGTAGCCGAGCTCGTCGAACACGCGCGAGAACAGGAGCGCAAAGGCCTGCGTTGCCGCGCGCGTCTGCTGCAGGCCGGGCGACAGGCAGATGTGCCCGATCTCGATGACGCCGTTGGCCGGATCGATGCGCATCAGCGCGGCGACCCCTTCCGCCCGGTTGGACGACGCGGGCACGATCGCGTGGAACATCGGATCGCTGCCGAGATAGTTGGCGTTGGCAAAGCGCCCGAAGGCCTCGGCCGTCTCGAACGGTCCGTAGGCGAGGTAGTCCCACAGCCTGTCGTGCCCCTCGAACACCTCGTGAAGCTCGGCGAAGCGGCGCGCGTCGTGCATCGGCTCGACCCGGACGTGCTCCCCGGCCATGGCGGACTGTCCGGGCAGTTCGCGCGGCTCCCAGTGCGACAGGTCGTGCGTGCTCATCGCGCGTGCTCCTTCAGGAACTGGAGGACATCCGTCCGCAGCTGGCGGTCGCCGAGCGGCAGCGCTGTGGCGAACGAGCTGACGGTCCCGATGTGGTCGAGATCGGGGTAGAGATTTTCCGACACCGGCACGCCGCCCCCCCGCAGCTTGCGCGCGAGCGAGCGCATGTTCTCGGGCTCGACGGTCGTATCCTTGCCGCCGTGCGCGAGAAAGGTCGGCGGGTCGCCGCGCGCGGCAAAGTTGACGGGCTGGCTCGCCTCGCGCAGCGCCGGCGGGAAGATGCGCTTGTATCGCTCTTCCTTCAGGGGGAGGAAGTCGTAAGGGCCGGACAGCCCGATGAACCCCGCGATCGGACCGCCCCCAGTGCGGGCAAGATCTCGTTTGTCGTAGGCGAGAAGCGCCGCGATCTGCGCGCCGGCGGAATGGCCCATCAGGAACAGGGGATGCGGCCCCGCCGCCACGCCCGCGCCGCCGGTCTCGCCGAGCTTCCGGACCGCCGCGACGGCGCGCGCGCCATCCTCCACGAAACCGGGAAAGACGACGTCGGGATAGACGCGATAGTCGGGGATCGCGACGATATAGCCGGCGGACGCCAGCGACTGGCCGACGAAGGGGTAGATCGCCTTGGAGCCGGAGTCCCAGCTTCCGCCGTAGACGAACACGACGATCGGCGTCTCCGGCCCCGCCCCGTTCGGGACGTAGAGGTCGAACGTCCCGCGATCACCCGGCATGTAGCGAAGGTTGCGGACGGTCTCGTAGCCGGCGCGGCTGGTGACGGAGTTGAGAAACGCGGCGCCCGAGCAGCCCGACAGGACGACGGCCAGCGACAGGATGAGAAGCAGTCTGGGAAGGGAGGGCAAGAACAATCGCAGGACCGGGGGTCAAAGGTCCTGCGGAAGATGGAACAGCGGGGCGCGGCGGCCAGACGCCCGCCGCCGCGCCGATCGTCTCAGGAGCGGGCGAGGCCGGCCGCCTCGCGGGCGAGCGCGGTGATCTCGTCGAAGCGACCGGCCGACACGAAGTCCTTCGGCGCGACCCACGAGCCGCCGACGCAGACGACGTTCGGCAGCGCGAGGTACTCGCCGACGTTCTTCGGGCTGACGCCGCCCGTCGGGCAGAAGCGGATGCCCTGGAACACCGGCGCCAGCGCCTTGAGATAGGGGATACCGCCAAGCTGCTCGGCCGGGAAGAACTTCAGGATCTCGTAGCCCTCCTCGATCATCGCCATCAGCTCGCTCGGCGTCGCGGCGCCTGGAAGAAGCGGGACGTCGGAGGTCTTCGCGACATCCAGCACCTCGTGCGTCGTGCCCGGCGAGACGATGAAGCGGGCGCCCGCTTCCACCGCCTGATCGAATTGGCGCGGCGTCAGGATCGTGCCGGCACCGCACAGCGCTTCGGGCACCTCGGCCGAGATCACCTTGATGGCGTCGAGGGCCGCGGGCGTGCGCAGGGTCACCTCGATACCGGGCAGGCCGCCGGCGGCCAGGGCGCGAGCGAGCTTGACGCCGTCGGCCGCGCTGTCGACCGCGACCACCGGCATCACCGGCTGGCGCGTCAGAATGTCCATCAGGACATGGGTCTTCTGGGTCATGAGCGGTCCGGTCCTTGCGTCGACGAGTGAGGCTGAAGGTGGTTTAGCCGATGCGCCCGCCGCCCGGAACCCGCCATTCAATCGATTTGCTACCAGTTCCCAGCCATTCCCGCACGGAAGCGTTCCCACCAGGACGGCGGTTGAAGGTTGCGCTCGGCCGGGGCATCGAGGACGGCGAGGAACGTCTCGCACCAGTTGTGGGCGGTGTTAGAGAAGACCCGCGCCCGCATCGCCTCGTGCCGGCGCTGGCGCTCCTCGAGCGGCATGGTCAGCGCCTGCTTCAGGGCCCGCACGAGATCGTCGGGCGAATAGGGATTGACGATCAGCGCCTCGGGCAGTTCGGCCCGGGCCCCGGCGAAGCGCGACAGGATGAGCACGCCGGGATTGGCCCGGTCCTGCGCCGCCACGAACTCCTTGGCGACAAGGTTCATGCCGTCGCGCAGCGGCGTCACCATGCAGATCTGCGCGGCGCGATAGATGCCCGCGAGCGCCCGGCGCGTGAAGCCGTTGACGAGGATCTGGATCGGGTTCCAGTCGAGCGTCGCGAAGCGGCCGTTGATGTTGCCGGCGAGCCCTTCCAGTTCGACCCGCAGGTCGGCATAGGCCTCGACCTCGCCGCGCGAGACGGGCGCGACCTGCAGGAACTGGGTCTGGCCGCGCAGATCGGGATTGTCCTCCAGAAGCAACTCGAAGCCGCGGAAGCGCTCCACAATGCCTTTCGAATAATCCATCCGGTCGACACCGACGATCTGGTGACGACCGTGGGAAATGCTCTCGACCATCGCCTGATGCTCGCGCGCCTCGTCGGAGACGGCGAACTCGGCAAAGCCCTCGGCGTCGATGCCGATCGGAAACGCGGAGGCGCGCACGATGCGCCCGTCCGAGGTGCGCACGCGATCGCCGTCGAGGTCCTCGGCGCCGAACTCCTGAACGCAGAAGTCGACGAAGTTGCGCCGGTCGTTGTCGGTCTGGAAGCCGATCACGTCGTAGGCGAGCATCGCGCGCACGAGGTCCTGGCTTGCGGGAAGCGCGGTCATCATGTCCGGCGGGCAGAAGGGAATGTGGAGAAAGAAGCCGAGGCGGCCGTCGTAGCCGGCCTTGCGCAGGTCCTGGCCGAGGAAGAAGAAGTGGTAGTCGTGGACCCAGACGAGATCGTCGGTTTCGAGCAGCGGCTTCAGCCGCTCGGCGAACCGCTGGTTGACCGCGCGATAGACACGCTCCGACTCGCGATCGAAGGCGGCGATGTCGAGCCGGTAGTGCAGCAGCGGCCAGAGCGAGCGATTGGCATAGCCGAAGTAGAACCCCTCGATCTCCTCCTCCGACAGGTCGATCGTCTTCAGCGCCGTGTGGCCGTGCTCCTCGACGCGAAGCTCGCTGTGCGAGCCTGCTTCCGTGATCTCGCCGCTCCAGCCGAACCAGAGGCCGCCCCGGCGTTGGAGCGCATCGGCCAGCCCCACCGCGAGCCCCCCGGCCTTGCCCTCGTCGCTGAGCGGGCCGACCCGGTTGGATACGACCACCAGACGATGATTGTCCCCTGCCATCCCTACGATGCCTCTTTCATGCTGCCTTCGCCCGACACCGGCTCCACCCCGAGCCAGCGATGGACGGAATCGACGCAGGCAAGCCGGAAATCCGCCTCGCTCGGGCCGTCACCCACCTTGATGGAAATGCCGTCCAGCGCCTTCACGGCCGCAAAGCCGAATTCGTCCGTTGTGTCGTCGCCGATATAAATCGGCACGCGCCCGACGAACGGCTCGTGGGTCATGAAGGCGGCGAGCGCCTTGCCCTTGTCCATGCCGGCGAGGTGCACCTCGACGATATTGTCGCCCTCCATGACGGAGAAGCCCGGCTCGTCCTGTACGGCGCGGGTGACCAATTCGCGCGCCGCCGGCGCCAGATCGGGAAAGCCGCGGTAGTGGATCACCAGCCCGGTTCCCTTGTCCTCCAGCCGCAGGCGCGGCTCCTCGGTGACGCCGATCGACAGGACGAGGCGGATCGCATCGAGACCCGCCGGGCCCGCCAGAGGCACGACCTCGCCTCGTGGATCCTCGCGCCGCTCGAGACCATGCACGCCGGCGGCGACGAAGCGCATGGGCGACAGGAAATGGTCGAGATCGGCGATCCGGCGACCGCTGAGAAGCGCGAAGGCCCCATCGCAACCGATTTGGATCGCGGCAAGCCTGTCCACCGCGTGAGGCGGAATGTGCACATCCTCCGGACGGTCGACGAGTTCAACCAGCGTCCCGTCGAAATCGAGAAAGAGCGCGTGGCGAGCAGGATCGAGCGGCGGCGGCAGGTTCATGAGCCCCAAGATAGGGGAAACGACAGGCATGCCTACCCGTGATCTGCACCCGTGATCGCCCTTAGCCGGCCATCATTTCCCCCGCCGAGCCCCCACTCGCCATGGTTGCAGGGAGAATGCCCGACGACGAGCGGACGACGGCGGTCCGCCAACTCCGGCGAAGGGCCAGCGGCATGAACGACCTCACAATGCGCATCCAGGTTCGACTGATCGAGCGCGGCTACGAGCCGGGACCGGCGGACGGGATCTGGGGTCGGCGCACGATCGCAGCCATCCGCGCGTTCCAGACGGACCAGATGCTGGCCGTGGACGGGATCGCCGGACCGCAGACACGAGCGCGGCTGTTCGGATCCGAGGCACCGCTCTCCCCTGGCCACCTCCCCTGGATGGATGAGGCCCGCCGCCTGATGGGCACGCGCGAGGTCGCCGGACGCGGCAGCAACCCGGTGATCGAGGACTGGGCGGCGCGGCTCGGCATTCCCTACCGAGGCGACGACATTCCCTGGTGCGGTCTCTTCGTTGCCCACTGCATCGGCGCCACGCTTCCGGACGAGGTGCTGCCGGCCCATCCGCTCGGCGCCCGCAACTGGGCGCGGTTCGGCTCCGACTGTCGGCCGGGGCTCGGGAGCATCCTCGTCTTCTGGCGGGAAAGCCGCGCCAGCGGCAAGGGCCATGTCGGCTTCTACGCCGGGGAGGACGATACAGGTCTTTATGTGCTGGGCGGCAACCAGAGCGATGCGGTCAACATCAAGCGGCTGCCGCGCACGCAGTTCCTCGCGGCTCGGTGGCCCGCGACCGCGCCGGCCGACGCACTGCGCATCGTCCAAATGAGCCTGTCGGGCGGCGGGTTCGAGACGGCTCTCGCCTGAAACGAAAAAGGGGCCGGTCCCCCGTGGGAGACCGGCCCCTTATGTCAGTCGTCCAGCGTCAGGCCGCTTCGGTCAGGCGCTCGGCTTCGGCGCGCACGGCGGGCACCGGCTTCAGCTCAGGCCGTACGGAGACGCCGGCGGCCGCGTAGTCGCCCGCGACTTCGGCCGCGATCGTGTCGGCGGTGATCGCCGACAGCGTCCAGCCGAGATGGCCGTGGCCGGTGTTGTAGTAGACGCCCTTCGCCTTACCGCGGCCGACGCGGGGCATCATGTCCGGCATCATCGGACGCAGGCCCGCCCAGGGCACGACCGAGGCGGTCGAGACGCCGGGGAAGCGATGGCGGCACCAGTCGACCAGCGGCTTGATGCGGTCCATACGGATGTCGCGGTTCTCGCCCGCGAACTCCGCCGTGCCCGCGATGCGCAGCCGGTCCGCGCCGAGCCGGCTCGTCACGATCTTCGCCTTGTCGTCGAGGAGCGACACGTAGGGCGCTCCCTCGCGGCTCGCCTCGTCGGTGAGGTTCACGGTGATCGAGTAGCCCTTGACCGGGTAGACGTTCACGCGGTCGCCGAGCTGGCTGGCGAAGCGGCGGCTGGCGACGCCGGCGCACACGACCACGGCGTCGAAGTCCTCGCGGACCGGCTCGCCCTCGTGGCCGACGGTGCGCGAGAAGACGGCAGCGCCGCCCTCCGTGCGCGTCGAAAGCCGCGTCACGTCCGCCTCGTAGCGGATCTTGCCGCCACGACGCACCACGGCGTCGGCAAGGCCGCGCGTGTACTTGTGGATGTCGCCCGTGAAGTCCGACTCGGTGAAGAAGCCGCCGTGGAACGTGCCGGCGAGCGCCGGCTCGATCGCATGGATCTCGGCGTCGGTCAGGGTCCGCCGCTCGAGACCGCCCTTGGCGTAGAGCTGGCTGACGCGCGCGGCGTGCTCGAACTCGGACTTCGATTCATAGACATGCAGGATGCCGCGCTTGACGAGGTCGAACTCGAAGCCCTCACGCTCGGCCATCTCGATGAGATGCTGCCGGGCGGCGATCGCGAGCTTCACGGTCGCGACGGTGTTCTCCTCGTAGGAGCGCGCGGCCAGCACGAACTCGGCCATCCAGGACAGCTTGTGCCAGGTCGGCGCAGGATGGACGAGAAGCGGCGCGTCCTTCTTGAGCATCCACTTGATGCCCTTGATGAAGGTCGACGGCGAGTTCCAGACCTCGGCGTTCGAGGCCGAGAGCTGGCCGCCGTTGGCGAACGAGGTCTCCATGGCCGAGTAGGCGTTCCGGTCGAAGACCGTCACGTCGAGGCCCTGCGAGAGGAGCTTGTATGCGGTGGTGATGCCGGTGATGCCGGCGCCGATGACGGCCACTGAGGTCACGACAGGTCCTTTCCCCGCACTGTTGCGGGTTGCCTTCGTGCCCCTCCGTCACTGGCCTGAGAGTTTCACGGCGGGGAAGCATTCCCACGTCCGCTTTCTCCTTCGGCGGACGACCGAAATCGGCCGTCACTCTCCGGATATGGTTTGCGCCGCGCGGTCCTTTTGCCTGAGAGTTTCCGGGGCGGTTGCTCCTTCGGCGCCGGCCTTTCGGCCGGTCTCTCCCGCAAGCGGCGATGGCCCTTACATATGGGAATAGGACGAATGCGGCAAGTTCAAAGAATCCGCAGCCGCTGCCCAGATGTTAGGCAACGCGTCGTCCCGTCTCGGCGGAGAAGCGGTGGAGGGCCGCCGGATCGAAGCCGATCCGCACCGTCTCGCCGAGATCCTTGCGCACATGCCCGGCGGTGCGCAGCGCGATGTCGGGACCGCCCGCCGGCAATGCGCCGTAGAGGTAGGTTTCCGCCCCGACCCGCTCGATGGCGCTGAGCGTGACGTCGGCGAAGGGGCGACCGTCGCCCGGACCCTCCACGATCGCGACATGCTCTGGCCGGATGCCGAGCACTTCGGTCCTGCCCGGCGCGGCCCCCAACGCCCGGTCCATGCCCTCGATCTTCAGCGCCTCGGCGAGCGGCACGAGGTTCATGGCCGGCGAGCCGATGAAGCTTGCGACGAACAAGGAGGCCGGCCGCTCGTAGACCTCGATCGGCGTGCCGACCTGCTCGACCTGACCCCCGTTCAGCACCACCAGCCGGTCCGCCAGCGTCATCGCCTCGAGCTGGTCGTGGGTGACGTAGAGGCTGGTCGTGCGCAGCCGCTTCTGCAGGCGTCGGATCTCGGCGCGCATGGAGACGCGCAGCTTGGCGTCGAGGTTGGACAGCGGCTCGTCGAAGAGGAAGGCGGCGGGCTCGCGCACGATCGCACGCCCCATGGCGACACGCTGGCGCTGGCCGCCAGACAGTTGGCCTGGCTTGCGGTCGAGATAGGTCTCGATCTCCAGCGCGCGCGCCGCATCGCCGATGCGCCGCTCGATCTCGGTGGCCGGCATCTTCCGGTTCTTCAGGCCGTAGGCAAGGTTCTGGCGCACGCTCATATGCGGGTAGAGCGCGTAGTTCTGGAAGACCATCGCGATGTCGCGATCGGCCGGTTCGAGATCGTTGACCCGCCGGTCGCCGATCCGCACCTCGCCGCCGGTGATCGTCTCCAGCCCCGCCACCATGCGCAGGAGCGTGGACTTGCCGCAGCCGGACGGGCCGACCAGGACCACGAACTCGCCGTCGGCGATGTCGAGCGAGATGCCCTTCACCGCCTCCTGCCCGTTCGGATAGGTCTTGCGGACGTCTTGGAGCGTAATCGAGGCCATTACTTTTCCGATTCCACGAGACCTTTGACGAACCAGCGCTGCATCAGCACCACCACGAGGACGGGCGGCACGATGGCGAGGATCGCCGTCACCATGACGAGATTCCAGGGCGTGTCGGCGTCGGCGAAGGAGATCATCTTCCTCAGGCCGATGACGATCGTGTTCATGGAGTTGTCGTTGGTGACGAGGAGCGGCCAGAGATACTGCGTCCAGCCGTAGATGAAGAGGATGACGAAGAGCGCCGCGATGTTGGTCTTCGACAGGGGCAGGAGGATGTCCTTGAAGAAACGCATCGGCCCCGCCGCGTCGACGCGCGCCGCCTCGACCAGTTCCCCCGGAATGGTCAGGAAGAACTGGCGGAAGAGCAGCGTCGCCGTCGCGGAAGCGACCAGCGGCAGGATGAGGCCGGCATAGGTGTCGATCAGACCGAGATCCACCATCACCTTGTAGGTCGGCAGGATGCGCACCTCGACGGGCAGCATCAGCGTCATGAAGATCAGCCAGAAGAAGGCCATCCGGAAGGGAAAGCGGAAGAACACGATCGCGAAGGCCGACAGGAGCGAGATCACGATCTTGCCGAGCGCGATGCCCATGGCCATCACGAACGTATTGAAGAGCAGCGTCCACACGCCGACGCCGCCGATCCGCCCGACGCCGCCGAAGAGCGCCTCGCCGTAGTTCTCGGCGAACCGGTCTCCCGGCAAAAGCGGCAGCGGCGGGCGCAGGATCTCGGGCACCGACAGCGTCGAGGCGACGAACGTATAATAGATCGGGAAGGCGACGATCAGGACGCCGACGATCAGGACGCAGTGCGCGAGCGCGGTGGCGAAGGGGCGGTTCTCGATCATCGCCTTACCCGTAATGCACGCGCCGCTCAACGAAGCGGAACTGGAAGGCGGTGAGCGCCACGACGATCGCCATCAGGATCACCGACTGCGCGGCCGAGGCGCCGAGATTGAGGTTCACGAAGCCGTCCGTGTAGACCTTGTAGACGAGCGTCTCCGTCGCCTTGGCCGGACCGCCCCCCGTCACCGAATCGATGATGCCGAACGTGTCGAAGAAGGCGTAGACGGTGTTGACGACGAGGAGGAAGAAGGTCGTCGGCGCGATCAGCGGGAAGACGATGGTCCAGAAGCGCTTCGGCCCCCTCGCCCCGTCGATCGCCGCCGCCTCGATGAGCGAGCGCGGGATCGATTGGAGGGCGGCGACGAAGAACAGGAAGTTGTAGGAGATCTGCTTCCAGGCCGCGGCGACGATCACCAGTCCCATCGCCTGCTCGCCCTTCAGGAGCGGGTCCCAGCCGTAGCCCGCCGCGCGCAGCATGTAGGCGAAGGTGCCCATCGTCGGGTTGAACATGAAGAGCCAGAGCATGCCGGCGATCGCGGGCGCGACCGCATAGGGCCAGATCAGAAGCGTGCGGTAGAACGCCTTGCCGCGCAGCACCTTCTCGGCCGACGTCGCGAGCAGCAGCGCGAGACCCATCGCCAGCACCGCGGTCGACAGGCTGAAGAACACGGTCGTCTTCAGCGCGTGGAGATAGCCGGGATCGCTCAGCACCTGCCGGAAGTTGGCAAGGCCGACGAACTCGGTCTTCAGGCCGAACGCGTCCTCGCGCAGGACGGACTGGTAGAGCGCCTGCGCCCCCGGCCAGTAGAAGAAGACGAGCGTCACCAGAACCTGCGGCGCGAGCAGCAGGTAGGGCAGAAGCTTGTTGGGAAAGGTGACGCGGGTGTTCAAACGGCCGCCCCGAGCATGACATGAGCGCGCCCCGCCGCGAACGGCGAGGCGCCTTGAGGGTGAGGGTCGGCGATGCGGCCGCTTACTGGCCGGCGGCCTGCGCGATCGCCGCGTTGCCGCGCTCGACAATCTTGCCGAGCGCCGTCTTGGCGTCCTGGCTGCCGTTGAGCATCGCCTCGAACTCCTCGTTCATGATGTCGCGCACCTGCGGCAGGTTCGGCAGACGCACGCCCTTGGAGTTCTCGGTCGGGGTCTTGCCCATCATCTGCTGGATCGGAATCTCGCGGGCCGGGTTCTTCTCGTAGAAGCCGGACGCCTTCGTTGCCTCGTAGGCGGCAAGCGTCACCGGGAGGTAACCGGAGACCTGATGCAGGCGCGACTGGATGTCGGTCTGCGACAGGAACTCGAAGAAGGCGGCGACACCCTTGTATTCCTCGTCGGACTTGCCGCCGAAGACCCAGAGGCTGGCGCCGCCCGGAATCGTGTTCTGCGGCGCGCCGTTGCCCTTCGGGTCGTAGGGAAGCTGTCCGGTGCCGTAGTTCATGCCGGACTTCACGACGTCGCCGAGGCCGCCGGACGATTCGGTCAGCATCGCGCACTCGCCCGACAGGAACAGTTGCTTGGCCTCCGACGTGCGGCCGCCGTAGCGGAACGTGCCGTCCTTTGCGAGGTCGGCGATCGCCTGGAAATGCTCGACGAAGATCGGGGCATCCACCTCAAGCTTCACGTCGAGGGCGGCGAGACCGTTCTCGTTGGTGCCGTAGGGCACGTTGTTCCAGGCGGCGAAGTTCTCGGTCTGGATCCAGGTCAGCCAGGTCGAGGTGAAGCCGCATGGGGCGGCGCCCGACGCCTTGATCTTCTTCGCGGCGTCGAACACCTCCGGCCAGGTCTTGGGCGGGTTGTCGACGTCGAGGCCCGCCTTCTGGAAGGCGTCCTTGTTGTAATACATGATCGGCGAGGACGAGTTGTACGGGAAGCTCAGCATCGTCCCGTCGGGCTTGGAATAGTAGGACACGATGCCCGGCAGGTACTTCGACTTGTCGAAACTCTGGCCGAGCACCTCGGCCACAGGCTTGATCGCGCCCTCGGCACCCATCATGACGCCGGTGCCGGCGTCGAAGATCTGGATGATGGCGGGGGCCTGGCGGGCGCGGAACGCGGCGATGCCGGCGTTCAGCGTCTCCGGGTACGTGCCCTTGAAGACCGGCGTGATCTTGTAGTCCGACTGCTTCTCGTTGAACTCCTTGGCGAGCTGCTCGACCACGTCGTTGTTGGCGCCCGACATGGCGTGCCACCACTGGATCTCGGTCTGCGCCATGGTGGCGGTCGAGGCGAAAAGGGCGGCCACGAGGGTCGCAGCGGCGGCGGTCGTCTTGGTCATCGCGATAGGCTCCCAGCGCCGGGCCTTGATGGCCACGGTCCGTCACCGCCCTCCTAGCGGCGCGAACCAACAGTCGCATGTCGAACTTACGATGGTTCCATGACAGTGCAAAGCCTTATCACGCCTTCGTTTTCCGTCTTCCACACGCACCTCGTGCGCTCACTCGCCCCGCGGAAAGCGCTGCGAGTCCTCCAGAATGTTGAGGTCCATGTGGTTGCGCATGTAGCGCTCGGACGCTTTCTGGAGCGGCTGGAAGTCCCACGGGTAGTAGGCGCCGTTGCGCAGCGCCTCGTAGGTGACGAGGCGCCGGGCCTGGCTCTGGCGCACGTCGCGGTCGAAGGCGCGCAGGTTCCAAAGGCGAGTCGCCTCGGCGTCGAAGGCAGCGAGCATCTCAGCATGGTCGGGGTCCGCGGCGAGGTCGCGAAGCTCGGACGGATCGTCCGCGAGGTCGAAGAGCTGGTCGGGATCGGCCGCCGAGCGCGTGAACTTCCACCGGCCGCGCCGGATCGCCACCATCGGCGCGATCGAGCCTTCGGCGGCGTACTCCATCGGCACCGATCGGGCCCGTTCCCCCCGCCGCGCCGTGTCCATCAGCGAGATGCCGTCGAGCCATTCCGCGCCGTCCGACAGGTCGATCCCGGCAAGCTCCGCCAGCGTCGGCAGGACGTCGAGGGTCGAGACCGGCTGCGTGTAGGGGCCGGGCGGCAGGCCGGGCGCCGAGATCATCAGCGGCACGCGGGCCGAGCCCTCGAAGAAGTTCATCTTGAACCAGAGCCCGCGCTCGCCGAGCATGTCGCCGTGGTCGGACACGAAGAGGATGATCGTGTCCTCCAGCATGCGCGTGCGCTCGAGGATGTCGACGAGCTCGCCGACCTTCTCGTCAATATAGCTGATATTGGCGAAATAGGCCTGCCGCGAGCGGGCGATCATGTCGTCCGCGATGCGGTACTCGTGGTCGTTGCAGGCCATCATCAGGCGCTGCGAATGCGGATCCTGGTCGGCGAACTCGATCCGCTCGACCGCCGGGAGGAGCGCCGGCGAGTTGCGGTAGAGATCGAAGAACCGGCGGCGCGCGACGTAGGGGTCGTGCGGATGGGTGAAGGAGACCGTGAGGCAGAAGGGCCGGTCGTCGTTGCGCCGCGACAGGTCGTAGAGCCGGGCCGCGGCATGGTGGGCGACCTCGTCGTCGTATTCCAGCTGGTTGGTGATCTCGGCGACGCCGGCATGCGTGACGGAGCCGAGGTTGTGGTACCACCAGTCGATGCGCTCGCCGGGCTTGCGATAGTCCGGCGTCCAGCCGAAGTCGGCGGGATAGACGTCGGTCGTCAGCCGCTCCTCGAAGCCGTGGAGCTGGTCCGGCCCGACGAAGTGCATCTTGCCCGACAGCGTGGTGCGGTAGCCGGCGCGCCGCAGGTAGTGGGCGAAGGTCGGAATGTCGGAGGCGAACTCGGCGGCGTTGTCGTAGACGCGCGTCTTCGAGGGCAGCTGCCCGCTCATGAACGAGGCGCGCGCCGGCGCGCAGAGCGGGCTCGCGGTATAGGTGTTGACGAAGCGCGCCGAACGGGCCGCCAGCGCCTTGAGGTTGGGCGCATGGAGGAAGCGCGCCGGGCCGTCGGGAAACAGCGTGCCGTTGAGCTGGTCCACCATGACGATGAGGAAGTTGGGCCGGCTCTGAAGCATGTCGCGCTCGCCAGAAGGATGCAGGGGCTGCCGCGGCATTGACCGCGACAGCCCCGATCCGTCAAGCCGGATGCGGCGTCAGCCCTCGACGCTCGCCTTCACGGCGGCAAGGCCCGGCTGACCGTCGAGCGTCTCGACGCCCGCGAGCCAGCCGTCGAGAACGCCGGGGTTCGCCTTCAGCCAGTCCTTGGCGGCCTTGGCCGGATCAGTGCCGTCGGCGAGCGCTGCCATGATCTGGTTCTCCTGCTCGACCGTGAAGACCATCTGGCCGAAGAGCTTGGCCGCGTTCGGGCATTCGGTCTTGTAGCCGGCGCGGGCCAGCGTGAAGACCTCGGCGCCGCCGAAGTTCGGGCCGAAGAACTCGTCGGCGCCCGACAGGTAGGTGATGCCCATGTTGTTCATCGGGTGCGGCGCCCAGCCGAGGAAGACGACCCAGTTCTTGGACCGTTCGGCGCGCTGCACCTGCGACAGCATCCCCTGCTCGCTCGAATCCACCAGCTTCCAGCCCGCGAGCCCGTAGTTCGGGGCATCGATCATCGACTGGATGTTGATATTGGCCGGCGCGCCCGGCTCGATGCCGTAGATTTCCTTGCCGAACTTGTCGGCGTTGGTCGCCAGATCCTTCACGTCCTTGACGCCGGCCTCGGCGACGTAGTTCGGCACGGCGAGGGTGAACTTGGCGCCGGTTAGGTTGCGCGTCAGCTCCTCGGCGGTGCCGTCCACCTCCAGCTGCTGGCGGAACTTCGTCTGGGCGGGCATCCAGTTGCCGAGAAAGACGTCGGTCTGCTTGTTGGCGAGCGCCTGATAGCCGACCGGCACGCCCAGCGTCTCGACCTTCTGGTCGTAGCCGAGGCCCTTCAGGACGACGCCTGCGAGCGCGTTGGTCGACGTGATGTCGCTCCAGCCGGGATCGGACATGCGCACGGTCTTGCAGGAGGCGGGATCGGCGGCCTGTGCCACCCCGGCGGCGCCGAGGCCCAGCGAGAGGGCGGCGATGGCGATCGATGCGTTGCGGATCATGCGCGTCTCCTGTCGTCCGCCCCGGCGGACCGCGATGGGAGCGCCGCTCCCGATCCCGCCATCTCAACGGCAGAGACCGGAAAGCACAAGATCATTCCGTTGCGCGATCGCCCCTTTGCGCGGAACGTCCGGCCCCGCCCCGCCTATTCGGCAGGATGGGGCGCTTCTTTCCGATGGGCATCGTCGGCCGAGCGCGGCAGGAACGGTCGCAGGCGCCGCGCCAACCCGTCGAGATAGGTCAGCGCCACCGGTACGAAGATCAGCGTGAGGACGGTGGACGACAGGAGCCCGCCGATCACCGCATGGGCCATCGGCGCGCGCTGCTCGCCGCCCTCGCCGAGCCCGAGCGCGAGCGGCATCATGCCGAAGATCATGGCGAGCGTCGTCATCACGATCGGGCGCAGGCGCACCTGCCCCGCCTCGGCGAGGCTGTCGCGCAGCGACAGACCGCGGGCGCGCGCCTGATTGGAATAGTCGACCAGGAGAATCGCGTTCTTGGTCACGAGGCCCATCAGCATGATGAAGCCGATGATCGAGAACATGTTGAGGGTCGACCCCGTCGCGAGCAGACCGAGAAGGACGCCGATCAGAGACAGGGGCAGCGAGGTCATGATCGCCAGCGGCTGGAGGAAGGAGCCGAACTGCGAGGCGAGGATCAGGTAGATGAAGATCACCGCGAGCCCCAAAGCCTGGATGGCGTATCCGAAGCTCTCGGCCATGTTCTCGGCCTCGCCGCCGAAGGTGACGCGGTATCCCGGCGCCAGCGTCAGGCCCGCGATCTCGCGCTGGAGGTCAGCCACCACCTCGCCGAGCGCGCGTCCCTCGACATTGGCCGAGATACGCACTTCGCGCGACAGGTCGCGCCGGTTGATCGACGAGGGCGCCACGCTGTCGACGACATCGGCCACCTGATCGAGCGAGACGAGGATCGGCCGGCCGTTCGCGTCCTGCCGGCTGGAAGCGACGCGCAACTCGCCGAGTTGCCCCGCGCGCTCGCGTCCCGCTTCCGGCAGGCGCACGAGGACGTCGTAGGTCTCGCCGTCCGGCGCGTTCCAGACCGAGATCGCGTCGCCCGCCACGAGCGGGCGCAGCGTGTCACCGATCGCCTGCAGCGACACGCCGAGATCGCTCGCCGCCTCCTGGCGCACGCGCACGGCGAGCGTCGGCTGCTCGTCGTCGAGCGAGGACTCGATCTCGACGGCGCCGGGGATGGCCCGCAGCCGCGCCATGATCTCGTCCGACAGGCGCTTCAGTTCCGCCTCGCCCTCGCCGAGCACCGAGACCTGCAGCGGCTTGGCGTTCGCGCCGCCGCCCCCGCCGCCGAGCGAAGGCTGGTTGACCGAGACGGTCAGCCCGGCGATGCGCGACAGGCGCTCGCGCAGGGGCTCGGCGAGATCCATCGTGGCGCGCGTGCGCTCGGCGATCGGCTTCAGCGTGACGGCGACCGTCGCGGAGTTGAAGCCGCGCGCGGCGGCAGCATTCACCGTGGAGTAGTAGGTCGCGATCTCCGGCACACCGGCCAGCACGCGCTCGACCTGCGAGACCTTGCGCGCGGTGTAGTCGAGCGATGAGCCCTCCGGCGTCTCGATCGACACCGTGAACTCGCCGAGATCGCCGGCGGGCACGAATTCCGCGCCGATGCGCGGCACGAGCGCGAGGCTGATGCCGAAGGTCAGAAGGATCGCACCGAGCGTCAGGATGCGGTGGCGAAACGTCCAGCGGATCACGGACGCATAGCGCGCGGCGGTCCGCTCGAACCCGCGATCGAACCGCGCGACCAGCCGGCCGAGCGGCCCGCGCCTGGCATCGGGCTGCGAGGCGGGATCGTACCAGACGCTGGAGAGCATGGGATCCAGCGTGAAGGAGACGAAGAGCGAGATCAGGACGGCGACCGCGACGGTGACGCCGAACTCGAGAAAGAAACGACCGATGATGCCGCCCATGAAGGCCACGGGCAGGAACACGGCGACGATGGAGAGGGTCGTGGCCAGCACCGCGAGGCCGATCTCCTCGGTGCCGTCGATCGCCGCCTGCCGGTGCGACTTGCCCATGTGGAGGTGCCGCGTGATGTTCTCGCGCACCACGATGGCGTCGTCGATCAGGATGCCGATGGCGAGCGAGAGCGCCAGAAGCGTCATCGTGTTGAGCGTGAAGCCGAGAGCATGAATGACTGCGAACGTGCCGATCACCGAGATCGGCAGCGTCAGTCCGGTGATGACGGTCGAGCGCCAGGAGTTCAGGAACAGGAAGACGATCGCGACGGTGAGCAGCGCCCCCTCGATCAGTGTGCGCTGCACGTCGGCGACCTGCGCGGCGATCGAGCGCGAGTTGTCGCGGGAGATCGCGAGATCCACCCCCTGCCCCGCCAGCTCGGCCTTCAGGGTCTCGATCTCGGCCCTCAGCGCGCGGGCGACCGCCACCGTATTGGTGTCCTGCACCTTCACGACATCGACGCCGAGCGCCGGCACGCCGCGATAGGCCGCGCGGCTCGTCAGTTCGGCGCCCGCCTCGCGCACCGTCGCGACATCGGCGAGCCGGATCGGCGCGCCCTCGTCGGACTTCACGATGATTCGCTCGAACCCGGCGGCATCCGTGATGCGTCCTTCCACCGTGACGTTGCGGCCGGTGATGCCCGCCGTGAGCGTACCGGCCGCGATATCCTGGTTCTCCCGGCGGATGGCGTCCATCACGGTGCCGGGCGCCACGCCGAAGGCCTCCATGCGCTCGGGGTCGAGCAGGACCTGGATCTGCCGCTCGGCGCCCCCGACGATCGCCGTCTGGCCGACGCCCGGCACGGTGTTGAGGCGGCGGGTGATGACCTGATCGGCCAGGGTTGTCAGTTCCGGCAGCGTCTTCGTCGCCGACGAGACGGCCAACGAGAGGATCGGCTGGTCGTCCGGGTTGAAGCGCGTCACCTGCGGCGTGTCGATACCGTCGGCAAAGCCCGCTTCGAGGCGCGAAACACGGTCGCGCACCTCCTGCGCGGCGGTGCGCGAGTCCGTGTCGAGCGTGAATTCGACGATGACCAGCGAGCGGCCCTCGAAGCTCTGCGAGGTCACGCGATCGACGCCGCCGATCGTGTTCACCGCCTGCTCGACGGGCCGGGTGATCTCGGACTCGACCGTTTCGGGCGAGGCGCCGGAATAGGTCGTGGTGACCACGACGACCGGCAGGTCGACGTCCGGAAACTGGTCGAGGCCGAGCCGCCCATAGGAAAACAGGCCGATCACCACGATCGCCGCCATCATCATCGTGGCGAAGACCGGATGGGCGACGCTGATGCGGGTAAGGATCATGCGGGGCCGTCGCCCTCGATCGTCACCGCCGTGTCCGCCTTGAGATCGGGCAGCGGCGCGACCACCACCGTGTCGCCGGGCGAGACGCCCGTGGTGACGACGACCAGCCCCTCGCGCGGCAGCGTGGCGCCGGCCTCAACGGCGCGGCGCTCCAGCTTTCCGCCCTCCGCCGCCAGCACGAAGGCGCCTGCCTCATCCTGCCGGATGGCGGCGGGCGGAACGGCGACGACCTTGTCCATCGCCTCGACCGCGATCTCGCCGACCGCGAACATGCCGCCGCGGATGGCGCCGTCGGGGTTCGGGATCGTCACGAAGACGGTGATGGCGCGCGAACTGGCCTCGGCTTCCGGCGCGATGCGCGACACGCGGCCTTCGAACAGTCGATCGTCGGCGCCCTCGAAGCGCAGACGCGCCGTCTGGCCGACCGCGATCTCGCCGATCCGGCTCGTCGGCACGCTGGCGGCGACCTCGATCGTGGAAAGGTCGACAAGCTGAAGAAGCTCGGTGTTCACGGCGACCGTCTGGCCGGGCTCCACCGGCCGCGCGGCGACGACGCTGTCGAACGGGGCGGTCACGACCGCATCGTCCAGCGCCTTACGCGCGTCGGCGACCTCGGCCTCCAGCGCGCGGGCCTGGGCCTGCAGGTTGAGAAGCTGCGACTGCGCGCTCAGAAGATCGGCGTCCGACGTAATTCCGCGCGTGCCCAGCTGCTGGCGCCGCTCCAGCGTCCATTCCGCCAGCTTGATCTCGGAGCGCCGGGCCTCCAACGTCGCCTCCCGCGCCGCAAGCGCCGAGCGCAGAAGCGTCTCGTCGAACCGCGCCAGAACCTCGCCGGATTTCACCGCCTGCCCCACCTCGACCGTCACCTGGGAGAGGCGACCGGAAACCTCGGCCGTCACCACGGCGCGGCGGATCGGCCGGGCGGGGCCCGAGACCGCGACGGTGCGGGCAAAGTCCCGCGCCGCCAGCGTTTCGACCTCGAAGGCGGCGAGTTCGATCGGTCCCGTCTCGCGCGCGGCGGGCGCCAGCACGGCCGCATCCGAGCGGTCGGTGCCCCGGTCCAGCGCGACATAGGCGCCGGCACCGAGCCCGACGACGAGAAGGCCCGTCATAACCCTGCGAAGCCTTGCGGCCATGTCTTGATCCGGTATCCGTTCGAACAAGGGCGGAGAAAAGCGCGAAAGCTTGGCCTCAGCGTGACATCGTGTCGCCGACCATCCGCGTCAACCGCGACGCGACGTCCCGCCGCTCAAGCGGCGAAGATCGCGGCGACGTCCTCGGCCGAGAGGCGCCGGATCGCGCCCGGCTCGAGATCGGGCGGCAGCGAGAGGCGGCCGATCATCTCGCGGTGCAGGGCCTCGACATGATTGCCGGTGGCCGCGAACATCCGGCGCACCTGATGGTAGCGGCCCTCGTGCACCGTCAGGAGCGCCTCCCGCTCCCCCACGACTGCAAGTTCGGCCGGCTTCAGCGGCTTGTCCTCGCCCTCCAGCATCAGCGTGCCGGACACAAAGAGCGTGGCTTCGTCGCCCGTCATCGGCCCCGCAAGATGGGCGCGGTAGACCTTCGGCACGTGCCGGTTCGGCGAGATGATGCGATGGAGCAGCGCGCCGTCGTCGGTCATCAGAAGAAGGCCGGACGTCTCCTTGTCGAGGCGGCCGACCGTCGAGATCGCCGGATCGCGACGCCGCCAGCGGGCGGGCAGAAGGTCGTAGACGAGCGGTCCCGCCTCCTTGTGGGAACAGGTGACGCCGAGCGGCTTGTGCACCATCAGCGCGAAGCCCGGCAGCGGGTCGAGGGGCTCGCCGTCGACCACAAGCCGCGCTTCGAGATCGGGCGTCACCGCGATGCGCTCGTCGGCCCGCGCGAGCGGCGCGCCGTCCAGCCGGATGCGGCCGTTCTTCGCCAGAAGCTGGATCTCGCGGCGCGACGCGTAGCCGAGATTGGCCAAAAGCTTGTCCAGCCGAGCGGAGGGAGCCTTGGTCATTTGCGCGCTTCGATGATCTTGTAGCCCGCCTCGTCGGCGAGCACGGTCATGCTGCGGAAGGCGGCGCGGAGGCTCTCCTCGTAGGGCATGTGCCGGTTGGCGACGAGGACGAAGGTTCCCGATCGCCGCAGCATGCGCGCGGCGGAAGCGACGAAGGCTTGGCCCAGCGCGCGGTCCTCGATGCCCTCGGCATGGAACGGCGGATTGGACACGACGAAGTCGAGATCGGACAGCGGCACCGAACGCACATCCGCCCAGAGGAACCGGGCGCGCGAATCCGTAACGTTTTTCCTCGACGCCTCGACCGCCCGCCGGTCGAGCTCGACGAGCGTCAGCTCCTCGACGGCGGGCGCCGCCAGAACCGCACGCGCCAGCACGCCGAGCCCGGCGCCGAGGTCGGCGCCGCGCCCCGAGAAGGCCGGGAGATGACGCATGAGGAGGGCGCTGCCCGGATCGGTGCGGTTCCAGGAGAAGACGCCGGGCTGCGAATGGAGGCCGGTCTCCACCACCACCGTCGGCGCCCCTTCCGCGATCGCGGCGCCCAGACCGATCGGATCGTCCGGCCGTTCCACCCGGCAGATGCGCTGGCGCGCCTTGGATCGCTCGGCGACCGCGCAGCCGAAGGCCTCCAGCTCGCCGCGCAGGCGCTGTCCGCCCTTGTCCTTGGGTGCCAGCACGTCCAGCGTTCCGCCCGGCCGCAGGGCCCGAAGGGCGTGCGCCAGCACATGGCGGCGCTCGATCGAGCCGGGCGGCGCGGCGACAACGGCTTCCTCAAGCGTCGCATCGGGAAGGCTGTCGAGCGCGACCGACCCCGGCCGCAGCGGCGACACCTGAACGGCGTCGTCCGGCACGTCGAGAAGGTCGGATGGCGGCGCGCCGTAGACGGCGCACCGAACGGAAACGGAAGGAATATCGCTCACCCCCGTCCCATAGCGCATTTGCGCGTCCTGTCGAAGGACGCGCGGGCATCGCATGGAGACGTTCTTCCGCAGGCCTGCCGCTCGTCGTCAGTCGGACTGACGTTTTTCGTGGCCCTTATACTTGACTCATGCACTCATGTTTGAGAGGGCATGCCACGAAATCGCCACGAAGTGAAAGCCGATCCATGCCCCTCCCCCGTCCTTCCATCCGTTCCGCGCGACGCGCCGCCCTTCTGGCCGGCGTGGTGATGGCCGGTCCGGCACTCGCACAGGACGTGGTGCTGGACACCGTCGTGGTGGATGGCGCGGGAAGCGGCGCCGCGTCGGAGGGCGTCGGCGTCGGCGGGGGGATCTCGACCGAGGGCTATGTCGGGCGCGAGGCGCGCGTTGGCACCAAGACCGATACCGACCTGCGCAAGGTGCCGCAGGCCGTCTCCGTCATCTCGCGCGAAGAGCTCGACGATCGCAACGTGCAGACGCTGGTCGAGGCCGCACGCTACACGGCGGGCGTGCGGGCGGGCACGTTCGGCTTCGACCCGGCGTTCGACACGCTCTTCATTCGCGGCTTCAACGTCGCCAACACGGGCTACTACCGCGACGGCCTGCGCTCGCTCGGCGGCTCCTTCGCCTCCTTCCGCAACGAGCCCTATGGCCTCGAAGGGGTGTCGATCCTGAAGGGTCCGAGTTCCGTCCTCTACGGCGCCTCCGCGCCCGGCGGCATCGTCAACCTCGTGACCAAGCGCCCGACCGACGCGCCGTTCCGCGAAGTCGTCGGCCAGATCGGCACCGACAGCCACTATCAGGCGAACTTCGACGCATCCGGCCCGCTCGGCGGCAACGACAACGTGCTCTACCGGATCACCGGGATCGAGCGTTCCGCCGATACCGAGTTCGTCGCCGCCCGCGACGACCGCACCTCTATCGCCCCGGCCTTCACGCTGCGCTCGGACGATCGGAACACGCAGTTCACGTTCCTCGGCGAGTACACCGACACCAAGTCGGGCGGTGGGCGCGGGTTCTTCACGACGCCCGACGCCCGCATCACCGGCATCGAGCAGGGGGACCCGGCCTTCCGCGATCTCGACCAGACCCAAGGGCGCGTCGGGTACGAGTTCGAGCATCGCTTCAACGATACGCTGACCGTTCGCCAGAACCTCCGCTACCAGACGATCGCAACCGACATGCGCTTCGTCTCGGTTCTCGGCATCAACCCGGACGGGCTGTCGGCGAGCCGAAGCGCGGGCGAAATCCTGGACGACGCCAGGGGGTTCGCGGTCGACAACCAGATCGAAGGCCAGTTCGAGACCGGCGCCATCGGCCACACGCTGCTCGGCGGGCTCGACTACACCTATTTCGACGGCCAATACCGCTACGGCGGCTCGTCCGCGCCGGATCTCAACCTCGTCGCCCGGAACTACGGGCAGCAGCCGATCTTCGGGCCCACCTCGCACAACCTCGTCAACACGACGACGCACCAGAGCCAGATCGGGCTCTACCTGCAGGATCAGGCCAAATACGAGCGCCTCGTCCTGACGGTCGGCGGTCGCTACGACTGGCTCGACACGGACACGTTCGACAACAACGACCCAGAGGCGACGGTTCGGGCCGAGGATCGCAACTTCTCCGGCCGGGTCGGTCTCTCCTACCTCTTCGACAACGGGATCACCCCTTACGCCAATTACTCGACCTCCTTCGCCCCGACGGTTGGCACCGCCTTCGACGGCAGTGCGTTCGATCCGACGGAGGGCGAGCAGGTCGAGGTGGGCGTGAAATACGCGCCCGACTGGATCGCCCTGACGGTGGACGCCGCCCTATTCCGCATCGAGCAGAACAATCTCCTCGTCACCGACCCGGTCAACACGTCGAGCTTCTTCCAGGTCCAGACGGGGGCGGTGCGCTCGCAGGGTTTCGAGCTGCAGGCGAACGCCGCCCTCACCGACGGTCTCAGCCTCGTTGCGGCCCACTCCTACACCGACATCGCGTTCACCGAAGGCGAGAATGTCGGCAATCAGGTCGCGGGCATTCCCGAGCACCAGTTCTCGCTCTGGGGCAACTACGAGGTCCGTTCCGGCGTCGCCGAAGGTCTGGGCTTTGGGGTGGGCAGCCGGTTCCTCGGCGCCAACGCGGCCAACGACACGAACACGCGGAAGAACGATTCCCGCATCCTGATCGATGCGGCGATCAGCTACGACTTCGGCGCGGCGAACCCGAAGCTCGAAGGCGTGCGCGCCCAGATCAACGCCAACAACCTCTTCGACAACCGCGCGTCCCTCTGCAACAATGCCTACTGCTACCGCGAGCAGGGCCGCGACGTGATCGGATCGCTGCGCTTCCGGTTCTAGCGCTCCAGGACGTCGCACGGGCTTTTCCGGCGCCGCCGCGCGGTCTACCTCTGGCGCGGCGGCTGCGTCGAAGCGCCGCCTGCGCCGCAAAGGACGAACGGATGCGAGAGGCCGCCCAACTGAGACCCGAGGCGGACGGCCCGATCATCCTGTTCGACGCGGAATGTGTCCTGTGTTCGGCCAACGCCCAGTTCGTGCTCGACCACGACAAGGCAGGACGGTTCCGGTTGGCCTCGATGCAGGGCGATGTCGGGCAGGCGCTCTACCGAAGGCACGGGATGGATCCGAACGATCCCTCCACCATGATCATCGTCGAGGGCGATCGCCTGCGCCGCGACAGCGATGCGGTTCTCAGCATCTACGAGACGATCGGCTTCCCCTGGAAGCTGATGGGGGTGTTCCGGGTCGTGCCCCGACCGATCCGCGACGCGGTGTACCGGGTGATCGCCCGGAACCGTTACCGGCTGTTCGGAAAACGGGAGACGTGCTGGGTGCCCGCCCCCGAGTATCGCGGCCGCATCCTTTGAAGGGTTCGGCCTCGTCCTATCAGGTCGTCTTGGGCGACGCCTTCGAGGCCCTTCCGCGGGAGGTTCGGGCCTTCCACGACGGCCGGGGGCCGCATCGCTGGTCCGGGACCGCCACGATCCGGCGCGGGCGGGGACCGCTGGCCCGGCTCGCGGCCCTCGCCTTCGGCTTGCCCAAGGCCGGCGAGGCGGTGCCCGTCTCGGTCCTGGTCGAACCCTGGGGCTCGGGTGAGGCCTGGACGCGCGACTTCGGTGGTCATGTCCTTCGCTCCACGCAATGGGCGGGAAGCGATCGGGGCGAGCGGCTTCTGTTCGAGCGCTTCGGTCCGATCTGCGTCGGTGCCGCCCTCGTGCGCAACGGCGATCGTCTCCATCTCGTCCAGCGCCGGGCAACGTGTCTCGGCCTGCCGCTGCCGCGATGGCTGTGGCCGTCGGGCGAGGCCGTCGAGACGGCGAGCGACGGGCGCTTCCGCTTCGACGTCACGATCCGGGCGCCGCTCATCGGGCTCGTCGTCGCCTATCGCGGGCACCTGATGGACGCGTCCGGGGCTCCCGGCAGCGACCCGGTCACGGGCCCTCGCACCTCCGGCGACCGCGCCATCCCGTCGCGGCGGGAACGACACCCCTGACGAATCGTTTGCCCGCCCCATAATCTTGGGGTGACGCGGTGACACCCGCACGATGACCATGGCCTGCCCGCGAGGCGCCGACCCCGCGACGAGCACCGGAGACACCCGCCATGTCCGTCGCCCTTCTTCCGACACCGCCGGCCGAGGCGAACGCGCCTGTGCTCCGATCCGACCAGACGGACATGGGACGACGATCGAGGATCGCCTTGCGGCTCGACAAGGTGGGCGTTCCGGCCGCGCTCCTGCTCTTCGGCGCGATCGTCCTTCTGCCGTTCGCCACAGCCAAGGCGAATCGCATCGTGCCAGGCGTCGCGAACGATTTTCTGGCCTCGCTCCCCGCGGGCATGGGGCCCGTTCTCCTCGCGCTTCTCGTCGGGTGCGCCGCGCTCGGCGCCCTTCGCCTCGGCCCGACCTTGCGTGTCGGCGTCGCGCTCGCCGGTCTCGTGGTCCTGCTTCTGGCGATCGGCCTGGCGCCCGGCGTCCTCGCCGCGCCGGAAAACCCTTACGCGCGCGTCTCGCCGGCCTCCGGCTTCTGGACGGCGCTCGCGGCCTTCGCGCTTCTCTTCACCGACGCCCTGACCCGGCTGCGGCCCGGTCCGGTGGCGCGGCTTGCGCTCCTCGCCGGCATCCTCTTCGTCCTCGGCGCCCTACTGGCAACGGGCCATTTCGACGGTCTTTCGGTCATGCGCGAATACGCCGTGCGCGCCGGCACCTTCTGGTCGGAGGGCGCGCGCCACGTCGCGCTCGCCTACGGGTCGATGGCCATTTCCGTCGCGCTCGGGGTGCCCTTCGCGGTGCTGGCTTGGCGCATCCAGACGCTTCGTGCGCCTGCGCTCGCCGTCCTCAACGTTGTGCAGACCGTACCGTCGATCGCGCTCTTCGGCCTCCTGATCGTGCCGCTCGGCTGGGTGGCGCTGCATGTGCCGGGCGCCTCAGCGCTGGGCATCCGCGGCATCGGCGCGGCGCCGGCCTTGGTCGCGCTCGTCCTCTATTCGATGCTGCCCGTGGTCGCCAACACGCTGGCGGGCCTTGCCGCGGTGCCCGAGGCCGCGCGCGATGCGGCGACGGGCCTCGGCATGACGCGGCGCCAGCGCCTCGTCGGCGTCGAACTGCCGCTGGCGCTTCCCGTCATCCTCGCCGGCATCCGCATCGTCCTTGTCCAGAACATCGGGCTCGCCACCGTGGCCGCACTGATCGGCGGCGGCGGGTTCGGCGTCTTCGTGTTCCAGGGGCTCGGGCAGAACGCGACCGATCTCGTGCTTCTCGGCGCGCTGCCGACCGTCGCTCTCGCCTTCGCATCGGCAACGGTGCTCGATGCCGCCATCGACTTCGCCTCCATTTCGCCCAAGGGGACCGCGCCATGATCGAGATCCGCCGCGTCACCAAGCGATACGACGCCGGCCCGGTGGTGGACGAGGTGTCTCTCACGATCGAGCCGCGCACGGTGATGGCGATCGTCGGCACCAGCGGTTCGGGCAAGACCACGCTGATGCGGATGATCAACCGGATGATCGAGCCGACATCGGGCGAAATCCGCATCGACGGCACCGACATCCGTTCGGTGCCCGGGCCGCTGCTTCGCCGCCGGATCGGCTACGTCATCCAGAACCACGGTCTCTTCCCGCACCGCACGGTGGCCGAGAACATCGCGACCGTGCCGCGCCTTCTCGGCTGGAGCGAGCGGGACATCGCGCACCGCGTCGAGGAACTGCTCGAGCTCTTCCAGATGCCGGCGCGCGAGTTCGCCGACCGGCTGCCGCAGGAGCTTTCCGGCGGCCAGCAGCAGCGCGTTGGCGTCGCCCGCGCGCTCGCCGCCCGGCCGAACATCCTCCTGATGGACGAGCCCTTCGGCGCGCTCGACCCGATCATCCGCGCCAAGGCGCAGAGCGACCTCGAGGCGTTGCAGAAGGCGACGGAGACGACGATCGTCCTCGTCACCCACGACATGGAGGAGGCGATCCGCCTCGGCCACCGGATCGCCGTGATGCGCGCCGGGCGCGTTGTCCAGTGCGCCACGCCGTCGGAGATCCTGGCGCGGCCGGCCGACGGCTTCGTCGAGGAGATGGTCGGCAGCGGCGACCGGGCGCTGCGCCTCCTGGCGGTCGAGGACATCGACGGGCTGCTGGAGCCCGGCGAGGCATTCGGCGCGCCGCTCGCGCGCGGCCTCAACCGGCGCGACGCCCTCGCCGAGCTTCTGTGGTCGGGCCGCGAGTCGGCGCCCGTGCTCGACGAGCGGGGCATTCCGGCCGGCATCATCCGGCGCGATGCGCTGATCCAGAGCGCGGCGCGCCCCGCGTGAACCTTGCCGCGCCCCTCGCCCGCACGCTCGGCATCGCGCTTCTGGCCGCCGCGGTCCTGAAGCCGGAGACCTTCGCGCCGCTGCTCCAGCCGCTGACGAACAACGGCGCGCCGGCGATCTATACGCAGACGAGCCTCCTCGCGCTGACGGCGAGCCACGTCGAGCTCGTGCTCGCATCCATCCTTGCGGCCTTCGTGGTGGCCCTGGGGCTGGCGATCCTCGTCACCCGCCGCTTCGGTGCGGAGTTCCTTCCCCTGTCGCGCAGCATCGTCAACATCGGCCAGACCTTTCCGCCCGTCGCCGTTCTTGCGCTCGCCGTGCCGGCCGTCGGCTTTGGTCTCGCGCCGACGTTGTTCGCGCTCTTCCTCTACGGACTGCTGCCGATCTTCGAGAATGCGGTGGCGGGCCTCAACGCGGCAGGACCGCCGGTGATGGAAGCCGCGCGCGGGGTCGGGCTGACGCCATGGCAGCGGCTCTGGCGCGTCGAGCTGCCGCTCGCCCTGCCGCTGATCGTCGCGGGGCTGCGTCTGTCGGTCGTGGTCGGCCTCGGCACGGCGACGATCGGCTCCACCGTCGGCGCGCCGACGCTTGGCGAAGTCATCATCGCCGGGCTCCTGTCGGGCAACACTGCCTTCGTGGTGCAGGGCGCCGTGATCGTCGGCCTGCTCGCCGTTCTCGTCTTCGACGGCCTCACCGTTCTGGAACGCCGTCTCGCCCTGCCGCGTCGCGGCTGACCCCTGCCCCCGTACCGAGGACCCGTGGCATGACCATCCAGCCGCAACGCATCCGCATGCTGAAAGAGGGCGACCCGCGCGAGAACGGCGCCTATGTCCTCTACTGGATGCAGGCGGCCAAGCGCGCGCACGGCAACCATGCGCTGGAATACGCGATCGACAGGGCCAACGAGCTCGATCTGCCACTCGTCTGCGTCTTCGGGATGACCGACGCCTTTCCCGACGGCAACGCGCGGCACTACCATTTCATGGTCGAGGGACTGGCCGAGGTGGAGGCCGATCTCGCCAAGCGGCACGTAACCTTCCACGGCGCGCTCGGCGACCCCGACGAGATCGCCCTCCGGCTGTCGAAGAAGGCCGCGCTGACCGTGTGCGACCGCGGCTATCTCCGGATCGAGAAGGAGTGGCGGCGGAGGCTTGCGAAAGCCATCGACTGCCCGCTGCACCAGATCGAGACCGAGACGGTGGTCCCCGTCGAGACCGCGTCGCCCAAGCACGAATACGCCGCACGCACGCTGCGCCCGAAGATCCACAGGCTCTGGGACGAGTTCCTCCAGCCCCTGTCGGAGCGGCGGGTCAAGCACAAGCAGGCTGCCGACGTGCCGAAGTCGAAGTTCGACCTTTCGGACCCCGCCAAGCTCGTCGCCTCGATGAAGCTCGACCACAAGATAGGGGCCGTCACCCGCTTTCGCGGCGGCCAGGGCGAGGCCCGCAAGCGCCTGAAGGCGTTCCTCGGAAAGTCCTTCGCGACCTACGGCACCAACCGCAACCGGCCGGAGGCGGCGGCCGCCTCGCACATGAGCCCTTATCTCCACTTCGGGCAGATCGGGCCGCTGGAGATCGCGCTGGCCGTGCGCGAGGCGAAGACCGGCGGCGACGAGGACAAGACGTCCTACCTCGAGGAACTGATCGTGCGGCGGGAACTCGCGATCAACCACGTCTTCTACGAGGAGAAATACGACGACTACGCCTGCCTGCCGGACTGGTGCCGCAAGACGCTCGGCGAGCACGCGGAGGACAAGCGCGAGCATGTCTATTCGGAGAGCCAACTCGCGGCCGGCGAGACGCACGATCATTACTGGAACGCCGCCATGCGCGAGATGCGCGAGACCGGCTACATGCACAACCAGCTGCGCATGTACTGGGGCAAGAAGATCCTGGAATGGTCGGCCTCGCCGGAGGAGGCTTTCGCCAGGACACTGCGGCTCAACAACCGCTACTTCCTCGACGGGCGTGACGCCAACTCCTTCACCAACGTCGCCTGGCTCTTCGGCCTGCACGACCGGCCCTGGGGCAGGCGTCCCGTTTTCGGCAGCATCCGCTATCTCGGACCGGCGACGCTGAAGAAGTTCGATGCCGACGCCTATGTCGCGACGGTCGACAAGCTGGCGAAGGCGGAGACCGACCGCTGACGCCTCACCACTCGATCGGCTTGCCGTCATAGGCGACGAAGCATCCGCTCCGCTCGGCCGGCAGGCTGTCGAGAACGGAAAGCAGTGCGGCGGCCGCCTCGTCGGGTTCGAGGCGGTCGTGGCTTGCCGCGAACGGCTCGGACAGGCGCGTTGCGACCGTGCCGGGATGAAGCGCCGCGAGGACGGCTTCCGGGCGCTGGCGCGCGACCTCGATCGCCGCCGTGCGCACGATCTGGTTCAGCGCCGCCTTGGCTGCGCGATACGAAATCCAGCCGCCGAGGCGATTGTCGCCGATCGAGCCGACCCGAGCGCTTAAGGTTCCGAAGAGCGCCCGCCGCCCGCGCGGCAGGCGCGGCGCGAAGTGTTTCAGGATCAGCGCCGGACCGATCGCGTTGACGGCGAACTGTCGCGCCATGCCGGCCGGATCGATCGCCCGCAGCGACTTCTCCGGGCCGTAGCCGTCGAGCTGGAGGCCGCCGGTCGCGTCGAACAGGAGGTCGAATTCACCGCTGCCGAGACGCTCGGCCGCCGCAGCGATGGAGGCTTCGTCCTCGAGGTCGAAGCCGTTGCGCCGCGACAGACCCAGCGCCTCGCCGCATCGCGCGTCCGCTTCCAGCGCCCGGAGCACCGCGCTGCCGATCCCGCCGGTCGCCCCGAACACGAGGGCCCGGTAGCCCGTCTGCAGCGATGCCAGCATCATCATCCTCCCAGCCTGCCGCGTCCTTCGCGCGACCTGCGCGCTGGAACTTGGCGCCGCGCCGTTCGGTTCCTGCGACCCGATCGCGCGAGGACATCAATGCCGAAAATGCGGCGCAAGGCCGACCTGCCCGAGAAGACGTGCCTCAACTGCGGCCGCCCGATGGTCTGGCGCAAAGCCTGGGCCAAGACTTGGGACGAGGTGCTCTACTGCTCCGACCGCTGCCGCGCCGAGGCCAAGCGCCGCCGCGCGGGCGCCGTCAAAGAAACGACGTCGAATCCTTGAGAAGCACCGCCGCGCAGAAGGCGGCGTTGGCGACGAGAAGGCAGAAGACCGCAAAGGATCCGAGGTCCTTGGCGTGCTTGGCGAAGGACGAGAACTCCGGCGACACGCGATCGACGATGAGTTCGATCGCGGTGTTGACGGCCTCGATCGCGCCGAGGATCGCCAGAAGCACGAGCTGGATCAGGAAGGCCGCGGCCGAGGCGCCATGCAGCGCCAGGAGGAAGACGAGCACCAACCCGAACAGGATCTCGTGCCGGAAGGCGGGCTCGCGCAGGAGCCGCCGCCCGCCGTTGATCGAGTAACCGGCCGCCGCAAGCACATGTTCGACGCCCCGCAGCTTGGGGGGTGGAAGGCCTGCGGAGCCGTCGGGGTCGGTCATGGGCGGAGTGTCCGATGCGGTGGACGGGTGCCGTGCGATGGCGGGCGCCGCGCGATACGGCACGCAGATGGCGGCATGAAGGCTTGCGGGCCATTGATCGTCCACGCGCCCGCGGCTTCTCGACACGCCATCCTCTCGCTTCATAACCGTCCAAGCGCCGGCCGGCAGCACAACTCGCCGTGTCCACGATGACGGTGCAGCACTATGCGCGTTGGTCGGCCCCGTTGAAACCGGCGACGGGACCTGTTAGGCACCCACCAGCATCAAGAGTTGGACCGATGTCCAACGCCAACCTGCCGTCCGGGCAAGGTGGCGCTCCGCAAGGGGGATGTGGCCGCACCGGCAACCAAACGGAGCCCCGCCATATCGCAGCGCATCGGTCCCGCGACGAATGGCGGAGACAGACGCATGCCGAACCCGCAGACCGTTCCCCATCCCCTCGCGGGCGCCGGGTCGCAGAGGCTGTTCCTCGGCCTGTCCCGCCATCCGGGCACCGGCCACGCCAAGCGGCCGGGCGAGGTGTGGATGGTCTTCCACGGCGACTGGACGGCGGTCTATCGCCTCGATCCGCGCGACGCCCGGACCGTCCATCTCGAACGCGCGCTCGACGGCGACCGGCGGCACGAGGCGACGCGCTGGGCCTGCGAGACCTTTGCGATCGCGACCGAAGAAGCGGCCGGCGTCCGCGTCGCGGCCTGAACCGGCCGGTCAGGCGAAGCGCCGGGCGCCCGCGACGCAGGCGACCACGCCGAGCGTCGCCGCCACCATGAGCGGCGGCACGGCTTCGCCGAGAAGCCAGCCGGCGAGAGCGAGGCCGAAGAACGGCTGGAGCAGCTGCAACTGGCCGACGCCCGCGATGCCTCCGCGCGCAAGGCCGCGGTACCAGAACACGAAGCCGACCAGCATCGAGAACACCGAGACATAGGCGAGCCCCGCCCAGGCCGGCACGCCGGTCGCCGACAGGCTCGCAGGTCGCGTGACGACGGCGAGGCAGGCCATGGCGGGAAGCGACAGGACCAGCGCCCAGGAGATGACCTGCCATCCGCCGAGCCGCCGGGAGAGCCGCGCGCCTTCGGCATAACCGAGGCCGCAGACGAGGACGGCGGCCACCATCAGCGCGTCGCCCTGCCACGAACCCCGCCCGCCCTGCATGAAGGCAA
The DNA here is from genome assembly GCF_001423245.1 of Aureimonas sp. Leaf324. GTDB lineage: Bacteria > Pseudomonadota > Alphaproteobacteria > Rhizobiales > Rhizobiaceae > Aureimonas. The sequence goes on from NZ_LMOH01000023.1 coordinate 127,823, forward strand.
AGCCGGAGACGAGAAGCGCGCCGAGGCCCGAGAACACCCAGAACGCCGGGCGCGGCTGTTCGGCCGCGCGCACGACGCCGAACAGCGCCGTCGCGAGAGGCAGAAGGCCGATGAAGACGATCGAATGGGAGGCGGTGACGGATTGCAGCGCCAGCGCGGTGAGAAGCGGGAAGCCGACCACGACCCCGAGCGCGACGACGACGAGACCAGGCAGGTCGGACCTGAGAGGCAGGCGCTGGCGCGAGACGCTCAGAACCACACCCGCCAGGACCGCAGCGATCGTCGCCCGTGCCGAGGTGAGGAACAGCGGGGGCAAATCCGCGACCGCGACGCGCGTCGCCGGCAGCGAACCGCTGAAGATGAGCACCCCGAGAAGCCCGCTGCCCCAACCCGCCATCGATCTCGCCATCGCCTGCCCTCCGATTTCCGGTTCAGGGGTAGGGATAGCCGCTTGGCGGGGCCAGACACGGAAGCATACAATCGCACCGAACCGTATGGGTGATGCGACCGGTACGGTCGGAGGAGCGAAGAGGCATGGCCGGACAGCGGACCGAAGCGGTGATGGAGGCGGTGCGCGAGCAGATCGCGGTGCGAAAGCTGCCGGTGGGCGACAGGCTCCCTTCGATCCGCGCGCTCGCCACCCGCCTTTCCGTGTCGCCCTCGACCGTGGTCGAGGCCTACGAGCGTCTCGTGGCAGAGGGCGTCGTTCGGGCGCGTCCCGGCTCGGGTTTCTTCGTCGCGAGAGGCATCGCCCCGCCGCCGCTCTCCGTCGCCCGCAGCGATGCCGAGCGGGCCATCGATCCGTTCTGGGTGTCACGGCAGTCGCTCGATGCCGATGCGCAGGTCGCCAAGCCCGGGTGTGGCTGGCTGCCGGCGGACTGGATGCCGACCGACGCGCTGCGCCGCGCCATGCGCCGCGCCGCACGGGCGGCTGACGACGCGATGCTGACGGATTACGGCGTCTCGCGCGGCCATGCGCCGCTGCGGCGTCTCCTGGCGCGACAGTTCGCGGCGGAGGGGCTCGACGTCGGACCGGACGCGATCCTGCTGACAAGCTCGGGGACGCAGGCGCTCGACCTCATCTGCCGCCTCCTCCTGAAGCCGGGCGACACGGTTCTGGTCGACGATCCCTGCTATTTCAACTTTCGCGCGCTTCTCTCGGCACACCGCGTCGATGTGGTGGGAATTCCCATGACGCCGGCCGGCCCGGACGCCGCCGTCTTCGCCGAACGGGCCGCCCGGCTTCGGCCTCGCCTCTATGTGACGAACTCGGCGATCCACAATCCGACGGGCGCCACCCTGTCGCCCACTGTCGCGCACCGCGTGCTCGCGGCGGCCGCCGCCCATGACGTCGCCATCGTCGAGGACGAGATCTTCGCGGACTTCGAGCCCGAGCCGTCCGCACGCCTTGCCCTCCTCGACGGACTGGAGCGCGTGCTGCGGATCGGCTCCTTCTCCAAGACACTGTCGGCGTCGGTGCGCTGCGGCTTCATCGCGGCGCGGCCGGAATGGATCGAGACCTTGGCCGACCTTCAGATCGCGACGCAATTCGGCGCCGCGAGCCCCCTGTCGGCCGGCCTCGTGCACGAGGTTCTCGCCGATGGCGGCTACCGCCGGCACATGGAGAGCGTGCGGGGCCGTCTGGCGAAGGCCCGCCGCGACGCCGCGCGACGCCTCGACGATCTCGGCTTCCGGCTCTGGACCGAGCCGCGCGGCGGCTTCGGCCTCTGGTGCGAGATGCCGGGCGCCGCCAGCGCGGCGGAGCTTGCGCGCTCCTGCGCCGGCCGGGGCGTCGTCCTGGCACCCGGCGACGTGTTCAGCTCGTCGGGCACCGCAGGGTCGATGATGCGCTTCAACGCGGCGCAGATGGCGGCGCCCGGCGTCTGGGACGCGATCGAGCGCGGGCTCGCGCGGTCGGCCGGCCCCCTCAGCCCGCCGCCCGAAGCGTCGGCATCGCCTCGCTGAGCGCGCGGAACGTCCGCGCGTTGACGGGACGGCTGTAGAGATACCCCTGCCCCATGTCGCAGCCCTGCCCGAGCATCAGCGCGTGATGCTCGACGGTCTCGATCCCTTCCGCGATCACCTCGATCTCGAGGCCGTGCGCCATCTGCACGAGCGCCTGCGTGATCGCGCGATCGCGCTCGCACACGTCGGCGCCGCTGACGAAAGTGCGGTCGATCTTGATCTTCGTGACAGGATAGTGCCGCAGCATGCTGAGCGAAGCGAAGCCGGTGCCGAAGTCGTCGAAGGCGAGGCCGACGCCGATCTCGCGCAGCCGGTTCAGCTGCTTCAGGATCCGCTCGTCGGACTTCAGGATCGTGTTCTCGGTGATCTCGAGTTCCAGAGCGTCCGGCGGAAGCGCATGGCGCTCCAGCGCCCGCGTGACCTCGCCGACGATGTCGCCGGACTTGAACTGCAGCGCGAAGAGATTGATCGCGATCCGGAAATCGGGGAACGGCCCCGCGCGCCATTCGGCCGCCTGACGGCAGGCCTCGTCGATGATCCAGCCGCCGACCGATATGGCCAGCGCGTCCGCTTCCAGAAGCGGCAGGAAGGCGCCCGGCGCCAGGACGCCGCGCCGGGGATGGATCCAGCGCAGGAGCGCTTCCGCGCCGCAAAGGCGGCCGCTCCGCAGTGAAATCTGCGGCTGATAGTACAGCTCGAACTCGTCACCGGCCCAGGCGGCGGCGAGCTCGGCGCGCGCAAGGCCCTTCTCGACGATCTTCAGCCGAAGATCGGGGGTGAAGAGTTCGGTGCGCCCGCGCCCGCCGCGCTTCGCCTTGTAGAGCGCAAGATCGGCGTCGCCGACGAGACGGTCCGCCGTGGCGTCGCCGCTGGAACAGGCGACGCCGATACTGGCGCTGATGCTGACCATCGCGTCCTCGATCGTGATCGCCTGCTCGATCGCGTCGATCAGCGTTTCGCCGAGCCAGGCGCCCGCCAGGGGGTTCGCGTCGTCCTCCATCAGGACCACGAACTCGTCGCCGCCCATGCGCGCGACGAACTGCCCGCCGACGACGTGGGATCGCAGGCGCGCGGCGACCTCGGCGAGGACGTGATCGCCGGCCAGATGCCCGAGCGTGTCGTTGACCTCCTTGAAGCCGTCGAGATCGATCAGGAGAAGCGTCACCCGGCGGCCCGCTGCGGCGAGGGCCGCGAGGCGTCGGTCGAGGCTGGCGCGGTTGGCGAGGCCCGTCAGGTGATCGAGCATCGTCGCGCCGCGAAGGCTTTCCTCGAGCCGCTGGCGCTCGCTGTCGTCGCGGATGATCGCGCCGAAGCGGCGTTCGCCCCTCTCCATCCACTGCGACAGCGAGAGTTCGATCGGGATCTGCGTCCCGTCCTTGCGCAGTCCGTGGAGGTTGACCGAGCGGCCGATGAGGTTCGCGGGCCCGTTTCCGGCGACGCGCGCGACGCCTGCACGGTGCGCGTTGCGGTTGCCGAGGGGCACGATGATGTCGAGCGGCTGGCCGATCGCTTCCTCGGCGGTGTAGCCGAAGAGCCTTTCGGCCCCGGCGTTCCACGCGACGATCGTGTTGGCGGCATCGGCGGCGACGATGCCGTCCGGCGAGGTCGAGGCGATGCCGTCGAAGTTGGACGGGGCAGCCGCCCCGGCCGTCCCGCGGGCGCATTCGATCTGCCCGGCGAGGAAGGCGGCGAGTTCGCTCATAACCCGTCCCTCGACGGCGCCGAAAGGGGGCTTCCCGGCGGGAACGTACGCAGACAGCGAACCCGCCAGCGTCCCGTCGGCGAGCCGGATGGGGGCGATGGCGACCTGCTGCTGGAAGCCACCACGTCCCCTCGATGTCTCGAGGTCGCGAACCAGGATAGCGGTCGCTTGGCGCAACTCACACGGGTCGACGGCGAAGGAGCCGTCGAATGAGGACGGCGTGTCCGAACAATGAACGAGAATCAGGCCGTCGCCGTCCATGATGTGGATTTCGACGTCCGAGGCACACAGGACACGTCTCGCGAAATCCGCGCATTGCGAAAGCTGGCCGCCGTGCAGCGTCTTCAGCCGGCCGAACCAGGCGCAGGGTGTGTTGTTCCGGTTTTCCATCATATCCCGTGCGTGGCGTGGCACAGACCACGGGCAAGGATAGACGCGAAGGGTAAAAGAAGTCGGAGGAACAGAACCTGCGGTTCAGGCGTGGCCGCATGGGAGGAGGCGCGCCGGCGTTCGCGAAGACGCGACAAGGGCGAGCGACCATCGGCGCCCGCTCTTGTCGCAGGGATCAGCCGGGAGCCGATGCCCCCAGATCAGCCGATCTGCTTGAGCAGTTCGTCGAGCGACTTCTTGGCGTCGCCGTAGAACATGCGCGTGTTCTCCTTGTAGAAGAGCGGGTTCTCGATGCCGGAATAACCGGTGCCCTGCCCGCGCTTCGACACGATGACGCGTCGCGCCTTCCAGACCTCGATCACCGGCATGCCGGCGATCGGCGAGTTCGGGTCCTCCTCGGCCGCCGGATTGACGATGTCGTTGGCGCCGATAACGATTGCCACGTCCGTCGAGGGGAAGTCCTCGTTGATCTCGTCCATCTCGAGGACGATGTCGTAGGGGACCTTAGCTTCGGCGAGGAGCACGTTCATGTGGCCCGGCAGCCGCCCGGCGACCGGGTGGATCGCAAAGCGCACCGTCTTGCCCTTGGCGCGCAGGCGCCGCGTCAGTTCCGAGATCGACCCTTGCGCCTGTGCGACGGCGAGGCCGTAGCCCGGGACGATGACGACCGAGTCCGCCTCGTCCAGCGCCTGCGCGACGCCGTCCGTGTCGATCGCGACCTGTTCGCCGGTGATCTCCTGCGCAGGACCCGTCGCTCCGCCCCATCCGCCGAGGATGACGGACACGAAGTTCCGGTTCATCGCCCGGCACATGATGTAGGAGAGGATCGCGCCGGACGAGCCGACCAGCGCGCCGGTGACGATCAGGAGATCGTTGCCAAGCGTGAAGCCGATCGCCGCCGCCGCCCAGCCCGAATAGGAGTTCAGCATCGAGACGACGACGGGCATGTCCGCCCCGCCGATCGCCATGATGAGGTGCCAGCCGAGCGCGCCCGCGAGGATCGCGACGAGGATCAGCGTCCACAGCCCCGCGCCGTTCAAGTAGACGATGCCGAGGACGAGGGCGACGACGACGCCGGCGAGATTGATCGCGTGGCGATTGGGCAGGACCAGCGCCTTGGACCCCAGGCGGCCGGACAGCTTGCCGTAGGCGACCACCGAGCCGGTGAAGGTGACGGCGCCGATGAAGACACCGAGGAAGACCTCGACGCGCATGATCGCGAGTTCGACCGGCATCTTGGTGGCCAGCGTCGCGGCGAAGCCGGTCAGGAGGTGGTCCGTCCCGGTGGCGATGGCATGGGCGACATGGGCGGCTTCGAGATCGGCGTTGAAGCCGATGAAGACGGCGGCAAGGCCGACAAAGGAATGCAGCGCCGCGACGAGTTCGGGCATCTGCGTCATCTGAACGCGGCCGGCGAGCCAGCCGCCGACGAGCCCGCCGACGACGATCAGCGGCACGACGAGCCAGAGCGCACTGAGCGCCGGTCCGGTGATCGTGGCGAAGACGGCCAGCGCCATGCCGACGATGCCGTACCAGACGGCGCGCTTGGCGCTCTCCTGGTTGGACAGGCCACCGAGCGAGAGGATGAAGAGGATGGAGGCGACGATATAGGACGCGCCGACGAGACCTGGGCTCATGGGTTCGACCTCCTCAGCTCTTCTGGAACATCTTGAGCATCCGGCGCGTCACCATGAACCCGCCGAAGATGTTGACCGAGGCCATCAGGATGGCGAGCGCGGCGAGGAACGAGACGAACCAGCCGGACGTGCCGACCTGCAGGAGCGCGCCAAGGATGATGATCGACGACACCGCGTTGGTGACGGCCATCAGCGGCGTATGCAGCGAATGCGAGACGTTCCAGATGACGTGGTAGCCGACGAAGCAGGACAGCGCGAAAACCACGAAATGCTGCAGGAAGCTCGGCGGCGCCGTCAGCCCGATCAGCATCAGGAAGATCGCGCCGCCGGCGAGCAGCATGACCTGACGCTGGCCGGACTTCTTGGCGGTGAGCGCCTCGCGCGCGGCCTTCTCGGCCCCCGTCTCCTCGACCACCTTCTTGGGCGCCTGACGGGCGATCGCCGCGATCTTGGGCGGCGGGGGCGGATAGGTGATCGCGCCCTCGTGCGTGACGGTCGCCCCGCGGATGACGTCGTCTTCCATGTTGACCACCGGCACGCCGTCCTTCTTCGGCGTCAGGTCGTCCATCATGTGGCGGATGTTGGTGGCAAACAGCGTCGAGGCCTGCGTCGCCATGCGGCTGGGATAGTCGGTGTAGCCGACGACCCGCACGCCGTTCGCCGTCTCGACGACCTCGTCCGGCACGGTGAGATCGCAGTTGCCGCCGCGATCGGCGGCGAGATCCACGACGACCGAGCCGGGCTTCATCAGCGCGACCATGTCCTCCAGCCAGAGCTTGGGCGCATCACGGCCCGGGATCAGCGCCGTCGTGATGACGATGTCCACCTCCGGCGCCTGAGCCCGGAAAAGCTCGAGCTGCTTGGCGCGGAACTCAGGGGACGACGGCGCGGCATAGCCGCCCGTCGCCGCGCCGTCCGCCGCGTCGGCGAAGTCGAGGAACAGGAATTCTGCGCCCATCGACTGGATTTGCTCGGCGACCTCCGGTCGCACGTCGAAGGCGCGGACCTGCGCCCCCAGCGATTGCGCGGTGCCGATCGCGGCAAGACCCGCGACGCCGGCGCCGAGCACCAGCACCTTGGCCGGCGGCACCTTGCCGGCCGCCGTGATCTGGCCGGTGAAGAACCGGCCGAACTGGTTGCCGGCCTCGATCACCGCGCGGTAGCCCGCGATGTTGGCCATGGAGGACAGGGCGTCCATCTTCTGCGCGCGGCTGATGCGCGGCACCATGTCCATCGCCAGCACCGTCGCGCCCTTGGCGCGCAGGTCTTCCAGGAGCGCCGCGTTCTGCGCGGGGTAAAGGAACGAGATCAGGATCTGGCCGGAGCGCACCAGGGCGACCTCGTCCGCCTCCGGCGGCCGGACCTTGGCGACGATGTCGGCCTCGGCCCAGAGCGCCGCCGCATCCGGCACCACGCGCGCACCGGCCGCTTCGAAGGCCGCGTCGGAAAAGCGCGCGGCATCGCCCGCGCCGGTCTCCACCAGGCATTCATAGCCGAGCTTCTGCAGCCGACCGACGCTTTCCGGCGTCAGCGCGACGCGCCGCTCGCCGGCGAAGCGCTCCTTCGGAACTCCGAACTTCATGCTCTTCCTCCCCTATGGGCAGGACTATCGCCCGTCCCGCAACAGTCCACCAGTGATTCGCTGCGGTGGAAATGCGACAGTCGCACGATCGTCTCGCGCTGCAACAAATCCCGCCGAGCCCGAAGGCGTGCGGCGAGATGCCCCTGTCGAAGTCGCCCGCGACGGGCGCGCGCCTCAGTGCGACGTCAGGTCGATGACCCGCCGCTCGGCGATCGAGCGGTTGCCGGCCTCGGCCAGTTCCAGCGCGCGTAGGCCGTCGCGGAAGGTGACGGCCGGCGGCTTGCCTGCCTTGAGGTTGGCGAAGAAGCTGTTCCACTGCGCCGCGTAGGCGTCGGCGTAGCGGTCGAGGAAGAAGGTCGAAAGCTCGGAACGGGCGTCGGTCGTGTCGGCGAGATTGACGCGGAGCTCGTCCCTCAGCGGGTTCTCCGCCCGCAGCGAGCCCTTCTCGCCGAACGCCTCGATCCGCTGGTCGTAGCCGTAGGCGCAGCGGCGCGAATTGAGGATCTGGCACTGGACGCCGGACGCCGTGCGCATGACGACGCTGACGCTGTCGTGGTCGCCCACCTCGCCGATCGCCGGGTCGACCAGCACCGAGCCCGTCGCGAAGACCTCGACCGGCTCCTCGCCCAGGATGAAACGGGCCATGTCGAAGTCGTGGATCGCCATGTCCTTCAGGATGCCGCCGGAGGTGGCGAGATAGCCGATCGGAGCCGGCGCCGGATCGCGGCTGATGATCGTGAGGTTCTCGATCTTGCCGATCGCGCGCTCGGCGAGGCGCTCGCGCAGCCGGGCGAAGGTCTTGTCGAAGCGGCGGTTGAAGCCGATCTGAACGCGGTCCGCGGCCGGCCCGATCTTGTCGAGGCATTCGAGCGCGCGGGCGACGGACAGGTCGATCGGCTTCTCGCAGAACACCTCCTTGCCGGCCGCGACGGCCTGGACGAGGTAGTCGACATGGGTGTCGGTGGGCGTGGCGATCGCGACGGCCTCGACGCTCGGGTCGGCCAGCGCCTCGGCGACGTCGCCATAGACGCGCCCGCCGAACCGGCCGGCCACGACCTCCGCCGACTCGCGTCGCAGATCATAGACGCCGGCGAGTTCCGCACCCGCGCCCTTGATGCCGCGGGCATGGACTTCCGCGATGCGACCGGCACCGAGCAAGGCAACACGCATGATCTGATTCTCTCGACTGGCCGACGCGTCGGCACGTTTCCACCCGCACGCCTCCCGGCGCGTCCGGCAAACGGTCTAGTGTCGAGCCGTTGGGCGCGCAATGGCCTGCGACGGCGTCCCGCAACGAAGAGAGTGTTTGCGGCCATTGGCGAAGCGGGCCGCGATCGCTTCCGCGGCGAAGGGCTGAGACATCGCGGACCGCGGTGGTTCTGTTCGGAGGAAAGGAAAGATGGCTGGGGCGCCTGGATTCGAACCAGGGGATGGCGGTACCAAAAACCGCTGCCTTACCGCTTGGCTACGCCCCAAAACCCGCCGACGGCGAGCGCCTCTATAGTCCGTCGCGCGCGGGCGTGCAAGGAAGAGGCTGTCGTTCGAAAGGCGATCAAAAGCGACGCGAATCCAGTTGCGCGCCGCCTCGCGGCCCGCTATAGACCCGCTCGGCCACGGAGTGTAGCGCAGCCTGGTAGCGCACCTCGTTCGGGACGAGGGGGTCGCAGGTTCAAATCCTGCCACTCCGACCAGCCAATCCGGAGCGTCTGAGGCTTTCCCGACAAGCCCTTCGAAGACGATCCCCACAAAGCTTCCCCATCAAGACGGCGTCGGTTCTCGCGGACGACAGGTTCGTGTGGCATCGCGACCACGGCCGATCGAGCAGCTGGCGCGTTCGACGGTGACGCGTGACGCCGGGCCTTCCGGACCGCCGTGGGCTGGCTTTCCACATTCGGGTCGAGCCTCCCCTCGCCCCGAAGCCGAGAGGCGCCGTGCGCGACGCAAGGGGGGCGACCGGGGATCGGCCTGGTCTTCGCCGGATCATGCGCCGCACGCCGCTCCTCCGGCCGGGCGTTCGCCAGGACAGCGCCTCCCCATCCGCACCCGTTCACGCCTTTCGAGGCGGCCGGCGGAACTGCGCCAGCCCCTCTGCTCAAGCCTCCACGAACGCGAATCGGTCGACGTCGAAGAGGCCGCGATCGGTGAGCTTGAGGTGCGGGATCACCGGGAGCGCCAGGAAGGCCAGCTGGAGAAAGGGCTCGGGCAGCGTGCAGCCGAGCGCGCGGGCGGCCCGGACGAGCGCCTCGAGTTCGTGGACGACGGTGTCGACCGGCTCGAGGCTCATCAACCCCGCCATCGGCAGCGCGAGGGCCGCCACGACGCGGCCTTCGTCGGCCACCGCGAAACCGCCGCCGCTCGCGATGACGCCATCGACCGCGGCCGCCATATCGCGCGCGTCGGTCCCGACCACCGTGATGTTGTGGCTGTCGTGGGCCACCGAGGAGGCGATGGCGCCACGCTTCAGCCCGAACCCATTGACGAAGCCGAGGCCGACATTGCCGTTGCGGCCATGGCGCTCGACCACGGCGAGCTTCAGGACGTCCTTGGCCAGATCGGGCTGCAATTCCCCGTCGGACACGCGAAGGACTGCTGCCCGCCGCGAAGTGAGGAGAAGGCCAGCCTTCACACCGATCACCGGCACCTCGGCCTCGAGCCCCGCGCCCGGCTGTCGGAACCGCTCCGGCGGGACCGGTTGCGCCTTCATCGAGCCGAGGCCGACAGGCGCGACCGCGGGGCGAGAATCGAACAGGGTCGGTTCCACCAGCCGCCCACCTGCCACGACGTCCGAAACGCGGCAGTCCGCGAGATCGTCGAGCAGCACGAGGTCGGCGCGCCAGCCCGGCGCGACCATGCCGCGATCGCTGAGGCCGAAGATCCGGGCCGCCGACAGCGAGGCGGCGCGGTAAACGTGATGGACCGGGCATCCCTTCGCGATCAGCCGCCGGATCATCGCATCGAGATGACCCTCCTCGACGATGTCGAGCGGGCTCCGGTCGTCGGTGCAGAGCGCGACGAAGGCGGAGGTATCGGCGGTGAGGATTCCGGCGAGCGCCTCGAGATCCTTGGAGGCCGATCCTTCGCGGATCAGGATGGCCATGCCCTTGCGCAGCTTTTCCATCGCCTCGTCGGCGCCGGTCGCCTCGTGGTCGGTGCGGATGCCGGCTGCGAGATAGCCGTTCAGCGCAGCGCCCCGCAGGAGCGGCGCGTGGCCGTCGATATGGCGCCCCTGGAAGGCTTCGAGCTTGGCGAGGATCCCGGGATCCTGCGTCAGAACGCCGGGATAGTTCATCATCTCGGCCAGCCCGTGGACCTTCGGATGGTCGAGGAAGGGCAGAAGATCATCGATCTCGAGGCGCGCCGCCGCGGTCTCGAACGGCGTCGCGGGCACGCAGGAGGACAGGTTGATGCGGATGTCCATGACGCTCGCCTCGGCGCAGGCGACGAAATAGGCGATTCCTTCCGCCCCGAGGACATTGGCGATCTCGTGCGGGTCGCAGAACACCGTGGTGACGCCGCGCGGCAGTACGAAGCGGTCGAACTCCAGCGGCGAGACGAGCGAGGACTCGATGTGCAGGTGGGTGTCGATGAAGCCGGGCACGACGAAGCGGCCCGCCGCTTCGACGACCCGTTCGCCCTCGAACCGACCGTGGGTGGCGACGATCCGGTCGCCGACGATGGCGATGTCGGTCTCGTCCACCGACCCGGTCACGAGATCGAGGAGCCGCGCGTTGCGGATCACGAGATCGGCGGGCCGCAGGCCCTGACCGGCGGAAATGCGGCGCGACAGATCGGATGCCATGCGTGTTCCTCGTCCCCGGCCGGACCACCCGACCGGGTTCCACCTCTAGCGGCCCGGGCGGATCGGCGAAATCCCCCGGCCGTGCGGCGAGGGCCGGCTTGAGAAGACACCGCCTTTGCGATAGGCCTGCGGCTCCGGGTCGGGCCTGTAGCTCAATGGTTAGAGCCGGCGGCTCATAACCGCTTGGTTGCAGGTTCGAGTCCTGCCGGGCCCACCCGGATCGTTATTTTACAGACGCTTGCAGACACGTTAGCCAAGGGCGTTAGCCAGCCTGTTAGCCACGGCCGGAAATCACATCGGCACGTCCTTCCAGACCGGCCGCCTAAGCACCTGGATCATCGTCAGCTTCCGCAGCACCTTCCCGTTCTTCTCGTGTGCCGGAAGGTCCTTCCCGACAACCTCGACGTAATCGCGCTTCCCGCAATCCTCGCACTTCAGACGCCGGCGTAGACTGTCCACCTCGACGTTCCCGAGGAGCATCCGCATGTCGGCCGGGCTGTAGTAGCGGGTGGTGCGGCAGAAGTTACATGCGACCTCGACGACCAGCCCGAGCCGTTGAGCGTCATCAAGAAACAGACCATGGTTGTCGCGCGGGGGCATCGAGAACGGATAGAGAACGTTCGGACGATTCGACAAGATCGAAAAGGGGACACCGATGCCGCATCTCTCCAAGCTGACACCGATCCATATCCGCGCGCTCGTGCGGCTCGACGACGGCCACGGCCACATGGACAGCGTGGGCCAGGAAGCCGAGCGACTATCGGATGCCGTGCTTGTGGCCTGCTACGAACTCTCGCGCATGGGTCTGGTCGAGGCATCGTCCGGCTGGCGCGGCACGGTCTGGTTTCGCCTGACCGCGCGAGGTCGGACCATCCGCGAAGTGGGGAGGACCTAAAGCATGAGCGACGACAACCCATGGCGCACCTTCCTCGCCCGTAGATCTCACGGCATCCGCAGCGTGCATGTACCGACGATCATCGCCGAAGAGAGGCGGTTGGAAGGATGGGAGCGCGCGGTGGACAACATCGCGCGCGAGATCGAGCGGCTCCGAGCTATCGAGGCGGCTGCAGGCTCGACCGGCGCTCCGGCCCCGACTGATCGAAGCGCTGCGTCAGAACAGCCACCTGAGTCGAGAGCGAACCCAGACCCTGATTGATCTCGGCCAGCCGAGCGCTGATGTTTGTCAGGCTCACGTCGACCCGAGCGTTGGTCGCCTTCAGCGCCTCTTCAGCTGCAGCGACGCGATACACGAGGTTCGGCATAGCAGCGGCGGCCGCCCCAACCTCGGCGAGTTTCGTATCGACGAGCTTCGTCCGCTCCTCACGGTAGGCGTCGAGGTACTCGACCTTGTTCTGCAGGCTGGTGTAGCCCGCGATCCCGCCGCCAGTGAGGATTGCACCAGTCAGCAGCACGGCAACGTTGTTGGTGATCCACCGCGTGAGCATGTCCGGCTCCTGGTTCTGGTTCATTCTCTGAATGCCTTTCGGGTATGCATGGATGCGTCAGGGCCCGACCTGAGACTGAATTTCCCCAACCGAGCGCGCGAGGGCCGAATGCCGGTCACGACAGGCGCCGAGCGCTTGCCGGTCCCTCCCCCACAGCCGCACGGTCTCGGCCGTCGTAAGATCGCGCTCGGGAAGCGCCACCGCTTCAGCGCATGACAGCAGGAGCGCCTGGGGGATCGTCGCGAGGCGTGGCACGACCGATACCGTCGAGCGCGTCACGCAGGCCGCGAGGAACGGCAGGGCGGCAAGCAACAGCGCCGCGGTCAGCGGCAGACGGGATCGAGACACGATTGGCCTCCTGGTCGAGGGCAGCTTCAAGGTTGGAAAGTTCCGCGAGGCGCTCGGCCTCGCGCTGGTGGAAATCGCGCTCGATCGCGTCGATGCGGGACTGCACAGCGCGGCGATCCGCTTCCGCCTTCGCCTCGGCCTCTCGCTGGCGAGCCTCCCAGATCCCGCGCTCGTGGACCGCGCCGGCCTCGCGCGCTGCAGGCAGCGACACGAGATCGGCGTAGAGCCCGGCCACGAGCCAGCCGAGGACGGTCCCGACGACCAAGACGATCGCGGCCTTAATCGCTTCGAGCGCGCCCATCAGCCGAGCCCCCGAAGGCACAGCGCGCGGTTGCTGATCAGGCCCGGCAGCCCGTTGACGCGGCGATTGGCGAGGCCCTTCACGACCTTGCCGCCGGCGAAGACCCATCGGCTCAACTCGTTGCAGGCGCCGCGCAGGTCGCCCGCCTTCACCTTGCGGATCAGAGACGAGCGGCACGCGGCGCCGGTGCCGGCGTTGTAGGCCCAGTCGTTGATCGCGACGTAGGTCTCGCCGGGGGCCATCAGCAGCTCGGGCGCACAGGAGAGCATCCGCGCCTCGTGCTCGAGAATTTGGCGGCGCAGGCGAACCTCGCAGCCGGCCTTCGTCTCGACCATACCGGGCTTCACGTCGTAGGTGTCGCCCTGGCAGATCGTCCACACCGGCGGCTGGGCGATCGTGTCGAGATAGGCCTTGTAGCTCGTGCCCTCCCAACCGGCGGTGTAGGTCGTGGCGAAGGTGAGAAGCGCGGCGCCGGCAGCGCCGCCGGCGAGGTAGCGGCTTTTCACACGGGCGACGCGCGCCCCCTTCCCCGCGGCGCTCACTGCTCGCCTCCTGACACTGCCGGCTGCACGAGCAAGCGTGCGACGAACGCGGCCGCCGAGCAGAGGCCGGACAGGACAGCGAAGGTGCGAGGCGGGAGCCCCATCCCTTCTTCGAAGGCAGGCAGCGCGACGTCCAGCGCGATTAGCGCGAAGGTCAGGGCGATGAACCGGACGGACCAGGCGCGCGATAGCACCCGGCGCCAGTTGGCGACGAGGGTCATGGAGATGCGTCCTTTCGGGAACGAAAAAGGCCGCCCCGAAGGACGGCCTTGGTGATGAATGCTGGCGGAGAGGCCCCCACCAGTTGAGGCAGGGGTGGCGGGAACCTACCCCACGTCGTGCAGCTTCAAAGTCGCCCAAAGCGGGTGCGCTGCATCCAAACGCTACACTCGTCCGTACCTTTGCCAACGAAACGTCGAGGTATGATATGGACGATTTGGTGCGACGTCTCGCCTTCGAGATCCAAGACGACCGTATGAGCCGGTTGCAGGCGCAGCGTATCGTCAGCGCGGTTCTCGCCGGCTTGGGCGACGGAGATCAGATCGGCAACGCGCTGGTTGTGCGATCTCTCGCCCCGCAGCCAGTAGCGTCAGGAACCGGCGGCTCTGAAGTCGACGCGACCCACGCTATCATTTGAGGTGGAGTTGACTCTGCCTTGGGGTACTGGCGGAGTTCCTCAATCGTGTCGATACCCTCCAGTCGCGACGCGAAGACCCGCTCGTCCGATATCTTGCGCCAAAGGTCGAGCGGGTCGCCTTTCTGAACCTCCATAGAAAGACGTTCTAGTGCTCTCCAGGCTTTGGGCGGATGCCAAGCTCGAAAGCGATCTTTTCGTCTATACCGTGCGCGAAACCATAGAGATTGCGAAGTTGCATGATGAGGTTCGCAGCTTCGAGAAACAGCTTCTTATCCTCGAGATGTGAGGTGGTTGCCGCACGGTACCAAAGCCGAGGCAAGACGTCGCGTTGGTCCGTATGTTCTATCATTACCGTAGATAGCACAGAAACGCACCCAGACCCTAAATTTCTTGGCTGCGTTGACAGTGCTCTCAATAAAGCGCGGCCTGTCGCCATTGCGTCGTGTTGCGTCTCCTACGGGCTCGACGCGAAGATCCGTCCGGCCCCGCTAAATCCGGGCGGATCGCCTTTATGTGCGGGATAAGAGGACTTGCTATGTCCGATGCTCGCTACGCAATCCGCCACTACGGTAGCGGCCTTTGGGACGTCATCGACCAACAGGCAGGCGATCTTCAGCCTCTCTCCGGTGAATACATGGCGAAGATGTCCCTCGAAGAATGCGAACGAGTCGTCAGGCTGATGAACGAGTTGGAGAAGCGGTTTCAGCCGGATGCCGGTCCCAGCTTTTGAGCTGGGGGTGGCGCGTCGAACGAGGACTTAGGTCAGCGCGGGGTTCTAGCTGTCATCATGCAATGCTAGGAGGCGGCATGCCCTGTCTTCAGCAGCTTGGCCGTCTAGCCTCCATTGGGGGCGTCTTCCTGATCCTGTACCTCTCGCTGGTGCCCGGCGAGGCTAGGCCACACGTGCTGCCCTCGGGCGGCCAAGAGCACTTTATCGCCTACCTCGGGGAAGCCCTGCTCGTAGCTTTTGCCCACTGGCGAACCCGCACTGTCGTTTGGTGGCATGCTGGCTTGTGCATCCTCGCCGGCGCCTGCGAGTTAGCTCAGAATTTCATCCCAGACCGGGGACCTGGGTGGACTGGGTTCATCGCTAGCAGCGTGGGTGTGGCTGTCGCTGTCGGGTTGTTCATGCTGGCAAAGCGAGTCTTCCGTTGAACGCGCAGGTGACCCCGCAGGGACAATCCAGCAAGGTGACGTTCTAAAACGTCTTTCCACGCATCCAAAGAGTTACCTCTGCTGCGGTATTGACGGCAGACCCTGGCGACCCGCGTTGTACCGCGGTGATCAATTGCTCCTCCGTCTGCAAATCGAGACACTCGAAGGTGGTCAGCCAGGGCCACCGGCGCATTGCATCTTTCAGGTAAAGTCGCTTACGGGCGGCACTTAAGATCGTGTCGTCTTCATTCGGAAGGAACATGGCGACCCCAACCGTTCGTAGAAAAGCTGAAGTGCCTCCGACCGATCGGTGGGTCATACCACGTTTCGAAAGCGTCTAACGTTAAAATTGTACTGCGTCATGAAATACGCGCCTCGGGTGAATGGGGGCATCTAGCATTCCGAAAGTCTGGACGCGAAGCCCCTTAAAAGACGGAATCGAGACCGCGTGGGTTGCCCTCAGATGAGGCGGGGGTTGCGGGTTCAGTGGCAGTTGTCGCCTATGCTTGCGCCAATTACGCTCCATTCGGATAGCGAGGCTACAGGCAATCAGCGATGGAAGAACGACACTATTGGAATACGCCTTCCCAACCTCATGTGCCTGATAAGTGCCCACGGTGTGGACGCGATACCTACCAATTCGCACCATTCTGCGAGTGCGGACTAGACCTTCGATACGGTTCACCAAAGCGCCCAACATTCGGCGTTTGTTCGTATTGCGAGTCCAAATCGCAATTCAGCAAGGAACATGCCTTCGGCGACTGGTTAGATCGTCGACATCCAAGACCAGACAATCGGACACACATACTAAGAAGACCTGAGGAGCACCGTTTTGGCGAGGAGGCAAAATGGCACGAGAACAAAACCGCTCGAAAAGGGACCGCCTACAACCTAACTGTCAACCACGTTTGTCCGAAGTGCAACCACGGCTGGATGAGCCGCCTTCAGAATGAAGCAAAGCCCCTAGTCTCGGTTCTTGCTGACGGGTTTTGGCCTAAATTCAGCGACGCACAGGCCACTACTCTTGCAAGATGGGCTACCATGGTGACCATCAACCTCGAGGTAGCCGGACACCTTGGAAACACGCCTCAGTTTGCGAGGAAAGTTTTGATGAACGGATTGATGCCAGAGGGCTGGTCTGTAGCAATAGGCAAAATGGACACCTGGAAGCACGGCGGCTGGAGCTACACGCGTATATTCGAATTCCCACTTGGCCTAGGTGAAGGTAGAAACCTTCGAGTGCAAGCATGCATTTTCTGCGTGGAACGCGTTGCTTTTCGTACCGTCAGTGCCAGCTCCGATAGACTACGCCAATTTACTAGGAGTTTTGCAGATTTTGACTCAGCAGAACTTCCAAGACTGATTTGGCCTAGTCAGTCCTCCCGCTCAGCAGGCAAGAAAAGACATTTCCATTTAGATGAATTGTATGCGCTACAGGACAGCATCGCCTGACGTTCAATCAGGGGATCAATAGCCATCACCAAACCCCAAGGAAGGGTTACCAAGATCTGCTCACCCCACCATTCGTAGCAGCGTGCTGGATCAAACAGGCATAGCCAAGGCGTTCTGCGCAGCCGCATAGGCCACGATCGCCTCGCCGCCAGTCTGGTTCGGGTGCTGCTGGGCGCCGGGGTTGCCGGCATCAGAAGCGTAGCCCGCCTTCCAAAGGTTCGGATCAGCGTCGAGCTGCGCGGGGATCGCGAACTCGACGACGCCTGCCAGGAGCGAGCTGAAGCCGCCCGCGCGCAGGTCCGCATTGAACGTTAGACGACGCCCGTCCTGCATCGCAGTCGGCACAGTCTGGTTGCTCTCGGTGATCGGCGCGGTCGCCGTCGTCGAGGGCGTGATCGTCGACTGGTAGATCCGCACGGTCGGCATGGCCGCCTTGAACGTGTTGAAAAGCGCCGTCAGGTTGGTCTTCAGCGTCGCGGCCGACGAGGTCGACGATAGGTCGTTGACGCCAAGATCGGAGAAGATGTCGGTGACGCCGAGAGCCTGCATCAGGGCGATCCGCTTGGCGTACTTGTCCTTGTTCGCCAGCGCCGAGGCGCCTGCGCGGCCGAGGTGGAGGACGCTGCCGACATCACGCTGCAGGACCAGTCCCGCCAGAACGCCGAGCGCCAGGCTCGGGGCGGTCGCATGGGAGTAGCCGCCGACGCCTTGCGACAGGCTGTCACCCGTCAGCGCGAATAGGCGGCGGGCTGCCGGCATATCGCCGATGACGCCTATCGCCGCCGCAGGCATCTGCTGCGAGGCATTCCCGATCGTGCCTGATACGGCCTTATCGACGAGATCGACGCCCTCTTCCATGTTCCCAACGTTGGCCGCGCGGAACGCGTCCGTATAGTACCAGAGCCCGCCGGTCGCGACCTTCCCGTTGGTCCGGATCCAGTAGAACCCGGCCGGAATCGTAAAGCCATCCGCCTTGGCCGACTTGGCGAGGATGGTCCCTGGCGACACGGTGACGGTCGCACCCATGTCGCGGATCGTACCGTCCGGCAGCTCGATTGCGCTGTGGTACGCCACCTCGTTCGGATAGTCATACTCGTTCCCCGAGTTGTAGTAGATGCCGGTGTAGGCGACCTCGGGGTTTGGGATCGGGACTGGCGTGTAGAACCGCTTGCGTGCGTTGAACGAGTTCTTCGACCCGTCCGAAGGCCGGATCTGGTTGCCCTGATCACCGCCGAAGCCGGCAAGGCGACGGATGGTCGAGCCCCCGCCACCCGCGCCAGGGGTGATGATGCCGGCGCCGATGTAGGCGGCCGCGTTGACCTTGTTCTGACGAACGCGAGATGACTGCGCCATAAGAGGCATCCCCTCATAAAAATGGCGCCCTCAGGCGCCGAATGGTTGTCATGTGTCTGTGGTCGTTTCGGGCTATGTCGCCATGCGGCTTACGCCTGAGGGTGCCGTGACACAGCGTCCGGCATCCTCACCCAGCTAGTCAGGACCAGCGGTAGAAAGCGACGGCCGAGACCATCGCGAGACGGCGAGCGGCGGACACCCCGTCCGCCTTCAGCGCCTCATTGAACGCCCCGGCCGCCGTGACGCGGTCGAAGCCTCGGCGCAGCAGCTCGTCATGCAGCGCTGCCGCTTTCAGGTATCGTGGGTCGTGCGGATCGAAGATCCAGCGGAGAGCCAACGGGATCGAGACGTCGAAGACCGTGACGTCTTCTACATGCTCCCAGTGATCTGAACCCTTGTGCCCCAGCTCCCAGCTGGTACGGCCATGCTGGCGATACCGGATGCCGTCGAGCCGCTCGAAGACGATCGGGGCGTCGGTATAGGCGCCCATCAGCCTCGAGGACGCCCTGCGAAGACGAAGAGGTGCGCCGTGAAGCCCGGCGGTTTGATCGGCACGGCGTCGGGCGTCGCCTTGCCGGCCTTGCCTGTCGTCTTCTGCGGCGACGAGGCGGTGAGCCCCGTCAGCAGCGGCAGGAGACCGGTCACCAGCCCGGCCTTCCCCGCCGTGGCCGTCGCCGTGTCGTCGATGTAGCTGTGGTCGTGCTCCGGCAGGTTGGCGAGGGTGAGTGTCACCTTGTCGGATCCGATGAGAGCACCCGCGGCACTGTCGAACCCGCTGGCGACCGTCGCCGTCCCGGCCGGCACCTTCACCAGCTTGAACGTCGAAGGCAGGGAGCCGGCCAGGAACCACCCCTGACCGGCCGCTTTGGCGACGAAGTCTGGATACATGGCGCGCTGATACTCGGTCTTGCCGTCGAGCCGCAGCCAGGCGGGGCCGATGTCATCGACGAGGGCGTGCCGCAGCAGCCCGATCGGCAAGGTGACGTTGCGCAGGTCTACTCCGGCCATAGCGAGTTCCCCGTGATGTCGGGGATCGTCTCCCCGGCCGCGATGCGGCGCTTGAGGTCGTTACCGGCGACGATCATCACGCCCTCGCGCGCCGCGACGGCGTTGCCGAAGGCGACCATCGTCTGCGCGTCCATCGGCACCCGGCTGTTGTCTGCGGCGATCCAGAAGAAGTCGACCGGCAGACCGTGCCAGCGCAGGTCGCCTTCCTGGACGCCGTTCATCAGCGCGGCCATCGCCGAGATGCGCGACCGGTCGATCCGCTCGCGGTCGAGGTCGGCCGTCTGGAAGAACTTGCCATCGAAGGTGATGCCGAGATCGATGCGCCGGTCGCGCTCTGCGTCGATCAGCTTCGGAACGTCAGCCGGGTCCGGGTCGCCCGCCTGGTCGATCGGCACGATGGCATAACCGTCGCCCCGCTTCACGACAGCCTGCGTCTTCGGGTCATAGGATCCGAACAGGACGAAGCCGAGCTCGCGCCGGCTGTCGGGCTGGTTGGCGAGGTCGGTGCGCGAGAAGCCGTCCTTCGTGTAGGCGACAGCTGGCAGCGGCTGCGGCGGGCCGTCGTTGCGGCGGTAGAGGTCGATCATGGCGTCCTCACTCGTAGGCGTAGAAGTCGATCGTCAGCGCGCCTGGCGCGCCCGATCCACCAGCTTGATCCGTGACGCCCCGCGAGTTCCCGCCGTTGCCGAACCCGCGCCCGCTTTCGCCGCTGCCATCGTTCGGCTGCGCGACGATCTCCAGCACCGTCAGGTTCTGTCCGAGGATCGGAGACGTTCCGCCGCCGGTGACGCCTGTGACAAGACCGGCATAGGCTTCCTTGAAGCCGGTCGCTGTCGGCGCAGCCGGAGTTGTGTCGCGAGAGCCTGCAGGGCCGCCTCGAGCCACGGCGACGTCGCCATTCGGGAACGTCGCCGAGACATTGCCTCCTTCGCGAGGCGTGGTCGTGCTGCCACCACCGCGAGGTCCGACGGAAATCTGGATCTGCTGACCCTTTCGAACCTCCAACCCAGTCGTTCGCCCAACGGCGCCGGACGCGCCGCCACGCTGGTTGGCGACGTTGGAGGCGCCGTTGCCGCCACCACCGGGAGCGATGGCCGTGACGTCGACCAGACCATCGGCTGGGGCCTGCCAGGTCGCCGTGACGCTCTCGACGTTCTGCCCCACGCTCTGGCTTTGCTGATTGGTCCAGAACCAGTGCTTGGCCGGCAGAAGACGGTTGGCCCCGAGCCGATCGCCCGATCGCATTACCGGGTTGCGCAGCCCGGTCCGAATCGACCTCATGCCGACGGCTCCTCGTAGACCTGCAACACGGTGGCGTAGATGTCGCCGGCCGCCGACGCCGAAACCTGGATGCTGTCGCCGGGATCAAGAATGAACTCGCGCGACAACGCGCCGTCGCGGCCCGGGCGAACCGTCGTGTTGACCGGCAGAATCGGCCGTTGCGCATTCGATGCGCTGCTGTCGATCCAGATGCACTGCGTGATGTCCGCGGCGTTCACTCCGTCGATGTTCACGAAGTCGAGGACATAGCTGCGGATCTTGGCGTCCGCGGCCGTGTTCGTGACGAGCGTCTGCAGCGAGGTCGTGAGGGACAGGCCTCCGACGGCTTTCGTATCGGGCATGGATCAGCCTCCAAAGGCGCGCGCGTAGGCGCGGGAATGGCGAGCGGCGGACGCCTGCTGCGCGACAACGCCATCCAGCGTCGACTGGACCTCGGCCAGTTGCTCGGTCACGTCGGCTGAGATTTCCGAGAGGTCGATCACGACGGCGCCTGTCTTGCCGTTGACGCTGGTCACAGGGCCCGTCTCGATCGCGGCGACCGCCGCCGAGAAGCGGTTGGCCTGCGTCGTGATCGCTGCAAGTGAATCGGTCGCAACGCGCACGACGCCGCGGCCAAAGCCGACCATGTCGCGCAGCGACTTGATGAACAGGCCGATCGCCGAGTTGCCGCCGCGCCCGAACCCGCCGGGGTTGGTCTGCGCGTCGAACGGGCGCTCGTTGTAGACGGTCGCCAGCCGGTTGGCCTCGGCTTCCTCTTCCGGTGTCAGGTTCACGGCATCAGTTCCTTGAGTTCGAACGCGATGGCCGCTCGCCCGTCGAAGGCGGCCACCTGCTCCCACGGGTTCAGCACGCGCAGCCGGGCGAGGAAGCTGAGGCGGGTCAGGTTCTGCGCGTCGTCGGGCCGGTGGATGTAGAAGATCTCGCCTTTGGTCCCGGCGCGTCGCTCAAGCTCGAGCCCGCGCTGAAGCGCTTCCTGGTCGGGCAGGAAGGGGAAGGCGATGTTGAAGACGCGGAACGGCTCGCGCTCGTCGAAGAACTCGGCGCCCGACAGCGCCTTCTCGATCGTGGTCTCGTCCTCGTAGCGCAGCGCCGCGCCATAGGCCGGGTTGCGCGAGGGCTGCCAGCCAGTCGCCATCCAGAGCCGGCCGATGTCGATGTGCCCGGCCGGGTTTCCGTCGTCGATAATCTCGATCCGCCAGTGCGGCGCGAAGGACGGCTCCGGCAGGACGTGAATGGCGTTCTGCGTGAAGCCTTCGATGTCGGCGGTCAGCGGCTTGCCGTCCCACCAGTTCTCCGCCTCCGACGGCAGATCCTCGGTGTAGGCGAGCGTCGGATAGGCGTCGAACTCGGCGCGGTACGACGGCGAGAAGTAAGACCCGTCCTCGTACCAGGCCGTCACCCGGAGCCGTGCCGTCACCGACAGGTTGTGGTTGACGAGGACGATGGCGCGGATCTCGCCGAAGGCGGAGAAGTCGACGTCGAACTGCGTATCCGTCGGGCGGGTGCTGGCCGAGCGCGCCACCTCGGAAAGTTCGCGCTCCTGAAGGTTCGTCAGCGGCAGAACCCAGCTGCCGCCCGACAGCGTCGCGCCGGGCCGCGAGCCCCGCGGCTGGTCGCTGAGGTTGGGGTGCAGGAACAGGCAGTGCGCCGTCATCCGATCGCCTCGATGCGTGTCAGGTTGTTCGCGAAGGTTTGGACGAGACCGACGATGCGCAACGCACGCCCCTCGCCCATGCCGAACCGGTCGACCCGCAGCGTCATCGCGTCGCCGACGTCGAGAGTCGTCGCCTTGCCACTCGACACCATGACCGCAAAAAGGTCGCGCCGAGTGCCGTAAATCGCGAGCAGCCGCTCGGCCTCGGCGCGGGCGTCCGCTTCTGTCGTCAGACTGGTGTCGAACACCAGCTCCGGCCCCTTCGGGTGCTGGACCTTGTTTGTGGCGCTCTCGACTTTCACCTGCCGCCACTCTTCCTTGGCGAACGAGCGATAGGCGTCAGTGGCAGCCACATCCTTCAGATCTTCGTCGGACAGCGTCGTGTAGGCGCGGGCGTAGCGCACCGTTACCGAACGCGCCGGCACCCCGGCCCCGTCGTCCTGCGTCGCCTCGCGGGCGAAGCCCTGTCCCTGGTCGAGGATGACGGACCGCCCGATCGTCACCTCGCCGCCGTCGGCGGCCAGATCGAATCGTCCGACCCGGATCTGCCCGAGCCGGTCGTCGGTGAGATACCCGCCGACCGAGTTCAGGACCGACATGGCAGCGGAAAGCACCGTCGTCTCGCCCTGCGCGATCCACAGGCCGCACTCGGCAGGGTTTGCCTCGTGCAGCAAGTCGAAGTCCTCTTCGGCCACCGGCATCAGGTCGCCAATCATCCGGCGCACGAGACGCGCGGCCGAGCGATCCGCCACGGCCGCGCCCTCGGCGGCATCGACAGTCAGCGAACCGTCCGGACGCACCTGCGTCCGCACGAGGCCGAGGGCGAGGCAGGTCGCGAACTGTCCGCCGGTCATCATCGCCGCCTTGAGCGCCGCGAGCGTCGGATAGTCCTGCGTCGCCGTCAGTGCGACGCCGCTGTCGCGAACCGCCGTGATCGCCGCCAGCGCGTTGCTCGACACCTGGTAGACGTTGTCGAACTGATCGACCGTGAGCGCCGGAATGTTGCGCGCCGATCCGAAGAGCAGCGGCTTTTTCACGTCCCGAAGATCGACGTTACCCTCGGCGACCGACAGGCCACCGCTCGTCGTCGTACCGAGGTAAGCGAGCGGCTGGATCGCCTCGCGCAAAAGAACAAGGCGGCCAAGGATCGAGATCGATACGAGCCGGCCCGGGAACTCCGCCTGCTCCGTCGATCCAGCGAGAAGGACCTGCCGCGTGGACCAGGGCGAGAACCGATCGGGCAGCCCCCACAGCGTGAAGGGCCGACCATCGAAGGCAAGCTCGAGCAGCCAGTCGAGCTTGCCATCGGCGTTGACGATCGTGATCTCGCCGGCCCCGACGGCACTCTCGCCACGCGTGCGACCGCGGGAGAACAGGAACCGGTCGTACTGGCCGGGCCCTTGCAGCCGTCCGACGAACTGCGCGTTCGGGGGATCGTCGCCGGGCGCCGTGGTGTAGCCGTGCGAACCGAAGCGCAGGACAACGGTCTCGCCGGTCGCCTTGTCGATCGGGCGGAACTCGACGAGATAGATCATGCTGCGCGAGCCCGAATCTGATCGCGGCGCGACGCCATCGCCATGTCCTCGGTCGCACGGTTGCCCCGCTCGGTCGCCTGGACGTTCTGCGCGAGACCCTGCCCCGTCGTGGCGATCTGCTGACGCAATAGCCGGTTGGCTTCCTTCAGTTCGGCGATCAGCGCGCGGCTATCGCTGCCCGTGGGCGTCACGGACGGCATTTGCACCGGATCGACGTTGGGAAGCCGGGTCGCTCCGGAGTTCATCGCCTCCAACTGCGGACGCCAGCGTCGGGTCGCTTCGGCATGCGCCACGAACTCCTGACCGTGCACGACTCCCGCAACCGCGTTTTTCGCCATGTCGCCGGTCCAGCCGCCGGTGGCGAAACCCTTCGGCGCATAGGCCGCACTCCACTTGTCGATGATCGGGCGAATGATCGCCTGCATCGAAGGCGTCTGCGAAGCGACCCAGTCGAGGAACTGGCCGCTGCCGAAGTTGCCGGAGTAGTCGATTCCCTTGGCGTTGAGGTCGGACCAGATCGCCTTGTTCTGGTCGGCCATCACACCCCAGGAGCGGGTCGAGTTCAGCCCCTTTTGTGCTGCCAGGAAGTCGGACATGGCCTTCGCGATCTCGATGTTCGATCCGGCGATATCCTCGAGCCACGCCGCTTGGCCACGCATCAAGTCGATCTGGCTCGTCGCCTTCACGTCCGTCGACTTCAGCGAGGCGTTCACGCTGTCGAAGATCGCGGTGTAGTCGGCGCTCGACGCGAAGTAGTCCTTGGCCTCGGCGAGATAGTCCTGCGCGGCGCCGGTCAGCCCGGCCATCGCTTCCTTGTCACCGCCGTTCGCCTTGGCGAGCGTCTCCTCATAGACCCGGCGCGCCTCGGCGACCTGGTCCTTCTGCGACAGGGTCGATTCGTCGCCTAGCTTCATGTCGTCGAGGAACGAGCGGATCCCGTCACGATAGCTGAGGACCGCCGAGTAGACGCTTTCGAGCTGCGAGCGAGAGGCCTCGTAGGACGCAAGCGCTGCCGACTGCGCAGCCTTTGCCGCCTCGGCCGCCGTGCGCGATGCCCCGGTGAAGGCATGGACGACGCCTGAGAGTTCGGGGAACGCTTTGATCAGGTCGTCGAACGCCGAGCCGACGAGTTCGGACCCGTCGACCAGATCCTGGCTCGCGAGCTTGAACCAGCGCGACACGATCTCCGGGTCGACGCCGAGCAACTCGGCATCGTTCAGCGCTGTGTCGCGAGAGGCGATGAGGTCCTTGACGTCGTTCAGATAGCCGACGCCCGATAGGTCGTTGATCTGCGCCTGAAAGCCGTCCGTGAACGTCTCGCCCATCTTGGCGATGGCCTGTTTCAGTCGGTCATCGATGTCGGCCGCTGCCGCCTCGGCCGTCCAGCCGAGATCGGTCAGCACCTTCTGCAACCCGGCAGCCGTGCCGCGGAAGCCGTCGAGGCTCTTCTCGACGTCGGAGGTTGTCGCAGCGGTGTAGAGCAGCGATAGGGCATATTCGCCTGCCGCCACCTTGGCCTCGGCGATCGCCTTGTTCCGCGTCTCCTCCATGGCTTTGGACGCCTCGGTCCAAGCGCCATTCACACCGACGCCGATGTCGTCGGATCCGAACGCGATCGACACGTCGTCGATCATGTCCTTGATCTGCTTTTTCAGGTCCTTGGTTGCCGCGCGGCCCTTGGCGAAGGCACCACCGAGGCCCTCGCCCGAGGACAGATCCTCGACCATGTCGGTGAAGCCCTCGCGGAACTCCTCCTGCATTTCCATGAACCGGGTCCACATCTTGGTCCCAGTTGAGGCGAACTGCGCCGACGAGTTGCCCTGGCCGTACTTCCAAGCGTCGCCGCCTACTTTCCGGAACTGCGCGAAGGCTCCTTCCTGTTCGGTGATCCACTGGCGCAGCTGGCCGTTGCCGTCGCCCGAGAGCGACTTGTCGAAGGCCTCGTACTGCGGACGAAGCTCCTCCCACTTTGCGGCCTTGTCCCGGTGCGCTTGCTCGCGCTGCTTCCGCGCGCCGAGGATGCCACCGAGGATGCCAAGCGCAGCGCCGCCAACGACACCGAGCGCAGCGCCCGCGCCAGCGCCAACACCAAGGAACGACGAGATCGCCCCGCCTGCCTGATACCCGCCGAGTGCGCCTGACACGCCGCCGGAGAGCGGCGAGCCGGACTGATAGCCCGCACCGAAAGCTCCCGCGCCAGCGCCGAGCACCTCGAGGCCGGCAAGCGCCCGCGGG
This sequence comes from Aureimonas sp. Leaf324, assembly GCF_001423245.1. GTDB lineage: Bacteria > Pseudomonadota > Alphaproteobacteria > Rhizobiales > Rhizobiaceae > Aureimonas. The sequence continues at coordinate 153,844 of NZ_LMOH01000023.1, forward strand.
CTGAAGAAACCGCCCGCGTTCTCAGTAGACGGACCAGTAGAGCGCTGCGGCTGCGCAACGCTAGCGTCCCGACTGTAATCCTTCATGCCATCGGAAACGCCACGCGCGACGATGCGCTGGTCGTTATAGGCGGCCGATGCCGACTTCGCTCCACCTCGCGCGCCGGCAAGCTCGATGTGCCAGTTCTCGTTCCCGAGCGGAAATGCGAGGCCGTACTTCCCGGCATTCGCGTGGATCCATTGGCGTGCTGCCGTCGAGCCATAGCCCAGATCGGCGGCCATGCCTTTGTTGTGCTGAGAGTTGCCCGGGGGCGCGACCCATTTGCGCGCGGCCGCGACCGATCCATACTTCTTCAGCGCGGCATCGAAGAGTTCAGCTTGGCGTGCAACCGAGCGGAACCCCGAGTTGATGGTGATGGCCGACTGGACTGCAGCGGGGGCCGCATCCAGCATGTTCGTCAGCGCCGTAGCGAACCGGTCGTTAAGGCCCGTGATGTGCCCCTGGCTCTTACCTGCGCCAAGCAGCGAAGACAGAAGGTTCGACGAAACAGCTTTGGTGACACCTTGCGCCAAGGCCGCCGACTGCGAGCGCATGGCGGGCGTGGGCGCCGGCAGCGCGTATTTCTCGGCATAAGGATAGCTCGCCGCCTGAACGACCGGGCGCGGTGTCGGGGTCGGCACGCGGGCGTCACCAACGGCCGACACGATCGCCCCAACGATACCGCTGCCCTGCGAGGTAGCGCTGCTCTGCCCGGTGCCGAACAGGTTGCCGAACAGCTTCTGTGCGCCCATGCTCGCGAACTGACGCCCAAGGTCGGCCGCGAACCCCATCAGGTTCTGCATGAGATCGCCGCCCTGCGTCAGGGCATCGATCAGGCCCCCGAACGCGTCCTCAGCGATCTCGCCGGTCTTGCGCATCTCGTCCTGCGTCTGGCGGAGCGCATCGTTGTACCGCATCTCGCCAGCGAGCCTCTGGCCATCGAAGGACTCGTAGTCGATGCCCAGCCCGTGAATACTTTCACGCACCCGCTGCTCGGCATCCGACAGGCCGATGATGGAGCGTTCGAACGCGAGGTCGTCGAACATCTCGCCGAGGCGCTTGGCCTGCTCCTGCGCCTCCTGCATCGCCTTGAACTCCGTCGTCAGCGCCCCGACTTCCCCTGCGGCACGTTGGATTGCCTCGATCTCGTCGTCGGAGACCACCTTCCCGGCTGATGCGGCCGCCTGACGCGCAGCCGCCAGCGCCTGGAACTCGAACCGCAGCGCGGCCGCCTCGCCTTCGCTGCGGCCAAGGATGTCGATCTCCATGCGCTGTGCGGCAACTGTCTGATCGATCCCGGCGATGCGCGAGCGAGTTGCCTCGGCATAGCGCTGCGCCTCGTCGGTTGCGCGCTTCGCTGCGGATTCGGCTTCCTTGGCAGCCTCTTGGTCGCGATCGAACGCCGCCTGGCGCCCGGCATTGCCGATCGACTGCTGACGCCATTGGTCGAGAGCGGCCAACGCCTCGGCGTTCCCGTTGTACTGCGCCCGAAGCTTGGCGTACTCCTGTTCAACGGCAGCAACGGCCTTCGCCTCTTCGCCAAGACCGATCGATGCACCTTCGGCGCGTGCTGCGTTGAGGAGATCCAAGGCGCCGGCGGCATCCGCCGCCAAAGCTTTCTGCTTCTGAAAACGCGCCACCATCTCGTCGCCATCGGCTCGCCCAATGCTGGCGGCCTCGGCAAAGGCGTCGTTGATGCGCTGCGCCTCGGTCCGCAGATCCGGGATCAGACCGCGAAGTTCATCCATCGCGCGACGATAGCGGACGAGCGCCTCAGCCGACCCGTCGACGACAGCCGTTGTCCCGGCAATCTCCTGCTGAAGAGGAATGAGCCCCTGTGCCCACTGCCGGTTCGCCTTGATGACCTCCTTCACCTCACCGGTAAGGCGTTCAGCGGGGATCCGTGCCAGCGCTGCCTCGAACTCGGCGAAGGCAGGCGGGCCGTCCTTCGCCGACTGCATCAGATCGGCAAACGCTTTCCGCAAGTCGGCATACTGCGGCTGCGCCCGGAAGCGATAGTTGTCTCGCCCGGCGAATTGCGATTCACCCTGAGACTGGATTGCCTCGCGAGCCCGCTTTAAGCTCTCGTTCGTGACGTCCTGCGTCGACAGTCGCACGGCATCCTGGCTGCGCTTCGCATAGTCGCCAGCAGCTTCCCCGGCGAGACCGTAAGCGTCGCGCAAATCGCGAACGGCATCGGCCTGCGCCTTGATGACGTCCTCAATCGGCTTGATGTCTTGGCGCGCCACCAGAGCGAAAGCGCCCGCCGCAGCGGTGAGACCGCCGATGGCCAGACCGGCAGGGCCGAGCCCGATGGCAAAGCTGCCGATGCTGGACACAATAGCAGAGATTGAGCCACGCACGCCTCCGGGACCGTCACCGAGCGCCTGGATAACTTGGCCGCCCTGCGTCGCCATGACTTGGAACGGCGAGGAACCGGAGAGCAGCATGGTCGCGGCATCATTCACCTGATAGCCGAGATTTCTGACCTGCTCGGACGTCAGCTTGACCTTCGCGCCGGCATCGTTCGCAACGTTGCTGAACTTCGCCATCCGGTCATTCACGACGGCGGTGAAGCGACCGTAGTCCTCCTGCGAGATCGCCCCCGCTTCGACGAGCGCGTTGAGCTGCTCCTGTTTGCGAGCGAGATCGGCCGTTGCGCGAGCAACAGGGTCCAGCGCCCCCGTAACCTTGCGCGCTTCGTCTGCGATCTTCTGAAGAGCCCGAGCGTTCTGCTCGAAGGAGATCGTCACCTCCTTCGAGGCCCCCTTGTCGGTCATGGAAGCGCGTGCCGCCTCGACCGCCTTTCGGGCGTTCTCCTGATCCTTCGCAACCTGGGCAAGCGCCGCCTGCGTTGCCTTCGAAAACGCCGGCAGAGCGCCACTGGCCTTTCTCGCCTCAGCCTGAAGCTTGGCGAGTGCGGCAGCGGTTTCCTCGACGCCTTCTTCGCTCGCTACGAACTTCGCAGTGGTGACGATGGTTTGACCGGCCATGATGGCTCCGATACGGCCCGATGAGGCCGGCACTTTTGATGGACGAGTTCAGATGAAACTGCAGACGATCGGCGCGCTGGTTTCGGTTTTGCTTGCGGTGTCGCTGCCCCCCGCAGGGGCGGCAGACTTGCCGTTCCAGGGAAGATGGAGCGGTGGACCAGCCACCTGCCAAACCCCGTTCAGCTTCACGCCCTCTCGATACACCGCGCCCGGGTCGCGTCCGATCAAGGTCGCGAAGGTGGAGCGCGACGGACGCAACTTCCTGCTGTCGTTCCCTGACGGCTACCGGGTCGCCCTCTTCGACGTCAGTCGCAAATCCATGACGTGGCATTCGCCGATTTCCGGCGACACATTCGAACTGACACGCTGCAGCTGATCAGGCACCGTTGAACTGCGCGGCGATCAGCGACACCATGTTCCTCGCTTGCGCATTGAGGTCCTCGTTCGACATTTCCTCTTCGGAAATGCGGTCGGGGACTTTGAACCCGGCGATCCGGTAACGCTGACGCCAGTCTTCCTCGATCTGCTCGCGGGCCGCGTCGACAGCCATGCGCAGGCGAAGAAGATCGCAGGCCATGATCGAAGTGTCGCTCCATCCGGGCAGCAATCTCACCGCTGCCCGGTAGAGGTCGTCGATCGCCTGCTCAGGCGTCAGACCTCGCCGTTTCCCTCGTCGCCCTCCGCCGCGGAGGTTTCGTCGTCGCCTTCTTCGTCGCCCATCTCGCGACCGCCATTGGCAAGCCGAGTAAGGAACTTGATGGCGGTCCCGGCCGTCTTGAACGTGCCCTTGCGATAAATGGCCTCGTTCAGAGCCTCGGTCGACAGCTGCTTGAGCGGAACGCCTTGGCGGATCACGAACTGGACGGACGCCAGATCTGCCGCCTGCACCGCGTTCATGGCATTCTGGAAACCGCTGAATCGGTTGGAAACGGCGGTGGCCGCCTTGAGGCTTGGAACGAGCTCGAATTCGTCGTCGCCGAGTGTGATGGTCAGATGCGAGGTCAGAGACATGGGTCAGGTTCCGTTGATGCGTCAGGGATGGGTCAGGGGGTGAGCCGGCGGCGCCCTGACAACGCCACCGGCTCTCGCTCGCGAGCGATGGTGTGCGGGCGGTTACGTCGCCGGGACGACGATCGGCGCTTCCTGCGGGCGGCAGTTGTAAGTCACCGTCTGGGTGTCGTTGGGACCGCCGAGACCGGTGTTCGACGAGTTCACCAGGACGCAGAAGTAGATGACGTCGAAGGTGCCAGCCTCGTTCGGGATCTCCATCTTCAGGTTGTAGGAGAGCGCCGAGAGGGAGGCCGCGTTCATCTTGGCCTGGCCGGGATCGGTCAGCTGGCGAGAGCAGACGATATCCATCGCCGTGCCCGATGCCGTGCCCTTGCCGTACCGGGTGCGACCGTCGTCGACCTCTTCGACCGTAATGTCGGCGTAGGTCTCGCCGAAGCCGGGCATCGAGCGCACGCGCCCGACGCGGGTGTAGGTGTCGGCCGCGAGCGCCGTCTGCGTGTAGTCGGCGGTCGCGCTGCCGATCGAAATCCGGGTCCGAGCGACCGGAAGCGGGGTCTTGGGCGCCATGGCCTGTTCTCCTTGAGCCTGGGCATGAAAAAGCCCGCACGAAGGCGGGCCATGGATCCGGCGGGATTGCCGGGATGGGATGCGGGGCCGATCAGGCGGCGGGCTTGTCCGCCGACGGCGCGACCGGCGATTCCTTGACCGCCTTCTCGACCTCCGCCTTGGTGCCGACGACGATCAGCTTGGCGTTGACGCGCGCCACGACATCATGGTGCTTCGGGTCGATATCGACCGCCTTCGTCTCGCCGGGCAGGATCTCGACGATCTTGCCCTCCTCGCCCTCCTTCGCCTTCTCGCGGAACACGAGCGGCCCGAAGGACACGTTTGCAATCTGGACCACGACGGCCTCCTATTCGGTGATGATGAACTCGTAGGGCACGGTCAGGGAGAGCCGGAAATACGCTCCGCGCTCGCTCTGGTCGTCGGATGACGCGGACTGCGGAGCGTAGCACTGCACACCCTCGAAGCTCTGCCCGCGAAACAGGGCGGCGATTTCGTCGAGCCAGCTGCGTGCCCGGTGCGCGCCGTCTCGCCGCGGAACCGCGACCACGACGCGGAAGCCACCCTCTTCCTGAAACTCGTCGGCCGTGATCCAGTCAGCCCGCGACCAAGGGAAGTCCAGCAGCGCCCACGCGGTGGCGTTGGTCGGCGTCTCGCTGACTTCGTTCTCGACATAGACCGGGCACCCGGTGAAACCGTCCTTGAGGCGGTCCTCCACGGCGCGAACGACGGAAAGGTGCGCCATCAGAGGCTCCGCACGACGATGGAGGGGTGCATGTACCGCGTCGTCTGGTCGAAATACGATGTCGAGTAGGAAATCTGCGCGACCTGATTAAAGCGGTGCGCCGCGACGGCCGCGATTACCTGATAGACGCCCTGCGCCGCTTGCGGGCTCTGACCTGCCGCGTAGCCATCCGGCTCGATCTTCGCCGCATAGGGCTGGCGGTTCACGAACCGGTAGACATCGCCCGCAGGCACCTCCGTTCCAATGATCTGCTCGACACCGTCAACCAGCAGCACATGGCTGCGAGCGTAGCGACCGGAGCGAACCGGCGATTCCTCGACCAGCGCCTCGCCGATCCATTCCAAGACGTTCCGCAGCGGGTCGAACTGCGCGACGATCATGCCGTCGGGCTTCACGCTTTCCAGCGGCGCACCGCGGCGGCCATCGACGGACACTTCCGGCGGATGATCGCGCCCACCGCTCGCCGCCGCGTTGGACTTGCGGATCTCGGCGATCCCATCCTTCGCGACCTGCGCCAGACGCGCCGAGCGCGCCTGCGGCGACTTGATCTCGTTCACGAACACGGCGATCTGCTGCGTGAGGGGCTCGATCTTCATGCGCTCGACACCACCCCGGCGATCGCGAGCAGCATCTCGCCGTCGCGATGCGTCTGGTCGTCCGGCCGCTGCGTGAACGTCATACGCAACCCGTCCACCAGCACCGCGTCGTCCGTCACCAGCGGCAGCATGCCCGCCGGAACGTCTTCGGCCAGGATCAGAACCCGCCGCTCTGTCGATCGGATACCGCCCGCGATCTCTTCGTCGGTTGCCTCGCGGATCCGCGCACGCACGCCCTCGACTCGCATCGGGTCGGCATTCGCCACCCGGCGTTCGATGGAGACCCGGCGGCCCCCGCGCGAGAAGAGACGACGATACGCAGCGCGAGGCTTCATCAGATCGCTATAAGCTGGAACGGAGCCAGCAGCATCCGCACGGCGGCGTTCGACTGCGCGCCCTGCTGCTCCGGGCTATTGAATGCCTCGGTGAAGGCGCCGTCGACCGTGAAGGACCGGCTGCGCCCGTCCTCGCTGGCCTGCGCGTAAAGGTTCGTCACCATAAGCGTGATCGCCTGCTTGATCGCCGCCGGCACCTGCTCGGCGCCGCCATATCCCGCAGTGAACTCGATCGTGACCTCACCGATGGGCCAAGCGGCAATCGGCGACAAGCGATGGCCTTCTGCGCAGTCCCTGACGGTGAAACTCGCGGTCGGAATGTCCTGACCTGCCACCTTGACGGACGTAACCGCGATCAGGTCGCGGAACGGGATCAGAAGGCGGCAGGCGGGCGAGCCATAGGTGACCTTCCACGTCTGCTCCACCAGGCATCGTCCAAGCGTGCCCGACCAGCCGTCGAGATGGCTGACGGCAGCGTCAATCAGAACGCCGATGACGCTGGGCGCCGCATCGGCGAGCGTTTCCACGTTCGCAATGACAGCCTCAGGCTCAATCGGGCGCTGCGCCGGCGGAGAGACGAGGACAGGCCGCATGGATCAGTTGGCCTTGTTCGCCGGCTTGCGTGCGGCCTTGTTCACCACCTCGGGAGCCGCCTTGTTCTCGACGTCCGGCGCGGTCTTCTCGCCGCTGACGTCGGGGGCCGCATCGGTACCGACGTCTCCGGCACCGGCACCGCCGCCGTCACCGGCGCCCGCGTTCGAACTACCGAGCGACGGGGATGCCTGCGTTGCGATCGCTGCGGCGATCTCACCTTCCGAACTGAGGCTGGCATAGCCCGACGGGGGATAACCGGTCGCCTGGTAGCCGGCCGCGACATATTCCTCGACTGTCGGGCCATCGGACCGCAGGCTTTCGTCGCCGATCTCGCGCACGGCGCCGAAGCCCTTCAGCATCTCGAACTCCGCATGGTCGAACTCGCGCTCGACGCCTGCCGGTTCCCCATCGAGGGGCTTGGTGGTGATGACCTTGACCATGGTTCGCTCCTTCGGTTCGTGAGAGGGGCGGGCTTGCGCCAGCCCCTCGTGACGAGCCGACCGGCTTAGTTGTTCGGGACGCGGCCGAGATCGCCGTAGACGATCGCCTGCGGGCGATAGATCGCCATGGCGAGCCGTTCCTCGGCGCGGATCGTCACCTTGTTGCGGACGAAGTTGTCCTGGTCCTCGGTCGAGACGTCGACCGTGGCATCCTGCCGGTCGAAGATCTGCGCCGCGAGGTTGAAGGCGCCGACCAGGGCCTTGTCGACCCCCATCGCCTGCGTCGGTACCACCGGCAGGCTCCACAGTGTGGGCGACAGCGTGCCCTGCGGGTTGCCGATGATGTAGTTGCCGCCGGCGTCCTTGGCCATCTCGATCGCCGCCCAGTCGATGGGGTTGATGACGATGCCGTTCGGCGGATACTCGGCGAGCGCCGCCTGCAGGATCATCAGGCGCAGGACGTCGACCTGCGTGGTCGCCGTAAGACCACCGGCCGCCGCATAGGCGGTCGCAGCCGTCACGAGGCCGAGCAGGTTCTGCCCGGTGCCCGAGCCGTTAAGCAGCTGGTTTTCCTCGGCGAGGGCCAGGCCGAAGCGCAGGCGCTGGTCGATGATCGAACGCAGGCCGGGCGCATCGGCGAGGATCTGCACCGACGTCCGCATCCAGTGCGCGATCGTGCGGACCGTCGCCGTCTTGTCCTCGAACTGCAGCTCGGACTGAGGCTTGAGAGCCCCCTCAGCGACCGGCGCGGCGGCGTTCGTGAACAGCTTCTCCTGCTCGTACTCGATGGCGTTGCTCGCCGTCTCGCCGGGCAGGATGAGGGAACGGACCGTGAGGCGGCGCTGCGGAAGCTGCACCTGAAGACCGCGCCTATCGCTGTTGACCAGCGCACCCGCCGAGCCGGGCGCGTCGGTCGAGAGCGAGGTGATGTCCTTCACCTCAACGAGGACGCGCCCGCGGGGGCGGGTCTGCGACGCGAAGGCCTTGAACTGGTCGTCCTCGACGAAACGCTCGCCCGCCGTGCGGGGGCCTTCTTCACCGCCGCCGCCGCGCGCCAACTTCTGCTCGAGCTCGTCGAGACGCGACTTCGTCTCGTTCATGCCGGTCAGCGCCTCGTCGGCGAGTTCCTTCGCCTTCTCGGACAGCGGCGCGCCCTTCTTGGCCTCGGCGAGGGCCTGCTCGGCGATCTCCTTGACCTTGTCGTGCTTGGTCTCGAAGTCGCGCTTCACCTCGGCGGCCAGTTCGGCCGCGGACTTGCTGCCGCCACCGGGGCGATCGGCGACGTCGAATGCGATGCGCGGGCCGAACGGCAGCGTTGCGAGGCCGGCAGCGAGATAGGCGATCCCGCCGGCGGCGACCGGCGCCAGATGCGAGAGCGCCGACAGTTCAGCCGGCCCGATGGGACCGACGGCGGCATGCGCGCTGGCCGACGTGATGACGCCAAGCAGCGCGATCGTCGCGAAGGCGACAATCGAACGAAGGTTCATGGGTGTGTTCTCCTGGGAAGGGTTAGGCCGCGTGGCCCGTCAAGGCGCGCAGGAAGGCGACGCCATCATCAGCCGCTTCGGCAGGTTCCCCCTGCCCTTTCAGGTGGACGCGCGCGGCGCGCTCCGCCTGCGAGTTCGAGAAGCCCAATCCCTTGAGCCAGGTCTCGAACTCACGTTCCGTCAGCCGGTCCCCGGCCTTCAGTCGTTCCGAAAGGTCGTGCGCGGCCTTGGCGGCCTTGACGCTCTGCACGACCGCGTTCTCGTTCGCGCCGACGGACACCACACTGACCTCGACGAGGTCGAGCTTCTGCAGGGTCCAGACACCGGTTTCGGTGTCGACGCTGTATTCCTTGATCCGGTAGCCGATCGACAGACCGTCGATGTCGCGCGCCTTCAGCAGCGCGTAGGCTTCGCGACCCCGCTGCACGTCCATGTTCAGCTTGCCAGTGAGGAGGAGCCCATGGCTGTCCTCCTTCGCCGACAGCCACTTGCCGATCGGCTCGCGCGGGTCGTGCTGCCAGAAGAGCTTCGGCATCGTGCCCTTGGCCTGATGCGAAGCGAGGCTGTCAGCGTAGGCGCCATCGGCGATCACGTCGCCATAAGCGTCCGGCTCGCCGCCGAAGGTCGAGCCGTAGCCTTCGAACTCGCCCGAGTCCTTGAGCGCCTTGATCTCAAGAAGCGGCGCTGTCGTCTTGTCCATCTCGGCCTCCGTTGATCGCCTGGGCGAGCGGGATGTCCTGCATCTGCACCGTCACGACGTCGCCGCCGTCGACCGGCGGCAGATTTTCGAGGGCGCGGCACTCATTGCGCGTCGCCAGACCCATGCGGATCGCGCGCTCGTAGGCCTCGTACCGGCTCGCGGTGTCACCCCGCAGAAGCCCCTCGAAGTTGAACTCGATGACCAGCCCCTGCGAGCGGCGCTCCGCCAGCGGCACCAGCTGCTTGACGAGCGCCTGCTCGATCCGCTTGAGCCGCTTGCGCAGCGTGAACTTCTGGAAGCCGAGCACGTCGACCTCTTTGCCCGTCCCCCAGTTCGACGCCTTGTCGCCGAACCCAACCATGGCGGGAGGGACGCCGAAGATCCGGCAGATCTGCTCGCCGCTGAACTTGCGGCTTTCGAGCATCTGCGCGTCCTGCGGGTCGATCGACAGCTGCGTCCACTTCAGGCCGCCGTCGAGCAGCATGGGGCGCCCCTGCCGGAGCGCGCCGGCATACTTCTGCTGAAGAAGCACCTCGAGTTCGTCGCGCTGCTCGCGCGAGAGCCGAACCGTGTCGGGGGTCGAGAGCACGCCGCTCGGGCTGACGCCGTTCTGGAACATCGCCCCGGCCGCGGACTCGGTCCAGAGCGCGTCATCGAAGACACCACGGCAGATCGACAGGGTGGATGCGCCGGACACCGCGTCGCCGAGGGGCCCGCGGATGTGGAGGACGTTCTCGCCCCGCTTTACCCGACGGACGTTGTCCTCCGTCCACTCGTATTCCAGCGCGCCACCTGGGAGCCGCCGCACCTTCACCAGATCCGGGCGGATCGGGTGAAGGGCGTTCAGCGCGCCGCCGGTGCGACGTTCCATCACCGCGTAGGCGTTGCCGTGCAGCTCGATGCTGGCGGCCATGATTTCCCAGAAGTCGACGGCCGTCTGGTCATAGTTCGGGCTGTCATGCAGCACGAAGTAGAGCGGGTGATCCTTCGCCACCCTTCGGATACCGTCCGCATCGGTCCGATAGACGACGAGCGGCAGCGAGGCGATCGTACCGGCAATCAGCTGGACGCAGGCCCAGGTAGCCGAAAGCCCCACGACGCCTCCGCCTGAGGTGAGCCGCTGATCGCGATAGTCGGCGACCGTCACCTGATTGGTGACGAAGTTGTTGCCGTTCTCGGTGGACACCTGCTGGCCGCGCCACGGCTCGATGTCCTTGGTGCCGCCAAGCCGGAGGAATCTTGAAAGCCAGTTCATCCGTAGCTCGCAATCCACTCGGCAGCGTTGAAGGTGGAGACCTTGGGGTTCGTCGCCATCATGAAGACCGCGTCGAACATCGCCATCACGGGGTCGATCTTGGCGTCACCGGCGTTCTGCTTGGTTGCGCGGATCGCCGTGGCCGTCGGCTCGATCTTCAGGTTGCCGACGCACCAGTCCATCAAGCCGCTCTTGGCGTGGTGGAAGGTGCCGTTTGTCAGCTTGCGCTCGGCCGTCTTGATGGCGTTCATCATGCCGAAGCCCTGCGGGGCGCCGATCAGCATCTTGTTCTCGGCCGTGATGCCGATGCCATCGAGGGCGTCGGCGAGCTCGCCGAGGCCGGCAGGATCGACCGCCACCGCCGCCAACTTCCCCGCCGCCATGACACGCTCGACCACGGCGACGATGCCGGTCACGTCAGCCAGTTCGTCGCCGACGATCACAAGGTCCCCAGCCTTCTCGAAGTCCAGCAGCTTCGTCTCGATCGACTTGCGCCGCTGGAGGACGCCACGGTGGCACCAGGCCTTCGACCAGCCAAGCCAACGCTTCGTCCGCTGCACCGTCTTGATGCCGTCGACCTCGACCTCTTCCTCAACCTCGATCGGCTCGCGCCCGATGACGCTGAGGCCGAAGAGGTCGTCGAGGCCTCCGCCGTCGATGCCGACGGTGACCACCTCCGAACGCTCGAGCAGCGCTTCGAGGTTGAGGTCGATCCCGCGCTCTTCCCAGACGTCGGCACCGGCCCACCGATCGGATCGCAGGCGCAGCCCGATCTCGACGTTGAAGTGCTGCGAGGCAAGAAGCGCCAGCGCCTCACGCCCCTCGTCCTCGGCGACCAAGAGCTGGTTGGCGAGGAACTGCTCGTCGACGGATCGCCCGAGGTTCGGGTTCACCAGCCCCCAGGTCGCCGGGTCCTTCCAGCCGTCGCTGTCGATCAGCCGCGCCGGCAGCTCGTAGAGCACCGGCAGAAGCGGCAGCCGGATTTGCCCGTCGCGCACACGGCGCGCCTTCGACAGTTCCGCCTTGAATACGCCCTGCGGCGGTTCCTTCGACTGCGTCGTGACCTGGATCAGGAACCCATCGGGCCGCGCCGCCAGCGAGCCGCGGATCTCGACGAAGATGTCCGCCGCATTCGATTTCTTGGCGAAGACGTGGGTCTCGTCGATCAGGATGCCCGTCGACTTCGAACCGGTGATGACGTCCGTGTCCGCCGCCTTGATCTGCAGCGAGGCCCGGCTCGTATGATGCGTGATCTTCCGCAGGTGCTCCTGCGGATGGAACAGTTCCGACAGGCTCCGGTCGGCGCGGATGATGCCCCACGCCTGCTTGAAGGCGATGTCCGCGATCTGCTTCGTCGGGGCGATCAGGAGGAATTCGGCCTCCGGGCGCCGGTTCATGATCAGTGCCACCACCATGATCGCGGCAGCGCCCGAACTCTTCGAGTTCTTCTTCGGCACCAGGAGGAACAGTTCCTGCACCATGCGCCGATGCGATCGCTCGTCGTAGGATCCGAACAGCGCCGAGACGATCGGGTGCAGCCATTCGGTGCCGGCCTCGGCCATGGTCGGCTGACCGATCACGTCCGGCAGCCGCAGCCGGTTGAAGATTCTCAGCGCCTTCTCCGCCTCGTCCGCGAACAGCGGCAGGTCGGGCACCAGCGTGCGCCGCTCGACGATGCGGTCTTCCCAATCCGGGCAGGCCGTGGACCACGAGGGGGTCAATTCGGACGGCTCCCAGGGAACATCAGGTCGCTGCCCCATTCGGAATCGGCGCCGGCGGTCTCGGCGGCCTTGCGCGCCGCTTCCTTCTTTCCGAGCTTCTCCGCCTTCGGCCTTGCCACTTGCGCAGTCGGACGCTCGAAGCTGCGCGCGGCCTCCATCTGATCGTTCCGCTCGACGAGCTTCCGGAATTCCTTCACCGCCCCGACGTTGCCGGCGTTCACGCCCTCGAACAGCTTCTCGGCGACGCGGGCATCGAGCCGGTCGCGCGCCAGGAGGCGCGTCTTCAACTCGCCCCGGTAGCACTTGCGCAGGGTCGGGGCGCTGACGCCGATCGCGTTGGCGATCCGCTCGTTCGACCAGCCGAGCGCGAGCAGCAGGTTCACCTTGTCACGGCTCGCCCGGCTTGGCGCATGCGCGGGGCGCCCGCGGGCTCCATGGTTGGAAGGCACCGGGTCGCCGAAGAGATCGACGATGTCGGACACGGCTTAGGCTCCAGCCCGATCGGGCGAAAAGTATTGGTCTGTTCCGGGGCCCGTCGTCGCGTTCAACCCTTGCATCGCAGGGTGTCCAGACAGTCGGCCCCGCCAACCCGGCCCCGGATTTCCCGCGGCCCCGAATTAAATCTCCGCGTGAGTACCCCTGTGACGGTGGAGGGTCCCCAAGGGTCAACTTTCGACCCCCCCCACCCCTCTGTGACCGATCGGCCACACTCGACGGGGTCGGCGGGTCAGCCGGCGAGGGCCTCGGCGACGCCGCGGGCGAACTGGGCCAAGAGGCGCATGGTCTCTGCCGCCTCGTCGTCGCCGAGGGCCGACAGGCGCCGAGCCTCGACCTCAGCCTTCGTCAGGAGGTCCGAAAGCTTCATCGCCCTGCCCTCTTCGCCCGCTCGCGCGACGTCTTCTTCGCATGGCACGGTGCACACAGCCCGACGAGGTTGCCCCGATCGAGCGGCGCGCCCCCATCCTTCAGCTCGACGACGTGATCCACGTAGATCCGGGTGTCCGTCTTGCCACAGCCCTGGCACGTCCGGTTGCAGGCGCGCTGCACCTCGAGCCGGACTTTCTTCCAAGCCGCCGAGCCGTAGAAGTCCATTGTCGGCTTGGCCGAGCGCGCCGCCGCATCCCCGCGCATCAGAGGCGCGATCGAGGTGCGGGCGGTGCGAAGGCTGGGCTTCATGACAGGGATGCGGGCCATAACCCTATCCCAGAAACGCGAAGGGCCCGCCGAAGCGAGCCCATAAACCACCATCCTCGAAGATCGCCTCTCGCGTCTTCCGGGTGCGCCCTGCGGTCCACCTCATGAGGTTCCGCGAGGATCGACGCATCGACCGAGAGGGAAGCTATGCGAGGCTCTGGAGGTTGGCAAGGTCGATCTGCATCGGATGCAGCGCGCCACACACGTTCCCCAGCACCTTTGCTGCGTTCTTTCCGAAATAATCGTCGAACACAAAGATGACACCACGCAGAGGCCCCTCTTTGACCGTCACGAGGTCGCCATGCGCGAATCGCTGCGCGCCCGGCTCCATCGAACCGACGACCCCTGCGGCCTCCATCTCGCGGAAGGCGCGCACCACGTCACCAGAGATCGCGACGTAGCGCTGGCGCACCCCAACGGACCCGTCATCCATCCGCCGACCAAGCACCGAGTGGACACCGTCCGTGGCGCGCAGTGCGAAGAACGACGGGGTCTGAGACGAGAGCCCGGCGAACAGGTAGCCCGTCAGCAGCGGGAAGCGGACCGCCTGCGGCTTGCGCAGATGCCGGCGCCGGATCTCCTTCACACCCCGCGGCAGGTGGACCTCGAAGCCCTGCGCCAGAAGCCCGGCCGCAGCCCGTTCCTCACAACGAGGGTTCGTTCGAACCACGAACCAGGCGGCTTCCCCATCGTGCGCGACCACTGCGCGACGCTCAATCTGCCCTTTCCAGACCTCTTTCCGCTCAATCCAAGCGTTTTGGGCAGCTAGGGAAGGAAGCTCGGTCCCGATCTGTCTTGCTGCCCAAGTCATTGTCTTACTAACCCTATGTTTTTGAATGCTAATTTTCAGGGTGGGTTGCTAGGGAAGCTAGGGAGGCAAGGTCCAACGCTACGTATGAGGACCGACTGACCTCTTATTCGGAACAGGCCCTTCTCTCGCGCGCACATGGGAAACCTGAGACCTTGCCTCCCTAGCCGCCCTAGCCGCCCAAACCCTTGGCACGCCGCGTCTCCCAGACCCTCGCGAGCCAGACCCTTGCGACCCAACCGGGCCGCTTGCGACCCTTGCGACCCAATCCGGGCGGCAAGCGCGGGACCACGATCGTCGGCAGGCGAAGTCATGAGGAGGTGCGGAGGCGCGCGTCATGGCGTCAGTCCAGCGGCGCGTCGCGGCCGGACGGCCAATCGCTGCCCGAGCCGGGGCGGAAGGCGCTCTGGATGCGGATACCGCGATACACGGTCGCCCCGCTCTTCGTGCGCACGAACTGGCGCATGCGCCCGTCCGGGCTCTTCCACGCCATCTTCGACTTGTCGGGCAGTCGTCGGTTGAAGGTCGAGGCCCCGAAGGGCGTCAGCCCCTCCCGACGGCAGAAGAGCACGTAGCCCTCGTAAAGCTCGCCCGGCGTCACCTGGTCGCTCTCGTCGCCCGAGACCTCGCAGCCGCCGCGGATATAGGCGCTGATGGGGTCGCTCTCTTCCCGGTGCTCCTGCACCGCCGCCAGCACCGCCGCTGGCGGATGCAGCCCGCCCAACGTCAGGAACTCAAGCGCGCCCGCCAGCATCCACGCGAAGATCCCGTCGCGCTCGGCGAGGAGCTTGGCCGGCAGGTCCTTGTCGCGTTCCTCGCGCGGGATCTGCACCGGCCATTCGATCAGGTGGACGCGCCGCCAGATGCCGTCGTCGTCGCCGCGGATGATCGGCTTGTGGTTGCCGGTGATGACGAACTTCGCCTTGATCTGGATCTCGACGAAGTCTTGGTGCAGCTTGCGCACCGCGATCTTGTCGTCGCCGGTCAGGAGCTTGATCAGCCCTTCCTTCAGCCGCGCGCTCTCGTCGCCCTCCGAGGCGAAACACGCATAGGCGCCGTTCAGCCGGGCAAGGTCGGGCGTCGCGTCCGCCCCGCCCCGCCGCGCGTCGCCGGTGAAGCTTTCGATGCCGAGCGTGACCGAATAGTCCGACATCATCCGCCCGATGACGTCAGTCATGGTCGACTTGCCGTTCGCGCCGATCCCGTAGAAGAAGAAGATCACCTGCTCGCCGGTGAGCCCGGTCAGCATGTATCCAAACACGCGCCGCAGGTAATCGCGCATGTCGAGGTCGGGCTGCATCCGGTGGATGAACTCGATGAAGTTCGGCGCCGCCTTGTGAGCGATGCGCAGGAGCGCCTCGGCGTCCATCAGCCGATCCGAAGGGATCGCGATGTCCGGTCGAGCGGGCCCTTCCTGCGAGGGTGCGGGAGCCGCCAGCACGTCCGCCTCAAACAGCTTCGAGATCAGGTCCTCGCGCCGGTGCGGGTCGAGCCGCGCGTGCCAGCGGAATCGCGGATCGTCCGGATCGCTCTCCTGGTCCTCGAACTTGGCGAAGCGAACCGTCCCGTTCCGGCAGTTCAGCGCCAGCGGGTCGGTGTTCATCTCGTCGATCGTGCAGGAGAGGTAGGGCGCGGCCTCCTTCAGCATGTTGTCGAGCTTGCCGCTGTTCTGGCTCGATCGGCAGTAGCTCGCCCGGCGCGATCGCGCCTCGTCGATCCCCTTGCCGATGTCGTCGCGCCGCTGGACCGCCTCCTTCAGAAGCTTCCACTGCCGATGCACCTCGGCGGCCTCATCCTTCTTCGGCGGCCCGATCCGGTCCATCTCGGCCTCGGCGTCGTTCCCGGCCTCGACGAGCAGCAGCTGCGCGTCATCGGCGACGATCTCGGCGCACTCGAAGCGGATCGCCTCGGCCGTGCGGTGCGCCAGCGGGCGCACATGTTTGCCGCCCATTTCCCGGCCCTCGTCCTCGCGCCAGCGCAAGCTGTCGAAGACGTGAAAGCCGATATGCGTCACGAAGCGCACGTCGTCGCCGTAGCGGTGGCAGAAGCGGTTGCCGTTGCCGATATCGGTCTCGTCCTCGCCGGCGCACAGCGCGAGCAGCGAGACGCCCTCCTGAAGCCTGTCTGTCATGCGGATTCCCATGCGTGCGAAGGCAGGCGCGAGGCGCCCATAGGATCGGTCGCGCCTACTCGGCAGCGTCCAGAGGATGGAAGAGGGGGCCGAGCTCGGGCTCGGATTTGATCGCCGCGATTGCGGCTCGACGGGCGTCTCGGCTACGCGGAGCCAATTCCATGCGACGGGCGATATCCGCCTGATACTCGGCCTCACGCTCGATCAGCACGGCCGAGCAGCCCTCGCGCCAGGCCGCCTCGCCGGTCGTGCCAGTGCCGGCGAACAGGTCGAGGACCGTTCCGCCCTTCGGCGTGATGAGGCGCACGAGCCACTGCATCAGATCGACCGGCTTCACGGTCGGATGCTTCGACCCGATGCGGTCGTCGGCATCCGCCTTGGCCGTGTAGAAAAAACGAGCTGCAGATCCGGCATCACCACGGGGGAGACGAGGCGCATGCTCTCCACCGAGCCGCTGCAGGATATAGCGGTCCCCGGTAGAAGGCTCAGTGCCGGTCACAGCTCCCGATTGCCCTGGGGCCGACGGAAACGCTGCGAGCACTTCCGGCGAGCCATCGTGTATCAGATTTGCAGGGAAGCGGCCTCTGCCGTCATCAAGGATCCGCCCTTGCTCGCCTAGCGGCGAATAAGCGCCGTTCTGTCCGCCGGCTCCCCTGGTCGTATCAGGCTTTGCGCCCGCAACTCGGCATCCGTCGATATTCAGCGCGCCCACGCCGTGCGCCAGCACGTTCTCGGCGATCGTTCCGTCGAGCGGCTTGCGAGCGAGACAGATCGGCTCCCATGCGGGCTTGAGAGCAGAACCCCAGCCCTGCCATTGACGAGCAGTGTCAGTCGCGGGCTGGGTAACGCTTTGCTCGCTACCCATGCGATAGTTTCGGCCCATGCTCTGAGCTTCATCGTTTCGCCCAGCCGCGGCACGGACAATCGTGCCCAGAACCTCGCGCTCGACCCCGGCAGCCTTATCAATCGCCTTCGACACATCATGCGATTTCGGGAAGCCGCTGCCGTACGTCCACGCCAGTTGGTCGCGGATCTCGAACCCGGCGTCCTCGATCGCCACCGCCATGCGGTGATAGGTCCGCGTTCCCGAGAACGCCGCGAGATGACCACCCGGCTTCAACACCCGCAGCACCTCGGCCCACAGCTCTTCGCGGAAGGCGATATCCCCGCCGTCCCATGTCTTGCCCATGAAGCCGCGTGACGACCGCGCGAACGCGCCCGTCTGCTTCGTCTTGGCCGGGGCAGCGCTTTTGCCGCCGAAGCGCTTCACGATCGACGTCAGATGATACGGCGGGTCGGTCACCACGCTGTCGATCGAGGCGTCCGGAAGCGTTTTCAGGATGTCGAGGCAATCGCCGCCATGCAGCGTCACCCGCCCGTCGAGAAACGTCGTAGCCGTCATGCCGCCTCGCTCTCGCGCGCCAGCGCCGCGCCCACGTCTGCCCAATCCCCGCCCGGCGGCGCAAACAGCGCCCGCACCGTGCGCCCCTCGCGTGCATGCCGTGCGCACCCGCGCTTCAGCGCCGCGCGCGTCATCACCACCTCGGAATCCCCATCGCCGAGCAGGACGAGCTCGCCGATCCGTTCCGGCACCGGGATCGCAGCCGAACCCATGTCCGGCTCGAACCCCGGCACGTAGACCGCCCGCGTCTGCCCGGCGGCCGTCACCTTCGTCAGATCAGGGTGCTTGATCCGGCAACCCTGCACCGCCTTGCCGGCGAGGTTCCCGAGATCGCCCGCGGCCGCATAGAACGTGTCCGCCCGAAACCCGTCGAAGCACGCGAAGCCGAGAACCGTCTCGATCCCCTCGCCCACCACCATGCGCTTGGCTTGGCTGAGGCGTCCAAGGACCGGGATCAGCCCGCCCATCTTCGACCCCCGCATCTTCTTCGAGGGCAGCGTCTCGCCGTCGACGGGCGAGCGGAGCGCAGGCCTGAACTTCGGCGCGGCCTCGAGGTCGATCCACGTCTGGTGAATGCCGATCGGCTCCCAGCGCTCGCCTGCCAAGCGGCAGAACAGCCCGAGCATCGCGGGGCCATGATGGATCGCTACCTTCTGCTCGCGCGCATCCACGGCGAAGAAGCCAAGGCGCGGATGCGTCCGTAGATACGAGCCGTCGAGGCGCGACACGTCGAGCCCGCGCGCGGCGAGATACGCCTTCGCCGACGGTCCGTCGCAGTCGTAGAAGTCGCCCTCGCGCCAGATCGTGCGGCAGCGGTCCCATTCCCGTTCGCGATAGTGGTTCTGCTCGGCCTCGCGCTCCGCGTCCTCGCGCGCGGCACGCTCCCGCTGCTCGGCGATCCGTCGCTCGGCCTCTTCGCGCCGGCGCAGCCGCTCGGCATCGTCGCCGCCATCGCGGCTTGGCCGATCCCGTCCGGTCAGCAGCTCGCAGGCGTCGAGGAAGTCGTCGCCGGTCAGGTGGCGCACCAGCTTGATCGCGTCGCCGCCTTCGGCGCCCCGGCAGTTGAAGACGTTCTTCGTCGAATTCAGCGAGAACCGATCCTTGCCGCCGCAGGACGGGCACGGCCCCACGTACTCGGCGCCCGACCCACGCAGCGTGCGCAGCGAATACCCGCACCGCTCGAATGCCTGGAGGACGGAGACAGCCCGCGCCTCGTCGACGAAGGCATCCATTTCGGGCGAGCGAGCGCCCGTCATGCTGACGCCTCGACCTTCGACCGGATCGCCTGCGCCATGCGCTCGACGTCGGCCAGTTCAGCGAGGATCGCCTGACGATCCTTCCGGCACACCGCACCATCGTCGAGCGCTGCGAACATCGCGTCCTGCAGATCGGCGAACTCGCGGGCGAGGTTGCGAATGTCGGTATGCCCGAAGACGCCTGCGGAGGCCGGACGGTCGATCGCCCGGAGCTCGTAGCCCTGCGCCGCGGCGAGCGCGCGAGCGTGCAGCGGCTCGCCCGCCACGAAGTCGAGATCGAGCGCCACATCCAGCGCGACGAAGCGCTCGTCGTGGTCCTCGTGCGGCGACGAGGCGAACGACAGCGCCGCCTCACCCACCCGCACCAGCTTCTCGCGCACCAGGGCGGCCGCACCACCCGCAGCCGTCAGCGATAGCCGTGTGGCGAGCTTCAGGCTGTTGCGCATGGTTTCAGAGGACGGACGCCGGCTCACGAGGCGGCGCTCGCGAGTGAAGCGGTGACGGCGGTGTTTACATGACAGGACGTCGCGCCAAGCCCATTATCCGACGGATGAGAGGGGAAAGGATGGGCAATGTGCGATGGCCAAGCAGTTCCATCCGGCCAGTTGGCATGAAACCAAAACAGCGCAGACTCGAATCGAGCCGTTGTGATGTCCGCGCGACCCTCAGCGATCTGGCCGATGATGGAACCGCGATTGAACACAAGTGCGGAAACGGTGCCCCTTCCTCGCCCGGTGGCTTGGCAGTAGGCGTCAGCGAGGGCGACGATTTGCTCACGAAGGGTCATGAGGTCGGACGATACGGACAAATGTCCTCATTGGCAACGGACAATTTGCCGGAGGCGTCCGAATCACGTTCGGACTATATTCCAAGCATGTCCGAGACCATCCAAGACCGCATACGCGCGCGCCTGACAGCGCTAAATCTGTCCGCGCGAGAGGCCTCTCTTCGTAGTGGAAAAGGCCCGGATCTCGTCAGAAAGATCTTAGACCGGCCGAAGGCCAACCCGAGGGGCGACTCCCTTCGCGGCCTTGCTGACGCTTTGCAGGTTTCCGAGCAATGGCTTTTGACTGGCCATGAGGAAATAAGGCACGGACAGCTGGCTCAGCTTACAAGCGTTAAGCCCGAGATTTGGCGGGACATTTCTAATAACGATGTGCCCTTACTTGGTACGGCGGCAGGCTCGAATGAAGGGTCCATGAGTATGGGCCTTGGTGTTATTGATTTCGTTTACAGACCGCCGGGCATCAAGAACGCTTCAGACGCCTTTGCAATTTATGTCACTGGTGACTCAATGTCGCCAGAACACAAACACGGCGACTTGCGCTTTGCGCATCCTCACCGCCCGATACGTCCCGGCGACACCGTTTTGGTTGAGATTAAAACCGATTCTACGTCGTGGGAGGAAAGCTACATTGGCCATTTCATTCGCCGGAACGCGACCGAAGTGGTCATCGGAAAGCTAAATCCTCCATCGGAGTTGAAGCTTCCAGCCGTCTCCGTTCAAAGGCTGCACAAGGTCCTGACAACGAACGAACTCTTTGGCCTTTGAGGCCAATGCGGACAATTTTCCGATAAGGAATTGACGCGGACTTTTGTCCGCATTACGCTGGCTCCATCCTCTTCGGATCGGAGCCCTTCATGCCTCCTACCCTTCCCCAACCCACCCGCCTGCCGACCTCCTCCCTAGGCAGGCGCGGCCCCGACGCGCGTCCCGTTTCACTCGTGCTGGCGTCGACGGGACGCGCGTCGGAACCCCGTGACGAGGCGGTCGCGAGCGTCGAGGACATCCTCCGCCGCGAACCCGACTTCGCCGCACCGGGCGAAATGGAACGCCGTCAGCACGACGAGGCGTGGCCCTCCGGCCGATCCGTCGCCGTTACGACCGGCCTCGTCGTCCTCCTGATCGCGCTGGTCGCGACCGCGACCGTCCAGATCATGCGGGTGCTCGCATGATCCGCGACATCATCCGCGAACTCTTCGCCCTCGCGGCGCTCGCCACCTTCGTGGTCGGCATCGGGTCCGTCGGCCTGCTCGTCGTCGAGCACAACGACCCCGGCACGGCCCACACGGTGACCTTGGCGGCGCGCTGATGCCCGCGTTCCGCGTCTACTTCGACGACCCCGCGGCCTCGACGCATCTCGTCCAGGCCCCGAACCCCGAGGCGGCACGCGCCGAAGCGCGGAGCCGCTTCTCCCTCCCCATCCGCAAGATCAAGCTCGACCGGGGAACCGTCGAGCCAACCCACCGCGCCCCGCGCCTGACGCGCCGCGAGTTGAAGGAAGCCGCCATGCCCTCCCTTGGAAGCCAGATCATCCAGCGCGCCGCCGCCTTTGCCGCCGAGCAGACGACGCCGATCGCGACGCGCGTCCGCCTCTCGCAGCCCGGCCCGGTCACCACGCCCGGCGCGGTGGCTCGCAAGATGGCCGACGACATGCTCGACATCGCGGCCGTGAAGGGAGGTGTGGAGGATGACGACCTCCTCCTGCGCGGCTGGACGCTCGACGCCCTGCGCCATCACAAGCAGGCCGCCCGCGAACTGGCCTACGCATCCGTCGAGCGGGCCGACTGATGCTGTCGCCGAAGGATCACCTCCCGGTGCCGGGAGACATTGGCGAGATCGCCTTCAATCTGGCGGACAACTTCGTCCGGCAGAACGGGCTCGACCTGAAGATGTCGCAGGTGCTTGCCGACCGCATCGCCCAGGCGCTGGTGCAGGAGCGCGAGGGCTGCGCCTTCGCGGCCGAATGCCATAGCGGCTTTGGCGACGAGCACACGATCGATGCGTGCGCCGCCATCATCCGGTCGCGCGGGTCGCCCGGCATGGCGTCGGACAGCATCCACGTGTCGCACGGCCGCTACCTCGAACTCCTGGTCTGCGAGGAGATGGCTGCGAAGCTGCCGCCCGAGCCGCCGAGCGCCGAAGCGGAGAAGTTCTGATGTCGGCTTGGCTCCAGACCATCACCGGTCGCGCCTTCGTCTTTGCAGAGCCCGTCGTCACGACGGAGCACCTGAAGACGGAGGTCGCGCCGATCCTCGCCAGCCTGCCACGCTTCGGCGGGCACACCTACGCCCGTTATTCGGTGGCGCAGCACTCGGCCCTCTGCGCGACGGCAGCGCTGGACCTCTACGACGACATGGAATTGGCGGCCTTCTGCCTGCTCCACGATGCACACGAGACGTGGACGGGCGACATCGTCAGCCCGATGCAGGCGGCGCTGGTCGAGGAACTGGCGCTCGGCACGCAGGTCGATCCGACGGCGGTTCAGATGGTCGCCCAGGCGCGCGCCGCGCACCTGAAACTCTGCTTCAAGTCCATTCAGAAGCGTATCGACGCGGCGGTCTTCGCCGCCGCTGGCCTCGACCCGTCACGCTACGGCGCGCACGCCGAGCGCATCAAGGACATCGACGTCCGCGCCCTGCGCACCGAGCGAGACGAACTGAAGGCCCGCCCGCCTCAGCCGTGGGATGCGCCGATCGAGACCGTCCTGCCGCTGCCCCTGCCCGGCGGCACGCTGCGGCAGATGAGCGAGGCCGACGCGCGTCGTCTCTTCCTCGACCTTCTCCACGCCCTCTGCCCCGCCCTGCAACTCGAAGCCGCCTGAAGGCCGATCAAGGACACCAACGATGGCCGTCGAGTTCTCCGTCGCCCAAGAGGTCCTGCTTCATCTCGTGACCGCAGTTCGCCGCGTCGCCGAGAAGCGCACGACGATCCCGATCCTCTCCAACGTCATGGTGACGGCGCACGCTGATGGCTCGCTCGCGGTTGAAGGGACCGATCTGGATATTTGGCTGAGGCTCGAGACAGTGCCCGGCACGGCGACCGTGGTTCACCCCGGTCAGAGCACCGTCCCGGCGAGCCTCTTGGCTGACATCCTCCGGAAGATCGGCAGGACCACGGTCACCTACGAGTCCGACGAGCGGACCGCAACGCTCTCGGCGAACCGTGCTTGGTTCAAGCTTCTGGAGCTCCCCTGTGACGACTTTCCGGTGATGGCCGGGGTCGATTTGGGCACAGCGACCCGCTTCAATCTGCTGCCGAAGCAGCTGCAGCGCATTTCGTCTGAAGTCGGCTTTGCGATCTCGACGGAAGAGACGCGCTACTACCTCAATGGCGTCTACCTTCACGGACTAGCGAAGGAAGGGGAGGACGCCGTTCCGCTTTGCGCCGTCGCGACGGACGGGCATCGGATGTCGCGCTTGGTCCAGGACGTCGACGCCGACTTGTCCGAGATGATCGGCATCATCGTTCCGCGCAAGACCGTCGGCTTGTTCAAGGAAATGGCTGGCTGGTGTCCGGACGGCGAAGCGATCGAAGTCGAATGCGACGCGACCAAGATCGGCTTTCGTGCCGGCGGCTTTCATCTTGTGTCGAAACTGATCGACGGCACGTTCCCGGACTACAGCCGCGTCATCCCAAGCGGGAACCCCAACACGGTTGACGTTCGGCCCGAGATCCTCGCCGGCGCCGTTGACCGCGTCTCGACCGTTTCAAGCGAGCGCGGCCGCGCCGTGAAGTTGGAGATAGAGGGCGACACGATGGCCTTATCCGTCACTTCGCCCGATGCCGGCGAGGCGCGAGAGGACATCACTGTTGCGCCCCACGAGCCCTTCGAACTGACGATCGGCTTCAATTCGGCCTACATCGCCGCCGTCCTCGCAACCTTCGAAGCAGAGCACCTCCGCTTCGCCCTCGGCGACCCCGGCGCCGCAGCGCTGATCACCGATCCCACCGATGACGCCCGCCTCGTCGTCCTGATGCCGATGAGGGTGTGACGATGGTCGCACGCCTCACCGAGCGCCAGCGCGCCGAGCAGGTCGTCTTCATCGACCAGTGGATCCACGTCGTGGAAGCGGGCGCGACTGACCAGGCGGACCCCGAGGTCAAGGCGACGATCGCGCGCCTTGAGGAAGCGCGCCGGGACACGATCGCCGGGCTGCTCTGGCAGGAACAGGAGAAGCTGTCGCGCCGCGTCTTGCGAGCGGACATCGCCGCCTTCGACCCCGTGCGACGCATGGGCGGGCCGGTCGCGGCGTTCGGCTTGGCGCTCTACTGCGTGCTCCGCCGGCTGACCGTGGCGGGCTATCTTGACATCGGCGACGGTTCGCCGCTCGACGAGGCGACCACCACGATCCTCGCGGCGCTGGAAGACTACGCCGCCGAGCCCGGCGCGATGGACATCGCCGAGCGCGACGCCGCCGCCATCGTCGCCGCACTGCGGGCCGAGGGATACCTGCGCGACCTCCCCGAGTTTGAGGTCGCCTGATCATGGCGCGCCCCGAGCAGATCCCACTTTTCGACTTGGGCCCCGACCCGGTCACTGCGCAGATCCGCTCGGATTTGGCCAAGCTCGAAGCCGCGCGCCCGTGGGGCATGCCCCGCTTCAAGAACGACTGGCGCACACCGGCCGCGCGCATCTCCGGCCAGAACGCCGCCATCCTCCGCCTGCACGGCTTCGCCCGCACCGACTACGAGCCGCGCACCCCCGCCCTGAAAATTACCCCTGCCGGTCGCCGCATCGTGGCCGCGATGGAGAGCACGCGATGAACGCGCACCCCTTCGGCCTCACGCGCCCGATGATCGTCGATAGCTTCGCCGGCGGCGGCGGGGCCTCGACCGGCATCGAGATGGCGCTCGGCCGCTCGCCCGATGTCGCGATCAACCACTCGGCAGACGCGCTCGCCATGCACGCGGTCAACCATCCCGACACGGTCCACCTCGACTCGAACATCTGGGACGTGTCGCCGCTCGAGGTGACGAAGGGTCGCCGGCTCGGCTTGTTCTGGGCGTCGCCCGACTGCAAGCACTTCTCGAAGGCCAAGGGCGGCAAGCCCATGGACCGGAACATCCGCGATCTCGCCTGGGTCGTAGTGCGCTGGGCCGAGGAGGCGAAGCCCGACGTCATCATCCTCGAAAACGTCGAGGAGTTCCGAACCTGGGGACCCCTCTACGAGGACGGCAGGCCGATCGTCGAGCTGCGGGGCCACACCTTCGAGGAATGGCTGCGCCGTCTGAAGCGCGCGGGCTACAAAACCGAGTGGCGCGAGCTGCGCGCCTGCGACTACGGCGCGCCGACGATCCGCAAGCGCTTCTTCATGATCGCTCGCCGCGATGGTCTGCCGATCATCTGGCCGAAGCGCACGCACGGCGACCCGAAGAAGGCCGAGGACGCGAAGCTGATCGCCAAGGGCAAGTTGAAGCCGTGGCGCACGGCCGCCGAGATCATCGACTGGTCGCTGCCGTGCCCGTCGATCTTCGACACCTCGGCCGAGATCATGGCGCGTCACGGCGTCCGCGCGGTGCGCCCGCTTGCCGACGCCACCATGCGCCGCATCGCCCGCGGCGTCGTTCGCTACGTGCTGGAGGCACCCAAGCCCTTCGTCATGAAGTATCAAACCGGCTCGACCGGCCATGCGATCGACGAGCCGCTCGCGACGGTGACGGCCAACAGCTACGTGAAGCGCCCCGGCGGCGCGGCCCCACTCGGCGTCGTCGTGCCGTCCGTGGTCGGACTGGCGCATGGCTTCTCCGGCGGTCGCCGCGAATATGGAATCGAGGAACCGCTCGGTACCATCCACGCCGGCGGGAACAACCATGCGCTACTCGCCCCCGTCATCACGGCCGCGCAGCAGGGCGGGTCCGTTCGTTCGGCCGACGCACCGATCCACACCATCACCGCCAGCCCGAAGGATCAAAACGCCGTCATCGCTGCGACCATGGTGCAGACCGGGTACGGGGAGCGCGAGGGGCAGGCGCCGCGCTGTCTCGACATTGACGCGCCGATCGGGACGCAGGTCGGCGGTGCGGCCAAGCACGCCGTCGTCGCAGCCAGTCTGTCGCGCTTCACCCAGAACGGCGTCGGCTCGGCGATGGACGAGCCTGTCGACACGGTCATGGCCGGCGCTCCGAAGTTCGGCGTCGTCTCGGCCTTCCTCGCACAGCACAACAACGACAGCCGGCGGATCGGCGGCGTGAACCCCGGCCGCGAGGCGACTGAGCCGCTGGCGACCGTCACTGCGACGGGCGCGCAGCAGGCGGTGATTGCCGCCCACATGATGCGCCAGTTCGGAACGAGCATCGGCCACGACCTGGACGAGCCGGCCCGCACCGACACGGCGACGGTCAACAAGTCCGCCCTGATTTCAGGCTTCCTGACGAAGTACTACGGCACCGGCGACGGGGCGGCAGTGGACGCCCCGCTGCACACCGACACGACGAAGGACCGCTTCGGACTCGTCACCGTGGACATCGACGGTGAGCCCCACGCGATCGCAGACATTGGCATGCGCATGCTGACGCCCCGCGAGCGCTTCCGCGCGCAGGGCTTCCCCGACGGCTACATCATTGACCGCCGCCCGGACGGCTCCCCGATCTCGGCAACGATACAGGGCTCGTGCTGCGGCAACTCGGTCTGCCCGCCGCTCGCCGCGGCGTTGGTGGCAGCGAACTGCGGGCATCTGGCCGCGCAGGTCATGGAGGCTGCAGAGTGAGGACGCATGTAGATCTTCCGTGGGCTCCACTCGGCTTATCCCGCGACGAAGCCGCCCGCCACATCGGCGTCGGTGTGACGAAGTTCGATGAGATGGTGGCCGATGGCGCCATGCCGAAGCCGAAGCTGATTGGGCGCCGGCGCATCTGGAATCGCCTGTCGATCGAGGCCGCGTTCTGCGACCTGCCGGAAGAAGGCGGCGCGAACGAGATCGACGCCCTATTGGCGCGGAGCCGTCGCTCGGCATAGGGTCGGGCATGGACCTAGAGCGCCCTTTCCTATCGAGCTACACCGACAGCCGCGGCAAGCTCCGCTGGCGCTTTCGTCGCGAGGGCAAGACGATCTCGCTGCGCGGCAAGCCGGGCGAGCCGGAGTTCGAGGCGCGCTATCGCGCAGCACTTCATGGCAACGATCCGAAGCTGGCGGTCGTCACCCCCCTGCCCGGTGCAGCTCGCCCGAAGTCGTTCGGCGCCGCGTGGCGACTGGTGAAGACGTCGCCAGAGTGGAAGGCGTTCAGTGCGGCCACGCACTCCAAGAACACCCACCTCTCCGAGATGTTTCTCACCTCGCGCGTCGTGCCCGACGCCGAGGTGTTGTGGCGCGACGTTCTGGTCTCCGATTTCAAGCGCCGGCACGCGAAGATCATCCTGTCGGAGCATGCCGCCACGCCGCACAAGGCGAAGCACATGCTGACGGCGATCCGCCGGCTGATTGTGGCGGCGATGGACGAGGAATGGATCGAGTCCGACCCGACGTTCAAGCTGAAGTGGGTGCCAAGCTACAAGGGCTGGCGCGCCTGGACCGATGAAGAACTGAAGAAGTACGAGGCGCGCTGGCCGATCGGCTCGACGCCGCGCCTGGTCTATGCGCTCGGCCTGTGGCTGGGCCATCGCCGCTCGGATCTCGTCCGCCTGAAATGGTCGGACGTGAAGAAGGAGACGGTCGAGATCGAGCAGACGGCGAAGACCGAGCGCAAGGTCGTCCTGCCGATCACGCCGATGCTGCGCGAGGTCCTCGACGCCACCGAGCGACGCGGCGAGACGATCCTCTTCACGCGCTACGGAAAGCCGTTCTCCGACAAGGCGCTCGGCGAGCGCATGCAGGTCTGGACGAAGGCCGCGGGATGCGAACCCGGCTGCACCTTGCACGGCCTGCGCAAAACTCTCGGCCGCATCCTCGCCGAGAGCGGTGCCTCGACGCGCCAGCTGATGGAAGTCCTCGGCCACGACGACATCGAACACGCCGAGTTGTATTCCCGCGATGCCGAGCGGTCGCGCCTGGCGCGCGATGGCATGGCCCATGTCGTGCGCCTTCGGCAGAAGAGTTAGCCCCGGATCGACGAACAGAGGCGGAACCGGCCTGGCTAACGCGACCTGTTAATCGGCTGATTTTGTTCCATCTTGGCTGTCCTGCCGGGCCCACCCGGCTCAGCGCGAGATGCGCAGCGCCGAAATCTCGTCGGTGATGGCCGAGAAGGCGAGCAAGAGGTCGTTCGAGTTCTTCGCGTCGTAGTAGAGCTTGTTGCTCTTTCCGTCGATGCCGTTCGAGGCGCAGTTGCGCAGGCGGTCCTTGATCGGGCTGCCGTCCTTCAGGTCGAAGGCGATCGCGAAGATCACGATCCCGTCGCCACCCTCGTCGTTCGTGCCGTCCTTCTTGATGTTCTCGCAGGTGATGCTCATCGTCTCGTTCATCGCCGCCGTGATGTTGGCGATGGCGGGCTTGGCCGTCGTCGTCTTGGTCGCGTCGAACATGCGGCCGTTGACCAGCTTTGCGGTTCCCTTGCTCGTATCGAGATACTGGCCGAAGCCATAGGTGCCGAACTGCGACCGGTTGGCGCTCGACAGTTCGATCTGCTCGCCCGACGTGTAGGCGGCGTTGTAGGTGTTCTCGCCGTCCGTCATCAGCACGATGACCTTCAGGTTTTCCTTCGTGTTGCGCGCTCGCCCTTCGACGAAAGGCTGGCCACTTGTGAGCGTGCGCCAACCCCATGCCAGACCCTCGGCGATGTTGGTACCGCCCTTGGCTATCATTCCGGTCACGGCGTTCAGTGCCGTAGACTGCGACGCGGTCAGGGGCGTCAACGCCGCGGTGGTGCAGCCGTTGTTGGGTCCCTTGCTGGTATCGAAGTTGGCGGAAGCGAAGACATCGAAGTAGCGGTTCACGTTCCGCTGCTGCTTCAGCGACGCGATGTCATCGGACCCGCCGGCGATGGGAAGGTAGTCGTTCTTCACCGAGGATAGCGATCCACCCCAATTGTATTCGGACGGAGACAAAAACGGGACGAAGAACGTGTCGGGCTTCGTCAGCGTCGGAGCGTCATCGGTGACGGCGTAGCCCGAGGGTCGTGACTGGACGCAGCCTCCCCATCTCCAATTGGAATTTCGCAGACCGAGCGCAGTGAAGACGGCAAATTTCGAATGGACGACGGGAAGCGTTGCTCCCCCCCAATCGAAATCGTCATTGTTCGAGGAACTCAAGCCGCCGGTATCCATCCAGGACGCCGTGGCATTGTTCGTGCCCACGTTCACCGACGCGGCGAACGGCACGACCGAGATACGCACCGGATCCGTCGAATTGGCTTGCGGATAGGCCGACAGCATCTGCTTGACGAGCTTCTGGGACGCATCCTTCAGGGTCGTGATCTTGGGCGTGGTGCCGCCCACAGGAGGATTCTGCATCGATCCGGAATTGTCGAGCACAAGGGCCAGCTCGACCGTGCGGTTGGCGACGATCACCTCGCTGGCGACCGAAAGGTGCCAGGTCTCGAGGTCGACCTTTCCGCCGGTCACGGCCTTCACCGCCTTGCCGAAGAAGGTCGGCACGTCGCGCGTCGCCGACACGCGCACCACGTTGTTGCCCTCGACGCGCGTCACGCCCTCGTAGGTGAAGCGCGTGTCCTTGTCGTCTTTGCCCTCGTTGGCGAAGAAGAGCGACTTGGCCCATTTCTCCAGCTGAACCGGATCCTGGGTCTTGCCGAACTGCTTGGCAGCGCCGAGCGCCGCAGCGTCCGAGGAGCTCTGGAGGCTCCATTTCGCCTCCTCCACCTGGGACGTATCGACGGTCATGCCGGTGACCACCACGATGACCGGCAGGGTCAGTGCGAAGATCATCGCCACATTGCCGGAGGTGGCGCGTGCGAAAGAGCCTATGATGCTCACGGCATGTCCTCGTGCGGGATGGCGGGGCTGTCGCGCGGTCACTTCCAAGCAACCTCGGCGCCCTTCCGAGGCCGGAAGCTGAAGGTGCGATCGAACTTCATCGCCTTGAACATGCCTCCGAAATCGAAGGTCGGGGCGAAGCGGTACTCGACCCTCGTCACGACGAAGTAGGTGTCCGCCAGCCCGGCCAGATCGTCGGCAAGCTGGAACGGCGTTCCGGCCGCGACCCCGGCCGCCGTGCCGACGCGCTGCCAGTCCACGGTCGCCTTGCCGTTGGCATCCGTCCTCACCGTGGTGATCGTGATCTTCGGATCATCACCCTCGACGTCGCCGGCGATGCCGTCGAAAACGAGGAGGACGTTTCTCAATCGCGTCATGTCCATTTCTGGCGAGCGCGCGACGATCCCCGCCACGGCCTCGGCCGCGCTTTCGACCTTCCGCTTGGTCATGATCAGGTGGGAGGCCTCGAAGGTGCCGAGGTAGAGCACCAGCATCACCGGCAGGATGATCGCAAACTCGACGGCCGCAGTCGCGGACCGGTCGTGCAGCAGTCGCATCAGGCGAGTTCGACCCGTCATCGGGCGCCTCAGCAGCTGGCTTTGGACGAGACGGCCCCGCCGAACGGCTCGTTCATGAAGGCGGCCATGGCCCCGAGGATCAGGTTCCCCTTGGTCTTTTCGGTCAGCTGGTTGAGGACCGACGTGGTCCAGGGCCATTCGTAGTAGGCGCGGATCACGGTGATCGTATCCTGTCGGCCCGGGTCGAAACAGAATGTCGAGTCGTCGATGGAGCCGTCCCGCAGGGAGACCGATCCGGAGAAGGGCGTGCCGGCCGGATAGGTGCGCATGTCCAGCGAGAGGCGGTCGCAGGACATCAGCATGTCGATGTTGCCGCAGATCAGCTTGCGGAAACCGTCCGCATCAATGTCGGATTTCTGCACGGCACCCGTCAGGACTTGTCGGGCCGCCGAGCCCACCGCATTGTTCAGCATCACCCCGGCGGTGGTCGCCAAAGCCGTTTCGATCATCGCCATGAGAAGAAAGAAGAACGGAAACGCGATCAGCGCGAACTCCACGGCCGCATTTCCTCGCGTGTCGCGGCGGAAACCGCCGAACACCCCGCGTCTGCTTCCCGAGGACCTGATCAACCGCGATATCATGCGGAGGAGTTGTGGGCTTTCAGGTTCTAACGGGACCTTAAACCGTTTGGTCGGAATTGGTGAGTTCGCGAATAATTGTCAGGCAGCAGTACTTTCAGTCCCGATCGAACGCGCAGTCGAAAAGCGTGTCGCTGCCGAGATCGAAGACGCGCGTCTGCGCGCGAAGCGCCTCCGAGAGCCGGGAGATCGGCGCCAGCGACAAGCCCGGCGCGCCCGACCCGATGATGATCGGCGCCACGCAGACATGCAGCCGGTCGACCACCCCCGCCTCGAGAAAATGACGAATGGTCGCGGCCCCGCCTTCCACCAGAATGTGGTGCAGGCCCCGATCGCCGAGCGCATCGAGAAGCGCCACCGGACAGAGGCGGCCGTCGCCGGCACGCGGCAGACAGATCGTCTCGTGAGATGCCGGCGCCGCGCAGCCCTCCCCGCGCACGAGGATCGTCCGGCTTTCCGGCGAGAGGCAGCGGGCGTCGGGCGGAATGCGGGCGCTCGGATCGATCACCACGCGCACCGGTGAAGGCCCCGCGACCTCGCGCACCGTGAGGCGCGGATCGTCGGCCACGACGCAGCCGGCTCCGACCACGACCGCGTCGGCGAGCGCCCGCAGGCGGTGCAGATGGGCGAAGCCGTCCGGCCCCGAGATCGGCGCGGCGTCTCCGTCCACCGTGGCGACGCGGCCGTCGAGGCTCTGCCCCACCTGAGCCAGCACGAACGGCTTGCCGCGCCGACGCGCCAGCGGCTCGTAGATCGACCAGGCCGGGTCATCGGCGGCGCCCCCATCCTCTTCCCGGCCTTCGCGCAATGCGAGTAGCGCCGCCCAGACGTCGCCGGACACGTCGACAGACCTCATGTCGCGTGGTCCCCGCCGCTCATGGCGCGCACGAAACGCTCGCGGAAATCCTTCATCGGCAAACTCGACGTGTCCGGCGCCGGCACCATGCCGGGGACGAGCCCCCAGCCGTCGAGGCGCTGCAGGATGCGCGGGTCGGACGACAGGATGTGCAGCGGCACGTCGCGCGTCGCGTCGGGTCCGGTCACGAGTTCGGCCGGCTGGTGATCGCCGACGACGATGACGACGGCATCGCGCGCAAACCGGTCCACGAAGGCGCCGACGGCCTCCATCGCGTAGTCGATCGACAGGCCGTAGTTCTCGCGCACCCGCTGCGAATCGCGCCACAGGACCTCGGGCGCCACGCCGCCCGTCGCCTGCGCGTCGAACACCTGCCCGTCGCCGATCGCCTCCCACGGCACCATCGCCGGGATCGGCGTCCAGGGCGCATGGCTGGAGATGAGTGCCGTCTGCAGCATCACCGGCTGGTTCGTGCGCTGGAGGATCTGGCCGATCCGCAGCAGCGTGAACTGATCGGGCATCGTGACCCAGTTGAACGGCAGGCCGCGATAATCGAGGTCTTTCGCGGCGAGCACCTCGTCGTAGCCGAACCAGCCGGCCTCCGGCCAAGGCATCGTGATGGCCGGCATCACCGCGACCGTCCGCCACCCCGCGCCCCGAAACAGCGCGTTGAGGCTGTCATGGTCGCTCTGGAGCAGGCTTTCGTAGCGCGTCTGGTTGTCGATCGTGAGGCCGGACAGCATAGTCCCGTGGGCGAGCCAGCTCTGTCCACCGGCCACCGGAGAGCGCAGCCAGCCGCTGCGCGCCGATACGCCGACGCGCGCGAGATCGGCCTCGACCGCGCCGAGGCGCGCCAGCGTACGCGGCGCGAACAAGGGATTCTCGATCGCGCTGCGGCCATAGGATTCGACGAACACCAGAAGGACGTCGTGCCCGTCGAGCGCCGCCAGCAATCGGTCGGGCGGCGCCTCGCGCAAGGGGTCGGTCGCCACCTCGCGCGCGAAGGCAGCCTGCGCCGCGTAGGACTGCCGGGCGGCGGCGAGCTTCTCGCCCGCGTAAGCCGAGAGAGCGGCGGACACCGGCAGCGTGTTCGCCGGCATGAAGGCGAGCGCGATCGTCGCCAGTGCGCCGCCCGCCAGCATCGCGGTTCCGAGCCGCGCACGCATGCGCCGCGCCAGCCGCCGTACACCGGAGAGGCCGTAGGCGAGGACGAGGACGAGGCAGAGGAACAGGACGACGGCCGATCCCAGGGCGGCGAAGGCCGCGCCGTTGCCGATCGTTCCCGACAGTAGGTGCCAGCCCGCCACGAGGATCGAGCGATCGACCACCGGATCGAACGGGCGCGAGAAGGCGGCGAGCGTGCCCCAGTCGGCCAGCTTCAGGACGGTGCTGGAGGCTGCAAACGCCAGCACCAGCGCAGCCAGAAGGCCGAAGCCGCGGCCGCGCACGAGCGCGAGCGCTCCGACGATCCACAACCATTCGACGGGAAACCTAAGATCGCCGACCGGTCCCAACCGAGGCGGAAGGGCGCAGACGACGAGAAGGAGGCCAAGGCCGAAACCGACCCGCAGCCCTGTGCGCAGGCGCCCCTTCCCAGGCTCGAACGCCGCGTCCCCCACATTTCGCCGATCGTTCCGTTTCAAGCCGCGCTCTCCGCGAGGCGGGCGTAGACGTCGCCCGAGCGGCGATTGCGGGCGGCTTCCTCCGTCAGACGCGCGCCGAACGCTTCGACCGGCATCCACGAAGGCAGTCGGAAGTGCGCGTCCTCGCCGATCACGAGGTTGAACTCGTAGCGGCCGAGCGAGGCCAGCCGATCAATGCACTGGGCGGCAAGGTCCAGCGTCGCGGGCGTGTATTCGAAAGCGATGCAGCGCAGCGGTCGCGACAGGCCGGCGAGCACCTCGGCCTCGTGGCCCTCGACGTCGATCTTGCAGAAGGCGGGCTCGCCATACTCCTCGATCAGATGGTCGAGCGTCGTCACCTCGACCGAGACGCGGCCATCCCACTCGACATGCCGAAACCCGTCGTCCGTCGCCACGCGGTCGCGCCAGTCGTTGGAGAGCGTCGAAACCGTCGGGTGATAGGCCGAGACCGCGAGCGTCGCATGGCCCGGCTCGCGGCCGACCGCGCGGCGGTCGAGCCGGATCCGCGCCGGGTCGAGGCGGCGGGCGAGATAGTCGCCGAACAGGGGCTGCGGCTCGAAGGCGACGACCTGCGCCCCGGCGCGCGCCAGCGCGAGGGCGCGGCTGCCGACATGGGCGCCGATGTCGAAGGCGAGGTCGCCCGGACGGATCAGCGCGGACAGGAACCGGTCGATCCCGCGCCGACGCCAGGGCTGGCCGTTGTAGACGACGATCGAGCGCCACAGGCCGAGGGTCGCGGGATCGACGCCCGCCCGCTGGAGAAGCCGCCTCATGCCGGGCGGCTCAGGAGCGCGCGGATGTCGATCGCGAACGACCAGGTGAGAAGGCCGAGCGCCAGAACCGCCAATGCGTCCGAAACGGGCGACGACACGGGCGGTAGAAGGGCGACGCAGAGGAGCCCGATCTGGAGAACGCAGACGGTCTTGCGCCGCATCGAAGGAGCCAGCGGCCGGGCGAGCCTCGGGTCGAGAGCCGCCCATCCGAGAAACGCGTACCGCATCAGCCCGATCGCCAGCACGTAAACACCCGCCTTGTCGCAGGCGAGCGCCAGAACGCACAGGATCAGGATCAGAAAGGCGTCGACCTCCATGTCGAACCGTTCGCCGAACGGCGAGGCGAGCCCGGACCGGCGCGCCAGGAACCCGTCGATGCCGTCGAGCGCCAGCGCGAAGAGCGCCGACCCGACGAGCAGCCACTGCAGGGCGCTGTCGGTCGCGGTCAACCGCCCGTATTCCCAGGCGCAGGCGCCGATCACGGCCGCCATGCCGCCGCGAGCCGTGGTCACGATGTTGGCGGGACCGAAGCGGGCGTGCCGATGGTCGTCGAGGCGCCAGACCACGAAACCGGCCGTCGGCAGGAACAGCGCCAGCGACAGCGGCAGCGTCTGCCAGCCGAGCCCCGCATGCGAGACGAGAAGGCTGGCGGCGACGGTCAGGAGAAGCGCGGTCGCGGCGAGCGTCGTGCAGGCGCCCGGCAGGCTCGGCACGTCGGCGCGTGTCGCAGCGGGAAAGCGCGCTCCGGCCCGTGCCGGAAGATGGATCGGGTCGAAGCGCATGCGTTTCAGCCGAGCTTGGCCGCGATCGCCGGCCAGTCGAGAAGGTGGCCGGCGCGCCGCGCCTTGGTGACGAGGTAGCCCTGGTTCTCGGCGGTCACGGTGCCGAGGACGGCCGTGCGGGCCTGAACCTCGATGCCGGCCGACTGGAGAGCGGCGATCTTGGTCGGGTTGTTGGTCATCAGCTCGACCGAGCCGATGCCGAGCGAGCGAAGCATCGCGACGGCCGCGCCGTAGCGACGCCCGTCCGGCTCGAAGCCGATCTGCGCATCGGCGTCGATCGTGTCAAAACCCTCGTGCTGCAGGCCGTAGGCGCGCATCTTGGCGGCAAGCCCCGTGCCGCGGCCCTCCTGATCGAGGTAGAGGAGAACGCCGCCGCCGCGCTGTGCGATCAGCTGCAACCCATTGCGGAGCTGGTCGCCACAGTCGCACTTCAGGGAACCGAAGAGGTCGCCCGTGATGCAGGACGAGTGAATGCGTACGGGCACCGGCCGCGACAGGTCCGGCTCGCCCACCATGATGGCGAGCTGGTCGCGCTGCGCGAGGCCGCCGCGAAACACCACGAAGCGGCAGTCCGAGATGTCGCGCAGCGGAACCGCCGTGCGGACGATCTCCGTGAAGCGGGTTTCCTCGACGAGGGCCGCGCGCACCTCGGCGTCCGCGACCGACAGGCAGCGCCCACCGATCCGGTCGTCGGCGCGCGCCGGCCGCACCAGGAAGGCCGGAAGCAACAGCGCGAGCCGCGCGAGATCGTTGAGGCAGGCGAGTTCGGACGCCGGCCGCCAGTCGCCGGGAAAACGGGTCTCCGCCCCGAAGGCGATCCGCGACAGTTCGGAGAGATCGGCGGTGCCGGTCGTCAGGCAGACGGGGCCGATCGTGGAAATCCCGAGCGCCCGCGCACGATGCGCGCTGAGGTAGAGGCCGACCTCGTCCGGCGCGTCGCCGAAGAAGCGGTCGACGTCGCCGGTGGCGGCCGCGTCGATCGACAGCACGGCATGTTCGGCCGCGCCGGAGTGCAAGAGAATCGAGCGCCCGTAGCGAAGCTCTGAAACCGCACGTTCCGTGTTCACCTTGGCGAACTCCGAGTCGGTTTCATCCCGAAAGAGGATGTCGGAACTGCCCTCGCTCATCGCCTGCTACTCCTCGAAACCCACGGAAACGGGCGATCGCGCGGCGTCGTGGTGCCGGGTCGCTCTCGAATGACAGCTAGACGACGCCTGCTTTTTATCCAGATTGGGTCGCGAACAAGCACGTGATGAGAGCCGTTCGAAGGGTAACCCCACGACTGGCAACGCAAGCGGAGACACGGTCATCGTTGCCCGGCAAACCATTGAGTCGACAAACATTCGAGGCGAAACGGAACGTCGGGCCCTCTGGATCGAGGCGCCTGGCCAAGCGGTTCTGCGTCGAAGCGTCGCCCCGGCGCCCGGGCCTGGGGAGTGGCGGGTGCGCAGCCGGTTCGGCGCGATCAGCCGCGGAACCGAGCGGCTGGTCTTCGAAGGCCGAGTGCCGGAGGAGGAATACGAGCGCATGCGCGCGCCGCTCCAGGAAGGCGCGTTTCCGTTTCCGGTGAAATACGGCTACAGCGTCGTCGGCATCGTCGAGGATGGAGACGATGCTCCGGTCGACCGCGTGGTGTTCTGCCTTCACCCCCATCAGGAGCGATTAACGGCACCCGCCGCGGCCTTCCGGATGGTGCCGCATGGCGTCCCGCCGGAACGGGCGGTGCTCGCGCCGTTCATGGAGACCGCGCTCAACATCGTCTGGGACGCCGCCGTCGCGCCGGGCGACCGGGTCGCCGTGGTCGGGGCCGGCCTGATCGGGTGCCTCGTCGCCTACCTCTCGGCGCGCATTCCGGGCGTCGAGGTGACGCTGGCCGATCCGAACGCCGCCCGCCGCCGGGCGCTCGCGGGCTGGGGCTGCGATCTCGTCCCGCCGGGTGAGCTTCCGGGGGACCGGGACGTCGTCGTCCACGCATCCGGGCGGCCGGAGGGCCTGTCGGCGGCGCTCGAGTGCGCGGGCCTTGAGGCGCGGGTCGTGGAAGCCAGCTGGTTCGGGCGACAAGACGTCGCGGTCCCGCTCGGCGGTGCGTTCCATTCCCGGCGGCTGCGCCTCGTATCCTCGCAGGTCGGACGCGTTCCGGCGGAGCGCCAGGCCCGCTGGACCACCGGGCGACGTCTCGACACGGCGCTACGCCTCCTCGCCGATCCGCTTCTCGATCGCATGTTCTCCGGGGAAAGCGCCTTCGGGCACCTCGACCGCGACTACGCCGCCATCCTGTCCGATCCCGATACGCTCTGCCACCGCATCCGCTACGCGCCGTAAGGCCGCGCCCGTCCCCTCATCTTCCTCCCCGATCAAAGGCCCGCCGATGTACGCCGTCGAAGTCCGTGACCACATCATGATCGCCCACAGCCTGCCGCGCGCCGTTTTCGGCCCGGCGCAGGGCATGCACGGCGCGACCTTCGAGGTGGACGCCGCCTTCTTCACGCGCGACGTCGACGCGGACGGCCTCGGCGTCGACATGGGTCTTGCGATCACCGTCCTGAAGGAGGTCCTCGCCCCGCTGAACTACCAGAACCTCGACGAACTCGAGGTCTTCCGCGGCCGCGTCACCACCACCGAGGTCCTCGCCCGCCACGTCTTCGACGCGCTCGCCGCGCGCATCCGCGACGGCGCCTTCGGGCCGGGCAGCGGGCGCATCGAGCGCATCCGCGTGACGCTGCACGAGAGCCACGTGGCGCGCGCCTGGTACGAGGGAGACCTTTGAGCGCGAGCCCGTCGCGCCATCTCGTCTTCGCGATTCCGGGCGACCTCGACGCGCCGAGCGGCGGCTACGGCTACGACCGGCGCATGATCGCGGAGCTGCGGGCGCTCGGCTGGCAGGTCGACGTCATGCCGCTCCCGGCCTCGTTTCCGATGCCGGGGCACGCGGACATGGCGGCGGCCGCCGCAGCCTTCGCAGCCCTGCCGGACGACGCGCTTGTCATGGTCGACGGGCTCGCCTTCGGCGCGCTTCCCGATGTCGCGCGACGCGAGGGACGCCGGCTGCGTCTTGCGGCCCTCGTCCACCATCCCCTCGCGCTGGAGGACGTCCTGTCTCCCCCGGTCGCCGAAGCCCTGCGATCGAGCGAACGCGAGGCGCTCGCGCATGCCCGCGCCGTCGTCGCGACCAGCCGGACCACGGCGCGGCTTCTGTCGATCGGGTTCGGTGTCGGCACCCACGTGGCCGTCGCCCCGCCCGGCACCGAACAGCCGACGTCGCCGCCTTCCCGCTCGCCGTCGCGCATGCCGACGATCCTGTCGGTGGGCTCGCTGATCCCACGCAAGGACCATGCGCTTCTCGTCGAGGCGCTGGCCGGGCTGACGGAGCTTCCCTGGCGCTGCCGCATCGTGGGGAGCGAGACCGCCGATCCCGCGACCGCGCGCGCACTGAAGACGCAAATCGCCGACGCCGGACTGGAGCGGCGGATCACAGTTGTCGGCCCCGTCCGGGATGTCGGGGCGGAGTATCGCGCCGCCGACATCTTCGCCCTGCCCTCGCGCTTCGAGGGCTACGGCATGGCGTTCGCCGAAGCGATGGCGCACGGGCTTCCCGTCGTCGGCTGCGATGGCGGCGCGGTGTCGGAGGTGGTTCCGGCCTCGGCGGGCACCATCGTCGAGCCGGGCGACGCGGCCGGGTTCGCGCGGGCGCTCGGAGCCCTGCTTCGCGATCCCGCCGAACGCCGGCGCATGGCGGAGGGGGCCCGCACAGCCGCCGCCGCGCTGCCGACCTGGGGCGCATCCGCCCAGATCCTCTCCGACGCTCTGGAGGCCGTACGATGAGCGGTTTCGATACGACTTGGCTGGACTTCCGCGAGCCCGCCGACCACGCCGCGCGCGACCCCGCCTTACTCGAGGCGGCACGCCAGTTCCTGCGTGCCGGCGGGCCTTCGCCGCTCGCCGTCGATCTCGGCTCGGGCACCGGCTCGACGCTGCGCGCCTTCGGGCCGGAGGGTCCGACGCGCTGGCGCCTCGTCGACCACGATCCGCGGCTTCTGGAAGCCGCCGTCTCGCGTCTCGGCGGGTTCGCGCATGTCGAGCGGATGGAGGCCGACCTCGGCCATCTCGACCCGGTCGTGGTGGCGGATGCGCGCCTCGTCACGGCCTCGGCACTCTTCGATCTCGCCTCGCAGGACCTCGTGGAGCGCGTCGCCGATCTCCTGACGGAACGCGGGATCGGCCTCTACGCGGCTTTGAACTACGACGGCGTGAACCGCTGGGAGCCGCCGGTCGACGGCGACGACGCGATGCTGGCGGCCTTCAACGCACACCAGACGACCGACAAGGGTCTGGGGCCGGCGCTCGGGCCGCAGGCCGCCGAGGCGCTGCGCGCCGCCTTCGAGCGACGCGGCTACGAGGTTCGCCTCGCGCCGAGTCCCTGGCGGCTCGATGACGGTCAGCGTGCGCTGGAGGCGGCGCTTCGGGAGGGCTTCGTGGCGGCCGTCCGGGAGACCGGACGCGTCGAGGCGCGACGGATCGACGCCTGGCAGGCGGCGCGCAGCGCCCATCCCGCCCACTGCCATGTCGGGCACTCAGACGTCCTTGCCCTGCCGAAGACCTGACGGCCGCCTGCGTCAGGCGGCGGCGCGCCTGCGCCCGCCGATGGCGTGGCGCGCGAGAAGCAGCAGTCCCGGCAGCGCCCCCACCAGCGAGGCGATGCCGTAGATCACGCTGGCGGCAAAGGCCCCGCCGGCTGTGATGCCGGCGATCGGCAGGATCGCGGCGGCGGCGGCCTCGCGCAGTCCCCACCCGCCGACCGAGACGGGCAGGAGCATCGAAAGGAGCACGAGCGGGACGAGGAGCAGCGTGCCGGCGAGCCCGAGCGGCGCACCGACGGCGCTTGCGGCGAGCGCGAAGGTCGCGAGATAGGAGAGGACCACGGCCAGCGACAAGGCGCCCTGGATGGCCCAGGCCCTGCGCCGGACGAAGACCTCGGCGAGCAGCGGCCCGAACGCGCGGCGAAACCGCGCCGCCCGGTCTCCGAGGAGGCGCAGCACCACCCAGCCGACCACGACGAGACCGGCGACGGCCGCGAGGAGAACCAGAAGTCCCGCGCCCCCCGGCGGGGTGACCCCGAAGACGAAGGGCGCCGCGAGAAGGCCGATGCCGGCGGCGGTGAAGAGCACGAGCTGCCCCGACAGGCGATCGAGCACCACCGCCTGCCCCGCACGGCCGGTCCAGCGATCGCCCTCGCCCTCGCGCGCCGCGCGCACCACTCGCACCGCGTCCCCGGCGACGCCGCCGGGCAGGACCTGGTTCAGGAGGCTCGCCAGATAATATTCACCGATCGCCCGGCGCGCCGGAAGCTGCTGGCCGAGGCGTCGGGAAGTGAAGCGCCAACGCAGCGCCGACAGGACGATCTGCGGCTGGACCGAAAGCACCGCGAGCGCGAAGACGAGGGGATCGGCCTGGCCGAGCCGATCGAGCACCTGCCCCCGGTCGAGCATCGACACGACCGCGATCAGGATGGCGACGCCCGGCACGAGCGGCAGGATCGTGCGGCACCAGGCGGGCATCGCGGACAGGAGCTGGAACTGACGCACGCGCACTCCGGGCAGGCCCATGGCCGGCGGGATCGGAGGCATGGGAGGGATCGGTCGATATGTAGCGGGCATCGCCGGCAACGGACAGGGCCCGGTCGTGCGCGCCCCGTCACTTCAAACCTGCGCGAGCGCCGCGAGGCGTCTGAGGTCGATCGCCGGGCTCTGAAAGTATTGCGGAAG
Organism: Aureimonas sp. Leaf324; assembly: GCF_001423245.1. Lineage (GTDB taxonomy): Bacteria > Pseudomonadota > Alphaproteobacteria > Rhizobiales > Rhizobiaceae > Aureimonas. Next base: position 194,735 of record NZ_LMOH01000023.1, read on the forward strand.
ACAATCCCAACGATCGGAAGTGGAACGCGCGCGGCCCGCGCAGAACGGACGGTTGTGGCGCCGTCCGCCAAGACGGATCGCCGCGCCGGCCCCGTATATCGTCCCGCTTGCTTATCGTTCCCGCCCCATGCTTCAACCATGCCTTCCGCTCGACCGGTCGAGTCTGCAGCATTGCGGACTCCCGGCGACCAACAGACATGGAGACGTCACCTGATGACCCTTCGCCCGATCCACGCGCTCATCGGCGCCGCCCTCTTCACCTCGACCCTTCTGGCAGGTCCGGCACTCGCCCAGACGCTGCACCGGGGCAACGCGGGCGAGCCGCAGACGCTGGACCAGGCGCGCACCTCGGTGAACATCGAGGCCTTCGTGCTGAAGGATCTCTACGAGGGCCTGACGATCTACGACCCGAACGGCAAGATCGTGCCGGGCGCGGCGGAAAGCTGGCAGGTGTCGGACGACGGCACGGTCTACACGTTCAAGATCCGCGACGCCGCGAAGTGGTCGAACGGCGATCCGGTGACGGCCGGTGATTTCGTCTTCTCGATGCGCCGCATCCAGGACCCGAAGACCGCCGCGCCCTACGCCAACATCCTCTACCCGATCAAGAACGTCGAGAAGGCGAACAAGGGCGAGGTGCCGCTCGACCAGATCGGCGTGCGCGCCGTCGACGACAAGACGCTCGAGATCACGCTGGAGCGGCCGACGCCGTTCTTCATCGAGCTTCTGGCCCACCAGACCGGCCTGCCCGTCCACCCCGCGACCGTCCAGGCGCAGGGCGACAACTTCGTGCGTCCGGGCGTGATGGTCTCGAACGGCGCCTTCAAGCTCACCGAGCAGGTCACCAACGACCACATCACCGTCTCCAAGAACCCGGACTACTGGGACGCGGCGAACGTGAAGCTGAACGAGGTGATCTTCTATCCGATCGACGACGCGGCCGCCGCCCAGCGCCGCTTCCAGGCCGGCGAGATCGACATGACGTTCGACTTCGCCGCCGACCAGCTGGAGTTCCTGAAGAAGGAATTCGGCGATCAGGTCCGCGTGACGCCCAAGCTCTCGACCGAGTACTACGCCTTCGACACGCGCACCGCGCCGTTCGACGACGTGAACGTGCGCAACGCCCTGTCGATGGCGATCGACCGCGACTTCCTGTCGAAGGAGATCTTCCAGGGCGCCCGCCTGCCCGCCCTCTCCTTCGTGCCGCCCGGCATTCCCGGCTACGAGAAGCCGAGCGAGCCGACCTATGCCTCGATGGACCAGCTCGACCGCGAGGACGAGGCGCTGCGCCTCCTGAAGGACGCGGGCTACGGCGAGGGCGGCAAGCCGCTCGACATCTCGATCCGCTACAACACCAACACCAACCACGAGCGCGTGGCGACCGCGATCGCCGACATGTGGCGCACCCAGTTCGGCGCCAACGTCACGCTGCAGAACTCCGACGTTGCCTCGCACTACGCCTACCTGCAGGAGGGCGGCACGTTCAACGTGGCGCGCGCCGGCTGGGTCGCCGACTATGCCGACGCCGAGAACTTCCTGGCGCTGACGACCACCGGCAACAAGACGTTCAACTATTCGAAGTGGTCGAACCCCGAATACGACCGCCTCGTGGCCGCCTCCTACGAGGAGAAGGACCCCGCCAAGCGCGCCGAGCTCCTGCATCAGGCCGAGACGCTGATCCTCAAGGAACAGCCGATCGTCCCGCTCCTGAACTCCGCCTCGCTGTGGCTGGTGTCCGACAAGGTGTCCGGCTGGGGCGACAACGTCGCCGACGAGCACCTGTCGAAGTACCTCTCGGTCAACCGCTAACCGGCGGTCCGACGGGCGGCGCTCTGGCGCCGTCCCTCCGTCCCGAGAGCCCTTTCCATGACCCGTTTCGTCTTCGGCCGCCTCCTCAGCGCGGTGCCGACGCTGTTCATCGTCGTCACCCTGTCCTTTTTCCTGATGCGCATGGCCCCCGGCGGCCCGTTCAACCTCGAACGCCCGCTGCCGCCCTCGACCATGGCCAATCTCATGGCCACCTACCGACTCGACCAGCCGCTGGTGGTCCAGTACTGGACCTACCTCTCCAACGCGGTTCGCGGCGATTTCGGACCGAGCTTCGTCTATCGCGACTATTCGGTCGCCGAACTGATCCTGCAGGCCCTGCCCTATTCGGTGACGCTCGGCCTCTGGGCGCTCGCCTTCGCCGTGATCGGGGGCACGATCGCCGGCGTCGTCGCCGCGCTGCGCCAGAACGGCTGGGTCGACTATCTCGTGATGGGCGTCGCCACCGTCGGCATCACGGTGCCGAACTTCGTGATCGGCCCGGTGCTCACCCTCGTCTTCGCGATCATCCTGTCGCTGATTCCGGCCGGCGGCTGGGGAGACGGCTCGTTCCGCAACCTCGTCCTGCCGGTGATCGCGCTCGGCCTGCCGCAACTCGCCGTCTTCGCGCGCCTGACGCGCGGCTCGATGATCGAGGCGATGCGCACCGACCACGTGCGCACCGCGAAAGCCTACGGTCTGCCCTGGCGCTCGGTCGTCGTCACCCATGCGATGCGCGGCGCGATGCTGCCGGCCGTGACCTATCTCGCGCCCTGCTGCGCGGCGCTCCTCACCGGTTCGACCGTGGTCGAGACGCTGTTCACCATCCCCGGCGTCGGCCGCTACTTCGTGGAAGGGGCGCTGAACCGCGACTACACGCTCGTGATGGGCACGGTGGTGCTGATCTCGGTCTTCATCATCGCCTTCAACCTGCTGGTCGACCTTCTCTATGCCTTCCTCGACCCGAGGATCCGCCATGACTGACCTCGCCTCCACCACGCCCGATCCCGGCCCGCTGCCCGGCGACCTGCCCGTGGCGCCGCAGGACGTTCGTGGCCGCTCGCTGTTCCAGCTGGCGCTGCTGCGCCTGCGCCGGAACCGCGCTGCTATGGCCGGCTTCGTGATCCTGATCCTCGTCGCGCTGTTCTCGTTCCTCGGGCCGCAATTCACCGATCATCGCTACGATCAGGTGTTCCAGTCCTACGTCTCGGTGCCGCCCTCGCTCGAGGCGTGGCCGCGGGAGGAAAACCTCCAGAGCGCGGTGGAAAGCGTCGCCGAGCGGGCACGCGTCACGCTCGCCGCCTTCGACGTCGAGGACGGGCGATACCGTGCGACGATCCGCTCGGACGAGTCGATCGACCCGCGCGTCCTGCGCTACTTCGACCGGTCCGGCCAGCTGGGCACCGCGGCGGAAGTGACGGAAACGCGCGACGACGGGCGGGAGCTCGTCGTGTCCGGCACCGTCGGGCAGCAGTATTTTCCGTTCGGCACCGACGGCAACGGGCGCGATCTCATGGTCCGCACGATGGTGGGCGGGCAGATCTCGCTCGTGATCGGCGTTCTCGCCAGTCTCGTGTCGCTGGTCATCGGCGTCACCTACGGCGCGGTGTCGGGCTATGTCGGCGGGCGCGTCGACAACCTGATGATGCGTCTCGTCGAGATCCTCTACTCGCTGCCCTTCGTCTTCATGGTGATCATGCTGGTCGCCTTCTTCGGGCGGTCCTTCGTCCTGATCTTCGTGGCGATCGGCCTCGTGGAGTGGCTGGATATGGCGCGCATCGTGCGGGGCCAGACGCTCACCATCAAGCGGCGCGAGTTCGTCGCCGCGGCGGAGGCCATGGGCCTCACCGACCGGCAGATCGTGCGGCGCCACATCGTGCCCAACACGATCGGCCCCGTGGTCGTCTTCGTCACCATCGTGGTGCCGAAGGTGATCCTCTTGGAAAGCTTCCTGTCCTTCCTCGGCCTCGGCGTTCAGGCGCCGCTGACGAGCTGGGGCGCGTTGATCTCGGACGGGGCGCAGACCATCCAGGCGGCCCCCTGGCTCCTGCTCTTTCCGGCGGTGCTCTTTTGCGTGACGCTCTTCGCGCTCAACTTCATCGGCGACGGGTTGCGCGACGCCTTCGATCCGAGGGACCGCTGACATGGCCGAGACGGTGCTTTCCATCCGCGACCTTCGCGTCGCCTTCGACACCGAGGACGGCCAACTCGATGCCGTGAAGGGCGTGTCCTTCGAGGTCGCGCCCGGCGAAACGCTGGCGGTCGTCGGCGAATCGGGGTCCGGCAAGAGCCAGACCATGATGGCGGTGATGGGGCTTCTGGCCGCCAACGGTCGAGCCTCGGGCTCGGCGCGCTATCGCGGGGAGGAGATCCTCGGGCTCCCTGCCCGCCAGCTCAACCGCTATCGCGGCGCCAAGATCTCGATGATCTTCCAGGAGCCGATGACCTCGCTCGACCCGCTCTATCCCGTGGGCAAGCAGATCGGCGAGGTGATCCGCCACCATTCGGGCAAGCGCGGCTCGGCCGTGCGGGCGCGGGTGCTCGAACTCCTGCGCCTCGTCGGCATCCCCGAGCCCGAGCGGCGCATCGACAGCTTCCCGCACGAGCTCTCCGGCGGCCAGCGCCAGCGCGTGATGATCGCCATGGCGCTCGCCAACGATCCCGAGCTGCTGATCGCCGACGAGCCGACGACCGCGCTCGACGTGACGGTGCAGGCGCAGATCCTGAAGCTTCTCGCCGATCTCCAGAAGCGTCTCGGCATGGCGATCCTCCTCATCACCCACGATCTCGGCGTCGTCCGGCATTTCGCCGGCCGGGTCGTCGTCATGCGTCGCGGCGAGGTGGTCGAGGAAGGGCCGACGGAGGCGATCTTCTCCTCGCCCCGGCACGACTACACTAGGATGCTGCTCGCCGCCGAACCTCAGGGCGGCAAGCCGCCGGTGCCCGAGGGCGCGCCGCTCGTCCTGTCGGCGCAGGACGTCGTCGTCGACTACGACCTGCGGGGATCGAAGGGTCTCTTCTCGAAAGGGCCCGACACGTTCCGCGCCGTCGACCACGTCTCGCTGGCCCTGAAGAGCGGCCAGACGATCGGCGTCGTCGGGGAATCGGGGTCTGGCAAGTCGACGCTGGGCCGCGCCATCCTGCGCCTCCTGCCGAGCGACGGGCGATACCGCTTCGAGGGCCAGGACATCACCGTCTTCGACCGGCGGCGCATGCGCCCGCTGCGGCGCGAGCTTCAGCTGATGTTCCAGGACCCGTTCGGCTCGCTCAGCCCGCGCCTCACGGTCGGCGAGATCGTCACCGAGGGCCTGCTAGTTCACGAGCCGGCACTGTCGGCCACGGATCGCTCGCGCCGTGCGGCCGCCGCGCTCGAGGAGGTCGGCCTGCCACCGGAAGCGCGCAACCGCTACCCGCACGAGTTCTCGGGCGGGCAGCGCCAGCGCATCGCGATCGCGCGCGCGATGATCCTGAAGCCGAAGGTCGTGGTGCTGGACGAGCCGACCTCGGCGCTCGACCGCTCGGTGCAGGTGCAGATCGTCGAGCTTCTGCGCAAGCTCCAGCGAGAGCACGGCCTGTCCTACGTCTTCATCAGCCACGATCTCGCGGTGATCCGGGCGATCTCGGACCACATCCTTGTCATGAAGGACGGCAAGCTGGTCGAGGAAGGCGCGACGGAGGACATCTTCTCCGCCCCGCGCGAGGACTACACCCGCACGCTGATCGCCGCCGCCTTCGACGCCAAGCGGCCTCGCGAACTGGCCGCCTGATAACAAAAGGGGCGCCGGATCGGCGCCCCTTTTCGTTTGTGCGACGTCTTCGGCCGGTCAGGCGGCGTGTGCCGGCCTGATCATCTGGATCGCCTTCGAGACCAGTGGCCAGGCGAGAAGCAGGAGCGCCAGCGCCATCAGGGTGCCGACCAGCCCGTTCGACCAGAAGATCGACAGCGATCCGCCGGAATAGAGCATCGACTGGCGGAACGCGTCCTCGGCCTTGTCGCCGAGCACCATGGCCAGAACCAGCGGCGCGATCGGGTAGTCCAGCCGCTTGAAGACGTAGCCGACGATGCCGAAGGCCACCGCCATCATCACGTCGAACTCGGCGTTCGCCACCGTGTAGGCGCCGATCAGGCAGACCACGATGATGATCGGCCCGATGATGCCGAAGGGAATGCGCAGGATCGAGGCGAAGAGCGGCACGGTGGCGAGCACCAGCACCACGGCGATGATGTTGGACAGGTACATCGAGGCGATGAGGCCCCAGACGAAGTCCGGCTGCTCGACGAAGAGAAGCGGGCCGGGCTGGAGGCCCCAGATCATCAGGCCGCCCATCATGACGGCCGCCGTCGCCGAGCCAGGCACGCCGAGCGCCAGCATCGGCAGGAGCGCCGAGGTGCCGGCCGAATGGTCGGCGACTTCCGGCGCGATGACGCCTTCCGGCTCGCCCTTGCCGAAGTTCCGGCCATACTTGCCGAAGCGGCGACCGAGGCCGTAGCTCATGAAGGACGCGGCCGTTGGTCCGCCGGGCGTGATGCCCATCCACACGCCGACGGCGGCGGAGCGGAGGAAGGTCACCCAGTAGTGCGGCAGACGGGCGAGCGCCCGGAAGATCTCGCGCACCTCGATCTTGGACGAGACGCCCTTGAACTTCAGCTCTTCCTGCACGGTGAGCAGGAGCTCGCCGATGCCGAAGAGACCGATCACGGCGACGAGGAAGGAGATGCCGCGCAGGAGGTCCGGCCAGCCGAAGGTGAGACGAAGCTCGCCCGACACCGTGTCCATGCCGACCGTCGCGAACGCGAGACCTGCGAGCAGCGACACGGCCGCCTTGATCGGATCGCCGCCGCCGAGCCCGATGAAGGAGCAGAAGGCCAGAAGGTAGATCGCGAAGAACTCGGGGCTCGAGAAGCGCAGCGCGAACTCGGCGATCCAGCCGGCCAGAAGCGTGATGACGATGACGCCGGTCAGCGCGCCGATGCCGGCCGAGAAGAAGGCGGTCGACAGCGCTTCGGTCGCCCGGCCCTGCTTCGCCATCGGGTAGCCGTCGAAAGTGGTCGCCACCGACGACGGCTCGCCGGGAATGTTGAAGAGGATCGAGGTCGTCGATCCGCCGAACAGTGCGCCCCAGTACATCGAGGACAGGAGGATGATCGCCGAGACCGGCTCCATCGTGAAGGTCAGCGGCAGGAGCAGCGTCACGCCATTGGGCGCGCCGAGGCCCGGCAGCACCCCGACGAGGATGCCGAGCAGCACGCCCATGACGATGAGCGCGACATGGTAGAACGAGAAGGCGACGGAGAAGCCGTGCAGGAGATTGGCGATGTCAGCCATGGATCGATCTCCTCAATAGATGCCGAGCAGCGGCATGACGACGCCCTTGGCGAGCGGCACCTGGAACCAGAACTCGAAGGTGACGAAGAAGACGGCCATCGTCGCGACCGCGATTACCGTCGCCTTCAAGACGCCGACCTTGCCGAGCGTCATCATCGAGAAGACGAGGAACAGCGCGCCGGACAGATAGACGCCGAGCCACGGAATGAGCGCGGCGGAGATCGCTGTCGGCACAAAGACCGAGGCGATGCGCCCGAGCGCCCCGTCCTTGAGGAAGCGCTCGTCGAGGCCGGTCGGCTCGTGCAGCGCGACGGCGCCGCCCGCGGCCTGCGCCTCAAGGTTGGCGGGCGCGCGACGACGCCCCGTGAGGCCGTATTTGACGGCGATCACGAGGCCGAGCACCGTCAGGATGATGCCGATGCGGAACGGGAAATAGCCGGCGGAGGGACCGAAGTCCGTCCAGCCGGTGCCGTTCTCCAGGCTGCCATAGGCCGTGACGACACCCAGAAGGGTTGCCGAAAGGCCGGTCGCGACTTCGATGTGACGGCGGGTGACCATCGCGCGTCCTCCCCTTTTGCGAAACGGGCCGGCGAACGGGGCGACCGTCGGCCGGCCGCCCGCAACACCGGCGATCGGCTTAGTTGACGAGCCAGCCGTCCGCTTCGAACTGCGTGCGCGAGCGCTCGACGTCGGCGGCGATGTAGGACTTGAACTCGTCGCCGGTCATGAAGCGGGCCGTCTGCGAGGTGTTCTTCAGGTAGGCCTGGAATTCCGGCGTCGCGGACACCTTCTTCAGGAGATCGGTGTACCAGGCGACGGCCTCGGCGGGCACGTCGGCCGGAGCGAAGACGGTGCGCGGCATCTGGTAGGCATCGACGCCAAGGCCCTGCTCGCGGCAGGTCGGGATGTCGTTCCACGACATGGTCTCGGTGACCTTGGTCGTGTCGGCCATCCGCTCGGCCGCCATCACGCAGAGGGGTTTCGCCTGCCCTGCGCGCCATTGGCCGACATTCTCGGCCGGGTTGTTGGTGTTGGCGTCGATATGGTTGCCGGCGAGCTGCACGGCGGCCTCGGAGCCCGACTTGAAGGGGATGTAGAGGAACTTCGCCCCCGTCGCGGCCTCGATGCGGCGGACCAGCGTCTGGTCGACGTCCTTGGACTGCGAACCGCCGAAGCGGATCTTGCCCGGCGAAGCCTTACCGGCTTCCACGAGGTCGGTAATCGTCTTGTAGGGGCTGTCGGCCTGCACCCAGACCACGAACTCGTCGACGGCAAGCGTCGCGACCGGCGTCAGGTCCTCGGACTTGTAGCCGAGGCGCGTGACGAGCGGCAGCTGCCACTCGTTGGAGGTGCCGAGGATCAGCTTGTGGTCGTCGCCCTCCGAGCCCGCGCCGTAGATGAACGCCTCGGCGCCCGAGCCGCCGCCCTTGTTGGAGACGACGACGTTGGTCGGCGACAGGTTCTCCTTGGCGATCGCCGCCTGGATCTGGCGCGCGAACTGGTCGGTGCCGCCGCCGGCGCCGCCGGCCGCGATGAACTCGACCGGCTTGGTCGGAGCCCACTGCGCCATGGCCGGCGCGGCGAGAGCAAGCGTGACGAGGGCGGTGGTTGCGAAGAGCTTCATTGGATCATGCCTCCCAGACGGATCGTTGAAGAAAAGAGGACCCGGCCGGTCGTCCGGCCGGGGAATGGAGAGCCGGCTAGCCGGCCTTGAGGACCTCGCCGACCGTGCGGGCGCAGAGCGCCAGCGAGACGGCGCCGGCATCGGGATGGCCGATGCTCTTGGCGGCGAGCGGGCGCGCGCGGCCGAGCCGGGGCGTTAGTCGGGTTGTCTCGTCGGCGGCGCGCGTCGCAGCCTCGGCGGCCCGGCTCCAGGCATCGCGAAGGCGCGCGCCGCCCTTCACCTCGGCGTCGAGCGTCTCGACGAACGGCACCAGCGCATCGACCAGCGTCTTGTCTCCGACCCGGGCGCGTCCGAGCGTGGTGACGGCGTCCCGGCCGGCCGCGGCGGCGCGGGCCGCAGCGGCCGCGTCCACGGGAGCGTCGTCGCCGAGCGCCGTGCCGAAGCCGCGCAGGAGAAGTCCCCAGATCGCGCCGGAGGTGCCGCCGGCCGTGTCCGCCCAGCGGTCGCCGGCATGGGCGAGAAGCGAGCCCGCCCCCGCGCCTGCGGCCAGCGCCTTGCGGGCGCCCTCGGCAGCCGCGGCTGATCCGCGACGCATGCCCTGACCGTGGTCGCCGTCGCCGGCCACCGCGTCGATGCGGCCGAGTTCCTCCTCGGCGTCCGCCAGCACGGCGGCGAGCCGCTCGACGATGGCGCAAGCCTTGGCCGCGTCCTGCTGCGACGCGTCCGATGCCGCTGCGAAGGACAGCGCTTCCGCGTTTCCTTCCACGGGCTTCGGTGCGGCTGCGCGCGGCTCCACATTGCCGCGCCGGAAGGCGGCACCGTGGGCGGGCGCCAGCCAAAGCGGCTCCAGTTCCCGGTCGAGCCAGGTGATCGTGAGCGAGCAGCCGGCCATGTCGAGACTGGTGACGAACTCACCGACCTCGGGCTGGACCAGGGTCAGCCCTGCGTCGCGGAGGCGGCGGGCGACATGGGTCCAGAGGACGAACAGCTCTTCGTATTTCGTGGCGCCAAGCCCGTTGAGGAGCACGGCGACCCGTCCACTTGCGCCGGCGGGACGCTCGGCGAGCAGCGGATCGACGAGGAGGTCGGCCAAGGCCTTCGCCGACATCGCCGTCTCGTCGCGGATGCCCGGCTCGCCATGGATGCCGAGGCCGACCGCGACCGAACCCGTCTCGACCGTGAAGAGCGGTGCGTCGGCGCCCGGCAAGGTGCAGCCGGAAAAGGCGATGCCGAACGACTGGGTGCGCGCGTTGGCGAGCCTTGCCAGACGCTCGACCTCGTCGAGCGTCATGCCGGCTTCCGCCGCCGCGCCCGCGATCTTGAACACCGGCACGTCGCCGGCGACACCCCGGCGAAGCTCGGGCGTTTCCCTCGGCGCGCTCGCCACGTCGTCGGTGACGGCGAGAACGCGCACGTCGATCCCCTCCCCGCGCAGCCGCGTCGCCGCCGCGCCGAAGTTCAGGACGTCGCCGGCATAGTTGCCGAAGCCCAGCACGATGCCGCCGCCGCGATGGGCCTGCCGGCAGATGCGCGCCACCGATTCCGTCGAAGGCGAGGCGAAGACGTCGCCGGCGACCGTCGCGTCGGCGAGGCCGATTCCGACATAGCCGCCGAAGGCCGGGTAGTGGCCGGAGCCGCCGCCGATCACCAGCGCGACCTTGCCCTCGGGCGTCTCAGTCGCCCGCACGGCGCCGCCGCGCACGGGGTGCACGAGATGGGCGTTGATGTCGCAGAAGCCTTCGAGGGCGCTTTGGGCGAAACGCTCGGGCTCGTCGTAAATGAGGGTCATGCCGTGGTCTCCGGACGCGGAAGGATGCGGCGAAGATAATCGCGATTGGTGGCGCTGACCGACAGGCCGTCGCCGCCGTAGTGCTCGACGAGGAACGGCGAGCGGAAGCCGTGGGCGAGCGCCATGCGGATGGCGGTGCGGTAGTTGATCGTGCCGAACTCGAGGGGCGCCGGCGCCGTCATGATCGCCCCGGTCGTCTCGTCCTCAATGCGCGTGTAGTTCTTCACGTGCCAGAAGCCGGCGAAGGGCGCGATCTTCTCCATCATCACCTGCCAGTGCTCGACCGGACGATGGAGGCGGATCAGGTTGCCGATGTCGGCATTGATCTTCACGTTGGGGAGATCGACGTCGGTGACGAAGCGCACCGCGCCGTCGGCCGTGCCGATCAGCGTGTCCTCGTACATCTCCAACGAGATCTCGAGGCCGAGGTCGGCCGCGTGGCGGCCGAGATCGCGCAGCCGCTCGACGGCAAGCGACCAGGTGCCGGCATCGGTCGGGCTGCGCTCGCCCTCCACCGTCCAGAACCAGAGTGCTTGTCTCTGCGCGTCGGTGAGCGGGCCGAAGAAGCCGAAGGACACGGCGCCCGCCCCGATCTTCGCGGCCGTGTCGAGAACGCGGTGGCCGTAGGCCAGATGCGCCTCGCCGAGCGACGGGTCGATGAGGTTCTTGCGCGCGGTGGAGATCGCCGGGATCGTCAGCCCGTGCGAGGCGACGACGCCCATGAACTCGTCGAGACGCGAGGGCTCGAGGTCGGCGATGCGCAGCCAGCCGTCGGTCGGGTCGAGCTCGGTGAAACCGGCGTCGGCGACGTCGGCAAGCGTCGCGGACCACTCCTCGGCGGACTGGTCCTGCGTCGTCCGGCCGTCCGGCAACGTGCCTGGATACTGGATCATCGCGGCCGCGATCGGCCAGTTGGTTCGGTCGAGCTCTCGCCCGGCTCCTTCAGACACGCGCACTCCTCCCTCACGCATGCGGACGCTTCAAGGCTCGGCCGTCGGCGCTCACTCGGCCGCGGCGGCCAGCGCGCGGCGCTGGTTGGCCATGCGCACGGCCAGACGGAAGGCCTCGCGCGTCGCGCCGAGATCGGCCTTGCCCTGGCCGGCGATGTCGTAGGCCGTGCCGTGGGCGGGCGTGCAGAGCGGGAACGGCAGGCCGCCCATCATGGTCACGCCCTTGTCGAAGCCGATCAGCTTCATCGCGATCTGGCCCTGGTCGTGGTACATGGTCAGCACCGCGTGCCAGCCGTCCTTGAAGGCACGCAGGAACACCGTGTCGGCCGGGAACGGCCCGTCCACCTCGTAGCCCGCCTCCTTGGCGGCCCGCACGGCGGGCTCGATGATCTCGATCTCCTCCATGCCGAAGGCGCCGCCGTCGCCGGCATGCGGGTTCAGGCCATTGATCGCGATGCGCGGACGCTCGATGCCCGACTGCTTCAGGCAATCGTGGGTGAGCTTCACCTCGGCGAGGATCGCCTCGACCGACAAGTGGTCCGAGACCTCCTTCAGCGGGATGTGCGAGGTGACGCGCGCGTTCCAGACCTTCTCCAGAACGTTGAACTCGCGCACCTTGCCGGCAAAACCGGTGACGTCGACCACGAAGCGGATCTCGTCGTCGTAGCCGGGATAGGCGTGGCGCATCGCCTGCTTGTTGAACGGCGTGAAGATCACGGCGTCCGCCTGGCCGGCATGGGCCATCTCGAGAGCGCGGCGGAAATTGGCGGTGGCGAAGGTGCCGCCTTCCAGTGTCGCCTCGCCGCGGCGCACGTCCTCGACCGCCAGATTCTTGAGATCGATCATCACGGCGCGTGAGCCGTCGCCGATCGCGCCGACGTCGCTGGCTTCACCGAGGTCGAGCGTCACGCCGGCTTCGGCCGCACCGCGATCGAGGATGCGGCGATCGCCGAACACGACGACGCGGGCGCGCTCGTTTGTCTCGGGATCGGCCAGCAGCATGGCGGCCAGCTCCGGGCTGATGCCGGCCGGGTCACCCATGGCCAGAGCCACGATCGGACGATCCGCCGCGTTGGTCGCAAAAGCCATTCCCAGTCCTCCCGAATGAAGCTTGCCCATAGCGCTACCCTATTCGCATGCACGCATCAAGCCTTTTTCATTTTGTATTCTGCATACAGCATTCGCGTTTGACGATTTCAGGTGTTTGTGATGTGTGTGAACGCATTCGCCACGAGCCCGAACAGGCCGTCGGTGGCCCGCATTCTGTCCGGAAGGGAGGGATCGATGAGCGATACGATGTCAGCGTCGCGTTCGGTCGACGGCGCAGCCGGACCGGACCTCGGGCGCATCTCGCGCACCTCGCTGCACGACACGATCGTCGGGCGGTTGCGCGACATGATCATCGAAGGAGCGTTGGAGCCCGGTTCGCGCCTGCACGAGGGTCAGCTCGGCGAGCAGCTCGGCGTCTCGCGCACGCCGCTTCGCGAGGCAATCAAGTATCTGGCGAGCGAAGGCCTCGTGGAACTGGTGCCGAGCCGCGGCGCGGTGGTGCGGCGGTTCGACCGCAAGGATGTCCACGACATGCTCGTCGTCCTGCGCGAGCTGGAGCATCTGGCGGGCCGGCTCGCTTGCGAGGCCGGAAGCGACGCGGGCATCGCCGCCGTGCGCCGTGCGCACGACGCGATGATCGAGCGCTACCGGGCGGGCGACCGCCTCGCCTATTACAAGCTCAACCAGGAAATCCACAGCCGCATCGTCGAGCTGACGGGCAATGCGGCGCTGGCGCATGTCCACGCGGGACTTCAGATGCGGCTGAAGCGCGTTCGCTTTATCGCGCACGAAGGCGCGGACAAGTGGGCGGCGGCGGTCGCCGAGCACGAGGAGATGATCGCCGCGCTCGAACGGCGCGACGGCCCTGCCCTGTCCGAAATTCTGACCCGCCACCTGTCCCGCGCCTGGGACCGCGTGGCGGACATGATCTGACGGATCAGGTCCCCGCTGCGGCGGGTCCGGCGAGGCGCTTGTCCCAGTCCAGCATCCGGCCCTTGAGCGCCGAGCGGAAGCGCGCGGCCTTCGGGAAATCCCAGTTCGGATCGCCGCCGAGGAAGAGGTCGAGGAACGGGATCGCAAGGTCCGGGTCGCTCGCGACGTTCTCCCGGAACGACGCCCAGGACCTGAGCTCCAGCGCCTCGGCCGACAGATGGATCCCCTCGAGGTCCTGCTCGACGAGAACCTTGTCGAGAACCGTGATGCAGAACTCGAAATAGAACACCCCCTCCGGCCAGAAGGCGACGAGCGCCTCCTCGGGGCGCGCGAGATCGCCGCCCTTCGGCCGCGCCGCGCCGCCCGTCACCGGGCGGTTGCGGATGAGGCTCGACAGGAGCATGCCGGCCGCGAAATGGCTGAAGTCGCGTCGGTCGCGGTCGGCCAGCGAGCGCTGCGCATCGAACTGGCGCATCCATTCGAGAAAGGCGCGCGTCAGGCTGCGCTGGGTCAGCGCCATGTCGACGCCGTAGCGCGCATTGAACTGGGCGAGCGCGAGATCGACCGTGCGCGAAAAGTCCCCGAGCCGGCGGATCGAGCGGCGCAGCGACTGACGGCCGCCGGCATCGGCGGTCTCGAGACTGAGCGTCAGGACGGGATCGTTCACGGGACGCGGCGCCTCTCTTTCGGGGGGATCAGGGAAGATAGGGGATCGTGGCGCGCCAGGCAGCGGCAAGCTCGGCGAAGCGCCCGTCGCGCAGGAGCGTGCGCCACTGCGATCCTTCCGCCTCCACTGCGCGCTGGGCGCCCAGAAGCACACGCTCGCCGGACACCCCGCTGTCGCGCCGCACGAGGACGCCGAGCCAGACCGCCAGCGCCATGTGATCATTCACCGCCGCGCTGTCTTCCGGATCGACGGGACCCAGCGCGCTGGTGAGGCAGGGCCGCGCCGCGCCAACCGCGGCAAGGCGCCCCGCCGCACGGGCCGCCGCCGTCACCGTGTCCTCGTCGCGGACGCGACGGCCGAGATCCTCGGACGCCATCGCCAGCCGCAACTCCGACACCACCGCGTCGCGCGGGCCGCCGAGCGACAGGACCTCGCGGCACAGCGCATAGAGATCGGCGCTCTCGACCGGCGCGCCGGCCCCCATCAGCGAAGTCGCCATGCGGTCGAGCGTGCGCGACACGTCGGCGCCGCCGCGCGGGATGACGCGCTCGGCCACCTTCTCGGCGCGCGACAGCACCCCGTCCGCCATCCGGGCGAGACGCCGGGCCGGCTCCGGCGTGCCGATCAGCCGGGCCGAGATCGTGCCCGCCGCTGCTTCCTGGCGAATCGACGTCCGCAGGTCCCGGATGCCTTCCTTGAGCGGCAGCGTCAGATTATGGGGATGGGGCAACATGAAGCTCTCCGAACTGGTCCGACGAATACCATACGAACGGCGGAAGCATGAGACGTTTTCCTGACAGCGCGCAGACCCGCCCCTCCAACGCGCGACGGCCTGCATGCGATGCTTCGCGCCGGGGGCTTCCGTGAAGGGCCGCTCGCGCAACGGCGCGGAAGCGCCGGCCACCGACACCCGCGCCGACCGCATGCGCGTGCGCGCGGCGTGGATGTACTACGTCGAGGAGATGACGCAGAGCGACATCGCCGCGGCGCTCGACATCGGCCGTGTCAGCGTGGTGCGCCTTCTGGCCGAGGCGCGGGCGCGCGGCGAGGTGCGCATCTCGGTGTCCGGGGCGCTGGCCGAGCTGACCGAGGCCGAGCGGGCGCTGGAACGCCGCTACGGCCTGCGCAGCGCGGTCGTCGCTCCGGCGCCCGGCAAGGGCGAGGACCCGTCCAGCGCCATCAGCGCGGCGATCGGCGGCGTCCTGTCCGGCGCGGTGGCGAGCGGAATGACGGTCGGGCTCGGCTGGGGTCGCACGCTCCTCGAATCGCTGCCCTTCATCGAGCCGCACGCGCTGGAGGAAATGCGCGTCGTCTCGCTGCTCGGCGGCATCAACCAGGCGCATCGCTTCAACCCCGCGGAGTTCGTCTGGCGCTTCGCGCAGATCTTCAACGGCGACGCCTTCCTTCTCAGCGCCCCGGCGATTGTCGACAGCCCGGAGACGAAGACCGCCCTCGTCGAGCGCTGCGGCCTCGGCTCGACGCTGGAGATGGCGGAAAAGCTCGACCTCGTGGTCCTCAGCGTCGGCGGCATCGAGAAGAACGCGACGACCTACCGCACCGGCTATATCGCCGAGGCCGAGCGGCGTTCGCTGGAGAAGGCCGGCGCGGTGGGCGATCTTCTGTTTCATTTTCTGGACCGCGACGGAAACTTGGTGGATCATGCCATCAACGAGCGCATCGTCTCCGCCGACATGGCGGCGATTCGCAGGGCGCCCGAGCGGATCCTCGCATCGGGCGGCCCCGAGAAGATCGCGGTCCTAAAGGCCGCCCTGGCCTTTCTGAAGCCGACGGTGCTGGTCACCGACGAGACCACGGCCCAGCGGCTTCTCGACTGACCCGAGCCCTTTCAACGAACATGTTGACACAACGCAAGTCAAATGTTCACTTGACCGAAAGAAAGCGGGGACGGACGCTTTCCGGGAGGCGAAGGGCATGACGGGTTGGCAGATCGCGCTGGCGCTCCTGGCGCTGGCTTGGGCGCTTCAGTGCGTTGGAACCGTGATTCAGGTGCGGCGCTACCGCGACGCGTTCCGCGACCTCAGCGGCTCGTCGGATGACGGGTGGATGGGTGTCGGCAAGGGCGGCGGCGCCCTGCGCGGCGCGGCCATCGCCATGATCACCGTCTCGCCGGACGGCCGGGTGCGCCGGGCGACGAGCCTCGAGGGCCGCACGGTCTTCGCCAAGGCCCGGCGCCTGCCCGACCTGGAAGGCCGGACGATGGCGGATGTGCGGGCCGAGGCCGGGACGCGTCGCCGCGAGCCGCTCGCCGCCGCGATCCTCAGCGCCTTCGACCAGATCGATCAGGCGCGCTCGCGCCGCAGTCCCGAACCGGACACCGAACACGGCGAGCCGCTGACGGCCTGAGAGTCGCCGACGACATCAACATTCACGATACCGACGTCGCAACGCCCCGACGAGGGCACGGCTGGGAGGGCCGAACATGCTGACGATGATGATCCTGGCGCAGGGGGCAGCGGATCTCGCCGCCCACGGCGCCGTTCACGCTCAAGGCTTGGGCGATCCGGCGTTCGCGGCATCGCTGGCCGACATGGCCGCGCATCACGGCGCCGGCGCCGCCGACGCCGCGCAGCACGGCGCGACGCTGCTCGCCCAGGCGACCGACCCCGGCGCGGCCGGCACCGCGGCAGCGACCGCTCCGGCCACCGGCGGCGGCGCGATCTCGGCGGACGAATACGCCCGGCGCGTGCAGCAGCTCTCGGCCACCGGTAACCAGGAAGAGCAGCTCGGCTGGCTCGCCACGATCGGCCGCCACTTCATCGGCGTGTTCCAGAAAGGCGGCGAGGTCTTCCTCGGCTTCGTCACCGGCATCATCCCGACGCTGGTCGTGCTGATGACGGCCTTCTACGCGCTCACCGGCATGATCGGCGAGGAGCGCGTCCACGGCCTTGCCCAGAAGGCCGGCCGGATCGCGCTGACCCGCTATACCGTGCTGCCGGTCCTTTCGATGTTCTTCCTCACCAATCCGATGGCCTACACGTTCGGCACCTTCCTGGAGGAGAAGCACAAGCCGGCCTTCTACGATTCGGCCGTCTCGTTCTGTCACCCGATCCTCGGGCTCTTCCCCCACGCCAACGCCGGCGAATACTTCGTCTGGGGCGGCGTGCTCGTTGCGCTTCTGGAGCTCGAGAACCGCGGCGTCATCCCCGCCGGCTACCACATCAACCTCGCGATCTACTACTTCATCGTCGGCGTGGTGGTGATCCTCCTGCGCGGCATCGTCACCGAGCGCGTCACGCGCTTTCTCGCCGCGCGCGAAGGCGTGACGCTCTAAGGCCCCCGGGAAGGATCGAACCATGACCAAGACCTTCAAGGCCATTCGCGTTTCGCAGGGCAAGGGCGGCTGGGGCGGCCCGCTGGTGATCCAGCCGACGCCCGAGCGCGACAAGATCGTGGCGGTGACCGGCGGCGGCATTCCGGCCGTCGCCCAGCGCCTCGCCGAGCTGACCGGCGCGACCGTGGTGGACGGGTTCCGCAACCCGCCGCTGGAATCGGAGATGGCGGCCGTCGTGATCGATTGCGGCGGCACGGCCCGCTGCGGCGTCTACGCCCGCAAGCGCATCCCGACCATCAACATCATGCCGGTCGGACAAAGCGGCCCGCTCGCCCAGTTCATCACCGAGGATATCTACGTCTCGGGCGTGACGCCCGCCGACATGGAGCCTGCCGACGGTTCGGCCGCGCCCACCGGACAACAGGCCGCCTCGCCCGCGGCGATGGGGCAGCCGACCGCCGCGCCCCGCTCGTTCTCCTCGCCCGCCGAGGCGACCGCCGCGCTCGGCGGCGCGATGCCGGCTTCCAACCAGGGCGGGCTCATCGGCGCGATCACCAGCGTCGGCCGCGTCATGGGCCGCGCGGTCGGCATCTTCTTCAACGCCGGCCGGCGCACGATCGACATGGTGGTCCGCAACGTGCTGCCGTTCATGGCCTTCGTGACCATGCTGATCGGCATCATTCTCTACACCGGCATCGGCGATCTCCTCGCCGCACCGCTCGGACCGCTCGCCAACAACATCCTCGGCCTGATCGTCCTGTCGGCGATCTGCGCCCTGCCGTTCCTGTCGCCGATCCTCGGCCCCGGCGCGGTCATCGCGCAGGTCATCGGCGTCGCCATCATCGGTCCGCAGATCGCCAACGGCACCATCGCCCCGGCGATGGCCCTGCCGGCGCTGTTCGCCTACAACGCGCAGGTCGGCTGCGACTTCGTGCCGGTCGGCCTCGCGCTCGGCGAAGCCAAGCCGAAGACGATCGAGATCGGCGTGCCGGCGGTGCTCATCAGCCGGCAGATCACCGGCCCGATCGCCGTCCTGATCGCCTGGGGCGCCAGCTTCCTGCTCTGACACGACAAGGCGGGGCGGATGCATCTCTGCCCGCCCCGCCCTATCCCTGACTGCGGGCCCTGCCCGCCCGAGGAGCCTTCATGACCCAGTTCCTGCGCACCCGCGTCACCGCCGTCGGTCCGGACGTTCCCGACCTTCTGGAAGGCGGCGTCCTCATCCTCTTCGCCGACGGCGCCCCGCCGGAGCTTGCCGAAGTCTCCGTCCTGCATTCGGTGGTCGGCGAGCCGACCGTCGACGCGCCGGCCGCCGGCGTCCCGATCCGTGTCGGTGCGGTCGAAGCCCGTCTGACCGGCATCGGCGATCTCGCCTGGGCCAAGGTGCGCGACATCGGCCACGTCGTCATCAACTTCAACGGCCTCGCCGCGCCCGAGCGCCCGGGCGAGCTGACGGCAAGCGCGGTCGATGGCGGCAAGCTTGCGGCCGCCCTCCAGCCCGGCGCCGAGATCGTCATCGGCGACTGAGCCTCCCTGCCCTCACCATCGGATTTCGAGCCATGATCGAGCGCTCCGTCGTCGTGCGCGTCCACGACGGTCTCCATGCACGCCCGGCCACGCAGTTCGTGAAGCTCGCCAAGAGCTTCGCCTGCGACGTCGAGATCCGCTGCAACGGCCGGGGCGCCAGCACCAAGAACGCCGTCAAGCTGATGCTGCTCGGCGTGAAGGAGAACGACGAGGCGACCTTGAGGGCCGAGGGCGAGGACGCGGCCGACGCCGTCGCCGCGCTCGCGACCTTCCTGCAGACGCCCGACGCCGGCGACATCGATCTGACGGCTGCCGCCAAGCCGGCCGCCGCGTCGGTGCCGGTCTCGCCCGCTCCGCAGGCCACCTCCGCCGATCGCGGCGTGCCGGCCAGCGAGGGCACCGCGATCGGCCCGGCCTTCGCCTTCTTTCCCGCAGGCCTCGACATTCAGCCGCGTCACCTCGGCCCGGAGGAGATCGCGCCCGAACAGGCACGCTACCGCACCGCCCTCGCCGCCACCGTCGCCTCCTTCCGCGAGGCGCGAACGCGCCCGGGCCTGCGCCGCGACGACGCAGCGATCATCGACGCACTGGTCGAGGTCGCCGAGGACTCCGATTTCATCGCCGCCGTGGACGGCGCGATCGGTGGGGGACGGGATGCGCCGAGCGCCGTCGAGGAGGCGGGCCGCTCGATCGCAGCGAGCTTCGAGGCGCTGACCGACCCGTACCTTCGCGCCCGCGCCGAGGACATCCGCTCGGTGACGCGGGCGATCATCCTCTCCCTTCTCGGCCGCCGCGACATGACGCTGGCGGATCTGCCGAAGGGCGCCGTGATCGTCGCCGACGAGATCGCGGCGCTCGACCTCGCGAAGGCGACGCTCGCCGACATCGGCGGCATCGTCTGCCGCAAGGGCGCGGCGACGAGCCATGTCGCCATCATGGCGCGCGCCCATGGCATCCCGGCCGTCCTCGGCTTCCCCGTGGACGAGGCGCGGCTGAAATCCGCCAGGACGATCGCCCTCGACGGATCGAGCGGCGAGGTCGCGATCGACCCCGATGCAGAGACGGCCGCCCGCTTCACCGGCGCCATCGCGCGCGAGGCGCAGGAGCGGTCGGCACTTCAGGCCTATCGCACGGTGGAGCCGCAGACGCGCGACGGACGGCGCATCGAGATCGCCGCCAATCTCGGCTCGCTCGCCGAGATCGAGGCGGCGCAGACGGCAGGCGCCATGGGCGTCGGCCTCTTCCGCACCGAGTTCCTGTTCATGGAGCGGCGCACCTTGCCGGGCGAGGACGAGCAGGCCGACACCTACACGACGCTCGCGAAGGCCTTCGCACCCCATCCGGTGGTGATCCGCACGCTCGACATCGGCGGCGACAAGCCGGTGGCCGGCATCGATTTCGAGCACGAGGACAATCCGTTCCTCGGCTGGCGCGGCGTGCGCATGTGCCTGGAACGGCCGGACGTCTTCAAGCCGCAGCTGCGCGCGCTCCTGCGCGCGAGCGTCGTCGGCAACGTCAAGATCCTGCTCCCGATGATCGCCGACGTCGGCGAGGTGCGTGCCGTGCGCGCCCTCCTCGACGAATGCCGCGCCGAGCTCGATGCGGCCGGCCACGCTCACGGCGCGTTCGAGCTCGGGGTCATGATCGAGACGCCGGCCGCCGTCTTCGTCGCCGCCGAGATCGCGGCCGAGGTCGACTTCTTCTCCGTCGGCACCAACGACCTGACGCAATATGTCATGGCGGCCGATCGGCTGAACCCGCGCGTCGCCAAGCTCAACCGCACGGAGCATCCGGCCGTATTGGCGGCGATCGGCATGGCCGCGAGGGCCGCCCGCGAGGCCGGCATCTGGATCGGCGTCTGCGGCGAGGCCGCCGCCCGCCCCGACCTCATCCCCTTCTTCGTCGAGAACGGCGTCACCGAACTTTCGATGAGCGCCGCATCCATCCCCCGCGCCAAGAAGTGCGTGACGGAAATCTGAGGACTAGCCGTCTGGAAGGAGATCGCGGTTCGGGGCGGTTGCAACGCGCCGATCGATCCGTATCGACGTGTCTTACGCTCCCGCCGCGCCCAGGTGCCTGCCGAAATTGTCCAGAATGGCCTGCCAGCCGCTGCGCTGCTGGTCGAGGGAATGCTCCGTCTCGGGATCGAAGGCCACGCGGACATGCGTGCGGTCGCCGTGAGGTGTGAAACGGATGCTCGCCCGACGACCGCCGAACTCGTATTCGATCCGTTCGTGCGGCACGAGGTTCGTGTAGGTCCCTGCGAAATCGAAGCCCATGCTTCCGTCCTTCGCTTCCATTCGCGAAGAGAAATGGCCTCCTTCGCGCAGATCGACGACGGCCGCCGGGCAGTGCCAATCGTCCGACGCAAAGTTCCACTGCCGGATGCGTTCGGGATCGGTGTAGGCGTCCCACGCCTCCGCCTGAGTGACCGGCACGTCGGTTTCCACGACAATCTGCTCGGCAGCCATCCCACGTCTCCCCTTTACAAGCGCGACGGCGCTTACGCCAGCTCATGATAGCACGGAGGGCGGGCTTCGAACGACCAGCTCGCATCGGAAGAGCAGCGACGCCGCTTGGCCGGGTCAGCAGTCTCTCAGCGCGTCATCTCCGTCACGATCTCCTCGTAGGTGCGAGCGACAAAGTCGGCGCCGGCATCGCGCAGTGCGTCGCCGGTGTTAGCGAGGAGATGGGCGCCGCCGAGGAAGCCGTAGGCGACCATGCCGGCAGCCTTGGCGCCCATGACGCCGAAGCGCGAATCCTCGATCACCAGCGAGCGGGCGGGGTCGAAGCCCATGCGGCTTGCCGCGTGAAGCACGAGGTCGGGCTCGGGCTTGCCGCGCTTCACGTCGTGCGAGGAGAAGATCGCGTCGGGCGAGAAGAAGCGGTCGAGACCGGTCACCGTCAGGCTGTGCCGGATGCGCTCGTGGTCGGAGGAGGACGCCACGCAGCGCGGCAGGTCCGAGCGTTCGAGGAACTCGACGATGCCCGGCGTGGGGCGGAGCTCCTGCGTGAACAGCGCCTTGGTCTCCGTCCAGAAGCGCGGATGGTATTCCTGGTCGAGCGCGCGGCCGGTCTTGATCTCGATGCGCTCGAGAATATCGGCCATCTTCATGCCGACCACGGCATTCACCATGTCGGCCGTGACCTCGATGCCGGCCTGCCGGTAGACCGACTGCATCGCGCGGCGGGCGAGGACCTCGCTGTCGACCAGCACGCCGTCGCAATCGAAGATGATGCCGTCGAACTCGGCCATGGATGGTCTCCCCCTTGTCGGCGCCCGAACGCGGGATGCGCAAAGCCGCCCCGGCGGACCGGAGCGGCCTTGCGGCACCTTCGCATCGTGTGACCCAGTGCGGCGGATGCGCGCCGACCGGACGACGGACTAGCGTGTCAGCTCGTGGAGCAGGCGGGCGACGTCGCCCTTCTGCTCGATCTGCGGCATATGTCCCGTCCTCGGGAAAACATGCAAGGCGATCCGCCCCGACAGGCCGGTGAAATGGCGCACCGGGATCACACGATCCTCGGCGCCGGCAACCAGCTTCACCGGCATCGACAGGTGCGCCAGGAGGTCGCGCACCGAAACGTGTTGCGCGCCATTCGAGAACAGGTGCGTGCCGAGCCGCGACTGCGCGTCCGCCTGTCGGCCGTCGGCCCGTCCGCGCGCGGTCGCCCGCACGAAGCCGTCGGAGATCGCGCCCGCGTCCGAGACCAGATGGCGGAGCCAGATGCGCACCGGCGCCTCGGCGGTGGCGCGGGCAAAGCCTTCGGTGAAGCCGGTGTCGATGTCGGGACCGAAGCCGGCCGGCGACAGGAGCATCAGCGAACGCACGTCGGTGGCCGTGCCGCTGGCGACGGCCATGGCGACCGCGCCGCCGAGCGAATGGCCGACGAGATGGCAGCTCGTGACGCCGAGCGCGATCAGCGTCTCCTCGACGCTCGACACCAGCGCGTCGAAGCCGTCCGCCTCCCGATCGAGCGACGCGCCGTGACCGGGCAGGTCAATGCCGAGCACCGGGTTGCCTCCGGTCAACTCGCCGAGCAGCGGCCGCCAGCTTGCCGTTTCCGATGCGAAGCCGTGGACGAGGACGATCGGAACGCCCTCGCCCTCGCGCAGACGCGTGACGGCGAGCGGTGTCGCCGCATCGCCCGCCGATGCCGGGGCCCGTGCGGCAGGAGCCGTCTTCGGGGTGCAGGAGAAGGCCGGCTGCGGCGCCGCGGCGGCAGACTGCAGCGCCTTGACCTCGGACTTGGCGGCAGCCGCCGTTTCCACGTCGTCGCGCCCGATGCGGCCCAGCGGCCCGCTGCCGGTCACGGTGGCAAGATCGATCCCGTGCTCGCGCGCGATGCGGCGGGCGAGCGGCGTCGCACGCACCCCGCGGCGCTCGCCTTCGGACCCCTGTTTCGCGTCCTCGGGCCGTGCAAACTCTGCGACCGCCGGGACCACCTCGGCCGGTGCGGGCTTGGAGTCTGTCTCGACGTCGGGGTCGGGCTCGACCTTGGTCTCGACCGAGCCACCGGCCGCGGCGGCGTCGTAGGCTTCGCCCTCGGCATAGATCCAGGCGACGGGCGCGCCGACCGCGATGTCGACGCCCTCCGCGCCGGTCACGTTGCGCAGCGTCCCGCTCGCCGGCGCGTCCACTTCCATGGCCGCCTTGTCGGTCTCGATCTCGAAGAGCGGCTCGCCCTTCTTGATCGCGTCGCCTTCCTTGTAGAACCAGCGCGAGATCTGGCCGGTCGCCATGTCCATGTCGACCTTGGGCAGGATCACTTCGGTCGGCATGGCCTCAACGCTCCCTCTTGTGGAGTGCGCGCACGGCCGAAACGATGTCGGGAACCTGCGGCACGACCGCCTTTTCCAGCTCGGGATTGTAGGGGATCGGCGACTCCGCGCCGCCGAGGCGCACGATCGGCGCGTCGAGATAGTCGAAGGCCTCGCTTTCCGCGATCATCGCCGCGATCTCCGCCCCGACGCCGAGCGTTTTCACGCCCTCGTAGACGCAGACGAGCCGCCCGGTCTTCATGACGCTCGCGATGATGGTCTCGCGGTCCATCGGGCGCACGGTGCGGAGGTCGACGACCTCGACGTCGATGCCGTCCTTAGCCAGCTCTTCCGCAGCGGCGAGAGCCTTGTGGACCATGATCGCCGAGGCGACGATCGTCAGGTCGTTGCCCTCGCGCACCACCGCCGCCTTGCCGATCGGCACGGTGTAGCGGCCTTCCGGCACGATGCCTTTCGACTTGTAGAGGATCTTGTGCTCGAAGATCATCACGGGATCGGGATCGTCGATCGCGGCGAGCAGCATGCCCTTGGCGTCATGCGGGGTCGAGGGCTGGAGAACCTTCAGCCCCGGCACGTGGCCGAGCCAGGCCTCGAGGCTCTGGGAGTGCTGGGCCGCGGCGCCGGTGCCGGAGCCCGCGGGAAAGCGCATGACCAGCGGCACCGAGACGTTGCCGCCGAGCATGAAGCGGAGCTTGGCCGCCTGGTTGACGATCTGCTCCATCGCGAGCGTCGCGAAGTCGGAGAACTGGAACTCGTAAATCGGCTTCATGCCGGTAAGCGCCGCGCCGACCGCGACACCCGCGCCGCCGAGTTCGGCGATCGGCGTGTCGATGACCCGGTCCGCGCCGAAGCGGTGGACGAGGTCGCCCGTCACCTGAAAGGCGCCGCCGTAGACGCCGATGTCCTCGCCCATGATGAAGACGCGGGGGTCCTCCTCCATGGCGATGGCGATCGCTTCCTGGATCGCCTGGGCATAGGAAAGCTCGCGGCCGCCAGCCGCGTTCGCAAGTTCGCTCATCGGTGAGTTCCTTGGGTCGGCCGACGGGGCCGTTAAACCGTGTAGACGAAACGCGTCGCGTCGGACGGGTCGGGCGACGGCGAGTTCTTGGCGAACTCGATGCCCTCGGCGATCTCGCGCTCGACGCCGGCCCGAATTTCCTCCACGTCGCCTTCCGAGACGATGCCGTACTGGATCAGCTCGGCCTCGAAGCGGCCGATCGGGTCCTTGGAGATCCAGTCGTCGATCTCCTCCTTGGTGCGGTAGCGGTTGCGATCGCTCTTGGAGTGCCCGCGGTGGCGGTAGGTCTTGCACTCGATGAGGGTCGGCCCCTCGCCGCGGCGCGCCCGCTCGATCGCGGTGACGGAGGCCTCCGCGACGTCGGACAGCGAGTTGCCGTCCACCGTCACGCCCGGCATCGAGTAGGCGACGGCCCGCTCGGCGATGTTCTTCACCGCCGTCGAGCGCTCGGTCGAGACCGACATGCCGTACTTGTTGTTCTCGCACACGAACACGACCGGCAGCTTCCAGATCGAGGCCATGTTCAAGGCCTCGTGGAAGGCGCCCTCGTTGTTGGCGCCGTCGCCGAAGAACGAGACGACGACGTCGTCGCGCTTCTGCATCTTCATCGAGAGCGCGGCGCCGACCGCGATCGGCAGACCGCCGCCGACGATGCCGTTGGCGCCGAGATTGCCCTTGGTGACATCGGCGATGTGCATCGAGCCGCCGCGACCGCGGCAGTAGCCCGTCTCCTTGCCGAAGAACTCGGCGAACATCTTTCCGACCTCGGCACCCTTGGCGATGCAGTGGCCGTGGCCGCGGTGGGTGGAGGTGATCTGGTCGGTGTCGGTCAGCGGTAGGCAGATGCCGACCGCCGAGGCTTCCTGGCCGATCGACAGGTGCATCGTCCCGTGAATCAGGCCGCGCGTGTAGCTCTCCTCCGCCCCTTCCTCGAAGCGGCGGATGAGATGCATCTGGCGCAGCGCGTCCTTCAGGACCGCCGGTTCGAAGTGGCGGAAGGCGAAGGGGCGGTTATCCCCCTCGCGCGCGCCGGAGGACGAGGGCGCCGCGTCGGCGACCTCGGAAACCTGGGGCATGACGGACATGGCCTGTCTCTCCTGATCGGATCACTCGGCCGCGGCGGCGAAACGCCCGTCGGCCTGGTCGAGACGACGGCGGATCTGGGTGATCACCAGGCTGTCGTCCGGCTCGCAGTTGGCATAGGTCAGCTTCTCGCCGGCCTTGATCGGCTTGATGACGCGGGCCCGTTCGGCGAGGCCGAGCGGCAAGGCGCCTTCGTTGCGCGCGCCTTCCCAGGTCATGGCGAAGCCGCGGTAGTCGTACTCGCCGATCTTGCCGAGCGTGTCGCCGGGGTTGAGGTCGCGCTTGGCGAGCGTCACGCACTCGGCGACCGGACGGTCGGCGGGGATCAGATCGGGCGTCTTCTTCACCACCGCGCGCACCGCCGAAAGCGGCACTTCGAGCGAGGTCAGGTGATAGGGGCGGAAGATCGTGTAGTTCGGGCCGGGGCCCATCTTGAGATCGCTCATGCGCTCCAGCACGCGGTCGTGGCGGGGCTTCACGATGCAGAAGACACCGGGGGCGACGCCCTTGCCGATCGAGTAGTCGACCTTGCCGGTGCCCGACAGGACGCCGCCGTCCTCCTTCGTGCAGAGCACGGAGGCCAGCTCGTCGCGCGTGGCGGCGGGGCCGTGCATGCCCGGAACGTCCGGCACGAGGCCGGTCGCATTGGCGACGGCGACCATCTCGATCATGGTCTTGGAGCCGTCCACGAACTCGACCAGCATGCGCGCGTTCATGTTGCGCTGGCGGGCCTCCTCCTCGTAGGCGTCCGGCGTCGCGTCGAACTTCAGGGGGTTGTTCTTGCCCTTGCCGGCGCAGACGATGTCGAAGCCGAGCGACTGGGCGAAGCCAATGATCTCGATCGTGGCGGCCGGCTCGTCGCCCGCCGCACCCGTGTAGACGACACCGGCCTTGGCGGCCTCCTCGCGCAGGAAACGGCCGATCGTGATGTCGGCCTCGACGTTCAGCATGACGACATGCTTGCCGTTTCGGAAGGCTTCCAGCGCGATCAGCGTGCCGACGTTCGGGTTGCCCGTGGCGTCGATGATGACGTCGATATGGCCCGACGAGCAGAGCGCCTTGTAGTCCTCGGTCAGCGCGACCTTGCCGCCCTCGATCGCGCGGTCGATGTCGCTGGTGCCGGCGGCGTGGACGAACTCGGTGCCCGCCATGCGCAGCGCGGCTTCCGCGCCCGCGACGTTCAGCTCCGACAAGGCACCCAGCCGGACGCCCGGCATCAGGGTCAGTTGCACCACCATGTCGGTGCCCATCTGGCCCGAGCCGGCGAGGCCGACGGTCACGGGGCCGTTCTTGTCGGCATAGGCCTGGAGCTCGGCCGCGAGGCCAACCTGAAGAATCGTCATCGCTGTTCCTCCCTTAGGAAGCATAAGTACATTTGTCTTCTCATGAAGACAAGAGTTCATAAACGGCTCGACGCGGATTTTTCAGCCGTCGAGCAGCCGCTCGGCCGTCCGCTCGTCGGTCACGAGGATTTCGGGCGACAGGAGCGTCATCGCCGCGCGGATCGCGGGGAACTTCGACCAGCCGCCGCTGGCGAGCACCGTGCGCCGCGCATCGACGAGACGGCGCGGATCGACGGCGAGCACCCGGTCGTTGACCGAATGGTCGAGCACCCGCCCCTCGGCGTCGATGAACCGGCACAGGACGTCACCGACGGCCCCTGCCCGCTCCAGGCTGTCGAGGTCGGCGCGCTCCAGAAGGCCGTAGTGGACGAAGATCGAATCGCGCGTGAAGTCGCCGACCGACAGGATCGCGAGGTCGAGCCGGTCGGTGCGCCGGAACACCTCGGCGATGCCGCGGTGATTGAGGAGCGCGTCGCGCGTCGCCCCGTCCGGCGCGAAGACCGGGCAGGCCAGCATGTAGCAGTCGCCGCCGATGCGGTCGGCGAAGCGCCAGGCGAACTCCGACGGGTTGGACAGGCTGACATGGGTCAGCCCGCCGAGCATCGAGATCGTGGTGGAGCGGGCGTAGACCAGCGGCTCGACGAAGGGCAGCGACGAGGACAGCGTCCGCCCCCAGCCGAGGCCGATCGTCATGCCGTCGGCGAGAAGGTCGGGCAGCAGCTGGCCGAGCGCCGCGCCGATCATGGAGGGCAGTTGCGCCTCGTCCTGCGGGTCGGGCACGACCACGACGCGCTCCATGTCGAAGCGGGCGCGCACCTCGCGCTCGAGCCTGGCGCACCGGGCGATCGGCGAGGTCACGCGGATCTGCACCGTGCCGTCCTCGCGCGCGGCGGCCAGCATGCGCAGGACGCGCGTGCGGGTCAGCCCCAGGATCTTGGCGACCTGATCCTGCGTCAGCCCTTCCATGTAGTAGAGCCAGGCGGCGCGCGCCTTGATGTCGTCGCTGTCGGTGGAGGACACGGCCAGCCTTTCGCCCGAGGAAATCGTCTCCCTCGGGTTTAGCCCTTCGCCGGCGGGTCCGGACAGCCCCGCCGGGCCGACACGTGCGCGCCAGCCCATCGTTCAGCCCGCAGCGACGGCGAGGCGGACGGCCGACCGGCTCACGCCGCCGTCCGGGCGATGCCGTGCACCTCGATCGTCGGGGTGCGCGTCGCGCGGCTGGTGAAGGCCAGCGTCTGCTCGAAGGACGTGACGCCCGCCTGGCTGCCGAGGCCGAGCGCGTTCTGCGCCGAGGTCGCCTGCGCGAACCGCACCATGGATTCCGGGTCCATGCCCCGAACGAGACCGGTCGCGATGCCGGCATTGAAGGCGTCGCCGCAGCCGCACGAGCAGATCATCTCGATGTCGAAGGCCGGCATCAGGAAGCGGTCGCCGTTGGAATGGCGATAGTAGGCGCCGTTCTCGCCGAGCGTCAGGATGCAGCAGGTCACGCCCTTGTCGAGGAAGAAGCGCGAGACGTCCTCGACGTCCTCCAGCCCCGAGAGGACCCGCGCCTCCTCGATCGAGGGCAGGAAATAGTCGGTGTACGGCAGGAGGCCGACGACATTGTCGAGATCCTTCTCGGCCGCCGCGAAGACGTCCACCGTGGTGATCGCGCCACGGCGCTTCGCCTCGGCAAAGAGCTCGGCGCTCGGGGCCCCGTCCATGCGGTCCATCAGCCCGACGCCGCCGAGATGCACGACCGTGGCGTCGAGCACCTGGTCCCACATGTCGGGCGTGATCACGAAGGCGCCGGTGGCGCCCTTCATGTGAAGCGCCGGGCGCGAGCCGTCGGCGCGGGTCAGGACGATGGAAGTCGAAGTGCCGACGCCCTTCAGGCGCTGCATCGTCGAGGTGTCGACGCCGAAGCTCGCGAGACGGTCCATCACCCAACCGGCCATCAGGTCGTCGCCGACCGCGCCGACCGCAAGGCAGTTCAGCCCGTGCTTGGCCGCCGCGATCACCGCCGCGCCCGCCGCGCCGGAAACGGCCAGATCGATCTCCTCGATGAACTGCGTGCCGCCGCCCGGCGGAATGGCGCCGACGGGGCGGCCGAGGCAGTCGAACGTGTAGAAGCCGATCGAAGCGTAGTCGTAGCGCATCGCGCGTTCCTCCCAGAAGATGACGGACCCCTTCCCGATCCGGCGGGGTGTGTGAATGTCAGGCCGCGGCGAGACGGATCGCCTCGACCTCGTCGCTCAGGGCCGGCGTCACCCGGCCCGACAGGGCGAGGTCGGTGCGCCGGCGCAGGATGTCGTCCACGGTGCGGACCTGTTCGTTCGCCGCGATCCAGGCGATCTCGGCGACGTGGTGGTCGGGCGCGGCCTTGAGCGTGCGCCCGTCCGACGCGCGGATCGCCTCGGCGATCGGGCGGGCGCGCGTGCCGTAACGGCGAAGGAGACGTTCCCCGACCGCCTCCGGCCCGCCCGCCGTCTCGGCGAGTTCACGCACCAGACGCTGGCGGCCGGCCGCGTCCTTCGGGAACGCCGCGCCGCCGCCGATCGGAAGCTCCGCCGTCGAAGCGCGGCGTGCTCGCCCGATGCGCGGCAGGATCCGGTCCGTGACCTCCTCGGAAAACCCGCGATAGGTCGTCCACTTGCCGCCGATCAGGGAGAGGACCGGCACGTCGGTGCCCGGCAGCCGCTCCTCGGCGATCGAATGGTCGCGGCTGATCGCGCCGGGATCGTCGACATCGGCATTGGGAAGCGGGCGCACACCGCAGAAGGCGTAGACGACGTCGTCGCGCCGGATGACGATCTGGGGGAAGACCTCGGAGACGACGCCGATCATGTAGGCGATCTCCGCCTCGCTCACCCGCGCCTCGTCCGGATGGGCGACGGGAATGTCGGTCGAGCCGATCAGGACGCGCCCTTTGAAGGGATAGAGGAGGTTCACTCGGCCGTCGGCCGAGCCGAAATAGACCATGCGGCCGCCGAGCGCGGCCAGGAGCTCGGGGTGATCCACCACGACGTGGCTGCCCTTGGTGCCGCCCATGTGGCGCGTGTTGAGGCCGAGCGCGGCGTTGACGCCGTCGATCCAAGCCCCGCCAGCATTCACCACCACGTCGCCGCGCACCCGCTCGCGCGCGCCGGTCAGGACGTCCTCGATCTCGATCGCGCCGCCGGCCGCCGAGCGCACCTTGGTGTAGCTGCGTGCCTCGCTCCGCGGATTGTCCTTGAGAGCATCGAGCACGAGTTCGAGGCCGAGCCGCTCGGCGTGGTCGAGCCGGGCCTCGTAGTAGAGGCCGACCGCGGTGATCGCGGGATCGAGGCCCTTCAGTTCGGCCCGGGCGCGGCGTCCGCCGATGAAGCGGTGCACCGGCATGGTGCGGAAGCGCCGGCCGAACGCGTCGTACATCGTCAGACCGAGCTTGGTGATGATCGCGCCGCGGTCGTTGAGCTTGGCCTTGAGGCCGAGGAAGCGCTTGATCGAGGGCACGATGCCGCCGAACCAGGAGCGCACGGGGAGCGCGGTCTCCAGCGGCGTCACGAAGTGCGGCGCGTTGCGCAAGAGGATGTTGCGCTCCTCCGCCGACTGTCGCACCAGCCGGAACTCGCCCGTCTCCAGATATTTCAGGCCCCCGTGCATCAGGCGCGAGGACGATTCGCTCGCGCCCGAGCAGAAGTCGCCGCGGTCGATCAGCAGGCAGTCGACGCCCTGCAGGCTGAGGTCGCGGAACGTGCCGATGCCGTTGATCCCGGCGCCGATGATGACGACCGGGAAGTGGCGCGCGGGGGAAGAAGCAGTGCTCATGATCAGGATACGATGGCGACCTTGATGGCATCGCCTCGGGCGGCGGTCTCCAGCGCCTCGCCGATCGCCGGTAGGGCGAAACGATGCGTCAGGAACGGCTTGGTATCAAGCTGCCCCGACGCGATGAGGTTCAGCGACTTCTCGAACTGAAGACGCGTCAGGCCGAAGGAGCCGGTCACGATCAGCTCGTTGTAGTGGATCGCGTTGACGTCGAGCGGCGCCATCTCGCCCTTGTTGAACCCCGCGAACAGCGAGACGCGGCCCCGCAGCCGGGCGAGGCCGAGGGCGTCGTTGGCGAGCGAGGGCACGCCGATCGCGACGATCACGACGTCGGCGCCGATGCCGCCCGATTCGCCCCGCACGATCGCCTTCAGATCCTCGTTGACCGGATCGACCACGACGTCGGCGCCCGCCCGCAGTGCCGCCTCGCGGCGTGCCGAGTTCGGCTCGGAGACGATGATGCGGCGCGCGCCGGACAGTCGCGCGACCTTGACGTGCAGGAGGCCGATAGGGCCGGAGCCGAGAATGGCCACCACGTCTCCGCGCTCGACGCCGACCTTCTCCTGGCCGTTGATGACGCAGGCGAGCGGCTCGGCGAGCGCCGCCTCCTCGAACGAGACGCCGTCGGGCATCGCGAAGACGTTGCCCGTCTCCAGCGCCCGGCCGGGAATGCGGATGTATTCGGCGAAGGCGCCGTCGACCTCATAGCCGATCGCGGTGAGGTTCTCGCAGACGTTTTCCAGCCCGCGCTTGCAGTAGGCGCAGTGGCCGCAGGCGATCGCCGGATCGACGCACACGGCGTCACCCACCTTGAACCGCGCCGAGCCGCCGGCATCCACCACCTCTCCGGAGAACTCGTGGCCGAGCACCGACGGGTAGCGCACGCCCATCGTCTTGCGGCCCGAGACGATGCGGATGTCGGTGCCGCAAATCGTGGCGGCGCGAACCTTCAGAACCAGGTCGCCGCGTTCGGGCGTCGGATCGGCGACGTCGCCGAAGAGGACGTCGTTGGGAGCGCGCAAGAGGGCAGCTTTCATGACGGTCCATCCGAGCTGGGGAGCGGCGCATCGGCAGCGCCTTGCGTCGAGATGTATCGCGCAACTTTGTTTTTTGTAAAGCGCAAAAGTTTCGAGAGTGTTCGTTCCGATGTGCCAAAGTACCTGTCTATCCCTCGGAATGTCCTGTCACACTGGCAAGGCAGCCGGGCTCAGATGACATGAACCCGCTATTGCAATGCACAAACTGCATTCCTTCCGATCAAATGTATTGACGGTGCCGGGAAAGTGCGCGAGACGAAACGAACAGGCGTGCCGGGGAAGACGGCGCGCCCGGCGGCTCTCAGCCGCCAAGGGTCCGGGGCGGGAGGCGCCCCTTTCGGGAGGAAGACGACATGCGCAAGGGATTCTGGTCCGCCCTCGTTCTCGGCTCCGCGCTGATGGGCGCGGTCCTGCCGGCCTCGGCCGAGGGGCAGGAAGACCTCATCAAGCCGATCGACAAGGAACTGACCTTCGTCTTCATCCCGAAGGTGATCCACCCGTGGTACGACGTGGTGCGCCAGGGTGGCCAGTACGCGGTGGACGAGTTCGCCAAGCAGGGCATCAAGATCAACATGATCTGGGACCAGCCCCCGCAGGCCGACGTCGCCGACCAGAACCAGCGCATCGAGGCCAATATCGGCCGCGCGCCCGACGGTCTCGCCGTCGCCTGCCTCGATCAGGCCACCAACGTCCAGCTCCTGAACGAAGCCAAGGAAGCCGGCGTCAACACGATCACCTTCAACTCGTTCTGCTCGCCCGACTTCGCCTTCGTCGGCCAGAAGGACAGCTACGGCGACGGCTTCGACCTCGGCAAGTATCTCGCCGACCACATCGGCGGCGAGGGCGAGGTCGGCATCCTGTCGGGTTCGCTCACCGCGACCGACCACGTCGAGCGCATCAAGGGCTTCAAGAAGGCGCTGGAAGCCTATCCGAACGTCAAGATCGTGTTCGAGCAGCCCGACAACGACGTGCTGGAGGAAGCCGTCTCGCTCACCGAGAACGCGCTCCAGGCCCATCCCAACATCAAGGGTTTCTTCGGCTGCAACGCCTCGAACCCGATCGGCATCGCCCGCGCCGTCCAGAACGCCGGCAAGGCGGGCACGGTCGCGGTGGTCGGCATGGACGACCTGCCGGAGGCCGTCGACTTCGTGAAGGAGGGCGTCATCACGGCGCTGAAGGCGCAGCGTCAGTGGGACATCGGCTACTGGGCCGTGAAGTACATGGTCGCGATGAACCAGAACCACACGATCCCGATGGACCACAACACGGGCTCGCGCTTCATCACCAAGGACCAGCTTTAAAGACGAGGTCGGGGAGCCGGTCCGCCGGCTCCCCTTCGGTTCCGGTCGAGGGAGAGGCTGACATGGACGCGACGGCCACCGCCTTCGAGGCGAGAGACGTGTCGAAGAGCTTCGGCGTCGTGCATGCCCTGAAGGGCGTGTCCGTCTCCATCCGCCCCGGCGAGGTGCACGCGATCATCGGCGAGAACGGCGCCGGCAAGTCGACGCTCATGAACATCATTTGCGGCCGGCTCCGCCCGACCGCCGGCCAGCTTCTCGTCGGCGGCGCCGCCGTGCAGTTCCATTCGCCCGGCGAGGCGCAGGGCGCAGGCATCGCCATCGCGCCGCAGGAGATCAATCTCGTCCCGGCTCTCACCGTCACCGAGAACATCATGCTCGGCGCCGAGATCACGCGCGGGCCGGCGATCGACTGGCGGGCGACGCGCGAGGAAGCCCTCACCCACCTCCATGCCGTGGACGACACGATCGCAGGCGACGCCCGCGCGGGCGAGTTGTCCAAGGCGCAGCAGCAGCTGGTGCAGATCGCCCGCGCCGTCGCCACCAAGGCGCGCATCCTGATCTTCGACGAGCCGACCGCCGCGCTGACGACGCGCGAGACCGAAAAGCTCTACGCCTTCATCCGGCGCTTCCGCGAGAGCGGTGGCTCGGCCTTCTACATCTCGCACCGCCTCGACGAGATCCTCGACCTGTCCGATCGGATCTCGGTCCTGCGCGACGGAGCCTATGTCGGCGAGCTCGACCCGAAGCGCACGTCCAAGCACGAGATGGTCGCGCTGATGGCCGGCCGCGAGGTCGCGCTGTCCACGCACGCGCCGCGGCGCCTCGAGGACCGCCCGGTGGTCCTGAAAGTGTCCAGCCTGTCCCGGCCGGGCGAGTTCGAGGACGTGTCGTTCGAGCTTCACGAAGGCGAGGTTCTGGGCGTCTCCGGCCTCGTCGGCGCCGGGCGCACCGAGGTCGCCAAGTGCATCTTCGGACTGACGCGGCAGAAGGCGGGTACGGTCGAGATCTTCGGCGACGCGCGGCCGGTGACGGACCCCGCCGACGCCATCCAGCGCGGCCTCGTCTATCTGCCGGAGGAGCGCAAGCAGGAGGGCATCTTCCCGCTTCTCTCGATCGCCGAGAACCTGACCATCGCGACGCTCGACCGCTTCCGGGGTCCGGCCTGGATGGATTTCCGCGGCATGGCGGCGACGGTCGACGACTATGTCGATCGCCTGCGCATCAAGATCGGATCGGCGTCGGACCCGATCACCTCCTTGTCGGGTGGCAACCAGCAGAAGGTCATCCTCGGCCGCTGGCTCGCCAAGAACGCCAAGATCCTGATCCTCGACGAGCCGACGCGCGGCATCGACGTCGCGGCAAAATCCGAGATCCAGAGCGTCCTCGACAGCCTGACCGCCGGGGGCCTCTCGATCGTCTACATCTCGTCCGAGCTCGAGGAGGTGCTGAACGTCTCCGACCGCATCCTCGTCATGCACGAGGGCCGCGTGAAGGGCACCCCGCGCACCGAGGACATGACGCAGGAATCGCTCCTGCGTCTCGCCATGAGCTGACGCGCGCCACGCGCGCGATTTCCTGACCGCCCGCCTCCCGATCGAAAGGCAACCCGAGCCATGACCAACACCGCTCTTGGGTCTCCCGCGCGGGCCCGCTCCGCCGCCCCCTCCCTCTGGTCCCGCTTCAAGGGCTGGGAGGCGAGCGGCATCCTGATCGCGCTGGGGCTCTTCGCCATCATCCTGTCGATCGCCGCGCCGAACTTCCTGTCGGCCTACAACCTGACCGTCGTGGCGCGCGCCGCCGCGTTCGTCGGCCTCGTGGCGCTCGGCCAGACGCTGGTGCTGCTGCTGGGCGGCATCGACCTGTCGGTGGGCGCGGCGGCCGGTCTCTCGGCGATCGTCGGCTCGCTTCTGCTCACCTCGGCGGGGGTACATCCTTGGCTGGTCATCCCGCTCGCCTGCCTGTTCGGGCTTTGCCTCGGCCTCGTGAACGGCTTCTTCATCGCCTACCTCAAGCTCAACCCGTTCATCGTGACGCTGGCGTCGGGCGAGATCTTCGCGGGCATGACGCTCGTCATCACCGAGGGCTACCCGATCCGCCCCCTCGGAGCCGGCTTCCGCGTCTTCGGTCAGGGCGAGATCCTCGGTTTACCGGTGCCGGTCTGGTTCTTCCTCGTGTCGGCGGCGATCCTGATCTGGGTGCTGCGCAACACCAAGTTCGGCCGCAACATCTTCGCGATCGGCGGCAACCGCGACGCCGCCGTCTTGGTCGGCATCCGCATCCGCCGCGTCGAGCTTCTGGTCTACGGCCTCGCCGGCATGTTCGCCGCCATGGCCGGCATGCTCTACGCGAGCCGCATGGACGCCGGCCAGCCGTCCGTCGGCGAAGGCTGGATGCTGCAGGCGATCACCGCCGCGATCATCGGCGGCACGTCGCTTCGCGGGGGCCAGGGCACGATCGTCGGCACCGCGCTCGGCGCCCTTCTTCTGGCCATGCTCGCCAACGGCACCGTGCTTCTCAACGTGTCCGGCTTCTGGCAGCGCGTCATCGTCGGTCTCGTCGTCCTCATCGCGATCCTCGTGGACCTCGCCCGCCGCCACCGCCGCTGATTCATATCCGAGGGCCGTCCCGATCCCCGTCCGGGCCGCAGCCCGGGCGGGGTTTTTTACGTCCCGCCCTCCTGCCGGCTGGACCGTGAAGCGCGCGGGGTTCTACACCTTTACCGACGCGCGTTCGGGAGGGACCGACATGAACCACGCCCTGCAGTTCTACATCGACGGCGCCTGGGTCGCGCCCGCGACCGACGCCCGCCTCCCGGTGATCGATCCCTCGACCGAGGAAGCCTTCGCCGAGATCGCGCTGGGCGGCGCGGCCGACGTCGACCGTGCGGTGGCGGCCGCCCGCCGCGCGTTCCGGTCCTATTCGCAGACCACCCGCGAGGAACGCCTCGCCCTGATGCGCCGCCTTCACGTGGTCTACAAGGCGCGCCTGCCGGAGATGGCCGAGGCGATCAGCCGCGAGATGGGCGCGCCCCTCCCCTTCGCGCTCGGCAGTCAGGCCGGGATCGGCACGGCGCATCTCGCCAAGATGATCGAGACGCTGGAGACCTACGTCTTCGAGGAGATGCGCGGCACGACGCTGATCGCGCGCGAGCCGATCGGCGTCGTCGGCATGATCACGCCGTGGAACTGGCCGATGAACCAGATCATGTGCAAGGTTGCGCCCGCGCTCGCCGCCGGCTGCACCATGGTGCTGAAGCCCTCCGAGATCGCGCCGATGAGCGGTCTCCTCTTTGCCGAAATCTGCGACGAGGCGGGCCTACCGAAGGGTGTCTTCAACCTCGTCAACGGCGATGGGCCGGGGGTCGGAGAAGCCATGTCGCGCCATCCCGGCATCGACATGATGTCCTTCACCGGCTCGACGCGGGCCGGCATTCTCGTGGCAAAGGGCGCCGCCGACACGATCAAGCGCGTCCATCAGGAGCTCGGCGGCAAGTCGGCCAACATCCTCCTGCCCGACGTCGATCTGGAGACCGCCGTCACGAAGGGCGTGCAGGGCTGCTTCGGCAATTCGGGTCAGAGCTGCAACGCGCCGACGCGCATGTTCGTGCCGGCCGACCGTCACGACGAGGCGGCGGCCATCGCCGCGCGCGCGGCCGATGGCTTCAAGGTCGGCCCGGCCGATGCCACCTCGACCCAGCTCGGCCCGGTCGTCAGCCAGGTCCAGTACGACAAGATCCAAGGGCTGATAGAGACCGGCATCCGCGAGGGTGCGCGGCTCGTCGCCGGCGGCCCCGGCCGGCCCGACGGCCTGAACCGCGGCTATTTCGTGCGCCCGACCGTCTTTGCGGGCGTCACGCCCGACATGACCATCGCTCGCGAGGAAATCTTCGGCCCGGTGCTGTCGATCCTCTCCTACGAGACCGAGGACGAGGCGGCCGAGCTCGCCAACGACACGGTCTACGGGCTCGCGTCCTACGTCCAGTCGGCCGACCCGGAGCGGGCGCGCGCCTTCGCGCGGCGCATGCGCACCGGCAACGTCTACATCAACTATCCCGCCTGGGACGCGGGCGCGCCGTTCGGCGGATACAAGCAGTCGGGGAACGGGCGCGAATATGCTGAGTTCGGGCTGGACGAGTTCCTGGAGATCAAGGGGGTCGTCGGCTGGGGCGCGTGAACCTTCGGGTGAGCGGTCGTGGTCGATAACGCGGACAATTGCTTTCCGCCCCGTTTGGTGACAAGGGAGCCGCCGGTCGGAATCTGCGGGTCGCCGAGGGGCGTCCCGCGTCGGGTGAAGAGGCTTCATGGCCGTCGAAATCGAGCGCAAGTTTCTTGTGATCGGCAATGCCTGGCGCGAGCGCGCGGTGCGCGTCAGGACCCTTCGGGACGGACTGGTCAGCCAGGGCTCCAACGGCAAGGTCCGCGTGCGCCGCGACGGCGAGACGGCATGGCTGACGGTGAAGGGAGCGCGCTCGGGCATCTGCCGCAGCGAGTTCGAGTACGAGATCCCGGTCGCGGACGCGGAAGACATGCTCGGTGGGGTCTGCACCGGCCAGATCATCGAGAAGGACCGGTTCGAGGTTCCGCACGAAGGGCACCTCTGGGAGGTCGACGTCTTCCGCGGGGCCCTGGCCGGCCTCGTCTGGGCCGAGGTCGAGCTCCATCACCCCGACGAGGTCTTCGCGGTGCCCGACTGGGTGGGGCGCGAGGTGACCGGCAATCCCCTCTATCGCCATACCGCGCTCCTCAACGCCTTCGCGGCCAACGACGGGCGGACCGAACTGCGGGAATGGCTGGCCGAAGCCTGAGTGGCAGGACGGCACGGCTGACCTTTCGCCGCATTCGTCACCCACAAGACGAGCGTCGGAAACCCATCGGAGAATCGGCCTTGTCCGCAGTCCGCCTGTTCGCCCCTCTCGCTCTCGGCACCGCCCTCGCCTTCGCCTCGCCCGTCCTGGCGCAGGATGCGCCGCCACCCCCGGCCCCGCCGCCCGCGCGCGTCAGCGTTTCCGGCGAGGGGCTGGCCCGGGGCGCGCCGGACCTTGCCGTCACGCAGCTGACCGTCATGCGCTCGGCCGCAACCGCCGCGGACGCGCTGGGGCAGGTCAACACCGCGATGGACGCCGTGCGCGGCGCGATGCCCTCGTTCGGCGTCGAGGCCCGCGACCTGCAGACCTCGGGCTTCCAGATCTCGCCGCAGTATCGCTACGACAACCGATCCGACGGCACGCAGGCGCCCCCGGTCCTGACCGGCTACGAGGTCCGCAACACCCTGTCGGTCAAGGTCCGCGACCTCGCCAAGCTCGGCGAACTCCTCGATCGCGCGGTGCAGCTCGGCGTCAACGAGGGCGGATCGATCTCCTTCCAGATCGAGGACGATGCGGCTCTGCGCGATGCCGCGCGACGCGACGCCGTCGCCCGCGCGCGCTCCAGCGCCACGGTGCTCGCCGAAGCGGCGGGCCTGAAGCTCGGCCGCGTCGTCACGATCGAGGACACGGCCAGCGGCTTCGTTCCCCTTCCCCCGCCGATGCCGATGGGCGAGATGCGGATGATGGCGAACAGCTCCGCCAAGGTTCCGGTCGAGGCCGGCGAGAACACGATCTCGGCGCAGGTGCGGATCGTCTACGAACTCCAGCCCTGACACACACGAAAAGGGGCGGCCCGCAAGAACTGCCCCTTCATCATTTCGACGCCTCGAAGGTTCAGCGGTAGCCGATCACCGGGCAGCCGCGATCCTGCGCGAAGCGCAGCGAGGTCGGGTAGCCGCGCTTGTAGCCGGCCACGACGACCGCGCGGTTGTTCACCCGCACCACGTCGGCGCCGCGCACGCCCATGTCGCGGGCCTTTCGCAGGGCGAGGCGCGGCGAGCATTCGCCACGGCGCGGGCCGCGGTCACCCCAGCGCTCTGCGCGGTGCGGACCCCGGTCGCCCCAGCGCTCGCCATGGCGCGGGCCGCGATGCTCCCACCGGTCGTGGCGCTCGCCCCGAGAGTCGACAAGCATGATACCGGCGGCATCGCGCGGCGCAGCGCTCGCGACACTGGCCGCCCCGAACGAGCCGAGAAGCGTCGCCGCGACGAGGGTGGAACGGATCAGGCTGGACAGCATGGACAAATCTCCTGTCGAACAAGGCGCGCCGAACGCGCGTCGTGACGCATGAGATAAGCCAGCCTTCCTGAATTGCCGCCGTCCGCCCCGTTCATCCCTCGTTCAGCATGGGGAGAAAACCGCGGGTTCTTGCCGCGCCGCACCATTGCCCGACGCAAAGCGTTCACGGACACACCGTAGCGTGTGCCAGGGTTACAGGTGCGGACGATATGCAGAAAATCACGTCGTTCTGGAACGAGCAGGCCAACGTCATGCGGGATCTCGGCGCGCGTCATGCCGCCTTCGCCGCTGCATGGCTCTTCGTCACGGCGATTCTGGCGTTCACCGCGCCCTGGATCGCGCCGCTGTCCCTCGCCGGCTGCGTCGCGACCGTCCTCGTCCTCGCGCACCTGCGTCGCGATCTTCATCGCACCCACCAGGAACTCGCCCGCGTGCGCGACGAGCAGGAGGCGCTGGTCGAGCGCCACGTCATCGACGAGATCACCGGACTTCTGACCCGGCGCGCCTTTCTCGAGGCGGCGAGCGCGGGCATGAAGAACCGCGACGGCGGCACCTCGCTCGCCTTCTTCGCGCTCGACATGGACAACCTCAAGGTCCTGAACGACAGCTTCGGCCACCGCGCGGGCGATTTCGCGCTGTCTCATATCGCAACGACGCTGAAGCGCCTCGTGCCGCGCGTGACCGCCGGGCGTCTCGGCGGCGATGAGTTCGCCTTCGTCCTGCCCTGCGCCGACGAGGCGGAGGCGCTGGCCTTCGGCGCACGGTTCGGCCAGGCGCTCAACACGCCGGTCATGGCGGGCGGACGGCGCCTGTCGCTCTCGGCGAGCCTCGGCGTCGTGATGGTGCCCGAGCGCACGGTCTACCTGTCGGAAGCCATGCAGTTCGCCGACGTCGCGCTCTACGCGGCCAAGAGCGCCGGGCGCAACAAGACCGCCGTCTTCGACGCCGACATGCTGGCCGAGCTCAAGCACCGCCGCCTGATCGAGCGCGAACTGCGGGCGGCGATCCTCCTCAACGAACTCGACGTCCACTACCAGCCGATCAGCGGCCTCGACGGGAAGCTCGTCGCGGTCGAGGCTCTGCTGCGCTGGCAGAGCCCGTCGCGGGGCAACATCTCACCGGCCCGCTTCATCCCGATCGCGGAAAGCACGGCGCTGATCGACCAGCTCGGCGAGTGGGTCCTGCGCCGGGCCCTGTCGGACGCCCGTGCATTTTCCGACCTCCGGATCTCCGTCAACGTCTCGGCCAACCAGCTGAAGCGCGACGACGTCGTCGACATGGTGGCGCGGGTTCTCGCCGAGACCGGCCATGCGCCGAGCCGCCTGACCCTCGAACTCACCGAGTCGGCGGCGATCCAGACGACGCCGGACATCTGCCGCCGCCTGCAGGCGCTGCGCGACATGGGCATCCGCATCGCGCTCGACGACTTCGGCACAGGCTTCAGCGGCTTCGACTACCTGCGCCACCTGCCGGTCGACTGCATCAAGATCGACCGCAGCTACATCGCGCGCCTGGGCGACAGTGAGACCGACAACGTCCTGGTCTCGGCCCTTTCGAGCCTTGCCAATGCCATGCGCCTTTCGGTGGTGGCCGAAGGCATCGAGACCGAGCGGCAGATGTTGCTGGCTCGGGCCGCAGGCTGCACCCTGTTCCAGGGCTATCACCTCGCGCGGCCGATGCCGAAGGCGGATCTCCTGCGCTTCCTCGACCGCGATCTCAGGCAGTGCGCTTGAAACCTGGAGTTGTTATGATCCCGTTCGATCCGGCCCCGTTGCGCCGGCCCGACCGGGACACGACCCCATGCCGACCGTCATCGCGAAGCTCCTCGACACGCGCTGGTTTCCGCCGCTCGCCCGGCTGATCCTCACCTTCTGCTTCTGGGGCAGCGGCCTTGCGAAGCTCGCCGACTTCGACGCGGCAACCGCCGAGATGGCCTATTTCGGCTTCTCGCCGCCCGCGCTGATTGCCGTTCTCGTCATCGTCGTGCAGCTCGTCGGCTCCGCCCTGATCGTGGTCGACCGCGCAGCCTGGCTCGGAGCCGGCATGCTCGCGACCTTCACCGGCCTGACGATCCTCCTCGTCCACGACTTCTGGACCATGACCGGACCGGAGGCGATCGGCCATTTCCACACCGCGACCGAGCATGTCACGGTGATCGGCGCGATGATGGTGGCAGCGCTCCTGTCGCGCCGCACCCGCACCGCCCCCGCGACCGATCGCATCCGCAACGCGACCGCCTGATGGAGATACGAAAAAGGGCGCCCCCCCGAGGGAGCGCCCTTTGATCCGTCGTCCGTCCGCCTGGCCTCAGCTGTCGAGGAACGAGCGAAGCTTCCGTGACCGGCTCGGGTGCTTGAGCTTGCGCAGCGCCTTCGCCTCGATCTGACGGATGCGTTCGCGCGTCACCGAGAACTGCTGGCCGACCTCTTCCAGCGTGTGGTCGGTGTTCATGCCGATGCCGAAGCGCATGCGCAGGACGCGCTCCTCGCGGGGCGTCAGCGACGCCAGCACCCGCGTCGTCGTCTCGCGCAGGTTCGCCTGGATCGCCGCGTCGATCGGCAGGATCGCGTTCTTGTCCTCGATGAAGTCGCCGAGGTGCGAATCCTCCTCGTCGCCCACCGGCGTTTCGAGCGAGATCGGCTCCTTGGCGATCTTCAGGACCTTGCGGACCTTCTCCAGCGGCATCGCCAGCTTCTCGGCCAGCTCTTCCGGGGTCGGCTCGCGGCCGATCTCGTGCAGCATCTGGCGCGAGGTGCGCACGATCTTGTTGATCGTCTCGATCATGTGCACCGGAATGCGGATCGTGCGCGCCTGATCGGCGATCGAGCGGGTGATCGCCTGCCGGATCCACCACGTCGCATAGGTCGAGAACTTGTAGCCGCGGCGGTACTCGAACTTGTCGACGGCCTTCATCAGGCCGATGTTGCCCTCCTGGATGAGGTCCAGGAACTGCAGGCCGCGGTTGGTGTACTTCTTGGCGATCGAGATCACGAGGCGCAGGTTCGCCTCGACCATCTCCTTCTTGGCCTGCCTGGCCTCGCGCTCGCCCTTCTGCACCATGTGGACGATGCGGCGGAACTCGGTGATCTCGAGGCCCGTCTCGGTGGCGAGGTTTTGGATCTCCTGGCGGAGGTTGCGGATGCCGTCCTTCTCGTTCTGGACGAACTTCAGCCAGCCCTTGCCCGAGAGGTTCGCGATCGACTGCGTCCAGTTCGGGTCGAGCTCCGAACCCTGGTAGGTCTGAAGGAACTCGTCGCGCTTCACGCCGTGGCTTTCGGCGAGGCGGAGAAGCCGTCCCTCGTTGCCGACGAGCCGCTTGTTGATGTCGTAGAGCTGGGCCACCAGCGCGTCGATGCGGTTCTGGTTGAGGGACAGGCCCTTCACCGCCGCGACGAGGTCTTCCTTCAGCTTGCGGTACGAACGCTCCTGCGAGGAGGACAAGGTGCCCTGAGCCGCCAGGCGGTTCTCGACCTGCTGGTCCTGCAGCTTGCGCAGACGCTTGTAGTTCTCGGCGATCGCGTCGAAGGTTTCCATGACCTGCGGACGGATCTCGGCCTCCATCGCTGCGAGCGAGAGCGAGTTCTCGAGGTCGTCCTCGTCGTCCTCCTCCTCCTCGCCGGGGCGCAGCTCGCCGTTCGGCGCGGGAACGCCGCCCACCTCGGCGCCCTCGACCGGCGCGGACGGCATCTTGGCCTCGGGGCCGGCATAGGTCGCCTCGAGGTCGACGACCTCGCGGAGCATGATGTTGCCCTCGTTCAGCTCCTCGCGCCAGATGATGATGGCCTGGAAGGTCAGCGGGCTCTCGCAGAGGCCCGCGATCATCGTCTCGCGACCGGCCTCGATGCGCTTGGCGATGGCGATCTCGCCCTCGCGCGACAGAAGCTCGACCGAGCCCATCTCGCGCAGGTACATGCGCACCGGGTCGTCGGTCCGGTCAGACGTTTCCTTCTTGGTCGTGGTGGCGACGGTTCCCGTCGTCGCCTCGGCGACTTCGGTCGAGCCGGACTCTTCGGACTCCTTCTCCTCCTCGTTGTCGCCTTCCTCGTCCTCGACGACGTTGATGCCCATGTCGGACAGCATCGACATGAGGTCTTCGATCTGCTCGGAGGTCACGTCCTCGGCGGACAGAACCGAGTTCAGCTTGTCCATCGACACGAAGCCGCGCTTCTTGGCGGCCTTGATCATCTTCTTGACGGCGTCGTCCGACAGGTCCAGCAGAGGACTGTCAGGCGTCTCCTGACGCTCCTCGACGGCGGCCTCGCCTTCCTTGACTTTCGTCGCCATGTGCATTCGTCTCCATCTGGCGCGGTGCGGCTTGCGGAAAGCGACGCCTCCCGCGCCTATTCCCGCCAGCCATAACCGCCGGCCGTGAATGATCGATTAACCATGACCCTCGGCGGGTCGCGGTCGATCGGTCGGTTCAAACCATTTCCAACCGGCGGAAGAGCCGGGCCCGCATCGAGCGGGCGCCGGCATCCGGCCGATGCGTGTTTCGTCTTTCCTGCCGCGAAGTCAAGGGTTTGAAGCATCGCGAATGAATTCGTGGAGCCGACGCCCCATCCTCGCGGGGGGTCGCCGACGGGATTTCAGATACCCTTGGCCGGCCGGCCAGACAGCAGTCCAAACCCGTCAATCAGCGCCTCGGTTCCCGCCAAATTGTTGATTTCCCGATGGATCTCGACCAACTGCGCATGAGCGAGCTCGTCTCCGTCGGTCGCCAGCGCGGCCTCGGCCGCCCGGAGCTCCCTATGTAGTGACAGGTATCGGTGCTGCAAGTGCAGCGCCTGGCGCACCGCCTCGCGCGCGTCTTCCAGCGCCGCGTGCGGCAGGAAGCTCCAGAGACGCACCGCCTGCAGCTTGGCTTCGCAGGCCTGGAAGGGCACCAGCAGCATGCGCCGGTCGAGTTCGGCGAGGATTTCGTCGCGCGAATGCGGCTGACCGTCGGCATAGACGTCGATCACCGCCGAGCGAAGGCGTTCGAGTTCGGGGCTCGTGAGTTCGAGATCGGCGAAATAGTCGAAGGCCTCGCGCAGGAGCAGCGGGTGGTTCACGAAACCGACGAGGATCGACATCTCGCGCATTGGCGCCGCGCTCGCCCGAGCGCCGCCGCCGAGCAGCGCACTGCGGGCCAGACGGTCGGACACCGGCGACCGGCGACCGGCCCCCGGCGCCGCGCTTCGGCGGGCACCGCCGCCCCCACCTCCACCGCGGCCGTCCTCGCGCCGCCGGTTGTTCCAGTCCCCGCGCCCGCCCCCGCCGCGCGAAGGCGCGGGGCCGAAGAAACCCGCCAGCCGCTCCTCGACGTCCTGGAGGTAGTGGCGGCGCACGCTTTCGTCGCCGATCTGGCGCATCATGCCCTTCAGGCGCCCCTCCAGCTCGGCGCGGCGCTCGGGCGTGTCGAAGCTGCCGCCGCCGGTCTCGCGCATCCAGATGAGGTCGGCGA
The DNA here is from genome assembly GCF_001423245.1 of Aureimonas sp. Leaf324. Lineage (GTDB taxonomy): Bacteria > Pseudomonadota > Alphaproteobacteria > Rhizobiales > Rhizobiaceae > Aureimonas. The sequence continues at coordinate 239,603 of NZ_LMOH01000023.1, forward strand.
GCGGGCGGGCGCGGTCGAGCACCTCGCGCATCGCTTCCGAACCCGATGCGCGCAGGAGATCGTCGGGGTCCTTGCCGTCGGGCAGGAGGGCAAAGCGCAGCGAGCGGCCGGGGCGAAGGAGAGGCAGCGCCAGCTCCGCCGCCCGGTTGGCCGCCTTCAGGCCCGCCGCGTCGCCGTCGAAGCAGAGGATCGGCTCGGGCACGGTGCGCCAGAGAAGGTCGAGCTGGCGCTCGGTCAGGGCCGTGCCGAGCGGGGCGACCGCATTCTCGAAGCCGCCCTGGTGCAGCGCGATCACGTCCATGTAGCCTTCGGCCACGATCAGCGTGTTCGAACCCTTGGACGCCCGCCGGGCGGAAGCGAGGTTGTAGAGCACCTGCCCCTTGTGGAAGACGTCGGTCTCGGGGGAATTGAGGTACTTGGCGGGAACGCCCGCCGCCAGCGCTCGGCCGCCGAAGGCGATGGGCCGTTCGCGGACGTCGAGGATCGGAAACATCACGCGGTCGCGGAACCGGTCGTAGGACACCGCGATCCCCTCGCCGTGCACCACCATGCCGGCGCCCTCGATCTCGGCCTTGCCGACGCCGCGGCCAGCGAGGAACTCCTTCAGCCGGTTGCGGCTGTCGGGCGCATAGCCGATGCCGAACGCCTTCTGGACGACGGGGTTGAGGCCGCGGTCGCGCAGGTAAGCGCGAGCCTTCGCACCGTCCGCCTCCTGCAGCGTCTGGCGAAAGAACTCGGCCGACAGGCGCAGCGCGTCGAGGAGCGTCGCCTGGGCGTCCTGACGCTTCTCCTCCTCGCGGTCGCGCGCGGGCATCGGCAGGCCCGCTTCGCCGGCCAGCCGCTCGACGGCCTCGGGAAAGCTCATGCCCTCGAGTTCGGTGAGAAAGCGGAAATGATCGCCCGACACGCCGCATCCGAAGCAGTGGTAACGGCCCTTGGCGTCCTCGCAGTGGAACGAGGGCGATTTCTCGCCGTGAAAGGGGCAGCACGCCCACCAGTCGCCCTTCGACGACTGCGTCTTGCGGCGATCCCAAACGACGCGCCGTCCGATCACGTCCGAGATCGGAATGCGGGCACGGATCTCGTCGAGGAACTGGGGCGGAAAGCGCATGGAGTTCATATCGGCTCACGCGGCGCCGAATGCCATAGGTTTCGCTGGGTTCGCCGCTTGTCCACCTCGATCCACAGGCGCGGTCCGGCTTTGACGGATCGTGGCCGGGCGCTTAATCCAGAGGCCGGAGAGAAACGCCGGACACCAGAGCCCATGGACCAGACCCCCGCCATCCTGCCCGAGTTGCAGTCGCTGCGGAACTCGATCGACAACATCGACGCGGCGATCGTCCATATGCTGGCCGAGCGCTTCCGATGCACCCAGCGCGTCGGCGTCCTGAAGGCGGAAAACGACCTGCCGCCGGCCGACCCGGCGCGCGAGAAGCGACAGGTGGCGCGGCTGCGAGACCTTGCGGCTTCCGCCCAGCTCGACCCGGATTTCGCCGAGAAGTACCTCGCCTTCGTGGTGCGCGAGGTGATCCGCTACCACGAGGCGGCGGCGCGAGAACTCGCCGAGAAGTCGGCAGGATGAGCGCCGCGGCCTTCGATCCCGGCGCGACGCTCAAAGGGACGCGCCTGACGGTGCGAAAGCTCGCGCCCGGCGATCTCGACGGGCTTCACGCTGCGGCGTCCGATCCCGGAATCTGGGCCGGCCATCCCGCAAAGGACCGCTGGAAGCGCGAGGTGTTCGAGCCGTTCTTCACGACGCTCATCGCGCTCGGCGGCGCGGTCGCGGTGGAGGACCGCGAGGCGGGCCGGATCGTCGGGGGATCGCGGTTCTACGTGCCGCCCGATCAACCGGGCTCGATCGCGATCGGCTTCACCTTCCTCGACCGCAGCCACTGGGGCGGCCCCGCGAACTTCGAACTGAAGACGCTGATGCTGACCCATGCCTTCCGGCATTTCGACGAGGTCTGGTTTCACATCGCGCCGAGCAACATCCGCTCGCAGAAGGCGACCGCCAAGCTTGGAGCGGTCCACGCCTACGACGCGCGGCTCGACCTGTCGGGCCAGCCGACGGACTGGCAATGCCATCGGCTCGCGAAGGCGGACTGGGAAAAGGTTCTGGCGGCGCGCGGCTAGCTGAGGAGGCCGCGCATCACGCTGCCGGCCTCGATGAGGTTCAGCTTGTCCTGATAGCGCTCCTTCAGCGCGTTCATGCAGCGGCCGACATCGCGCAGCCCCTTGGAGCCGGTGTCGGACACGATCTGCCGGCAGGCCGCCTCGATCTCGCCGCTCGGCACGGGTGCCGGGAGCAGGCTGCGGATCATCTCGGCAGTGGCGTGCTCGGCGGCGGCCTCCTCGACCCGGCCGGCCTCGCGAAGCGTCGTCTCGGCGCTCTCGCGGTGGCGGATCATGCAGTGGAGGAAGCCCACGATGTCGGCGTCCTCGGGGCGGCCCTTGCCGGCCTCGCGGAACGCCGCCTCCTTGTCCTTGAGACCGGCCGCGACCAGCCGAAGCGTCGCGATGCGGCGCTTGTCGCCGCTGGCCATGGCCGCCTGCAATGCGTCTGCGATCTGATCGCGCATTCCAACTCGTCCTGTTCGTCGGCGCGGGCGCCTTTGCGGCGCTCTCTTGCGCAGGTCGATCCCCTCCCGTCCGAGACGGACGAGAATGATCGTGTCAGCTTGTGGGAAAATGGTGTGGTTTCGGATGACCGGAAGCGGTCCGCAGCCCTGGCGCTTGTCGAATCCCGTGGATAACTCAAGGCGTTCACCGATCGCCGCATGGCTCTGCCGGCCGCCGCCGCGATCAAGGTTGATGAAGGATTAATGACGCCTGCGGGCTTTGGCAAGCGTACGCCTGCCATGCTCCACAGTCATGCATGATCCGGGCTCTCGGCCACGCGAAGGGTTGCGCCGAAGGGCCGATGGCGCGATATGGACGCTCCGGAAGGGTGCGCCCGCGCTCCACGCGCCGATGGCCCCCGAAGGATCTCAAGGAGTAGAGACGATGAGCGACGCCTGGACGCAGAGGAAGCCCACGGCCCTGCTCGTGCTGGCCGACGGCACGGTGGTCGAGGGCGACGGCATCGGCGCGGTGGGCGAGGCGCTCGGCGAGGTCTGCTTCAATACGTCCCTCACCGGCTACCAGGAGATCCTCACCGACCCCTCCTACGCCAAGCAGATCGTCACCTTCACCTTTCCGCACATCGGCAATGTCGGCGCCAACGACGAGGACATCGAGGATCTCGTGCCCGACAACACGATCGGCGCGGTCGGCGCGATCTTCCGCGCCGAGGTGTCGGCGCCGTCGAACTACCGCTCGGCCGGCGGTCTCGATGCCTGGCTGAAGAAGCGCGGCGTCGTGGCGCTGTCCGGCGTCGACACGCGCGCGCTCACCGCTCTCATCCGCGACAAGGGCATGCCCAACGCCGTGATCGCGCACAACCCGGACGGCGTCTTCGACATCGAGGCGCTGCGCGCCAAGGCCGCCGCCTGGAGCGGGCTCGTCGGCCTCGACCTCGCGCAGGACGCCGGGTCGAAGCAGGAGGACGCCTGGGTCGAGGGTCCCTGGTCGTGGAACCGCGGCTACGACGCGGGCCGCGAGCCGGCCTACACGATCGTCGCGATCGACTACGGCGCCAAGCGCAACATCCTGCGCCTGATGTCGGGCCACGGCGCGCGCGTCGTGATCGTGCCGCCGACGGCCTCGGCCGCCGACGTCCTGAAGCACGAGCCGGACGGCATCTTCCTGTCGAACGGCCCGGGCGACCCGGCGGCGACCGGCGAATATGCCGTGCCGGTGATCCAGGAACTTGCCAAGTCCGGCATTCCGATGTTCGGCATCTGCCTCGGCCACCAGCTTCTCGCGCTGGCGCTCGGCGGGCGCACCGAGAAGATGCACCAGGGCCATCACGGCGCGAACCATCCGGTGAAGGACTTCACGACCGGCAAGGTCGAGATCGTGTCGATGAACCACGGCTTCGCGGTCGCGGCGGACACGCTGCCCGAGAGCGTCGAGGAAACGCACGTTTCGCTCTTCGACGGCACCAATTGCGGCCTGCGCATGAAGGACGCCCCGGTGTTCTCGGTGCAGCACCACCCGGAAGCCTCGCCGGGACCGCAGGACTCGCACTACCTCTTCGCCCGTTTCTTCGAGATGATCGACGGGCATCGGAGGAAGACCGCGGCCTGACCGCAGACAAAGAGCCGAAAACGAATAAGGGCGCCGGAGTGGATCCGGCGCCCTTATTCGTTTTCGCACACGTGGGACGACCGTCTCGTGCTGGAGGTCATGCAGCCTTGAACAAGTGAAGAACGCGGCGGACCATCGCATGGATGCCGCAGCTGAACGTGGCGTGGCGGTGGAGATCGTCGCGGCCGCGGTCGGCGCCGAGGGCGGAGCGGCTGACGATGAGGTCGGCAAGCATCGGGTCTATTCCTTTCGGGTTGTCAGTCCTCGCTGATCGAAGGTCGAACGGGCCTTCACGATGATAAGATATGCACTCTGTGCGCTTTTGGAATACGAAAGAAGCGCACAGCGTGCATTTTTCTTGTGCCGACTGACCGTTCTGATTACGGGGTCGGACCGGGCATGACGAATCATGCGCCTCGAAGTTTAAGCCGGGCTGAACGGCCGAGATCGAATGGATTCGATGATGGATTCGGAAAGCTTCCGCGACTGGCGCCGCTCCATGGGCTGGAAGCAGAAGGACGCTGCGGACCGTCTCGGCCTGAAGAAGCGGGTCATCCAGTACTACGAGAAGGGCGACCGCGACGGAAAGCGCGTCGAGATCCCGCTGACCGTCGAACTCGCGTGCCTCGCGCTGTCGATCGGCGCGCGCCACTACGACGGCCGTCCCCTGCCCCAAAGCGCCGCCGATCTCGCGGGCCGCGCGCGTTCCGTGCCCGATCCATCCACAATCGCGTCGATCGACTGACGGTTCACTCTTTCGCAGCGCGGCGGGTTTGCCTATAAGCCGGCCTTAGCCTGAAGAATGCCTCGCCCCAGACCCTCGTCCGCTCCCCGCGGCCGGGGCCATCCGCGCGCACGAAACAAAGACGGACCGCCATGCCCAAACGCGACGACCTCAAGACGATCCTCATCATCGGCGCGGGTCCGATCATCATCGGTCAAGCGTGCGAGTTCGACTATTCCGGCACGCAGGCCTGCAAGGCGCTGCGCGACGAAGGCTACCGGATCGTCCTCGTCAACTCGAACCCGGCGACGATCATGACCGATCCCGATCTCGCCGACGCCACCTATATCGAGCCGATCACGCCCGACGTCGTCGCCAAGATCATCGCCAAGGAGCGGCCGGACGCGATCCTGCCGACGATGGGCGGCCAGACCGCGCTCAACACCGCGCTGTCGCTGAAGCGCATGGGCGTCCTCGACAAATACAACGTCGAAATGATCGGCGCCGACGCGACGGCGATCGACAAGGCCGAGGACCGCGCCCTCTTCCGCGAGGCGATGGCCAAGATCGGGCTGGAGACGCCGAAAAGCTACCTCGCCAACGCAACGGAGGCCAAGCAGGCCGACCGCCTCGCGCACGAGGAGAAGCGCGCCGAGACGATCCGCTCGACCGAAGCCGGCCCGGCGCGCGACGAGGCGCTCAGCCTGCTCGAGACCGAGTGGAACCTCGGCGAGACCGACCGCAAGCAGCGCTACATGGCGCGCGCGATGGGCGCCGCGGCGGAAGCTTTGGAGCATGTCGGCCTGCCCGCCATCATCCGCCCCTCCTTCACGATGGGCGGCACGGGCGGCGGCATCGCCTACAACCGCTCGGAGTTCTTCGAGATCATCGAGGGCGGCCTCGACGCCTCGCCGACGACCGAGGTGCTGATCGAGGAATCGGTGCTCGGCTGGAAGGAATACGAGATGGAAGTCGTCCGCGACCGCGCGGACAACTGCATCATCGTCTGCTCCATCGAGAACGTCGACCCGATGGGCGTCCACACGGGCGATAGCATCACCGTCGCGCCGGCGCTGACGCTGACCGACAAAGAATACCAGATCATGCGCAACGCCTCGATCGCGGTGCTGCGCGAGATCGGCGTCGAGACCGGCGGCTCCAACGTCCAGTTCGCCGTGAACCCGGAGAATGGCCGCCTCGTCGTCATCGAGATGAACCCGCGCGTCTCGCGCTCGTCGGCGCTGGCCTCCAAGGCGACCGGCTTCCCGATCGCCAAGATCGCCGCCAAGCTCGCGGTCGGCTACACACTGGACGAGTTGAAGAACGACATCACCGGCGGCGCGACCCCGGCCTCGTTCGAGCCGTCGATCGACTACGTCGTCACCAAGATCCCGCGCTTCGCCTTCGAGAAGTTCCCGGGCGCCTCGCCGGTTCTGACCACCGCGATGAAGTCGGTCGGCGAGGTGATGGCGATCGGCCGGACCTTCGAGGAATCGCTGCAGAAGGCGCTTCGGGGCCTCGAGACCGGGCTCGACGGCCTCGACGAGATCGAGATCCCGGGCCTCGGCGAAGGCGACGACAAGAACGCGATCCGCGCCGCGCTCGGCGTCCCGACCCCGGACCGGCTGCGCATGGTCGCCCAGGCGCTGCGCGAGGGTGCGACCAAGGAGCAGGTGCACCGCTCCTCCAAGATCGATCCCTGGTTCATCGACCGCTTCCAGGCGATCATCGACCTCGAGACCCGCGTCAGGGAGCACGGCCTGCCCCAGGACGTCGACAACCTGCGCTTCCTGAAGTCGGCGGGCTTCTCCGACGCGCGCCTCGCCAAGCTGTCGGGCCAGTCCGAGGCCGAGGTGACGGCGCTGCGCGAGCGGCTCGACGTGCACCCCGTCTTCAAGCGCATCGACACCTGCGCCGCCGAGTTCGCCTCGCCGACCCCCTACATGTACTCCACCTACGAGCGGCCCTTCGCGGGCGAGGTGCGCTCGGAAGCCGGCGTGTCGGACCGTAAGAAGGTCGTCATTCTCGGTGGCGGCCCGAACCGCATCGGCCAGGGCATCGAGTTCGACTATTGCTGCTGCCACGCCGCGTTCGCGCTGCGCGACGCCGGCCTCGAAGCCGTCATGGTCAACTGCAATCCCGAGACGGTCTCGACCGACTACGACACCTCGGACCGTCTCTACTTCGAGCCGCTGACGGCCGAGGACGTGCTCGAGATCCTGCGCGTCGAGAAGAGCCGCGGCACGCTGCACGGCGTGATCGTGCAGTTCGGCGGCCAGACGCCGTTGAAGCTCGCCGAAGCCTTGGAGAACGCCGGCATCCCGATCCTCGGCACCTCGCCGGACGCGATCGATCTCGCCGAGGACCGCGACCGCTTCCAGAAGCTGCTGCACGACCTCAACCTGCGCCAGCCCAACAACGGCATCGCCCGCTCCGTCGAGGAAGCGCGCACGATCGTCGAGCGCATCGGCTACCCTGTCGTCATCCGCCCGTCCTACGTGCTCGGCGGGCGCGCGATGGAGATCGTGCGCGGAGACACGCAGTTCGAGCGCTACATGAAGGAGGCGGTCGTCGTCTCCGGCAAGTCGCCGGTGCTGATCGACAGCTACCTGTCGGACGCGACCGAGGTCGACGTCGACTGTCTCTGCGACGGCACCGACACGTTCGTCGCCGGCATCATGGAGCATATCGAGGAGGCCGGCATCCACTCGGGCGACTCGGCCTGCTCGCTGCCCGTTCACTCGCTCAGCCGAGAGATCACCGACGAACTGGAGCGCCAGACGCGCGAGATGGCCTTGGCCCTGAAGGTGGGCGGCCTGATGAACGTGCAGTTCGCCATCAAGGACGGCGACATCTACGTCCTCGAGGTGAACCCGCGCGCCTCGCGCACCGTTCCCTTCGTCGCCAAGACGGTCGGCTCGCCGATCGCCAAGATCGCCGCGCGCATCATGGCGGGCGAGACGCTGGAAGCGGCCTTTGCGGCCTATGGCGGCAAGCCGGACGTGAAGAACCTGAAGCATATCGCGGTCAAGGAAGCGGTCTTCCCCTTCGCGCGCTTCCCCGGCGTCGACACGCTTCTCGGCCCCGAAATGCGCTCGACCGGCGAAGTGATGGGCCTCGACACCGACTTCGCCCTCGCCTTTGCCAAGTCCCAGCTCGGCGCCTCCGTCGATCTGCCGCGCGACGGGACGCTGTTCGTCTCGGTGCGTGACGGCGACAAGGAGAAGATGCTCCCGACCGTGCGCCGCATGGCCGAGCTCGGCTTCCGCATCTCGGCGACCGAAGGCACGCACCGGTTCCTCGCCGGCCACGGGATTGCCGCCGAGAAGGTCAACAAGGTGCTTGAAGGCCGCCCGCATATCGAGGATGCTATCCGCAACCGGCAGGTGCAGGTGGTGCTCAACACGACGGAGGGCGCCAAGGCCTTGTCGGATTCACGGTCGCTGCGTCGCGCCGCCCTCATGCACAAGGTGCCGTACTACACGACGCTGGCAGGCATGCAGGCAGCCGCCGAGGCGATCGCGGCCCTGAAGGCCGGCAGCCTTGAAGTCCGGTCCCTGCAATCCTACTTCTCGGCAGCCTGATCGTCAGGAAGGCCCGTGGTCTTCCGGCCCGGGCCTCATGCAGAGTGTGCCGGCTGGTCCCCGCTGGGGTCCGGCCGTTCTTATGTCCTGCCCGGCACCTGTGCGGCCGGGTCGGGCTCCACGAGAGAGCGTCCGACTGCCGAGCCGGATGCCGCGACAGGTAAGGGTTGAGGGCATGGAAAAGGTCCCGATGACGAGTGCCGGCTTCGAGTCCCTGAAGGAGGAACTCCGCCGCCGTCAGCAGGAAGAGCGTCCGCGCATCGTCGAGGCCATCTCGGAAGCGCGCGCCCACGGCGACCTGTCGGAGAACGCCGAGTATCACTCCGCCAAGGAGGCGCAAAGCCTCAACGAGGGCCGCATCGCCGAACTCGAGGATTACACGGCGCGAGCTGAGGTGATCGACGTCTCGAAGCTGTCGGGCGATAAGGTCAAGTTCGGTGCCACGGTCAAGCTGATGGACGAGGACACCGAGGAGGAGAAGGTCTACCAGATCGTCGGCGACCAGGAAGCCGACGTGAAGCAGGGCCGCATCTCGATCTCCTCCCCCATCGCCCGCGCCCTGATCGGCAAGGGCGAAGGCGACACGGTGGAAGTCGCCGCCCCCGGCGGCGCGCGCTCCTACGAGATCCTGGAGCTGCGCTGGGTTTGATCGGCGAGAGGCTATGAGCGAGGCGAAGGCCAGGATCTGGAAGCTTTCCGAGTTCCTCCTCTGGGAAGAGGGACAGGAGCGGCGCTTTGAGCTGGTCGAGGGCCAGGCGGTTCTCGTGGCGGGGGGCACCCAGGCCCACGCGCTCATCGCAGCCAACATCGTCTCGAGCCTCCGCCCGCTCCTGCGCGGCTCGCCGTGCCGCCCCGGCGGCTCGGATCTGCGCATCCCCATCGTCGAGACCGGCAACGTCCGCTATCCCGACGTCACGGTCGACTGCGGTCCCTTCCGGCCCGAGGCGCACGACGCCTCGGAGCCGCGCGTCGTCTTCGAAGTTCTGTCTCAGTCGACGGGGTGGTACGACCAGACGCGCAAGCTTCGCGATTACGAGCGCGTGCCCTTCATCCGTCAGTACATCTGCGTTTCCCAGTCGGAACTCCGGGTGAGCCTCTGGCTCCGCGACGAAGGCAACAGACTGGTGCCTCAGGACGACGTGCTTGCCGGCAGCGTCGCGATCGATCTCGACGGGTATTCGCTCGATTTGCCGCTGGCCGATATCTATGACGGGACGGGCCTTTTGCCGGCACAGCGGCTGGCCTGAATCGACGCGTGGCTCCTCCCGAAGTATCCCCGTCCGACATCCTCGTCGTCGCCCCCAATTTCAAGCGCCGCCTGTCGGGCGTCACCTCGACCATCATCCAGCTCGTGCCGGAACAGGCCAAGCGACTGCCGATCGCCGCCCTCGGTCCGGGCCTCCCCGAACACCTGCCGAAACTGCGCTGGCGCGATCTCCTCCGGTTCCGGCACCGGCCGAACGGCCGGCCGTTCCGTATCTGGCATGCCCGCCGCAACGTCGAGATGCTGCCCGGCATCGTTCTGCGCGACGTCCTGCGCATGCCGCTGCGCCTCGTCTTTACCTCCGCCTCGCAGCGCCGCCACACCGGCTACACGCGCTGGCTGATCGACCGGATGGACGCGGTGATCGCGACCTCGGCGCGCTCGGGCGCCTATCTCACCGTGCCCCACACGGTGATCCACCACGGCATCGACCTCGCCCGCTTCCGCCCCCATCCCGAAGGCGCGGCGGCCGCGCGCGGCGAGATTGGCCTCGACCCGGCCCGACGCACCGTCGGCTGCTTCGGCCGCGTGCGGCACCAGAAGGGCACCGATCTCTTCGTCGACGCGATGATCGCGCTCCTCCCTCGCCGCCCCGGCTGGCAGGCCGCTGTCGCCGGCCGCGCGACCGCCGAGCACATCGCCTTCGAGGCCGAACTGAAGCGCAAGGTCGCGGCCGCCGGTCTCTCGGACCGCATCCTCTTCGTCGGCGAGCATCGCGACATCGAGCGCTGGTACGAGGCGCTCGACCTCTTCGTCGCGCCCCAGCGCTGGGAGGGTTTCGGCCTGACGCCGATGGAGGCCATGTCCTGCGGCGTGCCCGTGGTGGCCGCCGATGTCGGCGTCTTCTCCGACGTCGTGACGGACGGATGCGGCACGATCGTCCCGTCGAACGACCTGCCGGCGCTGACGGCCGCCATCGAACCCTTCCTCGACGACGAGCCACGCCGCACAACGGCGGCCGACGCCGCCCTCGCCAAGGCCCGCACCGAGTTCGCTCTCGCCCGCGAAGCCGACGAGATCATCGCCGTCTACGAAGGCTTGTGGGCATCCAGTTGATTTCGAACGTGCTGGTTTCGTTCCTGGATCTCGCCCTCCGAGAGAACCGTGCCGAATGCGTTCACTTTGATTCTGGCTGCCAACATCTGCTCCGCGCCGAGATCGACCTCCAACAGCAAAATCAGATACTTCTCGTTCCGAACTCCCACGACATTACGTCTGTTCTTTGGCCTGTAGATCGTCCCCAGTAAGCAGTGAGAAACTCCATTTCCGGTCTCGATCTGGCATTCCACATGACGATACTGGTCGAATTCGACATGATCCGGGATGCCTTCGAAACGGAAGAACTGGATCATGTATGTGTTCCCTCCAATAGGGAAGAAATCGATGTCCCGCGACCTCAGATCCATGGATCTAACACGCCCCTAAACAAAGTCGTTCCAGTCTAACGTCGTCCGCTCGTATCGCGCCATGCCCAGCCGCATCAGGTGATAGCGCGTGAGCCCGACCTGTGTGCCGATCCTGCGGAGGAGAAACGGCCAGTTCTCGCGGCGGAGGCTGGAGCGCTTGCGGACGGCCTGGATGGACGTCGCCGGATCGACGCCGGCCTTCAGCCCCCGCGCCTCCAGGATATGCGCCTGCACCACAAGCGCCGGCTCCGCCTGCCAGGAGACGAGCCCGGCGAATCCATGCAGGAAGGCGTCGACCGGTGCCGCCCCACGCCGCTCGGTGCGTTCGAGCAGCTTGACCGCCCCCGACGGCCAGAGGAGGTAGCCGGCCGAGCCCGACTTGTCGCGATACATGCGTCGCACAGCAAAGCCGCCGCCGCCGAGCACCGTCGCCCGCCGCGCCGCGAAGCGCTTGCGGTCGAAGCTCTCGAGGTTGAGGAAGTCCGCGCCCTTGAAGGTCGTCAGCGCCGGCAATGCGGCCCCGATCCGCCGCGAGAGGACCGCGTCGTCCTCCAGAACCAGCACCGGCCCGCTCGCCCGCGCAACCTCTTGCCAGATCGCGTGATGCGACAGGAAGCAGCCGAGCTCCGGCCCGCTCAGGGGCCGCTCCCAGCGCCCGTTCAGCCGCGCGTCCACGTCGGCGGAGATGTCGCCCGTCTCCACCGCCCGCACGCGCTGGAGCACCAGGCCGAGCCGCACCCCTTGCGCCTCCATGAAGGCGCGGCGCTCCACCGCCCGGTCGAGATTGATGAACACCACCCGCATCAGTCCCTCCAGAAACCCGGCGACAGGATCACGAGCACGGTGACGATCTCGAGCCGCCCGATCAGCATCAGGAACGACAGGATCCAGAGCGCGGGCGCCGACAGCGAGGAGAAGTTGCCCGCCGGCCCGACGACCTGCCCGAAGCCCGGGCCCACATTGCCGACCGCCGTCAGCGAGGCGGAGAAGGCGGTCAGGAGTTCGAGCCCGCAGATCGACAGCGCCGTGGTGCCGAGAAGCAGCGACAGGAAGAACAGGAAGATGAAGATCGTGACGCTCTGCAGCGTCTCGATCGAGATGTCGTCGTGGCCGTATTTCAGCCGCTGCACGGAATGGGGCCGGATGACGCGCGCGAAGTTCGCCCGCATCAGCGCGTAGAGGATGATGATCCGGTTGACCTTGATGCCGCCGGCCGTCGACCCGGCGCAGCCGCCGATGAACATGGCGAGGAAGAAGATGCCGATCGCCGCGTTCGACCAGAGCGTGAAGTCCTCAGAGACGAAGCCGGTGGTGGTGATGACCGACACGAGGTTGAAGGTGGACGACAGGAGCGCCTCGTCGATCGGCACCTCGTTGATCAAGACGCGCGTCACCGCGAGCGCCAGCGAAAGGACGACGCAGAGCACGAGGAACAGGACGACCTGCGGATCGCGCCAGCGCTGGAAGCGCCGGGGCAGGAAGATGCGGATGTAGAGCACGAAGGGCAGCGAACCGGCGATCATGAACACCGTCGCCACCATCAGGATCGCGTCGCTCTGGAAGAAGCCGAGGCTCTCGTCATGGGTGGAGAAGCCGCCCGTCGCGAGCGTCGACATCGCGTGGTTGAACGCGTCGAAGAGGCTCATGCCGAGCGCGAAATAGAGCATCGCGCAGACCAGCGTCATCACGCCGTAGACGGCGACGATGCCGGAGGCGAGCTGGCTGACGCGCGGCAGGAGCTTGCCCGAGCGGTCGGAGCTCTCCAGCTGGAAGAGCGCCATGCCGCCGACGCGCAGCGACGGCAGGATCAGGAGCGCCATGCCGATGATCCCGATACCGCCGAGGAAATTGAGGAGCGAGCGCCAGAGGAGCAGCCCGCGCGGCAGGGCGTCGAGGCCGGACAGCGCCGTCGCGCCGGTCGTGGTCAGCCCCGACATCGCCTCGAACACGGCAGCCGCAAACGACAGTTCGGTCTCGGCGAAGTAGAGCGGCAGCGACGCCGTGACGGTCGAGACCAGCCAGATCGTCGTCACCAGCAGGAACCCGAAACGCGGTGTCGGACGCACGCTCGCGCCGCGCGTGGCGACCGCGATCAGCGTGCAGACCGCGCCGACGACGCCGCCCGTACCGACGAAGACGACCCAGTCGCGGTTGCCGTCGGACAGGTCGACCAGCGCCGGCAGCAGCATCGCCCCCGACAGGATCAGCCCGAAGATCGCGGCCACATGGCTGATGGTCCTGACGATGGCCCTGCTTCCCCGACGAGCGGCCGCGCCGCCCCGCCGGCCGAACCTTCCCTGCTTCTAGAGGTCGGGGCGCGGGGGAGACAAGCCGTCCCCCCGCGCCGCCGCGATCATCCCCCGATCATGCCGGCCGACTGCTGCTCGACCAGCGCGCGGTAGAGGCCGCCGGAGCGCAGCATCAGCTCGGCCGGCGCGCCGTCCTCGACGATCCGCCCCCGGTCGAAGACGAGGATGCGGTCGAGCGAGCGTACGGTCGACAGCCGATGCGCGATGACGAGCGCGGTGCGGCCCGCCATCAGCCGCTCGGTCGCCGCCTGGATGAGGTGCTCGGACTGCGAATCCAGCGCCGAGGTCGCCTCGTCGAGGACGAGGATCGGCGCATCCGCCAGGAAGGCGCGGGCGAGCGCGATGCGCTGGCGCTCGCCGCCAGAGAGCTTCACGCCCCGTTCGCCGACCAGCGTGTCGTAGCCGTCGGGCATCCGGGCGATGAAGGCATCGGCATGGGCGAGCCGCGCCGCCGCCTCGATCTCCTGGCGCGTCGCCTCCGGCCGGGCATAGGCGATGTTCTCGGCGAGCGTCCGGTGAAACAGGATCGATTCCTGCGGCACCACCGCGATCCGCCGCCGCAGCGAGACCTGAGCGACCGCGGCCACGTCCTGCCCATCGACGAGCACCCGGCCGCCCGCCACGTCGTGCAGCCGCTGGATGAGCTTGACGAAGGTCGTCTTGCCCGACCCCGAGGGCCCGACCAGCCCGACGCGCTGTCCGGCCGGAATCGCGACCGACAACCCGTCATAGAGCGGCGTCGCGTGGGCGCCGTAGTGGAAGCGCACGTCCTCGAAGCGGATCGCGCCCGGCCCCGGCACGATGGCGGGCGCGTTCGGGGCATCGCGCACCTCCGGCCGTTCGTCGTGGAGATCGACCAGCTCCTCCAGTTCGTTGACCGAGCGCTGGAGGTTGTTGACGTGCATGCCGATGTCCCGGAGGTAGCCGTGCAGCACGAAGTAGGTCGTCAGGATGTAGGTGACGTCGCCGGGCGAGGCCTCGCCGCGCCACCACAGGAGGACGGCGACCCCCGCGATGCCGATGCGGATGCCCCAGAGCACGACCGTCTGCAGCGTGCCCAGCCAGGTGCCGCGCATCCAGGTGCGACGCGTGCCGATCGCCCAGGCCCCGAGCGCCTCGCCGAGCCGCGCCTCCTCGCGCGCCTCCGCGCCGAACGCCTTGACGACGCCGTTGCAGGCGAGGGCGTCGGCGATGACGCCGCCGACCCGCGTGTCGAGCCGGTTGGAGATGCGCGAGATCGGCGCGACCCAGCGCGTCGACAGGACGACGGTCATCGCGACGTAGAGGACGGCGCCGGTTCCCATCGCGAGCCCCATCACCGGCCACTGCGCGCTGAGGAGCGCCACGGTCCCGACCAGCATCACCATCGAGGGCAGGAGCGCCAAGAGCAGGATGTCGTGCAGGAGGTCGAGCGCCCACATGCCGCGCGTGATCTGCCGCACCACCGAGCCGGAGAAGCTGTTGGCGTGCCAGCTGGCGGAGAAGTGCTGCACCCGGCCGAACGTCCCCTCCCCGACGCGCCGCATGATGCGCAGCGTCATCGGCACGACGCTCGCCCAGGCGCAGTGGCGGGCCGCGACGAAGACGATCCCGAGCGCGGCCATCGCGCCGAGCGCCTGCAGCGCCGGGCCGAGCTCGCGCGTCTCGCCGGTCGCCGACAGCGCATCGACGAGGCGGCCGGCGTAGAACGGGATCAGGATGTCGGCGAGCGTCGCCAGCGTGATGCAGCCGGCGACCGAGAACGCCAGCGGGCGCTCGTCCCGCCAGTTGGCGACGGTGAAGGATAGCGTTCTGCGGATCGCGCCCGCACGATCGGCCTTGGTGGTCACGGACATGGCTCGACTACGGCAACGGATGCCGTCCCTGCCCCACGCGGCGCATCAAGGGCGCCTCGGAGCGTTCGATCGGAAGGAAGTGGCCGGCGGAACCGGCGCGACGGGTGGCGGAGGAGCGCTCAGGCCTGAGGCGGGAGCGGTCGCAGTCCGGCAGGGCGAAGGATCGACGGATGGATGTTCATGCGCCCTCCCTTCGGGTTCGTCGCGGAAAGAGCGGGGACCATAGCGACGGGGCCGAATCGCGTCCAGCCCGCGCGGCGTTCGATGGGGATGTGTTGCGCGGGCGCAACGGATCGTGTTGTGGGCTTGCCGCCGGTGATCTATTGAAGACGACAAGGGTTGCGCCCATGTCCGGCGCGGTATCGGAAGCCAGAGTCTCGTCATGACCCAGCGCCACGCGGAAATTCTCGTCATCGGCTCCGGCCCGGCCGGATACACGGCCGCGATCTATGCCGCGCGCGCCATGATGAAGCCGCTGCTCGTCGCCGGCCTGCAGGAGGGCGGACAGCTCACCATCACCTCCGACGTGGAGAACTATCCCGGCTATCGCGACCCGATCGCCGGCCCGTTCCTGATGGAGGAGATGAAGCAGCAGGCGCTCAACGTCGGCGCCGAGATGGCGGCCGACCTGATCGTCGAGGCCGACCTCTCGCGCCGCCCGTTCTCGTTCCGCGGCGACAGCGGCACGACCTACACGGCGGATGCCGTCATCATCGCGACCGGCGCGCAAGCGCGCTGGCTCGGTCTCGAATCGGAAGCCGCCTTCCAGGGCTTCGGCGTCTCGGCCTGCGCCACCTGCGACGGCTTCTTCTATCGCGGCAAGGACGTGGTGGTGGTCGGCGGCGGCAACACGGCGGTCGAGGAAGCGCTGTATCTCTCGAACATCGCCAAGTCCGTCACCGTGGTGCACCGTCGCGACGGGTTCCGTGCCGAGCGCATCCTGCAGAACCGCCTGTTCGCCAAGGACAACGTCGAGGTCGTCTGGAACGCGGAGGTCGCCGAGGTGCTCGGCAACCTCAAGCCGATGAAATCGGTGACGGGCGTGCGGCTGCGCGATCGCATGTCGGGAGAGACGCGCGACATCGCGACCGACGGTGTCTTCGTCGCCATCGGCCATGCGCCCGCGACCGAGGTCTTCGGCAACCAGCTTCGCCAGAAGGATGGCGGCTACCTCTGGGTCGAGCCGGGCACGACGCGCACCTCGATCGAGGGCGTGTTCGCGGCCGGCGACGTCGCGGACGACGTGTTCCGGCAGGCGGTCACCGCGGCCGGCCTCGGTTGCATGGCGGCGCTCGAGGCCGAGCGCTGGCTGACCGCGCAGGCCGTCACCGAAACGCGGCAAGCCGCCGAATAACGACGAACTCTTGAGGCTTCGGGGGAGGCTGCGGACCAATGGCGCTCGACTGGGACAAGCTGCGGATCTTCCACGCAGCCGCCGAAGCCGGGTCGTTCACCCATGCCGCGAACAGCTTGAACCTGTCGCAGTCCGCGATCTCGCGTCAGGTGGCGGCGCTCGAGCAGGAGATCGGCGCGCCCCTCTTCCACCGGCACGCGCGCGGCCTCGTCCTCTCCGAGCCGGGTGAGCTCCTCTACCAGACCGCGACCGACGTCCTGAAGCGGCTGGAAACGGTGCGCATGCAGCTGACGGAAACGCGCGAGAAGCCGCAGGGCAAGCTGCGCGTCACCACCACGGTCGGCCTTGGCTCCGGCTGGTTGACGCAGCGCGCGCAGGAGTTCCTGGAGCTCTATCCCGAGCTCGAGTTGCAGCTCGTCTTCGACAACGAGGAGATCGATCTGACGATGCGCAAGGCGGACGCGGCGATCCGCCTGCGCCAGCCGCAGCAGCCCGATCTCATTCAGCGCCGCCTCTTCACGGTGCATCTCCACGTCTATGCCGCGCCGAGCTACCTCGCCCGCTACGGCACGCCGGAGACGAGCGACGATCTCGACCGGCACCGCATCATCACCTTCGGCGAGCCGGCGCCGAACTACCTGCGCAACCTCAACGCGCTGGAGACCGCGGGGCTTCCCGAGGGCCAGAGCCGCGCGCCGATCCTCCAGATCAACAACCTGATGGCGATGAAGTCGGCGATCGAGCGCGGCATCGGCCTCGCCCTCCTGCCCGACTACATGATCGACAAGGACACGAAGCTGGTTCAGGTCCTGCCCGACCTCGACCTCGCGTCCTTCGACACCTACCTCTGCTATCCCGAACAGCTGCGCGACGCGGCCAAGCTGAAGGTCTTCCGCGATTTCCTGATCGGCAAAGCGCGCACCTGGTCCTACTGACGTCGCTCGCGCGAGGGCACAAGGCTCCCAAACGTTGCATGCGCTCACCGCATGCCTGACATGTCGAATGAACGATGGTCCTGCGTCCTCGCTCCTCTATAACTCTTCTCAGTCGGGTCGCGGAGGGCTTACCTCCTCCCAAGCTGCTTCGCTCCCGACTGTTTCCTCCCAAGGGTTTGCTTTTTCGAAAGCCCCTTATTTTTCGGCCGGGTTCTTCGTGAGCCCGGCTTTTTTCTTGCCCGCATCCCGGCGCCGCGCCGCCGTCACCGACCTTTCGTCGAATCGTCGTAAGGCTGCGCCATGACCACGCACCCCCTCGACCGGCCGAGCAGCGTCGGCGCCGTCTTCGGCGCGTTCCTCGTTCTCGGCCTTACCTCGTTTGGCGGCCCGATCGCCCATCTCGGCTATTTCCGTCGCGCCTTCGTCGAGAAGCGACGCTGGCTGGACGATGCGTCCTATGCCGACCTCGTCGCGCTTTGCCAGTTCCTGCCGGGGCCGACGTCGAGCCAAGTGGGCTTCGCGATCGGCCTCGCCCGCGCCGGCCCGCTCGGTGCGCTCGCCGCCTTCACCGGCTTTACGCTCCCGTCGGCGCTTCTCATGTTCGCCGCCGCGCTCGGCGCGGCCAGCATCGAGGGTCCGTTCGGCGCGGCGCTGCTCCACGGGTTGAAGCTCGCGGCCGTCGCGGTCGTCGCCGACGCGGTGCTCGGCATGGCGCGGACGCTGACGCCCGACCTGTCGCGCCGCGTGATCGCGCTCCTTGCCGCGGCGATCGTGCTTCTCGTCGCAAGCGCCTTCGCGCAGGTTCTGGCGATCGCCGCCGGCGCGCTCGCCTACCGCCTGCTCGGCCACGCCGCCGCCCTGCCTCCTGCGACGCAGCACCACGAGTTCGGCCTCTCCCCGCGCGCGGCCCTCATCGCGCTCGCGCTGTTCGCCGCCCTCGCGATCGCGCCGCCGCTACTTGCCGCGAACGGGGCGCTTTCCCTCATCGACCTCTTCGACGCCTTCTTCCGCAGCGGCTCGCTGGTCTTCGGTGGCGGTCATGTCGTCCTGCCGCTTCTAGAAGCCGAACTCGTGGCGCCCGGCTGGCTCGACATGTCGACCTTCCTTGCCGGCTACGGCGCGGCGCAGGCGATGCCGGGTCCACTCTTCACCGTCGCGGCCTTCCTCGGCGCGCTCGCAGCGCCCGCCCCCTCGCCCGCCGTCGGTGCGGCGGTCGCGCTCGCTGCGATCTTTCTGCCGGGCTTCTTGCTTCTCCTTGCGGCGCTCCCCGCCTGGACACGCCTTCGCGCCTCACCGGCCGCCCGTGCCATGCTGGCCGGTGCCAACGCCGCCGTGGTCGGCCTTCTCGCGGCTGCCCTCGTCGGACTGGTCCTCGGTGGCACGATCGCATCCCCGGCGGACGGGCTGATCGTCGCCCTCGCCTTCGCCGCGCTCCATGTCGCCCGCCTGCCACCGCTTCTCGTCGTCGCGGCAAGTGCAGGCGCTGCGCTGGTCGCTCAGCTCATCGCATGAAAAAGGGCGGCGGATCGCTCCGCCGCCCCGATCAACCTCGAGCTTTCGATGCGCTCAGCGCTGCAGGCTGCCGCAGAAGCGCTGGATGCGCGAGCAGGCTTCCTCGAGCAGCTCGTCCGACGTCGCATAGGACAGGCGGAAGTTCGGACCGAGGCCGAACGCCGTGCCATGGACGACCGCAACGCCCTCCTGCTCGAGGAGCGCGGTGACGAAATCCTCGTCGGTCGCGATCACCTTGCCGGCCTTGGTCTTCATGCCGATCGTGCCCTTGACCGAGGGGTAGACGTAGAACGCCCCCTCCGGCGACGGGCATTCGATGCCGCTCGCCTGGTTCAGCATCGACACCACGAGGTCGCGGCGGCGCTCGAACATGACGCGGTTCTTCGGGATGAAGTCCTGCGTGCCGTTCAGCGCCTCGACCGCCGCCCACTGTGCGATCGAGCAGGCGCCCGAGGTCTGCTGGCCCTGGATCATGTCCATCGCCTTGATCAACTTCAGCGGCCCGCCGGCATAGCCGATGCGCCAGCCGGTCATCGCATAGGCCTTCGAGACGCCGTTGATCGTGATCGTGCGCTCGTAGAGCGCCGGCTCGACCTGCGCCGGGGTGGCGAAGGTGAAGTCGCCGTAGACGAGATGCTCGTACATGTCGTCGGTCATCACCCACACATGCTCGTGGCGCATGAGGACGTCCGTCAGGCGCTTCAGCTCGTCATGGGTATAGGCCGCGCCCGTCGGGTTCGAGGGCGAGTTGAACAGGAACCACTTGGTCTTCGGCGTGATCGCCCGCTCCAGCGCCTCGGCCGTCAGCTTGAAGCCGTCCTCCTGGCGCGTCTCGACCACCACCGGCGTGCCGCCGCACAGCGACACCATCTCGGGATAGCTCACCCAGTAGGGCGCGGGGATGATCACCTCGTCGCCCGGGTTCAGCGTCGCCATGAAGGCGTTGAACAGGACGTGCTTGCCGCCGGTCGAGACGATGGTCTGCTCCGGCTTGTAGTCGAGGCCGTTCTCGCGCTTGAACTTCTTGGAGATCGCGTCGCGCAGCCGCGGGATGCCCGAGATCGGGGTGTACTTCGTCTCGCCGCGCGCGATCGCCTCGACCGCCGCCTGCTTGATGTTGTCGGGCGTGTCGAAGTCCGGCTCGCCGGCGCCGAGGCCGATGACGTCCATGCCCTGCGCTTTCAGCTCCCGCGCCTTCTGCGACACGGCGATCGTGGCGGAAGGCTTCACGCGGTCGAGGGAAGCGGCGAGGAAGGCCATGGAACGGCTCCGTTCTGAACTGACGAAGCGGGTCGAATTGGATCGCGCCCCACGCCGGACCCGCTGCCGACCGAGGCGGGCGGACCCTAGTCGCGCACCGTGTGCGGCGCAAGATGAAAGGACGTGGTGCCGGGCAAACCCCACCGTCTTCGGCGCGTCCGGGTCGCGCGCACGAAAAAGGCCCGCATCGTCTCCGATGCGGGCCCGATCGATCCAAGGATCGTGGATCAGTCGTGGTCGGGGAACACGGTGTCGAGATCGGTGTCCGGCGCGTTGGTCAGCGCCTCGCGCGTCAGCGTCGGGGCGTTGATGCGCATCTTGTTGCCGTCCATCGCCATCTGCAGCTCGGAGAAGTTCACGAGCACGTCCTTCTCGCCGATGCCGAGGAAGCCGCCGACCTCGATCACGGCCGCCGCAACGGTGCCGTCCGAGTTGATGACGAAGTCCTCGATCTCGCCGATCTTCTCGTTGTTGGCGCCGTAGACGTCCTTGTCGTCGAGGTCGCTGGCGAGGTGGCTCATCGACATCTGGCCGCTCGCGGGGGCCTGCACCGTGTAGAACGGACCGCCGGCAGCGGCCGTCGCGGGCGTCGTCGTGGTGGTCGCCGCCGGGGCCATCGTGCCGCCGGTCGTCGTGGTGGTGGAGGTCTGCGCGAGCGCGGCGCCGGTCATCAGGGTGGCAAGGCCGGCGGCGAGGACGAAGGACTTCATGAACAAACCTCTTGGCTGATATCTGCGACCAAAGCCCGCATGGGCCCGGCGCGTGTCAGCTAAAGGCACTGCGGCGTGATCGGTTCCAACGACCCGACGCGGATCGCGCCTCCGTCAGCTTGGCGGCCACAGACGCGGCCAGCTCTCCGGTCCGTCGCCCGCGTCGCCATCGCAGTCCTCCTTCTCTCTAGCCTCCACGAGCACGACCTGCGCCGTGTCGGGCTCGACGCGCCACGTGGAAAAGCGCCCGCAGTCGCCGATCCCGCGGCCCTTGAAGAAGGACGACAGCGTGTCGCCGTCGAGGTCAACGTTCCAGATCGCGAGATCGGCGGTCGGTCCCTCGGTGGTCATCCAGACCAGTGGCACGGCATCCGCCGTGCCGGCACCGTCGGAATACTGGTACAGCCGCGACGGGTAGTTGTAGGCGCCCGGCATGCCGCAGGCGATCACGAACAGACGGGTCCCCTCGCCCATCGGCATCGAGAACCCGAGGTCGGTCGCGTCGGCGACGTCGCCGCGGTCCGCGCAGTCGCCGCCGGCCTGCCAGAGCGCTCGCACCGGCGCGGGCAGGTCCTCGGGCGTCGCGATGTCGGCGGGCAGTCCGGCGCGGTCGGGCAAGGACTTGTCGCCCCGGTCCGTCAGGGCGGTGGGCGTGCCGATGCGCCCCTGGTCGTCGTCCATCTTGCGCAAGGCCGCCACGAGCCCGGACAGCGAGAACGTCTGCTCCAGCCGACCGGACGTCGTGTCGACGGCGGCACGCACCGTGGCCGCGTCGCGCATCCGGCCGAGAAGGTCGGGTGGGACGGACAAGCCCGAGCTGCGGATGCGGCCGGCCGCGTCCGCCTCGAAGGCGGATGCGGACAGCGACACCGGGTCGGCGCCCGCGACGGACAGCGTCACCGGACCGGCGATCGACGCATCGGACGGCAGCGACAGGACAAGCCGAAGCGGCGCATCCGCCGAGACCGAGCGTTCGAGACCCAGCCCGTAGAGCGCCGCGCCGGCCGGCGCGAAGGTCTCCGCCGTGCAGCGCAGTCCCGGCGTGCAGGTCAGCGCCCAGTCGCGGAACGTACCGCCCGTCTCAGCGGCGGCCGGCAACCCGGCCCCGAGAAGAGCGACGCAGGCCCAAAGTCTCGATCTCATCGCGTCCTCCCGAAGAACCCGCCGCAGGGTGCGCCGTCCGCGGGCTCCCTGACAAGTCGGTCGGCAAGTCCGCGCGATCTTTGTAGGATCAAGGCAAATTCAAGGAGCGCACGATGTCCGATTCGCCAGACAAGCCCACCGGCGACCTGATCATCCGGGTGCAGGCCATGCCGGCCGACAGCAATGCGGCCGGCGACATCTTCGGCGGCTGGGTCATGTCGCAGATGGATCTCGCGGCCGGCGTCCGCGGCGCCGAAAGGGTCGGCGGGCGCGTGGTGACCGCGGCGGTCCAGTCGCTCGCCTTCCGCAAGCCGGTGAAGATCGGCGACACACTCTGCGTCTACGCGCGGATCGAGAAGGTCGGCCGCACCTCGGTCACGCTGCACGTGGAGGCCTGGGCTCGTCGCTATCTCTCGCAGCGGCGCGAGCTCGTCACCGAAGGCAGCTTCGTGATGGTGGCGCTCGACGCGGCGGGGCAGCCGACTCCGATCCCGCCGGAGCTCGACTGAGCCCCTCGGCTCGCCCGCCTTCAAACGAAAACGCCCTCCGCAAAGGGAGGGCGTCCTGTCTCATGGCTGTCGGCGTCAGTTCGCCGGGGTCGGCGCGGGCGGCGGCGGGGTTTCGCCGGCCGGCGGCGTCACGAGGTCGGCCGGCGGCGGGGGAACCTGCGTCACCGGGGCTTCCGGACCACCGGCGGCGGGGCCACCACGAGCCATATCACGCGCGGAATCGATGATCGGCTTGGCCGCCTCGATGCAGCGGGCGAACGGCTCGTCGCCGCAGTCGACGCGGATCGTCTGACCACCACCGAGGCTGATCTCGAACCCGGCGCGCGGCGGCGGCGGGGGCGGCGGGCCACGGCGGCCGTCCGGACCATCCGGGCCGCGCATGTGGGGACCACGGTGGTCGCGGTCGCGCGGACCCCGATCATCGCGGTCGCGCATCTCGGCGCGATCACGGTCGCGATCCTTGTCCTTGTCGTCGTCCTTCTTGCGATCGCGGTCGCGCTCTTCGTCACGATCGCGATCGCCTGGACCGCGGTCGTCCGCGCGATCTTCGCGATCCATCGCCCAGCGATCGCCGCGCCGCACGTCGCGCATCGGCAGGTCGCCACGGTCGTCGCCACGATCGACGCGCTCGAGGCGGTCGCCGTAGTCGTCCATCTCCTGTGCGTGCGCCAGCGGCGCCGTGGTGGCCATGAGAACGGCCACAAGGGTCAAGGGCTTCAGCATCAACGTGTCCTATGCCAGGGCGTGCGGCGGCATACCGCACGCCGGCTGAAACGTGAGCCGTCGCGTTTCGTTGCCTGCGACGCGACATGCCGCTGCGGAAACTATTTTCCACCGGTCTGCTGAAGGCCGGTCCGGACCGTTTCCGACCGTCACACGGAGCGGCAAGGAAAGGCGCCTACTTGCAGATCGGGCGCAGCCGCGTCTTGGAATCGAGATGCAGGTGATCGGCATGGGCGCGGTTGTAGCCCGGCCCGAGCACCGTCCCGAAGTGACGGCAGCTCGCCTGGCGGATCTGGGTCTGGAACGGCTTCTCGCGCCAGGCGAATACGCCCTTCGGTTCGACCTTCACCACTGATCCGTCCGCGAACCGGAAGCCCCCGACGTCGAGCGCGTTGCCGCCGGCATGCTCCGAGATCGTGCGCGAGCCGGCGATGCGCGAACAGCGGTAGGACGAGAGGTTGATCAGCGCCGTCGGCTGCTTCCACAGCTTCCAGCGCGCAGCGGGCTTCACGTCGTCGCGCAGCCAGCGGGCGACATTCAGCGCGGTCTGGCAGTTGAGCGTCGCTGGCGGCGACATCGCGATGCCCTTGACCGCCACGCTCACGCGCACGGGATCCTCGATCCCGCAGGCCCGTCCCGAGGACACGGGCGAGATGTCGGTGAAGCGGACGCCGAGCTTCTGGAGCTCGCGCCGGCACATCGCCTCGGAGCGCGCCACCGGGCGATATCCGCTCGGCGTCTCGCTCTCCAGCGCGCCGCGCGGCGGGCGGGCGATCGGCGAGAGCGGGCGATCGCCGCCGAGCGAGGCCCAGCTCGGCACCGTGCTCTGACGCGCCGCCGGCTGCCGGGGTTTCGGCTCGGGCGGCGGTTCGACCTCCGGATCCGTCAGCCCCTCCCACGGATCGAAGCCGCTTTCGGGCAGTTCCGCCTCGGGCAGCGCCCCACCGTCGTCGATCACGCGTGGTGCTGCGAGCGGCTCCAGCGCGGCCTCCTGCATCTTGGGTGGCGCAGCTTCCTGAACGGGATAGGTGCGCCCGTAGTCGCCCGGCCCGCGCTCGGCGCTCGGCTCCGGTGCGGCATAGACGGGCTCGGGCACGGGATCGACGGCGGCCGGGCTCGGCGCATAGGCGGGAAGATCGGCGCCCGGCACCGGCGCCGGCGGCACAGGGCCGCCCCAGACGAGACGCGCGCCGGTCTGCGGATCGCGCGCGACGGGCAGTTCGCCCGGAATGTCGGCGGGGGGAACGGGCTTGAAATCCATGGCCCGCAGCGGGCGATCGGCGCTCGCCGCCGCGGACACGGCGACGGCGAGCGTGACGATACGCCATCCGGTTCGACTCGATACCATCCGGCTGGCCCTCAGTTCCGCGAAACTCGAGCGGACGAGACGGAGGATAGGGTCGGCTTGGTCAACGAATGATGAACGGGTTCGATCGAATGCGGATCAGAGCGCGACAGTGACGACCGTTGAATGGTTCGATCGCTCTTCGAGGCCCTTTCCATAAAGATCATTCGAGGTAAGGTTTCAATCAGCCACTAACCGGAGAGCGCTAAGACTCCAGCCCCTGAGCAGGAGTAGTCTTTTGGCGACACCATCGGAACCGTCGAAGTGGTGGAAGCCGCCCGCCCCTTCACCTGCCATCAAAAAGCTTCGGACGTGGCGAGCCCGCTGGCTGCTCGGGGTGATGGCCAGCGTATATCTGCTCGGCCCTTGGATGTCCCCGATCCAGGCGTCCGATGACCCGCATGATGCCTATATGTTCTTTTACGCCGTGCATGGCGTCGCGGGCGCCATCATCTGCGTAGCGGCGGTTTTCGCCATGAAGTTGTTAGGCGTGCCATTCGGGCGGCTGGAGCGCTGGCGCAAGAACCGCGTCACCATGCGCCGGATCAGCGCTCCCGCATATCCCACAACCGAGACGACGGATCGAGCCGATCGACGCGATAGCGTAGACATCTGAAATCCAGATGGGCTTTGGCCGGACGATCGCCAGAACGGCCTGCTCCAGGCGCATCGCCCCGCGCATCAGATGCTACTCCGTTCCCCCTTTATTCCGCCCCGCTCCCGGCCCATATTCGGCCCCATGGCCGATCCCAAGCAGTCCCCCAAGCGCTCGCCGCTTCTCGATTATTCCGACGCCTCCGAGCGCCTGCATCCGGGTTTCGGTGAGGCGCCACAGCCCGATCTCGACGGCACGCCGCTGACCGGCCCGCTGTCCGGCTGGGCGGATCAGATCGCGCAGGATCTGGAAGAGCAGGCCGAGCGCAAGGCCGCCGCGCCCGCCCGGAAGGCGAAGAAGCCTTCCGCCCCGGCGGACGCGCCGAAGTCAAAGCCCGGCAAGACCGCGCGCGGCACGTCGATGGGCTTCGCCAACTCGCCCGCCGAGCGCGCCCGCGCCGGCCTCAATCCCGTGTCCGGCATGAACGTCAGCCTGGAGGACGCGGCCGCGCTGCCCGAGAGCGGCGTCACCGCCACCGTCCAGGCGCTGCAGGACCTCATCACCTCCGGCAACCCGCTGTTCAAGAACGGCGAGCTCTGGATCCCGCATCGGCCGGAGCGTCCTTCGAAGTCCGAAGGCGGCCATGCCTTCCGCATTGCCTCGGAATACGAGCCGAAGGGCGACCAGCCGACGGCCATCGCCGACCTCGTGTCCGGCATCACCGAGCAGAACGACCAGACGCAGGTGCTCCTCGGCGTCACCGGCTCGGGCAAGACCTTCACCGTCGCCAACGTCATCGAGCGCACCCAGCGCCCGGCGCTGATCCTCGCGCCCAACAAGACGCTCGCGGCCCAGCTCTACGGCGAGTTCAAGAACTTCTTCCCCGACAACGCCGTCGAGTACTTCGTCTCCTACTACGACTACTATCAGCCGGAGGCCTACGTCCCGCGCTCCGACACGTTCATCGAGAAGGAATCCTCGATCAACGAGCAGATCGACCGCATGCGCCACGCCGCGACGCGCGCGCTGCTCGAGCGCGACGACGTCATCATCGTGGCCTCGGTCTCCTGCATCTACGGTATCGGCTCGGTCGAGACCTACACGGCGATGACGTTCCAGATGTCGGTCGGCGACCGGCTCGACCAGCGCCAGCTCCTCGCCGACCTCGTCGCCCAGCAATACAAGCGCCGCGACATGGATTTCGTGCGCGGCTCGTTCCGCGTGCGCGGCGACACGATCGAGATCTTCCCCGCCCACCTGGAGGATCGCGCCTGGCGCATCTCGCTCTTCGGCGACGAGATCGAGGCGATCCACGAGTTCGACCCGCTGACGGGCTCCAAGACCGACGACCTCAAGTCGGTGAAGATCTACGCCAACTCGCACTACGTCACGCCGCGCCCGACGCTGCAGCAGGCGGTGAAGTCGATCAAGGAGGAGCTGAAGCACCGCCTCGTCGAGCTGAACAAGGCCGGCCGCCTCCTCGAGGCCCAGCGGCTGGAGCAGCGCGTCACCTTCGACATCGAGATGATCGAGGCGACGGGCTCGTGCAACGGCATCGAGAACTACTCGCGCTACCTCACCGGCCGCCAGCCCGGCCACCCGCCGCCGACGCTGTTCGAATATCTGCCCGACAACGCCCTCGTCTTCATCGACGAGAGCCACGTCACCATCCCGCAGATCGGCGCGATGTACCGGGGCGACTTCCGCCGCAAGGCGACGCTGGCCGAATACGGCTTCCGCCTGCCCTCCTGCATGGACAACCGCCCGCTCCGCTTCGAGGAGTGGAACGCCATGCGCCCGCCCACCGTCGCGGTCTCGGCGACGCCCGGCAAGTGGGAACTGGAGGAGGCCGGCGGCGTCTTCGCCGAGCAGGTCATCCGCCCGACCGGCCTCACCGATCCCCCGATCGACATTCGGCCCGCCAAATCCCAGGTCGACGACCTCCTCGGCGAGATCCGCGAGGTCGCCGCCAAGGGCTACCGCGCCCTCGTCACCGTGCTCACCAAGCGCATGGCCGAGGACCTCACCGAGTATCTCCACGAGCAGGGCATCCGCGTGCGCTACATGCACTCGGACATCGACACGCTCGAGCGCATCGAGATCATCCGGGACCTGCGCCTCGGCGCCTTCGACGTGCTAGTCGGCATCAACCTCCTGCGCGAGGGCCTCGATATCCCCGAGTGCGGCCTCGTCGCCATCCTCGACGCCGACAAGGAGGGTTTCCTCCGCTCCGAGACCTCGCTGATCCAGACGATCGGCCGCGCCGCGCGCAACGTCGACGGCCGCGTCATCCTCTATGCCGACCAGGTGACGGGCTCGATGGAGCGCGCCATCGCCGAGACCAACCGTCGCCGCGACAAGCAGGAGGCCTACAACCGCGAGCACGGCATCACGCCGGAATCGGTGAAGGCCAAGATCGCCGACATTCTCGACAGCTACTACGAGAAGGATCACGTGCGCGTGCCGACCGGGGCCCACGCGGCCGAGGGCGCGCTCGTCGGCAACAACCTCAAGAGCCATCTGGAGCATCTGGAAAAGGAGATGCGGCACGCCGCGGCCGATCTCGACTTCGAGACCGCCGCGCGCCTGCGCGACGAGATCAAGCGCCTCCAGGCGACGGAGCTCGCCGTCGCCGACGACCCGATGGCGCGCGACCTCGACGTCGACATGTTCTCCGAGGGCGGCGGCAGCGCCAGATCGCGCGGCGGCCGCAAGAAGGGCGTGAACCACCAGAACCCGCGCTTCGGCCCCAACGGCGAGCCCCTCGCCGCCCGCATCAAGCCGCCCGCCGCGCGCGGCCACGCCGCCATCGGCGAGGTCCAGGGCCTGCGCTCCGACCGGGGCGACGGCGCCTCCTACTTCGCCAAGCCTTCGCTCGACGACATGGGCCCCGGCACCGACACGGCGACGCCCAACCGCACGCTCTTCCGCAAGAACACGCTGGACGAGATGACCGTCGGCCGCACGGAAAAGCCCCGCGCCTCAGGTCCCCTCCCCCCGAAGCCCGGCGACGACCTCAAGCCCATCCGCCGCGAGAAGATCGGGCTGGGCAGCTACGAGGACCCGGCGGATGAGAAGAAGCGCGGGAGGCGGAAGGCGAAGACGGGGCGGCCGGGAAGGTAGCAATCCTCAAGCGGCACGATGAGCCCTTGAATTTGTTCTGTTAAACAGACCTAATTATCTCATTTGGGAATGCGCTAAGCGCTGGGGGTTCTGTGAGCGCCGTAATCGACGAATCGTTGCCATTGAAACACGCTGATATGATAGCCGTTGTTTCACGAACGAATTTACGGAACGATTTCAACGGCTTCATGTTGCCCATCTTCGAAGCCATATCAAATAGCCTTCACGCAATTTTAGAGTCGTCATCTCCGCTTATTGGAATTCCGCGTATAGATATTGAGGTGTATTCAAGCCCATTGGTTGTCCGAGTACGAGACAACGGTCCTGGTCTTAACGTCAGGAATTTCGACGAGTTTCGGACTCCATTTACGGGCCATAAGCTTCGCAAGGGCGGAAAGGGATTTGGAAGATTTATTGCCTCCAAGGTCTTTGACTCAATCTCCTATGACTCTCAATACATGGCGGGAGATGGAGCAAGTGGACGAATTGCGTTTGATTTTAAGCTGGTCTCTCAGAATGAGTTTCAGTTTAGGCGACCATTTGACCCAAAGCTGCGCGAATCGGGTTGCACAGTTGAGTTTTCACAACTCCGCAAAGATTTCCAATGGGTAGAGGGTAAAATAACCGCAGAAGACTTCATCGATTCGATAGTTAGATATTTTCTGCCATATTTCGCTACTGGGAGAATGCCTAACATTGCCGTTAATTACAATGGCACAACCTATGATCCGCGCGATAGGTTTTCGGAGGCAATCAAAAGCGACACGACATCCATCGAAATGATTACAGTTAATGGTGAGCTCTTGCCGTTCGAGATTGGCGTATCAAAGTCGCCGAAGGGCAGCCTTTTCAATACTCATTCCATTCTGTTTTTTGCTGATGACCGAATCATCGGCAGCGGCCGCAACATAGAGCGAAAGATTGGAGCCCCCTTTTTCCTCGACGATCAAGGGAAACAAACAGTCGCAGTGATCACTGTGAAAAGCGATTATTTAGACACAAGAGCCAACAACGCTCGAACAGACATCGAAGCTCCTGAAGCCGAAATCGACGAGATTGTCTCGCACGTTACCTCTCAGCTTCTTTTGCAGGAAAAAGACTTCGTTCAGCGCAAGCGAAGCACCCAGCGGACGGATGTTGTTCATGTCCTCAAACGAAACCCGCTGCTTAGGGCATCGTTGCATGAGACCTCGTTAGATGATTACATTTCTTCGAAACCAATGAGTTGGTCAGCCGAGGAGTTCGTGTCCGATCTTTCTCTGAGACGCTACCGAAAACAGAGCAGTTGGGAGAGAGAGATTGAAAACGTTGTTAAAGACCCCAAACAAATGGAGGATCGCAGAAGGCAACTTCTAGATCGGATTGAGCAAGAGAACAGAGACTCTTTAGCCGCCTACGTTGTCCATAGGCGAACGGTCATTGATATCGCGCAGAAGGCAATTGGAATCCAGCCATCAGGAAAGATGAGCCTCGAGGATGTTTTCCACGATCTGGTTCACCCTCGGCATCAAGATATAAAGACAACAAAATTCTACGAGCATAACTTGTGGCTTATAGACGATCGCCTATCTTTCGTCTCGTATCTTTCCAGCGATCGAACCATTCATGGCGGCCGCCGAAGCCTTGGAGATAAAGTAGCAGACCTAGTTTTCTTTGATGACTGCTCTGTTTATCGAAATAAGGACGAAAGCTCCCTCGTATTAATCGAGTTTAAAAGGCCGGGACGGGATGACTATCGATTTGGCCCAGAAAAGTCAGATCCTGTAACGCAGGTGGTGAGTACGTCTGGAAAAATTCGAGAAACCAAGTCCCTCATAGCAACTGACGGATCGAGAATTGCCGTACCGGATGGAACAAAGATTTTTGCTTATATTGTCGCCGATTTAGAACCATCCCTAGTTGATGTTTATGAGAGCCACGATTTTGACGAGACATGGGATCGCAACGGTTATTATAAATATCACGATAAGAAAGACATATTCATCGAAGCATTGTCATATGAAAAGCTTATCGATAACGCCAAGAAGAGAAATACCGCGTTTTTCGATGTCTTGATGGGCGATATTCTCTAGATTTAGATATTATTTTCTTTCATAAACGGCCCAGGACGATAAAATCATTGATTGAGCGCTGGGCCGTGTGATTGTTGTAAGTACTCAGTTGCCCCAGTACCGATCCCGCCGTCGCTCCTCCCTCTCCCACCGACGCCGTTCCTCCCGCTCCCAGCGCTGCTGCGCCCGCTGGCGGCGCTCGTAGCGCTCCTGGCGACGGATCTGGCCGGGGCTGTAGAAGCCGCGCTCGCGGTTGATCTGGATCTGCGCGTCCACGCGGTCCTGCAGCCGCTGCTCGGCCGCGTTGCGCGGCGGGCCGGACGGCAGCACGAGGTCCTGCGCGGCGACCGGCAGGGCGGTCAGCGTCAGCGCCAGGGCGGAAAGGAGAAGGGTCGTTTTCATCGCTTGTGTTTCCTTGGGGGTATCGTCGTCTCGGGGAAGAGGACGCTCCGACGCCTGAACGGTTGCTGAAAGCGTCGGGTCGGGGTCGCCGGCGGCAGCGTGGTCGCCGGTGAGCGCTCGGGATCGAGCCCGACGCGGGGGATGCGGGATGCAAATGCCGCGTGGCCCACAGGCGACGCACAGGCATCCCGTCCCCTCGCGCCCTGCGAACGCTCTCCCGAACACATCGGCCTTCGAGCGCCGCACCGATTCGGAACAGCAAAGGGGCGCGGAAGCCATTCCGCTCCCGCGCCCCTCGCTCGGTTCCATCAGGCCACGGCCGCGGCCCGCCGCTTACCAGCGGTGATGGTTGCGCGCTGCGCGGTGAATGTTGCGGTTGGCGCGGTCCTGCATACGCTCGATCTTGCGGGCCGAGCGCGGGTCGACGTAACCGTTGTTGTAGTAGCGCGCCCGGCGCTCGACGCGCTCGATGCGGTGCTGCTGGCGGGCGAGGCGTCGCGCCTCCTTCGGCGTGATGCGGCCCGTGTGCAGCCCGCGCTCGATGCGGTCGTGCTGGCGATACTGGCGCACGTCCGACCGGTAGGTCTGCGCCATCGCCGGCATCGAGGTGGCGACGAGAATGCCCGAAAGGGCGAGGATCACGGTCTTCTTCATCGGATCAACTCCGTCCGTTGAATGGATGGCCTAGTAAGCCTCCAGCCACCTGAACGGTTCCTGAACCTGATCGTCATCCTGCCTTCAGATCGACGGCCGTCAGCGCGGCATGCCGTTGTCGCGCGTCGCCTTCTCGCGCCAGCTGTCGTTCGCCGTGATCGGCTTGTTGATCTCCGCGCAGCCGGCAAGAAGGGCGAGCGCGGTGAGGAGCATGAGGATACGGGGCAAGGGCAAGCGGCCTTTTGATTTCGCAGCCGCAGCGGCCGGGCGGGGCCGGCGGCGGGGTGCGGGGTGGACCGGCGGGCCCTTGGCGCCGCCCGTCGAGACGCGGCTCGCCGGACGATCGCCGGCCGCGCCGGAAGGCCCCGCCTATAGCGTCCGCGCGGGGGCATGGCGAGGCGCCCCTCCCCGTTTTCTCCCCGCCGCTGCCGTCCGGCCCTAACCTTCCGCCCATCGCCGCCCCATCGAACAGGCGCGAATGATCACCGGGATCGTTCGGAGGGGCTGGCGGGCGGTGTCCGCGACACGCCCCCTGCCGGAGGGGACCGTGGCCCGGACGGTTCTGGCAAGTCCGGTTCAGCCTCCAATACGAGAGGCGCTCGRTGGCGGGGTCTCGCACACCCTGCCGAACCGCAAACACCGCGCGGGTCGCCGGAGGCGGACCACTTTTGTTTTCTACCCACGGAGGTTCGCCTCCGGCGGCCCGTCGCCTGTTCCCCGAACGGCGACCGACAGGTAGCCCCCACGAAAAAGCCCGGCCACCGAGGTGGCGCGGGCCGCTTTCGCGCGTCCGTCGTCGGGACGCTTATTCCGGCTCCTGCCCCGGCACGAGCCCGCCCGACGGCGTCGAGGCCTCGACCGAAGGCGTCCGCCCGTTCACCAGCGGCACCGACGAGGCCTTGCCCGTCGCATCCCCCAGACCGAACGCGGCCGGATAGCCGTAGTTGTCCGTCTGCAGCACCACGCGCCCGTCCGGCAGCACGACCTCGCGCACCACCTGTTCGCGCTCGCGCGGCGACAGGATCGTGCCCGACTCGCGCGGATCGTTGGCGAGCGCCGGAAACGCGGCGATCAGGAGCGCCAATCCGGCGCTGGCGTAGAGGCATTCCTTCATCGTCGTCCACCCTGGCTGGGGCGCCGGGCTGAAAGCAAGCCGCGCGGCGCCGATTGTGTCGTTGGGGTGGCAACGGTCGGGCAAAGCCTTGAGTTCCCTCGACAAAGTGCAAGAAAAAGGCCCGCCGGAGCGGGCCTCGATCACATCGCCGTGCGGGGGTCGGCGGGCGATCAGCCGCCGCTCGCCGAGGTGCCGCCCAGCGGGATGCCGATGCCGCTGCGACCGCCTTCCGGGATCGCGCCCGGCACGCGCGTCAGCGCGTTGCCCGCCGAGCCCGACGCGTCCGGCGTCATGTTGCCGTAGGCGCCGATGCCGTTCTGCAGGCCGCCCGCGCCGCGCGGGCCGCGGTCGCCGCCCGCCGTTCCGATATCCATGCCGACGCCCGGCAGCCCTTGCGCCGGCTGCGACACCGAGCGGGTCTGGCGGACGTCGTCCGTCGCCATCGACGACTGCGCCGCGGCGGGCGCGGCAAGGCCGGCGGCGAGAAGGAGTGCGGAAGCGATCGGCCGGAACATGGGACAAGTCCTTCGGAATGAGTCTGCTGCAGTAATGCCACGATTGGTGCCTTCGTTCCCACGAAAAACGCCGCCCCGCGGCAAGGCGGGGCGGCGTCGGCATCCCTCGATCGGGGTAGGCCCGGATCAGTCCGGCGTCTGGCCCGGTACGATGCCGCCCGACGGGGTCGAGCTGCTCGCCGCCGCGCCCGCGGCCGGGTCCATCCCTTGCGTCGGCGTGCCGTTGGCCATCGGCGCTTCCGGCGTCGTCGAGCTGGTGGACGTGTCGTCCATGCCCATCGCCGCGCCGCCCGTCGGGGCCGCCGTGTTGCCGGTGCGCGCCGCGTCGCCCATCGCGTCCGCACCGCCCGTCGTGGTGGTGCCGGTCGCGCCCGCCGGCGGCATCATCGTCGTGCCGCCCGAGGTCGAGCCACCGTCGGTGGACTGCGCGAGCGCCGGGGCGGCGAGGAAGGCCAGGGCGGCCGTGGCGGTCAGGATCCGCTTCATGTTCGTTCTCCCTATCGTTGGTCCCCGTCAGGGGGTTCGGGAGAAGAAGCGCCGCCGGCCGCGATCGTTCCGGCGGTTTTCGTGACCCGGCCAAGGGTCCGCCGCCCCACCGAAAAGGGGGCGTCGCCGCGTCGGCGGCGGGGCGAAACCGAGGCGCTGACCATTTGGTCAGTCTAACGATCTATCTCCACTTGGGCGTCACAAAGCAGACCAAATGGACACGGGCGGCGGACAGGAACGGGGCGGCTGAAACTTTCGCTTGCAAAGTCAAGCGAGTGCTTGCACACTTTTCTTGTTCGGGCAATTTCGCGAACTCGGGTGATGGACGAATTGCGTATCGGGGGCGCATCCCTCGAGTGGGCCGTGAAAGCGGGCCGCGATGTATCTGTTCCTTTTCCTCGCATCAAGACTTGCCTGCAAACCCCGTAAGGGGACCATACATAGCCCAAGGAAAAGGGTATACGACATGTCTCAGACCGGCACGGTCAAGTTCTTCAACACCGAGAAGGGCTTTGGTTTCATCAAGCCCGACAACGGTGGCGCCGACATCTTCGTCCACATCTCCGCGGTTCAGGCTTCGGGCCTGCCGGGTCTGGTCGAGAACCAGAAGGTCTCCTATGAGACCGAGCCGGACAAGCGCGGCAAGGGCCCCAAGGCCGTGAACCTCGAGGCGGCCGACTGAGCCTGCCCACCCGCGGCCCGGCTCGTCCGGCTGCCCTTCCCATTCTGAAACGGCCCGCCGCACCTCGGCGGGCCGTTTTGCGTGTTAACTCCGTTTTAACTCATTCCCCCCGCACGTTTGACTTGGAAGCCCCCTCACACAATCCTTAATGGAGGATTAACGAGGCAGGACGTCAGATGAAGCGGATTCTCCAGGCGCTCGCCGCAGCCCTCGCCGTCAACGCGCCCGAGGCCGCGTCGGCCCTCGACGGCGGGCTGACGCTCGATCGCTACCCGGCGGTCGCCCGCGGCAGCAACGATACCAGCATCGCGCCCGCCGTCAGCGGCCACGCCCGGTACGAGCGGTCCACCGCCGAGGAATACGACCGCTACACTCGCGGCGAGGCCGTCCGCGGCGGGCGCCACGGTTCCGTTCATCACGTCGGCGACGACCTCTATCGTCGAGGCGACCAACGCTGGAACGAGGGCAGCCGCTACCGCCGGATCGGCTCCTTCGTCGATGTGAGCACCTACGGCGGGGCCATCGAGCGTGGCAGCTTCTACGGGACTGCGGGAACCGCGAACTCGTCCGTGATCGTCGTCGGCCTGCCGACGGATGCGACCGCTCTGCCCTCGGTGCGTTACGGCGGTCTCGGCGGTGGTCCGAAGATCCTGAACGTCCATGCCGATCGCCTCGACCGCCAACCCTACGGCAAGGACGGTCTGGCCGTCGCGCATGTCGGGACCGCCAAGATCATCCGCATCGCTCCGGACTTCCGCAGGGGGCGCGACCTGCCGTCCGCCTCCGAGGCGGACGAGAACGCGCCGACGCCGTTTGCCGAACTGCCGCCGGAGGAGCGCGCGGTGACGGTGTTCCCTGATCCCGAAGCGATCGAGCGCCCGGTCGATCCGCCGGCCTCGCGCCGCGCGGCGGTCGCCGCACCGGCGACCGGTGGCGCTGTGGAAGCCTCAACCCCGGCGGGCGCGGTTCTGGAGCCGTGGTCGGCCGAATGGCTGCGCGACTGCGTGGCGCACCATCCGAACTTCGACGCCTCGCTCGGCACCTACACCAACGAGGCGGGCCAGCGACGCTTCTGCACCAGCGAGCCCTGAACGACGTCAGCGCAGGAACGGATTGGTGCGGCGCTCGACGCCGAGCCGACTTCCGGGCCCGTGGCCGCAGATGAAGCCGACCTCGTCGCCGAGCGGCAGGATCTTGACGCGGATGGTGGCGAGAAGCTGGTCGTGATCGCCGCCCGGCAGGTCGGTGCGCCCGATCGAGCCGGCAAAGAGCACGTCGCCCGCGTGTAGGAACCGGGCCTCGCGCTGGAAGAAGACGACGTGGCCGGGCGAATGGCCCGGCGCGTGGATGACCTCGAAACGGTGAGACCCGAGCGTCAGCGCCTCGCCTTCGTCGAGCCAGCGGTCCGGCGTGCAGTTGCGGAACGTCCCCGGCAGCCCGAACATGCGAGCCTGATCCTCCAGCCGACCGAGCAGCATTTCGTCCGCGCGGTGCGGGCCGACGATCTCGACCCCCAGCGCGTCCTTCAGGTCCATCGCACCGCCGGCATGGTCGATATGGCCATGGGTGATCCAGATGGCCTGAACCGTCACGCCGAGCCGTTTGACCGCCGCCTCAATCCGCTCGACGTCGCCGCCGGGGTCCACCACGACGGCCGACTTGTCCCCGTCGTCGAAGAGGATGCAACAGTTCTGCTGGAACGGGGTGACGGGGACGATCTCGGCGGCAAGGCTCATGAAGCGAATCCTGAGACGGCGGGTCGAGGGATGATGATCCGCGACCTCGAAAAGAAAAGGGCCCGCCCTGCGGCGAGCCCTTGCGGTGGTCTGATGGCGGGACCCTTTATTCGGCCGCGAGGCGCTTCGGCTGCACTTCGGCGGCGTAGTCCTCGACCAGACGGCGCGTCACCTCGCCCGGCATGAAACGATAGGGGCCGATCTCGGCCACCGGCGTCACCTCGGCGGCGGTGCCGCACAGAAAGCACTCGGTGAAGCCCTCGAGCTCTTCCGGCATGATCGCGCGAACTTGCACCTCGTAGCCGCGGCGCTTGGCGAGATCGATCACCGTGCGGCGCGTGATGCCGTCGAGGAAGCAGTCCGGATCGGGCGTATGGATCACGCCGTCCTGGACGAAGAAGACGTTGGCGCCCGTCGCCTCGGCGACCCGGCCGCGCCAGTCGAGCATCAGCGCGTCGGCGTAACCCTTGGCCTCGGCCGCGTGCTTGGAGATCGTGCAGATCATGTAAAGGCCGGCGGCCTTGGCGCGCGACGGGGCGGTCTTCGGGTCCGGCCGGCGGTACTCGGCAAGATCGAGGCGGATGCCCTTCATCCGCTGCTCGGGGTCGAAGTAGCTCGGCCACTGCCAGATCGCGATGGCGAGGTTGATGGTGTTCTTCTGCGCCGAGACGCCCATCGATTCCGAGCCGCGCCAGGCGATCGGGCGGACATAGGCGTCGCGGAAGCCTTGGCGGCGCAGGAGCTCGCTGCAGGCCGCGTCGATCGCCTCGGCGCTGTAGGGGATCTCGAAGCCGAGGATGCGTCCCGACTCGATCAGGCGTTCGGTGTGCTCGCGCAGCTTGAAGATCTCGCCGCCATAGGCGCGCTCGCCCTCGAACACGGCGCTGGCATAGTGCAGGCCGTGCGTCAGCACGTGGACCTTGGCATCCTTCCAGGGCACGAATTCGCCGTTGTACCAGATCTGGCCGTCGAGTTGGTCGAAGGGAACGCTGCTCATCTTGTGGGACCGCGCCGAAGGCGCCCTTTCCTGTCTCGTTCACGCATCGACCCGGCGATGCGTCGACCCTCCCGACCGCCCGGGCGCGGTGGCATGACCGTCGGTCCCGGCAAGGATGCGGCGCTCATGGGATGAAATTGCGGCAGGCCCCGCGCACGCCGCTCGTGCGGGCGTCTGCCGAGCCTTTCGAAACGCGATCGCTGTTTGCGAGCGCTTGCGCAGGTGTAACAATGGGCGGTAGATACGTCAACACTGCTGACCTATTCCGATGGACCTGCCCTTGGCCGATGCCCCAGCCCCGGACGATGCGATCGTCGAGGACGCGCTGCCCACGCGCGGCGAACTCGACTTCCGGCTGATCGAGCTGTTCTTCTTCGCCTATCGCGAATTCACGGGCGACGCCGACTCGATCCTGGAGCGCTACGGGTTCGGGCGGGCGCATCACCGCATCCTGCATTTCGTCAACCGAGACCCCGGCATGACCATCGCCGAGATCCTGGACCTTCTGGAGATCACCAAGCAATCCCTGTCGCGCGTCCTGCGCCAGCTGATCGACGACGGCTTCATCGCGCAGGTGCAGGGAACCGACGACCGGCGCCAGCGCCGGCTCTATCCGACGCAGAAAGGCCGCGATCTGACGCTCGAACTGTCCCGCGCGCAGGGACGGCGGATCGACGCCGCCTTTCGCGCGGCCGCACTGGACGATCCGGGCCTCGTGAACGACTTTCTCCTGGAGATGGGCGCCGACCGGAAGGCGACGCGGGACTGGTTCGCGCGCAAGGGCATCGGAAGGGAGAATCGCTGACATGACGCTCGCCGAGGACCATGCGACCGACGAATCGATGGACGATGCCCCGCATCTCCTGATCATCGACGACGACCGGCGCATCCGCGGCCTCCTGTCGCGCTTCCTGTCGGAGCGCCGCTTCCGCGTCTCGGTCGCCTCCGACGCGGCCGAAGCGCGCCGCATCCTCCAGGGCCTCGAGTTCGACCTAATGATCGTCGACGTGATGATGCCGGGCGAGAGCGGACTCGACCTCGTGCGGTCCGTCTCGCCCCATCGCGACATTCCGATCCTGATGCTCACCGCCCGCTCGGAAACCGACGACCGCATCCTCGGCCTCGAGGCCGGGGCCGACGACTATCTCTCCAAGCCTTTCGATCCGCGCGAGCTTCTCCTGCGCATCAACAATATCCTGAAGCGCGGCGGCACGACGCCGGTGCAGAAGGTCGAGCACGTCCGTTTCGGGCCGTTCTCGTTCTCGCTGTCGCGCAAGGAGTTGCGACGGGGGCCCGAGGTGATCCGCCTGACCGAGCGCGAACAGGAGATCATGACGCAGTTCGCGCAGAAGGCGGGCGACACCATTCCCCGCCAGGATCTCCTCACCAACGATACCGAGGTCGGCGAGCGTACGGTGGACGTGCAGATCAACCGCCTGCGCCGCAAGATCGAAAGCGATCCCGCCAATCCGCTGTGGCTCCAGACGGTTCGCGGGATCGGTTACCGGCTGAATGTCGATTGAACGCGTCATCGACGCCTCGGTGATCGCCGAGGCGGGCAGCGAGACCGGACCGAAGCGGCCGCCGCCGCGGCGGGGCTGGGGCGCGTCGCTGCGCGGCCTGTCGCGGCAGGTTCGGCGCTTCGTCTCGCGTCGCACGCCCAAGGGCCTCTACGCCCGGTCGCTGATCATCATCATCGCGCCGATGGTGCTGCTCCAGTCGGTGGTCGCCTTCGTCTTCATGGAGCGCCACTGGCAGACGGTGACGCAGCGCCTTTCGGCCTCGGTGGTGCAGGACATCTCGGCCGTGATCGACATGATCCAGACCTATCCCGACCCGGCGGGCGAGTATGCCGAGGTGACGCGCATCGCGCGCGAGCGCCTGGCGCTGAACGTCCTCGTGCTGCCGCCCGAGCCCCTGCCCGCCCCGGCGCCCAAGCCCTTCTTCAACATTCTCGACGGCATCCTGTCGGAGGAGATCACCCGGCAGATCAATCGGCCCTTCTGGATCGACACGCTCGGCGAGTCCCGGATCGTCGAAATCCGAATCCAGTTGCCGGACCACATGCTGCGCATCTTCGCGCCCCGCAATTCGGCCTACGCCTCCAACAGCCACATCTTCCTGCTCTGGATGGTCGGCACGTCGCTGGTGCTGATCCTGATCGCGATCCTGTTCCTGCGCAACCAGATTCGCCCGATCCAGAAGCTCGCGCAGGCGGCCGAGGGCTTCGGCCGCGGCCAGCCGATGCCGCCCGATTTCCGCGTGCGCGGCGCATCGGAGGTGCGGCGCGCCTCGCTCGCCTTCATCCAGATGCGCGACCGCATCGAGCGCCAGATCGAGCAGCGCACGCAGATGCTGAACGGCGTCAGCCACGACCTGCGCACGGTCCTCACCCGCTTCCGCCTGCAGCTGGCTCTCCTGGAGGAGAACGAGGACCGACAGGAGCTCGAGCAGGACGTCGACGAGATGGGCCGGATGCTGGAAGGCTATCTCGCCTTCGCCAAGGGCGAGGGCGGGGAGGAGGTCGGCGAGCTCGACCTCGAGCGCGTCTTCGCCCGTTTCGAGAGCGAGGCGTCGCTGAAAGGGCGGAGCCTCGAGACCGATCTCGTCGGCGATCCGCGCATCTCGGTGCGGCCCGATGCCTTCGTGCGCTGCCTCGGAAATCTCGTCGCCAACGCGCTGCGCCACGGCAACGCCGTGCGCCTCAGCGCCCGTCACGACGACCGCTGGCTGTCGGTCTCCGTGGAAGACGATGGTCCCGGCATCGAGCCGACGCAGCGCGAGGACGTCTTCAAGCCGTTCGTCCGGCTGGACGAGGCCCGCAACATCGACGCGGGCGGCACGGGCCTCGGGCTTGCCATCGCGCGCGACGTCGCCCGCAGCCATGGCGGCGACATCCTCCTGTCGGAATCCTCGCTCGGCGGGCTGAAGGCGCTGGTCCGAATTCCGGCCTAGAGCGTGTTCCGACCGGACGGGATGGTCGTCACGGAGGTGATTTCGCTTCGTGGCGAGGAGCGAAGCCGTCGCATCGTGACCGACGAGCAACGCTGGCACGGGGCGAAAGCGCCCTGCCGAACAGCGGGTGTCCGAAGGACGATCACGACCGTTCGATCCGGCTGGAAAGCGCTCTAGTAGAGGCGCCCGCCGTTCGGCACCGCGTGGCTCAGCGCCGCGAGCACCACGTTGCCGGCCTCGTCGGGGAAGCCGAGCGTCAGCACCTCCGAACGCATCGGGCCGATCTGGCGCGGCGGGAAGTTGACCACCGCCATCACCTGCCGCCCGACCAGCTCGTCCAGCGAGTGGCGCACGGTGATCTGCGCCGACGACTTCTTCTGGCCGATCTCCGGCCCGAAATCGATGACGAGGCGGAAGGCGGGCTTGCGCGCTTCCGGGAACGGCTCGGCCGAGACGATCGTCCCGACCCGGATATCGACCTTCATGAAGTCGTCGAAGGTGATCTGCGGCGCGACGCCCGCGGTCTCGGCACTCATTCGTTCAGCCCTTGGACAGTTCGATCGCGCGGTCGCGCGCGGCGGCAACGGCCTTGGTCATCAGAGGCTTAAGACCGTCCTCCGCCATCAGGACGCCGAGCGCCGCCTCCGTCGTGCCCTTTGGCGAGGTGACGTTGCGGCGCAGTTGCGACGGCGGATCGTCGGACCGGATCATCAGCTCGCCCGCGCCCGCCACGGTATGGCGCGCAAGACGCATCGCGAGTTCGGGATCGAGGCCGGCCTTCACGCCCGCTTCCGCCAGCGCCTCGGCCAGGAGGAAGACATAGGCCGGGCCGCTGCCGGACACGGCCGTCACGCGGTCGATGTCGTCCTCGCTTCGAACCCACTCCACCGGACCGCATGCCTGGAGGAGGTCGGTCGCCGTCACCCTCAGGCCCGGCGTCACGCGCTCGTTGGCGTAGGCGCCCGTGATGCCGCGGCCGATCAGGGCGGGCGTGTTGGGCATCGCGCGCACCACCGGCCGCGTGCCGAGCTTCTCCTCGATGAAGGCGATGGTGCGCCCGGCCGCGACCGAGATCACCAGCGTTTCGTCCTTCAGGCTCGCGCGCAGCGGCGCGACCGCTTCGGCCAGCACCTGTGGCTTGACCGCGAGGATCACAACGTCCTGCGGCTCGTCCGGGGCGGTGGCAGCATGGCGCACGCCCTGGTCGAACAGCGCATTGAGCGCCGGCGACGGATGGGGGTCGAGGATGGTGACCGAGGCCGGGTCGAGCCCGCCCGCGATCCAGCCGCGCAGCATCGCGCCGCCCATGTTGCCGCCGCCGAGCAGCAGAAGCCGGCCGACCGGCGCGATGCCCGCGCTCATGCGTTGCCGACCGTGTCGAACACGGCGCAGGCCAGCGCCTCGTCGGCGGTTTTCTCCGCCCAGACCACGAACTGGAAGGCCTGATAATAGCGCTCGCACGCCTCCAGCGCCGCCGACAGGAGGCGCTCGGCCTGCTGGCTCGTCGGCTGTACGCCGCCCGACAGGAGGATCGCGTGGCGGAACATCACCGCGCCCTCGGACGCCCAGAGATCGAAGTGGCCGACCAGCATCCCCTCGTTGATACGCGACAGGAGCCGCAGCACCTCGACCTGCCGCCGGGCCGGAACCTTGAGGGTGAACGCGCAGCCGAGATGCAGCGCCTCGGAGGCCTCCATCCAGGAGAACGAGACTGAATAGTCGGTCCAGGCGCCCTGCACCGAGACCGCGATCTCGTCGTCGCAGGGGCGTTCGAAGGACCAGTCATGACGCGAGGCGACGGTCTCGATCACATCCACCGGATGCGAGAGTCGCCTGACGTCGAGTTCGCCGAGTTGCATGTCGTTTGATCCCCGTGCCGCATCGGACGCGGGACCGCCGGGGCGCCGCACGCACCCCGTCGTCAAGGGTCGAATTCCTCGTAAGACCCTGGCTTCCGCGCCTCCCGGAAAGCCGCCGCCGTGGCGAATCACCGTTGATTTCAGTGTATCGACGCGGACTCGCGATTCCAGAGGCGGAAACGGTATTTTAAGGTTCGTCGGGAGCGGGTCGGAACCCGCGGCCTGCACCCCGGGCGTTAAGCGATTCAGCGCTCACGCTTTTCCGATTCCGCACGGTCACGGCAGACCCGTGACAAACCTGTGCACGGCCTGTGGAAAAGCCTTACGGCGTCGTCGTGGAAGCCCCGGACAAACGGGCCTCGAGGTCGGCGACGCGCTTTTTCAGAGCTTCGTTCTCGACGCGTGCCCGGGTCGCCA
Organism: Aureimonas sp. Leaf324; assembly: GCF_001423245.1. Classification (GTDB taxonomy): domain Bacteria; phylum Pseudomonadota; class Alphaproteobacteria; order Rhizobiales; family Rhizobiaceae; genus Aureimonas. The sequence goes on from NZ_LMOH01000023.1 coordinate 281,990, forward strand.
TCTCGCGCACGGCCTCGAACTCCTCGCGCTGCACGAGGTCCATCGAGTTGATGAAGCGCTCGCCCTGGGAGCGGAACACCGTCTCCATCTCGCGGCGCACGCCCTGCGCCGCGCCGGCCGCGTCGGTCATCATGCGGGCGAACTCGTCGAGCATGCGGTTGGGGCCTCGGTCGTTCATCGGTTCGCTCCTTGAAAGCGGCTAGCGCGCCCTCGGAGGTAGGCGCTCGGCTCCGCCTTGGCAATGGAGCGGCTTGACCCCGCCGCCTGCCCGGCGCACATCCCCGCCCGACGTGCCGAGCCCCGAGGAGCCCCCGCCATGACAGCCTCCGCCGTTCTCGGCGTCCTCGCCTATCCCCAGATCGACCCGGTCTTCCTGCAGATCGGCCCCATCGCGCTGCGCTGGTATGGGCTCGCCTACGTCGCCGGCATCCTGTGCGGCTGGCTCTACGGGCGCCACCTCGTCGGCACGCCGCGGCTCTGGCCGAACGGCGTCTCGCCGATCACCAAGACCGACATCGACGACTTCATCGTCTGGATCACGATCGGCATCGTGGCGGGCGGGCGCATCGGCTCGATCCTGTTCTACGACTTCGACCGCGTCGCCGCCGACCCGCTCTCGGCCTTCCGCGTCTGGGAGGGCGGCATGTCGTTCCATGGCGGCCTGATCGGCGTGACGATCGCGATGATCCTGTTCTGCCGCTCGCACAAGGTGCCGCTGTTCAGTCTGATCGACGTCGTGGCCGCCTCGGTGCCCTTCGGGCTGTTCTTCGGCCGCATCGCCAACTTCATCAACGGCGAGCTCTGGGGCGCGCCGACCTCCGTGCCCTGGGCGATGGTGTTCCCGCATGCGGGCCCCGAGCCGCGCCATCCGAGCCAGCTCTACGAGGCGGCGCTGGAAGGCATCGTCCTCTTCCTGATCCTGCGCGTCCTGACACACCGCTTCGGTGCGCTCGGGCGTCCGCGCCTCGTCGGCGGAGTCTTCATCCTGCTTTATGGCTGCGCGCGCATCTTCGTCGAGTTCTTCCGCATGCCCGACGTGCAGCTCGGCTACCTCCTCGGCACCGGCTGGCTGACCATGGGCATGGTGCTGTCGCTGCCGATGCTGCTCGTTGGGCTCTGGGCGATCACGACCGCCAAGCCCCGTGCCTACGAGCCCCGCGTCGCCGAGACCACGGCGGCGTGAGCGATCTCGCCGCGCGCATCCGCGCCGAGATCGAGGCGGCGGGCCCGATGCGGCTCGACCGGTTCTGGAACCTCTGCCTCTTCGATCCCGCTGAGGGCTACTACACCAGCCGCGACCCGATCGGGACGGCCGGGGACTTCACCACCGCGCCCGAGATCAGCCAGATGTTCGGCGAGCTTCTGGCCGCCTGGACCTTTGCCGCCTGGGACGGTCTCGGCCGTCCCGCCGCTTTCACCTTCGCGGAAGCCGGCCCCGGGCGCGGCACCTTGATGGCCGACATGCTGCGCACCCTGCGCCAGTTCGACCCGGCCTTTCTGAAAGCGGCGCGTATCCGGCTGGTCGAGGTCAGCGATCGGCTGGCCGGCGTCCAGGCCGAGCGGCTCGCGCGCTTCGACCTGCCGGTCCGGCGCGTCCGGCAGATCGAGGAGCTGGACGGTGACGGGCCGCTTCTCCTCGTCGCCAACGAGCTTCTCGATGCGCTCGCCATCCGCCAGTTCGTGTTCCGCGGCGGCGCGTGGCACGAGCGGCTAGTGGACGCCGCCGGCGACGGGTTCGCCTTCGCCGACGGTCCTGCGACGACACTCGTGCCCGCGGCCCTCGCCCGCCTGCCCCAACCCGCCGCGGGAGCGGTGTTCGAAGTCTCGCCTGAGCGCGACGCCCTGTGCGCCGCCTTGGCCGGCCGGCTCGCGCAAGAGGGCGGCGCGGCGCTCTTGATCGACTACGGCCACGCCCGAACCGGGTTCGGCGACACGCTGCAGGCGCTTCGCCGGCACCAAAAGACCGCGGTGCTCGATGCGCCGGGCTCGGCCGACATCACCAGCCATGTCGACTTCGAGCAGGTCGCCCGCGCCATGGCGGGCACGGCGCCGACGCTCCGCTTCGGCCTTGCGGCGCAGGGCGACTTTCTCCTGTCGCTGGGGCTGCCCGAGCGGGCGGGACGGCTCGGCGCCCATGCCGACGAGGCCGGCCGTGCGGCGATCACGGCGGCGGTCCATCGCCTCGCCGGCAGGGGCCAAGGCGAGATGGGTGCACTGTTCAAGGTGTTCGGCGCGGCCTCCGCCCCGCTGCCGCTGCCGCCCTTCGTGCAACCGCGCGTCGATTGACTTCGACCACCCCCTCCCCCACGAATGAGGGTCCATAACGGACAGCCGCATCCCATGCTCGATCACCGCCTTTCCGCCGCCTCGCACCTTCGCGCGCGCGACACCGTCCAGGACCCGCGCTTCGGCTCCGACGCTCGGCTCGCCCACGCCTTCTTCACGCGGGCCGGCGGCGTCTCGACCGGGGTCTATCGCGGCCTCAACGCCGGGATCGGCTCGCACGACGAGGCCGAGGCGGTGCACGAGAACCGGCGGCGCGCCGTGCATTTTCTCGGGCTCGAAGGCACGCAGTTGGCGACGCCCTGGCAGACGCATTCGCCCGATGCGGTGGTCGCGACCGAGCCGTTCGGCGGTGAGCGCCCGAAAGCGGATGCGGTGGTGACGGCGACGCGGGGTCTTGCCGTCGGCGTTGTGACGGCCGACTGCGGACCGATCCTCTTTGCCGACGCGCGCGGCGGCGTCGTCGCGGCGGCCCATGCCGGCTGGCGCGGGGCCGTCGGCGGCGTTCTCGAGCGCACGGTCGAGACGATGGAGGGCCTCGGCGCGCGGCGCGACCGGATCGAGGCGGTGCTCGGCCCCTGCATCACGCAGCCCAACTACGAGGTCGGCGCCGACATGGCCGAGACCTTCCTGCGCGAGGATGCCGCCAACGAGCGCTTCTTCGCGGCCGGTGCGACGCCGGAGAAGCGCCAGTTCGACCTGCCCGCCTTCATCCTCGCCCGCCTCGAGCGCATCGGCGTCGCGGCCCGTTTCGTCGGACGCTGCACCTATGCCGAGGAGGATGCGTTCTTCTCCTTCCGGCGGACCACCCATCGCGGGGAGACCGACTACGGTCGGCAGCTTTCCGCCATCGCCCTCGCCTGAACGAAAGCGCTTCATGCTCCATTTCACGCCCGACGAATTCGAGCGCCGCCGCGCGCGCCTGTCCGCCGAGATGGCGGAGCGCAAGCTCGACGCCGTGATGCTGTTTGCGCAGGACTCGATGTTCTGGCTGACGGGCTACGATACGTTCGGCTTCTGCTTCTTCCAGTGCCTCGTGGTGAAGGCGGACGGCGAGATGCGCCTCCTCACGCGCTCGGCGGACCTGCGCCAGGCGCGCGCGACCTCGAACATCGAGACGGTCGTCGTCTGGCGCGATCGCGGCGGCGCCAACCCGGCGATCGAACTGCGCGACATGATGGACGACATGGGGCTGCTCGGCGCCCGCGTCGGCGTCGAATGGTCGACGCACGGTCTGACGGCGGCGAACGGCAAGCTCGTCGAGGAGAAGCTCGGATCCTTCGCCGCGCTCACCGACGCGTCCGACCTCGTGCCCGCGCTGCGCGTCATCAAGAGCGAAGCCGAGATCGCCTATGCGCGGGAGGCGGCGCGGCTCGGCGACGAGGCGTTCGAGGCGATGTGGCCGCTGGTGCGCGAGGGGGCCGACGAGGGCGCGCTCCTCCACGCGCTGCAGGGTGACATCCTCCTGAAGGGCGGCGACTACCCCGCCAACCCGTTCATCCTCGGCTCCGGCGAGGACGCCCTCCTCTGCCGCTACAAGTCCGGCCGCCGCACCCTGTCGGCGCAGGACCAGCTGACGATCGAGTGGTCCGGCGTCAAGGCGCAATACCACGCCCCGCTGATGCGCACCGTGATCGTCGGCCGCCCGCTGATGCGGCACGAGGAACTGTTCGCGGCCGGCGCCGAGGCGTTGAAGGCCGTCGAGGAGGCCATGCGCCCCGGCCAGACCTTCGGCGACGTGTTCGACGCGCATGCCCGCGTGATGGAGGCCCACGACCTCGCCCGCCATCGCCTCGCCGCCTGCGGCTACTCGGTCGGCGCGCGCTTCGCCCCGTCCTGGATGGACCCGCAGATGTTCGTCTCGGGCAATGCCGAACCGATCCGGCCGAACATGACGCTGTTCGCGCACATGATCATCATGGATTCCGACAGCGGCGCCGCGATGTGCCTCGGGCAGACCTACCTCACCACCGAGGGCGCCCCGGAATGCCTGTCGCGCCTGCCGATCGAGCTGAAGGCGACCGGCTGATCGCGGCAAGGACTTAACCGCGCCGCGGTCTTTCCCGCGGTGCAACCTTGAATCTTTCCACCAGCTTGCTAAGAGCCCGCCCATGCGACCGGCCCCTCCCTTCCGAGGTCCGGCGAGCCCTGTAGACGGATAAAGCGGTCAGCGATGAAACTCTTTGTCGGCAACTCCAACCGCACTCTGGCCGAAGGGATCGGGCGCTACCTGGAACTGCCGCTCGGCGCCGCCTCCGTGCGCCGCTTCGCCGACCAGGAAATCTTCGTCGAGATCCAGGAAAACGTGCGCGGCGAGGACTGCTTCGTCATCCAGTCGACGTCCTACCCGGCGAACGACCACCTGATGGAGCTCCTGATCATCATGGACGCGCTGCGCCGGGCTTCCGCCCGCCGTATCACCGCGGTCCTCCCCTATTTCGGATACGCCCGCCAGGACCGGAAGGCCGGCGGCCGCACGCCGATCTCGGCCAAGCTCGTCGCCAACCTCATCACCCATGCCGGCGCCGACCGCGTGATGACGATGGATCTCCATGCCGGGCAGATCCAGGGCTTCTTCGACATCCCGACCGACAACCTCTTCGCGGTGCCGCTGCTGGCGCGCGACATCAAGGAGCACCTCGAGACCGACCGCGTGATGGTCGTCTCGCCGGATGTGGGCGGCGTGGTGCGCGCCCGCTCGCTCGCCAAGCGCCTCGATGCGCCGCTCGCCATCGTCGACAAGCGCCGCGAGAAGCCGGGCGAGTCCGAGGTGATGAACATCATCGGCGACGTGAAGGACCGGCACTGCATCCTGATCGACGACATCATCGATTCCGGCGGCACCTTGTGCAACGCGGCCGACGCGCTGATGGCGGCGGGCGCCAAGGGCGTGCGCGCCTACATCACCCACGGCGTCCTGTCCGGCGGCGCGGTCTCGCGCATCGCCGCCTCCTCGATCGAGGAGCTGGTGATCACCGATTCGATCGAGCCGACCAAGGCGATCCGCGAGGCGCGCAACATCCGCGTGATCAACACCGCGACGCTGCTCGGCGAGGCGATCTCGCGCACCACCACCGAGCAGTCGGTCTCCTCGCTCTTCGACTGAGCCGGGCCCGGCGCTCGCCTTGCACCTCGAGCCGATCGCCGCTATAGCCAACCCGCCCGCGCGGACACCCTTGGAGGCAGCGCGGGCGTGAAGCGGCCTCACGGCCGCTTTTCGTCGTTCCGGGCGTCACGGCGCCGGGGCGGCAACCTCTGAACCAAAACAAGGATGGAAACCATGAGCGAGAGCTACACGGTCAAGGCCGAGGCGCGCGAGAAGGTCGGCAAGGGGGCCGCCAGACATATCCGCCGCAACGGCATGGTGCCCGCCGTCATCTACGGCGACAAGCAGGAGCCCCTGCCGATCGCGGTCCCCTACAAGGAGACCTTCCTCAAGCTGCACGGCGGCGGCTTCCTGACGACGGTCATCACGATCGACGTCGGCGGTCAAAAGATCAAGGTCCTGCCGAAGGACTACCAGCTCGACGTCGTCAGGGACACGCTGACCCACATCGACTACCTGCGCGTCTCCGACCGCACGGAAGTCACGGTCCGCATCCCCGTGCATTTCGAGAACGAAGACGCCGCGCCGGGCATCAAGGCCCAGGACGGCGCGCTCAACGTCGTGCACCACGACATCGAAGTCGTCTGCGCCGCGCAGGCGATCCCGGAGGGCTTCACGGTCGACCTCACCGGTCTCGAGATCGGCGACGCGGTCTCCTCGTCGGCCCTCAAGCTGCCGAAGGGCGTGCGCCTGACCACGGACGAAGAGTTCGTGATCGCCACGATCGTCCCGCCGATGGCCGAGGAAGTCGACGAGCTCGACGCCGAGACGCCGGAGACGGAAGTCATCGAGCAGACCGACGCGACCGCCGAGGACGAGCCGAAGACCGGCAACTGATCGACAAGCGGCGGACGGAGCCTTTCGTCCGCCGCACCCTGATGGGCGGGTTCGGGTTCTCTCGACCCCGGACCGCTGGAGGACGGGCACATGCTCATCATGGTGGGCCTCGGCAATCCCGGCGCGCAATATGCCGGAAACCGGCACAATATCGGCTTCATGGCGGTCGACGAGATCGCCCGCGCGGGCGGCTTCTCCCCCTGGTCGAAGAAGTTTCACGGTGAGATCGCCGAGGGCTCGATCGCGGGCCGCAAGGTGATCCTCCTGAAGCCGCTGACCTTCATGAACGAAAGCGGTCGCTCGGTGCAGGCAGCGGCCGCCTTCTACAAGATCCCTCCCGCCGACATCGTGGTCTTCCACGACGAACTCGACCTGCCGCCCGGCAAGGTGCGCGTGAAGACCGGCGGCGGACACGGCGGGCACAACGGGTTGCGCTCGATCGATGCGCATCTCGGCAAGGAGTACCGGCGCGTCCGCCTCGGCATCGGGCACCCCGGCTCGAAGGAGCGCGTCAATCCGCATGTCCTCGGCGACTTCGCCAAGGTCGACCGCGAATGGCTGGAGCCGATGCTGGAGACCGTCGCGCGCAATGCGCCGTCGCTGGTCGCGGGTGAGGACGCCGTCTTCATGAACAAGGTGACGCTGGCCACCGGCGGCTCGGAGGAGCCCGCGGGCGCCAAGGGCGGCGCCGGCAAGGCCAAGGGCGAAAGCCACGTGCGCCAGGCCCGCCCCACCGAGACCCGCGCGGCCACCGGGCCGATGGCGGGCATGCTGCGACGCCTGCTCGGCGGCGGCGACCCGAACTGATCCCTTTCTTCTGGCTGGCCCGCCGTCCGGCGGCCCGCCCTCCCCTTCAGACCTGAGGCAGAACCACCATGGGCTTTCGCTGCGGCATCGTCGGACTTCCCAATGTCGGCAAGTCCACGCTCTTCAACGCGCTGACCAAGACCGCCGCCGCGCAGGCGGCGAACTATCCGTTCTGCACCATCGAGCCGAACACCGGCGACGTCGGCGTGCCCGACAAGCGGATGGCGCCCATCGCCAAGATCGGCAAGTCGGCCCAGATCATTCCGACCCGCATCACCTTCGTCGACATCGCCGGCCTTGTGCGCGGCGCCTCGAAGGGCGAAGGGCTCGGCAACCAGTTCCTCGCCAACATCCGCGAGGTCGATGCGATCGTCCACGTCCTGCGCTGCTTCGAGGACGACGACATCACGCATGTCGAGGGGCGCATCGACCCGGTCGCTGACGCCGAGACGGTTGAGACCGAGCTGATGCTGTCCGACCTCGAGAGCCTCGAGCGCCGCATCGTCGCCGCGCGCAAGAAGGCTCAAGGGAAGGACAAGGAAGCGCTGGCGCAGGTGCCGGTGATGGAAGCCGCGCTCGCCAAGCTGCAGAACGGCGAGCCCGCGCGAACGCTCCTGTCGACGCTCGACGCCGACGACCGGCAGCAGCTGCGCAACCTCAACCTCCTGACCTCCAAGCCCGTCCTCTACGTCTGCAACGTGGCGGAAGCGGATGCGGCGACCGGCAACCGGTATTCGGACGCGGTCGCCGAGATGGCCAAGCGCCAGGGCGCGCGCAGCGTCGTGATTTCGGCCGCGATCGAGGCGGAGATCGCACAGCTCGGCGAAGACGAGGTCGGTGAGTACATGGGTGCCATGGGCCTCGACGAGCCCGGCCTCGACCGCCTGATCCGCGAGGGCTACGCGCTTCTCGACCTCATCACCTACTTCACGGTGGGCCCGAAGGAGACGCGTGCCTGGACCGTCAAGCGCGGTGCCAGAGCGCCGCAGGCGGCCGGCGTCATCCACACCGATTTCGAGAAGGGGTTCATCCGGGCCCAGACGATCGCCTACGACGATTTCGTCGGCCTCGGCGGCGAAGTCGCGGCCAAGGAAGCCGGCAAGGCGCGCGACGAAGGCAAGGAATACGTCGTCCAGGACGGCGACATCATGCTGTTCAAGTTCAACGTCTGAGGCTGGACGCCCGGGCGTGCCGCGGTCTCAGGCCGCGGCGATCCGGTTCTTCGCCGGCTTCGGCTCCACAGCGGGCTTGGCGAGCGCCGCGATCGTCGCGTTGCTGAGGCGCACCCGGTTCCGGCCGGCGGCCTTGGCCTCGTAGAGCGCCTTGTCGGCAACGCTGAACAGCGTCTGCCACGAGGCGACGGGGCCGGCCTCGTTCGCAAGGCCGAAGCTTGCGGTGATGCGGATCGGCCCGGCGCCGGTCTCGACCACCAGTCCCTCGATCTCGGCCCGCAGCGCCTCCGCAAAGGCCAGCGCATCCTCGGCCCGCTCGGATCGCAGGACGATCGCGAACTCCTCGCCGCCGTAGCGGGCGGCGATGACGTCCGCGTTCGCCCTTTGTCGCAAGAGGCCCGAGAACGCGGCCAAGACCTCGTCCCCGGCCCCATGGCCGTGGGTGTCGTTGACGACCTTGAAGTGGTCGATGTCGCCGAGGATCGCGGTGAAGTTTCGCCCCCCGCCGCCGAATGTCTCCAGACGCACGAAGAGGCCCCGCCGGTTGGGCAGTGCGGTCAGTTCGTCGGTTTCCGACAGCGTGCGCAATTTCTCGGCGAGGACGGCGCGTTCCTCCTCCAGCACCATGCGCTGGCGGTCGCGCGCTTCCAGGGTCTCGAGCGCATTGTAGAGGCTTTTCACCGCCAGCACCGAGCCCTCGTAGCGATCGCGGCGGATCGGACGGCGCTCGCAGAGCGCCAGGATCTGGTCGCGCACGCCGAAGAGCGGCCGCAGCATCTGGCGGTAGAGGACCCAAGCCGCCGTCGCGGTCATCACCAGAATCAGGACGGCCAGCGACACGACGAGCTTCATCTGGATCAGGGTCGACTTCTGGATTTCGACCGCCTCGTCCATCATCGCGTCGACGTAGAGATTGCGCATGCGAAGGATCGGCAGCGTCGTCGGCGCGTAGACCTCGGAGATGCGCTTGGCGTGTTCGGTGGAGTTCAGCGGGCGGCGCGAATAGGTCTCGATCGCGCGGATGAGGAACGGGAAGCCCTTGCCGAAATAGGCCGAGTGGATCTCCTCGTGCGCCTGCCGCAGGCGCGGCGAATCCGGGCCGAACTCCAGCTGCGAAACGCCGACGTCCCAGAGGGCGAGAATGCGCTGCTGGACGCGCAGGCTGGTCATCACCGCCTCCGGCGGGATCACCTCCGACCATTTCAGCGCGGGCATCACCTCGGACGGAAGGCGGGTCGCGGACTCGTAGAGCGCCCCGAGCAGGCGTGCGACGTTGACGCGGCCGGCCAGATTCTCGTCGGCCTGGATGACGCGTTGCGCCGTCTTGTCGACGAAGGGGACGAAGGTTTCCGAGATGGACGACATGCCGCGCGCCACGCGCAGCTGAAGGCTGATCTGGCGGTCCTTCACGGGCAGCGCGAGAAGCGCGTCGGCGCCGCGGCGCTCGTCGCGCAAAAGCGCCGTCAGGAACTTGAAGTTGACGCTGTCGCGCAGCGTCGTCGCCTCGGCCCCGATGCGGAAGCGATCGATGGCGCGGTCGGTGTCGCCGCGTGCCGCCCGCAGTTCGTTGGCCACCGCGTCGGCCTCGCCCGGCTCCTCACCGAGGGCGAGCTCCAGCGGGCGGCGCTCCTTGGTGATGGCGGTGGCGGCGGCGGTCGCGAGTTCGAACAGCTGCAGCTCGATCAGCGAGGCCCCTGCCCGCTGGTTCTGGTCCAGAACGCCCCGGAGCGCGATCGAGCCGATGATCATGCTCGAGGACAGGGCGATGATGGAGCTGATGCGGATGAGATCGAATGACGGAAGCCGGAACATCGCGATCCCCTTGAGACCTGCAAAGCCTAGCTTGGGAAAGATGAAGGTTCCCTCAACCGGAGGTCATCATCGTGGAACGCAATCCCCAAAAGACAAGGGGCCCGAAGGCCCCTTGAATGCGTTCACGGAGACGTCGAGCCGTCAGTGAGGCGTATCGGCCCAGACGCGACGCTTCACGAGGTAGAGCATGATCGCAAAGCCAATCAGGAAGATCATCACCACGAAGCCCGTCGCCTTGCGCTCGACGAGGTGCGGCTCGGCCGTCCACATCAGGAAGGCCGACACGTCGCGGGAATACTGCTCCAGCGTCGCCGGGGCGCCGTCGTCGTAGGTCACCTGCCCGTCGCTGAGCGGCGGCGCCATCGCGAGCGCGGGGCCCGCGATGAAGTGCGGGTTGTAGTATGTGCCCGGCTGGATCGTGACGTTGGCGGGCGCCTGCTCGTAGCCCGTCAGCAGCGAGTGGATGTAGTCCGGTCCGCCTTCGGCGTACTGGCTCCACGGGAAGATATCGAGAAGGAACCGCGGGAAGCCGCGCTCGACCGAACGGGCCTTGGCGATCAGCGACAGATCCGGCGGATGGGCGCCGCCGAGCGCTGCCGCGGCCGCTTCCGGGTTCGGATAGGGCGCGGGCAGGCGATCGGACGGAATGCCCGCACGCTGGAACATCTCGCCCTGCGCGTTCGGCGCCGGATCGGTGATCTGGTACTCGGCCGCGAGCGCCCGGACCTGCTCGTCGCTGTAGCCCAGCGCCGAGAAGTTGCGGAACGACACGAGGTTCATCGAATGGCAGTTCGAGCAGACTTCCTTGTAGACCTTCAGGCCGCGCTGAAGCTGCCCGAGGTCCCAGTGCCCGAACGGCCCGGCGAAGGTCCAGGAGAGCTCGGCCGGCTTCTTGAGCGGGTAGTGCGGCGTGGCGTGCTCGCCGCCGGCGGTGGCGCCGGCGCTGCCGCCGTGCTCGCCGTTGACCGCCTGCTCGGTGCCGCGCGTGGCGTCGGGCGCCTCACCCGGCGCGTCCCCGACGATCTGACCGGCGGGGGCGGCCGGCTCCTGTGCCCGGCCGAGAGCCGGGCTCATGACGACGCCCGCGACCAGAAGGGCTGGAAGAAGCTTTCTCATTGCAAGGTCCATGGGTCGCTTCGTCAGCCTTTGGTTTCGGGAGACGCGGTGGCGCCGGCCGGCACCCCGCGTGCGGCGCCGCGCTTGGCCAGCACCGCCTCCGTGATCGAATTCGGCAGCTTCTTCGGGGTCTCCACCAAGCCGAGGACCGGCAGGACGATGAGGAAGTGCGCGAAGTAGTAGATCGTGCCGATCAGCGAGAGCGTCGGGTAGATGCCTTCCGCCGGGCGCGAGCCGAGCCAGCCGAGCAGCACCGCGTTCACCGCGAAGATCCAGAAGAAGATCTTGTAGATCGGACGGTAGGCGGTGGAGCGCACGCGGCTGGTGTCGAGCCAGGGCAGGAAGAACAGGACGATGATCGAGCCGAACATCACCAGGACGCCGCCGAGCTTGGAATCGATCGGGCCGATGTTGAACGTGATGGCGCGCAGCATCGCGTAGAAAGGCAGGAAGTACCATTCCGGAACGATGTGGGCCGGCGTCTGCAGCGGGTTGGCGGGAATGTAGTTGTCGGGATGGCCGAGATAGTTCGGCATGTAGAAGACGAAGTAGGAGAAGAACGCGAGGAACACGACCATCGCGAACCCGTCCTTGATGGTCGCGTGCGGCGTGAACGGCACGGTGTCCTTCGGGGACTTGATCTCGACGCCGGTCGGGTTGGTCTGACCCACGACATGCAGCGCCCAGATGTGCAGGATCACGACACCCGCGATCATGAACGGCAGGAGGTAGTGCAGGGCGAAGAAGCGGTTCAGCGTCGCGTTGTCGACGGCGAAGCCGCCGAGAAGCAGCGTCTGGATCGGGCCGCCGATGCCGGGGAAGGCGGTGAAGAAGCCGGTGATGACCGTGGCGCCCCAGAAGGACATCTGACCCCAGGGCAGGACGTAGCCCATGAAGGCGGTGGCCATCATCAGGAGGAAGATGATGACGCCGAGGATCCACATGATCTCGCGCGGCGCCTTGTAGGAGCCGTAGTAGAGGCCGCGGAAGATGTGGATGTAGACGGCGATGAAGAAGAACGAGGCGCCGTTGGCGTGCATGTAGCGCAGCAGCCAGCCCCAGTTGACGTCGCGCACGATGCTCTCGACGGACTGGAACGCGATGCCCGAATTGGCCGCGTAGTGCATGGCCAGGACGACGCCGGTCAGGATCTGGATGCCGAGGAACAGCGCCAGGATGCCGCCGAACGTATAGGCGTAGCTCAGGTTGCGCGGGACCGGGAAGGCCACGAACGAATCGTAGAGGAGCCGGGGCAGCGGCAGGCGGGCGTCGAGCCAGCGCATGACGCCGTTGTTCGGCACGTAGGAGGAAGGACCACTCATGTTCTTTGTGCCTCTCGCCTCAGCCGATGCGGATGGTGGTGGGATTGGGGAAGGAGAACAGCGGCACCGCCATGTTCTCGGGCGCCGGGCCCTTACGGACACGGCCGGCCGTGTCGTAGTGCGAGCCGTGGCAGGGGCAGTACCAGCCGTCGTAGTCGCCGGACTGTCCGAGCGGGACGCAGCCGAGATGGGTGCACACGCCGACCATCACGAGCCACTGCTCCTGACCCTCGGCGGCGCGATTGACGTCGGTCGCCGGCGCATCGGCCGGCAGGTTGGCGTTGCGCGCGATCGGATCCTTGAGATCGGACAGCGAGACGCCCTTGCCTTCCTCGATCTCGGTCGGGGTGCGCTGCCGGATGAAGATCGGCTTGCCGCGCCATTTAGCGGTGATCGACTGGCCGGCCGCGATCTGGCTGATGTCGACGTCCACCTGCGCCAACGCCAGCGTCGCGGCATCCGGGTTCATCTGGTCGATGAAGGGCCAGACCGCCGCGGCGGCACCGACGACGCCGGCCGCCCCCGTCGCGATGTAGAGAAAGTCCCGGCGAGTGGGTTCGCTGCTGTGATCGACGCTCACGGAGAAATGCGCTCCTTCAGGGCCGGCGCACCGTTGCGGCGCGCCTGCCTCAGTCCCAACACGACCTCGCGGAGCACACCGAGCGCCGGAGCGACCGCGCCCTCCCCTAGAGCCGTTTCGGCCGCGATTTCTAAGCGCCCACTTGGAACTTGTCCAGACTGTGGCGACGCTTCGGGCGGTTATGTCGCTCGGAGAACACGCACCCGACTATTCCGCCGCCGCCGGCAGGAAGCCGCCGGACTGCCGGGCCCAGAGCGAGGCGTAGAGGCCGCCGCGCCGGACGAGCTCGGCATGGGTCCCCTCCTCCACGATGCGGCCGGCATCGATCACCACGAGGCGGTCGAGGCGGGCGATGGTCGACAGCCGATGCGCGATCGCGATCACGGTCTTGCCCTCCATCATGCCGGCGAGATTGTCTTGGATCGCCGCCTCGACCTCCGAGTCGAGCGCCGACGTCGCCTCGTCGAGGACGAGGACCGGCGCGTTCTTCAGGAAGACGCGGGCGATGGCGATCCGCTGGCGCTGGCCGCCCGACAGCTTGACGCCGCGCTCGCCGACGAACGCATCGAGCCCCTCGCGCCCGTTCGGGTCCCGCACGGTCCGGATGAAGCCGAGCGCATCGGCGCGCCGCGCGGCGGAGAGAATCTCCTCCTCGGTGGCGTCGGGGCGGCCGTAGGCGATGTTGTCGCGGATCGAGCGGTGGAAGAGTGAGGTGTCCTGTGTGACGACGCCGATCTCGCGGCGCAGCGAGGTCTGCGTCACGCCGGCGATGTCCTGCCCGTCGAGAAGGATCGTGCCGCGCTCGACGTCGTAGAGGCGCAGGAGGAGGTTGACGAGGGTCGTCTTGCCGGCGCCCGAGCGCCCGACGAGGCCGACCTTCTCACCCGGCCGGATGGCGAGCGAGAAGTTCTCGATGACGCCCGCCCCCTTGCCGTAGTGGAAGGTCACGTCGCGGAACTCGACTGCGCCCCCCGCGGCCCGGAGCGCCGGCGCGTCCGCGCGGTCGACCAGCGCCGGAGCGGCCGAGACGGTGGCGACCGCGTCCTGCACCGTGCCGTAGTTGCGGACGAGGCCATTGATGTTGAACATCATCCAACCGCTCATCTGGTTGAGCCGGAGGATGAGGCCGAGCGCGGTCGCAACGTCGCCGGTCGAGGCGGTGTTCTGCATCCAGGAGTGCAGCACCAGCGCGCCGATCGCGGTCATCATCAGGCCGTTGAGGACGGCGACTGCGGTGCGCACCGCGGTGATCGCCCGCGTCAGCGCGCGGATGGCCTCGACGAAGCGCCGAAAGCCGTCGAGCACGAAGGCGTCCTGCCGCCGGCCGGGATCGAAGAGCTTGACCGCGAGGATGTTGGTGAAGCTGTCGACGATGCGGCCCGACATCATCGAGCGCGCCTCGGCGCTTTCGCGGCCGGCACGACGGATGCGCGGCAGGAGGTCCCGCACGATCCAGCCGTAGCCGATCGCCCACAGGAAGAGGACGAGGCCCATCCACGGGTCCATCGCGCCGAGGATGGCGACGGCAAGCAGCGTGAAGGTGACGAAGCTCCAGAAGGTCTGGAGCGTCGTGACGATGAAGTCGCCCGTCGCCTCGCCGACCTGCTGCACCTTCTGGGCGACGCGCCCCGCGAAGTCGTTCTGGAAGAAAGTGTAGGACTGGTCCATCAGCCGCCGGTAGGACTGCCAGCGGATGCGGTTGTAGAGCGAGGGGACGATGACCTGCTGCTCGAGGAGCGAGGCGGCGAAGAGGACGAACGTGCGCAGGAGAAGCGTCGTGACGGCGAGGGTCACGAGGAGCCAGAAATGGTCGGCGAGAAGCGTCGCCGGCGACGACGAGCCGAGCGCATCGACGACCCAGCCGACCGCCGCATAGAGGAAAGCGTCGACGCCGCCGGTCAGCCCACCGGTGACGAGAAGCGCCAGAAACGGTCCGCGTGCCTCGCGCGCGAAATGCCAGATGAACCGGTTGGTCTCTCGTGGCAGCGGCGGCAGCGCGCCGACGCGGCGGGGCTCCGCGCCCTCCGGCTCGATGTCGCCATAGGGATCGATGACGCGCTCGAAGCGGCGCAGGAGCCCGCCGATCATTCGGCCGCGCGCACGCCGGCGGCGGCCGGCCGGGGCTGGTCGTCGCCGGCATCGAGGAAGCCGCCGACCTGCCGACGCCAGAGATCGGCGTAGAGCCCGCCCCGCTCGATGAGTTCGGCGTGGCTGCCCTCTTCGAGAATGCGCCCCTTGTCCAGCACCACGAGGCGGTCGAGGGCGGCGATGGTGGACAGGCGATGGGCGACCGCGATCACCGTCTTGCCCTCCATCAGGCGATAGAGGTTCTCCGCGATCGCCGCCTCGACCTCGGAATCGAGCGCCGAGGTCGCCTCGTCGAGAAGCAGGATCGGCGCGTCCTTCAGCATCACGCGGGCGATCGCGATGCGCTGGCGTTGGCCGCCCGATAGCTTGACGCCGCGCTCGCCGACCTCGGCGTCGAGACCGCGGCGGCCCTCGCGATCGGCCAGCGCCTCCACGAAGTCCAGGGCCTCGGCGCGCCGCAGCGCATGGCGGACGTCCTCGTCGGTGGCATCGGGGCGGCCGTAGAGGATGTTCTCGCGGATCGTGCGATGAAGCAGCGAGGTGTCCTGCGTCACCATGCCGATCTCGGCGCGCAGCGAGTTCTGGGTGACGCCCGCGATGTCCTGACCGTCGATCAGGATGCGGCCGGACTGGACGTCGTAGAACCGCAGGAGAAGGTTGAGGAGCGTCGACTTGCCGGCGCCCGAGCGCCCGACGAGCCCGATCTTCTCGCCGGGGCGGATGGTGAGGTCGAAGTCCCCGACCACGGGACCGGCCGCGCGATGGGGCTTGGCCGAGGCGTAGGCGAAGGACACCTTGTCGAAGCGCACCTCGCCCTCGGTCACCGCCAGCGCTCCGGCACCCGGCGCATCCGTCAGGGCGATGGGCTGCGTGAAGGTCGCGATGCCGTCGCGGATGGTGCCGACGTTCTCGAAGAGGGCCGAGACCTCCCACATGATCCACTGCGCCATGCCGTGCAGGCGCAGCACGAGACCGATGCCGACCGCGACCGACCCGACGGAGACGAGCCCATTGACCCAGAGGCCGATGCCCATCGCGCCGACGCCGAACAGAAGCAGCGAGTTCAGGAACAGGAGGCAGACGAAGAACTGGGTGATGAGGCGCCCCTGCCCGTAGACGGGTTTCAGGAACAGCCGCATCGCGTCCTTGGCGTAGGTCACCTCGCGCGGGGTGTGCGCGAAGAGCTTCACGGTGCCGATATTGGCATAGGCGTCGACGATGCGGCCGGTCATCTCGGCGCGCGCATCGGCCTGCCGCTCGGCGACGGCTCCTAGGCGCGGAATGAAGTGGCGCAGCATCACGACGTAGAGCACGAGCCAGCCGACGAAGGGCAGCATCAGCCGCCAGTCGGCGGCGGCAAGCAGCACGATGATGCCGGTGAAGTAGACCGCGACGTAGAGAAACACGTCGATGGATTTCATGATCGTCTCGCGCACGGCGAGCGCGGTCTGCATCAGCTTGGTCGAGACTCGGCCGGCGAACTCGTCCTGGAAGAAGCCGAGCGACTGGTCGAGGAGCCAGTTGTGCGCCGTCCAGCGGAAGCGCATCGGCAGGTTGCCGAAGAGCGCCTGGAACGAGATTAGCGATTCGAAGAGCGCCAGCCCCGGCAGGACGACGAGGATCACCGCCGCCATCGCGGCAAGACGCCAGCCCTCGTCGGCGAGGAACGTGTCGGGATTGGCGGCCGAGAGCCAGTCGACGATCGAGCCGAGGAAGCCGAAGAGCGAGACCTCGATCACCGCGATCGCGCCCGACAGGACGGCCATGCCGACGAGCAGCCAGCGCACCGGCCTCGCATAGTGCCAGACGAACGGCCAGAACGTGGCGGGCGGGCTCTTGGCCGGGCCCGCGGGAAACGGGTCGACGAGCTTTTCGAAGGTGGCGAACATGG
Source organism: Aureimonas sp. Leaf324 (assembly GCF_001423245.1). Lineage (GTDB taxonomy): Bacteria > Pseudomonadota > Alphaproteobacteria > Rhizobiales > Rhizobiaceae > Aureimonas. Next base: position 299,004 of record NZ_LMOH01000023.1, read on the forward strand.
GCATTTCCGTCCGGCGCATCGGGCCAGCGACACGCACAACGCCCGGTTCGTCTCAAGTGTCGCCAGCATATAGGCAGGTTCACTGCAATTTCACGAAACGGAGCGTTTCCAGCGGCGCGCGGCTTGGCTATCTGGAGGCGATGCAGTTGTCCATCGCCCTCTACCAGCCCGACATCGCCGGCAATGCCGGGACGATCCTGCGCCTCGGCGCCTGCCTCGGCCTCGATGTCGAGATCGTGGAGCCGGCCGGGTTCGACCTGTCGGACCGGGCGTTGAAGCGGGCGGGCATGGACTATCTCGCGATGGCCCGGCTCACCCGCCACGTCGATTTTGCGGCCTTCGATGCGGCCCGGCGCGCGGCGGGCCGCCGGATCGTCCTCCTGACGACGAAGGCGGACACGGCCTATTGCGACGTCGCCTTCCGGCCGGACGACGTGCTCCTCTTCGGCCGCGAGAGCGCCGGCGTCCCCGACGCGGTCCACGATCTCGCCGACATCCGCGCGACGATCCCAATGGAGGCGGGGGCGCGCTCCCTCAACCTCGCCGTCAGCGCGGCGATGGTCGCCGGCGAAGCCTTGCGGCAGTTGCGTTGGCAGGGAACGCCATGATCTTCGACGAACCACGGGTCGGCACGGGCGCCGCGATCCTTCGCAACGACCGGCTTCTTCTCATCCGGCGCCGGGGTGCCCCGGAGGCCGGCGCCTGGGGCCTGCCGGGCGGCAAGGTGGATCTGTTCGAGACCGCGGCCGATGCCGCCGCGCGCGAGGTCCTCGAGGAAACCGGGCTGCGGATCGCGGCCGACGACCTCCTCTGCGTCGTCGACCAGATCGACCGCGACGCCGGTCATCACTGATTCGCGCCGGTCTATGTCGTGGAGGATGCGGCGGGCGAGCCGTCGATCCAGGAGCCGGAGAAGCACGACGGGCTCGGCTGGTTCGCGCTCGACGCCCTGCCCGAGCCGCTGACCGCGCCGACGCGGGGCGCCCTGCCCCACCTCAGAGCGCGGATCAGTCGGCGCTCGGAAGACGGCGCATCGTGAACTCGACCTCGTCGCCCGGCAGGAGGCGCCAGCTTTCGACCTGCGTCCAGTAGGCGGCCTTGGGATAGCGCACGAACCACTCGCGCGCCTTGGAGCGGGCCTCCGGGCGCGGCAGCGTGAAGGTCTCGCGCACGAAGCTGTCGCGCGGAGCCTCTTGCCGCCGTGCGCGCAACTGCCGGCGCAGGCCATCGAGCGGGGGTGGGGGAAGCGGGGCCATCGAACCGTCGCGCTCCTGTTTCGGCGGGCTCCTGTCCCGATCGAATATAGGCCTCCGGCCACGCGAATTCGAGTCGGATCGGCGCGCCGCCCCCGAACGGATCGCTTCCGAAACGCTTGCGCAACTGCTAGCCAAGGCAGGCAAGCCCGGCCTCATCGATTCCGGCCGGGTCGGAAGGATCGTCGCGCGCCATGGAACGTCCCGAACTGCCGCAGGGCCTGCCGGAGAACCTCGACGCCAAGAAGGACGAGGCGAAGGCCTGGTTCGAGGCGTTGCGCGACCGGCTCTGCCAGGCCTTCGAGGCACTGGAGGACGAGTTCGGCTCCGACGAGACGCTGCCGGCCGGGCGCTTCGAGCGCACGCCCTGGACGCGCGGCGAGAACGGCGGCGGCGGCACCATGTCGATGCTGCAGAACGGGCGCGTCTTCGAGAAGGCCGGCATCCACACCTCGACCGTCTATGGCGAGCTGTCGGAGGACTTCGCCGCGCAGATCCCGGGCGCTGGCAGCGACCGCAGCTTCTGGGCCTCGGGCATCTCGCTGATCGCCCACACGCGCAACCCGAACGTGCCGGCCGTGCACATGAACACGCGCATGGTGGTCACCACCGGGCAATGGTTCGGCGGCGGCGCCGACCTCACCCCGATGCTGGACGCGCGCCGCACCGCCGAGGATCCCGACACGCGCGCCTTCCACAAGGCGCTGCAGTTCGTCTGCGACCGGCACGCGGGCGTCGCGAGCTACGAGCGCTACAAGACGTGGTGCGACGAGTACTTCTATCTGCCGCATCGCAAGGAGCCCCGCGGCGTCGGCGGCATCTTCTACGACTGGCTGCATTCGCCGGACGAGGCCGGAGGCTGGGACGCCGACTTCGCCTTCACGCGCGACGTCGGCAAGGCGTTCCTCGTCGTCTACCCGCATCTCGTGCGCCAGAACGCCGGCACGCCGTGGACGGAAGAGCAGCGCGAGGAGCAGCTCGTGCGGCGCGGACGCTATGTCGAGTACAACCTTCTCTACGACCGCGGCACGCTGTTCGGGCTGAAGACGGGCGGCAACGTCGCCTCGATCCTGTCCTCCCTGCCCCCGCTCGTGAAGTGGCCCTGATCGAGCGGACCGGCGATGAATTTCGGGCTTTGCATCCCTCGCCGACAGTGTTTTTCGCGCTAGTTCCCGAGTGCGGACAAGAATTGGTTAACTTGCCAACAACGTCCTGTTCACAACGCGATCGCGCCTGATATGGTCCGTGTACCCCGCCCGTCACAAGCGACGGCCGGGTGCTCGCAGGACCGAGGACATCCGCGAACAGACGTGCATTCCGACCGCATGGTTTCGAAGGGCAGGCGGCACGCGCATCCGCGCGGCCGAAGGATCGACCAGGGAGGACTGTAATGTATGAACTCAATTGCCACGGCGTCATTCCCGGCTGCGAGCGCGTCATCCGCGCCGATTCGCAGGCGGAGGTGATGCGTCGCGCCGTGATGCAGGCCAAGCAGCTGGGCGTCGACACGATCACCCAGCGTTTGATGGACGCGATTCGCGACGGCATGCACGAGAGCGTCAAGCACTGACGCGACCGACCGAAAGGCGCTGACGGGAGCAGTCCGGGCGCGGCTTCATCGTTGGATGGAGCCGCGCTTTTTTAGAAGGTCAGACCAGCTTCAACAGGGCGTCGCGCCCCAGCACGAAGCCGCTTTCCGCAAAGGCGCGCTTCAGGCGGTCGAGCGCGCGCCCGATCTCGGGACCGGATACGACGCCCGCGGCCGCAAGATCATGCCCCGTCAGCGGAAAGGCCGGCGGCTCGAACGACGTGGCGGCCTCGTACCGCGCCGCCAGATGCGCCACGCCGGCCAGCCGGTCGGGATCGTTCGCCGCGGCCATGCGCTCGGAGCTGAGCGCCAGCGCCAGCCGATCGGCGAGCGCCCCGCGATCGCCGAGATAAAGGCGGGCGCGGAAGGCGGCATCGCTCTCGGCGGGCGGCGCCTCGCTCATCGCCCAGGCGACGAGCCGGTCGCGATCGGCGTTGGACAGTCGCAGCCGGACAGCCATGTCGCGCAGCCGCGCCGCGTCAGGCGGCACGATCGCCTCGAGGCGGCGGATAGGGTCGGGCGCCCAGCCGTAGAGCGCCTCGGTCTCGACGAGGCCGTGGATCGCGTCGATGCCCCACTTTTCCGATTCCGGCAGCACGCGGCTGAGGACGCCGGCCTGCCGCATCCACAGAAGCGCACGAGCCGGATCGGGCGCGGCCAGGAGCTTTCGCAATTCGCCCCAGACGCGCTCGGACGACAGGCGATCGAGCCCCTCTTTCAGACGAGAAGAGGCGCGCAGGCCGTCGCCGTCCGGCCGACCCCGTCCGTACCAGGCGAAGAAGCGGAAGAAGCGCAGGATGCGGAGATAATCCTCCTCGATCCGCTGGCTGGCCTCGCCGATGAACCGGAGCGTGCCGCTCTCGATGTCGGCCAAGCCGCCGACGAAATCGTAGATCTCGCCGTCGGCGTCGCAGTAGAGGGCGTTGATCGAAAAGTCGCGCCGGGCGGCATCCTCGGCCCAGTCGCGCCCAAACAGGACCTTGGCGTGTCGCCCGTCGGTCTCGACGTCGCGGCGCAGCGTCGTCACCTCGAAGGGCCGCCCTTGCGCCACCACCGTCACCGTGCCGTGCTCGACGCCGGTCGGCACCGCCTTGAGACCTGCCGCCTCGACGCGGGCGATGGTCTCGGCCGGCAGCGTCGTCGTGGCGACGTCGACGTCGCTGATCGGGCGGCCCATCAGCGTGTTGCGGATCGCCCCGCCCACCACCCGCGCCTCATCGCCGCCCGCCGACAGGCAGGCGAGGATGGTCTGGAGGGCGGGGTCGCGGAGCCAATCCGCCTCGATGCGCGTCATGATGCGTAGAGCCTTTCATACAGCGTGCGCAGGATGCCCGCCGTCACGCCCCAGATATACCGATCCCCGAACGGCATCGTGTAGAAGTATCGCGGCTTGCCCTGCCAGACCCGACTACCCTTGGCGTGGTTCGCCGCATCCATCAGGAAGCCGAGCGGCACCTCGAACGCGTCGGCGACCTCCGAAGGATCCGGCCGGGGCACGAAGCCGGGATCGACGATCCCGACCACCGGCGTGATGCGGAACCCCGTCGTCGTGCGGTAGCGTGGCAGGCGGCCGATCACCTCGACCAGTCCGGGGTCAAGCCCGATCTCCTCGTCCGCCTCGCGCAGCGCCGCCGCCTCGATCGAAGCGTCGGCAGGGTCCACCGAGCCGCCGGGAAAGGCGATCTGGCCGGAATGCTTGCGCAAATGCGCGGCGCGCGTCGTCAGGATCACGCCCGCTGCGCCCAGCCGGTCGACCACGGGCACCAGCACCGCCGCCTCGCGGGCGTTCACGCCGTCGGACAGCTGCTCCCAGTCCGGGTTGAGAACGTGGTCGCCGGTATCGTGCTCCAGGGCCTCCAGGCCGCGGGCCGACAGGCGCGCCCGAAGGTCGGCGGCGTCGAAGCGCGTCTCAAGCATCGAGGGCCGAGGGCGCGAGCGGGACGGGAAACCAGCTGGAGCCGGACGCGATGCCGGCCTCGCCGCCGCGCTCTTCGATCCGCTGGGCGAGGTCGAAGGCCAGCGCGCGCGTCAGCCGCGCTTCCAGCCCACCGCGCACGCGCAGATACGGTCGGAACGCGTCGTCCGCCGCATCCTCGAAGCGCAAGGGGTGCGCATCGTCGGCCTCGACGACGTCGCCCATGTTGGTACGGAAACGTAAGCGGCCCGCCTCGTCGCTCATCTCGACCGCCACGAACGGCGCGTCGGCCACGCGGATCGTCAGCTTCTCGGCCGGCGTCACCAGAACGAACGAGCCGTCCGCCTCGCGCCGCAGGACGCTGGAGAAGAGCCGGGCGAGCGCCGGGCGGTCAATCGGGGAGCCTTGGTAGGACCAGCCGCCGTTCTCGTCGATCGCCATGTCGATCGTGCCGCAATGGGGCGGATTCCACGCCTCGACCGGCGGAGCGGAGCGGCCGGCGCGCTCGGCGCGCGACACCAGCGCCTCCAGCGAGACCGGTGCCGAACTTGTGTCCTCTGACTGAGGCATGATGCAACGTCCTCACGGGCTGCCGCTCCGCGGTGGGCGGCTCCCCGTCTTATTTTGGCCGGGCTTGGCCGTCACCAAATAGTCGCGCATCCCAGCGCTTGCCAGACGACCGCCGCCTCGATTCTATGCGGCTTCTCCCCGTCGTCGGCCGTTCCGACACGACTCATCGAAGGGCCCCGCAGGATGACGATACGCGCCAACACGGAGCCGACCCTCGACGCGCATGCCATGGTGGCCGAGGCCGAACGCGCGCTGGCCGACATCGCGAGGGCGCGCGAATCCGTCGCCCGCGTGATCTTCGGCCAGGAAAGCGTCGTCGAGCAGACGCTGGTGGCGATCCTCGCCGGCGGCCACGCGCTGCTCGTCGGCGTGCCGGGCCTTGCCAAGACCAAGCTCGTGGAAACGCTCGGGACCGTGCTCGGCCTGAACGCGCGCCGCGTCCAGTTCACGCCCGATCTGATGCCCTCCGACATCGTCGGCACCGAGGTCATGGACCAGGACGAGGGCGGCCGCCGCTCCTTCCGCTTCGTGCGCGGCCCGGTTTTCGCACAGCTCCTGATGGCCGACGAGATCAACCGCGCCAGCCCGCGCACGCAGTCCGCGCTTCTGCAGTCGATGCAGGAGTACCACGTGACGGTGGCCGGCGAGCGGCACGACCTGCCCGCGCCCTTCCACGTGCTGGCGACCCAGAACCCGCTGGAGCAGGAGGGCACCTATCCCTTGCCCGAAGCCCAGCTCGACCGCTTCCTTTGCCAGGTCGACGTGCACTACCCCTCGATCGAGGCCGAGCGCCGCATCCTCCTCGCGACCACAGGCGTTGCCGAGGACAAGGCCGTCGCCGTGATGACGGCCGAGCGCCTGCGCGAGATCCAGATGCTGGTGCGCCGCATGCCGGTGCCCGAGAGCGTCGTCGAGGCGATTCTGTCGCTCGTGCGCTCGGCGCGTCCCGGCCAGGGGTCGTCGGAGGCCGACACGCATGTCGCCTGGGGTCCCGGCCCGCGCGCCAGCCAGGCGATGATGACCTGCGTTCGCGCCCGCGCGCTCTATGAGAGGCGGCTTGCCCCGTCGATCGACGACGTTCGAGCGCTCGCGGAGCCGATCCTCCAGCACCGCATGGCGCTGAACTTCGCCGCGCGAGCCGAAGGCATCGGCGTGCGCGAGGTGATCGCCCGTCTGGCCCGGCAGGCCGGCTGACCGGATGGCGGCCATCGGGCGCATCACCGACGCTGTTGCCGGTGGCGAGGCGCTGCACCGCGCCCGCCAGCGCGCGGCGCTCCTGCCGGACCTCCTCGTCGAGGCGCGCCGCGTCTCGGCCTCCGTCGCGACCGGCTGGCACGGCCGGCGGCGGCGCGGCACGGGCGAGAACTTCTGGCAGTTCCGCCCCTTCGTCGACGGCGAGCAAGTGTCGCGCATCGACTGGCGCCGCTCCGCGCGCGACGACAACGTCTATCTTCGCGACCGCGAGTGGGAGGCGGCGCAGACCGTCTGGCTCTGGGCCGATCCCTCCCCGTCGATGCTCTACCAAAGCGGCACCGGCCTCGTGTCCAAGGAGAGCCGCGCGCTCGTCCTCGTTCTGGCGCTCGCCGAACTCCTGGCGCGCTCGGGCGAGCGGATCGGCTATACCGGCGTGATGGCGCCGGTCTCGGCCCGCAACGCCGCCGAGCGCATCGCGGCCGCCCTCCAGACCAATCGTCCGGCCGGCGGCTTTCCCGCGACGGATCGGCTGAAGCGCTTTTCCGAGATCGTCCTCGTCGGCGATTTCCTCGACCCGATCGAAGACCTCGTCGAGCGGATCGATCGTCTCGCCAAGCAGGGCGTGCGTGGCCACATGGTGCAGGTCGCCGATCCCGCCGAAGTCGCCTTTCCCTATTCCGGCCGCACCGAATTCCACGACCCCGAGACCGGCGCCAAGCTCACGGCCGGGCGCGCCGAAACCTTGCGCGACCTCTATCGCGACGCGTTCGAGGCACGGCGGCAGGTTCTCGGCGAGCATTGCCGGCGGCTTGGCTGGAGCCACGTCTTCCACGCGACCGACCGCCTGGCGTCCGAACCGCTCGTCGCGGTGCACGGCCATCTCAGCGGCCAGCCGCAAAGCATGAAGGCGCGCGCCTGATGGGAGCCTTGTCCTTCGGCGCGCCGCTGGTGCTCGCCGGGCTTCTCGCTCTGCCGGCGATCTGGTGGCTGCTGCGCCTCACCCCGCCGCGTCCGCAGACAGAGACCTTTCCGCCGCTGCGCATTCTCGAGCGCGTCCTGCGCCGCGAGGAAACGCCGGCGCGCAGCCCCTGGTGGCTGACGCTCCTGCGGCTGCTGCTGGCGGCGCTTGTCATCCTCGCGCTGGCCGCGCCGATCCTCAACCCGCGCGAAAGCGCCCTGTCGGGCAACGGCCCGGTGGTCGTGATGCTCGACAACGGCTGGGCGAGCGCGCGCGACTGGGACGATCGGCGAGACGCGGCGGAAGACCTGATCCGCGAGGCGGGTGAGGCCGGACGGCCGGTGTCGCTGGTCCTCACCGCGGAGGACGCGGGCAACGACCCGGCGCCGGTGGAAGCGGCAACGGCGCTGGAGCGGCTGGSGGCCGCCGAGCCGCGTCCGATCGCGCCCGACCGTGCGGCAGCCGCGACGCGCCTCTCCGCCGTGCTCGGCGGCCAGGGCGGCGCCAGCCTCGCCTATCTCAGCGACGGGCTCGACGGCGGCGGCATGGAGGCGGCGGCCGAGACGCTCCGCGCCCTCTCCCCCTCGCAGGCAATCCTCTACGCCCCGCCGGTCGGCACGCTCGCGGGGCTCACTCGCGCCGAGAACGCGACGGACGCGCTCGTGGTCGAGGCCGTCCGCCCCGAGGGCGAGGCGGGACCGGCGACCTACCAGCTTCGCGCGCTCGACGCGCAGGAGCGCGAGATCGGCCGCGCGCCGCTCGCCTTCGCCGCCGGCGCGACGACGGCCGAGGCGCGCTTCGCCATCCCGGTCGAGCTGCGCAACGACGTCGCGCGCATCGAGCGCGAAGGCCTCAACGACGCGGCCACCGTGCGCCTCGTCGACGACAGCTTCCAGCGCCGCCGCGTGGCGCTGGTCTCCGGCGAGGCGGCCGACCTCGCGCAGCCGCTCCTCTCGCCGCTCTACTACATCACGAGAGCCCTCGAGCCCTTCGCCGATCTCGTGCGGGCCGGCAGCGCCGATCTCGGCACCGCCATTCCCGCGCTCGTCGAGCAGCGCCCCTCCGTGATCGTGCTCGCCGACATCGGCGTCCTGCCGGAGGCGGCGACTGAGGCGCTGAACGGCTTCCTGGAGAAAGGCGGCACGCTGGTTCGCTTCGCCGGCCCGCGGCTGGCCGCCTCGACCGCCGAGGACACGCTGGTGCCGGTGCGGCTGCGCGGGGGCGAGCGCCAGCTGGGCGGCGCCCTCTCGTGGTCCGAGCCGCAGCGCGTCGCGCCGATCGCCGAGGGCAGCCCGTTCGCCGGCATCACCGTGCCCGCCGACGTCACCGTGTCGCGGCAGATCCTCGCCGAGCCGGCGGCGGACCTCAACGACCGCACCTGGGCGAGTCTGGCCGACGGAACGCCCATCGTGACCGCCGCGCCGCGCGGCGCGGGGACGATCGTCCTGTTCCACACGACCGCGGAAGCCACCTGGTCGAACCTGCCGATCTCCGGCGCCTTCGTCGACATGCTCCGGCGGATCGTGTCGCTGTCGCGTGGGGCGGTCGGCACCGACGGTGGCACGGCCGAGACCAGCCTGCCCCCCTACCGCGTCATGGACGGCACCGCCCGTCTCGTCCAGCCCGGCCCGGAAATCCGGCCGCTCGTCCTGGCGGCCGGCACGCCGACCGTGCCGAGCCTTCAGAACCTGCCGGGTCTCTACGGCACGGCCGAGGGCTATCGCGCGCTCAATCTCCTGGGAACCGACGCCGTGCTCCGCCCCCTTCCCGCGCTCGATCTCGGCGCGCCCATCGCCGCCCGCGCCTACGGCACGGCGGGCGCGACCGACCTGACGCCCTGGCTCTTTGCCGGCGCCGTGGCGCTCTTCGCGCTCGACGCGCTGGCGCTCCTCTGGCTGCACGGCGGCTTCGCGCGCCTGCGGCGCAGTGTCGGCCGCCGCGCGGCGCCCGCCGCGCTGGCCGTGGCGCTCGGCCTCGCCGCCGTCGCGGGCGGACATCCGGGCCATGCGCTGGCGCAGGACACGCCCTCCCCCGCTGCCACGGCGACGCAGGGGCTGGAGGGCATCGACGCCGCGCGAGCGATCGAGGCGACGGAAACGACGCACCTCGCCTATGTCGAGACCGGGGACGCCGCGACGGACGAAATCTCGCGGCAGGGGCTCGACGGCCTGTCGCAATACATCGCCTCGAAGACCGCGCTCGAGCCGGGCAAGCCGATGCCGGTCGACATCGCGACGGACGAGTTGTCCTTCTACCCGATCCTCTACTGGCCGATCCACGCGAGCGTGCCGATGCCGAGCCAGCAGGCGATCAGTCGTGTCGACGCCTACATGAAGCAGGGCGGAACGGTGCTCTTCGACGTCGAGGGCGACGCGATGCGCGACCTCTCGGGGACGACGGTCTCGGCCGGGCAGCGCCGGCTGCGCGACATCCTGGCCGACCTCGACATCCCGCCCCTCGAGCCGGTGCCGGCCGACCACGTGCTGACCAAGGCCTTCTACATCATGGACAGCTTCCCCGGACGGCACACGGGATCGGACCTCTGGGTCGAGTCCCTCGTGCGCTCGGCCGATGCCGAGGCGCGGCCGGCCAACGCGGGCGACGGCGTGTCCTCGATCATGATCACGTCGAACGATTTCGCCAGCGCCTGGGCGGTGGACGGCAACGGGCTCTTCGTCTTCCCGACCGACAACGCCGATCCGTCGCAGCGCGAATACGCCTACCGGGCGGGGGTCAACATCGTGATGTACGTGCTGACCGGCAACTACAAGGCCGACCAGGTGCACGTGCCCGCGCTTCTCGAACGCTTGGGGCAGTGACGCCATGACCTGGTCGATCGACGTCTCGCCCTTCTTCCCCTGGACCGTCATCGCGATCCTCGCCGTGCCGGCGGTGCTTCTCGCGCTGGCGCTGCTCGCCGCTCGGATGCGCGGCGCCGTGGTGCGCAGCCTCGCGCTCGCCGCCCTGGTGCTGGCGCTCCTCAATCCCGTGATCCTTCGCGAGGAGCGCGACCCGCTGAAGAGCGTCGTCGCCGTCGTCGTCGATCGCAGCCAGAGCCAGACGATCGGCGAGCGCACGGCACAGACCGATGCCGCGGTGGAAGAAATCCGCCGCAACCTTGCCGCCTTCCCGCAGTTCGAGGTGCGCACGATCGATGCGCGCTCGGGCGGCGAGGGCGATGCGACGACGGCGCTCTTCGGGGCGCTGCGCGACGGCCTTCGCGACGTGTCGCCCGCCCGCGTCGGAGGCGCGATCATGGTGACCGACGGGCAGGTCCACGACATTCCCGAGAACGCCGGCGCGCTCGGCTTCGACGCGCCCGTGCACGCCCTCGTCACCGGCCGCCCGAACGAGTTCGACCGGCGGCTCGACCTCGTGACCGCGCCCCGCTTCGCGCTCGTAGACCAGCCGCAGACGCTGACGTTCCGCGTCGTCGAGGAGGGCGAAGGGGCTTCGACCAACCCAGTCGAGGTGCAGGTCTTCCTGAATGGCGACCTCGTCGAGCGGCGCAACGCCGTGCCGGGGCAGGACACGAACGTCCAGATCACCCTGCCGCGCGCCGGCAAGAACATCGTGGAGCTGTCGGCGGCGCGAGAGACCCGCGAGATCACGCCGGTCAACAACCGCGCCATCGCGGTGATCGACGGGATCCGCGAGAACCTGCGCGTGCTTCTCGTCTCGGGCGAGCCGCACGCCGGCGAGCGGACGTGGCGCAATCTCCTGAAGTCGGACGCGGCGGTCGACCTTGTCCACTTCACCATCCTCCGCCCGCCGGAGAAGCAGGACGGTACGCCGATCAACGAGTTGTCGCTGATCGCCTTTCCGACGCGCGAACTCTTCGTCGAGAAGATCGAGGACTTCGACCTCATCATCTTCGACCGCTACCAGCGGCGCGGCGTGCTGCCAACGCTCTACTACGACTACATCGCCCAGTACGTGCAGAACGGCGGCGCCATGCTCATCGCCTCCGGCCCGGAATATGCGGGGCCCGATTCCGTCGCCAACTCGCCGCTGAGCGCGATCCTGCCGGCGCTGCCGACCGGCGAGGTCGACCAGCGCGCCTTCCGGCCGACCCTCTCGGAACTGGGGCGCAAGCACCCGGTCACGCGCGACCTGCCGGGCGCCGGCGCGACGCCCCCCGACTGGAGCCCGTGGTTCCGTTCAATCGACGTCGGTGAGACGCGCGGCGAGACCGTGATGACCGGCCCGGACGGCAAGCCGCTCCTTGTCCTTGACCGCGCCGGCGAGGGCCGCGTCGCGCTCCTCCTGTCCGATCAGGGCTGGCTATGGTCGCGCGGCTTCGAGGGCGGCGGCCCGCATGTGCCGCTGTTCCGCCGCCTCGCCCATTGGCTGATGAAGGAGCCGCAGCTCGAGGAGGAGGCGCTCGACGCCGAGGCGCTCGGCACCGACCTGACGGTGACGCGCCACACGATCGGCGACGATCCGGGGCCGGCGACGGTCGTCACGCCATCCGGGCGGGCGTTGCAGCTGCCGTTGACGCAAGGCGCAGCCGGCGAGTGGCGGGGGACGCTGAACGCCGACGAACTCGGCCTCTATCAGGTGGCCAACGGCGATCTCCGGGCGCTCGCCAATGTCGGGCCGGTGAACCCGCGTGAATATCGCGAGGCGATCTCGACCACGCAGAAGCTGCAGCCGATCGCCGATGCGACGCGCGGCTCGACGCGGCGTCTCGCGGAAGCCACCGGCGGCGTGTCGGTGCCGCGCATCGTGCCGGTGTCTGGCCGGGCGGACGCGGACGGGCGCGACTGGATCGGGCTGAAGACCACGGAGGAAAGCGTCCTGCGCGGTGTCGACCGGACGCCGCTGTTTGCGGGCTTCCTCGGTCTTGCCGTGCTCCTGCTGGCGCTTTCCGCCACGTGGTATCGCGAAGGTCGCTGACGTCAGCGACGCCGGCGGACGGTTTCCCGCCGTCGAGGGGTTACGATCTGCGCATCGGCTCCCTATTTCGCAGCTGCAGCATGAGGCTGGACACCGCGTCCCCTCGTGCGGCAGTGATCAACGGGAGGAGTGGATGGAAGGCGTAGGACCATGGCCCGCATCTCTCTCGCACTGCAGGGCGGCGGCGCGCACGGCGCTTTCACCTGGGGCGTGCTCGACCGCCTCCTCGACGACGACACGATCGAGATCGCGGCCGTCAGTGGGACCAGCGCCGGCGCGCTGAACGCGGCGAGCCTTTCGGCCGGGATCGCCGGAGGCGGCCGCAAGGGCGCGCGCGACGCGCTACACCGACTTTGGGAGACCGTCGCGGCGCGCTCGCCGCTCGGGGTTGTGGAGAACAGCTTTCCCTTCTTCCCGTTTCCGCGCTCGATGGTGCACCGGGCGATCGAACAGATGCGCTCGCTCTCGCAGTTCGCCTCGCCCTACAGCACCCCGCGGCCGGGCGGCAATCCGCTGCGTCGGGTCGTCGAGGACGCGATCGACCTCGATCTCCTGCAACGGCAGACGGACATTCCGACCTTCGTATCGGCGACCGACGTGGAAGCCGGCAGCGTGCGCGTCTTCACCGGCGGGGAACTGACCGCCGACGCCCTCCTCGCCTCGGCCTGCCTGCCGGACGTCTTTCGCGCCGTCGAGATCGACGGGCGGCACTACTGGGACGGCGGCTATCTCGGCAACCCGATGCTGACGCCGCTCTTCACGCAGGATCACGGCACGTCGGACCTCCTGATCGTGCAGGTGACGCCCTTCGTGCGGCCGGGCGTGCCCGATACGGCCGACGAGATCATCGCCCGCGTCAACGAAATCACCTTCAACACGTCGCTGATGCGCGACCTGCGCATGCTCACCGAGGTGAAACGCCTCGTGCGCGACGAGGATCTGGAGAACCCGGTGCTGCGCCAGATCGCGGCGCTGCGGCTCCACATGATTTCCGCCGGCGAGGAACTGACGCGGCGCGGGGCCGTGGGCAAGCTCGACACGCGCTGGTCGGAACTCGTGCATCTGCGCGATCTCGGCCGCAAGGCCACCGATCTCTGGCTGGAGCGGCACCGCGACGATCTCGGCCGCCGGACGTCGCTGCCGACGAAGGTCGAGGCGCTGGTCTAGCGGCGCGGCTCGACCAGACCGGCAACCCCCTGCCAGGCCCCGGGGACGAGATCGAGACCGAGGATCCGCGCCTCGTCGACGGGTCCCGGCATGACGATGGAACCGATGGGCAGCGGCCGGTAGCCGAGCGGCGTGTAGTAGGCGCGGTCGCCGACCAGGAAGATCGCGCGCTCGCCGGCAAGACGCGCCGTGTCCGCCGCGAGAGCCAGCAGCGTGCGGCCGATGCCGCGTTTCTTGAAGCGCGGCCGCACGGCCAGCGGCCCAAGCATCAGGACCGGCACGCCGCCCACGGCCACGCGCGTTTGCCGCACCGATCCGACGATCTCCGACCCGAGAACGGCGACCAGCGACAGGGCGGGGTCGTGGGGCGAGCGTTCGCGCACGCGCTCGGCGGCCCGCGTGAAGCGGCCGGGGCCGAACGCTTCGGCGGCGATGTCCTCGATGGCATCGGCGTGTTCGGCGAGTTCCGCGCCAAAGCGCAGGTCGAGATCCTGGACGAGAGACAGCATGGTCGGGTCCTGACGAGGGAGACGCAGTCGCTCCGCCCCGCCCGACCGCACGATCGGGTCAGGCGCCGGCGGCGTGGTACGTGGCGGCTCGTGCCGCCTCCTGGCGTCGTCGTCGCTGCATGGAAAACCCGCGGAAGTCAGGCCTGTCGATCGGCCGGCACGCTCCATATCACCGCATCGGTGCCGCGTCGAGGGTCATGCCTCTCGCCGAGCGCGGCTTTCAGGATGGGTGATGCAGATGGGCCTTCTGGTCGACGGCAAGTGGCAGGACAAGTGGTACGACACCAAGGCGTCGGGTGGCAGCTTCCAGCGGACGAGAACCTCGTTCCGACGCTGGGTGACGCCGAACGGCGAGCCGGGCCCCGACGGGCAGGACGCCGTGCCGGCCGAGGCCGGGCGCTATCACCTCTACGTCTCGCTCGCCTGCCCCTGGGCGCATCGGACGCTGATCCTGCGCAAGCTGAAGAAGCTGGAGGACGTCGTCTCGCTCTCGGTGGTCGACTGGTTCATGGGGACGGAGGGCTGGACCTTCTCCGACCGGCAAGGCTGCATTCCCGACACGGTCAACGGCGCCCAGCGCCTCTACGAGGTCTATCTGAAGGCGGACCCGAACTTCTCCGGGCGCGTTACCGTGCCCGTCCTGTGGGACAAGAAGGACGGCACCATCGTCAACAACGAATCCGCCGAGATCCTGCGCATATTCAACGCTTCCTTCGACGCGTTCGGCGACGCGTCGGTCGATGTCTGCCCGGACGATCTTCGGGACGCGATCGACGCGACCAACGAGGAGGTCTACGAGGCGGTCAACAACGGCGTCTACAAATGCGGCTTCGCGACGACGCAGGAGGCCTACGAGACGCCGTTCCACGCCCTCTTCGAGACGCTCGACCGGCTGGAGAACCGCCTGTCGCGTCAGCGCTACCTGACGGGCGACCGGATCACCGAAGCCGACTGGCGCCTGTTCACCACGCTCATCCGCTTCGATCCCGTCTATGTCGGGCACTTCAAGTGCAACCTGCGCCGGATCGCCGACTATCCCAACCTGCAGGGCTACCTGCTGGAGCTCTATCAGCACCCAGGCGTGCGCGAGACCGTCGACTTCCACCACATCAAGCATCACTACTACGAGAGCCACGACATGGTGAACCCGACGCGGATCGTGCCGCTCGGCCCCGACCTCGACCTCGACCGGCCGCACGGGCGCGAGCGGCTGCCGGCGGCGTGACCTACCAGTCCTGCGTCGGCGGAACGCCGTCGAGGACTTCGGCAAGGCGCCGGCGCGTTGCCGGCGTCGTGCCGTCGGGCAGGGCGTCGAGCGCGAAGAAGCCGCTCTCGGCGATCTCCCAGTCGCGCCGGCGCGGCTCGGTCTGCCGGACGCGGTCGCAGCGGTAGACGAGGACATGGTCCCGCCCCGCGCGGCGGTTGTAGTGGATGGAGACCAGCTTCGGGGTCTCCTCGCAAACGAGGTTGCCCTCCTCGAGCGCCTCCCGCACCACGGCCTCGAGCGCCGTCTCGCCGGGGTCCACCGCCCCGCCCGGCATGTACCAGCCCTCGCGGTAGCCGTGGCGCACGAGAAAGACGCGGCCCTCGCCGTCCAGCGCGACGATGCGCGCGCCCAGCGTCATCGAGCGCGTCAGCAGTCCCCAGACGTGCAGCAGGCGGCCGAGCGGGCGGGAAATCCAAGGCGTCATCGCCGCCCCCTTCCCATCGCGTCCGGTCCGGCTAGTTCATCGCCCATGTTTCGTCTCGCTCATCTGTCCGACATCCACCTCGGCCCGCTGCCGGAACTGTCCTATCGCGAGCTCGCGTCCAAGCGCATCACCGGCTACATCAACTGGCAGCGCAACCGGAAGCGCGCGATGTTCGGCGACACGCTCCTGAAGCTCGTCGCCGACCTCAAGGCCCACTCGCCGAGCCACGTGGCGGTGACCGGCGACCTCGTCAACCTCGCCACGCGGACCGAGATCGCCGGCGCGCGGGTGTGGCTGGAGGACCTCGGAGACCCCGCCTGGGTCTCGGTCGTGCCGGGCAATCACGATGCCTACGTGCCGGGCGCGCTGAAGCGGGTCTACGAGGCCTGGCACCCCTATCTCGTCGGCGACGGCGGCAAGACGCCCCACCACCGGCGCTACCCCTACATGCGCGTGCGCGGCCAGGTCGCGATCATCGGCACGTCGAGCGCCGAGGCCACGGCGCCGTTCTTCGCCACCGGCACCTTCAAGCGGGGGCAGGCGCTCGCCACCGCCCGCCTTCTCGACGAGGCCAAGGCCCGCGGCCTGTTCCGCGTGGTGATGATCCACCACCCGCCGATCGCCGGCGCAGCCGCCTGGTCGAAGCGCTTGATCGGCAAGCAGTATTTCTCCAAGGTGATCCACGACGTCGGCGCCGAACTGGTGCTCCACGGCCATACGCACCTCGACACGCTCTACTGGCTGACGGGCCCCGGCGGCGAGCGCGTGCCCGTCGCCGGCATCCCTTCGGCGAGCCAGAGCGCCGGCGGATCGAAGCCGGCGGCGCGCTACAGCCTCTTCGAGATCGACGGCGGACCGGGCGACTGGTCGCTCGTCCAGCGCGAGCGCGGTTTCCGGGCCGATGGCGGCGGCATCGACTGGATCCGCGAGCGCCGCCTCCTCATCGATGGCACCACGACCGACGCCGAGCCCGGCGTCGCCGCCTGATCTGCGGGCGGATGCAGCCGAGGAACCGCTTGCCAGGGATGGACACTGCCGCGTAAGGCGCTCGGATCGCCGTTCGCCGATCGAGGCCCGCCCGATGCGCCCTCCCCCGTTGCCCGCCCTCTCGGCGGGGCTGCTTGCGGCCTTCGTCGGCTTCGCCAGTTCCTTTTCCGTGGTGCTGCAGGGGCTGGTGGGGGTCGGCGCCTCGCCGGAGGAGGCCGCGTCCGGCATCATGGCCCTGTCGGTCGCGATGGGCGTCTGCGGCATCCTCGTCTCATGGCGGATGAAGATGCCGATCTCGGTCGCCTGGTCGACGCCGGGCGCCGCGCTTCTCGCAGGAGCCGGCGTTCCCGCCGCGGGCTTCGGGGCGGCGGTCGCCGCCTTTTTGCTGGCGGGAGCACTGGTGGTGCTGGCAGGCCTCGTGAAGCCCGTCGGCCGGGCGATCTCCAGCATCCCGCTGTCGCTCGCCAACGCGATGCTGGCGGGCATCCTGCTCCCCTTGTGCCTCGCGCCGGTCAAGGCGGTGGCATCCATCCCGCTCGAAGCGCTCGCGGTCATCGCGATCTGGTTTCTCGTCGGGCGCTGGAGCCGGGTCCTCGCGGTGCCGGCGGCGGCGGTTGCGACCTTTTTCCTGATCTTCCTTGCCCACAGCAGCCCGGAGGGCGCGGCGGCGGTGATCCCCTCTCCCGTGCTCGTCCTGCCGGACTGGTCGCCGGCCGCGCTGGTCGGGCTCGGCCTGCCCCTCTTCCTGATCACCATGGCCTCGCAGAACATTCCGGGTCTCGCGATCCTGCGGGTCAACGGCTTTGCCGCCGAGCCCGCGCCGCTCTTCACGGCGACGGGCATCGCGAGCCTCCTCTGCGCCCCGTTCGGCGGCCATGCGGTGAACCTTGCCGCAATCACCGCGGCGATCTGCGCGGGCGACGAGGCCGGACCGGACCGGGCTCGTCGGTGGTGGGCGGGGATCGTCTCAGGGCTCGCCTACATCGCCTTCGGCCTCACCGCCGGCTGGGCCACGGCGTTCGCCGCGCAGTCTCCGGCGCTGGTCCAGACGGTCGCCGGCGTCGCCCTGATCGGCGCCTTTACCGGCGCGCTCGGGGGGATGGTCGGCGAGACGCGGGACCGCGAGGCGGCGATCCTGTGCTTCGTCGTGACGGCGTCGGGCGTGCCGTTCCTCGGGATCAGCGCCCCGTTCTGGGGCCTCGTGGTCGGAGGCGTCGTGCTTGTGGCCGTCCGGCGGCGGGGCTGACGCGTTCCGTCAGACGATCGGCGCGCCGCGGTAGGCGGCAATCGCCATCAGGATACCGGCGCCGACGACGATGCCGATCATCAGCCAGGACAGGGCGATCACGAAATCGGTCGAGCGCGGACGTGGGGCGAGGCGAATCGGCTCGAGCGAGGAGACGGCCGCCAGCGTGGCCGGTCGCTCGGCGGGCCGAAGGCCGATGCCGTCGGATGCGGCAAGCGCACGGTCGCGCTCCACCATCCGCTCGGCGACGTATTCGGTCACCTTGTCGACGATGACGCGGCTCTCGCCTGATTCGGCGAGCGTGATGCGGCCGAGGCGCGTGTCGCGCACGAAGCGGTAGGTGCGCCGGTCGCGCGCCATCAGGACCTGCGCCGTGCCGTCGACCCAGTAGCGGGGCTGCGGGCCGCCGGAGAGCGTGAAGTCGAAAAGGTCGTCGTCGGCCGGGACGGCGTCGATGATCGGCTGCAGTTCTTCGGCGAAGATCTCGAGGCGAGCGCGGTCCGCCTCGCGAATGTCGACCACGATGTCGGTCCGCTGCGAGGAGGCGATCTTGGCCGCGCGCACGGCTTCGGCCAAACGCTTGGTTCCGCTCGTCACCGACAGGGCGCCTCGGGACTCCATCATCATGCCACCTCGACCTCGCGCGGCGGGCCGTCATGGCCCGCCGTACGGTTGTCATGCGTACCGCCGCTGGCTTTCGTGAAACCGGAACGGCACGCAAGCGGAAAGGTTTCGTTAACCCTGATTATCCACGATCCGGTTGGCCGCCGCAACGATCGCGCGCAGCGAGGCCGTGGTGGCGTTCTGGTCGATGCCGGCACCGAAGGCCCGTCCGCCGGGGTGCTCGATCTCCATGTAGGCGATCGCCGAGGCGTTGGAGCCGCGCTGGAGCGAGTGCTCGGAGTAGTCGGCGACCGACAGCTCGATCCCCATGTGCCGCGACAGGCCGTCGATGAAGCCGTCGATCGCGCCGGTGCCGCGCCCCTCGATCTCGATCGTCCGGTCGCCGTCGCGGATCGTCGCCGTCACCGTGCGGCGGGACGGTCCCTGTTCGGGCCGCGTCACGTGCTCGACATAGGCGAAGCGCGCGCCCGGCTGCTCGACGTAGCGTTCGAGGAAGCGCTCGTAGATGCGCTTGACCGGCAGTTCGCGGCCTTCCTCGTCGGTGATCCGCTGGATGTCCTCGCGAAAATCCACCTGCAGGTTGCGCGGCAGGTTCAGGCCGTGGTCGGCCTGCAGTACGTAGGCGATGCCGCCCTTGCCCGACTGCGAGTTGATGCGGATGATCGCCTCGTAGGAGCGGCCGACATCCTGCGGATCGATCGGGAGATACGGCACCTCCCACAGGGGCTTGTTGGCGACCTTCGCCGCCTTCATGCCCTTGTTGATCGCGTCCTGGTGCGAGCCGGAGAAGGCCGTGTAGACCAGTTCGCCGACGTAGGGGTGGCGCTCCGGGATCGCGAGCTGGTTGCAGTGCTCGTAGACCTCCTTCATCCGGTTGATGTCGGAGACGTCGAGTTCGGGATCGACCCCTTGCGTGTACATGTTGAGCGCCAGCGTCACGAGATCGACGTTGCCGGTGCGCTCGCCGTTGCCGAACAGCGTGCCCTCGACCCGGTCGGCGCCCGCCATCAGGCCGAGCTCGGTCGCCGCGATCGCGGTGCCCCGGTCGTTATGCGGGTGCAGCGACAGGATGATCGTCTCGCGGTTGTCGAGGTTGCGGCTCATCCACTCGATCTGGTCGGCGTGGATGTTGGGCGTCGACATCTCGACGGTCGCCGGCAGGTTGAGGATCAGACGGTTCTCCGGCGTCGGACGGATGACCTCCGCGACAGCGTTACAGATCTCGAGCGCGAAATCGAGCTCGGTGCCGGTGAAGCTTTCGGGCGAATACTCGAAGCGGAACCCGCCGCCGGCCTTGTCGGCCATCTCGGCGATCATCTCGGCGGCCTCGACAGCGATCTGGCGGATGCCGGCGCGGTCCTTGCCGAACACGACGCGGCGCTGCAACTCGCTGGTCGAGTTGTAGAAGTGGACGATCGGGTTCTTCGCGCCCTCCAGGCTCTCGAAGGTGCGCGTGATCAGCTCGGGTCGGCACTGGACCAGCACCTGCAGCGACATGTCGTCGGGCACGCCGCCCTCCTCGATGCACCAGCGGGTGAAGTCGAAGTCGGTCTGCGAGGCGGAGGGGAAGCCGATCTCGACCTCCTTGAAGCGCATGTGCTTCAGGAGCGCGAACATGCGCGACTTGCGCTCCTGGCCCATCGGGTCGACCAGCGCCTGGTTGCCGTCGCGAAGATCGACGGAGCACCAGATCGGCGCCGTCTCGATGCGGCGCGAGGGCCACTGGCGATCGGGCAGATCGACGGCCGGATAGGGCTGATACTTCTGGGAAGCCTTGGGCATCACCGGGACGGATGCGGACATGGGAATACCTTGCTCGTTCGGCGAAGACGGAGCGGCACGACGGCCGGCTGACGCGCGTCTTTCAGGATTTGACCGGGGTTGTAAAGCCGAAGAGACTGGAGGCCTCGCGAGGGTTTCGCGCGCCGGCTCGACCGCCGGGCGCCCCTTCGATCAATGGGCCCGACGATCGCCGATAAGGACGAGACGAAGGAGGCCGAGAAGCGGACGCGTAGAGGCGCTGCGCGTGCGCGCGGCGACCGGGGCCAAGGGGCCGAAGAAGGCGTCCGACTTCGTCATGGCCGGGAGGATGCCCTCACCTGTCGCCGATGGCAAGCCCACACGGCGGCGTCGAGACGCGAAAAAGGCCCGATCCTCGCGGATCGAGCCTTTGAGGCGGGGGCGGCCGAAGCCGCCCGTGCGTTGGTTCAGCGGGCGTCGATGCCGAACGAGTCCGAACCCGGGACGACGCGGACCTGCTCGACCGGCGAGGCCACAGCGGTGCCGCGGTAGTCGCCACGGATCACCGAGTTGACGGCGTTCGAGTCGTAGGCGCGGTTCTCGTAGCGCGAGCCGGGGACGACGTTCACCGCAGCGCCCTCGGTGACGGGGTAGCCGAACGAGCGGCTCTCGACGACGGTCGTGCGCGGGGCGGCGGCGGTCTCGCCACGGATCACCGAGTTGACGGCAGCGCCATCGGCGGCGCGCACATAGGTGTCGGAGCCCGGGACGATCCCGTTGGCGGAGGCGACGCCGGTCAGGGCGGCGAGGGAGATCACAACAGCCGAGGCAAAGATGGAGGTCTTCATTGTTCTTGTCCTTGTTGAAACGCGGGAGGCGCTCGAGACATTCGGCGGCTTGGGAGGAAGCCGGGGAGATGAGCTTGCGTCGTCCGATGCGCTTGATTTAGGCGGTGGCTGTCGGCTTATCGAGTAGCGATTGTTGAACAGTCCGTTCCTAACGTAAGCCAACCTGCCTTTTAGCCGCCCGAGGCGTTAACGCGAAAACGCCGACCCACTCCGCTGAGTGGGCCGGCGCTCGATGACCGGTCCGGCGATGGCGCGATGACTTAGAGAACCGGGACGCCCACCTGCTTCGCCTCGCCTTCGGGCTCGACATGGATCAGGACGCGCGCACCGGAGAAGGCGTCCTGCAACGCGTCCTCGATGCGGTCGCAGATCGCATGGGCGTCGACGACGCGCATCTCGCTGGGCACCACCATGTGGAACTCGATGAACACTGCGCGGCCGGCGATGCGCGTGCGCACGTCGTGGACCTCGATCGCGCCCTGCGCCGAGTTCGAGATGATCTCGCGTGCCCGCGTGTCGTCCGCCGGGTCGAGCGCCTGGTCCATCAGGCCGGACAGCGAGGAGGCGACGACCTTCCAGCCCTCGCGCAGGATGTTCAGCGCGACGAGGGCGGCGAGCGCCGGGTCGAGGATCGACCAGCCCGTGACGCTCGCGACGGCAAGGCCCGCGAGCACGCCGACCGAGGTCACGACGTCGGCCATGATGTGCCGCCCATCGGCATCGAGCGCCGGCGACCGGTGCGCGCGCCCCTGCCGGATGAGGTGCAGGGCCCACAGGAGATTGATGACGGTCGCGACGCCGTTGATCGCGATGCCGGTCATCGGCGCCTCGATGTCGCGGGGCTCCAGATAGGCGCCGTAGGCCTCGCGCAGGATGAGAAGCGCGGCGACGACGATGAGGACGCCTTCCACCACGGCCGAGAAATACTCGGCCTTGGTGTGGCCGTAGGGGTGGTCGGTATCGGCGGGCTTGTAGCTGACGCTGACGGCCCACAGGGCGATGAGGCCCGCGACGACGTTGACGATGGACTCCAGCGCATCCGAGAACAGGGCCACCGACCCGGTGACCACGTAGGCCGCGTACTTGATGCCGAGGACGAGGCAGGCGACGGCGATGGTCATCATCGCCGTGCGCTTCACCAGACGGCCGGAATCGTCGGCCATCGTCATCGCGGATGCTGTCATCAGGCGGCCTTCACCCGTGCGCGGCGCGGAAGCTTGGCCACGACGTTTTCGATCATGCGCATTCCGGCCTCGTTGCCGAGGCTCATGATGCTTTCGGGATGGAACTGCACGGCGGCGACCGGCTCGTGCCGGTGCTCGAAGGCCATCACGACGCCGTCCTCGGTCTCGGCCGTCACCTCGAACTCGCGCGGCAGGCGCACCGGATCGGCAAAGATCGAGTGGTAGCGGCCGACCGTCACCTCGTTCGGAAGGCCGGAGAAGATGATGCCGGGCGTCGAGACGCGAACGCGCGACGGCTTGCCGTGCACAGGCACATGGAGCGTGCGCAGCGTGCCGCCATAGGCTTCGGCCAGCGCCTGGAGCCCGAGGCAGACGCCGAAGATCGGCATCTGGCGCTTGCGCGCCTGCGCGATCGTGCCCCGGCAGTCGAAATCATCCGGGTTGCCGGGACCGGGCGACAGGACGACGAGATCGGGCGCGACGCGGTCGAAGATCTCCTCGGGCACCGGAGTGCGCACGGTCGTCACGTCCGCGCCGGTCTGGCGGAAGTAGTTGGCGAGCGTGTGAACGAAACTGTCTTCGTGATCGACGAGGAGAATGCGCACGCCCTCGCCGACCTTGGCGCGGGCGCTGGTCCCCTCACCGGCGTTCGGCTTCCCGGCCTCGCGGATCGCCGCGATCATCGCCGACGCCTTGAGTTCGGTCTCGGCCTCCTCCTCCTCCGGATTGGAATCGTAGAGGAGCGTCGCGCCGGCGCGCACTTCGGCGATGCCGTCCTTGAGGCGGATGGTGCGCAGCGTCAGGCCGGTGTTCATGTCGCCGTTGAAGTGCATCATGCCGACGGCGCCGCCGTACCAGGCCCGCGGGCTCTTCTCGTTCTTCTCGATGAAGCGCATCGCCCAGAGCTTGGGCGCGCCGGTCACCGTCACCGCCCAGGCATGGCTGAGGAACGCGTCCATCGCGTCCATGCCTTCGCGCAGGCGCCCCTCGATATGGTCCACCGTGTGGATCAGGCGCGAATACATCTCGATCTGGCGCCGGCCGATGACGCGCACCGAGCCCGGCTCGCAGACGCGGCTCTTGTCGTTGCGGTCGACGTCCGAGCACATGGTCAGCTCGGACTCGTCCTTCTTGGAGTTGAGGAGCTTCAGGATCTGCTCCGAATCCGAAATCGCGTCCTCACCGCGCCGAATGGTGCCGGAGATCGGGCAGGTCTCGACGCGCCGTCCCGAGACGCGGATGAACATCTCCGGCGAAGCGCCGATCAGGAACTCGTTGGCCCCGAGATTGATGAAGAACGAGTAGGGCGACGGGTTGATGCCCTTCAGCCGCCGCGACACCTCGGACGGTCGATGCTCGACGCGCTCGTAGAAGGTCTGGCCCGGCACGACCTCAAAGAGGTCGCCGCGCATGAACTTCTCCTTGGCGCGGCGCACGAGCGCGGCGTATTCGCCGGGCTTGTGGTCGCCGCGCGGCGGCACGCTCTCGGCGCGCGCGAAGGGCGCCTCGGGCCCGCCGCCGGCAAGACCGGTGGTCGAGCGGCCGCTCTTCTCGAACTGGTATTCCTCGACATAGGCTTTCGCCGAATAGTGATCCACCATCAGGATCTCGTCCGGCAGGTAGAGCACGAGATCGCGCCGGTCGGGCGCGCGCTGGAGCGTTTCCTCGACCGGATCGAACTGGAAGGCGAGGTCGTAGCCGAAGGCGCCGTAGAGGCCGAGGTCCGAATCCTCGTCGGACTTGAACAGGGCGACGATCGCGCGCAGCACCGAGAAGACGGTCGGCATGCGCGAGCGCTCCTCCTCGGTGAAGGCGCGCGACGGCAGGGCGATCGTCAGGTCGAGCCGACCCTCAGTGCGGGCGGCGGACGCGATGTCCTCGTGGCCTTCCAGCGCGTCCGCGACGAAGCCGAGCAGCACTTGGCCCCGCGCGTTCAGCGCCTCGATCACGACCGAGCGGCCCGACGACGTCACGACTAGCGGCGGATCGACAATCGCCGTATCCCAGCGCGTGTAGCGGCCGGGATATTCGTAGTTCGACGAGAAGACCGCGCCGCGGCGGGTGTCCAGCCGATCGACATAGGGCTCGATCGCACCGGCATAGGCGACGTCGCGCCGCCGCCGGGTGACGGTCACACCGCCCTCCGTCACATAGACGTGCGCACCGTCGGCCTGAGGTTCGAGGGTCATGCCATCCACTCCATCTTGAGCGCCGGCCCCGAGGCCCCTCAAAAGGAAAAGGCCGCCGGGGGTCCGGAGCGGCCTTTGTCGATCGAACGCGCACGGGTTCGCAAAGCCGCTAGAAGCGGGTCTGCCACCAGTTCGTGTGCTTGCGTGCGGTGTTCATGGCGGAATGGGTAGCCGAAGCCCTGGTGCGTCGCAACGAAAAAGTGCCGTGAGCCCCTATTTGCCAATGGTTTGCACGTGCGGGTCGCGCCTCAACCGCCCTGCCCCTTGGCCGCCTCCAGAAGCGCATCGTCGGCCTCGGAGGCCCGGCGGAACGCCGGCCGCCCGGCGAGCCGGGCATGGTAGGCCTCGAAGACGGGACGGCGCTCGATGCCCCCGAAATGAAGACCGTAGCCGATATGGGAGCCGACATAGACGTCGGCCGCGCTGAAGCGGTCGCCCGCGACGTATTCGGTGCGCGAAACGGCGGCTTCCAGCGTGTCCATCACCCGCTCGTAGGAGCCGTAGCCGACGAAGACCGAGCGGTCGGGCGTCACCTCGACCTTGAGGGTGCGGTTGGTGACCGCCGCCTCGAGCGGTCCGGCGGCGAAGAACATCCAGCGGAAGTAGGCGGCCCGCGCGGGGCCCGGCTCGGGCACCAGCCCGGCTTGCGGAAAGGCATCGGCGAGATAGGCGCAGATCGCCGCGACCTCGGTCACCACGCCGCCCCGGTGCGACAACGCCGGCACCTTGCCCATCGGGTTGACGGCGAGATACCCGGCCGCCTTCATCGTGGTCCCGTAGTCGAGCACCTCGACGCGGTAGGGCTGGCCCACCTCCTCCAGCATCCAGCGCGCGATGCGGCCGCGCGACATGGGATTTGTGTAGAGAACGAGATCGTCGGTCATCGGGCATCCTCCGCCGGTTGGGTGGCCGCGATCCTAGCCCCAAAACGCGAAGGCCGCGCGACGGATCGCGCGGCCTTTTCCAAGATAGCGTGGGCGATCTTCAGTACTGCGGCAGGCCGTGGATGCGCGGGTCGTTCACCGTCGCCGAATAGATGACGCCGTCCGAAGCCTGGAAGACGCCCAACAGACCGGGATCCTTCACGGGCGTCTCGCTCATCACCTTGACCGGCGCGGTCTTCGACGGCGTGGCGGGGGTCGCCAGCGTGTGCTGGACGTGATGCCGAGGCATCGGGGTCGCGGCCATCGCGGCCGAGGCAGCGCCCAGCGTGCCGAGGAGGACGAGGGCGGCGGAAAGGGTGGACTTCATGGCTTTGCTCCTGGTTCGATCGGCGTCATCGAATTCCAAGTCGCCTGAGGGTCGGGCTGGATCGCCCGGCGGTCCGTGGCTTGGTGCGCCTGACAAGGAGACTGCGCCCGCGGCTCCGAGGCGTCGAGTTACAACGGGTTCATGACATCGAATTCATGAACCGAGGGCGGGATGCCGATGGTCCGACCCTCGCGCTTGCGCGCGTCCGGGCGCTGGCGCATAAGCCCGCCGCATGACCCCGCAGATCAGCATCCGCCGCCTCGCCGTCGTCCACGGCCGCCAGCCGGGCACCGCCCTTCGCCGGGCCGACGCCGGCGAGAGCCATCACGCGATCCGCGTCTCCGGCGATGGTGCGGTGGCACTGATCGACGTCGACCTCGACGTCTACCCCGGCGAGATTCTCGTGGTGCTCGGCGGCTCGGGCTCGGGCAAGTCGAGCCTCGTGGCGGCGCTCGCCGGAGCGGCGCCCATCGCGCGTGGGTCCGCCTCGTTTCTCACCATGCACGGGGCGTTCGAGCTGGCGACCGCGACCAAGTCCCACCTCAAGCGCCACGCGGAGGCGACCGTCTCCAGCTGGCGCGCGCCGGTGCGCCTCGGCGACCGCCGGACCGTCTCCGCCGTCGTCGAGGCGGCGCTCGCGGACCACGGCACGCCGCGCCGCGACCGCGCGCCCCGCGTGGTGCTCGAACTTGCCAATGCGGGCCTGCGCGATCTGGCGGGCACGACGGTCGCGCACCTCGGCCCCGGTCTTCGCGCGCATGTCCAGCTTCTCGTCGCCTCGCTCGGGGCGGAACCGATCCTTCTCATGGACGGCGCGATCGATACGCCCGACGCCTGGCGCGACCCGTCGCTCGTCGCATCGCTGCGGCGCCTGCGCGAGCGCACCGGCAAGACGGTGATCCTGACGACCTGCGACCCCGCCGAGGCGATGCGCGTCGGCGACCGGATCGCGGTCCTCGACAACGGCCGGCTGGTGCAGGCGGGGCCGCCGCGCGAGCTGGTGTTGCAGCCGGCGACGGACCATGTCGCCGCGCTCCTGTCGGAACTGAACCCCGTGGGTTTCCTGCTGGCCGAGGACGTGATGGCGCCGATCACGCCCGCCGACGAGGCGGCGGGCTTTGCAGGTCTCGTCCAGACCGGTACGCGGCTCGCGGACGTCCTGCCGACGCTGCGGCGCGGCGACGTGGTGGTCGCCGAACGAGGCCGTCTCCTCGGCAAGATCGACGCCCACCGACTCTGGAGCCTCTTCGTCTGACGTTTAGCGGGTCTCCCGCCTCCGGAAGCGTCACGTCCGGCGCACGACGGCGCGCCGGACCCGTTTTAAAGCCTTAGGCGCGCTCGGCCATGCGGCGGCGGATGCTGTCGACGTCGGCGCGCGGCGTCGAGGCGAAAAGCTTCTGCGTGTAGTGGTGGCTCGGCGCGTTGAAGACGTCGTCGCGCGTGCCGTATTCCACCACCTCGCCGTAGTACATCACCATCACCGTATCGGCGATGTAGCGCACCACCGACAGGTCGTGGCTGATGAAGACGTAGGTGAGCCCCAGCTCGTCCTGAAGGTCGGCGAGAAGGTTCAGGATCTGCGCCTGCACCGAAAGGTCGAGCGCCGACACCGGCTCGTCGAGCACCAGGAGGCTCGGGTTCAGCATCAGCGCGCGGGCGATCGCGATGCGCTGGCGCTGGCCGCCCGAGAACATGTGCGGATAGCGATTGTAGTGCTCCGGACCGAGGCCGACCTTCACCAGCATCGCCATCGCTTGGCTGCGCCGCTCGGCCGCGGGCATGTCGGTGTTGAGCGCCAGCGGCTCGGTCAGGACATCGCCGACCTTCTGGCGCGGGTTGAGCGAGCCGTAGGGGTTCTGGAACACCATCTGCACCTTGCGGCGCATCTCGCGCGTCACGCCCTTCTCGATGCGCATCGGCTGGCCGTCGATGAAGAGCTCGCCCGCCGTCGGCTCGTCGATCAGGGTCAGGATGCGCGCGAGCGTGGACTTGCCGCAGCCCGATTCGCCGACGATCGCCAGCGTCTTGCCCTTCTCGACCGAAAAGGACACGCCCTTCACGGCATGGACGGCCTTCGGCGCCGAGAAGAGGCCCTGCGGCACGAGGTAGTCGCGCTTGATGCCGCGCGCTTCGAGGACGGGACTCATCGGGCGGCCTCCAGGGCCATGGCGTCGGCGACGGTCGGCAACCGGTCGCCGGTGGCGTTCTCCGGCAGCGCCGACAGGAGCGCGCGCGTGTAGGGATTCTTCGGGTTCTCGAAGAGTTCGAGCACGCCCGCCTCCTCCATCTTGCGCCCCTTGTACTGGACGACGACCCGGTGCGCCGTCTCGGCGACGACGCCCATGTCGTGGGTGATCATGATGAGACCCATGCCGTGCTCGCGCTGCAGCCCGACGAGGAGATCGAGGATCTGCTTCTGGATCGTCACGTCGAGCGCCGTCGTCGGCTCGTCGGCGATCAGGAGCTTCGGATTGCAGGCAATCGCCATCGCGATCATCACGCGCTGGCACTGGCCGCCCGACATCTGGTGCGGGAAGCTCGACATGCGACCTTCCGGGTCGGGAATGCCGACCGACTGGAGAAGCTCGATCGCGCGGCGCTTGCGCTCCGCCCGGCCGAGGCCGAGATGGAAGCGCAGCGTCTCGGTCAGCTGGAAGCCCACCGTGAAGCACGGGTTGAGGCTCGCCATCGGCTCCTGGAAGATCATCGCGATGTCGCGCCCGACGATCTGGCGCCGCTCGCGCGACGAGAGCGTCAGGAGGTCGCGGCCCTCGAACGTCAGCCGGTCGGCAGTGACGGTCGCGGTCTTCGGCAGGAGGCCCATGGTGGCCAGCATGCCGACCGACTTGCCCGAGCCGGACTCGCCGACGATCGCGAGAACCTCGCGCTGATCGACATGCAGGTCGATGCCGTCGACCGCCTTGAACGGCCCTGCGGCCGTGTCGAAGCTGACGGTCAGGTTGCGGATTTCGAGAAGGCTCATGGACGTCAGCTCCGGCGCATCTTCGGGTCGAGCGCATCGCGCAGACCGTCGCCGATGAGATTGATGGCGAGCACCGTGACGAGGATCGCAAGACCCGGGAAGGTCACGACCCACCAGGCGCGCAGCACGAACTCGCGCGCTTCGGCGAGCATCGTGCCCCATTCCGGCGTCGGCGGCTGGGCGCCGAGCCCGAGGAAGCCGAGCGCGGCGGCATCCAGGATGGCGTTCGAGAAGGACAGCGTCGCCTGGACGATGAGGGGCCCGAGGCAGTTTGGCAGGATCGTCTTGAACATCAGCCGGATCGGTCCGGCGCCGACGACGCGCGCGGCGGTGACGTATTCGCGCTCCTTCTCAGCCATCACCGAGGCGCGGGTCAGGCGCACGAAATGCGGCTGGAGGACGAGCGCGATCGCGATCATCGCGTTGACGAGGCCCGGCCCGAGGATGGCGACCAGCACCAGTGCGAGAAGCAGCGAGGGGAAGGCGAGGATCACGTCCATGACGCGCATGATCACCGTGTCGACCCAGCCCCGGAAGTAGCCGGCGATGAGGCCGATCACGATGCCCGTCGACACCGCGAGGATGACGACGAAGGTGCCGATGAACAGCGAGTACTGCGCGCCGTAGATCAGGCGCGAGAGGATGTCGCGGCCGACGGCGTCCGTGCCGAGAAGGTAGGACCATTGCCCGCCCTGCATGAAGGCGGGCGGGACCAGAAGTGCGGCGCGGTTCTGCGCCACGGGATCGTGCGGGGCGATGAACGGCGCGAGGAACGCCACGAGCACGACGATCGCGAACACCACGAGGCCGCCGACGGCCCCGCGATTGACCGAGAAGTAGTACCAGAATTCCGACAGCATCCGCCGGCGCTGGCCGGTCTCGGGCTTGCGGTCGGGGATCAGCGAGCCGACGCCGGCTTCCGCTTCCTGGGCTTCGATATGGGACATCGTGGCTCTCCTATCGGGCCCGGACGCGGGGGTTGATGAGGCCGTAGAGAAGATCGACCACGAGGTTCACCACCATCACGACGATGGCGATGAGGAGAAGGCCGCCCTGGACGACCGGATAGTCACGGCGGAAGACCGAATCGACCATCCACTTGCCGATCCCCGGCCAGGAGAAGATCGTCTCGGTGAGGATCGCGCCGGCCATCATCACACCGATCTGCAGGCCGATCGTTGTGACGACGGGGATCAGCGCGTTGCGCAGCGCATGGATGCCGACGACACGGGTCGACTTCAGGCCCTTGGCGCGCGCCGTGCGCACGTAGTCCTCGCTGAGAACCTCGAGCATCGCCGAGCGCGTCTGGCGCGCGATGACAGCGAGCGGGATCGTGGCGAGCACGACGCCCGGCAGGATCAGGTGGCTAATCGCCGACTTGAACGCGCCGGCCTGCCCCGACAGGAGGCTGTCGATCAGCATGAAGCCGGTGACGGGCGGGAAGAAGTAGAGAAGCGAGATGCGGCCCGAGACCGGCGTCCAGCCGAGCGTGCCGGAAAAGAAGATGATGAGGAGGAGGCCCCACCAGAAGATCGGCATGGAGTAGCCGACGAGGGCCGTGCCCATGATGGTCTGGTCGAGCCACGATCCGCGTTTCACCGCGGCGAAGACGCCGGCCGGAACGCCGATCGCCACCGCGATCAGGATCGCGAAGAGCGACAGTTCGACGGTCGCCGGGAACAGCGTCATGAACTCGGTAAGGACTGGGCGGCGCGTGACGATCGATGTGCCGAAGTCGCCCGCGAAGAGGCCCGTGAGGTAGTGCCAGAACTGGATCGGCAGCGGCTGGTCGTAGCCGAGCAGCGCGGTGAGCTGGGCGTGGCGCTCGGGGCTGATGCCGCGCTCGCCGGCCATCAGCGTGACGGGGTCGCCGGGCAGGAGGCGGATGAAGGAAAAGGCGACGATCGCCACGCCGACGAAGGTCGGCACGAGGACGCCGAGGCGCGCTACGATGAAGCGGAACATGGGTGAGGCCCTTGGAGGTCCTTGAGCCGCATCCTGCGGCTGAAGCCGATTTCTCTAGCGGAAATCAAGAGGTTCGGCCAAACGAAAAGGGGAACGGCGCATGGCCGCTCCCCTTCCCGGCGATGATGAGGACGTCTTACTCGGTGATGTCGACGCCGTCGAACGTGTAGTCGCCGAGCGGGCTCTGGACGAAGCCGGTCACGTTCTTGCGCATCGGCACGTAGACGACCGAGTGGGCGATCGTGGCCCAGGGCGCCTGGTCCTTGAAGATCACCTGCGCCTGCTCGTAGAGCTTGGCGCGCTCGTCCTGCGTCGGCTTGGCCTTGGCTTCCTGGACGAGCTTGTTGAAGTCCTGGTTGCACCACTGCGCGCGGTTCGCACCGCCCACGGCGTCGCAGCCGAGGAGCACGGCGAGGAAGTTGTCCGGATCGCCGTTGTCGCCGGTCCAGCCGAGCAGCACCGCGCCGTCGCGGTCCTCGGCCTTCGAGCGCTCGAGATACTCACCCCACTCGTAGGTGACGATCTCGGCCTTCACGCCGACCTTGGCGAAGTCCGACTGGATCAGCTCGGCCATGCGCGCGGCGTTCGGGTTGTAGGGGCGCGAGACGGGCATCGCCCAGATCTTCATCGACAGGTCTTTGACGCCGGCCGCTTCCAAGGCCTTCTTGGCGGCTTCCGGATCGTAGGCGTCGTCCTTGAGCTGCGCGTTGTAGCTCCACATGGTCGGCGGGATCGGGGCGACGGCCTTGGTGCCGGCGCCCTGGTAGACGGCCGAGATGATCGCGTCCTTGTCGATCGCCATGTTGAGGGCCTTGCGGACCTCCGGCTTGTCGAACGGCGCCTGCTTGGTGTTGTAGGCGAGGAAGCCGATGTTGAGGCCTTCCTGCTCGTCGACCTTGAGGTCGGCGTTCTGCTGCAGCGAGGGCACGTCGGCCGGGTTCGGGTAGGCCATCAGGTGGCACTCGCCGGCGGCGAGGCGCTGCTGGCGGACCGAGGCTTCCTTGGTGATGGCGAAGACGAGGTCGTCGATCGGCTGCTTGCCGCCCCAGTAGTCGGCGAACGCCTGATAGCGGATCACGGCATCGGGCTGGTAGGCCACGAACTGGAACGGACCGGTGCCGATCGGCGCCTGGTTGAACTGCGCCTGCTGGCCGGACTCGGCGAGCTTGTCGGCGTATTCCTTCGAGACGATCGAGGCGAACGGCATCGCGACGTTGGCGATGAACGGCGCGTAGGGCGTGTTCAGCGTGAAGCGCACCGTCATGTCGTCGACCTTCTCGATCGACTTCACGGTCTCGGGCATCGACATCGAGGCGTAGTATTCCCACGACGCGCCCGAGACGTACTGGTGCCACGGGTTCTGCGCGTTGCCCTGGCGGTCGAACGAGAACACGACGTCGTCGGCGTTCATGTCGCGCGTCGGCGTGAAGTTGGCGTTCGAGTGGAACTTGACGCCCGGGCGCAGCTTGAACGTGTACTGCAGACCGTCAGGCGAGACCTCCCAGCTCTCGGCCAGACCCGGCTCGGTCTCGGTCGTGCCCTTCTTGAACTCGGCGAGCCGGTTGTAGACCGGGTGCGCCGAGGCATCGAACGTGGTGCCCGCGGTGTAGAGGCCGGGGTCGAAGCCCTCGGGCGAGCCTTCGGAGCAGAAGACGAAGGTTTTGGCCGAAGCGGCCGAGCCGAGCGCGAGGACGATCGCCGTCGCCGCCACAAGCTTCTTGGTCAGACCCATGAAACGCGTTCTCCCATGAACGTGCCTAGGACGGCTGCATTGCCGCCGGAAGCGCACATTTCGACCACGAGACCGCCATCACGCAAGCCGCTTTTTTGTTTTTTCACTCAAAAACGATCTCGGGTGTCTTGCCCGCCGACGCCCCGGATGCCTCGATTGACGCGAGCGTGCGCTCGGCGATCGCCGCATAGGCGCGCGCATGGGGTCCGTCGGGCTGGACCGCCATGACGGGGGCACCGGCGTCGGAGCCCTCGCGGATGGCCATCTCGAGCGGTACCTCCCCGAGGAACGGGACCCCGAGCCGCTCGGCCTCGGCCCGCGCCCCGCCGTGGCCGAAGATGTCGTAACGCCGCCCGGTGTCGGGTGCCACGAAGTAGCTCATGTTCTCGACAATGCCGAGCACCGGCACCTCGACCTTGCGGAACATCGCCAGCCCCTTGCGCGCGTCGATCAGCGCGAGGTCCTGCGGCGTCGAGACGATCACGGCGCCGGCCAGCGGCACCTGCTGCGCCATGGTCAGCTGCGCGTCGCCCGTGCCCGGCGGCATGTCGACCACGAGAATGTCGAGCGGCGCCCAGGCCACCTCCCGCAGCATCTGGTTCAGCGCCGACATGACCATCGGCCCGCGCCAGATCATCGGCGTCTCCTCCTCGACGAGGAACCCCATCGACATGGCCTTGAGACCGTAGGCATCCATCGGACGCATCACCCGGCCGTTCTCGAGTTCCGGCCGCCCCCGCAGCCCCAGAAGCCGCGGCACGGAGGGACCGTAGATGTCGGCGTCGAGAAGGCCGACACGCAGGCCGAGCGCCCGGAAGCCGAGGGCGAGGTTGACGGCGGTCGTGGACTTGCCGACGCCGCCCTTGCCGCTGGCGACGGCGACGATCCGGCCGACGCCCTCGACGCCCTGTCGGGCGGCGCGCGACGGCTGCGGTGGTTGCGCGGGTCTCGACGCCGCCGGCGGCGCGCTTCTGGCAGGAGGACGCGGTGCCGGCGGGCGCGCCTCCATCCCGCCGCCGCGCCGTTCGGCGGTCAGGGCCACCATCGCGCTCGACAGGCCGGGAATGGCGGCCGCGCGGCGCTCGGCCTCCTGGCGCAGCCCTTCGAAACGCTGGGCTTCGGCGGCCGGCACGCTGATCGAGAAGAACGCCTTACCGTCGGCGATGAAGATGTCCGAGACCATGCCGCGCGAGACGACATCGCCGCCGCCGGGAGCCGGCAGGGCGCTGAGAACCTCAAGGATCTTGGTCTTCTGGTCCTCGGACATCGGGGCTCCTGTACCGGCTGCGGCGTGCGGCTTGCACGCGATGTGCCCCGCAGATAGGGGATTTGGTTGAGCGATGGGAGTGCCCAAGTCCGATGACGCAGAAGCCACCCCTAGCACCCTCCCCCTATCTTCGCCCCGACGACGAAGCGCTGGCGCTCGCTCGCCGCCTCTTGCGAACCGCGCGCTATGCGGCGCTCGCCTGGCTCGATCCCGAGACGCACGCTCCGATGACGAGCCGCGTGGCGCTCGCCGCCGACATCGACGGCAGCCCGATCCTCCTCCTGTCGCAACTCTCGGCCCATACGCGTGCGCTCCAGGCCGACCCTCGCGTTTCGCTGCTCGTCGGCGACGCCACTGAGGGCGATGCCCTGAACCAGCCCCGTCTGTCGCTGGCCGGCTCGGCGGCGGGTCCGATCGCAGCCGATGCGGATGGCTACGATCGGCTCGCGCGACGCTTCACGGCGCATCATCCTTCGGCCCGGCTCTACGGCACGTTCTCGGACTTTTCCTACTGGCGGGTCGAGATCGGCTCCGCCTTCCTCAATGCCGGGTTCGCCCGCGCCTATCCGCTCGGGCGGGACGACATCATCGACGCGGCGGACGCCGACGTCATGGCTGCGGAAACGCGCGTCGTGGACCACATGAACGAGGATCACGCCGACGTTCTCAACAGGATCATGGCTCGGCGCGGGTGCGCGGACGCCGGCTGGCGGATCGCGACGCTGGATCGGCGCGGTTTCGAGCTCGTCCTCGGAGGCCGCGTCGAACGCGTGGAATTCAAGCAAACCGTCGCGTCGGCTGCGGATTTCCGCTCGGCCTTCGTGGCGTTGGCTCGCGCCCTCGACGATTGAAGAGGCGGGACGGCGTCCGGCTCAGAGCGTGAAGCCGTCGGGGCAATCGGCCCGGAAGCGGTTCCCGACCGCATTCTCGAAGATGCAGCGACCGCGGTCCGTCCCGGATCGACCGATCAGACGATCGCCCGGCCGGGCGACGATCTCTGGCAGCTTGCCGGGCGCATAGGCGGAAACGCCACCCGAGCCGAGGCCGAAGACGGCGGGCAAGACATCGGACTGACAGCCGGAGAGGACGGCGCAGGTCACAGCGAGCAGGATGGCGGGCACTGTTCGCCTGGAGACGTTGCGCTGGCCGCTCATCAGGTCCGTCCTCGTCCACTTCATGTGCAAAGAGCCCGCCGGTTCACGGTGAACCGGCGGGCGATGCGAGACCGCCTGGCTCAGTAGCCGGCGGGGCAGTCGGCGTAGTAGCGCTGGCCGCGACCATCGCGATAGACGCACTGGCCCGGACGGTTGGTCGCCGCACCCAGAAGCGCGCCACCTGCGCCGCCCACCGCCGCACCGATCAGGGCGCCACGGGCGTTGCCCGAGATGCCCGCACCGATGGCGGCGCCGCCGAGAGCGCCGATGCCCGCCGGCACGGCCACGTTGCTGTCGACCGACTGGCAGCCGGCAAGAGCGAGCGTGCTGGCCGCCACGGCGGCCAAGATCATCGATTTCATCAGATGCTTTCCCAACTAACAGAGTGTCCCGAACAGGCTAGATAGAGGGAGGACCGGCAGCGTCCAGCCGGGTTCTATCGCGCGGCAACGAGTTGCGGCGCATCCGTCAGTTCCACCGTCAGATGGCCGGACCGGTTCACCGCCCACTCGACGGACGCCGATCCGTCGACTTCCGCCTGCGTCAAGCCGGAACAGGTCGCCATCACACGGCGGTCGTAGGTGCCCGACAGACGCATCTCCAGCGGCTTGGCGGCCTCGCACTCGTCGAGCGAGCGATAGATCGGTTGCGGAACCGGGATCTCCGAGCAGACGGTGGCATCCGGCGAGCAGCCGACGAGCAAGAGAAGAGCGGCGACGTGTTCCATGGCGGCGATCCTTTCACCGCATTAACCCATTGCATCGCCAGCGGTTCCCGGCCCCGGAGCGGGTCGCGCGACGACAGGCTACAGGATCGTGTCGGACCACGTCGGAGACGCGATCAGGGACCGATTGAAGCGATAAATTTTTTTAGTTGTCGACCAGCTCGAACTGGTTCCGCGGAACCCGCAGCCAGTACTGGATCCCGTCGGGACGGTACTCGAGAGCCGCCTCGCCGCCGACGGAGTTCGGCACGATGCGCTCCAGCGTCGAGGTGCCGAAGCGGGGGTCGTAGTCGACCCGCACCCTTGGCCCATTCGATTCACGCCACCGCAGCATCAGCGAAGTCTGCCCCTCGCGCGTCTCGATGCGCGAGACGATCTCGATCCGGCCGCCCGGCACAGAAAGGGCGCCGTAGGAAGCGGCGTTGACGGCCAGTTCGTGGAGCGCGAGCCCGACATGCAGCGCCGCGGTCGGGGTGAGATAGACGTCGACGCCCTCGAACCGGATCTGCTCCATGCCATCGGGCGCGTAGCGCTCGACCTGAAGCGTCACGAGGCTGAAGAGATCGGCGCCCCGCCAGTCGGTGTCGGTCACGATGTCCTGCGAGGAGGCGAGCGACTGGATGCGCCCGCGGAAGCGGACAAGGAATTCCGGCACCGTCACCGAATGGCGGGCGGTCTGGCTCGCCAGGCTCTGGATGATGGCCAGGAGGTTCTTCGAACGGTGCGATACCTCCCGAAGGAGGGTCTTCAACGTGTCTTCGCGCCGCTTCTGGTCTGTGATCTCGACCGACGTCCCGATCAGGCCGATCACCTCGCCCTCGTCGTTGCGGTCGACATCGACGCGAACATCGAACCAGCGCACGGTGTCGCCGCTCGCCACCGGCAGTTCAAAGCGGACCGGCGCACCGGTCTTCAACGTCTCGGCCTTGATGGCCTTGGCCTTGTCGGCCGCCGGGGCCGGCAGGAAGTCCTGATCGCAGTCCCCGTTCCGGGCGTCCGCGAGCCATGATCCCTGCGCATTGAAGAGCCACAGGTAGCGCAGGTCCATGTCCTGCGCGAACAGCGTCATTTCGGTGTTAGCGACCGCCTTGAGCGCTTTGTAGGCTACCATGACACAGCGCTCACGCCGCCGTGTGATCGTCGGCGCAGCGAGAGCGCCTCCGAGGCGACCGACAGGGCATGGTCGAAACGGGCGCGTGAGCGTCTACCGTTCAGCCTTGCGGTCATGTCGGACGAACCTTTCCAGAAGCCTGGGGACCCCGCCCGCAAGCTCTTACGCATCAATAGCCCGCAACGGAGCGGGACCGCGACGGGTTCCCGCCCTTTCGGGGATCGCCGTGGAGCCGGACAGGCCCCCGCGGCGATCGAAGCGGCGTCAGGCCGCTTCGCGCTCGGTCTCGAAGAACAGTGCCTGGCTGATCAGGGCCTTCACCATGTCCGGATTGAACGGCTTGGTGACGAGGAAGGTCGGCTCCGGGCGCTCGCCCGTCAGCAGGCGCTCAGGGAAGGCGGTGATGAAGATCACCGGCACCGACACCTTGGCCAGGATGTCGTTTACCGCATCGATGCCCGAAGATCCGTCGGCGAGCTGGATGTCGGCGAGAACCATGCCGGGCTTCTGCTGCTCGAAGAGCGCGATGGCCTCCTTGTGCGTGCGCGCGATGCCGGTCACGCCATGACCGAGGCTCTCGACCATTTGCTCGATGTCCATCGCGATCAGAGGCTCGTCCTCGATGATCATGATGTTGGTCGAGACCTGCCGGCCGATGTCGGCGCTCGCCTGGCCGATGAGGTCGGAGAAGTCGCTCTCGCCGACGCCGAGGATGTGAGCCGCCTCCTCGGTCGTGAAGCCTTCCACGGCGACCAGAAGGAACGCCTGGCGCGGCAGGGGCGAAATCCCACGCAGATTGCGCGATGCCTTCTCTTCCCAGGCCGACACCGGCGCGTCTTCGCGCACGTTCACTTCCACGGACTGCCACAACGAGGAGAACAGCTTGTAGAGCGAGATCCGGGGGCTTTCCTGCGTATCGAACAGGCTCGGTTCCGCGATCAGAGCTTCGAGGACCGCCGCCACATACGCGTCGCCGGAGGACTGCGAACCGCTCAATGCGCGAGCATACCGCCGGAGATACGGGATGTGCGGCGCAATGCGCGAGGACATCGACATGAACATTCCCTCGTAGCTTGACCGGGCTTCGCGCCCGGATCTGACCTTGTCTATGCGGCGACGAAAGTCAGCCCCGGTCGGGGCGGCGACGGAAACGTCGGCCGCCTGTGGACTTCGCGCACCCGGCCCTAGTTAAGGCAACAGGCGCGAAACGCTAGACCTTCGAGCACAACATTTCCCTCGGGCGGCCGAGACACTTGCGAACGGGCGGCGCTCCTACATCTAGCGCAGCAAGCGTCGTGACAGCCGGACGCGAAGGTCGGCAGGGCGAGAGGTGGAATGGAAGACCGCAGGAACAAAGGCACCGTCATGCCCGAGACCCAGGACACGAACGCCTCGATGGATCTGGACGTCGCAAACAGCCAACCGACGGACCTCGGTTCGAGTTCCGCGATCGGCCGACGCCTGAAGGCATATTACGACGACGTGGCGAGCGAGCCGGTGCCGGACCGCTTCATGTCGCTGCTCGACGCCCTCGACGCGGCGGAAGCCAAGTCGAAGTCGTCGAAGGAAGGAAACTGAGCCACATGGCGCAGGACACCGACTTCCGCAAAGAACTCGTCGCCATCATCCCGAACCTGCGTGCCTTCGCGGCGTCGCTGGCGGGCTCCTTCGACCGCGCCGACGATCTCGTGCAGGAAACCCTCGTGAAGGCGTGGGACAAGCAGCACACGTTCCAGCCCGGCACCAACCTCAAGGCCTGGCTGTTCACGATCCTGCGCAACGAGTTCTATACGCAGATGCGCAAGAAGGGCCGCGAGGTCCAGGACGTGGACGGCATCCACGCCATGCAGCTAGCCGGGCACCCGGAGCAGCAGGGCCACCTCGATCTGCAGGACTTCCGCAAGGCGCTGGAGCAGCTGCCCGACGACCAGCGCGAGGCGCTGATCTTGATCGGCGCGTCCGGCTTCTCCTACGAAGAAGCCGCCGAGATCTGCAAATGCGCCGTCGGCACGATCAAGAGCCGAGTCTCTCGCGCCCGCACCCGCATGGCCGACCTCCTCGGCATCGAGGGCGACGGTGAGTTTGGGCCCGATTCGATCTCGTCGCAAATAATCGGGGTCGCCCCGGCCGCCTGAGACGGAACTTCCGTGGCAGGCAAACGATTTCCGCAATCAGGGAGGGCCGTGGCCACCCTGTCAACGTAAGAGGATCAGTACCCATGTCGAACACCACGTCCAACGAGTTCTCGACCAGCGCGAGCACCGGTGCCGATCGCGCCGAACTCGAGGCGCAGATCTCCAAGCTGCGGGAGGACGTGGCCGGCGTCACCGAGACGCTGAAGACGATGGCCACCAGCCGCGCCGAGAACGCCAAGCAGCAGGCCTACCAGCTGCGCGACGAAGGCGAGCGCTACTTCCGCCAGGCGCAGGAGACGGTCAGCGAGTTCGAGGAAGAGGTCAGCGAGCGCGTCCGTGCCGAGCCGATCAAGAGCATCCTGATTGCCGCAGCCGTCGGCTACGTCTACGCACGCCTCTTCCGGTAAGTCGCGGTCTCGATGGTGTTCCAGCTCATCTCGGGACTCGTGACGGGCGAGGCGTCGATCTACCTCGCCAGGCTGCGGACGATCGCCACGATCTACGTGGTCATGGGCATCGTCGCCCTGGCGATGCTGTTCTTCCTGCTCCTGGCGCTGTTCGCTTGGATCGCCCACAGCATCGGCGTCGTGGCGACGGCCCTCATCTTCGCCGCCGTCTGCCTCGTCGCCCTGATCGGCGTCTACATCTTCCTGACCATCGCGCGCCGACCAGCCCGGCAGCGGGCGGCGAGCCGTGTGCAGCGTGATGTCGCCTCGATCGCCTCGGTCGCGGCGATGTCCAACATGCCGCTGATCTTCCGCAGCCTGCGGCGGCGCAAGTCGCTGCTGGTGGTCCCGGTGGCCGCGGCGTCCGTCTGGGGGGTGTACCGCGTCTTCCAGAACTGGCGCGACGGCGGCTACGGCCGCTGAAGCCTGCAGGGTTCGATCCGAACGGCGCGCTCTCGCGAGCGCGCCGTTCTCGTATCACGACCTCATGAGCGGTGCGGAAAGTCGCCGATTTCGGGATCGTTTCCGGCGGTCGCTCCGTTACCGAATTCAAAGGCGCCGCGGCGCATGCAACGGAGTGTTCTCATGGCTGAACTCAGAACCGACAAGGCGCGGCAGGGCCGAACCGGCCGCCCGGTGCTGTACGTGCTGATCGGCGGCCTCGTCTTGTGCCTCGTGGTCTTCGCCGGGTTGCAGATCTACAGCTCCACCCTGCCCGACCAGAACATCAACGGGGTCGAGGCCTCCGGCACGACCGCTGCGCCGACGACCCCGACCAATTCGCAGACTGGCGTCGTGACCCCGAATGCGTCGACGTCCGGCAGCACCACCACCGCCAACTGAGCGAAACGAGAGGAGCCGAGCGTCATGAGCGACTTTCCCGATGACCGGCTCCCCGCCTCTGGGGAAACAGGCGCCGATCTGGCAGGACACGACGACCGCTTGCGCGAGATCCTGGCCGACCCGACACTCCCCGATCGGGACAAGCGTCAGGCCATTCAGGAAGCGCTCGACGACCTACAGCGCGAGCAGGGCGACGAACCGGCCGCGGCCTACGAGCCATTGGAACGGCGGTTCTTCGACGCCCTCTCGCTTCTTGCCGAGGGCGGGCACGACTATGAGGAAGCGCCTGCCTCAGGCGGATCGGCGGACGAGGACGGCGAAACGGACGTCGAGGACGGACGCCGCTAGCTGCGCGCCGACCACGACGGAAGACCTGACCGGCGCATGCTTGCCGAAATCCATCCCGTCAGCCTGACGAGCGAAAACGCCGGAGACTGGCGTCTTCGCACCGCTCTTCCGCCTAGAACGTCGCTTCTTCCGGGACGAGCACCTTCAGTCCGCGCGGATGGATCTTGACCTCCGACCGCCGATCGAGTGCCCGCAGTTCGCCGTCCATGACCGATCGATTGCGACTCTTCGAGCGGCGATGCTCGATGACGATCTCGTCGGCCGTCATCACGGTCAGGTTGTCCTTGTCCTTCCAGGCGCCCCGCATCATGTCCACCGTGGTCTTCAGGACCGCCAGGCGGCTCGTGGCGCGCATGATGTAGATGCCGAGCTTTCCGCCCTGCGGATCGTCGGCATAGGGAAGATGCCCGTCGCCGTAGATGTTGTTGGAGATCGCGACCGCCGGGGTCCGGATCACCTGCGTTTTCCCGTCAATCTCGAAGCGCAGGTCCACCATCGGCAGCGAGCCGGCGGCCGTGACGACGGCGCGCGCGCTCGCCCACATCTTGCCGATGCGCGAACTGTAGTCGAGCTTCTCGCGGGTCCGCACCATGCGCGCGTGCATGCCCACCGCGAACTGGTGGACGAAGTAGCGACCGTTCACGCTGGCAATGTCCACCTCGGCGATGCGCCCGTTGGCGAGCGCCTTGACGGCGGGGTCGAGCCCCATCGGAATCTGAAGCGAACGGGCGAAGAGGTTCATCGTGCCCGCGGGCAGGATGCCGAGCGCGATGGGGCCGCCCGCCACGGCCGCGGCGGCCGACGACACGGTTCCGTCGCCGCCCCCGACCATGAGGACGTCGAGGTCCGTCCGTCGTGCCTGCGCCTCGATGCGCTCGCCGATCTCGGGTCCGTCGACGAGTTCGACCTCCGCCTCGTGTCCGTGGACCTGGAACTCGCCGCGGATGGCGGCGCTCAAAAGCTCCAGATCCGTGGTGCGCAGGGTGCCGCCGTGCCGGTTGAGGATGGCGTGGACTTTCATGACCTGCGCTGAGACTCCGTTGCGATGCTCGGCCGCCATATGGGGCGCGGCGCGTCCGCGAAAATGGTGAAATGCCGACGCGCCGACTGGAACCCGACGATCCGCCTGCCGT
Source organism: Aureimonas sp. Leaf324 (assembly GCF_001423245.1). GTDB lineage: Bacteria > Pseudomonadota > Alphaproteobacteria > Rhizobiales > Rhizobiaceae > Aureimonas. Next base: position 340,658 of record NZ_LMOH01000023.1, read on the forward strand.
TCATCGCGGCAACGAGTTCAGCCTGTGGGGTTCCGCAATGATCGAATGGATCGTCATTCTTCTGGTGGTGGCGGCGATCGCCAGTCTTCTCGGCTTCCGAGGCGTCGCCGGCGTGTCCGCGGGCATCGCGAAGGTGCTGATCCTGATCGTCCTCGTAGGTTTCCTGCTTCTTCTGTTCTTCGGCGTGATTGCATTTGCCTGACATTCACGCCGGGTTTTCCTTTTCGTGAACCGGGAACCTTAGCAACAGCCGCAGGTTGAATTCGCATCATCCAGGGTCCGGCGGTCGATCGGCGGCTGGACATTCATTTTCGATACACGGGAGTTCTCGATGGTCCGCACTCTTCTGGCAACCACGGCCATGGCCGCCGTCCTCGCGACCGGCGCCCTCGCTCAGACCACCACCACGACCACAGGCGAGCAGCCCGCGATGAACGCGGCTCCCGCGGGCACGATGGCGCCGTCCGGCGATGCGACGGGCACGTCCGCCGGCATGCAGTCCGAAGCCTCCGCGCCGACCGCCGACATCGCCTACGTCCAGTCGCTTGGCGCCGACCAGCACCTCGTGACCGACCTCGACGGCCAGACCGTCTACGCCTCCAACGCGGCGGACGCCGAGTCGGCGGGTGAGATCGACAACTTCATCGTCGGCGCCGACGGCACGGTCGTTGCCGCCGTGGTCGACATGGGTTCGTTCCTTGGCGATCAGTCCAAGACCGTTGCCGTCCCCTACGACAAGATCGAGTGGACCACGGGCGAGAACAACCAGCCCCGCGCCGTCCTGACCGCTTCGCGCGACGAGCTTGCCGCCGCCCCGGCCTTCACGGTCAACAAGCAGCCGGTCTCCACGGTCGCCAGCAACACCACGGACGACTCCGGCTCGACCAACATGAGCGGTCAGGGCAACATGGCGGCCAACAGCACGACCGCCGGCAACACCGGTGCCACCAATACGCTGAACGGCAACATGGCCGGCGGCACCATGGCCTCGGGCGGCATGGCCGCCGAGACCGCGGCTCCGGCCTCCACGACCAATATGGCCGCCAACACGACGGCTGCGTCGGGCATGCAGAACGGCTACGTCGCGACGCTCGCCAACGACCAGTTCCTGTCGGACGACATCGTCGGTGACAACGTCTATTCCGGTCCGGCGGCCGATGCCGACAACATCGGCAACATCAACGACCTCGTGATCGCGGCCGACGGTCGCGTTCAGGCGGTGGTCGTGGGTGTCGGCGGCTTCCTCGGCATCGGCGAGAAGAACGTCGGCGTTCCGTTCGACAACATCTCGATGAACGCCGATCCGTCGGGCGAGCCGCGTGCGGTGCTTGCAGCGAGCAAGGAACAGCTGACCAACGCGCCGGCCTTCCAGTCCAACGAGAACCGTATGGCCGCCAACACGGCCGCTGACACCGCTGCCAACACGATGGGCGCCGCCGGTGCCGCTCCGACCGGCATGGCCGCGGGCACCGCAGGCATGGCGGCGGGCACCGCAGACACCGCCACGAACACGGCAGCCTCGGCGACGAGCGGCATGGCGGCTTCGAGCGGCATGGCCTCGTCGGGCACGGAAACGACGGCCTCGACCAGCGGCAATACGCCGGCCGCGAACGTCGGCACGCCGGTCACGGGCGCCGACCTCACGGCCGACAACCTGATCGGCACCTCGGTCTACGGGCCGGACAACCAGACGATCGGCTCGATCGGCGACATCGCCCTGACGCCGGACGGTCAGGTCGACGCGGTGATCGTGGACGTCGGCGGCTTCCTCGGCATCGGCGCCAAGCCGGTGGCCGTGGCCATGGACAACCTTCAGTTCATGCGCGACTCCGGCGGTTCGCTGACGCTGACGACGCAGTTCACGCAGGACCAGCTGAAGAACGCGCCCGAGTTCAACCGCGACACCTACGCCGAGAACCGCGACCAGATGCGCGTCGCCAACCCGGGCGACGTCCCGGCGGCTCCGGCGGCCCAGTAAACCGGTCGCTTCGCAAGCACATCGACGGACAGCAGGGCCCGCCAATCGGCGGGCCCTGTTTCGTTGCCCTTCACGCTTTCGTTCTGCTTCCTTACCAAAATTTATGGCAGCAGCGCTCGCTCGATCGTCTATCGTCCGCCATCTCCGCGCCCCTCCGGACGGCCGGAGTTCGGCCCCGTACGAAACGGACCTTCGAAACGTCGTCGTGGCGGCGGAGCCGACGGAGGGCCGAGATCGAGCAGCCCGGGCCGTCGGCCCTCGCGTCAACCAAGGGTTTCCATGGCCGTTTTCCGCCAGATCGCCGTCACGCTCCTTCTGATCGCGGCTGCCGGCTGCGCGTGGCTGTATCTTTCGCCCGCCCCTGGCCGCTTCCTTCTCGCCGACGATCGGCTTCCGAGCGCGCTCCGGCCGCTCGTCGGCGCGTTGTCCTCTGCGGACGACGAGCCCAAGGTCGGCGCGACGCAGACGCGGCAGGGCGCCGGGCGTCAGGCGCCGCTGGTCGCCGTGGCACAGGCGCAGCCCCTCGTGACGCGCGACCGGCTTCGCGCCATCGGATCGGGAGAGGCGCTGCGCACGGTCGCAGTGCGGCCCGACGCGACCGGCATCATCAAGTCCCTGTCGTTCCGCTCGGGCGACGCGGTGGAGGCGGGCGCCGTGCTCGCCGAACTGCAGGACGACGCTGAGCGCATCGCGGTCGATCGGGCACGCATCGCGGTTGCGACCGCGGAAGATCAGCTCCGCCGCTACGAGACCTTGTCCACCACCGGCGCCTCGATCACCTCGGTCCAGCTCGAGGAGGTGCGCCGGGCGCGCGATGCCGCCGCGCTCGACCTCCAGGCCGCCGAAGTGGCGCTGGCCAAGCGCAGCATCCGCGCGCCGATCGGCGGACATGTCGGCCTCCTCAATCTCGAGGTCGGCGCGTTGGTCGACGGTTCGACGCTGATCGCGACCGTCGACGATCGCTCCAAGCTGCGCATCCTCTTCGACGCGCCGGAAGCCTTCGCCTCGCAGCTTGCGGTCGGCCACCCCGTCTCGGCCGTTCCCGCGACCCGCTCGGGCGACACGTATCAGGGTGCCATCACCGCGCTCGATAGCCGTCTCGATCCGGCAAGCCGAACCTTGCGCGCCGAAGCGACGATCGACAACGACGGCGATCGCCTGCGCCCCGGCCTGTCCTTCTCGATCGAGATCGGCTTCGAGGGCCAGTCCTACCTCGCGGTCAATCCGCTGGCGGTCCAGTGGGAGCGCACGGGGCCCTTCGTCTGGGTGGTCGCGAACGAGAAGACGACCAAGGCGCCGATCGCCATCATCGAACGCAACGTCGACACGGTTCTCGTCGCCTCGGACACGCTGAAGAGTGGCGACACAGTCGTCACCGAAGGCGTCCAGCTCCTGCGCGAGGGCGGTACGGTGCGCATCCGGCCGACGACGGGGATCGACGCCCTGCCCTCCAACCAGGATCCGCCGACAGCCGAAACCCCGGCTCCCGGCCGCCAGGCGGATGCGGGCGCCGCGATCGCCGCGCCGGGCGGGGCGAGCGCCCGATGAGCGGCGGCGCGGCCAAGCCGGACGGCCTGACGGCGCTGACCTCGCTCTTCATCCGTCGGCCCGTCTTCACCATCGTCATCAATCTCCTGATCATCGTCGCGGGGCTTGCCGCGTTCAACGCGGTCGAGATCCGCGAACTGCCGAACGTCGACCGGCCGGTGATCACCGTCACCACCAACTTCCAGGGCGCGTCGGCCGAGGTGGTCGACCGGCAGCTGACGAGCACGATCGAAAGCGCCGTCGCCCGCGTCGCCGGCATCGCGTCGATCTCCTCGTCCTCGCGCTTCGGCCAGAGCCGCGTCACCGTCGAATTCACCGACCCCACCGACCTCAACGTCGCGGCGAGCGACGTGCGGGACGCGGTCGCGGGCATCGCCAACCAGCTGCCGGACGACGCCGACGAGTCGCGCATCGTCAAGGCCGATGCCGACGCCGACGCGATCATGCGCCTTGCGGTGCTCTCGAACGCGCTGCCGATCGAGGACCTGACGACGCTGGTCGACGACCGCATCGCCGACCGCATCGCGGCGGTCGAGGGCGTCGCCGACGTCGATCTGTCGGGCGAGCGCGAGCGCCTCGTCTACATCGATGTCCGGCCCGACGAGCTGGCGACGCGGGGCCTGACGCTCGGCGACGTGTCGAACGCGCTCGCGAACGCCTCCTTCGACCAGCCCGCGGGGCAGCTTGAATCGCCGACGCAGAACCTCGTGGTGCGCGCCGACGCCGGGCTCTCGACGCCGGAGGCTTTCGGCGCCGTTCTCCTCAACGCCCAGACCCGCCTGCGCGACGTCGCTTCCGTGCGCTTCGGACCGGACGAGGCGGCCTCCAAGACGCGCGTCAACGGGGAGACCGGCGTCGGCCTCGGCGTCATCCGGCAGGCCGGGTCGTCGACGCTGGCGATCTCGGAAGGCGTGCGCGCCGCCGTCACCGAACTCAACACCTCGCTGCCGCCCGGAACGCGCGTCATCGTCACCTCGGACGAGGCGACCTTCATCAACGGCTCCATCCACGAGGTGGAGCTGACGCTGGCGCTCGCGATCGTCATCGTCGTCGCCGTGATCTACGCGTTCCTGATGAACTTCCGGGCGACGCTGATCCCGACGCTCACCATCCCGATCGCGCTCATCGGCGTCGTCGCGGGCATCTATCTCGTCGGATTCTCCGTCAACATCATCACGCTTCTGGCGCTGGTGCTCGCCACCGGCATGGTGGTCGACGACGCCATCATCGTGCTCGAGAACATCATCCGCTGGCGCAACATGGGGCTGACGGTTCGGGCCGCGAGCGTCGTCGGCACGCGCGAGGTGTTCTTCGCCGTCATCTCGACGACCGCAACGCTCGCCGCCGTGTTCATCCCCATCTCGTTCTTGCCCGGCGTCGCAGGCGGTCTCTTCCGCGAGTTCGGCTTCGTGCTCGCGATCTCGGTGACGCTCTCCGCCTTCATCGCCCTGACGCTCTGCCCGATGCTGGCCGCCCATGTCCTGGCGGAGGCGAAGGACGAGCCGCAGCCGGGGGCGCTGAAGCGCGGCGCCGGACGGTTGGGCGGCTGGCTCGCCGCCCTCTACGCCGGCGCCCTTCGCAAGGCCCTGTCCTATCCGCTGGCGGTGATCGTCGTCTCGGCGATCTTCGCAGGCGCGGCGATCATCACATTCCAGAACCTGCCGCAGCAGCTCACCCCCAACGAGGACCGCGGCAGCGTCCTCATGAGCATCACGGCGCCGCAGAGCGCGAGCCTCGACTACACCGACACGCAGATGCGACGCGTCGAGGAGATCGTGCTGCCGTACGTCCAAAGCGGCGAGGCGACCGGCGTCTTCGCGCGCATCGGCACGGGCACGGGCAACGGCGCCTTTATGGTGCTGACGCTGGCGCCCTGGGGCGAGCGCGAGCGCACGCAGCAGGAGATCGCCGCCGAGCTCAACCGCGCCTTCGCCGATATCCCGGGCGTCCAGGCGCGCGCGATCCAGCCGAACTCGCTCGGCATCCGCGGCGGTGGGCGCGGCCTCCAGTTCGCGCTGGCCGGGCCGACCTACCAGATGCTGTCGGACGCGGCGACCTCGCTGGAGGAGGTGATGAACGCCGACGGGCGCTGGGGCCGGGTCCAGCTCGCCTTCGACACGACGCAACCGCAGCTCTCGGTCGAGATCGACCGCACGCGCGCCTCCGACCTCGGCATCGACATCGACGGGCTCGCCTCCGCCATCCAGTCGCTGCTCGACGGGCGCGAGATCGGCACGACCTATGTCGACGATCGCGCGGTCGACATCCACGTCGTCTCGACCTCGCAACCGATCAACGATCCCGGCGATCTCGCCAACATCTTCATGAAGACCGGCGACGGCCGTTTCGTGCCGCTGTCCTCGATCGCGACGATCAAGGAAGAGGCCGTCGCGCCGACGCTCGCCCGCGAGGACCAGTCGCGCTCGGTTGCCATGTCCGCCGATCTCCCCGCCGGCTTCTCGATTCAGCAGGCCTGGGAACAGACGCAGGAGTTCGCCGCCGGCAAGCTGCCCGAAGGCGTGCGCCTCGTGCCCTTGGCCGAGGCGGCGACGCTGGAGGAGACGTCGAGCGGGCTTGCCATCGTCTTCGGCTTTGCGATCGTCGTCGTCTTCCTGGTGCTGGCGGCGCAGTTCGAGAGCTTCGTGTCGGCGCTGATCATTATCGCCACCGTGCCCTTCGGCGTCGCCTGCGCGGTCTACGCGATGGACTTCTTCGGCGAGACGCTGAACCTCTACTCCCAGATCGGCCTCGTGCTCCTCGTCGGCATCATGGCCAAGAACGGCATCCTGATCGTGGAGTTCGCCAACCAGCTGCGCGAGGAGGGACGCACCGTGCGCGAGGCGATCGAGGAGGCCTCGATCATCCGCCTGCGCCCCGTCATGATGACGATGATCGCGACGATCGTCGGCGGCGTGCCGCTGATCTTCTCGGCGGGCGCCGGCGCCGAGGCGCGCGTCTCGCTCGGCTACGTCATCGTCGGCGGACTGGGGTTGGCGACGATCGCGACGCTCTTCCTCACCCCCGTCGCCTATCTCGCCCTCGCCCGGCTGACGAAGCCCCAGGCCGAAGGCGAGGAGCAGCTGCGGCGCGATCTCGCCGCAGCCGAGGCGCTTGGCAAAGGCGGCGCGGCGACACCGGCGGAGTAGCGTTTAGAGCCGATGCTCCCAGTCGGCACGGCCCCGCAGGGGGCGTGCGTTGGGATGGTCGCCATGGATGTCGGCGTCCAGCGTCTGGGGCAAGCTGGTTTGATCCCAGCCGAGCCTCCACAACCAGGCGGCTAAGCGCTCTCGCCACGTCGAAACTTTCGAGGACGTGACGCGAAGCGGCGGATGAACGTCGAATTCATCGAGCGGAACGTGTTTCATGGGTGGGCTCCGGCAGGATCGCTGGAGCCGATTATGCCTCCATGCCCTCTTGCCGATCCAACCGAAGCTCGCGCATGATGCATAAGGAGACCTTATGCATCATGGCCCGTCATCTTCCGCCCCTCTCGGCCCTTCGCGCCTTCGAGGCCGCCGCCCGGCACCTCAGCTTCACCCGCGCGGCGGATGAACTCGGCATGACGCAGGCCGCGATCAGCTATCAGGTCCGCCTGCTGGAAGAACGGATCGGCACCCCGTTGTTCCTGCGGGGCAAGCGGCAGGTGGAACTGACGGATGCCGGGCGGCGCCTCGGTCTCGACGCGGGCGGCGCCTTCGATCTTCTGGCGGCCTCCTTCGAGGCGGTGAAAGGCGGCGCATCGGGTGTCCTGACGATCAGCGTCATTCCGACCTTCGCGACCGGCTGGCTGGCGCGGCATCTCTACGCGTTCCAGCTCGATCATCCCGAGATCGCCGTGCGGCTTCATGCGACGCGCGACATCAGCGACTTCGACCGGGAGCCGGTGGACCTTGCGATCCGCGGCGGCCTCCATCCCGGCCGCGGCCTCGTCGCCCACAAGCTCCTGCGCGCCGATTTCACGCCGATGCTCAGTCTTGCCCTGTCCGCAAGGATCGGTAGACCTTTGGACGACCCCGCCGATCTTCTCGCTTATCCGCTGATCGACCCGACCGACCCGTGGTGGAACGAATGGTTCGCTCATGCCGGCATCCGGCGCGAGGGGTTCGACGTCGACGACGGACACAAGATGGGCGGGCAGGATCTCGAATCGATCGCAGCCCTTGCAGGCCACGGCGTGGCGATCCTCACCCCCTTCTTCTATCGCGAGGATCTCGCCGCCGGCCGGCTTCGCCAGCCCTTCGACCTTCTGTGTCCGACGGAGCGCGGCTATTGGCTGTGCTACCCGCCGGGTCGGCGCAACGTCCCGAAGGTCCGCGTGTTTCGTGACTGGCTCCTGTCACACTTTCCTGATCCCGACGCCGATCTTTCAAGCGGACGGGCGATCGGCTAGAAGCCGGCCATGGCCCCTCCCCCGCTTCTTCGCCTCGACGGCGTGCGCCTGACCTTTGGCGGCACGCCCCTTCTCGCCGACGTCGAACTCGGCGTCTCGCCCGGCGACCGGATCGCGCTGGTCGGGCGCAACGGGTCCGGCAAGTCGACCCTTCTCAAGATCGCGGCGGGCACCGTCGAGCCGGACGGCGGCGAGGTGTTCCGCCAACCGGGCGCGACGATCCGCTACCTCGCGCAGGAGCCGGACTTCGGCGACGCGCCGAGCGTCGAGGCCTATGTCGCAGCGGGGCTCGGCCCGGCGGACGATCCCTACCGTGTGACGCGCCTGATCGAAGGCCTGGGTCTTCGCGCCGATGCTCGGCCGGGCGATCTTTCGGGCGGCGAGGCGCGGCGCGCGGCGCTGGCCCGCGTGCTGGCGCCGGAGCCCGACATCGTGCTCCTCGACGAGCCGACCAACCATCTCGACCTGCCGACGATCGAATGGCTGGAGGAGGAGGTCGCCTCAATCCGCTCGGCCGTCGTCATCATCAGCCACGACCGCCGCTTTCTGGAGAAGACGACGCTGGCCACCGTCTGGCTCGACCGCGGCCGGGTGCGCCGCATCGAGGAGGGCTTCGGCAGCTTCGAAGCGTGGCGCGACAAGGTGCTGGAGGAGGAGGAGCGCGATCTCCAGAAGCTCGATCGCAAGATCGTGCGCGAGGAGCACTGGCTTCGCTACGGCGTCACCGCCCGGCGCACGCGCAACGAGCGACGCCTCGCCGGCCTTCACCAGTTGCGCGCCGACCGCAAGAACGCCCGCCGCGCGACCGGCGTCGTCGAGATGCAGGTCGGCGACACGCGCGAGAGCGGCAAGCTGGTGATCGAGGCGAAGGCGATCGAGAAGGCTTATGGCGACCGGGTTCTGGTCGAGAACTTCTCGACCCGCATCCAGCGCGGCGACCGCGTCGGCTTCGTCGGTCCGAACGGCGCCGGCAAGACGACGCTCCTGAAGATGCTGATCGGCGAGGCGGCGCCCGACGCGGGTACGGTGCGGCTCGGCACCAATCTCGACCTCGCCTTCCTCGACCAGAAACGCGCGAGCCTTCGCGACGATCTCCCCGTGTCCGAGGCGCTGACCGACGGGCGCGGCGATCAGGTGATGGTCAACGGCGAGCCGCGGCACGTCGCCGGGTATCTGAAGGACTTCCTGTTCCAGCCTGAGCAGATCCGCACGCCGGTCGGCAACCTGTCGGGCGGCGAGCGGGCACGCCTGCTGCTGGCCAAGACGCTGGCGACGCCCGCCAACGTCCTGGTGCTGGACGAGCCGACCAACGATCTCGACATGGAGACGCTGGACCTTCTGCAGGAGCTGATCGCCAACTATCCCGGCACCGTGCTCCTCGTCAGCCACGACCGCGACTTCCTCGACCGCACGGTGACGAGCGTCATCTCGCCGGAGGGCGACGGGCGCTGGCTCGAATATGCCGGCGGCTATACCGACATGGCGGCGCAGAAACGCGGCGCGCAGGCCGAGGCGAGGAAAGCCGAGAAGTCCGCCGCCAAGCCCGCCGCCGCGGCGCCCGCCGCACGCCCCGCCGGCCAGCCGAGCACCAAGCTCTCGTTCAAGCAGAAGTTCGCGCTGGAAAATCTGCCGAAGGAGATCGCCAAGCTGGAAGCGGCGATCGCCAAGGCGGAAGCCGAGATGGCGGACCCTGCCCTCTTCGCCAAGAACCCCGACCGCTTCTCCAAGCTTGCCCAGGAGAGCGAAGCGAGCCGCGCCGCGCTCGCCAAGGCCGAGGACGAATGGCTGGAGCTGGAGATGCTGAAGGCCGAACTCGAAGGCTGAGAGAGGCTCGCCGCTCCTTGCCCCGACGCGGGGGCGAAGGCGAATGCCGTCGCTGTGCGAGATCTGGTCACAGCGGCACGGTTATCACGCCGGCAGACGGGGCTGCCCGTTGCCGTTCACCCGTCGTTCACCAAGTTCTGCTGTGATCTCATTAACCTCCGGGGCGAGGATGTGGCGCGGCCTCCGGGGCGCGCCGACGGCATGAGGAATTCACGGCATGACAACGATGGCGCTCAACCTGCGACCGCTCCAGCGCCCGCTGGCCGCCCTACTGGTGGTGCTGAGCGTTTCGACTTCGGCCCATGCCTTCGAGACCGCGGCGCGCTCGGCGGTGCTGCTCGACTTCGACACCAACACGGTGCTGTTCGAAAAGAACCCGGACGACGAGATTCCGCCGGCCTCGCTATCCAAGCTGATGACGCTGCTCATCATCTTCGACGAGCTGAAGCGCGGCGCGATCCGGCTCGACGAGACCTTCCCCGTCTCCGAAAACGCCTGGCGCACCGGCGGCGCGGCGTCCGGCGGCTCCACGATGTTCCTGCCGCTGAATTCCGAGGTCAGCGTCGGCGACCTCATCAAGGGCATCGCCATCCAGTCCGGCAATGACGCGACGATCGTCGCGGCCGAGGGCATCGCCGGCTCGGTGCCGGCGTTCGCCGAACTGATGAACAAGAAGGCGCAGGAACTCGGCCTGACGCATTCCCGCTTCGTCAACCCGCACGGCCTGCCCGATCCCGGCCAGCGCGTCTCGGCGCGCGATCTGGTGACGCTCGCCACCCACATCATCCGCACCTATCCCGACCAGTATCCGCTGTTCTCGGAGGAGGAGTTCACCTTCAACGGCATCACGCAGCGCTCGCGCAATCCGCTCCTCAGCCTCGGCGCGGACGGTCTGAAGACCGGCCACACGGCGGAGGCGGGCTACGGCCTCGTGGCCTCGGCCAAGGACGACGCGGGGCGCCGCATCGTGTTCGCGATGACCGGCATGAAGAGCGTCAACGAGCGCGCCACCGAGGCGCGCGCGATGATGACGCTGGGCCTGCGCGGTTTCGAGAACGTGGTGATCCTGAAGGGCGACGAGACGGCTGGCGAAGTGCCCGTGGCCGGCGGCGTCGCGGCCAGCGTCCCCGTCAAGGCGGCCGGCGAAATCCGCTTCATCGAGCCGCGCGGCACGGGTTCTCCCTACCAGACCGAGATCGTCCCGGTCGGCCCGATCGAGGCGCCGGTGCCGGAAGGTCGCCGCGTGGCGCAGATGCGCATCACGCGCGACGGCCAAGTGGTGCGCGAGGAGCCGCTCTATGCCGCCGCCAACGTCGAACGCGCTGGATGGCTCCAGCGCGTCCAAGAACAGGTGATGGGCTTCTTCCGCTAGAGGCTTCAGGCCGCCGCGGCGGCATCCATCCAGGTCTTGTGCCGGTCCTCGTCGGCATAGGCCTTGGCGAAGTAAGCCTGCGCCTCCGGGCTGGCCGCCGCGTTCTTCGAGGCATGATCGTAGGCCATCTTGGTCTCGATCTCGTTGGTCGACATGGCCTTCAGGATCGACCGGTCGCCGATGATCGAGGCCAGCGCGACCTTGCCGGTCGTCAGGTACTCCTTGAGGTCGCCCTCCTGCGGGGCGGCGACGCCGAGCTGCCCGGCCATGCGGGTCAGTTCGGCGACATGGGCCTCGTGGTCTCCCTTGAATTCGGCGATCTTGGCCTTGGCGGCCGGGTCGTCGAGGCGCTCGATCGTCGACTGGTAGGCGGCGATCGCGTCGTGCTCGAGGATCAGGAGGTTCTGGACGAGCTTCTCAAAGGTGGTTTCGGTTCCGACGGTGGTGACCATGGGTCGCTGTCTCCGGTCTCTTGTCTGGCAGGTGGGATGGGAGACGGGCCGCCGCTTCGCGGGTCGGCCCGCCTTGCTGGTCAGCGCGAAGCCTTGTAGAGCTTCTGCGCGATCTCGAACATTTCCTCCGGCGCGTAGTCCGGCGTGAAGGCGGACGGAATGCCCGTCAGCTGGTGGATCTTGCCGCCCTCGGGCATCCCGTCGACGACCTCGAGCTCGCCCGGAGGATCGTCGGGAAGCGCCACCTCGCCGTTGCCCCAGATGCCCGCCATCTCGCGGTAGTCGTTGGGGCTGAACGTGTAGAGACGCCGGTGCGAACCCTCGTCGAGGTACTTCTGGCATTCGGGAATCTTCGACAGCGGGATGTTCGGGGTCGGCAGGAACTTGTCGAGATCGACCCCGGTGATCTTCTTCAGCGCCAGCGCATAGGCATGCGCATGCACCGAGCCGCGCACCAGAAGATAGCCGCAGACCTCGCGCCCCGTCGGATCGCTCAAGGTCTCGTAGACGCGCAGCTTGTGCAGGCGGGCGCCGCATTCGAGGTGGAAGTTATGGAGAAGGTCCACCACGATGTTGCCGGTCGTGGTGATGAAGTCGTTGTTCCAGGACACCCCGTTGGAGTTCACCGGCATCGACCCGCCGCCCGCCGAAAGGAAGGCGGCAGCGTTGCGCATGTCCTTCATGTCCTCGAAGGGCGCGCCCGAAATGTCGCCACCGTCGCCGGCATCGCCGTCCTTGGTGTCCGGCCCGTTGGCGAGCATGGCGACGCCGTTCGACACGAGCTCGACATGGCCGAGCTCTTCGGCGGTGATCGCGGCCACGAGGCTGTAGAAGGGCCGAAGCTTCGGCTTGGATCGGAAGTTGAAGCTCTGGAACATGTAGTTCCCGAGCGTGGACATCTCGCCGTACTTGCCGCCGAGGAGCTCCTGCAAGGCGGCGGCCGCATTGGGATCGGCCCGCTTGGGCGCTGGCAGGTTGGCCTGCAGCTGGTCGACGCGCATGAACATGGAAGGGGTCTCCCCTGGTTGATCGGTCCGGTGTGAACCTTCCCCGTCCGGCGGCGTTCCTCGCTGTTTGCGTGCCCGGCCATGCATAGCCGGGTATCGGGCGCGGCGTTTCGCAAGCGCCTTGACGCAGCGCACAAGAGGGCGGATATAGGGGCCGTCATGCCGCGATTGCGCTGCGCCCGCCTTGATCCCGCATCGGGACACTGAGCCGAGCGCCAACCGCCGGAGCCTTCTCAAGGGTCCGGCCGCGGTCCGTGTCGTCCCACTCCTGCGCAGGAGCGTTCGACCGATCTCCGGGACGCCAGGCGTTCCGGTCCACTGTCAAAGGCATTCCTTGACCCAGACGAATTTCCAGGCGCTCGGCCTTGCCGACGTGCTTCTGTCCGCTCTTGCAGCCATGGACATCACCACCCCGACCCCGATCCAGGCGCAGGCCATTCCGGCGGTCCTCAAGGGTCGCGACGTCCTCGGCATCGCGCAGACCGGCACCGGCAAGACGGCCGCCTTCTCGCTGCCGATCCTCGACGCCCTCCTCAAGAAGCCCGTCAAGGCGAAGCCGGGTGCGCCGCGCGTTCTCGTGCTGGCCCCGACGCGCGAACTGGCGCTCCAGATCGCCGAGAACGTGAAGGGCTTCACCGCCGGCACGCCGATCCGCCACATGACCGTGTTCGGCGGCGTGTCGATCCGCCCGCAGATCGAGACCGCCCGCAGGGGCGTCGACATCGTCGTGGCGACGCCGGGTCGCCTCCTCGACCTCATCGACCAGAAGGCGATGACGCTGTCGGCGATCGAGCACTTGGTGCTCGACGAGGCCGACCGCATGCTCGACATGGGCTTCATCCGCGACATCAACCGCATCGTGAAGCTGGTGCCGGACAAGCGGCAGTCGCTCCTGTTCTCGGCGACCATGCCGCAGAACATCGCCTCGCTCGCCGGCAAGATCCTGAAGGATCCCATCCGCGTCGAGGTGACGCCCGAAGTGGTCACGGTCGAGAAGATCGCCCAGAGCTTCTTCCTGGTGCCGCAGAAGGCCAAGAAGCACTGGCTCATCAAGAACCTGCCGGGCTTCGACAAGACCGTCATCTTCACCCGCACCAAGCACGGCGCGAACCGTCTGTCCGAGGATCTCGAGAAGGCCGGCATCGCCGCGCTCGCGATCCACGGGAACAAGAGCCAGGGCGCGCGCCAGAAGGCGCTCGGCCAGTTCCATGCGGGCGAATTGAAGGTTCTCGTGGCCACCGACATCGTGGCGCGCGGCATCCATGTCGACGACATCACCCATGTCGTGAACTTCGACCTGCCGGAAGAGCCGGAAAGCTACGTCCACCGCATCGGCCGCACGGCGCGCGCCGGCAAGTCCGGCATGGCGGTCACGCTGTGCGATCCGTCCGAGCGGGCCAAGCTCCGCCAGGTCGAGAAGCTGACGGGCATGCGCTTCGACGTCCAGACCTCGGAATTCTCCGACGCGTCGGCCTTTGCCGACGAGCCGCGCGAGAGCCGTGGTCCGCGCCAGCCCCGCGGCGGACGCCCGGCCGGCAACAAGCCGCGCTCCGAAGGCGCGCCGCGCCATCAGCCGCGCGGCGCCAAGCCCGGCGAGCGCCGCGGCCAGCCCGGCGGCGCGCCGGCGGGCGGTGCGCATCGCAACGGCGAGGACCGCGCAGCCCGGCCGGACGGCCAGCAGCGCCGGCGTCCGCGCCGGAGCGGCGGCTCGCCCCGCTCGGCCACGGCCTGATCCACGCATACTGCGAAGGGCGCCCTCGAGGCGCCCTTTTCGTATCCGGCGGTTGCTTGGTGCGGTCCTCCTCGCCATATGCCGGCAGACGCCGAACCCGAGACGAGGACGAAACGCATGGCCGAGACCGTGAAGGTCGACATTCCCCACAAGCTGACGCGCGAGGCCGCCCGGCAGCGCATCACGGACGGGTTCGGACGTATCCGCTCCGAGGCGACCGGCGGCATGCTGAAGTTCGAGGATCAGTGGACCGGCGACCGGCTCGACTTCCGCGCCCGGATGATGGGGCAGTCCGTCGTCGGCCGCCTCGACATCCTCGACGACCACATCCATGTCGAGCTGGATCTGCCGGGCTTCCTCGCCTCGATCGCCGGCAAGCTCACCGGCAAAATCCAGAAGGAAGGCCGGGTCCTCCTCGAGAACAAGTCGGCCTGAGGGGGGGCCCTGCTTCCCGACCGTCAGGGGTCGGGTGCGCCGACGCTGCGCAGCGTCGCCTTGTCGGCGGTGACCGCACCGCCGAGCGAACCGCCCTCGATCGCCTGGATGGTGCCGAGGCCCGGCACCACGGAGCCGACCTTGACGCGCATCAACTCCTCGCGCGTCGCCAGCAACGCCTCGTCCTGGAAGATCATCACGATCTGGTAGTCCGACGGCGTCGGCTGACGGTCGCGCACGATGGTAGGCGCTGGCATCGCGTCGGTCTGGACGGTCTCGCCGACCGATCCGGTCTCGATCTGGTCGAGCTTGGGCGCCATGCGGGCGATCGCCGCCTGCTGGAAATAGTCCGGGCTTTCGCGCGAGACGACATAGGACCACGAGAAGAAGCCGGCCGATGAAACCGCCAGCGTCACCGACGACAGCGCGATCGCCCAGTCGACCATCGACCAGTCGCGATCGAGCGCCCTGGACGCGCCGCGGCCCTTGAAGGGGAAGCGGACGGACGGAAACTCGGGCGGCGGGGATGCGACTTGGGACATCGCAGGACTCCTTGCGTGGAGCTTGCAGCTTGGCCCTTCCCCGTTAACGAAGAAATGAGACCGCGACTCCCCGCCCGCCCACCTTCCGCTAGGGTTAGGGAAGCGTAAAAAATGGGCGAGGCGGCGATGCGGACCGAACGGCGACAGGGACAGAGACGGACGACGCGGCTGCGGCCGGGCAAGCTTCTGGGCGCGCGCGACGGTTTCCTGTGCGACTGCGCCGTTGTGGAGCGCTCGACGCGCGGCGCGCGCATCCGCGCCTTCGCGCCGGTGGACCGCGTGCTGCCGGAAGTCCTCACCCTTTACGACGAAGTGGAGACGCGTCGCTGGACGGCGCGGATCGTCTGGGCGCGCGGGGCCGAGATGGGCCTTGCGATCGAGGCCGGCGGCCAGACCGTCTCGGATGCCGAACGCCACAGGATCGGGGGCCTTTTCTACGCCGTCTGAACCGACGCGACGGACAGTTGCAAACGAGAAAGGCCCGCCTCGAAACCTCGGGGCGGGCCTTTATCGTTTGGTGAGTTGCGACCCTTACTCGGCCGGCACCGCGTTCATCGGCACGCGGTCGTCCTCGAGCGCGGCGACCTTCTCGCCGGCAAGGACAGCGCGCAGGCGCTCCTCGTCGAGTTCGCCTTCCCAGCGGGCGACGACCAGCGTCGCCACGGCATTGCCGATGAAATTGGTGATCGCGCGGCACTCCGACATAAAGCGGTCGACGCCGAGGATCAGCGCCATGCCGGCGACCGGCACGGAGGGGACCACCGAGAGCGTGGCGGCTAGCGTGATGAAGCCGGCGCCGGTGATGCCGGCCGCGCCCTTCGACGACAGCATCGCGACGAGCAGGAGCAGGATCTGGTCGCCCCAGGACAGGTCGATGTTGGTCGCCTGGGCGATGAAGAGCGCCGCCAGCGTCATGTAGATGTTGGTGCCGTCGAGGTTGAACGAGTAGCCGGTCGGGATCACGAGGCCGACGACCGACTTCTTGGCGCCCGCGTTCTCCATCTTCTTCATCAGCGACGGCAAGGCCGCCTCGGAGGACGAGGTGCCGAGGACGAGGAGAAGTTCTTCCTTGATGTAGCGAAGGAGCGCGAAGATCGAGAAGCCGTTGTAGCGGGCGACCGCGCCGAGGACGACGACCACGAAAAGGAACGAGGTGAAGTAGAAGACGCCGATGAGGTAGGCGAGGTTTGCGACCGAACCGATGCCGTACTTGCCGATGGTGAAGGCCATGGCGCCGAAGGCGCCGATCGGGGCGGCCTTCATCAGGATCGCGACGAGCTTGAAGATCGGCGCCGTCAGGGCGTTGAAGAAGTCGGTAACCGGGCGGCCGGCCTCGCCGATCATGGCAAGCGCGATACCGAACAGGACCGCGATGAAGAGGACCTGCAGGATGTCGCCGTCGGCGAAGGCGCTGACCAGCGTCGTCGGGATGATGTTCATCAGGAAGCCGACGATCGACGAATCGTGCGCCTTCTGCGTGTAGGTCGCGACCGCGGCGGCATCCAGCGTCGCCGGATCGATGTTCATGCCGTGGCCGGGATGCGTGACGTTCGCGACGACCATGCCGATCACGAGGGCGAGCGTCGAGAAGGTGAGGAAGTAGACCATCGCCTTACCGACGACGCGGCCGACCTTGGCGAGATCGGTCATCCCGGCGATGCCGGTGACGACGGTCAGGAAGATCACCGGCGCGATGATCATCTTCACCAGCTTGATGAAGGCGTCGCCGAGCGGCTTCAGGCTCGCGCCGACCTCGGGATAGAAATGGCCGAGCGTGATGCCGGCGATGATCGCGACGACCACCTGGAAATAGAGCTGCGCGTAGATGGGCTTCTTCTGCGCGGGTTCGACGTGCGCGATCGGCATGGCTGCCATGTCTGCCTCCCTTGTTGTGTTCGTGTCCTCCCCCGTCGATCCGTGACCGGCGAACAGGAGCATCGTCCACACATCAGCAAAGGGCGTGCCAGTTCGATGCAGGGGTGGCATTCCGCCAGCGCAGGGCTGATCGGCGTCACCAGCCCAGCCAGCAGCCCGGTCTCACGTGCGGCTTTCCGCTCGCCTTTGGCCGTGATTGTGCGATAATCCGCACAGCATGGACGCTTCCCTCTTCGCGTTGTCCCGACGTCGCCTGTTCGCCCTCGCGGTCGCGACCGGGCTGGCGGCGCTCGTCGTCATGGCGTGGCTGGCGGCCGGTGCGCTGGCGGATCGCGCGACGCTGGCGCGGCTGAACTCGCAGGCAGGCGCGTCGCTGCCGCTCGCCATGGCGGTGCTGCGAAGCGAGGTCGACAAGCAGCGCTCCGTGCCGGCGATCCTGTCCGAGGATCCGGACATTCGCGACATCCTCGCCGCCCCGTCGCCGGCCGGCGTCGACCGGGTGAACCGGCGTCTCGAAGAGTTGCGCCGCACGACGGGGGCAACCGTCCTCTACCTCCTCGACACCACCGGCCTGACGATCGCCGCGAGCAATTTCGCCGAACCCACCAGCTTCGTCGGAAGCGACTATTCGTTCCGCCCCTACTTCGCGCGGGCGATGCGGACCGGGGCGGCGGCGCAGTTCGCGCTCGGCACCAAGAGCCGGAGGTCGGGTCTCTACATTACGCGCCGCGTCGATGTCGGCGGCCAGCCGCTTGGTGTCGTGGTCCTGAAGGTGGAGTTCGACGCGATCGAACGCGACTGGGCTGCCGGCGGTAACGTCGTCTTCGTGACCGACGGCAACGGCATCGTCCTCGCGACGACCGAGACCGACTGGCACTACCGGGCGCTCGCCCCGGTGCCGCCGGACCTCGCGGCGCGAATCCGCGACAGCCTGCAGTTCGGCGAAGCGCCGCTGACGCCGCTCGGCCTGCAGGCGCGCCGGGGGACCATCGAGGCGGCGGCCACCGGCGACCGCCGGCGCTTCGTCTCGGCCGAGGACCGCCTCGCCGACCCGATCCTCGACTGGACGCTGCATCTCTGGGTGCCCGCTGACGAGGCGATGGCGCAGACCCGCCTGTCCTATCGCCTCCAGGCGCTGGCGGGCCTTGCCATCGCCACGACGGCCGGCTTCCTCGTGGCGCGCCGCCGGCGCTACCTGCGACGTCGACAGGAAGCCCTGCGCTTGGCCGCGGAAGAGCTCGAACGCCGCGTCGAGGCCCGCACGCTTGAGCTGCGCGAGGCGAACCGCCAGCTCGTCGCGGAAAGCCAGACCCGGCAGGCCGCCGAGGAGCGTGCCGAAACCCTTCGGCGCAGCCTCGACCAGGCCAACCGCCTCGCCTCGCTCGGCCAGATCACGGCCGGCGTCGCCCACGAGATCAACCAGCCCGTCGCGGCGATCCGCACCTATGCCGAGAATGCCGAGCGCTTCCTGGAGCGCGGCGACCTCGACACGACGCAGCGCAACCTTCGCAACGTCGTCGGCCTGACCGAACGCATCGGGCGGATCACTGACACGCTCAAGGGCCACGCGCGGCGCGGCTCGTCCGGGCCCGGCGTCGTCAACCTCGCCGTGGCCGTGGATGGCGCGATCATGGTGCTTCAGGGCCGGCTCGACGCCGCCGGCGTGCCGATCGAATGGAGCGCGAACCTCCGGGACCACGACGTCGTGGGCGAGCGCGTGCGCCTGGAGCAGGTGCTCGTCAACCTCCTCCAGAACGCCCTCGACGCCATGGAGGGCCAAGAGGACGGGCGCATCGCCATCGAGGCGCGCGCGAGCGACGGCACCGTGGACCTGACGGTGCGCGACAACGGCCCCGGTATCGCGCCTGAGCGACTGGCGACGCTGTTCACGCCCTTTTCGACGTCCAAGCCGCGCGGTCTTGGCCTCGGCCTCGTGATCGCCAAGGACATCCTGTCGGAATGGGGCGGAACGCTGCAAACCGCGAGCCGGCCTGACGAGGGCGCCACCTTCACCGCCGTTTTGAGGAATGCCCGCCCATGACCGAGGCCGACCGCACCATCGCCTTCGTCGACGACGACCCGGACCTTCGCGACGCCGGGGCGCAGGCGCTGGCGCTGGCGGGGTGGACGCCCCTCCCCTTCGCCGACGCGCGGTCGGCGCTGAAGGCCCTGTCGCCGGCGTTCCCCGGCGTCCTCGTCACCGACATCCGCATGCCCGGCATGGACGGGCTCGACCTCTTCCGCGCGGTTAAGGCGCTGGACCCGGACCTTCCGGTGATCCTCGTGACCGGCCACGGCGACATCGCGATGGCCGTGGACGCCCTTCGGGAGGGCGCCTACGACTTCATCGCCAAGCCCTACGCGACCGACCGGCTGGTGCAGAGCATCGCGCGGGCGGCCGAGAAGCGGCGGCTGGTGCTCGAGAACCGACGGCTGCGGGCGCTGGCCGAAAAGGGTGGCGGCGACGACCTGCCCCTCATCGGCCAGAGCCCGGCGATGGAGCGCCTGCGCCGGACGCTCCGGCAGATCGCGGACGCGGATGTCGACGTCCTGGTGGAAGGCGAGACGGGATCGGGCAAGGAGGTCGTTGCCAACGCCCTGCACCGATGGAGCCGCCGCGCGGCCAGGCCCTTCGTGGCGCTGAACTGCGGCGCGCTGCCAGAGACCGTGATCGAGAGCGAGCTCTTCGGCCACGAGGCCGGGGCCTTCACCGGTGCCGCCAAGCGCCGGGTCGGGCGCATCGAATATTCGAGCGGCGGCACGCTGTTCCTCGACGAGATCGAATCGATGCCGGCCGCCCTGCAGGTCAAGCTCCTGCGCGTCCTCGAAATGCGCGAGGTGGAACCGCTCGGCACCAACGAACGCCGCGCGCTGGACCTTCGCGTCGTCGCCGCGGCCAAGGTCGATCTCGGCTCGCCGGAAGCGCGCGCCTATTTCCGCGAGGACCTGTTCTATCGCCTCAATGTCGTGACCGTGCGCATCCCGCCCTTGCGCGAGCGCGGCTCCGACATTCCGCTTCTCTTCTCGCACTTCCTGCGGCGGGCGGCGGAGCGTTTCCGCCGCGAGGCGCCCGACGTGTCGCCCCGGCTCCTGCAACGGCTGGCGTCTCATCCTTGGCCGGGGAACGTGCGCGAACTCACGCACTTCGCCGAGCGGGTGGCGCTCGGCCTCGATCCGGACATGGACGGGGAGGACAGCTCCGCCACGCCGATGACGCTGCCGGAGCGCGTCGACCGCTTCGAGGCCGACACGATCCGTCAGACGCTGGCCGATCACGGCGGAGACGTGAAGAGCACGGTCGAGGCGCTCAGCATCCCCCGCAAGACCTTCTACGACAAGCTGCAGCGCCACGGCATCAGCCGGCGCGACTTCGCCGAGGGCTGAGCCCCGGCGAAGCCTGCCGGCAGGAAAGCGCCGTCAGGCGGAGCGGCGAAGCGTCTCGATGAGCTTGGCGAGACGATCGCGGCCGGCCTCCGTCAGGACGCCGCGCTCGCCCGCGGGTTCGAGCAGCCCGGCCTCCTCCATCTCGCGCACGCCCTCGGCATCGGCCTTGTGGCCCTTGCCGTCGTCGAGCACGACGCGGGTCACGGCCTCGCCGCTGACGAGCGAATGGTAGGCGGCGAAGACGAGGATGGAGAGGGCGCCGTCGGACATGGTGGTCTGGCTCACGGGGAACTCCTTGGTGGCATTCACGATATGGGCGTCAACACGCGAGGTGCGCTTCGGCTCCCGGTTGCGGCACTGTTTCACAGGACCGCGTGTCGTCACGCGGGGCGTCTCGACATGGCCCCACTGTCCGCCTACTTCGAGCCTCGACACGTGCAGGACGTCGAGAATGAGCAGTTCCGTAGACCCCGAATTGTCTGCCCTGATCGGCGAGGTCATCGACGCCAAGCTTCTGAAAACCGGTTCGGAGGAAAAGCGCGTGGCCGAGCACGTGGCGGCCCACGGCCTCGGAGCCCTCACCGCGGAGGAGCGCGACACGTTCGAGCGCCGCGTCCTGCCGATTCTCTCCAAGCCGATCCGCGAACAGCTCGCGATCGCCTCGATCGTCCAGCGCGGCGGCTACGTGCCGCGCAAGATCGTGTTCTGACGGTGCGATGCGCCGTCAGCTCCCCGCCTCGCTCTCGATGAACCGGTCGATGCCGCCCGAACGGCCGACGCCGGTGAGATAGAACAGCGCGACGATCGCCACGATCAGGCCGATCGCGATGATCGGGGCGGTCCACTCGCCCTGCCCGATCCGCACCACGATCAGCGCCGAGCAGATGATCGCCCCCAGGAGCGGCACGATCGAGGGCACCTCGAACTGACCCTTGGCCTCGCCCGGCCGTCGTTGCAGGATCAGGAGCGCGATGTTGACGACCGTGAACACGATCAAAAGCAGGAGGACGGTGGAGGCGGCGAGCGCGCCGATGTCGCCGACCAGCGACAGGAGGACGACGATCGCGAGCAGCGCCGCAATCGCGACGTAAGGGGTGCGGCGTGTCGCATGGACGCGGCCGAGTGCCTCCGGCATCAGTCCCTGGCGCGACATGCCGTAGAGCAGGCGCGAGGCCATGACGTAGTTGACGAGCGCCGTGTTGGCGACGGCGAAGATCGTGATGCCGGCATAGACGCCGGTCGGGAACCAGGGCGCGGCGCGCTCGACCACGAGCGTCAAGGGGCCTGCGGCTTCCGCCAGTTCCCGCCACGGGACGACCGAGACCGCCGTGATCGCGATGCAGATGTAGATCACCGTCGCCATGAGCATCGCCGAGATCATCGCGATCGGCATGGTCCGTTCCGGGTTCTTCACCTCCTCGGAGACGTTGAGCATGTCCTCGAAGCCGATGAAGGAGTAGAAGGTCAGCACCGCGCCTTGCGCGACGAGAAGCATCACCGAGCCCTCGACGGCCCCTTCGCCCGGCGGCGGGAACTCCAGAAGATCGGCACTGCCCCACCACGAGATGCCGACCGCAATAACGAGGATCAGGCCGAACGCCTCGACGATCGTGCAGACGGCGTTGAGCCAGAGCGACTCGGTGATCCCGCGAAACAGGATGCCGGCGAGGATGACGAGGAAGCCGATGGCCAGAACGCTCTGCGGCGCGTCGATGCCGGTGACGCTCGCGAAGTTGCGCGCCACGACATTGCTCTGCGTGGCGATCGAGGTCAGCCCCGAGCACACGACCGCGAGCCCCACCGTGTAGGACAGGAGCGGATAGCGGTAGGCGCGCTGCGTGACGTAGGCGGCGCCGCCGGCGCGCGGGTAGCGCGAGGCGATCGAGGCGTAGGACAGGCCGGTGAGGAGCGCGGCCACCATCGAGACCATGAAGGCGACCCAGACCGCGCTGCCGAGCTCGCTCGCCGCCTCGCCGATGAGCCCGTAGACGCCGGCGCCGAGCATCGAGCCGAGCCCGAGCAGGGTCACCTGAAACAACCCGACGGAGCGCTTCAGCCCCGGCTCGCCCACCTGATCCTTCGCCATGACGCCGTACCGCCCCTCTCGCGAACGCCGTGTCCGCCGAAAGGGGTAGATAACCCCGCATTGCGGGACGGCGACGGTAGCGAGGCGAATTTGCGGCAGAAATCAGGCGAGGCGGGCGGCAAGCTCCTCCAGACGGGCGGGAATTTCATCCAGACGGTCGAGCACGAGCGCGGCCCCCAACGCGTCGACGTCGCTCGCCGTGTAGCCGCCGCGCATCGCGACCACCGGCATCCCGGCCGCCCGCGCGGCCTCGACGTCGTTTTCGGAATCACCGACGAACAGCGCGTCGCCCGGTTCAATGCCGAGCTGACGGCAGGCGAAAATGATGAGGTCGGGCGCCGGCTTCTTGCGCGGGCCGGCATCGCCGCCGACGACCATCGCCATGCGGTCGGCAAGGCCGAAATGGGCGAGGATATCGGCGGTCTCCGCCCCCGGCTTGTTGGTCACGACGCCAAGCGCGATCCCGCGCTCGGCGAGGATCCGCACGCAGTCCGTCGCCCCGGCGTTCAGCGTCGTCAGCTCGGTCGAGCGCGCGGAGTAGATCGCCAGATACCGCTCGGCGATCTTGTCGCGCGTCGCGGGGTCGATCTCCTTGTCGAGCGCTTCATAGGCGCAGCCGATCAGGATCTGGACGCCCTGCCCGACCATGCGCCCGACGGCCTCGATCGTGAAGGGCGGCTCGCCGAGGCTCTCCAGCGTCTCGTTGAGGGCGGCATGGATGTCCGGCAGGGAATCGACCAGCGTCCCGTCGAGGTCGAACAGGACGGCGCGAGGCCAGGCGGGCGCTTCGCTCATGCTTCAGGTCCCTTCGTCGCCGGCCGGCGGCTCGAGCACCGCCAGCGTGATCCAGCGCGCGACCAGCGCGGGCTTCGGCGCCCCCTCGATCTCGACGCTGGCGTTCCAGGTGGATTGCAGGCTGACGGCACGCTCCTTAAGGGCCGCCAGCTGGAAACTGCCGCGCACGCGCGCGCCGCTCTTGACCGGCGTCAGGAAGCGCACCTCGTCGAACCCGTAGTTGACGCCCATGCGCGTGCGGTCGACGCCGGGCATGGCGTCGTAGGCGAGTGTCGACAGAAGCGACAGAGACAGGAAGCCGTGGGCGATGGTGCCGCCGAAGGGCGTCTCGGCCAGCGCCCGCGCGGGATCGACGTGGATGAACTGGTGGTCGTTGGTGGCGTCGGCGAAGCGGTCGATCATGCTCTGATCGACGGTCAGCCACTCCGATACGAAGGGATCGCCGCCGAGATAGGAGCGGTAGACGTCCATCGGCACCAGGCGCTGTCGCAGCGCGTTTTCGTCGTCCCGGCTCACCTGTCGCGCGTCCCCAATGCCCGTCCACGGCTGGTCTTAGTCATCCAACCACCTGGCGCCAAGGGGCACCTTGGGGTTGCCGCATCGCAGCGTGGCCTATCTCAAGGCTGACGAACCATCCGATTGAGTGAGGAACGAGCCCATGTGCGGCATCTGCGGTGAGATCCGCTTCGACGGCGGTTTCGCCTCTCCAGAGCGCATCGCGGCCATGGGCGCCTGTCTCAGCCCCCGCGGACCCGACGGTTCCGGCATGGTGTTGCGCGGCCGCGTCGGCTTCGGCCACCGGCGTCTCAAGATCATCGACCTGTCGGAGAAGGCCGCGCAGCCGATGGAGGACCCGGAACTCGGGCTCACCCTCGCCTTCAACGGCTGCATCTACAACTATCCCGAACTGCGCACGGAATTGCAGGGGCTCGGCTACCGCTTCTTCTCGCATGGCGACACCGAGGTCATCCTCAAGGCGTACCATGCCTGGGGACGGGACTGCGTGAAGCGCTTCCACGGCATGTTCGCCTTCGCCATCCATGAGCGCGAGAGCGGACGGGTGATGCTGGCGCGCGATCGCTTCGGCATCAAACCTATGTATCTGTCGCAAACGCCGGAGCGCCTGCTTCTGGCCTCCTCGCTGCCGGCGCTGGTCGCGACCGGCGAGGTCGACACCACGATCGATCCGGTCGCGCTTCACCACTACATGGCCTTTCACGCCGTGGTGCCGGCCCCGCTCACCATCCTCAAGGGCGTGAGGAAGCTGCCGCCCGCGACGACGCGGATGATCGAACCGGACGGGCGCTTCGACGACGAGACCTTCTGGGCACCGCCCTTCGGACCGGCCGTGGGCGACGAGGGCCGCTCGTCGGAGGAATGGCGCGACATGGTGCTCGACGCCCTGCGCCGCGCGGTGGAACGGCGCATGGTGTCGGACGTGCCGGTGGGCGTCCTCCTGTCGGGTGGCGTCGATTCCTCGCTGATCGTCGGCCTCTTGGCGGAGGCGGGGCAGACCGGCCTCTCCACCTTCTCGATCGGCTTCGAGGACGCCAACGGCGAGGTCGGCAACGAGTTCGAATATTCCGACCTCATCGCCAGGCACTACGGCACCCGGCATCACCAGATCTTCGTGCCGGGCCAAGAGCTCCTGACCGAACTGCCGGGCGCGATCCGCGCCATGTCGGAACCGATGGTCTCCTACGACAATATCGGCTTCTACCTTCTGTCGCGCGAGGTCTCCAAGCACATCAAGGTGGTGCAGTCGGGCCAGGGCGCCGACGAGATCTTTGCGGGCTACCACTGGTATCCGCCGATGGCAGGCGCCGCCGATCCGGTCGCGACCTACCGACGAGCCTTCTTCGACCGCAGCCATGAGACGCTGTCCGGCCAGCTTCGGCCGCAGTGGCACGCGGGCTTCGATGCGAGCGGCGCGTTCGTGCGCGACCACTTCGCCCTGCCCGGCGCCGAGGATCCCGTCGCCAAGGCGCTGCGCATCGACAGCCAGGTCATGCTGGTGGACGACCCGGTCAAGCGCGTCGACAACATGACCATGGCCTGGGGCCTCGAGGCGCGCGTGCCATTCCTCGACCACGAACTGGCGGAACTGGCCGCACGTGTGCCGTCCGCCGAAAAGCTGAAGGGCGGCGGCAAGGGCATCCTCAAGGACGTCGCGCGCCTCGTCATTCCGCACGAGGTGATCGACCGGCGGAAGGGCTATTTTCCGGTTCCGCAGCTGAAGTACCTCGCCGGCCCGACGCTCGACATGGTGCGCGACGCGATGGGCTCGCAGCGTGCCCGCGAGCGCGGACTGTTCGAGCCGGCCTGGCTCGACACGCTGTTTGCCGACCCCGCCAGCCACATCACCCCGCTGCAGGGCTCCGAGCTCTGGCAGGCGGCGCTTCTGGAGTTGTGGCTGCAGGAGCAGGGCCTGTGAGGGCGCCGCAAGCCAACGCCGTCGTCGATTGCGGCTGGGGCCGCATCGTCTTCGCGCAGACCTTCGCGGAAGCCGGCGATCTCGCGCGCAACCTCGAGGAGGAAGGCCCCGACCGGCGCGACATCGCCTTCTATGTCTGCGACCCGCATGTCCTTCTGGCGCAGGCCCCGCAGGATCTCTTTCTCGATCCCTCGCACACCTACCGGCTCGACTTGTCCCGCCTGCCCCCGGCCGAGCGCGAGCCGCACGGGTTCTCGGTCCGCCCGCTCGGCGCCGCCGAAGAGACGAGCGCTGTCAACCGGATCTACCGCTCGCGCAGCATGGTGCCGGTGGATCCGGACTTCCTGTGGCGCCACCGGCAGGATCCGGTGCTGACCTATCTCGTGGCCGAGGACGAGGCGACGGGCGCGATCCTCGGGACCGTCACCGGCGTCCATCACGGCGAGGCCTTTGCCGACCCCGAGAACGGCTCCTCGCTCTGGTGCCTCGCGATCGACCCGCAGGCGGCGCCGCCCGGCATCGGCGAGGCGCTGGTGCGCGCGCTCGCCGAGCATCACCGGGCCGCCGGCTGCGCCACGATGGACCTCTCGGTCATGCACGACAACGAGCCGGCGATCGCGCTCTACGAGCGGCTCGGCTTCGAGCGCCTGCCGGTCTTCGCGGTCAAGCGCCGCAACTCCATCAACGAGCGCCTCTTCACGGGCTCCGCGGCGGTCGAGGAGGACCTCAATCCCTATGCCCGCATCATCATCGACGAGGCGCGCCGCCGCGGCATCCATGTCGAGATCCTCGACGCCAAGGGCGGCTTCTTCCGCCTCACCTATGGCGGTCGCACCCTGCGCTGCCGCGAGAGCCTGTCGGAACTGACCTCCGCGGTCGCCCTGTCGATCTGCGACGACAAGAGCGTGACCCGCCGTCTCGTCGAGGACGCGGGCGTCGCGGTGCCCGAACAGATCGTAGCGGGGGAAGAAGAGGCGGCGATCGCCGACCTCCTCGCCCGGCACGGCTCGGTCGTCGTCAAGCCTGCGCGTGGCGAACAGGGTCGCGGGATCGCCGTGGGGCTCGAGACGATCGAGGCGGTGCGCTCCGGGATCGAGGTGGCGAAGCGCGAGTGCGAGCGGGTGCTGATCGAAGCCTGCTTCTCGGGCGAGGATCTGCGCCTCGTCGTGATCGACTTCCGGCTGGTCGCCGCCGCGATCCGCCGCCCGCCCTGCGTCGTCGGCGACGGGCGATCCACGGCGCGCGAGCTGATCGAACGGCTGTCGCGCCGCCGGGCCGCGGCGACCGGCGGAGAGTCGAGAGTGCCGATGGACGCCGAGACCGAACGCACCCTCAAAGGCGCGGGCTACGCCTGGGACGACGTGATCCCGGAGGGCGAGACCGTCACCGTTCGGCGCACGGCCAACCTTCACACCGGCGGCACGATCCACGACGTCACCGACATCGTCCATCCTCGCCTCGTCGAAGCCGCGATCGCGGCCGCCCGCGCGATCGACATTCCGGTCTGCGGTGTCGACTTCATGGTCAAGGACGCGCGCGAGGAACCTTACGTCTTCATCGAGGCGAACGAGCGGCCGGGGCTGGCCAATCACGAGCCGCAACCGACGGCCGAACGCTTCGTCGATCTCCTGTTTCCGCTTTCCATCCCGGCGTCGGTGCGCACCCTTCGCGCCAAGCGGCGCATTTCCGGCTGACGATCCATGGCCCGGCACACGATCGATACCGACTACCTCCTCAGGCAGCTTCACGAGCTCCTGCACATTCCGAGCCCGACCGGCTACACCGATTCGGTGGTGCGCCACGTCAGCGAGGAGCTGCAGCGGCTGGGGCTCGAGGTCGAGCTGACGCGGCGCGGCGCGATCCGGGCCGTGCGCCAGGGCAGCCGCCGGGCGGCGGCGCGCGCGATCGTCTCCCACGTCGATACGCTCGGCGCGCAGGTGAAGCGCGTCAAGGAGAACGGCCGGCTGGAACTCGTGCCCATCGGCCACTGGTCGGCCCGCTTCGCCGAGGGCGCGCGCGCGACGATCATGGCGGAGGACGCGACGTTCCGCGGCACGATCCTGCCGCTGAAGGCATCCGGCCACACGTTCAACGAGGAGGTCGATACTGCGCCGGTCGGCTGGGCCCATGTGGAACTTCGCATCGACGACCACACGCGCAGCCACGACGACACGCTGAAGCTCGGCATCGACGTCGGCGACACGGTGGCGATCGATCCACAGCCAGAATTCCTCGACAACGGCTTCATCGTCTCGCGCCATCTCGACGACAAGGCGGGCGTCGCCGTGATGCTGGCTTCGATCGAGGCGCTGGAGCGCGAGAAATCCGCGACGCCGGTCGATACGCATTGGCTCTTCACCATCGCCGAGGAGGTCGGTGTCGGCGCCGCCTCGATCCTGACGCCCGACGTCGCCTCGATGGTGGCGGTCGACAACGGCACGTCGGCACCGGGCCAGAACTCGGCCGAGTTCGGCGTCACCATCGCGATGGCGGACCAGACCGGCCCGTTCGACTACCACCTGACCCGCAAGCTGGTGCGGCTCTGCCGCGACGAGGACATCCGCTTCCAGAAGGACGTGTTCCGCTACTACCGATCGGATTCCGCCTCGGCGGTCGTGGCAGGGCATGACGTTCGCACCGCGCTCGTCACCTTCGGCGTCGACGCCTCACACGGCTGGGAGCGTATCCACATCCACGCCCTGCGCTCGCTCGCCGAACTGCTGACGGCTTACGCCGTGTCGCCGCTGGAGATCGAGCGCGACCTGAAGCCCCGCGGCAGTTTGGAAGGCTTCACGAGCCAACCGGCGGTCGAGGCCGGCCTCGGCTTCGAGGTGGACGAACTCTAAGGCCGCCACGCGAAACCGCCGCGTCTCCTGTGCGGGAGCGCGGCGGCGAAACCGTTCATTGGCTGGCTGGTCAGGCGGCTCGGATCAGAATTCTTCCCACCCGTCCTCGACGGCCGCGGCCTTCGGTGCCGCGCCGCCATGGCCCGCCGTGCGCATCTGCGCCACCGGGCGGGACGGGGCCGGATGAACCGGACGCATCGGCGCTGCGGCCACGCGCCGGGGGGCTGCGGCAGGGGCGGCAGGGGCGGCGGTGCGCACGGACGCGGCGGTCGGCGCTGCCACCGCACGGTGCCCCGCCCCCGTCGCGAACCCCGACACCAGACCCGCCAGCCCCTCCGTCTCGCCCGACAGCGCCTGCGCCGCCGCCGTCGTYTCCTCSACCATCGCAGCGTTCTGCTGCGTGACCTTGTCCATCTGGTCGGCCGCCACCGACACCTCGCGAAGCGCCACCGCCTGCTCGCGTGCCGCGTCCGCCATCGCCGCGATCGACTGCGCGACGTCGCGGCCCTCGGCCGCCAGTTCCAGCGCGAAGCGCACGCGCGCTTCCTCCGNACCATCGCAGCGTTCTGCTGCGTGACCTTGTCCATCTGGTCGGCCGCCACCGACACCTCGCGAAGCGCCACCGCCTGCTCGCGTGCCGCGTCCGCCATCGCCGCGATCGACTGCGCGACGCCCCCGACCTGCGCGACGATCGCCTCGAGCGAGCGGCCCGACGCCGAGACGAGCTCGACGCCCGACCCCACCTGCGCCCCCGACGCCTCGATCAGCGCCTTGATTTCCTTGGCGGCCTCCGCCGAGCGCTGGGCAAGACCGCGCACCTCCTGCGCCACCACAGCAAAGCCGCGGCCGGCCTCCCCGGCGCGCGCCGCCTCGACGCCGGCGTTCAGCGCCAGGAGGTTCGTCTGGAAGGCGATCTCGTCGATGACCCCGATGATGTTGCCGATGCGCGCCGAGGACTGCTCGATCTCGGCCATCGCCGACACCGCGCGGCCGACGATCTCGCCGCCCCGCTCGGCCTCGCGGCAGGCGGTGGCGGCCGACTGGCGGGCCGCGTCGCCCCGCTGCGCCGTCTCGCCGACGCCGCGCGTCACCTGGCCGAGCGCTGCCACGGTCTCCTCCAGATTGGCCGCCTGCTGCTCGGTGCGCTGGGAGAGATCGCCTGCCGCCACCGTGATCTCCGACAGGCCGGAGCGCATTGCGCCGACCGCCGAGACCACCTGAGATCGGAAGAGC
>NZ_LMOH01000024.1 GCF_001423245.1 Aureimonas sp. Leaf324
CACACCTCCGGTCGGGCTACGCCCTCCCTACGATGCGGCCCGCGCCGTCCGTCTCATCCTGATTGACGCCCAGTCTCATCCTGTTTGTCGCCGCGCACCTTGAGCCTGAACTCAGCAGCCTCCTGGTCGCCATCCCTGGCAGCCGGCGGGCGTGTGCTTTCATCGGAAGAGACGAGCCCATTCGGTTCTAGTCCGAACACAGTGACCGTCAGTGACCCTGACGCTCGCACTCGGCGAGGACCATGTCGATCTCGGCCGGGTCGGCCGCAATCTCGCTGTCCAGCCCAGCTTCCAGGCGCCGGTCCGCCTGCCGGTACTGCTCACAATGCCCGGTTCGCGCGAGATCGGCCGCGCTGTCCGGCATGAACCAGCGATAGGCGTAGATGGCGATCGCGCCGATCACCAAAGCGAGTACCGCGATCTGGATGATGCGACGGATGACGAGCCTGCGGGCGGGCATCAGCATGAGACGGTCCGGGATGAAACAAAACGGCACTCTACCGCTCCGCGCCTTGCCCCGACCCTATGCATGACGGTAGGGCACCGCCGAGTTCTGGACTGATGGATCGGCGACGATGATCATGCTGCAACGAACCGAGTACGACGCCGACCCGGCTGTGCCCCCGTGCGTCGACGTCGTTGTCGTACAGGCGGTCGGCGACAGGCACGCGCTGGTCTACATCCCGCCGATCAAGGGCTCGGCCCCGACCGTCGAGGTGTATGCGGAGGCGAGCGAAGCTGAGGACCGGGCAGCACGTTTGTGCGAAGCCGAGGGTCTGCCTCCGTACCAGGTCAGCGCCGACCACTCCGGCGAGTGGATGACGGGGCTCATCGTCCGGCCGGCGACTTCCTAGCCAGGCATCAGCCAGACGCCCATCCCTGTCCGATCGTCCGACCACTCGGCATGGCCGATCATCACGTTGGCCCCCTCGAACGTCGCCCGCAGTACAGCGAGGTCGGCGAGCGAAAGGCCGGGGCGGTTTCGTTCGAAGTCGCGCAGGGACGTGCTGCTGAGCCCGGAACAGAGCGCTAGGCGTCTCAGCGACCAGTCCAGAAGGCCTCGTGCGGCTCGGCAGTGCGCAGGGGTGATTGAGGCTGCGGCCAGCGTGACCAATGTCGCTGGGCCTGAGCAGGCGGATTGCTTCGTCACCCTTCGACTGCTGCCCGCACCGCTGCAACCTCGGGGCCGCCGCTACCTCGCTCGAGAAACTCGCCCACGGTTGTCCGAGTACGAGCGCCACCTGACGACGCGTTGGCCTGATGGACGACAGCGATCACGGTGCCGGATGTGTCTCGTTCCACGAGCCAATCGTCACCGTTGGACGAGCGGTAGACGGTCTCATGAACGGTCATGACGGGGACCCCTCTTCTCTCGCCTGGCTCATTGGGCTGACGATCTTGGCGTTGGAGCTGGCGTTATCTCCTGTACGCGCGCCTGTCCGTCTCGAATGCGCTGCGCCTCCTCAGTCTGGTCCGGCTGAAGGAAGTTCAGCAAGAAGAGGCCGAGCAGGATAAAGATGCCCACGCCGAGGCCCAGGAGCAGGTAGCGCATCATACCCATCGCGGCGGTCTTCGATCGCATCGGTCTGCCTCCTCGAGATCAACTAACGATTCAAGCGATCAGGGTTCTTCCCGTTCCATTCGGCGTTCTTTGGTAGGCGGCCTAACGATGGATGCGCTGCAAATTGCGAGCCGCGCTGAAGCTAGACGCGATCCGCACTCGTATCTTGTGCATCAGTCACCGAAACGGCGGCTCGATCGAACCCACAGGGAGAGACGACATGCTCAAGACCATGATCCGCAACGGCGCCCTTGCTACCGTTCTCGCAATCGGATCGCTCGGCGTCGCGTCCGGAGCGATGGCTCAGACCATGCCGATGGTCGGCGGTGCGCCGATGGATCCGGCGATGACGATCCCGGAAAACGCCTCGAAGGCTTCGAACCTCACGACGCTGGTCGCCGCGGTGAAGGCCGCGGGCCTCGCCGAGACGCTGTCGGGCCCCGGCCCCTTCACCGTCTTCGCGCCGACGAACGCCGCCTTCGAGAAGCTGCCGGCGGGCACGGTGGAGACGTTAGTGAAGCCCGAGAACAAGGCAATGCTCACCAAGATCCTGACCTATCACGTGGTCCCAGCCAAGGCGACGTCCGAGGCCGCGATGAAGATGATCAAGGATGACGGCGGCAAGCACATGGTCAAGACCGTCGCGGGTGAGGAACTGACGCTTGCCATGAAGGGGGACAAGCTTACGGTGATCGACGCGAAGGGCAATGTGGCGACTGTGACCCAGGCCGATGTGATGCAGAAGAACGGCGTGGTCCACGTCATCGACACGGTTTTGATGCCGAAGTAAGGCCCTCGCCAATTAGTTGAACGGTTTGGAGCCGTCGGCACGCTGCCGGCGGCTCCAATGTGTCTGGGTCGTCCGTTTCGTTTCCCCCGTCGGAGCCGCTGCGGTAAGAAGCCGCCACTTGGGCCGTCCTGTTCACAAGGTAGTGACACGGGGAAGCTCATCCGCTCCCCAGTCGTATCTTTAGTTGTCTCAACGCATGACAACGGGAGATGACATGCACAAGATCACGATGCTTGCCGCTGGAGCGCTCTGCCTGATGGCATCTGCGGCTTTCGCTCAATCCATGACACAGGGCGTGCAAGCCGCCGACCAGGACGTCTCGAACGGCATTGTAAGCGCCGAGGCCGTCATGGCCGCCAAGAACGGCTGGCTCGTCATCCATCGCACCGACGCTGCGATGAAGCCCGGTCCGGTCGTCGGACACGCGCCAATCCGGCAAGGCACCACGAATGACGTCGCGGCGATCCTGACCGAGGACGTGGCGTCGGGAGACATGCTGATGCTCATGGTGCATTCCGAGGACGGCGGCACCAAGCGGGGCGAGTTCGAATACACGCTCGGAGCCAAGGAGGATGGTCCAGTGCGCGTCGATGACAAGCTCGTCATGACCGTCATCAAGGCGCAGTAATTGCCAGGCCTGCCGTCGAATTGTCGGCAGGCTAACCCTGCCTGATGGCTGCCATTCGCGAGCAATGCGCGCGTGTCATGGGAGCCACACCTGTTGCATAGGCTTGTTGCGTTCTCTTGCGGAAGGCTGCGTAGTTCCGATTTGATGCAGAGACAGAAGCCAGTTCGCCCATTGAGGGTGGACCCATCCAGGATCCCGCCCGTCATGAAGCGTCTCTTTCTTGCCCTTGCTGCTACTGCTGCCTTTGTTACTCCGGTTCTCGCCGCCGACGTCGTCTACGAAGAGCCGGCGGCGCCGATGGCCGTGATGGCCCCGGTCTCCAACTGGACCGGCCTCTACCTCGGTATCCAGGGCGGCGGCGCCTTCAACCCGGACAACGGCGACAACCTGTCGATCGTACCGAACTTCGGCGGCGCCGGCGCGGCCTTCCTGACCAACGCCTTCGGCAACAACTTTTCGTCGGAGTTCGAGTCGAGCTTCATCGGCGGCGCGCACATCGGCTACGACTACCAGGTCGACCGCTTCGTGGTCGGCGCCCTCGTCGACATCAACGCCCGCGCACATCGGCTACGACTACCAGGTCGACCGCTTCGTGGTCGGCGCCCTCGTCGACATCAACGCCCTCGACATCGCGCAGCGCTCCAGCGCCTTCTCGAACACGCCGGCCTTCTACACGGCCGAGCGCAGCATCGACTATCTCGCGACCGGCCGCCTGCGCGCCGGCTACCTCGTCACCGACATGGCGCTCCTCTACGCCACGGGCGGTGTCGCCTACGGCGAGATCGACTACGGCTTCTCGACCAACAGCCCGGCCGTCACGGCCGCGTTCCCGGCCGTCAGCAACTCGGACGAGGACGACTGGGGCTATTCGGTCGGCGGCGGCATGGAAGTGAAGGTAACGCAGAACATCTCCTTCGGCGCCGAATACCTCTACACCAACCTCGGCGACGGCGGCTCCTCGACCATCCTGAATGGTGGCCCGTTCGACGGTTCGGGCGCGGCGGTCATCCCGGGCCAGTTCACCGACTTCCGCTCGAGCGGCGACTTCGACTTCCACACGATCACGGCGAAGCTGTCCTACCGCTTCAGGTCATCCCGGGCCAGTTCACCGACTTCCGCTCGAGCGGCGACTTCGACTTCCACACGATCACGGCGAAGCTGTCCTACCGCTTCAACTGATCGAGCGGTGGGCGAGACCGGAGAAGTCTTCAGCCCTTGACTAGATCGTCTACTTCTCCAAGGCCCGCCCCGGTACTCCGTGGCGGGCTTTTGCGTAGTGCTGGAGTTGTTCAGACTGGCGCCGTCGATCAGTCGATCAATGGAAGCGAGTGTCCGCTATTTCGTGTCATCAACTCAAAGCGGACTGACCGTTAGCCGCCCCACCCTGCCCTTTGATGCGGAGTCGACTCCGCTTCGGCTGAACGGCAGCTAGCGGCTTCGCTCCGGCAACTTGGGTGGCCGAGGCGATGATCCGCTCGATTATCGGCCCCACCTAATGTGGTCGAGCGGGTCGCATTTCTGAACCGATCGAGAGCGGCATTTAGATGTCACCTAGCTTCGGGCGGATGCCAAGCTGGAAAGCGACCTTTTCATCGACGCCCTGCGCAAACCCATAGAGATTGCGCAGTTGCATGATGAGGTTCGCAGCTTCGAGGAACAACCTCTTGTCCTCAAGATGCGAAGTTGTTGCCGCACGGTACCACAGCCGAGGTAAGACGTCGCGTTCGTCCGTGTGTTCCATCATTGCCGTCGATAGCATAAA
The DNA here is from genome assembly GCF_001423245.1 of Aureimonas sp. Leaf324. GTDB lineage: Bacteria > Pseudomonadota > Alphaproteobacteria > Rhizobiales > Rhizobiaceae > Aureimonas. Next base: position 4,742 of record NZ_LMOH01000024.1, read on the forward strand.
ACCGCACCCCCGACCCTGATTTTCTTGGCTACGTTGACAGTGCCTCTAATAAAGCGCGTTCTGTCGTCATCGCGTCGAGTTGCGGCTCCTACGGGCTCGGCGCGAAGATCCGTCCGGCCCCGCTTATTCCGGGCGGATCGCTTCTACGAGCGGGACGAAGGGTAGCGCCGTGTCCGATGCTCGTTATGCGATACGTCACTACGGCAGCGGCCTCTGGGACGTCATCGACCATCAAGGCGGTGACCTTCAGCCCCTGTCTGGCGAATACATGGCCAGAATGTCGATTGAAGAATGCGAACGGGTCGTCAAGCTTATGAACGAGTTGGAAAAGCGGTTTCAATCGGATGCTGATCCTGGTCTGCCCCCTGAAAAGTGGCCCTCCCTGAAGTAGGCTTTTGAGCCTTTGGAGGATGCCGAGAATGCCGAGGAAGAAGCCAAGCCCGGAAGAGATCG
>NZ_LMOH01000025.1 GCF_001423245.1 Aureimonas sp. Leaf324
CGAGAAACTGCTGGTGACCGGGCGGGTCGTCGCCTTCAGAACGGGGATCCCCCATGGACACACTCTCGAACTCGCTGGCTGCGGCCGACATGGCGCACACGCTGCATCCGAACACGAACCTTCGCGCGCACGAGGCGCAGGGGCCGATGGTGATCGCCCGCGGCGAGGGCATCCGCGTSTGGGACGACAAGGGCAAGGAGTACATCGAGGGGCTGGCCGGCCTCTGGTCGGTCGGCGCCGGCTTCTCGCAGAAGCGGCTGGCGGACGTCGCCTACCAGCAGATGCTGAAGCTGCCCTACTACCACACGTTCACCCACAAATCGAACGAGCCCTCGATCCGSCTSGCCGAAAAGCTCGCCGAGATCACCCCCGGACCGCTGACCCGCGCCYTCTTCACCTCGTCGGGCTCGGAGGCCAACGACACGATCGTCAAGATGGTCTGGTACCGCTCCAACGCGATGGGCCGGCCGGCGAAGAAGAAGTTCCTCGCCCGCACCAAGGCCTATCACGGCATCACGATCGCCTCSGGMTCSCTSACGGGCCTGCCCGTCAACCACCGCGACTTCGACCTGCCGGCGATCCCGGTGCGCCATCTCACCTGCCCGCACTACTGGCGCTTCGGCCAGGAGGGCGAAAGCGAGGCGGTGTTCACCGAGCGGCTGCTTGCCGAACTCGAAGCCGTGATCGCGGAAGAGGGCGCCGACACGATCGCCGCCTTCATCGGCGAGCCGCTGATGGCGGCCGGCGGCGTGATGCCGCCGCCGGCCGGCTACTGGGAGGGGGTCGAGCGCATCTGCCGGGCGAACGACATCCTGCTGGTGGCGGACGAGGTGATCTGCGGCTTCGGCCGGCTCGGCACGCCGTTCGGGTGCCAGAAGTACGGCTTCACGCCCGACATCATGACGCTGTCGAAGCAGATCACGTCCTCCTACATGCCGCTCGCGGCCGTGATGATCTCGGACCATGTCTATGCGCCGATCGCCGACAACTCGGCCAAGGTCGGCGTCTTCGGCCACGGCTTCACCGCGTCCGGCCATCCGGTCGCGACGGCGGTCGGGCTGGAGAACCTTGCCATCATGGAGGAGCAGGACTGGGCGGGGAACGCGGCGCGGCTGGAGGCGCAGTTCCAGGGCGGCCTTCGCGCGTTCGCCGATCATCCGCTGGTCGGCGAGGCGCGGGGCGACGGGTTGATCGGGGCGCTGGAGCTCGTCGCCGACAAGGCGACCAAGCGTCCGTTCGAGACGGTGGGTGCGGTCGGGCGCATGGCGGCGGCGATCGGCCACGACGAGGGCCTGATCTTCCGCGCGATCGGCGACCAGCTGGCGCTNCGTCCGTTCGAGACGGTGGGTGCGGTCGGGCGCATGGCGGCGGCGATCGGCCACGACGAGGGCCTGATCTTCCGCGCGATCGGCGACCAGCTGGCGCTGTGCCCGCCGATGATCGTCACCGCGGACGACATCGACGAGATCATGGCCCGCATGGGACGCACGCTCGCCCGGCTGACGGATGCGGCGCATGCCGAGGGGCTCCTGTGAGCCGGGCCAAGGCCGAGCCGGTAGTCCATATCGACGATGGGCGGTTCCGCGTCACGGAATGGCAGTTCCAGCCGGGCGCCGAGACCGGCTGGCACATCCACGGGCACGACTACGTCATCGTGCCCCTCACCGACGGGCGCCTCGATCTGGGCCTGCCCGACGGCCATGAGGCGAGCGCCGAGCTTCGGCAGGGCGTCCCCTACTCCCGGCGCACCGGGGTCGCCCACAACGTCGTCAACGGTGGCGACGGGCCTCTTTCCTTCCTGGAGGTCGAGGCGGTGGACAGCGACCTGTCGGCGCGCCGCCTCGCCGTGCTCGACCGGTTCATGGCCGCCTGGAACGCCCACGACGTCGAGGCGCTGATGGATTGCATGGCGGACGCCTGCGCCTTCCACGGGTCGGCGGGACCGGGACCGGAGGGCGCGCGGCACGAGGGTCGCGACGCGGTGCGCGCCGCCTATGCCGCCCTGTTCGCGTCCTTCCCCGATGCCGCCTGGACGAAGGGCGCGCACGCCGTCTCGGGCGAGACGGGCCTCTCGTCCTGGCGCTTCGTTGGAACGTCGTCGGCGGGCGCGCGCGTCGAGGTCGACGGCTGCGACATCTTCCACTTCGACGGCGAGCTGATCTCGCTGAAGGATTCCTATCGCAAGAACCGGACCTGACGGCCAGTCGGCATCGGGCAGACGAAAAAGGCCCCGGCCGCATCGCGCGGCCGGGGCCTTTTCGGTCGTCGGGACGCCGTCCAGGGACGGCGCCCTGCGCCTTACTTCATGATCGCGTCCATCGGCACGGGCTCGGACAGGGTCCACTTGCCGACGACGCCCGGCTTGCCCTTCTCGACGTCGACCACGAGATAGGTGGCGTTGTTCTGGTGGTGCAGTTCGGAGGTGAAGGTGCGCGGTCCGAAGAGGGTCGGCTCGTCCTTCATCTTCTCGAGCTCGGCCACCACGGCCTCGGCGTCGGTCGAGCCGGCGCGCTCGACGGCCTTCGCCCAGACGTCCACCATCACATAGCCGGGATAGGCGTACTGGCTGGACGGGTCGGCGCCCGTCTTCTCCTTGAAGGCGGCGTTGAACTTCTTGACGTCCGGGTTCGGGTCGTCGCCGTAGATCGAGCCCTGGACCGGAATGAAGAAGTTCGACAGGTCGGGTACCGCGGGCAGCCAGTAGCTGCCGTCCATGCCCGAGCCGGTCAGGATCATCGAGTTGATGCCGGCCGCCCGGATCTGCTTCACCGCCGAGACGCCGCCCGGCATCATGGTGCAGAGCATGATCGCGTCGGGCTCCTTGGGCAGCGACTTGATGCGCGTGATCTGCGCGGCGATCGAGGCGTCCTCGTTCTTGAACGTGTCCTCGCCGACGAGCTTGGCCCCTTGCGCTTCGAGCTTGGGCATCATCCAGTCGAAGCCGTCGCAGATGCCCTTGTTGTAGACGGTCCAGGTGTCGAGGAGCTTGTAGAAGTCCTTGGCGCCCTTCTCCTTGAAGGCCCATTCCGACATCGCCGCGCCCTGCACGGGGGCGAGCACCGAGGCCGAGAAGGAGAGCGGGCCGACGCCCTGGATGCCGGCCTTGACGGACTCGGCGCACAGGAAGAACGACACCTTGCCGGCGTCCTCGGCGGCGAGCGCGGCGGGCGAGCCGAAGTCGTAGTCGCACGACACGACCACGAGGTCGGCGCCCTCGTCGATGACGGTCAGGCCCGCCTTGGCGCCCTCGGCGCGGTCGGACTTGGTGTCGGCCTTGACCACCTCGATCTGCTTGCCGAGGAGACCGCCGGCCTTGTTGATCTCGTCGATGCGGATGAGCGCGGCGTCGGTCGCCGGCTTGTCGTAGGCCTCCATGAAGCCGGACTCGGCGGTGGCGAAGCCGATCTTGATCGTGTCGTCGGCCGCAAAGGCTGGCGCGGTGAGAGCCACCGAGGCCAGGGCGGCTGCGACAAGGTGCTGGGTCTTTGTCATGCACGTCTCCTTTGCTGGATCGTCCGGCGTCATGCCGGCGGGATCAGGTGTTGCGGGACTTTCGACGAAGCGTGATCTCGGCCCGGCCGAAGAGGCCGGCCGGCCGGAGCGCGAGGATCACGATCATGATGACGCCGAGGGCGATCTCCTGGAGGCCCTTCGGCAGGGCGATCTCGGTGCCGCCGACGGCCACGCCCGCCTCGAACCAGCGCAGGATCTGGATCAGGGCGGAAAGGATGACGGTGCCGAGAACGGCCCCGGTCAGGCTGTTCATGCCGCCGACGACGAGCATCGACAGCGTGATGAAGGTGAGGCCGAGATAGAAGGTGTCGGGCGTGACGACGCCGACGGAATGGGCCATCAGCGCGCCGCCCATGCCCATCACCGCGCCTGAGATGGTGAAGGCGACGAGGCGCTCGCGCGGGATGTCGACGCCGGACGCGCTGGCCGCCGTCGGCTCGTCGCGCGCGGCGCGGAGCGCCAGCCCCGAGCGCGAGATCGCATGCGCCCAGGCGACGAAGACCGCGACCACGGCGCCGATCAGGTAGGGCCAGAGGGTGCGCACGATCGGGATGCCGACCACCGACGAGGTGCCGCCCGTCACCGAATCCCAGTTGGCGTAGACCGTGTTGATCATGGCGAGCACCGCGAAGGTCGCGATGGAGGCGGCGATGCCCGACAGGCGCATCAGCACCCGGCCGAAGACGAGCGCGGCGACGCCTGCGAAGAGGGCTGCCAGCGCCGCCGACTGCCAGTAGGGCAGGCGCGCGGCGAGAATGAGGTCGGGCAGGCCCGGCAGCGCGCTCGCCTTCATCACCGGATTGATGGTGAGCCAGGCCGCCATGTAGCCGCCGAGGCACGCGAAGCCGACATGGCCGAAGGACAGGACGCCGGAATTGCCGATGAAAATGTAGAGGCCGACCACGAAGATGACGCGCACGAAGACGTCGATCACCGTCTGGTTGAAGGGCCGCGAGCCGGTCCAGACCGTGACGGCGGCGATCGCGATCAGGATCAGCGACAGGAGGACCGGCGTCAGGATCGTGCGGCCGGCGAGCGCGAAGCGCGCGGGCTTGCGCGCCTCGCCGATTGAGGCGGCCGTTAGGGGAAGCGATGCGGAGGGCGTGGTCATGGGATCAGACCCTTTCCTTGGTGCCGCGCGCGGCGATCAGCCCTTGCGGGCGGAACAGGAGCACGAGGATCACGGCGGCGTAGACGAAGGCGTCGCGGAAGGCGCGGGCGTCGAGCGGCAGGGCGACCTGCATGACGACCGAGGCGGCGCCGAGGAGGAAGCCCGCGAGCACGGCGCCGGCCAAACTCCCGAGCCCGCCGATGACGGTGGCGATGAAGGCCATCAGCATCAGCGAGGCGCCCATCTGGATGTCGACGGTGCCGGTCTGCGAGCCGAAGATCAGGCCGATCGCGGCGGCGAGCGCGCCCGACAGGGCGAAGGCCCCCATGATGACCCGGTTGGCCCTTACGCCCAGCATCCGGGCCATGGAGAAGTTCTCGGCCGCCGCGCGCATTTCCAGCCCGAAGCGCGTGCGCCGCAGGAACAGCGTCAGCGCGATCAGAATGACGACGGTGGCCACGATGGTGATGAGCTGGAGAAGCGGCAGGCGCGCGCCGAGGATCTCGACCGGCTGGGAGAGGCCCGGCAGGAGCGAGATCGACTTCGGCCGGCTCGTGAAGAGCATCAGGAGGAAGTAGCGGATCACGAAGCCGAGCGCGAAGGAGGCGATCATCATCGTGGCGGGGCTGGCGTGCCGGAAGCGCCGGAAGACGACGATCTCGCACAGGACCGAAAGCCCGGCGCCGACGAGAAGCACGAAGGGCACGAGGAGATACCAGGGCAGCTGGCCGGCGAAGACGATCGCCATCGCATCCGTCGAGGGCCAGAGCAGCGCGAAGATCGAGAAGGCGATGACGTCGCCATGGGCGAAGTTGACGAGGCGCATGACGCCGAAGATCAGCGCGATGCCGAGCGCGCCGAGGGCGTAGAGGGAGCCGAGCGAGAGCGCGTCGAAGACGACCTGCAGCATGATCAGTGCTCCTCGTAGCCGAAATAGGCGGCCTTGATGGCCTCGCTGTCGCCCAGCTCGCGCGCGTCGCCGTCGAGAAGGACCCGCCCGCCGCGCATCAGGATCATCCGCCCGCCGACCATCACCGCGCGGGTGGAGCTCTGCTCGACGACGAGAAGCGTCAGGGACCGCTCGCGCTGGAGCCCGATCAGCCGCTCGTAGACCTGGTCGGTGATGTTGGGCGCGAGCCCGAGCGAGGGCTCGTCGATCGCGATCAGCTTCGGCCCCGTCATCAGGGCGCGGCCGATGACCAGCATCTGCTGCTGGCCGCCGGACAGGAGGCCGGCCTGTTGGTGGCGGCGCTCCTTCAGGATCGGGAACGTCGCATAGACCGCCTCGAGCTCGGCCGCCGCCCGCGCCTTGGCGCCGGGGTCCTTGGCGCGCATGCCGGTGCCGACCATGAGGTTCTCCTCGATGGTGAGCGAGCCGAACACCTCGCGCCCTTCCGGCACCATGGAGACGCCGAGGCGCGCGATCGCTTCCGGCTTCTCGGCGGTGATGTCGGTGCCGGCGAGCCGGATCGTGCCCTCGGCGGGCCGGGTGACGCCGGCGATCGCCCGCATCAGCGAGGACTTGCCGGCGCCGTTCGGGCCGGTGACGAAGAGGATCTCGCCTTGGTTCAGCGAGAAGGACACCTCGCGCACGGCGGTGAGGCGGCCGTAGCGGATGGTGATGCCGGAGAGTTCGAGAAGGCTCACAGGGTCACCTCCAGCGCTTCGACGGGAACGGGGGCATCGGCTGCCGTGCCCATGTAGGCGTGGCGCACCTTCTCGCTCGCGCGGATGGCGGCAGGCGCCCCCTCCTCGATCACGGCGCCCGAATCCAGCACCACGATGTGCTCGCACAGGCCGAGAACCAGCCCGACATTGTGCTCGATGAGAAGGACGCCGCAGCCGAGATCGGCGGCGATGCGCCGGATCAGCGCCGAGAGATCGGCCGCCTCCGGCCCGCTCATGCCGGCCGCCGGCTCGTCGAGGAGAACGAAGGCCGGGCGGCCCATCAGCGCGCGCCCGATCGCCACCCGCCGCTCGTCGGTATAGGGCAGCGTGCCGGCGATGCGGGACCCGAGCGCCGCGATGCCCATCCACTCGAGCATCGCCTCGGCCTCGGCGACCGCCTGCCGACGCGACAGGCCGAGCCCGACGCCGGTCACCTCGAGATTGTCGATCACCGGAAGATCACGAAACAGGCGACCGCCCTGGAAGGTGCGTGCGATGCCGCGACGGCGGACCTGGAAGGGCTTGAGGCCGGACAGGCTCGCGCCGTCGAGCTGCACGGCGCCGCCCGTCGGTGCCTGGAAGCCGGTCAGGACGTTGACGAGCGTCGTCTTGCCGGCGCCGTTCGGCCCGATCAGGCCGGTGATTCGCCCCGGCACGATCTCGAGATCCACCGCCGACAGGGCCTTCAGCCCGGCAAAGGCGACGGAGACGGTTTGCGCCCTCAAGCTTTGCATGCGCCATTCCCTTTCTCTCGCGATGGAAGGGCGCGACGTCCGGCCGGATGGCCGGACCGTCGGCAATTCGCCAAGGCCCTCTTCGAACCGGCCGAGCAGACCGGTCACTGCGGACGCCCGGCCGCGGCCGGACATCCTTCGTGGAGCTCCCCGCGCCGGCCCCCACCGGCGCGCCTGGTCTGCCGGCCTTCAGCCGGCGACGTGATCCCGGGCGCGCTGGAGCGCCGTCCTGGCGTCGGCCCGCGCCGCCAGCGCCTCGTCCATCGTCACCGGCTGGAAGCGGGCGGGCGTGTGCGGCTGGAGCTGGGCGATCAGGTCCATGTCGGCCGAGATCACGACGCCGAGCATCATGTAGCCGCCGCCCGAGACCGCATCGCGGTGGAGCACGATCGGCTCGGTGCCGCTCGGCACCTGGACGGAGCCATAAGGGTAGCAGGCGTCAACGATGTTGGACGGATCGGAGCCGGCGCCGAACGGCTGCTCGCGCTCCACGAACTCCAGCGGCGCCCCGCCGCGGAAGCGGTAGCCGATGCGGTCGGCCTCTGGCGCGACCTTCCAGGTGTCCTCGAAAAAGCGCTGGCCGGCGGCTTCCGTGATGCGGTGCCAGTAGATGCCGGGCAGCATGCGAAGCTCCGCCGGGTTGGCGGGTGCGCGCCGAAGATGGGCCGGCAGGCTGCGTCCGGTGGTGTTCGCGCCCTGGCCAACCGGCAGGACGTCGCCGGCCTTGATCGCCCGGCCCTCGAATCCGCCGAGCGCGCCCAGCACGTAGGTCGTGCGCGAGCCGAGCACGACCGGCACGTCGATGCCGCCGGAAATCGCGATATAGGCGCGCGCGCCCCCTTTCAGGAACCCGAAGGAGAGGCGGTCGCCCGCCTTCACGGGGAAGCTTTCCCAGGTCGGGCGCTCCTCGCCGTTGACCTTGGGCGGCAGCTCGCCGCCGGTGACGGCCACCGAGGCGTCCTTCGTGAACTCGAGCTCTGGCCCCATGAAGGTGGCCTCGAGCAGCGCCGCGTTGGCGTCGTTGCCGACGAGAAGATTGGCGATCACCGTCGCGAAGCGATCCATGCCGCCGCCCTCGGGGATGCCGAGGTGGTAGTAGCCGGGGCGGCCGAGGTCCTGGACGGTGGTGGCGAGACCCGGCGCAATGACGTTAACGCCCATCGAGAAGCTCCATCAGCTTGGCGTTGGTGCCCGCGATGTCGCGGTTGAACTCGGCGAGGTTGAAGGTGCAGGGACGGATCGTCGGCGCGAAGGTGTTGGCCTCGATCGCCTCCAGCGTCGCGTCGTATTCGGCCCGGTCGATCGCCTTGAACTTCACGATGTCGCCCGGCTTGAAGAGGCACATCTCGTCGCGGAGGTAGTTCACCTGCCGCGTCGGATCGTAGATCGGCGCCGGCGTCACGCCGTACATCTGGTAGCCGCCCGCTCCGCGCACCGAATAGATCGCGGCAAAGCATCCGCCGTGGCCGATGGTGAGCTTGGGCGTATCGGTGCGGGGCCTGAGGTACTTCGGCGCCTCGATCTGTCGCTGGCGCTCCACCATCTGGTAGAGCCAGGGCAGGCCCGCGACGAACCCGACCATGGAGACGAACCAGGGCTGGCCGGAATAGGCCGCGATGAACTCCTCGACGGTGGCGTAGCCGTTGATGCGCGCGGAGTATTCGAGGTCGGTCGAGGACGGGTCCTGGTGCCGCTCGCGAAAGCGCTGGCCGGTCTCGTGCGTCCAGGGGTCCTGGAAATAGACCGGCAGCTCGATGATGCGCGTTTCCAGCGTCTCGTCGGATTGGGCTGCCGCCGCCTCGAAGGACTGGAGTTCCTTCAGGAGATCCTGCGGGCTGATCCTGTCGGGGTCGAAGCGGATCTGGAAGCTGGCATTGGCCGGGCAGATCTCGGTGACGCCGGGAATCCTGGCATCGCGCACGGCCTTGGTCATCGACAGGCCGGTGAAGAAGGAGGCGAGCGACATCTCCTCGGAGACTTCTCCGAAGATGTGTTCGTCGCCGCCGAAGCTGAAGCGTATCGACATCGATCCTCCCGTCAGTGGCTCAGCGCCGCCGCGTTGTCGGTGAGCCAGCCTTCCAGCCAGCGGGTGTGCACGTCTCCCGCGCGCACGGCCGGGTCGGCCGCGAGCGCCAGGAAGAGCGGCTTGGTGGTCTTCAGGCCGCCGATCTCTGTTTCGCGAAGCGCCCGGACCAGCCGGTCGATCGCCGCCTCGCGCGTTTCGCCGTGGACGATGAGCTTGGCGAGTAGCGAGTCGTAGAAGGGCGGCACCTGATAGCCGGGGTAGAGCATCGAATCGAACCGCACGCCGGGTCCGCCGGGAATGCGAAGGGTCTCGACGGTGCCGGGGAACGGCGCGAAGTCGCGCGCCGGATCCTCGGCGTTGAGGCGCACCTCGATCGCGTGGCCCTTCACCGCGACGTCCGCCTGCTTGAGCCGCAGCGGCTCGCCGCCCGCGATCCGCAGCATCTCGGCCACGAGGTCGATGCCGGTGATCGCCTCCGTCACCGGATGTTCCACCTGGATGCGGGTGTTCATCTCGATGAAGTAGAAGCGGTCGGCGGCGTCGTCGTAGAGATACTCGACCGTTCCGGCGCCGGAATAGTTGACGGCCTTCGCGAGCGCGACGGCCGAGGCGCAGAGCTCCTCGCGAAGCGCGGGCGACAGGGCGCGCGAGGGCGCCTCCTCCCAGACCTTCTGCCGGCGGCGCTGCAGCGAGCATTCGCGCTCGAAGCAGTGGATCGCGTCGCGGCCGTCGGCCAGCACCTGCACCTCGATATGCCGGGCACGGCCGATCACCTTCTCCATGTAGAGGCCGCCGTCGCCGAAGGCGGCGAGCGCCTCGGCCTCGGCCTGCGGAAAGGCATGGTCGAACTCGGCTTGCGAATGGGCGATGCGGATGCCGCGCCCGCCACCGCCCGCCGCCGCCTTGATCATCACCGGGAAGCCGGTCTCGGCGAGAACGGCGCGCGCCGCCTCGATGCCATCGACCCGGCCCTTCGAGCCCGGCACCACGGGAACGCCGGCTTTCGCGGCGGCTTCGCGCGCGGACACCTTGTCGCCCATCAGGCGGATCGCATCCCCGGACGGCCCGACGAAGACGAGGCCGGCGGCCGTCACCGCGTCGGAGAACTCGGCGTTCTCGGCGAGGAAGCCGTAGCCCGGATGGACGCTGTCGCAGCCGGTGTCTGCCGCCGCCTTCAGGAGCGCCGGGATGCTGAGATAGGACTTCTTGGGCGCCGGCGGCCCGATCGCGACGGCCTCGTCGGCGAGCTGGACGTGGAGGGCTTGCGTGTCGGCCGCCGAATGGACGGCGACCGTCGCGATGCCGAGATCCTTCGCGGCCCGGATGATGCGCACCGCGATCTCCCCGCGGTTGGCGACGAGGAGCTTCTTGATCATCAGTCGAGGTCCGCGAGTGGCGCGCCGGCCATCACCGGCTCCTCGTTGTCGGCGACGAAGCGCACGTTCGCGCCGGCGACCTCCGAGCGCACCTCGTGGAACGACTTCATCACCTCGACGAGGCCGATGACGTCGCCGACCGCCACCGCATCGCCGTCGGCCTTGTAGGGCGGCTTGTCGGGCGAGGCGCTGCGATAGAACGTGCCGGGAAGCGGCGAGAGGATCTGCGGCATGTCAGGAACTCCGAGGAACGGGGCTTCGGGCGAAGGCTTGCAAGTTCAGTGCCAGGGCGCGATCGCGGCGCGGACGGCGCGCGCGATATCGACGGCGTTGGGTGTGTCGGAATGGACGCAGATCGTCTCGGCCTTAGCCGGGAAGCGGCTGCCGTCGCTGGCGGTGCCTTCCTCGTCGCGCAGCGCGCGCAGGCAGTACTCGGCCATCAGCGCGGGGTCCTTGGCGTCGTGCTCGCGCGTCACGATCAGCTTGCCGCCGGGCGCATAGTCGAGGTCGGCGTAGAACTCGTGCACGAAGGGAATGCCGCGCGCCTGATAGACGGTCTCGTGCAGGGTGCCGGTCATGCCGAAAAGCGGCACCCCGAACACGGCCGCCGCGTCGCAGATGCCGTGCGCGACCTCCTCCTGCCGGGCGGCCATCCCGTACAGGCTGCCGTGCGGCTTGATGTGGTTGAGCACCATGCCCTCGGCGTCGAGAAAGCCCTTCAGCGCGCCGGTCTGGTAGATCACGAGATTGGCGACCTCTTCCCGCGAGAGCTTCATCTCCCGGCGGCCGAAGCCCGCGAGATCGGGCAGCGAGGGATGGGCGCCGACCTTCACGCCGTTTTCCTTGGCGCGGCGTACGGTCTTGCGCATATGGTCGGGGTCGGAGGCATGGAAGCCGCAGGCGACGTTGGCGACGTCGATCAGCGGCATCAGCCCGGCGTCGTCGCCGAGGACGTAGAGGCCGAAGCCCTCGCCCATGTCGCAGTTGAGTGTGACCCCCATCGTCTCCCCCGCCGTCGAAACTGCCAAAATTTTGGCGTTGCAATTTTTTTGCGCAACTTCGACACGTTGTGAAATAGTCATTTTTTGAAAATGATATCGAAAAAACCGATACGCTCGCCGGGTAAGGGTTTCGATGACCATCACGCTGCGACAGCTCGACTATTTCATCGCCACCGCCGACAGCGGGCAGGTCAGCCATGCGGCGGTGGAGCTCAACATCTCGCAGTCGGCTGTCACCGCGGCGGTGAAGTCGCTCGAGATCGAGCTCGGCGTGAAGCTCTTCGAGCGCACCCATTCCGGCGTGCGGCTGACGATGGAGGGCACGCGCTTCCTGGAGCGGGCCCGCGCCATTACCGGCGCCGTCGCCGCCGCGCTGCAGAGCCCGCTCCGCGACCGCGAGGGCCAGGCCGGCACGCTGCGCCTCGGCATGACCTACACGGTGGTGGGGTACTTCATGTCCCGCTACTACGCGCGCTTCCGCAAGCTCTATCCGCAGATCGAGGTGGAGGTGGCCGAACTGCCGCGCGATGCACTGGAGGCGGGGGTCGTCGACGGCGATGTCGACATGGCGGTGATGCTGGTCTCGAACCTTGCGCGCACCGGCGAGATCGAATGCGAGACGCTGGTGCGCTCGCGCCGCCGCCTGTGGCTGCCGGCCGATCACCATCTCCTCTCACGGGCCGCGATCACCCTCTGCGACGTCGCCGCCGAGGACTACGTGATGCTGACCGTGGACGAGGCGAAGACCACCGCGGTCCGCTACTGGGACGCCGCCGGCCTCCGGCCGCGACCCGTCCTCACCACGGCCTCGGTCGAGGCGGTGCGCTCGCTGGTGGCGTCGGGCATGGGCGTCACCATCCTGTCCGACATGGTCTACCGGCCGTGGTCGCTCGAAGGCCAGCGCATCGAGGTGCGCTCGCTGGTGGAGCCGATCCCCAGCATGGACGTCGGCCTCGCCTGGGCCCGTGCGCGCGACATCCCGCCCCAGGCCGCCGTGTTCCGCGCCTTCATGTCGGTGACGATGGGTGGCGGCGGATGACGGCGCCGATCCCGGAAGATCAGCCCGCCGCCGCCAGCGAGGCGTCCTTCTCCTCGAGGTGAAGGAACGCCCCGTCGAACTGGCCGAGACGCGACAGCGAATTCCAGTTCAGAACGTCGACATGACCCTTCTCCATGCGGATCAGCTCGCGCGCGCGCAGCGCCTGGACCGCCTTGTTGATGCTGACGAGCGTAAGCCCGAGCACGTCGCCGATGAGCTGCTGCGACAGGGCGAGATCGAAGCGGTCGTCGTCGACGAGGCCGACCACCTTCAGCCGCAGATACATCTCGCACAGGAAATGGCCGAGGCGCGCCTCGGCCTCCAGCTGCCCGTTGCGGAAGATTGCGGCCCGGTGGAGCGCCGCGTCGATCAGGCTCTCGCGCCAGAGCGAGGAGGCGAGCAGCGGCGAGGCATCGCAGACGCGGCGTAGCTCGGCATGCGGCACGAAGGCGATGCGCGAGGGCACCACCGTTTCGAGGTCGTGGTCCATGTGCGGCACCTGCAGGCTCTGCAGGTCGGGCATGTCGCCGGGCACGTGGATCGACAGGATCTGCCGCTGGCCGTCCACCGTGTAGCGGGAACGCGCGAGAAGCCCCTGCAGGATCAGGCACGAGTGCTTGGGCTTATCACCCTCGCGCACGAAGCTGCGGCGCGCCGGGACGTCCTCAACGCGCCAGGGAAGGCTCGCCAAAAGGTCGCGCTCCGCCGCACCGAACGGCTTGTGCGCCGCGAGGCGCAATTGCAGGAGGCGCAGGGCATCGTCGTTTGCTGGGATCATCTCCGGCTCCTCACGAAATGATCGGGCTTGCCCGTGTATGTAGCCGACTGCGGAGACTTGCGACAGCGCTGTTCCGGATCCTCGGCCCGGCGTCGTCGTCGGCGCGACCGCACGCGGCTCTCCGCTCAGGCTCGCCTCGTGGCCCCGCCGGGCCGGATCGGGACCGTCGATCCTTAGCCGCGCAGATCTTAGCAGCGACAGGAAACATTGGCACGCCTCGGCAACCGGGCCCACTGTCGGAGCGGGTCGCCAACGCCACCTGCGAGGGACGGGATCCGCGCCCCGCATCGCGGCCAACGGAAGGAGCGTTGCCGGATGACGGGTTCCCTCACAGCTCTTTCCTGGCAACCGGTGGTCGCGGTTCCCGTCCGCAACGAGGCGCGGCGCATCGCGGCGCTGCTGCGCGCCCTGAACGGCCAGTCGTGGGGCCAGGGCGCCGAACAGGTGCCGGTGGTGCTCGTCCTCAACAACTGCACCGACGGGACCCGGACGATCTGCGAGGCGGCCCTGCGCGACCTTCCCCGCCTGCGAGCCGAGGTGATCGACGTCGATCTGCCGGCCGCGAGCGCCCATGTCGGCACGGCACGGCGCATGGCGATGGACCGCGCGGCAGCGCTCTGCACGCGCGGCCCTGGCGCGGTCCTGACCACGGATGCAGACGCCGTGCCCGACCGCGACTGGATCGCGGCGACCGTCCGGGCGCTCGATCGCGGCGCGGACCTCGTCGGCGGCAAGCTCACCGGCAACCGCGAGGAGGAGGAGCGCCTCGGCCCCGCCTTCAACGCCAGGGCGGGCGCGGCCGCCGCCTATGCCGCGCATTGCGACCGCCTCGCCGCCCTCATCGACCCGCTCGACCACGACCCTTGGCCCCGCCACGCCGACCATACGGGCGGGAGCCTCGCCATCCGCACCGATCTCTACCGCGCCCTCGGCGGCCTGCCGCCCCTGCCCCGGCGCGAGGACCTCGCCCTCGTCAGCCTCGCCCGCGCGGCGGGCGCAAGGCTCGTGCACCCGCTCGACGTGCGGGTCGAGGTGTCGGCGCGCCTCATCGGCCGGGCCGAAGGGGGCATGGCCGACTGCCTGAAGGCCTGGATGCGGGCCGAGAGCGAGGGGCGCCCCCATCTCGTGGAGGCGCCGGCCCGTGTCGAGGCGCGGCTGAAGCGGCGCCGGGCGGTGCGCGATCTTGTCCGCCTTGCGGCTCCCGCGCGCGAGCGGGCCGCGCGGTCGCTCGGGCTCGATCCGAGGACGCTTCGGGACGCACCGGAAGGGCATGCGGCAGGCTGGCTCGTGGAGCGCTTCGCACCGGACGAGCCGGACGCCGAGGCCACCGTCCCGATCGGCGAGGCGCTGGCGGCGATCGGCGGCATGATCGCAACCTACGAAGGGACCATGCGTGCGGCCTGATCGCTTCGAGGCCGGCGAGTCCGGCGACGACCTCCACCGCGCCATCGCGGCGGACGCGGCCCTGCGCGACCGCGACGGCGCCTTTCCCGAGCGGGCCTTCGAGGCCTTGCGGCGGGCCGGCCTCGTCGCCGACCCGCCGCTGCGCGACGCCGAGATCGGCACGCTCCTTCGACGCCTCGCCGCCGTCGGCCGCGCCGATCTGGCCGTCGGGCGGATCTTCGAGGGCCATGTCAACGCCCTCGCGCTGATGCGCCGGCACGGCACACCCGCCCAGCGCGCGCGCTTCGACGCGCTGGCGCGCGAAGGCGGCGTCTTCGGCGTCTGGAACACCGACAAGCCGGACGATCCGCTGCGGCTCGACGGCGGGCGTCTGCGGGGTGCCAAGACCTATGCCTCCGGCGTCGACGGCCTGTCGCACGCGATCGTCACGGTCAGCGAGCCGGCGGGACGGGTGATGATCGTCGTGCCGCTCGCCGGCCTTCCCGTCGACCGGTCCTGGTGGCAACCGATGGGCATGCGCGCGTCGGGAAGCCACGTGGTCGATTTCACCGGGCTCGAGGTCACGCCCGACAGGATCCTCGGGGCTCCCGACGCCTATCTCGAGGCGCCGTGGTTCTTCGCCGGCGCGATCCGCTTCGTCGCGGTGCAGGTCGGCGGCATGCACGCCGTCTTCGACGCCGCGGTCGCCCATCTCCGGGCAAGCGGCCGGATCGGCGACCCCTACCAGGCGCAACGCGTAGCCCGGATGGGCGCGGCGGTGGAAGGCGGCTACGGCTGGCTCGACCGGGCGGCTGCCGAATGGGCCGCGGTGGCCGCCCGCCGGGCCCCGCCCGAGCCCCTCGTCGCCACCGCGAATGCCGCGCGCGGCGCGGTCGAGGCGGCGGCGCTCGGCGTGCTCGAAGAGGCCGAGCGCGGGGTCGGCGCCGCCGGCCTCATCGCCCCGCATCCGCTGGAGCGTCTCATGCGCGACCTTCGCACGTATCTGCGCCAGCCCAATCCCGATGGCGCGCTGGCCGGTCTCGGCGCGGCGATCGCCGACGGCCGCTGGGAGCCCGGCCAGCGTTTCACTGACGGGCCATGCCGATGACCGAGGCCCTCGACCCCGCGACGCTCGACGCCCAGCGGGTCATCGTGGTGGCGCCCCATCCCGACGACGAAGCGCTCGGCTGCGGCGGCCTCCTCTGGCACCTCGCGCGCCGCGGGCGTCTCGTCCATGTCCTGTTCGTCACCGACGGCGGCGCCTCGCACCTCCATTCGCCGACCTGGCCGCGCGCGCGGCTGGCGGCGACGCGCGAGGCGGAAGCCGAACGCTCCCTGCACGAACTCGGCCTTGGAGCGGCGCCGCGCACGTTCCTGCGACTGCCCGACGCGGATCTGCCCCCGCACGGCTCGCCCGGCGACGCGGCGCCGCTTCAGACCGTCACCGCCCTCGTGCGGACGGTCGAGCCCGATCTCGTGCTTTTGCCGTGGCGGCGCGACCCGCACCGCGACCACCGCGACGCCTGGAGCCTCGTCACCCGCGCGCTGAGCGAGGCCGGGATGGCGCCCGCAACGCTGGAATACGCGATCTGGCTCGACGAGATCGGGGCCCCGGATGACCACCCCCGCCCCGGCGAGATGGAGCGGGTCGGCTATGCGATCGGGGATGCGCTGCCGGCCAAGCGACGGGCCGTGGCCGCGCACCAGAGCCAGTGCGGCGCGCTGATCCACGACGACCCAACCGCCTTCTGCCTGACGGAGGCGACGATCGAGCGCCTCACCGGTCCCGTGGAATTCTACTGGCGCCCGCTGTGACCAAGGCCATCGACCTCGACGGCTTCGAGGCGAAATTTCGAGCTTTGGGCGATCCGTGGGACTATCGGACCTCGCGCTTCGAGGCGGTCAAGCGCGCCGTGCTGATCCGCGCCTGCGGGGCGGCCAAGCTCGGGCGCGGCCTCGAAGTCGCCTGCGCGATCGGCGAGACCTCGCGGGCGCTCGCCACGCGCTGCCTGACCCTTGTGGCGACCGACGGCGCGCCGACGGCGCTCGCCACCGCGCGCGAGCTGACACCCGGACACGCGCGCATCGACTATCGCCACGCCGTCCTGCCGGCCGGGGTGCCGGCGGGGCCGTTCGACCTCGTCGTCGTCTCGGAGATCGCCTATTACCTCTCGCCCGGCGATCTCGACCGCCTGGCCGCGCGCCTCGCGGATGCGCTGGCGCCGGGCGGGCGGATCGTCGTCCTCCACCATGTCGTCGCCTTCGACGACACGGCGCAGCCGCCGGCGCTCGCGCAAGGGCGGCTGTGCCGCCGGCTGGCGGGGCGCCTCGCCAACGTCGGGGCGCGACGGCACGGGCGCTACGCGGTCGCCGTGTTCCGGCGGCCGGCGGGGCCTTCGAGGCGCAAGAGCTGACGACGCAAACCCGCCGCCGTCCCGTCCGGGACGGCAGCGGGCCGATCGCGTGACGATCGAGCCGTCGTCAGGCGCTGGCGCGCTTGCGGCCGAAGGCGACGGCGAGGACGATGAGGGCGCCCGCCACCATGTTCTGCTCGCTGACGTCAAGGCCCATGATGATGAGCCCGTTGTTGATCGTGCCGATGAGGAGGGCGCCGACGAAGGTGCCGATGATCGTCGCCTTGCCGCCGAAGAGCGAAGTGCCCCCGAGGATGACGGCCGCGATCGCCGCGAGCTCGGCGCCGGTGCCGAAGTTGTAGCGCGCCGTCTGCATCATGCCGGAATAGAGCATGCCGGCGACCGCACCCGCCGCGCCCGAGATCAGGAAGCAGTAGAGCTTGATGCGCTTGACCGGGACACCGGAATACTGCGCTGCCACCCGGTTGCCGCCGGTCGCCAGCACCTGCCGGCCGAAGGACGTGTAGCGCAGGACGACGTGGCCGACGGCGGCGATCACGAGCGACCAGAGAAACAGCGAGGGAATGCCCGCCACGTTGCCTGAGCCGAAGATGCCGGTGAAGGTGGTGTCGGAGATCGCCACGGGCTTGGTGTAGGTCAGGCGCATGTCGAGGCCGCGCACGAACTGCATCATGCCGAGCGTGACGAGGAACGAGGGAATGTTGACGACGGTGACGAAGAAGCCGTTGATCGCGCCGACCGCGAGCCCCGCGAGGATCGCCGCCGCGACGCCGCCGACGATGCCGAAGCCCGCCTGCATCACGAGCGCGGCGACGAGGGCCGAGAGCGCCGCCGTCGAGCCGATCGACAGGTCGAGCTCGCCTGCCGCGATGACGAAGGTCATCGCGATCGCCATGACCGCGATCATCGAGGTCGTGCGCGTGATGTTGAAGAGGTTGGCGGTGGTCAGGAAGCCCTTGTCGCCGATCGTGACGGCGAAGAAGAGCAGGACGGCCGCGAAGAAGAAGTAGACGACGAAGTCGCTCCACTGGATCGTCGAGCGCCGGACCGCCGGTTTGGTGGCGGCTGCGGCCGGGGCCGCCGATGCGTTAGCCTTGGACTGCATGGTGCAGCACCTCCTCCGATGCGATGTCGCGGCGTTCCATGGTTCGAACGACCGCGCCGTCGTGCAGCACGACGAGGCGGTCGCTGAGGGCGAGAAGCTCCTCGAATTCCGAGGAGATGACGACGACAGCCGTGCCCTTGTCGGCGATCGCGCGCACGATCGCGACGATGTCGGCCTTGGCGCCGATGTCGACGCCGACCGTCGGCTCGTCGAGGATCAAAAGGCGCGGGTTGCGGGCGAGCCATTTCGCCAGCACCACCTTCTGCTGGTTGCCGCCCGACAGGAGCCGCACGACCTTGCCGAGGCCGTCGGTGCGGATCTTGAGGTCGCGCACCGCCGCCTCGCCCTCGTTCGCCGCCTCGCGGTCGCGCACGAAGAGGCCGCGCCCGAAACGGCGAAGGCTCGGCAGCATGAAATTATCGTGGACCGTGTGCTCGAGGACGAGGCCCTGGCGGCGGCGGTCCTCCGGCACCAGCGCGACGCCGGCCGCCATCGCCTCGGCGGTCGAGGTCACGGGCTTGCCGTCGATCCTGACGCTTCCGGCGCCGATCGGGCGCACGCCGAAGATCGCTTCCGCGATCTCGGTGCGGCCCGAACCCATCAGGCCCGCGAGGCCGACGATCTCGCCGGCCGCCACCGAGAAGCTCGCGCCGCGCACCCGGTTGCCGACATCGAGGCCGTCCACCTCGAGGACGGGCGCCGCGTTCGGATCGCGCGCGCGCTCGCGATAGGTCAGCGAGGCGACCGAGCCGGAGCCCAGCATCGCCTCGATCAGCCCGTCCATGCCGACGTTGCGGCATTCGTCGGTCAGCACCGTCTGGCCGTCGCGCATCACGGTCACGCGGTCGCAGATCGTGAAGATCTCCGACATGCGATGCGAGATGTAGACGATCGAGATGCCGCTCTCCTTCAGGCGCCGGGCGATGCGGAAGAGCGACTGCGTCTCGGTCTCGGAGAGCGACGAGGTCGGCTCGTCCATGATGAGGACGCGCGCGTTCTTCGACAGGGCCTTGGCGATCTCGACCATCTGACGCGCGCCGGTCGACAGGAGCTCGACGGGCGTGCGCGGGTCGATGTCCTCGCCGAGGTCCTTCAGGATCTCGGCCGCGCGCCGGCGCGCCGCGCCGTCGTCGAGGAGGCCGCCCGCGCGGCGCGGCTCGCGGTGGAGGAAGATGTTCTGCGCGACGGTGAGCGTCGGCACGAGGCTCAGCTCCTGGAAGATCATCGCGACGCCCGCCGCTTCGGCTTCCAGCGGGGTCTGGAAGTCGAGCTCGCGGCCTTCGAGCGTCAGCGTCCCGGCGTCGCGCACGTAGACGCCGGTCAGGATCTTCATCAGCGTCGACTTGCCGGCGCCGTTGCCGCCCATCAGGGCGTGGATCTCGCCGCGGCGCAGTTCGAAATGCGCCTTCTTGAGGACCGGGATGCCGTTGAACGACTTCTCCATGTCCCGCATCTCAAGGATGGTCGCGTCCTGCATGCCCTCTGGCTCCTCGATGCGCAGCGAACGGCGGCTGGGGGCAAGTCGGCGGAAGCGGCAGAACGCCGCTTCCGCCAGCTCGTCAGTTCGACAGGGCGGCCGACATCTCGGCCGGCAGGTCGTGGCGGTAGATCGTCTTGTAGGACGCCGGCAGGTTCTCGCGGTTGACGGCGAGCGGCGGCACGACGACGTAGGGCGGGGTCGTCTCGCCGATCAGCGCGAGGGCGCCGACCTTGGCCTCCGCCGCGCCCTGGTCATAGGGGCGCTGCGAGGAGATGCCGGCGATGAAGCCCTTGCCCGCCATGTTGGCGGCGACGATCTGGTCGAAGTTCTCGCAGACGATCTTGAAGTTCTCCGGCGACAGGCCGGCGATCTGGGCGGCGGTCGCCGCGCCCATCGCCGGGATGCTCCAGGAACCGTAGAGGCCGTTGAGGTTGGGGTAGCGGGCGAGCAGCGCCTGCGCCACCTCCTGGCCCTTGTTCGGGTCGTCGTGGCCGGCGGCGGCGACGAGCTTCACGTCGGGATACTTCGCCATCAGGCGGGCGACGAAGCCCTCGTAGCGCAGGTTCGTGACGTAGAAGTCGTTGGCGAAGTACATGGCTGCCACGTCGCCCTTGCCGCCGATGGCGCGGGCGAGTTCGTCGGCGATGTACATGCCGAGCGCGAGATTGTCGGACGAGACGATCGAGACGTAGTCCTTGCCCGGATCCATGCCGTCGACCGCCTGGTCGATGAAGACGACCTTGGTGCCGGCCTCGGCGATGCGCTTGTAGGCGGCGGCCGTGGTCTGGCCGTTCAGCGGGATCGAGACGAGGAGGTCGGGCTTCAGGACCGCGATGGAATCGAGGTCGGAGATCTGCTTGGCGTCGTCCCAGTTGGCGTTGGTCTCGGCCACGACCTCGATGCCGAGCGAGGCGAAGGTCTCCTTGAGGCCGTTCAGCTGCTCCGACGCCCAATCGTCGCCGAGCCAGCCGAGCGAGATCGCGACCTTGAACTTGCCGGCCTTCACCTTCTCGATCTGCTCGTGGGTCAGCTGGATCGAGGAGCCGAGAACGCCCTTCTCGCCGCGCTGGCCGTCGCTGACGACGGTCGAGGAGAGGTCGTCGATCTTGGCGAGCTCGAGCGTCTTCTCGCTCGGCGCCTGATACCAGAGCGGCTGGTCGAGATCGGCCGCGATGTTGTCGGCGGCGAAGGCGCCGGTGGCGAGTGCCGAGCCGGACAGGAGCATGACGGCGGCGCCAAAGGCCGCGCGCTGGAAAAGTCGCATGGATTTCCTCCCAGAAGATCAGTTTCGGTGTCGGGGGCGCGCCGGTTCCTCCCGGGCGCGCCGATCGCGTCAGGCGCGGTTCAGCATGAACTCGCGCAGCATGGTGGCGAGGCGCTCCTCGGCCTCCCAGGCGAGGCTGTGACCGCACTCCTCGAAGACCTCGGAGCGCTCGACGCCTTCCGCGACCTTCAGCATCTGGTCGCGCACCAGGGGCCCGAAGAACTCGGGCGCGCCGACCGTCATGATCGGGAGCGTCAGCTTCTTTTGCTTCAGCTCCTTGTTGATGCGCCCGTTCTTGAGGCCGGCGCGGTAGGTCTCGAGGCAGCCGCGCAGGCCGCCGGGCGCCGACAGGCGGGCGATCCATTCCGAGATCGCCTCGTCGGAGATCGCGGTCGGGTTCCAGGTCTCGGCCTTGATCCAGAACTCCCAGAACTCGCGCTCGCGGCCCTGGATCAGCATCTCGGGCAGGTGGGGGATCCAGAAGAAGGGGATGTGCCAGACCCAGACGCCCTGCTGGCGATACTGGGCGGAGATGTTGTCCGGCGTGAAGTTCGACCACTCCTCGAGCCCCTCGCCCGAGAGGAGCATCTCGCAGAAGGACAGCGTCTTCACCCGGTCGCGCTGCGTGGCGGCGAGCACATAGGCGAACTCGGCGCCGCGGTCCTCGCCGTGGAGGTGGAACTCGTGGTGGCCGAGCTGGGTCATCAGCTCCGCCATGTCGTTGGCGTTGGTGAGGCTGTCGTAGCCCTCCTCGACGGGCGGCTTGTCGGTGTAGCCGAAGCCGCGCAGGTCGGGCGCCACCACCGTGAAGTGCTCCGTCAGGAGCGGCATGAGCTTCGCCCAGTAATAGTGGGTCTTCGGCGTGCCGTGCATCAGAAGCAGCGCGGGACCGCTGCCCGCCGTCACGTAGTGCATGCGGATCCCGTTCACCCGCGCGCGGCCGTGTTTCACCGGCCGGCCAGCGTGGTCGACGATCTCAACCATCCATCCTCCCATCCGCCCGATCCGTCCGGCGGATCCGTCCTCCGCCGCGCCGTCGTGCGCCATCTCCATCGGCGCACGATCTCAATCCGTGAACATTTTGTCAATATGAAAAACATGTGTTCAGCCATCGTGGGACGATATGGGCTGGGAACGAGGGCGGAAACACAAACGGCAACGCGACGCGCCGAGGCCCGACGCGTCGCGGTTCCGGACCCTCGCCCTCATCGATCGCGCCGCACCGGAAGGCGTGAGCGCCCTCCCCGACGCGCGCAAATGTGCGAGGTTCGACGCCTCGGATCATCGACGCTTCGCATCATCGGGAGGCACGACAGGCTCGAGCGCTGCGAGGCGTTCGGAGCGCAACGCTCCGAACGTTCAGATGCAGACCGGTACCGCCTGTCCGGAGCCCTCCGACGAGGCGAGGATCGCCTCGATCAGCGCGTGGACCTTCAAGGCCTCGCGTCCCGAAACGCGGGGGACCCGGCGGTGCGCGACGGCCTCCAGGAAGTCGGCGAGCACGCGCTGGTGGTTGAGGCTGGAGAAGGCCATCGGGTCGGCGCCCGCGCCGTTGCTGCTGGCGCCGTCGTCGATCCGGCGGCGCGGGCCGTCGACGAGCCAGAGATCGGCGCCATCCGCATCGAAGCGCAGCGATCCTTTCGTGCCGAAGACGTCGATCGCGTCGGGAAAGCCGGGAAAGGCCGCCGTGGTGGCGCTGATCGCCCCGAGCGCCCCGCCCGCAAAGCGCAGGACGGCATGGGCGACGTCCTCGGTCTCCATCCGGTGGGCAAGGCTGGTCCTGGCCAGACCCGCGACCTCGAGCGGCAGGCCGACCAGCGCGATCATCGCGTCGAGCGTGTGTATGCCCTGCGTCAGGAGCACGCCGCCGCCGTCGCGCGCGCGCGTTCCCCGGCCAGCCTCGTCGTAGTAGCTCTGTGGGCGAAAGTTCGAAAGCCGCGCACCGACGCTGACGATCTCGCCGAGAGCGCCGTCCGCGATCAGCCGCCCTGCTGCCTCGATCGAGGGGCGGAAGCGGTTCTGCAGCACGATGGCGAGCGTCACGCCCGCCTCTTCGCAGGCCTCGACCAGCGCCCGCGCCCGCCGCCCATCGATCTCGAGCGGCTTTTCCAGAAGCACGGACTTGCCGGCCGTGGCGGCCCGGCGGACGAGATCGAGATGGGTCGAGGGCGGCGTCAGGATCAGGACGGCGTCGATCGACGGATCGTCTAGGATCGCATCGAGGCTTGGCGCCGCCGCAAAGCCGTGCGCGGCGGCAAAGGCCGCGCGGCGCTCCACTGACGGGCTGAACACACCGCCCACCTCGACCCGGTCGCCGAGCGCCCTCAACGCCGCGACATGCGGGGCCGCCGCCATGCCGAGGCCGATCAATCCAAGTCTCATCCGTCCCTCCCTGCGCGGGCCCCATTCCCCTGCGACCGCTCCCGCCGTCGGTCGCTCGCCGGCGACGCGTCCGACATCGTCCCGACCGGTCGCCCTTGCGGGCAAGGGTTGGACAATCCGTCCAGCTTACAGCCGCAGGGCGTCGTGCTTTGGGTTCGCCGCGACCGTCCGGCCAGGCCGGGCGTCTGATTTGGAGATCCTCCCATGACCAAAGTCTCGAACCTGCCGTTCCTCGCTCTCATCGCCGCGATCCTCGCCTTCGGCGTCGCCGTTCCCGCCACGGTTCTCCTGACGCTCTGACCGTGGGGCCGCGGGCGGCTCGGTCCGAGCGCCCGACGCCGATGCGGCGGGACACCCCCGTCACAAAAGTCATCGTACAAGTTTTCAAGTCGTATGTTGACATGATTTCCTGACCGGCGCTACGTTGGCCCTGCCTTGGGAGGGGCGGGACCAACATGGCGCTGATCGACCCGAACTACCTGTTTTCGGCCGACCCTGCCCTGCGCACCGTCGCACGCGATCTCTACGACGGCGTCCGGGACCTGCCGATCGTCAGCCCCCATGGGCATACCGATCCCCGCTGGTACGCCGAGAACGCGGCCTTTCCCGATCCCGCCCAGCTTCTGATCGTTCCCGATCACTACATCTTCCGGATGCTGTTCAGCCAGGGACACCGGCTGGAGGACTTCGGCGTCGCCACGCTCGACGATGCGCCTGTCGAGACGGATGGCCGGACGATCTGGCGCCGCTTCGCCAAGTCGTATGATCTCTTTCGCGGGACGCCGACCCGGTCCTGGCTCGACTACACGTTCCAGACCCTCTTCGGCCTCGACGTTCCGCTGGATGAGCGGACAGCCGACCACTACTACGACACGATCGCCGAGGCACTTGCCACCGACGCCTTCCGCCCCCGCGCCCTGTTCGAGCGCTTCAACATCGAGGTGATCGCCACCACCGACGGCGCGCTCGACGATCTGTCGGCGCATCGCGCGATCCGCGACAGCGGCTGGCAGGGCCGCGTCGTGCCGACCTATCGCCCCGACGCCGTGGTCGATCCCGACTTCGAGGGCTTTGCCGCCAACCTCGACCGGCTCGGCGAGATCACCGGCGCCGACACCGGCACCTGGGACGGCTATCTCGACGCGCATTGCCAGCGAAGAGGCGCGTTCCAGGCGCTCGGCGCGACGGCGACCGACCACGGGCACCCGACCGCCGAGACCGCGAACCTATCGGCGGCCGAGGCCGCGCGCCTCTTCGACCGGGTGCGCCGGGGCACGGCCGATGCCGGCGAGCGCGCCCTCTTCCGGGCGCAGATGCTGACCGAGATGGCGCGCATGAGCGCCGAGGACGGGTTGGTCATGCAGATCCATCCCGGCTCCTTCCGCAACCATTCGGCCGCCATGTTCGCCCGCTTCGGCCGCGACAAGGGCTTCGACATTCCGACGCGCACCGACTACGTGCGCGCGCTCCAGCCGCTTCTCGACGCCGTCGGAACCGATCCGCGCGCGAGCGTCATCCTCTTCACGCTGGACGAGACGAGCTACGCACGCGAGCTCGCCCCGCTCGCCGGCGTCTACCCCGCGCTGAAGCTCGGCCCCGCCTGGTGGTTCCACGATAGCCCGGAGGGCATGCGCCGCTTCCGCGAGGCGACGACCGAGACGGCCGGCTTCTACAACACGGTCGGCTTCAACGACGACACCCGCGCCTTCCCCTCGATCCCGGCGCGCCACGACGTCGCGCGGCGCGTCGACTGCACCTTCCTCGCCCGCCTCGTGACCGAGCACCGCCTGCGCGAGGCGGAAGCGCACGAGTTGGCCCACGACCTCGCCTACGGCCTCGCCAAGAAGGCCTACCGCCTTTGATACCGCCGCGTCTTGGAACGGACCCGTTCGAAGACGCGGCGGCCAGGCCCGAACGGACGCCCGCCCTCTTGGGCGAAACCGGACAGGCATGACGGACCAGAACAGGGCGAAAAGCCCGGACCCTTCGGAGGAACACGAAATGCGCATGATGAAACTTCTGGCGGGCGTCGCGCTCGCGTCCGTTCTCGGCATGGGCGCGGCCGGCGCCCAGACGCTCCTTCGCTCGTCCGACACCCATCCGGACGGCTATCCGACGGTCGAGGGCGTCAAGTATTTCGGCGAGTTGGTGAAGGAGCGCACGGCGGGGCGCTACGAGGTCGAGGTCTACCACTCGGCTCAGCTCGGCGAGGAGAAGGACACGATCGAGCAGGTGCGCTCGGGCGTGATCCAGCTGAACCGCGTGTCCATGGCGCCCTTCAACGGCACGGTGAAGGAGACGATCGTCCCGGCGCTCCCTTACGTCTTCCGCGACGAGGAGCACATGCACAGGGTCATGGACGGCCCAGTCGGCGACCAGATCATGGCCGCGTTCGAGCCGGCCGGCCTCGTGGCGCTCGCCTTCTACGATGCGGGCTCGCGCTCCTTCTACAATTCCAAGAAGCCGATCCGCACGGTCGCCGACCTCGCCGGCCTCAAGTTCCGCGTCATCCAGTCCGACATCTTCGTCGACATGACGTCGGCGCTCGGCGCCAACGCCACCCCAATGCCCTACGGCGAGGTCTATTCCTCGATCGAGACCGGCGTCATCGACGGGGCCGAGAACAACTTCCCGAGCTACGACACGGCCCGCCATGTCGAGGTCGCGAAATACTATTCGCTCGACCAGCACACGATCCTTCCCGAGGTCTTCGTGATGAACAAGGCGGCCTTCGACGCCCTGACGCCGGAGGATCAGGCGATCTTCCGCCAGGCCGCCAAGGACAGCGTCGGGCGTCAGCGCGAGTTGTGGACCGCCATGACCGAGAGCTCGCGCAAGAAGGTCGAGGAGGCCGGCGCCGAGATCAACGAGGTCGAGAAGCAGGGCTTCATCGACGCGATGAAGCCGGTCTACGACAAGCACGTGAAGGACGACGTCCTGCGCAAGCTCGTCGAGGACGTGCGCGCGACGCAGTAAAGGCGGCTCGGTCGGGGCCGGCGCCGCCGTCCCCGATCCCCCATCCCGACCGCCCGACGGCCGCGCGTCACCGCGCGCGGCATCGGCGCCCTGCACCCCCGCGCAACGGATGATCCGATGTCCGCACAGCCGACCTATGGCGTCCCGATCCTCAGCCGCTTCAACCTAGCCGCCCTCTACGTCGCGGGCATCGGGCTCGTCCTGATGACGCTGATGGTCGGCTGGCAGGTGTTCTGCCGCTACGTCCTCAACGATTCCCCGAGTTGGACGGAGCCCGGCGCGGTGATGCTGATGAGCTGGTTCATCTTCCTCGGCGCCGCCGTCGGCGTGCGCGAGAACAACCATCTCGGCTTCGACGTCCTTCTCTACGTCGTGCCGCCCGGCGGCAAGAAGTGGCTGCGGATGATCTCCGACATTGCGATCCTCGTCTTCGGGATCGGCATGGTCTGGTACGGCTCCAGCCTCGTCGCGCTCACCGCCGCGACCACGCTGCCCGCGCTCGGCATCTCGGGTGCCTGGGACTACTACCCGATCGTCGGCGGCGGCGCGCTGGTCTCGCTGTTCGCGCTGGAGCGGATCGTCCTGCGCCTGTCGGGCGCGCCGATCGACGCGGCGCTCGACGAGATCGCCCCGTCCGAGATCGCGGTCGAACTCGAGAACATCGCCGACGTGCGCCGCGACGCGGCCGACCTCCAGCGCAAAGGCTGACCGTCATGGAACTCCTGATCCTCTTCGGCAGCTTCACGGCCCTGATGCTGATCGGCACGCCGATCGCCTTCTGTCTCGGCATCTCGAGCCTTGCCACGGTCGCCTACATGGGCCTGCCGCCGCTCGTCGTGTTCCAGCGTCTGAATTCGGGCATGAGCGTCTTCTCGATGCTCGCCATCCCCTTCTTCATCTATGCCGGCGACCTGATGGTGCGCGGCGGCATCGCCGGGCGCATTGTCGCCTTCGCGGCGAGCGTCATCGGCCACGTGCGCGGCGGCCTCGGCCAGGTCAACATCCTGACCTCGACCCTCTTCGGCGGCATCTCCGGCTCGGCGGTCGCGGAAGCGGCGGCCGTCGGCGGCATCATGATCCCGCAGATGAAGGCGCGCGGCTACGGCGCGGACTATGCCGTCAACGTCACCTCGATGGCGGCGCTGATCGCGCTCCTCCTGCCGCCCTCGCACAACATGATCATCTACTCGATCTCGGCAGGCGGGCGCATCTCGATCGCCGACCTCTTCACCGCCGGCATCATCCCGGGCCTGCTTCTGGCCGCCTCGCTGATGGTGACGGCCTATATCGTGGCGCGAAAGCGCGGCTATCCGACCGAGCCCTTCCAGGGCTTCCTCGTCATCGGCCATCTCCTGGCCGCCGCCGTTCCCGGCCTTCTTCTCATCGCGATCATCTTCGGCGGCGTGCGCTCGGGCATCTTTACGGCGACCGAGAGCTCCTGCATCGCGGTCCTCTACGCGCTCCTCGTCACCACCTTCGTCTACCGGCAGCTGACCTGGGCCGACTTCGTCCATGCCACGATGGGCGCGGTGCGCACCACCGCGATGGTGCTCCTCATCATCGGCACGGCCGCGGCATTCTCCTGGCTGATGGCGTTCCTGCGGGTGCCGGCGACGCTGGTCGACTGGATGCAGGGCCTCTCCGACAACCCGATCATGATCCTCCTTCTCCTCAACGTCCTGATGCTGCTGCTCGGCACCTTCATGGACATGGGGCCGACGATCATCATCACGACGCCGATCTTCCTGCCGATCGCCACCGCCTACGGCATCGACCCCGTGCATTTCGGGGTGATCATGATCCTGAACTACGGCATCGGGCTGAACACGCCGCCCGTCGGCGGGGTGCAGTTCGTGGCCTGCGCCGTCGGCAAAATCACGGTATGGGAGGCGATGCGCTCCGTATGGCCGTTCTACGGGGCGGGCGTCGTGGTCCTGCTTCTCGTGACCTACATTCCCGCCCTGTCGCTGTGGCTGCCAGCCGTGTTCCGATAAGGGTCTGACCGATGTCCGAAGCATCCGTGGATTGGCGCGTCGAGCGCAAGGCGAAGCTCTCGGAGAATGTCGTCAGCGCGCTGCGCGCCCAGATCATCGCCGGCGACTTCGCCGTCGGCGAAAAGCTGCCGACCGAGACGCGCATGTCCGAGATCTTCGGCGTCAGCCGCACCGTGGTGCGCGAGGCCGTCGCCATCCTGTCGGCCGACGGGCTGGTCGAGCCGCGCCACGGCGCGGGCGTCTTCGTGCGGATGAACCCGCAGCGGCGCATCGCCTCGATCGCCGCCGACGTCGGCGACCGCATCAGCCAGGCGATCAACGTGCTCGAGGTGCGTATGGGCATCGAGATCGAGAGCGCGGGGCTCGCGGCCGAGCGCTGCAACGCCTCGCAGGCCGCCCGCATCCAGGAGGCCTTCTTCGAGTTCGACCGCCTCATCCCGCTCGGCGAGCAGACCGGCAAGGCGGACTTCGCCTTCCACCGCGAGATCGCGGCGGCCACCAACAACCCGTTCTATGTCGACATCCTCGACGCGCTCGGCGACCGCACGATCCCCTGCGACCGCACCTCGCCCTGGTATTCGGTCGAGGTCCTCTCGCCGCAATACCTGATGGGCCTGCAGCGCGAGCATCTCGCGGTGCTTCAGGCGATCACCGCGGGCGACCCGGCGGCCGCGCGCGACGCGATGCGCCGGCACCTCACCTCCGCCCAGCAGCGCTACCGCCGCCGCCTCGCCCACCAGCAGGACTCCTACGCCGCCGCTGCCGGCGGCCAGCGCCCTCCCGATACGGAACCGGAACCATCATGACGATCGATCACGAGACACGCTTTGCCGTCCATCCCGATGCGGCGGCAGCCATGGGCACCGAGGACCTCCGCCGGCACTTCCTGATCCAGGACCACTTCCAGCCCGGCCGCATCCGCCTCACCTACACCCACTACGACCGCATGATCGTCGGCGGTGCCGTCCCGGGCGCCGATCCGCTCCCTCTCGAAACCATCCGCCCCAACGGCACCGCGCGCTTCCTGGAGCGACGCGAGCTCGTGGTCGTCCATGTCGGCGGCGGCGCGGCCGAGATCCGGGTCGGCGAGGAGAGCCACGCGCTCCAGCCGCGTGACATGCTCTATGTCGGCATGGGACAGGATGTGACGTTCCGCTCGGCCGATGCCGGCGATCCCGCGCGGCTCTACCTCCTGTCGGCGCCCGCCCACCGCGCCCTGCCGACGCGGCACCTGCCGCACGCGGCGGCCAAGCGCATGGACCTCGGCGCCCGCGCGACCGCCAACGAACGCTCGATCTTCCAGTACACGACGACGATCGAGACCTGCCAGATCGTCGTCGGCATGACCCAGCTGGCCGAAGGCTCGGTCTGGAACACGATGCCCGCGCACATCCACGACCGGCGGATGGAGGCCTATCTTTACTTCGACCTGCCCCCCGAGGCGCGCGTCTTCCACATGATGGGCGCGCCGGACGAGACGCGCCACATCGTCATGGCCAACGAGGAGGCGGTGGTCTCGCCGCCCTGGTCGATCCATTCGGGCTGCGGCACCAGCGCCTACGCCTTCGTCTGGGCGATGGCGGGCGACAACGTCGACTACACCGACATGGACCCCGCGCCCCTGAAGGACATGCGCTGATGACCCCCGATCCCTTCAGCCTTCGGGGCCGGCGCATCGCGGTGACCGGCGCCAACACCGGGATCGGCCGGGGCATCGCGCTCGCCGTCGCCCGCGCCGGGGGCACGGTCGTCGGCATCGGCCGCTCGGCGATGGACGAGACCGCCGCCGAGATCGCGGCGGCCGGCGGCGCGTTCACGCCCTGCCTCGTCGACCTGTCGGACATCGCGTCGGGCGTCGAGGCCCTGGAAGGCATCATCGGCGACGCGCCGCTCGACGGCCTCGTCAACAATGCCGGCATCATCCGACGGGCGGACGCGACGGAGTTCTGCGAGGCCGACTGGGACGCCGTGATGGACGTGAACCTGAAGTCGGTGTTCTTCCTGTCGCAGGCCTTCGCGCGAAGCTGCCTCGCCGCCGGCCGGCCGGGGCGGATCGTCAACATCGCCTCGCTCCTGTCGTTCCAGGGCGGCATCCGCGTGTCATCCTACACCGCCGCCAAGCACGGCGTCGCGGGCGTAACCAAGATCCTCGCCAACGAATGGGCGGCGCGCGGGATTAACGTCAACGCCATCGCGCCCGGCTACATCGAGACCAACAACACGGCGGCGCTGCGCGCCGACCCCGACCGGTCCCGCGCGATCCTCGAGCGCATCCCGGCCGGACGGTGGGGCGAG
Organism: Aureimonas sp. Leaf324; assembly: GCF_001423245.1. Lineage (GTDB taxonomy): Bacteria > Pseudomonadota > Alphaproteobacteria > Rhizobiales > Rhizobiaceae > Aureimonas. The sequence goes on from NZ_LMOH01000025.1 coordinate 30,501, forward strand.
CCCGACGACATCGGGGCGGCCACCGTGTTCCTGCTCGCCGAGGCCGCGCGCTACATCCACGGCACCATTCTGCCGGTCGACGGCGGCTGGATGGCGAGGTGACCGGCATGAAGGCAACCCCCGACATCTTCGCGCGCGCCGGCGACGGCACTTGGGAGCCGACGCCCGACGGCAACGAGCGGCGCATCGTCTGCTGGACGCCTGAACTGATGATGGTCGAGTTCCGCTTCGAGGCCGGCGGCGTCGGCTGGCTGCACGAGCATCCGCACGTTCAGTCGAGCTATGTCGCCGAAGGCGCCTTCGAGGTGACCGTGGACGGGCGCACCGAGACGCTGCGCGCCGGCGACTGCTTCATCGTCCCGTCCGGCCTGCGGCATGGGGTGAAGGCGCTCGAAAAGGGCCGTCTCGTCGACACGTTCACGCCGCACCGCGCCGACTTCCTCTAGCACGCCAGAGCCTGCCGACGTTGCCCCGCCCCGCCGCATCGGGCATGGAGCGGGGCAACGCTCGCGGAGGCTCGACATGCGACGACTGGTTGGGGCGATCGGCCTGTGGACCTGGCTCTTCATTGGCCTGCCCGCGCAGGCTGAGGAGGCGGCAAGCCCCTGCACGCCCGACCGCTTCGAGGACACGGGCTATCTCGTCTGCACGGTGGACCCGGCCGCATCCGACCTCCGGCTCTTCTGGCGGGGCGCCGACGGCGCGCCGTTCCGGCGGTTCGCAAGCCTTGCCGAAACGCTGGGCACTGAGGGCCGCACGCTGGTCTTTGCGGTCAATGCCGGCATGTACGACACGGACTTCTCGCCGATCGGCCTCTACGTCGAGGACGGACGCGAGCTCCGACCGCTCGACCGCACGGTCATGACCGGCTCGCCCGGCAGCATCCCGAACTTCTACAAGCAGCCGAACGGCGTCTTCTTCTTCGGCGAGGCGGGCGCCGGCATCCTGACCAGCGACGCCTTCGAGACCCGGCGCCCGCAGGTGCGCTTCGCCACGCAGTCCGGCCCGATGCTGGTGATCGGCGGCGCGCTGCACCCGGCCCTCATCCCCGGCTCCAGCGATCGCACGCGGCGCAGCGGCGTCGGCGTGTGCGAAAACGGCGCGGTGCGCGTCGCGATCAGCGAGGGCCGCGTCAACTTTTACGACTTCGCGCGGCTGTTCCGCGACCATCTCGGCTGCCCCGACGCCCTGTTCCTCGACGGCGGCAACGGGACGGGCCTCTACGACCCCGCGCTCGGGCGCGACGACACGTCGTGGCACGGCGGCTACGGTCCGATGCTCGCTCTGGTGCGCTGACGCCGCACCCGTCATGCGGCCTTGCGGCGCGGACGGGTTGAAGCGGGCGGCATGGCGGTCATCTAGCGGTGACACCGCCGCCCGAGGACGCCGCCGCCCCGATGACCACGATCCGCTTCGTTCTCGGCGACCAGCTGTCGCGCAACCTGTCGAGCCTCTCGGACCTCGCCAAGGGCGACGTCGTGCTGATGGCGGAGGTCGACGACGAGGCGACCTATGTGCGCCACCACCAGCGCAAGATCGCCTTCCTGTTCGCCGCCATGCGCCACTTCGCGGCCGAACTGGAAGCGGACGGCGTCCGCGTCGACTACCTCAGCCTCGACGGCCAGCGGAAGGCCGCAAGCTTCGACGAGGCGCTGGGCGACGCCATCGCCCGCCACAAGGCGAGCCGCGTCGTCGTCACCGAGCCCGGCGAATGGCGCGTCCTCGAGATGATGAAGGGATGGGAGGCCGCGTTCGGCGTCCCCGTCGAGATCCGCCCCGACGACCGCTTCCTGTGCTCGCACGACGAGTTCGAGGCCTTCGCCGGGGACCGGTCGTCGCTCCTGATGGAGGCGTTCTATCGCGGCATGCGTGAGCGCACCGGCTACCTGATGGGGCCCAACGGCAAGCCGGAGGGCGGCCGCTGGAATTACGACGCCGAGAACCGCAAGCCGCTGCCCAAACGCATCATCGTTCCGGAGCGGCCGCATTTCGAGCCGGACGAGACGACTGAAGGAGTGCTGGCGCTGGTGGCGCGCCGCTTCGGCAACCATTTCGGCTCGCTCGCCGACTTCGACTATCCGGTGTCGCGAAGCGATGCGAAGCGCTACCTCGCGTGGTTCGCGGCGAAGGCGCTGCCGGACTTCGGCGCCTACGAGGACGCGATGCGCCAGGGCGAGCCTCTTCTCTTTCACTCCCACCTGTCGGCGCTGATCAACTGCGGCCTTCTCGATCCGCGGGAATGCTGCGAGGCGGCGGAGGCCGCCTACCGCGCCGGCACGGTGCCGCTGAATGCCGCGGAGGGCTTCATCCGCCAGATCATCGGCTGGCGCGAGTTCGTGCGCGGCGTCTACTGGCGCGAGATGCCAGGCTACGGCGCGCGCAATGCGCTCGAGGCGATGCGCCCGCTGCCGGACTTCTTCTGGACCGCCGACACGGACATGAACTGCCTGAAGCAGTCGATCGGCGAGACCGCAGCCAACGCCTATGCCCACCACATCCAGCGCCTGATGGTGATCGGCAACTTCTGCCTGCTGGCCGGGCTCGACCCGGTGGAGGTGCAGGAATGGTATCTCGTCGTCTATCACGACGCCTACGAATGGGTGGAGATGCCGAACGTCGTCGGCATGATTCTCTATGCCGACGACGGGGTGTTCGCGACGAAGCCCTATGCGGCATCGGGCAACTACATCAACAAGATGTCGAACTACTGCGGCCATTGCCGCTACGACGTGAAGCAGCGCACCGGCGAGGACGCCTGCCCGTTCAACTACCTCTACTGGGACTTCATCGCCCGCCATCGCGAGCGCTTCGAGGACAATCCGCGCATGAGCCGGACGGTCTACACGCTCGGGCATATGGACGAGGCGAAGGTCGAGGCGATGCGCGGCGACGCCGGCCGCTTCCTCGACGCGCTCCAGCCCTATCGCGGGGACTGAGCGGCAGCGCTCCTCAGGTGCCGGGCGGCCAGGCCGTCTCGATGCTGGCGAGAAACGCGGCGAGCACGTCGCTGCCGCGCCGCGCACGCGGCGTGTAAAGTTCGAACAGGCAGACATAGCCGACATCGCCCGGCCGGATGCGGCGCATACGGCCGGCGGCAAGATCGGCCTCGGCGGCATGATGCGGCAGGAAGCCGATGAAGCGGCCGGTGCGGATCAGGATGAGTTCGGGCTCGATCTGCTGCACCGTCGCCTCGATGCGCCAGCGAATGCGGCGCATGCCATCCTCCTCGCGCCAGTAGCCGCGATGGACATAAGGCGCGGCGGCCAGCACCTCGTCGGAGAGCTCGGCATCGGGACGCTCGAAGAACGGGTGGTCGGCACCGCAGTAGAGGCCATGACTTTCCTCGTAGAGCGGTCGGTAGTCGAGCCCCTCGACGCGCGAGCGATGGCTGCCGATGCCGCAATGGTAGAGCCCTTCGGCGACCTTCGGCTGGATGTCCTGCGGCCGCTCCTGCACCAGCACCAGCCGCACGTCGGGCGCCGTGCGGCCGAAGGCGGCGATCACCTCGGTGATGCGGTTGGCGGGATCGCTCGCGACCGAATCGAGGATGGCGACGCGAAGCTCGCCCCGGAGCTCACCCTTGAGGGCCGCGACGTCGGCGGCGAAATCGCCGAGCGCCTGCGCGAGGCGACGCGAGGCCTCGTGCACGGCCTGGCCGCGCTCCGTCAGCCGGAAGCCGCCGCGCCCGCGCTGGCAGAGCGAGAAGCCGATGCGCTCCTCGAGCGCTGTCATGTGGTTGCTGATCGTCGACTGGCCGATGTTGAGCTCGGCCTCGGCGCCGGCATAGCCGCCGCCGCGCACCACGGCGTCGAACACCTGGAGAAGGCGAAGGTCACTTCCCGAGACACGCATCGAAGCCGCCTTTCCCTGGACGATCATCAAGGTGAACCTTGATAGAAGCCTATGGCGCGGCCGTCGATCCCGATCCTATGGTCAACAACACGCCACCGCCTCAATGTGATCATTCCGCATGCATACGGTCTCCCGCCTCCATTCGACGAAATGCCCGGCATGACGGCCGCGTCGACGCGCCTCGCCCGTGTCGCGGTGCCGCCGATCGCGCAGGCGGGGCGCTGGGCCGCGCTCTACGACGGCGCCCACGGGCCGCTCGTCGACTGCAGCCAGGCGGTTCCGAACCGGCCGCCGCCGCCCGAACTCGCCGCGCGCCTCGCCGAGGCCGCGGGGGCGCCCGCGCAGGCCCGCTACGGCGACATTCTCGGCGATCCCGCCCTTCGCCGGGCCTATGCGGCGCATGTCTCGGAACGCTACGGAACCCCGATCGACCCCTCGCAAGTCGCCATCACCAGCGGCTGCAACCAGGCCTTCTTCGCCACCATGGTCGCGCTGGCGGGCGCGGGCGACGCGGTGATCCTGCCGACGCCCTGGTACTTCAACCACCAGATGACGCTGGAGATGCTCGGCATCGAGCCGCGTCCGCTGCCGCTCGACGCCGCCGCGGGCTTCCTGCCTGATCCGGACGCGCTCGAGGCGATGATCGACGCGCGCACGCGCGCCGTCGTCCTCGTCTCGCCCAACAATCCGACCGGCGCCGTCTATCCGGATGCGCTGCTCGCCCGCATCCTCGAGATCGCGGCCCGCTCCGGCGTGACGCTCGTTCTCGACGAGACCTATCGCGACTTCCTGGACGACGAGGCGCGCCCGCACACGCTGTTCGCGGCGCTGGAGGCCGAGGATCATCTCGTCGCGCTCTATTCCTTCTCCAAGAGCTACGCGATCCCCGGCCACCGCGTCGGCGCACTGATCGCGGGCGCTGCCCTGATGGCCGACATCGAGAAGGTGATCGACTGCATCCAGATCTGCGCCCCGCGCCCGGCGCAGGCAGCGCTCCCCTGGGCGATCGAGGCGCTCGGCGACTATCGCCGCGCCAGCGCCGCGACTATTGCCGAGAGGGCCGCCGCCTTCCGCGAGGCGTTCGCAGGTCTTGCCGGCTGGCGCATCCGGCAGATCGGCGCCTACTTCGCCTTCGTCGAACACCCGTTCGCGGGCAGGCCCTCGGCCGTCGTCGCCGAGCGCCTCGCGCGCGAGTTCGGCATCGTCACCCTGCCCGGCTCGTTCTTCGGGCCCGGCCAAGACCGGTTCCTGCGCATCGCCTTCGCCAATGTCGAGGCGCCGTCGATCGCCGAGATCGCCCGCCGCCTCGCCCTCGTTCCCGACGCACTGGACGCCCCCGCATGACCCTCGATCTCGAAGCCCTGCGCGCCCGCTTCGGCGGCGACAACGAACGCCGCATCTACGACGAGGGCTTCGCCCGCGTCGCCTCGAAGCTCTTCGATCCGAAGGGCACGCGCGTCGCCCCGTTCGCCGGCGTGCCGACGCTGCTCGACGCGCCGCACCGGCCGACCGACTGGTCGGCGCCGGACTTTTCCGGCCTCGACGTCGCGCTTCTCGGCGTGCCGATGGATCTCGGCGTCACCAACCGCAACGGCTGCCGCTTCGGGCCGCGGGCGCTGCGCACCATCGAGCGCGTCGGGCCCTACAACCACGTCCTGAAGACGATGCCGACGCTGGACCTTGCCGTCGCCGACATCGGCGACGTGCCCTTCCGCTCGCGCTTCGACCTCGCCACCTCGCACGAGGACATCGAGGCGACGCTGGCCAAGATCGCGGGCGCCGGCGTCATCCCGCTCTCGGTCGGCGGCGACCATTCGATCTCGCTGCCGATCCTTCGCGCGCTCGGGCGGGAGCGGCCCGTCGCGATGATCCACATCGACGCCCACTGCGACACGAGCGGCCCCTTCGACGGCTGCAAGTTCCACCACGGCGGGCCGTTCCGCCAGGCGGTGCTCGACGGCGTGCTCGATCCCACGCGCACCATTCAGATCGGCATCCGCGGCTCGTCCGACTACCTCTGGGAGTTCTCGACCGAGTCCGGCATGACCGTGATCCACGCCGAGGAGATCACGGAGCTCGGCATTCCCCGAATCGTCGAGATGGCGAAGCGGACGGTCGGCGACGCGCCGGTGTATCTCTCCTTCGACATCGACAGCCTCGACCCGGCCTTCGCGCCCGGCACCGGCACGCCCGAGATCGGCGGCCTGTCGACGCGCGAAGCGCAGAGCCTCCTGCGCGGGCTCGCCGGCATCCGCCTCGTCGGCGGCGACCTCGTCGAGGTCGCGCCGCAATACGACGCCACCACCAACACCGCCCATGCCGGCGCCCAGATGCTGTTCGAGATCCTGAGCCTCGTGCCCTTCTCGCCCGGCCGCGCCGGCGTCCCATCCTGACGATCCACCGAACGGAGACACGCGACATGACGACTTCCATCGCCCATCCGACCCGCCGCACGGTGCTTCTGGGCGCGGCCGCCGGCGCCGCGACGCTGGCCATGCCCGGCATCCTGCGCGCGCAGGACCGCTCGCTGAAGGTCGGCGTCTACGGCGGCTACTTCAAGGATTCCTTCGACGAGAACGTCTTCCCCGCCTTCACGAAGGCGACGGGCATCGCGGTGGAGGGCATCGCCGAGCCGACGGGCGAGGCTTGGCTCGTGCAGCTGGAGCAGGCGGCGCGCGCCAACATCGCGCCGGCCGACGTGTCGATGATCAGCCAGGTCGCCATGCGCAAGGGCCTGTCGACCGAGCTCTGGGCGCCGCTCGACCTCGCGCGCATCAAGAACGCCAAGGACATCCTGCCGCCGTTCCTCGTGAAGTACCCGGACGAGCGGGTGGCCGGCGTCGGCGCCGTCGCGTGGTACATCAACCTCGTCACCAATACCGAGGCCTACCCGACCGCACCCGACAGTTGGGCCGCCTTCTGGGATCCGGCGAACGAGGGCAAGCTCGGCCTTCTCGCCCTCGTCTCGAACTCGTTCCTCCTCGAGGTGACGGCCAAGACCTTCTTCGGCGGCACTGAGGTGCTCGACACCGAGGAGGGCATCCTCAAGGTGATGGACAAGCTGGCCGAGGTGAAGCCGAACGTGCAGCTCTGGTATCGCGACGAGGCGCAGTTCGAGGCGGCACTGAAGTCGGGCGAGATCCCGATGGGCCAGTACTACCACGACGTGACGGGCCTTGCGGCCTCCAAGGGCGCGCCGGTCCGCTCCACCTTCCCGAAGGAAGGCGGCATCTCGGATTCGGGCTGCTGGGCCGTCAGCAAGGCCTCGACGAAGCTCGACATCGCGCACGAGTTCATCGACTACATGACCCAGCCCGCGACGCAGGCGCTGCTCGCCCGCAAGGTCGGCACCGCGCCGGTGATCCAGCGCTCGCTCCTCGACCTGACGGACGCCGAGTTCGCGGCCGTCTCCTCCACCTCCGAGCCGATCGTGCCGCGCTACGACCTCTACGTGTCGAAGGCCGACTGGCTGAACCAGAAGTGGACCGAGCTGATCGTCGGCTGAGCGCGCCCGGCGCCCGCCTCACCCCGTCTCAGGAGTTTTCCAGCCCATGACCGCACTCGTGCTCTCCGGCGTGACGAAGCGCTACGGCGCGGCGACCGCCGTGGACGCCGTCGACCTCACGATCCCGGAGGGCACGTTCGTGTGTCTTCTGGGGCCGTCGGGCTGCGGCAAGACCACGCTGATGCGCATGATCGCCGGGCTGGAGACGCCGACCGCCGGCGACATCCGCTTCGGATCAGAGACGATCACCCATGTCCCGGTCCACAAGCGGGGCTTCGGCATGGTGTTCCAGTCGCTGGCGCTGTTCCCGCACCTGACGGTGGGCGACAACATCGCCTATCCCTTGCGCCTTCGGGGGACAAGCCGCGGCGCGGCGGAAGCGCGCGTGCGCGAACTTCTCGACCTCGTGCGCCTGCCCGGCGTCGAGGGCCGGGCGATCACGCAGCTTTCGGGCGGCCAGCGCCAGCGCGTGGCGATCGCCCGCGCGCTCGCCGTCGCGCCGCGCCTCTTCCTCCTCGACGAGCCGCTGTCGGCGCTCGACGCCAAGCTGCGCGAGGCCATGCAGGTGGAACTGCGCCTCCTGCAGGAGCGGCTCGGCATCACCACGATCGTCGTCACCCACGACCAGCGCGAGGCGATGACCATGGCCGATCAGGTCGTCGTCATGCAGAACGGCCGGGTGCTGCAGATGGACCGGCCGATCGAGGTCTATCGTCGACCGGCAACGCCGTTCGTCGCGGACTTTCTCGGCCAGACCAACCTCCTGGAAGCGCGCCGCGAGGCCGGCGGCGCGCGCCTTGCGTCGGGCGCCCTCCTGCCGGGTCTCGCCCTGCCGGGCGAGGCCGCGCTCGTGTCGGTGCGACCCGAGGACGTCGTCCTACTGCCCGAGGGCGACGGGCCGATCGCAGCCCGGGTCGAGTTCGTGCGCGACATGGGCTCGGCGGTCGAGATCTACCTGCGCTCGGGCGACCAGCGCATCATCGCGCACCGCGAGGCCGGCGCCGACGTGCCGCCCGCCGGCACGCCCGTATCGCTGACGCTGAAGCCCGGCACTGCGACCGTCTTTCCCGCCGGGGCCGCATGAGCGCGGCCACGTCCCGCCCCGCCGGCGGTCAGGGCGCCCTCGTCTTTCCCGGCCTGATGCTCGGCGCCTTCTTCGTCGTGCCGTTCGGCCTGATGATCGCCGTCTCGTTCTTCCAGCGCGTCCAGGGCGGATTCTACGAGCCGGTTCTGACCTCGGCCAACTACGCGCGCTTCCTGTCGCTGTTCTTCGGCGAGATCCTCCTCTTTTCGCTCGGCCTGTCGGCGCTGGTGGCGCTGATCTGCCTCGTGGTCGGCGCGCCCTTCACCTATCTCCTGTCGCGCCTGCCCCGGCGCTCGCAGGTGCCCTGGCTGGTGGCGCTGCTCGCCGTCCTGTCCCTCTCCGAGGTGATCATCGGCTTTTCCTGGTCGACGCTCCTGTCGCGCACGGCCGGCCTCTCCAACCTCCTCGTCGCGATCGGCCTGATGAAGACGCCCGCTGCCTTCACGCCGAGCTTTGCGGCCGTCCTTCTCGGCATGTCCTACCAGGCGCTGCCCTACTGCGTGCTGGTGCTCTACCCATCCTTCTCGCGCCTCGACCCCTCTCTCGGGGAAGCCGCCGAAACGCTCGGCGCCTCGCCGGTGCGCGCCTTCCTCACCGTGATCCTGCCGGCGCTGCGCGGGGCGCTGGCCGCGACCTTCGTCGTCGTCTTCGTGTTCGCGCTCGGCTCCTACCTCCTGCCGCAGCTTCTCGGCCGGCCGCAGCACTGGACGCTGTCCGTCCTCATCACCGATCAGGCGATCTACCAGTCCAACATGCCGTTCGCCGCGGCGATGGCGGTGTTCCTGGTGCTGGCCAGCATCCTCCTCGTGTCGCTGACGGCGCTGTTCGGCGCGCGCCGAGTCGGGAGCGCGACATGAGCCGCCTGTTCCTGGCGCTGGTCGCCCTCTTCCTCGCCGCACCCGTCGCGATCATCGCGGGCGTGTCGGTCAACGCGCAGCAAAGCCTCGTCTTTCCGCCGAAAGGCCTGTCGCTGCGCTGGTATCAGGCGATCTTCACCGACCCGGACTGGCGCGGCGCGCTGTTCACGTCCGTTTCCATCGCGGTGCTGGCGGCGGCGCTCGCCGTCCTCATCGCCCTGCCGATCGCCTACGCCCTGTGGCGGCGAGCGACGCTGCCCGGCCGCATCGTGCAGCTTCTGGGCGTCTCGCCCTTCGTGCTGCCACCGGTGATCACCGCGCTCGGCGCACTCGCTTTCTGGTCCACCGTCGGCTTCTACGGCTCGTCCTTCACCGTCGTCGTCAGCCACGCGATCTTCTTCACCAGCCTGCCGCTCGTGACGCTGACGCTCGGCTTCTCCTCGATCGACCGCGAGATCGTCGAGGCCGCGCGGACCATGGGCGCCAGCGAGGCGGCGGTGCGGCGGACGATCGTCCTGCCGATGATCCGGCCCTATCTCGTGTCGGGCTTCGCCTTCGCCTTCGTGCTTTCGCTCAACGAATACATCATCGCCTACATGACGGTCGGCTTCACGATGGAAACCGTGCCGATCAAGATCTTCAACGCCCTTCGCTACGGCTACACGCCGGTCATGGCGTCGATCTCGGTGCTGTTCGTGGCGCTCGCCGCGCTCGTCTTCGGCCTCGTCGCGCGGTTCGGCGACCTGCCGAAGCTTCTCGGCGCCTGGGAGCGCCGCTGATGCGCCTTGCCCTCTTCCAGCTCGATGCGGCGGCGGCCCGCGGCGGCGCCGACGGCCTCCTCGGGATCGACCGGTGCCTCGCCAAGGCGCGCGAGGCCGGCGCAGATCTCGCCCACTTGCCCGAACTCGCCCTGCCCGGCTACGGCGCGGGCGAGCAGGCGCTGCGTGCGGAGGCCGAGCGGGCGACGGAGACGATCGCGCATCTTCAGGCACGGGTTGAGGAGAGCCGCGTCGCGCTGGCGCTCGGGCTCCCCGTCGCGGACGGGCCCACGGTGCGCAACGCCGCGGTGTTCCTGCGGCCCGGCGAGACGCCGGTCGTCTATGCCAAGCGCTTCCTCTACGGGGACTACGAGCGCAGCGCCTTTTCGCCCGGCACGGCCATATCCCCGGTCGTCGCCTTCGCGGGCTTTCGGGTCGGGCTCCTCGTCTGCTTCGACGTCGAGTTTCCCGAGACCGTGCGGGCACTGGCCCAAGCCGGCGCGGACCTCGTCCTGGTGCCGACGGCGCTGCCGGCGGGCGACGGCGCGCGCTTCATCGCCCGCAGCCTCGTGCCGACGCGGGCCTTCGAGAACAGCGTGTTCGTGTCCTATGCCGACTGGTGCGGCCAAGACGGAGCGTTCGCCTATCAGGGCCTGTCGATGATCGCCGGGCCGGACGGCGCGGCGCTGGCGCAGGGCAGCGAGGCGCAAGCCGCGATGCTCGTCGCCGACCTCGACCCCGCCGCCTTCGCGGGGCCGCGAGCCGCCAACAACTATCTCGGCGAACTCGCCGACGCCACGCCGTAGAAGCGCGCGGCGTTGCCGCCAAAAATCTTGCCCATGTCCTCCGGCCCGAAGTGGTGGCCGAGCAGGGCGCGCGCCGCGTGGGCGACCTCGCCGTATTCGGCGGCGAGCGTCGCAACCGGCCAGTCCGAGCCGAACAGGAGCCGGTCCGCGCCGAAGCACGCGGCGACGTGGTCGACGTAAGGGGCGAGATCGTCCAGCGCCCAGTCGGCCTTCGCCTCCGTCACCATGCCGGACACCTTGCACGAGACGTTCGGGAAGGCGGCGATACGGGCGATGTCGGCGCGCCAGGGATCGAGATCGCCGGCCGCGATCGGTGGCTTCGACAAATGGTCGACGACGGCCCGGAGGCCCGGCACCGCCGCCAGCGCCTCGGCCACATGGGGCAGATGCTTCGGAAAGGTCAGGATATCGAAGGCAAGGCCGCTGTCGGCGACGCGGCGGAGATTGTCGAGGACGCGCGGGCGCAGGATGAAGGCGTCGTCGTCGAGCCCCTGCAGCATCGGCCGCAGCCCGACGAATTTCGGCTGCGCGCGGTAGTGCGCAAGACGCTCGGCAAAGCCGTCCGCATCCATGTCGAGCCAGCCGACGACGCCGGCCACGAAGGGCGTCGCGGCGGCCACCTCGAGGAGAAAGTCGGTTTCGGCCTCCGTCTCGGCCGCCTGGACGAGGATCGTCCGGTCGATGCCGGCGCGGCGCAGGAGCGGCGCGAGATCCTCCGGCATGAAGTCGCGCAGGAGCGGCTTCACGTGCTCGCCCATCCAGCCGTAGTCGCCGCGCTCGACGCGCCAGAAATGCTGGTGACTGTCGATCGTCGCCGGCTGGTGGTTAGATGTCATGGACGCAGCACTCCCTTGCGAAGCAGGACATTACCATACAGCCGCCGCTCGCCGCTGGCGATCACGGCATAGGCGCGGCGCGTGCGCTCGACGAACTCGGAAGGATCGATCTCGGCGATCGTGATCCTGCGCCCCTCCGCCCTGTCGGCGCTCGCCTGGAAGGCGTCGTACATCGGCCGCGTCTCGTCCGGCGCCTTCATCACCGCCATCGGGTCCTCGACGAAATCATCGAGCGGAAAGACCGAGAGGATCGCGTCGACCAGCGCGGTCGCGGTGGTGCCCGGCAGGTCGACCAGACGCTGCGCGACGTTGGCCGCCCCGAAATTGGCGTCGGCAATGACGATCTCGTTGCCGTGGCCCATGTCGTCGAGGATCGCGAGGAGTTGGCCGTTGAGAAGCGGGTCGATGGTCTTCAGCATGGATGTCTTCCGAAATGCGGTGGGTGAGGATCCGGCGCCCGTGCGGCCGCCGATCGAAGGTTGACGGCGCCCCGCGTCAGAGATGCGCGCGGGTCCGGCGGCGGGTCCAGACGACGAGAGCGACGCCGGCGATCAGGAGCGCGGCGCGCACGATCTGGCGCTGCGAGTCGGTCCAGCCGAGAAGCGCCGCGCCGGACAGGAGGACGGCGAGCAGCACGACGCCGACCAGGGTGCCGATCACGTTCGGCTTGCCCATCTTCAGCGCCATGCCGCCGAGCAGCACCGCCGTCAGCCCGTCGATGAAGTAGGACGTGCCGATGTAAGGCTGGCCGGACGAGAGGTCGGCGGCGAGAAGAGCGCCCGCCACGGCCGACAGCGTCCCCGACAGGACGTAGAGCATCATCAGGATGCGGCTGGCGCGCACGCCCGCTTCCACCACGGCCCGGCGGTTCTGCTCCATCGCATAGATGTAGTGGCCGAAGGTCGTGCGGTCCTGCAGCACCCAGGCCACGGCATAGAGCGCGGCGACGACGATCGCGATCACCGGCACGATGCCGAGATCGGCGTCGACGATCGGCCCGACGAAGCCGGTCGTTGCCATCGGGATCGAGGTGCCCTTGCCGATCGCCGCCGCGACGGAGCCGGCGAGGCCCCCGGTCGCGATGGTGATGACGAGCGCGGGCAGGCCCATGCCGGCGACGAGAAGCCCGTTGAGAAGGCCGACCGCGACGCCCGCACTGAGCGCCGCCAGAACCGCCACCGGCCAGCCGAAACCGGCCGAGACGAGCCCGGCGATGATCATGGTGGAGAGCGCGGCGACCGACATGAAGCTGACGTCGATCTCGCCGGCGGCGATGATCCAGGTCAGGCCGAGGAACATCACGGCCGAGATCGAGGCCGAGCGCAGGATGTCGGTGACGTTGCCGGCGCTCGCAAAGCTCGGCCGGAGCCAGGAGAAGACGACGACGAGGATCGCCAGGAGAAAGAACAGGCCGAAGCGCACCACGAAGCGTCTGACGTCGAAGCCGGCGGCCGGCACGGGGCGGGAGGCGGTGGGCATGACGGCGCTCATGAACGGGCCTCGCGGAAGGCGGGTTTGCCGGCGTCGCGGAAGCGGCGGAAGCCTTCCGCGATCTTCGGGTCGAAGAGCGCGATGGCGCTGATGAGGACGATCGAGACGATGGCGTCGGAGTAGTAGTAGGGGACCGCGAGCAGCGTGAAGCCGTTCAGCATCGCCGACATGAGAAGCGTGCCCGCGACGGTGGCGGGAACCGATGCCGCTCCGAAGAGGGCGGCGCCGAGATAGACCGCGGCATAGGCCGGCATCAGGAGCTGTGCACCGGCCGTCACGTTGGCCGCGCCTGACGAGGCCACAAGGAGCGTGATCGCCAGACACGAGAGCATGCCCGACAGCGCGAAGGCCGCCAGTACGTAGAGCCTGACGCGGATGCCGGAGAAGATCGCGGAGGTGCGGTTCTCGCCCGTCGCGTAGAAGGCCCGCCCGAAGCGCGAGCCGTGCAGCACGAGGGCCGACAGGAGGGCCGCGAGGGCGAGGATCGCGACCGGCGCGTCGAGGCCGAGATACTTCGCGTCGTTGAGATCGAGGATCCCCGACGAGAAGAAGTTCTTCGAGAGCGAGGTGCCGTTGGAATAGAAGTAGGAGAGGCCGACGGCCGCCCCGCCGGTCGCGATCGTCGCCACGATGTCGGGCAGGCGGAGGTAGGCGACGGCAAAGCCGTTGACGAGGCCGCACAGGAGGCCGACGGCGAGCGCACCGGCGACGCCCATGCCCAGACCGTAGCGGCCCGCGATCAGCCAGCCGAGCGTCATGGCGCCGAGCGAGGCGACGCCGGGAAACGACAGGTCGAACTGGCGCACGACGATCACGAAGGTGAGGCCGAGCGCGGCGAGCCCCTGCACCGCCATGTGCCGGAAGAGGCCGTGGAGGTTGCCAGCCGAGAGATAGGCCGGGCTGAGGCTCGCGAAGACCGCGGCGACGACGGCCAGAAGGATCGCAAAGGCGAGGATGCGCGGGACGAGCGGGTTGGTGCGTCGTTTCATGCTGCGCGCGCTCCCATGATGCCGGCGGCGAGAAGTTGGTCGCGGGTGGGCTCGGTGCCGCCCGGATGCACGGGGCGGCCCTTGTAGAGGGCGAGAACCCGGTCGGCGAGGCCGTGGACCTCGTCGCAGTCCGACGAGACGACGATCACGGCGGCGCGCTGCGAGAGCTCGCGCATCAGGGCATAGAGCTTGGCGCGCGCGCCGATGTCGACGCCGACCGTCGGCTCGGCGAAGATGTAGATGTCGGCGTCGCGGAAGAGACCCTTGGCGATGACGATCTTCTGCTGGTTGCCGCCCGAGAAGGCGCTGACCGGACGATCCAGCTCGAAGGGCTGGAGGCCGACGTCGCGCGCCAGCCGCTCGCTCGCCTGCCGGTTGGCCCGCATGCGCAGGAGGCCGCCGAGCCATGAGGCGCGGCCGAGATGGGCGACGGTGGTGTTGAAGACGACGTCCTTGGTCATCGTCAGCCCTTCCGTCCGCCGGTCGCCCGGCACGAGGAAGATGCCGGCGGCCAGACCATCATGGGCCCCGCGGAAGCGGCGCGTCTCGCCCTTCACGACGAGCTCGCCCGCATCGTGGCGCATCGCGCCGTAGAGCACCTTGGACAGTTCGTCGACGCCGGAACCGACAAGGCCGAAGATGCCGAGGATCTCGCCGCGCCGCGCGACGAGGTCGACGCCGGAGAAATGAGCGCCGCAGCCAAGGCCCTTCGCCTCGAGGAGGACGTCGCCGTCGGAGCGGCCGTCGCGGGTCGGGTAAAGGTCGCCCGCCGCCTCGTCGAGCATGAGTTCGGGGATCGAAACGCCCGTCCGGCGCGCCTCACCGAGCGTCATCGTCGCGACGTTGCGACCGCCGCGAAACACGGTGAAACGGTCGGCGATCTCGTAGACCTCCTCCAGCCGGTGGGTGATGTAGATGATCGAGATGCCGCCCGCCTGGAGCGCGCGCATCATCTGGAAGAGCGACGCCTTTTCGCGCTCGGTCAGCGTCGAGGTCGGCTCGTCGAGTATCAGGATCTTGATGTGGTCGTGGCGCAGCGCGTGGAGGATCGCGACGATCTCGCGGTCCACCGCCGGCATCTCGCCGACCCGCGCGTCGAGGTCGATCTCGATCGGGAAGCGGACGAGCAGCTTCTGCGCCTTTTCGCGCATCGCGGCGCGGTTCATACGGCGGAAGAGCCCGGGCGAGGCACCCTCGCCGCCGAGGAAGATGTTCTCGACGCCGGTGCAGTCGGGCACGAGCTCGGGATGCTGCTGGACGGTGGCGACGCCCGCCTCGATCGCCGCGCGCGGGGTGCCGAGCTCGACCGCCTCGCCGTCGATCGTGATCGTCCCCTCGTCCTTCACGTAGACGCCGGAGAGGATCTTGATCAGCGTCGACTTGCCCGCGCCGTTGATGCCGAGCAGCGCATGGATCTCGCCCCGGTCGAGGTCGAAATCGACGCCGCCGAGCGCCTGCACCGGCCCGAACCGCTTGGCGATGCCGCTCATGGTCAGGATCTTCGACATGGGCTCCCCTCCTCTTGCGCAGGGAGAACGGGCTTGACGCCCGTCCTCCCTTCATCTGTCGGCGTCGATCAGAGGACGCGGTTCCAGCCGAGCTTGGCGGCCTCGCCGGGCTGGTCGTAGGTGTCGGGGATGTCGATGTCGGCGAGGCTTTCCTGCGTCACCGCGTAGGACGGGGTGATGACGAAGCGCGGCGCCTTGCGCCCGGCGATCACCTCATGCGCGAAGAACGCGTTCATGTAGGCCATCTCGTAGAAGCTCTGCGCCATGGTGAGGGCGAAGGGCGAGCCGGCCTGGATGTACTCGAAGGACTGCGCGCCGCCGTCGATGCCGGTGATGAAGACGTCGCGGCCCGACGCCTTGATGGCGAGCGTGCCCTCGGACGCCGCACCGTCCCAAGCGCACCAGATGGCGTCGAGCTCGGGGTTGGCGGTGAGGATGTTGTCGACCACCTGGCGCGGGGTCGTCGTGCCGCCGAGCGCGAAGGCGATCTCGGACACGACCTGGATGTCGGGATAGCGCGTGAAGATCGATTTCGCGCCGAGCGTGCGCTGGTCCCAGGACTCGTTGGAGGGCAGGCAGACCATGGCGACCTTGCCCTTCCCCTTCAGGCGGTCGGCGATGTACTGCGCGCCGTAGGAGCCGAGCCCGAAATTGTTGGACATGGCGGTGGAGGTCACCGTCGTGTTGGGCACGTAGCTGTCGCCGCAGAAGATCGGGATGCCGGAGGCGACCGCGGCCTGCACGGCCGGGGCGATCGCGGCGGCGTCGGCGGGCGTGATGAAGATCGCGGCGGGCTTCGACGCCACGAAGGCGGCGATCTGGTCGGCCTGCTTCTTCACGTCGTAGTTGGCGTCGGCGACGGTCAGCGTGCCGCCGAGGCGCTTCACGGCGTCCTCGTAGCCGGCCACGATGTGGCGGCCCGATTCCCAGACCGTCCAGCCGAGCGAGGCGCAGAACTGCGCGTCCTGCGCGAAGGCGAAGTTCGGACGGGCGAGCGCTGCGGCCACCGTCAGCGCGGCGGCCCCGCTCAGGAACCCTCGGCGCGTCAGGCGCAGGCGGGCCGCTTCCGGGCTGTTGTCGTCGAAGTCGGTCATGTCGGTCCTCCCAGTGATGAATGGACGAGGCGGCCCCCGCCGCCCCGCTTGGAATGGCGCCGCCGCCCTCAGGCGGACTGGCGAAGCAGTTCGAGGTAGTCCTCGCGGGTCGGGAGCCGCGGGTTGGTGCCGTGGCAATGGTCCTTCAGCGCCTCGGCCGAGACGCGTTCCATCATCTCGTCGGTGACGCCCATGGCGCGAAGGCCGGACGGCATGCCGATGTCGCGCACGAGGCTTGCGATCACCGCGTCCGGCTCGCCGCCGAGGATGTCGGCCAGGACCCGCCACTTCCCCCCGATCGTCTCGCGATTGAAGCGCAGGACCGCGGGCATCAGGACGGCGTTCAGCGTCCCGTGGTGAAGGTTCAACTCGCGCACCGCGCCGAGCGGATGGGTCAGCGCGTGGACCGCGCCGAGGCCCTTCTGAAAGGCCATCGCGCCCTCCAGCGCGCACATCATCATCTCCCAGCGCGCGCGGGCGTCGGAGCCGTCGCGCACCGCCGGCCGGATCGCCTCCATGCCGCGCTTCAGCCCGTCGAGCGCGATGGCGTCGGCCGGCGGGTTGACGGACGGCGCCATGAACGTCTCGAGGCAGTGCGAGATCGCGTCCATGCCGGTGGCGGCGGTCAGGAACGGCGGCAGGCCGTAGGTCAGTTCGGGGTCGCAGAGCGCGACCGAGGGCAGCATGTGCGGGCTAACGATGCCGAGCTTGCGCCCCTCGGCGGTGATGATGACGGCCGCGCGCCCGACCTCGGAGCCGGTGCCCGACGTCGTCGGCACCGCGACCAGCGGGCAGATGCGGCCGTGGATCCGGGCCGCGCCCCCTTCGACCGCGGTGTACTGCGCGAGCGGCCCCTCGTGGCCGCTGAGAAGCCGCACGGCCTTGGCGAGATCGATCGACGAGCCGCCGCCAAGGCCGACGATCCCGTCGCAGCCTTCCGCGCGATAGAGCGCGAAGGCGGCCTCCACCGCATCCTCGGTCGGATTGGCCGGCGTGTCGGCGAACACCACCGGACGATCGGCGAAGAGGCCGAGCACCCGCTCCACGAGGCCGCTCGCGAGAAGACCCCGGTCGGTCACGACCAGCGGGCGCGACACGGTCAACCCCTTCAGGATGGAGGGCAGCTTGGCGATGGCGCCTTCGTCGAACTCGATGCGGGTGAGATAGGTGATCAGGGCCATGGCCGGCACTCTCGGACTTATCGACATTCAGGATGCGCGGCATCGTCGGCGGCCAGGAGCATCCTGGCCACTCTGATCGGGCGCGATGGGACTTTGCGACGCGCGCCGGGACGCTCGCCGGCAAGGGAGCCGGCGTCCGCCCGACTGGGGCACGCGATCGCATGGGCGGTCGGATTTCGGGTGGGGTCGGACCGGCCGGCCGGTCCGTGTCGGCGGCCTCCTCCGCCGCTGCTCGATCTCGTATCGGATTGCGCCTTGCACCGTCAACCGATATATGAGTTATTGAAGCCAGACCGGTTCCAGGTTGTCAACACCTCACCAGATCCGTCGGATTGATCCATGATTGCAGGAACTAGCGCCGCGAGAGACCGGCGCTCGCCGGCGGAAAAGCCGACGCTGAAAGCCGAACAGATATATGAGGTGCTGCGCCACGCCATCGTGCGCCTGTCGATGGAGCCGGGCTCGGTGATCTCGGAAAAGGAGCTGTGCCTCGCCTACGGCGTGTCGCGCACGCCGGTGCGGGAAGCGCTCAAGCGGCTCGCCGACGAGGATCTCGTCGACGTGTTCCCGCACTCGGGGACCTACGTCTCCAAGATCTCCTTCGAGGTCGCGGAGGAAGGCTTCGTGATCCGCCGCGCGCTGGAGATCGAGAGCATCCGCCGGGCCGTCGCCTATGCCACCGACGAGGACATCCGCCGGCTCGAGCGCCTGATCGGCGAGATGCGCGACATTCTCGAGCGCGGCGCGCTGCACGAGTATATCGAGGTGGACGACGCCTTCCACGCGTCGATCGCCGGCATCAGCCGCTATCCGCGCATCTGGAAGTTCATCAACCTCGTGAAGGCGCATCTCGACCGGATGCGCCAGCTGTCGGCGCCCGTGCCGGGTCATCTCGCCGAGGTGACCGAGCAGCACGCCGCGATCGTGCGCGCGCTCGGCCGGCGCAACGCCGACCAGGCGGAACTTGCGATGAAGATCCACTTGGAGTCCTCCTTCGCGGTGATGAGCGCGATGTACGAGGACGGCCGCTACTTCCGGCGGAAGGAGGTCTGATGCCGGGCTTTCCGAGAGGCCTCTCCCCGCCGATCCGCATGAGCGACGACGATGTTGCCGTGACGGCGGATGAGGGGACGGCGGCGGCGGATGCCCGCATTTTGCCGCGATTCCGGCGGCTGCTTCCAGCGAGCCGGCGAGCGCCAGAGCCTTCGACGATGACAGCGAATTCACGCCCCGACAGGTCGGCGCGGTGATGTGAGGACGGGACATCGCGCCAGCGCGCCGGGAGGCGAGCGGCCGGACGTCCGGGAGGAATGAAGAGATGAGCGAACTCAAGAACAGCTACGACATCGTCATCATCGGCGCGGGCGTCGGCGGCGGCGCGCTGGCGAACGCCCTGGCCGCACCCGGCCGCGAGATCCTGATGATCGAGCGCGGCCCCCGCCTGCCGCGCGAGAAGGACAACTGGAGCGTCGACGCCGTCTTCCACAAGAAGAAGTACGCCACCAAGGAAGAGTGGCGCGACCGCGACGGAAAGCTCTTCAATCCCTCGACCTACTACTATGTCGGCGGCAACTCGAAGTTCTTCGGGGCGGCCACGGTCCGCTTCCGCAAGGAGGATTTCGAGGACCTGCAGCACGAGGCGGGCGTCGCCCCGGCCTGGCCGGTGAACTACGACGCGTTCGAGCCCTACTATGCCCGCGCCGAGCGGCTGATGGGCACGCATGGCGAGGCGGGCGTCGATCCGATCGAGCCGCCGCGCTCGGGGCCGATGCCCTACCCCGCGATCGGCCACGAGCCGGAGATCGCCTGGTTCGAGAGGAAGCTTCGCCAGAAGGGCCTGCGGCCCTTCCCGCTGCCGATCGCGATCGACTACCACGACGGGGGCGCCTGCGCGCGCTGCCGCACCTGCGACGGCTTCGCCTGCAAGATCGGCGCCAAGGGCGACGCCGAGGTGCGGCTCGTCAACCCGGCGCTCGCCAAGGGCGGGGTGACGCTGATCACCGAGGCCTTCGTCCACCGGCTCGTGACCGACCCGTCGGGCGCGCGGGTGACCGCGGTCGAGCTCGACTACCAGGGCGAGCGCCGCACGGTCGCGGCTGGGATCTTCGTCTCGTCGGCCGGCGCCATCAACTCGTCCGCGCTTCTTCTGCGCTCGGCCAACGACAAGCACCCGAGCGGCCTCGGCAACAACACGTCCGACCAGCTCGGCCGCAACTACATGGCCCACAACAACACCGCGATGATGGCGATCTCGCCGTTCAAGAAGAACCGCGTGACCTTCCAGAAGTCGATGGCGATCAACGACTTCTATCTCGCCAATTCCGAGAAGCCCTACCCGCTCGGCAACATCCAGGGCCTCGGCAAGCTGCAGGCCGGCATGCTGACGGCGAACGCCAAGTGGGCACCGGAATGGGCCATGGGCCTGTTCGCCGAGCGCTCGGTGGACTGGTGGCTGATGTCGGAGGACCTGCCCGACCCGGAGAACCGTGTCAGCGTCGATCCCGACGGGAAGATCCGCCTGTCCTACACGTCGAACAACCTGAAATCTCACGGCGAGCTGGTGAAGGTCTGGTCGAAGGTGATGCGCTCGCTCGGCTACCCCCTCATCGTCACGCAGAAGATGGACATCAAGGTCTCGATGCATCAGTGCGGCACCGCGCGCTTCGGCAACGACCCGAAGACCTCGGTCCTCGACACGAACTGCAAGGTCTGGGACGTCGACAATCTCTACGTCGTCGACGCCTCCTTCCTGCCGTCCTCGACGGGCTTCAACCCGTCGCTGACCATCGTGGCGCAGGCGCTGCGCACCGCCGAGCACATCGAGCGGGAACTCGGCGAGCCGATGGCCGTGCCCGTCCCGCCGGTGCGGGTGGCCGAGACCGTGCCCGCCTGACGCCACATCGAACGACAGAAGACATCTCAAGGGAGGGGGACCACCATGGCGCCCAAGCGTGACTACGCGCGCATGTTCGACCTGACCGGCCGCAAGGCCATCGTGACCGGGGGCTCGCGCGGCATCGGCCGGGCGCTCGCGGAGGCGCTCGCCGCGCACGGCGCGGACGTGTGCGTCGTCGTGCGCTCGACGCTGCCCCAGGCCGAGGCGCTCGTGGCCGAGCTCAATGCCGGCGGCGGCGACAGCTTCGCCATCCAGGCCGACGTCGCCGACCCTGCCGACGTCGAGCGGCTGGCAGCGGGCGTCGAGGCGCGCTGGGGACGCGCCGACATCCTCGTCAACAACGCCGGCACCATCTATCCCGGCGACGCCGAGACCTATGCGCTCTCCGACTGGCGCGCCACGATGGCGACCAATCTCGACGGCGTGTTCCTCGTCAGCCAGGCGATCGGCCGCCTGATGATCCGCCAGAAGTCCGGCTCGATCATCAATATCGGCTCCATGTCCGGCCGCATCGTCAACTGGCCGTTCAAGCACTCCGCCTACAACGTGTCGAAGGCAGCGGTGCACATGCTGACCAAGTGCCTCGCCACCGAGTGGGCCGAGCACAACATCCGCGTCAACGCGCTCGCGCCCGGCTACATCCTCACCGAACTGACGGAAGAGGTGCTGCGCGAGAACCCGGACGTCGTGAACAACCACTGGGCGAAGAGCGCGGTGCAGAACCGCATCGGCACGGTGGACGAGCTGGCCGGCTCGGTCGTCTATCTCGCGAGCGACGCCGCCTCCTTTACCACCGGCGAAATCCATACGGTCGACGGCGGCCTGACGCTGCGCTGACACTCCCCAAGGACAGTCCCAACATGACACAACGCGGATACGGCGGACCGCTTCGCTACGTCCAGGGCTCGGGCGTCGCCTCCGATCTCGGCCGCTACGTCGCCCCGCTCGGCGACCGGGCGCTGGTGGTGATCGACGGCTTCTTCTGGGAGACGCTGCGCCCCGACCTCCAGTCGGCGCTGTCGGCCGCCGGGGTCGCGGCCGAGTTCGTGCGCTTCGGCGGCGAATCGTCGGATGCCGAGATCGAACGCTGCGTGGCGGCTGGCCGCGAGGCCGGCGCGAAGTCCGTCGTCGGCATCGGCGGCGGCAAGGCGCTCGACACGGCCAAGATCACCGCCTTCCACATCAGCGCGCGGATCGTGACCGTGCCGACCATCGCATCGACCGATTCGCCCACGAGCTCGCTCGGCGTGATCTATTCGCCGGACGGCGTCTACGACCGCGTGGTGCGCTGCGGGCGCAACCCGGACGTGGTGCTGGTCGACAGCGAACTGATCGTGAAGGCGCCGGCGCGCTTCCTGGCCGCCGGCATGGGCGACGCCCTCTCGACCTTCTACGAAGCCCGCTCCAACGTCGAGTCGCGATCCAACAACTACATCGGCGACGGCTACGCCACGACGATCGGCGGCTACCAGATCGCGAGAGCCTGCCACGACACCCTGATGCGCGACGGGCGCGCGGCCTACATCGCGGCACGAGACGGGCGCCTGACGACCGCGGTCGAGAACATCATCGAGGCCAACACGCTCCTCTCGGGCCTCGGCTTCGAAAACTGCGGCGTCTCCGGCGCGCACGGTATCCACGACGCGCTGACGGTCCTCGAGCCGGTGCACCACTTCCTGCATGGCGAGAAGGTCGCATTCGGGGTCCTCTGCCTCCTCGTCCTCGAGAACCGGCCGCCGGCCGAGTTCGAGGAGGCCCTGTCCTTCTGCCGCGACGTCGGCCTGCCGACGACGCTCGCCGATCTCGGCCTGAAGGACGCCAGCGCCGCCGACATCGCCCGCGTCGGCGAGGCCGCGATGGTGCCGACCAACGTCATCCATTCGGTCCCGGTGAAGCTGACGGCGCGCGCGATCTCGGACGCGATCTGGACCGCGAGCCATCTGGCCGAACGCGGCAGGACCACCGGCGGCGGAGGCTCTGCGCCGGGTCACTGAACCATAGACCCGCGACGCCGACCGGCCGGGCCGGGGCGGCGCCGCGGGGCCGGCGGCGTTAGGGTTAATCCTTCGTTGCATTTGCCGGCCGGCCGGTGCCGCGCGATATCCGTCGCGACGCCACAGGAGGTCGACGATGCTGCCCCTCATGCCCGGCCCCGATCCGACCGCCTTCGGGGCCCTCGCCGTCGCCCTGACCATCGGTGCCGGCGGCGCGGTGCTGGCTCTTGCCGGGCTTCTCGGCTGGACGGCCGTCGAACTCGTCTGCCTGATCGAGCACTACGGCGAAGCTTGAGACGCGGGCGATCCATTGCGAGCCGACCGGTCGGTCCATAGACTGCGGCTATGATCGACCGCTACCACCTGCGCTACTTCCTCGCCGTGGTCGACACCGGCAACTTCTCGCGGGCGGCCGGCGCCTGCCACGTGTCGCAGCCGACCCTCTCGGTCGGCATCGCCAAGCTCGAGCAGGGGCTCGGGCAGACGCTCTTCCACCGCAGCAACCGGCGCGTCGAACTGACCCCGGCCGGTGCCGCCCTTCTCGCCCACGCCCGCGCGATCGAGGCAGGCTTTGCAGCGGCCGAGCGCGCGGCCTCCGGCAGCGCGACCGTGCCGGTGCTGCGGCTCGGCATCCTTTCCACCGTGCCCCGCCGCTGGACGGAGGATTTCCTCGTGCGACACGCCCAAGACCGGGCGTCCGAAAGGCTGGAGATCGTGGAGGGGGGCGAGCGCGACCTGCGCACGCGCCTCGCACGCGGGCGGATCGACATGGCGCTGACGATCCTACGCGACAAGGCCGACCGGACGAGCGGTCGCCTCGTCGTATCGGAAGGCTATTCCCTCGCCCTCGCCGCGACGCACCCCCTGTCCGGCCGCCCCGCCCTCCGTGCCGAGGACCTCGTCCACGAGCCGATGCTGGTGCGCCGCCACTGCGAGCTCCTGCCCGAGACCAGCCGCTTCTTCACCGCGCGCGGCGTGCGCCCCTTCTTTGCCGCCCGCACCACCAGCGACGACAAGGCGCTCGCCTATGTCCGGGCCGGCCTCGGGCTGACGGTGATGCCGGACGGCTTCGTGGAGGCGGGCGTCGCCAGGGTGCCGATGGAGGACTTCGCCTTCCGGCGCGATCTCGGCCTCGTCGCCGCCCCCCACGCCGACGCTCGGTCGCTGACTTCGGGACGCACCGCCGACCGGCTGGCGGACGCCTGCACGGAGGCCGCATCACCGGCGCCGCGCCGACCATAAATTTCGTCTATGATGAAGCCCGGCATCTTTCAATTTTGCCGGACGGGCGAAGCCACGTAGTCTCGCCCTTCGACAAGCTTGGGAGGGCGCGTTGGCGGACCTGGATTACGGCCTCGGCGAGATGGCGGACACGATCCGCGACACCACGCGGCGCTTTGCGACGGACAGGATCGAGCCGATCGCCGCGGAGGTGGATCGCGAGGACCGCTTCGCCCGCGAGCTGTGGCCGCAGATGGGCGCGCTCGGGCTTCACGGCATCACCGTGGAGGAGGCCGACGGCGGCCTCGGGCTCGGCTATCTCGAACATCTCGTCGCCTGCGAGGAGGTGAGCCGCGCCTCGGCCGCGATCGGCCTCTCCTACGGCGCCCATTCGAACCTGTGCATCAACCAGATTCGCCGCTGGGCCACCCCGGAGCAGAAGGCGAAGTATCTGCCGAAGCTCGTGTCGGGCGAGCATGTCGGGAGCCTTGCCATGTCGGAAGCGGGCGCCGGCTCCGACGTCGTCTCGATGAAACTCAAGGCCGACAAGGTGGACGGCGGCTGGCGCCTCAACGGCACCAAGTTCTGGATCACCAACGCGAGCCACGCCGACACGCTCGTGGTCTATGCCAAGACGGACCCGGAGGCCGGCTCCAAGGGTATCTCGACCTTCCTGATCGAGAAGGACTTTGCCGGCTTCTCGATCGGCCAGAAAATCGACAAGGTCGGCATGCGCGGCTCGCCGACGGCCGAACTCGTGTTCGACGACTGCTTCGTGCCCCACGAACAGCTGATGGGGCCGCTCAACGGCGGCGTGAAGGTGCTGATGTCGGGCCTCGACTACGAGCGCGTGGTGCTGTCCGGCATCCAGATCGGCATCATGCAGGCCTGCCTCGACGTGGTAGTGCCCTATGTGCGCGAGCGCCGGCAGTTCGGCCGCCCGATCGGCGATTTCCAGCTGATGCAGGCCAAGGTCGCCGACATGTATGTCGCGCTCAACGCCTCGCGCTCCTACTGCTACGCCGTCGCGAAGGCGTGCGACGCCGGCCGCGTCACGCGGTTCGACGCGGCGGGCTGCATCCTGTTCGCGTCCGAGAGCGCAGTGCGCGTCGCCGGCGAGGCGATCCAGGCGCTCGGCGGCGCCGGCTACACGCGCGACTGGCCGGTGGAGCGCTACTGGCGCGACGCCAAGCTCCTCGACATCGGCGCCGGAACCAACGAGATGCGGCGCATGCTGGTCGGCCGCGAGCTGATCAAACACGACGCGCCGCGCGTGCAGTAGGCCGGCGATGCCGACGCTCCGCACGCTCGCCGACACCGCCTCGCCGGCCTTCGCCGCCCAGGACGCCCACAACCGCGCGCTCGCCGCGACGCTGCGCGAGACGACGGCCAGAACCGCGCTCGGCGGTTCGGCCGAGCACCGCGCCCGGCACGTCGCGCGCGGCAAGCTCCTGCCGCGCGACCGCGTCGCCCGGCTCCTCGACCCCGCCTCGCCCTTCCTCGAGATCGGGGCGCTCGCCGCCAACGGCCTCTACGGCGACGCCGCGCCCGGCGCCGGGATGATCGCCGGCATCGGCCGTGTGTCGGGGCGCGAATGCATGATCGTCGCCCACGACCCCACGGTGAAGGGCGGCGCCTATTTTCCGATGACGGTGAAGAAGCACCTGCGCGCGCAGGAGATCGCCTTCGAGAACCACCTCCCCTGCATCTATCTCGTGGATTCGGGCGGCGCCAACCTGCCCCATCAGGCCGAGGTCTTTCCCGACCGCGACCATTTCGGCCGCATCTTCTTCAACCAGGCGCAGATGTCGGCGGCGGGCATCCCGCAGATCGCCTGCGTCATGGGCTCGTGCACGGCGGGCGGCGCCTATGTGCCGGCGATGTGCGACGAGACGGTGATCGTCCGGAACCAGGGCACGATCTTCCTCGCCGGCCCGCCCCTGGTGAAGGCTGCGACGGGCGAGGTGATCTCGGCCGAGGAGCTCGGCGGCGCCGAGACCCATGGCCGGCGCTCGGGCGTCGTCGACCACGTCGCCGAGGACGATACCCACGCGCTCCTCATCGTTCGCGACATCGTTGGCACGCTGAACCGGGCGAAGACGGTCGACATCGACCTTGCGCCCCCGCGCCCGCCGCTTCTCGACCCGGCCGAGCTCTACGGCATCGTGCCGACCGACCTTCGCACCACCTACGACGTGCGCGAGGTGATTGCGCGGCTCGTCGACGGGTCCGAGTTCCACGAGTTCAAGGCGCTCTACGGCACGACGCTGGTCTGCGGCTTCGCGCGGATCTGGGGCATGCCGGTGGCGATCCTCGCCAACAACGGCGTCCTCTTTTCCGAGAGCGCTTTGAAGGGGGCGCATTTCATCGAGCTCGCCTGCCAGCGCCGCGTGCCCTTGTTGTTCCTGCAGAACATCTCGGGCTTCATGGTCGGCGGCAGGTACGAGGGCGAGGGCATCGCCAAGAACGGCGCCAAGCTCGTGACCGCGGTCGCGACCGCGACCGTCCCGAAGGTGACGATCATCATCGGCGGCAGCTTCGGCGCCGGCAACTACGGCATGTGCGGACGGGCCTACAGCCCGCGCTTCCTGTTCTCCTGGCCGAACGCGCGCATCTCGGTCATGGGCGGCGAACAGGCGGCGAGCGTGCTCGCGACCGTCCACCGCGACGCCGACACGTGGACGCCCGAGGAAGCCGAGGCCTTCAAGGCGCCGATCCGCCAGACATACGAGGACGAGGGCAACCCCTACTACGCCACCGCCCGCCTCTGGGACGACGGCATCATCGATCCCGCCGAGACCCGCGACGTCCTCGGCCTCGCCTTCTCGGCGACGCTCAACGCCCCCATCCCGGAGCGCCCGCGCGCCGGCCTGTTCCGGATGTGACGATGATCAGCAGTCTCCTCATCGCGAATCGCGGCGAGATCGCCCGCCGCATCATCCGCACCGCCAGGCGTCTCGGGATCCGGACCATCGCGGTCCATTCCGACGTCGACGCCGGCATGCCCTTCGTGGCCGAAGCCGACGAGGCGGTTCCGATCGGCACGGCCGCCGCCAGCGACAGCTATCTCCGGCAGGACCGCATCCTCGAGGCCGCGCGGGCGACGGGCGCCGAGGCCATTCATCCCGGCTACGGCTTCCTGTCCGAGAACGCCGAGTTCGCGGAGGCCGTGGTCGCGGCCGGGCTCGTCTGGGTCGGCGCGCCCGCTAGCGCAATCCGCGCCATGGGCCTGAAGGACGCCGCCAAGGCGCGGATGATCGAGGCCGGCGTGCCGGTGACGCCGGGCTATCTCGGTGCCGACCAAAGCCTCGAGCGCCTGACGCGCGAGGCGGAGACGATCGGCACGCCGCTCCTCATCAAGGCGGTGGCGGGCGGTGGCGGCAAGGGCATGCGCCGGGTCGACGCTCTAGCGGATTTTCCCGGCCTCCTGGAAAGCTGCCGGCGCGAGGCGGCGGCCTCGTTCGGCGACGATCGCGTGCTTCTGGAGCGCTACATCACCGCCCCGCGCCATATCGAGGTGCAGGTCTTCGGCGACACCCACGGCAACGTCGTCCACCTCTTCGAGCGCGACTGCTCGCTGCAGCGGCGCCACCAGAAGGTGATCGAGGAGGCCCCCGCCCCCGGCATGAACGAGGCGACCCGCCGCGCCGTCTGCGATGCCGCGGTGCGCGCCGCCAAGGCCGTCGACTATGTCGGCGCCGGCACGATCGAGTTCATCGCCGACGGATCGGAAGGTCTTCGCGCCGACCGGATCTGGTTCATGGAGATGAATACGCGGCTGCAGGTCGAACACCCCGTGACGGAAGCGATCACCGGCCAGGACCTCGTGGAATGGCAGCTGCGCGTGGCGAGCGGCGAGCCGCTGCCGCTCGCTCAGGACGCACTGCGGATCGACGGCTGGGCGATGGAGGCGCGCCTCTACGCCGAGAACCCGGCGACGGGCTTCCTCCCCTCGATCGGGCCGGTCGAGCGCCTGCGGTTCCCACCGAACATCCGGATCGACAGCGGCGTCGAGGAAGGCGGCACGATCACGCCCTTCTACGACCCGATGATCGCCAAGCTCGTCGTCCACGGCGCGACGCGCGAGATGGCGGCGGGGCGCCTGTCGGCGGCGGCTGGTGGTACGCAAGTCTGGCCGTTGAAGACCAATGCCGGCTTCCTCGCGCGCGCGGCCGCTCATCCCGACTTCGTATCGGGCCGGGTCGACACCGGCTTCAT
Organism: Aureimonas sp. Leaf324; assembly: GCF_001423245.1. Taxonomy (GTDB): domain Bacteria; phylum Pseudomonadota; class Alphaproteobacteria; order Rhizobiales; family Rhizobiaceae; genus Aureimonas. The sequence goes on from NZ_LMOH01000025.1 coordinate 58,791, forward strand.
CGAGCGCCACGCCGCGGACCTCGTCCCGCCTGTCGAGCCGACGGCCGCGGTGGTGGAGGCGGCCGCCTCGGGCCTGTTGCCCGAGCCCGGCCGCGATCCCTGGAGCGCCCTTCAGGGCTTCCGCCTCAACGCCGCGCCCGACAGGGCCGTCGACGTGATCGTCGGCGGGACGCCGCACCGCGTCGTCCCCCGCCGCCACCCCGGCGTGACGACGGCGGACGGCGTCGTCTACTCGGCCGGCGATGCCTTCGCCTTCGGACCGCCGCGAGCCGAGGTCGGCGGGAAGGCAAGCGAGGGGGACGGCGCGATCCTGTCGCCGATGCCGGGCGCGGTGATCGCCGTGCATGTGCGCGAGGGGCAGGCGGTCGCCAAGGGCGAGCCGCTCCTCGTGCTGGAGGCGATGAAGATGGAGCAGGCGCTGCTGGCGCCGTTTGCCGGCACCGTCGCCCTGCTCAAGGTGGAACGGGGCGCGCAGGTGCCCGAAGGCATGCTGCTGGCCCGCATCGAACGGACGGAGGACTGATGGCCGGGCGCCTTTTCGACGACTGGACCGTGGGCGACCGGATCGTCCACGAAATCCGCCGCACGGTGACGGAGACCGACAATCTCCTGTTCACGGTGATGACCCACAACCCGCAGCCGCTCCATCTCGATGCGGAGGCCGCGCGCGCCAGCGAGTTCGGGCAGATCCTCGTCAACGGGACCTACACGTTCGCGCTGATGGTCGGCCTGTCCGTCGGCGACACGACCCTCGGCACGCTCGTCGCCAATCTCGGCTACGACAAGCTGGCGATGCCCCGACCCGTCTTCATCGGCGACACGCTGCGGGCCGAGACCGAGGTCCATGCGCTGAAGGAGAGCCGCTCGCGCCCCGGAGCCGGCATCGTCACCTTCGCGCACCGCATGCTCAACCAACGCGACGAGATCGTCTGCGAATGCCTGCGCACCGCGCTGGTCAAGCGGAGGGCCGCGCCATGAGCCTGCGCTCGCTCCTCTTCGTGCCGGGCGACCGGCCGGACCGCTTCGCCAAGGCCGAGGCGAGCGGCGCCGATGCGCTGATCCTCGACCTCGAGGATGCCGTGGCTTCCAGCGCCAAGGATGGCGCGCGCCGGGCGGTGGCCGAACGCCTGCGGGCCCCGCGCGGGCGGTCGCGCCTCTTCGTGCGCGTCAATCCGCTGGGCACGCCGCTCTTCGACGCCGACATCGCGGCGCTGGCAAGCCTCGCCCCCGATGCCGTGGTGCTGCCGAAGGCCGAAGGGGCGCGAAGCGTCCTCGCCTGCGCCGAGCGCCTCTCCCGGCACCGCATCGCCGCGCCGATCCTGCCGATTGCCACGGAAACGCCCGCTGCGATCTTCGGCCTCGGCAGCTATGGCGAGGTGCGGGACCATCTCGCCGGCCTCACCTGGGGTGCGGAGGATCTGCCGGCGGCGATCGGGGCCAGCACCGCCCGCGAGATCGACGGCCGCTTCACGCCCCCTTACGAGATCGCCCGCTCGCTGACGCTGTTTGCCGCCCACGCGGCCGGCAGCGCAGCGATCGAGACGGTCTATCCCGCCTTCAAGGACGAGGCCGGGCTCGACGCCTTTGCCCGGCGGGCCGCGCGCGACGGGTTCACCGGCATGATCGCGATCCACCCGGCCCAGGTCCCGGTGATCAACGCCGCCTTCACCCCGAGCGCGGATGCCGTCGCCGGCGCCCGGCGCATCGTCGAAGCCTTCGCCGCCGCCCCCGACGCCGGGGCGCTTCAGGTGGACGGGCGGATGGTCGACGCGCCGCACCTCGCCCAGGCCCGCAAGCTTCTCGCCCGCATGGAACGCCCCGCATGACATCCGACGAGCCCGCCTGCTTCTTCCGGCGCGAGGGCGACCACGCCTTTCGCGCGACCCGCCTCACCGAGGGCGCCTGGAACCCGGCCGAGCAGCACATCGCGCCGGCGCTCGGGCTGATCGGCCACGCGATCGAGGCGGACATGCGCGCGCGGCGCGGCGACGATCCCTTGGTCCTGTCGCGCCTGTCCTACGACATCCTCGGCGTCATCCCGATCGGCCTCGTCAGCATCGAGACCGAGGTCATCCGGCCGGGCCGGACGATCGAGCTCGTGGAAGCCAGACTCCTCTACGACGGGCGTCCTTGCGTCCTCGCCCGCGCCTGGGCGCTGAAGGCCTACGACACCGACGCGATCGCCGGCACGGCGCTCGACCCGATCCCGGCGCGCGAGACCTTAAGTGAGCACACGTTCGACGGCGTCTGGGCGGGCGCCTGCGTGCGCACGCTGGACGGGCGGCGCGAGCAGTTGGGCGAGGGCCGCGCGCGCGGCTGGCTCAGCACCGACGTCGCGCTGATCGGCGGCGAGGCGGTCGGTCCGACGGCGCGCACGCTGGGGCTCGTCGACTTCGCCAACGGGATCACGCCGCGCTGCGGCCCGGAAACGGCGCTCTTCCCCAATGTCGACCTGACGGTCCATCTCCTGCGCGAGCCCGTCGGCGAATGGCTCGGCTTCGACACGGCGGTGAGCTTCGGCTCGGTCGGCATCGGCCTCACCCATTCGATCCTGCACGACGCGCACGGGCCGCTCGGCTCGGTGTCGCAGAGCCTGACGGTGCGCCCGCGCTGAGGCTTCCTTCAGTCGTAGCGCCGTTCGTCGGCGATCACCTTGCCGTCGCGCGGCAGGGAGCCGGGTGCCACGACCCGCGCGGTGCCGCGTAGCTTGGTGACGCTCGCGAGCGTTTCGGCGAGGGCCGCGGCCACCGCCTCGTCCCGCCCTTCCGCGTGGAGCGTCATCACGTCGCGCTCGCCCTCGCGCGTGACCACGAGCCGGAGATGCCCGACCTCAGGATGGCGCTTGCCGACCGTCGCCACCTGCTCGGGCCGCACGAACATGCCGCGCACCTTGGTGATCTGGTCGGCGCGGCCCATCCAGCCGCGGATGCGCGGCGCGGTGCCGTCGCCGGCCACGGTGCCGGTGTGGATCGCCGAGAGATCGCCGGTCGCGAAGCGGAACAGCGGGTAGTCGGCGTTGAGGCGGGTGACGACGAGTTCGCCGATCTCGCCGTCCGGCACCGGGTCGCCCGTGCCGGGCGCGACGATCTCGACGATCGCCTCCTCGCTGACCGCCATGCCGTCCTCGGCCGCGCCCGTCTCGAACGCGATGATGCCGAGATCGGCGGTGCCGTAGGCTTGGGCGAGCCGAAGCCCGCGCCCTTCCAGCTCGCGCTTTAGGGACGCCGGCAGCGCCGCGCCGGAGACGAGCGCCAGCCGAAGCGAGGACACGTCGCGCCCGAGCTCAGTCGCCTTGTCGAGGAGGACCTTGAGGAAGTCCGGCGTGCCGACATAGGCCCGCGCCCCGTATCGTGCGAGGGCGTCGACCTGCGCCTCCGAGCCGGCGGTGCCGGCCGGGATCACGGCGCAGCCGAGCGCATGGGCGCCGCTCTCGAACATCGCGCCGGCCGGGGTCAGATGGTAGGAGAAGCTGTTGTGAAGGACGTCGCCCGGCTCGAGGCCGAGGGCGTCGAGCGCGCGTGCCGCGCCCCACCAGTCCGCGCCAAAGCCTTCCGGGTCGAGGATCGGGCCCGGCGAGACGAAGAGACGCGCGAGCGCGCCGGGCGCCTTGAGCGCCAGCCCGCCGAAGGGCGGCCGCTCGTCCTGGAGACGCGGCAGGTCGGACTTGCGCAACACCGGCAGGCGGGCGAGCGCCTCGCGCGAGGTGACGGTCGCGGGGTCGAGCGCGCCGAGATGCGCCTGCCATCCGGGCGCGGTATCGAGCGCCCGGCCGAGAAGCGTGCGAAGGGTCGCGAACTGCGCAGCCGCTCGCGCCGCCGGCTCGCGCCGGGCGAGGGTCCTGTCATAGACCGTCATGGGAGTGTCCTTCCGATCCCGCGTCAGGCCAGCCAGCGCTTGCGCCGGCGGTAGTGCTTGACGTTGTGGTAGTCGACCTTGCCGCCGCCCCCGAGATAGAACTCCTGCACGTCCGGGTTGGCGCGCAGCGTCTCGGCCGAGCCGTCCATGACGACATGGCCGTTCTCGATGAGATAGGCGTGGTCGACGATGGCGAGCGCGGCCGCCGCGTTCTGCTCGACGAGAAGCACGGTCAGTTTCTCGGCGCGGTTGATCTCGCCGATCATCGCGAAGATCTCCGAGACGAGGAGCGGCGACAGGCCGAGGCTCGGCTCGTCCAGCATGATGAGGCGGGGGCTCGTCATCATGGCACGCCCGATCGCCAGCATCTGCTGCTCGCCGCCCGACAGATACCCCGCCTTGTGCCGCGCCCGCTCTTTCAGGCGCGGGAAGTAGGTGTAGACGCGCTCGCGCAGGGCATCGAGCTCGCCGCGCGAGCCTTTCAGCGGAAAGGCGGCGACGAGGTTCTCGTCCGGCGTCAGGTGCCCGAAGATGCGCCGGCCCTCGAGCACGTGGACGATGCCGGCGCCCACCCGGTCGGGCGGGCCCATGGCGCGCACGTCGCGCCCGTCGAAGGTGATCTCGCCGCGCGTCACCTGTCCGCGCTCGGGGCCGAGCAGCCCCGAGATGGCTTTCAGCGTCGTCGACTTGCCCGCTCCGTTGGCGCCGAGCAGCGCCACCATGCCGCCCTCCTCCAGCCGGAGCGACACGCCCTTGATCGCGAGGAACACGCGGTCGTAGATCACCTCGACATTGGACAGCGACAGGAGGCTCATGGCGTCAGCGTCCCTCGCGGAAGCCCTTGGCGCCGGCGTCGATCTCCTTCTGGACGACCTCACCGTAATGCGCACCCCAGTCGGTGACCGGCACCCAGGTCTCGCCGTTCCATTCCGACACGCGGCCGAAGCCGCCGCCCTGATGGTCCTTCGCCGTGATGGTGATCGGCGGCATCAGCCCTTCGGCGTTGAAGTTGGCGATCTTCTCGAAGCCCGCCTTGAGGCGCTCGCCGGTCAGTTCGCCGCTCGCGCCGTCGGCAAGGCCAAGGCGTGCGGCTTCCACCGCGACGGCCATGGTCGCGACGCCGAGATTGTAGGCCGACGAGCCGACGAGCTCGGCATTGCCGGCGCCCTGGCCGGGTTTCACGACCTTCTCTTCGATGCGCTGGATGATCGGGTTGTCGCGGCCCGGTGCCACCGCCTCGAAGCGCTTGACGCCCTTCATGATGTCGGGCCCGACGGTGCGCGCGTCGGTCTCAGTCAGCCAGACGACGGACAGGATCTTGTCGGCCGCGATGCCGTTGCGAATGGCCTCGCGCACCGACACGGCCTGGCCGCCGCCCGCGCCCCAGATCAGCGCGTAGTCCGGCCGGTAGCGCCGCACCTCGGTCCAGGTCGAGCCCTGCTCGTTGCCGGGGCTGGCATAGGCGAAGGTCGAGACCTCGAAGCCCTTCTCGGCGGCAAGATCCTTCAGGACGTTGATCGGCTCGCGCCCGAACGGGCTGTCGATGTGGACGAGCGCGATCTTCTTGCCGGCAAGCCCGCCGCCCTTCGTCTCGATCCAGTTGGCGAGAACGGTCGCCTGGCTCCAGTAGGTCGCCATCATCGGGAAGATGTAGGGGAAGGTCTCGCCGTCCGAGGCGTCGCCGCGCCCGTGCACCGGCGTGATCATCACCACCTTGTCCTGCAGCGCCTGCGGCACGAGAGCGCGCGACACGGGCGTCGAGAGGAAGTCGAAGAGGATGGCGCCCTGGTCGCGCGCCCGGTTGTAGGCCTCGATACCGCGCTGCGGCTGGTTGCCCGTGTCCGACACCAGCGCCTCGAACTTGCGGCCGTCGAGGCCGCCCTCGGCGTTGACGAGGCTGAGATAGTCGCGCTGGCCCTGATTGTATTCGCCGGTCACGAAAGTATAGACCGCCGTGAAGTCCTGGGGCATCGCGAACTTGATCGTCTCCTGCGCGAGCGCCGCGCCGGAGAGACCGGCCGCGAGGGCGAGCCCCCCCAGGATCGATGCGAGACTGCGTTTCATGTGGGTCTCCTCCGGGTGTTTCTTGGGTTTTCGGCGGTCAGCGCTTCGCGTGGCGGAAGGGCCAGACGAGGAAGGTGTTGCGGATGTTGTCGTAGATCTTGGCCATCCCGAGCGGCTCCAAGAGCAGGAAGGCGACGATCAGCGCGCCGTAGGCCATCATCGGGATGTGCGAGAGAAGGTTGGTCGAGACCGACAGCCAGCCGGCCGACGACAAGGCGATCACGAGATTGGTGAGGACGATCGGGGCGAGCAGCACGAAGCCCGCGCCAAGGAACGCGCCGATCACCGAGCCGAGGCCGCCGACCAGCACCATGGCGACGAGCTGGATCGAGACGTTGAAGGTGAACTGCTCGGGCGTGACCGCGCGATAGTAGCAGAAGGCCAGCACCGCGCCCGACACGCCGCCCATGAACGACGAGGTGAAGAAGGCGACGAGCTTGGTGCGGAACGGATCGACGCCGATCACGGCCGCCGCGAAGTCCTTCTCGCGGATGGCAATGAGCGCACGCCCGAACGCCGTGCGCTTGACGTTGAGGAGGAAGAGCGCGGCCACCACGGCCCAGGCGAGCGCTGCCCAGTAGCGGGCCCAGGGGCCGTCGAGCGGCAGGAACAGGAGCGAGACGCGCGGGGTCTGGAGCGTCGCCTGCGCGCCGCCGGAGATCGCCGGCACGTTGATGATCACCCAGTCCACGAGATACTGCATGGCGAGCGTCGCCATCACGAGGTAGAGCCCCTTCACCCGGAGCGCCGCCGCGCCGAAGACGCAGCCGATCACCGCCGAGACGAGCCCCGCGCCGACCAGCGCCAGCTCGAACGGCAGGCCGGCGCGCGTCAGGTGGATCGAGGTGTAGGCGCCGATCGCCATCACCGCCGCGAAGCCGAAATGGAGCTGGCCGGCGAGCCCCATGAGAAGGGTCAGCGACAGCGTCGCCGCGCTCCACACCAGCCAGGGCAGGAGGTAGGAGCCGAGATAGAGCGGCGACACGAGGAAGGGCGCGGCGACGCCGAGCGCCAGGACGAAGGCGAGGGCGTAGCGGTCGGCCGGCACGCGCCAGAGCCGGGCGTCGGAGCGGTAGGACGTGTGGTGGACGCCGGCGAGACGGTAGAACATCGGTCAGATCCTTTCGATGTCCTCGCGGCCGAAGATGCCGTAGGGCCGGACCATGATGGTGAAGAGGATGATCAGCGAGGTCACGACGTCGCGCGTGCCGCCGCCGACGAGGCTGTCGAGATAGCCCGGCACGACCGAGCCGAGGATGCCGACGAGGAGCCCGCCGACGAGGACGCCGACGATGGAATCCACCCCGCCGAGGATGACGACGGCGACCGCCGGGAAGAGCAGTGCCGAGAGCGTCCAGTCGACGCCCTGCACCGAGCCCCAGAGCGTGCCGGCCGCGACCGCGGCGACGGCGGCGAGCCCCCAGGAGATGCCGATCGCCCGCTCCACCGAGATGCCGACCGCCCAGGACGAGACGTGGTCGTCCGAGACCGCGCGCAGCTTGGTGCCGAGGCGTGTGCGGAAGAAGAGGAGCGAAGCGCCGATCAGGAGCAGCGCGATCACGCCGCCGTAGAGATAGTCGCGGTTGATGAAGACGTCGCCGACGATGATCGGCGAGAGGTCGATGCCGAGGTCGAGGGATTTCGGTGCGGCGCCGAGAAGCCCCGGCCCGAGGCCGCGCAGGAAGATCTCGAGGCCGAGGGTGAGCATCACCACCATGATGATCGGCTGGCCGACCATGCGCCGGAGGAGCAGGCGTTCCACGGCAAGGCCGAAGCCGAACATGAGGACGCAGGCGATCGGCACGGCGCCAAGAAGCGGCAGGCCGGCGGCCACCAGCAGCCAGACCACGTAGGCGCCGATCAGCACCACCGCGCCCTGCGCGAGGTTCGGCACCCCCGACGACTTGTAGATGAGGACGATGCCGAGCGCGACGAGCGAGTACATCAGGCCGGTCAGCGCGCCGTTGACCAGAAGCTCCGCGAAGTAGCTCATGCCGCGGCCCTCCCCTCGCCCACGGTCCGGAGGGTGAGGTCGCGCTTCAGGACGCCTTGCGCGCCGGTCTCGTAGGTGACGCGCGCCTCGAAGGCGATTGCGCCGGCGCCGGCATAGAGCGCCTCGACAATCGGGCCGTAGTGGGCGTCGATCACGTCGCGCTTCAGCTTGCGCGTGCGCGTCACCTCGCCGTCGTCGGGATCGAACTCCTTGTGGAGATTGACGAAGCGGGTGATCGCCAGCCCGTCGGGCAGGCGCTTGTTGAGGGCGGCGATCGTGCGCTCGACGAGATCGAGCACCTCGGGCTTCTGCGACAGGTCGGCATAGGACGTGTAGGAGACCGCGTTTTCCTGCGCGAAATGACCGACCGCCTCGAAGTCGATGCAGACAATCGCGGCGAGCGACGGCCGCCCGCGCCCGACGACGCACACGTCGCGGATATAGGGCGAGAACTTCAGCCGGTTCTCGATATAGGTCGGGATGTAGCGCGTGCCGCCGCCCGTGTGGACGACCTCGGACACGCGGCCGAGCACCACGATCTGCCCGTCGGGCTCGACCTGGCCGGCGTCGCCGGTGCGCAGCCAGCCGCGGTCGAGCGCCTTGGAACTCGCCGCCTCGTCGCCGTAGTAGCCGTCGAAGACGTTGTCGCCACGCATCAGGATCTCACCGGTCTCGTCGATCCGGACCTCGATGCCGGGGAACGGACGACCGACCGTGTGGAGCTGGAGATCGCCCGCCCCTTGCGCGACGGCGAGCGCGCAGTTCTCGGTCTGGCCATAGAACTGGCGAAGGTTGAGGCCGAGCGCCCGGAAGAACAGGAACACCTCCTCGCCGATCGCCTCGCCCGCCGTATAGGGCCGCTCGACGCGCGACAGGCCGAGCTGGTCGAGAAGCGGCCCGAAGACGAGAAGCCGGCCGACCTGCCAGCGCAGGCGCTCCAGCGCGGAAGGCTCGCGCCCCTCCAGCCGCCGGCGTTCGAGCTCCACCGCGAAGGGCACGAAATGCTCGAAGAGGCCGCGCTTGATACGCGTCGACTCCTCCATGCCGACCTGGACGCGCGTCAGCATGTTCGACCAGGCGCGGGGCGAGGAGAAGTAGATGGTCGGCGCGATCTCGCGCAGGTCGTGCTGGGCGGTCTCCTGCCGCTCGGGGATGGCGACCACGAAGCGCAGCGTGATGGCGGCGGCAAGCGAAAAGAGGAAGTCGCCGACCCAGGCCATGGGCAGATAGGCCATGTGGACCTCGCCCTCGCGGAAGTAGCCGGCCGCGGCCGCATTGCGAACGCCCGACAGGACGTGACCGTGCTTCAGCGGAATGCCCTTCGGCGCGCCGGTCGTGCCCGACGAATGGAGGAGCACGGCGACGTCGTGGACGCCGGCGCGCTTCAGGAGACCGTCGCGAAGGCCGGGCTCGCGCGCCAGCCGCTCGCGCCCCTTCACCAGCAGCGCCTCCAGCGCCACGACGCCCGGCGGCTCGCGGCCCTTCAGGCCGCGCGGGTCGTCGTAGGCGATCGTGGAGAGCTCCGGCACGGTCTCACGGACGACGAGCAGCTTGTCGACCTGTTCCTGATCCTCGGCGATGGCGAAGCGGATGCCTTCGCGGCGGATCTGGCCGGCGAGTTCCTCCGGCGCGACCTCGGAATAGGCGGGCGAGGGCACGGCGCGCAGCGCGATCACGGCGAGCATCGCGACGTAGAGGTTCGCGCGGTTGTCGCCGATCACCAGCACGATGTCGCCGGCCTTCAGGCCCGCCGCCTTGAAGCCGGCGGCCTGCTCGAGGACAAGGTCGCGATACTCGGCCCAGGTCCATTCCTGCCAGATGCCGCGGTCGCGCTCGCGGATGGCGACGGTGCCGCCGTGCGTCTTCGCATTCTCGTCGAGCGCGGCGATCAGCGTGTCGCCGTCCCGCCAGTCCGGATGGAGCGCCCGCGCACCCGCCTCGATCGTCGCCCCGTCATGCAGCATGAGCGGCCCCTCCAATATAGGCGGCGACCACGGCCGGATCGCTCATCGCCTCGCGCGCCGGGCCTTCGGCGATCGCCTTGCCGTTGTTGAGGACGACGACCCGGTCGCAGATCGCCGTCACCACATCGAGGTGATGTTCGATCAGGAGCACGGTCAGCCCGAGTTCCTCGCGCGCGTCGAGGATGAAGCGGACCATGTATTCCTTCTCCTCCTGGTTCATGCCGGCCATCGGCTCGTCCAGCACCAGGAGGCGCGGCTCGGCGGCGAGCGCGCGGGCGAGTTCCACCCGCTTCTGCAGCCCCAGCGGAATGGTGTCGACATGCTCGTCGCGCACGCTCTGCAGCTGCAGGAGGTCGATCACGTCCTCCACCTTGCGGCGGTTCTCGATCTCGGCGCGCTCGGCCCAGACGGGGTAGAAGAAGGCGGCCAGCGCCGAGGGGCGCATGAAGATGTGCCGGCCCATCAGGATGTTGTCGAGAACGCTCATGCCGCGGAACAGGGCGACGTTCTGAAAGGTGCGGGCGACGCCCATCCGGGCGACCTTGTGCGGCCGCGTGCCCTCGATGCGCGCCCCATGGAGGCGGATCGAGCCTTCCTGCGGCGGATAGAAGCCGGTGATGGCGTTGACGAGCGTCGTCTTGCCAGAGCCGTTCGGCCCGACGAGGCCGAAGATCTCGCCCTGGCCGACACGGATCGACACGGATTTCAGCGCCTGGAGCCCGCCGAACCAGCGGCTGACATTCTCGCAGGCCAGCGCTTCAGGCCTACCTGCCGCGCCGTCGGACGCGCGGGTGCTTGCGGCGACGAGCGCCGTCGGATGCTGCATGACCCGCCTCCTCCCAGAGCCTGTCAGTGCCGATACGGGGTGGTCCGATCTCCCAATCGTCCCAACCGGAAGGAGGCTAGCAAAGCCCGTCGCTTTCAGGAATACGTAATCGATCGCACAGATCGTTCGGATCCTTCGAATGAACCCCAACCTGATCGACCAACTCCGCACCTTCGTGACGGTGGTGGAGGAGGGCAGCTTCACCGGCGCCGCGCGCCGCCTCAACCGGGCGGTCTCTTCCGTGTCCTATGCGGTCGCCCAGATCGAGCGGCACTGCGGCTTCCCGCTTCTGGAGCGCGCCACGCGCCAGCCCGAGCTCACGCGCCGCGGCCGCGCGGTGTTTGCGGAAGCCAGCTTCCTCGTGGAAAGCGCGCGCCGCCTGACGGCGCACATGAAGGCCTTGGAGAAGGGCGAGGAAACGCGCATTCGCATTGCGGTCGACGTCCTGTTCCCGCTCGACCATCTCCACGCCGCGCTCCAGCGCTTCGACGCGGCGCGCCCGCGCGCTCGCGTCCAGCTCTTCACGAGCTCGCTCAACACGCTCTGGGAAACGCTGCGCAGCGGCGACGTCGACTTCGCGCTGACCTTCCTGGCCAACGTGCCGGCCGACATGACGGCCCGCTCGTTCCGCAACGTGACGATGTGGCCGGTGGCGGCCGCCACCCATCCGCTCGCCCGGATGGCGCAGCCGATCCCGATCGAGGCCTTCCAGTCGGAGCGGCAGATCTACTTCATCGGCGATCCCGGCGTCGACGTCGAGCGCATGGGCCGCGTGTTCGGCCCGGACGTCTGGACCTCCAACGACCTCGAGCACATCCGGATGCTGGTGACGGGCGGTTTCGGCTGGTGCTTCACCAACGAGGCGTTCTTCGCGCGCGAGGAGGCGTCGGGCGCAGTGAAGCGCCTGCGCAGCGCGGACAACCGGCTCCATCCGGTGCGCGCGCTTGGCGCCGCCTGGTCGATCGACCGCGCGCCGGGCCCGCTCGGCGGCCAGATCGTCGACTTCCTCGGCGGCGCCCTCGGCGAGGCCGATTAGCCCCGCCGCGCCTCCATGAGGAGGTCGAGGAACTTCGCGACCCCGTCCTCCTCGTTGGAGGCGGTGACGTAGCCGGCGGCGCGATGGACCGCCTCGCTCCCCTGCCCCATCGCGACGCCGAGGCCGGCGCGCTGGAGCATCGGAATGTCGTTGGGCATGTCGCCGACCGCCGCGGTCTCCTCCAGCGGCACACCGTGGGCCTTGGCGAGGAAGGCCGCGCCGTCGCCCTTGTTGGCGACTTTCGCGGTCACGTCGAGGAAGTAGAGCTGCGAGCGCACGACGTTGGCGGTCTCTCCGAGGAGATCGCCGATCTCGCGTTCCATGCGCTCGACCAGTGGATGGTCGTCCGACACGCCGACGACCTTGTCGGTCCGGTCGTACCAGGGCGAGAAGTCCTGCGTAATCGTCGGGTCGAGCTGGGCCGCCTTGCGCTCCCGGTCGCCGTGCAGCGCGTCCTCGCTGCGGGCGAGCCAGAGCCCGTCGGCGAACACCCAGACCGGCACCCCGGCCGCGTCCAGCGCCTCGACCGCACGCTTGGCGTCGCCCGGCGCGAGGCGATGCGCCTCGATCACGTCGCCGCCGGCCTCGAACAGCGTGCCGCCGTTGAAGGCGCCGACGGCGCCCTCGATGCCGAGTTCGCCGACGATGTGCCCGAGCCCGCTCGCAGGCCGTGCGCTGATGAGGGTCACCACGATGCCGGCGTCGCGCGCCCGCGCGACCGATGAGACCGTCGCCTCCGACACGGTCTTGTCGTCGCGCACGATGGTGCCGTCGATGTCGCAGATCACGAGGCGGACGGCCCTGGCGATGGCCGGATCGAGCGCGTCCGCCATCCTATTGCGGAATCTCGACATGGCCGCCGAAGCCGTAGCGCATGGCCGAGAGCATCTTGTCGCCGAAGGTCGCCATCTGGCGCGAGCGGTAGCGCGCGTAGAGCGCGGCCGACAGGACGTTGACCGGCACCGCCTCCTCCATCGCCGCCTCCAGCGTCCAGCGCCCCTCGCCCGAGTCGGCGACGTTGCCGGAGAAGTGGTCGAGGTTTCGGTCGCCGGCCAGCGCGATCGCAGTGAGGTCGAGAAGCCAGGACGAAATCACCGAACCGCGGCGCCACACCTCGGCGATGTCGGGGAGGTTGAGATCGAAGCGTTCGTCCTCGGGCAGGGCTGAAGAATTCTTGGTCTTCAGGATGTCAAAGCCCTCGGCGTAGGCCTGCATCAGCCCGTACTCGATGCCGTTGTGCACCATCTTGACGAAGTGGCCCGCGCCCGCCGGCCCGGCATGGATATAGCCGCGCTCGGCCCGGTCGTCGGCGGCATGGCGGCCGGGCGTGCGCTCGATATCGCCGTATCCCGGCGCCAGCGCGTCGAAGACGGGATCGAGCTCGCGCACCGTGTCGTCGGGTCCGCCGATCATCATGCAGTAGCCGCGCTCCAGCCCCCAGACGCCCCCCGAGGTGCCGACGTCGACATAGCGGATGCCCTTCGGTTCCAGTTCCTTGGCGCGGCGGATGTCGTCCTTGTAGAAGGAGTTGCCGCCGTCGATCACGACATCGCCGGGCGAGGCGAGACCCGCCAGCTCGCGGATCGTCGCCTCCGTCGGCTCGCCGGCCGGCAGCATGACCCAGAAGACGCGGCGCCCGGAAAACTGGCCGGCGAGGTCTGCGAGCGACGACGCGCCCTTGGCGCCCTCGCCCTGAAGGCCCGACACGGCCTCCGCGTTGCGGTCGAAGACGAGGCATTCGTGGCCGTGCGCCATGAGGCGGCGAGCGATGTTGCCGCCCATGCGGCCGAGGCCGATGATCGCGATCTGCATGTGGGTCCTGCGATGTTCGTTGCGTCGGAGGGTGAAGGCGGGCGGCGGCTCAGCGGCCGGACGCCACCTGTTCGCGCGCGAGCTTGACGACGTTGTCGACCGTGAAGCCGAACTTCTCCTGGAGCTTGGCGATCGGGGCCGAGGCGCCGAAGGTCTTCATGACGATTTTGGCGCCCTTGGAGCCGGCATACTGGTCCCAGCCGAGCGATCCGCCCTGCTCCACCGCGACACGGGCCATGACGTCCGGCGGCAGCACCTCGTCGCGGTAGCTCTCGTCCTGTCGTTCGAAAAGGTGCCAGGACGGCATGGAGACGACCCGCGCCTTGATGCCTTCGCCCTGGAGACGCTCGCGCGCCTCGATGCAGAGGGAGACCTCGGACCCGGTGGCCAGGAGGATCACGTCCGGCTTGCCGCCCTCGGCCTCGGCGAGGACATAGGCGCCCTTGCGAAGGTTCGAAGCCGGCGCGAATGTCGAGCGGTCGAGCGTCGGCAGCGGCTGGCGCGACAGGACGAGTGCGGTCGGCTCGTGCCGCTGCTCCATCGCGACCCGCCAGGCTTCCGCCGTCTCGTTGGCGTCGCAGGGGCGGATCGTGTTGAGGCCCGGGATCGCGCGCAGGGAGGCGAGGTGCTCCACCGGCTGGTGGGTCGGCCCGTCCTCGCCGACGCCGATCGAATCGTGCGTGAACACCCAGACTGCCGGGATCTCCATGATCGCCGACAGGCGCACGGGCGCGCGCATGTAGTCCGAGAAGACCAGGAACGTCGCGCCGTAGGGGCGCACGTAGGACAGCGCCATGCCGTTGACGACGGCGCCCATGCCGTGTTCGCGGATGCCGAAATGGAGGTTCCGGCCGGCATAGTCGTCGGCCGAGAAGCTGCCTGCCCCCTCGAAGCCGAGCTTGGACTTGTTGGAGGGCGCAAGGTCCGCCGAGCCGCCGACGAGGAAGGGCACGCGTTCGGCGATCGCGTTCAGCACCTTGCCGGACGCATCACGCGAGGCGATGCCCTTGGCGTCCGGCTCGAAGCTCGGGATCGAGGCATCCCAGCCGTCCGGCAGCCGGCCCTCGCGCATCGCGTCGATCTCGGCAGCGAGCTCGGGATGGGCCTGTCGATAGCGGGCGAAATCGGCCTCCCAGGCCTCGCGCGCCGCCTTGCCGCGCGTCTCGACCCGGCCGCGGAAATCGGTGGCGACGCCGTCTGGCACGTAGAAATCCTTGTCCTCCGGCCAGCCGTAGGAGCGCTTGGCGCCTTTCACGTCCTCGGCGTCGAAGGCCTCGCCGTGCGCGGCCGCCGTGCCCTGCTGCTTGGCAAGGCCGTAGCCGATCACGCTGTCGACGACGACGAGCGTCGGCCGCTCGTCGGTCGCGCGGAACTCCTCCGCCGCGCGGCGGATCGCCGACCGGTCGTTGGCGTCGGAGACATGCAGCGTCTTCCAGCCGTAGCCGCGGAAGCGCTTCGCGACGTCTTCGGAGAAAGCGAGGCTGGTGAAGCCCTCGATCGAGACCTTGTTGTTGTCGTAGATCCAGAGAAGGTTCGACAGCTTCAGATGACCGGCGAGCGAGGCGGCCTCGGAGGACACGCCCTCCATCATGTCGCCGTCGCCGCAGAGCACGATCACGTCGTGGTCGAAGACCTTGGCCTCCGGCTTGTTATAGCGCGCGGCGAGCCAGCGCTCGGCGATCGCCATGCCGACCGAGTTGCCGCAGCCCTGGCCGAGCGGGCCGGTGGTCGTCTCGACGCCGGTGGTCATCCGGTATTCCGGGTGGCCCGGCGTCTTCGACGAGAGCTGACGGAACGCCTTGATGTCGTCGAGCGAGACGGCCGGCTTGCCGGTCTTCTTACCTTCCGCGTCGATCTCCTCGACGCCCGCGAGATGCAGCACCGAGTAAAGCAGCATCGAGCCGTGGCCGACCGACAGCACGAAGCGGTCCCGGTTCGGCCAGTCCGGCTGGCCGGGATCGTAGCGCATGAACTCGGTCCACAGCGTGTAGGCGACCGGCGCCAGACCCAGCGGCGCGCCGACATGGCCGGAATGCGCCTTCAGGACGGCGTCCATCGACAGGGTGCGGATCGTGTCGATCGCCAGCTGCTCGGGCGAGCCGCGCTCGCTGGATCCGGCGTCGGCGGCTACGGGGTTCGCGCTCATGGGGCGTTCCTTGTGGTTCGAGGCCGGGCGCGTCGCGGGGGTTCGACCCCGAGCGTCGCGGCGTCCCGCTCATCTCACGCCTTATGGTGGAGCGCGGCGCCGTCATGTCGATGGGCGCGCCGGGCGTCCCGTGCCAAGGATCGCGGGAGGGGGCGAGCGCCGGGGCTTGTGCGGGCCGGACGCGATGCGTATGGAAAACATGACTAGATTGTTCATGTATTCTCGATCGGCATCCGCCCCTCCCCGGTTGCCGTCGGGACCGAGGGCCCCTCCCGCCCGATCGGCGAGAAAGTTCGACGATGACACACGACACGGTTTTCCCGGCGGCGCGGCGCCGGACCGGCAGACAGGCGATCATCGCCGCCCTCCTCGCGCTGCCGCTCCTCGCCGGCGGCGTGCAGGCGCAGACGACGTCGCCGGAGGCGGCCCAGGCCGAGCCAGCGCCGAGCCTCCTCGCCCCTTCGCCGGCCGGCCAGGTGCCCGGCACCGTCTTCCCGTCCGGCCAGCCGAGCGCGATCGCACCACTCGGCAGCCCCGCGCCGGCGACAGAGCCGGCAACGACCAACGCGCCGACCCCCGCCGCCACCGACGTTTCCGTCGCGCCGGCCGAGGCCCCATCCGCCGCCGGCGCCGCCACCCTGCCGCACGATCTGTCCCCCTGGGGCATGTTCATGGCGGCGGACTACGTGGTGAAGGCGGTGATGATCGGCCTGGCCTTCGCGTCCGTCGTCACCTGGACCATCTGGCTCGCCAAAGCGCTGGAGCTCACCGCCGCCAAGATGCGCGCGGGCCGAGGCGTCCGGCGCCTCGGCGAGGCCGAGGGCCTGCCCTCCGCCGACGCGGTGGATGCCGAGGGCTGGCGGCGCGGCCCCGTCGCCGCCATGGTGCAGACGGCCGCGGCTGAGCGCGCCCGCTCCGCTGGCCTGCCGGCGGACGGCGTCAAGGAGCGCGTGGCGATCGCGCTCCAGCGCATCGAGGCGCGCGCCGGCCGTCGCATGGCGCGCGGCACGGGGCTCCTCGCCACGATCGGATCGACCGCCCCCTTCGTCGGCCTCTTCGGCACGGTCTGGGGCATCATGAACTCGTTCATCGGCATCAGCCAGGCCAACACCACCAACCTCGCCGTGGTCGCGCCGGGCATCGCCGAGGCGCTGCTCGCCACCGCGATCGGCCTCGTCGCGGCGATACCCGCCGTGATCATCTACAACGTCTTCGCCCGCGCCATCGCGGGCTACCGCGCCGTCCTGTCGGACGCCTCCGCCGCCGTCCTCCAGCACCTCTCGCGCGATCTCGACCGCGCCAGGGTCGCGGCCGGCGCTGGTCCGCAACGGGCCGCTTACGCCCGCGCGGCGGCGGAGTAGCGCGCCGTGGGTGTCAGCCTGAAAAGCTCCGACGACGACGATTCCGGCGAAGTCTCCGAGATCAACGTCACGCCCTTCATCGACGTCGTTCTCGTGCTCCTCATCATCTTCATGGTGGCGGCGCCCTTGTCCACCGTCGACGTGCCGGTGGACCTGCCCGTCTCCAACGCGCAGCCCCAGCCGCGCACCGACGAGCCGCTCTATCTCACCGTGCAGGACGACCTGAACCTCGTGCTCGGCGAGGAGGCGATCGCCCGCGAGGCCCTGGGGGCTGCGATCGACGCGCGCACCGGGGGCAACCGGGACGAGCGCATCTTCCTGCGCGCCGATGCCGCCGTCGATTACGGCGATCTCATGGAGGTGATGAACGCGCTGCGGGACGCGGGCTATCTCAAGATCGCGCTGGTCGGGCTCGAGAACACGGGCGCCGCGCCCGCCGCCGGGGTCGCCCCGCAACCATGACGCTTGCCCGCCCCGACGATCTCGAACGCGGCTCCACCACGATGAGCGTCGCGCGCTGGGGCACGGCGATGCTGTGCATCGCCACCGCCCATGCCGCGGCCGCCTGGTTCTTCGTGCAGCTCCCCCCGATCGCGACCCCGCCGACCGGCGCGCCCGAGGCGCCGATCCTGATTGAGCTCGCGCCGCCGGAAGCCGCACCGCCGGCCGCGCCCGCCGTGGAAGCGCCGGAGCCCGCTGAAGAGCCGCAGGAAACGCCGCCCGAACCGCTACCGCCGGAGCCGGAACCCGAGCCGCCCCCGCCCGAGCCCATCGCGCCGCCGCCCGAACCCGATCTCCCGCCGCCGGTGGAGGAGCCGCCGCCGGTCGTGGACCCCGAGCCCCTGCCCGAGCCGCCGGCGGAACCCCAGCCCGAGCCGCCGCCTGCCGTCGAGACGCCGGCGGAGGCAGTGATCAATGCGCCGGTCCCGCGCGCGCGCCCTCGCCCGCCCGAGCCGCGTCGCGAGGTCGCCGAGCGCCGCCCCGAACGCCCGCGCGAGGCGGAGCGTCCGCGTGAGCGCGAGCGGCCCCGCACCGAACGCCGGCAGGCGGCGGCACCTGCTTCTAGCGCCTCGCGCGCCGCGCCCGAGGCCTCGCAGGGTCAGCGCGTGCGTTCGAGCGTGTCGCCGGCGCGATGGCAATCGCAGGTGTCGGCGCGGCTCAACCGCTTCAAGCGCACCCCGCGCGGGGGCGGCGCGGGCACGGTGCGCGTGTCCTTCACGATCACCGCCAGCGGCGCCGCCACCGGCATCCGCCTGTCGGGCTCGTCCGGCAATCCGGCTCTCGACGAGGCCGCGCTCTCCCTGGTGCGCCGCGCCAGCCCATTTCCGGCGCCGCCGGAGGGCGGGAGCGTCCCCATGACGGTGCCGATCGCTTATACGCGCTGACGGCGCATGGACGAAGACACCCGCGGAGGCGTGTCCGGAGGCCCGTTCGGGAGCCTGTCAGTCGAGGCTGAGATCGATGGCGCGGCGCGCCGTCATCTCCAGCCCGACCTTCTCGACGTTGGCGAGGATCCAAGTGGACATCGCATTCTGCGAATTCTTTTCTTCGCGGATCATTTCGGCGTCGCGAAACTGGATCCAACGTCTTTGCGCGGTGCGCAGGGCTCCCAGTTGCCCGTCTCGCAAGGCCTGATCGCTAACGTCGTCCCCGCGGATCGCATCCACTTGGGCCTGAAAGTTCCGGTTCAGAAGCTGGTCCCAAGCCGCGGTTTCGCGCGCCGCGCAGAAATAGGTCCGGGCCGATACAATCTCATCGGATGGCTGGTCGCGGCACATCTCGGATATCCGGCCGATGCACGTGTCCTTCTCGCGCCTCTTCCTCTGCATCTCAAGGCAAGCACGGATCGCGGCCAGATCGGCGGCGATCTCGACCTGGTTTCCGGCAGCGCCTGCTCGTCCGGCCGAAGCCGACCAGGAACAGAGGAGCACGGCAAGAAGCATCGCGAGCAGGCGTATCACCTCTAGGCGACCCGGCCGACGAACTGCTCGTCCGCCGCGTCCAGTTCGCGGCGAACGCGGGTGATCTCGAGGCTCTCGTCGGGGGCGGCGTTGGCGTAGGTGATCTTCTCGCCGGCCTTGATCGGGGCGGTCACCCGTGCGCCCTCGGCCAGGCCGAGTGGCAGGCCGCCGGCGGCCCGCGCCTCCCCCCACGTCATCGCGAAGCCGCGATACTGCGTCTCGCCGATGCGCCCGAGCGTCTCGCCTGGGGCGAGGTCGCGCTTGGCGACGGCGACGCACTCGGCGACGGGCCGGTCCAAAGGCTCCATGTGCGGGCGGCGGTGGACGGCCGCATGGATCGCCGACAGCGGCACCTCGATCGAGGTGAGATGGAAGGGGCGCAGGAGCGAGAAGCAGGGGCCGGGGCCGACCTTCAGGTCGGCGATGCGCTCGGTGACGCGCGGATGGCGGCCCTTCACCACGCAGAAGACGCCCGGCGCGACGCCGCGCCCGATCGTGTAGTCGACACAGCCCATGCGCGACAGGATGCCCCCATCCTCCTTCGGGCAGAGCACCTGCGCAAGGTCGTCGGCGGTGGCGTTCGGGCCGTGCATGCCCGGAACGTCCGGCACGAGACCGGTCGCGTTGGCGATCGCCACCATCTCGACCATGGTCTTCGATCCGTCGACGAACTCGACCAGCATGCGCGCGTTCATGTTGCGCCGGGCCGCTTCCGCCTCGTAGTCGGCGGGCACGGCGTTGAAGTCGAGCGGGTTGTTCTTGCCCTTGCCCGCGCACACGATGTCGAGACCCAGCGACTGGGCGAGACCGATCAGCTCGATCGTCGCGTGCGGCTCGTCGCCCGCCGCGCCCGTGTAGACGACGCCCGCCCGCTTCGCTGCGGCGTTGAGATGGCGGCCGACCGCGATGTCGGCTTCGACGTTCAGCATCACCACATGCTTGCCGGCCGCAAAGGCCTTCAGTGCCAGCGTCGTGCCGAAGCTCGGGCTGCCCGTCGCATCCACCACGACGTCGATGCGGCCCGCCTCGCACAGGAGCGCGGCGTCCGGCACGATCGCCGCGCGGCCCGCCTCGATCGCGGCGTCGACGTCCCCGGCGCGCTCGGCGCGCGCACTTTCCTCCGGCGCGTAGCCGGCATAGGCGAGTGCGGCCTCGGTCTCGGCGGCCCGCGAGGTCGACACGGCGCCGAGCCGGACGCCCGGCATCAGCTTCAGCTGGACCAGGAGGTCGATGCCCATCTGCCCCGCCCCGGCGACGCCCACCGTCACCGCCCCGTGCTTGTCCGCATAGGCGTGGAGATCGGCGGCAAGGCCGACGCGTGCGATGGAATGCATGGGAAGCCGGCCCTTCGGATGGGCGCCGCGACGGCGGCGCTGTCAGCCTCGACCGATAGCGGCAGGGCGGCAGGGGAATCAACCGGCCGCGACGTCACGTCTTCGCTCATGTTCCCAACCCGGGCCCGAGGCCCTATGGTCGGGCCTCTGCGACCCCTCGAGAGCGGCGGAACCGGCCTTTCATGCGCATGCTCCTGGTGGAGGACAACGAGGGACTGGGCGATGCCGTCAATCGCCACCTGCGCGGGGCCGGCCACGCGGTGGAATGGGTGAGGAGCGCCGAGGACGCGGTGGAGGCCTTCGGGCTCGACACGTTCGACGCGGTGATCCTCGACCTCACGCTGCCCGGCCGCGACGGGCTCTGGGTGATCTCGCAGCTGCGCCGGGCGCGCTCCAGCGTCCCCGTCCTCGTGATGACGGCGCGATCCGAGATCGACGACAAGGTCAGCCTCCTCGACCAGGGCGCCGACGACTACCTGACGAAGCCCTTCGACCTGCGCGAGCTCGACGCGCGGCTGCGCGCGCTCCTGCGCCGTCCCGCCGGGCAGACCACCAGCGTCTCGGCCTTCGGCGACGTGACGGTGGATCTCGCCGGCCACGCCGTGAGCCGGGGCGGCGAGCGGCTCGACATCGGCCGGCGCGAGTTCCGCCTGCTCGAGATCCTCCTGTCGCGGCCCGGTGTCGTCGTCGGCAAGGAGCAGCTGATGGCGCAGCTCTTCTCGTTCGACGAAGCGGTCTCGATAAACGCGCTGGAGCTCTACGTCTCGCGCCTTCGCCGCAAGCTGGAGGGCTCGGCCTTGGAGATCGCGACGGTGCGCGGGTCCGGCTATGTCGCGCGGGTGCGCGATGGCGGATAGGACGGTCTCGATCCGGCGCCGGGTGCTGGTCGCCGCGACGCTCCTTCTCCTGCTGGCCGCCCTCGTCCTCGTCGCCTTCATCCGCGACTATGCCGAGCGGGCGTCCGAGCGCGCCTTCGACAGCCTGCTCGGCGCCTCGGCCCTCATCATCGCGGGCGCCGTCCAGCTCGAGGAGGGCGAGGTGACGGTGGAACTGCCGCTCGCCTCCTTCTCGATGTTCTCCGGCCGCGACCGCATCTTCTACGCGGTGGAGGCGCCGGACGGCACCAACGTCACTGGCTATCCCGACCTGTCGGAAGGCCTCGTCCCCGAGGACGACAGCGAGCCGACCTTTGCCGACGCCGTCTACCGCGGCGAGCCGGTGCGCGTGGCGAGCGCCGGGCGGCTCGTCTCCACCGCGTCCGGCACGGGCTGGGCGACGGTGCGCGTCGCCGAAACGCTGAGCGAGCGGCGCGCGCTCGCCCGCGAGATCTTCCAGAACGCGCTCCTGCCGGTGGTCGCGCTTCTTCTCCTGGCGCTGGTGATCCTGTGGTTCGGCATCGGCCGCGCCTTCCGCCCGCTCCTGTCGCTGGAGCGGCACCTGCGCGCCCGCGCCCCGGAGAACCTCTCGCCCGTCGACCTGCCGGTGCCGCAGGAGGCGGTGCAGCTCGTCGGGGCGCTCAACGACTTCATGGGCCGGCTGGCGCTGGCGCGAGAGCGCCTGGAGGCTCTCGTCGCCGAGGCCGCGCACGAAGTGCGCACGCCGCTCGCCTCGCTGCGCCTCCAGGCCGAGGTGGCGCGCGGCGAGAGCGACCCCGAGGCGCTGCGCACCCAGGTCGCGCGCATCCACGACGAGGCGGTGCAGGCGAGCCAGCTCGTCTCCCAGCTCCTGATGGACGCGACGATCTCGCACCGGCTCGACACCGCGCCGGCGGGCGCGACGCCGGTCGGCGCGGTGGTGACCGAGGTCGTGCGACGGCTCGACCCCGACACCGCCGACCGCGTGCGCGTGTCGATCGCGCCCGGCATGGCCGAGGCCTCGCTTGGGGCCGATCGCGTGGTCCTGCGCGAGATGCTCCGCAACCTCGTCGACAACGCCCTCACCTACAGCCGCGGCCCGGTGGAGATCGCGGTCGCGGCGCGTGCCGACGGATCGATCGGCATCGACGTCGCCGACCGCGGGCCGGGCATCGCGATCGACGAGCGCGAGGCGGTGTTCCAGCGCTTCCGGCGCGGCGGGGCCTCGGCCGGGACCAACGGCTCGGGGCTGGGACTGGCGATCGTGCGCCGCGCGGTCGAGGCCCAGCGCGGGCGGATCGATCTCAAGGACCGGCCGGGCGGCGGGCTGCTCGTCCGGCTCGTGCTGCCGCGGGTCGACCTCCGCACCGGCCGCCCGGCCGCGAGAGCCCTCGCCTCGCTGGCCCTTCTTGCGATCCTGTGGTGGCCGATCGCGACGGCCGGCGCGGCCGAGGTTGTCTACCCCGCGCCGGACGGCTCCGGCGAGACGCGCCTCCAAATCCTCGGGGCCACCGACACGGGCCTCTTCGCCCATCTCGTGCGCGGCTTCCAGGCGCGCCGGCCAGACGTCACCGTCACCTACGAGGAGGGCGAGACGCTCGCCATCTTCGAGGCCTTCGCCTCCGGCGCCCGCCCGCCGCCGGACGTGATGATCAGCTCGGCCTCCGACCTCCAGGTCAAGCTCGTCAACGACGGCTTCGCGCAGCCCTTGAACCTTGCCGGCGCCGCCAATCTGCCGGGCTGGGCGCAGTGGCGCTCCGAGCTCTTCGGCTTCTCCTTCGAGCCGGCGGTGATCGTCTACAATCCCGACATCCTCGCCGAGAACGAGGTGCCGCGCAGCCATCTGGACCTCGCCGAGCTCCTGGAGAAACAGGCCGTGCGGCTCGCCGGCAAGATCGCGACCTACGACGTCGCGCGCTCGGGCGTCGGCTACATGCTGGCGGCACAGGACCAGTCCGTGTCGTCCTATTTCTGGCGCCTCGCCAGCGCCTTCGGCCGGGCGGGCGTGCGCCTGTCGGGAGCGAGCCCCGCGATCCTCGACGGCGTCGAGCGCGGCGATCTCGCGCTCGGCTACAACGTCCTCGGCTCCTACGCCTTTGCGCGGCAGGCGGCGGGCGCGCGCATCGGCATCGTGGTGCCCGACGACTACGTGCTCGTCGTCACGCGCTCGATGTTCGTGCCAGTCGGGGCGCAGCGCGCCGACCTCGGCGAGGCCTTCATCGAGTTCGCGCTGTCGGACGAGGGCCAGTCGATCCTCGCCGGTCCCGCCGCACTCGGCGCCGTGGTGCCGGGGACGCAAGGAAGCTGGACGGCCGAGCGCATCGCGGCGCGCGGTCGCGGTGCCGTGCAGCCGGTGCCGCTCGGCCCCTCGCTTCTCGTCGGGCTCGACCGCCAGCGTCGTGCCCGGTTTCTGGACACGTGGATGGAGATCGTTGCACCGCAATAAGGCAGGCTGGCTTCGTGACAGGTTTTTGACAGGAACCCTTTGTTAGGATGTCCCCAGACGGCCGGGGAGGCTGGATGCGACCGTGGGCGGGCTTTCGAGAAGCTCTCGCCCTTCGACCGGACGGCCTGGAGGGGCAGGACGGTCTTTCTCGGCAGCCGACGCGCGCCGCCACTCTCCCCGCGACCATCGTTTAGGTTTTGAGGACGACGCGATTCCAAGCGTCGCCACCAGGGAGGATCCAGCCATGAAGTCGATCATCTTCGGCGCGCTCGCCGCGCTTCTCGTCTCCACCAGCGCCTTCGCCCAGACGCCCGCCTACGAGATCATGGCCCCGGCCTCGCCCGGCGGCGGCTGGGACCAGACCGCCCGCGCCATGCAGAACGTCCTGCAGGAGACCAAGCTCGCCAGCAACGTGCAGGTCGTCAACGTTCCGGGCGCCGGCGGCACGATCGGTCTCGCCCAGTTCGTCTCGACGAAGTCCGGCAACCCGAACGCGCTGCTCGTCGGCGGCTACGTGATGGTCGGCGCGATCCTCACCAACAAGTCGCCGGTCACGCTCGACCAGGTGACGCCGCTCGCCCGCCTCACCGGCGAGGACGAGGCCATCGTGGTTCCGGCGTCCTCGCCCTACCAGACGATCGCCGACCTCGCGAAGGCGATGAAGGAGAACCCGGGCGCCGTGGCGATCGCCGGCGGCTCGGCCGGCGGCACCGATCACATCGCGGCCGGCCTCCTCGCGCAGGCCGTCGGCGCCGACCCGAAGGCGATCAACTACATCGCGTTTTCCGGCGGCGGCGAGGCTCTCGCAGCCATCCTCGGCCAGCAGGTCGCGGCCGGCATCTCCGGCTACGGCGAGTTCGAGAGCCAGGTGAAGGCCGGCACGCTCCGTCTTCTCGCCACCACGGGCGCCCAGCGCGTGCCGGGCTCCGAGGCGCCGACGCTGAAGGAAGCCGGCATCGACATGGAGCTGCAGAACTGGCGTATGGTCGCCGGCGCCCCCGGCCTCACGGCCGAACAGCAGGCCGCCACCATCGCCAACATGCAGAAGATGGTCGACAGCCCCGAGTGGAAGGCGGTCCTGGAGCGCAACAACTGGCAGAACACGTTCCTCGCCGGCGACGCCTTCAAGACCGAGCTCGCCAAGAACATCGAGGACACCAAGGAAGTCCTCACCGCGATCGGCCTCGTCCAGTAATGAGCGCCCCGTCGGACCATGCGCCGACCGAACGCCGCCCCGACCGGGCGGCGTTTGCCATCGGCATCGGGCTGGGGATCCTGGGAGCCCTCGTGCTGCTCGACGCCAGCCATATCGGCGGCGGCGCCTATGCCCGCATCGGGCCGGCGACCTTTCCGACCCTGATCGGCTTCGCGCTTCTCGGCCTGTCCGGCTGGACCATGTTCGAGGCGTGGCGCGGCGACTTTCCCGAGCGCGATCACGACGAGTTCGCCCCGATCGTGTGGATCGTCGGCGGGCTGGCGGCCCAGCTCCTGCTCCTGACCACCGCCGGCTTCTCGATCGCCACCGGACTCCTCTTCGCGGCGACCGCGCGGGCCTTCGGCAAGCGCAAGCTCTATGTGTCGATCCCGGTCGGCATCCTCCTGAGCCTTGCGATCTGGCTGATGTTCACGAAGGTCCTGAACCTCGCGCTGCCGGCCGGGCCGCTGGAACGCCTCTTCGGCTGAGCCTTCCGCCTCCGGCCCGGCGCCGAAGGCTTCTCCCTTCCAGCGCGCGCCTCCCGCCGGGACGGCCCGCGCCCGCTCGAACCATGGGTTGCCAGCGATGGATACCTTCGCGCTTCTCGGTCAGGGCCTGGCGACCGCCGCCGAGCCGATGAACCTCCTCTACGCGCTGATCGGCGTGACGCTCGGCACCGCAGTCGGCGTCCTGCCCGGCATCGGCCCGGCGCTCACCGTCGCGCTGCTCCTGCCGGTCACCTACCAGCTCGATGCCGCCGGCTCGCTCATCATGTTCGCCGGCATCTACTACGGCGGCATGTACGGCGGATCGACCACCTCGATCCTCCTCAACACGCCGGGCGAGAGCGCCTCGATCATCACGGCGCTGGAGGGCAACAAGATGGCCCGCAAGGGCCGCGGCGGACCGGCGCTCGCCACCGCCGCGATCGGCTCCTTCGTCGCCGGCCTCATCGCGACGCTGGGCCTTGCCTTCCTCGCGCCCGTCATCGTCTCCTTCGCCCTGTCCTTCGGCCCGGCCGAGTACTTCGCGCTGATGCTGCTCGCCTTCGTCACGGTCTCGGCGGCCTTCGGCGATTCGGCGCTGCGCGGCCTCACCGCGCTCATCCTCGGCCTGACGCTCGGCCTCGTCGGCATCGACCTGCAGACCGGCCAGGCGCGCCTGACGCTGACCCCGATCGCTCAAGTTTTCCAGGGCATGGCCGCCGATCCCGCGGCCTCGATGCACGGGCTCTGGGCCTCGCTCGCCAGCTTCTTCGGCGGCATCTCGGCCAATCTCCTCGATGGCATCGAAGTGACGACGCTCGCCGTCGCGCTCTTTGCCATCGGCGAGTGCCTCGTGGTGGCGGCCGCCGCCAACCGCACGCCCGACACGATCCAGGCCGTCAAGGGTTCGCTCTGGATGACCAAGGAGGACTGGAAGCGCTCGTGGAAGCCGTGGCTGCGCGGCACCGCGGTCGGCTTCCCGATCGGCGCGATGCCGGCCGGCGGCGCCGAGATCGGCACCTTCCTCTCCTACTCCATGGAGAAGAACCTCACGAAATACCCGGAAGAGTTCGGCAACGGCGCGATCGAGGGCGTCGCAGGCCCCGAGGCCGCCAACAACGCCTCGGCCGCCGGAACGCTGGTGCCGCTCCTGACGCTCGGCCTGCCGACCTCGGCAACCGCCGCGATCATGCTCGCCGCCTTCCAGCAGTTCGGCCTCCAGCCCGGCCCGCTCCTCTTCATCACCTCGCCGCAGATCGTCTGGGGCCTTGTCGCGAGCCTCCTCATCGCCAACCTGATGCTGGTGGTGCTGAACCTGCCGCTGATCGGCCTCTGGGTGCGGCTCCTCACGATCCCCCGCCCCTGGCTCTATGCCGGCATCCTCGTCTTCGCGACGCTCGGCTGCATCGGCGCCAACCCCTCGCCGGTCGAACTCGGCATGCTGCTGCTCTTCGGCCTGATGGGCTACATGCTGCGCCGCTTCGGCTACCCGATCGCCCCAGTCGTGGTCGGCCTGATCCTCGGACCGATGGCCGAGCAGCAGCTGCGCCGCGCGCTCGCCATCAGCCAGGGCGATCCGACGATCCTCGTGCACTCGTGGCTGGCCATCGCGCTCCTGACGCTCGCGGTGCTCGCCCTTGTGGTGCCGATGATCCTGCGCGCCCGCGGTCGAGGCCAGATCCTGTCGCAGATGGCGGCCGACGAGGACTAAGGCGGCCTCGCACGGCACGAACGAAAAAGGGCGGCTTCCGATGGGAAGCCGCCCTTTTCATGCATGGGTCGTTAACGCGTCGGCGATCAGCCGAGCTTGATCTCGTCGAAGGCGTTCGGCTCGATGCCGGCAGCCTTGAGGGCCGCGCGCGAGGGACGCTTGCCGGCCTCGGCCGCCGCCGCGCAAGCAGCGATGCCACCGAACGCTTCGGTCATGCTGCGGATCCGCTGGCCGAAGGAGCGCGTGCGGTTGTTGCGGGGGGTCATCGAGGTCGTCCTTTCGAGGTGTCTGTCTCGTTTCGATGACCAGAAGATGGGCCTTCGCCCCCCGGACTTGAAGCGTCGATTCGGCGCGTCAGCCATGCGCTTTCCGCATATCGGAGACGCCAGCCATTCTAAACCGATTGAAGTCGTGCGCGGGAACTTAATCAGGGACGCCGCATTCCTCACGGTTCGCGTCGCACAGGTCCGGCGCGGCTGGGGGAGCGTGAAGCGTTGGATATCGTCACTTCGCAGATGCTGCGTCGCGCCTTGCCGCTGTTCACGGCGCTGGCGATCGGCGTCCTGACGCTGTCGATCGCCGCGATCCTGACGCTCGGGCGAGAGATCTTCGTGCCCTTCGCCCTCGGCATTCTCCTTGCCTTCATCCTCGCCCCGATCGTGATCGGGCTGCAGCGCCGCCGCGTGCCGCGCATGCTCGCGATCTCCGGCGCGATCCTCGCCGCCACCGTCGCGATCGTGGCGCTCGGCTTCATCATCGCGCTGCAGATCACCTCGCTCGTCGGCGAGATCCCGTCCTATCGCCTGACCGTGCAGGAGAAGCTGCAGTCGCTGTCGGCCTCCGCGCAAGCGAGCGGCAACGGCCCGTTCAGCCGGGCGGCCGTGGCGCTCGAGGAAATGGCCGCCGACATCCAGCATCTCGCTGCGCCCGCCGAGACGGCGGGGGGCAACGGTGCCGACGGGACCCCCGCGCCGCGCCCGATCCCGGTCACCGTCGAGAACGAAAGCTCGCTCTTCGATACGATCAGCGCCATCGCACTGCCGCTTCTCCAGCCGCTCGCGACCTTCGGCGTCGTGATCATCTTCGCGATCTTCATCCTCCTCCAGCGCGAGGATCTCAGGAACCGCTTCATCCGCCTCGCCGGCACCGACGATCTCCAGCAGACCACGGCCGCGATCGACGATGCGGCGCGGCGCCTGTCGAAGCTTCTCCTGTTCCAGCTCGGCGTGAACGCTGCCTTCGGCACCGTGACGGCGCTCGGCCTCTGGCTCCTCGGCGTGCCGAGCCCTGCGCTCTGGGGCATCCTCGGCGGAATCCTGCGGTTCATCCCCTATGTCGGCGGCTTCGTCGGCGCGGGCCTGCCGATGCTGCTCGCCTTCGCGGTCGATCCCGGCTGGTCGATGGTGATCTGGACGGCGGTCCTCTATCTCGGTGCCGAGGCGCTGCTGTCCAACGTCGTGGAGCCGGTGCTCTACGGCCACTCCACCGGCCTGTCGCCCGTCGCCATCCTGCTGGCCGCGACGATCTGGGCCTTCCTCTGGGGCCCGGTCGGGCTGATCCTCGCGACGCCGCTGACCATCTGCCTCGTGGTGATGGGCCGGCACGTGCCGCGCCTCGCCTTCATCGACGTGATGTTCGGCGACCGTCCGGCGCTGTCGCCGCCACAGATCTTCTACCAGCGCATGCTGGCCGGCGCGCCGGACGAGGCGGTCGATCAGGCCCACGAATTCCTGCGCCAGCGCGAGCTCGCGACCTATTACGACGAGGTGGCGCTCGAGGGCCTGCGCATCGCACACGAGGACGTCGCGCGCTTCGCCGTCGAGGGCGAGCGGCTGGAAACGCTGCAGCGCTCGACGCTGGAACTGGTCGAGGGCCTGAAATCCGTGCGCACCTCGGCCCTCGGTGGCCGGCGTGGCAAGAAGACCATGACGGCGGAAGCCGCCGCGGCGGTCGATGCAGCCGGTCCCGACCAGGAGGTCACGCGCATCGTCCAGCGGCAGCAGGATCTGGCACCCGCCTGGCGCGGCGATCGGCCGGTGGTCTGCCTGTCCGGCTCGAACGCGCTCGATGGCGCGGTCACGGCCATGCTGGCACAGGTCCTGACCCGCCACGGGCTTCGGGCCGAGGCGGTGAGTCTCGCCTCGCTGATCGAAAACCCGCCGAGCCGCGAGGATGCCAAAGGCGTCGCGCTCGTCTGCCTGTCGTTCGTCGAGCCGCTGTCGACGGTGCATCTGCGGCAGGCGGTTCGGCGCGTCCACCGCTTCGCCCCGCACGCGCGCATCCTCATCGGCATCTGGCGCCAGCGCGACCCCGCGATGCTGCAGGAACTGAAGCGCCGCGTTCACGCCGACGCCCTGGTGACGACGTTGAACGGGGCGCTCGCCGCCGCGCTCGACATGTCCGGGCAGGCGATGCACGTGCCGGCGCCGGAGACGCCCGCCGCTCCCAACATCACTGATGAGACCAAGGTCGAGGCCGCCGTCGAAGCGGTCTGACTGAGGCCACCGACAGCACGAGCCGGCCCTGTTTGCGGCCGTCCGGCGGGGGCCCATCGGTGACTTGGGTTCCTGCCGTCCGGGTGACGGCCGTCCTTTGGCGGCGCCTTGATCCCCGTGAGCGTCCAGCCGATCCCGCCCGCTTCGCGCCCGCCTAAAAGACGTCTCGACCTGACATGAAAAAGGGCCGCCTCCTTTCGGAAGCGGCCCTTCATGTTTCCTGCCGGCGCCGGCAAGGCGCCGGGATGGTCGATCAGCCCTTGTCGGGCCGGACGATATGCACCCGCTCGGCGGCCGCGCGGCGGAAGGCTTCCGACACGTGCTGGAACGCCTGGTGCGCCTCGTCCGACAGGGAGTAGCCGTCCTCGGGCTCGAGGATGAAGGCGAGCAGCGAGCGGCCGGTTGCCATGTAGTCGGTGTCGAACTCGAAGGGGACGAGCTCGTCGCGGTTCGGCGTGTTGGTGTCGATGATGCAGTGCCAGCGACGGCCGCCGGGCGCCTGCGGCAGCTTGAAGTTCACGACGTCGTGGTGCGCGTTGAGGACGAGAAGCATCGTCGCGTCGGACCCGACGCGCTTGATGCCCTCGGCCTGCGCGCGCCCGTCGAGAAGGACGCCGAAGCAGCGGGCGCCGGCATCGTCCCATTCGGCCTGCTGCATCTCGCCGCCCGACGGCGACATCCACGTCACGTCCTTGGCGCCGATCTCCTCGTCGAACCGCCCCTGGAGGAAGCGGCCGCGACGCAGCATCGGCAGCGCCTGACGCAGCATGATGAGCTTCTGGACGAACTCGGCGAGATCCTCGCCGTCCTGCGTGACGTTCCAGTCGACCCAGCCGATCTCGTTGTCCTGCGCATAGGCGTTGTTGTTGCCCCCTTGCGTGCGGGCGAACTCGTCGCCCGCCAGGATCATCGGCGTGCCGCGCGACAGGAGAAGCGTCGCGAAGAAGTTGCGCAGCTGGCGGAAGCGGACGTTGTTGATCTCCGCATCCTCGGTCGGTCCCTCGACGCCGTAGTTGTTCGAGAGGTTGTGCGAGTGGCCGTCGCGATTGTCCTCGCCGTTCGCCTCGTTATGCTTGTCGTTGTAGCAGACGAGGTCGTGCAGCGTGAAACCGTCGTGGGCGGTGATGAAGTTGACGCTCGCCCAGGGCTGGCGGCCGCGGTTGTTGAAGAGGTCGGCCGAGGCCGAGATCTTGCCGGCCACCGCCGGAACCTTGCCCTCGTCACCGCGCCAGTAGGCGCGCACCGTGTCGCGGTAGCCGTCGTTCCACTCGGCCCAGCCCGGCGGGAAGCGGCCGACCTGATAGCCGCCCGGACCACAGTCCCAGGGCTCGGCGATCAGCTTGACCTGGGACAGCAGCGGATCCTGCATCGTGGCGTGAAGGAAGGAGGATTCCTCCGAAAAGCCCGTCGGCTCGCGCGCCAGGATGGTCGCGAGGTCGAAGCGGAAGCCGTCGACGCGCATCTCGCCGGCCCAGTAGCGCAGGCTGTCCATCACCAGCTGCATCACGCGCGGATGCGAGGTGTTGACGGTGTTTCCGGTGCCGGTGTCGTTGATGTAGTAGCGCTTGTTGTCCGGCAGGAGCCGGTAGTAGGTCGCGTTGTCGATGCCCTTGAACGACAGGGTCGGCCCGTTCTCGTTGCCTTCCGCCGTGTGGTTGTAGACGACGTCGAGGATCACCTCGAGCCCGTTGTGGTGGAAGGTCGAGACGAGTTCCTTGAACTCGTTGACGAAGGGCGATCCCATGTAGCGCGGATCGGGCGCGAAGAAGCCGAGGGTGTTGTAGCCCCAGAAGTTCCGGAGGCCCTTCTCGACGAGGTAGCTGTCGTCGACGAAGGCGTGGATCGGCAGGAGCTCGACCGAGGTGATGCCGAGGCTCTTGATGTACTGGACGACGTCGTGGTGCGCGAGGCCGGAGAACTTGCCGCGGTCGCGGTCCGGCACGCTCGGATGGCGCTGGGTGAAGCCCTTGACGTGGGTCTCGTAGAAGACGGTCCGCTCCCACGGCACGTTCGGCCGGCGGTCGTTGCCCCAAGTGAAGGCGGGATCGACGATCTGCGACTTCGGCACGAAGGCGGCCGAATCGCGCTCGTCGAACGACAGGTCGCCGTCGGCATGGCCGATCGTGTAGCCGAAGAGGGCATGGTCCCACTTCAGCTCGCCGACGTGCTGCCGGGCATAGGGGTCGAGGAGCAGCTTGTTCGGGTTGAAGCGATGGCCGGCGTCGGGCTCGTAGGGGCCATGGACGCGATAGCCGTAGACGAGGCCGGGGCGCGCGTCCGGCAGATAGCCGTGGAACACCTCGTTGGTGTATTCCGGCAGCACGATGCGCTCGAGTTCGGTCGTGCCGGTCTGGTCGAAGATGCAGAGCTCGACCTTCGTGGCATTGGCGGAGAACAGGGCGAAGTTGACGCCCAGCCCGTCCCATGTGGCGCCGCGAGGGAACGGCCGGCCGGCCTCGACACGTGATTTGTGGAGGCCTGGCTTCGCGAGAGTGGACGCGAAGTCGGAGGCATTCGGTTGAATGTTCAAGGGATGGATCCCGTCATGAAATGAGACACGCCGGATCGAGAAAGGCGGAAGCCACGTATTTGGTTCCCGCACCTGCGAACCGTTTGCCGGCACGTCCGTTGTTCTCGGCCAACGCCACCCGCCACGAGGATGCGCCATCTTGAAGATCCAGGACGTGATGAACCGGCATGTCGAGTTTGCCGGGCTCGACGACCCCGTGTCGGAACTCGCCGTGATGATGGGGGACCTCGACGTCGGATCGCTGCCCATCGGCACGGCGGACGACGCCAAGGGCGTCGTCACCGATCGCGACATCCTCTACCGCGTCGTGGCGCGCGGCCTCGATCCGGCGCAGACGCGGGCGCGCGACGTCATGTCCGCGCCGCTCCTCGCCTGCCGTCCGTCCGACAGCCTGCAGGCCGCGATGGACCTGATGACCGCGCATCGCATCCGGCGCCTTGCCGTCACGCAAGGAGACGGCGCCGTGGTCGGCTGGGTGACGCTCGCCGACCTGTCGCGCGTGCTTCTTCTGGAATCGGGCACGGTTCAGTCGGCGCTGCGCGAGATCACGCGCGAAAGCGCCGGTTGAGGCTGCCGACGACGTTCGCCGTCAGGCCAAGGCGGGCGGCGAGGTAGGTGAGATAGGCCTGCGCGACCGCCGAGCGCTGGCCGACCACCAGAAGCGAAACGGCATAGACGTGCGCCGCCTTGTCGAGCCGGCGCGCGGCATCGGCCAGAGCGCCGATCGAGACCGGCGGTGCCGCCTCGTCTCCCAAAGGCGCGAGATGCGAAGGCGTGGCGCCGAGCCGCGCCAGCGTCTCCCGCGCGCGCTCGCGCCGTGCGGCGTCCGCCCAGCCACCCTCGTCGGCTTCGAGCGCCAGCGCGGCCGCATCCACGACGAGCGCCGCCTCCCCGGCCGAGAAGGAGCGGAAGTCGAGGGTCAGCGGAAACGAGACCTGCCGGAAGTTCGCCAGATGCGCCGACAGAACCTTCAGCGCCAGCGTCGCCTCCACGCTGTCGCGGCGCGTCGAGACCGGCGCCGGCGCGGGGGCGGCGTCCATCGCGGGTAGGTCGAGCGCCTCGAGGTTCAGGCCCTGCCCGTCGCGCGGTCCCGCCTGGCGCCCGGCCAGGCGCCAGAGCCATTCGACGCTCAAGCTTGCGCCGCCGCGGGCTGCGGCAGCAGGGCCTCGATCTGTCCGAGGAGCTTGGAGAAGTCGACGGGCTTGGCGTGGTAGTCGTCGCAACCGGCCGCCAGCGTCTTTTCCTTATCGCCCGACATGGCGTGGGCGGTCAGCGCGATGATCGGAATGCGCGGCATCGAGGCGTCGGCCCGCATGGTGCGCGCGGCCGTCCAGCCGTCGAGAACCGGCAGGTTCATGTCGAGAAGGATGATGTCCGGGGCCGCGCCCCGGGCCTTCTCGATCCCGTCCTGTCCGTCGTGCGCAAGCACCACCTCGTAGCCGCGCCGCTGCAGGCGGCGGGACAGGAAGTCCCAGATTTCCTCGTGGTCCTCGACCAGCAGGATGCGTGTCATGATGTCGGCTCCGATGCGGACTGTCCCGTCTGTGCAGGCTGTGACGACACGGCGTCCGCACCCTGACTGACCATAACGCGGATCTGGGCCGCAAGGTCCCTCAGGTCGACGTCGCCTTTCGAGAAGACATCCTCGGCCTGCCCCTGCAGGAAGCGTTTCTCGTCGGCCGTCAGGTCCTTGGAGGTGAGGACGACGACAGGAATCTCGCGCCAGTCCGCCCGCTCGCGCAGGGCCTTCAGGAACGCGAAGCCGTCCATCTCGGGCATCACGAGATCGAGGAGGATAAGGCTCGGGCGCTCGGTCTCCATGCGCGCCAGCGCCTCGCGCCCGTTCAGCGCCGTGATGACCTTCAGCCCCTCGCGCTCCAGCATGGTGGCGGTGCGGTGCAGGCCGTCCTCGTCGTCGTCGACCGCGAGGATCAGCCCGTTGTCGCTGGTGCGGAAGCGATCCAGCACCGCCTTCAAGCGGTTCCACTCGACCGGCTTCAGGAGATAGTCCGCCGCGCCCAGCGCATAGCCAAGGCTGTGCTCGTCGATGATGGTGATCATCACGACCGGGATCGCCGACACCTCGGGATCGCCCTTCAGCTCGGTCAGGACGGCCCAGCCGTCCATCTTCGGCATCGTGACGTCGAGTAGGATCACGTCGGGCTTCAGGAGGCGCGCCATCTCGAGGCCGCTGAGGCCGTCGGCCGCGGTGCGCACCGAGAAGCCCTCGCGCATCAGGAAGCGGGTGACGAGCTCGCGCGCATGCGGGTCGTCGTCGATCGCCAGCACCAGCCCGGCTCCCGATTCCGCCGGCGGCTTGACGTCGGTCGTATCCGGCAGGGCCTCCTCGACGGGCTTCTCGACCTCGGCCGGAATGCGGATGGTGAAGGTCGTGCCCTGCCCCTCGACGCTGGTGACGCCGATGTCGCCGCCGAGCAGCCGGCAGAAGGCGCGGGTGATGGCGAGCCCCAGCCCCGTGCCGCCGAACTTGCGCGTCGTCGATTCGTCGGCCTGCGCGAAACGCTCGAACAGGCGCTCCAGCTGCTCGGGCGTCATGCCGATGCCGGTGTCGGTCACCTCCAGCCGGATCCAGTCGCCGCCGTCCTGCGGCTCGCGGCTGGCCGCCAGCGTGATCGTCCCCTCCTCGGTGAACTTGGCGGCATTCGACAGGAGATTGATCAGGCACTGGCGCAGCTTCACCTGGTCGGTGTGCATCTCGCCGAGATCGCCGTCCTTCTCGACCGCCAGACGATTGTTCTTCTTGGTGATCAGCGAGCCGACCGTCGAGGCCACCTCGTCGAGCACGTCCGACAGCTGGAAGCTTTCGGCATAGACCTCCATCCGTTCCGCCTCGATCTTCGAGAGGTCGAGGACGTCGTTGATGAGGCTGAGGAGGTGGCGGGCGTTCTGCTCGATCTTCTTCAGGTCGGTGAGAAGATGAGCCTGGCCGAGATCCTCGACCTCCTCCTCCAGCATCTCGGCATAGCCGATCACGGCCGAGAGCGGCGTGCGCAGCTCGTGGCTCATGTTGGCGATGAACTGCGACTTGGCGCGATTGGCGTTCTCGGCCACCTCCTTGGCGGCGGCGAGCTCCTGCTCGGCGGCGCGCTGCGAGGTGATGTCGGTGTTGGTGCCGAACCAGCGCGTGATCGTTCCGCTCTCGTCTCGGATCGGGATCGCCTGGGAGAGGAACCAGCGATACTGCCCGTCGGCGCCGCGCAGCGGGAAGCTGTCCTCCCACTTCACGCCTTCGGCAAACCTGCGGGCCAGCTCCTCGCGCACCCGCTCGATGTGGTCGGGATGATGGACCTTGGTCCAGCCGTGCCCGCGCATCTCCTCCAGCGTCGTGCCGGTGTAGTCGAACCAGCGCTGGTTGTACCAGTCGATGTCGCCGTTCGGGTCGGCGATCCAGGCGAACTGCGGGATGTTGTCGGCGATAATGCGGAACTGCTCGTTGGAATGGCCGAGCTCGGCGGCGATCCGCTTCTGGTCGGTGATGTCGGTGTGGGTGCCGACCCACTCGATGAGGTCCCTGTCCGGGCCGCGGATGGGAACCGCACGCGCCAGCATGTCGCGCCACTCGCCGTCGTGGCGGCGCACGCGGTGCTCGATCTTGTAGGTTCCCTCGCGCTCCACGGCCTCCTTCCAGGCCTTGGCGCTGCGCTCGCGGTCTTCGGGATGCAGGGCCTCGGTCCAGCCGAAGCCCGCATACTGCGCCTCGGTCTGGCCGGTGAAGGCAGCCCAACCGGGCTGGGCGCCCGAAAAGCGACCGGAATTCGGTGCCGACCAGACGATCGCCGACGTCGCCTCGATCAGCGAGCGGAAGCGCGTCTCGGAATAGGCGAGCTGGCGCTCGGCGCGCAGGCGCTTGGTCGCGTTGGTCAGAACGACGCCGGCGCCCACTGTCTCGTGGGCGATGCGCCCCTCGGTGCGCAGCGGATAGATGCTGGCGAGGTAGATCTGCTCGCTCTCCTCGTCACCCGCCCGCAGTTCCACGCCGTTGTGGGTGCGGCCCCAGCGCAGCGTCTCGTCCAGCATGCGCTCAAGCATCACGCGGTCGCGCGGGAAGAGGTCGAGCAGGGAATCCGAGACCGCCACCTCGCGCTGCAGGCTCGCGCCGGCCTGCGCGAAGGCCGGGTTGAGGCGGCCGAGACGGCCGTCGCGGCCGACGAAGCCGATCGCCACCGGCGAGTTCTCCAGGACCGCCGACAGCATGCCGCTCGCCCGCCGGCTCTCGACATGCCGGCGGAAGGCGATGAAGGCGAGCGAGGCGGCCGACAGGATCGCGGCGAGAAAGGCGATGTTGGAGATCAGCGCGTCGCGATGCGCCGTCGCCTCGGCGAGGTCGACGCGCTTCTGCGCATTCGTCTGCGCCAGCCCGACCTCCATGCGGATATCGTCCATCAGACGCTTGCCGGCGCCCGAGCGCACGAGGTCGGAGGCCGCTTCGACGCCCTCCTCGTTGCGCAGGCGCACCGTCTCGGTGTCGAAGGCGATCTCCTGCTCGGCCAACTCGCGCAGGCGCGAAAGCCGGGCCGGATCGCCGCCGCCCTCGTTCCAGACATTCTCCATCCGGGTGAGCTGCGCCGGCAGGTCGGCGACGTTCTGGCGGAACGGGGACAGGAAGTCCTCCGTGCCCGCGATGACGTAGCCGCGGGTCGATGTCTCGATGCTGGCCATCATCGACAGGAAGCGCTCGGCCTCGGCGACGATGGCGGCATTGCCGCTCGCCGTCTCCTCGCGCCGGGTGTCCTGCCATGTGGTCCAGACGAAGGCTGCGATCGCCAGGGCGAGCAGGCCTCCGGCGAGGATCGCCGTGCGCCCGAGCGCTGCCTGTACCGTCGCCACGCCCTTATTGCCGGATGCGATCCCGGCGCCACCTTGTGTCATGCTTGGAAGTCCCCCGAACGCGGACGAGGGCGCCGCATCCCTCGCGTAACGGCGCGCACCCGATTTCGTTCGACGGGCACAGGTCGCCGCGCCGTTTTTTCGCTCCCGCCTTCCGCCGTCCCCTCCGCGAGCCCTCCATGACCCTCGACCAAGCCCTCGCCTTCGGCCTCGTCGGCCTCACCGTCGCCGGCTTCGTCTGGGGCCGCCTGCCCTACGACCTGATCGCGCTGCTCGGACTTCTGGCCGGCGTCATCACCGGGATCGTGCCGGTGAAGAGCGCCTTCTCGGGCTTTGCCGACGACGTGGTGGTGATCGTCGTCGCCGCGCTCCTCGTCAGCGCCGCGATCGCGCGCTCGGGCGTCGTCGAGGACATCATGCGCCCGCTGATGCCGCACATGCGCACGGCGCGGCGGCAGGTCTTCGTGCTGGTCGGCGCCGTCACGCTCCTGTCGATGGTCACGAAGAACGTCGGCGCGCTCGCCATGTTCATGCCGATCGCCGCGCAGGTCTCGCGCAAGAACGGCACGTCGGTCTCCCAGCTCCTGATGCCGATGGCCTTCGGCTCGCTGATCGGCGGCCTCGTGACCCTCGTCGGCACCTCGCCCAACATCATCGTCTCGAAGATCCGCCAGGACATGACGGGGCAGCCGTTCGCCATGTTCGACTACGCGCCGGTCGGCATCGGCGTCGTGGTCTGCGGCTTCCTGTTCCTCTCGCTCGCCTCCGGCCTCATCCCGAAGCGGAAGGCCGCGGGCGGCATGGGCGACGCCTTCGCCCTCGACGCCTACACCGCCGAGGCCGAGATCCCGGCCGGCTCGACCATCGCGGGGCGCAGCGTCGCCGAACTCGAGGCGGCCGCCGACAATGACATCGCCGTGCGCCTCGTGATCCGCGAGCGGTTCCGCCGCCACGAACCGACGCCGGGCATGGTGCTAAAGGCGGGCGACCTCCTGCTTCTGGGCGGCGAGCCGGAGGGCATCGAGCGGGCCGTGGCGCGCGCCGGCCTCAGCCTCACGGGCGATCTGACAACGCGCGCCGACATCGAGACCGAGAGCGTGGTGGAAGGCGTCGTGACACCGCAGTCGCCGGCGATCGGCTCGCGCCTCGGCAAGCTGGCGCTGGAGACCGCACATGGGGTGGCGGTGCTTGCCGTCAGCCGCTCCGGGCGGCCGATCGAACAGCG
The DNA here is from genome assembly GCF_001423245.1 of Aureimonas sp. Leaf324. GTDB lineage: Bacteria > Pseudomonadota > Alphaproteobacteria > Rhizobiales > Rhizobiaceae > Aureimonas. The sequence continues at coordinate 96,932 of NZ_LMOH01000025.1, forward strand.
GCTCGCGACCTTGCGCCTTCGCGAGGGCGACGTCCTCGTCCTGAAGGGAACCAGCGAGAGCGTGCCGGCGGCGCTCGCCGAACTGCGCATCCTGCCGCTCGCCGAGCGTTCGATCGTGCTCGGCCGCTCGCGACGCTCGTTCATTCCGCTCGGGGTTCTGGCGGCCGCGATGATCCTGACCGCCGCGGGTATCGTCAGCGCGGTCGCCGCCTTCTTCGGCGCCGCGGTGATCCTCCTTCTCCTGCGCGTCATGAGCATGCACGAGGCCTATGGTACGGTGGAGGCGTCGGTGATCGTGCTCCTCGCCGCGCTGATCCCGCTGTCGGAGGCCATTCAGACCACCGGCGGCACCGACCTCATCGCCGGCTGGCTGTCGACCGCCCTCCATGGACTGTCGCCGCTGACCTCGCTCTTCATGGTGACGCTGCTCGCGATGGCGGTGACGCCGTTTCTCAACAACGCGGCGACGGTGCTGATGCTCGGCCCCATCGCCGGCAGCCTTGCGATCCGGCTGGGGCTGAACCCCGACCCGTTCCTGATGGCGGTGGCGCTGGGAGCGGCCTGCGACTTCCTCACGCCGATCGGTCACCAGTGCAACACGATCGTCATGGCGCCGGGCGGCTACCGGTTCGGCGACTACTGGCGCCTCGGCCTGCCGCTCTCGGCCATCGTGCTCTTCGTCGGCGTCCCGCTGATCGCGCTGTTCTGGCCGGTCGGCGGCTGAAGCGGTTCCCAACGGGTCGGCTCGCCGGCACGGAGAAAGGTTCGGTTCGCGGCACGGCGCGCGGAGGGAGCGATGCTGCGCATCGCGACCGGCGAGGAGCGCACGCCCCGGACGCCAAGCGGCCCGCCGCGCGGCGGCCGCCTGAACGGCGACGACGAGGGTCAGGCCCGGTCGGATGCCGAGCTACAGCCCCAGCTCGGCGGTGCGCCCGCTGTCTTCGAGTTCCCAGGACGCGGTCCAGTGCCCGGCGCGTCGGCGCAAGACGAGGTAGTTCCGCTCGGCGGTGTAGACCGTGCGCTGGCCGGGCAGGCGCTTCAGCCGGATCGGCCGTCCCGGCAGCGGCGAGTGTCCGAGCCGCGACAGGAGGCCGAGACCGAGGCCGAGGGCGGCCGGCGGCTTGGGATGGGTGATGCCCGAGGCGACGAGCTGGTGCAGCGACGAGCCGTCGGACAGGCGCATCTCGCCGCGCGTCGCCAAATGGATCTCGCCCGACACGACGGTGACCGGGCCTCCGCGTTCGACCGCCTCGCGCTCAAGACGTGAAAGAAAGCGCACCCATTCCGCCCGGTGGCCGCGGCTCTGCCACTGGTCGCGCAGGTCGTCCTCGTACTGCTGCTGGCCGGGATAGAGATCCAGCAGCGCCTCGACCAGCGACAGGCGCGGCCCGAGCGCCGGCACGCTGGAGACGACGATCCGCCGATCGCTGCCCGGCGCGGCATCCAGCCCCGCCTCGAAGGCCTTCCAGCCCTCGTCTCCCATGACGCGCCCCGGCGTGCGCTCCGAGCGAAGATCGGGCAGGAGCACGCAGAAGCCGGGGAACAGGGCGTCCTGCGAAAAGCTCGCGCCGGTCCGGTCGCGGCAGGTGGCCGGCAGCGCGGCGGGGTCGGCGCCGAGCTGGAACAGCACGAACATCTCGCGCGCCGCCCGGAAGAGGCCGAGCGCGACGGGGCTCTCCTGCAGGCCCGCGGGATGGCTGCCCCAGCCGTCGAAGATGTCGTGGTCGTCCCAGATCATCAGCGAAGGCACGCGCGCGCCGAGTTCGGCGAAGGCCGGCTGACGGATCAGCGCGAGATAGCGGCGGAAGAAATAGCCGCGAGCGGCCTCCTCCATGGCGGGCGTCCAGTCGACACCGGGCTTGCGGTCGATGTCCAGCTCGGCCCAGCGCCGCGTCTCGGGATGGGCGTCCATCGCCTCGTCGGCATAGAGCTGGTCGCCGCCGTGGAGAAGGAGCGCGAAGGGGCGCGTGCGGTGCTCGGCGGCCAGCCGCCGCCACATGACGTCGCGGTCCTCGTGGCTGCGCGCCTCGTCGCCGTTCTCCTGCCCGTTGCAGGAGACGAAGCCGACCGCGAGATCGCCGGAGAGGTCGGTCACGACGGGAAAGTGCCGCCCGTCCAGCCGGTAGCCCGTCTCCGGCCCGACCGGCAGCGTGAACTCGGCGCCCCAGACGGCGTGGCCGAAGAGCTCGGCGCGAAGCGCGAGCGGCGCCGCGTCCGCCCCGTCCGCTTCCAACCGGGGCGCCTCGGCCCCCTGCCGCGTGACCGCGACGAGGCCGAGCCGGACCGCGGCCGGGTCCGCACCGCGCGCGTAGAGGATGGGGCCGGCGACCAGCGCCGGCTCGTGCAGGGGGGTGGTGCTCAACGTCCTCGGGTTCCTCGTCCGGCCGCCTCTCGACGCCCGACATGTCGTGCGCGAGCGGGCCGCGACAAGGCTTGGGCGGGGCCGAACCTCAGACGGCGAGCGGCATGCGCAGGCCGGTGACGGGCGCCGACGGGCGGGCACCCGTGCCGGGCGCGCCGGCCTCGGCGCCGAGGCACAGGACGTCGGCCGGCGCGAAATGCACCTTCACGGTCGAGCCGAGGCTCGGCGGCGGCATGGCCGGATCGTTGAACGTGTCGATCATCAGCTCGTCGCGGCCGAAGCGGGCGCGCAGGCGCACCACCGAGCCGAGGAAGGCGACGGACGTGATCTCGCCGCGCAGCTCGTTGGAGCGCTCGCGGCTGGGATGGAGCGACAGGGCCTCGGGGCGCAGCGCCAGCGTGACCGTGTCGCCGACCCGCGCTTCGCCGGCATGCGCCTCGATCTCCTGCCCGTCGACGACCACGCGGTCGCCGTGCGCGACCTCGCCGTTCAGAAGGCCGAGCGTGCCGACGAAGGAAGCGACGAAGCGCGTGCGGGGACGGTTGTAGATCTCGAACGGCGTGCCAACCTGCTCGATGCGCCCTTCCGACATGACGACGATGCGGTCCGACATGGAGAGCGCCTCCTCCTGGTCGTGCGTCACGAAGATCGTGGTGATGCCGAGCTCGCGCTGGAGGTCGCGGATCTCGGTGCGCAGCGAGACGCGGATCTTGGCATCGAGCGCCGACAGCGGCTCGTCGAGGAGAAGGACGCGCGGGCGCGGCGCGATGGCGCGCGCCAGCGCCACGCGCTGCTGCTGGCCGCCCGAGAGCTGGTAGGGATATCGGTCGGCGATATGCGGCAGGCCGATGAGGCGCAGCATGTCCTCGACGCGCGAGCGACGCTCCGCCTTCGGAACGCCCGCGACCTTCAGCCCGAAGGCGACGTTGTCGGCGACGCTCATGTTGGGGAACAGGGCATAGGCCTGGAACACCATGCCGATGCGCCGGGCGTTCGGCGCAAGGTCGGTCACGTCCTGACCGTCGATGCGCACCGTGCCGCGGCTCGCCGTCTCGAAGCCGGCGACGATGCGCAGCATCGTGGTCTTGCCGCAGCCCGAAGGCCCAAGGAAGGTGACGAACTCGCCCTTCTCCACCGAGAGATCGAAGCCGTGCAGGACGGTGTTGGCGCCGAAGCTCTTGGCGACGTCCGCGATCTCGAGAAAGCTCATGGAACCGCCCTCGCCTTGGGTTTGAGGAAGGAGCGCGCGCGACCGGGACCCGCGCCACCGAGGAGATGCAGCAGCACCATGCAGCCCCAGGTCACCGCGAAGGCGATCATCGCGAGCGCGGCGGGCTCGTAGGCCCGGTTGGCGCCGACGTTCTGGAGATAGGGACCGAAGGCCGGGCGGTTGAGGAGGCTCGCCAGCACGAACTCGCCGATCACGATGGCGAAGGTCAAGAAGGCGCCCGACAGGACCGCCGCGCGCACGTTCGGAAGGATCACCTGTGTCAGGATGGTTGAGCGCTTCGCCCCGAGGCTTTCGGCGGCTTCCGTCAGCGTGCGGATGTCGATCGCCTGAAGTCCGGTGTCGACGGCGCGGTACATGTAGGGCAGCGCCAGCACCGTGTAGCCGAAGACGAGGATGACGTTGGTGCCGGCGACCGTGCCCGTGAAGGGCAGCCAGGACGAGGAGTTGTAGAGCCTGAGATACCCGAACACGAGGACGATCGGCGGGATCACCAGCGGCAGGAGGGTGATGAACTCGATCACCGGGCGAAGCCGCGGCAGGCGCAGGCGCACCCAGTAGGCCGTCGGAACGACGAGGAGCGTGCCGAGCACGATGGTCGTGACCGCGCAGATGCCGGAGAACAGGAAGGTCTCCTGGAACCGGTCGTCGGCGAAGACAACCCGGTAGGCCTGGAAGCTCCACTGGCCGCGCAGCATGGAGAGCGAGAACTGGAACGTCGCCCAGAGCGGCAGGAGGAAGTAGAGCGCGGCCAGAACCACAGCGATCCAGGCGAGGACCCGCGGCGCCTTCATCGCAGCCACCGCTCGGCGCGCGATCGCAGCCAGATGTAGAGGAGGTTGGAGCAGCCGGTGATCACGATCATGCCGAAGGCGAGCGCGTAGCCGAGGTTGGGGTTGTAGAGGACGTCGCCGCGGATCTGCGCGTAGAGGAGGATCGGCACGATGTTGAGCGAGGAGCCGGTCAGCGCGTAGGCCGTGGCGATGGCGCCGAAGGCGTTGGCGAAAAGGAGCAGGAAGCAGCCCATGAGGCTGGGGAACAGGACGGGCAGCGCCACCATGCGCCAGTACTGCCAGTTCGAGGCGCCGAGGATCGAGGAGGCCTCGCGCCATTCCCGCTTCAGCCCGTCCAGCGCCGGCGTGATGATCAGCACCATCAGCGGGATCTGGAAGTAGAGATAGGTGGTCGTCAGGCCCCAGAAGCTCAGGAGGTTGAAGCCGAGCCGGTAGATGTTGAGGCCGAAGGCCTCGTTGAGGAACCAGGTGACGAGGCCGATGCGCCCGAGGGTGGCCAGGAAGGCGAAGGCGAGCGGGATGCCGGCGAAGTTCGAGGCGACGCCCGAGAAGGTGACGACGGAGGAGCGGATCCAGGACGGCAGGCCGCCGTGCACGATCGCATAGGCGAGGAAGAAGCCGAGCAGCGCGCCGAGGCCGGCCGAGGCGAGGCTGATGCGGATCGAAATCCAGTAGGCCGCCACGATCTGCGACTGGAAGAGCCCGGCGATGTTGGCGAGCGTGAAGCTGCCCGCAGGGTCCTGAAAGGCGCCGACCACGAGGTAGAAGGTCGGGGCGATCAGGAACAGGATCGCGAAGGCGAAGAACGGGACGACGCCCACCCAGGCGAGCGAGCCCTTCTTCGCGCGCTCGGCCGGCGGCCCGGCGGCAGCAGCGGCGCCCGTCATGGGCTCGAGGGCCTGGACACTCAACGCGGGAGACCCCTTTTGCGCGGGACGCCGGCGACCGGCGTGGTGGGAAGACGATGGACCGCCGCCGCGAGGCGACGGTCCGGACGCGTTTGACGTCTGTCTTACTGGACGTTGGCGCCCACGACCTGATCCCACTTGGTGGTGATCTCGGTCTTGGCGGCGTTCTGGTCTTCCAGCGAGGGGAACTTCGCAGCCTCGTAGGAGGCGGCCGGCGGCAGGCGGTCGAGGAGATCCTTCGGGATCTTGCCGGCCTTGGCCATCTCGTTGAAGCGGATCGGGTGGCAGTAGCCCTTGAGGTAGGTCAGCTGACCCTCGTCGGAGTAGATGTACTCCATCCAGAGCTTGGCCGCGTTCGGGTGCGGCGCGTAGGCGCTGATCGCCTGGACGTAGACGCCGGCGAGAACGCCGGTCTTGGGCACCACGACCTCGACGGCCGGGTTGCCGTTCAAGGTGTCGCGGCTCGACAGGGCGTTGTAGTCCCAGCGGATCATGATCGGCGTCGTACCCTGCGCGAGCGAGGCCGGCTTGCCGATGACGGGCACGAAGTTGCCGGCCGCGTTCAGCTGCTTGAAGAAGTCGAGGCCGGCATCGGCGATCTCGGTGGCCGAGCCGTTCGGCGACTTGGAAAGACCCGCGGCGTAGACGGCCTGGATGGCCTGCGCCGAGGCGCGCGGATCACCGGCCAGCGCGACGGAGTTGGCGTAGTCGGACTTCAGGAGGTCGGCCCAGTCCTGCGGCACCTCGGACACGATGTCCTTGTTCACCTCGAAGGTGAGCACGCCGTAGTAGTCGCCGTACCAGTAGCCCTCGGCATCCTTGGCGTCGGCCGGGATCTCGCCCCAGGTCGCGACCTTGTAGGGCTGGATCAGCTTGTCGGTCTTGGCCTGCGGGCCGAAGGACAGGCCGACGTCGATCACGTCGGGCGCCTGCGGGCCGGTGTTGCCCTGATTGGCCTTGATCGCCTCGATCTCGTCGGCGGAGCCGGCGTCGGGATTGAGCTCGTTGACCTGGAGGCCGTACTTCGCCTTGAAGCCGGAGATCATCTCGCCGTAGTTGCACCAGTCGTGCGGCAGGGCGATCGTGGTGAGCGAGCCTTCCTTCTTGGCGGCCTCGACCAGCGCGTCCATCCCTTGCGCGCTCGCACCGGTCGCAGCGGCGCCCAGCGCAAAGCTCGCGAGCACCGCAAGCGACACGCCCTGTTTCAAAGTCCCGATCATCCAGCTCTCCTGACGTTGTCCTGCGATGGGCATGCCGCGCCAGCAGCGCTCAGCCCCCGGCCGAGCGGGGGACTATCACCGACGCGTGACAGTTCCGTGTCGCTCGCACCGGACGGAGGTGCCGTTGCGTCCGACGCCTATGTGAGCGGGAAAACGCCGGCGGGGCAAGAGGCGCAGGCTGTGCCGTCCCCGGCTTTGGCGCACTTGGGCGCCAGACACGAAAAAGCCGGCCCAGAGGGCCGGCTTCGTCGGGTTGGGTTCGGATGGCTCGAGGCTACTGGATCTTGCGCCCGTCCGCCCGGCTCTTCAGGAGGCTCGCCACCGTGGTGACGACGAGGATGCCGATGATGACCATCAGCGACTGCTCGATCTCGATGTGCATCCAGGATGGCACCGCGATCGGCTGGCCGCCGTTGAGGAAGGGCAGCGTGTTGGCCTCGACGGCGTGGACGATGAGCTTCAGGCCGATGAAGGCGAGAATCAGCGACAGGCCGATGCCGAGATAGACGAGGCGATCGAGCAGGCCGCCGATCAGGAAGTAGAGCTGCAGGAGGCCGAGCAGCGCGAAGGCGTTGGCCGTGAAGACGATGTAGGGCGCGTCCGTCAGGCCGTAGATCGCGGGGATCGAGTCCAGCGCGAACAGGAGGTCGGTCATGCCGAGCGCCAGGATCACGATGAACATCGGCGTGAACAGGCGTTTGCCGTTCTCGATGACCCACAGCTGGTTGCCGCGGTAGTCGTCGGTCGTGTTCAGGTGGCGCTGGAAGTACTTCACGATCGAGTTCGGCTCGTACTCCTCGTCGGTCGTCTTCTGGTGCTTCAGGCTCTCGACGATGAGCTTCCACGCCGTCCAGAGGAGGAACAGGCCGAAGAGGTAGAACACCCAGGAGAAGCGCTCGATGGCCGCCGCGCCCAGCGCGATGAAGATGCCGCGCATGACGAGCGCGATCACGATGCCGATGAGCAGCGCCTTCTGCTGGTAGGCGCGCGGCACTAGGAAGCTCTTCATGATGATGACGAACACGAAGAGGTTGTCGACCGAGAGCGACTTCTCGGTGACGAAGCCGGCGAAATACTCGATGCCGTGCTGGCGGTCCCAGAAGTGCCAGACGCCCCAGCCGAAGAGGAGCGCCAGACCGACGTAGAAGGTCGACCACAGGGCCGATTCCTTAAAGGTCGGCTCATGGGGCTTTCGGACGTGGGTGAGGAAGTCGAAGACGAAGAGGGCGCCGATGGCCGCGATGGTGGCCAGCCACACCCAGGTCGGCACGACGTCGGGCGAGACGCCCGTCACGGCCGTTTGTGCCGCCGCATCCGAAAGTGTTTGCTCCAACGATCCCTCCTAAGCGCCGCCCTTCGTGGGTGCGGCTTCGAAACTGACAAAGGCCGCAGGGGCCGCGCTCTCGCCTGCATAGCTGGAACGGCGACGGCGCGTCGCAACTCCCCGGACCCATGCGTGCGGCCGCTTAGGTGTGCAATCGCTGCCGCAATGCAACATCCCGCCGCCACAAATCTTGGGCACGGAAGAGCGACGGAGAAACGCCGGTACCGGAAGTTTGGGACTAACCGGTTGAAACCAAGGGATTGCGCGTCGTTACTTCGGCGCAATCACGCTTTGTTGAGACCGGCGTGTTCGCGAAGCTTGGCGATATTGTCACGATAGCTTACTTCCGTGCCGCCGCGGTAGACCGCCGAGCCCGCGACGAACGTGTCGGCGCCGGCCGCCCGGATCGCGCCGATCGTGTCGGGCGCGACGCCGCCGTCCACCTGCAGCCGGATCGGCCGGTCGCCGATCAGCGCGCGCAGGCGCCGGATCTTCTCCAGCGTCGCCGGGATGAAGCTCTGCCCGCCGAAGCCGGGGTTCACCGTCATCACCAGCACGAGGTCGACGCGGTCGAGGACGTATTCGATCGCGGTCTCGGGCGTCGCCGGATTGATCGCGACGCCCGGCTTGCAGCCGAGCCCGCGGATCGCCTGCAGCGTCCGGTCGAGATGGGTCGAGGCCTCGGCGTGCACGGTGATCCCGTCGCAGCCCGCCCTGGCGAAGGCCTCGAGATACGGATCGGCCGGCTCGATCATCAGATGGGCGTCGAAGAATTTGCGTGAGGCGCCGCGCACGGCCGCCACGACCGGCGGCCCGAAGGTGATGTTGGGCACGAAGTGCCCGTCCATCACGTCGAGGTGGATCCAGTCGGCGCCCGCCCGGTCGACGGCGGCGATCTCCTCGCCGAGCCGCGAGAAGTCGGACGACAGGATCGAGGGCGCGATGAGGATGTCGCCGCTCACCTCAGATGCCCCCGATCGGACGCTGGCCGAACAGCGACGAGGTCTCGGTGAGGCTGGCGGGATCGGCCATCACGCGGGCGAACTCGACGACCTCCTCGCGCGAGCCGAAGACGACGGGCGTGCGCTGGTGGAGGCCATCGGGCACGATGTCGAGGATCGGCTGGATGCCGTCGCTCGCCGCCCCGCCCGCCTGCTCGGCGCAGAAGCCGACCGGGTTCGCCTCGTAGACGAGGCGGATGCGGCCGCGATCGTAACCCTTCCGGCGGTCGCCGGTGTAGATGTAGATGCCGCCGCGCACGAAGATGCGATAGGCGTCGGCCACCATCGATGCGACCCAGCGCATGTTGAAGTCGCACCCGCGCGGGCCCTCCGCCCCCTCCTGGCAGCGCTCGATGTAGAGGCGCACCGGCTCGTCCCAGTGGCGCGCGTTGGAGGCGTTGATCGAATATTCCCTGGCGACCGCCGGAATGTTGAGCGGTCCCATGCGCGTGAAGGTGCCGGTCTCGGGCGACCAGCCGAAGGCGTGGGTGCCCTCGCCCAGCGTCACCACCAGCATGAGGCGCGGACCGTAGACGAAGAAGCCCGCCGCCAGCTGCGCGCGTCCCGGCTGCCGGAAGACGCCCGAGGGATCGGCGCGATGCGCGTCGGTGACCGGCAGGATCGAGAAGATCGTGCCGATCGACACGTTGGTCTCGATGTTGGACGAGCCGTCCAGCGGGTCGATCGCCATGGCAAGGCTCGCGCCCTCGTTCAGGACCACCGCCTCGTCCTGCTCCTCCGAGCCGTAGAAGGCGACGGGCGCGGCGCGCGCAGCATCGAGGAACAGACGGTCGGCCTCGCGGTCGAGCACCTTCTGGATGTCGCCGCCGCCGTTCGGGTCGCCCGCCGGGCCGGTGGCCGCGCCCGCATCCCCGGTCGCGCCGGTCGAGATCAGGCGCTGGAGCGAGCCGGCGGCCTCGGCCAGCCGCTCGATCAGCGCCGCGACGTCGCGCTGCCGGGAGCCGGCCGCCGCATGGGCCTCGAGGTATTGCGTCAGCGTGCTCATGCGTCCTCCGTCGAAACCGTGGTCGGCCCGGATTAGCGGATGGGACACGCCCGCGGCAAACGGAAAGCGGGGCTCAAGGCGCGGGCGACAGGAGCGGCGCCCGGCGCAGCGCCCCGAGATCGGCCGAACCGGTACAGAAGCAGGCGATCCGCAACTCCTCGATCACCTGCGTGAAATGGGCGACCACCGCCTCGGTCGAGCGATCCGCCGCGGGCAGCCCGGCCGCGGCCTGGCCGACAAGGTCGGCGCCGAGCCGAATCGCGCGCGCCGCGTCGAGGCCGTTGCGAACGCCCCCTGAGCCGATCACCACGGCCTCGGGACAGGCGGCCCGGACGTCGTGGATGGCGCGGGCGGTCGGAATGCCCCAGTCGGAGAACAGGAGGGCGGCGGCGCGTGCGCGCGGGTCGCTCGTCCGCTCGGCCTCGATCGCCGCCCAGCTGGTGCCGCCGGCGCCCGCGACATCGATCGCCGCGACGCCGGCATCGACCAGTTGCCGCGCGAGCCGGCCGGAGATGCCAGCGCCGACCTCCTTGACCACGACCGGGAACTCGACGGCCGCGACCAGCGCCGTGATCGCGGCAAGGATGCCGCTCCAGCGCCGGTCGCCGCCCGGCTGCAGGGCCTCCTGCAGGGGATTGAGGTGGACGATCAGGGCATCGGCCTCGATCATGGCGACCGCGCGCCCCGCCTCGTCCGGTCCCCAACCCGCGACAAGCTGCGCCGCGCCGATATTGGCCAGAATCGGCGCGTTCGGCGCGCGGCGGCGAAGGCCGGCGTCGAGCCCGCCCGCGCCCCGCCCTTCCAGCGCGATGCGCTGCGAGCCGACCGCGAGCGCAAGGCCGAGGTGATCGGCCGCTTCGGCGAGGCGCGCATTGATCGCGCCGGCCCGCTCCGGCCCGCCGGTCATCGAGGAGATCAGGATCGGCGCGCGCATCGCGCGGCCGAGAAACCGCGTTCCCAGATCGATCGCGTCAAGGTCCATCTCGGGCAGCGCCGCGTGCTCGAAGCGCACGGCGTCGAAGCCGGTCTCGGCCTGGCGGCCGGTAAGGCGCGGCGACAGGACGATGTCGAGATGGTCGCCCTTGCGCGCGGCGATGCCCGTGGTCTCCTCGCCCATGCCCGTCCCGTTCCTCGTCCCGCCGTCCAATCGAGCCTCCCGCATGCCATCGTCGGGCGTGAGGCGCGCTACGTCGATTCGTCGCATTGCGTTCCCCTCCCGGCCCGGCGGCTTTCAGCGACGCCCGCCCGTGCTACAACTTCGTACAGAACTCTGCCCACGGTGACATCAGGGATGTCCCGCGCCGAAAGTGACGAAGACGCGATGACCCTTTCCACCGACGGCCCGAACACCCTCCTTCTCGCCCGGATCGAAGCGCGGCTGGCCGAACTCGTGCCCGTGGTCCTGGCAGGCCAGCAGGGGCTGGAGGCGGCGATGCGCGACAGCCTGCTGGCGCCCGGCAAGCGCCTGCGCCCGCTGATCGCGGCGATCGTGGCGCAGGATCTCGGCGGTCCGCTGGATGCCGCGCTCGACGCCGGCTGCGCCGTGGAGATGGTGCACGCCGCCTCGCTGATTCTCGACGACCTGCCTTGCATGGACGACGCGGCGCTGCGGCGCGGCCGCCCGGCGATCCACCGCGGCCACGGCGAGGACGTCGCGGTGCTCGCCTCGGTCGCCATGCTGACGGAAGCCTTCGCCGTCCTGTCGCGGATCGAGGGGCTGGCGCCCGAGCGCCGCAACGCGGCGGTCGGGGTGCTCGCCTCGGCGGTCGGCTCGCTCGGCCTCGTCGGCGGCCAGTACCAGGACCTTCGTGGCGGCCGCGGGCCCCGGTCGGCGCAGGACATCGGCGATGCCAACGGCCGCAAGACCGGCGCCTTGTTCCTGTCGGCGGTCGAGCTCGGCGCGATCGTGGCGGGCGCGACGCCGGGCCAGCGGGCGAACCTCTCCGCCTTCGCAGGCGAGCTCGGCCTCGCCTTCCAGCTGATGGACGACCTCCTCGACCTGACCTCGGACCCGGCCGCGATCGGCAAGGACGTCGGACGCGACGCCGGCAAGTCGACCGTGGTGGCGCTGGTCGGCGTCGAGCGGACGCAGCGGCTGGTGGAGCGACACATCGGGACCGCACGTGCCCATCTCGAAACCGTCTTCGGTGCCCGTTCGCGTCTCGATGCCTTGGTGGTGCGGCTCGCAAGTCTCGGCCGCGCGCCGCCTGCCGAGGTCGCGCCGGCGATCGAACAGGAGAGCGGCCGCCGCTGAAGCGGCTCAAGCTGCCGGCCACCGTGATCGTATCCGGCCCTGACAATTCGCAATTTCCGGCACACGCTACGGTTTTTTTCACGTCGCCATGACCATGGTGGACCGTCAACGGAGAGCCGTTCATGGTCCTGTCCACCTGCCTCGTGCTGGAACACCAGCTGACGCTGCTCCTGCTCGCGGCCGTCGTATGCGCCTGCGGGGCCTTCGTGACGATGACCCTCTTCGCGCGCAGCCGCTTCTTCGAGGGGATGGCGCGGATCGGCTGGCTATTCCTCGCCGCGATCAGCGCCGGCATCTCGACCTGGACCACGCATTTCGTCGCCATGCTCGGCTACCGGCCCGACGTGCCGGCGACCTTCGACCCGTTCCTCACCGTCCTGTCGATCCTGGTGGCCATCGTCGGCGCCGGCATCGCGCTCGTTCTGGCCGGGCGCGTTCCGACGCGCCTGCGCACGGTGGTCGGCGGCTCGATGCTCGGTCTGTCGGTGGCGGGCATGCACTATCTCGGCATGTTCAGCTACCAGATCGCCGGCGTGATCCACTGGAACGCCGGTTTCGTCGCCCTCTCGCTCGCGGCCTCCGCGGGTTGCCATGTCTTTGCCCTTTGGATCCAGCGGCGCGCGGCCGGGCGTCGGCGCGAATGGATGTCGGCTGGAATGATGTCCCTCGGCATTCTGACGCTGCACCTTCTCGCCATGCAGGCCGTCACGGTGACGCCGCTCGCCTTGCCCGAGACGGCCGCCGGCGTCGCGTCGACGGGCGTTGCGCTCGCGATCGCGATCCTCGCCCTCCTCATCGTCGGCACCGGCCTTTCGACCTCGATCATCGACATGGACGAGCGGACCCGCGCCGACCGGTCGCTGATCGATCTCGCCTACCGCGATCCCCTCACCGGCCTTCCCAACCGGCGCGCGCTGCAGCTCAAGATGGACCAGGCGCTGGCCGAGGGCCGATGGTTCAAGCTGATGATGATCGACCTCGATCACTTCAAGACGATCAACGACACCTATGGCCATGCCACCGGCGACAAGCTCCTGTGCGAGGTGTCGCGGCGCTTCCAGGCGGCGATGGGGCCGGGCACTTACGGCTATCGCATCGGCGGCGACGAACTGGCGGCGCTGGTCTTCAACGACCCGGAATCAGCGGCGCAGATGGCGCATGAGTTCGGCGCGGCCTTGCGCGAGCCGATGGACATCGACGGGCACCAGATCCTGTCGGGCTGCTCGATCGGCATCTGCAGCATCGAGAACGCCGAGGATGCCGACACGATCACGCGCCGGGCGGACGCCGCGCTCTACGAGGCCAAGCGCCGTGGACGCGGGCAGGTCGTGCGCTTCACGCCGGGCATGCGCGAGGCGGATCGGCAGCGCGCGCAGATGGAAAGCGATCTCCAGTCCGCGGTGGAGCGCGACGAGTTCCGGCTGCACTACCAGCCGATCGTCGACCCCGAGACGCTGGCGATCCGGGGCTACGAGGCGCTCCTGCGTTGGACGCATCCGATGCGCGGCCCCGTGTCGCCGGCCGAGTTCATCCCCGTCGCCGAGGCCTCCGGGGCGATCGTGCCGATCGGGCGCTGGGTCCTCGAGGCGGCGTGCCGCGCGGCGTCGGCCTGGCCGTCGGACCTCTATGTCGCGGTCAACGTGTCGGCGCTGCAGCTGCGCTCGATCCGCTTTCCCGCGCTTGTCGCCCGGATCCTGGCGGAAACCGGCCTGCCGCCGCAGCGCCTGACGATCGAGCTGACCGAGACCGCGATCGTCTCCAATCACGACGAGGTGGCCACGATCCTGACCGCCGTCCGGGCCCTCGGGGTGCGGGTGGCCGTGGACGATTTCGGCACCGGCTTCTCGTCGCTGTCGCACCTTCGCCGCCTGCCGGTCGACGTCATCAAGATCGACCGGAGCTTCGTCACTTCGGCCGAGATCGACCGCAACTCGATGGCGGTCCTGAAGGGCCTGGCGCAGATCGGCCGCGACATGGGAATCGCGATCGTCGGCGAGGGCGTGGAGACGCCGGCCCAGCGCGAGATCCTGCGACGCATCGGCTGCGACGGCGCGCAGGGCTACCTGTTCGGCAAGCCGACGCCCTTCGTGCTGCCGTCGACGCCGATGCTGGCCCGCGCCGGCTGACCGCGACGCGTCAGCGCGGACGGGTCCACAGAAGCGGCGGGCGCGCCGGCCCGGCGCCGCCCCGCAGCGCCATCGCCGCGCCGCGGCCGATCTCGGCGATCTTCTCACCCGTCGTCGTGGACACGCGCTCGGGCAGCAGCTGGGGTCCGATCGCCACCAGCTTCAGGCCGATGCGCCGATAGATGCCGTGCGCCGTGCCGACCGCCCAGGCCGAACGGCGCGGCAGCGCGCCGACGCCGATGCGAGCGGAGGCATAGTAGGGCTCGGCCGCCTCGACGAGACGGCGGCGCAGCCGGAACACCGCCTCGGCCCGCCGGGGATCGGTGAGATCGGCGATGGCGAGCCCCTCCTGGGTTAGCCAGTCGAGCGGCAGGTAGACCCGGCCGGCCACCGCGTCGTCCACGACGTCGCGCGCGATGTTGGTCAGCTGGAAGGCAAGGCCGAGGTCGCTCGCGCGATCGAGCACGGCCTCGTCCCGGACGCCCATGATCCGCGCCATCATCACGCCGACGACGCCCGCCACCCGCCAGCAGTAGACGAGAAGATCGTCGAGGGTGCGGTAGCGCTCCTCGTCGACGTCCATCGCGAAGCCCGCGAGGTGCTCGGCGGCGTCCGTGCGGGGAATGGCGTGCCGCCGCACCACTTCGGCGAGCGCGGCGAAGGCGGGGTGCAGGCCTTGCGTGCGCCCCTCGAAGGCGGCCTCCGTATCGGCCCGGAGCGCCGCGATCCGCTCGTGCGCCGGACGCTCGTCGAGGTGGCGTGCCGCCGAGCCCGCCTCCTGCCCGTCCACCACGTCGTCGCAGTGCCGGCACCAGGCGTAGAGCATCACGACGCTCGAGCGCGTCTCCCGGTCGAAGAGGCGCGAGGCGGCGGCGAAGCTCTTTGATCCCTTGGCGATCGACGCGGCCGAGATGGCCGCGAGGTCAGGCTGGCTCATGCCCGAGGATCAGCCCTGCCGTCGCCTTGGCCGAGCCGACGACGCCGGGCACGCCCGCGCCGGGATGGGTTCCCGCACCGACGAAGTAGAGGTTCGGGATCCAGTCGTCGCGATTGTGCGCGCGGAACCAGGCGGACTGCGTCAGCACCGGGTCGAGCGAGAAGGCCGACCCGTGATGGGCGTTGAGTTCCGAGACGAAGTCGTTCGGCGTGAAGATGCGCTGGGTGACGAGGTCGGCGCGCAGGCCCGGCATGTAGCGGGCCTCGAGATAGTCGAGGATGCGGTCGGCATAGCGCGGCCCCTCGACCGACCAGTCGATCGGGGCGTTGCCGAGGTGCGGCACCGGCGACAGCACGTAGTAGCTGCCCATGCCCGGCGGGGCGAGCGACGGGTCGGTGGCGCAGGGGCTGTGGAGGTAGAGCGAGAAGTCGCCCGCCAGCTCCTTGCCCTTGAAGATCTCGTCGATCAGCGCCCGGTAGCGCGCGCCGAAGAGGACCGTGTGGTGCTGAAGCTGCGTCTGGTGCCGCTTCAGGCCGAAGTAGAGGACGAAGAGCGACATCGAGAAGCGCTTGCGCTTCAGCTTGGCGGCCTGCGCGGCACCGCGCGTCGTGCCGCGCAGGAGCTTGTCGTAGGTGTGGACGACGTCGGCGTTGGAGGCGACGATATCGGCGTCGAAGGTGCGTCCGTCATGCAGCACGACGCCGGTCGCGCGCCGCCCGTCCACCGCGATGCGCGACACCTCCGCGTTCAGTTCGATCCGCCCGCCGATGTCGGTGAAGAGCTTCACCATGCCCTGGATCAGCGCGCCGGTGCCGCCCTTCGGGAACCAGACGCCCCATTCGCGCTCCAGCGCGTGGATCAGGGCATAGATCGAGGAGGTCGCGAAGGGGTTGCCGCCGACCAGCAGCGAGTGGAACGAGAAGGCCTGCCGGAGCTGGTCGTCCTTGATGAACTCCGACACCTTGGCATAGACCGAGCGCCAGGCCTGGAGCTTGGCGAGCTGCGGCCCGGCGCGCACCATGTCGCGGAACTGCAGGAACGGCACGGTGCCGAGCTTGAGGTAGCCCTCCTCGAACACCGCTCTGGAATAGGCGAGGAAGCGGCGGTAGCCTTCGACGTCCTCGGGGCTCTTGGCGCCGATCTGCCGGTCGAGCTCGGCCTGGTCGTTGGCGTAGTTGAAGGCGTAGCCGTCCTCCCAGCAGAGCTGGTAGAACGGGCTGACGGGCAGGAGCGTCACGTAGTCCGACAGCTTCTTGCCGGCGGCCTCGTACAATTCCTCCAGTGCCGACGGATCGGTGATCACGGTCGGTCCGGCGTCGAACACGAAGCCCTGGTCCTCGTAGACGTAGGCGCGGCCGCCCGGCTTGTCGCGCTTTTCCAGAAGCACCGTCTGGATGCCGGCGGCCTGAAGCCGGATCGCCAGCGCCAGTCCGCCGAAGCCCGAACCGATGACGACGGCGGACCGGGCGGGCGGGGGAACGTGCTTCATGCGGATTCCTTGGGACGGCGGGCGGCGAGGACCCGGAGGGCGCTCAGGACCGGAACCGGGGGCTTGCCGGCGAGAATGCGCACCTTGTCGCCAAAGTCCAGCCGTGCGGCATAGAACCGCGCCACCAGATCCTCCGGCAGACGGTGGAAATGCTCGAGGATCCGGTAGCGCTCCTCCGGCCGTCCGGCCTGGAACAGGAGGCGGTTCAGCATGCGGAAATAGCTGCGGTCGGACCAGATGTTGCGCGCGTGCGCGTCGAGAAGACGCGACAAACCTTCGGGCGAGATGTCCGGCGCGCGCGAGACGAGATCGGCGACATGGACGGCGTCGGGCAGCGAGTAGCCGGTGGTGGGGTGGAATAGAGCATGGGCGAGGCCCACCGTCGGCATGCCGCCGGCCGCCGCGATCAGGGCGTCGATATCGCCGCCGAGCGCGATCGGCAGGATGCCGTGCTCCTCGCGCACGAGGCGCCCCTCGCCCCAGTTCGCCGCCGCGGCATAGTCGGCGAGATGCCCGCGCAGGGTCGCGACGTCGAGATCGCCGCGGTCGGCATAGTAGGTGTCCTCGACGAGGAGGCGCGTCGGCGAGAAGGGCAGGAGATAGACGAAGCGGTAGCCGTCGCGCTGAGGCACGGTGGCGTCCATGATCACCGGGCGCTCGACGCCGTGCGGCCGGTCGAACTCCCATTCCTGGCCGAGGAACTTCTGGAAGCCGAGATCGAGATGCGGGCTCTGTCGCGCGCCCCGCCCGTCGATCACGGCGCGCGCGGTCAGCGTGCGCTGGTCGGCGAGCGTGACGGCGTTGGGCGTCACCGCCACCGCCGGAACGCCGGTCAGGAGACGCTCGCCGAGCCGCGCGGCGATCACCTCGCGGAAGCGCTCCGACGAGACCGAGGCGTAGCCGGTGGCAAAGCGGCGGCGCCGGCCGGGAAAGCGCACGTCGTAGTCGGCCCAGCGAGCCGAGACGAGCGGGGCGACCCAGTCCTGTTCGGCGGTCGACAGGTCGCCGTCGTGGAAGCTCCAGGTGTGGTTGCCGCCGAGCGCCTCGCCGCCCTCGACGACGAGGACCTTGAGATCCGGCCGGCGCATCGCGAGGCGAAAGGCGATCAGCCCGTTGGCGAGGCCGCCGCCTAGAAGGATAAGATCGGCGTCGAGGCTCATGCCACCTCCCGCGCGCGCGCCGGCCAGGCCGCTCCACCGGCTTCCGCCACCCAGGCCTCGACCGCCTCGGCCGCGCGCGTCGCTCCGCCCGCCGCGCCGATCGCCGCGCCGATGGCTGCGGCCTCCCTGCCGAACCGGGGCTCGGCAAGGAGGCGCGTCAGCGCGCGCTCCACGGCATCCGGCGTCAGGCGGCGTCGCGACAGCTTCAGGCCCGCGCCATGGTGGACGAGGCGGGCGGCGACGCCCGGCTGGTCGTAGGCGATCGGAATGGCAAGCGCCGGCACGCCGGCTTCCATCGCGTCGAGCGCGGTGTTCAGACCGGCATGCGTCACGCAGACGCTCGAAGCGCGCAGCATGGTGCGCTGGGGCAGGAAATCGGTCACGAGATCCGCATCGATGGTGGCCGCCTCCCCTGCCGTCAGACGTCCGCAATGAGCCACGACCAGACCGAGGTCAAGCCGCCGGCAGGCTTCGGCGACTACCCGGAAGAAACCGACGCGATGCCCCTGCAGCGTGCCGAGCGAGGCGAAGACGAGCGGCCGCGCGGGATCGGGCGCGAACGGCAGCGGCTCCTGCCCTTCGCCGGGCGATCGCAGGGGGCCGACGCCGAGGATCCGGCGCGCGCCGCCATAGGGAAAGTCGAAGGCCGGCAGCGTCTGCGAGATCGTGCCGAGCGGCGACAGCCAGTCCTCCATGCCGCCGAGCGGCTGGAGGCCGAGCGAGACGGCGCAGCGACGAATCGTCTCGGCCTGCCGGCGCATCAGGAGGCCCGCGACGTAGCGCCCGCCCCGGTTGCGCTTCAACCCGTCCGCGCTGTCGTCGAACGGCCAGTCGAGATAGGGCGGCGGGAGGGCCGCGTCGGGATCGATCGGCAGCGCCGAGGCGAGCGACACGAAGGGCAGGCCGAGATGGGTGGCGAGAAGGCCGGTCGCCGGCTCCATCTGGTCGCCGACGAGGGCCTCGACGCCCGCCGCGCGCAACACCGACACGCCGCCGGACACCAGCCCTTGCGTGCGCTCCGCCGCCTCCGCCACCGTGCGCAGGATGCCGAGGAGCCCGGTGGACCCGGCCTTCGGCGGCGGACGGGCCGCTGCGCCGAGCTCCGCCTCGCGGACCTCCCAAGGACCGGCACGCACCATCTCGCCGACGCCGGCGTTCATCAGGAAGGTCGAGCGGTGGCCACGCTGGGCGAGCGCCAGCGCCAGAGCCTCGAACGCGCGCGCATGGCTCGGAAACGGAGGGCAGACGAGACCGAAATGCAAAGCGGTATGCCGAGGTTGGTGCGGGCGACGAGATCACAGATAGCGTGAAACGCCCGCGGGGCGACGCAGAAGACTGTGGACGGCCATCGCATCGTCCGCAACCGGGAGAGCAACCCACGCGTTCACCCGCCATGACAGACATGGCTCCTCGCCCCGCCGCCCGCGCTTCCAACGTGCTTCTGTCCACTCCGGCGGGCCGGATCGTCGTGGGGGCTTCGATCGTCCTCGTGATGGCGGCCATCCTGGACCTGATGGGACGGCCGCTGGTCTGCGACTGCGGCACCATCCGCCTTTGGGACGGCGACCCGCACTCGCCGGGGTCCTCGCAGCAGTTCGCGGACTGGTATTCCGCGCTTCACGTCGTCTTCGGCATCGGCCTCTACCTGGCGCTCCACCGCGCGCGGCCGCACTGGCCGACGAGCTGGCTTCTTCTCACCGCCCTCGCCTCCAGCGCCGTCTGGGAGGCGATGGAGAACTCGCCCTGGATCATCGCGATGTTCGGCCAGGCGGTCGGCGCGCCGGAATACAACGGCGACAGCGTCTTCAACGCGCTGGGAGACACCGTGTTCGTGGCGCTCGGCTTCCTCGCCGCGCGCGCGCTTCCCCTCAAGGGAACGATCGCGCTGGTGCTCCTCCTCGAACTCGCCATCGCGCTCGCCATCCGAGACGGGTTCGTGCTCGGCACGCTCCGGCTTCTCGGGGTCTCGGTGCCGCCGGTCTGAGCGTCAGCGGGCTTTGGCGAACATCCAGCAGTCGCGCGGGGTGTCCTCGATGTTCGGATGCACCATCCAGCGCTTGAGCAGCCCCTCGCGATCGAGGCCGGCCTTCTCCATGACGCGCGCGGACGCGACGTTGTCGACGTCGCAGGTGGCGCCGATGCGCCAGACGTCGCGCTGCTTCATCGCCCAGGCGACGACCTCGGTCAGCGCCTCGGTCATCAATCCCTGGTTCCAGGATCGGCGCGACAGGACGTAGCCGAAGCCGATCCGTCCCGGCACGTCGCGCCGGATCGTCAGCGCCCCGCGCAGCTGCCGGTCGCGCCGGCCGAGAAGCGTGAAGGTGCGCGACGTCTCGCTGGCGATGCAGCCGGTGATGAACTCCTCGGTCTCGCGCACCGAGGTGTGCGGCGCCCAGGTCAGGTAACGCGTGACCTCGGGGTCCTGCGCGTACTCGTCGAAGATCGCACCCGTGTCGCCGAGGGCGATGGGGCGGAGGATCAGGTCTTCGGTCCAGAGCGTGTCAGGAAACATGCGGCCCTTCTGGCACGGATCACGGGCGGGGACGAGCCCTCGACCCGCGCATCATTTCACGCGGCGAAGGCGCGGGGCGGCGGCAGGCCCGCGCGGCTTGGCGCTGCCCGCCCCGGTGCGCCAGTTGTTGCCGGCGATGGTGACGACGCGGTTGCCGCGAAAGTCCGTCTCGGCGGCGATATAGCCGCGCTCGGCCATCCAGGTCAGAAGGAAGCGCCCGCGCGAGGGCGAATGGCTGCCGTAGGCGCGCGCCAGCACCTCGTCGCCGGGGCAGGGCTCGGCGTCGCGTGCCGCCTTCGCCAGAAGGAGATAGACGCCCTGCATGTCCTCCGGCAGCTCCTCCGATCGCGCCACGACCTCGGTCCAGGCCTCGTCCTCGCCGTCGGCTCCGACCCCGGCCCGCGCCAGCGCGAGCTTGCGCCGGAAGCCGGCAAGATCGAGCGCACCCGGCGACAGCCGCTTCAGCCGGCAATGGGTGAGAAAGTCCTGATAGAGGGTCTGGACGGGGCGGAACGCCGCCTCCGGGTCGGCCATCAGCTCGGTGAAGATGGAATCGATCCGCTCCTGGCGCTCGGCCAGCGTCTCCTCGTCCTCCTCCGGCTCGTCCTCCAGCGGGGCGGGCGCGGCAAAGCGCGGCGCCGAGACGCGCTCCAGAAGCTCGCGCGTCGCCACCGCCGGCTCGCGCCGAACCGGCGCCGGCAGGGCGACCGGCTCGTCCGCGCCGGCGGTGAAGATGAGATCGGCCATCTCGGCCGGGCTCGCCTCGGGCAGCGCCATCAGCACCGGGCGGCCCGAGCGTCCGGCCGTCTCCACCGGGCCGATGCGCAGCGGAATGGGCTTGCGCGACAGCGCCGGCCCGAGCGCCACGAAGTGGCCGGGCTCGAGGTCGCGGAAGCGCTCGGCCTGCCGCCGGTCCATGCCCAGAAGGTCGGCCGCGCGCGCCATGTCGATGTCGAGAAAGGTGCGGCCCATCAGGAAGTTCGAGGCCTCCGCCGCCACGTTCTTGGCAAGCTTGGCGAGGCGCTGCGTCGCGATCATGCCGGCCAGCCCGCGCTTGCGGCCGCGGCACATGAGGTTGGTCATCGCGCCGAGCGAGATGCGACGCGCCTCGTCCCCCACTTCGCCGGCGATCGCGGGCGCGAAGATCTGCGCCTCGTCCACCGCGATCAGCATCGGGAACCAGTGGTGCCGGTCGGCGTCGAAGAGACCGTTCAGGAAGGCGGCAGCGCAGTTCATCTGCACCTCGGCATCCAGCCCTTCGAGGTTGAGGACGACCGAGGCGCGATGCTGGCGGATGCGCGTCGCGATGCGCGCGAGTTCGGCGGGCGTCCGGTCTGCGTCCACCACGACATGCCCGAACCGGTCGGAGAAGGACACGAAGTCGCCCTCCGGATCGATGATCGCCTGCTGCACCCAGCCGGCGCTCTGCTCCAGGATGCGCCGGAAAAGGTGCGACTTGCCGGAGCCGGAATTGCCCTGCACCAGAAGGCGCGTGGACAGGAGTTCCTCCAGGTCCATCTCCGCCGGCTCGCCCGTGGCGGTCGTTCCGAGATCGACGGCGACCTTGGTCAAACGGCTTCACTCCGAAATGCGAACGGTCCCGCACGGCTCAGCGCACGGGCCCGCGATGTTCATGGTCGAGGAAGCCCTAATCTAGCGGAGCGGGTGTCCGATCAGGAGTCCCGCGCCGCCCGGCGTCCACAGTTATCGCTGGTTGCCCAGCCACTTGTCGTAGTCGGACACGAGAAGGTGCACCGGCGCCTCGTCCTCCTCGATCTCGGCGAAGCGCCCGATCGGCTCGGCGAAGACGTTGTCGGTCAGGTCGTCGTTGACGGTCGAGACCTCGCCGATCAGGACGTCCCCGCCCTCGCCCCAGAAGGCGTGCCAGTCGGTGCGCGGCATCAGCGTCACGCTCTCGCCCGGCGACAGGCGCAGGATGTCGCCGCCCTTCATCTGGCGCCGCATGCCGTCGGTGACGACATTCACGGGCAGTGACTTGTCGATCTCGCCGTCCGGCCCCGCCGTGTAGAGCTTCAGCGCCAGCGTCGCCCCGCCGCGGTTGATGATGTCCTCGGCCTTGAGATCGTGCCGGTGCATCGGCGACAGCTGATCCTTCCGCGAGATCATGATCTTCTCGGCATAGAGCATCCCGCGCCCCGCCTTCAGGTCGGCATTGTCGCCGTTGCGCGTCGTGAACAGGAACAAGCCGAGATTGTCGAAGTCGCCGCGCCCGTAATCCGTGATGTCCCAGCCGAGCCGCCGCTCCACGACCGCCGAAAGATCATCCCGCCGCGCCTGCATCTCGGCTGGCGAGAGATAGGCGAACGGCGGCATCACGTAGCCGAACGACCGGATGAACTCGTCGCTCTGCCGGATGATCTCGTTGACCCGCGATCTCTTCATGCTGCCCTCCTCCGGCACGCCCTCGTTGCCGATGCCCTAGCACGAGACGGGGCCGGGGCGAGAGTGCCAACGTCGATGGCAGGGGCGCTGCCCCTGCACCCCGCCAGGGGAAATGATTTCCCCTTGGACCCCTCCTCATTTGAGGCTTGTCCGAGATCGGGACGGGCCAACGGCTCGTCCCGATCTCGGAAGAGGTCACAAACGAAAAGAAGGGTTCGGGAATTCTTTCCCGAGCGGGGCTCGGGGCGGCAGCCCCGCTAACCCACCCCCGCGCCCTCACCCCAGCGCGATCTCGGGCACGTAGGCTTTGGCGCGGTCCATGTCGGCGTGGAAGGCTTCGCGCTCGCGCGCCTGGGCCTGCGGGTCGGGCAGGCGAAGGATGTAGGCGGGGTGGACGGTGACGAGGAGCTTGGTGGTGCCGCCGGGCAGGTCGATCAGCTTGGAGCGCGTGTCGCGGATCGTCACGGTCTTGCCGAGGACGGACGCGGCGGCGGTGGCGCCGAGCGCCACGATGAGCTTCGGCTTGATGAGCTCGCGCTCCTGTTCGAGCCACCAGCGGCAGACCTTGACCTCGCCCATGTTGGGCTTGGCGTGGATGCGCCGCTTGCCGCGCGGCTCGAACTTGAAATGCTTCACGGCATTGGTGACGTAGGCTTGGGAGCGGTCGATGCCGGCGGCGGCGAGAGCCTCGTCGAAGACCTTGCCGGCGGGGCCGATGAAGGGCTCGCCGGCCAGATCCTCCTGGTCGCCCGGCTGCTCGCCGACGAAGATGACCGGCGCGTCGGCGGGGCCCTTGCCGAAGATGGTCTGGGTCGCGGGCTCCCAGAGCGGGCAGGCCTTGCAGTGCTTCGCCTGCTCGCGGGCCTCCTCGATGTCTTCCGGCGGCTTGTTGAAGCCGTTGAAGGCCGGAGCCTGTGATGCCGCGCGTGCCATGTCGTTTCGCTCCGCCTGTTTCTCGTGGCGGAAACTCGGGAGCGTCGGCTGGGTTTCGATCATGCGGCGCTGCGCCGCCTCGGCGCCCCGGATCAGCGGCTCGATCAGGGTCGCCTCGGGCAGGTTGTGCCAGTACTTCTTCGGCATCTCGGCTTGCATCGCCTTCACCTTCAAGCGCGCCGGATTGAAGATCGAGGCGTAGTAGGTGAGCCAGAGCGCTTCCATGTCGTCGTCGGCGGGCTTCTGGGAGGGGTCGGCGCCCGGCGCGAAGACCATCTCGACGCCGTCCCAGTGGACGGAGCGCTTCGGCGTCAGGATGCTCCAGACCATGCCGGCGAAGCGTCTGACGAAGAACGGGGCGGTGAGTTCGACCACGTGGTGGAAGGGCTCGAACCAGGCGATGTACTGGCGTTGGCCCTCGGCGTCCTCGATCTCGCGGAAGCGCACGAAGGCCTTCATCTTGTGGCTGTCGCGATAGACCGCCTTCTGCATCTCGACGGCGCGGCGCGTGTCGGAGTCGGAGACGATCTCGAGGAGCTTCTTCTCCGACTGGAGGCGCCAGAGGAGGCGATAGGCGAAGACGAAGCGCTCAGGGTCGGCGTGGCAGATGAGCTTGCGCGCGACGTCCGGAAACGCCTTCGGAACGTTGAAGGGCGCGGCGTCAGCAGCGCGGTCCGGCAACGGCTCGGCAAAGAGGGGCGCGGGATCCTCGCCCACGGCAAAGGCCATCTCCTCCGGCGGCACACCGAGCGCCAGCGCGGTGCGGGCCGCCTCGCGCCAGCCGTCGAAATCCGCCGGGTGGTCGAGGCGCGCCAGAAACATCAGAAGAGGCTCAGCTGCTCGGCCTTGGGTGCCACCAGCCCGCGCAGGTTCTCCCGGTCGGTGAGGCCACCAGGCGTCCAGTCCAGCGCCTGCACGAAGGGGCGCACCTTTTCCACCGAGTGGCAGAGCCGGGCGACGTCGTCGAGACGCAGCGACCGATGGCGGCGCGTCGAGAGGATGCGGTCCACCGCCTTGGCGCCGAAGCCCGGCACGCGCAGGAGCATCTCGCGATCCGCCTTGTTGACGTCGACCGGGAAACGCCCGCGGTTCTTCAGCGCCCAGGCGAGCTTCGGATCGATGGCGAGATCCAGCATCCCGTCGGCCGAGCCGCCCGAGACGATCTCGTCCCGCCCGAACCCGTAGAAGCGCATCAGCCAGTCGGCCTGATAGAGGCGGTGCTCGCGCATCAGGGGCGGCTTGGCGAGCGGCAGGCGCGAGGAGGCATCCGGGATCGGCGAGAAGGCGGAATAGTAGACACGGCGCAGCCGGTAGTTGCCGTAGAGGTTCTCGGACCGGCCGAGGATCAGGTCGTCGTTCGCCCCGTCGGCGCCGATGATCATCTGCGTCGACTGGCCGCCCGGCGCGAACTTCGCCGGCTTGGCGCGGTCCTTCGCCTCGCCCTTGTGTTCGTCGATCTTGAGCCGGAGGTGCCCCATCGAGCGCTTGATGTCGCGCGGCTTCTTCTCGGGCGCCAGCGCCTCCAGCGCGATGTCGGTCGGCAGTTCGATGTTGATCGACAGGCGGTCGGCGAAGAGCCCGGCCTCCTCGATGAGCTTCGGCGATGCGTCGGGGATGGTCTTGAGGTGGATGTAGCCCGAAAAGTTCTCTTCCATCCGCAGCTTTCGCGCGATGCGCACCATCTCCTCCATCGTGTAGTCGGAGTTGCGGATGATGCCCGAGGAGAGGAACAGGCCCTCGATGTAGTTCCGCTTGTAGAACTCCATCGTCAGCTTCACGACCTCCTCCACCGAGAAGCGCGCCCTTGCGACGTTGGAGGACGAGCGGTTCACGCAGTAGACGCAGTCGTAGATGCAGAAGTTGGTCATCAGGATCTTGAGCAGCGAGATGCACCGCCCGTCCGGCGCATAGGCGTGGCAAATCCCGGACCCTTCGGTCGAGCCGATGCCCTTGGACTTCGACGAATCCCGTTTCGATGTCCCGCTGGAAGCGCAGGACGCGTCGTACTTGGCGGCGTCCGAGAGGATCGCCAGCTTCTGCATCAGGGTCGGCTTGCTCATTTTCTTTATATAGTGTTCCCGCTTCGTTCGGGCCATGCATGGCAACGGCTTTTCCACCGCCTGCGACCAGGACGCTCGAACTCGACGTGTTCAGGTCGCGTTCAGGTTGCGCCGCTCATTTTATGACCATGGATGGAACCGGATGACCGATCCCCGGTTCCTGCGGTCCGTCACTCCGGTCAGTAGCCGCGACGCTACCGCCACTCTTGGGAGAAAGCCCTTCATGCGTAAGCTGTTCCAGTCGTTCATGGCCGCCGCGGTGCTGGCCACCGGCGTCGTCACCTTCTCGGCCCCGCAGGCCGAGGCCCAGAGCTTCCGCGAGCGTCAGCGCTTCGTCGAGCGCTTCTGCGCCCGCAACCCCGGTGCCCGCGATTGCCGCGACTTCCGCCGTGACGGCCGTCGCTGGGACGACCGCCGCTACAATCGCTGGTACCGCGAGAGCTATCGTGACCGGAACCGCGGCGATGCCGCCGCTGCCGCGATCTTCGGCTTCGCCGCCGGTGCTGCCGTGGGTGCGGCCGCCAACGCCAACCGCGCGCCCGCCTATCGCGAAGGCGTCGTGGTGAGCCGCTCGCAGGCCGCCCGTTGCGCCGCGCGCTACCGCACCTACGACCCGCGCACCAACACCTACGTCGCCAACAGCGCGGGCGAGCGTCGCTACTGCAACCTCTAAACCGCAGCGATCTCTTTGCAGAAAAGGCGTCGGGCACTTGCCCGGCACCTTTTCGCATATCGGCACCTTTCCGTCATTTAAGGGTCCACGGCGGAAACTTCCGCGTTCAGCTATCGTTCATCTGCGATCGTGCTTCATCACCGTCGACAGCCGGGCGAGCGCCCGGCATTGAACGAACCGGCGGTGCCGGATGGGAGCTTTCCATGCGCAAGACGTTTCTTGCTCTCGTAACCTCTGCCCTCGCCCTGACCGCCGCCGTGCCGGCGGCGCAGGCCGATCCCTGGCGCCATCGCGACCGGGGCAACGCGGGCGACGTGCTGCTCGGCGGCGCGGTGGGCCTGGCCGCCGGCGCGCTGCTCGGCTCGGCCCTGTCGCAACCGCAGCAGCCCCGCTACTACGAGCCCGCGCCGCGCTACTACGAGCCGCCGCCGCGCCCGGTCTATGTCGCGCCGCCGTCCTACGAGGACACGATCCCCGCGCCGCCGCGCTACTATCAGCCGCGCCAGGCCCGCTATTACGATGACTACGGCACCTACACGCGCTCGAGCCATGTGGATCGTTGCCTCGCGCGCTACCGCTCCTATGACCCGCGCACCGACACCTATGTCGGCTACGACGGCTACGAGCGTCGCTGCAATCTTTGACGGGTCGTTCCGTCGGATAAGAGAAAGGGGCGGCCCCGCCGGGCCGCCCCTTCTTGCTTTCGCAGGGTCGGGAAGCGTCAGCCGCGCGCCGAGCGCACCGCCCGCTTGGTGACGACCGGCACGAGATTGGCGCGATAGGCCGACGAGCCGTGGAGATCGCCGATCATCTCGCCCTCGTCGACCGAGACGCCGTCGAGCGCCTCCGGCTCGAAGCGGGCGGAGAGAGCCGCCTCGCCCTCGTGCCAGCGGAAGGCGCCGTTGGAGCCGGCGCCCGTGACGGCTACGCGGGTCTCGCCACCGCGCCGGGCGACGAAGACGCCGCACATGGCGTAGCGCGAGGCGGGATTGCGGAACTTCTCCCAGCCCGCTGCGTCCGGCGCCTCGAACGAGACGCCCGTCACGATCTCGTCCTCCTCCAGCGCCGTCTCGAACAGGCCGAGAAAGAAGTCGTCCGCCCCGATCTCGCGCCGGTCGGTGTGGATCGTGCCACCGAGCGCGAGGAGCGCCGCCGGGTAGTCGGCCGCCGGGTCGAAGTTGGCGACGACGCCGCCGATCGTGCCCATGTGGCGCACGGCGGGATCGCCGATCAGGTTGGCAAGCTCGCAGAAGATCGGGCAGACCGCCTCGATCTCCTTGGAGGCCGCGACCTCGGCATGGGTGACGCCGCCGCCGATCCGCACGCGCCGTCCCTCGACCGAGATCCCCTTGAGATCGGCGATGTGACGTAGGTCGATCAGCGCCGAGGGGCTGGCGAGCCGCGCCTTCATGGTCGGGATCAGCGTCATGCCGCCCGACAGGTACTTGCCCTCGCCGCCCGAGGCGCCGACCAGCGCCTTGGCCTCGTCGAGCGATCCGGCACGCTTGTATTGCGTCTGGTACATGCGTCCCTCCTCAGGCCGGGTTCGACACGGCGCGCAGCGCACGCCAGACCTTTTCCGGCGTCGCCGGCATGGTCAGCGCGTTGTTGCCGATCGCATCGGTGATGGCGTTGATGACGGCCGGCGGCGAGCCGATCGCGCCCGCCTCGCCGCAGCCCTTGATGCCGAGCGGATTGGTGGTGCACGGCGTCTCGGTGGTGAGCACCTGGAACATCGGGAGGTCCCAGGCGCGGGGCATCGCGTAGTCGTTGTAGGAGGCGGTCACGAGCTGTCCCGAATCGTCGTAGTGGACGCCTTCCAGAAGCGCCTGACCGATCCCTTGAGCGAGGCCGCCATGGACCTGGCCCTCGACGATCATCGGGTTGACCACGGTGCCGAAGTCGTCGGCCGCGACGAACTGGACGATCTCGGTCTTGCCGGTCTCCGGGTCCACCTCGACCTCGCAGATGTAGCAGCCGGCCGGGAAGGTGAAGTTCTGTGGGTCGTAGAACGCGCCCTCCTTCAGGCCCGGCTCCATGCCGTCCGGCAGGTTGTGGCCGGTATAGGCGCCGAGCGCGACCTCGTGCCAGGCAAGCTTGCGGTCGGTCCCCGCGACCTTTACCTCGCCGCCCTCGATCACGATGTCCTCGTCGGCGGCCTCGAGGAGGTGCGCCGCGATCTTTTTGGCCTTGGCCTCCACCTTGTCGAGCGCCTTGGCGATCGCCGACATGCCGACCGCGCCCGAGCGCGAGCCGTAGGTGCCCATGCCGAACTGCACCTTGTCGGTGTCGCCGTGGATCACCTGGACGTTGTCGACCGGCAGGCCGAATCGCTGCGAGACGAGCTGGGCGAAGGTGGTCTCGTGCCCCTGGCCGTGGCTGTGCGAGCCGGTGAGGATCTCGATCGTGCCGACGGGATTGACCCGCACCTCGGCCGATTCCCACAAGCCGACACCCGCGCCGAGCGAGCCGACGGCCTTGGACGGGGCGATGCCGCAGGCCTCGATATAGCAGCTCATGCCGAGCCCGCGCAGCTTGCCCTTGGTCTTGGCCTCCGCGCGCCGGGCCTCGAAGCCCGCGACATCGGCCGCCTTCATGCTGGCTTCCAGCGAGGCGTTGAAGTCGCCCGTGTCGTAATTCATGATCACGGGGGTCTGGTGCGGGAAGGACGTGATGAAGTTCTTGCGGCGGAACTCGGCCGGCGACTGCTTCAATTCGCGCGCCGCCGTCTCGACCAAGCGTTCGACCACGTAGGTCGCCTCCGGCCGCCCGGCGCCGCGATAGGCGTCCACCGGCACGGTGTTGGTGTAGACCGCCTTCACGTTGGCGTAGATCGCCGGGATGTCGTACTGGCCGGACAGGAGCGTCGCGTAGAGGTAGGTCGGCGTCGCCGACGAGAAGAGCGACATGTAGGCGCCGAGATTGGCGATCGTGTCGACGCGAAGCGCCGTGATCTTGCCGTTCTCGTCGGTGGCGAGCTCCGCCTTCGTCTGGTGATCGCGCCCGTGCGCGTCGGTCAGGAAGGCTTCGGAGCGGTCGGACGTCCATTTCACGGGAACGCCGGTGCGCTTGGACGCCCAGAGACAGACGATCTCCTCCGGGTAGATGTAGATCTTGGAGCCGAAGCCGCCGCCGACATCCGGCGCGATGACGCGCAGCTTGTGCTCGGGGGCAACGTTGTAGAAGGCGCTCATCACGAGCCGCGCGACGTGCGGGTTCTGCGACGTCGTCCAGACCGTGTAGTGGTCGTCGGCCGGGTCGTAGAGCCCCAGCGCGGCGCGCGGCTCCATCGCGTTGGGCACGAGGCGGTTATTGACGATGTCGAGGTGCGTGACGTGCGCGGCCTTCGCGAACGCCGCCTCCGTCGCGGCCTTGTCGCCGAGCTCCCAGTCGAAGCAGAGGTTGCCCTGCGCCTCCGGGTGGAGCTGCGGCGCGCCGGCTTCCAGCGCCCTCGCGCCGTCCACCACGGCGTCCAGCACCGCGTAGTCGACCTCGACGGCTTCCGCCGCGTCGCGCGCCTGCGCCCGCGTCTCGGCCACCACCACGGCGACGGCCTGGCCGACATGGCGCACCGTGCCGACAGCGAGCGCCGGCCAGGCGCCCATCTTCATGCCGGTGCCGTCCTTCGACGTCACCGCCCAGCCGCAGATCAGGTTGCCGATGCCGTCGCCCGTCAGCTGCTCGCCGTCGAGCACGTCGATCACGCCCGGCATGTCGCGCGCGGCCGAGGCGTCGATGCCCCGGATCGTCGCATGCGCGTGCGGCGAGCGGACGAAGGCGGCGTATTTCATGCCGGGGACGACCATGTCGTCCGTGTAGCGGCCGCGACCGGTGATGAAGCGCCGGTCTTCCTTGCGCAGGACGCGCGCGCCGATGCCCTCGATACCCATGAGATCCTCCCGAGATCGAAACTGGTAGGTCGGCACGCGCCTGGCGTGCCGGAACGGTCGGCCCTGACGCCGGCCCTATTCGGCCGCAACGCGCTGCGGCTCGGCGGCAGCGCCCGAGCCTTCGGCGGCGGCCAGGATCGCCTTGACGATGTTGTGGTAGCCGGTGCAGCGGCAGATGTTGCCGTCGAGCTCGTCGCGCACCGTCTTCTCGTCGAGCGAGGCGCCGTGCCGCGCGATCATGTCGACCGCGGTCATGATCATGCCCGGCGTGCAGTAGCCACACTGCAGGCCGTGATGCTCGCGGAACGCCGCCTGCACCGGATGGAGATCCTGCCCCTTTGCGATGCCCTCGATCGTGGTCACCTCGGACCCCGAGGCCTGCACCGCGAGCAGCGAGCAGGACTTCACCGCCCGCCCGTCGAGATGCACCACGCAGGCGCCGCACTGCGACGTGTCGCAGCCGACATGGGTGCCGGTGAGCCCGAGGCCCTCGCGCAGGAACTGGACGAGCAGCGTGCGGTCCTCGACCGCGCCCGTCATCCTGCGCCCGTTCACCACCATGGAGACTTCGGTCATACGCGTCCTCCCGAGACGACCTTGCCAAAGCGCCCCGAGACCGGGGGCCCTTGCCCGCCGCGCGGCTCGAGGGCGCATGGGGCGCCGCCGCGTTCTCTTGTCGGGCAGGCCGAGACTGCAACGGCGGGCCGCCGGGCCGCAAGCGAATTCTGGAACCGTTCCAGCGCGAGCGGCGGGATGTCCGGAAACGGGCCGCCGGACGCCCGCGCGACGCAAGGTCGCGGATGCCCTGCCGGGAGGCCCTGGTGCCGGGACCGGGACTGTGGCGCAACTCCCACAAAACCTCTCGTGAATCTTGCGCGAGGCTCACCAAGCGGTTGTTATTTGAGCCCGGTCCGGCATTTTGAATCGGTGTCGCTCGGGGACGGCGGCCAGGGTTTTCCTGCCTCGAGAGGCGGGCCGCAGCGGCTCCAAACCGCTGGAAAGCCGGCCTTCGCCCCGAACCCGAAGAGACCGCCTGGGCGAAGAGAGCATCCGCGTTGATTTCTGGATTGACCCGTCTTGCCCGCCCCGTGGCGGTGATCGCGTCCCTGACCGTGGCGCTCGGCCTTGGCCTCGGCGCACCCGCCGCCCGCGCCCTCGACCTCGGCTTTCTCGACCCGTTCAACCTCTTCGGCCCGTCGGACGACGAGAAGGCCGCCGCCGAACTGCCGGACCCCGTCCGCTACGAGGTGACGATCAACGTCTCGCCCAACGAGGACGACCTGCAGGACACACTGGAGGCCGCGTCGACCCTGAAGGCCGACGAGGACGAGCCGGTGTCGGGCTCGCTCGGCCTTCTCGCCAAGGCCAAGGGCGACCGGCGCCGTCTTGTCGGCACACTGTACGAAAACGCGCGCTACGACGGGCTCGTGACCATCCGCATCGAGGGCCAGGACATCGCGACGCTGGCGCCTGACGCGACCTTCGACACCTCGCGCCCCGTGCCGGTAACGATCGACGTCAATCCCGGCCCGCTGTTTGAGGTCGGCACCGTGCGCCTCGACGCCAACGGCGTGCCGCTCGATCCGGCGACCTACGACCTGACGCCGGGCTCCTCGGCCGATTCGGTGCGCATCCTGCAGATCGAGAAGCGCATCGTGCAGGACCTGCGCAACGAAGGCCGCCCCTTCGTCGCCGTGACGCGCCGCGACATCGTGGCCGATTCGGCCACGCAGCGCCTCGACATCGCGATCACCCTTTCGCCCGGCGAGACGATCCCGTTCGGCCAGACCTTCGTCACCGGCAACGAACGGATGGAGCCCGGCTTCATCGCCTACATGACCGGCATCCGCCCCGGCGAGACCTACTCGCCGCAGGCGCTCGAAAAGGCGCGCGAGCGGCTGCGCAAACTGAACGTCTTCTCCACCGCCACGATCCGCGAGGCGGACGCGCAGGCGCCCGACGGCACGCTGCCGATCCAGGTGACGGTCGCCGAGCGGCCCCGCCGCGTGATCGGCGCGGGCGCCACCTTCTCCAACACCGAAGGCGCGGGCGCCAACGCCTACTGGGAGCATCGCAACCTGTTCGGCCGGGCCGAAAGCCTTCGCATCGAGGGCTCGGTCTCGCGCATCGGCGCCAACACCCTGTCCGACACCGGCCGCGAGACCGACGGCTTCGACTACA
The DNA here is from genome assembly GCF_001423245.1 of Aureimonas sp. Leaf324. Classification (GTDB taxonomy): domain Bacteria; phylum Pseudomonadota; class Alphaproteobacteria; order Rhizobiales; family Rhizobiaceae; genus Aureimonas. The sequence goes on from NZ_LMOH01000025.1 coordinate 129,393, forward strand.
AGGCCTCGGCCGTCTTCCGCAAACCCGGCGTCCTCGGGCCGGACTCGGTCTATGTCGGCTCCATCACCGGCCTTCGCGAGCAGCCGCTCGCCTACGACCGCCAGTCGATCGCGGTCAGCAACGGCGTCGAGTACATGATCGACGACCAGCAGAAGGTGGCCGTCAGCCTGCTTGCCGAATACGAGACCGTCGGCACCTATCTCGGCGAGAACGAGTTCCTGCTCGCCTCCGTGCCCTTCACCTACACCTACGACGGGCGCGACAACGAGCTGAACCCGACCGAGGGCTTCCTCGCCAAGCTCTATGCCGAGCCGACCTACGAGATCGAGGACGGCACGCCCTTCATCAAGGCGCGCGGCGACGTGTCGGCCTATCTGTCGCTCGACGAACGCGACCGCTTCGTCGTCGCCGGACGCGTCGGCTACGGCGTCATCGCCGGGGCCGACCTTGCCGACGTGCCGACCGACCGGCGCTTCTTCGCGGGCGGCGGCGGCTCGGTGCGCGGCTACGTGTTCCAGTCGATCGGCCCCTACTATCCGCCGTTCCCGCTGCCCGGCACCAATCCCCTCTTCGTCGACACGCCGACCGGCGGCCTGTCGGTGTTCGAGGCCTCGGCCGAGCTGCGCTTCAACGTCACCGACAAGATCCAGGTCGTGCCCTTCGTCGATGCCGGCACGGTCGGCGACGACTTCGCGCCCGACTTCGGCAACCTGAAGATCGGCGCGGGCGTCGGCGCCCGCTACCTCACCGGCTTCGGCCCGATCCGCGTCGATGTCGGCATTCCGCTCGACCCCGGCCCGCGCGACGGTTCGTTCCAGATCTATGCCGGCATCGGACAGGCCTTCTGAATGATCGCGATGCGCCTCCTCTCCGCCCTCCTCCTGAAGCTGCGCCTGCTCGCGCTGGTGGCGGCCGCGCTCGTCGCGGCGCAGCCGGCGCACGCGCAGTTCCTCGCCGGCCAGCTCGAGAATCTCCTGTCGACCGAAGACCGGCAGGTGAAGATCCAGGGCCTCTCCGGCGCCTTCAGCGGCGAGGTGCGCATCGACGAGGTGACCGTCGCCGACCGCGACGGCGTCTGGCTCACGCTGCGAAACCTCGCGCTCGACTGGTCGCCGCTGGCGCTGGTGCGCAAGACCGTCGAGGTGCAGAACCTGTCGGCCGGTCAGGTGGTGATGGACCGCCTGCCGCGCGCGGCCCCACCGACGACTGAGGAAAGCTCCGAGCCCTTCTCCCTCCCCTCGATCACCGCCCGCATCAACCGCATCGCGATCAACGAGTTCGTCCTGAACGAGGCGGTCGCCGGCATCCCGGCGCGCCTTGCCGCCGAGGCCGCGCTCAACCTGTCGCCCGATCCGACGCAGCTCGACGCCTCCGCCACGATCCGCCGCCTCGATCAGGGCGGCGACATCGCGCTGAAGATCGGCTTCCAGCCGGACGCCAACCGTCTGGAGATCGCGGTCAACGCCAGCGAGCCGGCCGGCGGCCTGGTCGCCGGGCTCCTGAAGCTGCCCGGCGCGCCGCCCGTCAGCCTGTCGATCAACGGCACCGGCCCGTTCGACAACTTCGCCGCCGACGGCACGCTGGACCTCGGCGCCGAGCGCGCCGCGACCCTTCGCGCCACCGTCCAGAACGGCGCGGACGGCCGGCGCATCGGCGTCGACCTCACCGCCCTCTCCGCCCCCTTCGTGCCGCTCGCCTATCAGGGCGTCGTCGGCGACAACCTGCAGCTCGCCGCCAACGTCCTCCTGCGGACCGACGGGGTGATCGCGATCGACAGCGGCCGTCTCCAGTCCGGCCCGCTCGACCTGTCTGCCTCCGGCACGTTCGACCGGACGGGCGCCGGCAACGACCTCACCGTCGCCCTGCGCACGGATGCCGCCAACCCGGTGCCGCTCGCCTTCGGCAATGAGGGCGCGCGCACCGCGCTCGAGATTTCCTCGATCGACGCGACGCTGCGCGGCAGCCTGTCGGTGGCGACGCTCGATGTTGCGGCGAGCGCGCGCACCGCCGGCTTCGAGGACTATGTCGCCAACGCCGTGACCTTGAAGGCGACGAGCCCGGGCTTCGATCTCAACAACCTGATCGGGCAGATCGTCGTCGACCTCGGCGCCCAGTCCGCCTCGGTGCCGGACGGCATCGCCGCGCGCGTCCTCGAAGGGCCGATCGCCGTCAATGTCGACGGCGCGCTGACGGCGGACGGATACACGTTCAACACGGCGAAGCTCACCACCGGGGCGGCCAATCTCGCGCTCTCGGGCAACGCCGCCTCCGATTTCTCGACCTTCCAGCTACGCGTCGACAGCGACATCGAGACCGCCGCCCTGTCGAGCGACGCCGTGCCCTATGTCGGCCCGCGCGTCGCGATCGCGGGCTTTGCCCGGCGCGCGGCGGACGGCTCGCTCAGTGTCGAAGCCTTGCGTGTCGACGGCGATGCGCTGGACCTGTCGGGGTCGGTCAACCTCACCGGCGAGGAGATCGCCGCCGCGATCACCGGCCAGATCAACCAGGCCGCTATCGCCGACGCCGCCCTCAACGGCCAGGCGCAGTTCGACCTCAAGGCCTCCGGCACCACCAGCGCGCCCGCGATCGACCTCACCGCCAGCGCCTCCAATCTCGAGGTCGTCGGCCGGCAGCTGACCGATCTCCGGGCCCGTGTCCAAGGCACCTTCGCGCCCGAGGCGCCCGCCGGGACGGTCGCCGTCAACGGCACGTTCGACGGCGCGCCGCTCTCACTCTCGGCCGATCTCGCGACCGAGGGCGACGTGCGGCGCCTGCGAAACCTTCTCCTGCGCCAGGGCCAGAACCGGGTGGAGGGTGAGGTCGCGCTCGACGGAGAGAACCGGGCGACCGGCGCGATCCGCCTGGCGATTGAGGACGCGACGACCCTTCTCGCGCTCGCGGGGCAAGATGGCTCGGGCGATCTCAACGGCACCGTGTCGCTCGCGGTCGGCAACGGCGGCACGCCGGTCGCCGATCTCGACCTCACCAGCAACGCGCTGACGCTGACGCGCAACAATGCCGAGACGGCGCTGCGCGGCGCCCGCATCCAGCTGCGCGCGACGGACTACCTCACCGCGCCGCGCGCCACCGGCACCGTGGCCGCCGCCTCGATCACGGCCGGCGGCCTGACGGTCGCGCGGCTGAACGCCGCGCTGGAGGAGATCAACAACGCGACCGCCCTGAACGCCTCGGCCCGGATCAACGGCGTGCCGACCGAGCTGTCCGGCGATCTCGCCTTCACCGACGCCGGCACCGTGATCGAGCTGCGGCGGCTGACCGCCGCGATCCCCGATGCACCGGTCGCGCTCGCCGCCCCCGCGGCGGTGACGCTCGGAAGCCTGCGCACGACTTTGAGCGAAATCCGCCTCAACGCCGGCGCCGGCTCGCTCACCCTGTCCGGCTCGGCCGGCGACCAGCTCGACCTTGATCTCGCGCTCGACCGTTTCCCGCTCGCCATCGCCAATCCGTTCGTGGCAGGCCTCGATGCCGCCGGTACGGCGAGCGGCACGGTGGCGGTGGGCGGCCTGTCGTCGGCGCCCGACCTCGACTTCGATCTTCGCGCCGAGGGCGTGGCCACCGCGCAGACGCGCGCCGCCAATCTGCAAGGCGTGAACGCCGCCTTCGCCGGCCAGTACCGCGACGGGACGGCGACCCTGTCGGCCGCGCGCGTCGATCTCGGCTCCGGCTTCATCGAGGCCACCGGCACGGTCGGCGAGGCGCTCGACCTCGACCTCAACATCTCCAACCTGCCGGTCGCCCTCGCCAACGGCTTCGTCGACGGGCTGGGCGCGGAGGGCACGATCAACGGCACGGCCTCGGCCACGGGATCCCTGGAAAACCCGGCCGTCACCTTCGATCTTGCGGGACGCGGCATCACCGCCACCGAGATCCGGCGCGCCGGCGTCGAGCCGGTCTCGCTCGACCTTGCGGGTCTCTATCGCGGCGGCACCGCGCGGCTCGACCGGGCGCTCCTCACCGCAGGCACCGGACGGATCGAGGCGACGGGCACGGTCGGCCGGGCGCTCGACCTTCGCCTCGAGATCGTCGACCTGCCGGCCGCGCTCGCCAATGGCCTGCGCCCCGGCCTCGACGCGCGCGGCACGCTGAACGGACAGGCCACCGCGACGGGGACGCTCGCCGCCCCGAACGGGACCTTCGCGCTCACCGGCAACGGCCTTTCCGCCGCGCCGCTGCGCCAGGGCGGGGTCGAGACGGTCACGCTCGACATCGCCGGCACGTTTGCCGACGGCACGGCCCGTTTCGAACGGGCGCGGGTCGACACCGGCGCTGGGTCGCTGGACGCCAGCGGCACGGTCGGGCGCGCGCTCGACCTGCGCGTCGTCCTCGACCGGCTCCCGGTGGCGCTCGCCAACGCCGTGCAGCCAAGCCTCGACGCGCGCGGCACCCTGTCGGGCAATCTCGCGGCGACGGGATCGATCGCGGCGCCCCGCGCGACCTTCGACCTCCAAGCCGCGGACGTCTCGGTGGCGCAGACGCGCGCCGCCGGCGCCCCGGCGATCAACGCCACCGCCGCCGGCACCTATGCCGACGGCAGCGTCCAGCTGCAGACCGCCCGCGTCGACCTCGGCACCGGCTCGGTGACGGCGTCCGGCACGGTCGGTCAGCGTCTCGACCTCAACGTCGCCTTCGACAACGTGCCGGCGTCGCTGGCCGCGGCCGCGGCGAGCGGCATCGACCCGCAGGGCACGCTGAACGGGACCACGCGCGCGACCGGCACCTTGTCCGCGCCGCGCGCCGACTACGACCTCCGCCTCGGCGGCTTCTCGGTGACGCAGACGCGCGATGCCGGCGTCGGCCCGCTCGACATCGCCGCGCGCGGCACCTACGCCGACAACCGCGTGACGGTGGACAGCTCGCTGTCCGGCTCCGGCCTCGCCTTCACCGCCAACGGCTCGGTCGGCCTGTCCGGCACGCCGACCTTCGATCTTGCCCTGAACGGCACCGCCCCACTGTCGATCGCCAACCGCATCCTCGCCGAGGGCGGCCGCTCGGTGCAGGGCACGGTGCGCGTGGATGCCCGCGTGCAAGGGACGGCGGCAGCGCCCAATGTCACCGGCACGATCTCGACCGCCGGCGCGTCCTTCGTCGATACCGGCGCCAACCTGTCGCTGAACAACATCAACGCGCAGGTCTCCCTCAACGGACAGACCGCGACGCTCACCAGCGTCACGGCGCAGCTCGGCGCCGGCGGCACCGTCAGTGTCGCGGGCACGATCGGCATCGGCGCCGGCTTCCCGGCAGACCTGCGCATCCAGGTTGCGGACGGACGCTACGGCGACGGCGAACTCTTCACGGTGCGCCTCGATGCGGGTCTGACCCTGACCGGCCCGTTGACCGGCAACGCGCTTCTTGCCGGCACGGTGAATGCGCAGGAGATCGCAATTATCGTGCCGGACAACCTGCCAAGCTCGGTCGCCGAGATCGACCTGAAGCGTCGCAACACGCCGCCGGCCGTGCAGCAGCAGATCCGAGAGATCGACCCGCCGGGCAAGGGCGGGGGGGGGGCGAGCGGGGGCATCCGCCTCGATGTCACGCTGAACGCGCCGAACCGCGTCTTCGTGCGCGGCCGCGGTCTCGATCTCGAACTGGGCGGAACGATCCGCGTCACCGGCCCGATCTCCGATATCGCGGTGAGCGGCGGGTTCGAGCTGCAGCGCGGGCGCTTCCAGCTCCTGTCGCGCCGCCTCGACTTCCAGCGCGCGACGCTGACCTTCGACGACGGTCTCGTCCCGACGCTGGACTTCCTGGCCGCGTCCGACACCGGCGAGGTGACCGTCTATATCGCGATCACCGGGCCGGCCAACGATCCCGCCTTCAACTTCACCTCCTCCCCCGCCCTGCCGCAGGACGAGGTGCTGGCGCGGTTGATCTTCGGCCAGGGCACGGCCGACCTGTCGCCCCTGCAGATCGCCCAGCTCGCCTCGGCCGCCGCCCAGCTGTCGGGCGTCGGCGGCTCGACAGGCCTTCTCGACAACCTGCGCTCGCAACTCGGCGTCGACGATCTCGACATCCGCACCACGGCGGACGGCAAGACGTCGGTCGGCGTCGGCCGCTACATCAACGAGAACACCTATGTCGGCGTCGATTCCACCGGCCGCGTCTCGATCGACCTAGAGCTCGGGGCCGACATCAAGGCGCGCGGCGCGGTGACGGCGAACGGCGGCGGCGAGGTCGGCGTCTTCTACGAAAAGGAATACTGAGCCGCGCAACCGGGACCGGGCGTTCCACGTTTCCGATTGTCTTCCCGAAAGGGGTTTGTCAGCAGGAGTGGACCCATGAGCACCGAGTCTCTGAAGCACGCCAAGTTCGACCGCGACGACGGCACGTCGTTCGATTCGCCGATGGCCGTGGTCGAGGACGGGTTCCTGGACGGCCACGAGAAGCACTCGATCCTCGGCGAGTGGAAGCGCCGCGTCGATGCCGAGAACCGGGCCGACGGCATCGACCCGATGTCGCAGACGCTCGACCACGCCATCGAGAAGCTGGCAGGACTGAAGACCTGAAGCGCCATCACGCGGCCGTGACGCGATTGGCGATTGCGTAACGGCTTTGCGCTAGCCTCCCCTGGCTTCGGGCACGAGGCGATGGTCGGGTTCGATGCAGGCTTTTCGGGAAACTGTTGGGCACTGCGGCAAAACGCACTATCCTTCGGCGCCCAAGCGCGAGCCCGCCGGCTCGCCCCCAGAAGCCATGGACCGAGCGCGTGACCGATCAGTCTTCGAACGACGCATCCCTTGACCAGTTGAAGGCCCGCGGCGAAGCCGCCGCGGCAAGGGGGATCCGGGCCCTGTTTGCGGCCGACGCCGAACGCTTCCGCCATTTCTCGTTCCGCCACGACGACCTCCTTCTCGACGTCTCCAAGACCGCGCTGTCGGCCGACGATCTTTCGGCGCTCCACGCCTATGCCGAAAAGGTCGGCGTCCTCGAGCGCCGCGACGCGATGTTCGCGGGCGCCCGGATCAACACGACCGAGAACCGCGCCGTGCTGCATGTCGCGCTGCGCGCCCAGCCCGAGGACGGGTTCGCGGTCGAGGGCCAGGCAGTCGGCGCCGAGGTCGAGGCGGTGCTCGCCGCCATGGCGCGCTTTGCGGGTGGCATCCGCGACGGCTCGATCCGGGGCGCGACCGGCGAACGCATCACCGACATCGTCAACATCGGCATCGGCGGCTCGGATCTCGGGCCCGTCATGGCCGCGATCGCCCTCTCGCCCTACCACGATGGCCCGCGCGCCCATTTCGTGTCGAACATCGACGGCGCCCACATGGCCGACACGCTGAAGGGCCTCGATCCCGCGACGACGCTCTTCATCGTCGCCTCCAAGACCTTCACCACGATCGAGACGATGACCAACGCGCAGACCGCGCGCGCCTGGGTCGCGAAGACGCTCGGCGAGGCCGCCGTTGGCGCCCATTTCTGCGCGGTCTCGACGGCGCTCGACAAGGTCGGCGCCTTCGGCATCGGCGAGGACCGCACCTTCGGCTTCTGGGACTGGGTGGGCGGACGCTATTCCGTCTGGTCGGCGATCGGCCTGCCGCTGATGATCGCGATCGGCCCCGAGCGCTTCCGCGAGTTCCTGGCCGGCGCGCGCGACATGGACTGCCATTTCCGGCAGGCGCCGGCGGCGGAGAACCTGCCGCTCATCCTCGGGCTCGTCGGCTGGTGGCACCGCGTGCCGCAGAAGCACCGCACCCGCGCCGTGATCCCCTACGACCAGCGCCTCGCTCGCCTGCCGGCCTATCTCCAGCAGCTCGACATGGAATCGAACGGCAAGCATGTCGGCCTCGACGGGCGCCGCGTGGAAACCGCGACGGGACCCGTCGTCTGGGGCGAGCCCGGCACCAACGGCCAGCACGCCTTTTTCCAGCTTCTACACCAGGGCACCGACATCATCCCGGTCGAGTTCATCGTGGGCGCCAACGCGCACGAGACGAGCCCGGAGATGCGCGTCCACCAGGACCTGCTTCTGGCCAACTGCCTCGCCCAGTCGGAAGCCCTGATGAAGGGCCGCACGCTGGAGGAGGCGAGGCGACAGCTTCTGGACGCCGGCTGCCCGGCCGACGAGGCCGAGCGCATCGCCCCGCACCGCGAGTTCTCCGGCGACCGTCCGTCGCTGACGATTCTCTACGACAAGCTCACGCCCTTCGCCTTCGGCCGCCTCGTCGCGCTCTACGAGCACCGCGTCTTCGTCGAGGCCCAGCTCTTCGGGATCAACGCCTTCGACCAGTGGGGCGTCGAGCTCGGCAAGGAGCTGGCGACGGGCCTCCTGCCGGTCGTACGCGGCGAGGCCTCGACCGACGGCCGCGATTCCTCCACCGCGGGCCTCGTGTCCGCGATCGCCACCTTGAGAACCTGAGACCCGCCATGACGCCATCCAGCCTCGCCGTCCGCCAGGATCGTCTCGAGCCCGGCGACAAGTCGCAGCCCCGGCTCAACGATGCCGACACGATCGCCAAGGAGATCGTGGAGAAGCTTACCTACTCGATCGGCAAGACCACCGGCGCCGCGCGCCTGCACGACTGGCTCGAAGCCACGACGTTGGTGGTGCGTGACCGCATCATCGACAACTGGTTCAACTCGACGATCGAGACGCGCCGCTCCGAAGCCAAGCGCGTCTGCTACCTGTCGATGGAGTTCCTGATCGGCCGCCTCCTGCGCGACGCGATCTCGAACCTCGGCCTCACCGATCCGATCCGCGAGGCGCTGGCGCGCTACGACGTCGAGCTCGACCTCGTCGAGCTCCTGGAGCCGGACGCCGCGCTCGGCAACGGCGGCCTCGGGCGCCTCGCCGCCTGCTTCATGGAATCCATGGCCTCCACCGGCGTGCCCGGCTACGGCTACGGCATCCGCTACGTCCACGGCTTCTTCCGCCAGGAGATCGTCGACAGCGCGCAGGTCGAGCTGCCCGAGACGTGGCTCAAGCACGGCAACCCGTGGGAGTTTGAGCGCCGCGAGAGCTCCTACGAGATCGGCTTCGGCGGCAAGGTCACCTCGATCGAGGAGAACGGGCGCACCCGCTTCGTCTGGCGCCCGGCCGAGCGTGTGCTCGCCGTCGCCTACGACACGCCAGCGGTCGGCTGGCGCGGCAACCACGTCAACACGCTGCGCCTCTGGTCGGCCCAGTCGCTCGACCCGATCCTGCTCGACGCCTTCAACGCGGGCGACCACATCGGCGCGCTTCTGGAATCCAACAAGGCGGAGGCGATCACCCGCGTCCTCTACCCCGCCGATTCGCACCAGGCGGGCCAGGAACTGCGCCTGCGCCAGGAGTTCTTCTTCTCTTCGGCCTCGCTGCAGGACATCATCCGCCACCATCTCGCGCAGTACGACGACCTCACCAACCTCGCCGATAAGGTCGCGATCCAGCTGAACGACACCCACCCGGCGGTGTCGGTCGCCGAGCTGATGCGCCTTCTGGTCGACGTGCACGGCATGGAATGGGACGCGGCCTGGACGATCACGCGCGCGACCTTCTCCTACACCAACCACACGCTCCTGCCGGAAGCCCTCGAGACCTGGCCGATCCATCTCTTCGAGCGGCTGCTGCCGCGCCAGATGCAGATCATCTACCAGATCAACGCGGGCGTCCTGCGCGAGGCGACGCAGGGCCAGGGCTTCGACGACAGCACGATCTCGGCGATCTCCCTGATCGACGAGGGCAACGGGCGCCGCGTGCGCATGGGCCAGCTCGCCTTCGTCGGCAGCCATGCCGTGAACGGCGTGTCGGCGCTGCATACCGAGCTGATGAAGCAGACCGTGTTCCACGACCTGCACCGCCTCTATCCCTCGCGCATCGAGAACAAGACCAACGGCGTGACGCCGCGCCGCTGGCTGCACCAAGCCAATCCCGGCCTGTCGGAGCTGCTCGACGAGACCATCGGACCGGGCTTCCGCGACCATATCGAGGAGATCGCCAAGCTCGACGCGCATGCGGACGACGCCGCGTTCCAGGAACGCTTCGCCGCCGTGAAGCGCGAGAACAAGCAGCGCCTCGCGACGCTGGTGCAGGAGCGCCTCGCGATCACGCTCGATCCGGGCGCGATGTTCGACATCCAGGTCAAACGCATCCACGAATACAAGCGCCAGCTCCTCAATATCCTCGAGACGGTGGCGCTCTACGAGCAGATCCGCTCGCTGCCCCATCTCGACTGGACGCCGCGGGTCAAGATCTTCGCCGGCAAGGCCGCGCCGTCCTACGTGCAGGCCAAGGAGATCATCCATCTGGCCGGCGACGTGGCGCGCGTCGTCAACTCCGACCCGACGGTGCGCGGGCTCCTGAAGGTCGTCTTCATCCCGAACTACAACGTCTCGCTCGCCGAGATCATCATGCCGGCGGCGGACCTGTCGGAGCAGATCTCGACCGCGGGCCTCGAGGCGTCGGGCACCGGCAACATGAAGTTCGCCCTCAACGGCGCGCTCACGATCGGCACGCTCGACGGCGCGAACGTCGAGATGCTGGAGCATATCGGCGAAGACAACATCTTCATCTTCGGCCTCAAGGCCGACGAGGTGGCGAGGATGCGTGCCGAAGGCCATGGCGGCCAGGCGGTGATCAACAGCCAGCCGCTCCTGCGCTCGGCGATCGATTCCATCTCCGCCGGCGTCTTCAGCCAGGGCGATCCCGGCCGCTACGCCAACCTGATGAACTCGATCCGCGACCGCGACTGGTGGATGATCGCCGCCGACTTCCGGGCCTACTGGGACAAGCAGCGCCAGCTCGACGTCCTGTGGAAGGACCGCGGCGCCTGGAACGCGATCGCCGCCCGCAACACGGCGCGCATGTCCTGGTTCTCCTCCGATCGGTCGATCCGCGAATACGCGCGCGACATCTGGAAGGCGGGCCCCGACGCCGTGTGAGGCGACGCCTACACCCGCCCAATCCGACCCGACGGAAGGGCCGATGTCCCGCATCGGCCCTTTTTCGTGCGCGCAAGGCGGCTCGCCCGTGCAAAATCTCTGTGCAAAGGGCGACAGCCGATAGTTGCCGCGCGATCATCGGCTCTATCTTTCCACCGTGGAAACGAAGAAGACTGGCAGTCGGCATGCCCTTTGCGCGGGAGCGAGGGGAACTGCGCAGGAGGAGACGAGGATGGCAGATCACCGGCGCGCGGGGCCGATCTCGCGTGACACGATGGCCTATGTGCTGGCCGGCGGGCGCGGATCGCGCCTGATGGAGCTGACCGACGACCGCGCCAAGCCGGCCGTCTACTTCGGCGGCAAGTCGCGCATCATCGACTTTGCCCTGTCCAACGCGATCAATTCGGGCATCCGCCGCATCGGCGTCGCCACGCAGTACAAGGCGCACTCGCTCATCCGCCACCTCAACCGGGGCTGGAACTTCCTGCGTCCGGGCCGCAACGAGAGCTTCGACGTCCTGCCCGCCTCGCAGCGCGTGTCGGAAGACCAGTGGTACGCCGGCACCGCCGACGCGGTCTATCAGAACATCGACATCATCGAGGCCTACGCGCCCGAATACATCGTGATCCTTGCAGGCGACCACGTCTACAAGATGGACTACGAGATCATGCTGCAGCAGCATGTCGACACCGGCGCGGACGTGACGATCGGCTGCCTCGAGGTGCCGCGCATGGAGGCCGTCGCCTTCGGCGTGATGCATGTCGACGAGAAGAACCAGATCACCGCCTTCGTCGAGAAGCCGGCCGATCCCCCCTCGATTCCTGGCCGTCCCGACACGGCGCTGGCCTCGATGGGCATCTACGTCTTCAACACCAAGTTCCTGGCCGCGCAGCTGCGGCGCGACGCGGCCGACCCCAATTCCAGCCGCGACTTCGGCCACGACATCGTGCCTTACGTCGTCAAGCACGGCACGGCCTACGCCCACACGTTCTCCTCGTCGGTGGTGCGCTCGGAGGCCGAATACGGCTCCTACTGGCGCGACGTCGGCACGGTGGACGCCTACTGGCAGGCCAATATCGATCTCACCGACGTCGTGCCGCAGCTCGACATCTACGACCGCGACTGGCCGATCTGGACCTATGCCGACGTGACCCCGCCGGCCAAGTTCGTCCACGACGAGGACGGGCGCCGTGGCATGGCGATCTCCTCGCTCGTCTCGGGCGACTGCATCATCTCCGGCGGCTCGCTGCACCGCTCGCTCCTGTTCACGGGCGTGCGTCAGAACTCCTACTCGGTCCTGGACGAGGCCGTGGTGCTGCCGCACTGCCATATCGGGCGGGGCGCGCGCGTCACGCGCGCGATCCTCGACCGGGGCGTCCACATTCCGGACGGACTGGTGATCGGCGAGGATCCCGAGCTCGACGCCAGCCGCTTCCGGCGCTCGGCCGGCGGCGTCTGCCTCGTCACGCAGTCGATGATCGACCGGCTCAGCCAGGGATGACCACGGTTCTCTCCGTCGCGTCGGAGGTCTTTCCGCTGATCAAGACGGGCGGGCTCGCCGATGTGGCGGGTGCGCTGCCGCTGGCGCTCGGTGCGATCGGCGTCGACGTGACGACGCTGATGCCCGCCTATCCGTCCGTGCTCGCCCAGATCGGGGGCGCCGAGACGGTCGCCGCGATCGACGATCTCTTCGGCGGGCCGGCGCGCATCCTCGCCGCCGAGGTCGCGGGGCTCTCGATGCTCGTCCTCGACGCGCCGCATCTCTTCGACCGGCCGGGCGGCCCCTATGTCGGGGCGACGGGCTACGACCATCCCGACAACTGGGCGCGCTTTGCCGCGCTCGGCCGCGCCGCGGCCCTGATCGGCACCGGCCTCGTGCCGGGCTACCGGCCCGACATCGTCCACGCGCACGACTGGCAGGCGGCGCTGGCGCCCGTCTATCTCGAGGCGGCGGGGAGCGAGCGTCCGCGCACCGTGATCACCATCCACAACCTCGCCTTCCAGGGCGCCTTCCCGCAGACGATCTTTCCCGAGCTCGGCCTGCCGCAAAGCGCCTGGGGCGTCGACGGCGTCGAATACTACGGCTCGGTCGGCTTCCTGAAAGGCGGGCTCCGGGCGAGCGACCGCATCACCACGGTCAGCCCGAACTACGCGCGCGAGATCCTGACCGCCGAGGGCGGCATGGGCCTCGACGGCCTGCTGCGCGGCCGCGAGGACCGACTGTCGGGCATCGTCAACGGGATCGACGTCGAGACCTGGGACCCGAACACGGACCCCCACGTCGCGGCGACCTTCGACCGCGACGCGCTGTTCCGCCGCGTCATCAACAAGCGGGCGCTCGAAGCCGAGTTCGCGCTGGAGGAGGACGACACGCCGCTGCTCGCCGTCGTCAGCCGCCTGACCTGGCAGAAGGGCCTCGATATCCTCGCCGAGAGCTGCGACGACATCGTCGCCGCCGGCTGTCGCCTTGCCGTCGTCGGCTCGGGCGACCGGATGCTGGAGGGCGCATTCCTGTCGGCCGCCGCGCGTCATGCGGGCCGCATGGGCGTTCGCATCGGCTACGACGAGGTCCTGTCGCACAAGGTGCAGGCGGGCGCCGATGCGCTGCTCGTCCCTTCCCGCTTCGAGCCCTGCGGCCTCACCCAGCTCTATGCGCTGCGCTACGGCTGCCTGCCGGTCGTCAGCCGCGTCGGCGGCCTTGCCGACACGGTGATCGACGCCAACTTCGCCGCGCAGACGGCGGGCGTCGCCACCGGCATCATCTTCGCGCCCGTCACGCGCGAGGCGCTGATAGAGGGCGTCCAGCGCCTCATCGCGCTCTACGCCGACGCGCCGCTGTGGCGCGACATGCAGCGCACCGCCATGGCGAGCGACGTGTCCTGGACCGCCAGCGCACGGCGCTACGCCGACCTCTACAACGGCCTTCTCCAGGAACGAGCCTGATGATCCGAACCGTCGCGACCAAGCCCTTCGACGACCAGAAGCCCGGCACGTCGGGCCTGCGCAAGAAGGTCCCGCATTTCGCGCAAGAGAACTACGCCGAGAACTTCCTGCAGGCGATCTTCGACGCGACGGAACGCCCGGCGGGCTCGGCGGTCGTGATCGGCGGCGACGGGCGCTATCTCAACGCCACCGTGATCCGCAAGGCGATCCGCATGGCGGCCGCCAACGGCGTCGCCAAGGTGATCGTCGGGCAGAACGGGCTCCTGTCGACGCCCGCCGCCTCCAACCTCATCCGCCAGCGCAAGGCGGCCGGCGGCATCGTCCTGTCGGCCTCGCACAATCCCGGCGGCCCGGACGGCGACTTCGGCATCAAGTACAACATCGCCAACGGCGGCCCGGCGCCCGAAGGCGTCACCGACGCGATCTACCGCCGCACGAAGGAAATCCAGGACTACCGGATCTGGGACGGCGAGGCGCCGGACCTCTCGGTGATCGGCACCAGCCGATTGGGCGACATGGAGGTCGAGATCGTCGATCCCGTCGCCGACTATGCCAGCCTGATGGAGACGCTCTTCGACTTCGGCAAGATCCGGCAGGCGATCGAGGGCGGCCTCACGCTGCGCTTCGACGCCATGCACGCCGTCACGGGTCCCTATGCCAAGGAAATCCTGGAGAAGCGTCTCGGGGCGCCGGAGGGCACCGTCCTCAACGGCGTGCCCTCCGAGGACTTCGGCGGCGGCCACCCCGATCCCAACGTCGTCTGGGCGGCGCCGCTGGTCGATCTCATGATGGGCCCGACGGCGCCCGACTTCGGCGCGGCGTCCGACGGCGACGGCGACCGCAACATGATCCTCGGGCGCGGCATCGTCGTCACGCCCTCCGATTCGCTCGCGGTTCTCGCCGCCAACGCGCATCTGGCGCCGGGCTACGCCAAGGGCATCGCCGGCATCGCCCGTTCGATGCCGACCAGCGGCGCGGCCGACCGCGTGGCGCAGAAACGCGGCATCGGCATCTACGAGACGCCGACCGGCTGGAAGTTCTTCGGCAACCTCCTCGACGCCGGCAAGGTGACGATCTGCGGCGAGGAGAGTGCGGGCACCGGCTCCGACCACGTGCGCGAGAAGGACGGGCTCTGGGCGGTGCTCCTGTGGCTCAACATCCTTGCAGAGCGCGGCCAGTCGGTCGCCGAGATCGTCAAGGCGCACTGGGCCGAGTTCGGCCGCAACTACTACCAGCGCCACGACTACGAGGAGGTCGACAAGGCGGCGGCAGAGGAGCTGATGAACTCGCTTCGCGGTCGCCTCGCCTCCATGGCCGGCCAGCGCTTCGGCACGCTCGTCGTCTCCGAGGCCGACGACTTCTCCTACAAGGACCCGATCGACGGCTCGGTCTCGACCGGCCAGGGCGTGCGCATCGTCTTCTCCGGCGGCTCGCGCATCGTCTTCCGCCTATCGGGCACCGGCACGGTGGGCGCGACCTTGCGCGTCTATCTCGAGCGCTTCGAGCCCGATCCGTCGCGCCACGACCTCCCCGTCGAAGAGGCCTTGAAGGAACTCGTCGAGACGGCGGACGCGATCGGCGAGATCAAGGCGCGCACCGGCCGCGCCGAGCCGGACGTTCGCACCTGAGCGCAGCCGCATCCATGGTCGGCGCGCGGCGCATCTCGCCGCGCGCCGTCTGCCTCGTCGCCCTGATCGTGGCCGCGACCGCCGCAACGCTGCTTGCCATGGGCCGCGTGCCGATCTGCGAATGCGGCACCGTGAAGCTCTGGCACGGCGCGGTGGCGAGTTCGGAAAACTCGCAGCACCTGTCGGACTGGTACTCGCCGTCCCACCTCATCCACGGCTTCCTGTCCTACGGGCTGACGCATCTCGTGATGCGGCGCTGGTCGCTCGGCGCGCGCCTCGTGGTGGCGACGGCGATCGAGGCGGCGTGGGAGATCGCCGAGAACACCGACGCGGTGATCAACCGCTACCGCGAGGCGACGATCGCGCTCGACTATTTCGGCGACAGCGTGGTGAATTCCGCGGCCGACATCGGCTTCATGATCGCGGGCTTCCTTCTCGCCTCGCGCCTGCCGGTCTGGGTCACGATCGCGATCGCGGTGGGCTTCGAGGTCCTCACCGCCTGGCTGATCCGCGATAACCTTACCTTGAACGTCCTGATGCTTCTCTATCCTCTCGAGGCGGTGCGCGACTGGCAGGGCGCCTTGTAGGGACGGGCGGGCGGGATGACGATGATCACGGCGGAACGGGGCGTTCCCCAGCGACTCGGCGCGAGCGTTGCGGCGGACGGCGTCCATGTCGCGGTCTTCTCCGCCCACGCGACCCGCATCGAACTCTGCCTCTTCGATCCGGCCGGCATCAATGAGCGCGAGCGCCTCGCGCTGCCGGGCCGTGCGGGCGACGTCCATTTCGGCTTCCTGCCGGGGCTGGCGGAGGGCGCCCTCTACGGCCTTCGCGCCCACGGGCCCTACGATCTCGCGCGGGGGCATCACTTCGATCCGGCGAAGCTCCTCGTCGACCCCTATGCCCTTCGGCTCGATCGACCCTTCGTCTACCATGCGGCGCTCGGCGCGCCGGTGGAGCGGCAGCTCGACACCGCCGCCCTCGTGCCGCGCGCCGTGGTCTGTCGCCCCGACGCCGGTGCTTTGGCGCTGCCGTCCCGGGCGCCCGGCTTCACCTACGAGCTTCTGGTGCGCGCCTATACGCAGCGCCACGAGGGCGTGCCGGCTCCTCTGCGCGGCACGCTCGGTGCTCTCGCCGAGCCCGCCGTTCTCGACCATCTCGAGCGCCTCGGCGTCGAGACGGTGGAACTGATGCCGCTCACGGCCGCGATCGACGAGCGGCATCTCGTCCATCTCGGCCTGTCGAACGCCTGGGGCTACAATCCCGTCTGCCAGATGGCGCCCGACCCGCGCCTCGTGCCGGGCGGCTGGGCGGAGGTGCGACGGGTAACGGAGGCGTTGCACGCGCGCGGCATTCGCGTCCTTCTCGACATGGTGCTGAACCATTCGGGCGAAAGCGACCATGGCGGGCCGACGCTCAGCTATCGCGGCCTCGACAACGCCAGCTACTACGCCGCCGACCCGCATGAACCCGACCGGCTCGTCAACGACACGGGCACCGGCAACACCTTCGCCTTCTGGCGCGAACCCGTGATGCAGCTCGGGATCGACGCGCTGCGGGCCTTTGTCGAGTTCGGCGGCATCGACGGGTTCCGCTACGATCTCGGCACCATCCTCGGGCGCGGCCCCGAGGGTTTTGCGCCCGATGCGCCGTTCCTCCGGCGCCTCGCGGGCGATCCGGTGCTCAAAGATCGCCTCCATGTGATGGAGCCGTGGGACATCGGTCCCGGCGGCTATCAGGTCGGCCGGTTCCCGGCACCCTTCCTCGAATGGCAGGACCGGTTCCGCGACGACGTCAGGCGCTTCTGGCGCGGCGACAGCGGCCTCCTGTCGGCGCTCGCCACGCGCCTGTCGGGCTCGCCCGACCTCTTCGCCGGGCCCGGCCGCGATGCGGCATTCGGCGTCAACTTCATCGCCGCTCACGACGGGTTCACGCTCGCCGACGTCGTCGCCTACGAGGACAAGCACAACGAGGCCAACGGCGAGGGGAACCGCGACGGCCACAACGAGAACCATTCCTGGAACAACGGCACGGAAGGGGCGAGCGCCGACCCCGCGATCCTCGCGGCGCGGCAGCGCGACATCCGGGCGCTTCTCGCCACGCTCTTCGTCTCGCGTGGCAACCCGATGATCGTCGCGGGCGACGAGCTTGGCCGATGCCAGGGCGGCAACAACAACGCCTATGCGCAGGACAACGAGACGGTCTGGGTCGACTGGGCGGCGGCGGACGAAGGGCTCGTCGCCTTCACCGCGCGCCTCGCCCGGCTCCGGGCGGACACGCCGGCGCTCCGCTCCCCGGCCTTCCTGACGGGAGCCGAGATGGAGGACGGTCCGGACGTCACCTGGCTCGGGGCGGACGGCGCGGCGATGGCGCCCGCCGACTGGCAGGACGGGGAGCGACACTGGCTCGGCGCGCGCATGGCGGTGGACGGCTCGGTCGCGACCGTCGTATTGAACGCCGGCCACGAGGCGTTTTCACTCCAGCTTCCCCCTCCCTCGCCCGGTCGCGCGCATCGCCTCGCGCTGGCTTCCGACCAGCCGGTCGCGCCCGAGCGAACGCTGTCGGCGGGCGCTCCCCTCCTTGTCGGCGCGCGCTCCGTCGCGATCGTCGTGGAAGGCTGAGCCCGGCCGTTTGCTCCAGCGCGCCGAGGCGCCTATGTGACGGCGGACAGAATGCCGGCCGAAGGGGCCCGAATGCCGATCCGCCAGCTTACCGAGACCCTGATCGACCAGATCGCCGCCGGCGAGGTGGTGGAGCGGCCGGCGAGCGTCGTGAAGGAGCTCGTCGAGAACGCGCTCGACGCCGGGGCGCGCCGCATCGAGATCGCGACGGCCGGCGGCGGCAAGAGCCTCATCCGCATCACCGACGACGGCTGCGGCATTCCGGAGGCCGAGCTGCCGCTCGCCGTCCGGCGCCACTGCACCTCCAAGATGGAGGGCGGCCTTCAGGGGATCGAGACACTCGGCTTTCGCGGCGAGGCGCTGCCCTCGATCGGCTCGGTGGCCCGGCTTTCGCTGCGCTCGCGGGCGCGCGGCGCAGACGGCGCGCACGAGATCCTCGTCCATGGCGGGCGGCAGGAGGGGCCGCGCCCCGCCGCGCTCTCGGGCGGCACGGTGATCGAGGTGCGCGACCTCTTCCACGCCGTGCCCGCACGCCTCAAGTTCCTGAAAAGCGACCGGGCGGAGTCGGCGGCGATCACCGAGGTCGTCCGGCGCATCGCAATCGCCTTTCCCTCCGTGCGCTTCGAGCTGACCGGCGAGGACCGCAGCCCCCTCGTGCTGCCCGCGGTCGACGAGGCGGCGGCGCTCCAGCGCATCGGCGAGATCGTCGGCGAGACCTTCGCCGACAACGCCTTCACGCTCGACGCGGGGCGCGAGGGCGTGTTTCTTGCCGGCCACGCGGGTCTGCCGAGCTTTCATCGCGGCACGGCGCAGCACCAGTATGTCTACGTCAACGGGCGTCCGGTGCGCGACCGGCTGATCCTCTCGGCGATCCGCGGCGCCTATGCCGACGTCATGCCGCGCGACCGGCATCCGGTCTGCGTCCTGTTTCTGCAGGTCGATCCGCGCGACGTCGACGTCAACGTCCATCCGGCCAAGGCCGACGTGCGCTTCCGCGACCCCGGCCTCGTGCGCGGGCTCGTCGTCGGCGCGATCCGGGCGGAGCTCGCACGCCTGTCGCTTCGCGGCTCGACGGAGGGCGCGGACGGGCTGATGGCGCGCTTTCGCGCTGGCGGCACGGACGAGCCGGCGGCGGCTCCCACGGATGCCGCCCATGCCCCACGGCCGGCTTTCAGCTTTTCCGAACGGCCCGCCGCTCCTTACGATCCCGCCCGCTCCCCCTCGCGCCCGCTGGACGACCGGAGGGCGGATTTCGGCGGCTTCCAGCCCTCCGCCCGCACCGACCGCTTCGAGGAGGCGGCCCCCGCCCCGGTCCGGGCCGAGTTTCCGCTCGGCGCCGCGCGCGCCCAGATCGGACGCGCCTTCATCGTCGCCGAGACCGAGGACAGCCTCGTCCTCATCGACCAGCACGCCGCCCACGAGCGCCTCGTCTACGAGGCGCTGAAGGGGGCGATGCACTCGAGCGCCCTGCCCTCGCAGATGCTCCTAATCCCGGAAGTGGTCGACCTCACCGAGGCGGAGGTCGAGCGCCTCGTGGCGGAGGAGGCGGTGCTGCAGCGCTTCGGGCTCCATCTCGAGCGCTTCGGGCCGGGCGCCGTGATGGTGCGCGAGACGCCGGCGATCCTCGGCGAGGTGGATGCGCCGACGCTGGTACGCGAGATCGCCGACGAACTGACGGAAACGGGCTCGGGCTCGGGGATCCGCTCGCGCGTCGACCACGTCGCCGCCACCATGGCCTGCCATGGGTCGGTGCGCGCCGGGCGTCGCCTGCAGGCGAGCGAGATGAACGCGCTCCTGCGTCGCATGGAGGCGGTGCCGGCGTCGGCGACCTGCAACCACGGGCGCCCGACCTTCATCGAACTGAAGCTTGCCGACATCGAACGTCTGTTCGGGCGGCGTTGACATGGACGCCCGTTTGGCCCGAACAACGCCACAACAGCTTTCCGGAAGAAGACCTACCCGATGATGAACCGAATGGACGGCGGCGGCGAAGCCAAGCTGCGCTACGGAGACGGCGACTTCGAGGTGATCCGCCCCGGCGCCTTCGTGCGCTGCGCGGTGACCGGCGAGGCGATCGCGCTGGACCTTTTGAAATACTGGAGCGTCGAGCGCCAGGAGCCCTATGCCGACGCCGCGGCCTCGCTCAAAGCCGAGACGGGCACGGCGACCGGCGGCTGAACCGCGGGCGGCCGCGCGCGAAACGCCGCCTCGGCCGCCAGAAGGATCGCCTCGGGCGCGGCCGGCTCCTCGAACCGCAGTGCGACGCGCAAGACCCGCGAGGCCTCGCCGAGCAAGCGCGCCTGCGGCCCGCCGGCCAAGAGCCGGACATGGTCCTTGGCCGTCGTCACCGGCACCAGTCCCCTGGCCTCGGCGTCCGACAGAAGCGCGTGCGCCTCGCCTTCCGTGAAGGGGTGGTGGTCGGGAAAATCGCGCCGCATCTCGACCTCGGCACCCACCTCCTCCAGCGAGGCCTGGAACTTTCCGGGGTTCGCGATGCCGGCAAAGGCGAGGCAGCGTGCGCCGCGGAGCCCTGCCGCGTCGACCGCCGCAAGGCGCGCGCGATGGACCGGCTTGCCGTCGGCGGCCGCACGGCGCGCCACGGCATCGCCCGACTCGCCCGCGCCGACCACGAGAACAGCGTCGACATGCGGCCATTGAGCGCCTAGCGGCGCGCGCAAGGGGCCGGCGGGAAAGGTGCGCCCGTTGCCAAGGCCCGTGGCCCCGTCGACCACGAGAAGCGCCAGGTCCGGCCGGAGCTGCGCGCTCTGGAACCCGTCGTCCATCAGGAAGAAGTCGCAGCCGGCATGACGAAGGAGAAGCGCCCCGGCCGCGCGGTCGGGCGAGGCGGCGGTCGGCGCGCGCGCCGCCAGAAGCAGCGCCTCGTCGCCGACGAGCGCCGCGCCGTGGCGGTCGGGCTCGACCAGAAGCGGCAGGCGCGACGCGCCGCCATGGCCGCGCGTCAGGAAGCCGGGCGTTCGCCCGAGCGCTCGCGCGGCCTCCGCGAGCGCCATCGCCGTCGGCGTCTTGCCGCCGCCCCCCAGCGTGAAGTTGCCGATGCAGATCACGGGAGCCGCGGCCGGGCGGCGCGGGGCCTCCGCCATGCGACGCCCGGCCACGCGCCCGTAGACGAAGGCGGCGGGCTCGAGGAGCGCCGCCTGCCAGCCGAACGGCTCGAACCAGAAGCGGGGCGCGCGCCAAGGGATCAACGCCGGTCTCCCCCGCGATCCATCGAGACGGCGAGGCGCAGCGGCAGGAGATAGGGGTCGAGGGCCGAGAGCGTCCGGCGCAGCGCCCCGCCCATTTCCTCGACGCTGTCACCAGCGGCGCTCGCCATCGCGCGCCGCGTCTCGGGATGGGCGAAAAGCTCGGCCACCGCCGCCTGCAGGGCGGGCGCGTCCGGCACGATCCGCGCGCCGCCGCGCTCGATTAGCCGGCCGTAGATGTCGCGGAAGTTCTGCACCAGCCGCCCCGACAGGATCGCGGTGTTCAGGCGGGCGGCCTCGAGCGGGTTCTGGCCGCCCTCGGAATGGATCGACTTGCCGATGAAGGCAATGTCGGTGAGACGGAGATAGAAGCCCATGTCGCCGATCGTATCGCCGAGCAGCACGTCGGCGGTCGGGTCTGGCAACTCGCCCCGGCTCCAGCGCGCGACGCTGAGGCCGCGCCCCGTCAGCATCCGGAACACCGCCTCGGCGCGCTCGACATGGCGCGGCACGATCACGGTCAGAAGGCGCGGCCGCTCCTCGCGCAGCGCCAGATGAATGTCGGCGGCCATCGCCTCCTCGCCCTCGTGGGTCGAGACGGCGGCCCAGACCGGGCGCAGGCCGATCATCCGGCGCGCCTCGTCGAGGTCCTCGCGGTTCACCGGCGGGGCGGCGATGTCGGCCTTGAGATTGCCGACCGTCGTCACCGCGCGCGCGCCGAGAAGATGATAGCGCTCGGCATCGACCTCGGACTGCGCGGCCACCAGGGCGAAGCTTTCCATGATGGATTCGGCCAGCCGCGGCGCGGCGCGCCAGCGCTGGAACGAGCGGTCCGACAGGCGAGCGTTGACCAGCACCTGCGGCACGCGGCGACGCGCGAGCTCGCCGAGCGTCACCGGCCAGATCTCGCTTTCGGCGACCAGCGCGAGATCGGGCTGCCAGTGGTCGAGGAAGCGCGCCACGCAGGGGCGAAGGTCGAGCGGCACGTATTGATGGATCATGCCGGGCACCAGCCGCTCGGCGATCATGTTGGCCGAGGTCACGGTGCCGGTGGTGACGAGGACGCCGATGCCCTCGCCGGCCAGCGTCTGGGCGAGCGGCATGATGGCCAGGCTCTCGCCGACGCTCGCGGCGTGCACCCAGACCAGCGGCCGGTCGTGCGGGCGGATTTCGGACGGGAAGCCGTAGCGCTCGCGGCGGCGCGGGCGCTCCTCCTTGCCCTTCGACGCCCGCCAGGCGACGTAGGGGCCGATCACCGGATAGGCGAGCGAGCCGGCGACGCGGTAGGCGCCGAGCGCCCGTCGGGCCCAGAAGTCGCTCATGGCCGGTCTCCGTCGGCCAGGGCGAGGGCCTTCTCGTTGGCGGCCTCGATGGCGCGCGTGATGACGGCGCGCAGGCGCTCCATCTCCTCCGGCCCCGCATCGGGCGGCACGGTGATCGGATCGCCCATCACGACGGCGATGCGCCCGAACGGCAAGGGCAGCGTCGTCCTGTCCCAGCTGCGCCGGACGACATGGCGCCGGCTGGTGACCGCCGCGCTCGGGATGATCGGGCGTCCCGACAGCTTGGCGAGCGTGACGATGCCAAGGCCCGCCTCGCGCGGGGTGCCCTTCGGCACGTCGGCGATCATGCAGACGCCGAAACCCTCGCCGAGGCTGCGACGCAGCTGGATCAGCGCGCGCGCCCCGCCCTTCTCGCGCACCGCCTCGCGCACGCGCCCGCCGGACCCGCGCACCGTGCGGATTCCGAAACGCTCCACCACGGCGGCGTTCATCTCGGCGTCGGCGCTGCGCGACAGGAGGGCGACATAGGGAAGCTCGATCGGCCGGAAGAAGGGAGCCAGGAGATGCTGCCCATGCCACAGGCCGACGATGGCGGGATGATGGCGGGTGAGGATCGCGCGGAAATCACTCGAGCCGGGCGCGGTGCGCTGGGCGAGGCGGATGAAGCGCAGCGCGCCATGGATGACCCCGGCGCCGAGGCCGACCGCCGCGCGCGAGCGCAGCCAGGACTTCGAGCGGCGCTGCAGGCGCACGCGCCAACGCTTGCGCGGCGCCTTGCCCCCGCCCGAACCCGCGATCTCGTCCACGCGCGCCGGCGCCCGCTCGTCAGACCGTCTCGGGGTCGAGGAGGCGGTGGAGATGGACGATGAAATAGCGCATCGAGGCGTTGTCGACGGTGGCCTGCGCCTTGCCGCGCCAGGCGGCGAGCGCCGAGGCGTAGTCGGGGAAGATGCCGACGACGTCGAGCGCCGACAGGTCGCGGAAATCGACGCCCTGGAGGGAGGAAAGCTCGCCGCCGAACACGAGGTGAAGGCGCTGGCGGGGTTCGGCTTCGCTGACCATGAAACGGGATCCGATGTTGCGGGCGGGCCGGTGCGCCGCCGGGAGTTTCGTCAGGCCGCGAGAGCGGCGTAGGCGCGCAGGCGCTCCACGATGTCCGGCGCGCCGGCGACCAGAACGCCATGCCTTCTGGGGACGGGATTGTAAAGGTGGGGGCCGGTGTCCAGCCCCGCCAGGACGCCGCCGGCCCGCTCCAGGATCAGGTCGGCGGCGGCGATGTCCCAGTCGTTGGCGCGTGCGCCGACCAGCGTTCCGTCGAGCCGGCCGCAGGCGACCATGGCGAGGCGAAGCGCCAGCGAGGGGATGTTGGGCGCGTAGTAGACCGGCGCCTGCGTGCGCCCCGCGATCTGCCGGCGCATCGGCTCGGGCATCGAAAGGCGCAGCGTCTCACCTAGCCCGCCAGGCGACTGCACTGCGATCGCCGCGCCGTTCAACTCGGCCGCGCCGTTCGCCGAGGCCGAAAAGACCTCGCCGAGCGAGGGTGCGTCGAGGACGCCCGCCACCGGCCGGCCGGCGGACACCACCGCGATCGAGACGCACCAGGTCGGCTCCCCGCGCAGGAACGCGCGCGTGCCGTCGATCGGGTCCACCACGAAGAAGCGCTCCTCGCCGCCATCCGAGGGCCGCGAGGCGGTTTCTTCCGAGATCCAGCCGTAGCCCGGCCGTGCGGAGAGAAGCGCCGAACTCAGGTAGTCGTCGACCGCCAGATCGGCCTCCGAGACCGGGGACTGCCCCTTCCACCAGACGCGCGGGTCGCGACGCCAGAAGCGCGCGGCGATCCGCCCGGCTTCCGCCGCGACCTCGCGCAGGAGGTCGAGATCGGCGAGGGCGTCCGCCACGCTCAGCGTCCCGCCACCGTCATCTCGCCGATGCGCAGCGTCGGCACGACAACCGAGAAGCGCTCGTCGCGATCGTCCGCCGGCTCGACGGCGGCGAGCATGTCGAGGAGGTTGCCGGCGACCGTGAACTCCGACACGGGACCGGCCAGACGGCCGTTCTCGATCAGGAAGCCCGAGGCGCCCCGCGAATAGTCGCCGGTCACGAGATTGGCGCCGGAGCCGATCATCTCGGTCACGTAGATGCCCGAATGCGTGTCGGCGACGAGGGCCTCCGGGGACCGGGCGCCCGGCGTCAGCGTCACGTTGGTCGAGGAGGGCGAGACGCCCGACGACGAGCGCGAGGCGCGGCCGTTGGTCTGGAGCTTCAGCTCGCGCGCCGTGGCGCTGTCGAGGATCCAGTGGCGCAGCATGCCGTCCTCGACGAGGGCGAGACGCTCACCCGCAACGCCCTCGCCGTCGAACGGACGCGAGCCGGCGCGGCGCTGAAGGCGCGGCTCGTCCACGAGGTCGAGGCCGGCGGGCAGCACGCGCTCGCCCATGCGGTTCTTCAGGAAGCTCGTGCCGCGCGCGATCGCCGCGCCGTTGATCGCGCCGAGAAGGCTTCCGATCAGCCCGCGCGAGACGCGCGGATCGAGCACGATCGGGTAGCGGCCCGTCGCGACCTTCTGCGGGTTCACCCGGCGCACCGCGCGCTCGCCGGCGCGCCGGCCGATGGCGGCGGCATCCTCGAGATCGGCGGCGTGGATGCGCGAATCGAAGTCGTAGTCCCGCTCCATGCCGGTGCCCTCGCCCGCCACCGCGCTGACCGAGCGCGAGAAGCCCGAGCGCTGGCGCGAGCCGGAAAAGCCGGTCGAGGTGACGAGGACGAGGCCGGTGACGCCGTAGCTCGCCGAGGCGCTGCCGGATTTCGTCACGCCCGCCACGCCGAGCGCGGCCGCCTCCATCTCGCGCGCCGTCTCGATCAGCGCCTCGCTCGAGATCTCGGTCGGGTCGAAGAGGTCGAGGTCGGGCCGGTCGGGGGCGAGCAGCGCCGGGTCGGCCAGACCCGCATAGGGATCTTCCGGCGAGACGCGCGCCATGGCGACGGCGCGCTCGGCCAGCCGGTCCATGTCGGCGCGAAGGTCGGCCGAGACGGTCGCGACCCGCCCGCCGACGAAGACGCGCAGCGACAGGTCGTCGCTTTCCGAGGATTCCAGTTCCTCCAGCTTGCCCATGCGCACCTGCGCGCCCTGCGAGCGCGAGCGCACCACGGCGGCATCCGCCGCGTCCGCGCCGGCCCGTTTGGCGGCCCCGATCAGGCGCGCCCCGAGGTCTTCGAGCCGTCCGATGTCGTCATTCATGGGGAAACCGCCGAACCTTTTGCATCCGCACCATCTATTATGCCATTGGCTGCCTTCAAGCCGTCGTCAAGCCGCCGCGCCCGGCGCGCCCGCGCCGGTCATCCCCCGGAGCCGGCCATGGCAGAGACCGCACCGCTGTTTCTCGAGATCCTCCTGATCCTCGGCGGCGGGATCGTGGCCGGCACGCTGTTCAAGCGGATCGGGCTCGGCACCATCCTCGGCTATCTTTTCGCGGGCATCGTCATGGGGCCGATCCTGCGCCTCGTGCAGCACGGGCAGGACGAGATCCTGCATATCGGCGAACTCGGCGTCGTGTTCCTGCTGTTCATCATCGGGCTGGAGCTGAAGCTCTCGCGCCTCTGGGCGCTGCGGCGGCAGATCTTCGGGCTCGGCCTCGCGCAGGTCGTGGTGACGGGCGGCATCCTGACGGCGGGCCTGTCGTTCATCCTGCCCGGCTGGAACGCGGCGGTCGTGATCGGCTTCGGCCTCGCGCTGTCGTCGACCGCCTTCGCGCTGCAGCTTCTGGAAGAGTCCGGCGAGATCAACCTGCGCTTCGGCCAGACCTCGTTCTCGATCCTCCTGTTCCAGGATCTGGCGATCGTGCCGCTCCTCGCCATCCTGCCGGTGCTGGCGCCCGGCACCGACAGCACCGCCGCCTTCGACCCGTGGGCGATGGCGCGCTCGGTGGGCGCGCTGGTGGCGCTCGTCGTGGTCGGCCGCTACCTGATCAACCCGCTGTTCCGGGTGCTGGCGAACTCCGGCGCGCGCGAGGTGATGATCGCGGCGGCGCTCTTCGTGGTGCTCGCCTCGGCGCTCCTGATGGGCCTTGCCGGCTTCTCGATGGCGATGGGCGCCTTCATCGCGGGCGTGCTCCTGGCCGAGTCCTCCTATCGCCACGAACTCGAGGCCAATATCGACCCGTTCCGCGGCCTGCTGCTCGGCCTGTTCTTCATCGCCGTCGGCCTGACGCTCGATCTCACCGTGATCGCCGACTACGCCTGGATCGTGCTTCTGGGCGCGCCTGCGCTGATGGCAGCGAAGGCGGCGATCCTCTACCCGCTCTGCCGCCTGTTCGGCGAAAGCCATGCCGTGGCGCTGCGCACGTCGCTGGTGCTGCCGCAGGGCGGCGAGTTCGCCTTCGTCCTGTTCTCGGCCGCGACCGCCTCGGCGATCCTCGACGGGGCGACCGGATCGATCCTCGTCTCCATCGTCACGCTCTCCATGGCGCTTACGCCGCTCGCCGACCGGCTGGCGCGCCGCCTCGTGCCAGACGAGGAGCGCGCCGACGAGATGGTGGAGGACTTCTCCGGCGCCGAGCAGTCCGACGTCCTGATGATCGGCTTCTCGCGCTTCGGCCAGATGGCCGCCCAGGTCATGCTGTCGAGCGGGCTGGAGATGACGATCATCGACTCCTCGGCCGAGCGCATCCGCGCCGCCGGCCGCTTCGGCTTCCGGATCTATTTCGGCTCGGGGCTCCGGCGCTCGGTGCTGGAGGCAGCCGGCATCCGGCAGGTCAAGATCGTCGCCGTCTGCACCAACAAGCCGGAAACCACCAACGCCATCGTCGACCTCATCCATTCGGAGTTCCCGAACGTCGCGATCTTCGCGCGCTCCTACGACCGCAACCACTCGCTCTCGTTGCGCGAGCGCGGGGTGACGTTCGAGCTGCGCGAGACGCTGGAATCGGCACTGCGCTTCGGCGGCAAGACACTGGAAGCCCTCGGGCTGGAGCGCGAGGAGGCGGGCCGTATCGTCAAGGACGTGCGCCGGCGCGACGCCGAGCGTCTCGCCCTCCAGCAGGCCCGCACGGCCGGAACCGGCTCGACGGTACTCGGCCGGGGCCGCGTGTCGCCCGAGCCGCTCACCAAGCCGAAGGACGGCGCGCGGGTGCGCCAGCCGCGGGGCGCGGTGCCCGCGCATCTCGCCAATTCGGGCGAGAACCAGCCGACCTGACGGCCGGCCGGTTCGGTCATCGCCGCGGCGTCGGGCGCGCGGCTCAGTGCGCCTTCTTCTTGTGGACCTCGCTCTCGCTCTTCAGTGCCTTCGAGCCGGTCTTGGCCTTCACCAGGACGGCGGGCTCCTCCTTCGACGCGTTGCGCGTGATCTCCTTGCCCTTGATCGTCTTCGTCACCTTCTTGGTGAAGCGCGCCTCGACCTTTCCCTCGGCCTTGCCCTTGCCGTAGGACCACTCGACCGTGTCACCCTTGGAAACCGTGCTCATCGCAAGCTCTCGCTGATCCGTTTCGATGGGTGGGCAAGTCGCCAGCCGCCCGCCGCGTTCCCTGTCTCCGCCGTTCGTCCACCGACATTCGGTCGCACCCACCGAGGCCGGAACCGCGCTTTGATCCGCCGCGTTCCCGACGGCTGATCCGCCACGTGAACCCCGCCCCATGAACAAGCGCCTCGACTCCCACGCCGAACGGTTCGGCCTCACCATCGTCGACCCGGCCGACTTCGGCGTCGAGATCCACCCGCACGGGCGTGGGCAGCGCATCTGCTTCACCAACGGCGAGACGATCACCGACAAGACGCTGAAGGCGCGGATCAAGAAGCTGGTGCTGCCGCCGGCCTGGCGCGACGTGAAGATCTGCGTCGAGGAGAACGGCCACATCCAGGCGACCGGGCGCGACGAGAAGGGGCGCCTGCAGTACCGCTATCACGACGACTGGGTGAACGTGCGCAACGCGGTCAAGACCGAGCGGCTCCTGCGCTTCGGCCGGGCGCTGCCGAAGCTGCGCAAGCGCATCGCCCGCGACCTGAAGCGCCAGGGCACCGACCGGCGCGGCACGGCGGCGGTGGCCGCCCGCCTCATCGATGTCGCCGCCATGCGCCCCGGCCACGAGAAATACGCCAAGGACGGCGGGCGCGGCGTCGCCTCGCTGCGCCGCGAGAACCTGAAGATCGCCAAGAAGCGCGCGGTGCTACGCTTCGTCGGCAAGTCCAACAAGGCGCATGTCATCGAGATCGCCGAACCGGCGCTGGTGCGCTCGCTCGACCGGATGCGCCGCGAGCGCGGCGCCAAGCGCCTGTTCCGTTTCCGCGAGAAGGGCGCGACGGCGGCCCGGGACCTGACGGCTACCCTCCTCAACGAGTACCTGCGCGACTCGTCGGGCAAGAAGGTGTCGGCCAAGGACTTCCGCACCTTCCACGGCTCGGCCGAGGCGCTACGCTTCCTTCTGGAGGAAGTGCCGCCGGAGAAGGCCGATACGCCGCCCAAGCGCAAGCGCGCGGTGGCCAAAGCCATGAAGTCGGTGTCGGAACTCCTGCGCAATACGCCGACCGTGGCGCGCGCCTCCTACGTTCACCCCGAGATCGTCGCGGCCTTCGAGGAGGAGCGGCTGCCGGCGGATCTGATGAAGGGCCGGGTGCGCGAGGGCCTGACGCGGGTCGAGACCGGCCTCATGCGCTTCCTGGAAGAGACGGCGACGCAGTAGCGCCGCGGCCGTCGAGGAGGTCGCCGAGCCGGCGCTTCACCTCCTCGCGCACGCCGCGCGTCTCCAGAAGGATCGTGCGCGCGCGCAGGAAATCGAGCACGCGGTATGGCGAGACCGGCGGCTGGACGAGGATGTCGGGCGCGGCGCAGGCGAGCTTTGCCCGGATCACCGCCGACATCATCAGCTGCGAGGCGCCGAACATCGCCTCGACCGGCGTCGGCAGCGGCAGCACCCCGCGCTCCGGCCCCCCCGTGACGTCGCAGGCGACGACATGGGTCACGGACCCGCCGAAGACGTCGAACGGCAGGGGATTGGTGATGCCGCCGTCGACCAGCACGAGACCGTCGCGCCGCACCGGCCGGAACAGCGCCGGGAGCGCCGCCGAGGCGGCGAGCGCGCTGACGAGATCGCCCGTCTCGATGGCGCATTCGAGCCCGCCGTAGAAGTCCGTCGCCATCACGGTGAGCGGGATGGCGAGCCCGTCGAAACCAACGGGAAGACCGGGCGGCAGGAAGGCGGCGACGACCCGCTCGGCGTTGAGCTGGCCGAGGCGCAGGCCGCCCTCGGCGCGGAACTCGGCGAGCGTCGGCGGCCGGGTGCGCCACAGCGTACCGAAGACGTGCCGGCGCGTGGCGAGCACCGCGAGGACGTGATCCTCGATCGCGGCGGCCGAAAGGCCGCTCGCCGCCACCGCCCCGACGATCGCGCCGATCGAGGCGCCGGCGATGCGGCTCGGCCGGACCCCGAGGTCCTCGAAGGCGGCGAGCACGTGGAGATGGGCGAGCCCCCGTGCGCCGCCCCCGCCGAGCGCCAGCCCGATCCGGGTCTCGGACGCGGATCGGCCGCCCGCAAGGGACGGCCGCCGGGTGTCGGGAGGGGTCACGCGGCCGCTCAGGCGTCGGCCGGGCCGACCGTGATGATCGTCGGATCGACCGACAGGAGCCGCCTGGCCTCGGCCTTCACCTGGTCCAGCGTCACCGCGTCGATCAGGCCCTGGCGCCGCTCGATATAGTCGGTGCCGAGATCGTCGAGCTGGATGCCGACCAGGGTCGAGGCGATCGACAGCGACGACGACAGGTTCTGCACCGCGTAGGAGCCCTTCACGAAGGCCTTGGCGCGGTCGAGCTCTTCCTGGCTCGGGCCCTCGTCGGCGAGGCGCTTCAGCTCGGCCCGGATGATCGCGATGCTCTCCTGCGCCTTGTCGGCGCGGGTGGCGGTGGAGCCCGCCAGCATCGCGGCATGGTCGTAGTTGGTGAGATACGAGCCCGCGCCGTAGGCAAGGCCGCGCTTCTCGCGGATTTCCTTGTAGAGGCGCGAATCGAACGTGCCGCCGCCGAGGATGTGGTTGGCGAGATAGGCGGCGAAGAACTCCGGCGCGTCGCGCTTCACACCCGGCAGCGCGAACTGGATCTGCGTCTGCGGCAGGTTGAGCGCGACGTTCGCCTGCTGGCCGGTCACCGGCTGGATGTCGGGCACCGGAACGAGGTCGGCCTTCTCGCGCAGCGGCAGGAAGATCTCGTCGAGCCGCGTCTTCAGCGTCGCCTCGTCGATCGCCCCGACGACGCCGACGACGAGATTGTCGCGGCCGAACGTCTTTTGGCGGAAAGCGCGGAGGTCGTCGGCGGTCACGGTCTTCAGCGTGTCCACCGTGCCTTCCGAGGGGCGCGCATAGGGATGGCCGGGGAAGACGGTCGAGCGGAAGGCCTTGGCCGCCAGCGTGCCGGGGTCCTGCTCGTTGGCCACGATGCCGGCGAGAAGCTGGCCGCGGATGCGCTCCACCGGCTCCTGATCGAAGCGCGGCTCGTTGACCGCAAGACGCAGGAGGTCGAAGGCCGCGTCCTCGTTCTCGACGATGGTGCGGAAGTTGCCGGAGAAGTTGTCGTAGCTGGAATCGAACGACAGGGAGACGCCGAGCTCGTCGAGCTTGCCCTGGAAGGCCGCGCTGTCGATGTCGCCGGCGCCTTCGTCGAGAAGGCCGGACAGGAGGTTCGCCGTGCCCTCCTTGCCGGGCGCATCCTGCGTCGAGCCCGCGCCCTTGAAGGCGAAGCGCATGGCGATCAGAGGGTTGGTGTAGTCCTCGACCAGAAGGGCGTGGATGCCGCCGGGGCTCGTCACCTCCTTGATCTCGACGGCGTGGGCCAGCGAGACGAGGCTGAGCGAGAGGCCGGCGACGAGGCCGAACACGGCGGTGGCGCGGCGGAAAGGCTTGAAAAGCGCGTTCATGGCTGGGGATCCGTCGTCGCGAAGGGTCAGGAGCGGGTGTCGCCGGGGACCGGCGCGCCGTCGGTGGGAGCCACCGCGCCGGCCGCCTCGGGCGATCCGGCGGGGGCCTTCGCCTCGGCGCTGGTCTCGGCATCCGCCGGCAGGAGGTAGCCGGTGACCGAGCGCTTCGGCTGGAGATAGGCCTTGGCGGCCGCGTTCACCTGATCGACCGTCACCGCCTCGATCCGGTCCGGCCAGCTCTCGACCTTCTCGATCGTACCGCCGGTGGAGAGCGCCGCGCCATAGCGCCGGGCCATCGAGGTCTGGTTGTCGCGCTGGTAGATCAGCGCCTTGCGCACGCGGTTCTTGGCGGCTTCGAGCTCGGCCGCGGTCACGCCGTCGCGGGCGATCTTCTCGACTTCCGCATTCACCGCCTTCTCGACCTGATCGAGCGTGGCGTCCCCTCGCGGCGTGCCGTAGGTCATGAACTGGCCGTCGTCGAGCGCGGTGCCCTGGTAGTAGGAACCCGTGCCAGCCGCGATCCCCTGGTCGACGACCAAGGCGCGGTAGAGACGGCTCGTCGTGCCGCCGCCGAGGATGTCGGCGAGGAGATCGAGCGCCTCGGACTCGCCGGGCTTGGCGTTGTTGTCAGAGGGCACGAGCCAGGTCGTCTGGACGCTCGGCTGCGTCACGCGTGCGTCGCTCAAGGTGACGCTGCGCGCGGCCAGCGGCTCGGGCTCCTGCGGGCGCTGGCGCACGCCGGGATCGGCCCGGCGCGGTACCTTGCCGAAGGTCTCCTGCGCATACGCCTTCACCTGATCGAGCGTCACGTCGCCGGCGATCAGGAGGGTCGCGTTGTTCGGGGTGTAGAAGCGGTCGTAGAAGGCGATGGCATCGTCCTTCGACAGCTTCTCCATCTCGTTGCGCCAGCCGATCACCGGCGTGCCGTAGGGATGGTTCTGGAACAGCGCCGCGTCGACGGCCTCCGAGAGCTGGGCGCCCGGCTCGTTGTCGATGCGCATGCGGCGCTCTTCGAGGATCACATCGCGCTCGGGCAGCACCACCTCGTCGGTGAGGACGAGGTTCTCCATCCGGTCGGCCTCGAAGCTCATCATCTCCTTCAAGGACTCGACCGGCACCTGCTGGTAGTAGGCGGTGTAGTCGTAGGAGGTGAAGGCGTTCTCCTCGCCGCCGATCGCGGCGACGGCGGCCGAGAACTCGCCCTGTTTGTGCGTCTTCGTGCCCTTGAACATCAGGTGTTCGAGGAAGTGGGCGATGCCCGACACGCCCTTCGGCTCGTCGGCGGAGCCCACCTTGTACCAGATCATCTGGGTGGCGATCGGGGCGCGGTGGTCGGGCAGCACCACGACCTGCAGCCCGTTGTCGAGCGTGAAGCTCTCGATCGCCGGGCGCATCGCCTCGGCCTTGGCGGCGGCTGCCTCGCCCGCCGGGCTCGCAGCCGTGGTCGGGGCGGGTGCCGGCTGCGTGCCTTGCGCAAGGACCGGGGTCGCCAGCGCGATCGCCAGCGCGATCGCGGATACGCCGGCACGTCGGATCGGGAAGCTCATCGAGGCGGGTGTCCTTGGGCTCAGAGAATCCGGGGGCTCTGGAAATCCGGGGGCTCGGAAAGTCCGGTTCCTCCGGGGATATGGAGGAGCGCGAGAAAAGGCACCAATTACGATTTTGTAAGGGCGTGCCTCGGTTTCGGCGTCAGCTCGCGGGCCGCAGGAAGCGCAGGCGCGTCTCGCCCATCGCCCGCTCGTCGAGGAGGTCGAGGCCGGGCACCGGCTCGAACGGGGCGTCGAGCGCCTCCTCGAGGACAATCATCGCCCGGGAGGCCAACCAGCCGCCGGCGAGAGCGCCCGCCAGCGCCGCTTCGCCGAGGCGCCGGCCGTAGGGCGGGTCGGCGAGCACGAGGTCGAACGGATCGATCGTGCCGGCGTCGCCCAGCCGCGTGGCATCGCGCCGCAGGATCTTGGTACGCCCGCCAAGGCCGAAGGCCTCGATATTGGTGCGGATCAGCCCGCGCCCCTCGGCGCTGTCCTCGACGAAGACGCCGTAGCGGCAGCCGCGCGACATCGCCTCCAGCCCGAGCGCCCCGGTGCCGGCGAAGAGGTCGAGGACGCGCCCGTCCTCGAAGCGCACCCCGAACCCGTGGGCGAGAATGTCGAACAGCGCGCCGCGATGGCGCTCGGAGGTCGGCCGGATCGCGTCGGTCGAGGGGGTGGCGAGCGGACGCCCTTTCAGGGCGCCCGCCACGATGCGCATGCCCACGCGCCGTCAGCCCTTGCGCGGGCCGGACCGGGGCGGACCCGAGCGGGGACCGTCGCCCTTCGGCCGGAACGGCTTGTCGCCGCCCGTGCGCGGACGATCGCCGCCGCGCCCTTCGCCGGAGCGCTCACCGCCGAAGCGTCCCTCACTCCGGGGCGGACGGCTGCCGCGGCTCTCGTCCTCGGCCGCGCGCCGGGCGGCCCGCTCCTCGCGGGCGGCCTTGGTCTTCTCGCCGACCGCGCGCGCCCCCGGTGCCATCCAGACATTGGCGGTGCGCTTGGGCGCCGACGGCGGACGACGTGTCGGCCGATCGCCCGCGTCGTCACGATCCCGCCCGCCGGCCGGCTTGTCGCCGAAGGCGCGCGGCTTGCGCTCGCCGAACGGCTTGGTCTCGCGCTTCTCGAACGACCGCTTCTCGCCGTCGTCGCGGCGAGGGCGCGGCGCCTGCGTGTCGAGGCGGCCGAGGGCCTCCTCGCGCTTGGCATTGCCGAACTTCTTGCGGTTCATGCGCGGCGCGTCTTCGGAGTTGCTGACCCACTCGCTTTTCGCCCCGGCGGAGCGCTTGGGCGTCTCCTCGCCCTCCTCCGACCGGCGGCGCTCGGCCGCCACCGGCTTGTTGGAGAACGGGTTGACGATCGGCGCGTCGAAGTCGGCGCCGGCTTCCTCGATGAGGGTCGGCCCGAGCTGGTCGCGCAGCATCCGCCCCTTGATCTCCTGCACCGCGCCCTCTTCGAGCTCGCCGAGCTGGAACGGACCGAAGGAGAGGCGGATCAGGCGATTCACGTCGAGGCCGAGATGGCCCAGCACGCGCTTGACCTCGCGGTTTTTGCCCTCGCGCAGCCCGATCGTCATCCAGACGTTCGACCCTTGCGTGCGGTCGAGCGTCGCCTCGATCGCGCCGTAGAAGACGCCGTCGACCGCGATGCCCTGGCGCAGCTCGTCGAGCTTCTCCTGGCTGATCTCGCCGTGCGCGCGCACCCGGTAGCGCCGCAGCCAGCCGGTGGACGGAAGCTCCAGGATGCGGGCGAGGCCGCCGTCGTTGGTGAGGAGCAGCAGCCCCTCCGTGTTGATGTCGAGCCGCCCGACGGTCAGGACGCGGGGCATGTCCTCCGGCAGGCGGTCGAACACGGTCGGGCGCCCTTCCGGGTCGCGGTTGGTGGTGACGCTGCCCGCCGGCTTGTGGAAGAGCCACAGGCGCGTGCGCTCGATCGGCGGCAGGGGCTTGCCGTCGATCTCGATGCGGTCCGAATTCGTGACGTCCTGCGCCGGGCTGTCGAGACGCTTGCCGTTCAAGGTCACGCGCCCGTCGGCGATCATCCCTTCCGCGTCGCGGCGCGAGGCGATGCCGGCGCGTGCCAGCCGCTTGGCGATGCGCATCGTGCCGGGTGCGCCGTCCTCGCCGTCCGTCGCCCCGCTGCGCGGCCGCTCGCCCATCGGCCGGGCGCGGCGCTCGGTCTCGGCGCCGTCATGGCTGAGACGACCGTAGGAACGCGGACGCTCGCCGCCCTCGCCCTCGCGCTTCGCTCCAGCATGCGAGAACATGCCGCGCGAGCGGGGCGCGAAGGGCTTGTCGCCGTCGCGGCGGGGCGCGCGTTCGCCGCCCTCGGAGCGCTCTTCGCGCGGGCGGAACGGACGCTCGCCCCGCGGCGGACGATCGCCCCCTTCGGTGCGCGGCTTGAAGCTGCGGGCCGGACGGTCGCCGCCCTCGCTGCGGTCACGGAACGGGCGCTCGCCGCCCTCGGTGCGCGGCTTGAAGGACCGGGCAGGACGCTCGGCCCCACCCTCGTCGCGCGGACGGAACGGACGGTCGCCCCGCGGCGGACGATCGCCCCCTTCGGTGCGCGGCTTGAAGCTACGGGCCGGACGGTCGCCATCCTCGCTGCGGTCGCGGAACGGACGCTCGCCGCCCTCGGTGCGTTCACCGCGCGGCTTGAAGGACCGGGCCGGACGCTCGGCCCCGCTCTCCTCGCGCGGACGGAACGGACGGTCGCCCCGCGGCGGACGATCGCCGCCTTCGGTGCGCGGCTTGAAGCTGCGGGCCGGACGTTCGCCACCCTCGGTGCGCTCGCTGCGCGGCTTGAAGGCGCGTGCCGGGCGCTCGCCCCCGCTGTCCTCGCGCGGACGGAACGGGCGGTCGCCACGCGGCGGGCGGTCGCCGCCCTCGGCACGATCGCTGCGCGGCTTGAAGGCGCGGGCCGGGCGCTCGCCCCCGCCGCCCTCGGGGCGCGGCCGGAAAGGACGGGCCGGCCGATCGCCGCCCGCGCCGCCCGGCTTGCCCTTGAAGCCGCCGGGCTTGCCGCCGCGCGGACCCGAGCCGCCTTTGGACCCACCCTTGGACCCGCCTGGGCCGCGTCCTGCGCCGCCGCGGCCGGAACGGCCGCCCTGGTTCTCGTCGCTCATCTTTTCGCTATGCCTTGTGTTCTGGGGCACGCATAGCAAACTCCCGTCGATCAAACGAGAGACCTTGCATGTCGCGCTGGAATTCCATGGATGAGGCGCTTGTCGAGGCCCGGTCCGCCGAGGCCCGCGGCGAGACGCCGGTCGGTGCCGTGGTGGTGCTGGACGGGCAGGTCATCGGCCGCGGCGGCAACGAGACCCGCGCCCTCTTCGACCCGACGGCGCATGCCGAGATTCTGGCGATCCGGCGGGCCTGCGAGGCGATCGGCTCGGAGCGGCTGGTCGGGGCCGATCTCTACGTGACGCTGGAGCCCTGCGCCATGTGCGCGGCGGCGATCTCGTTCGCGCGCATCCGGCGGCTCTACTTCGGCGCGGGCGACGCGAAGGGCGGCGCGGTGGAACACGGTCCCCGCTTCTACGCCCAGCCGACCTGCCACCACGCGCCGGAGGTCTATTCCGGCATCGGCGAGACGGAGTCCGCCGCGCTGCTGCGCGACTTCTTCCGCGCCCGGCGCGACTAGCGCCGCGTCAGAAGGGCCAAAGGCTCTTGAGCTTCGAGCCGAGAGTCTTCGTGCCGTTGGCGTTGCGCTGCTTGGCATCCTCGTCGACGCCGGGATCGCCGGCGGGCGCGGTGGCGGCGGGCTGGCGATAGGTCAGCGGCGGCTCCGACAGGTAACGGCGCTGGCTCGGGTCGCCCTGGCGGCCGACGCGCGCGCGCTCGTTGGCGGC
Source organism: Aureimonas sp. Leaf324 (assembly GCF_001423245.1). Lineage (GTDB taxonomy): Bacteria > Pseudomonadota > Alphaproteobacteria > Rhizobiales > Rhizobiaceae > Aureimonas. Next base: position 166,217 of record NZ_LMOH01000025.1, read on the forward strand.
CACGCGCTGTCCGGCCATCTGCTTGGACGAGATCCAGCTGCCTTCCATCTCGGCGCGCTTGCCGACGGTCGAAGAGACGGTCGCCTCCTCGCGCGTCATGCCCTCCTTGTCGGCGGTCATGAAGGCGACCGGAAGGGCGCCGTCGCTGCCGTCGGGCGCGGCAGCGCGCAGCCGGGCGCGGCGCTGCTCGGGCGATTCCGGCCAGTTCGCGTCCATGCTCGAGGCCGACGCCACGCGCGGCGGCGGCAGCACGTCGCGCTTCTGCGACTTCACGAGTTCGGGGCGGGGCGAGTAGTCGACGCGCGTCCGGTTCGAGGACCCCAGCGTCAGCATGCCGTCGAGGTCGTTGAACAGCTGCTGGCCCTGGCTGGTGCCCGTGCCGTAGGTCGGGCCCATGCAGCCGCTGAGCGCCAGCGCGGCAGCGCCGAGGGCCAGCATGCGCGAGCCGACGCGAACGGTGGTGTGTGTCATGCCGGGCGTTTCCCCTTGTGTCTCGTGACCGCTCGGGCCCCATCGAGGTCGCGCGGGGACCCCTCCCCCCGCGCCTTTACTCAGGACAATCCGGCGATTTTACGAAGAGCTTCTAGGCGAGAGCGCGTTCCGAGTCCAGAAACGGCAACGATCTCGTGACCATAAGGCAACGGCCGCGCTTCAAGCGGCCGCCGCCTTGAGTTCGCGCAGCGCGTCGGCGTCGCGCGGGGTGACGTCGGGATACTCGGGGTCGGTGCCGACGAGCGGCGAGACCTTCCACGACCGCGCGCACTTGCGCCCCTCGGCCCTTGCCGGCACCACCGCGATGCCCGGCGTATCGGGCAGCGTGAAGGCACCTTCCGGAGCGGCTGCGCCGGTGAGGGCGATGTCGCTGGTGATCGCGATCTCGGCGAGGTCGACCTCGCCGAGGAGCGCGCGCAGGCCTTCGTCCGCGACATGCACCACGGGCGCCGCCTCCAGCGAGGAGCCGATGCGCTTGGCGCGGCGCTCGTCCTCCAGGGCGCCGGTGACGACGCGGCGCACGCGCCGGATCTGCCGCCAGCGCTCCGCCAGCGCGTCGTCGACCCAGGCCGGATCGCACGGCCGGAACGCTTCCAGATGCACCGAGCGCGCTTTCGGATAGCGGCTCAGCCACGCCTCCTCCATCGTGAACGGCAGGAGCGGCGCCAGCCACGTCACGAGGCGGTCGAACAGGATGCGCACGACCTGGAGCGCCGCCCGGCGGCGCACCGAGGACGGCGCGTCGCAGTAGAGCGCGTCCTTGCGGATGTCGAAGTAGAAGGCCGAAAGCTCCACCACCATGAAGTCGAGGAGCGTGCGGGCGATGCGCTTGAAGTCGAAGGCGTCGTAGCTTTTCAGGACCACGGCCTCGATCTCGGCGAGGCGGTGGAGCATCAGGCGCTCGAGCTCGGGCATCTCGGCAAGGGCCAAGTCGTCGCCCCGGTCGTGCGCGAGCGTGCCGAGCATCCAGCGCACCGTGTTGCGCAGCTTGCGATAGGCGTCGACATTGGTCTGGAGGATCGTCTTGCCGAGGCGCAGGTCCTCCGAATAGTCGGACGAGACCACCCAGAGACGCAGGATGTCGGCGCCGGACTGATTGATCACCTCCTGCGGCGTCACGACGTTGCCGAGCGACTTCGACATCTTGCGCCCGTCCTCGTCCATCACGAAGCCGTGCGTCAGCACCGCGTCGTAGGGCGCGCGGCCGCGCGTGCCGCAGGCTTCGAGCAGCGAGGAATGGAACCAGCCGCGGTGCTGGTCGGAGCCTTCGAGATAGAGGTCGGCCGGCCATTTCAGGTCGGGGCGCTTCTCCAGGCAGAAGGCGTGGGTCGAGCCGGAATCGAACCAGACGTCGAGGATGTCGCGCACCATCGACCAGCGCGATGCGTCGTGCTCGTTGCCGAGGAAACGCTCCTTGGCGCCCGCGGCGAACCAGGCGTCGGCGCCCTCCTTCTCGAAGGCTTCGCGGATCCGCGCGTTGACCGCCTCGTCCTTCAAGACTTCGCCGTCCTCGTCGACGAAGACGCAGATCGGCACGCCCCAGGCGCGCTGGCGCGACAGGACCCAGTCCGGCCGGTCGGCGATCATGCCGCGCAGGCGGTTCTGCCCGCTGGCCGGCACGAAACGCGTGTCGTCGATGGCCGCAAGGGCCCGGCCGCGCAGCGTGTCGCCGCCCGACGGCTTGGCCCCGTCGAGCCCGTAGCCGGCCAGGTCCTTGTCCATGTGGACGAACCATTGCGGCGTGTTGCGGAAGATCACCGGCTTCTTGGAGCGCCAGGAATGGGGATAGGAATGCTTGAGGCGTCCGCGCGCCAGCAGCCGGCCGGCCGCCACCAGCGCGTCGATCACCCGCTTGTTGGCGTCGCCCTTCTTGCCCTTGTCGTCGATGACGCGGCCGGCCCCGCCCTCGGCGTCCGGTCCGAAGCCCGGCGCGTCCTTGGTGTAGAAGCCGTCGTCGTCCACCGGGAAGGGGATCGACGCGTCGATGCCGCGCGCCTCGATCTCGCGGCGCGCCGAGGTCCAGGCCTCGAAGTCCTCGCGGCCGTGGCTCGGCGCGGTGTGCACGAAGCCCGTGCCCGCGTCGTCGGTCACGTGGTCACCGGCCAGAAGCGGCACGGCGAACCCGTAGCCGCCGCCGAGACCCTTCAGCGGATGGTCGCAGAGGAGGGCGGCAAGGTCGGCGGCGGACACGTCGCGCAGGCGGCGGAAGCCGCCCTCCGGCACCCGCGCTTTCGCGAAGACGTCGGCGGCCAGCGCATCGGCGATCACCAGGCGCTCGCCGTGGGCGGCCCAGCGCGGGTTCTCCGCATCGTCCGGCGCGCTCACCTCGTAGAGGCCGTAGGCGATGCGATCGGAATAGGCGATGGCGCGGTTGCCGGGGATGGTCCAGGGGGTCGTCGTCCAGATCACGACGCTCGCGCCGTCGAGCGGGCCGACATCGGGCGAGCCCGCCTTTGGGAAGCTCGACACGCCGCCGTTGAAGGCCGGCGTGAAGCCGTTGGCGGCCGGACGGACCGCAAACTTCACCCAGATCGTATCGGACTCGTAGTCCTGGTACTCGACCTCGGCCTCGGCGAGCGCGGTCTTCTCGACCACCGACCACATCACCGGCTTGGAGCCGCGGTAGAGCTGGCCGGACATGGCGAACTTTAGGAGCTCGCCCGCGATCACCGCTTCGGCCCCGTAGTTCATGGTGAGATAGGGGTTCTTGAAGTCGCCCTCGACGCCGAGGCGGCGGAACTCGGCCGACTGAACGCCGACCCAGTGTTCGGCATAGGCGCGGCACTCGCGGCGGAAGGCGATCATCGCCGAGGCGTCCGTCAGGTCCGGCTTCTGCCGCCCCTTGGCGCGGTAGTTCTCCTCCTCGATCTTCCACTCGATCGGCAGGCCGTGGCAGTCCCAGCCGGGCACGTAGTTGGCATCAAAGCCCCGCATCTGGAAGGAGCGGGTGATGACGTCCTTCAGCACCTTGTTCAGCGCATGGCCGATGTGGAGATGGCCGTTGGCGTAAGGGGGGCCGTCGTGGAGGACGTATTTCGGACGACCGGCGGCCTCGCGGCGCAGCGTGCCGTAGAGATCCATCTCGTCCCACTTGGCGATCCACTGCGGCTCGGCCTGGGGCAGGCCGGCCCGCATCGGAAACTCGGTCTCCGGCAGGAACAGGGTCTTGGAATAGTCGGTCTCGGGACGCTCGGTCATGGCGGCAAACTCGTTCAGGGGCTGCGTCGCGGCTGCGGAGACGGAAGCCTTGAGGCTTCGGGCGGCGAAGCCCAGCGGCAAGGGAGGGGGCATGGGGAGGGCCCGGAGATCATCGTCCGGGCGCGGCACGTCGTCCCGGCTCCGGCGGCACCTGTCAGCGCCGGCGCGGAACCGGGCGGCTAATTCGCGATCCGGCGTGCGCGGGGGCGCCGGGCGGCAGGGCGGCCGTTCTGTCCATCGCCGCTTCCTATCAAAGGGACCGGCCCGGTTCCAAGGACTTTTCTCAGATCAGAAGGCGAGCGCGGCGTCGAGCGGCGACAGCGGGCGGACACCGGAGAGAAGCGCGCGCGCTTCTGCGGCATCGATGTCCATGCGCGCGATCAGCGCCTCGGCCGATTCGAAGCGTTCCTCGCCGCGGATGAAGCCGAACAGCGAGACCGAGACCGCCTCGCCGTAGAGATCACCGGAAAAGTCGAACAGGAAGGTCTCGAACAGCGCCGCGCCGTTGTCGAAGGTCGGGCGGCGCCCGTAGCTCGCCACCCCGTCGTGGAGCGAGCCGTCGGCCCGGCGCAGGCGCACGGCATAGATGCCGTGGGCGAGCAGACCGTCGTCCGGCAGACCCAAGTTGGCGGTGGGATAGCCGAGCGTGCGCCCGAGCTTCGCCCCGTGGCCGACCGTGCCCTCGATCGTCCAGCGGTATCCCAGAAGCCCGGCAGCGGCCGCGACATCGCCGTTCATCAGGTCTTCGCGGATGCGGCTCGAGGAGACCGTGTTGGCGCCCTCGTCGACGAAGGGCGCGATCGAGGTGACGCCGATGCCGAGGTCCCGGCCGCGTGTACGCAGGAAATCGAGGTCGCCCTGCCGGCGAGCGCCGAAGCGGAAATCATAGCCGACGACGACGTGACGCGCGCCGAGGTCGCGGTGCAGCGTCTCGGCGACGAAGGCGTCGGCCGGATGGGCGGCATAGTCGAGATCGAAGCACTGCTCGACCACGGCCTCGACGCCGAGGAGGCCGAAGAGCCGGGCCTTCAGGGGCGCGGGGGTCAGGCGCTCCACCGGATGCTGGGGCCGGAACACGGTGCGCGGATGCGGCTCGAAGGTGAGCACGAGGCGCGGCGCGCCGGTCTCGGCGGCGAGCGCCGTCAGCGTCTCGACCACCGCCTGATGGCCGCGATGGACGCCGTCGAAATTGCCGATCGCGACGACACCGCCGCGAAGCTCCGGCGGCAGGGCGGCCGCACCCGGAATGCGCTGGGCCGGCCCCGTCATCGGAGCGCGGGCATCACGAAGCGGGCATGGACGCCGCGCGCCAGAAGCTCGGCCGACAGGAGGATGGGATCGCCGATCACCTCGGACAGTTCGTCGCGATGGATGCCGTGCGAGATGAAGAGGCAGTCGGCGCCGTGGTTCACGGCGCCGAGGACATCGGTCATCAGCCCGTCGCCGATGCACAGGACCCGGGCGCCCTCGCCCACCACCCGCCGGGCGACCGCGTAGATCGGAGCATGTGGTTTGCCGGCGAGATGCACCGTGCCGCCGATCGAGGCGTAGACCGCGGCGACCGCGCCGGCGCAGGGGATCAGCTGGTCGCCGATGTGGACCACGAGATCCGGGTTGGCGCAGATCATCGGCAGGCCGCGCGCCGCGCAGCGCTCCAGCAGGGGCCGGTAGGCCTCCGGGTCCTCGACGCGGTCGTCGAAGAGGCCGGTGCAGACGATCGCTTCGGCGCCCGTCTCGTCCTCCAGTTGCAAACCGAGACCGTCGAAGATGTCGAGGTCGCGCTCCGGGCCGATATGCAGCACCCGCCGCGAGCCCGCCTCGATCAGCGCGCGCGTCGCGTCGCCCGAGGTGACGATGGCGTCGAAGCTGTCGCGCGTGACGCCGAGCGCGGCGATCTGGCGCTCCACGCCGTCGGCCAGGCGCGGCGAGTTGGTGAGGAGTACGACCGTCTTTCCGGCGCGGCGCGCGGCGGCGAGCGCCGAGACCGCGGCCGCGTGGCTCGCCACCCCGTCATGGACAACGCCCCAGACGTCGCAGAACAGGGCGTCGTAGCCCGCCAGCACCTCGTCGAGGCTGCGAATCGCGCGCATCGCGCCCTCGGTCATCGGGTGGCTCCGGCTCATGTCCATCAGGAGCCCCGCGATATCGGAGCGCGGGGGGCGGGGTCAAGCGAGCGGCGGGGCGCGGCGACCTTGCGCGAAACTGGCCGCGCCCTTGACACGGACGGGGCCGATCTCCTATCTCCCCCGTCGTTAGCACTCGGCCGAGCTGAGTGCCAGAGATCGGAACGGGCGCGCTCCGGCGGCCCGTTTCTTCATCCAGCCTTTTGAGAAGGTTCGACTGAGATGGCCAATGTGAACTTCCGCCCCCTGCATGACCGCGTCGTCGTGCGGCGCGTCGAGTCCGAAGCGAAGACCGCCGGCGGGATCATCATTCCGGACACCGCCAAGGAGAAGCCGCAGGAAGGCGAAATCGTGGCGGTCGGCGCCGGCGCGCGCGACGAGACCGGCAAGGTCAACCCGCTGGAGGTCAAGGCCGGCGACCGCATCCTGTTCGGCAAGTGGTCGGGCACCGAGATCAAGCTCGGCGGCGAAGACCTCCTGATCATGAAGGAATCCGACATCCTCGGGATCGTCGGCTGACCTTGTCGGCCTGAGACAGAAATTCTCAAACCCCAACGGGAGCCGCAGGCCGAACGGCCGCGCCCCAGGAGAGAACGAAAATGGCAGCCAAAGAAGTCAAGTTCGGCCGTGATGCCCGCGAGCGCATGCTGCGTGGTGTCGACATCCTCGCCGACGCGGTGAAGGTCACGCTCGGCCCCAAGGGCCGCAACGTCGTCATCGACAAGTCGTTCGGCGCCCCGCGGATCACCAAGGACGGCGTGTCCGTCGCCAAGGAGATCGAGCTGGAGGACAAGTTCGAGAACATGGGCGCCCAGATGGTGCGCGAAGTGGCCTCGAAGACCAACGACAAGGCCGGCGACGGCACCACCACCGCGACCGTTCTCGCCCAGGCGATCGTCCGCGAGGGCGCCAAGGCCGTGGCCGCCGGCATGAACCCGATGGACGTCAAGCGCGGCATCGACGCGGCCGTCGCCAAGGTCGTCGAGACGCTGGTCTCCTCGGCCCGCAAGATCGAGACCTCCGACGAGGTCGCCCAGGTCGGCACCATCTCCGCCAACGGCGAGAAGGAAATCGGCCAGATGATCGCCTCGGCGATGCAGAAGGTCGGCAACGAGGGTGTCATCACCGTCGAGGAAGCCAAGACCGCCGAGACCGAACTCGAGGTCGTCGAGGGCATGCAGTTCGACCGCGGCTACCTCTCGCCGTACTTCGTGACCAATGCCGAGAAGATGGTGGCCGACCTCGAGGACGCCTACATCCTCCTGCACGAGAAGAAGCTCTCCAACCTCCAGGCGATGCTGCCGGTCCTCGAGGCCGTGGTGCAGTCGTCGCGTCCGCTCGTCATCATCGCCGAGGACGTCGAGGGCGAGGCTCTGGCCACGCTCGTCGTCAACAAGCTGCGTGGCGGCCTGAAGATCGCCGCCGTCAAGGCGCCGGGCTTCGGCGATCGCCGCAAGGCGATGCTCGAGGACATCGCGATCCTCACCGGCGGCCAGGTCATCTCCGAGGATCTCGGCATCAAGCTCGAGAACGTCACGCTCGACATGCTCGGCCGCGCCAAGAAGATCTCCATCACCAAGGAGAACACCACGATCGTCGACGGCAACGGTGAAGCCGACGGCATCAAGGCCCGCGTCAGCCAGATCAAGCAGCAGATCGAGGAGACCACCTCGGACTACGACCGCGAGAAGCTCCAGGAGCGTCTGGCCAAGCTCGCGGGCGGCGTCGCGGTGATCCGCGTCGGCGGCTCGACCGAGGTCGAGGTCAAGGAGAAGAAGGACCGCGTCGACGACGCGCTCAACGCGACCCGCGCGGCCGTGGAAGAGGGCATCGTCCCGGGCGGCGGCGTGGCGCTCCTGCGCGCTTCGAACGCCGTGGACCTCAAGGGCGAGAACGCCGACCAGGACGCCGGCATCGCCATCGTCCGCAAGGCACTCCAGGCCCCGATCCGTCAGATCGTCCAGAACGCCGGTGGCGAGGGCTCGATCGTGGTCGGCAAGATCCTCGACAACTCGTCGCTGACCTACGGCTACAATGCCCAGACCGGCGAGTACGGCGACATGATCCAGGCCGGCATCGTCGACCCGGTCAAGGTCGTGCGCTCGGCGCTTCAGGACGCGGCCTCGGTCGCGGGTCTCCTCGTCACCACCGAAGCCATGATCTCCGAGGCCCCCAAGAAGGACTCGGCCGGCGGCGGCATGCCGGGTGGCATGGGCGGCGGCATGGGCGGCATGGGCGGCATGGACTTCTAAGTCCGACAGGACGCGGAAGGTCATCAAGCCGCCCATCACGAAAAGTGCCGAAACCGGGCAGGCCCGGTTTCGGGCGGCGGCATGGGCTTCCAACTCCGGCCGTTCAGTTCAGCTGAATGCAGGAAGGCCCGGCGGAGCGATCCGCCGGACCTTTTCAGTCTATTAGAACAAGGCATCGCCTCGGCCCGCCGGGAACGTCACTCCGGCAGGAAGTCCTGGTCGCGAAGCTGGGCGAGTGAATAGGGGCAGACCTGCGGGAACGTGTTCCGATCGAAACCTGTCTCCACGGATGCTTCCCTGCGCGCGTCGCCATAGATATCGGCGACGATCTCGCTGGCCTTCGCCGCAAGACTTGGATTGCGTTTCTCCCGACGCGCGATGTTGCTCCGCTCCCTGAGAATGGTCAGCTGCCAGGATCGAGAGCGCCGCTCCACCTGGAACTGCCATTTGAGAAGATGGAAGATCAGGAGACGGTAGCTGGATTCCAGCGCGTGCCTCTGCTCGCTTCCCATGCTCTCCACCTCCTCCACCAGATTCGCCAGATCGAGTTCCCCGAAGCGCTTGAGGCGCAGGAGCTCGGCCTGTTCGAAGGCCCAGGCGTGGAAGTCGTCCTCGTAGTCGGTGGGCGAGGCGAAGTAGGGCGTCTCTTTGGCAAGGCTCATGGGCGGCCCTTCCGGTTCCCGTCGTTCATAAACTAGCGTCCCATCGAGCGATTTGCACGCGGGCGTGCATTGTCAGCATCCTCGCCCGCTTCCATAAGCCCTTCGGCGCAAACGCGGGGGCGGTCCTTTGAGCGATTTCTTCATCTTCTTCTTCGTCGGCGCGCTCGCGCAGCTCGTCGACGGCGCGCTCGGCATGGCCTACGGCGTCATCTCTTCGACCGTGCTGCTCGGCTTCGGTGTCCCGCCCTCGGTCGCCTCGGCCTCGGTGCATACGGCCGAACTCTTCACCACCGCCGCGTCGGGCACCGCACACATCGCCAACCGCAACATCGACTGGAAGCTGTTCCGCCGCCTCGTGCCCTTCGGCATCCTCGGCGGGGTGCTCGGAACCTATGTCCTCACCTCCGTCGACGGCGCCACGATCCGCCCCTTCGTCGCCGCCTATCTCGGCATCATCGGCGTGATGCTGACACTGCGCTCGTTCCGCAGGATGCCGCGGGCGCAGACGCCGATGCATCTCGTGCCGCCGCTCGGGGCCGCCGGCGGCTTTCTCGATTCGGTCGGCGGTGGCGGTTGGGGACCGATCGTCACCTCGGGGCTGCTCGGGGCCGGCGGTCAGCCGCGCTACGTCATCGGCACGGTGAATGCGGCGGAGTTCCTCGTCACGCTCGCCGTCTCGCTGTCGTTCCTCCTTGCCCTCGTGACCGGGCACTGGGAGGAAGCGGGGGATCTGTCGACGCACGCTCTGTCGGTGCTGGGGCTGATCGCCGGCGGCATCCTCGCCGCGCCGCTCGCGGGCTTTGCCGTGCGAAAGATCCCGGAGCGCCTGCTCCTGCGAATCGTCGGCGTCCTGATCTGCGGCCTCTGCGTCCAGCAGATCGTCACGCTCCTTACATAAATGTAATTCTTGGCCAGGAACCTAATTTCTCGGCTCCCGTTTTTTCCCCGACGCCAGCATGAGCTGGCCCAACGAAACGGAGCAATTCCATGGTCGACAAGAATCAGGTCCAGGGCGGCGCGAAGGAAATCGGCGGCAAGATCAAGGAAGCCGCCGGCAAGCTGGTCGGCAACGATCGCCTTCAGGCCGACGGCATGGCGGATCAGGCCGAGGGCAAGACCCAGAAGAACTACGGCAAGGTCAAGGACGCCATGAAGGACCAGGTCGGCCTCAAGAAGCACTGACCCGCGTACGAATCGTTTGAGTGGGAAAAGCCGGCCGGAAGGCCGGCTTTTTCGTGTGCGCGACGGGTTTCTCGCCGCCGCACGGCATGGTAACGCCGCCCGGACGGCCCGGCGTTCTGCGGGCGCCTTTCCGAGGGGAATGCGATGACCAAGACCCGCCGCGAGACCGATTCCATCGGCGCGATCGACGTTGCCAGCGATCGCTACTGGGGCGCCCAGACCGAGCGCTCGCTGAACAACTTCCGCATCGGCACCGACCGGCAGCCGATCGCCGTGATCCACGCGCTCGCCACCGTCAAGAAGGCCGCCGCGCGCGTCAACCAGGGTTACGGCAAGCTCGACGCGACGCTCGCAGACGCGATCGTCGCTGCGGCCGACGAGGTGATCTCGGGCCGGCTCGACGACCATTTCCCGCTCGTCGTCTACCAGACGGGCTCGGGCACGCAGACCAACATGAACGTCAACGAGGTCATCTCGAACCGCGCCATCGAGGCGCTGGGCGGCGAGATGGGCTCCAAGAAGCCCGTGCACCCGAACGATCACGTCAACATGGGCCAGTCGTCCAACGACGTGTTCCCGACCGCGATCCACGTCGCCGTCGCGATCGAGGCGACGAACCGCGTCCTGCCGGCGATCGACAAGCTTCACGATGCGCTGGATGCGAAGGCCAAGGCCTTCGACCACATCATCAAGATCGGCCGCACGCACACGCAGGATGCCACCCCGATCACGCTCGGCCAGGAATTCTCCGGCTACGCCGCCGCGCTGAAGCTGGGCAAGCGCCGCATCGAGCAGGCCATCGAGGACGTCTACGCGCTGGCTCAAGGGGGCACGGCGGTCGGCACCGGGCTCAACGCCCCGGTCGGCTTCGACGTGAAGATCGCCGACGAGATCGCCAAGCTCACCGGCCTGCCCTTCCGCACGGCCGAGAACAAGTTCGAGGCGCTCGCCTCGCATGGCGCGCTGACCTTCTTCCATGGCTCGCTGAACGCTCTCGCCACCGACCTCTTCAAGATCGCCAACGACATCCGCTTCCTCGGGTCGGGCCCGCGCTCAGGCCTCGGCGAGCTCTCGCTGCCCGAGAACGAGCCGGGCTCCTCGATCATGCCGGGCAAGGTGAACCCGACGCAGGCCGAGGCCCTCACCATGCTCTGCGCCGAGGTGTTCGGCCACGAGACGACGGTGACCGTCGCCTCGTCCCAGGGGCATTTCGAGCTTAACGTCTTCAAGCCGGTGATCGCCAACGCCGTCCTGTCCTCGATCCGGCTTTTGGCCGACGGCATGGATAGCTTCCGCGAGCATTGCGTCGAGGGCATCAAGGCCAACGAGGACCGCATCCGGTCGCTGATGGAACAGTCGCTGATGCTGGTGACGGCGCTGGCGCCGACCATCGGCTACGATAACGCCGCGACGATCGCCAAGACCGCTCACAAGAAGGGCACGACCCTGCGCGAGGAGGCGCTCGCCTCGGGCCTGGTGTCGGGCGAGGACTACGACCGGATCGTCGACCCCGCGGCGATGACGCGTCCGGGCTGAGACGGCACGGAAGACATGACCGAAGGGCCGCCTCGCGCGGCCCTTTCTCGTTTCAGGCGCGCGCTGCGGGCGAGCCGGTGTAGAGCTGCGTGCTCTCGGCCTGCGTCAGGATCTGGTAGCGCTCGAACTGGGCGAGGACGTCGGACAGGACGTCGGCCTTGGTGAAGCCGGTCACGTCGTAGCCGCGGCTGCCGTCGGAGAAGATCGTCCGCGCCGCCCAGATCATCCGCCGTCCGTCCGACGAGGCGCGCGTGTCGGCGGCCGAAAAGGCCATGGCCGGCTGCGCCACCGGCTCGACCCCGTACACGAAGTCGCGCGTGCCGTCGGCCGGCACGGTCAGAACCACCGGGCCGTCGCCCTCCCCCTCGAGCCGCGCGTCGAGCCCGCGCCGCACGAGTTCGTCGCGCACGTCCGACAGGGCGGGCCGGGCGGTGTGTTCGAGGAAACGGCGCACGTCCCGCTTGTTGGGCTCGTGCAGGATGGCGCCGAGCCGCGCCTGCCAGTTCGCCCCGCGCACGAGGACCGCCGGCTGCGCCTGCCGGTGCTCCCTCGCCCGCGCGACATCGGCCTGCATGCCGCGCAGCAGGCCGAAGGCGAGGAGAAGAAGAATGATCGCAAAGGGCAGCGCGGCGATCAGCGTCATCGTCTGCAGGCCGACGAGCCCGCCGGCGAACAGCAGAAGCGCCGCCACCGTCCCCTGCACGACGCACCAGTAGATGCGCTGCCAGACGGGCGTGTCGTCGCGGCCGCCCGACGCCAACGCATCGACGACAAGAGAGCCGGAATCGGCCGACGTGACGAAGAAGATGCCGACGAGGACGACGGCAAGCGTCGAGGTCACGCCGCTGAGCGGCAGGTACGCGAAGAACTGGAACAGGGCGACCGGCAGGTTCTCCTGCACCTCGCGCGCGAGCGCGCCCGCCGCCGGGCCAAGGTCGAGCGCGATGGCCGAGTTGCCGAAGACGGTCATCCAGAAGAAGGTGAAGGTCGAGGGCACGAAGAGGACGCCGAGCACGAACTCGCGCACCGTCCGTCCGCGCGAGATGCGGGCGATGAACATGCCGACGAACGGCGACCAGGAGATCCACCAGGCCCAGTAGAACAGCGTCCAGTCGCTGATCCAGGCGCGCGGCTCGTAGGCGTAGAGCGTGAAGGTGCGCGGCAGGAGGTCGTCGAGATAGGCCCCGATGTTCTGGACGAAGGCCTTGAAGATGAAGGTCGTCGGCCCGACCACGAGCACGAAGAGCATCAGGACGATGGCGACGACGAGGTTGCCCTCCGACAGGCGCCGCACCCCCGCGTCGAGGCCGGAGACGACCGACAGCGTCGCCGCGCCCATCACCACGACGATCAGGAGGATCTGCACCCAGACCGCATTCGGCACGCCGAGGAGGTGGTTGAGGCCGGCGTTCATCTGCAGGACGCCGAGGCCGAGCGAGGTCGCGATGCCGAACACGGTGCCGCAGATCGCGAAGACGTCCACCGCGTGGCCGATCGGCCCGTCGATGCGCTCGCGGATCAGCGGATAGAAGCCCGAGCGGATCGTCAGCGGCAGGTTGTAGCGAAACGAGAAATAGGCGAGCGACAGGCCCACGACGGCATAGATCGCCCAAGCATGCAGCCCCCAGTGGAAGAAGGTGAATTCCATCGCCTGGCGCGCGGCCGCGATGGTGCGCGGTTCGGCTTCGGGCGGCACGGAATAATGCAGGATCGGCTCGGCGACCGCGTAGAACATGAGGCCGATGCCCATGCCGGCGGCAAACAGCATCGCCAGCCATGAGGCATAGGGGTAGTCCGGCTCGGCGTCGTCCGGCCCGAGCTTCAGGCGGCCGAAACGGCTCAGCGCGAAGAACAGGACCGAGAACAGGAGGATGCCGACCGTCAGGAGATAGAACCAGCCGAACGTGTCCAGCACGAAGGCCTGCGCCGCGCCGAAGAGACGCTCCGCGTCGCGCGGGAAGAGGACGCCGACGAGCACGAGGGCCGCGATGATGGCGCTGGCCGGAAAGAACACGGGCGGGCGGATCTTGGATGTCATCGTGGGCTGGAACTCGGTGGACGAGAGAAACGACGGACGGCGGCGTGAGCCGCGCCGAACGCGTCCCGCCGATTGTCCCGTCTACGGATCCAGCTAGGGCACAACCCGGACGAACACAGCGGTTACGGCACGTTGTCGAGGCATCCCGAGGGGATTGTCGCGCATCCTGCTGCCAATCGCGTCGATTGGTGGTCTGCGCGTTGACGATCAGTCGCTTTCCAGACGCCTATCCCGCGCTGCGGCGCTGCGTCAGAAGATCGGTCACGGATTTCCTCAACGCACCCACGGAGCCAGACCCCATGAATTCCGCCGCCCTTCTCGCCGGACGCGTCCTCCTGTCGATCCTCTTCATCGTGTCCGGCTTCGGCAAGCTGACGGGCGCGGCCGGCTTTGCCGGCTATCTCGCCAGCCTCGGCGTGCCCGGCGGCATCGCCATGGCCTATCTCGTCGGCGCGGTGGAGTTCTTCGGCGGCCTCGCGATCCTCGTCGGCTTCCAGACCCGCATCGTCGCCTACGTGCTCGCCGTCTTTACGGTGGGCACGATCCTGACCGCCCACATGGGCGACGCCACGCAGGCGATGAAGAACCTGTCGATCGTCGGCGGCTTCCTGGTGCTCGGCGCAGTCGGCGCCGGCGCCTACTCGGTGGACGCACGCCGCGGCACGCCGACGCTCGCCCGCGTCTGATCGCCCGCCGTCATCCCTGACTCTTGAGCGGCCGCCCCTCGGGGCGGCCGTTCTGCGTAGGTCAGAACCGCGCGATGAGCGCGTCCAGCGCCGCCGCGCGGCCCGCATCCCCGTCGGTGCGATGGGCAAGGGCGAGGCACGCCTCGGAGCGCAGGATCACGCCGTCCTTCAGGACGCGCAGCCGGTTGGCCGTCAGCGTCGATCCGGTCGAGGTGATGTCCACGATGATGTCGGCCGAACCCGCCGCAGGCGCCCCTTCGGTGGCGCCGAGGCTCTCGACGATCCGGTAGCTCTGGATGCCGTGGCTTCTCGTGAAGAACCCTTGCGTGAGCCGCCAGTACTTGGTCGCGATGCGCAGGCGTCGCCCGTGCCGTTGGCGGAACGAGGCGGCCACATCGCCGAGATCCTCCATCGTCTCGACGTCGATCCAGCTGTCGGGCACCGCCACCACCACGTCGGCATGGCCGAAGCCGAGCCGCGAGACGATGCGCCCGCGCCGGTCGAAGTCGGGCATCGTCTCGCGCAGGAGGTCCTCGCCGGTGACGCCGAGATCGATCGCCCCGTCGCGCAGCTCGCGCGCAATCTCGGACGCCGAGAGAAGCAGGACCTCGAGCCCATCGGCGCCCTCGACGCGGGTGCGGTAGGATCGCGCGTCCTCGCTCGGATGGACCGTGATGCCGGCTTCTCTGAGCGCCGCGACGCACTGGTCCTTGAGGCGGCCCTTGGATGGAATGGCGAGCGTCAGGGTCATGGCCGGCCCTCCCCCCCGGCGGCCACGGCCGCCGCGATCCGGTCGAGATCGAGCGCGAACCCGACCGCCGGGATTGGCGTCGGCGCGCCGAGATAGGAGACGAGCCGGTCGTAGCGCCCGCCGCCGACGAGCGGCGGCGTACCGGGCGCGGCGGCGATCTCGAACACGAGGCCGGTGTAGTAGTCGAGCGTACGCCCGAAGGCGGCGCGATAGCGGATGGGGCCGAGATCGACGCCGGCCGCCCGCAGCGACGCGGCGCGAGCGCGAAACAGCTCCAGCGCCGGCCCGAACTCGACGCCCGATTCCGCCTCCATCGCCTCCAGCCGGGTGGTCGCCTCGTCCAACGGGCAGTCCAGCGCCAGAAACGCCCGCAGCCGGTCGAGATAGGTCGAGCGCAGCCGCGTGTTGGCGAGCGCCATCTTCTCGACCAGCCGCTCGGCGATCTCCTCGGGGGTCCGCCCGCGGTTTGGCGGCAGGCCGCCCGCGTCCATCAGGGTCCGCACGTGGTCGGCCAGCGCCGTCGTGTCGCCGGTGCGCAGGAGTGCGCGCACCGCCGGGTCGAGATCGAGCGGGTCGCTGTCCGCCTCGCGCGACAGGGCGGCGAGCGCAGCCTCCAGAAGATCGTCGCGGCCGAAGCAGCGCACCAGCCGGCGCTGCCAGCCGGCCGGCAGGTCGAGTGCGGTGAGAAATGCCTCGAACAGCGCCTGATCGCCGACGGTCACCGCGGCCGGCTCCGGCAGCCCGCAGGCGCGCAAGGCGGCCAACGCTTCCGCTAGCGCCTGCGAGTCGGCGGCCGCGCGGTTCTCGTCGCCGAGGTTCTCGATGCCCGCCTGACGGAACTCGGCCGGCTCGCCCCGGCGCTGGCGGAACACGGATCCGTTGTAGGCGTAGCGCTGCGGCAGACCGGCGGCCCCTTCGATATGGGCCAGGCACACGGGGATCGTGAAGTCGGGCCGCAGGCACAGCGTCTCGCCGCCCTCGCCGCGCGTCAGGAAGATGCGCCGGCGCAGGTCCTCGCCGGCCGTGTCGAGATAGGGCTCGGCGCGCTGCAGGAGCGGCGTCTCCACCGTCACCGCGCCGAGATCGGCAAACAGCGCGGCGAGCGCGGCGTCGAAGGGCGCCGGGCTGCCGCCCGGCCGCGCGGCGCCCGATCCGGACAGGAGGCTCATCGCGTCAGGCCGCCCCGCCGGCGCGCTCGAGGATCGCCCGGACGGCGGCCACCAGATCGGCCTCGTCGACGAGTTCCTGACCGGCGCGCATCTCGCGCCATTCGGCGTTGTCCTCGACGCCGGCCGACAGTTCCTTGCCGAGCGCGAGGTCCTTGACCTGCACCTTGCCGGCCGCCTTCTCGTCGCCGCCCTGGATGACGACGACGGGCGCGCCGCGCCGGTCGGCATATTGCAGCTGCTTGCCGAACTGCTTCGGATTGCCCTGGAACACCTCGACCGGCACGACGGGCTGGCCGGGGCCGTTCAGCGCGGCGCGAAGCTGCGTCGCCATCGCCTGGTAGTCGGCCATCCGGTCGCGGTCCATCACGGTGACGACCACCGGGCCGGTGCGCCGCTCGCCTTCGAGGCGCCCGAGGTTCTTCAGCGCGGTCTGGAGGCGCGAGACGCCGATCGAGAAGCCGGTGGCGGGCACGGGCGTCGCGAGGAAGCGCGAGACGAGGCCATCGTAGCGCCCGCCGCCGCCGACCGAGCCGAACTGGACCTTCTGGCCCTTCTCGTTGACGACGTCGAACAGGAGCTCGGCTTCGAAGACGGGGCCGGTGTAGTATTCGAGGCCGCGCACGACGGACGGGTCGATCTTGACGCGATCGGCCTCGTAGCCGGCGGTGCGCGCGAAGCTCTCGATCTGGGAGAGTTCGTCGAGACCGCCGTCGACGCCCGCATGGCCCCCGAAGGCCTGGCGCACGCCCGACAGCCCGTCTGCGTCGAAGATCCTGAGGACGCGCGCGATCGTCGTCTCGTCGAGCTCCGCGCCCTTGGTGAAGTCGCCTTTGCCGCCGCTCTCGTCGAGGCGTCCGGCGCCGAGCAGAAGCTTCACCCCGTCCGCGCCGAACTTGTCGAACTTGTCGAGCGCGCGCAGCACCGTCAGCCGCCGCCCCTGGTCGCCCTCGAGGCCGATCGCGTCGAGAATGCCGTCCAGCACCTTCCGGTTGTTGACCCGGATGACGTATTGGCCGCGCGCGATGCCGAGCGCTTCCATCGTGTCGGCCATCATCATCGCCATCTCGGCGTCGGCCGAGACGTTCGGCGCGCCGACGATGTCGGCGTCGAACTGCATGAACTGGCGGAAGCGGCCGGGACCCGGCTTCTCGTTGCGGAAGACATAGCCCGCGCGATACGACCGGTAGGGCTTCGGCAGATCCTCGAAACTCTCGGCGACATGGCGTGCCAGCGGCGCGGTCAGGTCGTAGCGCAGGCTCAGCCACTCCTCATCGTCGTCCTGCAGGGAGAAGACGCCCTCGTTCGGGCGATCCGAATCGGGCAGGAATTTGCCGAGCGCGTCGGTGTATTCGAAGAAGGGCGTCTCGACCGGCTCGAACCCGTAGGTCTCGTAGACGTGGCGGATGGTGGCGAGCATCCGGTCCTGCGCGTAGAGGTCGCTCGCGCTGCGATCCACGAAGCCGCGCGGCTGGCGCGCCTTGACGCGGGAGGGCTTCTTCGGGGCCATGGGTCGTTCCAGACGTGACGGGGCGGGGCGCCGAGGAGCACCCCGCGAAATGTATGCGGATGGCACGCGTCCTAGCCCATCCGGCGCCCCAGCGGCAAGGTTTGCGGGGTCTAGACCGGCCGCTTGAAGGCCGCGCGCGCACGCCGGCACGCGTCGTGTGCGCAGCATCCGGCGAGATGATCGTTCACGAAGCCCATGGACTGCATGAAGGCATAGGCCGTGGTCGGGCCGAAGAAGGTGAAGCCTCGAGCCTTCAGGGCCTTGGCAAGGCGCTGGGAGGCGGGAACCTGCGGGTTCGCCCGCGCCCAGTCGAGCGTGACGCTGGCTGGCCGCTCCTCCTCCGGCGGCTCGAAGCGCCAGAGGAAGGCGGCGAGCGAGGCGCCGGTCTCCTCGCGCAGGCGCCGCGCCGCCTTGGCGTTGTTGATCGCGGACGCGATCTTGCCGCGGTGGCGCACCACGCCGGGGTCGGCGAGGATACGCTCGACGTCCGCCTCGCCCATCTCGGCCACCGCCTCGATCGCAAAGCCCGCGAACTGGCGGCGGAAGGCCTCGCGCTTGCGCAGGATGGTGATCCAGGACAGGCCGGACTGGAACCCTTCGAGGCAGATCTTCTCGTAGAGGCGGTCATCGTCGGCGCTCGGCCGGCCCCATTCGCCGTCGTGATAGGCGACGTAGTCCGCCCCCTCGCCCGCCCAGGCGCAGCGCGCCGTCCCGTCCGAGCCGGTCCGGAGGCCCTCCGCCGTCGTCTCCATCCCGCGCTCCCTCGTCTCCATTCGTGATGCGGCACATTTGCCGTGGACTGTCGCCGGTCGCCGCTTGCGCGTCGCCCTCGCCGCCCGCCAACTGACGGCGGGCCGGCAGCATGGGCATGTGAGCGCGATGGTTTGGGGCAAGCGGGGCAGAAGGGCAATGGCAGGACGCCTCGGCGGCGCCGTGCTTGTCGCCGGTCTCCTGTCCGCCGGCCCGGCGGCGGCCCAGCGCCTGCCGCCCGACGCCGCCCTGATCGACGGGTTCGAGCGGGTGGTGTTCGGGGCGGAGATCACCGGGTCCCTCAGCGATTCGACCTATCTCAAGCGCTTCGCCGGCCCGGTGCGCTACCGGATCGACAACACCGCGGCGACCGACCGCCGCGCGGCCGTGCGCGCCTTCATGCGCCAGATCCGCCGGCAGATCGGCGGGCTCGAGGTCGCGGAAGCCAGACCCGGCGAGGACGCGAACTTCGTCGTCCACGTCGTCGACCGCAGCGACTACCAGCGCATCGGCCGCGAGGTCTATCGCAGCCCGTTCATGCGCGTGCCCGGCAACTGCGTGGTGCGCGCCTCCTACGGGCGCGCCGGCATCACGCGTTCGGACGCGATCATCGTGTCGAACGAGGGCGACGCGCTGTTCCGCCGCTGCCTGATCGAGGAGGTGCTGCAGGGGCTCGGGCCCCTCAACGACAATGCCGACGCGCCCGACAGCGTCTTCAACGACACCTCGAAGCTGACGAACTTCGGGCCCTACGACCGGGTGCTGATGAACATGCTCTACGATCCCCGGCTGAAACCCGGCATGAGCCAGGCCGAGGCCGCGCCGCTCCTGCCCGCCGTCCTGCGGGACGCTCGCCGCCGCGCGCGCGGCTGAGGCGCCGGAGGCTTTACCGCCCGTTCACCCTGCCCGGCGGAAGCGCGGGACAGCGCATCTCCGGGGCCCCGCGATTCACCTTTCGCTGGCGATTGGCCCGGCATCCTCGACCCTAGGTTTTCGCGCGCCTCCTTGAGGGTCGCTGCGCCGTTTGAACGAGGTTCCCGGATGCGCCTGCTCCTCGCGTTCTCAGCCCTGTCGCTGATCGGCTCCATGACGCTTGCGGCCGAAGCCCGCGACCGCCGTCCGCTCGCCGTGCCGCCCAGCGTCGCCGAGCCCTGGGTGCGCCAGCTCTCGCCGGGCTCGGGCGTCGTGCCGGGCTACGCCCGCCGCCATCTCGCCGCCCCGATCGCACCGGGCACGGTGGTCTTCGAGGGCAACATCCCGGTCGGCGTGATCCCCGAGGGCGGCGGTCCGATGCAGCCGCTGGGCGCCTATCGCCAGGGCCGCGCGCCGGTCGTCTTCGGGGAACCGGCCCGTCGCGCCGCGCCCGTGTTCGGGAGCACGCGCCGCACCGGCGGCCCGGTCTACGCCTCGGCGTTCGCGGCCCCGCGCGCGGCGGCCCGCCGCGAGGCGCCGCCGCGCGGCATGGACCCGGCCTTCCTGCCGCAGCGCGTCGACTATGCCGGCGGCTATGCGCCCGGCACGATCGTCGTCGATACGCGCTCGCACTACCTCTACCACGTCGAGACCGGCGGTCGGGCCATGCGCTACGGGGTCGGCGTCGGCAAGGAGGGCTTCGGCTGGTCCGGCAGCCACAAGGTCACCCGCAAGGCCGAATGGCCCGGCTGGACGCCGCCCGCCGAGATGATCGCCCGCGAGCGCGCCAAGGGCCGCATCCTGCCCGACCACATGCCGGGCGGCGAGGCGAACCCGCTCGGGGCGCGCGCACTCTATCTCGGCTCGACGCTCTATCGCATCCACGGCACCAACCAGCCCTGGACGATCGGCCAGTCGGTGTCGTCCGGCTGCATCCGCATGCGCAACGAGGACGTCATCGACCTCTTCGATCGCGTCGACGTCGGCACCCGCGTCGTCGTGCTCTGACTGCAACAGAGAGTTGCAAATCCGCGACTGGGGACTCGGCATGGGCGACGACGCGCTCCACCATTGTCCGTGACCCTTAACGAACCCGTCCTCCGCTCTCCTGCCAAGGGAATCCGCCCATGAAGACGACGCCTCTCCTCCTCGCCCTCATGGTGGGCCTCGCGCCCTTCGCGGCTCCGTCCACCGCCAGCGCGCAGGCACAGGTGCGGGTCTACGACCACGCCAGCGGCCAGTGGATCTCGGGTGACCGCGCCCGCATCCGCACCGAGACCGTCCAGCGCAAGACGCAGATGATGAAGAAGCCGGACGCGCGCTTCGCCCGCCAGTCGGTGCGGATCGCGACCAAGGAAAAGCCTGGCACGATCGTGATCGATACCGACCGCAAGTTCCTCTACTTCGTCGAGGGCAACGGCCTGGCGACGCGCTATGGCGTGGGCGTCGGCAAGGAAGGCTTCTCCTGGGGCGGCACCATGTCGATCGGCCGCAAGGCCGAATGGCCGGGCTGGACGCCGCCGGCCGCCATGCGCGTGCGCGAGAAGGCCAAGGGCCGCATCCTGCCGGCCTACATGCCGGGCGGCCCGGAAAACCCGCTCGGCGCGCGCGCCATGTATCTCTATCGCGGCGGCGGCGACTCGATGTTCCGCATCCACGGCACCAACCAGCCCTGGACGATCGGCCTCAACATGTCGTCGGGCTGCATCCGCATGATGAATGACGACGTCGCCCATCTCTACGAGCGGGCCAAGCGTGGCACCAAGGTCGTCGTCATCGGCCCGGGCCAGCCGAACCGCCTCGTGCAGGAGACCGGCACCGTGCGTCCGGCCGGCCGTAAGCCCGGCCTCTTCGCTGGCGTCTTCGGCTGATCGCAGTCCCTCTAAGCGATATCGAACGGCCCGCCTTCGCGCGGGCCGTTCGCCGTTCCTACTCCGCCGCGACGGCCGCGGGGCGCGGCGTGAACCCTTCGAGCGCGGCGGGCCTCTCGCCGCCGAAGGCCCAGTCGAGAAGCTCGACCGTGTGGACGATCGGGATCGCGGTGGCCGAGCCGATCTGCGTCATGCAGCCGATATTGCCGGTCGCGATGATGTCGGGCCGGATGCTCTCGATGTTGGCGACCTTGCGGTCGCGGAGCTTCGCCGAAATCTCCGGCTGCAGGATGTTGTAGGTCCCGGCCGAGCCGCAGCACAGGTGTCCCTCCGGCACGTCGCGCACCGTGAAGCCGGCCTGCGCCAGAAGCACCTTCGGCGCTTGGCCGATCTTCTGCCCGTGCTGCATCGAGCAGGCGGAATGATAGGCGACGACGGCGTCCACCGGCCGCTCGGGCAACGGCAGGTCGAGCGTCGCCAGATACTCCGTCACGTCCGTCGCCAGCGCCGAGACGCGCGCGGCCTTCTCGGCATAGGCCGGATCGAGCCGTAGCATATGGCCGTAGTCCTTGATCGTCGTGCCGCAGCCCGACGCCGTGATCACGATGGCTTCGAGCCCCCGCCCCTCGATCTCGGCGGTCCAGGCGTCGACGAGGCGCCGCGCGAAGCCGAGCGCCTCGTCCTCGCGCCCCATGTGGTGGACGAGCGCGCCGCAGCACCCCTCGCCCGGCGGCGAGACGACCTCGATGCCGAGCCGCCCCAAGAGCCGGACGGTCGCCGCGTTGATGCCGGGATCGAGCACCGACTGGGCGCAGCCGGCGAGGATCGCGACGCGCCGCCCTGCAGACGCGGGCGCGACGGGCCGCACCGGCACGGCCGGCAGATGCGTCGGCGCGAGCCTCAGCATGGCCGCAAGGGGTTTGAGCGGCTTGATCCCGTCGAGCGCGCCCGCCAGCGGCCGCCCGAGCCGCGCGGCCTGGAGCGCCAGGCGGAAGCGGCCGGGATAGGGCAGCACCTTGGCGAGAAGCCACCGGATCAGCCGGTCGGGGAGCGGACGCCGATAGGTCCGCTCGATATGCACCCGCGCATGGTCCACGAGATGCATGTAGTTCACGCCGGACGGGCAGGTGGTCATGCAGGCGAGGCAGGAGAGGCAGCGGTCGATGTGGGTGACGGTCTTCTCGTCCGCCGGCCGGTTGTTCTCCAGCATCTCCTTGACGAGGTAGATGCGCCCGCGAGGGCTGTCGAGTTCGTTGCCGAGCGTGACATAGGTCGGACAGGTCGCCGTGCAGAAGCCGCAATGCACGCACTTGCGCACGATGCCTTCCGTATGGGCCGTGTCCGGATCGCGCAGGGCTTCGGGGGAGAAGGCGGTTTGCATGGGGCTTTCATCTTTCGAAGAGCGTGTGCAGCCTTCGGCCGAACGATATTGATACCGCTATTCGGCCTGGCTCGCGCCGGCTCCCAGCGATCGTGCGCCGAACCGGATTGCGGTGACGACCTGCCATCGCTCCACCGTCGGGAAGTTTTCCAAAAACTCGTCGATCGACATGTTGTCGATGAGATGGTCGATCAGAGCATCGACGGGAACACGGGTCCCCGCGAAGACGGGGGTTCCCGACAAAATATCGGAGTCGCACGAGATCGCTTGATCGATCGTCATCTCGCTCATCTCGTTTTCGGCGGACATATCAGCCCATCCGTCCGGGATTGAGGATGCCCTTGGGGTCGAACTGGTCCTTCAGGCGCTGCGACAGGGCCGCGAGCGGGCCAGGCTGGGGCTGGAACACCGGGACGGCCGCACGCTCGGCGAGGCTCGCGCGCACGAGGGTCGCGTGGCCGCCGCCGTGGCGGGCGAGCTCGGTGCGGACCGTCTCGGCTTGCGGTCCTCCATCGAGGCGCAGCCAGACGAGACCACCCTGCCAGTCGTAGAAGGCGTCGGCGGCGAGCCGCATCCGCAGCGCCATGACGAAACCCGGCGCGCGCGTCGGCGTCATCGAGATGCGCCAGACCGGTCGCTCGGTGCCGTCCGCAAAGGGCATGACATCGCGCACGTCGCGCCAGAAGGCGGCGGACGCCTCGCCCTCCAGCCGCTCGAGCGACCCGACGCGCTGGAGACCCACGCCGAGGTGCGCGGCGCGCGCCTCGACCGACGGGCCGAACCCGTCGAGCCGGATAGCGGTGGCCGCCTCCCGCCCGAGCGCGCCCTCGGCAACGCGCGCCGGAATGCCGTAGGGCAGGTGCGCGGCGCCGGACGCCTCCGCCGAGGAGCCCATCGCCGCGGCCATCGCGCCGGCCGCCGCCTCGTCGTCGAGCCCGCGCACCACCAGCGTCGTCTCGGCCGGGGGCTTCGGCATCACCTTGATCGTCAGGTCGGTAAGGACGGCGAGCGTGCCGAAGGAGCCGGTCATCCCCTTGGACAGGTCGTAGCCCGTCACGTTCTTGACGACGCGCCCGCCCGCCTTGAAGGCCTCGGCCCGGCCCGAGACGGCCGACAGGCCGAGGATGTGGTCGCGCGCCGCTCCCTGCTTCAGCCGGCGCGGACCGGACAGGTTGCAGGCGATCGCGCCGCCGAGCGTGCCGAGGCCACGCGGGCGGCCGTGCAGCGGGCCGTAGTCCATCGGCTCGAAGTCGAGGCGCTGCCCCTTCGCCTCGACCAGCGCCTCGATCTCGGTGATCGGCGTGCCCGCTCGGGCCGACAGGACGAGCTCTTCTGGCTCATAGAAATGGAGGCCGGACAGCGCCGACAGCGAGAGCGTGCGGGCCGCCTGGACCGGGCGCCCGAACCCGGCCTTGGACCCCGAGCCCTCGACGGCGAGCGGTGTCTCGTCGGCGAGCGCCGCGGCGACGATCTCGAGGACCTCCTCCGGCGAGCGGGGACGAAGCGTGTCGCCGGACGGGCGCGCATGGGATGCTGAGGACATCAGAACCGCGGCAGTTCGGGGAAGGGCAACTGCCCTTTGTGGACATGGAGCCGGCCGAGTTCGGCGCAGCGGTGCAGCACCGGGAACATCTTGCCGGGATTGAGAAGGTGCTTGGGGTCGAAGGCGCATTTCACCCGCTGCTGGTGCCGCAGGTCGTCCTCGCCGAACATCTCGGGCATCAGGTCGCGCTTCTCGATGCCGACGCCGTGCTCGCCGGTCAGAACGCCGCCGACCGCAACGCACAGGCGCAGGATGTCGGCGCCGAAGTCCTCGGCGCGCTGCAGTTCGTCGTCCTTCGAGGCGTCGTAGAGGATCAGGGGGTGGAGATTGCCGTCGCCGGCATGGAAGACGTTGGCCACCGCCAGGCGGTGCTTCTGCGACAGGGCGCGCATGCCGGCCAGCACCCGCGGCAGTTCCTTGCGCGGGATCGTGCCGTCCATGCAGAGATAGTCCGGCGAGATGCGGCCCACCGCCGGGAAGGCCGCCTTGCGTCCCGCCCAGAAGGTCATGCGCTCGGCATCCGACTGCGAGACGCGCGCGGTGGTCGCGCCGTTGCCCTGCGCGATGCCCTCGACTTCCCGCAGGAGATGGTCGACCTCGGCGCCCGGCCCGTCGAGTTCGACGATCAGGAGCGCCTCGACGTCGAGCGGGTATCCCGCATGGACGAAATCCTCCGCCGCGCGGATCGCGGGCGCGTCCATCATCTCCATGCCGCCGGGAATGATGCCGCGCGCGATGATCGCGGCGACGCAGGCCCCGGCCTGCTCCGATGTCGGGAAGCCGATCAGGACGGCGCGCGCCGTCTCCGGCTTTTGCAGGATGCGCACGGTGACCTCGGTGACGACGCCGAGCAAGCCTTCCGAGCCCGTCAGGAGGCCGAGGAGGTCGTAGCCTTCCGAATCGAGGTGCTTGCCGCCGAGGCGGATCACCTCGCCCTCGATGGTGACGAACTCGACGCCGAGAACGTTGTTGGCCGTCAGGCCGTACTTCAGGCAGTGCACGCCGCCCGAGTTCTCCGCGACATTGCCGCCGATCGAGCAGGCGATCTGCGAGGACGGGTCGGGCGCGTAGTAGAAGCCGGCGTGTTCGACCGCCTTGGTGATCCCGAGGTTCGTCACGCCCGGCTGCACCACGGCGCAGCGGTTGTCGAAGTCGACCTCGAGGATGCGGTTGAACCGCGACAGGACGAGGAGCACCCCGTCTTCCAGCGGCAGCGAGCCGCCGGACAGCGACGTGCCGGCGCCGCGCGGCACGACGGGGACCTCGGTCTCGTGGCAGTAGCGCAGCACGGCGGCCACCTGCGCCACGGTCTCGGGCAGCACCACGACGAGCGGCATCTGGCGATAGGCGGTCAAGGCGTCGGTCTCGAAGACGCGCATCTCGACGCCGGCGTCGACCACGCCCTCGCCCGGCACGATGGCGCGCATGGCGGCCACGATCGCGGCCCGCCGGGCCATGATCTCGGGCCGCGGCTTCGGCATCGCGATGGTCATCGGCGCCTCCCGTGATTATGTTGTCGATTGGTCTTGGACGCAGATTAGAGCAATTCCGAGCCTCCACGAAACCCGGACGCCGCAATTTGTGACGGGAGATACGGGAGGACCCGGCGGCCGAGGAGGACGTCATGGTGCGGATCGAGCGGGCCGGCACGGTGATCGAGGTCACGGTCGACGACATCACGGAATGCAAGCTCGACGCGATCGTCACCGCAGCCAACCCGAGCCTTCTCGGCGGCGGGGGTGTCGACGGGGCGATCCATCGCGCGGCCGGTCCCGAGCTTCTGGAGGAATGCCGCACGATCGGCGACTGTCCGCCGGGCGAGGCGCGGATCACCTTCGGCTACCATCTGGCCGCCGCTCGCGTCATCCACACGGTCGGCCCGGTCTGGCACGGCGGCACGCAGGGCGAGGACGAGGTGCTGGCGAGCGCCTACCGGGCGTCGTTCGCGCTGGCGCACGAGAACGGCCTCCGCTCGATCGCCTTCCCGGCGATCTCCACCGGCGTCCACGGCTTCCCGAAATGCCGGGCCGCCCGCATCGCGGCGCGCGAGGCGCTGGCGGCGGCCGACACCGGCCATTTCCGGCGCATCGTCCTCGTCTGCTTTTCCCCAGCGGATGCGGCGACCTACGGCCGTGCGCTTGAGGTGGCCGAAAACAAAGATAGTTGAGCCGGGAGGCGCCGGGCTTCATCGGTTTGAAACGGAGGCGACCTAGCGTCCGCGCCCATGAAGCTGACCCGCCTCTTCGCCCGTCCCGGCGAGCGCATCCTTGCGATGTCCATTTTGTGCGTGTCCCTCGTGATCGCAACGATTACGTCGGTGCGACATACGCCGATCGACTGGTCCGGCTACGCGCTGCAGGCGGCGCTCGTCCTGGCGGTAGGCTTGGTCGGAGCCGCCTATCGCTTCAGCGGGAGGGACGAGCGCCTCGCTTCCGCAGCGCTCTCGACGGCCCTGCTCCTGCAGTTCACATCGGTCCTTGCGACGTACAACTACCTTCTTCTGCCCAACTCCGGTTTCGCGCTCGATCCATGGCTGGCGCGAAGCGATGCGCTGATCGGCTATCGTTGGAGCGACTGGGTGGAGTGGAGTGCCGGCTGGCCGCACCTCGCGAGGCTTCTGGGATGGATCTACGCCTCGACCCTGGCTCAGATCGCAGTGCTTATTCTGGCACTGGCCGGACTGCGTCTCTGGACAATGCTGGACCGGATGCAGGTGACGCTCGTCTTCGCGGCGATCGCGACCGTCGTCTTCTGGGGTGCCTTCCCCTCGATCAGCATTTCCGCCTTCCAGACGATCTCAGCGGAAGCCGCCCGCATCGTAGCGCCGATGGTGGGGCCGGACGTCGGCTCCATGCTCCTTCATCTGCTCCGGCACGGGCCCGATAGGATTTCTCCTGACGAGATGACCGGCGTTATCGGCTTCCCGTCGTTCCACACCGTGCTGGCGCTCTTGTGCACGCGATTCGCCTGGCCTGTTCGTGCTCTGAGATATCCGTTCCTAGCGATCAATCTCGCGATGGTCCCCGCAATCCTGCTGCACGGCTCCCATTACGTTCTGGATCTCTTCGGCGGCCTCCTATTTTTCGTGGTGGCGAACGCGGCGGCCCGCAGAACGGTCGCCGCGCTGGATGCAACGTCCGGCGCCAACCGCGTGGAGACGGCGCTCGCCCCCAGTCTCTAGTTCTGCACGGCCTGCACCGATCCGCCTTCGACGCGCATGTTCGCGCCGTTGACGAAGGACGCGCGCTCCGAGACGAGGAGCGCGATCGCGGCGGCGACCTCCTCGGCCTCGCCGCGCCGCTTCTGGACGATGCCGGGTCGCTCCTCCTCGAGGGAGGTTCGATCGCCTCCTCGAAGAAGACGCCCTTTTCCTCCGCTCGCTTCTTCATCATCTCGTCGGTCATTGGCGTCGCGATGAAGGCGGGCGCGACCGTGTTGACGAGGACGCCGTCGGCCGCGAGTTTGTAGGATAAGCCTTTCACAAAGACGGCTAACGCCGCCTTGGCTGTATTGTATGTCGCTTCCTCCGAGCAGGGCTGCACGACGTTTTCCGACGCGACACAGACGAAGCGCCCTCAGCCGCCCCGCTTCATCACCGGCACGGCGGCCCGCGCCACGCGCACGGCCGACAGAAATCGGTCCGGCAGGCCTCCTCGTCGTCCGCGTCGGTCATCTCGAGCGGGTCGCCCTTGGCGCCGGTGTTGACCCCGACGTCGACCGTTTCGAAACGCTCGACCGCCGCTGCGACGAGCGCATCGACCTCGCCTGGCTCGTCACGTCCGCCTTCACCCCGATCGCCTCGCCGCCGAGCGTGGCGACCTCGCGTTCCAGCACGTCGGTCTTGACGTCGCTGACGACGAGCCGCACGCCCTCCTGCGTCAAGAGCCTGGCCGTCGCCCAGCCCATGCCGTCGCTGGCGCCGGTGATGATGGCGACGCGCCCGCCGATCCGAGGATCCATGTCGAGTTCCTCGAAGGGTTTCCCGCGCGCGCCCGGCGGCGCGGGTGGAAATCGCCGGGCGGCTCGCTACAACGAAGGAAGCCGGCGCGCTCGATGAAGCCACGGCGAACCGTCCGCAGCCCGTCGGGCGCCGCCCGACGCCTCGAGGAATTGCATGCCCGACTACGATTTTTCCGGCCAGCGCCTGTTCCTCGATGCACCCCTTGCCGCGGGCGAGGCGGTCGAGGCGGATGCCGGCCAGACGAACTACCTTCTGAATGTCCTGCGCCTTGACGACGGCGCGGGCGTCCTCGTCTTCAACGGACGCGACGGCGAATGGCGCGCGCGGCTGAAGCGCGAGGGCAAGAAGCGCCTGTCGCTCGTTCCCGAAAGCCAAGTCCGCGAGCAGACCCGGGCCGCCGACCTCCACTACTGCTTCGCCCCGCTGAAGAGCGCGCGCCTCGACTACATGGTCCAGAAGGCGGTGGAGATGGGCGCCGGCGTCCTGCAGCCAGTCCTGACGCAGCACTGCCAGGCGCCGCGCGTCAACGTCGAACGCATGGCGGCCAACGCCGTGGAGGCGGCCGAGCAGTGCGGCATCCTGTCCGTGCCCGAATGCCGCGAGGTGCTGCGATTCGATCGGTTCCTCGCGGAGCGGGACAGCGCACGGGCCCTGATCTTCTGCGACGAGCGCGCGGACGCTGCGAGCCCGCTCGAGACGCTCGGGGCGCTGAAAGGGCAGCCGCTCGCGCTCCTGATCGGCCCGGAAGGCGGGTTCTCGGCAGGCGAACGGGCCAGCCTCCTCGCGCTGCCGAACGTTCATCGCATCTCGCTCGGCCCCCGCATCCTGCGCGCCGATACCGCGGCGGTGGCAGCCCTTGCCGCCATCCAGGCGAGCGCGGGCGACTGGATCGCCGCGTGACGCGGCCGCACCGTTCACCGGATGCCCCTTGCCTGCCGCCCGGAAAGCGGACAGACACCGCCCCTATATGCAGGGGTCCTACGACCCCGGCGATCCCGACTTCTGCCCGGAGCCTCCGATGGCGCGCGACACCACCGACCTGACCCCGATCCGCTCCGTCGACGAACTGGTCGCCCATATCGCCGAGGGCGAGAAGCCGCCGCAGGATTTCCGGATCGGCACCGAGCACGAAAAGTTCGGCTTCTACACGGCCGACCTGTCGCCCGTGCCCTACGAGGGCGATCGCGGCATCCGTCGCCTTCTGGAGGGCATGGCCGCGCTGTCGGGCTGGGAGCCGATCCTCGACGAGGGGCGGATCATCGGGCTGGCGGGCGCCAGCGGCCAGGGCGCGATCTCGCTGGAGCCCGGCGGGCAGTTCGAGCTGTCGGGCGCCCCGCTGGAGACGCTGCACGAGACGTGCATCGAGACCGGCCGCCATCTCGCCGATGTCAGAGAGATCGCCGATCCCCTCGGCATCCGCTTCCTCGGGATCGGATCGAGCCCGCTCTGGCGGCTCGACGAGACGCCGGTCATGCCGAAATCGCGCTACGCCATCATGGCGCGCTACATGCCCAAGGTCGGCACGCGCGGCCTCGACATGATGTTCCGCACCACCACCATCCAGGTGAATCTCGACTTCGCCTCGGAAGCCGACATGCGCGCCAAGATGCAGGTCGGCATGCGCCTGCAGGCCGTCGCCTCGGCGCTGTTCGCCAACTCGCCCTTCACCGAGGGGCAGCCGAACGGGCTCCTGTCCTGGCGCTCCGACGTCTGGTCCGACGTCGACAACCAGCGCTCCGGCCTCCTGCCCTTCGTGTTCGAGGAGAGCTTCGGCTATCGCGACTATGTCGAGTGGGCGCTGGACGTTCCGATGTATTTCGTGATGCGCGAGGGGCGCTACCACGACGCGACCGACATCACCTTCCGCCAGTTCCTCGACGGCGCGCTCAAGGGCCGGGTCGCACAGCCCGAACCCAACATGGGCGACTGGGCGAACCACCTGTCGACGCTGTTCCCGGACGTGCGCCTCAAGCGCTTCATCGAGATGCGCGGCGCCGACGGCGGGCCGTGGCGCGGCATCTGCGCCCTGCCCGCCTACTGGACCGGCCTTCTCTACGACGAGGGCGCGCTCGACGCCGCGATGGAACTGACGCGCGACATCGACTTCGACGAGGCCTCGCGCCTGCGGGCGGGCGTGCCCCGCCTCGGCCTCGCGACCCCGTTCCGGGACGGCACCGTCCTCGATCTCGCGCGCGAGACGCTGGAGATCGCCCGGCAGGGTCTTGCTGCGCGCGCGCGCCTCAACGAGGACGGCCACGACGAGACGATCTTCCTCGCGCCGCTCGCCGACATCCTGGCGCGCGGCGAGACGGCGGCCGAGGAGCTTCTGCGCCTCCATCGCGGGCCCTGGGGCGGGCGGATCGATCCCCTGTTCCAGCATCTCGCCTACTGAAACGGGGCGAACGGCGGCGACATGCCGCCAACCGGCTTGGCAGCGCCGCCAGGGCGCGTCATGTTGCCCCTTCGCGCCGTGCGGCGTCTCGCACGGGGGAATACGGGGACCGGAATGACCGATTTCTTCGACTGGCTCACCGCCACCGACGCGGGCGTCCTGGCCGACCGGCTGGCGACGCAGTTCCGTCTCAGCCAGGAGGAAATGCGCCGCACGACGGACGCGCTGGTGCCGGCCTTCATGCTGGGCTTCCAGCGCTCGATGCTCGACCCCGATGCCTGGGGCAAGCTCCTGCGCGGTTTCGCACCGTCGTTGCCCTTCGGCACGGCGTCCCCCCTGCCCTCGCAGGAAGCGGGCGAAGCCTTCGTGCGCACCCTGTTCGGACCCGAGCTCGCCGGTGCGGTGGCGCGCCAGGCCTCGCTCCTCAGCGGTCAGGCGCCGGACGTGATCGAGAAGATGATGCCGGCCCTCGGGCTCCTGTCGTTCCAGTCGATGCTGCAGACCATGGCCGCCTTCGGCCGGCAGGCGCCGGGCTCCTATCCGAGCGACCCGGCGGGGCAGGCGATGGCGGAAGCCATGCGCCGGTCGGCCAACGCGCTGGAAGCCTTCAGCCGCCCCGCCGACGCGCCACGCTCGCAGCAGCAGGCGATGACCGATCTCTTCGCCGGCGCCTTGCGCGGCTGGCCCTGGATGAACGCGGCGGCCGCCCAGCTGATGGACCCAATGGCGCTGATGACGGCCTGGACCACCGGCTGGATGCGCCCGTCGGCGCCCGCCGCACCCCCGCCGCCGCGCCAGCCCGCCCCGGCGCCCGAGCGAGGGAGCACCGCGCCGTCCGGTCCCTTCGCGTTCGCCGGGATGCTGGCCAACGCGCAGTCGCTGCAGGCGGAGTACATGCGCGAGATGCTCGGGCTGTTCGATCGGTACGGCGCCGGCCCGCGCGCGCCCGGAAGCTGAACGGAGCGGCGGAGGCCCGATCCTGCAAGGCTTGGGGCGCGCCGACGCAAGTTTGCACGCGAACGCTATTGGAAGAGCGGGGCCCTGCCGCCTATAATCCCGCGCATCGTCAATCGAGGGACTCGAGGTCCCTCACGGATACCGGATGCTAGTCGCTAACCTTCTGATCGTCGTCTTCCTGATTCTTCTCAACGGCTTTTTTGCGATGTCGGAACTGGCGGTGGTCTCATCCCGCCGCGCCCGTCTCCAGCAGATGGCACAAAGCGGGAAGCGAGGGGCGGAAGGGGCGATCAAGCTGATCGACGACCCGACGAGCTTCCTGTCCACCGTCCAGATCGGCATCACGCTCGTCGGCATCTTCGCCGGCGCCTACGGTGGCTCGGTGTTCGCCGGCCCGCTGGCCGAGTTCCTGGCGCCGCTTCCGGTGATCGGCGCCTATGCGGAAGGCTTCGCCTTCGGCCTCGTGGTCGTCCTCATCACCTATTTCTCGCTGATCCTCGGCGAGTTGGTCCCCAAACGCTTCGCGCTGGCCAATCCGGAGGCGATCGCCTGCTTCGTGTCGTCGCCGATGCGTGCGCTCGCCAAGATCGGAGCGCCGATCGTCTGGTTCCTGCGCGTCTCGACCGAGACCGTGGGCAAGCTCGTCGGCGCCAACGAGAAGAACGAGAACGCCGTGACCGAGGAAGAGGTCAAGGCGATGATCGCCGAGGGCACCGAATCGGGCGTCTTCGAGGAGAAGGAGCGCGAGATGATCGAGGGGGTGCTGCGCATCGCCGATCGCAACGTGCGTTCCATCATGGTGCCGCGTCCCGACGTCGCCTGGATCTCGCTGGCCGATTCGCCGGACGCGATCCTCGACGAGATCCATTCGAGCGGCCACTCGCGCTTCCCCGTCGCCTCCGAGGACGTCGACGACCTCGTCGGCGTGGTGCAGGCCAAGGAACTCCTGGAGCAGTACCGCCAGACCGGCTCGATCGACGTGCGCACCGCCGTGCGCGAGCCGCTCTACGTCAACGAGACCATGCCGGTCCTCAAGCTTCTCGACCGGTTCCGCGCGGTCAACATCCACATGGCGATCGTGCTCGACGAGTACGGCTCGTTCGAGGGCGTGGTGACGCCGACCGACATCCTCGCCGCCATCGCGGGCTCGCTGCCCGAGGGCGCCGAGGAGGACTATTCGGCCGTGCGCCGCGACGACGGCTCCTATCTCATCGACGCCGGCATGCCGATCGACGACGTCGAGCGGACGCTCGGCTCGGCACAGCTGCCGCGCGAGCGCGACTACGAAACGCTGGCCGGCTTCATCCTCGACCAGTTCGGCCACATCCCCGAGGTCGGCGAATCGATCCAGTACGGTGCCTGGCGCTTCGAGGTGGTCGATCTCGACGGGCGGCGCGTCGACAAGATCCTCGCGGTGCAGACCGGCGAACTCGTGGGCGCGATGCGCGAGGACGCCTGACCGCGCCGGCGCAGCTTGACGCCCGGACATGAAAAAGGCCGCCGCGGTTCCTCGC
Source organism: Aureimonas sp. Leaf324 (assembly GCF_001423245.1). Lineage (GTDB taxonomy): Bacteria > Pseudomonadota > Alphaproteobacteria > Rhizobiales > Rhizobiaceae > Aureimonas. The sequence goes on from NZ_LMOH01000025.1 coordinate 199,094, forward strand.
GGCGGCCTTTTCTGTTGGGGCTTGCGACGCTCAGTCCCGGCGGGGGCTGACGCGGCCGCGCCGGCGGGCGGCGGCGAGCGCCAGCTTGAAGGTCGGGTCCTCGCGCCAGTCGGCGTGCAGCGCCTCGTGCACGTCGTCCCGCTTCAGACCGATGTCCTTCAGGAGGTGGTCGGGAAGCTCGGACACGCGATAGGCGGCGCGGCGATTGAGGAGCGTGCGGACGATCGCGCGGAAGGCGGGAAAGGCCAGGCCACCCTTGGTCGGGGCGAGCATGTCCATCACGGACGGGCGGGGCGTCTTCGTAGCGAGCGTCATGGCGAGGTCTCCTTTCGAGGGCCATACGGTGCGTCGGGACAAGGCGGGGCCGTTCCGCCGGACGGAGGGTCCGGCGGCGGAAACGATCGGCGCGGTGTTGACGAGGATGGAGATAGATCGGCTTGACGGATCAGGCCAACGAATGTTCCTTATGAACAGCATCATCAATCCTGATGGGTCGCCGCCATGGCCTCGCCGCTCGATCTCGACCAGCTCCGCACCTTCGTCGCCATCGTCGACACCGGAAGCTTCACCCGCGCGGCGGAGGAGGTGTTCAAGACGCAGTCCGCCGTCTCCATGCAGGTGCGCCGGCTGGAGGAGCGGCTCGGCGCCGATCTCTTCGAGCGCAACGGGCGGACCGTGAAGCTTACCGACGACGGGGCACGGCTCCTGACCTATGCGCGGCGGATGCTCTGCCTCAGCCAGGAAACCCTATCGGCCTTCGACGAGGAGACGATCGAGGGCCACGTGCGCATCGGCCTGCCGGACGACTATGCCGAGCGCTTCCTGCCGGAGATCATGGCCCGCTTCGTGCGGTCCAACCCGAGAGTGGAACTGCAGATCGCCTGCGAGACGACCTCGAGCCTGATCGAGCACGTCGAGAAGAACCATCTCGACGTCGCCCTCGTCTGCCCGACCAAGACCCATGCCTGGTCCGAGATCGTGCGCACCGAACCGCTGCACTTCGTCACCTCGGCCGCCCATTCGGTGCACGAGGAGCCCGTGCTGCCGCTGGCGATCGGCCGGCCGGACTGCGGCTGGCGCCAGCAGGGCATCGAGGCGCTGCGGCGCGTCGGGCGCGAGCACCGCATCCTCTTCACCTCGTGGTCGGCGCAGATCGTCACCTCCGCCGTGCTCGCCGGGCTGGCGGTCAGCGTGCTGCCGGAATGCGCGCTGCGGCCGGGCATGCGCGTCCTCACCGAGGCCGAAGGCTTCCCGCGGCTCACCGACGCCCAGATCGCCCTCATGCGTGGGCGCAACAGCCAGTCCTCGGCGGTCGCGGCGCTCGTCCAGCACATCCGCGAGAGCCTGCAGAACCTGCCGGTAACGCCGCGCGAGACCATCGCGTCGCGCCTGCCGGAAACGCGGATGATCCGCTCGCAGCGCCTGCGTCCGGGCGTGGGGCTTGCCGGATGGTGAAGCGTGCACGCGCGGCGATCGCGCCGGTCGAGGACGTCGTGGAAGCCAAGGCCGGCAGCAACGTCGCGGAATATTCCGTCTCGGAGATTTCCGGCGCGCTGAAGCGAACGGTCGAGGACACGTACGGGCACGTGCGGGTGCGCGGCGAGGTGTCGGGCTATCGCGGGCCGCATTCGTCGGGCCACGCCTATTTCGCCCTCAAGGACGACCGCTCGCGGCTCGAGGCCGTGGTCTGGCGCACGACCTTCTCCAAGCTTGCCTTCAAGCCCGAGGAAGGGCTCGAGGTCGTCGTCACCGGCAAGCTGACGACATTCCCGGGCTCGTCGAAATACCAGATCGTGGTGGAGGCGATGCAGCCGGCCGGGGCCGGCGCGCTGATGGCGCTCCTCAACGAGCGCCGGCTGAAGCTGGAGGCCGAGGGGTTGTTCGCGGCGGACCGGAAACGCCCGCTGCCCTTCATGCCGCGCGTCATCGGCGTCGTGACCTCGCCGACCGGCGCGGTGATCCGCGACATCCGGCATCGCATCGCCGACCGCTTCCCGCTCCACGTCCTCGTCTGGCCGGTGCGCGTGCAGGGCGAGACCTGCGGCGAGGAGGTCGCGGCCGCAATCGACGGGTTCAACGCCATCGAGCCGGGCGGCCCGGTTCCGCGGCCGGACGTCCTCATCGTGGCGCGCGGCGGCGGCAGCCTCGAGGATCTCTGGGGCTTCAACGACGAGGGCGTGGTGCGCGCTGCCGCCCGCTCCGCCATCCCGTTGATCTCGGCGGTCGGGCACGAGACGGACTGGACGCTGATCGACCATGCGGCCGACCGCCGGGCGCCGACGCCGACCGGGGCCGCCGAGATGGCCGTGCCGGTGCGCGCCGACCTCGTGGCGACGCTCGCCGCAATGGACGCGCGCGCCTCGGCCGCGGTCTCGCGCACCCTGCAGGCCGAGCGCCGCGCCGTTGCCCACCTCGCCCGCGCCCTGCCCTCGCCCGACCTCCTCCTGTCGCTGCCGCGCCGCCGGCTGGACGAGGCCGAGACCGGGCTTGGACGCGCGCTGCGCTTCTACACCGCCGAGCGCCGGCGGATGCTCGGCGACGCGGCGGCCGAACTCTCGCCCACCCGCCTCGAAGCGGCGATCCGCGACCGCCGCGCCGACCTGCGCCACGCCGAGGCCGGCATCTTCCACGCCCTCACCCGTGCGCTCACGCGGCGCCGCCACCAGCTGGAACGACTGGAAGGATCGCTCCGCCCGCATGTCGTCGCCGCGCGCTCCGACCAGGCGCGCCTGCGTCTCGCGCAGGCTGGCGAGCGCATGGACCGGGCGTTCGGCGATCTCGTCTCGCGCCGCAAGGTGGCGCTCTCGGGAGCCTGGCGCGTCGCCGCCAGCCTCGACCCCCGGCAGGTGCTGGAGCGGGGATACGCCATCGTGCGCGGGGCCGACAACACGCCGATCACGAGAGCCGAGGACCTGAAGCCCGGCACCGCGTTCGAGGTGGAGTTCGCCCACGGCCACCGCCGCGCGGCCGTCGCGACCGAGGGGGACGGCGAGGCACCGCGCCCTGCCAGGCCGGGACGGCGCAAGTCCGTGCTTGCGACGGCGACGGACCAGGGCGACCTGTTCTGATCGCCCGCTATGCGGTCAGTGCATCGATGTTGTGCCGTTCAGCGATCTTGAATTGAAAAGTTGATTCCCATACGCGTGATAGTTGACGGCTGAACACCCGATCGATCAAATCAGTCCCGAAACGATTCTCGTTTGTCCGGAGCCTGCGTTGTCCGCCCAGCTGCCTCCCCAACATCAGCCGAGCGGTCGGGGTTCGAGGCGGATGCTGACCGGGGAAATCATCTGGGAGTTCGGGCAGAACACCATGTCGGTCAGTCCGGAGCTCGCCGAGCGGCTGGGTTTCGAGCGCACCAGTGCTCATGCGGTCGAGATCACGAGCTTTCGCGATCGCGTCGTCCGCGAGGACCTTGTCGTCCTCTACGAGCGCATGTCGCGCAGCTTCCTGCGCTCGGAACCGATGGTCAACGTCTACGGGCTCCATCTCGCCGACGGGACGGTCCGCCGGGTGCGCAGCCTCAGCCAGTGGAAGATGAGCGACGCCGGCCAGCCGACGCTCTACACGGCCTCCATCGCGGAGGTGCAGAGCCGGCTCCACAGCGGGATCGAGGACGAGTTCATCGAACGCATGATCGACCTGCGCTTCCTCGCCGAGCGGGCCGAGGACGACCGCTACCGGCAGATCGTCGACCGGATGCTGCGCGAGATCTGGACGCACCGCCGCCCGACTTGAGGCCGGGCGGCGGTGCGGCGATCAGGCGGCCTTCTTCAGGGTCGCCATGTCGATCACGAAGCGGTACTTCACGTCGCTCTTCAGCATCCGCGCATAGGCCGCCTCGATATCCTTGATGTCGATCATCTCGATGTCCGAGGTGATGTTGTGCTCGGCGCAGAAGTCGAGCATCTCCTGCGTCTCCGCGATGCCGCCGATCAAGGATCCCGCGAACGAGCGGCGCTTCCAGATCACCGAGAAGGCGGCGACCGAGAGCGGCTTCTCCGGGGCGCCGACCTGGCACATCGTGCCGTCGCGCTTCAGGAGGTTGAGGTAGGCGTTGACGTCGTGGTCGGCGGCGACGCAATCGAGGATGAAGTCGAAGGAGGTCGCGTGCGCCTCCATCTGCTTCGGATCGGTCGAGACGATCACCTCGTCGGCGCCCAGACGCTTGGCGTCGTCGGCCTTCTTCGGCGAGGTCGTGAACAGGACGACATGCGCGCCCATCGCATGGGCGAGCTTCACGCCCATATGGCCAAGACCGCCGAGACCCACGATGCCGACCTTCTGGCCCGGCTGGACGTTCCAGCGGCGCAGCGGCGAATAGGTCGTGATCCCCGCGCACAGGAGCGGCGCGACGGCGGCGAGCTCGAGGTTCTCCGGGATGCGCAGCGTGAAGCCCTCGTCCACCACGATGGCGTCGGAATAGCCGCCCATCGTGACCTTGCCGGTTTCCTTCTCGATGCCGTTGTAGGTGCCGACGAAGCCGTTGTCGCAATACTGCTCGAGGCCGTCGGCGCAGTTCGGGCAGTTCTGGCACGAGCCGACCATGCAGCCGACGCCGGCGAGGTCGCCGACCTTGAACTTGGTGACGGCGGAGCCGACCTCCGACACGCGGCCGACGATCTCGTGGCCGGGCAGGCAGGGGTAGATCGTGTTCTGCCACTCGTTGCGGGCCTGGTGCAGGTCGGAATGGCAGACGCCGCAGAACAGGATGTCGATCTTGACGTCCCGCTCGCCGACGTCGCGGCGCTCGAACGTCGTGCGCGACAGCGGCTTGTCGGCGGAGTCCGTGGCAAAGCCTTCGCAGCGGAACATGGGCAATTCTCCGTTGATGGGTATGGGCGCGCAAATAGGTCCGACCGGTCGCGCGCAAAGGGTCATGGCGCGATGGCGCCGACAGGGGCGTGACAGCCGTGCGGGGCGACAGTTTGCAGCAGGCGCAGGCGGAACCCGTTGGCCGCCCAAACTTTAGACGGGCTCGAAGATTCCATTTCGGTCCTGCGGAGCCCATGCCCCCATCATCTTCAGCCGACCGCCCGGCGCTGGTCTTCCTCCACGCCCTCGGCTCGAGCCGCCACGCCATCGACGGCGTCGCCGCGCGTCTTGCCGACCGTTTCGACGTCATCGGCATCGACCTGCCGGGTTTCGGCGAAACCCCGCTCAGCCGAGGCACCAGCGTCGAGGACATGGTCCGCCACGTGGCGGGCGAGGTGTCCGGACGCCTGCCCTCCCGCTGGCTGCTGGCCGGCCACTCGATGGGCGGAAAGATCGCCACCGTGCTCGCCGCGCGCACGCTCGCCGGCGAGGAGCCGCTGTTCGGCCTCTCCGGCATCGTTCTCCTGGCGGGCTCGCCGCCGTCACCTGAGCCGATGGACGAGGCGCGGCGCGAGGACATGCTGGCTTGGGTCCGCGGCGGAGAGACGCTCGGCGACGAGGCCATCCGCCAGTTCATCGACGCCAATGTCGGCGCGCCGCTGGCCGCCGAGGACGACGCACGGATGGAACAGGACCTTCGCCGCACGACGGGGGAAGCCTGGGCCGCCTGGCTCGAGCGCGGCAGCCGCGAGGACTGGTCAGAGATGGTCGGGACCCTGCCGCTGCCCGCCCTGATCCTCGCCGGCGGCGCGGACGGCGACCTCGGGCCCGACGGGCAGCGCGAGACCAACGCGCGCGTCTATCCGCAGGCGGTGATGGAGGTGCTCGACGGCGCCGGACACCTCCTGCCGCTGGAGCGCACGGGAGAGGTGGCGGACGCCATCATCCGCTTCTGGGACGAGCGCGCGGGGCTCGGGCCGACGGTTCCCCGGGAAATGACGCAGCTTATCGCCTCGCCGCGCGTCAGCGCGCGCACCCGGGGCATCTTGGCCCGCCGGCTGCTTCCGGCCGACGCCGCGCCACGGTTCCTGAGCGACGCGCAGCGCCGGACGTTGCGGGCGCTCGCCACGCGCGTCGTGCCGCAGGACGGCCCGCCGATCGACCTTGCGACCCTCGTCGAGGGGCAGATCGTGGAGGGCAAGGGCGATGGCTGGCGCCCCGCCGTTCTGCCGAACGACAGGGAGGCCTACACCCGCGCGCTCGATGCGCTGGAGGGGCTCGACGCCCTGCCGGAAGCGGAACAGGACGCGCGTATCACTGACGTCGCCGAGGGGCGCTTCGCACCGCCGGCCGGGGGTTTGAGCGCCGATCAGATGTCGGCGTGGTTCGAGGACGCGCGGGTCGATCTCGTGCGCCACTGGCTCGCCCATCCCGCCACGATGGCGCGGATCGGCTTCGATGGATTTGCCAACGGCGGCGACGGCGCGCGCAAGCAGGGCTTCGAGCGCCTCGGCGCCGGCGAGCGCGAAGGCTGGGAACCGGTTTTGGAGACGGCCCGATGAAGCTTGACAACATGCGCACCCACGGCGTCAACGACACGGTCGATGTCGTGGTCGTCGGCACGGGTGCGGGCGGCGCGCCGCTCCTCGCCATGCTGGCCGCCAAGGGCCTCAGCGTCGTGGCGCTGGAGGCCGGCCGCAATTTCGAGCCCGGCGAGCATACGCCGGACGAGATGGAAGGCTCCGACATCAACTGGATGGAGGAGCGCCTGTCGGGCGGCGACACGCCGACCGCCTTCGGCCCCAACAATTCAGGCATGGGCGTCGGCGGCTCGACGCTGCACTGGGGCGCCTTCACACCCCGCCCGAGCGAAGCCGACCTGACGCTGCGGTCGGGCAGCGGCGAGGGCCTCGACTGGCCGATCGTCCATGCCGAGGTGATCCGCTACATCGAACGGGTCGAGCGCTTCATCGGCGTGTCCGGCCCGGCGGACTACCCGTGGGACCCGGCGCGCCGCTATCCCCTGCCGCCGGCCAAGCGCAACGCCTCGGCCGACATGATGGCGCGCGGCTGCGAGGCGCTCGGCATCCGCGCCACCGACGCGCCCGCCGCCCTCGTCTCGCGCGACTGGGCCCAGGAGGCGGCGCCGCTCCGGCAGGCCTGCGTCAACTGCGGCTCGTGCCACCAGGGATGCCGCAACGGCTCCAAGGCGAGCATGGACACGACCTACCTGCCTCTCGCCGTCTCGATGGGCGCCGAGATCCGGCCGGAGGCGCGCGTCCACACGATCGAGCGCGATGCCGCGGGCCGTGTCACGGCTGTCGTCTACCGCCGCAACGGGCGCGACGAGCGCCAGCGCTGCCGGCACTTGATCCTGGCCGCCGGCGGCGTCGAGACGCCGCGCCTTCTCCTCCACACGGGGATCGCCAACGGCAGCGGCCAGGTCGGGCGCAACTTCATGGCGCACGGCGCGACGCAGGTCTGGGGTCGTTTCGATACCGAGATGCGCGGCTGGCGCGGCTATCCATCCTCGCTCCTGACCGAGGACACGATCCGGCCCGAGGACGCGGATTTTGCCGGCGGCTACCTCATCCAGAGCCTCGGCGTCATGCCGCTGACGATCGCGACGACGATGACGCGCGGCGCCGGCCTCTGGGGCAAAAAGCTCGTCGAGGCGATGGACCAGTACCGCTTCATGGCGGGCGTCGGGATCAACACCGAGTGCCTACCCTACGACGACAACCGCCTGGAGCTCTCGGACGAGGTCGACGACTTCGGCGTGCCCAAGGCGAAGGTCACCTTCAGTCTCAAGGACAACGAGCAGCGGATCGACCGGCACGCCGTGCGCACGATGAAGGCCATCGTGGAGGCGGCCGGCGGACGCGACATCCGCGTCCTGCCGCGCACGGCCCACACGATCGGGACCTGCCGGATGGGCACCGACCCGTCCGCGTCGGTGGTCGATCCGGACGGTCGCAGTCACGAGATCGAGAATCTCTGGATCTGCGACAACTCGATCTTCCCGAGCGCGGTGATCGCCAATCCGGCCCTCACCATCATGGCCCTGTCGCTGCGGACCGCCGAGCGGTTCCTCGCACGAGCCTGATCAGGCGGTCGCCGCGATCACCTCGGCAAGCGTTGCCGCCATCTCGTCGATCTGCCCTGCCTCCACGATGAGCGGCGGGGACAGGGCGATGATGTCGCCGGTCACGCGGATCAGGAGACCGCGTGCCAAGCACTCTGTGAAGACGTCGTAGGCGCGCGTGCCCGGCGCGCCGTCGCGGGGCTGGAGCTCGATGCCGGCGACGAGGCCGATCGTGCGCACGTCGACGACATGCGGCGCATCGGCCAAGGCGTGCATCGCGTTGGCGAAGTGATCGGCGAGTTCCCCCGCCCGGGTCAGGAGGCCTTCGCTCTCGTAGATGTCGAGGGTCGCAAGGCCTGCGGCGCAGGCGGCCGGATGCCCGGAATAGGTGTAGCCGTGGAAGAGCTCGATCGCGCCCTCCGGCCCGTGCATCAGGGCGTCGTGGACATGGCGCCCGGCAAACACGGCGCCCATCGGGATGACGCCGTTGGTGAGGCCCTTGGCGGTCGTCACGAGGTCGGGCACGACGCCGAAGTGGTCGGTCGCAAAGGGCGAGCCGAGACGGCCGAAGCCGGTGATCACCTCGTCGAAGATCAGAAGGATGCCGTGGCGCGTGGCAATCTCGCGCAGGCGCTGGAGGTAGCCCTCCGGCGGCAGGAGGACGCCGGTGGAGCCGGCCACCGGCTCGACGATCACCGCGGCGATCGTCTCCGCGCCGTGCAACGCGACGAGGCGCTCCAGATCGTCGGCAAGCTCGGCGCCGTGCTTCGGCAGGCCGTCCGTCGTGAAGGCGTTGCGGGCGATGTCGTGCGTGTGGCGGAGGTGATCGGTGCCCGGCAGGGTCGGAAAGACGCGGCGGTTGTTGACGAGACCGCCGACCGAGATGCCGCCGAAGCCGACGCCGTGATAGCCGCGCTCACGCCCGATGAGCCGCGTGCGCGTGCCCTGCCCGATCGCGCGCTGGTAGGCGACCGCGATCTTCAGGGCGGTGTCGACGGACTCCGAGCCGGAGCCGGTGAAGAACACGCGGTCGAGCTTCTGGCCCTCCGGTCCCGGCGCGATGGCCGCGAGGCGTTCGGCGAACTCGAAGGCGATCGGGTGACCCATCTGGAAGGACGGCGCGTAGTCGAGCGTCATCAGCTGGCGCTCCACCGCACTCGCGATCTCGCGGCGCCCGTGCCCGGCATTGACGCACCAGAGGCCGGCCGTGCCGTCGAGGACGCTTCGCCCGTCCATGTCGGCGTAGTACATGCCGCTCGCGCTCGCGAGGAGCCGCGGCGCCTGCTTGAACTGCCGGTTGGCCGTGAACGGCATCCAGTAGCTGTCGAGGGCGGGCATGTTCGGGCGGGCGTGATGGTTCATGGGATCGGCTCCTGACGATGCCGAAGGGAAACCCGGATCGCTCGCCGCAACAAGTCCTTTTCTGGCGGTCGCCAAGACCTTGATCGCGTTGACCCGGCCCGCCGGCATGTTCGATATGTCGAACGGCTGCAACGGGGAGAATGGTCGTGGATGCAATCGATATCGGCGGCCGGCTGCGCCAGCTCCGCCTCGCTCACGGCCTGTCGCAGCGCCAGCTCGCCAAGCGCGCCGGGGTGACCAACTCCACCGTTTCGCTGATCGAGGCGAACGCCACGAACCCGTCGGTCGGGGCGCTGAAGCGCATCCTCGACGGGCTGCCGGTGGGTCTCGCGGAATTCTTCGCCTTCGAGCCGGCGCCCGACGCGCGCGTCTTCTTCCGCGCGGACGAGCTCGTCGAGATCGGCAAGGGCCCGATCTCCTACCGCCAGGTCGGCGAGAGCCTGTTCGGCCGGGCGCTGCAGATCCTGAAGGAATGCTACCAGCCGGGCGCCGACACCGGACAGGTGCTCCTCGTCCACGAGGGCGAGGAGGGCGGCATCGTCCTGTCCGGGCGGCTGGAGGTGACGGTGGGCGAGGAGCGCCGGATCCTCGGACCCGGCGACGCCTATTATTTCGAGAGCCGCAGGCCGCACCGCTTCCGCTGCGTCGGTCCCAACCCTTGCGAGGTCGTCAGCGCCTGCACGCCGCCGACCTTCTGACGACGGGCGTTACAGACCGCCCATGTGGAGAGACTTCAGCTCCAGGTACTCGTCGATGCCGTAGGCCGAGCCTTCGCGCCCGAGGCCCGACTGCTTCACGCCGCCGAACGGCGCCGATTCCATCGACACGGTGCCCGTGTTGAGGCCCACCATGCCGAACTCCAGCGCCTCGCCGACGCGCCACGCGCGGCCGATGTCGCGCGTGTAGAAGTACGACGCGAGGCCGAAGGGCGTGTCGTTGGCGATCCGCACCGCCTCGTCCTCGGCGCCGAAGCGGATCAGCGGGGCGAGCGGTCCGAACGTCTCCTCGTTGGCGATCAGCATCGAGGTGTCGGCACCGGTCAGAACGGTCGGGGCGACGAAACGGCCCTTCGTGGCGTCGCGGCCGCCGGTCACGAGCTTCGCTCCCTTCGACAGCGCGTCCTCCATGTGGCGGACCACCTTCTCGGCCGCCGCATCGTTGATCAGCGGGCCGACGGTCACGCCGTCGTCGAAGCCGTTGCCGAGCTTCAGCTTGGCGGTCTCGGCGCCCAAGCGTTCGGCGAAGCGGTCGTAGATCCCGTCCTGCACCAGGATGCGGTTGGCGCAGACGCAGGTCTGGCCGGCATTGCGGAACTTCGACATCATCGCGCCGGCCACCGCCTGGTCGAGGTCGGCATCGTCGAAGACGATGAAGGGCGCGTTGCCGCCAAGTTCGAGCGAAAGCCGCTTCAGCGTCTTGGCGGACTGCTCCATCAGGAGGCGGCCAACCGGGGTCGAGCCGGTGAAGGAGAGCTTGCGCACCGTCTCGTTGCCGGTCATCTCGCCGCCGATCGGCGCGGCCTTGCCGGTGACGACGCTGAAGACGCCCTTCGGGATGCCGGCGCGCTCGGCGAGGACCGCCAGCGCCAGCGCACAGAAGGGCGTGAGGTCGGCGGGCTTCAGGACGATCGGACAGCCGGCGGCAAAGGCCGGGGCGGCCTTGCGGGTGATCATCGCGATCGGAAAGTTCCACGGGGTGATCGCGACGCAGACGCCCACCGGCTCGCGCAGCACGAGGATGCGCCGGTCGCCCGTCGGGCCGGTGAAGGCGTCGCCGTAGATCCGCCGGGCTTCTTCCGCGAACCACTTGGCGAAGCTCGCGCCGTAGGCCACCTCGCCCCGCGCCTCGGCGAGCGGCTTGCCCTGCTCGGCCGTCATGATGGCGGCGAGGTCGTCGGCGTTCTCGAGAATGAGGTCGTTCCAGCGCTCCAAAATCGCGGCGCGCTTGGCCGGCGGCGTGCGGCGCCACGCCGGAAACGCCTCGTTCGCCGCCTCGATCGCAGCCCGCGTCTCGGCCGCGCCGCAGTCGGGCACCGTGGCGATCACCTCGCCGGTCGCGGGGTCGACGACGTCGATCGTTCCGGCCGTGTCGATCCATTCGCCGGCAACGAGAGCCTGCGTGCGCAGGAGGGACGGGTCTTTCAGACGGCTCTGGAGCTGCATGCCGGCTTTCCTTCCAAGTCTGTTCACAACGAGATGCGGGACGCGGGCGCCGATCTTGCCCTTTCGCAGGCGCATCGCAAGCGCGAAAGCGGTGCGATGCGCGGGCCGGCGTCGGCAAGGCCGCGGCACACGACGCATGCCGGATCGGTCTCCGATCCACCGGCGCCTGGATACAGTCGATGTCCAATCCATACGGCACGACGAAATCGCGCGGCCGGCACGCAACCAATCGACCTCACGCGGACTTGATAGCCGGCTGAACGCAGGCGGCGCGCACGTGCGCCCAGGTCACCGGGGACGAAACCGCATGAGCACCATCGCCGCCGCGCCGGGCGCGCAGGTCAAGTCCACGCCCTCGCGCTCGATCCGGGCGCTGGGGGCGGTCAACTTCTTCCTGGCAGACGTCCGGGATGGTCTCGGGCCGTTCCTCGGTATCTTCCTGGTCGGTCAGGGCTGGAGCGCCGCGGAGATCGGCCTTGTCATGACGATCGGCGGCATCGCCGGCATGCTGGCGACGACGCCGCTCGGGGCGCTGGCCGACGCCTCGCGCGCCAAGCGCTTCATGGTCGGCTTCTGCGCCGCCCTCGTGATCGTCGCATCGCTCGCCATCCTCTTCGTGCCGACCTTCGCCTTCGTGACCGCCTCGCAGATCGCGACCGGCATCGCGGGCGCCGCGATCGGCCCGGCGCTTGCCGGCCTGACGCTCGGCCTCGTCGGCCAGAAGGGCCTTGCCCCGCAGCTCGGGCGCAACGAAGCCTGGAACCACGGCGGCAACGTTTTTGCCGCCGCCGGCGCCGGTTTCTTCGGCTACGAGTTCGGCCTGCCCGCCGTGTTCATCCTGATGACGATGATGGCGGTCGGATCGATCGTCGCCGTCCTGATGATCCGCCCGGACGACATCGACCACGACGTGGCGCGCGGTCTCGACCGCAAGGAGGGCGCCGAGCGCGAGGCGCCGTCGGGCTTCAGCGTCCTGTGGAAGTCGCGCCCGCTCCTGATCCTCGCCGCGACCCTCATGCTCTTCCACTTCGGCAACGGTGCGATGCTGCCGCTTCTCGGCCAGCAGGTGGCAGCCCAAGCCGAGCAGGATACGACCATGGGAGCGGCAACCGGCACCGCCAGCGCAACGCCGAACGCCGCAGCCGACACGACCACGACGGCCGTCTCGCCGGGTCAGTCCACCGCCGGTCGCCCGGCTTCGGAGCCGGTGCGCCAGCCCTCGACGCTGCAGACGCTCCTCTCCGATCCCGTGTCCTACACGGCGGCCACCGTCATCATCGCGCAGCTGACCATGATCCCGATCGCGCTGGTCGCTGCCGGGTTCGCCAGCCGGCGCGGCTACTTCCTGCTGCTGGTGGCCGCCCTCGTGGCGCTGCCGGTCCGCGGGCTGATCGCGGGCCTCTGGCCGAACCCCTATGCGCTGATCCCGGTGCAGATGCTGGATGGCGTCGGCGCCGGCCTCCTCGGCGTCGCGGTGCCCGGCCTCGTCGCGCGGATGCTGCGCGGCACCGGGCACATCAATGCGGGTCTCGGCGCTGTCATGACGGTCCAGGGCGTCGGCGCGTCGCTGAGCCCCGCGATCGCCGGCGCGATCGTCACGAGTTTCGGCTATTCCACCGCCTATCTGTCGCTCGCGGCCTTTGCGATGTGCGGATTGGTGCTATGGCTCGTCTCCTCGCCCAAGGTCGCCGCCGCCTGTTCGGGCGACTGACGACGAACCTGCAGCCATCGCCCGTTTTCGACCACCGCCTCGGGGCGTGCCGCCCGCGAGCCCAAGACCCTGCGGCCCATGACCCAAAGCCTTCCCATCGCCATCTGGGTGGTCAGCGCCCTCACTGTCTTCGGCGTCATCTTCCGGCCGGGAAACTGGCCGGAGTGGATCTTCGCGGTGGCGGGCGCGGTGATCCTCGTCGTGCTCGGCCTCCTGCCCTGGCAGGAGGCGGCCCAGGGCGTCGAGATGGGGACCGACGTCTACCTGTTTCTTGCCGGCATGATGCTGCTCGCCGGCACCGCGCGGCGCGAGGGGCTGTTCGACTATCTCGCGGCCTTTGCGGCACGCTCGGCGAAGGGCTCGCCGCAGCGCTTGTTCCTTCTCGTCTACCTGATCGGCACGCTCGTCACGGTGTTCCTGTCGAACGACGCGACGGCCGTGGTGCTGACCCCGGCGGTGATCGCGGTGGCGCGGGCCGCCAAGGTCGCCTCGCCGCTGCCCTATCTCCTGATCTGCGCCTTCGTCGCCAACGCCGCCTCGTTCGTGCTGCCGATCTCCAACCCCGCCAACCTCGTGGTGTTCGGCTCGGACATGCCGGCGCTCGGCGAATGGCTGGCGCGCTTCACGCTGCCGTCGATCCTGTCGATCCTTGCGACGTTCTGGCTCCTGCGCTGGACGCAGCGGAACGAACTCGTCGGCACCACCGACACCGATGTCGCCATTCCGCGGCTCTCGGTCGGCGGCCGCATCGCGGCGATCGGCCTTGTCGCCGCCGCACTGGTGCTCCTCGTCTCCTCGGCGATCGGACTGGAGCTCGGACCGCCGACGCTGGTCGCGGGCCTCCTCACCGCCCTCGCGGTGACGATCGGCGAGCGCTCGAGCCCGCTGCCGCTCGTCCGGGAAGTGTCCTGGGACACGCTGGTGCTGGTGGCGGGCCTCTTCGTTATCGTGCGTGCGCTCGAGGTGAGCGGATTGCAGGCGACGCTGATCGACACGCTGCAGGGGCCGCTGAACGCAGCGCCCGATGCCGGCGCCTTCGCCTCCGGCGCCGCGCTCGCCTTCGGCACCAACCTCACCAACAACCTGCCGCTCGGCCTTCTCGCCGGCGCCTTCACGACCGCCGCGGACCTTCCGCAGAAGGTGGTGGACGCGATCCTCGTCGGCATCGACATCGGCCCGAACCTGTCGGTCACCGGGTCGCTCGCGACCATCCTCTGGCTGACGGCGCTGCGCCGCGAAAACCTCGATTTCGGGGCCATGGCCTTCCTGAGGCTCGGCTTCGTGGTCATGCCGCCCGCGCTCGTCCTCGCGCTCCTGGCGGTCGTCTACCAGCCTTGGGGCTGATCGCCACAACGGGGCGGGTCCGGGTTGCGGGCCGCTCGAAGGAAGCGCATTCTCGATCCCTCACCGGGGAGACCGTCGATGTTCCTCGAATACCGAAACTGGCGACCGCCCGAGCCGATCAAGCCCACCCCCCGCCTGTCGAAGCGCGGGGAGCGGGTGCTCTTGTGGGTGCTCGGCGTGAATTTCGCGATGCTGCTCTTCGGCCCGCTAGCCGGGACCAGCGTCTTCCAGGGCCTCTGGGCGCTGGTCTTCGGCTGACGGCGCGCGCCGTCAGGCGTCGCTCGCCTGCGCGTTGACCGAGCTTTCGGCAAGGTCCGACAGGATATCGTCGGTGTTCTCCTCCTCGATCAGCGTTTCCTTGAGGAGATCGGCAGCTTCGTCGAGGCCGAGCTGGCCGGCCCAGGCGTAGAGCGTGCCGTAGCGCGTGATCTCGTAGTGCTCGACAGCCTGCGCGGCGGCGATGATCCCGGCGTCGAGCGCCTCGGACCCCGCGAACTCCTCCATCACCTCCTGCCCTTCCGCGATGATGCCGAGGATCGCCTGGCATTCGACGCCCTCGGGCTTGGTGTCCAGAAGCCCGAACACCTCGTCGAGGCGCGCGACCTGCCCCTCGGTCTCATCGAGATGGACGCCGAGCGCCGACTTGAGATCGGTGGAGACGGCAGCTTCCATCATCTTCGGCAGCGCCTTCAGGATCTGGTTCTCCGCGAAGTAGGTGTCCTTCAGCTGATGGAGGAAGAGGTCGTGCAGCGTCTTGTCGGCCATGGGGCGCCCTCGATGTCGGTTGCGGACCGGGCGTTGTCGCCGGGATCCTCGGCGGGTGAAGCCGCCGTCCGCCGCCCGCGTTCCCCGCCGTCTTCGTAGCCGTCTGCCAACATGGGCGGCCCTGCGACATTCCGGCCCGTGCCCGATCGCCGTGCCCTGGCGTTGCCTCATGAGCCAATTCCGCATGACCCGAAGAGATCCGCCTTGCCCCTTCGCTTCCTGATCGTCGCCAGCGAGACCCCCGACCAGCGGGAGGCCCGGCGAAAGGACGTCGGCGCCGCGTCCGACGAGACCTATGCCGACACGCTGCGGACGATCGAACCGGAGATCGTGTGCGAGACCGTCTCCTGCGTCGACGGGACGACACCGCCCTCGCCCGAGACTCTCCGCGCGTTCCACGGCATCGTCCTGTCGGGATCGCCGATCCAGATGCACGCCGACACGCCGGAAACGCGCTCGGCGGCCGCGTTCATGACGCGCGTCTTCGAGGCGGGCGTACCCGCATTCGGCTCCTGCGCGGGTCTTCAGATCGCAAGTGTCGCGGCTGGGGGACGGTGCCAGCCGCGCTCGCCGCGCATGGAGGCCGGGTTCGTGCGCGGCATCGTCGCGACCGATGCCGGGCGCGTCCATCCGCTGCTCGCCGGGCGCCCGCTGACCTGGGACGCGCCGGCCATGCATTCCGACGAAGTGTCCGTCCTGCCCGACGGGGCGAGGATCCTTGCCGGCACCCGCACGACGCCCGTCCAGGCGGTCGAGATCCGCCACGGGGCCGGCACGTTCTGGGGCGTCCAGTATCACCCCGAACTCTCGCTTGCCGAGATCGCCGCCGCGCTTCGCCGCCAGAAGGAGGACCTTCTGGAGGAAAAGCTCGTCGCCGACGAGGCGGCGCTGGAGGCCCATGCCCGGCGGATCGAGGCGCTCGATGCCGAGCCGGAGCGGCGCGATCTCGCCTGGCAGCTGGGTCTCGACCGGGAGGTGACGGAGCCCGGGCGTCGCATGCGCGAGATCGGCAATTTCATTGCCCACGCGGCGTCTCGGAAAGCCTCATAACCGTTGTAGATCAAGGGCTTGATACCCATATCAGGGAGGCGAAACAAACCCCCGGAACCCTGATGAAACCCGACCTTCTCCATGCCCTTTTCCACGACCTTCAGGCCTATGGCTCTGTGCGCCTCAAGAAGTCGAAGCTCCTCTGGATGCTCGGCCGCGTGCTTGAGACGCCGACCGTCTGGGACATGCTGATGCGCGAATGGGCCGAGTTCGGCCAGACGAAGCCGCTTTACGGCTTCCAGCACGGCGACGAGATCACGCTCGCGGTGCAGGCGAGCGAGGACATCGGCGCGCGCTGGACGACGCGGCGCGAGCCGGCCCATCGTCCCGTCCCGCTCCTTCAGCATCTCGAGCCGGCGGCGGCCTGAGGCCGCCGTTCAGCGCACGAGGATCGCGCGGAAGTCGTTGACGTTGGTGAAGGTCGGACCCGTCACGACCAGCCGATCCAGCGCCGCGAACGGCGTGTAGGCGTCGTGGTCGGAGAGGTGCCGCGCGAGATCGATCCCGCGCCGTGCGGCGTCCGCCGCCAGCGAGGCGTCGAACCAGGCGCCGGCATTGTCCTCCGACCCGTCGATCCCGTCCGTGTCGCAGGCGATCGCGGACATGCCGGGTTGCCCGTCGAGGGCATGAGCCAGCGACAGGAGATACTCGCTGTTGCGCCCACCACGCCCGCCCTTCTTGTCGGCTCCCACCGTCACCGTGGTCTCGCCGCCCGACAGGAAGAGGGTCGGCCGGCTGACATGCGCGGCGCGAACGCGGGCCGCATGCTCGGCCCCGACCGCGCTCGCCTCCCCCTCGATCGCATCACCCCAGATCACCGGCTCGAGCCCGAGGCCGCGCGCCGCCTCGGCCGCCGCCTCCAGCGCCATCATCGGCGTCGCCAGCATGTGGAAATCGCCGTAATCCTCGCGCAGCGCCGTGTCCGCATTGGCGAGGATCGCATCGCGGATGCGGTCGTCCACCGCGATCTTGTATCGGTCGAGGATCACGAAGGCCTCGTCGGGACCGCTCGCTGTCGCGACGGTCGGTCCCGAACCGATCGTGCCGGGATCATCGCCCGGGACGTCCGAGATCGCATAGGTCACGAGGCGCGCCGGGGAAACGGCCCGGGCGAGACGCCCGCCCTTGATCCGTGAAAGCGCCTTGCGGACGGTGTTCATCGCATCGATCGGGGCGCCGCTCAGAAGCAGCGCGCGGTTGATCGCCTGCTTGTCGGCGAGCGTCACGCCGGGCGCCGGCAGGGCGAGGAGCGACGACGCGCCACCCGAGATCAGGACCACCACGAGATCGTCGGCACCTGCGCCTTCGGCGAGGTCGAGGATGCGCCGTGCGGCCGCCTCACCGGCCGCGTCCGGCACGGGATGGGAGGCCTCGACGACCTCGATCCGACGGGTCGGGACCGCATGGCGGTAGCGGGTGACGACCAGCCCCTCGCAAGGGCCGTCCCAGACGTCCTCGAACGCGGCGGCCATGGACGCCGCAGCCTTGCCGGCGCCCAGCACCAGCGTGCGCCCGCGCGGGCGCTCCGGCAGGCGCCCCTCGAACCGTCCGGCCGGCATCGCATGGCGCAGCGCCGCCTCGAAGACCTCGCGCAGGATCGCGCCGTCACCCTCGGTCATGAATGCCCTCCCCCTTCCGCCCGCCGGCCCGCATGCCGTCGACGAAGACGTCCATCAGGCGGATCACGTTGTCCTCCCAGTCCGGCTGCTTGGCCATCAGGCAGAGGCCGATCAGCGTCTGGAGAAGGTCTTCCGCGCCGACGTCGTCCCGGATCTCGCCGGCCTCGACGCAGCGCTGGAGCAGCATGCCGACGGCGCGCGTCAGGTGCCGGAAGGAGAACGCGTAGATCTCCGAGCCGCTGTCGATGGCGAGCGCCAGCGTCGTCAGCATGCCACGCTTGGTGGCGACGAGGCGAACCTCCTCGCGCAGCCACAGGCGGAGCGCAGGCAGCGGCGGCTCGCTTAAAGCCAGCGTCTCGGCGAGTTGCGCGAGCTGCTCGACCTCGCGGCGGTAGACCGCCTCGAACAAGGCTTCGCGCGTCGGGAAATGGCGATAGAGCGTCCCGATGCCCAGCCCCGCGCGGCGCGCCACGGCCTCGAGGCTCGCGCTCCCGTCGGCGACGCGGAAGACCTCCGCCGCAGCCGTCAGCAGGCGATCGCGGTTTTTCGCCGCGTCCGCCCGGACCTTGCGCGTTGCCTTCGGAGCGTCAGTTTCCATTTCCGGAATTGGAATGCCTCCAGTCTTGTAAACGGAGGCTGCCTCCGTATAATTGGCGTGCGGCGCATCGGCCTCTGAAACCGGCCGGCCCGCCTCAGCCTGATCGGCGCCGAGCCCTGCAGCCCCCGGTTCCGACACATCCGGTTCGACATATCACCGAAAGGGTGACGGCATGAACCACTCGATTCAACTGACCATCAACGGGGAACGGCGCGAGGTGATCCTCGACGATCCGCGCGTCACCCTCCTCGACCTCCTGCGCGAGCGAGAGGGCCTGACCGGCACCAAGAAGGGCTGCGATCGCGGCCAGTGCGGCGCCTGCACCATCCTCGTCGACGGGCGGCGCGTCGTGTCCTGCCTGTCGCTCGCCCTCTCCCACGACGGCGCCGACATCGTCACCATCGAGGGCCTGGCAAAAGACGGCGAGCTGCATCCCGTCCAGGCCGCCTTCATCGCCCATGACGGCTTCCAGTGCGGCTACTGCACGCCCGGCCAGATCATGAGCGCAGTGGGCCTCATCGCCGAAGGCCAGACCGACGGCGACCCCGAGCGCATCCGCGAGGGGATGAGCGGAAACCTCTGCCGTTGCGGCGCGTATGCCGGCATCACCGAGGCGGTGATCGAGGCAGAGGCCACGATCGCGGGCCCGCGTCAGGAGAAGGCGGCATGAACCGCTTCGACTACATTCGCCCCGAGACCGTCGCCGAAGCGGTGGCGGCCGCCGCCCGGCCGGGCTCGGCGTGCCTTGCCGGCGGCACCAACCTCCTCGACCTGATGAAGGGCGGCGTCACGCTTCCCGAACGGATCGTCGATCTCACGTGCCTGCCGGGCCTGTCGGCGGTCGAGACCCTGGGCGACGGCAGCGTGCGGATCGGCGCCCTCGTGCGCAACGCCGATCTCGCGCACGACCGCGCCTTCGCCGCGCGCTTCCCGGCCGTCGCCGAGGCGCTGCTGTCGGGCGCCTCGGGACAGTTGCGCAATGCGGCGACCGCCGGCGGCAACATCCTGCAACGCACGCGCTGCCCCTATTTCGCCGACACCGCGAGCGCCTGCAACAAGCGCGAGCCCGGCTCCGGCTGCGATGCGCGGGGCGGCGAGAACCGCTCGCACGCCATCCTCGGATGGAGCGACAGCTGCATCGCCACCCACCCGTCGGACTTCTGCGTACCGCTGGCAGCGCTCGGTGCCGTGGTCGAGCTCGAAGGGCCGGAGGGCCGGCGCGAGGTGCCGCTCGTCGACTTCCACCGCCTGCCCGGCGACACGCCCGAGATCGAGACCGAGCGGCGCGCGGGCGAGATCGTCACGGCGCTGCGTCTGCCGGCGGACGCCGCCGGCTTTGCCGCGCACGCCCGCTATCTGAAGCTGCGCGAGCGCACCTCCTACGCCTTTGCCGTGGTCTCCACCGCCGCCATGCTGCGGATCGAGAACGGGCGGATCGCGGAGGCGCGGATCGCGCTCGGCGGCGTCGCCCTGAAGCCGTGGCGCGCGGTCGAGGCGGAAACGCGTCTCCACGGCACCGAGCCCGGCATTGCGGCCTTCGAGCAAGCCGCCGAAGCGGCGCTCGCGGGCGCCCGCCCCTCCGGCGACAACGCGCACAAGATCGAACTCGCCCGCCGCCTCGTGGCGCGGGCCCTGCAGCTGGCGGCTGCCGGCACGCCCGAGCGCGTGCCCGCCCTGCCCGGCTCTCCCTTCGCCCCGGTTCCGGAAGGAATGCTCCATGTCTGAGATCGGCCTCACCAACGATCCGGCGCGCATGCGCCATGGCTCCAACATCGGCCAGCCGATGACGCGCCGCGAGGGCGTCCTGAAGGTGACGGGCGCCGCGACGTTTGCCGCCGACAACCATCCGCCCGGCATGCTCTACGCCGTGCCGGCCACCGCCACGGTGGCGCGCGGGCGGCTCGTCTTCCTGGACGAGGCGGCGGCGCGCGCCCATCCCGGCGTCGTCGACGTGATGACCACCGCCAACCGGCCAAAGCTGGCGATGGACCCGGACGCCAAGACCAACCCGTTCATGTTCCGGCTCGACCTCCTGCAGAACGATCACGTGCGCTATGCCGGCCAGCCGATCGCGGTGGTGATCGCCGAGACGCTGGAAGCCGCGTCGGAAGGCGCGCGGCTCCTGAAGCCGCGCTTCGAGGCCGAGCCGGCGCGCGTGACCCTCGACGACGCCGAGAGCTTCGTGCCCGAGGTCGTCGGCGCCGGAAACCCGGCCGAGGCGGCGATCGGCGACGTCGAGGCCGGGATCGGCGAGGCCGCGCTCGTGGTGGACACGACCTACGAGACGCCCGCCCAGTACCACAATGCGATGGAGCCGCATGGGGTCGTCGCGCGCTGGGAGGGCGACAAGCTCATCCTCGACATGCCGACGCAGGCGCTCGCCATGGCCCAGCAACGTCTTGCCGGCCTCTTCGGCATCGCGCCGACCGACATCCATATCCGCAGCCCGTATCTCGGCGGCGGTTTCGGCTCCAAGGGCTTTCCGGCCGGTCCCCAGGTACTCGGCATCATGGCGGCGCGCATGACCGGGCGACCGGTCAAGCTGGTTCTCCGCCGCGACCAGATGTACGGCCCCGTCGGCCATCGCGGACCGACCCGCCAGCACATCCGCGTCGGCCTCCAGTCCGACGGCGCACTGACGGCGATCGAGAACCGCACCCGCACGGCGTCCTCGACCTTCGACGACTTCTTCGAGCCGGCGGCCGACGTCGCCCATACGCTCTACGCCGCCCCAGCGATCCGCACCGCGCACGAGGGCGTGCGCCTCGACACCGGCACGCCGCTCTTCATGCGTGCGCCGGGCGAAGCGTCGGGCTCGATCGCGCTCGAATGCGCCATCGACGAGGCCGCGGAGGCTGCGGGGATGGATCCGCTGGCCTTCCGGCTGAAGAACTACGCCGAGCGCGAGCCCATTTCCGGCAAGCCCTTCTCCTCGAAGGCGCTGCGCACCTGCTACGAGGAGGGCGCCCGCCGCTTCGGCTGGGCAGGGCGGCCGTCGGAGCCCCGTTCGATGCGCGACAAGGCGGGACGGCTTCTCGGCTGGGGCATGGGCACGGCGACCTTCCCGGCGCTGATGTTCCAGGCCAAGGCTCGCGCCACCCTGCGCGCCGACGGCTCGGGGCTTCTCGAAACGGGCGCCCACGACATGGGCCAGGGTGCCTGGACGGCGCTGGCACAGATCGCGGCCGACGCCGTCGGGCTGCCGATCGAGCGCGTCGAGTTCCGCGCCGGCACGTCGGACCTGCCGGACGCCGGCATCGCGGGTGGTTCGGGCCACACGGCGACCGCCGGCATGGCGCTCCATTCGGCCGGTCAGGCGGTGATCGCCAAGCTTGCCGAGATCGCCACCGCCGACGAGGCCTCGCCGCTGTTCGGGGCGGGCAATATCGGCACGCTCGCGCGTGACGGTCGCCTCGTGCGCCGGGACGACGAGAGCCGGGGCGAAGAGTTCGCCGTGATCCTCAGCCGGGCCGGTCTGGAGACGATCGAGGCCGACGGCCAGGCGGCCGCCGACCCCGCCGCCCAGGAGACCTACGCCATGCACGCTCACGGCGCGGTGTTCGCCGAGGTCAGCGTCGATCCCGACCTCGGCCAGATCCGGGTAACGCGCCTTGTCGGCGCGTTCGCCGCCGGCCGCGTGATCAACCCGCGCATGGTGCAGAGCCAGCTTTATGGCGGCATGATCTGGGGCCTGTCCTTCGCCCTGCACGAGCACGCGGTGATGGATCGCCGGACGGGCCGTGTCATGAATGCAGACCTTGCCGAGTATCGCATTCCGGTGAATGCCGACGTGCCGCCGATGGAGGCGATCCTCGTCCACGAGGACGACCCGCACGTGAACGCGCTCGGCATCAAGGGTGTCGGCGAGATCGGCATCACCGGCACCGGGGGCGCCATCGCCAACGCGGTGCGCCACGCCACCGGTCGCCGCATCCGCCGCTTCCCGATCGGCCTCGCCGATCTCGTCGGCTAGCCGTCCAGCGGCCAAGGAACGGCCGCCCCCGCCTTGCCGTTGGCATCCTGGATGCAACGGGATGGCGGGGGCGACCCATGACGGACTGGAACATCGTCTGGCGGCTCGGGCTGGCGTCGCTCTCGGGGCTGGCGCTCGGTCTCGACCGCGAGTTGCGCGGCATCTCGGCCGGCGTGCGCACCCATGCCCTTGTCGCCCTCAGTTCCGCCCTCATCACCATCTCGGCGCTCGAGCTCCAGGCCAGCCTTTCGGCCCGGGGCGAAAGCGGGCTCGACCCTTTGCGGGTGATCCAGGGATTGGCGCAGGCCGTCGGCTTCGTCGCGGCCGGCGCGATCTTCGTCTCGCGCGGCAGCGTGCACAATCTTACCTCGGCCGCCAACATCTGGCTCGCCGCGGCACTCGGCATCGCATCGGGCGCCGGCCAGTTCCGGCTCGTCGCCATCGGGCTGGCGTTCGGGACCGTGATCCTGACCGTCGTGCGCATGTCTGAACGCTTTCTCCCCCGCCGTGACAGACGAAAAGGAGGTGCAGGGGACGAAACGCGAGGCCCGGACCGGGGCTGACCGTCAAGCCATCGGCACGTCCCAGACCTCGCCCGGCAGCATGGGGCGAAAGCGCTCGCGCGCGATGTCGCGGTTGCGCAGCGTCTCGGCGAGAAGCCGGCCGGGCTCGTCGATCGGCTCGTCGGTCAGCTGGAAGGTCGACCAGTGGTGGCCGGCCGCATACTGCGCCTTCGCCAACACCATGCCCGCCACGGCGTCTTCCGGCCCCTGGTGCTGGCCGGCCATAAACCAGCGGGGCTCGTAGGCGCCGATCGGCAGGATGGCGAGGCGAAAATCGCCGTGCTTGGCAGCGGCCGCGCGGTAGTTGATGCCCTCGTGGAAGCCAGTGTCGCCGATATGGTAGATCCGGCCGGCCGCCGTCTCGACGACGAACGCTGCCCACAGCGCCATGCGCCGGTCGCGAAGGCCCCGCGCCGACCAGTGATGCGCGGGCTCGACATGGATCACCGCACCTGGCGTCTCGATCCGGTCGCCCCAGTCCCCGACCTGAAGCCGCATGCCCGGCACCGCGTCGAGCACGATCCGATCGTTGCCGAGCGGCGTGACCACCAGCGGATCGTGCTCGGCCTTCAGCCGCGCCAGCGTGTCGACGTCGAGATGGTCATAGTGGTTGTGGCTGAGAAGGATGAGGTCGATCTTCGGCAGGCGCTCGAAGGCGATCCCCGGCTCGACCACGCGCCTTGGGCCGAGGAAGGAAACCGGTGAGACGCGCTCCGACCAGACCGGGTCCGTCAGGATGTTGAGACCGGCGACCTGCAAGAGAAGCGTCGCATGCCCGACCATGGTCAGCCTGAGGTCCTCGACCCGGGCGTCGGGCACGGCCGCCGGGAACGGGCTTTCGACCCGCTCCGGCCAAGCGGCGCGCTCGCTGCCCCCGCCGAAGCGCCAGCGCAGGACGTCGGTGAAGGGGCGCGGCTCGATGCCGCCCGGATTGAAGAAGCGCGTCCCGTCGAAATGGTCGCTCGGTGGGCCGTCGTAATAGCGGTTGCCGGCCATCGCGGTCCTCGTGCCTGCGACCGTGGCGGTCGCCGCGGCGCCGAGCCCCAGGAGCTGAAAGATCTGTCTTCGGTTCATCGGGGGCAAGATGAGGCGCGCCCGGCCATCGAACAAGGTCGCCGGAGCCACCGACCGGCACGATCACGCGAACGCGTCGAGCCGAACGAACGCCGGCGCGTCGTGATGCCTTTAAGGCGGCGAGAGTTCAGTGGGGCGGATGCGGACCCCGCAGCATCGGAATGGGCCGGCGGCGAGCTTGCGGACGATCGACGATCATCCCTGCGGCTCGGTGGTCGCCGGCAGCATCAGCCGGTTCCCGATCCCCTGGGTCGATCGTCAGATGCCGGACGCCACCCTGAGGATGCGCCTTGCCCCTCGCCTATTCGCCGCTCGTGACGGCGGCGCGCCCCACCGCCATCGCATCCTCGATCGCGGCCTGCAGCGACGAGGGCGAGGAGGGCTTCGAGCAGATCCGGGCCGAGGGATAGCGCTGGCGAAGCTGCTGGTCGTCGGCGTGGCCGGAATGGAAGATGATGGGAACCGCGGCGGCATGCAGCGCGTCTGCCACCGGAAACACGTCGCCGTCCTTCAGGCGGACGTCGAGGATCGCGCAGTCGGGGGTCTTAGCCGAGAGCCCGTCCCCGGCCTCACGCACGGTCGGATAGGGACCGTCCATCTCGTAGCCCATTCCGGTCAGCACATCCTCGATATCCAGCGCCACGAAGAACTCGTCTTCCACCACCATCACGACGCTAGACACGAGCAAGAACCTCCGCGGGCAAACGCATCTCGATCTGGAAACGCCCCTCGCCCGTCGAACGGCGGATCTGCGTGTCCAATTGACGAGAAGACGTTTGAACCAGAAGGGTTCCAAATCCCGGCTCGCCATCATCGGCCTTGGTTCGGTCGGATTGTTCCAGCCAGGAGAAGTCCAGCCCGTCGTCCTGCAAGGTCCACGACACGAGAAGCCGCCCGCTATCTGCTCCGAGCGCCCCGTATTTGTAGGAATTGGTCGCCCATTCGTGGAGAAGGAGGGCGAGCGGCGAAAGGTAGCGCCCGTCGATCGTGGCGCTCGGGCCTTCGAGTTCGATATCGGCCTGCCCGCGATAGGCCGCCAGCGTCGTCTCGAGAAGTTCGCCGAGATCGATCGCGTACTGCTCGCCCGAGGGGGCGGCCAGCGAATGGGCCCGGCCGAGCGCCGCGATCCGCTCGCGCATCCCGCGCGAGAAGGCCCGCACGTCGGAATGGGTGCGCGAACCTGCCGTGATCATCCCGCCGATGATGGCGAAGAGGTTCTTCACCCGGTGGTTCATCTCGCGCAGCATGATCTCGCGCGTGTTGGTCGCCTCGCGCTCGGTGGTCACGTCGATCGAGACGCCGACGAGGCGCCGGGGCGCAGAATCGGCGACGAGACGTCCGAACCCCTTGAGGTAGCGCGTCTCGCCGTCCTGCGCGGCCACGCGAAAACTCGCCTCGAAGTCCGCCTCGCCCGAGGCCGCGCGCCCGAGTTCCTCCTCGATGCGCTCGCGGTCCTCCGGCTCGATCGTCGCCAGGAGGTTCTCGATGCGATGCGTCTCGGCATCGTCCGCCCCGAAGAGGTCGCGCTCGGTGGGGTCGAGGATCACCTGGCCGCTGTCGGGCAGATATTCCCAGATGCCGATGCCGCCGGCCTTCACCGCCAGATCCAGGCGCTCGCGCTCGGCGGTCAGTTCGCGCTCCAGCGACAGGGCGTCGGTGATGTCGGTGAAGACCAGCGTCACGCCGTCGACGCTGTCGGTCTGCGTGCGGTAGGGCATGATGCGCAAGGACAGCGTCCGGTCGGCCTTGCGCAGCGTGACGCGCCTTTGCATCGGCGCATTCCCCTCGAGCACGGCCTCGGCGTCGCCGAGATAGGCGTCGTCGTCGAGGCGGCTCGTCATGTCGGCGAGCGGGCGACCGCGGTCGGAGGGCTGGAACGGAAAGAGCTTGAGCGCGGCGGCCGTGAACGAGCGCAGGCACAGGTTGCGATCGAGGACGACCACGGCGAGCTCGGTCGATTCGAAGAAGTTGCGAAGGTCGGCGTTGGCGACGGTGATCTGGTCGACCTTGCCCTTCAGCTCGTCGTTGACGGTGGACAGCTCCTCGTTCGTCGACTGAAGCTCCTCGTTCATCGACATCATTTCTTCATTGGAGCTTTTGAGCTCCTCGTTCGCCGTCTCCAGCTCCTCCACGGTCGAACGCAGGCGATGGCGCGTCGAGCGCAGCTCGTGCTCCAGCGTCTCCAGGTGATCGTCGCCGTCGCTCATCGCCACGAGGTCGGGGTCCGAGGCCGCGTGGAAAGGCGCCGTCTCGCGAAACACGAAGAGGAACGTGCCGTCCGGCATCGGATCGCACACGACCTGCACCTCCTGGGTGCCGTATTCGGACTTCACCTCGACCGCGTTCACGACGAGCCGCTTGCCGTTGTCGCGGACCTGACGAAGGAGCGGGCCGACGACGCTGCGAAGGCCCGGCTTGGCGAGCGAGGTCGCGCTGGAGCCGCCCGCCCGCGAGACGGGGAAGTCGAAGAAGCGGCTGAGCGGCCCGTGCGCGGCGGCGATGTTGCCGTCCTGATCCAGCACCAGCGTCGCCGGGGCGTAGCGGTCGACGATCCGGCGCAGGAGCGCCGTCTCGTCGCTGTCCTGACCGCCGAGCCGTCGCCCGCCGGCGTCGGCGGAGCGCACCGGGCGGCGCATGCCGCTGCCCGGCAGGTCGATCGGATATTGCGGCGCGCCGGGCGAGCGCTCGAAGAGGCGCGCCTGATGGTCGATCGCCGGAAACAGGTATTCGAATCGGCTGACGCTCTCGGACGGACCGAGGAAGAGGTATCCGCCCGGCCGCACGGCGTAGTGCATCAGCGGGATCACCGACTGCTGCAGGCGATCGTCGAAGTAGATGAGGAGGTTCCGGCACGACAGAAGGTCGATGCGCGAGAACGGCGGATCCTTGACGAGGCTGTGCGGCGAGAAGCGGATAAGGTCGCGGATCGCCGGGACGATCGCGAAGCTTTCCGCATGGGGCACGACGTAGCGCTCGCGCCAGTCGGCGGGAATGTCGGCGAGCGCGGAGGCGGGATAGATCCCGTCGCGGGCGATGCGCAGCATGCGCTCGTCGATGTCGGTGGCGAAGATCTGGACGCCGAGCGGCTGGCCGGTCTCGCGCGCGACCTCCGCAAAGATCATCGCGATCGAATAGGCCTCCTCACCGCTCGAGCAGCCGGGCACCCAGACGCGCAGGTCCTCCTCGCCCGCGTGCTCGCGCATCAGGAGCTCGATCGCCTTCTCGCGCAGGACCTTGAAATGTTCGGCGTCGCGGAAGAAGCGCGTGACGTTGATCAGGAGATCGCGAAACAGCGCCTCGCATTCGGCGCCGTCGGCGCGAAGGCGCGCGACGTAGCTGCGGCCCGTGTCGAGGCCGAGGACATGCATGCGGCGCTCCACCCGACGCACCAGGGTCGAGCGCTTGTAGCCGGAAAAGTCGTGCCCCACCGCGCTGCGCAGGACGCGCGTCAGGTCGCCCACGAGATCGGCGCCGAAGCCGGCCTCGGTTTCCGTCGTCTCGCTCTCGCGCCGGCGGAAGAACGAGGAGAGGCAGGCAAGGATCTCGCCCGGCGATTTGATGAAGTCGACGAGGCCCGTGCCGACCGCCGAGACCGGCATGCCGTCGTATTTCGCGGTCGAGGGATCCTGCACGACGCAGAGGCCGCCGTGCTCCTTGACGGCGCGCAGGCCCGTCGTGCCGTCCCCCCCGGTCCCCGACAGGATCACGCAGGCCGCGCGGGTCTGCTGGTCGCCGGCCAGCGAGACGAAGAAATCGTCGATCGGACGCCGCAGTCCCCGTGGCTGGGCGAACTCGGTCAGCTCCAGCACCCCGTCGCTGACGATGAGCCCGTGGCCGGGCGGGATGATGTAGACGGTTTCCGCCTGCAGACGCTCGCCGCCCTCGCTCTGCACGACGGTCAGCGGCGTGTGGCGGTCGAGAAGCTGGGCCAGCATGCTCTCATGATAGGGGTCGAGGTGCTGCACCACGACGAAGGCCATGCCGGTCGGCACCTTGGCCGCGCCCAGCATCTCGCGCAGCGCTTCGAGACCACCCGCCGACGCGCCCACCCCGATGATCGGCAGAAAGGGAATACCCTCCTGCCCCTCGTTGTCGGTCGTTATCCCGGACGATTGGCGATCCATGTCCTGCGACGCGTCATCCATCGAGTTCGGCGAGCCTCAGCTTGGCCTGGGCGACCGTGGCGGCCGTGTTGGCGATCGTCATCAAGGTGCCTTCGATGACGATTCCCGTGTCGGCAAGCTTCGGCTTCAGTTCGAGAAGCGTACGCGCGAGCTCGCGGTCGTAGGCGGCCAGAAGCTCCGGCTGCGAGCGGCTGACGTCGAACTGCGAGGCGAAAATGAAGTCGCAGCGGCCGGACTGATTGCGCAGCTTCGACATGAAAAGAAGATTGACGAAGGGATGGCCGTCCTTGTGGAAGTTCACGATCGGCGTGCGGACGGTGTCCTGCGTGTCGGAAGCGAGGAACATGCGGATGCGCTCGCGCGCCTCGCTGTTGTCGGCGTCCCGCTGGAGCATGCGGCAATTGCGCCCGACGACATCGGCCGCCGTATAGCCGGTCAGTTCCTCGAAGGCGTCGTTCACGCGCAGGAGCGGATTGTCTTCGCCGCAGGCCGCCAGCGCGATGGCCACGCTGGCCCGCTCGAAATAGGTTTCGAGCTGCGGCGGAATGGAGTGCGACTGCAAGTCAACGACCTTTCGGAACGGCGGCGCCTTCGCGCTGCCCTAGCATGGATGCGCACGGCAACCCATGCGGCCGAAGGCATCGCGCGCCAACACTTAAGGTCTTTCCCGATCGAATGCGAGAAGCGCCTCGGTCTCGAGGTCCGCCCGAAGCGTCTGACGACCACGATCGCAGCGCTCGCCACGGCCGTGCCGGTGCCCGCACCAAGGTTCCGACGCCCACTTTTTCCTTCGCTTCAGGCTGCTCCGTGGAGGCAGAGCACGAGAGCCGACAGCCAGACGATCGTCGACAGGATCATTCCGGTCGCGAGCCCGCGGGCCGGCGCGAGAGTGCCATGACGATCCTGCTGCCGGCGCCTGACCGTTCGAACCTGCTGGATGTGTCGGATTGCTCGAGCCATGCCATATTCCCTTCGCGAAAGGGAACGCAGCAACCCGCTCGCCGGGTTCAGGCCGAAATCCGTAGGCGGGATGATTTCCCGCCCGTCTCGAGTCGCCACACTGCCGAGGTGTTACATGGACCAGCACAGGGATGTCATCTGGAGCGAGGACGAGTGCGTCGCGAGGCTCCTCCAGCTTCTGCCGGACGAGGCGGCGAGAGAGGCGGTCCGGGCCCGCCGTGCCGACGTCGCGCAACTGTTCCGCGACGCCTATGCCGACGGCGTCGAGAACGGGATACTTGCAGCGCGCGCGGCCGATCCGCTCCTGTAGCGATCCGGCGGACCGGACCGCGGGAGACCCGCGAAGCCGCGCACGTCAGCGCAAGGGCTGGTCGGCACTCGCCAGGCCTCTGCGCCGGACCAGCGCATCGTTCAACGTCGATTTCAAACGCTGGCGAAGCGGGATGTCGTAGAAGCGGGTGATGATCGGCGTGACGCAGCAGAAGGCCGCGACCAGCCCGACCATGCCGATCCAGGGTGCGAGGCCGGCCTTGCCGGCAGCCAGACTG
The DNA here is from genome assembly GCF_001423245.1 of Aureimonas sp. Leaf324. Classification (GTDB taxonomy): domain Bacteria; phylum Pseudomonadota; class Alphaproteobacteria; order Rhizobiales; family Rhizobiaceae; genus Aureimonas. The sequence continues at coordinate 228,847 of NZ_LMOH01000025.1, forward strand.
CCGATCGACAGAAGCGAGTAATGGAGCGCGTAGACGGGATAGGAGATCTCGCCGAGCCACCTGGCGCCGATGAAGGACCGGCTGTGGGCGCCGAGGATCACGAAGAGCGGCGTCAGGACGACCACGAAGACGAGGTCGTAGAGCGGGTGCTTGATCGGTGCGACGAGTGCCGCGAAGAGGAGGGCCGCCAGGAGATAGGGGTTGATCCGCCACTGCGGCAGGCGATCCAGGACGTCGTAGAGAAGCAGTCCCATCGAGAACGAGAAGACGACCCGCACGAGGCCGACCTGGAACGTGTCGATCGTTCCGCCCGCCCCGAACAGGCCGCCGTAAGCGATCGGCACAAGCATCGGGCCGGAGACGAGCAGGATGAGCATGAGCGCGCCTCTCGTCAGATGCCTCGCCCATTTCGCGTAGGCGAAGTTGGCGAGAAGCTCGAACATCAGCGACCAAGCGGGTACGTTCAGGAACATGTAGGCGCCGACGATGGGCGTCGGCAGAAGGAGGAGGTTCAGCGTGCCGCCGGATACGATCTCCTCGAGCGACGGGGCGCCCGGATCGTGCAGGACGAAGAGCGCCACGGCCCGCAGAAGCGCCAGGAGAAACCCGAGGAGCAGCACCGGATAAAGCCGCGCCACCCGCAGGATCGCGAATTGCGCGAAGGACATCCCGTCGACCAGCCGCTGGCGATAGGCGTGCGCGATCACGAAGCCGCTCAGCGCGAAGAAGAAGTCGACCGCGAGATAGCCGACCGGGGCCCTGAGGTAGGGAACGGTCGCGATATGATAAAGAACGACGGCGAGCGCGGCGATGCCGCGCATACCATCGAGAGCGACGTAGTGGCGGGTCATCGCGGCGCGGCTCCGGCGGCAACGATCCCCTCGGTCGCCCCGAAGCGCCGTCGGGGCTCCGTGTCCGCGCGGTTGCCGGCCGGGGCCGGCCCCGCCCTTCGACCCGCCTCGGCCGGAGCGCAGGCCGCGAAGATGCCGACGATCACGAGAAGGAAATGCGTCGGCGTGGCCAGCGCATTGTCGGTGATCGAGATGGCAAGAAACCCGATCAGCGCGAAGATCGGCGCGTTGTCGCCGCGTCCCCACTTCTGCTTCGCGTACCAGACCGTCGCCACAAGAAGGATGTAGAACACCCAGACCCCGACATGGCCAAGTTCCACGAGAAGCCGCAGATAGTCGTTGTGGGCAGCCATGGACTGGAACAGGATGTAAACCTCACGCGGGGTCGACCAGTACTGGTGACCGAAGCCGATCCCGAACTCGGGATACATCGACGACAGTTCCTCCAGCCATGGCCACATGATCTCGCGCCCGCTGAGGCCGCTGCCCGTGGCCCGCGCGGCGTAGCGCATGTAGGCGAGCGGTCCGATGACGCAGGCGGCCGCAACGCCGACGGCCAGTCCTGTGATCTTCTGGCTGATCGTCCGACGCCTGGAGAACAGGAAGGTCAGCGCGCAGACGCCGAGCGCGACCGCGAAGGCGACGCGGGCGCTGGTCAGGATCATGATCCCGGCGTTCATCAGGAGGAGGACGTAATATTTCTGCCGGCCGAGTTCTGTGAGGAGTAGCGAGGCCAGCATGCCAGACATCGCAAGCCCGCCGAGGAACGCCGCGTTCAGCGAACCGCCGAAGCGCGCCTGCCCCGTATTGAACTCGACCGAAAACGCCGACCGCAACCCGACGACCTGATAGGCGAACCCGATGACCGCGCAGGCCACGGCGAACCAGGCGGCGGAGATCAGGATCGTGTCGCGATCGGTGGCCGTCGGTCGGGCCGACAGGAGCAGATAGATCAGAATGTATTGGTTCAGAGCGTTGAGGAGATACGACCACTGGAAGTCGGGGTAGTCCGTCATCGCCCCGAGAAAAAAGATCATGACGGTGATGAACACGAGGTTCGCGAGCGCGAAAAGGTTCAACTCCCGCCCGACGAGGAACAGCCCGCCAGCCAGGAGGAACAGCGACTTCACCAGCGCGTTCGCCGCCTCGATCTTGAAGAGGTCACCGATGTTCAGGACGAAGGCCGCGTAGGCGGCCAGATACATCAGTCGAAATTGCATCGCTCGCAGGCCCTGATCGAAGTCGGTCGGACACTGCCCGATCGGTGCGCGCGTCACAAGGTCGGGTCGGGTCGACCACCCGAACCCGACCTGCGAAAACGGCCGCCGATGATGACTCGCCAGCGGCCGCCGGAATGATCGATATCTCGCGCTCAGCCGACGAGGATATGAGCGTTGTCGAGGAAATCGAGGTTCTTGCCAACATAGGCGATGTCCTGCGCCGCACCGCCGCCGGTGCCGTCCGCGTCGTAGGACAGGTAGCCGGTCGCCTTGTCGTAGATGACCTGGCCATGGTCGGCGTTCGCCGCGGTGCCCACGACGAAATCCGTCCCGGCGAGATGGCCGTCGACGGCCGTCAGGTTGGTGAAGACCGACTTGTTCAGCTTGATGAAGTCGTTGCCGTCGAAATCGAAGATCTGGTCGCGGTTCGACGCCCCGAAATGGCTGAAGGCGAAGGTGTCGGAACCGCCCTTGCCCCAGAGCTGGTCGTTGCCCGCGCCGCCGTCGATGACGTTGTCGCCCTTCGAGCCGGTGATCAGGTTGTTGAGGTCGTTGCCCGTCCCGTCGATATTGCCGGTCTTGAGGCGCAGGTTCTCGACGCCCGCGCTGCGGTTGAGGTCGACCGAGGCGCTGGTCCAGATCGTGTCGATGCCGGCGTCGGGACCGGCGACATACTCGTCGCTGCTGTCGAACGTGTAGGCGTCGTTGCCGCTCGACCCCTGATAGGTGTCGACACCGCCGCGCCCGTCGAGGAAGTCGTTGCCGCTGCTGCCGACGAACGTGTCCACGTTGTCGCTGCCGTAGATCACGAAGCGCTCGACATGGCTGGCGACGATCGTGCCACCCGCGCCCACGGCGAGGTTGGCGCCGGTGTCGGTCGCGGTCATCGTGATGGTCGCGGTGTTGGAGGCGAGCTCCAAGCTGTCGGTGCCCGCGCCACCATTGTAGATCGTGGTGCCGACGACCGCGTCGTTCGCCTTGACGATCAGGCGGTCGTTGCCGTCGCCGCCCGAGAAGGCGGACGAGGCGAAGGTTCCGCCGGTCGGGACGGTGCGGAAAATGTCGTTGCCGGCCAGTCCGGCCACGAGCGCGTTCGTGTAGCCGGAGGCAGACAGGGTATCGTCGCCCGTGGTCAGGGGCAGGTAGTCGTCGACGTTGCCGACAGTCACGATGTTCGCCATGGATCCCTCTCGAGGCTCGAGCCGACGGGGTTTTCAGCCGAGAGGGTTTATGCCCTTGCTCCGATCTATCGTCAATTCTTCGTTATCTAAAGGAATGCGAAGAGTGCCGGCTTGGTGAATCCGCGCGGAGCGATCGGCAAGCCTCGATCCAGCGGTCCGGCCAGCGCTCGGGGACATCGCCGGCCGATAAGCGGTGCGACGCTCCTCCCCCCTTACGACGAGGGCGCTCCCGCCTGGGCCCGGGCTTCCCGCACGCGGGCCTCCTCGGCCTCCCACAGCGCGTTACCGGTGGCATTCGCGCTCGGGAAACGACCGTAGGGCCCCACTTCGATGTCGCTGCGGATGATGCGGGCGGGATTGCCCGCGACGATCGAGCGGGGCGGGACGTCCTTCGTCACGACGCTGCCCGAACCGACGATGCTGCCGTCGCCGATCTGGATGCCCGGCATGATGATGCTGCGCGCTCCGATGAAGCAGTGCCGCCCGATCCGGGTGTGGAGGTAGAGACCGCGCGTCATGTCGTGAGTGAGGATCGAGACGTCGAAGGCGACGTAGCTCTTCTCGCCGACATGGACACCGCGCGGGAACGTCTTGTCGAAGCGGGCGCTGAGCGAGAAGTTGGCGGTGGGATGAATGTCCATCTGCCAGACCCGGCAGTAGATCCACCATTTAGTCTTCACGATGAGCTTGCGCACGCCGAGGAAGCGGTTGAGGCTGGGCAGCGTTCGTTTGGACATTGTCGGACCGTTCTCCAGCGTCGCGCTCGGATCGAAATTCGTCGCCGCGTTCCACAGGGGAAAGCGGGTACCCGGATCGAGCGTCCAGGCACGCGCCCTTGTGCACCGCGGTGCCGACGACGTTTAGCCAGATGCAGACGGCTTGAACAGGGCGTGCTTGCCGATGGGCGGGGCCGGACGCTTGCGGGCAGGCGCCCCGTCCGACGGAAAGGCGCCCGCCCGCGGGAAGCTCGGGCCGGACCTCCCGACCTCCGCCTCCTTCTCAGGCGAAGAGGACGTTGGTTTCGGTGAGCGCCGCGAGCTTCGTGTTGAGAAGCGTCACGCTCGAATGATCGTCGATCTGGATCATCACGTCGGCTCCGACCTGGTGGGCGTCCGCCAGAAGCTCGTTCAGGCTGTGCAAGCCGGTCGCCTCGAAGCGCAGGACATCGCCGCCGGCCGACAAGGCGCCGGCCTTGAAGTCCCGCACCACGTCGTCGCCGCCGTTCTGCCGGAAGACGAAGGTGTCCGAACCGCCGTTGCCGATCATCACCTCGTGCGCCGAGGTGCCGACGATCCGATCGTTGCCGCTGGTGCCGAGAACATGACGCTCCTCGAGCGCGGTAACGTTACCCGCCGCATCCTTTGCCGAAAAATCGAACGTGTGGATCTTGGAGGGGTCGACGGCGAGCTTGGCCGTCCAGGCGCTCGACGTCGCGTTCAACGTCGTGGTCGCCACGCCATCCCGCACGACGCTGATCTGGCCCGGCGTCTCGCTGATCGTGCCCCGCAACTGGACCTCGCCGCCAGCGGTCGCCGTGATCCGCGAGACCGCGAGATCCGGGCCCGTCATGTCCACGACGACGTCCTTCGACTTGGAGAGGACGCCGGTGTTTCCGGCGGCGTCGGTGGCGGTCGCGGTCAGTCGGTGCGCGCCCTCATCGAGACCGGAGGCGAGATAGGACCACTTGCCGTCGGCCCCGGTGACCGCCCCGCCGATCCGCACACCGTTGTCGAAGACGTCGACCTTCGACAGGGCTTCGGCCGTGCCCTTCAGGAGAGCGGCATCCTCGCGGACATAGAGCTTCGTGGCGTCGCCCTCGAAGACGGGCCGCGCCGGCCCCTTGGTGTCGACGGTCATGGCGACGCCCGCCGATGTCGCGCTCTTGTTGCCGGCGACATCCGTCTCGATCACGGAGAAGACGTGCTGGCCGTCGGTGAGCGTCTTGGTCGAGAAAGTCCACTGGCCCGAGGCGTCGGCCACCACCGTGCCGAGGACACGCGAGCCGTCGAGGATCTTGACCGACGAGCCGGCGTCCGCCCGGCCCGACAGGTCGGCCGTCTGGGCATTGGTCACGCCGTCGCCGGCGACGCCGCTGTCGGCATAGCGGAGCGTCGGCTGGTCGACCACGGGGGCCTTGGTGTCGATGGCGAGCTTGTCGCCGAGATTGCCGCCCGCGGTGGTCGCATCGATTGCGACCCCCGTCTTGACGGACCGGATCGCCGCATCGCCGAGAGAGATCTTCGAGACGGACAGGTCCGAGACGTCCTGACCGTCCGCCACCTTGTAGGTGAAGACGAGCGTGTCGCGTCCGTTTCCGTAAGCGTAGTTGGCGACCGCGCCGTTGCTGAGCGTGACGGCGAGGCCACCGCCCTTGACGTTGACCAGCTCGTCGAAGCGCACGGCGACCGTCACCGTTTCGCCCGCCTTGGCCGACCCGTCCGAATTGAGAAAGCTGAAGCCGAGCGGCGTTGGACCGGCCGTCGGGGCGGCAGGGGTCGTTGGAGCTGTGACGGGAGGAGCGGCCACCCCTGCCGAGCCGCCGGGCGCAGCCGCCGCAGGGCCGGCCGAAAGGTCCGGCGCAGGAGCCTTGCCGGCGCCGAGCGCCGCCGTCGTGTCCGACATGCGCCACTGGACGTTGGCAGCGGAGAAATCGCCGGGTTTCACACCCTGCAGCGTTGCGAGCGTCGTCCAGCCGCCGTGGCCATCCGAAGCCTGCACCAGCGTACCGGCGCCGGCGGCCGAGACGCGCAGGTGACCGTCCGCCAGAGGATCGCCGCTGCCCCAGCCGAGGCGTACGGCCAGAACCGAGACGTCGAGGATGTCGCCCTTCGCTCCGGCCTGGAAGTCGGTGATCGTGTCCCCGCCTTCCGACAGTTCGTGATAGGCGAAGCGGTCGCGGCCCTCCCCGCCCGTCAGCTGGTCCACTCCGGCGCCGCCCCAGACATAGTCGTTGCCCACGCCGCCGTTGATGACGTCGCTGCCCTTGCCGCCGAGCAGCATGTCGGCCTTGGCCGTGCCCGTCAGGACGTCGTCGACCGTGTTGACCGTGTCGCGGATGGCGGAGTTCACCATCGACACGACGTCGGACTTGAAATTGTATCCCTTGCCGATGCTCTCGAAGACGCTGTCGGTGACCGTGTTGTTCTGCGTCTTCCCGGAGATCATGAAGGCGTATTGCCCGATCTCGCGCGCCACGACGTTGGACACGTTTGCGTCCCGCCCGTCGCCCTTGCCGTATTCGAAGAACTGCAGGGCGTAGCTGTTGTTGACGCCGCCGCTGTCCTTCAGGCCGTTCCCGATTCCGCGGAAATCGGCGATCATGCGGGAATCGAAGGCGAGCACGTTCTCGTAGAGACCGCCGCGGGACTCGGAGTGGAAATCGAAGGCGGCGCGGTCGGCGTCGTAGGCGACGGCATCCTTGGCATGAAGCTGGATGTCGGCGCCGTAGCTCGTGGCGCTCGTTCCGTTGGCGGCGGTGCCGACGCCATGCACGAGGACGGCATGGCTCGAGTGCTCGACGAACAGGCCCTTGATGTCGGTCGAGAAGGAGGCCGAGGACTGCACGCCGGCATAGACGTTGTGCGCGGCCACGTCGCGAACGTCGGCATTGACGCCGTTGACGATCTTCAGCCCAACGCTGCCGTTGCGCAGATCGACGTCGGTCACCGTCGGCTCGACGAGGTTGCGCAGATGGATGAGGTCGGCCGCCCCCTTGGCGGTGGCGAAATCGCCGCGTCCGCCGCCGATCGCACCGTTCTTGATCGTGAATTCGGCCGTCGAGAAGGTCGAGGCCCGCACGTTGGTATGATAGAGGCCCTGGTCGACCAGCGCCCCCTTCAGGATGACCGTGTTGCCCTGGATCGCCACGACCTCGGCCGCCTGGCCGAGCCGCGTCGGCTGGCCGCCGTCGCTCGCGTCGATGTGGTCGCCGAGCAGCGCGTCGTCGGAGACGACCTTGACCCAGCTGCCCACCTTCAGGTCGACCGGGATCTTGTCGTAGGTGATCGTCGCGTTGCCGTTCTGCGAGCCGAGCGCCACCGACGACAGGGCGGAGGCCTTGGCGTCGACGTAGAGGATGCTGTTAGCGCCTCCGCCGACCAGGGTGCTGCCGTTCAGATCGATCGTGATGTTCTGCTTCTCGAGGAACATGACGATCTGCTTCGTGACCGCGATGGTCTCGTCCTTCGGCAGCACGAGGGTGCCGCCCGTGGCGGTCAGAGCCTTCAGTCCCGTCTCGATGTCGGCCTGCGTCGCCTTGGGCCGAAGCTGGATGATCTGCGACATAATCTTCCCCGAAGTCTTCGCGTCGCTCGCATGGGTCGGCGACGAACTGTAACTTCAAGGTACGAAAGAAAATTTCCTAATAACCTCACTCGAACGACTGTCTTTAATTCAAATTATATATTGCTCCGATCTTGGCATCCACTCATAGCCTCGACGAACCGCCGGAGCGGCTCGACGACCGCGCAATCCCCGGCAGGGCGTGCTGTCGCAAGGGTCTTCGGTGGTATCCGGTTGAATCGAAGAAAGAATTTTGACGGCTTCACATCCGGGCTGGATCCGCGAAAAGCGTGCCGCCTCGCCGGACTGCAAGCCTCGCACGGGCCCGACGTTGCTGTCGGTGCCCCGGATCGTTCTTCAAGTCGTCGTGAAGCGTCCCGACAGGATCGCTCCCGTGAGGCCGGCGCGTATCGGATCAGACGCGACGGCCTTGCCCGACCTTACGGCGGGCAGGCCTTCGCCAGGGGCGGGCCGACGCGCGCGGTGATGTTCAGCGCAATGAACTGCGAGGACACCGGCCCCGATCGCGCCGAGGCGCATTCCAACCGCTTCGAGAGCGCCGGATCGTCATGGCGGAAATGATCCCGGAGGAGTTCCACGAACGGCGGCAGGGCCTTCGGCATTTCCTGCGGCCGGGTCGTGTAGGGCTTGAGGATCGACGGGTCGTCCAGGGCGTCGAGCGTGAAACGCGTGACGTTCGCAAGCCGGCGGTCCTGTTCGCGTGTGAGAGGACGCCCGTTCGCCTCGACGATGCGCACGAGGATCGCCATCGGGTTGAGCGCGAAGATCTGGTAATGGAGCGCCTTGCCGCCCCGGCGCAATTCCTGCGGCATGGCACCGTCGGGCGTTGCGGTCTTGAGGGCGCGATCGAGCTGATACGCGGCAAGATCGACGCCGTCCGCCTCGCCGCGTGCGATCGCCAGCATGGACAGGGCGGCCGCGCCCCAGTGGGCGTGGTTCGTCGTGGGCTTGTCCCATCCCAGCGCGCGCGGCGACGGCGGCAGTTCGGGATAGCCGCCTTCGATCGCCTGCGAGAGACGGGCGAACCAGTCGACGACCGCCGCCCGGTCGCCGGTCTGCCAGGGGGCCATGTCGGCGGCCTGGAAGGCGTTCACCGCCGCGATCGCGGTCCAGCTCGTCAGAAGCGCTGCCTGCCGGCGCCCGTTCCGGTCGTTGTCGTCGAGCCCGTCGAGCATCGCGCCGGCTCTAGCCCAGGCGACCAGCGTGCGCTGCAGGCATTCGGCGGCCTCCGCGCGGCGCGCCGGTTCGTTTTCGTATCGCGTCAGCCACAGGAGGATCGACGTCTTGAACCGCTCGGTCGCGCCGATGCGGCGCGAATAGGCCGCCATCTTGCCGCGATCGACGACCGACTGGGTGGCGCCCGGTGCGTAGAAGGTGAACATGCCGGACATGTCGACGAGCGGCGGGACGATGTGGCGGCAGGACGCCTTCTGCGACGCCTGCGAGGGATCACCGATCCGGTCGGTCAGTTCGAAAGGGTAGCGCAGATCGGCGTTCGCCGCGCCGGCCTGGAGGACGACGGCCAGGCCGGCGGAGAACGCCAGGGCCCGCAGGGCGTGGTCGATCCGACCCAACTTCGGCTTCATGGCACGATCCTTCCTTGATCGAGAGCTCGACCGGATGCGGCCGGGACAGGTGGCGACCGCGTGCGCGAGCCCAGGCAATGGGCGACGGCCGGCACCGACAAGTCGATCGTCCGAGCCATCGGACTTAAGATCGACGGGTGATTTGCGCGGCCCCAATACAACCATGGCGTGCAGTTGACTCGTCCTCGCGATTTCGGTCTAAGCCGCTCCGCCCGGACCGACGCGACCTGCAAATGTGCAGTTCTCCCTGCTCGATCCTTGTGTCCGGAATGCGAATTACAGAAAATTTTGCAGTGCAGCGAGGAATTGTGCAATGATTCATCGCTATGTCGTGATCGGCGTCTTCGTCGGCCGTTCCAACGGGAACGACGATGCGGCACGGTTTCGTCAGGAATTCGCGGGGACACGTGACGTCAGTCAGAACTAGCCTGATCTGGTCCGCCGCGCGCAATTGGGGGACGCGGCTCGGATCGGTGATCGTCTTCATCGTGGTCGCGCGCGTCCTGCCTCCGAGCCAGCTCGGCCTCTTCGCGACCGCCGCGACCGTGATCGCCGTGGCGGAGCTCGTCGCCGAGAACGGCCTCGGGGAGGCGGTGGTCCAGGCGCCGGAACTCGACGATCGTCTCCTGTCGGCCGCGATGATCGTCAACGTCATCCTCGCCATGGTGGTGGCGGGCGCCCTCCTCGCTATCGGTCCATGGCTCGAGACCGCGCTGGAGGCCTCGGGGCTCGAGGCGATCCTCAGCGTCGTCGTTCTCGTCATCCTGTTCAACGCCTTCAGCTACGTGCCGCAGGCCTATCTCCGGCGCCGGTTCGAGTTTCGCTGGCTGGCCTTCCGGGCGCTCGTCGCGACCGTGGTCTCGGGCGGCGTCGGCATCACCATGGCCCTGACCGGCTTCGGCGTCTGGAGCCTCGTCGCGCAGGCGCTGCTCGCGGCCTTCCTCAATCTCGTCCTGGTCTGGCGCGCCAAGCCCTGGCACCTGCACCTCGTGAACCCCATGGCCGCCGCGCCGCTGTTCAGGGTCAGCGGCCACATCTTCGGCTCCAAGCTCGTCGACTTCGTGGCCAATCGGGGGATCGAGCTGGCCATCGCAGCGGGCGCGGGTCCCGCCGCCCTGGCGCTCTGGGTGATGGCCTCGCGCCCCTGGGCGGTGCTGATGCAGCTCGTCTCGGCTGTGACGATGGACGTGGCGCTTCCGAGCTTCGCGCGGCTCGCCTCCGACCGCGAGGCGCTCCTGCGCGCCTACTACACGTCGATCCAGACGACGGTCGCCATCGGCACCCCGATCTTCGTCCTCCTCGCGATGGTCGCGCCGGAGGTCATGAACGTCCTCTTCGGCGAGAACGGGCGCGACGGCGGCTACGTGCTGATGCTTCTGTCGCTGCTCGGCGCGATGCAACTCATGCAGTACTACAACGGGACGCTGCTCAACGCCGTCGGCCTGTCGCACAAGTCGTTCATGATCTCGATCGTGAAGGCGGCCGCGATCAGCATCGCCTTGGCGGTCACATTCGGCCAAAGCCTCTGGAACGTCGCTCTCGGCTTCACGATCGCGCAGTTCCTGATCACGCCGCTGAGCTTCGCGGTGGCCAGCCACGCGCTCGACTACTCGATCCGGCACCTCCTGAAGCTGATGGCGCCGTTCCTCATCGCCGAGGCCGTCGCCTGCGCGGCGATCCTCGCACTGCGCGAGATCGCGCTGCCGTTCGAAGCCGCGTTCCTGCGCGGCGCGTGCCTCGGACTGGCGGGCGGCGTCGTCTATCTCGTCGTCGCCTTCCTGATCGACCGCCGCACGACGCGGCGCATCCTGACCAACATCGTAAAGCGATAGGACTGAGGCCTTTATCCATGGCGGACGGTAACAAGAAGGCGCTCCGGGAACTGGCGCGCGAGGTCATCGTGGCGCCGCGGATGTTTCGCGAGTGGCGCAAGCTGACGAAGGCGCCCGTGCGCAAGGTGGCGCCCGGCGCCGCGACGCGCGTCGCGATCGTCCCTTGCGTCCCGCGCAATCCGTTCGGCTCGCGCGGCGACGAGGCGATGATCCAGGCCGTGATCGACGCCCTGCGCCAGAACGGCATCGCCGGGTCGATCGGCATCGTCACCGAGACCGACGCGCTCCCACCCCATATGGCGTCGCAGGGTCTCGTGGCCGAGCCCTGCTGGGGGGCGCCGTGGCGGCTCGCCAAGGTCTTCGATCGCATCAGGGACTACGACGCCGTCGTGGTCATCGGCGCCGACCTGATGGACGGCTATTATTCCAGCATCTCCTCGCTTCGCCTCTGGATGGTGGCCGATCTCTTCAGCCGCGTCCGGACCGCCGGCATCATCACCGGCTTCTCGTTCAACGCCGCGCCGCGCTGGCCGGTCCGTGCGTTCCTGAAGCTTCGGGGCCGCTCGCCGCTGGTGGTCAACCTGCGCGATCCCGTTTCGCTGAAGCGGTTCGAGGAGGCAGCCCCCGGCGTCGGCCGGCTCGTCGCCGACTGCGCGTTCCTCCTGAAGCCCGAAGCCGGAGCCGACACCGCCTCGACGATGGAGTGGATCGCCGCCCAGCGCGCCAGCACCAACGTCGTCGGTCTCAACGTCCACCCCATGCTGTCGCCTGACCGCGATCCGGCGGCGATCGAGCGGATCGTCCAGGCGACCGCCGAAGCGACCCGCACCCTGATCGACCGTCGCGGTGTTTCGGTCCTGCTGCTTCCGCACGACTTCCGTCCGGGCAACAACGGCGACGTCGCGATGCTGGAGCGCGTCGCCGCCGCGGTCGACCGCCCGGACCGGGTGCGGCTCCAGGCCGGCGAAATCTCGGCTGCCGAAATCAAGGGTCTTGCGGCCGAAACGGAACTCGTGATCTCGGCACGCATGCACTTGGCCATCGCAGCGCTCGGCGCCGGCGTGCCTGTCGTCGGCATCACCTACCAGGACAAGTTCGAAGGCCTTTTCGAGCACTTCTCGCTGCCCAAATCCTACCTGATCGATCGTACGAAGGCTGGGGACGCCGCCCTGATGACGCGCGTCTTCGACGACGCGTTCATGGCCCGCGGCGACCTTCGCGCTTCGGTCGAGGCCCATGTCGGCGACGTGAAGGCCAAGTCCCGCTCGACCTTCGACGCGCTCGGCTCGGCCATCGCCGGATGACCGGTTCCGCCCCGCCGTCGAACGCCGCCCGCAGAGCCGTCCTCGTCTGCGAGGAGGTGCCGGTCGCCGGCACCAACGGCGCGGGGAGCTACAATCTGACGGTCCTGCGCGCGCTGCGGGCGCTGGGCTGGCGGATCGATCTTCTGGTCACCGGCCGGCGCGTGCCGGAACGGATGCCGGAGACCGACTTCGGCGGACGGGTCGACTTCCTCCATGCGCGGCAGGTCGGACCGTTTCTGGTGCCGACCTCGCCGGGCGCCGTGGCGCGATCGGTCCATCGCTTCCTGAAGCGGGTCCGGCCCTCGGGGCAGGGCCCGGCACAGGGCCGACAGATCGCCATCGGCCGTTTCCTGAGCGACGCCGAAGTCCGCGCTGCCGGACGGCGCCTTGCGGCCACGCCGCCGGACGCGGTCTTCGCGGACACGATCTTTCGCAGCGGCGTTCTCGCCGCGATCCCGCCGGAGGTGCGCCATCGCATTCTGATCGGCCACGACGTCTTCCACCACCGCGTCGCCTCGCTGCGCGCCAACGGCTTCGAGGCGACGCCCGCGGTCGACCGCGCGATGGAGGAACGTCTCTACCGGCAGTTCACCGGCGTCGTCTCGATCAACGCCAGCGACGACCGCACCGCGCGCGAGATGGCGCCGGGCGCCCGGCACGCCACGGTTCTGCCGAGCGCCGGCGGCGCGCAGCTCGCCGCGGACGGGCGTCCGCATGCGGGCCACCGTCTCTTCTATCTCGGCAGCCTCGGCGCCCATAATGTCGACGGACTGGCCTGGTTTCTGGAACACGTCTGGCCCGCGATCCGCCTCCGCCTCCCCGACGCGACGCTGGACGTGGCGGGCGCGATCGCCGAGCGCTTCCCCGATCCGGTCGTGGGCGTCACATTCCACGGGCGCGTCCGGGATCTCGAGGCGCTCGCCTCGCGGTGCGCGGCCGCCGTCAATCCGGTGCGGATGGGCAGCGGCATCAAGATCAAGATGGTCGACTATTTCGGTCTCGGCCTGACCTGCGTCGCGACGCCGAAGGCCGCGGAAGGGTTCCCGCAGGATCCCGCACCACCGTTCGAGGTGGCCGGCGAGGACGCGTTCGGCGATGCGGTGGTCACCCACCTCACCGATATCGACGCGAGGGTGGCGATGGCGAGCCGGGTACCCGCCTACCTAACCTTGTTCTCGGATGCAGCCGCCGCCGAGCGGGTCTCGAGCCTTCTCGCGGACTGATCCCAGCGGCACGGTCCGGGCCGTGCCGCTCGCCTTCGCCTCCCCGGCCGGTCAGGCGCCGGCGAGCCCCTTGGTGCGCGCCGATGCCGCCAGGCGCGCATAGGCTGCGACGTAGCGCTCGGCCTCGCGGTCCCAGTCGAACTGGGCGTCCGCCAGTGCCTTGGCGCGCAAGCCCGCCGCGCGGCGAAGCTCCAGATCCTCGATCAGCGGGCGGGCGGCGGCGGCGAGCCCCGCCGGCGTCGCGTCGGCGGCGTAGCGGCCGGCATCGCCGAGCAGGCGCCGCGTCTCGGTGAGGTCGTAGGAGACCGACGGGATGCCGAGCGCGGAATACTCGAACACCTTGTTCATGCTGATCTTGTCGTTGTACTCGTTCACCGGGTCCGGAATGATGCCGATGTCGAAGGTCGACAGCGCCGAGAGGAGATCCTCGCCGCGCAGGTAACCGGTGAAGGTGATGTGCTCGGCGACGCCGAGTTCGCCCGCCAGTTGCCGCACCGACGCCAGCGCCGGACCGTCGCCCACGACCACGGCCCGGATGTCGCGCTGCCCATGATCGGCGACGAGGTGATGGACGCAGCGCACGAGATGGTCGACGCCGTCCTGGTCCGCGATGATCCCGACATAGCCGAGGACGGTGCCGGCGCCCGCGCGCAGCGCCTCGTTGGGCGCCACGCGGCGGATGCGCGCCTTGTCCGGCACGCTGTAGACCGTGACGACGTCCTCCGGCTTCTTGCCACCGCGCGAGATGGCGAGGCTCCGATAGGTCTCGTTGGCCGAGATCACGAGGTCGGCCGTGCGGAAGGTCGCCTTCTCCGCCATGAGGAGCAGGCTGTGGAAGAAGCCCTTACGCTCGAACTTGGCGACGAAAAGCTCCGGGCAGACGTCGTGATGGTCGAAGACGAACTTCTTGCCGAAGAGCTTGAAGGGCGCGGCGACGAGGAAGATGAGGTCCGGCGGATTGCACGCCTGGATCACGTCGAAGCTGCGGCGGCGGCTCACCTTCAGGAGGAGGCGCAACTCGTGGAACAGCGCTGCCGCATACTCATAGAGGAAGGCGAACTTGCCCGAGGCTTCCAGCGGCAGGTTGTGGCGGAAGATCTCGATGTCGTCGATCGTCTCGAAGGCGGCCGGGAACTGCTCGCTCTTCGGGCAGATCACCGAGACCGTCCAGCCGGCGTCGCGCAATGCGCATGCCTCCTGCCAGACGCGCCGGTCGAGCGGCACGGGAAGATTCTCGACGACGATTACGCAGGACGGCATCGCAGGCCCTCAAACTCTTCGGGAACGATCGGCCGTGCGGCACAAACGCCAGCGTCGGCAACTATCTCATAGAGGATGAAGCTTGTATCTTGCTGCAGCGCACCAATCAAGGTTGGGGTCGGGTGTGCTCGTGTCATCATGGCGTATGGTGAAGACGACGGCGGCGCGTTCGGCCCCGTCATCCCGGCCGTTCGCCCCTCGACGTCGGGCGCGAGGGTGCATCCGCGCGGCGGCCGAGACTGACGGTCGTCGCCGCCGCGAGATAGGTTGCGAAATAGGCGGCCATGCCGGGAATCTGCAGAGAGAAGTCGACCAGTCCGTGGAGACTGACGAGGACCAGCGCACCGAGGGCCATGAGCGGAACCACCCGCATCCGGCGGCGGCTGCGCAGGCCCCGGACGAGATTGCCGACGATGTGGGCATAGCCGAGGAGGACAGCGGGGATGAAGACGACCCCCAGTCCGACCAGCCCTTCGAGGTAGATGTTGTGGGCCCGCAGGAAGACGTCCCAGGGCGCGCCACAGCCCGGCGGCCGGTAGATCGGAAACACCGAGGCGAAGGTCGCGAACCCCGTTCCGAGCCGCCAGTTCTGCCCGAACGCGTCGAGGGCCGACCAGTAGAGGCAGAGGCGCACGTCGTCGATCCCGCGCGTCGCCATGCGCTGGATCGTCAGGCCGCCGAAGAGGCCGCCGACGACCAGCACCACGAGGGCGACGATGCCGTAGGCCACGAGCACGCGGCGCAGTGTCAGAGGCCGGCCACCTGCGGATCCGCCCGTAGCCCGGCTTCCGTCCAGCCAGAGAAAGGGCAGGACGAGGACGAAGGCGATCGATGTCGAGACGAGCGCGCCGCGCGATTTCGTCAGGAACAGCGCGAGAAGAACGACGAAGGCGGCGAAGAGCCAGGCCATCACGCGCCGCGAGCGCTCGGACGGCAGGCCCGGATCGGAGATCAGCGACCACAGGGAGAACCGTCCGCGCCGGTCGCGCGGCAGGGCAAGGACCGCGAGCGTCGCCAGAATGAGGCTCGCGACCCCAAGGAAGCTGCCGGCCGTGTTGCGATTGACGAAGACGCCGGTGAGACTGTCGAGATAGGCCGTCTTGGCGGTCAGGAGCAGGCTGTCCGGAAAGAACGCCACCTGGGCGATCCCGAACACGGCGAACGCGAGACCGAGGGCTCCTAGCCACGTCAGGAGCCTGAGGGCCCCATCGTCGCCCCGGAAGAGGCTGAGTCCGGCGCCATAGAAGACGAAGGGCAGGATCAGAAGGAAGATCGCATCCCGTGTCGCGGCCGGATCGACCGACACCGCGCCGCCGATCGGCCCGACGAGGCGGGCGACGGCCGACCAGAGCGGATTGGCGACCGGATTGCCCTCGAAGTTCCATGACTGGAAGAGGACATAGGCGACGAGGCCGCCGGCCATGAGGAGCGCCCAACGCAGGGACCACCGAATCCTGGCATCCGGGGGCGATGACAGGGCGCCGACGAACAGCGCGCCGCCCACGAGGACCAAGGTCACGAGGAGCGCCGAGTAGGACACGGCCCCGCGCGAGCCGACGCAGACCGCGAGCGCCGCGACGAGGAGTGCGCGACCGAGCAGCGTGAGACGCGACGGCCTGCGCTCCGAACCATCGACGCCGGCGGCATGACCCGCGCGGCGATGGCCGGGCGACTCCTCGGTCTTGATCTCCAGATGGACGCTCTCGAACCCCGTTGCGGTCATGGCAGATCGGCCGTTACCGCGAGGATCGCGCATTCGACGGGATGATCAGGCCACCGCTGGGGACGGCGCGCCTGCAAGGTCTCCGCACCCGATCGGGAACGCGCAGCGAACGACCATTCATGCATCCCCGTCCGCCTCGACAATCCGCCAGACCGCTCGCTGAGATGACGATCCGGCGTCGGCCGAATCGTCGGCAAGGCGGGCGCCGACCCAACTTGCCGTCAACGTTAACGAAATGCAGTTGCCGGGAGCGGCATCCGCGCTTTCTTATGATCATTGTTATATGCTAGTCAGGTCACGAGTAATAGATGACTTGTCCCGCGTCGAGGTCGAGGTTTGTGATGAAGGGGTTCTGGATCGGTGTGATGGGTCTGGCGCTGCTGGCGCCGGCAGGCAGCGCTCTTGCGCAGGATGGCGCCGCCGCGCCGGCCGGCGTGCAGATGCCTGCTCCATCCGAACAAGCGCCGGGCGCATCGACGATGCCGGATGCGCCGGCGTCCGGTGAAACCACCGCAGCGGGCCCGAATGCCACCGGCTGGGAGGGTCCCATCCCGGATGCGCCGATCGGCCTTCGCACCCGGCTGTCGGCGGACGCGGTGAACGCTTGGCTGGCCCAGCCGCGCACCGTCCTCGACCAGAACCCGGACGGCGGACGCAACATGGCGCAGTACGTGCGCTCGCTCGCCGGCAGCGACAATCGGACGGTCACGGCGATGGTCTCGCTGGTCAGCCGCCCGGACGTGAACAGCGGGCAGGTCGGCTCGGCCGCGGAAGGCCTGGCCAGCGCGATGCGCGACGCGGAAAACGCAGCTCCGAGTTATGCGGCGTACATCCAGTGGGCCGTCGCCCAGTCCGGCTCCCCTCAGCTGATCGCCGCGTTCCAGCGCGCGTCCGGCGCCGATGAGGATCGCACGGCCTCGATCGGGGCAGGCGGCGGTGGCGCTGGCGGCGGATCGCCCGGCAGCGGCTCGCTCTCGGGCGCCGGGGCGCCGGGCGTCTCGGGTCCCGTCGGCGGCAGCTCGACGGTTCCGACGTCGAGCGGTGGTCTGGCGTCGCGCGGTGGCAGCGGCAGCGTCGCCCTCAGCGAAGGAGATCGTCTCCTGGGCGGCACCTCGGGCCGCCTCGTCGTCTGCATCGTGGACGCGAGCACGACGGGTTGCCAGGACGTCTTTTGACCGAGCCTTGCAAGATCGGGGCGCAAGCGCCTTGATTTTGACGCGGAATGGCTGAATGCCCAGATCAGCCGACGGAAGCGGGACCATGCTGCTCCCGCTTCTTGCATGAATGGCCTGTCGAAGACCGCCGGTCCGATTGTGTCCGACTATGGGTCCGAGATCCGAAACCAGCCTCACCGAGCGTCGACCTCGGTCGACGACGGCGGGCCCGGACACCGGGCTGTGATCCCATCGCATCCGTCGGTGCAGGCTCTTGCCGGGCCTGCGCCGACGTAACTTTATCGAGGCGTCATGCTGCATTATCCCGAGATGGCCGCGCACGACACGGCAGCGTCCAAGGCCGGCAAGGGCAGCTCGGGCGAGTTCCTCAACGTCGAGCGCATCCTGGCCATGGTGCGCCGGCAGATCGGCATCGTGATCGCAGCGGTCGTGGTGGGGATTGCGGTCGGCCTCGTGTTCCTGATCACGGCCGTCCCGACCTACACGGCCTCGACCGACATCCTGATCGATAAGGGCCAGTCGAAGCTCGTCGACGAACTCGCCAGCGCCAGCGGCGTGTTCCAGGACGAGGCGGAAATGCTGAGCCAGGTCGAGCTCCTGAAGTCCCAGCAGATCGCCAGCGCCGTGGTCGACCAGCTTAAGCTCGACCAGAACGACGCCTTCCTCGCCGGCTCGCCCTCGCTGATCCGCAGCGCGCGCGCAGCCGTCGGCAAGCTGATCGCCGTGATGCGCCCGGAGCTTCCCGTCGAGGAAGCCGACATGGCGGCGCGGCGGCGCGAGGCGGCGATCGACATCCTTCAGGGCGGTCTGGACGTCCAGCGCGTCGGCCGGACCTACGTGCTGCGCCTGACCTACGAGTCCCCCGATCCGGCGCTCGCCGCCAATATCGCGACCGCGTTCGGCAGCGCCTATCTCGACGACCAGCTGCAGGCGAAATACACCGCCACGCGCCGCGCCAGCACCTGGTTGCAGGACCGCATCGCCGAGCTTCGCCAGCAGTCCTACGACGCCGACCTCGCCGTCCAGAAGTTCCGCAACGAGAACGGCCTGCTGCAGACGGGCACCGGCCTCGTCTCCCAGCAGCAGCTCAGCGAGATCAACACCCAGCTGACCGCGGCGCGCGCGCAGACGGCCCAATCCAAGGCACAACTCGACCAGATCGAGCAGATCATCAAGGATGGGCGCACCGACGCCCTCGTCAACGACGCGCTCGTCAGCACGACGATCAACACCCTGCGGGCCAAGTATCTCGACGCCGCGCGGCGCCAGAGCGAGATCGCCAGCAAGCTCGGGCCGGATCACATCCAGGCCGTGCGCCTGCGCGCCGAGATGCAGGAATACGAGCGGCTGATCTTCGGCGAGCTGCGCCGCATCGCGGAGAGCTATCGCAGCACCTACGCCGTGTCCCAGGAGCGCGAGCGCTCGCTGGAGGCGAGCCTGTCGGAGGTGACGGCCGTCAACGCCGACGACAACACGCTGCAGGTTCGCCTGCGCGAACTGGAGCGCGAGGCGGAAGCCTATCGCGCGCTCTACGACGACTTCCTGCAGCGCTACCAGCAGACGGTGCAGCAGCAGTCGTTCCCGATCACCGACGCGCGCGTCATCAGCACGGCGCAGGTCCCCGACAAGCCGAGCGCGCCGCGCACGCCGCTGGTTCTCGCCCTGTTCGCGGTGATGGGCGCGGCCGCCGGCGCCGGCATCGCGGGCTTCCGCGAGTATCGCGAGCGCTTCTTCCGCGTCGGCAGCCAGGTGCGCAGCGAACTCGACATGGAGTTTCTCGGCTTCCTGCCGATCCTCGACCCGGCGGATGCCAAGACCGGGGAGCAGAAGGCGACGCCGTCGCAGATCTGGGGGCCCGGCGCGCTGGCGACCCACGTGCGGCGCCATCCCATGTCGTCGTTCGCCGAAACCCTGCGCAACATCAAGGTGGCCGCCGATCTCGGCATGCCGGACATCCCGTGCAAGGTTATCGGCGTCGTGTCCTGCGTGCCTGGCGAAGGCAAGTCGTCGGTGGCGGCGAGCTTCGGCAATCTCCTCGCGCTCCAGGGCATGCGCACGCTCTTGATCGACGGCGACATCCGCAATCCGGGCCTGACGCGCAGCCTGCAACGCAAGCCCGAACTCGGCCTCGTCGAGGTGATGCTCGAACAGGCCGAGGTCGACGACGTCGTCCTTCGCGACGAACCGACGCCGCTTGCTCTCCTGCCGACCGTGATGCGCAGCCGCGTGACGAACACGAGCGACCTCCTGGCCTCGGCCAGCATGGGGCGGCTTCTCCAGCGCTTCCGCGGCCAGTTCGACTATATCGTGGTCGATCTCCCCCCCGTCGGCCCGGTGGTGGACGCCAAGGCCTTCGCGCAGCGCGTCGATGCCTTCGTGTTCGTGGTGGAGTGGGGCAAGACCTCGCGTCAGCTGGTGCGCAGCGCGATCGCCAGCAATCCGGTGTTCCAGACCAAGTCTCTCGGCGTCATCCTGAACAAGGCCGATTCGAAGAAGATGCGGCTCTACCGCTCCTACGGATCGCCCGAGTACTACGCGTCCCGCTACGAGTCCTATTACCGGGACTGACCCATGCAGCGACGTCGAGCCGATCCGTTGGCATGCCTGGCGGCTTTGGCGGTCATCGTTGCCAGCGGCTACGCGCTCGTCGGCGCCGTCGCGGCGGAGCCCTGGGTGCGGTACGCGCTGCGGCTGGAAACCGCGACCGAACCCGTCGCGCTCTCCGACACCCTAAGGATGAGGCTGGCCGACGAACTCGCCCGCGGGACCGGCGCGTCCTGCGACTTCGACCTGCCGGAGGGGCACGTCACCGTGGCGATGGACCTCCTGCGCAGGAGTCTCGCCGACGGGCCGGACGCGCGCGCCGAGGCCGAGCGCGTCGCCCGCAAGACCGTCGGCAACGCGCTCGGCTGCAACGCCGCCGACGGAAACCTCTGGTATCTCCTCGCCCTGCTCGAGGATCGGGCGGGAGCGGACCGGAGCCGAATTCGCGAACTCGTCCTTCTTTCCGCCGCTCTGTCGCCCTACGAGGCCGACACGCTGGCCAAACGGGGGCTTTTCGTGGCGTGGCAGTTGTCACGCGATAGGATCGCACCGCCGCTCGACGTCCAGGCGGATCTCCGCCGAGCCGTCGCGACCGCCAAGGTCGAGCCGGCGGCCCAGATCCTGGCCTCGCTCCGGTCGTCAGGCCATGAGGCGCTCGCCGACGATCTCGTCGCGGATCTACCCGAAGAGCGCCTGGAGGCGTTGCAGTCGGGGACGAGCTGGCGGCGGTCGACCTTCGGACGGGCCGACAGCTATCGGCGCTTCGAGTACCGCCCGTTCGGCGACTCGGATCGCTGACGGCCGACGGAGGGGCCCGGTCCCGTCCGGGCAGGCGAATGGTCCCGATGTCGACGATCGGCTTGGGTTCATTCGGGAAATCGAAAGCGTGGCCGGTATAGGATCGAACGGCTCGCGGGGTTCCGATCGGGGGAACGGCGGGCTTCGAACGAGGTAGGGCGCATGACGGAAGCATTCGGAACCACGCGGCGCCTCGGTCCCGAGCGCGAGCTCTTCAAGGCGATCGCCGCCTGCCGCGGTGCGTTCGTCGGCATCGCGATCCTCAGTCTCGTCCTGAACGTCCTGTTCCTGACGGGCTCGTTCTACATGCTGGAGGTCTATGACCGCGTGCTGCCGAGCGGCAGCGTGCCGACCCTTGTCGGCCTCGCGATCATCGTCGCCGCCCTCTATCTCTTCCAGGGCGTCATCGACATCATCCGCGGCCGGCTCCTCGCCCGTGTCGGCACGGCGGTCGACGCGCAGATCAACGAGCGAACCCTTCACGCGATCACGCGGCTTCCGCTCCTCACCTCGGGCATCGACAGCACGCAGCCGGCACGCGACCTCGACACGATCCGCGGTTTCCTGGCGAGCCCCGGCCCGACGGCGGTGTTCGACCTGCCCTGGATTCCGTTCTACCTCGTGATCTGCTTCGCCTTCCATCCGGCGATCGGCTGGGCCGCGACGATCGGCGGCCTCGTTCTCGTCGCGATCGCCCTTTGCACCGAAATCTTCTCGCGCAAGCTGGTCGAGAGCACCTATGTCCTCGGACGCCAGCGCAACTCGCTGTCGGAGACGTTCCGGCGCAACGCCGAGGTGCTGCGCGCGATGGGCATGGAGGCGCGGCTCGGCCAGACGTGGACCGGCATCAACGACCAGCTCGCGACCGCGCAGCAGAAGAGCGCCGATCTCACGGCCGGGCTCGGGGCGATCTCCAAGGTCACGCGCATGATGCTCCAGTCCGCGGTCCTCACCGTTGGCGCCTATCTCGTGATCAACGGCCAGGCGACGGGCGGCATCATCATCGCGAGCTCAATCCTCAGCGCGCGGGCGCTCGCGCCGATCGAACTGGCGATCGGCCAGTGGCGCTCCTTCATCTCGGCCCGCACCAGCTGGCAGCGCCTCTCCAACATCCTCTCGCACATCCCGGTGCCGGCCGAGCCCCTCGACCTGCCCGCCCCGACCCGCCAGCTGTCGGTGGAAAACCTCACCGTCGCCCCGCCGGCGAGCCGCATGCCCATCGTGCGCGACGCCAGCTTCCGGGCGCGGGCCGGCGACGGCATCGGCATCATCGGGCAGAGCGCCTCCGGCAAGTCGAGCCTGGTGCGGGCGATCGTCGGCGCCTGGACGCCGCTCAACGGCGCCATCCGCCTCGACGGCGCCTCGATCGACCAGTGGTCGCCCGACCGGCTCGGCGTCCATATCGGCTACTTACCCCAGGAGCTGCAGCTCTTCCCGGGCACCGTCGCGCAGAACATCGCCCGCTTCGACGCGAGCGCGACATCCGACGAGATCATCGAGGCGGCGACAGCTGCCGGCGTCCACGAGATGATCGTGCGCCTGCCCGACGGCTACGAGACGACCACGGGCGAGAACGGCCTCGGCCTCTCGGTCGGTCAGCGCCAGCGCATCGGGCTCGCCCGCGCCCTGTTCCGCAAACCTTTCCTCGTCATTCTCGACGAGCCGAACTCGAATCTCGACGCCGAGGGCGAGGCCGCCCTCACCAACGCTTTGGCCGGCGTTCGGCTGCGCGGGGGCATCGTGATCGTCGTGGCGCACCGCCCGAGCGCGCTGGTCGCGATGAACCTCGTCCTGATGATGGCGAACGGACGCATTCAGGCATTCGGCGACAAGGACGACATTCTGGGCCGCGTCCTCTCGCCCGTGCCGGCCGCGCCCGCGGTCGCCGATGAACGACCCGGCGCCCAGCAGCAGATCCGGCAGAACCCGCAGGCGGAGTCCGCATGAGCAAGCTCCTTACCCAAACCACCCAGCGTTCGATCCGGCGCCACCTGACGGTCGGCATCGCCCTCGTGGCGCTGCTCAGCGGCGTCGTGGGCGGCTGGGCCGCCAATGTCTCCCTGTCGGGGGCGGTGATCGCGCACGGGACGCTCGTCGTCGACACGGCGATCAAGCAGGCCCAGCATCCGCTCGGTGGCGTCGTCGAGACGCTGGCGGTGCGCGAGGGCGATCAGGTCTCGGCCGGCCAGCTCCTCGTGCGCCTCGACGCGACGCAGGCCCGGACGACCCTCCAGATCGTCGTCAAGCGCCTCGACGAGGCGCTCGCCCGCAAGGCTCGCGCGGAGGCCGAGCAGGCGTCGCGCCCGACGATCACGGTGCCGCCGGAACTGGCCGACCGTCGCGACACGCCCGACGTCCGGGAAGCGCTGGCGGGCGAGGAGACGATGTTCGAGCTGCGCCGGGCCGCGCGCGAAGGCCAGCAGACCCAGTTGCGCGGGCGGATCGACGAGCTGGAAGGGACCATCGCCGGGCTCACCGAACAGGTCGCCTCCAAGGACGATCAGCTGAACCTCATCGACGAGGAACTCGGCAACGTCGTCTCCCTCGTCCAGAAGAAGCTCGTCACCGCGACACGTGCGACGACGCTGAAGCGCGAGCGGGCCGAGACGCTCGGCGAACGCGGCCAGCTGACGACGACGATCGCCGAGGCGAAGGGCAAGATCGCCGCCGCCAAGCTTCAGATCACGCAGGTCGACCACGATGCGCGCGAGACCGCCTCGCGCGAGATCCAGGAGGCCCGCGCGCAGATCGCCGAATACGTCGAGCGCAAGACCGCGGCCGAGGACGAGTTGCGCCGCATCGAGATCCGCGCGCCCCAGAGTGGTGTCGTGCACAAGCTGATGGTCCACACGGTCGGCGGCGTCATCCGCCCCGGCGAGACGATCATGGACATCGTGCCGCTCGAGGAGAAGCTCAGCGTCGAAATCCAGGTCCTGCCGAAGGACATCAACGACGTCCATGTCGGTCAGGGTGCCAAGCTGCGATTCTCCGGGATCAACCAGCGCACGACGCCGGAGATCAGCGGTACCGTGACGCGTGTGGCCGCCGACGTCGCCGAGGACAAGCGGACGGGCCTTCCCTACTACTCCGCGCGGATCGAGGTCACGCCGGAGGAGATGGCCAAGCTGACCGGCCTGCGCCCCGTGCCGGGCATGCCGGTCGAGGCCTTCATCCAGACCGGCGAGCGCACGGCGCTGTCCTATTTCGTCCAGCCGCTGTCCGATCAGGTGTCGCGCGCCTTTCGCGAACGCTGAAGCAGAGCGCCCATCTCCCCCCCGCGCTCGTCAGCGAGCGCGGGGAAAGCGACTCAACGGAAGCCTGGTTCTACCTGCGGGCGCTTCAAGTGTCGCGCAAATGCAACCGTTAGAGATTCTACGGTCATTAACCTTCCTTCTCTATAGGATGTCGCGCCGCTCCGACTTATGGTTTGCAGCCCGAGGCTTGGTGTCCGCTGGATAGGTGTTCGATTTGTATAGATCCAAGACGATCGGTCTGACATTCAGCCTGCTGGGCGCCTTCGCATCCGCCGGCTGCACGACCCTCCCCCGCTCCGGACCGGACGACCAGCGCATCCGCGACGAGGCGACGATCTACTTCGCCGCCGACAAGAAGAAGCCGTTGACCGACTACGTCCTGGTGGACCTGACGGAAACGGTCCTCGGCTACTTCCCGATGCACGCGCAGAGTCTCTCCAAGGGCTTCGGCCCCAGCCGTCGCGGCGCACCGGAGCTGCCGCTCGGCAAGGGCGACACCATCCAGATCACCCTGTTCGAATCGTCGGCGGGCGGTCTCTTCATTCCCGCCGAGGCCGGCAGCCGTCCCGGCAACTTCATCACGCTGCCGCCGCAGACCATCGACACGACCGGGCGCATTTCGGTGCCCTATGCCGGCACCATCACCGTCTCCGGCCGCACACCGGGACAGGTGCAGGCCGAGATCGAGGATCGCCTGTCCAACCGGGCGATCGAGCCGCAGGCGATCATCAATCTCATTGAGAAGCGCTCAAGCCAGGTGTCCGTGCTTGGCGACGTGAACGCGGCCGCGCGCGTCAGCCTCAGCGACGCTGGCGAGCGCGTGCTCGACGTCATCTCGCGCGCGGGCGGCATCAGCGCGCCGGCCGAGGAAACCAGCGTCACGCTGCAGCGCGGCGGAACCTCGGCGACCGTGCCGTTCAACCAGCTCGTCACCGCGCCCGGCGACAACATCTTCGTCTACCCGAACGACACGATCTACGTGAACCGCGAGAGGCGGACCTATCTTGCCTTCGGCGCGTCCGGTCTCAACGGCTCGATCGACTTCGAGGACGCCAACCTCAGCTGGGCGGAGGGCGTCGGCAAGGCGGGCGGACTCCTCGATTCGCGCGCCGACCCCGGCCAAGTCTTCCTCTACCGCATGGTCGATGCCGAGACGCTCACCCGCATGGGCTTCCCGGTCGCCGGCAAGACCGGCGTGACCTTCCCGGTCATCTTCCGGGCGAACCTGCGCGATCCGTCGATGCTGTTCCTCGCCCAGCAGTTCCCGATGAAGGACAAGGACATCATCTACGTGTCGAACTCCGACTCGGTCGAGGTGGTGAAGTTCCTGGACATCATCAACTCCGCGACCAGCGGCGTCAGCGGACCGCTCGTGGACGCCGCCTCCGTGCGGACCTCGACCCGCCTGATCACACGCTGATCCGGGTCGCCGGGCGTTCGTCGCCCGGCCCCGCTTCCCGCCGGCCGATCGGCGGTCACGTTGTCCGTCCGCGGATCTCCGGGCCCGGTGGCTCGGCCGGCACGCGTCATCGCTTGCGGGGAACCCAAGGCGTCAGCCGGCCTTTTCCTCATGGACGCCGGCGCTTGGCTCCGGAATGGTGCAGGCAACTGGGAGCGGCCGCAGGACGCCGTCCATCGGGCGCTGGAACGGGATCGTTTGCGGAATGGGTTTCGGCTCGATCACACGGATGCTGAAGGATCGCCTGCCGGGCCGAGTGCCACAGCGTTCCGGCGCAGGGCGCACGTCGCGACGCCGGCTCAACATTTCGCTCGATCCCGTCGTGACCTATGCGATCGGCGATATTCACGGCTGCATCGACAAGCTGCGGCGGCTCGAACGGCGGATCGTCGACGACGCCGCCTCGATCGAACGCTCCAAGCTTCTTGTCTTTCTCGGCGACTATATCGATCGCGGCACCGGGTCGGCGGCGGTGATCGAGCACCTGATGGCGCCGCCGCCGGAAGGCTTCAGCCGGATTTGCCTGTGCGGCAACCACGAGGAGGCCCTGATCGACGTCCTCGACGGTCGACGGACCCTCGACGACTGGATGCGTCTCGGCGGTGAACGCACGCTGATGTCCTACGGGTACGACGTCGGCTACTTGGCCAAGCTTCGACGCACTGCGGGCGACGCGGCCGCCATCGTGGAGGCGCTTCCGGCAGGGCATATCGAGTTTCTCCGTGAGCTTCCGGTGACCCTGTCGACCCCCTCCTACCTTTTCGTCCATGCCGGCGTGCGCCCCGGGATCGATCTGTCCGAGCAGCGCGACGAGGACCTCCTGTGGATCCGCGAGCCCTTCCTCTCCGAGGGACCCGGAATATCCGGTCGCCTGGTCGTGCACGGGCATACGCCGGGAGAGACGCCCGTGGTGCGGGACCATCGCGTCGGGGTGGATACGGGGGCTTATGCGGGCGGCCCGCTGACGGCGGCACGGCTGGACGACGCGGCGATCTCCTTCCTCGACGATCGGTAAGACGTTACGGTGGGGCGTCCAGCCAGCATCGACGCCCGGACAATGCCGGAACGGCTCGTGAGCCCAAGGGGCTCTTACGGACGCACCGCAAGGAAAGAATCGAGCATGAGATACGGCCTTCTGGCGCTGAGCCTTCTTCTTTCAGGCGGAGCCGCCCTGGCGCAGGACCCGGCCAACGGCTCGCGCCGCTCCTGGGACCAAATGCGTCAGGACCGAAGCCGGAGCCTCCCGGTTCCAAGCGGCCAGTCGCGCGATGCGCGCGAACTCGATCAGTTGCTGCGACTGCGCGAGCGAAGCCAGGAACGCTCACAGCGCCTTCGTCAGCCCAGCCAGCCCTCTCGCCCGGCCAATACCAACAATTCTCGTAAAAATACAGTCGTTACGCAGTAACCGAGGGCGCTTCCGGTTCTCCCGCCCACGTTCCATCGATTTTTTGAAGCAAGTCTGCCTTCCTTAAAAATCGAACAGGTCTCGCAACGAGATATCCGAAAACTTCCTGTCTTCTGGCGTCAATCAGGACGTGGAGACAGACATGCCCGTTGCGAAGACTTTATCGACAATTCTATCGACCGCTGTGTTCGGCTGCCTGTTGCTTTCGACCGCGGATGCCGGCAGCCTCGCCCCGCTACGCCAGGAAGGCGCCTGGCCGCAGGCCCGGTTGCAGGAAGGCAGCAATACGCGCGCGCCGTTCGCCTTCATCCGGTACTGCGTCGCGAGCCCCTATGCCTGCCGCGTCGGCGAAACCCGGACGGTGGAGTGGACGCCCGAGGTGCGCGCCCTCGTCACGAAGGTCAACACGAGCGTCAACCGCTCCATCCGCCCCGTCAACGATCGGGGAACCGACACTTGGCAAGCGAACGTCTCGGCCGGTGACTGCGAGGAATTCGCGCTGACGAAGCGCGAGCGGCTCCTGAAGATGGGCCTGCCCGCCTCGGCGCTTCGCATGGCCGTGGCTTCGACGGCCGAGGGCGAGGGTCACGCGGTGCTGATCGTCAGCACGCCATCGGGCGATTTCGTCCTCGACAACCGTCTGGACCGCATCGCGCTGTGGCACGACACCGACCTCACCTTCCACAAGATCGCCTCGTCGCAGGATCCGCGGCTGTGGCACCGGCTGGTCTGATCCGCAGGGCTGCGGAGCGAGCCATGCCCCTCGTCTGTCGAAGGTCGCATTCCCCAGCGGCTGGATAACGCAACATCGGGAGGGCGGGCCAACGCCTCTCGGACCTATCTGCGCACTGCCGTCACCGAACCATGTCCGGTCGCGCCTTCTCCCCTCGTGAGAAACAAAAAAAACCGCCGCCCCCAACGGGGACGGCGGTCTGATCGTCGATCGTCCTGGCGGATTAGGCGAGGAGGATGTGGTCGGCGCGCAGGTCGAGGTTGGCGCCGATGAAGGCGATGTCCTGCGAGCCACCGGCAGCTGCACCGTTCGAGTCGTAGGACAGGACGCCGGTCGCCTTGTTGTAGACCAGCTGGGCGTCGAAGCCGACGGCCTTGTTGATCGACAGGTCTGCGGGGTCCAGCGTGCCGCCATTCGAGGTCAGGCCGGCGAACGCACCCTGCGACTGGTCCAGCTTGATGAAGTCGTCTGAACCGAAGTCGTAGACGAAGTCCTTGTTGGCCGAACCGGCTTCCGCGAAGACGAACGTGTCCACGCCGCCCTTACCCCAGAGCGTGTCATTGCCCGCACCGCCGGTGATGACGTTGTCGCCCTCGTTGCCGGTGATCAGGTTCTTGCCGTCGCTGCCCGTGCCGGCAATGTTGTCGGAGCCGGTCATGCGCAGGTTTTCGACGTTGGCGTTCTGGCGCAGGTCGACCGAGACGGAGGTCCAGATCGAGTCGTTGCCGCCGTTGGCCTGCTCGCCGACGACGCGCTCGTTGATGTTGTCGAAGACGTAGCCGTCGTTGCCGGCCGAGCCGTTGAATGTGTCGGTGCCACCGCGACCGTCGAGGAAGTCGTTGCCGGCGCTGCCGCTCAGCACGTCGTCGAAGGCGCTCGCCTTGATGATGTAGCGCTCGACCTGCGTCACACCAAGGTTACCAACGGTGGTGCCGTTGCTGTCGAACGCGATGTTCGTACCACCAGTGGTGGCCGAGATATCAGCCGAGTTCGTCATGACGATGCGCGTGTTGGTCGTCAGCTCAAGCGTGTCGACGCCCGCGCCGCCGTTGTACAGGTTGCCGAAGCCAACGGTATCGACGTCCTTGATGATCAGACGGTCGTCACCGGCAAAGGCATTGAACGACGAAAATTCGAACGTTCCACCGTTGGCGGAGGTCTGGAACGTGTCGGCTTGGGGCGTGCCGATCACAACGGCGCTGCTGTAACCGTTCGTCGTGAGGAGGGTGTCACCCTCATTCAGGTAATAAACGCCGGAAAGGGTTTTATCGAGAGTGGGCATCGAAATCTCCACGGGTGACGCATCGGCAGCACCCATCGCATAGGAATGTGTTACAGACAATATAGGTTAGCGGATTATTATCAACGTGTTGGGCAATTGACAGGCCATGGTTACCGCCTAGGAAGGTCTCGGCCCGATCGCTCCTGAATTGTGTCCTTCCTGAAAGGAATGTGATCGCGGCGAAGTCACGGTTTCGGGGACCGGTTTCCGGGTCGTGCGGTCCGATCGTCCATGAAGCAGAGCTCAACTCGCGGGCGTCCGGTGCGGCGACGCAGGTGGGCTGCCCATCGTGGAGCCAGATTCCCGTCGGCCAATCGGACTGCGCATTGCTGACCGCACGGACCACGGCACGGGGTCCATCGTCCCATCTTGATCGCGACGCTGGAGCGTGAACCCATCGCAGCGATGCGACGTTGGAATGCATGGGCGAGACATCTGGCGTTTTGGGGTCAAGAGGCATGCAGGAAACGGAGCGCATGCAGGAAACGGAGCGCGCAGATGGCGCCTTCCGTGATCTGGAACGGCGCGAGCCGGAGGTCATTCTCGAGGCTTTGCTGGCCGGTCAGCGCCGGGCCCTCGACGCCGTTTCCGAGGCGCGGATCGCAATCGCACAGGCGGTCGAGGAGGCCGCGCGGCGCCTCGGCACCGACGGCCGTCTGATCTATTGCGGCGCGGGAACGTCGGGGCGGATCGGACTTCTGGACGCGGTCGAGCTTGGGCCGACATTCGACTGGCCGGACGAACGACGGGTCGTTCTCCTCGCCGGTGGCGAGACCAGTCTCTGGCGCGCCCGCGAGGGTGCGGAGGATGATGGTGCTGCCGGGCGAGAGGCGATCGAGGCGATCGGGCCCCGACCCTCGGACGTGGTTCTAGGGCTTGCCGCCAGCGGGCGTACGCCCTTTACCATCGCAGCCATCGAGACCGCTCGTGAGGCGGGGGCTTTGACGCTGGGCTTTGCCAACAATCCGGGCGCGCCGCTGCTGTCGGCCAGCGAGCACCCGATCCTGCTGCGCACCGGACCGGAAGTGCTCGCCGGCTCGACGCGGCTTGCGGCTGGCACCGCGCAGAAGGCAGCCCTCAACCTCTTCTCGACGCTCCTGATGATCCGCTTCGGCAAGGTGTTTCGAGGCCGGATGGTCGAGATGCGGCCAACCAACGCCAAGCTGAAGCAGCGGGCGCATCGGATCGTGCAGGACGTCGTCGGATGCTCGCCCGACGAGGCGGCCCGCGCGCTGGAGGCCGCCGGGGGATCGATCCGGGAGGCGATCCTCTCGCTTGAGGCCGCTCGTTGACGCGTTTAGTCTTTGAAAGGAAGGAGGCGCGCGAGGCGTTCGCGCCAGATTCGGCGGCGGTTCAGGCGTCGGCGCGCCGCCTCGACCGCGGCCACCGCGTCCGCGACTGCATCGCTCCGGACGCTGCCGACGCCGATCACCAGCGTTCCGAGCGCGAGCCGATCATGCCAGAGGCGGTTCATGATCCGATGGTCGGGCACCGTGCAGGAATCAATGAGCGTCACATCAGGATCGGCGACCAGCGTCTCGGTTGCGAGAGCAGCAACGATCGCGCCGGGTCCGAACCGCTTCAGCTCCTCATTGTAGGCGGTCTTCCAGGCAACGGCGCGCTCCCTCGATTTCAGGACGACGAGGCTTGCGGCGGCGTCCGCTCCAACACGCAACGTGAAGACGCGCGCCTCGCCGCGTTCGGCCAGACCGTTGACAGCCTCGCGCGCGAAGGCCGCGCGGTGGCGGTCCATCAGGAGAGCGCTGCGACGCTGCCCCTTCCATCCCGACGCCTCGAGTTGCAGGAAATCCTCCAGCGCCGTGCGCACCGCCTCCGGCGTGCTCGCGCATTCGAAGGTGACCGGGCCGATCCCGGAAAGCTGCCGAAGGCGGCGGCGATGGTCGCGATGGCCCGACGATCCAAGCGCCCGACGAAGATAGGTCGATGGATCGCCGGCGGTGGCAGGCCGCAGGCACGCGCGCTGGGTTCGATCCGCCCAAGCGAAAGGAAGCTCGGCCTGACGGGCCGCCGCCATGAAAGCTGTGGCGAGTTCCCCGTCCACTGGGAGATCCGGCAGGACGAGGATGGGCGGAAGCCCATGTTCGGCCGCCTCCAAGGCATCGAAGAGGCTACGAGCCGTGCCGGCCGGATCGTCGCGATCGAGCGGCAGGGCGCCGAGCGGACCGAACGGATGCGTCCAGGCGCGCACCACGGAGCGACGCGACGGCCGCTGGAGGCGCTCCACCGAAAACGGCATCAGGAAGCGCAGGCGGCTTCGCCGCTCACCCTCGTCGCGCGCCACCATCAGGCGGACATGGCGCTCGTCGAGACGCGGCATGGCGGGCGCGAGGAAGCGCGGCGTGAAGAAGACGTTGGGCTCGATCACGCGGTCTGCGAGATGCTCGAGTTCCTCGACGAGACCGAAGACGGCATGGGGATCGTAGATCGCGATCCGCCGGACATCCTCGCTGGCTTGGGTGGCCGCCGATCCATCCAGCGGCGGAGCCTCGAGGTGCTGGTGTATGGGAGCGCCCGGTCCGGCATCGCCGGCCCGATCGGCCGGTTTCGTCAGGGTCAGGTTCGCCACGGTGCTTGCCTCAGTCTGGGGGTGGCGGATACGTGTCGCCCGCCGGTGTCCTGCCCACAGATCTAGAGTTTGCAGCTTAAACGTTGGTGTTCGTCACACAGGGTTTCGCGCGGAAGCGGTGGAAAACAGGGCCGGCTCAACCGGCAAAGCCGCCCTCGTCGAGAAACGCCGTCTCCTCGGGCGAGGTGTCCCGGCCAAGCACCGCGTTGCGATGGGGAAACCGGCCGAACCGTGCGACGATGTCGCGATGCTCCACCGCGAAGGGGACGTTCTCCTCGCCGATCTCGTTCATCCAGCGCACGCATTCGTCCTGGTCGGCGAGATTTTCCGAATGCATCAGCGGCATGGCGAAGAACTGGTTGATGTCCTCGCCGACGTGCCACTGATCGCCGCGGGCGAGCGCGGCCTTGGCGATGGCGAGCGCCTTCTCGTCGGTCGCGAAGGCTTCCGGACGACCGCGGAACATATTGCGCGGGAACTGGTCGAGCAGGATCACGAGGGCCAGCGCCCCGTTCGGCTCCTCCGCCCAGTCGTCGAGTTCGCCGAGGGCCGCGCGTTCGTAGACGTCGCCGAACCGATGCGTGATCGTCTCGTCGAGCTCATCGTCCTTGACGAACCACCGCTCCGGGCCGAGATCGCGCCAGAAGTCGACGATGGTCTGGGGATCGATCGAGTAGTCGCTCATGAAACCGTTCGGCAGTTGGAGGAGGTCAGTTGGCGGAGCCGGAAGATAGGACGGCGGGGCTGTCTGCAAAAGGGCGAAACCCGACCGACAGTCTCGACCTTCGCGGATTGAAATGCCCGCTGCCGGCCCTGCGGACCGAGAAGGCGCTCGCCGTGGCTTCAGCGACCGTCGACCTCGTCGTGCTCGCCGACGATCCTCTCGCCCCGCTCGACATCGCGAATGTGTGCCGCAAGGGCGGCCATGCCCTCATCGCCGTGGAGCCGATCGAGACCGGCGGATGGGCGCTTCGGATCCGGACCGGGTCGACGGATCGCTAAAAACCGCGCGACGACAGACTGAGCGGATTGTCGACGAGGGCGGCGCGATCCGGTGCGTCGATGCGCGGCGCGCGGGCGAAGGCGGCGAAGAGGTCGCGGATCACGCGCTCATCGAGCCCCTCGCCGATCAGCACGAAGGCGGTGCGCGGCGCCTCGCCATCCGGCCAGGTCGCCAGGCGGACGGGCGGATGGAGATAGGTCCGCACGCCGTGCAGAACCAACGGGCGGCCCGGCGTCTCGACGGTCCAGACCACGGCCTTGAGGCGCAGGAGCCCCGCGCCGAACCGCGCCAACACGAGGTCGAGAAATCCTTCGGCATCGGCCTCCGTCATTGGCACGTCGTGCGTCAGCGACAGGGAGCGGATCGCGCCGTGCGCGGATCCGTGATCGCCGTGCGAGTGGTCGTGGCCGCAATGGGGATCGTGGCAGGCGTCCGTCTTGTGGGTCCCCGTCTCCTCTCCCAACCAGCGCGCCACGTCGGCGCGCCGCGTCGCGGGGTCGACGAGGCCGCACCCGAAGAGTTCACCCGGGCCCGCGTCACCGACGGCGACAAGCGGCGCGCGCGCGTTGAGATGGCGGAGGGAATGCCGGAGCGCTGCGGTCTCGGGCGCGAGATCGCTCTTCGTCAGGACGAGGCGATCGGCGCAGGCAACCTGCCGCCGCGCTTCCAGCCGCTCGGCGAGCGACGCCGCCCCGCTCTGCGCGTCGACCAGCGTCACGACACCGTCGAGCGCGAAGTGCTGTACGAGGACAGGGTGGCCCATCAGGGAGGCGAGGATCGGCGTCGGGTCGGCTAGCCCGGTGGTCTCGATCACGACGCGGCGGATCGCCCCGAGGCGACCGGTCTGCACGCGGTCCACGAGATCGGCGAGCGTGTCGACGAGATCGCCGCGCACCGTGCAGCAGATGCAGCCGTCGGACAGTTCGACGATCCCCTCGCCTGAGGATTCAACGAGAAGGTGGTCGAGGCCGACCGCCCCGAATTCGTTGACGATCACGACGGTATCGCGAAGCGCCGGATCGCGCAGGAGGCGGTTAAGAAGGGTCGTCTTGCCGCTGCCGAGAAACCCCGTCAGCACCGTGACGGGGACGGGACTTGGCAGGACGCCGGGCTGCGCGGTCATTCTGCGCCCGTAGCGGGCGTCTCGGCTCCTTCGGCGGCAGCCGCGGCCGGCGAGGCGGGATGCTCCGCACCGGCGTCCGAGCCGACGGGCAGTTCGCCCTCGAAGCCCGGCTCGCCGGGGCGCGCCGGGCGCCAGGTCGGAACCGGGATGCCATAGGCCGCGATCACGCGCGTGCCGGCCTCGACACCGGGCGCCGCAGCGGCGCTGCCGAGGTCGACAGGAAAGGCGACGGCCGGCCGCTGGAGGTCGGTCATGTAGGGCGAGCCGAACGTGTCCTCGCGCTTGTCCTCTTCCTGCCGCTCGTTCGCGCGGGCCGTTCGTCCCTTGGGCGAGCAGATCTCCTCGCTGATGTCGGCGGGCGGACCGCTCGACGCGGGCAGATCCGTCACCGTGTCGCGGATCGAGCGCGGATTGGTGTTGAAGCCGTTTTCGAGGATTTCGGCGGCGGTGCGCTCGCGCACGATCGGGCCTTCAGCACCAAGCACAACGGCAATCAGCGTGCGATTGTCGCGCGTGGCGGAGGCGACGAGATTGAAGCCCGCGGCGCAGATATACCCGGTCTTCATGCCGTCGGCACCGTTGTAGCGACCGAGAAGCCCGTTGTGGTTCTTCATTGTCCCCTTGCCGACAGCGATCGCCTCGGTGGCGAAGTAGTTGCTGAACTCGGGGAACTCCTTGCGTAGCGCGACGCCGAGGATCGCCAGATCCTTGGCGCTGGAATACTGGCCGGGCGCCGGCAGGCCGTTCGGATTGACGAAATGCGTGTCCTTCATGCCGAGCGCGGCCGCCTCGGCGTTCATCCGCTCGACGAAGGTCTCCATCGATCCTTTGCCGAGCGTCTGGCCGATCGCGTAGGTCACGTCGTTGGCCGACTTCACCAGCATCATGCGCAGCGCCATATCGAGACGCATCACGGAACCGGCAGGATAGGCCATCTTGGAGGGCGGCTCGGCGGCGGCCGCGCGCGACATGACGACCGGCGTGTCGAGCGAGACCTCCTGCGACTTCAGAGCCTTCAGCGCGACGTAAGTCGTCATCAGCTTGGTGGTCGAGGCCGGATACCAGCGCTGCGTGGCGTTGTTCTCCGACAGCACCTTGCCGGTCGCGACGTCCACCACGATCGTGTTCATGGCCTCGGCCGGCCCCGCCATGATAGCCGCAGTGCTCAAGCCCAGAAGAACGGCAAGCGCGCGGATCGACGGCAGCGGACGGATGATTGTCATGGGACCCTTCTCGCGGAAGCGCGAAGACGCTTTGCGTTCTCTTCGCACCTGCGTTCATATCATGGCAAGGTGATTCCAGACCTCCTTCTGGCGGGCGAATTCCGCCTTTTGATGGCGCGAGACCGAAAGATATCGATGCTCCTCGTTCCCGAGATCGCGGCAGGCGCCGCCGACATCGCCGATTGGCGCCGGACGCTCCATGCGATGCCGGAAATCCTCTACGACCTGCCCGAGACGGCCGCGTTCGTCGCCGAGAAGCTTCGGGAGTTCGGCTGCGACGAGGTGGTAACGGGCATCGGACGGACGGGAGTCGTCGGGATCGTCACAGGCCGTCTCGGCGAGGGGGGCCGCACGGTCGGTCTCCGGGCCGACATGGACGCCCTGCCGATCGCGGAAGCGACGCCCCACCCCTATGCCTCGCGCCGACCGGGCGCAATGCATGCCTGCGGTCACGACGGACACATGGCGATGCTGCTCGGCGCCGCCCGCCACCTCTGCCGCACCCGCGCCTTCCGGGGTCATGTCGCCTTCGTGTTCCAGCCCGCCGAGGAAGGGGGCGCAGGGGCGCTGGCGATGATCGAGGACGGGCTGATGGAGCGCTTCGGCATCGAGGCGGTCTACGGGATGCACAATCTGCCGGGCTTGCCGGTCGGGCAGATCGCGCTGCGCCCCGGCCCGATCATGGCGGCGACCGACGAGTTCGAGATCGCCATCCGCGGCAAGGCCAGCCATGCCGCTCTTCCCCACGAAGGCGCCGATCCGATCCTGGCGGGCGCGGCCCTTGTCCAGGCGCTGCAGCAGATTTCGGCGCGCAACGTCGACCCCCTGGACTCGCTCGTCCTTTCGGTCACGCGCTTCCATTCCGGTTTCGCCCGCAACATCATCCCGGACGAAGCGCAGGTCTCCGGCACCGTGCGCTCGCTGACGGCAGCGTCGCAGGATCTCGCCGAGCGCCGGATCGAGGCGATCGCAAAAGGGGTCGCCGCCGCGCACGGCGCGAGCGCCAGCGTCGTCTACAAGCGGAACTATCCGGTAACGGTGAACGATATCAGAGAAGCCGCCTTCTGCGCCGCGGTCGCGGCGGACGTTTGCGGTGCGGGTGCGGTCGATGCCGCGGCACCGCCACTGATGGCGGCCGAGGACTTTTCCTACATGCTGGAAGCGCGGCCCGGCGCCTTCGTCTTTCTCGGCAACGGGGCGAGTGCCGGGCTCCACAATCCCGGCTACGACTTCGACGATACCGCGATCCCGTTCGGCTCGTCCTACTGGGTCCGGCTCGTGGAGCGCGCGCTCGCCAACTGAGGCGAGCGCCCGACCGTCCTCAATTGTCGCGGCCGGGCGCCAGGGCGTCGATCAGAAGACGCAGGCGGTGGCGGATCTCGCCATCCGGAATCCGGCCGAGAGCCAGCGACGACTGGACGACTTCGGGGCTCGGCGTCGCCGCCTCGTCCGTTTCGCCCTGCGAGGTCAGCCCCTCGAAAAAGAAGGTCGGGCTGATCTCGAACAGCTGCGAGATCCGATAGAGCGTCGCGGCGCTGATCCGGTTGCTGCCGGTCTCGTATTTCTGAATCTGCTGGTAGGTCACGCCGATCTGGCGGCCGAGTTCTTCCAGCGACAGGCGCCGGGATGTGCGCACCAGGCGCAACCGGGCACCGACGTGGACGTCGATCGGATCTCGCTCATTCTTCGTCATCGTCACGAAAATGCACCTGCTACAGGATGGACCGGGAAACGGTCCATCAGGAACTCAACCCAACCACTTGAGCACTAGATTGTAGCCCACCAACAATCAACACTCTTGCGTACCATTAATACGCAAATCTGCGTTGCGCGAATCCGATACTCGGTCCCGGATCCTTCAGGCGACCGTCCGGCCCTTGGGCAGGAGGTGCAACCCGGCGACGGCGAGCCACGTCGTCATCCAGACAGGATTTCCCCGAGCAAACAAGAAGGATTCGAGAAATGCGTTGAGGAGGGTGAACGCGAGAACCATCAGGAAGAAGTCCGCAACCCTCGTGGCGGCAGGGCCTTGCGACCCGATGCGTACGAAATCGACCAAGGGCAGGATGACGAGGACGACGATCCCGAATCCGAGCCCCGGCCAGCCCAGCGCGATCGCAAGATCGAGATAACCATTGTGCGCGTTGACGATGCCGCGCGGATCCCAGCTCGAGCCGAACGGCGGTTCGGCATGGCGCACCACCGGCGTCGACCAGAACGCCTCGAACCCCGTGCCCGTCCAGGCCTGGG
This sequence comes from Aureimonas sp. Leaf324, assembly GCF_001423245.1. Classification (GTDB taxonomy): domain Bacteria; phylum Pseudomonadota; class Alphaproteobacteria; order Rhizobiales; family Rhizobiaceae; genus Aureimonas. The sequence continues at coordinate 266,165 of NZ_LMOH01000025.1, forward strand.
GTCCCAGCGCGTGGATGGCGAAACGCCAGAGGTCGAGACGCCCCGTGAAGGTCGTCCCCGGCACGGCCCATTGCAGAAGGTCGTAAAGAACTGGCGACAGGACGGTGCCAAGCGTCATCAGCGCAAAGCCCGCGAGGACGAGACCGAGCACGATCACCGGCAGCCGACGCCCGCCGAAGACGCGTCCCGCAAAAATTAGGCCGGCCACCAGCGGCAGGAGGCCGAGCGTCGTCTTCGATCCGGTCTTGAGAACGAAGAACGCCGAAAGCAGCGCGATCGCGACACCGGTCACCCATTGCCCGCTGCGCACGAGATAGAGCCCTGCGAAGCACAGGGCGGCCATGACCGGTCCTGCGACGTTCTTATGGGAGTAGATGCCGCGCCAGAGACCAATATTGGCGGCTTCCAGCGCCTCGTTGTGGATCGCCGCCGAGGGCATCAGCACGATGCCGGCATAGGACAGGCCCAGCACCACGAGGGCCGTCACCGTCAGCGCGAAGCGGAAGGCCCGCTCGTCCGGCACGAGACAGAGTGCGCCGGTCATCGCGAGCATCGCAGCCAGCGAGAACACCACCGCGCGGAACGACGCGTCGGGCCAGATCGACTGGGTCGACGAGAGGAGAAGGATCAGCGCCATCACGACCCAGGCGGGACGCAGAAGCCGCATCGCGACCGGGCGGGGCGTGATGCAGAGATGGATCAGAAGGGCTGCGAGACCGAGGCCGCCATATCCCAACTGGTTGGTGATGTTCCCCGACCCCGCCGGCCCCACAAACACCGCCTGATAGGGCTCGAAGGTCACGAGGAGCAGCGTCAGGATCAGGGCCGCGAGGGCTGTGCAAAGCGCTCGTCCCTCGGCGGCATTCCACCACGGCGCGGCATCCGACGCTGCACCGAGGGCGGCGGCCGGGCGCGTGGGTCCGAGGCGAAGGGTCGAGAGGTGACGCATCACCCGCAATCATCGCCTCGGACGCTGAAAGTCGCGTTAAGGCCCTGTCATCCGAGCGATCATCTCGGATCAGTCTGTGCGCCCGGCCGCATCGGCGCGTTCGATGTCGCCGGGGAGGTGGCCCGGCCCCTCCTCGGGATCGGGCTCCACCGGAACGGGCGTATCAGCGGGCTCGCGGATCTCGTCCGGCTCCACCATGGGCTCGGGCGGCTCGCCCATCGGCAGGGGGCCGTCGGGCGGGCCGGGATCGCGGCCCGGCCCGGTCGGAACGTCTTCGATGTTGGACATGGCGTTTCTCCTTGTCGAATTCGACGGAGAACCGCCGGTCCGTTCCGGCGTTCCAAGGCTCGCGAAAACGCGATCAGTTCTGGGGCTTGGCGTCCGCCTCGTCCTCGTCCTCTTCCTCCTCGCCGAAGGGGAAGGACTCGACCATCTGCTCGACGTCCTCGTAGATCTCGTCGAGGAACTCCATGGCGCCGTCGGCGTCCTCGCTACCCTGCGTGACCAGCATGGCAAGCTGGATCTTCAGGACGTTGGCGACGTCGTCGAGCTCCATGCCCTGGAAGAGGGTCGAGATCTTCTCGGAGATTTCGTCGGTCTGGGCGTCGGTCAGCATGCTGTGCTCTCCTGTTTGCGGGAAGGAGACGAGTGCGGATGCCTCGTGGTTCCCCCGGAATGCGCCCAAGCGGGGCATGCCACCGCAAAGGCGCGTTCCGCGCTTCGTCGCGCCCTCCGCTCCTAGCACGGAACGATGACGGGTGAAGCGTACCCCATCGCCCCGATCCTCATTCCGCCGGCGTTGGCACCTCCGCCTTTGCAACGCCGCGAGCGCCCTCACCCATGAGGGCAAGAAGCTCCTCGCGGCGGCGCGCCGCCTTTTCCATCGCTTGAGTCTTGACGGGGCCGAAGCCCCGGATGCCGGCGGGCAGGGACAGGAGCTCCACCGCGACATCCCGGTCGGCCGGGCGTGCGCGCGAGAAGAGGACACGGCAATCCGCCTCGTAATCGGCGATGAGGCGGCGCTCGGCGATCCGCTCGGCATTGCGCGCGAAGGGATCGAACAGGGTGCCGCGCAGGCGCTTCAGGCGCGCCAGCCCACGCAGGAACGGCAGGATCCACGGTCCGAACGCACGCTTCTTCGGCCGCCCGTTGGCGTCGAGCCCGCCAAGGAACGGTGGCGCGAAATGGTAGACGCGGCGACGCACCCCATCGAACTCCTCCGCGAGCTGACGCTCGAAGCGGTCATCGGTATGGAGACGGGCGACCTCGTACTCGTCCTTGACGGCCAGAAGCCTGGCGTAGTTTTCGGCGACCGCCCGCTCGATGCGGCCATGCGCCTCAGCCTTGGCGTCGGCCTGCCGAGCTCGCTCTACGAGCGCGCGGTACCGCGCGGCAAGGGCGGTGTCCTGATAATCGGTGAGGAAGGCCGAGCGGTGCTCGACCAGTTCGTCCGTGGTCATCTCACCGAGCGTTCTCGTCGCATCACGCCGGCCGACGATTTCCACCATGTCGTCCGGTCTTGCGGCGGCGAAGCGCCCCCAGGCGAAGGCGTCGAGATTTGCCTTCACCGCCACGCCGTTGAGTTCGATCGCCTGCTGGAGACTGGCGAAGGTGACTGGCACCAGTCCCTTCTGCCAGGCGTAGCCGAGCATCATGATGTTGGTGGCAATGGCGTCCCCGCTGACCGTTTCAGCCAATTCCGTGAAGTTGACGAAGTCGGCGCCCTCCCCGACCGACTTTCGGATCGCGCCCGCGACGAGCGTGCGCCGGAAGTCGAAGTCGGGATCGCGCACGAACTGGGCGACCGGCGTCAGATGGGTGTTGACGACGGCGCGGGTGCGCTCGGGCGACAGGAGACCGGCCGCATCCTTCGAGGTCGCGACCACGTCGTCGGCCGCGATCAGGACATCGGCCGAGCCCGAGACGATCCGGGGGCAGGTGACGTCTTCGGCGCGGCGTCCGATGCGGACGTGGCTGAGAACCGCGCCGCCCTTCTGCGCCAGTCCTGCCATGTCGAGAAGCATCGGCGCGTTGCCGTCGAGATGAGCCGCCATGCCGAGCACCGCGCCGATCGTCAGGACGCCCGTGCCGCCGACGCCCGTGATCGCGATGTTGCTGGGCTCGGCAAGATCGGGAAGAACGGGATCCGGAATGCCGGCGAGATCCGGTGCCGCTCGCGCAGCCCGCGTCTTCGGCTTCGCGCCCTCCAGCGTGACGAAGGATGGGCAGAATCCCTTCAGGCAGGACGTGTCCTTGTTGCAGGTCGACTGGTTGATCTGCCGCTTGCGGCCCCACTCCGTTTCCAGCGGTTCGACCGAGAGGCAGTTCGACTGGACCGAACAGTCACCGCAGCCCTCGCAGACCGCGGGATTGATGGCGATGCGCAGATCCGGATCGGGCAGAAGCCCCCGCTTGCGCCGGCGGCGCTTCTCCGACGCACAGGTCTGATCGTAGACGATTGCAGAAACACCCGGCACGTCGCGCAGCACCAGCATCGCCGCCTCGACATCGTCGCGGTGATGGATCTCGGTGCCGGGCGCCAGCTGTGAGGCGTGGTAGCGCTCGGGAAATTCCGAGACCAGCCAGATCGGCGCGACGCCCTCGCGGTGCAGCTGATGCGTGATCTTGGCGGGATCGAGCGGCCCGTCGACCGTCTGGCCGCCGGTCATCGCGACGGCGTCGTTGTAGAGGATCTTGTAAGTGGCGTTGACGCCGGCGGCGACCGCCTGCCGGATCGCCAGCTGGCCGGAATGGAAGTAGGTCCCGTCGCCGAGGTTGACGAAGACGTGGCGCTCGTCGGTGAAGGGCGCCGTGCCCACCCAGGCGACACCCTCGCCGCCCATCTGGCTGAACGTCTCGGTGCGGCGTCCCATCCAGGTGACCATGAAATGGCAGCCGATGCCCGCAAGCCCGCGCGAGCCTTCCGGCACCTTGGTGGACGAGTTGTGCGGGCAACCCGAACAGTAGAACGGCGTGCGCGCGAGCGGCGGCTCCAGCTGACCGGCAGCCTCTCCGCGCTGCCGAAAATAGCGTACGCGCGCCTCGATGAAGCTGCGATGCGCCTCGTCGAGATCGCTCAAGGCGAGGATGCGTTCGCCGATCACCACCGCGGCCGTCGCGACCGTCAGCTCGCGCGCCAGTGACAGGACGGGCCGATCGTTATGGTCGAACTTGCCGATGATGCGCGGGCGAACGTCCGCGCGCCAGTTGAAGAGCTGCTGCTTGATCTGGTTCTCGATGATCTCACGCCGCTCCTCGACGACGAGAATCTCCTCCAGCCCGACCGAGAACTCGCGCACCCCTTCGGGCTCCAGCGGCCAAGGCATGCCCACCTTGTAGAGGCGAAGGCCTGCGAGATGCGCCGTGTCCTCGTCGACGCCGAGTTCGCGCAGCGCCTGGCGCACGTCCTCGTAGGCCTTGCCGGACGCGATGATGCCGAGGCGCGCATTCGGGGAATCGAGCGTCACGCGGTCGACCCGGTTGGCGCGGGCAAAGGCGATCGCGGCATAGGCTTTGTACGTCTGAAGTCGGTTGTCCTGGCTCCAGCGATCGTCGGGCACGCGAAGGTTGAGGCCGTCTGGCGGCAGGACGAAGTCCGTCGGCGTCACGAACTCCCGCCGCTCGCCCGAAAGGTCGACCGAGGCGGTCGTCTCGACGGTATCGGCGATGACCTTCATGCCGACCCAGCAGCCGGAATAGCGCGACATGGCGATCCCGAGCAGCCCGAACTCGACGAACTCGTGGATCGACGAAGGGTAGAGCATCGGGATGACCGCCGCCATAAAGGCGTGGTCGGACTGGTGCGGCACGGTGGAGGATTTTGCGCCATGATCGTCACCGGCGATGGCGAGGACGCCGCCATGACGCGATGAACCGGCGGCATTGGCATGCTTGAAGACATCGCCCGAGCGATCGACCCCAGGCCCCTTGCCATACCAGATCCCGACGACACCCTGCTTGCGGGCCCCCGGCGACAATCCAACCTGCTGCGTACCCCAAACGGCGGTCGCCGCGAGATCCTCGTTGATGCCCGGCTGGAAGTGGACATCCTCGGCGAGCAGCAGGTCGCGATTGGCCTGGAGCTGCTGGTCGTAGGCGCCGAGCGGAGACCCTCGATAGCCCGATACGAAGGCGCCGGTCTCGAGCCCAGCTTCCCGGTCGCGCCGCATCTGGACGAGCGGCAGGCGGACCAGCGCCTGCGTCCCGTTCATGAAGACGCGCCCACTGGTGGCTGTGTATTTTTGGTCGAGTTCGCCGCGGCGGCTCATGAGGATCCTCCCGATCCAACTGCTGTCTGGCGGTTTGCCCGCTCTTGTCAGACAGACTTAAGGCATGTGCACCGCACCGGCACGCTGCAGCGCAGGAGGAGGACGCGGGCTTGGTGACGCGGAGCGTCCGGGATCTTTCGAGCCAGGCGGAGATGCTGGACCTGATGGGACTGGGGCCGGAGGCGGTTCTGGTGATCC
>NZ_LMOH01000026.1 GCF_001423245.1 Aureimonas sp. Leaf324
CCACACCTCCGGTCGGGCTACGCCCTCCCTACGATGCGGCCCGCGCCGTCCGTCTCATCCTGATTGACGCCCAGTCTCATCCTGTTTGTCGCCGCGCATTTCCACATCGGCTATCGCGACCACTGACTGGCCTGGGAACCTTGAAGCTGAAGGATTTGGTTGTGGAAGCTGCACTTTCCGCAGCACACGGTAATCCCCAGATGCATGCAGGCATTCCAATGCCGCAAGCTTTTCGTCGGCACTTGGACCTATGCCTAGAAGGGAGGGCTCGGTTTGACTGTCGCCAATGCCCTGGAACGGAACATGGACGCTTCCTCGGCCGAGCACTTGTGTATGCCACGACCCACGCACCCGTACCGATGCGTCAACGTCGTTTCTGAAGTGGACCATGTTGGTACTGCAGTGCTGACTATGATTCGGACGGACTGAGGTTGCGTGATCTTGCGTCACGCTCGGCACGAAACGCCGCCCTCCAATCCGGCACGGCATCAATGGCGTCTCGTAGCCGTATTCGGTGCTTAGCCTTAGTCGACAGCCATTGGTTCGGGAGCTTACGTCGCCTCAACGCGCTCATAGACGCCACAAGCATGATCCCTGTCGGTGCCATCGGCACAACGCCGATACGCCGCTCTTCCAAACCACACAGAATGCTGAATGTTAGAAATGATAGCAGTCGGTCGTCGAGTTCGGAGATATGTGGATCCACCGACTCACGAACGGCATTCTTTAAAGCACCCCAGAATGCGATATCATTTAGGTTCGGAGCGATGGAAGACATCAACGGCCGCCCTACTCATGGTGGAAGGCGCGTAGAGCTGACGTCACCGCCTCCGGGGGTGTGCCGATGTAAATAAGCAGTTCGCGCGATCCGTCGTGCAGGCGCATCATGATCTCTCGTTCTTCTCGCTCTTCCTTGGGAACCTGCAGATGCTGCATAGCTAGCCAGCCGATGTAGGGGACGAGCACATGTGTTCGCGTGCCATCGGACTCCTCTAAGAAGAGTACCCGACCTTTAACGAGATCCAGCGCCTCCTGGACACGGCCATCGAACCTCTCACGATACCAGGTATGCTCTTCGAACATGATCGACCCTTACTAGATGATTAAATATCTCTATTTTTACACGGCATGACGTATTAGAATTCTATGATTCCGGTGAATCTCGAATCTCGATAAATCTTCCGACTTCCTCGAACAAACGATGATGTTCACTAGCCAAGGCTGCATGGCGAGGATTGGAAGCAAGCTGCTGGACAACGGACAAATCCGCCCCTTTCCGTTCTAAATCCCGAAGAGCACTGCGCACTTCGGCGAGTTTTCGGGCGCTGGTCTTAATGCGCAGAGCATCACCCAAGGTGAGTTCAGCGAGCTTATCCTCCCTCAGATTGAAGTCCGCTGTGTTATTACCTTCTCCAGACCTCTTGCACATCAACATCATTCCTACCGAAGCGGCCTTTTAAGATTGGCGACGAACCAGTCACCGAGGCGACCATCATCCAAGGATTTCACCCATACTTACTGGAGTCAATGTTTTTATAAATGACTCGATGTCATCTAGAATGACATTGCGACCAGAGTGAAAAATTATAAGCGACTTGTTGTCTACCTTAATGAATATGGGTATCGGGCTGGTCTTGAATTACATAACGCACCATCTGCGTAAACCTACCGTCAGATAGCACTGAGCATCGGGCGGCCATCAATCGCCTCTCCGCCCAGCGTCTTGAGGACACATTGCTTCGGTAGAATTATCGATCGCTTACAGCACTTTTGAGTGCACGCCGGGCTTTGCGACTTTCGAATTTGGCATTCCGCGACTGAACACGCGACGAATGACTGGCCCCGCAACGGCTTCACCTGGGTTCTCCTGGAGCAAAACGAGCGGTCTACCTAATGCGTTGGCGAACCTCACCGACAGAGTCACCAAGTTTATGGTCAAGACCTCGCAAGGGCTTCCAATGTCTGTCCAACTGGGAGGATGAGGCTGGAGAGTGAACGCGCACCCGTCCGACGAGATCAACAGAGTTCCACCCTCATCACCGTCCCAGCCCGATATCTCTCGAAGCAATACCTCATCAGCCTCGAGTCTTTGATATACGTCTTCTGACGTCTGAGGGGATCCCGTAAACTCCACAACACCATCCGCATTCATCATTGCATGATGCAACAGCAATGATTGGTATCTATCGGCCAACTCCAATGCTTCTGTTTGAGAGGTTCCTCGAGAGCGCAGGATCTTCGCAAGGCAGAACCGAGCCGCATCGTGCGCTGTATAGCTTACTCGCGTGCCGGACTTCTTCGGCAGCACCCCCCGGCTTCGCCAAAGCCTCTGAAGTTCGGCTGTGAAGCCTGACGCCCGCTCAACCTCGGCAGCGCTGAGGGGATGCCAGGTGACCTGAATACGGCCAGTCAGTTCACGCACTCGATCCATTTCACCTCTCCGATACGGCATCATTGTTCACGATATGTGCCGGTTGTGCAATACCAGAAAAAACGTATCATTGACACATATTGGATATGACGCGGTTGAAACCTCCGTGGGTATCGGAGGATCCCAAACCCCAGTCGAATGCAGGAACCTCGATGTGAGCCAGATAACGTCCACAGCCGATGCCGCGATTGCCGATGCATGGGTGCCCCTTAAACCGAGCAGTGCATCACGCGGGGTTCGCGCAAAAAGCTCAGCTTCCGCGCGCGTCTTTCTCCAAGACGAAGGCAGGGAAGTAATGCTCGAAAGTGCGGCCGAGCATAGGATCAGGCTCGTTCTCAAAGCCCGTCCGGATGTTGCCAAGATCCAAGAGCAACCGACACCGATCACCTACGTCGACAGCGAGGGTAAGCCGCGCCAACGCACAGTCGATTTTCTGGTGACGCTCACCAGCGGCGAACAGATTGCGGTAGAGGTCAAAGCGAGCGTCCGGGTTACCGAGAAGCTTCGGAATGAGATCGCTTGCATCGCGGATCAGATGTCCCCGTCATATGCTAGTGGCGTGATCCTCCTGACGGAAACGTCGACACCGCGGGCTATCGTTACGGACGCATTGCTCTTCGCCTCCGTGAAGCGGGATGCGGACTACGACGCGTACCGCGCGTTGACTGACGTAGCACGCGGTTTGGCAAGTCCAATATCGATCCGCGATCTAGGCGCCCGACTGAAGCGACCCACGAGTGGGTTCCGAGCAGTTGTTCGCTTGATCGCCGAGGGCGTTCTCGAAAGAGTTGAAAGCGTCCCCCTGTCCCTCGACACACTCGTCCGCGCCATGCCCATCGATGACGCGACTGGAGGGACCCCGTGAACCCTAGCACGCTGCGGTATCGCATGGGTCCGCTCGATCGACTATCGATCAACGGAGAGCACTACCGACCGGTTTCGACTGACAGCGACGGCCACGTTCTGTGTAAGGACGCGGCTCCCGACCACCACATACGCTTTTCGCATAAAGATGTAGCCGACCTGCATGCTACCGGCGCGCTAGTCCGCGACGCCGATCATTTTTCGTTTGCAGGCGCTCAACACCGGCAGCAAGCTCGAAGCACGCTGCTCAGTCAGATCTCACCGAAACGACAGGACGATTTTCTCCATCGCCTCCGTACGGTGAACGCATTTCTGGGTCTCGAACGGCAGGGCGAGGTGACACGCAGTGCGCTAGGATTCCAGAAAGCCGCTACCCTCATTGCCGCTCAACTGCAAAATGAAGAATTCGAAGCCGATAAGGAAGAGGCCGACGCTCGTGCTAGCGACGCGAGAGCTGTAGCAGAAGCTCAAGACCTTGCGAGACCGAAAGGCTCGCGGAAGGGCGTGCGCCGACATGACTCGCGGCGCCCACCGATCGAGCGGCAGAACAGGTTACAGGCCCGAGAACCGGTGAGCGGTCGTACGTTAGCGTCCTGGGTTGGTCGCTTTGAGAAGAGCGGCGGCGACCCGGTGGGGCTTTGCGACGGATACGGCAATTGCGGTAGCAAGCCGAACCTTGATCCTGTGGTCGAAGTGATGATTGCGAGGATCATCAAAGATGAGTTCCTTACGGAGAAGCGTCCGTCGATCCGTCATTGTCATCGGTTAGTGACAAGCGCCCTGAGGATAGCGAACATCGAGCGAGTGCGGGATGGCAGTCCATCCCTGACGGTGCCGAGCTACTCAGCGTTCAAGACACGAGCGAAACAGGTTCCAGCTTTCACTCTCGTACGCACACGTCATGGGCAGGAAACTGCCGCAACCAAATTCGCTATGTCTTCGGGCGGGGCTGGCGCCTGGCTTCCACTTCAACGTGTAGAGACGGACGAGTGGACCGCTCATGTCCACCTTATCAAAGGCAGACCTGTCCCCCGGTCCGAACTCGAACACTACCGTGGTCAAGAGGTTGAGACGGTCCGCATTGTAGTAGCAATCGTGATCGATTGTGCAACTCGCTACATTCTCGGCTTATCAGTCGCCGAAACAGCATCTTCCGATAATGCAAAGAATGCGCTTCGGATGGCGATGTCGGATAAAAGCGCTGTCGCTCGTGCCGTAGGTGCTGGAAACGAATGGGGACCACACACCGGTATTATGGAGATATTCTCAGATGCCGGATCTTCCTTTGGAAAGACATATCAGATTGCTGCAATGGGTTTAGGTATAACCCACAGCTGGGGACCAGCCAAACAACCAAAGCTACGCTCGACCCTTGAGCGATTCAACAGGACGCTCGACCAGGTCTTTCTGCCATTTTTTACTGGTCGTACTTTCAGTAATACTGTTGTTGCGGGTTCTTACAACCCTGAACGAAGAGCATCCTTGACGGTTGTCGATTTCAACAACGCTCTAATTCGATTTGTTGTTGATATCTACCATTCCACACCGCATGAAGGGCTGCATGGAAGAACGCCGGAAATGGCATGGCGCGATGCGATAAAAAGCTACGAGTTCCCTTTTCCACCAAATGGCGACTGCATGCGCGCCAACCTCGGCACCATTTATGAAAGAAAAGTCTCCGGAGAAGGAGTTCACTTCTCCAACATACCATACAACTCATCTGAATTGCAACAATTTCGCCTGACCAGCGGCGATAATCAGATCATGATCGCTGTCGACCATAATGATATCAATCATATCTCTGGTTTATTTAATGGAAAGTGGCAGACTCTTGTATCTCCTGAAAACCGCCTTCAAGGCGTCCCATTGATAACATGGCGGGCGATGCAGAATGACATGAGGCGTCGTTACAAGGCCGAGGCTGCTGTCAGTAGCGCAACCGTTTTTGCCGCGATTGAACGCATCCAACATACAAGTCGGTCCGCGATCATTGATGCTGGACTTGGCGCCATCCGCCCATCTGACGAGGAGATCCGTCGGGACGAAGGCACTCTCCGTATCGGCTGGTCAACACCATATGCTCCACCCTCGAGCGGTAACCTCTCAGACCAAGACCTACTCGCCGTAGGAGAGTTCATCCCCAGCATGGGCCGAACTGTAGCCACCCATAACCACCGGCAGCCGTCAGAACCAGCGCGAGTGGGTGCAAGCAATAACTCAGTTGGCGATGACGACTCGGATTGGTTCCTCGAAAATGGCGACTGACGAAGCAAGCACGGGCAACGAACATTCCCGGTCAGGAACAATGCGCGCCATAACCGCCGCCATGAGCGAAACGGAATGGGATCGTATCCACGCTGACGAAACATCCAACGCTACATTCATCGAAACCGACCGCCTTCATCGATTGCGCGAACATGTCGGTGAGTTGCTGCGGAGGACTGCCACGCGTAGGGACTCTAGTCAGAGCCTCGATAGCTCGAACCGCGTCGCGGGCCGAGCGCTCTTTTGCGTAGGAGATGCAGGTTCCGGAAAGACCGTCACGCTTCGGCGGGCAATTCTGTCGTTCTCAGCGCTTCGTCCTGTCGACGAAGGGGAACCCCGTCGGCCAATCCTGTCCATCAACGCACCAGATCAGCCTAGTCTGAACGCCATATACGGACGCCTACTTCAGTGCATGGACTACCCCTCCATGGCTGCGCGATCGACCGAAGTCCTGCGTCAGCGCTTCCTCGCACAGTCCGAGCGCCTGGGTGTTGTGCTCATACACATTGATGATGCTGCGAACATGACTGTTGGACAGGACGCATTTCGAGCACGACGTTCGGCCCAGAAAATCGCGGCGTGCTTGCGAAGCTTGATGGAGGAGGAACCACCCTTCTCGTTGATCGTCTCTGGCTTGGAGCCCACGCTACAGCTGCTGGAGCACGATGACGCGCTGGCGCGCCGCGCACAGCAAGTAGGGCTCTCTCGGGTTCGGCCTCAAGAACATAAGGTCATTGCCCATGCGCTTCACCTGAGGGCGAAGGACCTGGGGTTAGTTTTTTCCCCCGATCGAGATCTGATCGGTCGCTTGGTTCATGCAGCCAATCAGCAGTTCGGCTTATCCTTCGAACTGGCCTGGCACGCCATCGCGCTTGCACAAGCCGTCGGCGCGACCGAACTCGGGGCGTGCCATTTCGCCGACGCTTACTTTCGACGAACCAGCTGCCACCCGGGGCTGAATGTCTTCGAAGCACCGGACTGGGAACGGATCGATACGACCGCGATCATACCGAAGCTCGTAGATGATCCTTCTGTTACGCTGCGTAGGAGGCGTTGATGCCTCTCCTCGCGCGTGTTCGCCAACAGAACACCGAGTTGACCCAAGCCAGTTTTCTTGATCGATCCGCAGCCGTTAGCGGCTGCCCATCCGTCGCGAGCTTCTGTTTTGACCTGGGCCTTGACTTAAAGGATCTACGGAAAGGCTGCCCTGAGCAGCTTACCCGGTTAGCGGAATGTGTCGGCTCGGATCCAGCGTTGGCAGTAGCCAATGCAATCCGAGAAGTTGGCCCTCGGTCGTTCGAACTGCGGCGTTGCCACGTGATTTCGAACATGCTTCGGACAGACGAGGTGGCCCTCTGTCCGGGCTGCGTTAACGACGATTTGATCAACGGCCCTGCGCGACGCACTCCGTACGACAATGTTTGGCTACGCATAGCTTGGCACTTCCGGGGGATCGAGACCTGCAACATTCATAACTATCGGCTGGAGCGGTTCTTGCTAGCGCGTACCAGATACGATCAGCGAAGCTTCGTGGTTTTCGGATGGGATGCAGCCTATCAACTCCAGTCTGGAGCCCGCAGTCCTGTGCCGCAGGAGCCAACCGAGTTCGAGAACTATATGACAGGACGTTTAAACGGAGCCGAGTTTGGGACTTGGCTAGATACGATCCCGTTCTCAGAGGTGGTGCGATTATGCAGCACATTTGGTCGGCTGACTTACGAGAGGAGAGGCCATCAGGCGGAAGCGAGCATCGCGGGCAGGGAGAGCCGCACTATACGGGATGCTGGCTTCCAGCTACTCAAACCATCTCGGCGATCGATTCCGGAATTTCTTACCACTTCGTTTTCAGAGCACCGTGGAGCAGTTACGGCTATCGAGGTACACAAGATTTTGGGTACCTATCTTACGAGTATACTTGAGCGCCGCGGTTACGAGACGACCAGCTTCAGCGTGTTTCGTGAAGAGGTCGCAGAATTTATCAAACAGAACCGTAGAACGCCAAGTCCTGCTGCCTCAAAACCCCGAACAGGCTGTAAATCGGAAGGCAAGAAGCCGTATAAGATCTGTGAAGTAGCGGAAATCTTGAGCCTATCTCCTCAGACGGTTGCCACATTCGCTTCTGAGGCACAGTTGCCGTTCAATGAGCATGGAGCTTTGACTGACCACGCTGTCGATCTGATACGGGCAAAGCATAAAGCACTCTGTTCGATGGAGCAGGTCCGCGACGCTCTTGGAATACCGAATGGTGGGGTCTGGCGTCTCGCGGAAGCTGGGTTGTTGGGAACAGTTCACCGGGGCAATAGAAAGCAATCGAAGAGGAAATTTGATCCCGGATCTGCTTCGACCCTTCTGGACGCACTACGTGACGCAGCATCTGCGTCATCGAGTGTTGCGGATGGGATTACGCTAAATGAAGCTGCCAGAAAATATCGCTGCGGCCTCGATACAGTTGTTAAATTGATACTATCGAGGCGCCTGAAATCCATCTCATATATCCCAGGCATAACGGGACTCGCCTCGCTGAGGTTATGTGAAAAGGAATTCTTCCAGAAATTGACGGGTGTCAATTGGTTCGGAGTAACTATCCGACAAGCGTGTCAGCGCTTGGGTGTTTCATACATTGCCTTGAAGGGCCTAGTCCTTCTTGGGTTTCTAGAGGAAATTCGACTTGGCAGCGCCACGGCTAAAATAGTTTTCATATCTGAATCGTCGTTGATTGAATTCGATGCGAAATATATCACGGCGAGTGCAGCTGCATCATTACATCATCAGCACAGTAGTGCGATGATCCGAGAGCTGGAGCGGAAGGGGATCAAGCCGGACATTACGCGAGGCGTATGCGGCGCAAATTTCTATTTGCGGTGGCGGTTCGGCCTGTAACATTCGGAGCGTGCGAGCTGGTATCCAGAGCCCCCCTAGGCCATGACAATCTTCCGCGCTCATTGATGCAAATCCTGAACTGCCAAGCAGTGTGAAAACCCTTTGTTTTCAATGCCGTTCGATGCAGAATTCTTGGGCTCGCTACAACGAGAACCCGCCGCGTCAGGCCGGCACCGAGCCTTTGACGGTCACCGCCGGGCGGCGCCACTGCGAGGGGCCGGTGCGGTGGATCGACGTGCCCTCGGCATCGACCGCCACGGTGACCGGCATGTCCTCCACAACGAATTCGTGGATCGCCTCCATGCCGAGATCGGCGAAGGCGAGGACCCGCGCCGCCTTCACGGCCTTCGAGACGAGATAGGCGGCGCCGCCGACGGCGATGAGGTAGGCCGCGCCGTGGCGACGGATGCTCTCGATCGCGGCGGGTCCCCGTTCGGCTTTGCCGATCATCACGAGAAGGCCGGTGGCGTCGAGCACGAGATCGGTGAAGCCGTCCATGCGCGTGGCCGTGGTCGGCCCCGCCGGTCCGACGACCTCCTCGCGCACCGGGTCGACCGGCCCGACATAGTAGATCGCGCGGTCTTTGAGATCCACCGGCAGCGGCTCGCCGCGGCGGATCATGTCGACTATCCGCTTGTGGGCGGCGTCGCGCCCGGTCAGCATCCGCCCCGACAGGAGCAGCGTCTCGCCGGCCCGCCAGGTCGCCACCTCCTCGCGCGTCAGGCGGCCGAGATCGATGCGCCGCGCGCCCGCGCTCTGCTCGCCCATGTCGAGCTCGGGCCAGAGGGAGAGGTCCGGCGGCACCAGCCGGGCCGGCCCCGAGCCGTCGAGGGTAAAGGTGAGATGCCGGTCGGCGGCGCATTGTGGGATCAAGCCGACGGGCTTGGAGGCCGCATGGCAGGGATGCGAGCGGATCTTCACGTCGACGACCGTCGTCAGGCCGCCGAGCCCCTGCGCCCCGATGCCGAGCGCGTTGACGCGCTCGTAGATCTCGAGCCGCATCTCCTCGATCGGCGAGGACGGGCCTCGGCGGAGGAGTTCGGCCATGTCGATCGGCTCGAGAAGGGCTTCCTTCGCCATCATCATCGCCTTCTCGGCCGTGCCGCCGACGCCGATCCCGAGCAGCCCCGGCGGGCACCAGCCGGCGCCGAGCGTCTCGACCGTCTCGACCACCCAGTCCGACACGGAGGCCGCGGGCGCGAGGTTGGCGAACTTCGCCTTGTTCTCCGAACCGCCGCCCTTGGCGGCGACCGTGATCGTCAGCGCTTCACCGGCCACAACATCGAAATGGACGACGGCCGGCGTGTTGTCGCCGGTGTTCGTTCGGCCGAACAGCGGATCACGGACGATCGAGGCGCGGAGCGGATTGTCGGGGTCGGTGTAGGCGCGCGCGACGCCCTCGTTGATGACGTCGGTGAGCGGGCGCGTCGTCTCGATACGCGCGCCGATGCCGAGCTTGACGAAGACGTTGACCGTGCCCGTGTCCTGGCAGATCGGGCGCCGGCCGAAGGCCGCCATGCGCGAGTTGATCAGGATCTGGCGGATTGCGTCGCGCGCTGCCGGGCTCTCCTCGCGCTCATAGGCGCTCGTGAGGCTTCGGACGAAGCTCGGCGGGTGGAACACCGCGATGTATTGCAGCGCGTCGGCGACGGAGGAAACGAGGTCCGCCTCGCGGATCGGGGCGCCTTGCGAATTCATCATCGTCCTCCCCGGCCCGCCCGCGCGGCGGCCGCCAAAATCGCCTGTGCGCGCAGGATCACCGGCGCGTCCACCATCTCGCCGTCGAGCGACACGGCGCCCCCGCCCTGCCCGGCGTCGAGAACCCGCCCCGCCCAGGCGACCGCCTCGGCGCCCGGCGCGAACCCGCGCGCGGCCGGCGGAACCTGGGCGGGATGGATCAGGAGCTTGGCGGAAAAGCCGAGGTCGGCGGCATAGGCCGCGTCGGCCTCGATCAGGGCTTCGTCGCGCGTCGCCGCCGTCACCCCGTCGATCGGGGCCGGACGAGACTTGAGGCGGCTCGCGAGCACGAACTCGTGGCGGGCGGAGGCCAGCGCCTCGCGCGTCGGCCGGCAGCCGAGATCGGCGGCATAGTCGAAGGTTCCAAAGGCAAGGCGCGCGGCGACGTTCGCGATCTCCCGGATCTCGCCGAGCCCGAGCGCGCTCTCGACCAGCGCCACCACGGGCCGGCCCGACGCCTCGGCGACCCGCTCGACATCGGCCGCGCACTCCGCCTTTGCCAGCATCACGCCTGCCACGTCGATCCTTGCAGCGAGGGCGAGGTCCGCCGCGTGCGCAGGTTCGGCCACTGCGTTGATGCGCAGGAGAACGGCGCAGGGCGCGCTCGCGATCTCGGACGCGGCAGCCTCGATCGCCGCGCGGGCGCGCGCCTTGGCGTCCGGCGCGACGGCGTCCTCGAGATCGAGGATCACCGCGTCGGCGCCGGCCGAAAAGGCCTTTGCGAAACGCTCCGGGCGGTCGCCCGGCACGAAGAGGAACAGCGCGGCGTCGCTGATCGTGGAGGGCATGGGATCTTCCCTGTCTCGTCGGAACCACGGACCCGAGGGTTGTCGGATCTGTGGCCGCGTCACGGGAAATAGGCTTTCGCGCTGGCCGTCATAGGGGGTCCCTATGCGGCGCCGGCGCCCATATCGACGGGTTATGGAGCGTCTCGCGCATCGCTATTGGCGGGGTGCGCCGGCACCGTTCTTAACTGCCGGCATCCGAGAAGCGAGGATCCGAGCCGATGAACACCGATCTCGAGGGTCTTGTCGTCGTCTCCGTCGAACAGGCGGTCGCGGCCCCCTACCTGTCGAGCCGGCTGGCGGACGCGGGTGCGCGCGTCATCAAGGTGGAGCGGCCGGAGGGCGATTTCGCCCGCGGCTACGACCATCTGGTGAAGGGCGAAAGCGCCTATTTCGTCTGGCTCAACCGGGGCAAGGAATCGGTCTGCCTCGACCTGAAGTCGGAGGCCGACAAGGCGGTGCTCGCCCGCATGATCGATGCGGCCGACATCTTCGTCCAGAACCTGGCGCCCGGCGCGATCGACAAGCTCGGCTTCGCGCCCGCCGAGCTCCGCCGCCGCAACCCGCGCCTCATCACCTGCTCGATCTCGGGCTACGGCGACGAGGGCCCCTATCGCGACCTCAAGGCCTACGATCTCCTCGTGCAGGCGGAGAGCGGCCTGTCGAACATCACCGGCAACGAGCACGGCATGGCGCGCGTCGGCGTGTCGGTCTGCGACATCGCCGCCGGCATGACGGCCTTCCAGGCGGTGCTGCAGGCGCTGATCGGCCGGGCGAAGACCGGCGAAGGCCGGCACATCGACGTCTCGCTCTTCCACGCGCTCGCCGACTGGATGAACGTGCCGTACCTGCAATACGTCTACGGCGGCAAGGAGCCGGCGCGCTCGGGGCTCAACCACCCGACCATCGCGCCCTACGGTGCCTATGCCTGCCGCGACGGGGCCTCCGTCCTGTTCTCGATCCAGAACGAGCGGGAATGGGCCAATCTGTGCCGCGACGTCCTGTTGGTGCCGGATCTCGCGGGCGAACCGCTGTTTTCCGACAACTCCCGGCGCGTCGCCAACCGCGAGAAGCTCGATGCGATCGTCACGGGTGCCTTCGCCATGGCGGACCGGCCGGAGATGATCGAGCGGCTGGAAAAGGCGCGCATCGCCTATGGCCGCGTCAGCTCGATGCAGGATCTTGCCGACCACCCGCAGAACCGCTTCGTGACGGTCGAGACGCCGGCCGGCCCGGTGGCCTATCTCGCGCCCGGCGCGCGCTTCGACGGGCAGGATCCGGCGTTCCGTGCGGTTCCGGCGCTCGGGCAGCAGACCGAGGCGCTGCGCCGCGAATTCGCCCCCGCCGGCCGTGTGGAGGACGCGGCCTGAGCGGGCTCGCCGCGGTCGGGCCTTCCGCCATATGCTCTGCCATGATTTGGGAGGATCGCACGACATGACGGGACGGCTGGACGGGAAATCGGCGCTGGTGACGGGCGCGGCATCGGGGTTCGGCGCGGCGATCGCCAAGGCCTTCGCACGCGAGGGCGCGCGCATCGTGATCATGGACCTCGACGAGGACGGCGGGCGGCGCGTCGCGGGCGAGATCGGCGCGGCGGCCGTGAGCCTCAAGGGCGACGTGACGCGGCGCGAGGACTTCGAGCGGGCGGTGGCCGAGGCCGCGCGGCACGGCGGCCAGCTCGACATCCTCGTCAACAATGCCGGCTGGACCCATCGCAACAAGCCGCTGGAGGAGGTCACGGAGGACGAGTTCGACCGGGTCTACGCCATCAACGTCAAGTCGATCTACCACTCGGTGCAGGCGAGCCTGCCGGTCTTCTCGGCTCAGGGGTCGGGCGTCATCCTCAACATCGGATCGACCGCGGGCCTGCGCCCGCGCCCCGGCCTCACCTGGTACAACGGCTCGAAGGGCGCCGTGAACATGCTCAGCCGCTCGCTGGCGGTGGAGCTCGCCCCACGCGGCATCCGCGTCAACGCCATCGCCCCGGTGATGGGCGCGACTGCGCTGCTCGAAAGCTTCATGGGCCTGCCCGACACGCCGGAGAACCGCGCGAAGTTCATCGCGACGATCCCGCTCGGCCGCCTGTCGGAGCCCGACGACATTGCGGGCGCCTGCCTCTATCTCGCCTCCGACGAGGCCCGCTTCGTGACGGGCGTCATCCTCGAGGTCGACGGCGGACGGACGATCTGACCGGTCAGCGCTGCGGCGTGAACCAGCCGAGGCCGGCACGCGTGTCGCCCCGCGGCCGGTACTCGCAGCCGACCCAGCCGTCGTAGCCAGCTTCGTCGAGCTTTTCGAAGAGCCAGGGGTAGTTCACCTCGCCCTCGTCCGGTTCATGGCGGTCGGGAACGGAGGCGATCTGGATGTGCCCGACCGTGCCCTGATTGGCCTCGAACAGGCGCCACAGGTCTCCGTCCATGATCTGAGCATGGTAGAAGTCCATCTGGACCTTGAGGTTGGGCTCGCCGATCTCGGCGACGAGGGCGTGCGCCTCGCGCTGATGGTTGAGAAGATAGCCCGGCATGTCGCGCGTGTTGATCGGCTCGATCACGAGCGTCAGGCCGTCATCGGCCAGGCGGCGCGCGGCGGCCGCGATGTTGCGGCGGTAGAGGTGGAGCGCGTGTCCGCGCTCGGTGCCGGCCGGCAGGAGCCCGGCCATGGCATGGATCCGCTCGCAGCCGAGCGCCCGCGCGTAGCGCACCGCCGTCTCGACGCCTTCCGTGAACTCCGCCTCGCGGCCTGGTAGGCAGGCGATGCCGCGCTCGCCGGCCGCCCAGTCGCCCGGCGGCATGTTGAAAAGGGCCTGCGTCAGCGCGTTCGCACGCAGCCGCTCGGCGATCGCCTCGGCCTTCCATTCGTAGGGAAACAGGAACTCGACGCCGGCAAAGCCCGCGCGCGCCGCCTCGGCGAAGCGGTCGAGGAACGGCACCTCGTTGAACATCATGGTGAGGTTGGCGGCAAAGCGCGGCATGGGTGGTGTCCTCCGATCGCTACCAGATGGCGCCGAACGTCTCGCGCAGCGGCTGGATCTCGTCCTCGCCGAGAAGGCGCACCGGGCGTCCGTGGAGGAGAAGCGCGAGGCGCGCCGTCTCCTCGAGTTCCTCCATCGCGGCCTTGGCGGCGGAAAGGGTCGGGCCGGACACGACGGGGCCGTGATTGGCCAGAAGCACGCTGGAGCGCGTGTCCGCCACCCGCGCCACCGCCTCGCCCATCGCCGGGTCGCCCGGCCGGAAGTAGGGCAGGAGCGGCAGCCGCCCGACGCGCATCACGAAGTAGGGGGTGATCGCCGGGATGCAGCTCTCCGCGTCCAGCCCGTCGAGGCAGGACAGGGCGACGGCGTGGGGCGCATGGAGATGGACCACGGCGCCGGTGCCCGGCCGATTCTCGTAGAACGCGCGGTGGAGGACCGCCTCCTTTGTCGGCTTGTCGCCGGCCAGATGGTTGCCGTCCCAGTCGAGCTTGGAGATGCGCTCCGGCACGAGGTCGCCGAGCGCGACATTGGTCGGCGTCATCAGCCAGCCGTCGTCGAGGCGCGCGCTGAGATTGCCGGACGTTCCGGGCGCAAGGCCGAGCGCGCGGAACTCCGCCCCGATCCGCGCCATCTCCTCGCGCAACGCGGTCTCCATGGGCGCCATCGTCATGCGAGGCGCTCGAAGGCGCGCGTCATGATATCGGGCCCGCCGAAATTGCCGGACTTCAGCGCCAGCGCGAGCGGTTCGGGCGTGCCGACGCTCTGCGTCCAGGGCACGCCGGGATCGATCGTCGGGCCGATGCGAAGGTTCGCCACGCCGAGCGCGCTCACCACCGCGCCGGACGTCTCGCCACCGGCGACGAGGATCCGGCGCACGCCGCCTGCCTCGACCAGCCGATGGGCGACGGTCGCAAGCGCATGCTCCACGCGCTCGCCCGACTGCGCGACGCCATACCGCTCCTGCACTGCGCGCAGGCGCTCGGGCGGCATGCTGGCGTGGATCAGCACCGGACCCTCGCTGCCTCGGTCGGCGGCGAACGCCACCAGCGCGTCGATGTGGCCTTGTGCGTCCGAAAACAGCGCGTCGACGTCGACCGCCATCGCCGGCATGTGCGCCTTGGCGTGCTCGACCTGGCCAAGCGTCGCGCGCGAGCAGCTGCCGGCGACGACCAGCGCGCGGCCGCCGACGGGATCGAGCCGGGCGGCGTCGCCGCGTGGCGAGAAGCCCGGAAAGGTCGCGGGGATCGTGAGACCGAGGCCGGAACCGCCGGTGACGAGCGGAAGGTCGCTCGAGCCCTCGGCGATGGAGACGAGATCGTTGTGGTCGAGCGTATCGCAGACGGCGATGCCGACGCCCTCGCGGCGCAGCTCCGCGATCCGCGCGCGCACGCCCGCCGCGCCCTTGACCAGCGCATGATGGCTGACGAGGCCGACCGTGCGCCGCGTCTGCGGGGCGAGGACGCGCGGCAGGAAGGCGTCGCGCATCGGGGTGAGCGGGTGATCCTGCATGCCGCTCTCGTTGAGGAGCACGTCGCCCGCGAAGAGGTAGCCGTTGTAGACGGTGCGGCGGTTGGCCGGCAGCGAGGGGACGGCGAGCGTGAAGTCCTGCCCGAGCGCGTCGAGGAGCGCATCCGTCACCGGCCCGATATTGCCCTCCGGCGTCGAATCGAAGGTCGAGCAGTACTTGAAGAAGAAGCGCACGGCGCCCTCCCCGCGCAGCCACGCCAGCGCTTCCAGCGACTGGCGGACGGCTTGCGTCGGCTCGACCGTGCGCGACTTCAGCGAGACGACCACGGCGTCGCATTGCGTGTCGAGCGGCCCGTCCGGCACGCCGATCGTCTGTACGACGCGCATGCCGGCGGAAACGAGCTGGCTGGCGAGATCGGTCGCGCCGGTGAAATCGTCGGCGATGCAGCCAAGAAGCGGCGGCGCCATTCAGGCCGGCCCCTTGCCGCCGCGCGACGGCAGCGCGACGCCGGGGAAGATCTTCACTACGGCCGCGTCGTCCTCGCGCCCGAGGCCCATGGCGGAGGCCTGCGTGAACATCTGCAGCGCCTGCGCCGTCAGGGGCAGCGGGAACTTGCGCGCATGGGCGCTGCCGTGGACGAGCCCGAGGTCCTTGACGAAGATGTCGACCGCCGAGCGCGGAACGTAGTCGTCGTCGAGGATGTGGGGCACCCGGTTCTCGAACATCCAGGAATTGCCGGCGCTCGCGGTGATCACGTCGAAAAGTGCCTTCGGATCGCAGCCGCCCGAAATGCCGTAGGCCATCGCCTCGGCGGCGGCCGCGATGTGGACGCCCGCCAGAAGCTGGTTCACGAGCTTGACCTGGGAGCCCGCGCCGATCTCGGGCCCGAGATCGAACACCCGGGCCGCCACGGCATCGAAGGCAGGCCGGGCCTTCGCGAAGGCCGCCGGGTCGCCGGACGCCATGACCGTGATCTCGCCCGTCGCGGCCTTGGCGGCGCCGCCCGAGATCGGTCCGTCGATGAAGAGGAGCCCGGTGTCGAGGATCGGCCGGGCCAGCGCGCGCACGGCATCGGGAGCACAGGTCGCACACTGGACGACGACCGAGCCGGGCGCCATGGCGCCCACCGCGCCGGCGTCTCCGAGGAGTGCGGCTTCCGCCTGCGCCGCATTGACGACGACGCAGAAGAGGATGTCCGCCTTCGCGCCGACCTCGGCCGGGGATGCGGCGACATGGCCGCCATTGTCCGCGAAGGCCGCGCCCGCGGCAGGATTGGGATCGAAGCCCCAGGTCTCGATGCCGGCGCGCACCAGCGACGCGGCGATGCCGAGCCCCATGGAGCCGAGCCCGACGACGCCGGCGCGGATCGGTTGCGTGGTCATCCCTTGGGTCCTCCTCCCCTCGAGAAACGAGGCGCCGCCCAAGCGAATCGGTCGACACACTGCCCCGGCAGCTTAAGCCGATCGGTAGGGCTCTGGCGAGAGGTCCGGTTTCCGGACCTCTCACGGACGCGTCAGGCGAACTCGGCCTCCGCCGACATCGCGACCGGCCCGCCGGG
Source organism: Aureimonas sp. Leaf324 (assembly GCF_001423245.1). Classification (GTDB taxonomy): domain Bacteria; phylum Pseudomonadota; class Alphaproteobacteria; order Rhizobiales; family Rhizobiaceae; genus Aureimonas. Next base: position 16,960 of record NZ_LMOH01000026.1, read on the forward strand.
GCGCGAGGTCCAGAGCGAGACACCGGCCTCCGCGCGCCGGGCATGGAGGCGCAGCCCGTCGCCGTCGAAAATCGTCGACAGGCTGCGGAAGCGGAAGCGCCGGGGCGTGCGGCCCGCGATCTCGGCGGCCAGAAGACAGAGAAGCGTCGCCTGCATCGGACCGTGGACCACGAGGCCCGGATAGTGCTCGACCTCGCGGGCGTAGCGCCGGTCGTAATGGATGCGGTGCCCGTTGAAGGTGAGCGCGGAGTAGCGGAAGAGAAGCGTCGGCGAGGTCTCGACGTCGCGGATCGTCTCGCCCTCGGGCGCCGGTTCGGCGGCCGGCGGCGCGGGCGCGTCGTCGCCGCGATAAACGAGGGTCTGCGTCTCGGCGACGCGCGTGTCGTCGCCGGCCCGGATTTCGTGCTCGACCTCGACGAAGCAGAGCGGCCCGGTGCGGCCGACCTTCGGGGTGACGCCGGCGATGCGCGAGACGCGCGTCACGCGCTCGCCGACCAGCAGCGGCGCATGGAACCGCAGGTCTCCCCCGGCCCACATGCGGCGCGGCAGCGGCACCGGCGGCAGGAAGGTGCCGAGCTGCGGATGTCCGTCGCGGCCGAGAGCGTCGGGTGGCAAAGCCGGCTGCGCGAGGCACAGATGGATCATCGGCGGGGCGGGTGCTCCCTCGGCAGGGGGCGCACCCGGCAGCGCCAGCATCGCGTGGAACTTCGCGGCAAGATCGGGCGTCAGCCAGTCCTCGCGCCGCTCCTCCCGCCCGATCCACGCGCGCAGATGATCGAGATCGCCGGGCATCAGAACGACCGCGGCAGGTCGAGCATGTGCTCGGCGACATAGGAGAGGATGAGGTTGGTCGAGATCGGGGCAACCTGATAGAGCCGCGTCTCGCGGAACTTGCGCTCCACGTCGTATTCCGCCGCAAAGCCGAAGCCGCCATGGAACTGGATGCACGCGTTGGCCGCCTCCCAGCTGGCCTTGGCTGCCAGGTATTTCGCCATGTTGGCCTCGGCCCCGCACGGCCGGCCGGCGTCGTAGAGCCGGCAGGCCTCGTACCGCATGAGGTCGGCCGCCTTCAGCTCGATGAAGCTTTCGGCGATCGGGAACTGGACGCCCTGGTTCTGGCCGATCGGGCGACCGAACACGACGCGCTCCTTGGCATAGGCCGTGACCTTGTCGACGAACCAGTAGCCGTCGCCGATGCACTCGGCGGCGATCAGCGCGCGCTCGGCGTTGAGCCCGGTCAGGATGTAGCGGAAGCCCTGGCCCTCCTCGCCGATCAGGTTCTCGGCGGGAATCTCGAGATCGTCGAAGAAGAGCTCGTTGGTCTCGTGGTTGACCATGTTGCGGATCGGCTGGACGGCGAGACCTCGCCCGATCGCCTCGCGCAGATCGACGAGGAAGATCGACAGGCCGTCCGACTTCTTCGCGACCCGGTCGATCGGCGTGGTGCGCGCGAGGAGAATCATCAGGTCGGAATGCTGCACACGGCTGATCCAGACCTTCTGGCCGTTGATCATCCAGCGATCGCCCCGGCGGACGGCGGTGGTCTTGATCTTCGTCGTGTCGGTGCCGGCGGTCGGCTCGGTGACGCCCATCGACTGAAGCCGCAGCTCGCCGCTCGCGATCTTCGGCAGATAGGTGCGGCGCTGCTCATCCGACCCGTGCCGCACCAGCGTCGTCATGTTGTACATCTGGCCGTGGCAGGCGCCGGAATTGCCGCCCGAACGGTTGATCTCCTCCATGATGACGGAAGCCTCCGTCAGCCCGAGGCCGGAGCCGCCGTATTCCTCCGGGATCAGCGCGGCCAGCCAGCCGGCCTCCGTCAGCGCCTCGACGAAGGCTTCCGGATAGGCGCGCGCCTCGTCCACCTTGCGGTGGTACTCCGGCGGGAACGCGGCACAGAGAGCGCGTACCGCCTCGCGGATGTCGCCGTGCGGGTCGGGGGTCGACAGGGTGTCCATGGGCGCTCCGTCGTGAGGATCACCCATTTATGTCGGGCGCAGCGCCCCCTTTGGCAAAGAGGGATCGCGCCTGACGGCCATAGGCCGAAGCGATGGCCGCACGGCCGAGCCGTGGCGTGCCTAGTCCAGGCTCCTGCCGCGCGGCTCGACGTCGACCATGCGGATCGCCGCGGCCGCGAGGATCAGGAACCCGGAGAGGAGCCCAAGCGCCCCCGTGAAGTTCGCCGCCATCAGCGGCGCGACGATCGAGGGCGCGAGCAGTCCGCCGAACCGCGCCATGGCGCCGGCCGTGCCCATGCCGGTCGCCCGCAGCGACGTCGGATAGATTTCCGGCGTGAAGGCGTAGATCGCGCCCCAAGTGCCGAGCAGCGCGAAGGACAGGAGCAGCGTCGAGCCGACGACGAGCGCCGGGGCCGCCCCGAGACTGAACAGCATCGAGCCGGCGGCGCTCAGAAGCAGAAAGCCGATCAGCGTCGGCCGCCGGCCCCAGCGCTCCACGCCGTAGGCGGCGAGCGCGTAACCGGGGAGCTGGACCAGGGCGATCAGAACCAGGAATTCCGGCCCGCGCAGGAAACCGAAGCCCTCGCCCGCCAGCCGCACGGGCAGGTAGACGAAGACGCCGTAGTAGGAGATCGAAACCAGCGCCCAGGCCGCCAGCACCAAGACGGTGCGCCGGCGCAGCGCCGCCGAGAACAGGTCGGAGATCGGGGCCTTCGCGCGCGTCTCCGGCTCGAGCACGCCGATCGTCACCCGCGAGCCGTTGATGTCGGCGACCCGCTGGAGCACGCGGCGGGCCTCCTCGCCGCGACCCGATCTGGCGAGATAGACCGGCGTTTCCGGCACGAAGAAGCGCAAGGCCAAGCCGATCAGGGCGGGCAGGCCGGTGCACAGGAAGATCGTGCGCCAGGCCTCGCCCCCGAGGCTTCCGGCATAGAGGGAAACGAGGGCGAGGAGAATGGTGCCGACGGCCCAGAAGGACTCCAGAAGCACCAGCCACCGGCCGCGCCGGTCGGACGGCAGGAACTCGGCCAGCATCGTGTAGTCCACCGGCAGCGTGCCGCCGACGCCGACCCCGGTCAGGAAGCGCAGCACGAGGAGCCAGGCGAAATCCGGCGCGAAGGCGGAGGCGATGCCGAACACGGCGTCGATCAGGACCGAGGCGATCAGCACCGGGCGGCGGCCGAAACGATCCGCCAGCCGTCCGAAGACGAAGGCGCCGACCAGCATGCCGACGAAGAACAGCGTCCCGGTCTGCAGGGCCTGCGGCACACCGAGGCCGAAGCTTGCGGCGATCGACGGCGCAGTGAAGCCGATCGCCAGCACCTGCATAGCGTCGGCGGCCCAGACGAGGCCGAACACGCCGAACAGTCGAAACTGGAAGCGCCCGAGACCGGCTGCGCGCAGTCCCTCGTCGACGGTGATGGTGCCCGGCATGCGCTTCAGTCCCCCCGGCTCGACGATGCGCGCGGGCCGGCGCCGCCTTGGCGGCCGTCCCCTCCCGCAACGCGCGGGCCAGGCGAGGTTGTCGCCCGGCCCCGACCGCATCGGCAACCGCCAGGGGCGGCGATCGCGACGGCTGCGGGACGTTATGCACAGGCCCGCTCGATATGTCCGACGAGTTGCCCCGGCCTCCGGCCTCAGCAGCGCGCGAGCTGGGCGGCGTAGCGGCGGGCCATGTCCTGCGCCCGCTTGGCGCCGCGCAGCGCCTCCGGTCGGCTGCGCCAGACGCCCCGCTCGTAGCCCGCGTGGCCCGAATGATAGGCGAGGTAGAGGCGGTAGGCGTCGCCCTTGTCGATGCCGAGCCGGCGCGCGCTGTCGGCATGGTACCAGCCGATGAAACGCACGGCGTCGCTAAAGTCGTTGCGGCTGTCGGCGTGGCGGCCCGTGCGGCGCTGGTAGTCGTCCCAGGTGCCGTCGAGCACCTGCGCATAGCCGTAGGCGGTCGAGATGCGCTTGCCGGGAATGAAGCCGAGGATCCAGCGGCGCGGCGGTCGGGCGCGCGCCTCGAAGTTGGATTCCGCCTGGATCGTCGCCATCAGAACGTGAACCGGCACGCCGAACTCGGCGGACGCGCGGCGGGCGTCGGCGCGCCAGTCCGACAGGAGCCCGTCGCGCTGGCTGAAGATGGCGCAGGCATTGCCGGTGCTCTTGGGCGCCGAGGCGCAGCCGGCGAGCGCCAGGACGGCCAGAAGGCTCGGGATCGCTATGAAACGCATGGGCGTCCCCCTTTCGCGGGGGACGCTAGGAGGCCCGACTTAATGGAGCGTTATCCCTGACCAGCCCTTACCCTGCCATTCACAATGGGAACGATGCGGGCGTCAGCGCAGCGGCGGCTGGCCGTTCGAGGCCGACAGCCCGCCATCCACCGGCAGGTTGACGCCCGTGATGTAGCGGGCGTCTTCGCTGGCGAGGAAGGCGATGGCCCCGGAAATGTCGTCCGGCTGCGCGCCCCGCCCCATCGGGATCCGGGCCTCGAACTCAGCGATGAGATCGGGCTGGTCCTGCATGCCGGCGGTAAGGCCGGTATAGGTCAGCGACGGATTGACGGCGTTGACGCGCACGCCGTGCTTCGCCTCGTCGAGGCTGAGCGCGCGGGTGAAGTTCGTCACCGCGCCCTTGGCCGCGCAGTAGAAGCTGTGGTTCCAGTCGCCGCCGAGGCCCGAGACCGACGAGACGTTGACGATCGCCCCGCGCGAGGCGCGCAAGGCGGCGATCGCCGCGCGGCTCATCTGGACGACCCCGTAGAGATCGCTCTCGATCACCGTGGTGAAGGCGGAGAAGTCGCCCTCGTCGAGCTTGCCGAGATGATCGACGCCCGCATTGTTGACGAGGACGTCGATGCGCCCGAAAGCCTTGGTCGCGTGCGCCACCAGCGCCCCGCAGTCCGCCATCCGGGACACGTCGCCGGCCAGCGTCTCGACACGCGCGTCCGAAAGGCTCGCTGCGACCTTCGACAATCCCTCGGCGTCGCGGTCATTGAGGACAAGCGTCGCCCCTTCCGAGGCGAAGCGCCGGGCGGCGCCCTCCCCGATGCCCGATGCGGCGCCCGTGATGATGACGACCTTGTCCGTGAAACGTGCCATGTCGATGCGTTGCTTTTCGTTGGCCGGGGCGGCCCGTCGCCGCCGCACTCGATGCAGCGGAGAAGCCCGCAGGACCGGCGTCGGTTGCATCCGCGGCCAAACCCCGCACCGGGTGCAAGGCTGCCTTGCACGGGCGAGATAGCGAGCGCCTGCATGGCTGTTCTGCGGACTTTGCGCTCCTTTCCGGCGAGGCACGCGACTATGTTCCGGGTGTCGAAAGAAACGAGAGACGCGGCCACCATCGACGAGAGGCCGCAAAGAAAGGGACCATCCCATGCGCTTCGCCAATGCCCTCCGCTCCTTCCGCAAGGCTCGCGAAACCGCCAACGAGTTGAATAGGCTGTCCAACCGCGAGCTCGCCGATCTCGGCATCTCGCGCTCCGACATCCCGGCGCTGGCCCGTCAGGCCAGCCGCTAACGAGATCCAAGGTTTCGCGTCGGCCACTCTCCTCCCAACGGCCGAAGCGGATCGAAGCCCGCGTTCCTCCCACGCTGGCTTTACCCATGACGCCCTGCCGGTCCTCCCCCGGCAGGGCGTTCTGCGTTTGGGAGCCGCATGCCGGCGCGCGGACGTGCTCGGCGCCTCGTCTGCGGGACCGGAACCCGCAGCCAGCCGCGAACGACACTCGGGCCGACAAGGCGCCTGCCGCGACGGCCTCGAGGTTCCAGCCGTCGCCTCGAACGCCCTGACGCATCGGTCCTTCGCTGCGATGCGGGCTCGGGCATCTTGGCCGTTGCGGGGCTGCGGGGGTCATTCACCGGCGACAGGCTGCTGCAGGCGAGCCCATCCCGCTTGTCGTTCCGGCCTTGCCGGGGCGGGCTCGACCCGGCGCACCAGGCTTGCGTGGGACGTCCCGACACGGTCGACGATGGGATGGGGTTCCGCGAACGGGCAGCGCCCTGGGCGCCGACGGTGGCGTCCAGGGCGATCCTTCAGCGCCTTGGCAACTCGATCCGCGGGAAAAGCCGGCCGCGGCTTCGGCCTTTCGCCTCAGTCCACCGGCAGGGCGGCCGACTGGAGGCCGATGAGGAGATCGCGGATCGCCGCCGGCTGAACGGTCAGCGCGACCGCGTCGCCGGAGCCCGTCAGGCCGAACACGGCGATCGTTCCGTCCTCGTGCGGCTCGACCCGCTCGACCCGGGCCAGGGTGACGCTCCTGAAGCGACGATCCTTCACCATTTCACTCCCCCTGCCCCATGCCTTCGGTCTTCGCGCACCGGCGCCTGCCGACACCCCGGATCGGCCGCGTTGCCGGTCCGCGTCCCGTGCGGGCGCCGCTCAAAACTCTTCCCAATTGTCCTCCAGGGCGGTCAAGGCCGCGTTACCCTGGGCGACCGGCTTCATCTGAACGACGGGGCGGGCGGCGGGGGTGGCCGACGCGGAGCGCCGGGCGACCTTCGCCGTGCGCTGGGCCGCGCGCTCGCTCTGGCGCGCGTGGTTGGCGGTGGCGGCCGTCTTGAAGTCGGCGATGAGGCGGGCGAGTTCGTCGGTCTCGTTCGCCAGCGTCTGCGCGGCCGCCGTCGCCTGCTCGACCATCGCCGCGTTCTGCTGGGTCACCTTGTCCATCTGGTCGGCTGCCGTCGACACCTCGCGGAGCGACACGGCCTGTTCCTGCGCCCGGCGCGCGATCTCCGACACGACGCGGCTCACCTCGCCGACCTCGGAGATGATCTCCGTCAGGCTCTTGCCGGAGGCCGAGACAAGCTCGACGCCCGACGCCACCTGCTCGCCCGACGCCTGGATCAGGTCCTTGATCTCCTTCGCCGCTTCGGCCGAGCGCTGGGCAAGGCCGCGCACCTCTTGGGCGACGACCGCGAAGCCACGGCCGGCCTCGCCGGCGCGTGCGGCTTCCACGCCCGCGTTCAGCGCGAGAAGGTTGGTCTGGAAGGCGATCTCGTCGATCACCGAGATGATGTTGCCGATCTTCTGCGAGGACTGCTCGATCATCTGCATCGCGTCGATCGCGCGGCCGACGATCTCGCCGCCCTTCTGCGCGTTGCGCTGGGCGCTCCGGGCGCTGGTCTGCGCCTGGTTGGCGTTCTCGGCCGTCTCGTTGACGGCGCGCGTCACCTCGCCGAGCGCCGCGACCGTCTCCTCGAGGCTCGCCGCCTGCTGCTCGGTGCGCTGGGCGAGGTCGTTCGAGGCGACGTTGATCTCGGTCAGACCCGTGCGGATCGAACCGATCGAGCCGACGACGGCGCCGATCGTGTGCTCCAGCTTGCCCATCGCGCCATTGAACTGGTCGCGCGTCGCCATGTATTCGGCCGCCACCGCCTCGTCCATGCGCGCCGTCAGATCGCCCGCCGCAAGACGCGCGAAGCCGCCCTCGATGCTGGCGACGAAGGCGGCCAGTTCCTGCGCCTTGATCCGCTCGGCCGCTGCCTCGCGCTCCAGCCGGGCGAGTTCGGCGGTCCGAGCGATCTCGGCCTCGGCCTCAAGACGCTTGTTCTGCACCGCCGAGTCCCTGAAGACCTGAACCGTACGCGCCATGCCGCCGATCTCGTCGCCGCGGTCCTGCCCCGTCACCTCGACATCGAGACGTCCGCCGGCGAGTTCCACCATCTTGCTCTGAAGGTGAGCAAGCGGCGCGGTAATGGCGCGGCCGGAGATCCAGAGGGCCAGCACGAGACCGAGGACGGCGCTTGCGATCGAACCGCCTTGCAGCGACCAGGCCGCGGTCGCCGCCTGGTCCGTCAGCGATGCGCTCGTGGCGGCGACCCGTTTGATGAGCCGGTCGTTGAGCGTGGACGTCTGCTTGCTGAGATCGACGATCGCCGGATCGACCGCCGTCATGATGGTCCGCGCCGCATCGTCGTCGTTGCGCAAGCCGGTTGCGATCGCGGCATTGGTCCGCTCGACGATGAGGTCCATTTTCGTCCCGAGGGCCTTCAGCGCGTCCGCCTCGTCGGTCAGCCGCGACGTGACCTCGCCGAAGTAGGACCGCATCGCATCGAACTGGTCCTTGGCCATCGCCGCGGCGGATTGCGCATCAGCCGAAGCGCCGTCGTAGGCGATGACACGGTAGGCGGCATAGCCGACCGCGTTGGCGGTCCGGTTCAGGCGGGCGAGGTAGATCGCCGACTTGTCGAGGCGCTCGATCATCTCCGAATAATCGCGGTCGGCCGATCGGATGACCGAGGACGCGTAGAACGACGCGGCGATGCCGAGGAGAGAGATGAAAACCGCGATCATCGCGATCTTGGTGGAGATCCGCAGATTGTTCAGCATGGGGCAGACCTAACGAAGAGGTGATAGCCCGCTTAAAATTCTACAGGTTTCTTGAGACGCCCCTAACGCCGGACCACAACCCTGAGGATTTCAAGACATAACTGAAATAAAAGGTCCGCCCTGTGTCGTCTGGGATGCAGGAGCAAGGTGACATCATGTGGACGGCCTGCGCCTCCTGCCCGACGGACGCGGTGTCGGGCGAATGCTCGGCCGAGAGGCGAAGGCTTGTCGGCGCGGGACCGGGGCATGCGGCGGGGGCCCGGCAGCCTCCATCGCATGTCGAGGCATCGAAACCGCCGAGCGCGTGAGATACCAGTCGGAATCGGGCCCTTCGCACGCGCAGACCCGCCGATCGGCCGTTCCATTCGCGCGGATCGGTGCTGAAGGTGAAGCTTCGAGATCAGGCGGCGACGGTTGGACGCCTGGGAAGCCGTCCCGTCAGGAGCGTCACGGCCCATTCCGAAAACGCTCAAAGGCGCCATCAGCATTCGGAATGGGGGAAATGGTGGGTGATGTAGGGATCGAACCTACGACCCGCTGATTAAGAGTCAGCTGCTCTACCAACTGAGCTAATCACCCGGAACGCGGTGGGCGCTGGCCCCTCGCGTCTGAGGGGGCTTCTAAGGGAAGCGCCCCATCATGTCCAGAGGAAACTTCGGGGTTTCGTGCGAAAGGTTCAGGGCTGCAGCCAGGGAAGGTTCGCGACCAGAGCCGAAGGCAGGGGACGGGGGTGAATGCGCAGTTCCTCGCTCGACGGCTGACCGGTCGCGGCGGTCTCCTCGACCTCGCTGTCCGCCACATCCATGAAGTGGATGCCGGCGAGAGAGTCCCGGCGATAGACGAGCTTGGCGGGGCGGACGGCCTCCTCGTCGCCGATGCGGATCTCGAAGACCTTGGGCAGCGGGACGGCGGGGTCGATCGTCAGAAGGGCGCCGGTGGCCGAGATGTTGCGAACCGTGCAGTCGAAGGTCGAATAGCGGTTATTGAAGAGGATCTTGCCGCTTTTCAGGATGCGGGTGCGCGGCGCGACGCGGCGCTCGGCGTCATTCAGGGCGGCTTGGGACATGGCGACCATGAGATCCTCTCGGCGTTCGCATCGGCGAACCATCGCTCCGAAAGGTTAGCATCGACTGAATCCTGCGCCGGGACGCCGCCACCGGCCGTTCGGGACCGGGGCGAAGCGCCCCGATCCCGCAGGCGGGACGGCTTAGTTGCGGGCCTTGTCGACCAGCTGGTTCTTGGCGATCCACGGCATCATGCCGCGAAGCTTGGCGCCGACTTCCTCGATCTGGTGGCTGTCGTTGACGCGGCGGATGCCCTTGAAGCGCGAGGCGCCCGAGCGATACTCCTGCATCCAGTCCGAGGTGAACTTGCCGGTCTGGATGTCCTTGAGGACGCGCTTCATCTCCGCCTTGGTCTCGTCGGTGATGATGCGCGGGCCGGTGACGTACTCGCCCCACTCGGCCGTGTTCGAGATCGAGTAGTTCATGTTGGCGATGCCGCCCTCGTAGATGAGGTCGACGATCAGCTTCACCTCGTGGAGGCACTCGAAATAGGCCATCTCCGGGGCGTAGCCGCCCTCGACGAGGGTCTCGAAGCCGGCGCGGATCAGCTCGACGAGACCGCCGCAGAGAACGACCTGCTCGCCGAAGAGATCGGTCTCGCACTCTTCCTTGAAGTTCGTCTCGATGATGCCCGACCGGCCGCCGCCGACGCCGCAGGCGTAGGAGAGCGCAAGGTCGAGCGCGTTGCCGGAGGCGTCCTGGTGGACGGCCACGAGGCAAGGCACGCCGCCGCCCTTCTGGTATTCGCCACGCACGGTGTGGCCAGGGCCCTTGGGCGCGATCATGACGACGTCGACCGACTTCTTCGGCTCGATCAGGCCGAAGTGGACGTTGAGGCCGTGGGCGAAGGCGATCGCCGCGCCGTCGCGGATGTTGCCCTCGATGTCGGCCTTGTAGATGTCGGCCTGGAGCTCGTCCGGCGTCGCCATCATCAGGAGGTCGGCCCACTTGGCGGCCTCGGCGACGGTCATCACCTTGAAGCCGTCGGCTTCGGCCTTCTTGATCGTCGGCGAGCCGGCCTTCAGCGCGATCACAACGTTGCCGGCGCCCGAATCCTTGAGGTTCAGCGCATGGGCGCGGCCCTGGCTGCCGTAGCCGACGATCGCGACGTTCTTGGACTTGACGAGGTTCAGATCGGCATCGCGATCGTAGTAGACGCGCATCGGGGCGTTTCCTTCCTGGTTTTCCCGGCGTCAGGCGCCGGATGGGGTTTGACGGGACGAGACGCCCGCCTGTTCGCTCGTCCCGAAGAGGACGAAGAATTGCTGCGTGGCCGTGCGCGCGGCCCGCTCGATCCCGGCGGCATCGAGCGTCGGCCGATCGCCGAGGAGAAGTCGGATCTGCGTGTCGCGCACGGTCAGCCCGAAGAAGGTCGAGAAGGCCTCGCCGGTGTCGGCGAAGGCCAGAAGTCCGGCGCGCCGCCCCGCCTCCAGCACCCCTCCGAGGCGCTGGCGCATTGCGGCCGGCCCGTTCTCGAGGACGATCGCGCCCAGATCCCGCCGGTCGGAACCCGCATGGCCGACCGCCAGCCGATTGAGCGCGATCGAGGTCTCGCCCGAAAGAACGGTGAGCCAGTCGGTGGCAAAACCGAGGAGGCTGGACTCCAGCCGCGCGCGGTCGAGCGTCTGCGGGTCGAGGGGCACGGCGCGCACCTTGGCCGCCTGCCACTGGACGGTCGCGGTGAGCAGCCCGTCGCGCCCGCCGAACCACTTGTAGAGCGTTTCCTTGGAGCAGCTGGCGCGCCGCGCGACGGCGGTCATCGTCAGGCTCTCGTCGTCCGACACGAGCAGCGCCAGCGCCGCGTCGAGGACTTCGCCCTGACGCCTCGTCATCGCCCGCCCGTCGATCTCGACCGTCCCGCCCAATGGAAGCCGCCCTGCCCAACCGCGGAACCCGTCCGCATGCGTACCGTACGTTACGGTACGCCGTTTAGCCGCGATCCCGTCGCTTCGCAAGGGTGGAGGCGATCCGTTGGAAAAGTTTCATCGAGGCCGAGCGGGCGGGACCGCCGGATCAGAAGGGTCAGCCGGCGCAGGCGTCGATGAAGCGGCGCACCGAGCCGGCCATGCCGAACTCCAGCGCATCGGCGGTCAGGCCGTGGCCGATCGAGACCTCGGCAAGTTGCGGCAGGCGCCGCACCAGCGGGGGCAGATTGGCGACGGTGAGGTCGTGGCCGGCATTGAGGCCGAGGCCGAGCGCGCTGGCTGCGTTGCCCGCGCGCCCCATCCGGTCAAGCCAGGCTTCGGCCGCGACCGGGTCGGAATGGGTGCCGCCGTAGGGGCCCGTGTAGAGCTCGACGCGGTCGCACCCGGTGTCGGCGGCGGCGTTCATGATCGAGGGGTCGGCATCGGCGAAGAGCGAGACCCGCATCCCTTCCCCCTTCAACCGCTCGACGACGCCCTTGAGGAGCGCGGCATGGGCGGCGAAGTCCCAGCCGTGGTCGGAGGTCGGTTGGGACGGATCGTCGGGCACGAGCGTGACCTGCTCGGGCCGGTTGGCCAGCACGAGCTGCAGGAAGTCCTCGCTTGGGAACCCCTCGATGTTGAACTCGGCTCCCGGAAACTCCTCGTCGATCAGGCGGCGCAGGACCGGCAGATCGGAAAAGCGGATATGCCGCTGATCGGGGCGCGGATGGACGGTCAGCCCGTGCGCGCCCGCCTCCAGCGCGATGCGCCCGAAGCGCTCGACGCTCGGCCACGGCAGGTCGCGCCGGTTGCGCAGCATCGCGACGGCATTGAGATTGACCGACAGTTCGCAGGGCATCGGGTCGTCTCCTCCTCAAGCTTCTCCGGGCGAACGGGAAGCGTCTGCCGTCGAACGATGCGCCCGGACCAAGGTTGCGGGCGCCGCACGTCTCACTTCACGATGGTCAGGCGCTCGGCCGCGCGGGTGATGGCGGTGTAAAGCCAGCGCTCGCGCGAATCCTTGAAGGCCCAGCTCTCGTCGAACAGCATGACATGATCCCACTGCGACCCTTGCGCCTTGTGGACGGTCAGCGCGTATCCGTAGTCGAAGTCGTCGTAGCGCTTCTTGGTGGCCCAGGGCACTTCGGCGCTCGGGTTCTCGAAGGCTTCCCGAAGGAGCTTGATCTTGGCCGCGCCCCGGTCGATGTCGTCGTCGTCCGGCTTCACGATGAGATTGGTACCGGGCTTGGTCTTTTCGGGCGAGGCCGTCATCACCTGCCAGAGCGAGCCGTTCAGCAGCCCCTTGGCCGGGTCGTTGCGCAGGCACACCAGCTTGTCGCCCGACTGCGGCAGCGGGCCGGTGAAGCCCTTCAGCTCGCGCAGCCGGTTGTTGTAGAGGCGGCGCGTGCGATTGGTGCCGACGAGCACCTGATCGGCGGCCAGCACCTCGTCGCGGTCCACCTCGCGCTTCGAGATGACCTTGGCGGCGCCATGGTCGCCGAACGAGAGCGGGCGTCCCTCGCGTGCCTCGAGCGCCAAGGCGAGGATCGGGTTGTCGCGCGCCTGCCGGTGGATCTCGGTGAGGAGGAAGTCGGGCTCGGCCTCGGTGAAGAAGCCGCCGCCCGAGACCGGCGGCAACTGGCCGGGATCGCCGAGCACCAGGATCGGCGTGCCGAACGACAGGAGATCGCGCCCCAGCGCCTCGTCCACCATCGAGCACTCGTCGACGACGACGAGCTTGGCCTTGGCGACGGGGCTCTGGCGATTGAGCGAGAAGGTGGGCGAGACGCGCGCCGTGCCCGTTGTCTCGTCGTCGGTCGCCTCCTCGCCTCGCGGGCGATAGATCAGCGAATGCAGCGTCTTCGCGGATTTCGCCCCCTTGGAGCGCAGCACCTGCGCGGCCTTGCCGGTGAAAGCGGCGAACTGGACGCCGCCCTCGATCCCTTCGGCGAAGTGGCGCGCGAGCGTCGTCTTGCCGGTGCCGGCATAGCCGAAGAGGCGGAAGATCGGCTGGTCGCCGCGCTTCAGCCAGTCGGCGACGCGCGTCAGGGCCTCGTCCTGTTGGGGTGAGAACTTCATGGGGCTCGGCGTCGCAGAAATCGGCCCCCGCGGCAAGCCGTCAGCGGAGGAGCGGCCAGAGCGTCGCGACGAGCGCGAGGCCCATGACGAGATTGAAGATGCGCAGGCGCCGGGGATCGGCGAGGAAGTTGCGAAGGCCCATGCCGAACCCCGTCCAGATCACCGCGGTCGGGATGCCGACGAGGAGGAACGCCGCCACGACGACCAGCATGGAGAGAACCGGCGCGTCGGCGCTGACATAGGCGCCCATGGCGACCAGCGCCATCGCCCAGCCCTTCGGATTGACGACCTGGAACAGGGCGGCCTGGACGAAGGTGACCGGCTTCTCCACGCGGGCGCCTGAGCCCATCGAGGCCTTGGAGAAGGCGATCTTCCAGGACAGCCACAGGAGATAGGCCGCGCTCGCGATCTTCATGGAGAGCTGCAGGCCGGGCGCGGAATGGAGGAGCGCGCCGAGCCCCGCGCCCACCGCCAGAAGCAGGAGGCCGAAGCCGAGCTCGATCCCGAGCATGTGCGGGATCGTGCGGCGGAAGCCGAAGTTCACGCCCGACGTCATCAGCATCAGGTTGTTGGGCCCCGGCGTCAGCGAGGAGACCACAGCAAAGGTGGTGAGCGCGAGAAGGACATCGGGCGACATCGTCGGGCATCCGGTTCGAGAACGGCGCAAGGGATCGCGCCCGGCGGGCGGCCGAGCGTGACGACGAGGGCGATACGGCCGGCGGCGCAGCGCCCGGCGGTCAGGCCTCGATGATCGGGTCCTTGCCGCGGCTCATGGCGGCGACGCCGGTGCGGCAGACCTCGACGAGGCCGAGTGGCGCCATGATCTGGATGAACTTCTCGATCTTCGAGGTCTTGCCGGTGATCTCGAACACGAAGTGGTCGGTGGTGCTGTCCACCACCTTGGCGCGGAACACGTCGGCCAGGCGCAGCGCCTCGACGCGGTCGTCGCCCGCGCCCGCCACCTTGACCAGCGCGAGCTCGCGCTCGATCGGCCCGTCCTCGCCCTGCCCCGTCGCGGTCTTGGTGAGGTCGACGACCCGGTGCACCGGCACGATGCGGTCGAGCTGGCTCTTCACCTGCTCGATGACGCCCGGCGCGCCGCGCGTCACCACGGTGATGCGCGACAGGTGCTTGTTGTGGTCCGTCTCGGAGACCGTGAGGCTTTCGATGTTGTAGCCGCGGCCCGAGAACAGGCCGATCACCCGCGCGAGCACGCCCGGCTCGTTGTCCACCACGATCGACAGGGTGCGAGAGACGACCGGCGGCTTGTCGTCGGTGATGAAGTAGGCGGAGGCGGGCGGCTGAAGCGGAAGGTTCATGGGTCTTTCCCGGAGAGGTCGGCGCGGCGGTCGTGAGGAGATCGGCGGGGCTGATGCCCCGCCGCATGGCTTACACCAGCGCCTTGCCCTTGGCGTCGATCGCGTTGGCGACCGCGTCGTCGCTCGCTTCGTCGGGGAGCAGGATCTCGTTGTGCGCCTTGCCGGACGGGATCATCGGGAAGCAGTTGGTGAGGTTGGCGACGCAGCAGTCGACGATCACCGGCCCGTCGGTGTCGATCATCGCCCGGATGCCGGCGTCGAGATCGCCCGCGCTCTCGATGCGGATGCCCGTGCCGCCATAGGCCTCGGCGAGCTTGACGAAATCCGGCATCGCCTCGGAATAGGAGTTCGACAGGCGGTTGCCGTGCAAGAGCTGCTGCCATTGGCGCACCATGCCCATGTACTGGTTGTTCAGGATGAACACCTTGACGGGCGCGCCGTGCTGGACGGCGGTCGAGAGCTCCTGCGTCATCATCTGGATCGAGGCGTCGCCCGCGATGTCGATGACGAGCGCATCCGGGTGCGCGATCTGGACGCCGACGGCCGCCGGCAGGCCGTAGCCCATGGTGCCGAGGCCCCCGGAGGTCATCCAGCGGTTGGGCTCCTCGAAGCCGTAGAACTGCGCGGCCCACATCTGGTGCTGGCCGACCTCCGTGGTGATGAAGGTCTTGCGGTCCTTGGTCAGCTCGTAGAGGCGCTTGACCGCGTGCTGCGGCAGGATGAGGTCGCCCTCCTGGCGGTAGCTCAGGCAGTTGCGCGCCTTCCAGCCGGCGATCTTGCCCTTCCAGTCGGACAGCGCCTCGCGATCGAGCGTGTCGCCGGTCTCTCGCCAGACGCCGATCATCGCCTCCAGCACGTGGGCGACGTCGCCGATAACGGCCAAATCGACGCGCACGGTCTTGTTGATCTGCGAAGGGTCGATGTCGATGTGGATCTTCTTCGATCCCGGCGAGAAGGCGTCGAGGCGGCCGGTGATCCGGTCGTCGAAGCGCGCGCCGATGCAGACCATGACGTCGCAGCCGTGCATGGCGAGGTTGGCTTCGTAGGTGCCGTGCATGCCGAGCATGCCGAGCCAGTTCTCGCCGCTCGCCGGATAGGCGCCGAGGCCCATCAGGGTCGAGGTGATGGGGAAATCCGTCATCGCGACGAGCTCGCGCAGGAGCTTCGACGCCTCGGGCCCCGAATTGATGACGCCGCCGCCGGTGTAGAGGATCGGACGTTTGGCGCTCTTCATCAGCTCGACGGCCGCGCGGATGCGGCCGAGATCGGCGTCGAGCTTCGGCTGGTAGCGCTGCGTGGCGCGCGAGAGCGAGGGCGGCGTGTAGGTGCCGGTCGCGAACTGGACGTCCTTCGGAATGTCGACGACGACCGGGCCCGGACGGCCCGAGGTCGCGACATGGAAGGCCTCGTGCAGGATCTCGGCGAGGTCCTCGACGCTCTTCACCAGCCAGTTGTGCTTGGTGCAGGGGCGCGTGATGCCGACCGTGTCGCATTCCTGGAACGCGTCGGAGCCGATCAGCGTCGTCGGGACCTGGCCGGTGATGCAGACGAGCGGGATGGAATCCATCAGCGCGTCCTGCAGCGGCGTCACCGCGTTGGTCGCGCCGGGGCCCGAGGTCACCAGCATCACGCCGGGCTTGCCGGTGGAGCGGGCATAGCCCTCGGCCGCATGGCCGGCGCCCTGCTCGTGGCGGACCAGGATGTGCTTGACGTCGGACTGCTGGAACAGCGCGTCGTAGATCGGAAGGACCGCGCCGCCGGGATAGCCGAAGAGATGCTCGACGCCGTGATCCTTCATCGCCTGAACCACCATCTGGGCTCCGGTCATCTGGCGGACGGTGGTCTCGATCGTCATCTGGTTCATGGCTCGGCCTGCTCGTGTTGGGTGCCGGCTTTTCTAGGCTGCGGCGCGTTCTTCGGAAAATTCAGGCAATAAAAAAGGCCCTTCGAGGGGCCTTGGGATGCGCACACGTGGCAGGAGCCGGACGGTCGTTAGACCGCCTCGCGTGTGCGCCTGCTTACGAGAATGAGCGTGATCGTCTGCATGGGGCGGGACCTTACGGAGCGTTCACACGAGCGTCAAGCGCCGCGGAACTCTTTTTCGCCTCACGCGCCCATGCGCTTCAGGGCGTCGGTCGGATCGAGGTCCGGCGAGCGGATGTGGCCGTAGCGCGAGAGGATGAGCGCATAGGCGCCGAAGGCGACGAGACCGAGCCCGGTGCCGGACAGGAGCAGCCAGCCGTAGGGCCAGGAGCCGATGGCGACCAGCGCGTCCTCCAGGCCGGGCATGTGGTCGGGCGACCAGCGCGAGGCGCCGGTGAAGAACAAGAAGGCGAGCGCTGCAAAGACCAGCGCGCGCGCCGCGATGCCGAACCGGCAGACGGCCGTCATCCAGCGGGCATGGGCCGGCGGCAGGCTGAGGAACCGGAGGAACGAGCCGCTCCAGGCCTTCTTCGCCTGGCTGCCGGCAACGCCGAGCATCACGATCCCGGCGGGGACGGTGAACCAGGGTCCGAACAGCGGCGCCCACTGGTTGAGAAGGCCGCCGCCCTCGCCCCCGCCCGTCGACAGGCCGAACAGGAGGGAGGCGGCATAGAACGACAGGAAGAGATAGGTGAGGCCGGAGACGAAACGGCCGATGCGGGTCGCGATGCCCTTGGCGCCCGTTCCGTATCCGTCGGCGTCGAAGATCGCCTGCACGAAGCGCCAGAGCGAGAAGCAGGGCAGCGCGACGGCGAGGAGCACCAGGAGGACCCCGCCGAGCGGCGAGGCGACGATCCGGCTGATCGCGTCCTCCTCGCTCAGGGTGCCGCCGCCGGTGGCGAAGGCCGTGCGGAACGCGAAGGTGCCGATCACGATGAAGACGGCCGCCCGCGCGAGATAGCCGAGCCGCGCGCCCTTCTCGATGGCGTCGCGATGGTCGCGCACGGGAAGGCTGGTCGACATGGCGGCACTCCTTGTGGGCCTCGAAACGGCTCCGTGACCGGTCGGTTCCGTCGTCAGGCTCCCAGGTTGTAGCGTCCGGGATCGTCCAGTCGATGCCAGTCCGGGCCGAACTGGTTGCGGAACCAGGTCTCCTGCCGCTTGGCATATTGCCGGGTCCGGGTGACCGCGCGCTCGCGCGCGTCGGCGGCAGGCAGGCGCCCTTCGGCATGATCGAGGAGTTCGCGAAGGCCGATCGCCTGTGCGGCGAGGCCCTGCATCGCATCCGGCCCCCGCTCCCGGAACGCCAACGCTTCAGCCAGCGCGCCCTCGGCCAGCATCGCGTCGAAGCGATCGGCGATACGGGCGCGCAGCACCGCGCGATCGGGGGCGACGACGAGCTTCACCACGCCGTCCGCGGCCAGAAGGGGTAGCCCCGCATTGCGACGGAGCGCAGCGAGCGGCTGGCCCGTCGCCTCGATGAGTTCCAGCGCGCGCACGATGCGCGAGGGGTCGCTCGGGCGGATCGCGCGCGCGGCCTCCGGGTCTCGCGCGGCGAGTTCGCGGTGCAGCGTTTCGGGGGGCTCGCCGGCCCCGCGCGTGCGCCAGTGGTCCCGGATCGCGTCCGGCACGGGCGGCAGATCGTCGAAGCCGCCGAGCAGCGCCTTGAAATAGAGCCCGGTGCCGCCGCAGATCACGGGCACGAGCCCGCGGGTCCTCAGTTCGTCGAGGAGCGGCTTCATCTCGCGCAGCCAGTGCCCGGCGGAATAGGGCGCGGCAGGATCGACATGGCCGTAGAGGCGATGCTCGACGCCCCCCATCTCGGCTTCGCTCGGCCGGGCGCTGAGAATACGGAGCCCATCGTAGACCTGCATCGAATCGGCGTTGACGACGACGCCGCCGACGTCACGCGCCAGCCGCAGCGCCAGCCCCGACTTGCCGCTCGCAGTCGGCCCCGCTATCAGGATCGCCTCCGGTTTCTCCATCCGTGTCAGGTCGCCGCTTCCATGTTTGTCGTCACCCTCCTGTCGGCGCGGCGGGACCCGCGCGTGTCGCGCATCCTGGCGGAAACCGCCGCCGGCGAGATCGGCGAGGCCGACATCCATTGGCTGGAAGCCGACGTCGCCTGCGACCTCGTCACCGCCGAACCGCTGAGCCCCACCACGCGCGAGCGGCTTCGGCGCCTCGCGCTCGACGAGGGCGTCGACTGCGTGGTGCAGGAGCAGGCGGGACGCCGCAAGCGGATTCTCCTGGCCGACATGGATTCCACCATGATCGACCAGGAATGCATCGACGAACTGGCCGCCGCGATCGGGATCAAGGACCAGGTCGCCGCCATCACGGCGCGCGCGATGAACGGGGAGATCGCCTTCGAGCCGGCGCTGCGCGAGCGCGTGGCCCTCCTGAAGGACCTGCCCGTCTCGACCATCGCCGACGTCATCGCCCACCACATCACACTGAGCCAGGGCGGCGCGACGCTGGTGCGGACCATGAACCGCAACGGCGCCCACACGGCGCTCGTCTCCGGCGGATTCACCGCGTTCACCTCGGTCATCGCCGAGCGCCTCGGCTTTGCCGAGAACCGTGCCAACGTCCTCGACGTCTCCGGCGACAGGTTGAGCGGCACCGTGGCCGAGCCGATCCTCGGGGCCGAAGCCAAGCTCGCCGCGCTGCAGGACATCGCGGCCCGTCTCGGCACGACACCGCAGGACGCGATCGCCGTCGGCGACGGGGCGAACGACCTGCCGATGATCCTGGCCGCCGGCACCGGTGTCGCGATCCACGCCAAGCCGGCGGTGGCCGCGCGCGCGCCGCTCCGGATCGACCACGGCGACCTGACGGCGCTTCTCTTCATCCAGGGCTACCGCGCCAGCGAGTTCGTCGACTGATGGACGGGCTCCGGACCGAGCGGCTCACCTTGCGCCGCTGGCGCGAGGCCGACCGGCCGGTCTTCCACCGTCTCAACGCCGATCCCGTCGTCATGCGCTTCTTCGACAAACGGCTGAGCCGGGAAGAGGCGGATGCCACGATGGACCGCTGGAACGCTGGCCTCGACCGGGAGCAGATGAGCTTCCTCGCCGCGGAACGCCTGTCCGACGGCGCGGTCATCGGCACGATCGGGCTCTCGCCCGTCACCGAAGACTCTTACGCCTTCGCCCCGACCGTCCAGATCGGCTGGCGCCTCCTGCCGGATGCCGAGGGACGAGGCTATGCCAGCGAAGGGGCCCGGGCCTGCCTCGCCTACGGGTTCGACGTCCTGAACCTGCCCGAGATCGTCGCCCAATGCGTCGTCGAGAATCGACCGTCCGAGACGGTGATGCTGCGCCTCGGCATGACGCTCCGCGGCACCTTCGACCATCCCAAGGTCGCGGCCGACACGCATCCCCATCTCGTCCGCCACAGCCTCTACGGTCTCACGGCCGACGCGTGGCGGCGGGCCAGCCGCCAGAGCATTTCCCAGCCGGGTTGAACGGGCGTCATCGTCCTCCGGACGCCCGCCGCGCGGCGGGCGCTTTCGCTCCGCGCCGGCATCGTTCGTCGTCCACGATGCGACGACAGCGCTTTTTCCTCCCGCCCTGCCAGGCGGCGACATCACTCTCGGGCCGGCCATCCGACCCCGCCGGAAAAGGCTTTAGTCGATCGGCACGACGGCGAAGCGCAGGTCGCCGGCGCGGTCTGCCAGGAGCAGCAGCGCGTTGCGGCGGCCGTCGGCCTTCAGCTTGGTGAGCTTCTCGCGCGCGTCGGCGGCATTCTTCACCGCCTCCTGGCCGACCTCCTTGATCACCGTGCCGGGCTCGATCCCCTTCTCGCCGGCTGCCGAGTTCGGCGCGACCTCGGTCACCAGAACGCCGGTGAAGTCGTCGGGCAGGTCGAAGCGCTTCTTCAGCTCGTCGCTGACATCGGACAGCTGGAGCCCGAGCGTCGCGTTCGGCGCGGGTGCGGCGGGCGCTTCGGGCGCCGCGGCATCAGCGTCAGTGGGCGTGTCGTCCTCGCCAGCATCCGTCTCGTCGGCGTCTTCCAGCCGGCCGAGCGTCACCTGGACGCTGACGGGCTTCGCCGGCGCGTCGAGGCTCTCCTTGCGCAGGATATCGAGGGTCACGGTCTTGCCGATCTCGGTCTCGGCGACGATGCGCGGCAGATCGCGCGAGGTGGCGATCTCGCGCCCGTCGAAGCGGGTGACGACGTCGCCGATCTCGATCTGGCCGTTGTCGGCGGGGCCTTCGGGAATGATGCCCATGACGAGGGCGCCGCGCGCGTTGGGCAGGCCGAGGCCTTCGGCGATCTCGTCCGTCACTTCCTGCAGGCGGATGCCGAGCCAGCCGCGCCGCGTCTCGCCGTATTCGCGCAGCTGGTCGACGACGTTCTGGGCGAGCAGCGCGGGGATCGCGAAGCCGATGCCGATCGAGCCGCCGGTCGGCGAGATGATCGCCGTGTTGATGCCGATGACGTTGCCGTACATGTCGAACAGCGGGCCGCCGGAATTGCCGCGGTTGATGGCGGCATCGGTCTGGATGAAGTTGTCGTAGGGGCCGGCCTGGATGTTGCGCCCGCGCGCCGACACGATGCCGACCGTGACCGAGCCGCCGAGGCCGAACGGATTGCCGATCGCCATCACCCAGTCGCCGATGCGCACGGCGTCGCTGTCGCCGAACTTCACGGCCGCGAGCGGCGTCGGCGATTCGACCTTGAGGACGGCAAGATCGGTCTTCGGATCGACGCCGACCACCGTGGCGTCGAGCTGGCGGCCGTCCGCGAAGTTGACGGTGATCTCGTCGGCATCGGCGATGACGTGGTTGTTGGTCACCACGATGCCGGACGGGTCGAGCACGAAACCCGAGCCGAGCGACTGGACGCGGTTCTCGCCGTCGCCTTCCTTGCCGTTCAGAAGGTCGTTGAAGAAGTCCTGCAGCGGCGAGCCGTCGGGCGCCGTCAGCGGCGGCGTCGCGTCGCGCGGCGGCCCGCCCTCGACCTTCTGCGAGGTCGAGATGTTGACGACGGCGCCAAGGAGGCGATCGGCGAGATCGGCGACCGACGCCGGGCCGATCATGCGCGGCTGGGCCGATCCCGCCTGGGCCGGCACGCCGGGCGCGGCCGGATCGATCGTCGCGGCGGTCGGCGGCTGCGGCGCGATCGGCTGCCCCTCGGACGGCGGGGCGATCACCCCTTGCGCCGCGCCGGGACCCGCGCCGAGGGCTAGAAGCGCAAGCGCCGCTCCGGCGAGCGAAGAGGCGAGGCGTGCGTGCGTGCGGGGCATCCGAATTCTTCCTCGGCCGGGGGCATGGCGGCGGCGGGCCGCCCCAAAGAGGCAAGCCGATAAAAGCGTTGGAATCAAGAAGCCCGCCGCGTGTCGACGCGGCGGGCTTTGACGGTCGGACCGGTCAGTTGGCCGGTGCGGCAGGCACTCCGGCTGGGGCCGACGGCGCCGGCGTGGCGGGCGGTGCCGGCGGAGCCGCCGGAAGCACGCTCGGCGCCTGCGGCGAAACGCTCGCGGTTGGCGCCCTGCCCGTCGTCCCGCCCGGTCCTCCGGCATTGTCGAAGTAGCGGAAGAACTGCGAGTCCGGGCGCAGCAGCATCGTCGTGCCGCCGTTCTCCAGCGCCGTGCGATACGCCTGCATGGCGCGGTAGAACTCGAAGAACTCCGGATCGCGCTGGTAGGCGTTGGCGAAGATCGACGAACGCTCCGCCTCGCCTTCGCCCTGCAGCACCTCGGCATCGCGCCGGGCGCCCGCGACCGTCTCCGAGACCGAGCGGTCGGTCGCGGCACGGATCTCGCGCGCCGACACGCGGCCGCGGGCGCGAACCCGCTCGGCTTCGGCCAGACGCTCGGCGCGCATGCGCGCGAAGGTCTGCTGCGAGACGTCGTCGGTGAGGTCGGTGCGGCGGATGCGCACGTCCACGAGATCGATACCGAGCTGCGTGGCATCGGGGCGGATCTGGTCGCGAACCTCGACCATCATCTGCGCCCGCTCCTCGGACAGCGCCGATTCGAAGTTGCGCAGACCGTAGACCCGGCGCACGGCCGCGTCGAAGCGGTTGCGCAGACGCTGCTCGGCCTGATCCACCGAGCCCGACACGGCTTGGCGGAAGCGGGCCGCGTCGTTGATGCGGTACACGAGGAAGGCGTCGACGATGTAGAAGGCGCCGCCCGAGACCTGGACGCGCATGTTGTCGAGGTCGAGGCGCAGGAGCCGGTTCGGCAGGACCTGGATGTTGTCGGCGCCCGCGAAGTTCAGCGGCAGCTTGAAGTAGAGGCCGGGCTCGGTGACGACACGCTGGATCTGGCCGAAGCGCGTGACGACGGCCTGGTTGCCCTCGCGCACGATGAAGACCGAGTTGTAGAGGACGAACAGCGCGGCGAGGACGACCGCGAGCGAAGCGTAGACGCGGTTGCTCATCGGCCGGTCCCCTGGATGCTGGACAGGTTGGTGCCCTGCACGTTGCCGTTCTGGGCCGGCACCGGCACGCTGGAATCGGGCGTGTTGGTGTTGCTCGGCTGGATGGTGCGCGTGCCGCCGACGCCGTTGGGTCCCTGCGCGCCGGGGCGCGGCAGCTCGTTCAGCGGCAGGTAGGGCACGACGCCCTGTCCGCCGCCCGCCTGCGGGTCCATGATGACCTTGGACGAAGCCCCGAGCACGCCTTCCATCGTCTCGAAGTAGAGACGCTGGCGGGTGATCTCCGGTGCCTTCTCGTATTCGCCGAGGATGGCGGTGAAGCGCTGCGATTCGCCCTCAGCCTCCTGCACCACACGGTTCTTGTAGGCGGCGGCGTCCTCGCGGATCTGCACCGCCTCGCCCTGCGCCCGGCCGAGCTGCTCGTTCTGGTAGCGGCGCGCCTCGTCGACGAACTGCGCCTCGTTCTGCTCAGCGCGCTGCACCTCCTCGAAGGCGTCGGCGACGTCGGACGGGGGCGCGGCGTCCTGGATGGTGATGGCGTTGACCTGAAGGCCGGCGCCATAGGTGTTGAGGGTGTCCTGCGTGATCGCGCGGACCTGCTCGGCGATGCCCGCGCGGTCGTCGCGGAAGATGTCCTCGACCGGACGACGGCCGACGACCTCGCGCATGGCGCTCTCGGCCACCTGGCGCAGCAGCGCCGGCGGGTCCTGGACGTTGAACAGGAAGCTCGTGGGGCTCGCGACCTGGTAGTTCACGGTGAACTGCACGTCGACGATATTCTGGTCGCCCGACAGCATCAGGCCGGAGCCCTCGCCGCCCTGGTTGGAGCCGATCACCATCTGGCTTTCGGACGTCTTGACCGTCTCGACCGTCTCGAACGGCCAGAGGACGAAGTGAAGGCCGGGCTCGGACAGCTGCTCGTTCGGCTTGCCGAACAAGAGCTCGACGCCGCGCTCGTCCGGCTGCACCGTGTAGACCGCGTTCAGGAGCCAGACCACCGCAAGACCCGCGACCGCGAGGCCGGCGATCGCCGCACTGCCGCCGGCGCCCTGGCCGCGACCGCCGCCGCCGCCCGGCATCGCGCGGCGCAGGCGGTCCTGGCCCCGACGCAGGATGTCCTCGAGATCAGGCGAGTTGTTGTTGCCGCCGGGGCGCGGTCCTTGCGGTCCCTGCCCCCAAGGGCCGCCGCCGCCGCCGCCTTTCCAGCCGCCGTTCCCCGTCTGATTGCTCCAGGGCATGGATGTCCTTCCGTCCGAACTTTTCGCGCGCGCCCCGGAAATCCGGCACATCGCGTCGTCAACTCCTTATAGGAACCGCAAAATCGCGTTTCAACGCGCGTCACGGGCGAATGATCGCGAGCTCTCCTGCCATGGTTAGCGCGGCGAGGACGCCCGCTCCCACCGCTCGTAGCGCGTCGGCGCGCTGTCGCGCGGGTCGGCGGCGCCGTTCTCCTCTGCCACCAGCCGGAAACCGGCGGCGGCAAGGTCGGGAAAGAAGGCGTCTCCCGGCGGCTCGGCTTCGATCACCGTCCGCTCGACGCGGGTCGTCCGGGACAGGAACGCGCGGTAGATCTCGGCGCCGCCCGCGATCACGATTTCGTTCGCGCCGCGGCGATCCGCCGCTCGCGCCGCCAGCGCCACCGCCTCGTCCGGGGACTTGGCCAGAATCGCCCCCTCGAACGGCAGGGCGGACGCGCGGGTGAGAACGATCGTGTCGCGCCCCGGCAGGACGCGGCCGATCGATTCGAGCGTGCGCCGCCCCATGATCATCGGCTTGCCCATGGTGAGCGCGCGGTAGCGCTTCAGGTCGGACGGCACCGACCAGGGCATTCCCCCAACATGACCGATCACGCCGTTGGCGGCGGTCGCGACCACGGCCACGAGAGGAAGCGTGCTCATCTCGCTCCTCTCAGACCGCGACGGGCGCGGCGATATGGCCGTGCGCCTCGTAGCCCTCGATCGCGATGTCCTCGAAGCGGAAGGCAAAGAGGTCGGTGACGTCCGGGTTCAGGTGCAGGCGCGGCAGCGGCAGGGGGTCGCGCGTCAGCTGCAGGCGGGCCTGCTCGAGGTGGTTGTGATAGAGATGCGCGTCGCCGAGCGTGTGGACGAAGTCGCCGGGCTCCAGCCCCGTGACCTGCGCCACCATGTGCGTTAGGAGCGCGTAGGACGCGATGTTGAACGGCACGCCGAGGAAGATGTCGCCGGATCGCTGGTAGAGCTGGCAGGACAGGCGCCCGTTCGAGACGTAGAACTGGAAGAGGCAGTGGCAAGGCGGCAGCGCCATCTCGTCCACCATCGCCGGGTTCCAGGCCGAGACGATGAGGCGGCGCGAGTTCGGGTTCTTGCGAATCTGGTCGACCACGTTCGCGATCTGGTCGATGTGCCCGCCCCGCCCGTCCGGCCAGGAGCGCCACTGCGAGCCGTAGACGGGACCGAGATCGCCGTTCTCGTCGGCCCACTCGTCCCAGATGCGCACGCCGTTGTCCCTGAGATAGGCGATGTTGGTCTCGCCCTTCAGGAACCAGAGAAGCTCGTGAATGATCGAGCGAAGGTGCAGGCGCTTGGTGGTGACGAGCGGAAACCCTTCGGCCAGATCGAAACGCATCTGATGGCCGAAGACGCCGCGGGTGCCGGTGCCGGTGCGGTCGCCGCGGTCCGTGCCCTCGTTCAGCGCGCGGGCGAGAAGGTCGAGATAGGCGCGCATCGGCACTCCGGGGTCGCAATCACCGCCCGATGGATCGACCCTTTGCGGCGCGGAGTCGAGTCCCTTCCGCGTCCTCGCCCGTATCAGCCATCAAAACGGATTTCCCGTCTTTTCAGCGGAACGCCAAGCCCCTATATTCAAGGTGCTGGGGCTTGCTCCGGCTATGGCGATAAACGGCCGATGGAATAAACCTTTCGGACCCGGGGGCGGTACCCGGCGCCTCCACCTGAGCCCAGCCTCGAGCGCTGGTCTGAGGCGGGGGCGAAATAGGATCGACGAGGGTGTAAAGATCGTTCTTTCGCTCGGCATTGTACCACCGTTATCGGGCTGAAAAAGTAGTTGCCAACGACAACTATGCGGAAGTCCGTCTCGCCGCTTAACGCGGTGCGATAGCTTCAAATCAAGCCCTGAGGGTTCGCACTTTCAGGCGGGGCTCGGAGGTGCCTGGCAACAGAAACCTCCACTTCCTTTCGGGCCCCGTCGCCCGCAGTCGAGCGTTGCGAATTCAGGACCACCGATGGGCCAGGACCTTATCCGATACGATGTTCTGGCGCAGGATGCCCTGCGCGGTGTGATACGCAAGGTGCTGGGCGAGGTCGTCAAGACCGGCCTGCCGGGCGAACATCACTTCTTCATCACCTTCCTGACCTCGGCGCCCGGCGTGCGCCTGTCGTCGCGCCTGCGCGAGAAGTACCCGGAGCTGATGACCATCGTCATCCAGCACCAGTACTGGGACCTCACGGTCAACGACAACGCGTTCGAGGTCGGGCTGTCCTTCTCCGACATTCCCGAGCGCCTGCTGATCCCCTATTCCGCGATCCGCGGCTTCTACGATCCGGCCGTGAATTTCGAGCTCGAGTTCGACGTCCGCGACATGGACGCCGCCAACTCGCAGGACGAGACGGGTACCACCGCCCCCACGGCCCTGGCTCCGGTGTCGCCGAACGCGACCGCCGTGAAGCCGCTGCCGACCAAGGCCGCCCCCGCCGCCAAGCTGCCGGCCAAGCCGTCGAAGGAGGCGAAGACCGAAACCGGCGACGCCGCTGCCGCGGACGAGAAGGAACAGGCCGAGAAGGCCTCGGCCGACGTCGTGTCGCTGGACGCCTTCCGCAAGAAGCCCTGACGCCTTGGGCGACGTGATCAACCTCCGCCTCGCCAGCAAGCGCGCCGCGCGCGCGGCCGAGGGGCAGGCGGCGGAGCGCAATCGCGCTCGCCACGGGATCGCCAAGCCCGAGCGAGAAGCGGCCCGCCGTGAGGCCGAACGGACCGAGCGACTGCTCGACGGCGCGCGGCGCGACCTCTCTGCCGGGAACAATCACGAGACGGACGACCCGTCCGCGCGATGACCGAAAAGCGCTCGCTGTCGATCCGGGGACACCGGACCTCGATCAGCCTCGAGGACGCCTTCTGGTCGGAACTTCGCGCCATCGCGGCCCGCCGCCACACCAGCCTCGCCGCCCTGATCGCCGAGATCGACGCCGAGCGGGCGCCGGACACCAACCTCTCCTCGGCGATCCGCCTCCGCGTGCTGGCGGACGCGCTGTCTCGCGCAAAGGCCGACGCCTGAACGGCGACGGATCGCTATTCCCGTCGACCCTTGATTCAGTCAGCGCCGCGTGCGGTCGACAGGTCGGGCGCCGGTCCCGCTGAGGCTTCGGAGCGGCGCCCGGCCTTCTTCCCTGTAGATCGCCCGATGCCGAACGAGCGCGGATGGTGCCCGCGCAGGCTCAAGAGCTGCACGCCGAAGGCACACGAGGCGTCGTCCATCGATGCGCTGGACGGCCGCTGCCGTCCGGTCGAGCCACGGGCGATCCGGCCACACGGCTGGACTTCGGGAGCCAGCGGCCATGGCTGCCCATCCTTGCCACTCCGACAGACCCGGTTGGCTTGAGGGTCGCCGTCCCCCTCTTCATGGCAGGCGCCGGGCCGTCATCCGAGTTTACCAACGGCACGAGACGGCGGGCGGCGGATCGCCGACGCGAAAGCCCGCCATCGATCAGAAGCCAGATCGGCAGGCACGACGATTCGACGGGGGATCGGTGAAGAGGAATTCGTTTCCCGAAGGCGGATGTCGCTCTTTCCAGTCCACGGCAAGCGCCTTCGACCGGGTCGGATGGTCGGCACGGAGGTGATCTCGTCTCGTGGCGAGGCGCGGAGGAGGGAGCGATGCCGTCCCATCGGGACCGCCGAGCAAAGCCGGAGCGAAGCGAGAGCGCCCCGCCGCGCAGGCGGGCGTCCGAAAGATGACCACGACCGTTCAACCCGATCGGACAGTGCCTAGAAGCCGTTGGGGTTGGATACGCCCGGCAGGCCGCCGAAACCGGCGGCGGGCGCTGCGGCGGGCGGCGGCAGGGGTTGCAGCTCGAAATCGGACGGCGGAGGCCGGGACGTCGGCGGTGCGGGGGGAAGCGCCTCCCGGGCCGCCTGCGCCGCGGCGGCGCGCGCCGCCTCCTCGCGCGCGGTGGCCTCTCGTGCCGCTTCGGCCCGGCGCGCGGCTTCGGCCTCGGCCTCGCGCCGCGCGGCCGCCTCACGCTCGCGCGCGGCGCGCTCGGCTTCCTGCCGAGCCGCCTCCTCGCGAGCGGCGGCCTCCTCTGCCTCGCGCTCCCGGCGGAAGGTCTCGCGCACCGTCTCGCGCTCGCGATAGACCCGCGCCTCGCGCCGCAGCCGGACGGTCTCGCGCAGGTCGTCCTCGATCGCCTCGATCCGCTCCTCCTCGCGCCGGGCACCAAGCGCCGAAAGATAGGTCGAGAGCGGCCGGATGTTCGCCTCGACGGTCGGCTCGGCGAGAGGGCCGGCGATGCGGTAGCCGACGCTCGGCGGCGCATCCGCGATCGCGTCGTCGGCGGGGGGAACGAGCGCGAGCACGAGACCGGCGTCAACGCGCTGCGAGCGGAGGTCGAACGCCGCCGTCCCCTCCAGCGACGCACCGTCGAAGGCATGTCGGACCGGCGCGGTGCGCAGCACGCCCGCCCCCATCGTCCAGTCGGCAGAGAGCGTTCCGAGCGACGCGCTCGAACCTTGCGACAACCGGTCGACCAGGGCGGCGACCGCCGGCTCGCCGGTCTCGAACCCTTCGGCCTCCGACGCTTCGAGGACGGGCGGCAGGAGATCGGGTCGAACGCCGGCAAGGCGCGCGCCCTCGACGCTCATGCGGCCGCGTCCGTCGAGCGAGGCGAAGAGCGCCGGCCAGTTTTCGCCGCCGCCGGACGCCGCGCCCGAAAGGTCGAGACGGCCGGCGAAGACGCCGTTCGCGGTTTCGATCGGCTGGCCGCCGAGACGCATGTCGAGCCGGGTCGACAGGATGCCTGCCGCATTGCGAACCTCGCCGGAGCCCGTCAGCTGGCCGCCCGCAGCCGTCTCGGCGGCAAGGCCGGACAAGGCGAGGCGTGTTCCGTCGCCAGCCACGTCGGCCGTGACGTCGGACAGCGACAGCCCGAGCCCGGACGCTCGGGCCACCGTGGCGGCGATCTGGAACTCGCGCGCCGGCAGGAGCGGCGAGGCGAAGGGCGTCGGCACATCGCCGGCCGAGGCGTCGGCCAAGTCGACCCCCGCCACGAGCGTTCCCATCCAGTCCAGCGACAGCGTGGACACGTCGAGCGTGCCGGAGACGGGCGCGCCCTTCGGGGCCGACAGGGCGCCCGCGACCTGCGAGCCGTCGATCGTCGCGGCAAGGTCGCGGAGCGTCCAGCCGCCGTCCGCCCAGGAGAGCCGCGCCGTGCCGGATGCCGGCAGGCCCTCCAGCGGCTGGCCGAAGGCGAGACCGAGGCGCGTCGCCCAAGGGGCCGCATCTTCGCTCGCCAAGCGCAGCGACAGGTCGGCCGACTGCAGGCCCTCGGCGCCGATCGTCGCCGTCCCATCCGCCGAGGCCTCGCTGCCGGTGGAGCGGAGGGTCAGCGACACGTCGGCCGCAGCGCCCGGCATGCCCGAGGCTGTGAGTTTCACATCGAGCGGCACCGTCGCGCCGATCGGCAAGGAGGACAGGCCCGCCTGCGCCAGGAGCCGGTCCGCATCGGCCTGGGCGAGCGACAGGTCGAGGCCGAAGCGCCCGTTGCGCTGGGTGGCGGCGAGCCCGTTCTCGATCGCAAGCCGCAGCGCGACCTCGGTGCCTCCGGCGCGTCCCGACAGGTCGAGCGCGAGATCGTCGCGGTTGGCGCCTTGCGAGGCGGCCGTGCCCCCGAGCGTCAGCGGGCCGAGCGTCGGCGCGCGGCGTGACAGCGTTGCGGCGAGCGGGCTGTCCGGCAGGCGGCGGCGCAGGAACTCGGCAAGGCCCGAGGGGTCGTCGGCCGAGATCTCGAGGCTGAGATCGGGCCGCAGCGTCCCGAACGGGTCGAGAAGGGTTCCTTCGAGATGGATGTCGGCGCCCGCAAAATCGCGCGCGTCGAACGCTGCGATGTCGACGAGGCCGCGGTCGAGCGAAAGGTCGGCATCGAGCCCGGCGGCCTGGAAGTCGCCGAACCGGGCGGCGCCGGTGGAGAACTGCACCTCGAAGCGTTCGCCCTCGCGCGGCGCGCCCTCGCGCAAGGCGAGAAGCCGCGCGAGCGCCGCCACCGGCTCGAGGTCGACGCCCTCGCCCGTCAGATCGATCGCGGTGTTGCGGCCTTCCGGTCGGACGGCGCGGCGGATCGAGCCCTTCAGGCCCTGTCCGTCGAGATCGATCTCGAGCGCGTCGAAGCGCTGGTCGGTCGGCGTCAGCTCGACATTGGCGGAAAAGCCCGCCCGCTGGAGGCGCGCGAGCGCCGGGTCGGACACGCCGGCCGCCCAGCCGAGGAATGCGGCCGGCTGGCGCGCGGCGACGAGCAGGTCGCCCCGGAAGCCGGGCTCGTCGTCGGTGCGCAGGACACCCGAGGCCTCCACCAGCGTGCGGCCGGGCAGTTCGGCCGAGAGCGACTGGAGAGACCAGCCCTCGGTCGCGGGCGAGCCGGCCAGCGAGACGTTGCGGATCGTCGTGTCGCCGACGGTCACGAGCGGCAAGGCGAGGCGCACGCGCCCCGGCATGCGCGGCGTCGGCAGCCGCGCGAGGGCCGCGCGCAAGGCCTCGATCCGGGCCGCCAGTCCCGGCGCCTCACCGCTCGGGGCGGCGGGCGGCGCGATGCGATCGACGTCGATCGCCTGACCGTCGAGCTGCAGGTCGAAGCGCGGGATCGTGCCGATGTCGATCAGCGCCGAGCCGGTCGCGACATAGGGCTGCTGCGGATCGCCGACCTCGGCCCTGAGGTCGCTCGCGCGCAGCGAGGTCGGCGTCAGGTCGAGCCGGGCGGTCATGCGCGAGGGCGGCAAGATCGCCGTCGGCTTTCCGTCGCGGCTCGCCGCCGGGTCGATCGGGCTCGAGACGCTGAGCGTGCCGCCGGCCAGCGGCTCGCCGTCGATCGTCGACACGATCGCATCGAAGGCGGCGCGCGCGTCGAGCCGCTGCGAATCGATCGTTAGGCGGGCGGCGAGCCGCCCCTCCCCGGCCCCCGTGCCGGTCGAAAGCGAGACGGCCAGGGGCTCGCCGTCGGCGAGCAGCGTCGCGCTGCCGGCAAAGGGCCCGCGCAGCGACTGCGCCGAGAGGATGCCGTTGACGTCGGTCAGCGCGATGCGACGCCCCGAGCGGCGGTCGGAGAGAAGCGCCGAACCGTCGGCCACCACGATCCGCTCCAGCACCACCGTTTCGCGCGGCGGCGCGGCGCCGGGCCCGACCGGCCAGCGGATCGCGCCGTCGGGCTCGACCGGGAGACTCAGCGCCGGGCCGTCGATCTGCATGTCGAAGATGCGGATCTCGCCCGACAGGTAGGGCGCCAGCTCGGCGTCCATGCGGAAGGCGCGCGCCGTCAGCACCGGGTCGGCCGGATCGTCGCCAACGACGACGTCGGTGAAGAACAGGGACGGGAACGGGAGGAGCCGGGCCGAGGCCGTGCCGCGCACCGCGACGCGCTGCCCGAGAATGCGCGACGCCTCGGCCTCGAAGCTCGCGCGGTAGGTCGTCCAGTCGATGAAGGACGGGCCGACGAGAAGCGCGAGGAGGACGACCACGAGAAGGCCGCCCAGCGCGATGAAGAGCTTCATGCGTCATGCCTCCTTCCCACGAGCGCGCGTCCGGCCGCCCGAGCGGCGGCGCCGTTCCTCGTTCTTGCGGCATAAGCCGCGGAAAGAGCAAGGCGGCCGGCGCCACAGACCACGGGAAAGGCAGCCCTTGGCGACGGTGGCGTCTTGATCCCCTGTTCCCCTAGTGTTCCCCGCGAAATCGATTAAGTAGGGGCGATGGACGAGACACGTGATCCGAACGCCGCCCCCGCAGGCCGGCCGAAGGGCGGCATTGCCGCGCGCGCGCTGGCCGCACGCGGCGGGCTGGTCGCGCCGAACGCGGCCGAATACCTTGCGGGGCTGAACCCCGAGCAGCGCGCCGCGGTCGAGACGACCGAGGGTCCGGTGCTGGTGCTGGCGGGCGCGGGCACCGGCAAGACACGTGTCCTGACGACCCGCATCGCCCATATCCTGGCGACCCGCCGCGCCTTTCCGTCGCAGATCCTCGCGGTGACCTTCACCAACAAGGCCGCGCGCGAGATGAAAACGCGAATCGGCCATCTCGTCGGCGGCGAGGTGGAGGGCATGCCTTGGCTCGGCACCTTCCACTCGATCGGCGTCAAGATCCTGCGGCGCCATGCCGAGCTGGTGAACCTCAAGTCGAACTTCACCATCCTCGACACCGACGACCAGATCCGCCTGATCAAGCAGTTGATCCAGGCCGAGAACCTCGACGACAAGCGCTGGCCGGCGCGCACCTTCGCCAACCTGATGGACGGCTGGAAGAACAAGGGCCTGACGCCGGACAAGATCCCGGAAGGCGACGCGCGGGCGTTTGCCAACGGCAAGGGGCGCGAGCTCTACCGCGCCTATCAGGACCGCCTCGTCAGCCTCAACGCCGCCGATTTCGGCGATCTCCTGATGCACCCGATCGCGATCTTCCAGAACCATCCGGACGTGCTCGCCGACTATCACAAGCGCTTCCGCTACATCCTCGTCGACGAGTACCAGGACACCAACGTCGCGCAGTATCTCTGGCTGCGCCTCCTCGCCCAGCATTCCGCGGTGCGCGCCGAGGCCGGCCAGGACAAGGTGAACGTCTGCTGCGTCGGCGACGACGACCAGTCGATCTACGGCTGGCGCGGCGCGGAGGTCGACAACATCCTGCGCTTCGAGCGCGACTTTCCCGGCGCGACCGTGATCCGGCTGGAGCGCAACTACCGCTCCACCGAGCATATCCTCGGAGCGGCGGCCGGCCTCATCGCCAACAACGAGGACCGGCTCGGCAAGACGCTCTTCACGGACCTGCGCGATCCCGAGCACGAGAAGGTGACGGTTAACGCCGGCTGGGACTCGGAAGAGGAAGCGCGCGCCATCGGCGAGGAGATCGAGCAGCTCCAGCGCAAGGGCCTGAAGCTCAACGACATGGCGATCCTGGTGCGCGCCTCGTTCCAGATGCGCGAGTTCGAGGACCGCTTCGTCACGCTGGGCCTCAACTACCGCGTCATCGGCGGCCCGCGGTTCTACGAGCGGCAGGAGATCCGCGACGCGCTAGCCTATTTCCGATGCGTCTGCCAGCCGGCCGACGACCTCGCCTTCGAGCGGATCGTCAACACGCCGAAACGCGGTCTCGGCGACGCCGCGATCCGCCTCCTGCACGACTACGCCCGCGCCAAGGGCCTGCCGCTCATCGCGGCGGCGGCCGACATCGTGCAAGGGGACGAGTTGAAGCCGCGCCCGCGCGCCGCGCTTGCCGACGTCGTGCGCAACTTCGAGCGCTGGTCGGGGCTCCTCTCCACCATGCGCCACACCGATCTCGGCGAGATGATCCTCGACGAGTCCGGCTATACCGAGATGTGGCAGGCCGACCGCTCGGCCGAGGCGCCGGGGCGGCTGGAGAACCTCAAGGAGCTCATCCGCTCCATGGACGACTACGAGAGCCTGCCGGGCTTTCTGGAGCATATCGCCCTCGTCATGGACGCCGAGCAGAACGCCGAGACCGACGCCGTCTCGATCATGACGCTGCATTCGGCCAAGGGGCTGGAGTTCGAGACCGTGTTCCTCCCCGGCTGGGAGGAGGGTCTCTTCCCGCACCAGCGCTCGCTCGACGAGGGCGGGCGTTCGGGTCTGGAGGAGGAACGGCGCCTCGCCTATGTCGGCATCACGCGCGGCAAGCGGCGGGTGAAGATCTGGTTCGTCTCGAACCGGCGCATCCACGGCATGTGGCAGTCGACGATCCCGTCGCGCTTTCTCGACGAACTGCCCGAGGAGCATGTCGAGGTGATGGAAGCCTCCGCCTCCTACGGCGGCTACGGTGCCGGCGGCATGGGCGGCTACGGCGCTTCGCGCTGGGACGGCAATGCCTTCTCGACCTCGTCCTACGGCACGCCCGGCTGGCGGCGTGCGCAGGCGTCGGGCGGGGCCGGCGGCTATGCCGGAGGGCGCGGCCGCGCGATCGAATACGGCGAGGGCGGCGTCTCGGGCTCGGACACGCGCTCGCGCGCGGCGGCGACCGCCGACAAGTACATCGCGCGCGACGGCGCAGGCGGTCGGTCGCCCGGCAGCGTCGAGGAGGCACCGGCGAACGGGCCCGACCGGTCGGGCTTTGCGGGCCGGCTGACCGACCCGTTCTCCGCCAACCGGTCGCGCGGCGCCAACCAGCCCCCGCGAAAGGGCGGCGGTCTCTACTCCTCTGCACGCGCCGGCGGCCCGCGCGAGATCGAGGGTACCCTCGTCGCCAAGTCGGTCGCCGACGAGCCGAGCCGGTTCTCGGTGGGTGACCGCGTCTTCCACATCAAGTTCGGCGGGGGCACGGTGGCGCTTGTCGAAGGCAACAAGCTGACGGTGGACTTCGACCGCGCCGGACAGAAGCGGGTGCTCGACGGGTTCGTGGAGCCGGCCTGAGCGCCCCGCTCATCCGGGTGCTGCAAGCGCGCGGCAGTTCGATCTGATCGCATGACGGGGCCAACCTGGCGGTATTCGTCCGCGACGGGGTCGCCTTGCCACGTCTCGGAAAGACGGCCTGATGCTCGCGGAGCGTTTGCGAGCGGGTCGGATGGTCGGCACGCGGGGTGAGTTCGGTTCAAGGCAAGGCGCGAGGATCCGAGCGATGCCGTCGCATCGCGACCGAGGTACAACGCCGGCGCGGAACGGGCGCGAAGGACGATGACGACCGTTCGACCTGGTCGGAAAGCGTTTCAGGCCCGAGCGAGAGAGGCATGTGCATGTCCCGTCGCGGTCGCAGATCAGTCCCCGGGATCAGCGTTGCGCCCGCGCGAGCCAGTTCAGCCACCGAGCCGGAACGCGCGATCGACGACCCGGCTCCCGCAGCGTGACACGGATCGTCCGACCCGAACGCAGGAAGGGCGAGACGCCGACGCCTCGCCCTTCCCGTCTCGTTCGTCGATCGCCCGGCCTAGTCGGTCAGGATACGCCGGCCAGAAGCTCGTGCACGCGGCGCAGATAAGCTTCGGTCTGACGGCACTTGGACTCGGCCTCGAGCGCCCGCTGCTCGGCGCGCTTGGCGCGCATGTCGGCTTCCCACTCGTGGTACTCGGCGTCGCGCAGCGCCGTCTCGGCGGTGACGACCCGTTCTTCCGACTGGCGAAGCCGCTCCTCGAGCGACTGGATGTGCGTCTGCAGCCGGTGCTGGTCCTCGGCCGAACGGTCGGCGAGCGCCTTGGACTGCTTCTCCAGTTGGACGAAGCGTTTCTCGTAGGCGCGGATCGTCGCCGCCGTGCGCTCGACCAACGTCAGCGTGCGCGTCCAGTCGGTCGGCGACGGCTCGATCGTGAGATGGCCGACCGCGAGCGCCACGGCGTTGGCCGGAGCGGCGCCGGCCGGCACCGTCTCGACCTCGGCGGCCTCGGGCACGGCGGCCTCGTTCGCCGGGTAGAGCGTCGTCACCTCGGCCCCGCGCGTCCCGTCCGACTGCACCATCACCTCGGCCTCCAGCTCGGGAAAGGAGGCGGGCTCGCGAACCGCGCTCATTCGTCGATACCGAGCCGCCCGCTGGCGAGCGCGGCGCGCAGTTCGGCCTCGGCGCTGTCCTCGTTCGACAGGACCTGCCCGAAGCTGCCGACGATGGTGTCGTGCATCTTGGCGAGCCAGGTCTCCGCCTCGGCGGCCCGCGCTTCGGCCAGACGCACGCGCGCCTCGGTCTCGGCCAGCCGCACCTCGGCCTCGTCGAGCTGCTCCTGCAGCGAGCGAATCTCCTCGCTCGCCCGCTCGGCGTCGAGACGGTGCTCGATCTCCATCTCGGTCGCGCGCTCGTCGCGGATGCGGATCGCCTCGCTCGCCTCGCGCACGAGGTCGAGCGCCGCCGACCAGTCGCGCGCGGCGCCCGACCGGTCGTTGTTGGAGACCAGGACGAAGCTGCCGTCGGTGCGGCCGGAGCCCGCATGCTCCGAGACACTCTGACGAAGGCTCACGCCGATCTCTTCGCTTGCACTGTTGGCCATCATGCCGATCCTTTGCCGCCGCTCACGCATCGCCGCCGAGGGCTCTCCCCGAACCTTCGACCATTTCCCCGCATCCCATCAATAGGTTGCGGTGCATTTCCTTCCGGCCGCAGGCCGCGGATCGCTCGGGCCGGGTCCTCGCCCGCCCGAGCCGGTCGCGGCCGCCCGGCCGTCAGTCGCCCTTCTCGGGCATCATGAACGGTCGCACGTTGGAGGAGGTTTCGCCACCGTGGCCGTCGTGCAATCCGTCGCCCATCAGTCCGGCGTCGCCGGTGCGCGAGCGCGTCGCCCGCTTCAGCGTCTCGTTCTGCCGCTGCAGCGCCGTGCGGTTCTCTCGGGCGATGTCGAGCGCGCCCTGCGCCAGCGTGCGCTCGGCCTTCTCGGTCTGCAACTCCTCGATGAGGCGGCGGTTCGCCGCCTCGAGCGTCTGGCGCTCCTGCTCGAAACGCAAGGTCAGCGCCTCGACCCGGTCCGACAGGTTGTTGGCGCGGGTCGTCACGCCCTCCAGCGCCGCGTCCTTGGCCGCCAGCGCCTTGACCAGCATGTCGGCGCGCGCCTCGAGCTCCATCCGGCCCTTCTGCGCGTCCTGAAGCTGCGTCAGGAGGCGCGTCGCCTCCGTCTTGCTGGCTTCCAGGCGCCGGTCGAACGTGGTCCGCTCGGCGATCGCCTCCTTGTTGGCACGCTCGGCGGCGCGCATGGCCTCTTCGCGCTCGCGCAGCTGGCCGCGCACCTGGGCGAGGATCTGGTCGGTCGCCATCAGGCGGGCCGAGAGGGCCTCGATCTTCATCGCCGCGCTGGAGCGCTCGGTCTTCATGGCCGCGAGTTCGGCCTCGAGCTGCGCCACGGCGCGCTGACGCCCGGCCTGCTCGGCCGCGATGTGGGACTCCTGAAGGGCGATCGTCTGGAGATGCGCCTCGACCTGGGTCGACAGCTCGTCCATGCGCGAGCCGGCCGAGACGAGTTCGGCCGCCTGCTCTTCGGCAAGGTTCTGGAAGCGGCGGTTTTCCTGCTCCAGGATCTGCCGGCGCTCGGAGACCTCGGCGAGCATGCGCTCGGCGTCGGCGAGCGCCTGGTCCGACACCTGCGCCTCGGCGCGCAGGGTCTTCACCTCCAGCGCCAGCGACTGGTTCTGCTCGACTTCGGCGAGCAACTGCCGCTCCAGCGCGTTGGCGTGCGTCGTCTTCTCGCGCAGCGTCAGGCGCTGCTCGTCGAACCCGGTCTCCTGCTCGCGCAGAAGATTCTCGAGGCGCGTCGCGCGCGACACCGCGGTCGAGAGTTCGCTGGACGCCGTGGAATAGCGGCCAAGGAGCGAGTCGACCTCGCGCCGCAGCGCCTGCCCGCTCTCCATCTCCTGCTGCAGCAGCGCCTCGAGCTCGAGGATGCGCGACTTGGAGCGCGGCAACTCCTCGGCGATCGTCTCGATCGGTCCGATGAGCTGGGAGAAGTCGTCGGTCAGGGAGCGCAGGTCGCCGAGCCGCTCGGCCATCTCGCCGATGCGCACCTTCAGCATCTCGTTGCGCTGGCCGATGCTGTCGAGCGGCGACACGAAACCGGGATGGGCGCCGGACGAAGCAGGGGCAGAGGCGCGAGGGGCCACGGGATCCACAACCTTTCCGAAGTCGGGGCGCTCGGCGGCGTTCTCGCTCGGGCGCTGGCCGTCACGCCGAAAGAAGAACGACAGCGGTGAGCTCATCCCTATCGACTCCCTTTCGATCCGATCACGGACCGGTCTTGCCGGTCCCCTCGGACCGAAGCAATCTGATTTACGAAATATTAATCAATTTTTCCAGATGAGTGCGGGCTGGTCACACCGACGGGAGCGACCGCGCGACCGGCCGGCGGCGCCGTTCAGGAACCGTTCAGTCGCGAACCAGTTAATGCGCATGATCCCCATGTATTTTCGGAGGAATTCCATGCGCATTCCGAAATGGCTGGCCGGACGCACCCTGGCCGTCGCCCTGGCGCTGACGATGGTTCCGGCCGCCCTACCCTCGACGACCCCGCTGGTCGGCGTGTCCAGCGCCAAGGCCGACCCCTACTATCGCTACGGCCCGCACTACGGGCCCGGCGGCTTCCGGGGCGCCGGCTGGGGCGGCCAGCGCTACTACGGCGGCCGCGGCTATTATGGTGGCCCGCGCTACTACGGCGGTCGCGGCTATGGTTATGGCCATCGCGGCTATCGCCGTCACGGCGGCGGCGGTGCGGCGGTCGCGGGCGCGATCGTCGGCCTTGGCGTCGGTGCGGCGATCGCCAGCGCCGCGCAGCCCCGCTACGTCGAGCGCGCCCCGCGCTACTATGCGGCGCCGGCCTACCGGGCCGAGCCCTGGACGCGCGAGTGGTACCGCTACTGCGCCCAGCGCTACCGCTCCTTCGATCCGCGGTCGGGCACCTTCCAGCCCTATAACGGCCCGCGTCAGCTCTGCCGCTGACACCCCGACCGGTCTGACCTCGACGGCGGCCGCCCCATCCGGGGCGGCCGTTTCACCTTGGGGAACCAAGCGCCGGCCTTGCGACTTGCAAGGAGTAAGCGTGGGCAGGCTCGAGGAGGATGGGATGATCGGCTGGCGTCCAGCGGCAATCGTGATGCTCGGCGCGGCGGCATGCCTCGCCTCGTCCGTCTTGCCCGCATCGGCCTGGGAATATGTCGGGCTCGATCCCTACAACCGGCCGGTCTACGCGCCGTCCGGACCGATCCCCAAGGTTCCGCTCGCCGTCTCGCCGCCGGTCTACCAGCGCAAGTCCGGCGCATTCGGCGGGCCGCAGGTGGCGGGGCCGCTCTACTACGCCCGCCCCGCACCGCCGGTGCCCGGCCTCTATCGCGACGATCCCGCCCTCACCGCGGGGTCGATCCTCGCCTTCGACGTCGATGCCGCGCTCGCGGATGCCGAGGCCCCGCGCAGCGTGACCGTGGTCCGGCGCGGCGCCGGGCCGGCGCCGTTCACCGGTTCGTGGTATCGCTATTGCGAGACGCGCTACCGCTCGTTCGATCCCGAGACCGGCACCTACCAGCCATCCTCCGGCCCGCGCCGCCTCTGCCGCTAGCGGATCGTCCGCTCAAGCCAGCGGACGCGTCGCCGCCTCCAGCCACGCGCGCGCCTCACCATCGAGGCGCGGGCCGATCTTTTCGCGCACCTCGCCGTGATACGCGTCGAGCCAGGCGCGCTCCTCGGCATCCAGAAGGTCGACGGCGATCATCCGCCGGTCGATCGGGGCGAAGGTCAGGGTCTCGAACGCATGGGTGTCGAGGTCGGCGCCCGCGATGAGCTCGGCCGGGAGCACCAGGATGAGGTTCTCGATGCGGATGCCGAAGGCGCCCTCGCGATAGTAGCCCGGCTCGTTGGAGACGATCATCCCCTCCTCCAGGACGGCCATGCCGCGCTTGGAGATCGACTGCGGCCCCTCGTGGACGGCGAGATAGGAGCCGATGCCGTGGCCCGTGCCGTGCGCGTAGTCGCAGCCGGCGCGCCAGAGCGCGACGCGCGCCAGCGGGTCGAGATCGATGCCGCGCGTGCCGACCGGAAAGCGGGCGCGGCTGACGGCGATCATGCCCTTCAGGACCAGCGTAAACTTGTGCCGCGCCTCCTCGCTCACCGCGCCGATCGCCACCGTGCGGGTGATGTCGGTGGTGCCGTCGCGGTACTGCGCGCCGGAATCGATCAGGAACACCTCGCCGGCGGCCAAGACCCGGTTCGACTGGCGGTTCACCCGGTAGTGCGGGAGCGCGGCATTGGGGCCGGCCGCCGAGATCGTGTCGAAGGAGAGATCGCGGAGGGGCTGCCGGTCCGCTTCGCCGTGACGCTTGCGGAAGCCCTCCAGCGCCTCGGCCGCGCCGATCTCATCGAGGCTGCCGGGCGCCTGCGCGTCGAGCCAGGCGAGGAAGGCCGAGACCGCTGCACCGTCGCGCAGGTGGGCGCGGCGCGAGCCCTCGATCTCCACGGCGTTCTTGCGGGCGCGGGGCAGGCGCGCCGGATCGGTGCCGTGCACCACGGTCCCGCCGGCGGCGTCCACGACCTCGCGCAGCCGGTCGGCGGCGAGCGCGGGATCCAGCATGACGCGGCGCCCGTCGGCAATGTCGCCGAGCGCTGCCTCCAGCGCCTCGGGCGCCGCAATGTCGGCGAGCGGGGCGAGGGCTTCCATCGCCTCCACCCCGAGCTTGTCGCGGTCGATAAAGAGGGTCGCGCGCCCCTCGCGTGGGATCAGCGCAAAGGACAGGGGCAGCGGCGTGTGCGGCACATCGGAGCCGCGGATGTTGAAGGTCCAGGCGACGGACGACGGGTCGGTGAGGACTGTCGCGTTGGCAGCGGCCTTGCGGAGCGCCTCGCGGATCTGCCCGAGCTTCTCCTCGCCCGAGCGGCCGGCGAGCGACTGCGGGTGGGCCGAGACGGCGCCCTTCGGCGGCTCCGGCCGGTCCTGCCAGACGCGATCGAGCGGGTTGTGGCGAAGGGCGACGAGTTCGCCGCCGGCCTCGCCCATGGCGGTGCGCAGCGCCGCCACCTCGCCGAGCGTGTGCAGCCAAGGGTCGATGCCGATCCGCAGACCCTTGGCGTGTTCGCGCAGATAGGTCCCGAGCGGCGTGTCGACCGAGCTTTCGATGGCGAATACGGCGGCGTCGACCTGCGCGCGCACCTGCACCGTGTAACGTCCGTCGACGAAGATCGCGGCCCCTTCCGGCAGCACCAGCGCGGTGCCGGCCGAGCCGGTGAAGCCGGTCAGCCAGCGCAGCCGGTCGGCGGAGGCCGG
Organism: Aureimonas sp. Leaf324; assembly: GCF_001423245.1. Taxonomy (GTDB): domain Bacteria; phylum Pseudomonadota; class Alphaproteobacteria; order Rhizobiales; family Rhizobiaceae; genus Aureimonas. The sequence continues at coordinate 57,817 of NZ_LMOH01000026.1, forward strand.
GATGTACTCGCCCTGGTGCTCGTCGGCGCGCGGCACCACGAACCCGTCGACGCCGGCTTCCCTCAGGCTCGCCCGCAGGCGCTCGACGCGCGAGGCGCTCTGGCTGGAATCGGACACCTCGTCGAAGCTCTGGAACATGGAACCGGCCCTTCCTTGCATTGTCGCATTCCTCTGTTTCAGTCTCGGCCGGCGATCTCAAGGCCCGATCCACCATCCGCTGGAATGGTCGGGTCGACGCCGGGGCGGCCCGCTTGATCGGAGGCTCGAACGGGAGTAGAGATCGCTCAGTGACGTTTACGCAAACGTCAAAGTTTGACGCTGGGAGTTCCGTCATGCCGGTCTATCAGGCCCCCGTCGCCGATACGCTCTTCGTCCTCAACGACATCCTCGGCTGGGAACGCCACGGCAACCTGCCGGGCTTTGCGGATGCGACGCCGGACGTCGTCGAGGCGATCCTCGGCGAGGCCGGCAAGTTCGCGACCGACATCTTCCTGCCGCTCAACCAGGTGGGCGACCACGAGGGCTGCCAGCGCGCGGCCGACGCCTCGGTGACGACGCCGAAGGGCTTCAAGGAAGCCTACAATCAGTTCCGCGAGGCCGGCTGGGGCGGCCTGTCGGCGAGCCCCGAATATGGCGGCCAGGGCCTGCCGCACACGCTGGCGGCCGCCGTCAACGAGTTCCTGTCCTCTGCCAACATGGCCTTCGCCATGTATCCGGGCCTAACGCGCGGCGCGATCGCGGCGATCGAGAGCCACGGCTCGGACGAGCAGAAGGCGCTCTACCTGCCCAAGATGGTGGACGGCATCTGGACCGGCACCATGAACCTCACCGAGCCCCATTGCGGCACGGACCTCGGTCTCCTGCGCACCCGTGCGGTGCCGGCGGAGGACGGGACGTTCAGGATTTCGGGCCAGAAGATCTTCATCTCGGCCGGCGAGCACGACCTGTCGGAGAACATTGTCCACCTCGTCCTCGCCCGCATCGAGGGCGCGCCGGAGGGCGTGAAGGGCATTTCGCTCTTCATCGTGCCGAAGTTCCTGCCCGACGAGGCGGGCAACCCGGGCGCGCGCAACGGCGTCTCCTGCGGCTCGCTCGAGGAGAAGATGGGCATCCACGGCAACGCCACCTGCGTCATGAACTACGACGGGGCGACGGGGTGGCTGGTCGGCGAGGCGCACAAGGGCCTGCGCGCCATGTTCACGATGATGAACGAGGCGCGGCTCGGCGTCGGCGTGCAGGGGCTCGCGATCTCCGAGATCGCCTACCAGAACGCCGTCGCCTATGCCCGCGACCGCCTGCAGGGCCGCGCGCTCGCCGGCTCCAAGCACGGCGAGAAGGCGGCCGACCCGATCATCGTCCACCCCGACGTGCGCCGCATGCTGATGACGATCCGCGCCGTCAACGAGGCGGGCCGCGCGCTGATCCTCTGGACGGCGCTGCGGGGCGACCTCGCGCACCGCGCCGAGGACGCCAAGGTCCGCGAAGCGTCCGACGACTGGATGGGCCTCCTCACCCCGGTCATCAAGGGCGTCCTCACCGACAAGGGGTTCGAGAACGCCGTGATGGCGCAGCAGGTCTACGGCGGCCACGGCTATGTCCGGGAATGGGGCATGGAGCAGTTCGTGCGCGATGCGCGCATCGCCCAGATCTACGAGGGCGCCAACGGCATCCAGGCGCTCGACCTCGTCGGGCGCAAGCTGGCGCTGAACGGCGGCCGGGCGATCCAGGCCTTCTTCAAGGAGGTCGGCGGCTTCTGCGAGGAGCACCGCTCGAACGACGAGATGGCCCCCTTCACCAAGTCGCTGAAGAAGGGCCTCAACGATCTCCAGTCGGCCACGATGTGGCTGATGACCAACGCCATGGCCAAGCCCGACAACGCGGGCGCCGCCTCCACCGACTACATGCACCTCTTCGGGCTCGTCGCGCTCGGCTACATGTGGGGTCGCATGGCGCACGCCGCGCAGGAGAAGCTGGCGGCGGGCGCCGGCGACGATACATCCTTCCTCGAGAACAAGCTCGTCACGGCGCGCTTCTACATGGACCGTCTGATGCCCGAGACATCCGCCCACCTCGCTCGTATCTCGTCGGGCGCCGACTCGATGATGGCGCTCGGCGCCGACGCCTTCTGATCCGGCCGCACAGGAAAGACGAAGATCTCATGACCGACGCTTTCATCTACGACCACGTGCGCACCCCGCGCGGCCGCGGCAAGAAGGACGGATCGCTGCACGAGGTGCCGGCCGTCCGGCTCGGCGCCAAGGTGCTGGAGGCTCTGCGCGACCGCAACGGCCTGCCGACGGCCGAAGTCGACGACATCATCTTCGGCTGCGTCGATCCGGTCGGCGAGGCCGGCTCGGTGATCCCGAAGGCCTCGGCCTTCGAGGCGGACTACGCCTTCGCCGCGCCCGGCATGCAGATCTCGCGCTTCTGCGCGTCCGGCCTCGACGCGGTGAATCTGGGCGCCGCCAAGATCGCAGCGGGCTCGGACGAACTCGTGATCGCGGGCGGCGTCGAATCCATGTCGCGCGTCGGCATGGGCATGTCGGGCGGCGCCTGGATCATGGACCCCTCGGTCGGCATCCCCGCCTACTTCATGCCGCAGGGCGTCTCGGCCGACCTCATCGCCACGAAATACGACTTCAGCCGAGACGACGTCGACGCCTACGCCGTGGAATCGCAGAAGCGCGCGGCAAAAGCCTGGGAGGAAGGCCGCTTCCAGCGCTCCGTGATCCCGGTGAAGGACCAGAACGGACTTCTCATCCTCGACCGCGACGAGCACATGCGCCCCTCGACCGACATGCAGTCGCTGGGCTCGCTCAACGCCTCCTTCGCCATGATGGGCGAGATGGGCGGCTACGATGCGGTCGCGATCCAGGCGCATCCCGAGATCGAGGCGGTCAACCACGTCCACCATGCCGGCAACTCGTCGGGAATCGTGGACGGCGCGGCGGCGGTGCTCTTGGGCTCGAAGGCGGCCGGCGAGACGCTTGGCCTGAAGCCGAGAGCGCGCATCCGCGCCTTCGCCTCGATCGGCTCGGACCCGGCGCTGATGCTGACCGGCCCGGTGGACGTGACGAAGAAGCTCCTCGACCGCTCCGGCATGTCGCTCGCGGACATCGACCTCTTCGAGCTGAACGAGGCGTTCGCGGCGGTCGTCCTACGCTACCTCCAGGCCTTCGAGATCGATCCGGCCGTCATGAACGTCAACGGCGGCGCGATCGCCATGGGCCATCCGCTCGGCGCGACCGGTGCGATGATCCTCGGCACGGTGCTCGACGAGCTGGAGCGCCAGGACAAGCAGACTGCCCTCGTCACCTTGTGCATCGGCGCCGGCATGGGCACGGCGACGATCATCGAGCGCGTGTGATGCGGGCAGCGCCCTGCCTCCGGCGGTCAGGCGACCCGGCTGCGGTCCGCCCGGTGGGTGGCGCGCACCGACATGTCGATCGGTGGGAGGGCCTCGAAGGCGGGCTTGGCGAACCAGTAGCCCTGGAACAGCGTGATGCCGGCCGCCTTCAGGACGGTGAACTCGTCCTCGGTCTCGACGCCTTCGGCCAAGACCTGGATGCCGAGCTCGCGCGCGGCGGTCGCGATCGTCGCCACGATGATCTGGCGCGGACGGCTCACCTCGATGCCGCGGATCAGCTTCATGTCGAGCTTGATGAGGTCGGGCTGGAAGTCTGCCAAGAGCGTCAGGCCGGCATAGCCGGCACCGAAATCGTCGAGCGCCGTGATGAAGCCCTGCCGCCGGTATTCGGTCAGGATGTTCTGGAGATGGCCGGTGTCGACGATCTCCTCGTTCTCGGTGAACTCGAACATCAGCGACTCGAGCGGGAAATCGTGGCGGCGCGCGGCGATCAGCGTTGCGCGCAGGCACGCCGCCGGCTCGTAGACGGCGTTGGGCAGGAAGTTGATCGACAGGCGCGTGTTCTGCCCACGCGGGAAGAGACGGGCGGCGAGTTCCAGCGCCTTCACGCGGCAGGCCTGGTCGAAGCGGTAACGCTGCTCGTCGGAGACCTTCGAGAGAATGGCGTAGGCCCCCTCGCCCGCCGTCCCGCGGATCAGCGCCTCGTAGCCCCACACACGCGACGCGGCGATGTCGAAGATCGGCTGGAAGGCCATCGAGAAATCGAAGTCGAGCGGCTTGCCCGAGCGGCACCCTTCGCAATCCGTCGCCATCGTCCCGGTCCCATCGCGTTTTCCGTGGGACCGATTCTACGCAACAGGTCTTTGGAATCCCTGAAGACCAAGGGCTTTTGATAGCCTGCCACATGACTTCCGCAGGACTTGAGCGCCGCGGATCGTTCGTTCGGGAGACACGCGCATGGATCTTCGCAACTTCACCGTCGAGACCGACGCGGACGGCTTGGCCCTCGTCACCTGGGACATGCCGGATCGCTCGATGAACGTCTTCACCGAGGAGGTGCTGCGCGAGATCGAGACGCTGGTCGACCGCTTCGCCGCGGATGCGGCCGTGAAGGGCGTGGTGCTCGCCTCCGGCAAGACGGGCACGTTCACCGGCGGCGCCGACCTCAACATGCTCGGCGCCATGTTCGCCGCCTTCGACGCGAAGCGGAAGAGCGACCCGCAGGGCGCCGTCGCCGAGCTCTTCGAGCGCTGCGGCGAGATGGGCCGGATCTGGCGCAAGCTGGAGACGTCGGGCAAGCCCTATGTCTGCGCCATCAACGGCACCTGCATGGGCGGCGGCTTCGAGCTGGCGCTGGCCTGCCACGGGCGCGTTGCCGCCCAGAGTGCGAAGATGGGCCTGCCGGAAGTGAAGGTCGGCATCTTCCCCGGCGCCGGGGGCACGCAGCGCGTGCCGCGCCTCGCGGATACGCAAAGCGCGCTCCAGATGCTCCTGAAGGGCGAGACGCTGACCGCCGCCAAGGCCAAGGGTATGAAGCTGATCGACGAGGTCGTGCCCGACGACCAGCTGATCGAGGCGGCGAAGGCCATGCTGAAAGCGGGCCTCAAGCCGGTGAAGGCCTGGGACGAGAAGGGCTTCAAGCTGCCGTCCGGCCCGGTCTATTCGCCCGCCGGGGCGCAGGTCTGGCCCGCCGTCGCCTCGCTCTACCGCAAGGAGACCGCCGACAACTATCCCGGCGCCCGCGCCATCGTGAAATGCGTCTACGAGGGCCTCTTGGTTCCGATCGACGTGGGCCTGCGGATCGAGCAGCGCTACTTCACCGAGGTCCTGCAGACCACCGAAGCGGCGATGATGATCCGCTCGCTGTTCGTCTCGATGCAGGCGCTGAACAAGGGCGCGCGCCGCCCGGCCGGCGTGCCCGAGCAGGCGATCGCCAAGGTCGGCGTCGTCGGCGCCGGCTTCATGGGCGCCGGCATCGCCTATGTGGCGGCGAAGGCCGGCATCGAGGTGGTGCTGGTCGACCGCGACCAAACTGCCGCCGACAAGGGCAAGGCGCATTCGGCTGGTCTGATGGAAGCGCTCGTCAAGAAGGGCCGCGCCAAGGCCGAGGAAGCCCAGGCCCTGCTCGCCCGCATCACCGCGACCCCCGACTACGCCGCGCTCGCCGACGCCGACCTCGTGATCGAGGCCGTGTTCGAGGACCGCGACGTGAAGGCCGAGGTCTCGCGGCGTGTGGCCGAGGTCCTGAAACCGCAGGCGATCTTCGCCTCCAACACCTCGACGCTGCCGATCACGAGCCTTGCGGAAGCCTTCCCCGACGCCTCGCGCTTCGTCGGCATCCACTTCTTCTCACCGGTTGACCGGATGATGCTGACCGAGGTGATCCTCGGCAAGGAGACGGGCGACCGGGCGCTCGCCGTCGCGCTCGACTTCGTGCGCGCGATCAAGAAGACGCCGATCGTCGTCAACGACACGCGCGGCTTCTTCGCCAACCGCTGCGTGCTCCGCTACATGACGGAAGCCTACGACATGCTGGTCGAGGGCGTGCCGCCGGTGATGATCGAGAACGCGGCGAAGTTCGCCGGCATGCCGGTGGGGCCCCTCGCGCTGAACGACGAGACGGCGGTCGATCTGTCCCAAAAGATCATGAAGGCGACGATCCGCGACATGGGCGAAGGATCGATCGACCCGCGCCACTTCGCGCTCGTCAACGAGATGGTGGACGGCGAAGGCCGGCTCGGCCGCAAGGCCGGCAAGGGCTTCTACGACTATCCGGCCAAGCCCGCCAGGAAGCACATCTGGCCGGGTCTCAAGGACAAGTTCCCGCAGAAGGCGCCGGACGAGGTGGACTTCGAGGAGTTGAAGCAGCGTTTCCTCGTGACGATGGCCCTCGAAGCCGCCCGGACCGTGGAGGAAGGCGTCGTCACCGATCCGCGCGAGGCGGACGTCGGCTCGATCCTCGGCTTCGGCTTCGCGCCCTATACCGGCGGGACGCTGAGCTACATCGACGGGATGGGCGTCGAGTCCTTCGTGGCGCTCTGCGAGAGGCTCGCCGAGAAACACGGCGAGCGCTTCCGCCCCACGCCGCTCCTCAAGGAGATGGCGGCACGCGACGAAAGCTTCTACTCGCGCTTCGCCCCAGCCAAGGCCGCGGCGTAAACCTCAACGAACCGCCGAGGGGGTCACGCCCCCTCGCGCTTCTCCCGCGCCAGCGAGCGGCCGATCGTGTCGGCGACGCGCGCGCCCCGCTCGCCGAGCGGCTTGTCCGGCGCGTCGGTCGTGTCCATCGCGGTCTGGTGTTCCATCTCGGCGTTCACCTCGGCGCCGACGATGAAGATGATCGAGGAGATCCACACCCACATCATGAAGCCGATCGCGGCGCCGAGCGAGCCGTAGGTCACCGAGTAGTTGGCGAAGGACCGCAGGTACCAGGAGAAGCCGATCGAGGCGGCGAGCCAGACCGAAGCGGTCAGCATGGCGCCGAAGAGAACCCAGCTCCAGCGCGCGCGGTTGCGGCTCGGCCCGTACCGATAGATCATGCTGATCGCCCCGACGATCACCACGAACACCACCGGCCAGCGCGCGGCGGCGACGAGTTCGTCGGTATAGCTTTGGGCGCCGACGACCGCCATCACCGCCGGCACCACGCCGACCGAGATGAACAGGATGGTCGCGATGAAGAAGGCGCCGATGGTGAAGCAGAAGGCGACCGCGTTGAGCTTGAGGAACGAGCGCTGCTCGTGCTCGCCGTAGGCGACGTTCATCGCCTCGAACAGTGTCTTGATGCCGTTGTTGGCGCTCCAGAGCGAGAACAGAAGGCCGGTCACGAAGCTCAAGGAGAGCGAAGCCGGGTCGCGCGAGACGAGGCTTTCGAGCTGCGAGGTCAGGATGTCGGTGCCGGCCTGCGGCAGGAAGCGCCCGATGAAGGCGATGTGGTCGGCGATCGTGGTCGGGTTGGCGACGATCCCATAGAACGAGACGAAGACGGCGAAGGCGGGAAACAGCGCCAGGAGGAGATAGAACGTCGCGCCCGCCGCGATCAGCATCACGCGGTCCTCGAAGAACGAGTAGTAGAGGCGGCCGATGATGTCCTTCCAGCCGGCCCACGGGATGCCGAACGGCCCCGTCGCGTCGCGCCCGCGGCCGGGCTCGCTCGCGCGCATGCGCGTTTCCTCGGTGGTGTTGGGCGCGAAGCGGAAGCCGATCGAACTCATCCCAAGCCTTCTACGCGAAACATCGACGCGACCTCCTGGCAGGCAAGGGCCTGCCACGATCTATCCGGAGAAATGCCGCATTTGATCGAAGGGTTCCACCACGGCGCGTAAAGATCGCCGGCGCGGCCGGGTGCCGCATCCCGCCGAAGCCGGTGGAAAACCGCGCTTTCCCACCGTTTCGACAGCGCGAAACGAAGCCGACTTGTCGACAGGGCGGGAGCGGCATCCTAGACAGATTGTGACGAGGACTATATTCCTCGAAACGGTGACCAAACCGGGTCCCCCCTCCCGCAACGAGAGGTTTGCCGCATGCTGTCGCACGACAGGATCTGGGCCGCGATCGACGGCCTTGCCGCCCGGCTGAAGATGTCGCCGTCGGGCCTCGCGCGCAAGGCCGGCCTCGATCCGACGACCTTCAACAAGTCCAAGCGCAACGCGCCGGACGGGCGCCCGCGCTGGCCGTCCACCGAATCGATCGCCAAGGTCCTGGAGGCGACGGGCACGAGTTCGGAAAGCTTCTTCGCCGGCCCGGAGGCGAGCCTCCGATCGATGCGCCCGGTGCCGCCGCCGCGCAGTTCCGTGCCCCTGCTCGGCAGCGCGGAAGCGGGCGCAGGCGGCTATTTCGACGATGCGGGCTTTCCCGCTGGCCAGGGCTGGGAGGAGGTCGAACTGCCGGGCGCCGACGATTCGCTCTACGCGCTCGAGGTGTCGGGGCAGTCGATGATGCCGCTCTACCGCGACGGCGACGTCGTGGTGGTGAAGCCCGGCGCCCCGGTGCGGCGCGGCGACCGCGTGGTGGTGCGCACCAAGGGCGGCGAGGTCATGGTGAAGGTGCTGCAGCGCCAGACCGCGCGCACGATCGAGCTCGCCTCGGTGAATCCCGAGTTTCCCGACCGCCAGTTCCCCCTCGCCGAGATCGAATGGATCGCGCGCATCCTCTGGGTCAGCCAGTAGCACGACGCCCTGTGCGCCGCGCCGCGCGCGCCTAAAACGGATGGGACGCTCGCTTGCCCGAGCGGCTTGGCCTTCGGAGGACCCCCGTGTCGGAACACACCTACAAGATCATCGAAGTCGTCGGCTCGTCGCCCGAATCGATCGAGAAGGCGATCGAGAACGCCATTGCCGACGCCGCGAAGTCGGTGCGCAACATCCGCTGGTTCGAGGTGACGGAAACGCGCGGCCATGTCGAGGACGGCCGGGTCGCGCATTATCAGGTCGGTCTCAAGATCGGTTTCACGCTCGAAGACGCCTGACCGCAGGGGTACTCGTCATACCAGTTGACGAGTATCCGCCTCTCGTGCGACGCCATGGAGGTTCCAACCTTTCGAGGATCCTCCATGACATCGATCGCCCTGTTCGGGGCCGGCGGAAAGATGGGCACGCGCCTCGCCGGCAATCTCAAGGGCTCGCGCTTCGACGTGCGCCACGTGGAGCGGTCCGACGCCGGCCGCGAGCGGCTGAACGCCCATCTCGGCGTCACCTGCGTCGACGAGGACGAGGCGCTGGACGGCGCCGAGGTCGTCGTCCTGGCGGTGCCCGACACGCTGATCGGCCGGGTCCTGTCCGGCATCGAGGCGAAGCTCAAGCCCGGCACGATGGTGATGATCCTCGATGCCGCCGCGCCGTTCGCCGGCCATCTGCCGGAGCGCGCCGACCTCACCTATTTCGTCACCCATCCCTGCCACCCGCCGATCTTCAACGACGAGACCGACGCAGCCGCCAAGCGCGACTTCTTCGGCGGCGTCGCGGCCAAGCAGCACATCGTCTCGGCGCTGATGCAGGGGCCGGACGAGGCTTATGCGCTCGGCGAGGAAATCGCCAAGGTCATCTGGGCGCCGGTGATGCGCTCGCACCGCATCACGGTGGAGCAGATGGCGCTCCTGGAGCCGGGTCTCTCCGAAACGGTGACGGCGAGCCTTCTCGTCGTCATGCGCGAGGCGATGGACGAGGTGGTCCGCCGCGGCGTGCCGAAGGAGGCCGCCCGCGACTTCCTGCTCGGCCACATGAACGTGCTCGGCGCCGTGATCTTCGAGGAAACGCCGGGCGTCTTCTCCGACGCCTGCAACAAGGCGATCGAGTTCGGCAAGCCGGCTCTGATGCGCGACGACTGGAAGCGCGTCTTCGAACCGGACGAGCTGATGGCCTCCATCCGCCGCATCACCTGACCCGAGACCGCACGGAGCCGAACCCATGAGCGAGCTGCGCGGCGCCCTGATCGGGTGCGGCTTCTTTGCCCGCAACCAGATGCACGCCTGGGACGACATCCCGGGCGTGTCCATCGTCGCGATCTGCGACCGCGACGAGGCGCGGCTCGCGGAAATGGGCGAGGCGTTCGGGATTGCCCGGCGCTTCACCGATGCGGCGGCGATGCTGCGCGAGGTGCGGCCCGACTTCGTCGACATCGCCACGACCGCGCCGAGCCACCGCGCGCTGGTGGAACTCGCTGCCTCCATGAAGATCCCGGTGATCTGCCAGAAGCCCATCGCGCCGACGATCGACGACGCACGGGCGATGGTGGATGCCTGCGAGGTCGCCGGCGTGCCGCTGATGATCCACGAGAACTTCCGCTGGCAGTCGCCGATCCAAGCCGTGCGCCGCGTTCTCGATACTGGCGAGATCGGCGCCCCGTTCTTCGGCCGCGTGTCGTTCCGCTCGGCCTACGACGTCTATGCCGGCCAGCCGTATCTCGCCGAGGGCGAGCGCTTCATCATCGAGGACCTCGGCATCCACGCCCTCGACATCGCGCGCTTCCTGTTCGGCGACGTCGCCCGGATCACGGCGCGCACCACCCGCGTCAATCCCCGCATCCGCGGCGAGGACGTCGCGACCATGCTCCTCGACCACGAGGCGGGCTTCCCCTCGGTGGTGGACTGCTCCTATGCCACGAGGCTCGAAACCGAGCGCTTCCCCCAGACGCTGGTCGAGATCGACGGCGCCGCCGGCACGATCCGCCTCGACGAGGGCTACCGCCTGACGGTCACCGGCCCGGTCGGCACGCGGCACGAGGACGTCTCGCCGCCGCTTCTCCCCTGGGCCTCGCGTCCCTGGCATAACATCCAGGAAAGCGTCGCGCTGATCCAGCACCACTGGGTCGAGACGCTTCGCGCGGGCGCCGAGCCGGCGACGTCGGGCCCCGACAACCTGAAGACCTTCGCCCTCGTCGAGGCCGCCTATCGCAGCGCCGCGAGCGGGGCGACGCTCGACCCGTCCGAGGTCTGACGATGGCCGACGCGCTGAAGCTCTTCGGAACGCGCGATCCGGTCGCCCCGGTCCGGCGCCTTCGGGCGGGGCGGCTCACGGCGGATCTCGTGTCGGGCAACCTGCGCGCCGTATCCTTCGCCGGCATCGAGGTCCTGCGCTCGATCGCCTATGTCGTGCGCGACCGGGACTGGGGAACCTACGATCCGCCGATCCTCGATCTCGACGTCGAGGAAGCGGAGGACCGCTTTCGCGTGCGCTACCGGGCGGAGGTTTCGGGGCCGAGCGACACCCGCCTCGTCTATCGCGCCGAGATCGAGGGACGCGCGGACGGGACGCTTCGCTTCGCCGTCGAGGCCGTTCCGCAAGGCGACTTCGAGACCAACCGCTGCGGCTTCTGCGTGCTGCACCCGATCGAGGGCGTCGCAGGAACGCCGGTCGACGTGGAACACACTGACGGCACGCGCGTGGCCTCGCATTTTCCGGACGCGATCGAGCCGTGGCAACCGTTCCAGGAGATCCGCGCCCTCGCCCATCGTCCGGCGCCCGGCCTTCGCGCGACGTGCCGGATGGAGGGCGACGCCTTCGAGATGGAGGACCAGCGCGCCTGGTCGGATGCCTCGTACAAGACCTATGTCCGCCCCCTCGCCCGGCCCTGGCCCTATCGGATGGCGGATGGGGCCGCGAACCGGCAGGCCGTGACGCTGACGATCGACGCCTCGCATGACGCCGTCCCGGCATCGCCCGCGCCGACCGGCGGCCCGGTCGAGGTACGGCTCGGTGCCCCGCTCGGCGAGACGATGCCGCGCTTCGGCTTGGGCGTCGCGCCCGAGGAGACCGCCGACATCCTCGCCCGGCCGGACAGGCTGGCGCGCCTCGCCCCGGCTTTCCTGCTGTTTCACTTCGATCCGCTCGCCGGCCACGGCTCAGACGCGCTGGAGGCGTTCGCCCGCATCGCCGCGCTCGTTCCGGACGTCGAGCCCGTCCTCGAACTCGTGGTGCCCGGAGAGGGCGACACGGCGGGCGAACTCGATGAGGCCGCGCGCCGTGTGCGAGCCGCCGGCTTCCGTCCGCAGACGCTCGTCGTCGGCCCCGCGGCCGACCGGCGCTCGACGCCGCCGGGCAGCGCCTGGCCGGCATGTCCGCCGCTGGACGAGGTCTACCGCGCCGCTCGCGCCGCCTTTCCGGGCCTGCGGCTCGGCGGCGGCATGCTCTCCTACTTCACCGAGCTGAACCGCAAGCGCGTGCCGCTCGGCGAGCTCGATTTCGTCACCCACGCGACCAACCCGATCGTTCACGCCGCGGACGACCTGTCGGTGATGCAGACGCTGGAGGCGATCCCATTCATCACGCGCTCGACCCGCGCCTTCGTCGGGGACAAGCCCTATCGGCTCGGGCCGACCACGATCGGCATGCGCCAGAACCCCTACGGTTCGCGCACCATGCCGAACCCGGACGGGCGGCGCATTCCGATGGCCGACGACGATCCGCGGGCGCGCGGCCTCTTCGGCGCCGCCTTCATGATCGGCTATGCCGCACGCCTTCAGGGCGCCGGCATCGAAGCCTGGACCGGGGCGAGCCTTGCGGGCCCGCGCGGGCTGCTGCTGGCGGACGGCGGCGTGGTGCCGGCCTTCCACGCGGCCAAGGGTCTTGCGGCCGTCAGTGGCGCCGCGCGGCTGGACCTTGTATCCACGCGGCGCGACAGGGTCGACGGCTTTGCCGCGCTGCGTGACGACGGCAGCCGCGAGATCTGGCTCGCCAATATCGGCCCCGAAGACGAGGACGTCGTGCTGGACGGGTTCGGGCCGGAGGTCAAGGCGTCGATGCTGGACGAAACGTCCTTCGAGGCGGCGAGCCGAGGCGAGATGCCGCCTCTCGAGCCCGTCGGGACACGCCTTCGCCTGTCGCCCTACGCGGTCGTGCGCCTCGTCGCCCCTCAGGCCCCCTGATGGCGGTAGAGGTCGCGCGAGCGCTCGAGGTGGCGCACCATGGCGGCCTCCGCAGCATCGGGGTCGCGTGCGGCGAGAGCCTGAAGGATTTCCTCGTGCTCCTGAAGGGTGACGTTCTCCCGGCCGCTCCAGATCAGGAGTTCGGTGTGATACTGCCGCAGCCAGCCCAGCATGGATTCGGCCACCGCCTCGAAGATCGGGTTGCCGGGGATCGCGGCGATGCGCGCGTGGAAGCGCATGTCGGTGCGGACGAAGCGCTCGGGGTCGCCAAGCGCCCCGCGCTGCTCGGCGAGAAGCGCACCCAGCGCCTCGACATCGGCCTCGCCCGCCCGCTCCGCCGCCTGCCGGACGATGCCGCGCTCGAAGAAGATGCGCGCCTCCTTCAGGTGATCGAGCGCGCCCGGCGAGGTGGTCAGCATGATCTCGGCGGCGCGGTCGACCTGCCCGAACAGGGAGCGCGGGGTAAGGCTGAGGACCTTGGCCCGTTCGCCGTGCGAGATGGCGACGAGCCCCAGCCCGTTCAGCGCCTGCATCGCCTCGCGGATCGCCGGCCGGCCGACGCCGAAGCGCTCCATCAGTTCGCGCTCCGACGGCATCTGGTCGCCGGTCTTCAGCTCACCCGTGGTAATCATCGACTTGAGGCGCTCGTAGACCTCGTCGGACAGCTTGCGGCGGACGATCGGCTCGCTCGGCTGAATCATGGCTGACGCTCCCCACACATCCGTCCGCCTGAAGCGGCCGCGCGAAACTGGTATGCCGATGATACCAGATTGTCGAACGACTTAGTGGCATTCCCATTCAGACAGGTTTCAGCGCCCATGAGCGACGACATCGTCCTGACCTACCGGATCGAAACGCCCGGCAGCGTCGAGAAGCTGGCGGACAAGATCGCGAGCGACCAGTCGACCGGCACCTTCGTGCCCCTGCCCGGCGAGACGCCGGAACTGAAGGCGCGCGTCGCCGCCCGCGTCCTCGCGGTGCGCTCGCTCGATCCGGTCGAGGAGCCCGCCTTCGGCCGCTCTCACGACGATCTCGCCGCGCCCCGCTCGTTCCGCTGCGGCGAGGCCGACATCGCCTTTCCGATGGAGGCGATCGGCACTGATCTCGCCGCGCTGATGACCATCGCGATCGGCGGCGTCTACTCGATCAAGGGCTTCAGCGGCATCCGCGTGACGGACATCCGCCTGCCGCCAGCGTTCGGCGAGGCCTGGCCGGGGCCGCAGTTCGGCATCAAGGGTTCGAAGCGGCTGACCGGCGTCTCAGACCGGCCGATCATCGGCACGATCGTGAAGCCGGCGCTCGGGCTGCGCCCGCCGGAAAGCGCCGCGATGGTCCGGGAGCTCGTGGAGGCAGACGTCGACTTCATCAAGGACGACGAGAAGCTGATGAGCCCGGCCTATTCGCCGCTGGCCGAACGGGTGAAGGCGATCATGCCGGTGGTGCTCGACCACGAGCAGCGGACGGGCAAGAAGGTCATGGTCGCCTTCGGGATCACCGCCACCGACCCCGACGAGATGATGCGCAACCACGACCTCGTGCTGGCGGCGGGCGGCAATGCGGCGGTCGTCAACATCAACTCGATCGGCATGGGGGCCATGGCCTTTCTGCGCCGCCGCTCGGGGCTGGTTCTGCACGCGCATCGCAACGGCTGGGACATTCTCACGCGCCACCCTTCGCTCGGGCTGGACTTCCGCGTCTACCAGACGTTCTGGCGGCTTCTGGGCGTCGACCAGTTCCAGATCAACGGGATCGCGGCGAAGTACTGGGAGCCGGACGACTCGTTCCTGCGCTCCTACCATGCCCTTCGCCGTCCGCTGTTTCGCGACGACGACCGACCGCTGCCGGTCGTCGGCTCCGGCCAGTGGGGTGGACAGGCACCGGCGACCTATGCCGCCGTCGGCTCGACCGACCTCCTGTATCTCTGCGGGGGCGGCGTCGTTAGCCATCCGATGGGGCCGGCGGCCGGCGTGCGCGCCGTGCGCCAGGCCTGGGAGGCGGCGGTCGCGGGCGTCGATCTCGATGCCTACGCCGCCGACCACCCGGAACTTGCCGCCTCGATCCGGGCCTTCGGCGGGCCGGACGGCAAGGGAGCCTGACGCGATGACGACACCGCTGATCGCCTTTTACGGCGACGACCTCACCGGATCGACCGACGTGATGGAATCGCTGTCGATGCGCGGGGTCGAGACCGTGCTCTTCACCGACCTGCCGACCGACGCGCAGCTCGCCCGCTTTCCCGATGCGAGAGCCATCGGCGTCGCCGGCACAAGCCGCAGCGAGACGCCGGGCTGGATGGACGCGAACCTGCCCAGCGTCTTCGAATGGCTCGAGGCGCGCGGCGCCGCGATCACCCACTACAAGATCTGCTCGACCTTCGATTCCAGCCCCGACATCGGCTCGATCGGTCGTGCCGCCGAGATCGGGCGTGCCGTCTTCGGCGACCGCCCCGTGCCGCTCGTCGTCGGCGCGCCGCAGCTGAAGCGCTGGACCGCGTTCGGAAACCTCTTCGCCGCCTACCGGGGCGAGACGTTCCGGATCGATCGCCACCCCGTGATGAGCCGGCACCCGGTCACGCCGATGCGGGAGGCCGACCTTCGCCGGCATCTGGCGGACCAGACGCCGCTTCCCGTCGCCCTTCTCGATAGCGTCGCGCTTTTGGCGGACGATGCCGATGCGCGGATCGACGCGATCCTGGCGGACGATCCCGGCCTCGTCCTCATCGACGTCCTCGACGCCGCGACGCAGAGCGCGGCGGGCCGGCAGCTCGAGCGGCTGGCGGCGGCTGGCTGCCGCTTCGCGATCGGCTCGTCGGGCGTCGAATATGCTCTCGCCGCCCACTGGGCGAAGACCGGCCGCCTCACCGAACCGGCTGCCTTCGCGCCCTTGCCGCCGACGGAGCGCATCGCGGTCGTCTCGGGCAGTTGCTCGCCGACCACCGAGCGCCAGATCCGGCATGCGGCCGACAACGGGTTCGAGCTGATCGCCTTCGATCCGCGCGCCTTCGTTTCCGCCGATACGGCGGCGATCGAAAAGGTCGAGGCGCGCGCCGCGGATGCCTTGAGCGCCGGCCGCTCGGTGATCGTCCACACCGCCATGGGCCCCGACAGCGACCTCGGGTCGGAACTGTCGGGCACCGAGGGCGCGCGCCATGCGATCGGACGCGGCCTTGGACGCCTGCAGGCGGGGCTCGTGCGTCGGCTCGGCCTGCGCCGCGCGGTGATCGCAGGCGGAGACACGTCGAGCCACGCGCTGCGCCAGCTCGGCGTCCATGCGCTCACCACACGCCTGCCGCTGCCCGACACGCCGGGCTCGCCGGTGGCGCTCGCCCACAGCGACGATCCTGCCTTCGACGGGTTGGAGATCGCGCTGAAGGGCGGACAGGTCGGCGGCGACGACTATTTCTCGCGCATTCGCGACGGAGTTTAGAACCGTTCGAAGAAACACGCGTCGGTGTTGCAGTAAAAGGTGACGCCGCGCGTCTTGTTTTCACGGGCGGCGAAGAGTAGTCAGCCGGGCACCCTTCCGTCTCGACCCCAGGACGTGCCCCGTGGTGTTCCCGAAGCCGTTTCTCGCCGCCTCGCTCTTCTTCGCCGGTCTCGGATCGGCCGGCGGGATCGCGCATGCGGAGCCGACGCAGTATCCTTTGACGATCGAGAACTGCGGCGAGGCCGTCACGGTCGAGAAGGCGCCGCAGCGGGCGATCGGCCTCGGCCAGAACAGCGCGGAGATCATGCTCCTCCTCGGCCTCGGGGACCGCATGGCCGGTACCGCATTCTGGCCGAGCAAGGTCCTGCCGCAGCTCGCCGAGGCCAATGCCAAGGTGAAGCTCCTCACCGTCGAGTTCCCGACCTTCGAATCGATCCTCGCCGAGAATCCCGATTTCGTCGCCGCGGCCCTCCCGACGCTGCTTGGACCGGACAGCAAGGTCGCCAAGCGCGAGGACTTCGAAAAGGTCGGCGTCCCCTCCTATCTCTCGCCCTCGACCTGCCTCGAGCGGAAAGAGGGCACCGACGCCTACGGCGCGCGCTCGAACCTGTGGAACATGGACCTCCTCTACGAGGAGATCGAGGAACTCGCCCAAATTTTCGACGTGCAGGACCGCGGCGCGGCCCTCATCGCCGACTTCAAGGCGCGCGAGGCAGCGCTCCGGGCGTCCGCGCCCGCCGAGGGCGAGCGCAAGCTCTCCTATGTGTTCTGGTTCTCCAGCCCGTCGCCCACCGCCGACGCCTATCTCGGCGGCCGCAACGGCGCCTCGGGCTTCATCGCCGATCTTCTGGGCGGCACCAACGCCATCCAGACCGAGGCGGAATGGCCGACGCTCGGCTGGGAGAGCATCATCGCCGCCGATCCCGACGTGATCGTCGTCGCCAGCCTCGACCGCAACCGCTGGGAACTCGACAAACCGGAGGCCAAGATCGCGTTCCTGACCTCCGATCCTGCGACCAGCCAGATGAAGGCGGTCCGCAACAAGGCGATCGTCGTGATGGACGGGCAGGCGATGAACCCGACGATCCGCACGATCTACGGGGCGGAACAGGTGGCCGAGCAGTTGAAGGCCCTCGGTCTGCGCAAGTGACGGTGCTGTCCGGCGCGCTCGCCCGCAGCGCCCTGCCCGCCACGCTCGTCCTCGGCGCGCTCGCCCTGATCGCTTTGGCGGTGGGCGTCAGCGTCGGGATCGGCGATCTTCCCATTCCGCTGACGACGACGCTTGCGGCGCTGACGAACCGCCTCGGCTGGACCGCGGTCGAGATCAGCCGCATCCACGAGACGGTGATCTGGGACTATCGCCTCAGCCGCGCGCTGGTCGCCGCCTTCTGCGGCGCGGGCCTCGCGCTGTCGGGCGCCATCATGCAGGCGCTCCTGCGCAACCCGCTCGCCGAGCCCTACGTCCTCGGCATCTCGGCCGGCGCCTCGACCGGGGCTGTCGCGGTGGTGATCCTCGGCCTCGGCGCGGGCGCCGTATCGCTGTCGGCGGGCGCCTTCCTCGGCGCCTTCGCCGCCTTTCTCTTCGTGGCCCTCCTGTCCGGCGGCACGCGCGGCGGGGCGGACCGGACGATTCTGGCAGGCGTCGCCGCCTCGCAGCTCTTCAACGCGGCGACGTCCTACGTCGTCACCACGTCCGGCAACGCGCAGCAGGCGCGCGACGTGATGTTCTGGCTGCTCGGAAGCTTCGGGGGCGTGCGCTGGCCGGAATTCGCGCTGGTGTCGGTCGTGGTCGGCGCGGGCCTCGTCGCCTGCCTCCTGCAGTCGCGGGTCCTCGACGCCTTCGCCTTCGGCGACGAGGCGGCCGCCGCGATGGGCGTGCATGTCGGGCGCACGCGGCTCGTCCTGTTCTCGCTGATCGCCGTGATGACCGCGACGATCGTCAGCATGGTCGGCTCGATCGGGTTCGTGGGCCTCGTCGTGCCGCATGTCGCGCGCTTCCTCGTCGGGCCGCTGCATGTGCGCCTGCTGCCGGCCTGCGCCCTCATCGGCGCGGTCTTCATGGTGCTCGCCGACATCGCCTCGCGCGTCCTGATCCCGCAGCAGGTCCTGCCGATCGGCGTCGTCACCGCGCTGGTCGGCGTGCCCTTCTTCTCCGTCATTCTCTATCGCCTGCAGCGGCCCGCATGAGCATCGTCGCCGACCATCTCACCTGGCGGATCGGCGGGCGGACCGTCGTGGACGGGGTCTCGCTGGCGGCCGAGCCCGGCAAGGTCCTCGGGCTGCTGGGGCCCAACGGCTCGGGCAAGACCTCGCTCCTGCGACTTCTCGCCGGCCTCCGGCGCCCGCACGGGGGAACCGTCCGGCTCGACGGCGCCGACATCGCGCGGCTCGGCCGGCGCTCGCTCGCCCGGCGCGTCGCCTTCGTCGAGCAGCATGCGGCCACCAGCGCCGACCTCAAGGTGGTGGACGTCGTGCGGCTCGGCCGCTTTCCGCACCGCTCGCCCTTCTCGGGCTGGACCGGCGCCGACGAGGCGGCGGTGGACGAGGCGCTGCGGCGGGCCGGCCTCACGTCGAAGCGCCACGAGCGCTGGTATGCCCTGTCCGGCGGCGAGCGCCAGCGCACCCACATCGCGCGCGCGCTGGCCCAGACGCCGACCGAGCTTCTCCTCGACGAGCCGACGAACCACCTCGACATCCAACACCAGATCAGCCTGCTGCAGCTGGTCTCCAGCCTGTCGATGACCTGCATCGTCTCGCTGCACGACCTGAACCATGCGGCGATGTTCTGCGACCGGCTGCTGATCCTCGACCGCGGGCGCGTCGTGGCCGCTGGCGCGCCGGACGAGGTTCTGACGGAAAGCCTCCTGCGTGGCGTCTTCGCGGTCGAAGCGCGCGTCGAGACCTCGCCCCATCATGGCCGCCCGCACATCCATTTCCTGCCGCACGGGACCCTGCGGCGCGACGACGGGCCCGCGAAACCGAGCGCGCGGTCCCTCAGCCCGGCGCGAAGTGCGGTCTGACGCCCTGCCGGATGCCGGCCGGGCGGTCCACGCCGTCCGATAGCGCGGCCCCGTCGATCTCCACCCGGTTCCGCCCGAGCCGCTTGGCGCGGTAGAGCGCGGCATCGGCACGGGCGAGAAGCGCCTCGCGGCCTTCGCTCCTTCGGGGCGATGCGAGCGCCACGCCGACGCTGGTGCTGACCGCGATGCGATCGCCGCGCCAGTCGATCACGGCCTCGGCCAGCCGCACGCGCGCCGTCTCCGCGAGGTCCGCCGCCCGGCCGCCGCCATGGGGCAGGAACACGACGAACTCCTCGCCGCCGAGCCGCGCCAGGATCTCGCCCGGCTCGAGGCAGGATTCCACGAGGCGCGACAGGCGCGTCAGCACCGCGTCGCCGCCGGCATGGCCGAAACGGTCGTTGATCGACTTGAAATGGTCGAGGTCGAGAAGGAGCATCGCCGCCCCCTCGGGCACGAAATCGGGCACCGCGTCGCGAAATCCGTGGCGGTTGAGGACGCCGGTGAGCGCGTCCGTCACCGAACGCCGGCGCTCCGTCTCCTCGCCCCGCTCGCGCACGAAGGACACGACGAGCGCGGCGATCGAGAAGTTCAGCATCATCGTGACGGCGAACCCGATCGCGATCGAGCCGGGCGAACTGAAGCCGAGCGCGATCAACGGGAACTGGACGCCGTAGACCAGACCGCAGGCCCCGAGCGCGAAGGCGAGCGGCGCGCGCGAGGCGAGCCGCTCGCGCCGCCCGGCCCGGATCAGCGAGAGGGCCGATGCCAGTCCGGCGAGCGCCGCCACCGCGTGGAAGGCGGAGGCGCGCAGGGTGTTGTCGTCGAAGACGGGGGTGAGAAGGCCGACGGCGAGGACCACGGGAGACGCCGCCAGGAGCCAGAGCGCGCGCCCGGCGGGGCGGTCGAGCCGGCGGATGCCGCAATAGATCAGCGTGTAGGCGAAGACGCCGAGGGCGAGGCTGCTGCTGCGCCACGTCTCGGCGCTGATCGCCCCGAACTCGCCGAGACCGGCGAGAAAGGCGCCGAGCGCGAGAAGGAGGTAGCCGACCGCGAGGGCGCCGACGCCGCGCGGGCGTCCGCCGCCGAGCCACGGCAGGAGGAGCCCGCCGGCTCCGGCCAGCAGCGAGGTCTTGTGCAGAACCAGGACGGTTCCGAGGTCGAGTGCCGTCATGACGCGCCCTGAACCGCGCGGGTCATGGCTCGCGCGGCTGGATGGTGGTCCGGTGATTCGGTCCCGGACCCTAGCGGCGGCGCGCTAATCTTTCGTTGCCTCTAGGGAAGCTCGACGACCGGCGCCGTCAGAGGGCGCAGCCGTCGAGCGTCGCGGCGGTCTGGATCAAGGCGAGATGGCTGAGGCCCTGCGGCATGTTGCCGAGATAGGCGAGCGTCTCGGGATCGACCATCTCCGCCAGAATGCCGGCCCCCCGGTCGCCCAGCGCCGTGAGAACTTCGTCGAAGCGCAGGCGCGCCTCGTCGCGGTGGCCGAGGAGCGCCAGACCCTCGATGATCCAGAAGGTGCAGGCGAGAAAGCAGCCCTCGTGGTCCTCGACGCCGTGGTAGCGATAGTGGAAGAGGCCCTTGCGCAGGCGCCGGTCGAGCGCCCGCAGCGTCTTTTCCAGCCGCTCGCGGCCGTCGAAGCCGAAGCGCACGGCCAGCGCCAGCGAGGCGTCGAGGCCGCTCTCGCCGGGCACCATGACGTAGGCCTGGTCGCGTTCCGACCAGCAGTTGGCATCCACCCACTCGGCGATCCGGTCGCGCGAGCGTGCCCATCGCTCGCGGCAGGTCGAGGGGATGTGGCCGCCGTCGGCCAGTTCCACGGCGCGGGCGAGCGCCTGCCACGCGCTGATCTTCGACATCGTGTAGTGCCGGCGCTCGGACAGCTCCCAGATGCCGGAATCCGGCTGGCGCCAGGTCTCGGCGCACCGGTCGGCGACGCCCGCGAGGACGGCGGCGCTGCGCGGGTCGAGGACATGCCCGCCCGCCACGAAGCGCGCCGCGGTCTCGAAGATGTCGCCGAAGATTCCGTGCTGGTGCTGCCCCGCCGCCTGGTTGCCGCGCCGCACGGGACGGCTGCCGCGATAGCCCGGCAGGTCGATCACGGTCTCCTCGGCCGGCAGGCGCTCGCCTTCCAGCGTGTAGCAGACGAGCGCGCCGTGCTCGGCCAGACGCTTGATCAGCCAGGTGAAGGCCCCCTTGGCCTCCGCCGTCGCGCCGATGCGCAGGAAGGCCTTGATCGTGTAGGACGCGTCGCGCACCCAAGCGTAGCGATAGTCGTAATTCTTCTCGCCGCCGATGCCCTCGGGCAGCGACGTCGTGGCGGCCGCGGCGATCGCGCCGGTCGGCGAGTAGAGAAGCAGCTTCAGCGCCAGCGCGCTGCGCATCACCTCGGCGCGATACGATCCCTCGTAGCGCACGCCCTCGGACCATTGCCGCCATTCCGCGTCGGTCACGTCGATGCGGGCGCTGATCCGCTCGGGCTCCTCGAGCACCAGCGGCTCGTCCTCGCCCGCCACGATCGCCACGAGTTCGCGCGCCCCGGCCGCGACGCGGACATGGCCGCGGATCTCGGTGTCCCCCTCCTCCTCGATCCGCACGCCGTCGCTCACGCGCAGGAGGCCGATCACCGACCCGGCATGGAAGGTGGTGGCATTGGCGTTGGTGTAGAGGAACGGGCAGATCGTGTCGGCCTGCGTGCCGAAGACGAGGCGCATCTCGAAGGTGACCTCGCCCTCGAGCCCCTCGATCCGGCGCGCCAGTTCGCACCACGGCAGGCGCCCGCCCGAGCCGCTGTTGAGCGCCTCCACGAGGCGTGCCCGCCCGTGAGGCGTCTCGAAGACCGTCTCGAGGACGTTGGAGTCCGGCCGGTAGGCGCGGTGAGACGTGTAGTCGCCGACCGGGGTCAGCGAAAAGAACCCGCCGCTTCCCTCGTCGAGGACGCGGTCCAGCATCGGGGCCGAGTTCATGTTCGGCACGCACCACCAGTCGATCGAACCGTCGGTGCCGACGAGGGCGACGCTGCGGCCATCGCCGAGGGCACTGTAGGCCTCGAGCGGCAGGGGGGCCGGTCGCCCGGGCCGCACGACACCGGGGTCTTCGGCCGGCTTCACCCGGTTCAACATGAAACCTCCGGACGATCGAACGAGATACGAGGGCGCGCGAGAGGCAGGAGCAAATGGGTCATCGCGGCGGGAATGCTTCGGCGGCCACATAAGATCCTGCGGCACACGCGCGCATGAACCGTCATCCTGCGAATGAAGTGCGCGGCCGGACGTAACGACGACTTGCCTTTTCGGTCCGGCGAGGGCATATCGGAATGGTCGAAAGATGGCCGGACGCTTGGGCCTTGCGCCGTTGGCGCAGTGCCGGTTCTCCCGTTTCATCGCGATACTCGAAACTGGAGCGCGCCGGAAGGCCGCCGACGAACGCTTGCGTAGAAAGGTGTCCCATGGCTACGGGAACCGTGAAATGGTTTAACTCCGACAAGGGCTTCGGCTTCATAGCCCCCGACGACGGAGGTCAGGATGCCTTCGTGCACATCACGGCGGTGCAGCGCTCGGGCCTCGATGGCCTGACCGACGGCCAGAAGGTCAGCTTCGAGCTCGTGGCCGACCGCAAGACCGGCAAGCTCGCGGCGCAGAACCTCAAGGCTCTCTGAGCCGATCCGGGCTCCGGCCTTCCCGAACCGGGACGGCCCCACCCGATCTCCCCGCCGATCCGTCGGCGGGCCTCCTTCCGAAAGGCAAGCCTCGAGCCAGCTCGACACGCCAGACCTTCCTCCGTCTTCCCGCTTCGACCACGGATGCACTGGCGAAACGGGGCGACGACCGACATGAGCGAACCCTGCGCCGATCCGGCTGCAGGGTTTTTTCTTGTCCGGCTGCCGAATGCCCCGATGCCGAAGTCGTGATCAGGCAGCGGCAACAAGTCGTTCGCCCGCCGGGTGCACGCCCGACAGGAACGCAAGCGCAATCGTCCGACTATTGAGCCAATACAAGGCACAATAACTACGCAAGCCTTTCTTTCAAACGATACAATACCAGTATATCGCTTTAAAGCGCTGAAGATCGTGGGTTTTCCGCAGGTTGGCGGGGAAGGACGACTGGACAAACCGTCGCAAATCCTGTGCTGTCCGGCTCAGCGCCAAGCTCTTCGGCGCGCCGACACTCTGGGAGGAATCATGTCGACGATTTGGAAGGGGCTGCTCGCCTCGATCGCCGTTCTGGCCGCCGCATCCGCCGCGTCCGCGCAGGCGGACTACCCGACGCAGCCGATCACGATCGTGGTGCCGTTCTCCGCCGGCGGCCCGACCGACACCGTGACGCGCCTGATCGCCCAAACCATGACGAGCGAGCTCGGCCAGCAGGTGCTGGTGCAGAACGTCGGCGGCGCCGGCGGCACGCTCGGCGCCGGCCAGGTGGCCCAGGCCAAGCCCGACGGCTACACGCTCCTCCTCCACCATATCGGCATGTCGACGGCGCCCACCCTCTACCGCCAGCTCGCCTTCGATCCGCTGAAGGCCTTCGCGCCGATCGGTCAGGTGACCTCGGTGCCGATGACCATCGTCGCGCGCAAGGACCTCGAGCCGTCCGACGCCGCCGGCCTCATCACCTACCTGAAGGCGAACGGCGCGGACACGACCTATGCGCATGCCGGCATCGGCTCGGCATCGCACCTGTGCGGCATGCTCCTGCAGGAAGCGCTCGGCGTCCAGATGATCACCGTGCCCTACCAGGGCGCCGCCCCGGCGATGACCGACATCGTGGGCGGTCAGGTCGATGTCCTGTGCGACCAGACCACCAACACGACCAACCAGATCAAGGCCGGCGAAGTGAAGGCCTATGCCGTTACGACGCCCGAGCGCGTCGCCTCGCTGCCGGACCTGCCGACCACCAAGGAAGTCGGTCTCGACAAGATGCAGATCGGCGTCTGGCACGGGCTCTACGCGCCGGCCGGCACGGACCCCGCCATCATCGCCAAGCTCGAGGGCGCCCTGCAGAAGGCGCTGGCCAACGACACCGTCAAGGCGCGCTTCGCCGAACTCGGCACCGCGCCGGTCTCGGCCGCGGAGGCGACCCCGGACTCGCTGAAGGCGCAGCTGACCTCGCAGATCGAGCTCTGGCGCCCGATCATCCAGGCCGCCGGCACCTACGCCGACTGACCGGTTTTCCAAGGCTCGCAGACAGTGCCGCCCGGCCGGGGTTCGCCCCGGCCGGCTCGTCCGATCGCATCCGTCCGGGGGAACCTTTCCATGCAAGCAACCGAAGGCGCGAAATCGCGTCGTGATCTTCTGGCGGGCCTGATCTTCATGGCCATCGCCGCGGGCTTCGCGCTCGAGGCCTCGAACTACGACATGGGCCGGGCCATCCGCATGGGACCCGGTTTCATCCCGATGACGCTCGCGATCCTGCTCGCGATCTTCGGCGCGATGATCGCCTTCGGCGGCCTGCGCAAGGACGAGCGGATCGAGAAGACGCCGATCCCCTGGAAGGGCATCGTCCTGATCCTCGCCGCCCTCGTGATCTTCGGCGAGTTCGGCACGGCTCTCGGCCTCGTGCCGGTCGTCTTCATCGGCACCGCGATCGTGGCGCTCGCCTCGGCCAAGAACTCGATCGTCTCATCGCTGACGATCGCGGCCTGCATGTCGGCGCTCTGCTGGCTGGTCTTCAAGGTCGGCCTCGGCATCACCCTGCCGACCTTCGGCCCCCTTCTCACCTTCTCCTGAGGCGCGGACACGATGGATCTTCTGGCCAACCTCGCGCTCGGCTTCGAAACGGCGCTCACCCCGATCAACATCTTCTGGTGCTTCGTCGGCGTGCTGCTGGGCACGCTGGTCGGCGTCCTGCCCGGCATCGGGCCGACGGCGACGATCGCGATGCTCCTGCCGATCACCTTCTCCTTCTCGCCCGTCACCGCCCTCATCATGCTGTCGGGCATCTACTACGGCGCCCAGTACGGCGGCTCGACGACCGCTATCCTCATCAACCTGCCGGGCGAAAGCTCGTCGGCGGTGACAGCCATCGACGGCTACCAGATGGCACGAAAAGGCCGGGCCGGCACGGCGCTCGCAACGGCCGCGCTCGGCTCCTTCTTCGCCGGCTCGGTCGCGACGCTGCTGCTCGCCATCGCGGCCCCGCCGCTGGCGCGCGTCGCCCTCCAGTTCGGCGCGCCCGAATATTTCGCGCTGATCGTGCTCGGCCTTCTCGTCTCGATCTCGCTCGCCCACGGCTCGATCATCAAGGCGCTGGCGATGATCTGCCTCGGCCTCTTGCTCGGCACCGTCGGCCAGGACATCTACACCGGCACGCCGCGCTTCACCTTCGGCCAGCTCGAACTCTACCAGGGCATCAACTTCGTCTCGATCGCCGTCGGCGTCTTCGGCGTCGCGGAAATCTTCCGCAATCTCGAGAACGAGACGACGCGCGAGATCGGCGTCAAGAAGGTGGCGGGCCTCTGGCTCACGAGGCAAGACTTCAAGCGCATCATCGGCCCGGTGATCCGCGGCACGGCGCTCGGCTCGATCCTCGGCGTCCTGCCGGGCGGCGGCCACGTCCTCTCCTCCTTCGCCTCCTATTCGATGGAGAAGAACCTCGCGTCCAACAAGGCCGAGTTCGGCCATGGCGCGATCCAGGGCGTCGCCGGGCCGGAAAGCGCCAACAACGCCGCCGCGCAGACGTCATTCATCCCGCTCCTGACGCTCGGCATCCCCGCCCATCCCGTGATGGCGCTGATCGTCGGCGCCTTCATCCTGCAGGGCATCACGCCCGGCCCCAACGTCATCAACACGCAGCCGGCGCTCTTCTGGGGCATTATCGCCTCGATGTGGATCGGCAACGTGCTCCTCGTCATCCTCAACCTGCCGCTCATCGGCATCTGGGTGAAGATGCTGACGATCCCCTACCGCATCCTCTTCCCCGCGATCGTGCTGTTTGCCGCGATCGGCTGCTACTCGATCAACAACAATCCGTTCGACGTCTATGCGATCGGCCTGTTCGGGGTGCTCGGCTACGTCCTGATCCGCCTCGGCTGCGAGCCGGCGCCGCTGCTGCTCGGCTTCGTGCTCGGGCCGCTTCTGGAAGAGCACCTGCGCCGGGCCATGATCATCTCGCGCGGCAACGCGATGGTGTTCCTGGAGCGGCCGATCTCGGCCTCGCTCCTGGCGCTGGGCCTCGCCTGCGTGATCTTCGCCCTCCTCCCCTCCATCCGCAACAAGCGCAAGGAAGTCTTCGTCGAGGACGATTGAGCCGAGACTTGACGGATCGAACTTGCGCCCGACCCTTGACGCCATGGGTATCGAGATCGAGCGCAAGTTCCTCCTGGCCGGCGACGCGTGGCGCCGTCACGCCGACGCGGGCACTCGGGTCCGGCAGTTCTACCTCGCCATCCGCGAGGGGCTCACGGTCCGGGTGCGGCTGCGCGAGGGGCGGAAGCCGATGATCACCATCAAGACCGGCGCGGGCGATGCCCGCGGCGAGTACGAGTACGAAATCCCCGAAGCCGACGCGCGCGAACTGGAAGCCGCCCGCGTCGGCTTCGTCGTCGAAAAGCACCGCCATCTCGTGCCGCTCGGCGACCTCACGATCGAGGTGGACGTGTTCGAGGGGGCGCTCTCGCCCCTCGTCATGGCCGAGATCGAGCTGCCGGCCGTCGGACACGCCGTGGACCTGCCGGAGTGGATCGGCCCGGAGGTCACGCACGATCCCCGCTACACCAACGCCGCCATGGCGTTGAACGGCCGGCCGGAGGCCGACGCGCCCCGGACCTGACGCCGGGTCCCCTTCCGCGCGCGATGCGCTAGATCATCGACCGGCCCTTTCGGCCGCCGAGGAGACCATGGCCTACCGCATCGACCCCCGAGTTCCCGTCGACGCCGCGATCCGGCGCGCCGCCCAGGAACAGATCGACAAGGCGATCCGCGACCTGTCCGGGGGCGAGGACGGGCGGCACGAGGCCGTGCACGAGGCGCGCAAGCGACTGAAGAAGCTGCGCGGGCTGGTGCGCCTCCTGCGCGAGGCCGATCCCGATTTCGCGAGGGCCGAGAACGCGCGCTACCGCGACGCCGGGCAGACGCTCTCGGCGGTGCGCGACCGGACGGCGCTGATCGAGGCGCTCGACGGGCTGGAGGCGCGTTTTTCGGGCGAAGTCACGAGCTCCTCGTTCGACGTGGTGCGCACCGCACTGGAGTTGAAACGACAGGCCGCCATCGAGACCGAGGGCAGCGCCGCCGACGGCGCTGCCGAGGCGCTAAAGGGTCTGAAGGAGGGCCGGTTGCGACTGGACGCCCTCGTTTTCGGCCGGCGGGCGGCGCGTCATCGCGAGCGCATCGTCGCCGGCATCGAGGCGAACTACCGGCGCGGGCGACGCGATTTGAAAGCGGCACTGGCCAGCGGCCATGCGGAAGACTTCCACGATCTGCGCAAGCGCATCAAGTATCTCGGCATGCACCTCAAGCTTCTGGAGGATCTGTGGCCCTCCGCCCTGTTGCCGCTGCGCGAAGAGGCGGATCGCGCCGCCGATGCGCTCGGTCGCGACCACGACTACGCCGTGCTTCATGCCGAAATGCTGGCGGACCCGCGCTCGTTCGGGGCGCGGGCCGATCTCGACGTCGTGCTGGCGTTGCTCGATCGCCATCAGGCCGAATTGCGCACTGAAGCCGCCGAAATCTGCGGCCGCCTTCTGGCCGAGAGGCCGGACGCCTTCGCCGCGCGTATCTCGCGGCTCTGGAGGCTGGCGGCCGAGGCGCCCGATCCCGCCGCGCCGCCGGAGGCGCCGACGGACTGAAACGCCGTGCGGCCGCTTGCCGGCGGATCTTCGGGACGCCTCGCGAGGGCTTGCCAAACCGGCCCCGGCTGGCGCAATCCGGCAGGCATGATGCCATCAGTGCGCCCCACGCGATGACGCAACGCAGGGATCGCCCGCCCGCTCGACCCCGCGGCCGCGCCGACGTGGCTTCGGCCGCGCCGGTCGAGCGCGGCCACGGCATCGCGCGCGTCCTCTCGAAGCTCGGCTACTGTTCGCGCACGCAAGGCGAGGCTCTGGTGCGCGCGGGCCGGGTGCGCGTCGACGGCCGCGTCGTCCACGACCCCGAGCATCGCACCCTCGCCTCTGCCGCGCGCATCGAGGTGGACGGCCGGCCGGTGGCCGCCGAGGCGCCCGTCACGCTGATGCTGAACAAGCCGCGCGGTCTGGTGACGACGCGCGACGACCCCGAAGGCCGGGACACGATCTATCGCTGCCTCGAAGGTCTCGGCCTGCCGCATGTCTCGCCGGTCGGCCGCCTCGACAAGGCGAGCGAGGGGCTGCTGCTTCTCACCAACGACACGGTCTTCGCCCAGCGCCTCCTCGATCCCGCTTCGCATGTGCCCAAGACCTATCATGTGCAGATCGACCGGTCGGCGGACGAGGCGCTCTTGGCGGGCATCCGCGCCGGCGTCGAGGATCGGGGCGAGCCTCTTGCCGTTCGCTCGGTTCGGGTGCTGCGCGAGGGGGAGCGCACGGCGTGGCTGGAGATCGTGCTCGACGAGGGGCGCAACCGCCACATCCGCCGGCTTCTCGCCGCGCTCGGCACTGACACGCTGCGGCTCGTGCGCGTGTCGATCGGCGCGCTCGCGCTCGGCGACCTGCCGAAGGGCGCCGTGCGCCCGCTGACGCCGGACGAGCGGGCGCTTCTGGAGCGCACGTCGTGACGCTGTCCCTTTCGCCCGCGGAAGCCCGGCGGATCGTGCTCGGCGCGCAAGGGTTCGCCCGGCCCCGGCCGGAGCGGGCGGGCGCGCTTCACGTGCGCCGCAATCTCGACCGGCTGGCGCTCCACCAGATCGACAGCGTCAATGTCCTCTCGCGCGCCCACTACCTGCCGGCCTTCTCGCGTCTCGGCGTCTACGACACCGCGGTTCTCGACCGCGACGCCTGGGGCCGCGTGTCCGGGCGTCGCGTCTTCGAATACTGGGCGCACGAGGCCTCGCTCGTGCCGCTCGACCTTCATCCGGCGCTGCGCTGGCGCATGGCGCGCGCCGACCGGGGCGAGGCCGGCTATGCCGGCATGCGCGCCTTTGCGGGCCCGCGCCGTGCGGAGGCGTTGGCGCTCCTTGCCCGCATCCGCGACGAGGGCCCGCTCGGCGCATCCGACGTCGAGACGGGGCGGACCGGCTGGTGGGAATGGTCCGAGCCGAAGCGCATGCTGGAATGGCTCTTCTACGCCGGCCACGTGACGACCCGCACGCGCCGGCGCGGCTTCGAGCGGGTCTACGACCTGCCCGAGCGGGTGATCCCCTCGAGCGTCCTCGCCCTGCCCGCTCTCGACGAGCGCGAAGCGCACCGTGTCCTCGTCGAGCGCTCGGCCCGCGCGCTGGGGATCGCGACGCTCGGGGAACTCGGCGACTACTTCCGCCTGGGCGGCCGGGACACGCAGCTTGCCGTCGCCGATCTCGTGGAGGACGGCACGCTGATCCCCGCGACCGTGCCGGGCTGGCCCAAGGCCTTCCTGCATGCACAGGCAAGGGCCCCCCGCCGCATCGCCGCCTCCGCCCTCCTCGCGCCGTTCGACCCCCTGGTCTGGGAGCGCGCACGCGCCGAACGCCTCTTTGGCTTCCGCTACCGCATCGAAATCTACGTGCCGGCCGCGCAGCGCCAGCATGGCTATTACGTCCTGCCCTTCCTCCATGCCGGGCGCCTCGCCGCGCGCGTCGACCTCAAGGCCGACCGCCCGCGATCCCGCCTTCTGGTTCCCACCCTCCATCTCGAACCGGACGCGCCGCCCGACACGCGCGAGGCGCTGGAGGCGGAACTGCGGCTCCTGGCAACATGGCTGAAGCTGTCGGAGGTTCGGCACGGCGGCGGCTAGGGATCCGTCGCCAGCCGGTTTATGCCGGAACGGCCGGAGGCCGGACGCCTGGCCGATCGTCGGAAGGAAGGCATCCGGCATGGCTTGCCGGCTTCATGGAAGCCCCGTTCGACCCATCGCTTCGCAGGGCGTGGAAGAACCGAGGCCGCGTCGCGGAGCGGGCCGGCGGGCCGAGGCTCAGTGCGTCAGCGCCAGCGGCTTCGAGATCGAACTGATGATCTGGTCGATCGCCCGATCGATGTCGGACGGGCTGGAGGCATCGTAGTAGTCGCCGGCCCCGCTGACGCAGGCCGCCATGTTGCTGTCGATGTAGCGGTAGAGCCAATCCTTGATGGCCATGAACTTCGGGTTCGTTTCGCCGGCGGGGATGAGATATTTGGTGTTGAGGGCGATGACCCGGATGCCCTTGCTCTTGAGCGTCCCGCACATCTGCGGGTCGAAGGACTGGATCCGGCCGCCCCAGTCCGCCGCCGACGGCTCGAAGTTGACGAAGTTCGGGTCCCAGGTGATGCCGTCGCGATCCGGATACTCCATCTGCGTGTCCTCCGTGCCGTCGGTCATGACGACGACGATGGCCTTGGCTTTCGCCTGGGTCAGCCCGTCGCCCGGCGTTCCGATGATCGTCTGGAGCTTCTTGAAGGCGACATGCGCGTTGGTGCCGCCTTCGCGCGTCGACGTTCCCAGACTGCTGATCGCCGCGGCCGCGAGGCTCGGGGCGTCGGTCGGCCCGAGAACGGTGGCGAAGGAGGTGTGGAACGTGTGCAGTGCGACCCGGTATCGCTTGTCCTCGCGCTGCAGAAGGCTGTTGGAGAGCTTCCCGACCGCATCCCGAACGACGTCGATCCGCATGCGGGCGCCGTTCTCGTGCGCCATCTCGTAGGTCGATTTCGTCGGGTAGTCCGGGTTGTTGCTCTTGAATTCCGACTGGATGATGTGACAGCCGAAGGCGCAACCGTTCGCCTCGACCTTTGAACCGCCCTTCTTATCGAACCGCCGGACCTGCATGTTGCGGATGATCTCCTGATCGGCGGCGGTCGCTCCGATCCCCATGGACTGCGAGATGTCCACGAGAACATGGACGTCCACGAAGGGGGGAAGCGTCACGGACGCGCCGGATGCGCCGGTGACCTTGAACTCGTTCACCTTGAACAACTGCGCGAAGACGGTCGGCACCGTGGCATCGTAGCGCGTCTCGGCGGCGACGGCCTCGCCGTCGATCTTGACCGATACGTTCGTGTTCGTCAGCGACGCGTCGACGATCCGGCCGGCCTGGGCGGCGAGATAGGTTCTCCCCTCCCGCTCCCCGGCTGCGATCGCCTGGGCCTGGCTCTGTGTGCCTTCGTTGATGACCTCCACGGTCCGGCGGACCGCTGCCAGGGAGGCGCTGTCGATGGCAAGTTCCAGCCGCCGCTTCACCAGGACGGACTTGGCATAATCCGTGGCGAGGCCCGTGAACCCCAGGAGGGGAACGAGCGACAGCGCGAACATCATCGCGACGTTGCCGCCGACGTCTCGGGCGAATGCGGTGAGGCGCGTCTTCGTCATGGGCTCAACCCGGGCAGATGGTCGATCGGGGACTGCCGCTGCCGGTCGGCAGCATGGCGATCTGTGTGGCGTTTCGCGGCAGGAACCAGCTGGATTCGGTGAGCGTCGTGGTGAGGGCGCGCGCCACGCCGTCGAGGAAGCCCGCCGTGCCGTCGAGCTGCGGGACGTAGGGAAGCGAGGCCTGGACCAGCAGAACGCTGCCGCTGCCGAAGAAGTCGTTCGGAACGGTCGCGTTGGTCGGGGCGAGCTTCTGGCCCGGCGCGACCTTGCCGCAGGCCAGAGGGCTCTGCCCGACGCTCCATGCGACACTCGCGTCATACTGGCAGTTGGACTGGCACGAGGCATCGCGCTTCTGAAAGGTGATGTTCGAGATCGTCACCGTCAGGGCATCGCTCCAGCTCGATCGGCCGAGCCGCTGCGCGACGCGTTTGGACTCCGGCGCGATCAGCGGCGCGGCGCTCCAGATGCGCTGGACGTCCGAAAGCTTCGCCGTCGCCGGAAGCTGGGACGCCATCTGGCCGACCATGCTGACGGTCTGGACCACTTGGTTGTTGGTGTGGACGTATTGGCTGATCTCGAACGTGCCGAGCAGCATGACGAGAAGGATCGGGAGAATGATCGCGAACTCGATGGCGGCGGCCCCGCCCTCCGCCGGCAGGAAGCAACCGAACCGCTTGCGGAGGCGCCCGGCTCTCATTGGCACGGCCCCGTCTTCTTGGCTTCGACCGGCTCGTTGCGCCATGCGGCATAGGAGGCCAGCATGGTGACCCGCTCTCCCCCGTAGGACGTGAACATGCCGGCCGGCAGGATCTGGCCGACGACCGGCGGCTCTGGATAGGACACGCGCAGGAACATGTACTGCCCCGTCGCCCCGAGGCAGAAGTTGGCGGCCGTCTGGGAGCCGATGGGCGTGCGATCCCAGGTGCTCGCATCGAAGGCGGTCGCGGAGTCCGGCAGGATGCCGCCTTCCACGATGACGCGCGAGCAATCGAAGAACGGCGCCAGCTGAGGACAGAGGCGGTTGGTCTTGAACTTCTCGACCGTGTCGTCCGAGGCTCTTTGCGATGCCCCCAGCATGATCGACCGCGCCGCTGCAACCGTGGCGTCGTCCAGCCGATGCTGCAGGAAGAGGAGGTAGCCGACCTCGACATGCCCGAACAACAGGGTCAGGAAGAGCGATCCGAGAAGCGCGAACTCCACCGCCGCCGCCCCGGCGTTGTTCTTAGCAAATTTGAAGAGGCGGCTTTGCACGAGATCTGCGCGCCGAAAGAGGGACACCGGATGTCGATGTTACTGCAGAACCACTAACGCGGGCCTACCGCAGGAGGCCGGATTGTGCGCTTCCATCGCAATGAAAGCCGTCGTTTCTACCGGAACTTGTATTCGGCCTGCGCGAGGCGTCAAATCAGGCGAAAGCAAACCTTCGAACCGCGTCGGACCACAGGGCCGCATGAGACTTCGGCGGACCGGTGGCACGGGCGCGCAAAACTCTTCCGCATTCGCGCCCCAGATCGCACAACTCTCGCTCGCCCCGTCTATATAGGAGCCTTACATTCCGCCTTGATCGAAGAGAATTCTGCGCGCCCGACGCGGTCGCGCCCGGAGTGACTGCATGACCGACACCACCTTTCGTCCAGCGCCCGCGGCCCTGCCTGGCGGGCCGGGGCTCGCGGCCCTCGCCGCGCTTCTCCTCGGCAGCCTCGCGCTCGGCGCAGCTTATGGCGCGAAGCAGGGAGCGCTGCTGCTTCTCGGCGGGGCGCTCGGCCTGACGCTCTACCACGCCGCCTTCGGCTTCACCTCGGCCTGGCGCGTCTTCATCCTCGAGCGGCGCGGGCGCGGCCTGCGCGCGCAGATGGCGATGCTGGCGCTCGCCGTCGTCCTGTTCTTTCCCGCGCTCGGCGCCGGGACGCTGTTCGGCCAGCCGGTCGCGGGCCTCGTCTCGCCGCTGTCGACCGGCGTCGTGGTCGGGGCGTTCCTGTTCGGCATCGGCATGCAGATGGGCGGCGGCTGCGCGTCGGGCACGCTGTTCACGGCCGGCGGCGGCAACGCGCGCATGCTGGTGACGCTCCTCTTCTTCATCGTTGGCTCGGTGCTCGCCACGGTGCACTTCGACTGGTGGCTGTCGCTGCCGGCCTTCCAGCCGGTCTCGCTGGTCCAGACGCTCGGCCCCCTGCCCGGCATCGCCGTGTCGCTCGCCCTGTTCGCCGCGATCGCCGCCGTCACGGTCTGGGCCGAACGCCACCGCCACGGGGCGCTGGAGACTGAAATTGCGCCGGCCACCCGTGGCTTTGCCCGGTTCGCTCGCGGCCCCTGGCCGCTCGTCGCCGGGGCGCTGGCGCTCGCGGTCCTCAACTTCGTGACGCTGGCGCTCGCCGGCCGCCCCTGGGGCATCACCTCGGCCTTTGCGCTCTGGGGGGCCAAGGGCGCCGAAATCCTCGGCTTCGATCCCTCGACCTGGGCCTACTGGCAGACGCCCGCCAACGCCCGCGCCCTGTCGCAGAGCGTCTTTGCCGACATCACCTCGGTGATGGACTTCGGCATCATCGCGGGCGCCATGCTGGCGGCGAGCCTTGCGGGTCGCTTCGCCCCGAGCCTTCGCATCCCGCTGCGCTCGCTGATGGCCGCCGTCGTCGGCGGGCTGCTTCTGGGCTACGGCGCGCGCATCGCCTACGGCTGCAACATCGGGGCCTATTTCTCCGGCATCGCGAGCGGCTCCCTGCACGGCTGGCTGTGGCTGGTCGCGGCCTTTGCGGGCAACGCGGTCGGCGTGCGGCTGCGCCCGTTCTTCTTCGGCGAGCGCCGCGGCGGGCGCGTCGCCCGCGGCGACGGCGCCTGAAGCGCCCTTGAGCGGGACTGGCGGCGTAAAACCCCATTCCCGTCCGGCCCGCAAAGCCTTATAGGCGTTTGGCATGAGCCAGACGCCTCTTTCCCGCATCCGCAACTTCTCCATCGTCGCCCATATCGACCATGGCAAATCGACGCTCGCCGACCGGCTGATCCAGCTGACGGGAGGCCTTGACGCGCGCGAGATGGCGGGCAAGGAGCAGGTTCTCGATAACATGGATATCGAGAAGGAGCGCGGCATCACGATCAAGGCGCAGACCGTGCGCCTGACCTATCCGGCCAAGGACGGCGAGACCTACGTCCTCAACCTCATCGACACGCCGGGGCACGTCGACTTCGCCTACGAGGTGTCGCGCTCGCTGTCGGCCTGCGAGGGCGCGCTGCTCGTCGTCGACGCCGCGCAAGGGGTCGAGGCGCAGACGCTCGCCAACGTCTATCTCGCGCTCGACAACGATCTCGAGATCGTGCCCGTCCTCAACAAGATCGACCTGCCCGCCGCCGAGCCCGACAAGGTGAAGGAGCAGATCGAGGAGGTGATCGGCATCGACGCCTCCGAGGCCGTGATGATCTCGGCGAAATCCGGCATCGGCATCGAGGACGTGCTGGAAGCCATCGTCAAGCGCCTGCCCGCCCCCAAGACCGGCGACCGCTCGGCGCCCCTGAAGGCGATGCTGGTGGACAGTTGGTACGACGCCTATCTCGGCGTCGTCGTGCTCGTGCGCGTCATCGACGGCGAGCTGAAGCGCGGCCAGACCATCCGCATGATGGGCACCGACGCCAAGTACCCGG
Organism: Aureimonas sp. Leaf324; assembly: GCF_001423245.1. GTDB lineage: Bacteria > Pseudomonadota > Alphaproteobacteria > Rhizobiales > Rhizobiaceae > Aureimonas. The sequence goes on from NZ_LMOH01000026.1 coordinate 93,006, forward strand.
TCGACCGGGTCGGCGTCTTCACGCCCAAGATGATCAACATGGAGGCCCTCGGCCCCGGCGAGATCGGCTTCATCACCGCTTCGATCAAGGAGGTCGCCGACACGCGTGTCGGCGACACGATCACCGAGGACAAGCGCCAGACCGCCGAGATGCTGCCGGGCTTCCAGCCGGCGCAGCCGGTCGTCTTCTGCGGCCTGTTCCCGACCGATGCCGCCGCATTCGACGATCTGCGCGCAGCCATGGGCAAGCTGCGCCTCAACGATGCGTCCTTCTCGTTCGAGATGGAGTCCTCGGCAGCATTGGGCTTCGGCTTCCGCTGCGGCTTCCTCGGGCTCTTGCATCTGGAGATCATCCAGGAGCGCCTGTCGCGCGAGTTCGACCTCGATCTCATCGCGACCGCCCCGTCGGTGGTCTACGAGATCAAGATGCGCAATGGCGAGACCGTGATGCTGCACAACCCGGCCGACATGCCGGACACGATGCAGATCGAGGCGATCTACGAGCCATGGATCAAGGCGACGATCCTGACGCCGGACGACTATCTCGGCAACATCCTGACGCTCTGCCAGGAGCGCCGCGGCATCCAGGTCGACCTGTCCTATGTCGGCAAGCGCGCTATGGTCACCTACGAGCTGCCGCTGAACGAGGTGGTCTTCGACTTCTACGACCGCCTGAAGTCGATCTCGAAGGGCTACGCCTCGTTCGACTACCAGCTTGCGGACTATCGCGAGGGCGACCTCGTGAAGCTCTCGATCCTCGTCAATGCCGAGCCGGTCGATGCGCTGTCCATGCTGGTGCACCGGATGCAGGCCGAAAAGCGCGGCCGCGCCATGTGCGAGAAGCTGAAGGAGCTGATCCCGAACCATCTCTTCAAGATCCCGATCCAGGCGGCGATCGGCGGCAAGGTGGTGGCGCGCGAGACGATCTCGGCGCTCCGCAAGGACGTGACCGCCAAGTGCTACGGCGGCGACGCAAGCCGCAAGCGCAAGCTCCTCGACAAGCAGAAGGAGGGCAAGAAGCGCATGCGGCAGTTCGGCAAGGTCGACATCCCGCAGGAAGCCTTCATCGCCGCCCTGAAGATGGACAGCTGACGGCACGCCCGGTTCCCGACGGCGGGCCTTGCCTGCCTCCGCCCGCGCCTCGCCGGCGACGGGCCCCTCACCCGCTTTGACGAGACCGACGATGCAGCCATTTGTCCTGACGGTGACGTGTCCGACGGCACGCGGCATCGTCGCCGCGATCTCGACCTATCTGGCGGGCCAGGGCTGCAACATCATCGACAGCGCCCAGTTCGACGACATGGCGGCGGGCCGCTTCTTCATGCGCGTCGGCTTCCGCTCCGAAGAGGGCGTCGGGCTGGAAGCGCTGCGCGAGGGGTTCGAGGCCGTCGCCGCGCCCTTCTCGATGACCTACGAGATCTATGACACGCGCGTGCCCATGAAGGTCCTCCTCATGGTGTCGCGCTTCGGCCATTGCCTCAACGACATCCTCTACCGCTGGCGCATCGGCGCGCTGCCGATCGAGATCGTCGGCGTCGTCTCCAACCACCTCGATTACCAGAAGCTCGTGGTCAACCATGACCTGCCCTTCCACCACGTGCCGGTGACCAAGGCCAACAAGCCGCAGGCCGAGGCGCGCATCCTCGAGATCGCGGAGAGCGCGGGCACCGAACTGATCGTGCTCGCCCGCTACATGCAGGTGCTCTCGGACGCGATGTGCCAGCGCATGTCGGGCCGGATCATCAACATCCACCACTCGTTCCTGCCGAGCTTCAAGGGCGCGGCGCCCTACAGCCAGGCCTATGATCGCGGCGTGAAGCTGATCGGGGCGACGGCGCACTACGTAACCGCCGACCTCGACGAGGGTCCGATTATCGAACAGGACGTCGCGCGCGTCACGCACGCCCAGTCGGCGGCGGACTACGTGTCGATCGGGCGCGACGTCGAGGCGCAGGTGCTCTCGCGCGCGATCCACGCGCATATCCATCACCGCGTCTTCCCGAACGGCGACCGCACCGTGGTCTTCCCGGCTTCGCCCGGCGGCTACGCGTCGGAGAAGATGGGCTGAACGCCCATCCCTTCGTCGAAGCCGGTTAGGACGGGCCGAGGGCGTCGCCCCCGGCCCTTTTTCGTCAGCCGATCGTCATCAGGCTGGCATTGCCGCCGGCCGCCGCCGTGTTGACCGAGGTCGACACCTCCTCGACCAGCCAACTCAGGCAGATCGCCTCCGGATCGCCCCGCAGCGCCTCGCCGGTCGCCGCCTGGACAAGGACGAGCGGGCCGTCGAGCGCGGCGATGCGGGCGTTGACGCCCCGGACGCGCGCCGCGTCCCCTTCGACGAGCGCCCCGGCAAACGGTCCTGCCACCGCCCAGTCGGACGCATGGGAGACGCGCGCGGCAACGCTGGCCGGCAGCTCGGCGAGCGCCGTGAGGCCCGCGCCCCCGTCCACCACCGCCGTGTTGCCGGTGGCGAGCGCCGCCGCCAGAAGCCGCCGCAGGCCCGCGTCCGTTTCCGGCACGAGAAGCACGCGGCCGCGCGGATGGAGCCCGTAGAGGTTGGTCTCGCCGACCGGCCCCGCGAGCTCGCGCACGAGCCCGATGCCGGACCGCTCCGCCATGTCGCGCGCGGCCGCGCCGTCGGCGGCATGGCCGCGCTCCTCGAGCCAGCGCGCGAAATCGATCAGCGCCTCGTCGGTGTGCGGCATGCCCTCGCGCATCGGCACCGGCGCGCGGGCGACGAGGCGGCCGAGATAGAGCGGCCCGCCCGCCTTGGGGCCGGTGCCCGACAGGCCGCGTCCGCCGAACGGCTGGACGCCGACCACTGCGCCGATGACGTTGCGGTTGACGTAGAGGTTGCCGGCCTTCACGCGGGCGGTCACATGCGCCACCGTCTCGTCGAGACGGGTGTGGAGACCGAAGGTCAGGCCGTAGCCGGTGGCGTTGATCGCATCGACCAGCGCGTCGAGGTCGTCGCGGCGATAGCGCAGGACATGTAGCACCGGGCCGAACACCTCGCGCTGCAACTGCGCGAGATCCCGGATCTCGATCAGCGTCGGGGCGACGAAGGTGCCGTGCGTGGCCTCCGCCGGCAGCGGGAGCCGCTCGACCGTGAGGCCGAGGCCCCGCATGCGCTCGACATGCGCCTCGATCCCGGCGCGCGCCTCCTCGCTGATCACCGGGCCGACGTCGACGGCGAGGCGATCGGTGCGGCCGAGGGCGAGCTCGTTCATCGCGCCCTTCAGCATGGCGAGCGTGCGGTCGGCGATATCCTCCTGCAGGCAGAGGACGCGCAGCGCCGAGCAGCGCTGGCCGGCCGAATCGTAGGCCGAGGCGATGACGTCGGCGACGACCTGCTCGGCGAGCGCCGAGGAATCGACGATCATCGCGTTCTGGCCGCCGGTCTCCGCGATCAGCGGGATCGGCTTGCCGGCGGCCGAGACCCGCGTCGCGAGTTCGGCCCCGATCAGGCGCGCGACCTCGGTGGAGCCGGTGAACATGACCCCGGCCGTCTCGGGCGCCGCCACCAGCGCCGCGCCGACGCGCCCGTCGCCCGGCACGAACTGCAGCGCTTCCCGTGGAACGCCCGCCTCGTGGAGGATGCGGACCGCCTCGTAGGCGATCAGCGGCGTTTCCTCGGCGGGCTTGGCGATCACCGGATTGCCCGCGACGAGCGCGGCGGCGACCTGGCCGGTGAAGATCGCGAGCGGGAAGTTCCACGGGCTGATGCAGACGACCGGCCCGAGCGGCGCGTGCGAGGGGCCGAGACCCGAGCGCGCCTCGGCCGCGTAGTAGCGCAGGAAGTCCACGGCCTCGCGCACCTCGCCGACGGCGTTCGCCGCCGTCTTGCCCGCCTCGCGCATGATCGTGCCCATCAGCGGGCCGATGCGCTCCTCCATCAGGTCGGCGGCGCGCTCGAGGCAGGCCGCGCGGGAGGCGGTCGGCAGCGCGCTCCAATGTTGTCCGCGGGCAGCCGCCTTCAGCACCGCCGAGACCGCCTCCGGCGAAAGCTCCCGGACCGTGCTGACGGCATCGCGGTGGTCGGCCGGATTGCGCACCGTGCGCGGCGCACCGCCGGCGTCGTCGGCGCCCTCGGCGAGAAGAGGATGCGCCGACACCGGCTCGGCCGCCGACGCGGCGAGGTCCGCCGACAGCCGGGCCAGCACCGTCTCGTCCGACAGGTCGAGGCCGCGCGAGTTGATGCGCTCGGGCGCGAAGAGATCGGCGGGGGCCGCGATCGCCTCGTGCGGGGCGCCGACCGTCGCCTCGGCCGCCACGAGCTCGGTCGGATCGGCGATCAGCGCATCCACCGAGACCTTGGGGTCGGAGATGCGGTTGACGAAGGAGGAGTTGGCTCCGTTCTCGAGAAGCCGGCGCACAAGATAGGCGAGCAGCGTCTCGTGCGTGCCGACGGGCGCGTAGATGCGCGCCGGGCGGCCGAGCTTCTCGCGGCCCACCACCTCGTCGTAGAGCGGCTCGCCCATGCCGTGGAGGCATTGGAACTCGTAGGCGTCCGGCGCGGCGTCCCGCCCGGCGAGGTGGTAGATCGCGGCCAGCGTCTGCGCGTTGTGGGTGGCGAACTGCGGGAACACGACGTCGCGCGCCGCCAGGAGCTTCCGCGCGCATGCGACATAGGCGACGTCGGTGTGCACCTTGCGAGTGTAGACGGGGAAGCCCGTCAGCCCGTCGACCTGCGCGCGCTTGATCTCGGCGTCCCAGTAGGCGCCCTTGACGAGGCGCACCATGATCCGCCGCTCGGCGCGGCGCGCAAGGTCGATGATCCAGTCGATCACGAAGGGGCAGCGCTTGCCGTAGGCCTGGACGACGAAGCCGAGGCCGTTCCAGTCCTTGAGCGCCGGATCCAGCGCCAGCGCCTCGAGGAGGTCGAGCGAGAGTTCCAGCCGGTCGGCCTCCTCGGCGTCGATGTTGAGGCCGATGTCGTAGCGCTTGGCGATCAGCGCCAGCGCCTTCACGCGCGGCAGAAGCTCGGTCATGACGCGGGTCGCCTGCGCGCGCGAATAGCGCGGGTGCAGCGCCGACAGCTTGATCGAGATGCCCGGCCCCTCGACGACGCCGCGCCCCGCCGACGCCTTGCCGATCGCATGGATGGCGTTCTCGTAGTCGCGATAGTAGCGCTGGGCGTCGGCGGCCGTCGTCGCCGCCTCGCCGAGCATGTCGTAGGAATACCGGAAACCCCGCGCCTCGAGCGGCTTCGAGCGCTTCAGCGCCTCCTCGATCGTCTCGCCGGTGACGAACTGCTCGCCCATCATGCGCATTGCCATGTCGACGCCGCGCCGGATCACCGGCTCGCCGGCCCGCGCGATCAGGCGTGTCAGCGCGGCCGACAGCGTGCGGTCGCTGACCGTCGTCGTCAGCTTGCCGGTGACGACGAGGCCCCAGGTCGCGGCATTGACGAAGAGCGAGCGGCCGGAGCCGACATGCGACTTCCAGTCCCCGTCGGCGATCTTGTCGCGGATGAGGGCGTCGCGCGTCGCGGTGTCGGGAATGCGCAGGAGCGCCTCGGCAAGGCACATGAGGGCGACGCCCTCCTGGCTCGACAGCGAGTATTCGCGCACCAGCCCTTCGACGCCGGTGCCCTTGTGCTTGGCGCGCAGCGCCTCGATCAGCCCCCTTGCGGTGCGTGCGACCGGCTCGCGAAGCTCGGCCGGCAGGCGCGCCGCCTCGACCAGCGGCGGCAGGCATTCCGTTTCCGGCCGGCGATAGGCCGCCGTGATCGCCGCGCGGAGCGGCGTCGGCGCCGAGATCGGCGGGCTGAAGCGCGCGAACGGCGTCGGGGCGTCGGAGCCGGAGGTGGTGGGACGGTCGAGGGTCTCGGACATCGAAGAACTCCGGGCGCGGCGGATGGGACGCGCGGATCATACGCCAGCCCTTGCCAGCGATCCGACTTGTGTTGGGCGCGGTTTGGTCCGTATGGATCGATCTTGGCACCGTTTTCAGGACGAACGAACCATGGATGAGCCCCACTTGGGCGATCTGGACGCCTTCGATCGGCGAATGCTCGACATTCTCGCCGAAAACGGCCGCATCTCCGTGACCGAGCTGGCGAGCCGCGTCGGCCTGTCGAAGACACCGTGCCAGATCCGCTTCCGCCGGCTGGTGGAGGGCGGCTTCATCGACGGGTTCAAGGCCGTGATCAATCCGGCCCGCATCGGTCTCGACCATGTCGCCTTCACCGAGGTGAAGCTCTCCTCGACCGGCGAGGATGCGCTCAGCGCCTTCAACGCGGCGGTGAAGAAGATCCGCGAGGTGGAGGAGTGCCACCTGATCGCCGGGCGCTTCGACTACCTCCTGAAGGTGCGCACGCGCGACATCCGGCGCTATCGGCAGGTGCTCGGCGAGGTGATCTCCAACCTGCCCTACGTCGCGAGCACGTCGACCAACGTCGCGATGGAGGCGATCAAGGAGAAATGACCGCCAGCCCGCCTGTCGCTGACATGCCACGCGGCAACCGCAAGTGGCATCAGGCGCACCGGTTGCCCCTGTTCGCGCCGGCCGGACCGACTAGATGCCATGCCTTGGAATTTCAGAACCGGCCGATGAACGAAATCCGATCCGACCTGATGCCCGATGCGAGCCTTCTCGCGGGGCGGGACAACGCGCGCTCGCGGGCGCTGTTGCGCAGCGGCCTTCTGGAGCGGGCGGGAGAGACGCAGTTCCGCCTGATCGCCGAGCATGTGCGCGTGATGCTCGACGTGCCGGTCGCGCTGGTCACGCTGGTCGGCAGCGACCGGCAGTTCTTCGCCGCGAGCCCCGGCCTGCCCGAGCCCTGGGCCAGCGAAGGCGGAACGCCGCTCGACATGTCGTTCTGCCGCCACGTGGTCGAGGACGGCCGGCCCGTGATCGTGCCGGACGCCCACGGCGACCCGGACTTCTGCCACAACGGCGCCGTCGAGGCGCTCGGCGTCGTCGCCTATCTCGGTGTTCCCCTGCGGCTCGGCAGCGGCGAACTGGTGGGCGCATTGGCGGCGATCGACGGCCAGCCGCGTCCTTGGACCGACGGGGATTTGAAGCGTCTCGCCTCGGCCGGCGACCTCGTGATGTCGGCGATGGCCGAGCGGCTGTCGGATGCGCGCTGGCGCATGATCTTCGAACAGCTGGAGGAAGCCTTCATCCTCGGGCGCCTCCGGCGCGACGAGACGGGCCGCGTGGTCGACTGGGTGTACGAGGAGGTCAACCGCGCCTGGTACGCGCTGACCGGTGTGCTCGTGGGCTCGGCCGTCGGCCGCAGCGTGCGGGACGTCCTGCCGGGCATCGAAGACGAATGGATCGACGAGTTCGCCGCGGTCGTCGAGACCGGCGAGGCGCGGCGCTTCACCCGCCGCGTCGGCACGCTCGGCCGCTGGTACGAGGGCATCGTCCGGCCCCTGGGCGAGGATCGCTTCACCGTGATCTTCCTCGACGTCAGCGACCGGCTGGCGAAGGAGGAGGCGCTGCTCCACAACGAGGCGCGCGTGCGCACGCTCGTCGAAAGCATGCCGATCGGCGTCGCGCTGGCCGAGGCGCCGTCGGGGCGCATCCTGATCGCCAACCGGCGCCTCGGGCGGCTGCTCGGCGTCGAGCCCGATTCACTTCCCGCCGTCTCGGACGCCCTCTTCGCCGGGTTGCGCGAGGATGGCGCTCCGATGGCGCGCGACGACCATCCCCTCGCGCGCATCGCGAGCGGCGCGACGGACAGCGCCGCGTTGGAAATGCGCACCGGTCGCCCCGAGGACGGGGGCCGCTGGATCGAGGTGCAGGGCAGTGCGGTCAAGGACGGGCACGGGCGCACGGTCGCCGCGGTCGTCGCCGTCAGCGACATCGAGGGGCGCAAGCGCGACGACGAGCAGCGCACGCTTCTCAACCACGAGCTCGCGCATCGCCTGAAGAACACGCTTGCCGTGGTGCAGTCGATCGCCACGCAGACCCTGCGCGGGGCGCCCGATCTGGCCACCGCCCGCGCCAGCCTCGGCCAGCGCATCCGCACCCTGTCGCAGGCCCACGACATCCTGCTGGCCGGGCGGCGCGATGCGGGCTCGGTCGAGGCGATCCTGCGCGCCGCGGTCGCGCCGCACGATCCCGACGAGCGCATCCGGCTGAACGGTCCCGCCGTGATGATCGGCCCGAAGGCCTCGCTCTCGCTCGCCCTCATCGGCCACGAACTGGCGACCAACGCCGTGAAGTACGGCGCGCTGTCGGTGCCGGGGGGCAGCGTCGAGGCGCGATGGAGCGTCGGCGAATCGTCCGATGGGTCGAGCGTCCTCCATCTCGACTGGCGCGAAGTCGGAGGTCCCGCCGTCGCACCCCCGGTCCAGAAAGGGTTTGGCACGCGGCTGATCGAGATGGGCCTGCCCGGCTCGGCGAGCGGATCGGTGACGATCCACTACGAACCGGCGGGCCTCCATTGCCGCATGGAGGCTCGCCTTACCGAGCTTCAGTCGCAGGACGAAGTCTGAAGGCGCGCCCGGTCGGCAACGACGCGGCCCTTCGTCCGGCAACGGCGCTCGCTCGAAGCATCCTCCCACCCGGCTTCATGAGCACGATCCCCGGTTTTGAACGCGCGATTTCGTTCATGCCAGAGTTTATTTGTCAGACTTACAAGTAGTTTAATGTTGGGTGGCGACGGGTCGGGCAAAACGGCTGCATGAGCCAGACCCAACCTTCGACCAGCGCCGCTTCCTCGCCTGCCGCCCAGGTCGAGGACGGCAGCATGGTGCAGCACCTCCTGTCGATCTCCAAGTCGACCAGGGCCTTCCTGTCGCTGCTCCTCATGGAGATCGACCTCCACCCGGGGCAGGATCAGCTCCTCGCGCGGGTCGAGCCGGGCGTTCCCGTCAGCGTTTCGGCGCTGGCCGACCAGCTTTCGGTGCGCCCCTCGACGGTGTCCAAGATGCTGGACCGCCTGATGGAGAAGAACCTCGTCGAGCGGACCGCCCACAGCCACGACGCACGCCGCACCATGGTCATGCTGACCCCGGCGGGCGAGACGGTCCGCGGGCGGGTCAATGCCCTGTGGGAGAAGCTCGAGGGCGATCTTGCCTCGGCGGTCGCGCCCGGGCGTCGCGACGATCTCCTGACGGCGCTGCGCGAGGCCGACGAGCTCCTGACCGCGAAGCTTCGCCGACTGCGCTGATCTGCGGGGGGAAGGCGCTCGGGACGCGTGCGCTAGGCAGGCGTCGGCTTTTTGCATATGCTAAGGGCCTTGCTGCAGTTCCGAAAGAAGCCCCCCATTTCCGTGACGAGTTCCTCCTTCACCTCCCGCCGCACGGCACTGAAATACGGTCTGGGTGGAGCGCTTTCGCTGCTCTGGGCCCATCGCGCGGCGGCCCAGCAGCCTGCAGCCCCCGGCACGCCCGCTCCCGCCCCGGCTGCGCCCGCAGCCCCGCCGCCCACCGTGGTGGACCTCAACGCCTTCACCTACGACGCCCTGTCGAATGCCATGCGCGCGCGCGCCGCCGCGCCCTGGAGCGAGCCGCCGCGCGACCTGCCACAGCCGATCGCCGATCTCGACTACGACAGCTACCGACGCATCCTCTATCGGCGCGATCAGACGATCTGGGCCAACGAGCCGCTGAACTTCCACCTGCAGGCCTATTTCCCCGGCTTCCTCTACAAGGACACGACGCGCCTCTTCATCGGGGACGGTACGCATTTCCAGCCGCAGGTCTTCTCGGGCGCGAACTTCGAGTTCCTGGCCCCGCTCGACCCGTCCGCCTTCCAGAACCTGCAGCTGCCGGGCGTCGCCGGCTTCCGGCTGAACTACCCGCTCGACCGGCCCGATCTCTACGACGAACTCGTGTCGTTCCTGGGCGCCAGCTATTTCCGTGCGCTCGGCATGAACAACCGCTACGGCCTGTCGGCGCGCGGCCTCGCCATCAACACGGCCACGGCCGCGGCCGAGGAGTTCCCGCGCTTCACCGCGTTCTACCTCGTGAAGCCGCAACCGGGCCAGGAGACGATCCAGATCTTCGCCGAGCTGGAGGGCCCGAGCCTTGCCGGCGCCTACGCGTTCAACGTCCGCCCGGGCGTCGAGACGCAGATCGACGTGACGGCCCGCCTCTATTTCCGCGGCGAGGTCGAGCGGCTCGGCGTCGCTCCGCTCACCTCGATGTACCATTTCGGCGAGAACGACCACAACGAGCGGGAGGACTTCCGGCCGGAGGTACACGACAGCGACGGCCTGTTCATCCTGCGCCCGACCGGCGAGCGCCTGTGGCGCCCTCTGAAGAACCCGGAAGAACTCGCGCTTTCCTATTTCGGCGAAACCTCGCCGCGCATGTTCGGCCTGCTGCAGCGCGACCGCGACTTCTCGCACTACGAGGACGTCGAGGCGCATTACGAGCTTCGCCCCTCGCTGATCATCGAGCCGATGGGCGACTGGGGCCGCGGCATCGTTCAGCTCGTCGAGATCCCGACCGATTCCGAGGTCAACGACAACATCGTCGTCTTCTGGGTACCGGAGGAGAAGCCGGCGGCCGGCTCGCAGTTCGAGTTCCGCTACCGGATGCACTGGGGCTATGCCGACCAGATGGAGACCCATCAGGCCGTGGTCGGCGCGACCTATGCCGGGCTCGGGGGCAACGCCGCCGATACCGGGACCACCAATCTCCGCCGCTTCGAGATCAACTTCGTCGGCGGCACGGCGCAGAACCTGCCGGGCGACGCGGTCGTGGTGCCGATCCTCGAGGTGCCGGACACGGCCCGCCTCGTCCATAGCGGCGTCAGCCGCCTGCCGGGCGGCGGCTGGCGCCTGTCGATCGAACTGGAAAAGCTCGACGCCTCGCCGGTCGAACTGCGCGCCAAGCTCTCGTTCAACCAGCGCATCATCTCCGAGACCTGGCTCTATCAGTGGACGGGCCGTCCATGAGGGGGCCGACGACGTTCTTCGCCGGCCGCACCGAGGCCGAGACGGCGACGCCGCCGGAGCGCTTCTTCGATGCCCGCCCGGCCGGCATGCTGGTCGATCGACCGGATCTCACCGAGGAGGACCTCCTGACCGCCATCGCCGAGCGGCTGGTCTTCGAGGGGCGCACCGGGCCGGAGCCGCAGGTCGTGATCGAGGCGGCGCGGCTCGGCAAGCGCAAGGCCCTTGCCTTCCTGCGCAAGCTGCTGCTGCCGCCGCCGCGCGCCCCGCTGTCCATGCCGGTGCGCCCGATCCTGCGCGAGCACATGACGCGCACCGACGAGGAAATGCGCTAGACGCCTGCCCGGCTAAGCGCTTTTCTCGAAGGACGCCTGTTCGAACCCGACAACCGGCAACAACCTAGATCATAAGGCATCCGACAGGTTCGGACGCCCTGCCGCGAGGCCTATTCCGTCCTGCCTCGACGGTTTGCCAAACCCTCCCGCCTTGCCCGCGCCCCATCCGGGCGAGATATCGGACGAAGGGACATGACGCTCGAACGGCCGCACAAGGCCGCGCGGGCGAATGCGTAACGAGTCGACCACAGCATCCATGACAATCTCATCCCGGCGCCCTCCCACGCCGCGCGATCATCGCATCGACTTCTACCGCGGCATCGCGCTCCTGATGATCTTCGTGAACCACGTACCCGGGGTTCTCTGGGAGCACTTCACCTCGCGCAATTTCGGCTTCTCCGACTCGGCGGAGCTCTTCGTGTTCCTGGCTGGCGTGTCCTGCGCGCTCGCCTACGGCCGCAGCTTCTTCGAGCGCTCCGGCCTGATCGCCACGATCCGCGCCCTCCGGCGGGCGGGCGTCCTCTACCTCAACCACATCGCGCTCACGATGATCGTGGTCAGCCTCTACGCCTTCGCCTCGCTCGCGACCGGCGACGGGCGCTATCTCATGCAGCTCGGCTTCGGCTATTTCCTGTCGCGCTCGGTCGACACGCTCGCCGGCATCGCGACGCTCGGTCACCAGTTCGCCTATCTCAACATCCTGCCGATGTATGCCGTGCTGCTCCTGATGCTGCCGGTCATGCTCGGTCTCGTGCGGCGCCTCGGCCTGCCGGGCCTCCTCGGCGTCTCGTGCGCCGTGTGGCTCGCCTGCGGCCTCCTGCGGCTGAACCTGCCGAACCATCCCAATCCCGGCGGCTGGCAGTTCAATCCGTTCGCCTGGCAGTTCCTCTTTGCGATCGGTCTGGCGGTCGGCCTCGCCAAGGCGGGCGGACAGGCGCTCGTCGCCTATTCGCGGCCGCTCTACATCGCGGCGCTCGCCTATCTCGGCGTCTCCTTCCTGTTCGTGTCGGCTTCGCTCTGGGGCTGGGAGCAGACGCTGCCGCTGCCGGCCTTCGCGGTCCAGTTCGACAAGACCTACGTCTCGCTGCCACGGCTCCTGCACCTTCTGGCGCTGGTCTACGTCTTCGCGCACGCGCCGGCCCATTCGCCGCTGCAGCGGATCGGGCGCGACAACCCCTTCGCGCTTCTCGGGCGGCATTCGCTTCCCGTCTTCGCGGTGGGCACGGTGCTGTCGCTTCTCGCCCAGCTCCTGCGGCTCAACCGCGAGCCGTCGCTCGCCTTCGACACGGCGCTGATCGTGCTGGGGCTCGGCGTTCATTTCGCGCTGGCGCTGTTTCTCGACTGGTGGCGCGCCGTGAATGCACCCGTGCCCGTCGCGGACATGGCCTCGCCACGCGAGCGCGACGCCGCAGCGGGCGTGCGCGCGCGGGCTTGAAGCGGGATCGCGACATCGTGCGCAGGCCCCCGTGCCTTGCGGACGGCGCCCCGCTATAAGGCGGAGGCCGGATGGACCGGCAGGAGGACCGCCCCTTGAAGGATGCCAGCCATCCCTTCTTCCGCCCGCTCTGGCGCCGCGTGGCGCTGGTGGCCGTCTGCGCCACGTGGACGGTGGTCGAACTCGTCGTCGGCGATCCGACCTGGGCGATCATGACGGGCGCGATCGGCGCCTATGCGGCCTGGACCTTCCTGATCGCCTACAAGCCCGCGGCCGACGAGCCGGCGGCGGACCGGGAACCCGGACCGCCGGCCGGAGCCTGATCTCAGTCGCGGTTGGCGACCCCGGCCTGCGCAAAGGTCGCCATGCCGTTGTGGCAGGCGACCGCGGCCTTCACCACGGCGGCCGCCACCGCCGCGCCCGTGCCCTCCCCGAGCCGCATGCCGAGTGCAAGGAGCGGCACCTTGTCCATGATGCGCAGCGCCTTCTGGTGTCCCGGCTCAGCCGAGACGTGGCCGAACAGGCAGTGGTCGAGCGCCCGCGGGTCCATCGCGTGGAGAACGGCGGCGCTGGCCGTGGCCACGAACCCGTCGACGATCACCGGCACGCGCTGCATCCGGGCGGCGAGGATCGCGCCGGTCATCGCCGCGATCTCACGGCCGCCGAGCCGGCGCAGCACCTCCAGCGGATCGGCGAAGTGGGCGCGATGGAGATCGAGCGCCTCGTCGACCACCGCGATCTTGCGCGCGATGCCAGCCGCGTCGTGCCCGGTCCCCGGCCCGACCCAATCGGCTGCCGTGCCGCCGAAGAGCGCCGCGAAGATCGCCGCGGCCACCGCCGTGTTGCCGATCCCCATCTCGCCGAGAATCAGGAGATCGGGCTCGCCGGCGAGGCATTCCATGCCGAAGGCCATGGTGGCCGCGCAGTCGCGCTCGCCGAGCGCCGCCTCTTCCGAGATGTCGGCGGTCGGGTAGTCCAGCGCGAGGTCAAAGATCTTGAGGCCGAGGTCGAAGGTGGCGCAGATCTGGTTGATCGCCGCACCGCCCGCCGCGAAGTTTTCCACCATCGACTGGGTGACGGAGGGCGGGAAGGCCGACACGCCCTTCTTCGCGATCCCGTGGTTGCCGGCGAAGACCGCGACCACCGGCCGGTCGACCGTCGGCGCGCGCCCCTGCCAGGCGGCCAGCCATTCCGCGATCTCCTCCAGCCGGCCGAGGCTGCCCGAGGGCTTCGTCAGTTCCTCCTGCCGGTGCCGCGCCGCATGGCGCGCCGCGCCGTCCGCCTGCGGCATCTGGCGAAGGAGGGCGCGGATGTCGTCGAAGGGAAGGCCGGTGGCGGACATGGGAGGCTCCGGAAGGGTCGGGCATGGGTTGGCCGGGTGATAGGCGCAAAGCCGGAGCTTCGCAAACCCGCCGGACCCTCGCGGCCGGGCCGCGCGTGACGCGCCATCGTGTAGGCTGCGGGTCATGATTCGCTTCGTCCACAGCGTGCTGCGCGCCAGCGCCTTCCTCACCCGCCTGCCGGCGATGCCCGCCGCGTTTGCAGGGCCCGCGGTGCCGCTCGGCCGGGACGCCCCGGCGTTTCCCGTCGTCGGCGCCCTCGCCGCCGCCCTGCCCGCGCTGGTGCTTGCCGGCCTTCTCGCGCTCGGACTGACGCCGCTCGCCGCGTCGGCCTGCGCCGTCCTCCTCCTCGTCGCGCTGACCGGCGCGCTCCACGAGGACGGGCTCGGCGACACGGCGGACGGGCTCTTCGGTCATGCCGACCGCGAGCGCGCACTCGCGATCATGAAGGACAGCCGGATCGGCACCTATGGCGCGCTGGCGCTGATCGGCTCGCTGATCCTTCGCGTCGCGTTTCTCGCTGCGATCGGCAGTGCCTCCGGTCTCGCGGCCGCGCTGGCGCTCGCGGCGGCGGCAACGGGCAGTCGCGGTGCGATGGCGTTTCTATGGTCCGCGCTTCCCAGCGCCGATCCCGGTGGGCTCGCCGACCGCGTCGGCCGCCCGTCCCCGGCGCGCGGGCGGATCGCTGCCGCGATCGGCCTCGCACTCGCCTCGGTCCTGACGGTGCCGGTGTCGGGATGGGGCGCCCTGATCCTGCCGCCCGCGCTTGCCGCGCTCGTCGGCCTCTGGCTGCGCGGCGTGCTCGTCCGGCGGCTCGGCGGCCAGACCGGCGACGCGCTCGGCGCCTGCCAGCAACTGACGGAGATCGCCTGGCTCCTCGGCCTCGCGCTCGTCACCCGATAAGGGCGAGGCCGACGACCGCGACGAGGAGGAGATCGCAGGTCCTGGCGAACAGGCGAAGCGCTGCGCGAATGTCGGCCGCCCCCGCCCCGCGCCGGCCGGCGGCATGGAGCATCGGCGCGTCCACCACGAGTTCGCCGTAGCGGCGCGGGCCGCCGAGCGCGAGCTCGAGCGCTCCCGCCACCGCGGCTTCGGGCCAGCCGGCATTGGGCGAGCGATGCTGCGGGCCGTCGGCGAGCGCCGCCCAAAAGGCGCAGGCCGCGGACGAACGCCCGTGGAGCATCCAAGCCGACAGGGCGAAGAGGCCGGCCGTCAGGCGGGCAGGCGCGAGATTGGCGAGATCGTCGAGCCGCGCGGCGGCCCAGCCGAAGGCGCGGTAGCGATCGTTCAGATGGCCGATCATCGAGTCGGCGGTGTTCAGCATCTTGTAGGCCATGAGGCCCGGCAGACCGAACAGGGCCAGAAACACGAGCGGCGCGACGACGCCGTCGGAGGCGTTCTCGGCCAGACTCTCGATCGCCGCACGGGCGACGCCGGCCTCGTCCAGGGCTTCCGGGTCGCGGCCGACGATCATCGACACCGCCCGCCGGCCAGCGGGCAGGCCCTCGCTCTCCAGCGCCTCCGCGACGCGCAGGACATGGTCGGAGAGGCTCTTCTGCGCCAGGAGGATCGAGGCGAGCGCAGCCTCGATGACGAAGCCGACCCACCCGAACGGCGCGGTCACCCCATGGATCGCCAGGCCGAGAAGGATGGCGAGACCGAGGAGCGCGAGGATCGACGCGAGGCCCGCCGCGCGCCGCGCGCCGTCCGGCCAGTGCGGCCGGTTGAATGCACGGTCGGCCGCCGCGATCAGCGCACCGAAACCGGCGACGGGATGGGGCACCCGGCGCCAGATCCGATCGGGGTCGCCGACGACGCGGTCGATGCCGAGCGCCAGCGCGGCGAGCGCGGCGCTCACAGTCCCGCCTCCGCCCTCGCCTCGCGGAGCGCACGGGCTAGGCGTGCGGCCTCGTCCGCATGGTGCGTCAGGCCGAAGCGCAGCCAGTCAGGAGGATCGGCGAACGGGCGGACGAGGATGCGGCGGCGCGCCAAAGCGTCGAACACCGCACCGGCGCGCGGCGTCTCGACCAGCGCGAACAGGCCGGCGTCGCCCTGCGGCGTGAAGCCGGCGTCAGCGATCGCACGGCGCGTCTCGGTCGCTCGACGCGCGATTTCGCAGCGCAGCCGGTCGATCCCGTCGCGGTCCGCCATGAGTTTCGCGCCGGCAAAGAGCGCCGGCCCGGAAACCGCCCAGGGGCCGAGCCGTGCGGCAAGGCTGGCAGCGAGCGCGGGCGTCGTCAGCGCGAAGCCGAGCCGCAGTCCGGCGAGCCCGAAGAACTTGCCGAAGGACCGCAGCACCACGAGGCCCGGCCGGCCGGCTTCGTCGGCCACGCTCTCCCGCGGGTCGGCGTCCATGAAGGCCTCGTCGACCACCAGCCAGCCGCCGCGCGCCGCCAGCCGGTCGCCGAGCGCCAGAAGCGTGCGGCGTTCGAAGCGGCGACCGTCCGGATTGTTCGGGTTGACGAAGATGGCCACGACCACGTCGTCCGGCACCTCTTCCACGCTCGCGACGGCGAGGATGCGGCGGCCGGCGGCCGCAAAGGTGCGCGCATGTTCGCCATAGGCGGGCCGCAGGATGGCCGCCGGGCCGTCCGGAAGAAGATGCGGCAGAAGCGAGATCAGCGCCTGGCTGCCGGGCGCCGCGACGAGACCGGCGGTCGCCGTCGCGCCGTAGTGATGCCGCGCGGCTCCGCAGGCGTCGCGCTCGAGATCGGCTTCCGGCAGGCGGGTGAAGAGCTCGGAAGGCAAAGGCGGCAGGGTGGCCGGCAGCGGGTTGATGCCGGTGGAGAGATCCAGCCAGTCCTCGCGCCGCCCGCCGAACTGATCGAGCGCCGCCTGAAGCGCGCCGCCATGGACGAGGTGCGGGTTCATGCGAGGTCGATCACATGCGAGAACGAGCCCGACACCCGGCCGCGCCGCAGGCCGAGGGCGCCGAGGTCGTCTCCTAGCGCATCCGCCGCATCGAAAAGGCGCTCGCCCGCGCCTTCCTCGATGATCGACGAGTAGTGGAACTCGTGGCCGACGAGCGATCCGCTCCACGGCCCGCCCGGCCGCGGACGCAACCGGCGGTAGCCGAGATGCAGCCGGCGCAACTTGAAGGAGGTCGCGACGGGCAGGAAGCCGAGCATCGGGTGGCTCGCCCCGTCCGCCGTTTCCAGCCGGTCTCCGAGCACCATGTAGCCGCCGCACTCGCCGTAGATCGCGACGCCCCGGTCGCGCGCAGCGATCATGCCGGCGCGAAACCCTTCGGCCACCGCGATCCGGCCCGCATGAAGCTCGGGGTAACCGCCGGGCAGGAACACCGCATCGGTCGACGGATCGGGCGCCTCATCGGCGAGCGGCGAGAAGGTCGACAGGTCAGCACCCGCCGCGCGCCAGCCGTCTAGAAGGTGCGGATAGGCGAAGGCGAAGGCCTCGTCCCGCGCGACCGCGATCCGGGCGCCGAGGGGCGGAAGGCGGGTCGGTGCCGAGGCCGGGCTCCCACCTGTGGGCGTCCCAGCGAGAAGCATCTCGAATGCGGCGACGTCCGCCCCCTCCCCGAACCAGTCGGCGGCGCGGTCGAGGAAGGTCTCGAGCCCTACCGTCTCGCCGGCCTGCACGAGGCCGAGATGCCGCTCGGGCAGGACCAAGGCCTCGCGGCGCGGCAAGACGGCGAGGATCGGCAGATCGAGCGGCCGGAGCGCCGCTCGCAGGAGCGCTTCGTGCCGCGCGCTGCCGACGCGGTTCAGCGCCAGCCCGCAGAAGCGGAGCCCCGGGCGATGGTCGCGAAAGCCGCGCACGAGCGCCGCGACGGAGTGCGACTGCTTCGCGCAGTCCACGACGAGAAGGACGGGCAGCCCCAGCATGGCGGCGAGGTCGGCCGCCGAGCCCGTGCCGTCGGCCACGCCGTCGAAGAGGCCCATCATGCCCTCGACGACGAGCGGCTGGCCGTCCACCTCGGCCAGCGCGTGGATCAGCGCGGGGCGCATGGCATAGGGGTCGAGATTGACGGACGGGCGTCCGGTGGCCGCGGCGTGGAACGCGGGGTCGATGTAGTCCGGACCGGCCTTGGCCGGCGCCACGAGAAGGCCGCGCCGCCGTGCCCAGCGCAGGAGCGCCAGCGTGACGAGCGTCTTGCCGCTGCCCGATTGCGGCGCGGCGACGAGGAGACCGGAACGGGGCGAGGCGGCGTGCATGGTGGCGGCGCTTTTCGCACGGATGCGCGCCGCCTATAAGAGGCTCGATCGGAAAGTTCCCGGATCGGGATCGGCGGCACGCGCATCATGACCCCTTTGAACCGTCCTGCCGAGCCGCGCACGCCGCGACGCCGGCTCTAGACGATGGCCATCGAACTCGGACAGCGCCGCACGCGCTCTAGCGACATGCGCGACGGCGCGCCGCTGCGGCGCGGCTGGACCACCGGCGCCTGCGCGACGGCCGCCACCAAGGCCGCCCTGACGGCGCTTCTTGCCGGCGACTTTCCCGATCCCGTCGAGATCGTGCTGCCGAAGGGCGAGCGCCCGGCCTTTCCGCTCGCCCGCACCGAGCGTTCGGAGAGCACGGCCTTCGCCGCGATCGTCAAGGATGCCGGCGACGATCCGGACGTCACGCATCTCGCCGA
This sequence comes from Aureimonas sp. Leaf324, assembly GCF_001423245.1. GTDB lineage: Bacteria > Pseudomonadota > Alphaproteobacteria > Rhizobiales > Rhizobiaceae > Aureimonas. The sequence goes on from NZ_LMOH01000026.1 coordinate 111,573, forward strand.
AATCGGCGCGCGGGTGCGCCTGGGACCGCCGGGGTCCGGCATCGTCTTTCGTGCCGGTCCCGGCGTCGGCATGGTGACGCGGCCGGGCCTGCCGATTCCGCCGGGCGAGCCCGCGATCAACCCGGTGCCCCGCGCCATGATGCGCGCCGAAGTCGAGGCGCTCTGCGCTGCACACGGCGTGCCGTCTGATGTCGAGATCGCGATCGAGGTGCGCGACGGCGAGCGCCTGGCGGAGAAGACGTGGAACGGGCGGCTCGGAATCGTCGGCGGCCTGTCGATCCTCGGCACGACCGGCATCGTCCACCCCTTCTCGTGCGCTGCCTGGATCCACTCGATCCATCGCGGGATCGACGTCGCGCGCGCCTCGGGCCTCGCCCATGTCGTCGCCGCCACGGGGTCGGCGAGCGAGGACGCCGTCCGCCGCCGTCATCCCGAGCTGCCGGAGATCGCCTATCTCGACATGGGCGACTTTGCCGGCGGCCTCCTGAAGTATCTTCGCCACCATCCCGTGCCACGCCTGACGCTGGCCGGCGGCTTCGCCAAGTTCACCAAGCTCGCGCAAGGGTCGCTCGATCTTCATTCCGGCCGCAGCCAGGTCGACCTCGCCTTCCTGCTCGGGCTTGCGGGCGACAACGCCGTGCCGCTGGAAGCCGCGGTGCTCGGCGCCAACACGGCCAAGGAGGTGCTGGACCTTACGGCCGCGCACGGCATCGATCTCGCCGCGCCCGTCGCCGATCTTGCGCGTACCGTTGCAAGCCAAGCGCTCGGCGACGCGCCCGTCGCCGTCGAGGTGCTGGTGACGGATCGGGCCGGACGGGTGATCGCCCATGCCGGCTGACCGGCGCGTCCTCATTCTCGGCGGGACGGCGGAGGCGATGGGCCTCGCGGAACGGGCCCGTCGGGCCATCGCGCCGGGGCGCCTCGTCCTGTCGCTCGCGGGGCGCACGCTCGCGCCCGACCGGCCTGAGGGGGTCGAGACACGGATCGGCGGCTTCGGCGGCGCAACGGGCCTTACTGACTGGCTCACGACCGAGCGCATCACCCATCTCGTCGACGCGACCCATCCTTTCGCGCCCGGCATCTCGCGCAATGCGGCCGAGGCGGCCGCGGCCGCCGGTGTTGCCCGGCTGACGCTGCATCGTCCCGGCTGGGAGGAGACGGCCGGCGATCGTTGGCAGCACGTCGACTGCCTCCGGGCGGCGCGCGATGCGCTGCCCCCTGGCGCCCGGCCGTTCCTGGCGCTCGGCCGCCAGCACATCGCGCCCTTCCGCCATCGCGCGGACCTCCGTATCGCCCTTCGCATGGTGGACCCGCCGGAGGATCTGCCGTTTGCGGCCGACGTCGTCCTCGGCAAGCCCGGCGACCGCGCATCCGAGATCGCGCTGTTCGAGCGCCTCGGCGTCAGCCATCTCGTCTGCCGCAACTCGGGCGGCGCGGCGTCCTACGCCAAGATCGAGGCAGCGCGCGTGTTGGGTCTTCCCGTCATCCTCATCGACCGCCCCGCCCCGCCGCCGCCGCCGGTGGTCGGGAGCGCCGAGGCGGCGCTGGCCTGGCTAGCCGGCTGACTTCGCCACCCTGGGGCGGAGGATATGGGGGTGGGAGGCGTCGTAGAGCTTGGAGTCGACGAAACCCTCGGCGCCGAGCGCCCGCCCGACGAGCACCAGCGCGGTGCGGGTCAGCTTCGCCTCGCGCACCCGGCGCGCGACGGTCGAGAGCGTCGCGTGAATGAACGCCTCGTCCGGCCAGCCGACGCGATAGGCGACCACCACCGGGCAGTCCGGCCCGTAGGCCGGCAGCGGCGAGAGCTCGCGCTCGATATGGGCGAGGTTGCGGATCGACAGGTGGATCGCGAGCGTCGCGCCGCTCTGCCCCAACGTCGCCAGGTCTTCGCCCTCCGGCATGGCCGACGATTTCATCGCCGTCCGCGTGACGATGACGCTCTGGCAGACCTCCGGGATCGTCAGCTCCTGCCGGAGCGCCGCCGCCGCCGCCGCAAAGGCCGGCACGCCCGGCGTCACGTCGTAGGGGATGCCGAGCGCATCGAGGCGGCGCATCTGCTCGGCGGTCGCGCCGTAGATCGACGGGTCGCCGGAATGGACGCGCGCGACGTCGAGGCCGGCCTCGTGGGCGGCAAGCATTTCGGCGACGATCTCGTCGAGATGCATCGGCGCCGTGTCGAGGACGCGCGCGCCGGCAGGCGCAGCCTTCACGATCTCCTCGGGCACCAGCGAGCCGGCATAGAGGCAGACCGGGCAGCGCTCGATGAGGCGCAGGCCGCGCACGGTGATGAGATCCGGCGCGCCGGGACCGGCGCCGATGAAATGGACAGTCACGATCCGATCCCCGATCCGGCCTTGGCGGCGTAGCCGCGCGGCGTATAGGCGTAGGTGCGCCCCTCGCCGCTGACGAAGGCGCGCGTGTTGGTGGAACCGACGACGACGACGGTGAGCATGTCCACCTCCTCGACGTCGAGGTGCCGGAGTTCGACGATGCGCACGCTCTCGCCCTCGCGCCCGAGATTGGTGGCGAGGACGACCGGGGTTTCCGGCGGCCGGTGGGCGAGCAGCATGTCGCGGGCATAGGCCAGCTGGGTGCGGCGGCGCTTCGAGACGGGATTGTAGAAGGCGATCACGAAGTCGCCCTCGGCCGCGGCCTTCACCCGGCGCTGGATGTCCTCCCACGGCGTCAGGAGGTCGGACAGCGAGATCGTGCAGAAGTCGTGGCCGAGCGGCGCGCCGGCACGGGCGGCCGCCGCCTGAAGCGCCGAGATGCCGGGCGAGACCGCGATCGCGACGCGGCGCGCCGCATCCGACACGTCGCCGCGGTCGATCAGCTCGAACACCAGCGTCGCCATCGCGTAGATGCCGGCATCGCCCGAACAGACCAGCGCGACGTCGCGGCCCTCGGCCGCCAGTTCCAGCGCGAAGCGCACGCGCGCTTCCTCCGCGCCGAGGTCGAAGTCGTGCCGGCGCCGGCCCGCCGCGAGCGGCCCGAGAAGATCGAGGTAGAGCGAATAGCCGACGAGATCGGTCGCGCGGCCGACCATCGCCGAGACCTCCGGCGAGCGCCACGCCGCCCCGCCCGGCCCGATGCCGACGACGAAGAGCCGTCCCCGCGCCCGGCCGAGCGTCCCGGCGTCGACCGGGCGGGGACTGCGGGCGAGCGCGGCGGTGGCGCGCGCCGACTTGTGCTTGGGAACGACGAGTTCGCCGGCTTCACCGACCCCGGCCAGCGCCGCTCCTTCGGACACGCCATGGCAACCGGTCTCGCGGAACACGACGTCGGAGGGATGGCGCAGACGCGGCGTCTCGTCCTCCAGCGTCGCGGCGTCGAAGAAGCGGGCGGGCACGCCGAAGCGGGCCGCCACGGCATGGACGGCAGGCTCGTCGGCTTTCAGATCGAGCGAGGCGACGGCGGCGAGCGACAGAGGGCTGAGGCCGGAGGCGGCCATCACGCTCTCCGCCAGCGCCACCGCCTCCTCCGCCGGCGCGCCGCGCTCGGCGCCGATGCCGAGCACCAGTGTCTTCGGCCGGTAAAGGAGTTCGAGCGGGCCCGGCGCCCGGGCCTCGTCGGAGACCGACAACGTCACGCGTCCGTCGTCGGACAGCGGGATCGACGAGCGCTCCAGCCAGTCCGCCTCGCCCTCGATCCAGGCGTGCTCGCCGGCCAGAAGTTCGGCCGTGACCGCCTTCGCATCGCCGGCGTTCTCGAGGACCCAGCCGGCCGGCGGATCGTCCAGCGCGATGCCGAAGCGCAGATCGCCCGCCGTCGTGATCGCCGGCGCGACGTGCAGCACGGCGGCGATGCGGCGCGACAGGTCGTTGGCGCCGTAATGGCCGCCGAGAAGCGGCACGACGGCCGATCCGTCCTCGGCGACGCACAGGACCGGCGGCTCGGCGCCCTTGTCGGCAAGACAGGGCGCGAGGATGCGGATCAGCGCGCCCGAGGCCATCAGGGCGACGATGGGGCGCCCTTCGGAAAAGAGCGCGCGGATGTGGTCGCCCGCCCCGGTGAAGGCGACGTCGCCGCCTGGCACCCGCTCCCCGGCATGCACCTCGCCGCCGAGCGCATCGGCAAGTCGGTGGGCGAGCGGCAGGGCGGCGGGGCCGAGGCAGAGGATCGCGGGCGCGTTCATCGAAGGTGGGGTCCGTTCAGGGCGTCGAGGATCGCCGGCTCGGCGCCCTTGTAGAGAAGGATCATCGCGAAATAGGGGGCCGTCTCGCCGGTCTCGCCGAGCGGCAGCACGCGCTCGCCGGCCTGCCCGATCCGCTCGGCATAGGTCGCTCGATCCGTCAGGCCCAAGCTCTCGAGCAGCGCCTTCACGCGCGCGAAGTGGCGGCCGAGCTTCAGGATCGCAACGCTGTCGGCCGCTGCGATCGCCGGCAGCAGGGCCTCGTCGGCCAGCGTTGCGGGCAGGACGGCGAAGCGGTCGCCGCGCGCGCACAACGGGCGGCGGGTGCGCGCGGCGGCCGCCATGACGGAGGAGACGCCCGGCACGATCTCGGTGGGGTAGCGATGCCCGAGGCGCGCGAAGAGCTGGAGGAAGGAGCCGTAGAAGAACGGGTCGCCCTCGCAGAGCACCGCGACGTCGTGCCCCGCATCGAGCTCGGCGGCGATCCGCGGCGCGGCCAGATCGTAGGCGCCCTGCCCCGGCGCGCGCTCCGTCGACATGCAGAGCTCGATCGCGATCTCGCGCTGAGCGCGGCCGAGATGCGGCTCGGCGATCGAGCGCGCGAGGCTCACGCCCCCCTCCGACAGCGGATAGGCGATGACGGACGCCTCGCGCAGGACGCGCGCGGCCTTCAGCGTCAGGAGTTCGGGATCGCCGGGCCCGAGACCGACGCCGAAGAGACGGCCGCTCACGACATGCCCTGCTTGGTGATGTGCCAGTGCGTCACCGGCATCGAGGCGCGCCAGCCGCGATAGGGGCCGACGGGCTCGGCCGACGCCACCGAAACGCGCAAGAGTTCGCCGCCGTGGACCTCGTGGAGCGCAAGGAGGATCGCCTCCGACTCCAGGGTCACGGCGTGGGCGACCAGCCGCCCGCCGGGCTTCAGGGCTCCGAAGGCCGCCGGAAACAGGCCGTCGGTGAGGCCGCCGCCCAGGAACACGGCGTCGGGTGCTGGACGGCCCTCCAGGGCCGCGGGCGCGCGCCCGTTCACGATGTCGAGGCCGGAGGGGGCGAGGCGCGCCGCGTTCTCGGCGATCATCGCGCGGCGCGCTTCGACCGGCTCGATGGCGATCGCCCGCCCGCCCGGCGCAGCCCGGAGCCATTCCACCGAGATGGAGCCCGACCCGGCGCCGACATCCCAGAGAAGCTGCCCCGGCATCGGCTCGAGCGCGGCGATCGCCAGCGCTCGCAGCGTGCGCTTGGTCATCTTGCCGTCGTGGCGGAACGCGTCGTCGGAAAGGCCGGGCACTCGCGAATAGGTCCGTATGCCCTCGTCCACGTGGCATTCGAGGCCGATCGTGTTCAGCGCGGCGACGTCCTCGAGATCGAACGTGCCGGCCACCGACGAGCGCACGCGTTCGCCCAATCCGCCGAGGTGTTCGAGGACGTGGAGCCGGCTACGCCCGAACCCAAGCTCGCGGAGCCGGGCCGCAAGGCGCGCCGGTGTCGTGCCGTCCTCCGACAGGAGAAGGAGGCGCGCACCGTCGGACAGCTCGGCGAGGACACTCTCGATCGGGCGGCCGTGGATCGACAGGCAGCGCACGTCCTCCAGCGACCAGCCGAGCCGCGCGGCGGCGAGCGAAAAGGCGGACGGGGCGGGCAGGACGGCGAATTCGCCGGCATCGAGCACCGTGCGCAGCCAGCGCGCAGGCCCGAACCACGAAGGGTCACCGGTCGCCAGCACCACCGCCGGCCGGCCTCGCGCGGCGAGGATGTCGGCCGCCGTGTCGGCAAAGGGCGAGCGCCACGCCCGCCGCTCCGCCGGGTGATCGTCGGCGAGCATCGCGAGATGCCGCGCACCGCCGAAGACGATCTCCGCCTGCGCGAGCCGGCGTGCGGCGTCCGGCGAGAGCGTGTCGAGCCTGCCATCGCCGATGCCGATAACATGGAGCCACGGCGTCATGCCGGTGCGCCCGCAAGACCTGCGGCCAGCGCGTTGACCGCGGCGGCGGCGATCGCGCTGCCGCCGCGCCGGCCCTTGAGCGTCGCGAAGGGAATGCCGCGCGGGTTTGCGGCAAGTTCCGCCTTGGACTCGGCCGCGCCGACGAAGCCGACGGGAAAGCCGAGGATGAGCGCCGGGCGCGGCGCGCCCTCGTCGAGCCGCTCCAAGAGCCGGAACAGGGCGGTCGGCGCGTTGCCCACGGCGACCACGGCACCCCGGAGGTCGTCGTCCCACCAGTCGACCTGCGCGGCCGAACGGGTGGTGGCGAGCCGGCGCGCGCGCTCGGGCACGCCCGCCTCGTTCAGCCGGCAAAGCACGCGGTTGCCGGCCGGCAGACGCGCCCGGATCACGCCATGGGCCACCATCTCGGCGTCGACCAGGATCGGCGCACCAGCTTGGAGCGCCGCGCGCCCCGCCGTTGCGGCATCCGCGGAGATCACCAGATCGTCGATCGCGTCCACCATGCCGCAGGCATGGGCAATGCGGATCGCGAGTTCATGCGCATCCGGGGCCACGCGCGAAAGCGCCGCCGCCCCCTCCTCGCGGATGGTGCGAAAGCTCGCCTCATAGATCGCGGCGGGGTCGCGGAGATAAGCCGGCACGGACATCGCCGGCTCAGCGCCCCTTCAGCGTGCGCGGGCCCAAGGGGTGGTCGGCGTGCGGATAGGGATGATGGGTGTGCGCGTGGCCGTGATCGTGCGCGTGGTCATGGCCATGCGCGTGACCATGATCATGGCCATGTGCGTGATCGTGGTGATGCCCGTCGCCGTGGTGATGGTGATCGTGGCTGTGGTCGTGCGAATGGTCGTGACCGTGGTGGTGGTGCCCATGACCGTGGTCGTGATCATGAGGATGGTCGTGGCCGTGCGCCGCCGGGCCCGTGCCGATGCCCTCGACGTGGTGGTGGTGACTTTCCTGCGGCAGGCCGACCTCGGCCTCGAAGCCCAGCACCTGCTCGCGGTACTTGCACATCTGGCAGTTCATCAGGTTCGTGCCCTGGAGGATCTCCTCCAGCCGGTCGACGAAGGTCTCGACGACGAGGTCGTGCGCGCCGAGATATTTGGCCTTCAGGAAGCGGATGTCCGGATGGGCGGCGGCCACGCGGTCCGTCGCGTCATAGATGCGGTCGACGAGGATGCCCGTGAACAGGAAATAGGGGAACACCACGACGCGCCGGTAGCCGAGCCGCGCGACATGCGTGAGGCCCGGCTCGACCAGCGGAAAGGTCACGCCGGAATAGGTCGTCTCGCCCCAGCCGAAGCCGAGGCCCTCCCACAGGAGGCGCATGACCTTCGCGACGTTGGAATTGGCGTCGGGATCGGACGCCCCGCGTCCGACCACCACCAGCATCGTGTCGTGCAGCGGCTCGCCGTCGCGCCAGCCGTCCGCGCGCAGCGCCTCGCGGATCCGCTCGCCCGCCGCCCGGATCATCTTCGGGTCGATGCCGAGCTCGCGCCCGTAGGTGACCGTGACGTCGTTCTGCGCGGCATAGGTGTTGAGGACGGACGGAATGTCGTTCTTGGCGTGGCCGGCCGCGAACAGCATGCCGGGCAGCGCCAGGATATCGGTCGCGCCCTTGGCCTTCAGCCGGTCGAGGCCGTCGCGGATGATCGGGGTCGCGAATTCGAGATAGCCGTAGTCGACGCTCCAGTCCGGCAGGCGGCGGGCCATCTTCTCGGCAAGGCCGCGGAACTCGTCCACCGCGCCCCGGTCGCGGCTGCCATGGCCGCACAGCATCAAGGCCTTCATCGTCGTCCTCCGTCGTCGTGTCGCGTCGGAAGAGGCGCCACGCGGCTTGCGCGACGAATCGATCCGCCGGTTTCCGCGTCGGCCCCCGGATTGGGTCGGCCGCCCGTGAAATCATGTGTGAGAGCCCCGTTCGAGGCACCGTCAGGCCCCGGCTTCATGACGGACGACAGCCGCTTCGTCAAATCCCGTGCGTTTTCCCTTGGCCGGGAGCGCCACCCGCCTTAAGCCCATCCGGCCCGCCCGCGAAAGCCGCCGCCATGCCCTTCGACGAAACCTTCCTGCTTCTGGTCCTTGCTGCCTTCGGCGCGGGACTGATCGACGCGATCGCGGGCGGCGGCGGCCTGATCACCGTGCCGGCGCTGCTCCTCGGCGGGCTCGACCCGCTCTCGGCGCTCGGCACCAACAAGCTCCAGTCGCTGTTCGGCTCGGCCTCGGCGACGATTTCCTACGCGCGGCGCGGCCATGTGAAGCTCGGGCCTCTGCTGCCTGCGGCGGGCCTCTCCTTTGCCGGCGCCTGCCTCGGCGCGCTCCTGGCGACAGCCCTGCCGCTCGACCTCCTGCGCCGGCTCCTCCCCTTCCTTCTCATCGCCATCGCGATCTACTTCGCGGTGAAGCCCGGCCTCACCGACATCGACCGCGAACGGCGCATCTCGCCGCGCGCCTTCGCCCTGTTCTTCGTGCCGCTGATCGGCGCCTATGACGGGCTGTTCGGGCCCGGCACCGGCTCGTTCTTCATGCTCGCCTTCGTGTCGCTCGCCGGCTACGGCATCCTCAAGGCGACCGCGCACACCAAGCTCCTGAACTTCGCCTCGAACGTCGGGGGCTTTGCCGTCTTCGCTGTCGTCGGCACCATCCACTGGAAGCTCGGGCTCGCGATGGGGATCGCGCAGTTCTTCGGCGCGCGCGTCGGCGCCGGCGTCGCCATGCGCTTCGGCGCCGGTCTGATCCGCCCGCTCCTGGTGCTGGTCTGCATCGCGCTCGCGGTGCGGCTTCTCTGGTCGTGAGCGGCGCCCGCGTCCCGGCCCTGATGCTTCAGGGCACAGGGTCGGACGTCGGGAAAAGCGTCCTCGTCGCCGGCCTCTGCCGGCTGTTTGCGAACCGGGGCCTCACGGTGCGGCCCTTCAAGCCGCAGAACATGAGCAACAACGCCGCCGTCGCCTGGAACGCCGAGGCCGGCGAATGGGGCGAGATCGGCCGGGCGCAGGCCCTTCAAGCCACGGCCTGCCGCGTGGCGCCGAGCGTCCACATGAACCCGGTGCTCCTCAAGCCGCAGTCGGAGACCGGCTCGCAGGTCGTGGTGCAGGGCCGCGTCGCGGGCACGGCGCGCGGGCGCGACTACCAGGCGCTGAAGGCGACCTTCCTGCCCGCCGTCCTCGACAGCTTCGACCGCATCTCGCACGGCGCCGACCTCGTCGTCGTCGAGGGCGCGGGCTCGCCGGCCGAGATCAACCTGCGGGCCGGCGACATCGCCAACATGGGCTTCGCGCGCGCCGCCGGCGTCCCGGTCGTGCTGGTCGGCGACATCGACCGGGGCGGCGTGATCGCCTCCTTGGTCGGCACGCACGCGATCCTTCCGGAGGGCGACCGCGCGCCGATCCACGGCTTCCTGATCAACAAGTTCCGCGGCGACGTCTCGCTCTTCGACGAGGGGCTTGCGGCCGTCACCCGCTTCACCGGCTGGCCGAGCCTCGGCGTCGTGCCCTGGCTTCCGGAGACGGCGCGCCTGCCGGCGGAAGATTCCGTAGCGCTCGACCGCCGGGCGAGCCCGGAACCGCGTCCGGGCGATCTCGTCGTCGCCGTGCCGCGGCTGCCGCATATCGCCAACTTCGACGATCTCGATCCGCTCGCGGCGACGCCCGGCGTCTGCGTGCGCCTCGTCCGGCCGGACGAGCCCTGGCCGCGCGAGGCCGGGCTGGTGCTCCTGCCCGGCTCCAAGGCGACGATCGCCGATCTCGAGGCCCTGCGCGCGCAGGGCTGGGACCGCGCGATCCTCGACCACCACGCCCGCGGCGGCCGGGTGCTGGGGCTCTGCGGCGGCTACCAGATGCTGGGTCAGCGGATCAGGGACCCCTACGGCATCGAAGGCGAGGCGGGCGAGACGGCGGGCCTCGGTCTCCTTGACATCGAGACGCGCCTTCTGGGACCCAAGACCCTCGCCCAAGTCGAGGCCCGCTCGATCGACGGGACGACGTTCCCCGCCTACGAGATCCACATGGGCCGGAGCGAGGGTCCGGACCGGGCGCGACCCTTCGCCACCGTCGCCGACCGTCCGGAAGGCGCGACGAGCGCCGACGGGCGGGTCCAGGGCACCTATCTCCACGGCCTCTTCACCGGCGACCGCTGGCGCGAGACCTGGCTCTCGGCGCTCGGCGTCGCGCCCGGCGGACGCTCGCACAGCGCCGAGATCGAGGCGGCGCTCGATGCCGTCGCCGCCCGGCTCGAGACCTCGCTCGACATCGCAGCGCTGGAACGGATCGCCCGCGCGCGCTGATCGGCCGCGCGCAAGATGTCGTTTCCGTAATTGGCAATCCATCTCGAAGCGTTCCAACATCGAGGGGACGCAACGGGGACCCCGCTTCATGGCCACATCGACCCTCGCCGATTCGCGCTTCGGCTACGGCCTCGTCTCGCGCGTGCTGCACTGGACGATGGCGCTCCTCTTCGTCTGGCAGTTCGTGACGGTGGTCCTGTCGGCGGTCGCCGAGGATACGGCGATCGAGCGCTTCTTCTGGGGCACCCACTACTCGGTCGGCTTCACGCTCTGGGTGCTGGTGCTGCTGCGCGGTGCTTGGGGCCTGTCGCAGCTGAAGCATCGCCCGCCGCACGAGGGCCCGCCGCTTCTCCAGCGTGCGGCGACGCTCGGCCACCTCGCGCTCTATCTCCTGATGGTGATCGTGCCCTCGCTCGCCATCCTGCGCGCGGCGAACAACGGGCGCGGCTTGCGGGTCTATGGCATCGAGCTCGTGGCGCCCGGCGGCGAGGCGAACCCGGCGCTGACCGCCCCCGCCAACCTCCTTCACGGCTTCCTCGGCTGGACGCTCTTCGTGCTCATCGCCGGCCACATCGCCATGGCGCTCTGGCACGGGCTCGTGCGGCGCGACGCGACGCTGCGTCGCATGACGCGGGGCCCCGAGCGGTGTCCGCGCTCGCTGCGCTCGGTCTGACGGCCGGTCAGTCCTCGGTCGCAAAATCCTTGAAGCGGCCGGCCCAGTCCTTGTGCCAGCGCGACAGCGGCGGGCGGTTCTCGACGATGTCGCCGGCCGCCCAGCGGATGCGCTTCTCGTCGGTGCGCCGGTCCGTCTCGCCGTCCGGGCACAGGATGTAGAAGTCGCCCGCCTCCAAGCGCTCCATCATGAAGTCGATCGTCTGGTCGGGCGTCCAGGCGCCCTCGGGCTTCTCGGTGCGCCCCCTGGCGGTCAGCCCGGTGAACACGAAGCCGGGAATGAGGAGCGCGGCTTCCACCTGATGCCCCGCCGTCTCGCGCAGCTCGTGCTGCAGCGCCTCGGTGAAGACCTTCACCCCCGCCTTCGAGACGTTGTAGGCCGGATCGCCCGGCGGCGTCGTGATGCCTTGCTTGGAGCCGGTGTTGACGATCAGCGCCGGCTCGCCGTGCGCCATCATGGCCGGACCGAAGATCCGCGTGCCGTTGATGACGCCGCCGAGGTTGATCGACAGCACGGCATCCCAGTTGGCCTGGGTCCCGAAGATCGACGAGCCCGGCTGGATGCCGGCATTGTTCATCAGGACATGCACCTTGCCGAGGCGCTCGGCGATGTGGTCGGCCGTCTTCTGCAGACCGGCGCGGTCGCTCACGTCGCAGGCCGCCGCCACGATCCGCGTCTCGTCGCCGTCGGCGAGCGCGACAAGCTCCTCGTGCGCGCTCGTCAGGTCCTCCATCCGCCGGTCCACCACCGCGACCTTGAGGCCGGCCTTGGCGAAGCGGCGCGCGGCCGCCAGCCCGATCCCCGCCGCGCCCCCGATCACGACGGCGGTGTGGAGCGGAGCGATGGCGGGATGGTGCATGGAAAGAGCCTTTCGACCGTGACGTTCACGGGTCGGAAAATAGCCGATCGGTCCCAAGAGAAAAGACGGCGTTGACGTGGGTGGCGCTGCTGCCTGCGATGACTTGCGGTCGTGGAGGAGCATTCGGCCGGCTGGGCACCACGACCCGTGATCACCGATGCGACGAGGTCGGTTTGACTTCGGAGACTGAATCGGCATGCTGCGCGAATGACCATGATCGATCTCCGCGAGGCGCTCAGCGCCCGGGTTACCCCCGCCGCACCGTTCTAGCCCCAGCGCTCGGCTGCCTCGCGCCCCGATGCTGGGGTTTCGATCACGTCACCTCCCTTTTCATTCCGCCAAACGACGACTGATCTCGTCGATGGGCCCGCACGTCTTCCGCCGCGCTGAACGAGCCGTCGAAACGTGCGATCTTCGGAATTTTTCCATGTCTCAGAACCCCGCCAACCGTCTGCCCAAGATCACTGTAACGGAGCCGGACTTCGAAAGCCTGTCGCGGATCGCCAATGCCTCTCTCGACGCCTTTCCGGACGTTGCGGAGGAGCTTCTGCGGGAGCTGGATCGTGCCCGGGTCGTCGCCGAGCGGTCCGCAAAGCCAGATGTCGTGCGTATGAACTCGGTCGTTTCGTACAGGCTGGACGACGGGTCCGAGCGACGCGTCGTGCTGGTCTATCCCGCCGCTGCGGACATCTCGCAGAGCCGTGTCTCTATCATGACGCCGATCGGCACAGCCCTCATCGGGTTGAAGGAGGGGCAGTCCATCACATGGACGAACCGGACGGGCAAGCGCCAGCAACTGACCGTTCTCGCGGTCCAGCCGCCTGCTGCCGACCTGTCGTGACGGTGGAGCGCAGGACGGGCGTCATGGCGGCATAAAGCCGGACATTCCTTGGAATGCAAGGCAGCGGAACTCCAGTTGGGCGGTCGCCAGCAGGCGCCCCCGGCGGCACGGGTCACACAAAGCTCGCGCCAGTTGTTCGGTCGATTGACTGGAACCCCGCTTCGTCTATCCTCGCGCGCGGATGGTCCTGCCCCGCAACTCGCGCGGGCAGGCTAAGAGGGAATGCGAAGGGCCGACTTAAACCAAGGGCCCGTATCGCAGCCGACCCCGCGACTGTAGAACGGCGAGGTGCCTCCGCCGGCAGGGTTCTGCCGGAAACGCCACTGGACGTGATCGTCCGGGAAGGCAGGAGGACGACCGGTGACCCGTGAGCCAGGAGACCTGCCATCCGTTTCGAGGCGGCCATTCCGGCCGCCGTCACGGAGGTTGAACACCATGACGTCGTCCACGACGAGCACCGCTCGAAGCCCCGCCCTGTCCGCGCGCCTGCCGGCCGCGGTTCTCGCCTTTGCCGCCGGTGCGTTCCTCCTCTGGGGGGCCGGGTTTGCCGGCGCCGACGCGCTGCACGATACGGCGCACGACGCGCGCCATGCCATGGGTCTTCCCTGCCACTAGAGGCTCCACGCCTCGATCCGTCGATCGCGTCCGCCCGCCCGACCGGCGGCGGAGACCTCGTTCTATGGCACGGCCGCGCCGCGCGTCTCTCCAGGCGCGCCCGCCGGCCGGAAGGGGAATTCCCATGCTCGCTCGCTACTTTCTCGCCGCGCTTCTGGCCGGCATCCTCGCCGGCGTCCTCATCACGCCGATCCAGCACCTCAAGACGACGCCGCTGATCCTGGCTGCCGAAACCTACGAGGACGGCGGCACGGCGCATGACCGCGCGGCCTCGTCGCTCCGCCTCGTCACGCCGGCTCACGCCCATGGCGGCGCGGCGCACGCGGAGGGCGGAGACGTCGCCCGCCTCGGTGGGACGCTTCTGGCCAACGTCGTCATCGGCGCGGCCTTCTCGCTCCTGCTTCTCGCGGTCAGCCTCGGCCTCGACCGGCCGGTGACGCTTCGCAACGGCGCCGTTTGGGGTCTGGCCGGGTTTGCGGTCGTCACGCTCGCCCCGGCGCTCGGCCTGCCGCCCGAGCTTCCCGCCATGCCCGCGGCCGATCTTGCGGCACGTCAGGCGTGGTGGCTCGCGACGGTCGCGCTGACGGCGGGCGGCCTGTGGCTCCTCGTGTCGCACCGCTCGAGCGCGGCGATCCTCGGCGGGCTGGCGCTGCTTCTCCTGCCGCACGTCGTCGGCGCGCCGCATCCGGCCGATCTCGCAAGCCCCGTGCCGGCGGCGCTCGCCGCCGAGTTCGCCGTCGCCTCGCTCGGCCTGTCCGCCTTCCTGTGGGCGACCACGGGCGCGCTCCTCGGCTTCGGGCTCGACCGGGCTCGGCGCGGGGCGGCCGTTCCGGCATGAGCCTTCACTTCGTCCTCGGCGGGGCGCGCTCGGGCAAGAGCGCGCTGGCCGAGGACATGGTCCTCGGCAGTGGCCTCCAGCCCCTTTATCTTGCGACGGGCCGTGCCTTCGATACCGAGATGCGGGCGCGGATACACGAGCATCGCGAGCGTCGCCCGCCTCCGTGGGAGACGATCGAGGAGCCGCTGGCCCTACCCCAGGTCCTCGCCCGCGAGGCGCGAGGCGATCGGGCCATCCTCGTCGACTGCCTCACCCTCTGGCTCACCAACCTGATGCTGGAGGACGGCGACATTTCCGCTGGATCGGATGCGCTGGCCGACGTCCTGCGCACGCCGCTTCCCGGCCTCGTCGTGATCGTCTCCAACGAGGTCGGCCTCTCCATCGTCCCGGACAACCGGATGGCGCGCGCGTTCCGCGACCATGCCGGCCGGCTCCACCAACGCGTCGCGGCCCTCGCCGATGCGGTGACCTTCGTCGCCGCCGGCCTGCCGCTCAAGCTCAAGGGCTGATCCCATGCAGAAGATTCCCGCCACCGTGATCACCGGCTTCCTCGGAGCCGGCAAGACGACGCTGATCCGCAACCTCCTCCAGAACGCCGACGGCCGTCGCATCGCGCTCATCATCAACGAGTTCGGCGATCTCGGCGTCGACGGCGACATCCTTAAAGGCTGCGGCGTCGAGACCTGCCGCGAGGAGGACGTCGTCGAACTCACCAACGGCTGCATCTGCTGCACGGTGGCCGACGACTTCATCCCGACGATGGAAAAGCTTCTGGAACGGGCCGACCGGCTCGACCACATCGTGATCGAGACCTCAGGGTTGGCCCTGCCGCAGCCGCTGGTCGCCGCCTTCAACTGGCCCGAGGTCAAGGCGCGCGTCACGGTCGACGGCGTCGTCACGGTCATCGACGCCGCGGCCGTCGCCGCCGGGCGCTTTGCCGACGACGAGGCGAAGGTCCAGGCCGCGCGCGAGGCCGACGAGAGCCTCGACCACGACAATCCGCTGGAGGAACTCTTCGAGGACCAGATCCGCGCCGCCGACCTCCTCGTCCTGAATAAAGCCGACCTCGTGGATGCCGCGGCGCTGGCCGCCGTCCGCGCCAAGGTCGAGGCCGAGGCCGGCCGCAAGCTCGCCGTCGTGACCGCCGAGAACGGGCGCCTGCCGGCCGACGTCATCCTCGGCCTCAAGGCCGGCACGGAGGGCCTCATCGCCGACCGCCGCTCGCATCACGAAATCCATCACGCCGACGGCCACAGCCACGACCACGAGGACTTCGAAAGCTTCGTTGCGGAGGGCGGGGAGTATGCCTCCGTCGAGGCGCTGACGGAGGGTCTGACGAGCGTCATCGCGCGTCACGACATCCTGCGCCTCAAGGGCTTTGCCGCGATCCGGGGCAAGCCGATGCGCCTCGTCGTCCAGGCCGTCGGCGGGCGCATCGAGACCTATTTCGACCGGCCCTTCGCGTCCGGCGAGGCGCGCGTCTCGCGCTTCGTCGTGATCGGATTGCACGATGCGATCGAGGACGGCGAGGCGGCGATCCGCGAGGGGATCGCGGCGCTGGCCGAGGCGCCCGCGGCGGCGGCCGAGTAGCTTGCACCTTCTCAGCCTCCAGCGCGGGACGATCGCCGACGGGCGCGAGGCGGTCGACCTCGGGCATACGCCGGGGCGCGTCCTCGTCCTGTCGGCGGCCGACACCGAACTTGCCGCGCTGGCGTTTGCCGCCGACCGGCTGGCGATGGACGGGGCGGCGCTGCGCCTCGCCAACCTCCTGCGCCTCGCGCACCCGATGTCGGTGGACACGCATGTCGGGGCCCTGGCACCGCACGTCCGCCTCGTGGTGATCCGGCTGCTGGGCGGTGCGGCCTACTGGCGGCACGGCTGCGAGGCTTGGAGCGCGGCGGCGCGGCGCCATGGCTTTGCGCTCTGCGTGCTGCCGGGCGACGACCGCCCCGACCCCGGCCTCGACGCCTATTCGACATTGGCGGAGCCGAAGCGCGAACGTCTCTGGGCGTACCTGCGCGAAGGCGGCGCGGCCAATGCCGATGCCTTCCTGCGCGCCTGCCTCGCGCTCGCCGACGGGACCATGCCGGACGATGCGCCGGCTCGCCCGATCCTCAAGGCCGGTCGGCTGGAGCGCCCGCGCGCGCCCGCGCCGGTCGCCGCGCGGCCGCTCGCCGCCGTCGTCTTCTACCGCGCCCTCGTCCAGAGCGGACAGACGGAGACGGTGGAGACGCTGGCCGAGGCGCTGGAGGCCCGCGGCTTCGATGTCCTTCCGGCCTATGTCTCCAGCCTCAAGGACCCCGTCAGCGCGGAGACGCTGCGCGCGCTCTTTGCGCCGCGCGCGCCGGACGTCGTGATCAATCTCACAGGCTTTGCCACCTCCGCGCCCGGCCGCCCCTTCGCCTCGACCGTGCTCGACGAAGGCGGCGCCGTCGTCCTCCAGGGCGTCCTCGCCGGCACGACACGCGAGGCCTGGGAGGCGTCGTCGCAGGGGCTTTCGGCGCGCGATCTCGCCATGAACGTCGCCTTGCCGGAGGTCGACGGGCGGGTGCTCGCGCGCGCCCTCGCCTTCAAATCGGCCGGCGACCGGCACGAGCGGACCGAGAGCGACATCGTCGCCCATCGCCCGGAGCCCGGCCGCATCGCCTTCACGGCGGCGCTCGCCGCGCGCTGGGCGGCGCTGCGGCGCACGCCGGCGCCCGAGCGGCGGATCGCCATCCTTCTCGCCAACTATCCCAACCGCGACGGGCGGATCGGCAACGGCGTCGGGCTCGACACGCCGGCCGGCACGATCGAGGTTCTGCGTGCGATGCGGGCGGCAGGCTACCGGACCGGCCCCCTGCCGCACGACGGCAACGCGCTGATCGCCCATCTCCAGGCGGGACCGACCAATGCCGGACGCGACGCGCGCGAGATCCGCGAGACGCTGTCGCTCGACGACTACCGCCGCGCCTTCGACGCGCTGCCGGCCGCGGCCCGCGCGGCGATGACCGAGCGCTGGGGCGCGCCGGAGGACGATCCGTTCTTCCACCCCGCCCACGGCTTCGCCCTGCCGCTCGCCCGGTTCGGAGAGGTCGTCGTCGGCGTCCAGCCCGCGCGCGGCTACAACATCGACCCGAAGGACACCTACCACGCGCCGGACCTCGCGCCGCCGCACGGGTATCTCGCCACGTACGCTTACCTCAGCGAGACGTTCGGCGCGCAGGCGATCGTGCACATGGGCAAGCACGGCAATCTCGAATGGCTGCCCGGCAAGGCGCTAGCGCTCTCGGACGCCTGCTTCCCCGAGGCCGTGCTCGGCCCCCTGCCCCACCTCTATCCGTTCATCGTCAACGACCCCGGCGAGGGGACGCAGGCCAAGCGCCGCTCGGCCGCCGTGATCGTCGACCACCTCACCCCGCCGCTGACGCGCGCCGAAAGCCACGGGCCCGCGCGCGACCTCGAACGCCTCGTCGACGAATATTACGAGGCGGCGCAGGGCGACCCGCGCCGCACCGCGCTCCTCAAGCGGCAGATCGTCGAGATGCTCGGGGAAACCGGGCTCGGGCGCGACGCCGGCCTCCATGCCGGCGATGTGGACGACGCGGCGCTCGAAAAGCTCGACGCCTGGCTCTGCGACCTGAAGGAGATGCAGATCCGCGACGGGCTGCACATCTTCGGACGCGCTCCGGACGGCCGGCTCCTCGACGATCTCGCGGTCGCGCTCGCGCGCCTGCCGCGCGGCGACCGGGACGGCGACGCCTCGCTTCTGCGGGCGCTCGCGCGCGACTGCGGGCTCGACGGGTTCGATCCGCTCAACTGCCCGATGGGCGCGCCGTGGGAGGGCTCGCGCGCCGCCGCCCTCCAGCGGCAATCCGCCGATCCCTGGCGGACGGCAGGCGATACGGTGGAGCGGCTGGAACTCCTGTCTTCGCGCCTTGTCGCGGGAGCAGAAGTTCCCAAGCCGGGCTGGGACGCCACCCGCGCCGTTCTCCACGAGATCGCGACGCGCCTGAAGCCGGCGATCGCCGCCTGCGGCGAGGCCGAGATCGCGGGGCTCCTCGCCGGGCTCGACGGCCGCTTCGTGCCCCCCGGCCCCTCCGGCGCGCCGACACGTGGGCGGCCGGACGTTCTGCCGACGGGCCGCAACTTCTTTTCCGTCGACACCCGTGCCGTGCCGACGGAAGCGGCCTGGGCGCTCGGGCGCAAGTCGGCCGAGCTTCTCGTCACGCGCCACCTTCAGGACCACGGCGACTGGCTGCGCGCGGCGGGCCTCACCTGCTGGGGCACCGCCAACATGCGCACGGGCGGCGACGACATCGCGCAAGGCTTCGCCCTGATCGGTGCCAAGCCGACCTGGGACCGTGCGTCGGGGCGCGTCACCGGCTTCGAGATCCTGCCGCCCGCCGTCCTGGGCCGTCCGCGCGTCGACGTGACGCTGCGCGTCTCCGGTTTCTTCCGCGATGCCTTTCCCGATCAGATCGCTCTCTTCGACCGGGCCTGCCGCGCGGTGGGCGCGCTGGAGGAGGACGAGGGCGACAACCCGATCGCCGCCCGCATGGGGCGGGAAGCGCGCGCGCTGGAGCACGAAGGGCTCGAGCCCGGCGAGGCCCGGCGGCAGGCCGGCTACCGCGTCTTCGGCTCGAAGCCCGGCGCCTACGGCGCGGGCCTTCAAGCGCTGATCGACGAGGGCGGCTGGCAGACCCGCGGCGACCTCGCCGAGTCCTTCCTCCACTGGGGCGCCTATGCCTATGGCGCGGACACGGAGGGCGCACCCGAGCGCGCCGCCTTCGAGACGCGGCTTGGGGCTATCGAGGCGGTGATCCAGAACCAGGACAATCGCGAGCACGACCTTCTGGATTCGGACGACTACTACCAGTTCGAAGGCGGCATGAGCGCCGCCGTCGAGCACCTGTCGGGGCGCGCGCCGGCGGCCTATCACACCGACCACTCGCGCCCCGAGCGCCCGCTGATCCGCACCCTCGACGAGGAGATCGCGCGCGTGGTGCGGGCGCGCGCCGTCAATCCGAAGTGGATCGCCGGCGTCATGCGCCACGGCTACAAGGGTGCCTTCGAGATGGCGGCGACGGTGGACTATCTCTTCGCCTTCGCCGCCACCACGAATGCGGTGGCCGACCGGCATTTCGACCTCGTCCACGCCGCCTATCTCGAGGACGAGACGGTCGCGGCCTTCCTGGAAGCCAACAATCCGGCGGCGATGGCCGAGATGCGGGCGCGCTTCCGGGAGGCGATCGCGCGCGGCCTCTGGCGTCCGCGCTCCAACTCGGCACAATTCGCCCTCGCAACGGAGGACCACCATTCATGAGCGAGAAATCCCCGCTCCTCGCCGCGATGACCGAGGAGGAGCTCGACGCCCGTCACGCCGAGAAGATGAAGAAGAAGAAGGCGGCGCGCGACAAGATCCTTGCGACCAAGACCGAGGTGAAGGGGCTCGTGATCGTCCACACCGGCAAGGGCAAGGGCAAGTCGACCGCCGCCTTCGGCCTCGTCTTCCGCGCGCTCGGCAACGGCATGAAGGTCGGCATCGTCCAGTTCGTGAAGGGCAGGTGGGAGACCGGCGAGCGTCAGGCGCTGGAACGCTTCCCCGGCGAGGTGACGATCACCGCGATGGGCGACGGCTTCACCTGGGAGACGCAGGACCGCCAGCGCGACATCGCCGCGGCGCGCCAGGCCTGGGACCGCGCCAAGGCGATGATCACGGACGAGGAGCACCAGATGGTGGTGCTCGACGAGCTCAACATCGTCCTGCGCTACGAATACATCCCGGTCGAGGAGGTCGTCGACTTCCTGCGCGACCACAAGCCCGAGATGAAGCACGTCGTCATCACCGGGCGCAACGCGCGCGACGAACTCATCGAGTTCGCCGACCTCGTCACCGAGATGGAGATGGTCAAGCACCCGTTCCGCTCCGGCATCAAGGCGCAGCGCGGCATCGAGTTCTGACCCGTCAGCCGTGCAGCTTCAGCGCCGGTCCCTTGGCCGGCGACAGCATGTCGGCGAAGATCGCGACGGTGCCGCGCAGGCGCCCCAGCACCTTCCACTGGTGCTGGCGCTGGAGAGCGTTGTAGGCCGCGGTCGCGAACTGGCCGTGGATCAGGAAGTCGTCGCCGTAGCCGGAGCCGATGCGCCCCACCGTGCCGGCGCGGCCGAGCTGCACCAGCCGTCCGCGGTCGCGATACTCGAAGGGCTCGACCGGCTGGCCTTTGAGAAGCAGCGGGATGGTCTCGGCGAGGTAGTCGGCCTGCTGCGAGGCGACCTGGGCCGTCGGCGGCAGTGGTTTCTCGCTGCCCTTCGGCACCATGCTCGCCGCATCGCCCATCACCGTGATCCGCTCGTCCACCGTCGAGCGCAGGGTGCGGTCGACCCGGATGCGACCCTTGTCGTCCAGTTCGAAGTCGGCGAGCCGCTTCAGGACCGGTTGCCCGGCGAGGCCCGCCGCCCAGACCGCGACGTCGGCCGGCCAGCGCTCGCCCGAGATCGAGCGCACGGCCTTCGGCTCGATCGCTGCGACCTTGGCGTCGGTCACCGTCTTCACGTCGAGGTCTTTCAGGCGCTCCACGAGCTTGGCGCGCAGGGCGTCGTCGATGCCGGGCATGATGACGTCGGCGGATTCGAGGATGGTGATGCCGAGCAGCCGCTCGGCCTTCGCCTTGCCGCCGCGCAGGAGAAAGCCGGTCTCCGAGTCGCGAAGGTGCGCGGCAAGTTCGGTGCCCGTCGCGCCCGAGCCGACGATCACGACCTCGGCCGGCATTCCGCTCGCACGCGCCCGGATCATCACGCCGGCAAAGCGCGTGCGGAAGTCTTCCGCATCCTCGGGCCGGTCGAGGCGCACGGCGTTCTCCGAAACGCCCTCGATGCCGAAGTCGGGCGTGACGCCGCCGAGCGCCACCACCAGAAGATCGTAGGCGAGGAAGCGCGCGGGCGCGAGTTCGCGCCCCTCCTCGTCGTGCATCGGCGCGAGCTCGACGCGGCCGCCGGCGCGGTCCACCGCCCGCACCTCGCCCTGTTCGAAATGGAAGCCGCGCATGCGCGCCAGCATGTAGAAGGAAATCTCGGCAAGCGTCGAAGACACGGTGCCGGCGGCGAACTCGTGCAGCCGCGGCTTCCAGAGGTGGGTCATCTCGCGATCGACCAGCGTCACCTCGATGCCGTCCGGGCCCGCCAGTTGCGAGGCGAGTTCCAGCCCGCCCGCGCCGCCGCCGAGGATCAGCACCCGCCGTCCCGTCGCCCGATCCACCATGCCCGATCCTCGTCCCTTGCGTATCGCAACGCGAAGACCTGCGGGGCTAGATGGTTCCCATCAGCCCGGTGATACCGATCACGATCAGGTAGATCGCGACGATATAGTTCAGGAGGCGCGGCATCAGGAGGATCAGAATGCCGGCGATCAACGCCGTGATCGGCTGGATCGTGATGATATCCATGGTCGTCTCCGAAAGCCTGGGGCTCAGCCCATATACCAGCCGTGGCTGGCGGTGATCGACTGGCCGGTGAGCGCAGCCGAACGGAAGCCGGCAAGGAAAACGGCGAGCGCCGCGACGTCTTCCAGCGTCGTGAACTCGCCGTCCACGGTGCGTCCGAGCATCACGTTCTTGACGACCTCCTCCTCCGAGATGCCGAGGTCGCGGGCCTGCTCGGGAATCTGCTTCTCGACGAGCGGCGTGCGTACGAAGCCGGGGCAGATGACGTTGGAGCGCACGCCGTGCTTGCCGCCCTCCTTCGCCATGGTACGCGCGAGGCCGAGAATGCCGTGTTTGGCGGCGACGTAGGCGCTTTTCAGCGCCGAGGCCTCGTGGCTGTGCACCGAGCCCATGTAGATCAACGCGCCGGACTTGCGGGGATACATGTGCCGCACGGCGGCCTTGGTCAGCAGGAATGATCCGCCAAGATGGATGTCGACCACGCGGCGGAACTCCTCGTAGGGGAACTCCTCGATCGGGTGGACGATCTGGATGCCCGCATTGGCCACCATCGCGTCGAGACGCCCGAAGCGCTCGGCGATCCGATCGACGCCGGCGTTCACCATCGCCTCGTCGGTGACGTCCATCGTCACCGCCAGAGCCGTCCCGCCGGCGGCCTCGATCTCGGCGGCGACCTTCTCCGCCCCGTCCGCGGCAATATCGGCGATCCCGACGCTCGCGCCCTCGCGCGCAAAGGCCAGCGCGATCGCCCGGCCGATGCCCGACCCCGCGCCCGTGACCACCGCGACCTGTCCCTGAAGCTGCATGACGCCCGTTCCCTGCCGGCTCTCGATGCCGCAGATGATAGAAGCCCGGGAGCCGGCGAACAGCCCCGCCGTCCTCGCCAAACGACGCCTCGATACTCGCGCGCACGCCGTTCCCGCTTTATAAGCGCCGCAACATGGCGCTCGGACAGGGAACGGTTTCGATGGCAGCGACGAGGATCGACGGCAAGGCGGTGGCCGAGGACGTGCTGGCGACGGTGAAGCGGGCCGCCGCCGACCTCGAATCGCGCCGGGGCGTCAAGCCGGGGCTTGCCGTGGTGCTGGTCGGCGAGGATCCCGCAAGCCAGGTCTATGTCGGCTCCAAGGGGCGCATGGCCCGGGAATGCGGCTTCCACTCCGTCACCCACACGCTGCCCGCCGACGTGCCGCAGGCCGACCTCCTCGCCCTGATCGACCGGCTCAACGCCGATCCCGCCATCCACGGCATTCTCCAGCAGCTGCCGCTGCCCAAGGGCCTCGACGCCGACGCCGTCGTCGGCCGCATCCATCCGGACAAGGACGTCGACGGCCTCACCGTCGTCAATGCCGGGCGGCTCGCGTCGGGCCTCGCAGGCGAAGCCTTCGTGCCCTGCACGCCCGCCGGCTGCATGGTGATGCTGCGCCGGGTGCTGGGCGACGACCTGTCGGGCCAGCGGGCCGTCGTCGTCGGCCGCTCCAACCTCGTGGGCAAGCCGATGGCGCAGCTCCTCCTTCTCGCCAACGCCACCGTCACCGTTGCCCACTCTCGCACGAAGGACCTGCCCGCCCTTTGCCGCGAGGCCGACATCCTCGTCGCCGCGATCGGCCGCCCGCAGGCGCTCGGCCCCGACTGCATCAAGCCGGGCGCTGTCGTCATCGACGTCGGCATCAATCGGATCGACGCGCCCGAGCGCGGCGAAGGCAAGACCCGTCTCGTCGGCGACGTCGCCTACGAGCCCGCCAGCCAGATTGCTTCGGCCATCACGCCCGTTCCCGGCGGCGTCGGCCCGATGACCATCGCCATGCTCATGGCCAACACCGTCACCGCCGCCTACCGCGCGGCCGGCGAGACGCCATCGACGTTCTGAGGGTCGCGGCGAGGATCGGCGGGGCTGCCGCCCCGGTCCCCGCTCGGGAAGGAATTCCCGAGCCCTTCTTTCTCTTTGACATCAAAACGGGGCCGGCGGCCCCCTTTTTGATGTCACCCAAGATGGGGGTCCAGGGGAATCATTCCCCTGGCGGGGTGCAGGGGCAGCGCCCCTGCTGCACCCCCGGCCGCGCCCTCAGGCGTCCTTGGTGCTCTCGTCCGGCACGCCCGGCTTGGTGTCGACGCCGGCGGCGGGCGCCGCGCCCTTGGGGCCGCCCTTCGACACGCCGACGAGGGCGGGGCGGAGGACGCGCTCGCCGATGGCGTAGCCTTCCTGGACGACCTGCACCACGGTGTTCGCCGGCAGATCCGGGTTCGGGATTTCGAACATCGCCTGGTGGAAGTTCGGGTCGAAGCGCTGGTTGAGCGGCTCGAGCCTTTTCACGCCGTGGCGCTCCATGGCCGAGAGCATGGAGCGGCCGGTCATCTCGACGCCTTCGACAAGGGCGGTGAAGCCGGCGTCGCCGCTCTCGCGCGCGCCGGCCGGCAGGGCCTGGATGGCGCGGTCGAGATTGTCCGACACCGAAAGCATGTCGCGGGCGAAGTTTGCGACCGCGAACTGGCGCGCGTCCTTGATCTCGCGCTCGGTGCGACGACGCAGGTTTTCCATGTCGGCGGCCAGACGCAGAAGGCGGTCCTTGACGTCGGCGTTCTCGACCTCGAGTTCGGCGATCCGGGCGCGATCCGCCTCGGAGGCCTGATGGCCGCCCCAGGTCGGCACCGTCTCGTCATCGCCCGTCGGCGTCTCGATGTGCGGCGCGTTCATGTCGCCGGCGGTCGCCCCGGCGCTGCCGCCGCCCTTGAAGAAGGCCTGTCCGCCCGTCGTCGCCGCCTCGCCCTGGCGTTCGCCTGCCGTCTTGTCAGTGTCGCTCGTCATCGAAGAGGGCGCTCCTTGATCATGGAAAATCGGGCCTGTTCCCGCCGTCGACGCGATGGGTCGACGGCCGTCGCGGCCGGGAATGGGTCGGTGCGGGATATCGAATGGGGCGGGCGGAAAATCAAGGCCGGCGGGGCGGCGCGGTGCCCGAAAGAAGGCGCGAGACGAGCCGAGCGGTGTAGTCCACCATCGGCACGATGCGCCGGTAGTTGAGGCGCGTCGGGCCGATCACCCCGACGGCGCCGATCACCCGGTCGTCGCCGTCGCTGTAGGGCGCGATCACGAGCGACGAGCCCGACATGGAGAACAGCTTGTTCTCCGACCCGATGAAGATGCGCACGCCGTTGCCGGCTTCGGCGAGGTCGATGAGCTCCATGATCGAGCTCTTCGATTCGAGGTCGTCGAAGAGGTGGCGAAGACGTTCGAGGTCGGGCGCCGCGGTGACGCTGTCGAGAAGGTTGGCGCGACCGCGCACGATGAGGCGGGACGGCGTGCCCGCGCCCTCGCCCGACCACACGGCGAGCCCCGCCTCGACGAGTTCCTGCGACAGGCGGTCGAGCGCGCGGGCGGTGTCGTCCTTCAGGGCGGCGATGCGCGCGCGCGCCTCGCCGAGCGTGCGCCCGACGACATGGGCGTTCAGGAAGTTGGCGGCTTCCAAGAGCTGCGAGGCGGTGATGCCGGGCGTCAGCTCGAGGACGCGGTTCTCGACCTCGCCGTTCTCGCCGACGAGCACCACCAGCGCGCGCGTCGCGTCGAGGCGCACGAACTCGATGTGCTTCAGCCGGATGTCGGCCTTGGAGGCGAGGACGATCCCCGCCCCGCGCGACAGGCCGGACAGAAGCTGCGAGGCCTCGGTCAGAAGCGCGTCGACGGGGCGGCGCTCGCCTTCGGCCCGCACGCGCTCCTCGATCTCCAGGCGCTCGCGCTCCGGTAGGTCGCCGGTTTCGAGGAAGGCGTCGACGAAGAAGCGCAGGCCGATCTCGGTCGGCAGGCGTCCGGCCGAGACGTGCGGCGCGTAGATGAGACCGAGCGCCTCGAGATCCGACATGACGTTGCGGATCGAAGCGGGCGAAAGCTGGTTGGTCAGGAGGCGCGACAGGTTGCGCGAGCCGACCGGCTCGCCCGATTCGAGATAGCTGTCGACGATCAGCCGGAAGATCTCGCGCGAGCGCTCGTCGAGCGCCTGCCCGAGATCGAGGCGCCGATCCAGGGGATCGCGCGGGAGGGAATGCGAGGGACCGATCTTCATGACGGTCCCGAATATATGGATCGGCGCGGGCCCGGCCAAGCGCCGCGATGGCGCAGGCACCGGGAAATCGCGGGACCGGCCCTCGGGACGGGCGGGACCGCGACCGTGGTCCCCGGAGCGATCCGATCTAGCTAGACAGGACCGAAACCCGACAGGACGCGACGCCCCCATGGAACCCCTCGAACTCCAGCACGGCGACCTGACGCTTCGCGGCACGCGCTATCCTGGCGGCCGTGCCGGTCATGTCCTCCTCGCGCACGGCTTCTCCAACAACCGCATGGGCAACAACCGCATGTTCGTCGAACTGGCCCGAGCGCTGGCGGCCAAGGGCTTCGACGTCATGAGCTTCGACCGCGCCGGCCATGGCGAGAGCGACGGCCGCTTCTTTGACGTGAACGTGCCGGACGAACTGGAGCAGCTGTCGGCCATGTGCGACCTCGCGCCCCGTCCGGTGCATCTCGTCGGCCACTCGCTGGGCGGAATGGAATCGGCGACGCTGGCCGGCCGCCGGCCCGATCGGATCGCGAGCCTCACCCTCCTCGCCCCGGCCGCGGCGAGCGTCGACGAGGTGGCGGACGGCAAGATCCTGGGGCGGCCCTACGGGTCGATCCTCGCCGGCGAGCCGTTCGACGTGAACGGCCAGGCGATCGGCCCAGCCTTCGTGCGCGGCATGAAGGGATACGACGCCTATGCGGGCCTTTCCGGCTATCGCGGCCCCGTCTTCCTCCATCACGGCGAGGCCGACGAGGTGGTGTCGTTCCGCTATGCCGAGCGCTATCGCGAGGTCTGGCCGCAGGCCCGGCTGACGTCCTATCCCGGCGGCGACCACGGCTGGCAAAGGCTCCCCTTGCGCGAGCGGCTGATCGAGACGTGCGTGCGCGAGATCGCCGAGGTCGCCGCGCAGGCGAGCTGACGGGCGCTCGCTCAAGGGCCGGCGGCGCATAATCGGCGCCGCCGCTTCCGGTCGCCGATGGTATGCGTTAAGGAGACCGCAACACCTTCCAGCCCGAGCGGACACTCCATGCGGCCTTCCAAACGCCAGAACGACGAATTGCGGCCCGTCTCGCTGGAGCGCGGCGTCTCGCGCCATGCCGAGGGCTCCTGCCTCGTCAAGTTCGGCGATACGCATGTGCTCTGCGCCGCCAGCCTCGAGGAACGCGTCCCCGGCTGGCTGAAGAACACCGGCAAGGGCTGGGTCACGGCCGAATACGGGATGCTGCCGCGCGCCACGGGCGAGCGCATGCGCCGCGAGGCGGCCGCCGGCAAGCAGTCCGGCCGCACGCAGGAAATCCAGCGCCTGATCGGCCGCTCGCTTCGCGCCGTGGTCAACCTCCAGGCGCTCGGCGAGCGCCAGATCACCATCGACTGCGACGTGATCCAGGCCGACGGCGGCACGCGCACGGCCGCCATCACCGGCGCCTTTGTCGCCCTGTCGGACTGCCTCGCCTGGATGGAGACGCGCGGCATGGTGAAGCGCGACGCGGTCCTGAAGGACCATGTCGCCGCCATCTCCTGCGGCATCCATCAGGGCACGCCGGTGCTCGATCTCGACTATCTCGAGGACTCGGCCGCCGAGACGGACGCCAACTTCGTGATGACCGGGCGCGGCGGCATCGTCGAGATCCAGGGCACGGCCGAGGGCGAGCCGTTCTCGCGTGCCGAGCTCGACGCGCTCCTGGGGCTGGCCGACGCCGGCATCCGACAGCTCGTCGAGCATCAGAAGGCGGTGCTCGGCGCCTGAGCCGGGCCCCTCGAACGGAAGCGGTTTTCGCCATGACGCATGACCTGCCCCTCGACCCGGCCAACGGCCCGCTGCTGGTCGCCAGCCACAACGCCGGCAAGATCGCGGAATTTCGCGAGCTCCTGGCGCCGCTCGGCTTCGAGGTCGTGTCGGCGGCGGACAAGGGGCTGCCCGAGCCCGAGGAGACCGGCACGACCTTCGAGGAGAACGCCCGGATCAAGGCGCTGGCGGCCGCCCGCGCCACCGGCCTTCCCGCGCTGTCGGACGATTCGGGGCTGGCGGTCGACGCGCTGGGCGGCGATCCCGGCATCTACTCGGCGCGCTGGGCAGGCCCCGCCAAGGACTTCACCATGGCCATGCGCCAGATCGAGGAGAAGCTCGAGGCGGCCGGCGCCGCGACGCCCGACCGGCGTACCGGCCGTTTCGTCGCCGTCCTCAGCCTTGCCTTCCCCGACGGCCAGACGCGCGAATTCCGCGGCGAGATCGAAGGCACGATCGTCTGGCCGCCGCGCGGAAGCCTCGGCTTCGGCTACGACCCCTGCTTCCTGCCCGAGAACGAGACGCGCACCTTCGGCGAGATGCCTTCGCACGAGAAGCACGGCTGGGTGCCCGGCCAGGAAACGGCCCTGTCGCACCGCGCCCGCGCCTTCCGGCTCTTCGCGCGGGAAGCGCTCGGGGTCTCGTGAGCCTCGCCCTGCGCCCCCTGTCGGCGATCCGGCCCTACACGCCGCCGGCCGGCGATCCCGGCTTCGGGGTCTACGTCCATTGGCCCTTCTGCGCCGCCAAGTGCCCGTATTGCGACTTCAACAGCCACGTCCGCCACGAGCCGGTGGACCAGGCGCGCTATGTCGCCGCCTTCCGGCGCGAGCTCGCCGAACAGGCGCGACGCACCGGCGGCGAGACCGTGACCTCGATCTTCCTGGGCGGCGGCACGCCGAGCCTGATGGAGCCGGCGACGGTGGGCGCGATCCTCGACGAGATCGCCTCGCTCTGGACCGTGGCCGATGGCGCCGAGATCACGCTGGAGGCCAACCCCTCGTCGGTCGAGGCGACACGCTTCCGCGGCTACCGGGCGGCCGGCGTCAACCGCGTCTCGCTCGGCGTGCAGGCGCTGAACGACCAGGACCTGCGCCGCCTCGGGCGACTACACGACGTCGATCAGGCGCTGGGCGCGATCGGCCTCGCGCGCGAGATCTTCCCGCGCCTCTCCTTCGACCTCATCTACGCCCGCCCCGGCCAGGGCGTTGCGGCCTGGGAGGCCGAGCTCGCACGGGCGATCGGTCTCGCCGCCGACCACCTGTCGCTCTACCAGCTGACCATCGAGGAGGGCACCGCCTTCCATGCCCTGCACAAGGCGGGCAAGCTGACGGTGCCGGACGGAGAGCTTTCGGCCGAACTCTACGAGGCGACACAGCAGATCACCCGCGCGCACGGCCTGCCGGCCTACGAGATTTCCAACCACGCCGTGCCGGGCGCGGAATCGCGCCACAACCTCACCTACTGGCGCTACGGCCTCTATGCCGGCGTCGGTCCCGGCGCCCACGCCCGCCTTCCCGGCCCGGACGGCACGCGCCACGCCGTGTCCAACGAGAAGCATCCCGAAACCTGGCTGCGCATGGTCGAGGACTGGGACGCCGGCTTCGTCGAGGATGTCCCGCTCGAGCCGCAGGAGCAGGCGGACGAGCTGATGCTGATGGGCCTGCGGCTCGTCGAGGGTATGGATCTCAGGCGCTGGCGCGAACTGTCCGGGCGCGACCTCGACGCCGAGACGGTCCGCGAGCTCGCCGGCCACGGCATGGTCGAACGTCTCGGGCCCGACCGCATCCGCGCGACGCCGACCGGCATGCTGGTGCTCGACGCCGTGGTGGCGGACCTCGCGTGACGACGCTCGCCGTCTACGTCATCGCGGCTGTGGCGGAGATCGCCGGCTGCTTCGCGCTCTGGGCGGTGTTGCGGCTCGACGCCTCGCGCTGGTGGCTGGCTCCCGGCGTCGTTGCGCTCACGCTTTTCGCCTATGCCCTGACGCGCGTCGACGCGGAGTTCGCCGGGCGCGCCTATGCCGCCTATGGCGGGGTCTACATCCTCGCCTCGCTCCTGTGGATGTGGGGCGCGGAGGGTGCGCGGCCCGACCGGTTCGACCTCATCGGCGCTGCGCTCTGCCTCGCGGGTGCGGCCGTCATCCTCTGGGCGCCGAGGGCGGCATGAGCGACGAGCCCGTCGCCGAGCCCACGATCGCAACCGGCGAGGAGCGCGGCGGCTTCACGATCCGCGACGCCGCCTTCCCCGCCTACCGCCCCGAGCCGGCGCTCTACCTCGTCGCCACTCCGATCGGGAACCTTGGCGATATCACGCTGCGGGCGCTGGAGATCATCGCGGGCGCCGACGTCCTCGCCTGCGAGGACACGCGCCAGACCGGCAAGCTCCTGCAGCGCTACGGCATCCGGCGCCGGGCCTGGTCCTATCACGAGCATTCGGCCGAGAGCGCCGACGAGGCGCTGCTTGGCGAGCTCGCCGCCGGGCGCTCCGTCGCCCTCGTCTCCGACGCCGGCACGCCGCTCGTCTCCGACCCCGGCTACCGGCTCGGACGCGAAGCGATCGCGCGGGGCCTTCCCGTCGTCCCGGTTCCCGGCGCCTCCGCGCCGCTCGCCGCGCTTCTCGCCTCGGGCCTGCCGTCCGACGCCTTCTTCTTCGCCGGTTTCCTGCCCGCCAAGGAAAGTGGCCGGCGGGCGCGGCTGGAGGCGCTCGCCCGCATTCCCGGCACGCTCCTGTTCTTCGAGGCGCCGCACCGGATCGCCGACAGTCTCGCCGACATGGCGGATGTGCTGGGCCCGCGTCCCGCCGCCGTCTGCCGCGAACTCACCAAGGCCTTCGAGACGATCTACCGCGCGCCCCTGCCGGATCTTGCCGCTGAGTTCGCCGCGATGGAGCGGGTGCGCGGCGAGATCGTCGTCTGCGTCGGCGGCCCCGCCGACGAGGCGGCGGACGCGCCGGCCGATGTCGACGCCATCCTGCGCGGGCTCCTCGCCGAGATGAAGCCGGCCAAGGCCGCGCAGGAGGCGGTGAAGCTCACCGGCCTCCCCCGCCGCGACCTCTACCAGCGCGCGCTGGCGCTGAAGTCTCCATGAAAGCAGCCGACCGCCTCGCCGAGCGCCGCGCGCGCTTCGCCAAGGGTCATCGCAGCGAGTGGCTGGCGGCCTGGGCACTCCGCCTCAAGGGCTACCGCATACTCGCCATCCGCCATCGCACGAGGCTCGGCGAGATCGACATCGTCGCCCGGCGCGGCGATACGGTCGCGATCGTCGAGGTGAAGGCGCGCGCGAGCCTCGAGGCGGCGCTGGACGCGGTCACGCCCGCCGCGCAGGCCCGCATCGCGCGCGCCGCCGACCTCTGGCTCCAGAAGCAGCGCGACCATGCCCGCCTGTCGCTGCGCTTCGACATCGTCGCCGTCCTGCCCCGCCGCTGGCCGGTCCACATTCCCAACGCCTGGGCCCCCGCCTGACCTCCCGAACCCGAAGGCTCCTCTCCGTATGGCCGACTACGACCTCCTGACGATCGGCAACGCCATCGTCGACATCATCTCCCGCACCGACGATGCCTTCCTCGCCGAAGCCGGCATCGAGAAGGGCGCGATGACGCTGATCGACGCCGCCCGCGCCGAGGAGCTCTACGGCAGGATGGGCCCCGCCACCGAAATGTCGGGCGGCAGCGCCGGCAACACGGTGGCCGGCCTCGTCTCGCTCGGCGGCACCGGCGCCTATTTCGGCAAGGTGGCGGACGATCAGCTCGGCCGCATCTTTGCCCACGACATCCGCTCGCTCGGCATCCGCTACGAGACGGCGCCGCTCGCAGACACGCCGCCGACCGCCCGCTCGATGATCCTCGTCACGCCCGACGGCGAACGGTCGATGAACACCTATCTCGGCGCCTGCGTCGAGCTGTCGCCCGAGGACGTCGTTGAGGAGATCGTCGCCGCCGCCCGCGTCACCTATTTCGAGGGCTACCTCTGGGATCCGCCGCGCGCCAAGGACGCGATCCTCCAGGCCGCCCGGATCGCCCACGCCCACGGGCGCGAGGTCGCGATGACGCTGTCGGACAGTTTCTGCGTCCACCGCTACCGCGCCGAGTTCCTCGACCTCATGCGGTCCGGCACCGTCGACATCGTCTTCGCCAACGAGCCCGAGGCGCTGGCCCTCTACCAGACCGAGATCCTCGAGGAAGCGCTCCACCATCTCGGCCAGGATTCAAGGCGCCTCGCCGTCGTCACCCGCGGTGCCGAAGGCTGCGTGGTGGTCGAGGGCGCCAGCCGGCAGGCCTTCCCCGCGACCGTCGTCCCCGACGTCGTCGACACGACGGGCGCCGGCGACCTCTTCGCCTCGGGCTTCCTGCGCGGATACACAGCCGGCCTCCCTCACGACCGGTCCGCCCGCCTCGGCGCCATCGCCGCCGGCCACATCATCGCGCAGATCGGCCCCCGCCCGCAGACACCGCTCGCCGCTCTGCCGGAGGTCCGGGCGATCCTGGGGTAGGTGCAGATGGGACGTTGCGGGGCTGCCGCCCCGGTCCCCGCTCGGGGCCTGACGTCCCCGAACCCCTGCTTTCATTTGATAGTTTTCCAGAAGAATGGGGGCCGCTGGCCCCCATTCTTTTGGACACTCTTCGAAATGGAAGAGGGTCCAGGGACATCATGTCCCTGGCGGGGTGCAGGGGCAGCGCCCCTGCTCACATCCCACCCCGCGCCTTACCCCGCGACCGCCGGGCGCTCGGTGGCGACGCGGTAGCTGATGGCTTCGGCGAGGTGCGGGCGGCCGACGGTCTCGGTGCCGGCGAGGTCGGCCAGCGTCCGGGCGACCTTGAGGATGCGGTGGTAGGCGCGGGCGGAGAACGCCATGCGCTCGGCGGCCTCGCGCAGGAGCTTCGAGCCGGCGGCATCGGGGGCGGCGACGCGCTCGACGAGGGCCGCCGAACAGTGGGCATTGAGCGTCGTGGGCGGCAGACCGAGGGCTTCGTAGCGCGCGGCCTGGATGGCACGAGCGGCCTCGACGCGCGCCCGCACCGTGGCGGACGGCTCGGACGGGGCGACGGTCAGGAGGTCGGCGGCCGAGACGGCGGGCACGTCGATGCGGATGTCGATGCGGTCGAGCAGCGGCCCGGAAACGCGGGCCTGATAGTCCGAGGCGCATCGTGGCCCACGCGCGCAGCTGTGGCCGGGCTCGCCGGCCATGCCGCAGCGGCAGGGGTTCATCGCGGCGACGAGCTGGAACCGCGCGGGATAGGTGACGCGGTAGTTGGCGCGTGCGATGACGCTGTCGCCGCTTTCGATCGGCTGGCGGAGCGAATCGAGGACAGCGGGCGAGAACTCCGGCAGCTCGTCGAGGAAGAGGACGCCGCGATGGGCGAGCGACACCTCGCCGGGGCGCGTGCGATGGCCGCCGCCGACCATCGCGGCCATCGAGGCGGAGTGGTGCGGCGCGCGGAAGGGTCGCCGGTCCGACAGCCGCCCGTCGGACAATTCGCCCGCGATCGAGGCGATGCGCGACACGTCGAGGATTTCGGCGGGCACGAGCGGCGGCAGAATCGAGGGCAGGCGTCCGGCGATCATCGACTTGCCGGAGCCCGGCGGCCCGCACATCAGCATGTTGTGGCCGCCGGCAGCCGCGACCTCGAGGGCCCGGCGGGCGGCCGCCTGGCCGCGAATCTCGGCCATGTCAGGGAGGTCCGAGGCCGACGCGCGCACGGCGGGCTCGGGCCGGCCGAGCACCTGCGTGCCGCGGAAGTGGTTGGCGATCTGGATCAGGCTGCGCGCGGCGACGATCGGCATGTCGACGCTCGCCCAGGCGGCTTCCGGCCCGCCGGCCTCGGGGCAGATCAGGCCGAGCGACAGGTCGTGGGCAGCCATCGCCGCCGGCAGGACGCCCGCGACCGGCGAGACCGTGCCGCCGAGCGAGAGTTCGCCGAGGACGAGGTAGCCGGCAAGCTTCTCGGCGGGCAGCGCGCCGAGCGCCGCCATCAGGCCGAGGGCGATCGGAAGGTCGTAGTGCGAGCCCTCCTTCGGCAGGTCGGCGGGCGCGAGGTTCACGGTCACGCGCTTGGGGGGCATCGACAGGCCGGACGCGTGGAGCGCCGCCTGGACGCGCTCGCGGCTTTCCGCCACCGCCTTGTCGGCGAGGCCGACGATCTGCATCCTCATCTTGCCGGGCGCGACCATCACCTCGACATCGACCGGAATGGCGTCGACGCCCTGGAAGGCGACGGTCCTGACGCGCGAGATCATGCCGGCCCGTTCCCCAACGCCTGTCGTCCCCAATCCTCTGGAGGTTAACGAAGCGCCGCGTCGGCGACAAGAACGAGGCGGGAACAAACATGCGTCCTCCACAACCTCTGCGAGTTTCCGGACCGCGTTTCGGAAGGGAAC
This sequence comes from Aureimonas sp. Leaf324, assembly GCF_001423245.1. Classification (GTDB taxonomy): domain Bacteria; phylum Pseudomonadota; class Alphaproteobacteria; order Rhizobiales; family Rhizobiaceae; genus Aureimonas. The sequence goes on from NZ_LMOH01000026.1 coordinate 145,381, forward strand.
AGGCGCCCGTCGGGGCAACACGCAAACTTGACCGGACTGAGAGCTTGTCGAGCACAATTCTGCTACTAACCACACCCGGTCGCCGCTACAGGTCGCGCTCCTTTTACCTCCCGGGATTTTATCTTTCGTGTTCAGACCTGTCGCTGCGGCAGGCCTTGCGCTCCTGCTCGCCGGCTGCGTCCAGCCCATCGTCAAGACCACCGGCCCGCTGGCCATCACGCGGGTGGACATCAACGCTGCCCCGACGTTGAAGGCGCATACCGATCTCCTGCCGCAGGTGCGCCAGACCGTGCCGGCCCAGCTCGTCGGCGCTCATCCGGGCAAGCCGGCCGTGCTCGACCTGACGCTGGTCGACGTGCACTACAAGAACCCGGTCGCCTCGCTTCTCGTCGGCGATTCCAACCACCTGACGGCCAAGGGCGTGCTGCGCGCGGAGGACGGCACCGAGATCACCCGCTTCGACGCGCGCACCTCGGACCAGGGCGCGATCAACGGCATCGCCGGCGCGGTGATTTCCGTCGCACAGGACCGTGCGCGGGTCGACCGGGCGATGGCGCGCGAACTCGCCAGGAACCTGGAGGGCCGCATCTATGGAAAGGTAACCCGCGAGCCGGCGCAGCTGGAGCTCGCGCCGAAGATCGGAGCGCCCGTCGCGCCTCCGGCCCCTGCAGCGGCGCCGGCCCCCGCGGCACCCCGCGTCGGCGCGCCGAAGCCGCTTCCGAAGGGCGCGGCGGGCGTCTGACGGCTTCGTGCAGAAACGAAGAAGGGCGCCCGGAGGCGCCCTTTTTTATGGTCAGTAATCTCGGTCGTAGCCCTCGGGATCGAAGGGGCCGGCATCCGTGCGCTGCCAGCGCGGCGGGCCGCCCTCGTAGCGCTCGCGCCGATCCTCCCAGCGCTGGCGCCGATCCTCGCGGCGCTCTTCCCAGCGGTCCCGGCGCTCGTCGCGACGCTCCTCCCAGCGGCGGTCGTCGCGGCGGGCATGGGGCGGAGGCGGCGGGCCGTCGCGCCAGTCGCGGCGCGGCGGACCACCGCGGTCGAAAATGCGCGGGCCGTAGATGCCGTCCCAGCGCTGGCGCTCGCGATAGAAGGGCCGGTCGCGGTAGTAGCGGTCCCAGTAGTCGCCGAACGAATAGGTGACGACCGGCGCGCCGATGTAGCGCACCGAGCGCTCGCCGGTGTAGCGCACGCCGCCACGCACGAAGGCGAGGTAGTTCGACGACATCCAGCCGCGCTGGCCGTAGAAGTCGACGTCGCACCACGAGCGGTTGGCGAGGCACCCGTAGACGCGCACGTCCTCGCCGCCGCGCACCACGTTGACGGGCGGATAGGCGGTCGACGGGCCGGCACGCAGGTTGACGTTGGTGGTCGCGATCGCGGTCGCGGCGCTGGCAATGCCCGGCACGAGCAGGGCACTGAAGAGGAGGGCGGATTTCAGAAGGGTCAGGCGGGGCATGGGAGCCGTCCGGTCACAAGGCTTCGATGAACGCATTCAAGCACGGCGCGGACGAACGGTTCCCGAACGCCGCGTTCATCGGGCGTTCAGGAACGGGCTTCAGCGCTTGGCCTCAACGGCGTCCCAGTAGAGGGCAGCGATGTCGGCGCCGCCGAAGCGCTTCACCTCGCGAATGCCCGTCGGCGAGGTCACGTTGATCTCGGTGAGGTAGTCGCCGATCACGTCGATGCCGACGAACACCTGGCCGCGCTCCTTCAGCGTCGGGCCGATCCGTGCGCAGATCTCGCGCTCGCGCTCCGTCAGCTCGGTCGCCTCTGCGCGCCCGCCGACATGCATGTTGGAGCGCGCGTCGGTCTCGGACGGCACGCGGTTGATCGCACCCACCGGCTCGCCGTCGATCAGGATGACGCGCTTGTCGCCCTTGCGCACGTCCTTCAGGTAGCGCTGCACGATGAAGGGCTCGCGGAAGAGAAGCGCGAAGGTCTCCATGAAGGAGGAGAGGTTGCGGTCCTCCTTCGTCAGATGGAAGACGCCGGCCCCGCCGTTGCCGTAGAGCGGCTTCATCACGATCTCGCCGAACTCGGCGCGGAAGTCGGCAACCTCCTGCGGATCCTTGGTGATGATCGTCTCCGGCATCAGGTCGGCGAACTCGGTGACGAAGATCTTCTCCGGCATGTTGCGCACCCAGGCCGGGTCGTTGACCACCAGCGTCTTCGGGTGGATCCGCTCCAGGATGTGGGTCGAGGTGATGTAGTTCATGTCGAAGGGCGGGTCCTGGCGCAGCAGCACCACGTCCATGTCGGCGAGGTCCACCTTCTCCTGCGGGCCGAGCACGAAATGCTTCCCCTGCTCCTCGACGAGGTTGAGCGTCTCGACGCGGGCCGTCGCGCGCCCGTCGCGCAGCGACAGGCGGTCGGGCGTGTAGTGAAAGAGCTGGTGCCCGCGCCGCTCGGCCTCCAGGCACAGGGCGAAGGTCGAATCGCCCTTGATGGTGATTCCCGACACGTGGTCCATCTGGACCGCGACCTTGAGCGACATGGCGGCTTCCTCGTCTGGAAAGGGCGTCTTCCCGCGCGAGGTAGCGGGGATGGGCGCGCAAGTCCACTTGGGGCCGGCCATTGCTGGCGGCGCACCGCCGTCCCATCTCCTGTTTCCGGACACACGATGGAGCCTCCGCGATGATCCTGGCCTCGGCTGGCCGCGCCCTCGGCGACGTCTTCTCGCCGCCCTTCCGGGCCGCGCTCTGGAAATCGCTCGGCCTGACCGCCGTCGTGCTGGTCGCGCTCTGGTTCGCAGTGCGCTGGCTGTTCGAGGCCGAGGTGATCCCGTTCGTCTCGCAGTTCTCCCCGGACATGCCGGCCTGGGTCGACAATGCCGGGACCCTTGCCGGCTGGGCGGCGGGCGTCGCGCTCGCCTTCCTCCTCGCCTTCCTGATCGCGCCGGTCTCGGCGGTGATCGCCGGGCTTTTCCTCGACGACGTGGCGGAGGTGGTGGAGCGGGACGATTATCCCGGCCACGCCGTCGGGCGCGCGCTGCCGCTCGGGCGCTCGATCGTCCTGTCGGTCAAGTTCTTCGGCGTCGTGATCCTCGGCAATCTCCTCGCCTTCGCGCTCCTCCTGGTGCCGGTGGTCAATTTCGGCGCCTTCTTCGTGATCAACGGCTATCTTCTCGGCCGCGAGTATTTCGAGTTCGCAGCGCTCCGCTACCGGTCGGAAGAGGAGGTCCGCGCGCTTCGCTCGCGCTACGGCGGCACGGTCTTCGCCGCCGGCCTGCTGCTGGCGGCCTTCCTGGCGGTCCCGATCCTGAACCTTCTAACGCCGCTCTTTGCCGCCGCCATGATGGTGCATCTCCATCAGCGCGTGTCGCAGCGGGAGGGCGGGCTGCCCCTCGAAGGCGTGGTGCCCGGCACGATCGAAGGCGCGCCGGGCGTCGCGGCTCAGCCGCCCGGACGCTTCGCACCCGGCGGCAGGGGCTGAGGCCCCGGCGGGGCGTCGGGCAGGGCGACGAGCGGCGCCGCGGTGTCGCACCACTTCTCGTCGGCCCGGCAGAGGTCGGCGATGATGCAGACCTCGCAGTCCGGCTTCCTTGCCTTGCACACGAAGCGTCCGTGCAGGATCAACCAGTGATGGGCGTGGCGCAGGAACCCGTCCGGGATGATCTTGAGGAACCCGTCCTCCACCGCCTCCGGCGTCTTGCCGGGCGCGATCTTGATGCGGTTGCCGATGCGCAGGATATGCGTGTCGACCGCGAGCGTCTCCTCGCCGAAGGCCGTGTTCAGGATGACGTTGGCGGTCTTGCGCCCGACGCCCGGCAGCGCCTCGAGCGATGCCCGGTCGCGCGGCACCTCGCCCCCGTGCCGGTCGCGCAGGATTTCCGACAGGCGCTGGACGTTCTTCGCCTTGGTCCGGAAGAAGCCGATCGACTTGATCGCCTCGCGGATCTCGTCCTCGCCGAGCGCCGCCATGGCTTCGGGCGTCGAGGCACGCGCGAAAAGCGCGCGCGTCGCCCGGTTGACGCCGGCATCCGTCATCTGCGCCGACAGGACCACGGCAACCAGCAGCGTGAACGTGTTGACGTGTTCGAGTTCCGAGGTCGGGTGCGGGCGCTGGACCGCGAAGCGGCGGAAGATCTCGGCCACCTCGTCCGGCGCGTAGGGGATCTTCGGCGCCTTCGCCCGCGCCTTGGCGCGCACGGCCTTGGCCACCGGCGCGGCCTGGCCCGCACACGTCGATGGCGCTTTTCGCGCGCGCTTGGTCGCAGGCGCTTTTTCCGCCATGGTCAGAGCCCTATTATCGCCTCGGCGGCTCGGGGAGCCGCCGCCCATTGGACCGGATCCAGCCTGCGAGGCAAGACGCAGATGACCGACAGCGCCGATCGCACCGTCTTCCATGCCCTGCTGACGCCCTACCGCTCGCTGGGAAAGCGCGGCTTCAACGTGACCATGGCGCTGTTCGGGGGCTTGAGCCTCCTGTCCGGCGCGGTGTTCGTCTCGCATGGCGCCTGGCCGGTCGTCGGCTTCTTCGGCCTCGACGTCCTGCTCCTCTGGGTGGCGCTCAGGGCGAGCTTCCGTTCGGCCCGCGCGTCGGAGGAGGTCCGCGTGTCGCGCACCGAACTGACCATCCGCAAGACCTCGCCGCGCGGCGCGGTGCAGGAGGCCCGCTACAACCCGTTCTGGACCCGCTTCCTCGTTCGCCGGCACGAACTGGCGGGCGTCACCCACATGGCGGTCGCGGGCGAAGGGCGGCAGACGGAGGTCGGTGCCTTTCTCAACCCGGAGGACCGCGAGAGCTTCGCGGAAGCCTTCAACCGCGCTCTCAACGAGGCGAAACGCGGCTGACGCGCCGCGCCTTCGGAAAACGGGTGGCTCCGGGGTCGGCCATGGTCCATCGTCGCGCCGAAGATGACGCGCGGAGCGATCCGATGACCCACCATACCCCCTCACCCGGCCCGGCCGAGCCGCTGGGCGACCTGTCGCCGGTCCCCCCGCCCTCGGACTACCCGTTGGTGCGCGCGGCGATCGAGTTCATCTCGGCGGAATATCGCAGCCAGCCCTCGCTCGACGCCGTGGCCGAGGCCTGCGGGGTGACGCCCCAGCGGCTGGAGGCCGCCTGCCGGCGTTGGGCCGGCCTCAGCCCCAAGGCGTTCCTGCAGGCCGTCACCATCGATCACGCCCGACGCCTTCTCGGCGACGGACTGCCTCTTCTCGACACGGCGATCGAGGTCGGCCTGTCCGGCCCGTCGCGCCTGCACGACCTCTTCGTCAAGCACGAGGCGATGAGCCCCGGGCTTCACAAGGCGCGCGGTGAGGGCCTGTCCCTGTCCTACGGGTTCGCCGACACGCCCTTCGGCCGCGCGCTGGCGGTCTGGACGGCGCAGGGGCTGGCGGGTCTCGCCTTCTCGGACGAGGAACGCGGCGGCGACGCGCATGCGCTCGCCGATCTTCTCGGCCGCTGGCCGCGGGCCTCCAGCGTGCGCAGCGACGAGGGTGCGGCCCGGCGCCTCGCGCGCGTCTTCCGGCCGGACGAGTGGGGCGCGGGCGCGCCGCTGCGCATCGTCCTCATCGGCACCGACTTCGAGGTGCGGGTCTGGGAGCGGCTCCTCGCCATCCCGTTCGGCGCGGCGCACACCTATTCGGGGATCGCCGCCGAGATGGGCGCGCCGAAGGCTTCTCGCGCGGTCGGGGCGGCCGTCGGCCGCAATCCGATCTCCTTCGTGGTGCCGTGCCACCGCGTCGTCGGCAAGTCGGGCGCGCTGACCGGCTACCACTGGGGCCTGACGCGCAAGCGCGCGATGCTCGGCTGGGAGTTCGCGATCGCGGCCGGGGGCTGATCGCCGCAGCCGGGAACCCGTCGGCAGCCCGCGCGTCCACCACCCCGACGACGTGGGAAGGACGACCGGCATGGACGCAGCGGTGGAGAAGGACACGGGGCACGGGGCGCTCAGCGAGGCCGAGCGCGCGGAGGCCTTTCGCCGGCTGCGCGAGCACATGCCGGGCCGCACCCCGAGCGCCAAGGGTCCGAAGGACCAGCCCGACCCGTTCCGCTCCGTCGTCTCCTGCCTCCTGTCGGCGCAGAGCCGCGACGTGAACACGGCGGCGGCCGCCAAGGCGCTGTTCGCGCTCGCCAAGACCCCGGACGCGATGCTGAAGCTCTCGGAGGAGGAGATCGCCCGCGCGATCAAGCCCTGCGGCCTGTACAACATGAAGGCGAAGAGCATCAGACGCCTGTGCGCCGCGCTGATCGAGGAGCACGACCGCGTCGTGCCGCAGACCCGCGAAGGGCTGATGGCGCTGCCCGGCATCGGGCGCAAATGCGCCGACATCGTCATGAGCTTCACCTTCGACGAGGACGTGATCGCGGTCGACACCCACGTCTTTCGCGTCTGCAACCGCACCGGCATCACCAATGAGCGCACCGCCGACAAGACCGCCGCGGCGCTGGAGCGTTCGGTGCCGGACTGGGCCCGGCGCGACGGCCATTTCTGGCTCCTGCAGTTCGGCAAGACGGTGTGCCTGTCGCGCCGGCCGCGCTGCGAGACCTGCTTTCTCAACGACATCTGCCGCTGGTTCGCCGCCGCGCGCGACGCCTGACGGCCTGCCCCCGGATCAGCCGAAGGCGCTGGCGTAGGCGTCCGGCTTGAAGCCGACGAGGATGGTCTCGCCCGTTTCGGCGACCGGCCGCTTGATGAGGCTGGGATGGGCGAGCATCAGGGCGACGGCCTTCGCCTCCGTCAAGTCGGCGCGCTCGGCGTCCGTCAGCTTGCGGAAGGTCGTGCCGGCGCGGTTGAGAAGCGTCTCCCAGCCGGCCGCCTCGCACCAGCGCCGCAACTCGGCCTCGCCCGGCGCGTCGGTCTTGAAGTCGCGGAAGCGGTGCTCGACCCCGCGGGTGTCGAGAAAGGCCCGCGCCTTCCTGACCGTATCGCAGTTGCGGATGCCGTGAAGCGTCAGGGACATGGGAACTCTCGATGATGCGAGGAGAGGGCGAACCGCGTCGCCCCCTCCGATGCGGATGGACCTTGAGCCGCCCTCCTACTCGATCTTGGCGCCGGCCGTCTCGATGACGGGCTTCCAGCGGGCGATCTCATCCTTGACGTGGACGGCGAGTTCCTCCGGCGTGCCGCCGACCGTCGTCGCGCCGACCTCGGCGAGCCGCGCCTTGACGGTCTCGTCCTGGATCGCCTCGTTGGCGGCCTTGTTGAGCGTCGCCACCACCTCCGGCGGTAGGCCCTTCGGCCCGAAGAACGCGTTCCAGGTGTTGGTCTCGTAGCCCGGAACGCCGGCTTCTTCCATCGTCGGGATGTCGGGGAAGTTGGCGGCCCGCTCCTTGGTGGTCACGGCAAGCGCCCGCAGCGCGCCCGAGCGGATGAACTCGGTCGAGGACGGCAGGTTGTCGAAGTTGATCGGCACCGCGCCCGACACCGCATCCACCAGCGCCGGGCCCGAGCCCTGGTAGGGCACGTGCACCATGTCGGTGCCGGTCATCGACTTGAAGAGTTCGCCCGACAGGTGCAGCGGCGTGCCGTTGCCGGACGAGGAATAGACCTCCTCGCCGGGCTTCTCCTTCAGCCGCGCGATGAGCTCCTGCACCGTCTTGGCGGGATAGTCCTTGTTGACCGTGAGCACGTTCGGAACCGTGACCAGCCAGACGATCGGCGTGAAGTCGGCGATCGGGTCGAAGGGCGGCTTGGCGTAGAGCGAGGCCGAGAGGGCGTGGGTGGCGATCGTGCCCATCAGGATCGTGTAGCCGTCGGGTTGCGCCTGGGAGACGAAGGTCGCCCCGAGATTGCCGCCGGCCCCGCCCTTGTTGTCGACGAGCACCTGCTGGCCGAGCGTCTCGCTCATCTTCTGCGCGATGGTGCGCGCGACGAGATCGGTCGAGCCGCCGGCCGCAAACGGCACGACCAGCGTGACCGGCTTGTTCGGATAGTCCTGCGCGGCAGCGCCCAGCGTCGTGGCGGCGAGGAGCGCGAAGGCTCCGGCGATGGCGGTCAAAGTCTTCATGCAACCTCCCTTGAGCCCGTCGGGGCGCGCGGGAGGATGAACGGCCGGCCGGCCGGCCGCAATCGCGCCATTCCGTTGATATCGATTGAATCGGGTGTTCACGCGTTTGTGTCATGTGACCCGCAGGCCACGGCGCCCCGGCGAAGTCGCGAGATCCCAAGGGAGACGATTGAAACCACTCCCCCGGTGCGAAAGATGTCTGGGCAAAGGCGCCCGTTGCGCCGCCGGAGTTCCCATCATGACGCATCGCCTCCTCGCCGGCCTCCTGGCCGCCACCGTCCTCTCTGCCGCACCGGCGCTCGCCGCCGACTACGAGACCGTCGACACGAGCGAGGTCGCGATCGCCAACAATGCCGACCTCATCATCGAGCTCGGCGCCGGCATCTCGACGCAGCCTGCCTACGAGGGCGCCGACGACTACGATATTTCCGGCTATCCGATCGTCTCGCTCCAGTATCTCAACATCCCCGGCCTCTTCGCGATCGGCTCGCCGGAGGAGAAGCAGGGCGGCCTTCGCATTGGCCCCTCGTTCCGCTTCATCGACAAGCGCAGCGCCGACGACTACCCGGAGCTGAACGGCACGCTGGCGCTCGACCGCAGCTACCAGCTCGGCCTTCGCGCCGGCTACGAGTTCCCGGTTTACGACACGCTCAACATCGAGGTGTACGGCGAGGCGCGCTACGCCTTCAACGAGGGCGAGGGCTTCGTCGGCGGCGCCGGCATCGACTTCATCTCGCGCCCGACCGAGCAGTGGGAGTTCAAGCTCGGGCCGCGCACGACCTTCGCCGACTCAAACTACAACAGCACCTACTTCTCGGTTCGCCCGCTGGAATCGATCGCGTCCGGCGGACGCCTCGCCGCCTATGATGCCGGCGGCGGCTTCAAGTCGGTCGGCGCGGCCGCCTCGGCGCGCTACGAATTCCGTCCCGACTGGTTCCTCAACGCCAACGCCGCCTACGAGCGCATGGTCGGCGACGCCGCCGACTCGCCGATCGTCAAGGTCGGCTCGGAGGACCAGTTCTTCGCCGGGTTCGGCATTTCCAAGCGCTTCTCGATCGACCTGTTCTGATCGCCGAGCCACACCGCGCCCCCTGCAACCCGCCCGGCCGTCCGGGCGGGTTTTTCGTGGCCGCGATCGGGGGCGGCCGGCGCCCTTAACGGCTCGTCAGCCTCGGTTAACGCCCCGTTAAATCGCCGTATTTACTCTGCACGGCCACCCATGGGGACAGGCCGCGCGCACCCGTGCCGGCGGCTTCGACAAATTCAGCGCGCGTTCAGGCGCTGGGCCCCACGGGTTACAGACAATCGGCCTCGAACGGCGCCGGTCAAGACGAGGGGACAGTCGCGATGGCCGCGAGGCGCAAGGGCGAGCGAATCGAGCCGAGCTTCGGCGGATCGGGCGGTGGCGAGGACGAGATCCGCATCTCGCCCGACGACCGGGCCGTCGCCAGCACGGGCCGCCCGCCGCGCGGGCGCCAGATCGACGGCGAAGCCGCGCGGCGCGTCAAGGATCTCGGCTCCGGCGGTCGCGGCGGGCGCCGCGGCGCGGGCGGCGGGTCCGGCGGCGGCGGCAACGACGAGGGCGGTCGCGGCTTCTTCGGCGGCCGGCCGCGGCGTCGGCGTTCCTTCCTCGGGCACCTTGTCCGCCTCTCCTTCCTGCTCGTCTTCTGGGGCGGCATCGCCGGCCTCGCGCTCATCGGCTATTTCGCGATCAAGCTGCCGCAGGAGGCCTGGGCGATCCCGGATCGGCCGCCCAACGTCAAGATCGTCTCGGTCTCGGGCGATCTCCTGGCCGACCGCGGCACCACCGGCGGCGAGGCGGTCGCGCTCGACCGCATCAGCCCCTACGTGCCGCAGGCGGTCATGGCGATCGAAGACCGGCGCTTCTATTCGCACTGGGGCGTCGACCCGGTCGGCATCCTGCGCGCCTTTTCCGAGAACCTCGCGGCCGGCGACACCGTGCAGGGCGGCTCGACGCTGACGCAGCAGCTTGCCAAGAACATCTTCCTGACGCCGGACCAGACCCTCCAGCGCAAGATCCAGGAGGCGATCCTCTCGCTCTGGCTGGAGACCAAATTCTCCAAGGACCAGATCCTGGAGATGTACCTCAACCGCGTCTACTTCGGCTCCGGCGCGACCGGCATCCAGGCGGCCGCGCGGCGCTACTTCGACAAGAACGCGGACGAGCTCAACCTCATCGAGTCGGCCACGCTCGCCGGGCTCCTGAAGGCGCCTTCGCGCCTGTCGCCGGCGCGCGACCCGGAGGCGGCGCGCGCCCGCGCAGGGGTGGTGCTGCAGGCCATGCTCGAGGAAGGCAAGATCACCAAGGCCGAGTTCGACGACGCCCTCGCCTCCAAGCCCACCAAGGCGAAGAGCTTCTGGACCGGCCCCGAGCACTATGCGGCCGACATGGTGATGCGCGACCTGCCGCTTCTCGTCGGCGGCGAGATCAAGGAGGACGTGGTGGTCGACACCACGATCGACCTCACCTTGGAAAAGGAAGCCCAGAAGGCGATCGCCGGCACGATCGACCGCGCGACGCAGAACGTGACGCAAGGGGCGCTGGTCTCGATCGACGGCACCGGCGCGATCCGCGCCATCGTCGGCGGGCGCGACTACGCCGCCTCGCAGTTCAACCGTGCGGTGGACGCCAAGCGCCAGCCGGGTTCTGCCTTCAAGCCCTTCGTCTACGAGACGGCGCTCGAATACGGCGTGCGGCCGGAGACGGTGATGAACGACGGGCCGGTCAAGATCGGCAACTGGTCGCCGTCGAACTACGACAACCGCTTCCGCGGACCGGTGACGGTGGCGGACGCGCTGATGCGCTCGCTGAACACCATCGCCGCCCAGCTCACCGCTGAGGTCGGCCCCGCCGCGGTGATCGAGACGGCCAAGCGGATGGGCATCCAGTCGCCGCTCGTCGACAACGCCTCGCTGGCGCTCGGCACGTCGGAAGTCTCGCTCCTCGAGTTGACCGGCGCCTACGCGACCTTCGCCAACGGCGGCTACCGGGCGACGCCGCACCTCGTGAACAAGGTGACGACGGTGTCCGGCAAGGTGCTCTACCAGCGCGACGACGCCGTGCCGCCGGTGATCGTCACCTCCGACATCGTCGGCATGATGAACGCGATGATGACGCGAGTCATCAGTTCGGGCACCGGCCGGCGCGCCGCGCTGAAGGGCTGGCAGGCGGCGGGCAAGAGCGGCACCACGCAGGACTTCAAGGACGCCTGGTTCGTCGGCTTCACCGCCAACCTCACCACCGGCGTCTGGCTCGGCAACGACAACGGCAAGCCGATGCGCCAGGTGACCGGCGGCTCGTTGCCGGCGGACGCCTGGAAGGCGTTCATGACCGCCGCGCACGAAGGCCTGCCGGCGATGCCGCTGCCGGGCGACTACCGGATCGGCGAGCCCGGCAACCAGCCGATGGCGTCCGGCTACGGCGACCGCATCATCGGCTACGACACTGAGGGCAACCCGGTCTACGAGAGCAACGAGCTGCCGGGACCCGGCTTCGAGGGCGGGGCGCCGCAGCAGGCGACGGGCGAACTGCCGCCGGCGGCGGCGCCCGGCAGCGTCGTGCCGGGCCAGGACGGCTATGCCGAGCGAAGCCCGCGCGGAGAGCCGCGATACGAGCCGCAATACCGCTCGACGCCGGGCTATCGCGACCTGCCCGCCGAGCCGGACTATGCGCGCCGGCCGCCGCCGCGGGGCGAGGACCCTTACGGCGACGACGAGTACGGCGGCCCGCCGCCGGAATACGGCTACGGCGAGCCGGCCCGCATGCGCCCGCCGGCCGACATCGGCCCGCCGCGCACGGTCGGCCGCAACCAGCTGCCGCCCGATGCCGTGCTCGAAGGACCGGCGATCGCGGTCAGCCCCGACCAGCTGCCGCCCGACGCGGTGCTGGAGGGGCCGGCGCCCGGCGGACGGGCGAGCGACCGCTCGCTGTTCCGGGGCCTCTTCGGCGGAGGATAGGACAAGGGCCGCCGGCAGGAGATGCCGGCGGCCCTTTTCGTTGTCGCAGGAGCGTCCGCGTCAGGCGAGCCCCTCCTTCCGGGCCTCGTCCTTGGCCGTTCCGAGGGCGGCTTCCGCCACCGACGAGACCTTCTCGGCGATCGTCTCGCCCTCGCCCGTCGGCTTCAAGCCCTTCTCGTCCGCAACGGCGCTGCCCGCATCGAAGGCCTTGGCCGCCACCGTGCCGGCCTTGTCGAGCACCTCGCGCCCGGAATCGAGCGCCTGGTCGCGCAGCCGGTCGCGGGTTTCGCCGAGCCACTCGTCCTCGGTCCGGGTGGAGGGCAGCGCGGCGCCGATCGCCGCCCCCACCGCCAGCGCGACCGCGCCGAGCACCAGCGGCTCGTCCTGCAGCGTATCGAGGAACGTCCGTCGCGCGCGCCGGCCGTAGTAACCCGCGCTGTCGCCGGCCTGCGACAGGCCGCGATAGGACGCCTCGCGCGCCCGGGCCGCAGCGTCCCGCGCGTCGTGCGACAGGCGCGAAGCGCTGTCGGAGGCGGACGAGGCCGCATGCGAGATCGTGTCGCCCGCCTTGCGGGCGGCATCACCGACGGCGCCTGCCGCGCTCGAGGCCGCCGAACCGACCGAGGAGGCCGCGCCCGACACTGAGGACCCGATGCCCGAGGACGACGATCCGCCGTGACCGGGATAGGGGCCGGAGGTCACGCCGCGCGTGCGGTCCGCCTCGTAGCCGCTGCTGGCGCTTTCGAACCGGTTGTCGCGGTCGTCGACCGCCCAGCGGTCCGGGCTCCAGTCCCGGCCGTCCCGGTCGAACGCGTCGTCGTAGCGGTCGCGCAGGCGGCGGCCGGCGTCGCGCGTCGTATCCTTTGCGCCCTGCCCCAACATCAGCCACGCGATGCCGGCGCCGACGAGGCCGAGCGCCAGCGGATTGTCGCGCACCTGCCGGTTGAGGTTGCGCGCCATGTCGGCGCCCTGCCCTTCCCGGAGGTAGCCCATCGCCTCGTCGACGATCTGGCCGGGCGACAGCTTGCCCTTGAGGCTTTCCAGCGTGGCGTCGAGGTTGGAGCGGCGCTCCTCGGCCTCGCGCGCGAGGCGATCGGTTTCCGTGCTCATCGCGTCTGCTCCTTCACGAGTTGGCCGTCCTTCTGCAACTGGCCGAGCGAGCGCTCGGGCGCGAGGTTCACGGCCTCGAGGTTCTTCTTGCCGGCCGCCAGCAGCACGATGCCGATCACCGCGATCACGACGCCGACGAGAAGCGCCGCCCAGGCCGGGTCCATGATCTTGCCGAGCGCCACCACGAGCGCGCCCGACAGGACGATGAGGGATACGAGAAGGCAGATCGCCCCGGCCACCAGCGATCCGCCGGCGAGCTGGATCTGCGTGAGCTTGTCGGAAATCTCCGCGCGGATCAGCCTGCCTTCCGTGCGAAAGAGCTCGGTGGTCTCCCGCAGGAGATCGCTGAGAAGGTCGGGGACCGAACGGCTTTGATGCGGATCGATGCTCATGGACGCTCTCCCGTGCCGGGGTTGGAGGACTTGGCAAGGCCGGCCGTGTTGGTGGAACCGGAGACGCCCGGCTGGCTGAGTGCGGAGGTCTGCGGCGCCTCCTGCGGCGCCCGGTAGCCGGTCGCGTCGGCCTGCGACGAGGAGGCGGCGGTCGGGGTGGACGTCAGGCCCCCCGTCGCCGTGGAACCCGATGTACCCGCGCGGTTCAGGGCGGAATCGGACGCCGACCCCATGTCGTGTCGCCCCGAACGGTCGCCGAACGACGACGCTGCGCCGGCCCCGGACGAGTTGCCCTGGAAGCGAGAGCGGCCGTCGTCATGGCGCCAGTCGTCGCCGGAGCGAGCACCATGGCCGGCGTTCGAGCCGAGAGGGCCGGCATGGTCGCTCGAAGCGCGCGCGAAGCGGCCGAGCGCGACACCCGCGAGCGCCGCGCCGATCAGGAAGGCGCCGGGCTGGCGCCGCGCGAAGTCGGCGACCGACCGGGTGATGTCCTGGACGCTCCGCCCCTCGATCGCCTCGGCGGCCTGTTCAAGCCCGGACGCGGCCTGGCGGGCGAGGCCGGCGGCCATCGACTGGTCGCGCGCTCCGAGTTCCTCGGAGGCCTTGCGGATCGCGGCGGTGAAGTCGGACAGGCCGGAGGCGGCGGCCGCCTTGCCGTCCTCGACACGGGCGCTCGCGCGCTCGCGCACGCTGTCGCCGAGGCTCGCGCCCTCGCGGCGCAGAGTCTCGCCGGCTTGCGCCGCCGTGTCGCGAATGGATTGGCCCTCGCGGCGGGCCGCGTCGGACAGGGTCTGGCGATCGGTCTCGGCTCGTGAGCCGCTCTGGAATGGATCGGACATGGGGCTCTCCCTACCTGAGGCCGAGGAACGACAGGATGGCGAGGACGACGACGATCAAGCCGATGAGGTAGATGATGCTGTTCATGGGCGGCCTCCTTTCGCGACGGCGATGGGGCGGCCGGGCAGGCGTCTGCGCCCCGACCGCTCAGGAAAGCCAACATTCACCCCGGCTGATGGTTTCTGCGACTTGCGGATTAAACGGCTTAGCCGCCTATGCTCCGTCGGCCCGCCGGGGGTCGGACGAAGCCGTGCGGTCGAGGTTCGAGACCGTCTTGCGCCCCCCAAAGCCCGTTCATATATAGCCCTCAGCCCGCCGGGGCGGCCGTTTTCGAGAGCCCCTCGGCGAACCGAAATCCCATCCAAGGTGCGGCCACGCGGAACGCCTCGATCGAGGGTCCGGGCCCCACGCTCAACAAGGAGAGACAGACCATGGCGAAGGTGATCGGCATCGATCTCGGAACCACCAATTCCTGCGTCGCCGTCATGGACGGCAAGACCGCAAAGGTGATCGAGAACGCGGAAGGCGCGCGCACGACGCCTTCGATCGTCGCCTTCTCGAACGACGACGAGCGTCTCGTCGGCCAGCCGGCCAAGCGCCAGGCGGTGACCAATCCCGAGAACACCCTGTTCGCGGTGAAGCGCCTGATCGGCCGTCGCTACGACGACCCGACCGTGGCCAAGGACAAGGGCCTCGTCCCCTACAAGATCGTCAACGCCTCGAACGGCGACGCCTGGGTCGAGGCGCACGGCGAGAAGTATTCGCCGAGCCAGGTCTCGGCCATGATCCTGCAGAAGATGAAGGAGACGGCGGAAGCCTATCTCGGCGAGAAGGTCGAGAAGGCCGTCATCACCGTTCCCGCCTACTTCAACGACGCCCAGCGCCAGGCGACCAAGGACGCCGGCAAGATCGCGGGCCTCGACGTCCTGCGCATCATCAACGAGCCGACGGCCGCGGCCCTCGCCTACGGCCTCGAGAAGAACGACGGCAAGACGATCGCGGTCTATGACCTTGGCGGCGGCACGTTCGACGTGTCGGTGCTCGAGATCGGCGACGGCGTCTTCGAGGTGAAGTCGACCAACGGCGACACGTTCCTCGGCGGCGAGGATTTCGACATGCGCCTCGTCGACTACCTCGCGTCCGAGTTCAAGAAGGACCAGGGCATCGATCTGAAGAACGACAAGCTCGCCCTTCAGCGCCTGAAGGAAGCGGCCGAGAAGGCCAAGATCGAGCTGTCGTCCGCCTCGCAGACCGAGATCAACCTGCCGTTCATCACGGCGGACGCGTCCGGTCCGAAGCACCTGACGCTGAAGCTGACGCGCTCGAAGTTCGAGAGCCTCGTCGACGACCTCGTGCAGCGCACGGTCGGCCCGATGAAAGCCGCCCTCAAGGATGCCGGCCTCACCCAGTCCGATATCGACGAGGTGGTGCTGGTCGGCGGCATGACGCGCATGCCCAAGGTCCAGGAGGTCGTGAAGAACTTCTTCGGCAAGGAGCCGCACAAGGGCGTCAACCCGGACGAGGTCGTCGCCATGGGCGCCGCCATCCAGGCCGGCGTTCTCCAGGGCGACGTGAAGGACGTTCTCCTTCTCGACGTGACCCCGCTGTCGCTCGGCATCGAGACGCTCGGCGGCGTGTTCACGCGCCTCATCGACCGCAATACGACGATCCCGACCAAGAAGTCCCAGGTCTTCTCGACCGCCGAGGACGGCCAGAACGCCGTGACCATCCAGGTCTACCAGGGTGAGCGTGAGATGGCGGCCGACAACAAGTCGCTCGGCCGGTTCAATCTCGAGGGCATTCCGCCGGCACCGCGCGGCGTGCCGCAGATCGAGGTGACCTTCGACATCGACGCCAACGGCATCGTCAACGTGTCGGCCAAGGACAAGGGCACCAACAAGGAGCAGCGCATCACCATCCAGGCGTCGGGCGGCCTGTCGGACGCCGACATCGACAAGATGGTGAAGGAAGCCGAGGCCAACGCCGACGCCGACAAGAAGCGCCGCGCGGCTGTCGAGGCCAAGAACCAGGGCGAGAGCCTGCTGCACTCGGCCGAGAAGTCGCTCAAGGACTACGGCGACAAGGTGTCGGCCGAGGATCGCAAGGCGATCGAGGACGCAATCGCGGACCTGCGCGCCGAGCTCGACAAGGCCGACGCCGATGCCGACGCCATCAAGGCGAAGTCGGACAAGCTCGCCGAGGCCTCGATGAAGCTCGGCCAGGCGATGTACGAGGCGAGCCAGGCCGGCGAGGACGAGGGTGCCCAGCCGCACGCCTCGACGGCGCAGGGCGGCCGCGACGACGTGGTCGACGCCGACTTCGAGGAAGTGCAGGACGACGAGCGCAAGAAGTCGGCCTGATCGACCGCTCGAACGCCCGAAAAGAAAGGCCCCGGCGGGACGCACCGCCGGGGCCTTTTCTATGATGCGAGGCGGAACCTTTCGTCGTTTGGCGCCGCACAACGAATTTTTATCAGTCATCCTCCAGAGTCATTGGAACCGTCTCTGACATCTCGCGCCGAGGATGCCATGAAATCGCTGTCCAGTTCCCTGTCCGCCAAGCTGATCCTGGCCGCGGGAGGCGCGGTGACGCTGGTCTTGGCCGGCGCCTTCACCCTGATCTCGATGAGTTCGGCGGACCGGATCGAGACGATGGCGCTCGACCGGGCGACCGCCGAGGCGCGCATCGTCGCCAACACGATCGGCATCGGCCTCGGCCAGGCGACCGCGGTGGGCAACGCCACGGCAGGCGCGATCGGCGCGATGCACGAGGCGGGCCTCAGGGACCGCACCGCCTATGTCGCGCTCCTGAAGCCGGCGATCGGCTCCTACCCCAACCTCTTCGGCTCCTGGATGGCGGAAGCGCCGGGCGGCATCGACGGGACGGGCGATCCCGCGGCCGTCGGCTCCAACAAGGACGGCGCCTTCACGCCCTACTGGACCAAGGGCGCGAACGGCGGCGCCGACTACAGCACCTTCGCCGCGAAATACGATGCGGACTGGTACAAGGAGCCTGTCGCACGCGGCAAGGGCTACCTCACCGCCCCCTATCTTTCGGAGACCGGCGTCCTCATGTCGTCGGCCGCCTATCCCGTCATGTCGGGCGGCAAGCTGATCGGCGTCGCGGGCATCGACGTCGGCATGCAGGAACTCGCCGCCACGGTCTCGGCCCTGCAGCCCTTCGGCACCGGCCGGGTGTTCCTCGTCAGTGGCGACGGCAAGTGGCTGGTCGCGCCCGACGCCGCCATGCGCACCAAGCCCTACGAGGATATCGGCGCGGTGGACCTCGCGAAGGCGGCCGCCGACGGACAGCCGCGCATCCTCGGCACGCTGCCGGACGGCGCGACCCGCGTCGCCCTTCCCTTCCAGGTTCCCGGCTTCGACCTCACCTGGGCGACGCTGGTCGACGTGCCCGCAGCCGTCGTCGCCGGACCCGTGTGGCAGGAGCGCCTGCTCCTGGCCGGCGGCGGCCTTCTCGTCGTCGCCATCTCGCTCGGCGTCCTCGCCTTCGCCTCGCACCGCGTCGTGCGCCGACCGCTGCAGCGGCTTCTGGCGGACGTCGAGGCTCTCAGCGCCGGCGACTATACGCGGCCCGTCGAGGGACAGGGCAGCCGGGACGAGGCGGGGGCGCTCGCCACCGCGCTCGAAGGCTTCCGCCACGAACTCGCCTCCGGCCGCCAGGCCGAGGCCGTCGCCGCGCAGGAGCGCGTGCAGGCCGAAAGCGCGCGGCGCGAAGGCGAAGAGGAGCGCGCCCGGACGGTGGCCGAACAGGCCGAGGTGGTGGCACTCCTCGGCAGCGGCCTTGCCCGGCTGTCGGCCGGTGACCTGACGTGTCGCCTGTCCGGCCGGATCGGCGGATCCTATGCCAAGCTCGCCGCCGATTTCGACGCGGCGGTCGGCCAGCTCCAATCCACGATGCGGACCGTTTCGGGCATCGTCACCAGCATCGACGGCGGCACCGGCGAGATCAGCGCGGCCGCGCAGGAGATGGCCCGCCGGATCGAGGGCCAGGCGGCGAGCCTCGAGGAGACCTCGGCCGCGCTCGCCGACATCACGCTGCGCGTCAACGAGAGCGCGGGTCACGCCGTGTCGGCATCGACGACCGTGAAGGGCGCCTGTGCCGCCGCGCAGGCTTCCGACGAGATCGTCGCCCAGGCGATCGACGCCATGCGCGCCATCGAGGACTCCTCGTCGCGCATCGCCAAGATCATCGGCGTGATCGACGAGATCACCTTCCAGACCAACCTCCTCGCCCTCAATGCCGGCGTCGAGGCCGCGCGCGCGGGCGAAGCCGGCCGCGGGTTCGCGGTGGTGGCGCAGGAGGTGCGCGGCCTTGCGCAGCGCTCGGCCGAGGCCGCCAAGGAGATCAAGGATCTCATCGCCCGCGCCTCGCACGAGGTCGACGTCGGCGTGACCTTCGTCGAGCGGGCCGGCGCCTCGCTCCAAGGCATCGCCGCCAAGGTTCTGGAGATCGACGGCAAGGTCACGGCCATCGCGCAAGGGGCGGCCGAGCAGTCGACCGGCATCCGCGAGATCAACACGGCCGTCTCCCACATCGACCAGATCACCCAGCAGAACGCTGCGATGCTGGAAGAGGCGGCGGCCTCCAGCCAGTCGCTGCGGGGCGAGGCGGGGGAACTGCGCGATCTCGTCGCGCAGTTCGAGATCGGCGAGGAGCGCACCCGCGCCGCCCTTCGTCACGCGCCGGCCCGCCGGGCCGCCTGAACCGGCGCCAAGGGGCTTCCACGCGCTCCTCGGTCCGCTCGCCTGCCCCGCTCCATGGCGAGCGGGGCCTTGCCGTCGCCCTGCCCAGCGAGACCTGACGATGCACTACCGGATCTTCGACTGCTGGCGCTTCTCGGCCGCGATCCTGGTGATGACCTATCACTTCATGTTCTTCGCGCCGGGCACGCAGGCCCGGGTCGCGACCGATGCCCTGCACCATCTCCTGCCGCTTCTCGACGCCTTCTTCATGATCTCCGGCTTCGTGATCGCCGCGCGCTACGCGCCGCGCATGAACACGATGGGCGACTACCGGCGCTTCCTGCGCCGTCGGCTCGCCCGCCTTTATCCTCTCCACTTCCTGACGCTTCTGTTCTTCGGGTCGATCGGCACGGCCGGCGCGCTCGGCCTCGTCACGCTGCACGACCTGCCGCGCTGGAACATGGCGGACCTGCCGCTGCATGTCCTGGCGATCCATGCCTGGGGCACGACGGACCGGCTCACCTTCAACTATCCGAGCTGGTCGGTCAGCGCCGAGTTCTTCTGCTACCTCCTGTTTCCGGCCGTCGTCCTCGTCTGGCGGCGCGCCGGCATCGCCGGCCTCGCGTTCCTCCTGTTCGGCTGGATCGCGGTGCTCGAGGTCTGGAGCTATGCCGGCGTGTTCCCGAGCGGGCACTGGACAAATGCCGACACGTTCGGCGCCTATCGCGCCTTTGCCGACTTCACGGCGGGCGCGCTGGCCGCCGCCCTCGTCGCGCGGCGCGCGCTCACCGTCACCTCGCACGCGCCGGGACTGCTTGCGCTCGCCGCCGCGCTCCTGACCATGGCGAGCGCCTCGCTCGTCCACCTGACGCTCGCGCTCCTCTTCCTGGCCATCCTCCTGATCGGCCTGTCGGAGGGCGCGCGGCCCCGCTCCACCGAACGGTTGGAACCGGCGATGCCGCTTCTGCGCCTGTCCTTCGGCATCTACATCCTCCACGCGGCGTGCGAGATCGTGCTCCTGTCCTTCCTCTGGAAGCGGATCCTGGAGCCGCTGGAGATCATGAGCTTCTACGCCTTCCTGCCGGTCCCGATGCTGGCGACGATCGCACTCGCCTTCCTGTCGGCGCGCTTCGTCGAGGGGCCGCTCGGACGCCGGCTGGCGGGCGAGCGCGGCGCCAAGCCCCGGCCGCCGACGCTCGCCTCGGCCTGATGCGGCGGCGACGGGTCCGCGCAAGCTCCCTCCGCTTTTGCTCGTCGCTGTCCTATGGTAACGCGGACCCTCCACGCCTACATCGGGCCCGCGACGGAACTTCGCTGGACTTTCCGTCTCCACATCATGACGGCATCGGACGGCTGGTCCGATGCGCACGAGAACGGTGATACGCTTGTCCGTGAAGGTCGATTACTACGAGATGCTCGGCGTCGCGAAGGGTTGCGACGACAAGACCCTGAAGGCCGCGTTCCGCAAGCTCGCCATGCAGTTTCACCCGGACAAGAACCCGGGCGACGCGACCGCGGAGCTGAAGTTCAAGGAGATCGGCGAAGCCTACGAGGTCCTGAAGGACCCGCAGAAGCGCGCCGCCTACGACCGGTTCGGCCATGCCGCGTTCCAAAACGGCGGCGGCGCGGGCCGGGGCGACTTCGCCTCCTCGATGGCCGACATCTTCGACGACATCTTCGGCGAGATGATGGGCGGGCGCGGCGGGGCCGGCGGACGACGCCAGGGCGGCCAGTCGGGCCGCGAGCGCGGCTCCGACCTGCGCTACAACATGGAGATCAGCCTCGAGGAGGCCTTCACCGGCAAGACCGCCGAGATCGGCGTGCCGACCACCATCCAGTGCGACCAGTGCCACGGCACGGGCGCCAAGACGGGAACGGCGCCGAAAGCCTGCCCGACCTGCGGCGGCGTCGGCCGCGTGCGTGCCGCGCAGGGCTTCTTCTCGATCGAGCGCACCTGCCCGACTTGCCAGGGTCGCGGCGAGATCATCGCCGACCCCTGCGGCAAGTGCGGCGGCGACGGGCGCCTGCCGGAGGAGCGCAACCTCTCGGTCAACATCCCGGCCGGCATCGAGGACGGCACGCGCATCCGGCTGGCCGGCGAGGGCGAGGCGGGCCTGCGCGGCGGACCGGCGGGCGACCTCTACATCTTCCTGTCGGTGAAGCCGCACGAGTTCTTCCAGCGCGACGGGGCCGACCTCTTCTGCAAGGTGCCGATCTCGATGACGACGGCGGCGCTCGGCGGCTCGTTCGAGGTCACGACGCTCGACGGCGCGAAGTCCCGCGTCAAGGTTCCCGAGGGCACGCAGTACGGCAAGCAGTTCCGCGTCAAGGGCAAGGGCATGCCGGTGCTTCGCTCGACGCAGACCGGCGATCTCTTCATCCAGATCTCGATCGAGACGCCGCAGAGCCTGTCGCGCCGTCAGCGCGAGCTCCTGCAGGAGTTCGAGGACATCTCCTCCTCCGAGAACTCGCCGCAATCGACGGGCTTCTTCTCCCGCATGAAGGAATTCTTCGAGGGTCTCAGCGACTGAGGCAGCCGGACCAAGCGGCATCGGGGAGGGTGTGGTGGACGGGAACGAGCATCCCTTGCGGCGTCAGGCCGACGCGGCCTTCATCCGCAGCTGGTTGAAGAGCCCCTTGAAGATGGGGGCGGTCTCGCCCTCCTCGCGCGCGCTCGGCCGGCGGATGGCCGAGGCCGTGCCGGACGAGCCGGCGGACGGGATCGTGGTCGAGCTCGGCCCCGGCACCGGCGTCGTCACCGCCTGCCTCCTGGAGGCCGGCATCGAACCGGAGCACCTCGTCTGCCTCGAATATTCGCCGGAATTCTGCACGCTCCTGCGCGCCCGCTTTCCCCGCGTCCATGTCCTGCAGGGCGACGCCTACGAGCCGCCGGCCGCCCTCGCCCGGCTTCTGGTCGAGCGCCCCTTGCGCGCCGTCGTCTCCTCGCTCCCGCTGATGACGAGGGCCGAGCCCGAGCGGGCGCGGGCGATCGGCCGCTATCTCGACCTCCTGCCGCCGGGCGCGCCCTTCATTCAGTTCTCCTACGCCTTCGCGCCGCCGGTCCGCGCCGAGCGCATCGACGCCGGCTCGACGGTCTCATCCTGGATCAAGCGCAACCTGCCGCCGGCCCGCGTGATCACCTATCGGCGAGATCGGAACGCTCGGGCTTTGCCGACCTTCGTCGCAATGCCAAAATGACCTGCTAGGCATCGGCATCGAACCGGCCCGGCGGGCCGCGCGCGAGATGGGAGAGCACGATGGACGCACGCATGGGGCAGGACGCGGCACGCGAACGGCGCCGGGATCTGGCGCGGTTCTTCGGAACCTGGGTCCGCAATCCGATCAAGATGGGCGCCGTCGCGCCCTCCTCGGCCCATTACTGCGCGACGATGGTCGCCTCGGCGACGACCGGGCTCGACGGCCCGATCCTCGAACTCGGGCCCGGCCTCGGCTGCGTCACGCGCGCGCTCCTCGACGCAGGGGTCGATCCCGGCCGCATCACCTCGATCGAATACGACGCAGAGTTCGCGCGCACCCTGAAGGAGCGCTTCCCGGCCGTGAACGTCATCCGCGGCGACGGATTCGACCTCGATGCGACGCTCGGTGACGGCGGCGCGACGACGTTCGCCGCGATCCTCTTTGCGATCCCGATCGTGAAGTTCCCGCAGGCCGAGCGGCAGGCGCTGTTCTCGCGCTATTTCGAGCGCCTGCGGCCGGGCGGCAACCTGACCCAGCTCTCCTATCTCTGGAAGCCGCCGGTGAAGGCGGTGCCCGGCCTCTTCGACGTGTCCTCCTCCGACATCGTCTGGGACAACATCCCGCCGGCGCGAGTCTGGATCTACAGCCAGGCCGGGGCGCGTCCGCTGCATTGATCCCGCGCATCCTGGTTCTCACCGGCGACACCGCGCCGGGCTCCCCCTCGGCCCGCCTCGCGCTGGAAGCGACGCGGGCCCTGTCCCTGACGGACGTCGCGCTGACGGGCGCGAGCCTTGCCGACTATCCCCTCCCCTTCTTCGAGGGGCCGGGCGGCGGCGAGGCACCGCAGAACGCCCGGCTGCTCGCCCAGCGGCTGGCCTTGCAGGACGGGATGCTGATCGCCCTTCCCGAGATCAACGCCGGCCCGCCGGCCGCCCTGAAGAACGCTCTCGACTGGATGGCGGCCGCGGCCGCAGCGGACGAGGCGGCGCGCCCGCCCTTCGCCCGCCTCGTCGTGGCGCTGGCCTCGACCGGCGCCGGGCGCGAGGACGGTCGCTCGGCGCTCGGCCAGGTCCGTGCGACGCTCGCCGCCCTCGGGGCCGAGGTGCTGACCGCCGAGTTCCGGCTGGCGGCCGCCGAGGCCGCGTTCGACGCCAGGGGGCATCTTGCCGAGGCCGGCGACCGCGCCCGCCTCGACGACCTCGTCGACCGCCTGCTCGACACATCCCGCGCGCTCAGCCGGCAGGGCGGCTGAGGGGAACCTTTCCCGGAAGGGAACGTTCGGCGGCTATCCATCGCCGAGGAGTGTTCCGGATGTCGCGTGCAGGCCTAACCCCGACCGGAGACCTCGAGCGCGACGTCCAGCGCCATCTGCACAGCCACTGGAAGGGCTATACGGTGCAGGCGGTGCTGATGATCGCGGCCGGCGCGCTGGCGATCCTCGTGCCCTTCGCGGCGACGCTCGCCTCGACCCTGTTCTTCGGCTGGCTCCTGGTGATTCTCGGGATCGTGGGGCTCGTGGCGACGGTCCGTGCCGGCCGCGAGTTCGGCGGACGCGGCACCGGGCTCCTCATCGGCGTCGTGACGCTGCTCCTCGGTATCCTGATCCTCGCCGATCCATTCGCGGGGGCCGTCGCGCTCACGACGCTGCTCGCGGTCTACTTCCTGCTCCTCGGCCTCGCGACCTTCGCGATGGCCAACGCGTTCCGCGTGTCGGGCGGGCAGTTCTGGCTCCTGGCGCTGGCCGGCATCATCAATATCGGCCTCGCGCTCTTCCTCGTCATCGGCCTTCCCGGGACCGCGATCTGGGCGATCGGCCTGTTCCTCGGCATCTCGCTGATCAGTTCGGGGACGAGCCTCCTCGTCGCGGCGCTGCGCGCCCGCTAGGCGCGGCCGGGGTCAGACGTGCTGGCCGCCGTTGATGTGGATCTCGGCGCCGTTGACGTAGGACGCCTGCCCCGAGCACAGGAAGTAGATGATGTCGGCGACCTCGGAGGTCTTTCCGAGGCGGCGCATCGGAATCTGCTCGACGATCTTCTCGGTGCCCGGCGACAGGATCGCGGTGTCGATCTCGCCCGGCGCGATGGCGTTGACGCGGATGCCGTCCGGTCCGAAGTCGGCCGCCATCTCGCGCGTCAGCGAGGCGAGCGCGGCCTTCGACGTCGCATAGGCCGTGCCGGCGAAGGGGTGGACGCGGCTGCCGACGATCGAGGTGACGTTGACGATCGCGCCGTTCGCGCTCGCCAGTTCCTGGTGCAGGCCGCGCGCCAGCATGATGGGCGCGAAGAAGTTGACCTGGAAGACGTCGCGCCAGACATGCATCGGGGTGCGGATCGAATCCATCCGCGCGCCCTTGTCGGCCTTCGGGCTGATCGCCGCGTTGTTGACGAGGGCCTGCAGCTTGCCGCCGTTCGCCTGCAGCCGCTGGCGGATCTCGGACACGGCGTAGCCGACGTCCTCGGGGTCCGAGAGGTCCACCTTGATGTGGTCCTCGGGGCCGGCCGGCCACGGGCAGTCGGCGGCGAAATCCTGGCGCGAGCAGGTGATGACGCGCCAGCCCTCGCGCGAGAAGCGCTTCACCGTGGCATGCCCGATGCCCCGCGATGCACCGGTCAGCACCAGCGTCGGGCGGGTGTCGGCGGAGGTGGCGGCATCGGACATCGTGGCACTCGCGAAGGCTGCGCCGGCCGGAAGCGGACGGCGGATCGGATCATCCTTTAGCCGATCCGCGCCAAGCGTGCGAACCATCATTGCGCGACATGTGTTTCAACCGGTCTGGCCGAGAGAGGGCAATCCGAGCGATGAGCGACAAACCGGGGTCCCACACCTTCCATCGCGCCTTCATCCGCGGCGTGCGCGCCCGGCCGCGCCTCCTAATCGCGGCGGGCGTCGCGATCGCGCTCGCGCTTCTCAGCCCCCGCTCGCTCGACCTGTCGACGCGCATCCTGATCGGCTGGGATGCCGGCGTCCTGTTCTATCTCGGCGTGATCGCCCGGATAATGGTCAAGGCGGCGGATGCCGGCGACCTGCGCCGCCGCGCCCGCCGGCAGGACGAGGGGCGGCGCGCGATCCTTTTGCTGACCGGCCTTGCGATCGCCGCGAGCTTCGGCGCCATTGCCGCCGAGCTGCACGGCATCGGCGACCACAACCCCAACCCCTGGCGCCTCTCGCTCGCCGGCTTCACCATCCTCCTGTCGTGGGTCGTGACGCAGGTCATGATGGCGCTGCACTATGCCGGCGAGTTCTACGGCCGGCCGAACGCCGAGGGCGGCCTCGACTTTCCCGGCGGCGACAAGACGCCGGGCTACGGTGACTTCCTGTATTTCGCCTTCACCATGGGCGCCGCCTGCCAGACCTCGGATGTCGCGGTGACCACGAAGGGGATGCGAGAGCTCGTGCTCGCCCACACGATCCTCGCCTTCCTGTTCAACACGACCGTGCTGGCGCTCGCCGTCAATGTCGGCGCCAGCGTGATCTGACGCCGCCGCTGGACAAGGCGTCGGCGGCTCGGGCAAGACGGGCCATGCGTGCGAGCCTGCCCCGCCTCCCCGTCTCCGACGTCCTTCCCGCCTTGAGCCGAGCGCTCGGGGACCATGGTGCCGCCGTGCTCGTGGCGCCGCCCGGCGCGGGCAAGACGACGCTGGTGCCGCTGCATCTTCTCGGCGACATCACCGAGGGGCGGATCATCCTCGTCGAGCCCCGGCGTCTGGCCGCCCGCGCCGCCGCCACGCGTATGGCCGATCTTCTCGGCGAAGCGCCGGGCGCGACGGTCGGCTGGCGCATGCGCCTCGACACCCGCGTCTCGGCCTCGACGCGCATCGAGGTGGTGACCGAGGGGGTCGCGACGCGCATGATCCTGTCGGACCCGGAGTTGTCCGGCGTCGCGGCGATCCTCTTCGACGAGTTTCATGAGCGCTCGCTCGACGGCGACTTCGCGTTGGCGCTCGCACTCGACGTGCGCGAGGCGCTGCGGCCGGACCTGAAGCTCCTCGTCATGTCGGCGACGCTCGACGGCGCGCGCGTCGCGACGCTTCTGGGCGACGCGCCCGTGATCGAGAGCGAGGGCCGCGCCTTCCCGGTAACGATCCGCCACCGCGACCGCGCCCCGAGCGAAGCCGTCGAGGACGCCGTCGCCGCGGCGATCCGCGAGGAACTCGGCGCGGGCTCCGGCTCGATCCTCGCCTTCCTGCCCGGCCAGCGCGAGATCGAACGCACGCTGGAGCGGCTGGAGGGCCGGGTGCCCGCCGACGTCGTCCTCGCTCCGCTCTACGGCCGACTGGAGGGGGCGGCGCAGGACCTTGCCATCCGCCCGGCGCCGGCCGGCCGTCGCAAGGTCGTGCTCGCCACCACGATCGCGGAAACCTCGATCACCATCGACGGCGTCACGACGGTGGTCGACAGCGGCCTCAAGCGCGCCCCGGTCTTCGAACCGGCGACGGGGCTGCAGCGCCTCGAGACCGTGCGCGTGTCGCGCGCCTCGGCCGACCAGCGGGCGGGCCGGGCGGGGCGAACGGCACCCGGCGAGGCGATCCGCCTGTGGCGCGCCGAGCAGACCGCGGCGCTCGAAGCCTTCGACCGGCCGGAGATCCTGGTCAGCGACCTCTCGGCGCTGGTGCTCGACGCGCTCGCCTTCGGGGTCTCCGATCCGGCCTCCCTGCGCTTCCTCGATCCGCCCCCCGGCCCGGCCGTGGCGGAGGCCCGCGCGCTCCTGCGCGATCTCGGCGCGCTGGACGAGACCGGCCGGATGACCGCGACCGGCGAGGCGATGCGCGCGCTGCCGCTGGCGCCGCGCCTCGCGCGCATGGTGGCGGGCGCGGCCCCCGGCGAGCCCCGGCGCACCGCGGCGCGCCTCGCCGTCCTCCTGACCGAACCCGGCCTCGGCGGCGCCTCGGTGGACCTTGCCGAGCGCCTGCGCCTGTGGCGCGCCGACCGCTCGCCCCGCGCCCGCGCGGCCGATGGGCTCGCCGGCCGGATCGCCGGCATGGCGCCGTCCGATCTCGGCGACCGTCTGGACGACGACGATCCCGGCGCGCTCCTGTCGCTCGCCTATCCCGACCGCGTGGCGCTGGCGCGCGGCGCGCCCGGCAGCTTCCTCCTGTCGAACGGGCGCGGGGGCACCCTGGAGAAGGAGCACGCCCTGTCGCGCGAGGCGGCGCTGGTCGTCGCAGACCTCCAGGGCGTTTCGACCGGCTCGGCACAGCGCACCGGCCGCATCCGCAGCGCCGCGGCGATCGATAAGGCGCGCCTCGACGCTCTCCTCGCGGCCCGGATCGTCGAGGAGGACACGCTGCAGTTCGATCCGGCGAGCCGGTCGGTTCGCGCGCGCCGCGTGCGCCGTCTCGGCCGCGCGGTCCTTGCCGAAGCGCCACTGCCGACGCCGGCCGGCGAGGAGACGGGCCGGGCGCTGATGGCGGGCCTTCGCGACATCGGCCTTGCGCGCCTGCCCTGGGGCAAGGACGGCGAGCGGCTTCTGGCGCGGCTGCGCTTCCTTCATCCGGCCTACGGCGCCGAGGCGGGCTGGCCCGCGTTCACGGACGAGGCGCTGCTCGCCGATCTCGAAGGCTGGCTCCTGCCCTTCGTGCCGGGGGTCTCGGCCCTGTCGCAAATCGGCGAAGGGGCGTTGCGCGAGGCGCTCCTCGCCCGCCTGCCGCCCGGCGAGGCGCGCCGTCTCGACGATCTCGCGCCGTCGCACTTCACCGCGCCGACCGGTTCGCATCTGCCGATCCGCTACGAGGCCGAAGGGCCGGTGCTGGCGGTGCGCGTGCAGGAACTCTTCGGCCTGTCGCGGCATCCGGCGATCGCCGGTGGGCGATTGCCGCTGATCCTCGAGCTCCTGTCACCAGCACACCGGCCGATCCAGATCACGCGCGACCTGCCGGGCTTCTGGACGGGCTCCTGGGCCGACGTGCGCGCCGATCTGCGCGGTCGCTACCCCCGCCATCCCTGGCCGGAGGACCCGGTCGCGGCGCCCGCCACCAACCGGGCGAAGCCGCGCGGCTGAAACGCGGTGCGTGTGCGGCCGCGTCGCATCTGTGCGGATGCGGGACGGCACCTAATTCGCTTGTCATGATGACGATCGCCAAAGGCCTCGACCTCGACGCCGACCTGCCGCCGGAACGCCGCCTGTCCCTCGAAGGGCAGCGGGTGCGCCTCGCCACGCTGACGCGCCTGCGCTGGCTGTCGATCGCCGGCCAGTCGGCGGCCTGCGTCTTCGTCGCCTGGGGCCTGTGGTATCCCTACCCCGTCTGGGGATGCTTCGTGCTGATCGGCGTGTCGGTGGCGCTGAACCTGTGGCTGTCCACCCGCTATTCGAAGGCCGAGCGCCTGTCGGAGCGGCGGACCTCGCTGATCCTCGTCTTCGACGTCGTGCAGCCGACCGGCCTCCTCTTCCTGACCGGCGGCATCCAGAACCCGTTCGCGGTGTTCCTCGTGGTTCCCGCGATGATCGCGGCGGCGACGCAGCCCGCCCGCGTCGCGGTCGGGATCGGCGTCCTGGCGGTTCTCTGTGCGACCGCGATCGCCTTTCTCCACCACCCCATCCCCTGGCCGGCCGGCCACAGCCTGCAGCTGCCCTTTCCGTATCTCGGGGGCATGTGGTTCGCGCTGGTCACGACGCTGATCTTCTCGACCTTCTACATCTACCGGGTGGCGGCCGAGAGCCGGGCGCTGTCGGACGCGCTCGCCGCGACCGAACTGATGCTCCAGCGCGAGCAGCACCTGTCGGCGCTCGACGGGCTGGCGGCCGCCGCGGCCCACGAACTCGGCACGCCGCTCGCCACGATCGCCCTCGTCGCCAAGGAGATGCGCCGCGCAGCACCCGCCGACGCCACCCTGCGCGAGGACATCGACCTTCTCGTCAGCCAGTCCGATCGCTGCCGGGCGATCCTCGGGCAGCTCGCGAGCCTGTCGTCGACGTCCGAGGAGCATCTCGCCAAGATGCCCTTGTCGTCGCTGATCGAGGAGGCCGTCGCCCCGCACCGCGACTTCGGCGTCGACATCCGCGTGCGGGTGCAGGAGGCATTCGGCCCCGAGCCGGTGATGCGGCGCAATGCCGGCGTGATCTACGGCCTCGGGAACCTCATCGAGAACGCGGTGGATTTCGCGAGCGGCGAGGTCGAGATCGGCCTGTCCTGGAACAGCGGCCGCATCGCGATCGAGATCTGCGACGACGGTCCCGGCTACCCGCCCGATGTCCTGAAGCGGATCGGCGATCCCTACATGTCGGTGCGCGACGCCGAGCAGCGCCAGTCGGGCGGCGGCCTCGGTCTCGGGCTCTTCATCGCCAAGACGCTGATCGAGCGATCCGGCGCGCGCATCCGCTTCGAAAACCGCAGCGAGGCGGAGGGATCGGGCGCCCGGATCACGGTGTCCTGGCCGGTGGAGAGCTTCGGGCGCCTGACGGTCGAGCGCGTCGGCGAACCCGAGCGCGAAGAAGAGCCGTTCGACCTGCCGCCACAGTTGGCCTGACACCCTTTTTGCCAAGATTTGCGCGACCGATCGTCTCGCACGCCAGTTGATAAGCCGCACGGACGACGTATCTTTCTGGCAGAGGAAGGAACAGTCCCATGCCGACAGATCAGATGGTTGCCCCCCAGGCGGGCGAAGACAAGACCATGCTTCTCGTGGACGACGATCGTCCTTTCGTCGGGCGTCTGGCGCGCGCGATGGAACAGCGCGGCTTCGAGGTCCGCACCGCGGAAACCGTGTCCGAGGGGCTGGCCGCGCTGAAGACGGGCGCCCCGGCCTATGCCGTCGTGGACCTGCGTCTCGGGCTCGGCAATGGGCTCGACGTGATCGAGGCGCTGCGCCGCCAGCGACCGGGTGCCCGCGCCGTGGTACTGACCGGCTACGGCAACATCGCGACGGCGGTGAACGCGGTGAAGCTCGGCGCGATCGATTATCTCGCGAAGCCCGCCGACGCCGACGAGGTGATCGCGGCGCTGACGCGCGATCCCGAGATCAAGGCCGAGCCGCCCGAGAATCCTATGTCGGCCGACCGGATCCGCTGGGAGCACATCCAGCGCATCTACGAGATGTGCGACCGCAACGTGTCGGAAACGGCGCGCCGCCTGTCGATGCACCGCCGCACGCTGCAGCGCATCCTCGCCAAGCGCGCGCCGCGCTGAGGCGCGGTCAGTCGGCGACGTCGCCGGTCATGTAGGGATTGGCGACCCATTCGGCCTGGAGCAGCCGGTCGGAGGCGAGGCGCGCGAAGCGCAGCGTCAGCGCCTTGCGGGTGGCCGGCGCCATGCGCGTTTCCGGCGCCTCGCGCAGGATCTCGGCGCCGTAGCCGTCCGACAGGATCAGCCCGCAATCCTCCGGGAAGATGTCGACCGGCACGCCCGGATGCGTCGCAAAATACAGGCGGTCGCAATGCAGCCGGTAGTCCGGCCATTTCCGGTCGACCCGGAAGTCCTCGATCGAGGACTTGATCTCGACGATCGAGAACTCCCCCTTTTCCGACAGGCAGAGGAGATCGGCACGCCGGCCCGACACGAGCGGGATCTCGGGCAGGACCGACACGCGCATCTGGATCATCAGGCGCTGGACGCCGCGACGCACCAGCATGGCCCGCTCGGACTGGCGCCCGTCGACGAGGGGATCGCGGCGAAAGGGAGAAACGATCGGCATGGCCTTCCGAGTAGCGGGGAAAGCGGAGCCGAATCAAGGGGTGCGGCGAAACGAATCGGCAACATCCGCGGAAGGCCGTGTCCGACGTCAGAGCGCGGGACGCGCCACGCGGGCTCCCTCGTTCGGCACCTCGTCGAGGATCGGCCAGCCGCACGGCTCCTCGTTGTCGTCCATCAGGTCGGCGAGCGCCCGGCGGAGGCTGTGGAGCTCCAGGATCTTGCGGTCGATCTCGATCGCACGCCGCTCAGCCAGCCGGCGCGCCTCGTCGCGCCGGGCGCCCGGCGCGTAGGAGGCGAGGAGCCGGCGCGTTTCCGACACGTCGAAGCCGAGCGAGAGCGAGCGCTGCAGGAAGCGCAGGATATGCACGTCGCGCTCGCAATAGTCGCGGTAGCCGTTCGGCGCGCGCGCCGGCGACACGAGACCGAGGTCCTCGTAGTTGCGGATCGTCTTGGGCGGCAGGCCCGAACGACGTGCAGCTTCGCCGATATTCATCCGAAGTCCCCGGTTTTGCTCGAACTTCGCCCCGTCAACCCCAAGTGGAACGGGTCTCCTCCGCGTCAACTGTTGTGGTGCGGCAACAAGGACAATCTTAACCATACCAGGGTCTACTGATCGCGTTGCCAGGCGACTCGCCGCGGCGTACCAGAGGGTGGCCTCCGATGGGGGACTGCCTGTCCTGGGAGCCCGTCATGCCTGGCCGTCATGCCCTCGCAGTCGCACCGGACGCTCCATGAAGACCCGCTTGAACACCCTCCTTCTCGGCGTCTCGCTCGCCGCCCTGGCCACGCTCGGCGCCTGCACCACGCAGACGCAGCAACGCGCTTCGCTCAATCCGGCGCCCGTGCCGATGGCGCAGGCCTACGTCGCGCCAGCCGAGGCGATCGTATCGGGCGGTCCGCTGGGTCCGGTCGAACTCACCGCCTATGGCGCGATGGAAGACGGCGCCTTCAAGCTGCCGGCCATCCCGATCTCGAAGGTCGACGAGAAGTATCGCCGCCAGCGCGTCTTCTACAACGGCGAGGGCATGGAGCCCGGCACCGTCGTCGTCGATACCGGCAACCATTTCCTCTACGTCGTCGAACCGCAGGGCACCGCGATGCGCTACGGCATCGGCGTCGGCAAGGCCGGCTTCTCCTGGGCGGGCGAAGCCGACATCAAGGACAAGCAGCACTGGCCGAAGTGGTTTCCGCCGGCCGAGATGATCGCGCGCCGCCCCGAGCTCAAGCCCTACGGCAACGAGGTCGGCATGGAACCGGGGCTGATGAACCCGCTCGGCGCCCGCGCCCTCTACCTCTACCAGGGCAACAAGGACACGCTCTACCGCCTGCACGGCACGCCGGAATGGTGGTCGATCGGCAAGTCCGTCTCGTCGGGCTGCATCCGCCTGATGAACCAGGACATCGTCGACCTCTACGACCGGGTGCCGATGAACGCCCGCGTGATCGTGCTCCAGGGCAAGGAGCGCCTGGCCGAGCACCGCATCAAGGCACCGCAGAGCTGATCTGACGTTTCACGGCGGGGGACCGTCGCGGCCGGGTGCTTCGGGGGAAGCGCCCGGCCTTTTTTTGGGCGGCCGGCTGGATTTGATGCCGTGGCGGTGGGCCGTAGTCCTGCGGGCCAGTTCGTCAAAATCTCTTGGACTCGGCGGGCCGAGGCCCTGCAGGCGCGGTGGGCCGTAGTCCTTCGGATCCGGCGGGATAACGGATCGCGGCGAGAAGGCAGAGCGTCAGCGTGAGGGCGTTGAGGACGTGCCAGAGGAAATGCGTGCCGAGCGGATGGGCTTCGCAAAGCGGCGCGTCCAGCGTGCGGAAGGTCAGCGACAGGACGAAGACGGCGGCGGCCGTGAGCAGCCATCGGTCGGCACCGTGACGTCGGCCCAGGAGAACACCGCCGATGCCGCCGAGCGCCAGGAGGGCCGGCAGGTAGGAGGCGGAGGAGCCGAGGACGGGTCCGGCCAGCCGCTCGACGACCTGCGCCGCGACGGCAAACCCGATCGTGCCGGCAACCGAGAGCGCCGGTCGAAGACCGACGAACCGGAACAGGGCGAGCGCGAAGAAGCCGTAGATGAAGACGGCGATCGGGATGACGTCGGCCAGAAGTGACCACCCGTTGGCGAACGTGTGGAACAGGAGCGAGCCGACGCCGATCACCGCGACGAGGAGAATGAAGGCGAACGTGATGCCATCGCGGCGTGGCGCTCGTCGCCACGCCCGCCACGCGACCGCTGCGCCGAGGAGGAAGGCGAGATTGGTCACGGCGTTCAGCGGCTCGGCCCAGAAGTCAGGCCCGAGCCGTTCGCAATAGGCGTCGATCGGCGCGAACCAGTCCATCTCGCCTCCCCGCGGTCAGGATAGACGAGTTAGCGCCGGGCGGACCCGGCGCCAGGGATCGGCGTCAGCGCGGCAGCGTCGTCTGGCCGGTGAGCGCGAGGTCGATCGCGCGCGCGGCCTGCCGGCCCTCGCGGATCGCCCAGACGACGAGCGACTGGCCGCGGCGCACGTCGCCGGCGGCATAGACGCCCTCCATCGACGTCGCATAGGCCTTGTCGTCGGCCTGGACGGCGACGTTGCCGCGCGCGTCGCGCTTCATCGCCAGCGCCTCACCGGCTTCGGCCACCAGCGCGTCGGTGAAGGGGCCGGCAAAGCCGATCGCGATGAAGGCGAGGTCGGCGCGGATCACGAACTCGGTGCCGGGAATGGGCTTGCGGCGCTCGTCCACCTCGGCGCACTTGACGCCGGTGAGCTGGCCGTCCTCGCCGATGAACTCGAGGGTCGCGACCTGGAACTCGCGCATCGCGCCCTCGGCCTGGGAGGAAGAGACGCGCATCTTGGTCGCCCAGTAAGGCCAGACCTCGAGCTTGTTCTCCATCTTCGGCGGCTGCGGCCGGATGTCGAGCTGCGTGACCTTCACCGCGCCCTGGCGGAAGGCGGTGCCGACGCAGTCCGACGCCGTGTCGCCGCCGCCGACGACGACGACATGCTTGCCGCCGGCCCAGATCTCGCCGGCGTTCCAGCCCGCGCTCGCGACCGGCTCGCCGCCGACGCGGCGGTTCTGCTGGACGAGGTAGGGCATGGCGTCATGGATGCCGTAGAGGCCGTTGGTCGGAATGCCGGCATCGCGCGGGCGCTCGGCACCGCCGCAATAGAGAACAGCGTCGAACTCGGCGCGCAGTTCCTCGAGCGGCTTCGTCTTCCCGACATTGACGCCGTAGTGGAAGGTGACGCCCTCGCCTTCCATCTGCTCGACGCGCTTGTCGATGAAGTGCTTCTCCATCTTGAAGTCGGGGATGCCGTAGCGCAGGAGCCCGCCGGCGCGGCTCTCGCGCTCGAAGACGTGGACCTCGTGGCCGGCGCGGCCGAGCTGCTGCGCGGCGGCCATGCCCGCAGGTCCCGAGCCGATGATCGCGACGCGCTTGCCGGTCTTGGTCTCGGCTGGCTGCGGCTTGATGAGGCCCAGCTTGTAGGCCTTGTCGGCGATCGCCTGTTCCACCGTCTTGATGGCGACCGGCGTGTCCTCGAGGTTCAGCGTGCAGGCCTCCTCGCACGGGGCGGGGCAGATGCGGCCGGTGAACTCGGGGAAGTTGTTGGTCGAGTGGAGGTTGCGGATCGCGCCCTCCCAGTCGTTGGCATAGACGAGGTCGTTCCAGTCCGGGATCTGGTTGTGCACGGGGCAGCCCGTCGGCCCATGGCAGAAGGGAATGCCGCAATCCATGCACCGTGCCGCCTGCTTGCCGACCTCCTCGTCGGACATCGGCAGCGTGAACTCGCGAAAATGCCGGATGCGATCGGAGGCCGGCTGGTACTTCGCCGTCTGCCGGTCGATCTCGAGAAAGCCCGTGACCTTGCCCATAATGCCCCTCCGTCCGGGCGGCGGCGCTAATCTTAAGCGCGTGAAGCCACCCCTCATGCGAGCGATCGGACTTCTGCCGACCGGGCTCGCCTTACACCAATTTCCGCGAGGATAGAACGCGTCCAAACTTCGCGATTGCGAGCCAGGGCCCGCGACCGGGCCACCGGCCTCGTTAAGAGGGGCGGCCCGACGTGTCGCGGGCTCCGGAAGGCGACGGCCTCTATTCGGCCGCGACGCCCATGCGCATGCGCTCCATTTCGAGAAGCGCGCGGCGGTACTCCACCGGCATGACCTTCACGAACTTCGGGCGGTAGGTCTCCCAGTGATCCAGCATCTCCTTGGCGCGGGTCGAGCCCGTGTAGTGGAAATGGTTGGAGATCAGCTGGAACAGCCGCTCGTCGTCGTGGCCGGTCATGTTGGACGAGACGTCGACGCGTCCCTTGTGCTGGAGGTCGCCGCCGTGGTGGTGCAGCTTCTCGAGGAGATCGTCCTCCTCCGGCACCGGCTCGAGCTCGACCATCGCCATGTTGCAGCGGTTCGCGAAGTTGCCCTCGGGATCGTAGACATAGGCGATGCCGCCCGACATGCCGGCCGCGAAGTTGCGGCCCGTATGCCCGAGGATCACCACCACGCCGCCGGTCATGTACTCGCAGCCGTGGTCGCCCACGCCCTCGACGACGGCAATGGCGCCCGAGTTACGCACGGCGAAGCGCTCGCCCGCCACGCCCCGGAAGTAGCACTCGCCGGCGATCGCGCCGTAGAGCACCGTGTTGCCGACGATGATCGATTCTTCCGGCACGATGCGCGTGTTGGCGCGCGGCCGGACGATGATCTTGCCGCCCGACAGGCCCTTGCCGACATAGTCGTTGCCGTCGCCGACGAGATCGAAGGTGACGCCCTTGGCGAGGAAGGCCGCAAAGCTCTGGCCGGCAGTGCCGGTCAGCTTCACCTTGATCGTGTCGTCGGCGAGACCCTTGTGGCCGAAGCGCTTGGCGACCTCGCCCGACAGCATCGCGCCGGCCGAGCGGTCGACGTTGCCGATCGCGGTCTCGATCTCGACCTGCTGGCGCGCGGTGAGCGCGCTTTCCGCCTGCGCGATCAGCTTCCGGTCGAGAACGTCCGCGATCGGATGCTCCTGGCGCTTCGTCCAGTAGGTCTCCTCCAGCGCGGCGTCCGGCTTGAAGAACATCCTGGAGAAGTCGAGGCCCTTGGCCTTCCAGTGGTCGATCATCTCCCGCTTGTCGAGCCGCTCGGAGCGCCCGATCAGCTCGGCAAGGGTGCGCACACCCATGGCCGCCATGATCTCACGCACCTCTTCGGCCACGAAGAAGAAGAAGTTGATGACGTGCTCGGGCGTGCCCTTGAAGCGCGAGCGAAGGACCGGGTCCTGCGTCGCGACCCCGACGGGGCAGGTGTTCAGGTGGCACTTGCGCATCATGATGCAGCCGGCCGCGATCAGCGGGCCCGTCGAGAAGCCGAACTCGTCGGCGCCCAGCAGTGCGCCGATCACGACGTCGCGGCCCGACCGGAGGCCGCCGTCGACCTGCAGCGCGATGCGCGAGCGCAGCCCGTTGAGCACCAGCGTCTGCTGGGTCTCGGCAAGGCCCATCTCCCACGGGGAGCCGGCGTGCTTGATCGAGGTGAGCGGCGAGGCGCCGGTGCCCCCGTCGTAGCCCGACACGATGATGTGGTCGGCACGCGCCTTGGCGACGCCGGCGGCCACCGTGCCGACGCCGACCTCGGAGACGAGCTTCACCGAGATATCGGCTTCCGGGTTGACGTTCTTCAGGTCGTAGATGAGCTGCGCCAGATCCTCGATCGAGTAGATGTCGTGGTGGGGCGGCGGCGAAATCAGGCCGACGCCCGGCGTCGAATGCCGGGTCTTGGCGATGGTCGCGTCCACCTTGTGGCCGGGCAACTGGCCGCCCTCGCCGGGCTTGGCCCCTTGAGCCACCTTGATCTGCAGCATGTCGGCGTTGACGAGATACTCGGTCGTCACGCCGAACCGCCCGGACGCCACCTGCTTGATCGCCGAGCGCTCGGGGTTCTTCGAGCCATCCGGCAGCTTCAGGTAGCGGTCCGGCTCCTCGCCGCCCTCGCCCGTGTTCGACTTGCCGCCGATGCGGTTCATGGCGACGGCGAGCGTCGCATGGGCCTCGCGGCTGATCGAGCCGAAGCTCATCGCGCCGGTCGAGAAGCGCTTGACGATCTCCGCCGCCGGCTCGACCTCGTCGAGCGGCACCGGGGTCAGGCCCACCTCTTCGGCCATGCGCAGCTTGAAGAGGCCGCGGATGGTCGAGTTGGCGACGGCCGACTCGTTCACGAGCGCGGCGTACTCCTTGTAGGTGTCGTAGCTATCGAGGCGCACGGCGTGCTGGAGCGTCGCGACCGCATCCGGCGACCAGATATGGGCCTCGCCGCGCATGCGGTAGGCGTACTCACCGCCGACCTCGAGCGAGCGCGCCAGAACCGGATCGTCGGAGAAGGCGAGCGCATGGCGCTCCACCGTCTCGCGGGCGATCTCCTCCAGTCCGACGCCCTCGATCGTGGTCGAGGTGCCGGCGAAGTAGCGCTTCACGAACTCGGAACGGAGGCCGATCGCGTCGAAGATCTGCGCGCCGCAATAGGACTGGTAGGTCGAGATGCCCATCTTGGACATGACCTTGAGCAGGCCCTTGCCGACCGACTTGATGAAGCGTCCGACGACCTCCTTGGCATCGACCTCCGGCGGGAAGTCGCCGCGCGCATGCATGCCGAGCAGCGTGTCGAAGGCGAGATAGGGGTTGATCGCCTCCGCGCCGTAGCCGGCGAGGCACGCGAAATGATGGACCTCGCGCGGCTCGCCCGATTCCACCACGAGGCCGGCAGCGGTGCGCAGGCCCTTGCGGATCAGGTGATGATGCACGGCGGCCGTCGCCAGCAGCGCCGGCAGCGGGATGCGGTCCGGCCCCATCTGGCGATCGGACAGGATGATGATGTTGTAGCCGCCGACGACGGCCGCCTCCGCCCGCTCGCAGAGCCGGTCGAGCGCGCCAGCCATGCCCGCCGCGCCTTGCTCGGACGGGTAGGTCGTGTCGAGCGTCTTGGTGTCGAACCGGTCCTCGGTGTGGCCGATCGTGCGGATCTTCTCGAGGTCCGCATTGGTCAGGATCGGCTGGCGCACCTCCAGCCGCTTGCGGCGCGACGTGCCCTCGAGGTCGAGGATGTTCGGGCGCGGGCCGATGAAGGAGACGAGGCTCATCACCAGCTCCTCGCGGATCGGATCGATCGGCGGGTTGGTGACCTGCGCGAAGTTCTGCTTGAAGTAGGTGTAGAGCAGCTTCGACTTCTCGCTCATGGCGGAAATCGGCGTGTCCGTGCCCATCGAGCCGATGGCTTCCTGGCCGGTCGTGGCCATCGGCGCCATCAGGATGCGCGTGTCCTCCTGGCTGTAGCCGAAGGCCTGCTGGCGATCGAGCAGCGACACGTCGGCGCGCGATGCCCGCGGCTGCACCGGCTTCAGGTCCTCGAGGATCAGCTGGGTCGAGCGCAGCCAGTCGCGATAGGGGTTGGCGCCCGCGATCTCGCTCTTGACCTCCTCGTCGGAGACGATGCGGCCCTTCTCGAGGTCGATCAGGAGCATGCGGCCCGGCTGGAGGCGCCACTTCTTGACGATGCGCTCCTCGGCGACCTCGAGCGTGCCGGCCTCGGAGGCGAGGATCACGAGGTCGTCGTCGGTCACGACATAGCGCGCCGGCCTGAGGCCGTTGCGGTCGAGCGTCGCGCCGATCTGGCGACCGTCGGTGAAGCACACCGCGGCCGGCCCGTCCCAGGGCTCCATCAGCGCGGCATGATACTCGTAGAAGGCCTGGCGCTCCGGGCTCATCTCCTTGTTGCCGGACCAGGCCTCGGGGATCAGCATCATCATCGCATGGGCGAGCGGGTAGCCGCCCTGCGTCAGGAACTCGAGCGCGTTGTCGAAGCAGGCGGTGTCGGACTGCCCCTCGTAGGAGATCGGCCAGAGCTTGGAGATGTCGTTGCCGAAGAGCTCCGAATCCACCGACGCCTGACGGGCCGCCATCCAGTTGACGTTGCCGCGCAGCGTGTTGATCTCGCCGTTGTGCGCCACCATGCGATAGGGGTGCGCGAGGCGCCAGGACGGGAACGTGTTGGTCGAGAAGCGCTGGTGGACGAGCGCCAGCGCCGAGGTGAAGCGCGGGTCCTTCAGGTCCTTGTAGTAGGCGCCGACCTGATAGGACAGGAACATGCCCTTGTAGACGATCGTGCGCGAGGACAAGGACACGACGTAGAAGTCGGTGTCGACCGACTGCGCCTCGGCATGGACGCGGTTCGAGACGACCTTGCGGATGATGTAGAGCTTGCGCTCGAACTCGTCGTCGGTCGCGGCGGAAGCGGGCCGCGCGATGAAGACCTGCCGGTGGCAGGGCTCGGTCGCGGCGATCTCGGGGGCCTTGGACAGCGACGAATTGTCCACCGGCACGTCGCGCCAGCCGATGACGGTGCAGCCTTCCTCGGCGGCGGCCGCCTCGAAGATCGTCTTGAAGTGGAGGCGACGCGCCTCGTCCTGCGGCATGAACACGAAGCCGACGCCGTACTGGCCGGCCTCGGGCAGTTCGACGCCCTGGACAGCCATCTCGGCCTGGAAGAAGTCGTGCGGGATCTGCACCAGCATCCCTGCGCCGTCGCCCATCAGCGGGTCGGCACCGACCGCCCCGCGATGCTCGAGGTTGTGCAGGATCTTCAGGCCCTTCTCGATGATCGAGTGGGACTTTTGGTTCTTCATGTGGGCGATGAAGCCGACGCCGCAGGCGTCGCTCTCGTTCGCCGGATCGTAGAGGCCTTGGCGCTCCGGCAGGCGACGCGGTTTGACGGCGCCCATCGCGGTGTTCGCGGCCCGAATGACCTCACCCTCGATGATGGATGGCGTTTCGATCGTCATCGCGTGTCTCCCTGTCTCGTCGTCGCCCGAAGGGTCGAGGCAACCTGGTTCTTCGGGCAGGACTTCGGCGCCCGGTCCGGCTCCCTGCCGCCGCGCGCCGCGCCTGCCTGTTCGTGGTCGGGGCCGCCCTCTCCCAGCGCGCCCGGTCGGGCGCCGTCCGGGAACGGCCGCCCCAGATAGGGCAGCAATGCTGACCTATTTGCCGCTTATGCCAGACTTGCGTTTCCGCGGCAAGAGCGGTTCTAACTTCGTCAAGACTTCCATGCAAAGACGGAGCGCCGCTCGGCGCTTTGACGGGCGCGTCCGGGCGCGATAGTCACTTTGACGGGCGCGTCCGGGCGCGATAGTCAGCCGCCATGATCTTTGCATCCGACAACTGGTCCGGCGCCCATCCCGCCGTCACGCAATCGCTCGAGCGCCACCGCGCGGGCTTTGCCGCCGCCTACGGGGCGAGCGACATCGACAAGGCCGTCGAGCGGCGCTTCAACGAGATCTTCGAGCGCGAGGTCGCGGTCTACTTCGTGGGCACGGGCACGGCGGCGAACTCCCTGTCGTTCGCGGCCGTCAACCGGCCGGGCGGCGTCGTCATGTGCCACCGCGAGGCGCATATCGCGCAGGACGAATGCGGCGCGCCGGAATTCTTCACCCACGGCGCGCGCATGGTTCCGGTCGAGGGCTCGCTCGGCCGCATGGACCCCGGCCATCTCGTGTCCGAACTCGGCCGGTTCCGGCCGGGCTTCGTGCATGCCGGCCAGCCGATGGCCGTCTCGCTCAGCCAGGCGACGGAAGCCGGCACGCTCTATTCGGTGGCCGAGATCGCGGCGATCGGCGAGATCGCCCACGAGCGCAACCTCGCCTTCCATATGGACGGCGCGCGCTTTGCCAACGCGCTGGCCGCCACCAACGCCTCTCCGGCCGAGATGACGTGGCGCGCGGGCGTCGACATCCTGTCCTTCGGCGCCACCAAGAACGGCTGCTGGTGCGCCGAGGCGGTGGTCTTCTTCGACCCGAAACAGGCCGAGCAGTTCCCCTATATCCGCAAGCGCGGCGCGCAGCTCTTCTCCAAGACGCGCTTCATGGCCGCCCAG
The DNA here is from genome assembly GCF_001423245.1 of Aureimonas sp. Leaf324. Lineage (GTDB taxonomy): Bacteria > Pseudomonadota > Alphaproteobacteria > Rhizobiales > Rhizobiaceae > Aureimonas. The sequence continues at coordinate 186,055 of NZ_LMOH01000026.1, forward strand.
TTCGCCGCCTATCTCGACGGCGGCCTGTGGCTGGAGCTCGCCGCCCACGCCAACGCCATGGCGGACGCGCTGCGCGAGGGCATCGGCCGCTCGGCCCATGCGCGGCAGGCCTGGGACACGCGCTCCAACGAGATCTTCGCCGTGATCGAGACGGCGACCGCCGAGCGGCTGCGGACTGAAGGCGCCACCTTCTACGACTGGAACGCGCCGCACGACATGCCGGGTCTGGTGCGCGAGGGCGAGGGCCTCTACCGCCTCGTCACCAGCTGGTCGACCGAGCGCAGCGACGTCACGCGCTTCTGCGATCTCATCGCCTGAGACGCCCAAACGAAAACGGCGCCCCGCAGGGCGCCGTCCTCTATCGTATTCAGATGTCCCGCGATCAGGCGGCGGACGCCTCGATCGTCTTGGCCTCGTTGGTGTTGGCCGTCGCGATCTCGATGCGGCGGGGCTTCAGGGCCTCGGGCACGATGCGGGCGAGGTCGATGTGCAGGAGGCCGTTCTTGAGGCTCGCGCCCTTGACCTCGACATGCTCGGCCAGCTGGAAGCGGCGCTCGAAGGCGCGGCCCGCGATCCCGCGATACAGGAACTCCGAGGACCCGTTGGTCTCGTCGCCCTTCTCGCCCTTCACGGTCAGCGTGTTCTCACGCGACTCGATCGAGAGCTCGGTCTCCGAGAAGCCGGCCACCGCCATGGTGATGCGGTAGGTGGTCTCGCCGGTGCGCTCGATGTTGTAGGGCGGGTAGCTCTGAGCGTTCTCGGCATTGCCGGCCGCGTCGAGCATCGAGAAGAGCCGGTCGAAACCGACGGTGGAGCGGTAGAGGGGGGCAAAGTCGAACTGACGCATGGGTGTTCTCCATTGAGCAACGGTTTTGCGTGTGTGGCCGGTCGACTGGGAGGCCCCGCATATCAGGCGGCGGCCGGTCGACCCGAGCCAGCGATCCCGCTACTGGGCGATCGCAAGGCATGAGATGGGAAAGGCCGAAAACGGCTTCAAGAGCCGCGCCGCGCGTCGACGCCGAATTTTTTCATGCTGCCGGAACAACGGCTTAACGCGATCGAGCCCTTGTGAACGCTGGATGAACGCGCGCTTCGGCTGCCGTTCATGTCGGTGGCTCTAGAACGGCGCCTTCGTTAGAACGGCGCCTTCGTTCGGCCCGTCGAGTTCGCGAGGCCGGTTCGCCCTCCGGTCCGCGAGGGCTCCGCACCGCCCCGACGCGCGGCGGCTGACATCCACCGTTTTCGCAAACGACCGGCGCGTCCCGTCCCTTCCGCTCCGGTCGCTCGGGGTCGGGGGTCCTCGCGAGAGGATCCCCGATCTCCCGTCTCCCCGTCATTCGCCTTCAACCGGCCGCGCGTCTGCGCTAGGACCTGTAGAGCCCTGATGCCCGACGGAGCCGCCGTGCCCGAGACCCAAGACGCCTTCGTTGCCCTCGATGCAAACCCGGCCCCGCCCGGCCTCGAGACCGGCCATCTCGATCTCGGCCACGGGGTGCGGCTGCGCTACGCGATCGGGCGGGGGCCAGCCGGCATGACCAGCCGCGGAACCGTCCTTCTCCTTCAGGGGCGCAACGAGGCCATCGAGAAATATTACGAGACGATCGGCGACCTCAACGCGCGCGGCTTCACGGTCGCGACCTTCGACTGGCGCGGCCAGGGCGGCTCCGGCCGCGGCACCTTCCTGCCCGGCGTCGGGCATGTGGCGAGCGTCGAGGACTATGCCGACGATCTCGAGCGCGTCCTGCGCGAGGTGGTGATGGATCGCTGCGCGCCGCCCTATGCGGTGCTCGCCCATTCGATGGGGGGGCTGGTGGCGCTCGCCGCCTCGGCGCGCCTGTCGGCGCATGTCGAGCGCATGGCGCTGATCGCGCCGCTGGTCGCCCTGCCCGGCTCGGCCGGGCTTCGCCGCGTCCAGGGCTTCGTCACCGGCGCCCTCCACTGGTGCGGTCTCGGCTTCCTGCCGGTGCGCCCGGCCCGGCGCATCGACCCGTCCGAGCCCTTTGCGGGCAATGTCCTCACCACCGACACCGCCCGCTTCGAGCGCAACCGGTCCCTGCGGGCCGCCGCGCCCTGGCTCACCGTCGAGGGCGTCTCGGCCTCCTGGCTGCGCGCCGCGCTGAAGGCGATGCGCCGGCTCGACGATTCCGATCGGATCGCGCGGCTCGACCTTCCCGCCCTGTTCCTCCTGCCGGGCGACGACCGGGTCGTCTCGGCCGCCGCCGCCGAGCGCCTCGCCTGGCGCATGCGCTGCGGCCATTCGATCCGCGTCGCGGGCGCACGGCACGAGCTCCTGCAGGAGGCCGACCGCTTCCGCGAGCCGGCGCTCGGCGCGGTCGAGACGTTCTTTGCCGAGAGCCTGCCGAAGCCCCCGCCCCTGCCCGCGCTCGACGAGACGCTGATCGGCGAGGCGGTAACGGCAGCCGCCGCCCCGGCCCCGGCCCTGGCCCCGGCCTTGGCCGAAACGCCCGTCAGCCGTTGAGGATGCGCAGCGCCGCCTCGTGAAGGGCGGGCGTTGCGGCCGCCACGACGTCGCCGCCGTTCTCCGGCCGGTCGCCCGAGAAGGTCGTGATCACGCCGCCCGCCTGTTCCACGATCGGCGTCAGCGCCACGATGTCGTAGGGCTGGAGGCCCGGCTCGACGCAGATGTCGACATGGCCGGCGGCCAGCATGGCGAAGGCGTAGCAGTCGGCGCCGAAGCGGGTGAGCCGGACCTGGTCGACGAGGCTCTGGAAGCGGTCCTTGAGCCCGCCCTTGAACAGCTCGGGCGCCGACGAGAAGAGCGTCGCGCCCGAAAGGGCCCCGATGTCGCGCACCCGCAGGCGCTTCTCGCCCTGCGGCCCGTCGCCAAAGGCGCCGTCCGGCGTCGCCCAGAAGCGCTCGCGCGTGTAGGGCTGGCTCATGATGCCGATCTCGGCGCGCTCGCGCACCTGAAGGCCGATCAGCGTGCCCCAGACGGGAACGCCGCAGATGAAGGGCCGCGTGCCGTCCACCGGGTCGATCACCCAGAGATGGTCTCCGGAGCCCGACAGGCCGAACTCCTCGCCGAGAATCGCATGGGCCGGATATTCCGCCTCGATGATCGCGCGGATCGCCTTCTCCGCCTCGCGGTCGGCCTCGGTCACCGGATCGAAGCTGAAGCCCTCCTTGGGCTTGGAATCGACGCTGAGCGCGGTGCGGAAGCGCGGCAGCGTCTCCTTCGCGGCGGCGTCCGCCAGGCGGAACAGGAAGGAAGCATCGGGCAGCGTCGTCATCGTCGGGTCTCCAGCCGGGGCCCGTCCTATACGGCGATCCCCCGGGCCTGGCGAGGGCGCGCTACTCGGCGGCGGCGGGACGCTGGAGTTCCGATTCCACCTCGGCGGCGAAGCACGAGGCGAACTCCCACAGGATGCGCCGGAAATGGCCGAAGGCCGCGTGCGGCACGAAGTTGCGTTCGTCGGCATAGAGCGCGCGGTTGATCTCGAGCTGGATGGCATGGACGCCCGCGCGCGGCCGCCCGTAGCGCTCAGTGATGTAGCCGCCGGCATAGGGCTTGTTGCGCGTCACATCGAGACCGAGCGCCGTCAGGCGCTGCACGGCCATCGCCACATAGTGGTGGGCGGCGCTGGTGCCGAACCGGTCGCCGACCACGATATCGGCCTTCGGGCCGCCCGGCAGGGGGCGCACCGACGAGGGCATCGAATGGCAGTCGATCAGGATCGCGACGCCGAAGGCGCGGCGCGTCGTCTCGACGAGGCGCTCCAGCGTCTCGTGGAAGGGCATGTAGATCGTGTCGATCCGCGACAACGCCTCGGCGACCGGGATGCGCCCGGCATAGATCTCCTCGCGTTCGGCGACGATGCGCGGAATGGTCCCGAGACCGCCCGCGACCCGCACCGAAGCGGAGTTCGCACGGTCGGGCAGCGGCCCGGAGAACATTGCAGGGTCGAGCTCGTAGGGCTCGCGGTTGACGTCGAGATAGGCGCGGGGAAACCGCGCGACCAGCAGCGGCGCGCCGAGCGCCGGTACGAAGTCGAAGAGCTGGTCGACGAAGAGGTCTTCCGAGCGGCGGATCGTCGAGGGGCCGAGCCGGCTCTGCGCCAGGAACGAGGAGGGATAGGCGCGCCCGCTATGGGGCGAGCAGAACACGAAGGGGCTGGTCTGGCGGGTCGGCTCGATGATCTCGAAGGCCGGGCACGCGCCCGCGGCGGTTTCCAGGCTGGGAGCGGCGACGTCCAAATGCACTCCCCTTCATTTCCCTTTCGCAAACCGCGTTCCACCGGAGATAGGGCCGTTCTGCCGCTCGAACATTCCATTTAGCTCTTGCTTAAGCAATCTGCTAAAAGGTTGATTGCGAGCAGGCTTCACGTCCGGCACCCGCCGCGACATTCAGGTTACGAGATGTACAAGATCCTTCTGGCCGAAGACGACAACGACATGCGCCGCTTCCTGGCCAAGGCTTTGGAAAAGGCCGGCTACGAGGTGACCGCCTACGACAATGGCGGCAGCGCCTACGAGCGCCTTCGCGAGGAGCCGTTCTCGCTGCTCCTGACCGATATCGTGATGCCCGAGATGGACGGCATCGAGTTGGCGCGCCGCGCCACCGAGCTCGACCCCGACCTCAAGGTGATGTTCATCACGGGCTTTGCCGCGGTCGCGCTGAACCCGGACTCCAAGGCTCCCAAGGACGCCAAGATCCTGTCCAAGCCCTTCCACCTGCGCGAGCTGGTGGAGGAGGTCGGCAAGATGCTCCAGGACGCCGCCTGATTTTTTTGCGGCTCTACCCCCACAAGAGGCGCAAACGGTCTTGACCGCACCGCGCCTCCTGTGGTGTAAGCCGCTCCATCGAATGGGCGCGTAGCTCAGCGGGAGAGCACTGCATTGACATTGCAGGGGTCACTGGTTCAATCCCAGTCGTGCCCACCATTCGATCCCTCGGTCCGGTCGCGACGAACGTGTCGCCCCCTTCGATCCGAGGCATGACGTCGGTCGCGACGTTTCTTCAAACCCTGTTTCAGCCTATCGATCCGGTGCCGGGCGCCTGTCGTCTCCTCTTTCCAGCGTCGGACCGCGCCCTGCGCATCGCTTGCCGCCGCCCTTGAACGGTCCGCATTCGCAGGACGGGACCGCTCGCGTCGACGAGCGCGCGAATCGCGGGCACCTCAGAGGTCCTTGGCGAGACGCAGCGCGCCGTAGATCGCGGCATGCGTGTTGCGGGCCGCGACGGCATCGCCGATTCGGAAGAGCTGGAACGCGCCCGCGGGGTTTCGCATGACGGTCTGCGGCCGGCCGTCGATCAGGGCGTCGTAGGACACCTCGCCGCCATTCGAGGACTGCGGCTTCAGTTCGAAATACACGTCGTCGAGCGGGATCGTCCCGTGGTTGACGACGATCTGGTCGAAGCTCGCCGTCTTCGCGACGCCGCCGTAGTCGCTGCCGAGATGCGCCAGGAGGCGGTTTCCGTCGCGCTCCACCGCCTCCAGCCGGTAGGTGACTGTGAAGGTCGTGTCGAGCGCCTGGAGCGAGCGCATGTAGGGCACGAGGTTCATCGCCATGACCTCGGGCGCGAAGGTGCGGTCCGGGGTCATCACCTCGACCTTGGCCCCAGCCCGGGCGACGACCTCGGCGGCCTGCAGGCCGGCATGGTCGCCCGCGTCGTCGTAGACGAGGACGTCGGCGCCCGGCTTCACGTCGCCGGAAATGATGTCCCAGGCCGAGACGACGAGGTCGTTGCCGCGGGACAGGACCTCCGTATGCGGCAGGCCGCCGGCGGCGACCACGACGACGTCGGGCTCCTCGGCGATCACCATGTCGGCGTCGGCGAAGGTGTTGAAGCGGAAGACGACGCCCATCCGCTCGCACGCCGCCATGCGCCAGTCGATGATGCCGATCATCTCGCGGCGTCGCGCGCTCTGCGCGGTGAGGCGGATCTGGCCGCCCGGCTTGTCGGCGGCCTCGAACACCACCACGGCGTGTCCGCGCTCGGCCAGAACGCGCGCCGTCTCCAGACCGCCCGGACCGGCGCCGATCACCACGGCCTTCCGGCGCACCGGCGCTTTCGCGATCTCATGCGGCATGGTCAGTTCGCGGCCCGTCGCCGCGTTGTGGATGCAGTAGGCGGCGCCGCCCTGATAGATGCGGTCGAGGCAGTAGTTCGCGCCGACGCAAGGGCGGATCTCGTCCTCGCGCTTCTCGATGATCTTGCGCACGATATGCGGGTCGGTGAGGTGGGCGCGCGTGAGTCCAATCATGTCGACCTTGCCGCTGGCGATCGCGTGGCGAGCGGTCGCGACGTCGGAGATGCGGGCCGCGTGGAAGGTCGGGAAGCGCGTCTCGGCGCGGATCTCGCCGGCCAGATCGAGATGTGGTGCGCTCGCCATGCCCTGGATCGGGATGAGGTCGGTCAGCCCCGCGTCGGTGTCGATATGGCCGCGCACGACGTTGAGGAAGTCGACGAGGCCGGACTCCTTCAGGCGGCGGGAGATCTCCATCCCCTCCTCTCGCGTCGTGCCGCCCGCCAGACCCTCCTCGGCGCTGTAGCGCACGCCGACGATGAAGTCCGGGCCGACACGCCCGCGGATCGCGCGGAGCACCTCGAAACCGAAGCGCAGGCGGTTGTCGAGCGAGCCGCCATAGGGGGCGTCGAGGTCGTTGGTCAGAGGCGAATAGAACTGGTCGATCAGATGGCCGTAGGCCTCGAGTTCGATCCCGTCCATGCCGCCGGCCTTCATCCGCTCGGCGGCATCCGCATAGTCCCGGACGATGCGCTCGATGTCCCAGTCCTCGATGCGCTTGGGAAAGGCGCGGTGTGCCGCCTCGCGCCGGTGCGACGGGGCGACCACGGGGAGCCAGTCGCCCTTGTCCCATCGCGTGCGTCGGCCGAGATGGGTGAGCTGGATCATCACCGCGGCGCCTTCCGCGTGGACCGCGTCGGACAGCTCGCGCACCCAGGGCACGACCTCGTCCCGATAGGCGAGGATGTTGTTGAAGACAGGCGGGGAATCGCGGGCGACGGACGCCGAACCGGCCGTCATCGTCAGGGCGACGCCGCCCCGCGCCCGCTCCGCATGATAGGCGCGGTAGGCCGCCTTCGGCATGCCCTCCTCGGCATAGGCCGGCTCGTGCGAGGTCACGAGGATGCGGTTGCGCAGCGTCAGGTGCTTCAGCTGGAAGGGCTGGAGGAGCGGGTCGGCGGTCATGACGGGGGTCCCCCTCGGTCGGCACGCCGCGACGCTACGAAAAAATGTACGGATCTGTCAATTTTCCAAACACCACTGCTTTCATCCTGTTCGGGGCCGTACAGGTTCGTTGCCGGTGCGACGGGGCGGTGCTAAGGCTCGACCCATGCGAGAGGCACCGGCCGCGGACACGGGATGGCGCGCGTCGCCGGACATCTGGCTGGAAGCGGCCTACGGGGCGCTCTTGGAGGGCGGCGTCGAGGGGGTGCGCATCCAGTCGCTCGCCGAACGGCTGAAGATTTCCCGGACGAGCTTCTACTGGTTCTTCAAGGACCGGGCCGCGATCCTCGAAGCGCTGGTCGCCCGCTGGCGGGAGACGAACACCGGCCATCTCGTCGGGCAGACCGAGCGCTATGCCGAGACCATCGTCGAAGCGATGCTGAACGTCTTCGACTGCTGGCTGCAGCCCGCGCTCTTCGATCCGCAGTTCGAGTTCGCGATCCGAAGCTGGGCGCTGCAGTCGCCCCCGATCCTCCACGAGGTGCGCGAGGCCGACCGGCTCCGCCTCGAGGCGCTCGATCGCATGTTCCAGCGCTTCGGCTTCGATCCGGGCGAGGCCGACGTGCGCGCGCGGACGACCTATCTCGTGCAGATCGGCTACATCTCGATGCAGACGGCGGAGGATCTCGCGGTCCGGCTCGAGCGTATCCCGAACTACGTCCGGATCTTCACCGGGCACGCGCCGGGCGAGCGGGACATGGAGCGCTTCCTGTCCCGCCACCGGGCGTCGACGTGACGAGCCGCCCCGGCGCTCAACGTCCGCGAGCGGATATCAGAGACCGCCGTCCTCGCCATCCCGTCCGATGACGGCGGACAGCCACTGCCGGAAGGCGACGAGCGGCGGAAAGCGCTCGCGCTCCTTCGGCCAGACGAGGTGATACTCCTCGCGCGAGCGCATCGGGCGGTCGATGATCGGCACGAGCTCGCCGCGCTCGATCTCTTTGGCGACGAGAAAGCTCGGCAGAAGCGCGACACCGAGACCGGCCATCGCGGCCTGCGCGATCGTGGCGAACTGGTCGAACAGCATGCCCGTCACGCCCTCGGGCGCCACGCCTTGCGCGGTGAACCACGTCTCCCACGCGTCGGGACGCGAAGTGATGTGGAGGAGCGGCAGTGCGCGCAGCGCCGCCGGATCGCCGCCGACCGGATGGGCCGCGGCGAAGTCGGGGCTGCCCATCGGCACGACGTCCTCGGCCAGAAGCTGGAGGTGGCGGGTCCCCGGCCAGTTCGGCACGCCGAAGTGGATCGCCGCGTCCATCGTGTCGAGCCGGAAGTCGAACTCGACGAGCCGCGTCGCCAGATTCAACGTGATGCCGGGATGGAGCGCCAGGAAGTCCGGCAGACGGGGCGCGAGCCAGCGCGTGCCGAAGGTCGGCAGGATCGCGAGATTCAAGGTGCCGCCGAACGGGTTGGCGCGGATGTTGAGCGAGGCCGTCGAGATCCGCCGCAGCGCATCGCGGATGTCGCGCGCATAGGCCTCGCCGGCCGGCGTCAGGCGCACGGTCTGGCGCTCGCGCAGGAACAGCGGGACGTCGAGCTGCTCTTCCAGCGCCTTGATCTGCCGGCTGACGGCGCTCTGCGTGAGATTCAGCTCGCCGGCCGCCGCGGTGAAACTGCCGGTGCGCGCCGCCGCCTCGAAGGCGCTGAGAAGGCCGATGGACGGAAGAAAGCGGCGCGGGATCTGCATCCCGCCATTCCATAGCGGAATGGGACAAGCTGCAACACTCCCGCCGTCGCGTCCCCGAACCGCCCCATCAGGCGTGCTTGAGCCCTTCGCACGCCGCCCCGATCCGCTCCAGCGCCGTCCTCAATTCGTCTTCCGAGGTCGCGTAGGAGATGCGGAAGAAGGGCTCGAGGCCGAAACAGGCGCCGGGCACCACCGCGACGTCGGCCTCGAGGAGATAGTCGGCGACGTCCCGGTCGGTGCGGATCGTCCGGCCGCCCGGCGTCGTCGCGCCGAGAAGCCCCTCGCAGGAGGCGAACGTGTAGAACGCGCCCTGCGGCACCGGACATTGGATGCCGGGGATGGCGTTCAGCCCGGCGACCACGAGATCGCGCCGCCGCTGGAACGCCGCGCATCGTTCCGCGATTATGTCCTGCGGCCCGTTCAGCGCTGCGACCGCCGCCGCCTGGCTAACCGACGAGGGGCAGGAGGTCGCCTGGCTCTGCACCACGGCCATCGCCCGGATCAGCGCCGCGGGGCCGCCGCCGTAGCCGATGCGCCAGCCGGTCATCGCATAGGCCTTCGACACGCCGTTGACGGTGAGCGTGCGGTCCCGAAGGTCCGGCGCCACAGCGGCCAGCGTCGCGAACGCCCGGCCGTCGTAGAGGATATGCTCGTACATGTCGTCCGACATCGCCCAGACATGGGGATGGCGGCGCAGGACGCCGGCCAGCGCTTCGAGATCCTCGGCCGAGTAGGCGGCGCCCGACGGGTTGGAGGGCGAGTTGAGGAGCAGCCAGCGGGTGCGCGGGGTGATGGCCGCCTCGAGCTGCTCGGGCGCCAGGCGGAAGCCCGCCTCGATCCCGCACGGCACGAGCACCGGCGTTCCGCCCGCGATGGCGACGATATCGCTGTAGCTCGTCCAGTAGGGGGTGGGAATGACCACCTCGTCGCCGGGGTCGAGCGTCGCCATGAAGGCGTTGTAGAGGATCTGCTTGGCGCCGGCGCCGCAGGTCACCTCGTCCGGCGCGAAGACGAGCCCGTTCTCGCGCTCGAACTTGGCCCGCACCGCGTCCTTCAGCTCGGGCGAGCCGTCGAGCGCGGTGTATTTGGTGGCACCGTCGCGGATCGCGCGGATCGCCGCTTCCTTGATGTGGTCGGGCGTGTCGAAGTCGGGCTCGCCTGCGCCCAGAATGATCATCGGCCGCCCGGCGCGCTTCAGCGCGCCGGCCTTGGCCGTGATCTTCAGGATCTCCGAGACGCCGACCGAGGCGATGCGCCCGGCCGGCCGAAAGGCGGGCATCCCGGCGGGGGCCAGCGCGCTCATGCCTCGGCCGAGCCGCCGTCGACGTCGAACTTCACGCCTTGCGCGAGCGGCAGGGAGCGGCCGTAGTTGATGGCGTTGGTCTGGCGGCGCATGTAGGCCTTCCAGGCGTCCGAGCCGCTCTCGCGCCCGCCGCCGGTCTCCTTCTCGCCGCCGAAGGCGCCGCCGATCTCGGCGCCGGACGTGCCCATGTTGACGTTGGCGATGCCGCAGTCCGAGCCCGCGGCCGAGAGATAGCGCTCGACCTCGCGCATGTCGGTGCCGAAGATCGAGGACGACAGGCCCTGCGGCACGCCGTTCTGCAGCGCGATCGCTTGCGCGAGATCGCGATACTTCAGGACGTAGAGGATCGGCGCGAAGGTCTCCTCGACCACCGGCCCGGTCTGCTCGGGCATCTGGACCAGCGCCGGGCGCACGTAGAACGAGTTCGCCCCGTTGACGTCGACCCGCTCGCCGCCGTGCACCGTGCCGCCGGCGGCCTTTGCGGCCTCCAGCGCCCGGCCCATCGCCTCGAAGGCGGCGCGGTCGATCAGCGGCCCGACGAGCGCGTCCGAGGTCAGCGGGTTGCCGACCGAGATCGAGCCGTAGACCTTGGCGAGACGCGGCACCAGCGTGTCGTAGACGCTCTCGTGGACGATGAGGCGGCGCATCGTCGTGCAGCGCTGGCCGGCCGTGCCCATGGCGCCGAAGGCGACGGCTCGCAGCGTCAGGTCGAGATCGGCGGACGGCGTGACGATCGAAGCGTTGTTGCCGCCGAGCTCCAGGATGGCGCGGGCAAAGCGCCGGGCGAGCCGCTCGCCGACCGCGCGGCCCATGCGGGTCGAGCCGGTGGCCGAGACGACGGGCACGCGCGGATCATCGACCAGCGCCTCGCCGACTTCGCGCTCGCCGACGAGAAGCGTCGACAGGTTTGCGGGCGCATCGCCGAAGCGGGCGGCGGCGCGCTCGAAGATCGCCTGGACGGCGAGCGCGGTGAGCGGCGCTTTCTCCGACGGCTTCCAGACCACGGCGTCGCCGCACACGAAGGCGAGCGCCGCGTTCCAGGACCAGACCGCCACGGGGAAGTTGAAGGCCGAGATGACGCCGACGACGCCGATCGGATGCCACTGCTCGGTGAGCTTGTGGTCGGCGCGCTCGGAGGGGATCACGAGGCCGTAGAGCTGGCGCGACAGGCCGACGGCGAAGTCGCAGATGTCGATCATCTCCTGCACTTCGCCAAGGCCCTCGGACGGCGCCTTGCCGACCTCGAGGCTGACGAGGCGGCCGAGCGCGTCCTTGTGGGCGCGAAGCTCCTCGCCAAGAAGGCGCACGAGTTCGCCGCGACGGGGCGCGGGAACCTCGCGCCATTGGAGAAACGCCTCGTGCGCGCGCCCGATCGCCGCGCCGACGGCCGCCGGATCGGCCATCGGAACCGAGGCGAGAACCGCGCCGTCGACCGGCGAGACGACCTGGCGGGAGCCGCCGCGGAACGCGGTCTCGGCGACGCCGAGCGAGGACAGGAGGGACTGCGCCTCGGTGGCGAGGGAGGTGGGCGTGTCGAGCATGACGGTCGAATCCTCAGGAAGAAGCGTCGGGGTGCAATTCAGAGCCGCGCGCCGGCGAGGTGTGCGACCTGCGAGCCGACCTCGTAATAGGCCTCGCGCAGGGCGCGCCGGGGCACGGGCAAAGGGTCGGTGACGGGCAGCGGCAGATCGGCCTCGCCGATCTCACCGAGACAAAGCCGGGCGAGACAGCGGCCGAACACGGTGCCCGGCGCGATGCCCCGGCCGTTGTAGCCGCTGAAGGCGACGACGTCGCGCCCCAGCCGGTGGAAGCGCGGCAGGCTGTTCCCGGTCATGCCGATCTGGCCGTACCAGGCATATTCGAATTCAACGCCCGCGATCTGTGGAAACAGCTTCGCCAGCGCCCGGCGTCCCCAGTCCCGGTGCACCGCCTGACCGCCGCCGCGAAGGGCGCCGACCGAGCCGAACACGAGCCGGCCGGCCCGGTCGAAGCGGAACGAGGAGAGGATCTCCCTTGTATCCCAGGCGCCCTGGCGCTCGGGCAGGATCGAGTGCCGGACATTGTCGCCGAGCGGCGGCGTGGCCATGTTGAAGTAGGGCAGGTGCACCTGCTCGCCGCGGACCTCCGGGAAGACGCCCTTCCCATAGGCGTCGGTCGCGACCACCACGGACGTCGCGCGCACCACGCCGCCGGGGGTCGCGAGACGCCATAGCGCGCCGTCGTCGGTGGCCGAGACCACGGGGCTTGCGGTGAAGATCTTGGCGCCCGCCGCGATCGCCGCGCGCGCAAGGCCCCGGACATAGGCGAGCGGCTGGATCGTGCCGGCGCGTTCGTCGAGGAGCGCGCCGGCATAGGCCTTGGTGCCGACCTTGGCCGCGGTCTCGGCCGCGTCGAGCAAACGCACCGGCGCGCCCCGCGCTTTCCACTGGCGCTCGCGCTCCCGCACCTCGTCGAGGCCCTTCGGCCCGACCGCGCAGTGCAGCGTGCCGCGCCGTTCGGCCTCGCAGGGGATGGCATGGCGTTCGACCAGATCGAACACGACGCGCGGAGCCTCGCCGAGCAACTCGAGCAGCCGCTCGCCATGGACGTCCCCGAGTTCGCCGGGCAGGTCGTCCGGCATCACCCACATGCCGGCATTGACGAGGCCGACATTGCGACCCGAGCCGCCGAAGCCGATCTCCTCGGCCTCGAGCAGCGCGACGCTCGCCCCGCCCTCGCACAGATGCAGCGCCGCCGAACAGCCGGTGAAGCCGCCGCCGATCACCGCGACGTCGACGACGAGCTCGCCTGCCAGCGCGGGCGTCTCCGGCGCCGGCGGGGCGGAGGCCTCCCAGAGGCCGTGGCTGCGCGGGTCGTTCTTCACGAGGCCCGGCTCCCGAGCGCGGTCGCACGCCCTGCCGACCCGCCGCCTGCGCGCCGCATCCCGTCAGGCCGCATCGTCACGAAGCTCGCGGCGCAGGCCCGCGCGCACCGCTTCGATCGAGCGCGCCTCGGCGGTCTCGTAGACCTCGAACTCGTCCGCGACGAGCGCGCCGAGCGCTTCTGCGAAGGCGTCCTGACTGGCGTTGCCGGCATAGCTGCGCTGCTCCTGTCCGCCGAGGTTCGACTGGAAGATGCCCGCCGCCGAAACGGGCAGGAAGTCCTCGTAGACGATCGGATAGGCCGCAACATGGCCGCTCGCGATCAGCGCTTCCATCGGCGCGGCGGCGGAGCCGGCCGGGGCGGCGCCCTGCCCCCGCTCGGTTAGGACGTAGCGGTAGTAACCGAGCCCTTCGCGCCGCAGCGTCTCGTGGTCGTCGGGGAAGTCGGCAAAGACCTCGGCAAGGCGCGTGGCATAGTCGGCGCCGGCATTGCCTTGCCCGCCCGCGTCGCGAACGCGCGCGAGCAGTTGGTCGTAGAGCGCGCGGCCCTTGCGCGTCAGGGCCAGCCCGCGCTGCTCGATCTCGCCGAAGCGCGCGGTGTGGGTGCCGGCCGCAGGGCCGTCCTCGCCTTGGAAGAGGATCGCCTCCTCCAGCGCCTTGAAGCTCGTCTGGCGCAGGAGGATCGGGCAGCGGCGCGTCGGCGGGCCCTCGATCACGTCCTTGGCCGCAATGCCGCGCGCGGGCATCTTGGCCTGCACGGCGTCGATGTCGAGGGTACGCGGCGTCAGGTGGTTGATGTGCGGACCCCGGAAGCAGACGACGTCGGCGATCAGCCGGTGAACCTTCGACAGGCGCTGGTAGGTGCCCTCATCCACCGTCGCCTCGCGGTGCCAGCGGAAGGTCTCGACCGCCTCGCGCACGAACTCCTCGGCCTCGCCGTCCGTCAGGCCGTCCGCCGTCTCGAAGCGCTCGATCAGCGCCAGCGCGCCGGGCGTGAAGATGCGCCGGCGCGACAGGATGGCGGCCGCTTCCTGACGCAGGGCCTCGTCCTCGATGAGTTCGAGCCGCAGCAGCGAGGTGAAGACGCGGAACGGATTGCGGGCGAGGTTCTCCTCGCGCACCGGCCGGAACGCGGTGGAATGGACCGGCACGCCGGCTACCGACAGGTCGTAGTAGCCGACCGGCTCCATGCCCATTACCGCAAAGAGCCGGCGCATGGTGGACAGTTCCTCGGCCGTGCCGAGGCGGATCGCGCCGTGGCGCTCGAGGTCGATGCGGTCGAGATCGTCGGTGCGCTCGAGATCGGCCTTCAGTGCCGGGTCGGCGGCGAGCGTTTCAGCGTTCACGTCCGCCACCAGCGCCATCAACGTGCCGTATTGCGGCACCTCGGCGCGATACATCTCCGACATGACAGCCGAGAAGCGCGTGCGGACATGGTCGGACGTGACGAAAGCGGTCTCGTTCAAGTTCCCATCCTTTGCAGCACCACCGGCCCGCCTTGAGGCAGCCCCGCGGCCGGCGGCCGACGCTCTCTTTTCGGCCCTGCGCACGCCGATCTCAAACGACGATAGCGCATGACATCATGCGCCCGGAGAATGACCTCGCACGCCCCCGAACCCTGTAACGCCCGCCCTCGGTCTCAGGCACTCCCAAGCTTGATCGGCAGAAGACTGGATCGGCGTGCGTTCCGGCGTCACGCTGGCGCCCGGGCGGCGGGCGTGTGATTCCCTCGCCGCGAAGGCGCGGCCGTCCGGGCCGGCGCGAAAGGGTTCGATGCAGATACGCCACCTCCGCTATTTCGTGACGCTGGCACGCCTTGGCCACTTCCGGCGCGCGGCGGAAAGCTGCGGCGTCACGCAGCCGACGCTGTCGGCCGGCATCGCCTCGCTCGAGACCGCGCTCGGCGTCGAGCTCGTGCGCCGCGACCGTCGCTTCGTCGGGCTGACGGCGGAGGGCGAGGCCGCCCTTCCCTGGGCGCAGCAGATGCTGGCGGATTGCGACGGCATGCTGCGTGCGGCCGGCAAGCCCGGCATCGGCCTGACCGGGCGGCTGCGGCTCGGCGTCATCCCCGCCGCGATGCCCGCGGTCGGCGCGATCGCACCGGTGCTGGCCGCCGATCATCCCGACCTGCAGCTCGTGATCCTGTCGATGACCTCGCGCGAGATCGAGCGCGCCCTTCACGCCCACGACATCGACGGCGGCGTCACCTATCTCGAGAACGAGCCGCTCGGCGGCGTCATCACCTGGACCTTCTACGAGGAGCGCTACCGATTCGCGACGCCGGCCGACGGCCCCTTCGCCGGGCGGTCGGCGATCTCCTGGGCGGAGGCGGCCGCGGCACCCCTCTGCCTCCTGACGCGCGATATGCAGAACCGTCGCATCCTCGATGCGCAGATGGCGAGCATCGGCATGGAGGTACAGCCGCGCGCGACCGCCAATTCCTACACCGCGCTCCTGTCGATGGTGCGCATGGGAGATCTCTCGTCGATCCTGCCGCACAGCCATGCGGGGACCGCCGAGCGCGATCCCGCGATCCGCATCCTCCCCTTCGACGACCCGTCGACGCCGCAGGCCGTCGGGCTCGTGGTGCTCGACCGCCATCCGATGTCGGCCCAGAGCCGGGCGGTCCTGTCCTGCGTGCGCTCCGCCGATTTCCGGCGGCGCGTCGCGGCGCTGCGGGACGACGACGGCGACCCTCACGAGCCTGCGTGATCGACGACGTCTATCATTGATCGTTCCGTGAACATTTGACGCGTTCTAAATTGGGCGCAACCCTTTGCAACGACGGGGGAACGGCTGGGAGGCCGCGCCCGCCTTTGCATGGGGAGGATCGATGAGTTCTGCAGCCGATGTCGCGCGCCCGCCGGGCGTTGGGTTCCTGGACCGCGAGAACACCGTGGCCAAGGCCGGTTTCAACCGCTGGCTGATCCCGCCATGCGCGCTCGCGATCCATCTGTGCATCGGCATGGCCTACGGATTCTCGGTCTTCTGGCTGCCGCTGTCCCGCGCCATCGGCGTCGCCCAGCCGGTCGCCTGCGAGGGCATGACCCTGATGACCGCCCTCTTCACGACAACGTGCGACTGGCGCGTGTCGGACCTTCTGTGGATGTACACGCTGTTCTTCGTGGTGCTTGGCGGCGCCGCGGCGATCTGGGGCGGATGGCTGGAGCGGGCGGGCCCGCGCAAGGCCGGCCTCGTCTCGGCCGTCTGCTGGTGCGGCGGCATGGTGATCTCGGCGCTCGGCATCTACCTCCACCAGCTCTGGCTGATGTGGCTCGGCTCGGGCGTGATCGGCGGCATCGGCCTCGGTCTCGGCTACATCTCGCCCGTCTCGACCCTCATCAAGTGGTTCCCCGACCGGCGCGGCATGGCGACCGGCATGGCGATCATGGGCTTTGGCGGCGGCGCGATGATCGGCTCGCCGCTCGCCGACATCCTGATGCGCCATTTCGCGAGCCCTGAGGGCGTCGGCGTCTGGCAGACCTTCCTCGTGCTGGCCGCCGGCTATTTCGTGTTCATGGTGGCGGGCGCGCTCGGCTACCGCGTGCCGCCGGAAAACTGGCGCCCGGCCGGATGGACGCCGTCGGCGGCGGTGGGCACGCGCATGATCGCGACCGGCGACGTGCACCTCAAGGACGCGCACAGGACACCGCAGTTCTGGCTGATCTGGGTCGTGCTCCTGACCAACGTGACCGCCTCGATCGGCCTCATCGGCGTGGCGTCGCCGATGCTGCAGGAGATCTTCGGCGGGCGCCTGATCGGCGCGGCCGGCACGGCCTTCCTCGACTTCACGCCCGAGCAGCGCACGGCGGCCGCCGCCGTCGGCGCCGGCTTCGTCGGCCTCGTCTCGCTCTTCAACATCGGCGGGCGCTTCTTCTGGGCGTCCTTCTCCGACCGGCTTGGCCGCAAGACGATGTATGCCGTGATCCTGGCGCTCGGCATCGCGCTCTACGCGGCGCTGATCCCCTTCTCGGCCTCGAGCGGGATCCTGTTCCTGTTCGTCGCCTCGTTCTGCGTGATCGCCTCGATGTACGGCGGCGGATTCGCAACGGTGCCTGCCTACCTTGCCGACGTCTTCGGCACCAAGTTCGTTGGCGCAATCCATGGGCGCCTCCTGACGGCCTGGTCGCTCGCCGGGGTCTTCGGCGGCCTCATCACCGGCAACATCCGCGACGCGCAGATCGCGGCCGGCGTGCCGCGCGAGGCCGTCTACCAGCCGATCTTCTTCACCGTCGCGGCGCTTCTGGCGGTCGGCTTCGTCGCCAACCTCCTGGTCCGCCCGGTGGCCGAAAAGTACCAGATGCGGCAGGAGGCCAAGGGGACCCTGACGGCGGCGCGGGGCGGCGCTGCGGCAGCGCCCGCCTTCGGCGACCACGGCATCGGGCGCGGCGGCTTCAACGGGGCGGCGATCGCCGCCTGGGTCGCCGTCGGCCTGCCGCTCCTCTGGGGCGTCTACATCACGCTTCTGAAGGCGATTGCCTTGTTCTAGACTGAGCCCCGAGCCGGCGCGTGCCTCGGCCGCGCCGGCTTCCGACCTTCTCGGGAGACCGACATGCTCGATGCCGCGCGACGCGCTCTGCCCTTCGATGCCGAGCGCCTGAATGAGATCATCGCCGCCCATGCAGGAAAGCCAGGCGCGCTCCTGCCGATCCTGCACGACGTGCAGGCCGAGTTCGGCATGGTGGACGATGCGGCGGTGCCCGCGATCGCCGCGGCGCTGAACCTGTCGCGCGCCGACGTGCACGGCGTCCTCACCTTCTATCACGACTTCCGGCGCCTTCCGGCCGGGCGCACCGTCGTCAAGCTCTGCTCGGCCGAGGCCTGCCAGGCCGCCGGCGGCCGGGCGCTGCAGGCGGCGACCGAGGAACTCCTCGGCGTGCCGATGAAGGGGACGACCGGCGACGGCGCGGCGACGCTGGAGCCGGTCTACTGCCTCGGCCTCTGCTCGGTCGCGCCCGCCGCGATGGTCGACGGCCGCATCCACGGCCGCCTGACCGCCGACCGCCTGACCGCCATCATCGAGGAGGCGATGCGATGACCCCGACGACACGCATCTTCGTGCCGCGCGACGCGGCGGCCGTGGCCGTCGGCGCCGACGACGTCGCCGCCACGCTCCAGGCCTCGGGCCATGCGATCGAGATCGTGCGCACCGGCTCGCGCGGCCTGCACTGGCTGGAGCCGCTAGTCGAGGTCGAGACGCCGTCTGGGCGCATCGGCTACGGGCCGGTGTCGCCCGCCGACGTCGACGCGCTGCTGGCGGCCGGGATGCTCCAAGGCGGCGATCATCCTCTGCGCATCGGCCGGCCGGAAGATCACCCGTTCCTCGCCCGTCAGACCCGCTCCACCATGGCGCTGTGCGGCATCGTCGATCCGCGTTCGGAAGCCGACTACGCCGCCCATGGCGGCTGGCGCGGCCTCAAGTCCGCCCTCGACATGGATGCCGAGGCGCGGGTGCGGGCGGTCACGGCCTCCGGCCTGCGCGGCCGCGGCGGCGCGGGCTTTCCGACCGGCATCAAGTGGGAGACCGTGCGCAAGGCCGCGGCGGCGCAGAAATACGTCGTCTGCAACGCCGACGAAGGGGATTCGGGCACCTTCGCCGACCGGATGACGATGGAAGGCGATCCGTTCCGGCTGGTCGAGGGCATGTGTATCGCCGGCGTCTCCGTCGGCGCGACCTACGGCTACATCTACATCCGCTCGGAATACCCGCACGCGATCGAGGCGATGGAGCACGCGATTGCGCAGGCGCGCGAGGCCGGCTGGCTCGGCCGCTCGGTCGGCGGGTCGGGCCTCGCCTTCGACATGGAGGTGCGCGTCGGCGCCGGCGCCTATGTCTGCGGCGAGGAGACCTCGCTCCTCAATTCGATCGAGGGCAAGCGCGGCATCGTGCGCGCCAAGCCGCCGCTGCCGGCCCTCCAGGGCCTCTTCGGCAAGCCGACGGTGGTCAACAACGTCCTGTCGCTCGCCGCCGTCCCGGCGATCTTTGCCGAAGGGCCGGAAGCCTACGAGCGGCTCGGCCTCGGGCGCTCGCGCGGCACGATGCCGATCCAGCTGGCCGGCAATGTGAAATATGGCGGCCTCGTCGAGGTGCCCTTCGGCATCACGCTGGGCGAACTCGTGCATGAGATCGGCGGCGGCACGGCGTCGGGTCGTCCGGTGCGCGCGGTTCAGGTCGGGGGCCCGCTCGGCGCCTACTTCCCCCCGTCCCTCTTCGACACGCCCTTCGACTACGAGGCCTTTGCGGCGAAGGACGGGCTGATCGGGCACGGCGGCATCACGGTCTTCGACGACACGGTCGACATGGCCCACATGGCGCGCTTCGCCATGGAGTTCTGCGCGGCTGAAAGCTGCGGCAAGTGCACGCCCTGCCGCATCGGCGCCGTGCGCGGCGTCGAGACGGTCGACCGCATCCTCGAGAAGCGCTCGGCGGGCCAGCCCGTGGCGAAGGAGCTGACGCTGCTCGCCGACCTCTGCGACACCATGAAGTTCGGCTCGCTCTGCGCGCTCGGCGGCTTCACGCCCTATCCCGTGACCAGCGCGATGACCCATTTCCCCGAAGATTTCGACCTCGACGCCCGTCGCCTGCCGGCCGGGCTCGAGGCGGCGGAATAAGGAGGACGCCCCGATGTCTCTCGTTCCTGAAACCGACTACGGCACCCCGGCCCGCCGCGCCGAAAGCCAAGTCACGCTGACCATCGACGGCGAGACGGTCACCGTTCCCGCCGGCACCTCGCTGATGCGCGCGGCCGCCGAGATGGGCACCAAGATCCCGAAGCTCTGCGCGACGGACAGTCTCGAGCCCTTCGGCTCCTGCCGCATGTGCCTCGTCGAAGTGGAAGGCATGCGCGGCACGCCCGCATCCTGCACGACGCTCGCCGCCGACGGCATGGTGGTGAAGACGCAGACCGACCGGATCGCCAAGCTCCGCCGCGGCGTGATGGAGCTCTACATTTCCGACCACCCGCTGGACTGTCTGACCTGCTCGGCCAACGGCGACTGCGAGCTGCAGGACACGGCGGGCGAGGTCGGCCTTCGCGAGGTGCGCTACGGCCAGCACGGCGAGAACCACGTGCATCCCCACGAGCACGGGAGCCCGAACCCGCTGTTCATGGAGAAGGATCTCTCCAACCCCTATTTCCAGTACGATCCGTCGAAATGCATCGTCTGCTCGCGCTGCGTACGGGCCTGCGAGGAGGTACAGGGCACCTTTGCGCTGACGATCGCCGGCCGCGGCTTCGACAGCCGCGTCTCGCCCAGCCAGGGAGAGGACTTCTTCTCCTCCGAATGCGTCTCCTGCGGCGCCTGCGTGCAGGCCTGCCCGACCGCGACGCTGATGGAAAAGTCGGTCGTGGCATTGGGCGTGCCTGAGCATTCCAAGGTCACGACGTGCGCCTATTGCGGCGTCGGCTGCTCGTTCAAGGCCGAGATGCGGGGCGAGGAACTGGTGCGCATGGTCCCGTGGAAGGACGGCAAGGCGAACCACGGGCATTCCTGCGTCAAGGGCCGCTTCGCCTACGGCTACGCCAACCACCGCGAGCGCATCACCTCGCCGATGATCCGCGCCTCGACCTCCGAGCCCTGGCGCGAGGTGTCGTGGGAGGAGGCGATCGCCCACACGGCCGCCGAGTTCAAGCGCATCCAGGCGAAGTACGGACGCAACTCGGTCGGCGGCATCACCTCCTCGCGCTGCACCAACGAGGAGACCTTCCTCGTCCAGAAGCTGATCCGCGCCGGTTTTGGCAACAACAACGTCGACACCTGCGCGCGCGTCTGCCACTCGCCGACGGGCTACGGCCTGAAGACGACGCTCGGCACCTCGGCCGGCACGCAGGACTTCGATTCGGTCGAGGAGGCCGACGTCATCCTCGTGATCGGTGCCAACCCGACCGACGGGCATCCGGTCTTCGCAAGCCGCATGAAGAAGCGCCTGCGCGAGGGCGCGCAGCTGATCGTCGTCGACCCGCGCCGCATCGATCTCGTCAAGACGCCCCATGTCGAGGCCGCGCACCACCTGCCGCTGCGCCCCGGCACCAACGTCGCCGTCCTCACCGCGATGGCGCATGTGATCGTGACCGAAGGTCTCGTCGACGAGTCGTACGTGCGCGAGCGCTGCGACCTCGAGGCGTTCCAGGCGTGGGCTGAGTTCGTCTCCGACGCCTCGCGCTCGCCCGAAGCCTCGGAGCCGATGACGCGCGTGCCGGCAGACGAGCTTCGCGCCGCGGCCCGGCTCTATGCCACCGGCGGCAGGGCCGCCATCTACTACGGCCTCGGCGTGACGGAGCACTCTCAAGGGTCCACCACCGTCATGGCGATTGCGAACCTTGCGATGGCGACCGGCAACATCGGCAAGCGCGGCGCGGGCGTGAACCCGCTGCGCGGCCAGAACAACGTGCAGGGCGCCTGCGACATGGGCTCCTTCCCGCACGAACTCTCGGGCTACCGCCACGTGTCGGACGACACGGCGCGCGCGCTATTCGAGACCATGTGGGGCGTCGAGCTCGACGACGAGCCGGGCATGCGCATCCCCAACATGCTGGACGCCGCCGTCGCCGGCGAGTTCAAGGGCATCTACATCCAGGGCGAGGACATCCTCCAGTCCGATCCCAACACGCGCCACGTGACAGCCGGTCTTGCCGCGATGGAATGCGTCGTCGTGCAGGACCTCTTCCTCAACGAGACGGCGGTCCACGCTCACGTCTTCCTGCCGGGCTCGACCTTCCTCGAGAAGGACGGCACCTTCACAAACGCCGAGCGCCGCATCCAGCGCGTGCGGCGCGTGATGACGCCGAAGAACGGCTATGCCGACTGGGAGGTCACGCAACTTCTTGCCAACGCGCTCGGCTTTCCCATGAACTACGGCCACCCGTCCGAGATCATGGCCGAAATCGCGGCGCTCACCCCGACCTTTGCCGGCGTTTCCTACGAGCGGCTGGAGACCGAGACCCTCCAGTGGCCCGTCACCGACAAGGCGCCGCTCGGAACGCCGCTGATGCACCTCGAAGGCTTCGTGCGCGGCAAAGGCCTCTTCGTCGTCACCGAATACGTGCCGACCGACGAGAAGGTGGGCCCCCGCTTTCCCCTGCTCCTCACGACAGGCCGCATCCTCTCCCAGTACAATGTCGGTGCGCAGACCCGGCGCACCGACAACACGATGTGGCACGAGGAGGATCTTCTCGAGATCCATCCGCACGACGCCGAGGAGCGGGGCATTCGCGAGGGGGCCTTCGTCAAGGTCGCGAGCCGGGCGGGCGACACGACGCTGCGCGCCCTCATCACCGACCGCGTGGCGCCGGGCGTCGTCTACACGACGTTCCACCATCCGCTGACGCAGGCCAACGTCGTGACCACCGACTATTCCGACTGGGCGACCAACTGTCCGGAATACAAGGTGACGGCGGTCCAGGTCTCGCCTTCCAACGGGCCGACCGACTGGCAGGAGCGCTACAACTCGTTCGCCGCCACCTCGCGCCGCGTGGCCGCCGCCGAGCCCGCCGAATGAGCGCGGCGCCCGAACCCCTTGAGGGCGAGACGCAGAAACTCGTCACCATGGTCAACCAGGTGGCGCGCTTCTTCGAAAGCCAGGCGCATGAGCCGGGCGTCCTCGGCATCGCCGACCATGTCGCGGCCTTCTGGACGCCGCGCATGCGCGACATGATCTTCGCCCATGTCGACGAGGGCGGCGCGGACCTTCGCCCGCTGGCGCTGGAGGGTCTCGCCTCGCTGCGCGCCCGCCCGCCCAAGGCCGCGCACCGGCGCCTGGAGGCCGCCGGCGGCCTGTCGGTCGGCACCAAGCCGGGCTCGGACGCGGGCTAGGGCACGAAAGATCGCGTTTCGAGCGAGCCCTTTGCCCGTCGTGGCCTATGTAGCCACGACGAAGGGCTGAATCGAACTGGCGGCGATCGCAACGATGGACGGAGGCACGGCTCCACAGGAGACGCCGGCGACCACGGTTTCGGTCAAGGCACCCAGCCGCTTCCGCGCCTGGGTCCGCGGCAACGAGATCGGACTGGTGATCGTCGCCTGCGTGGTGGGCGTGGTCGCCGGCCTCGTGGTGACCGCGATCGGGCGGGCGGCGCAGGCGCTGCACATGCTCCTGTTTGCCGCCGACGACGGGCACCTCAGCTCGATGACCGCCCTCGCCTCGCCCTGGCATGCCGCCCTGCCGGCCTGCGGCGGCGCGCTTCTCGGTCTCTGGCTGTTCGCCACGCGCAAGCGCAAGGCGCGCCCGCTGGTCGACCCCATCGAGGCCAACGCGCTGCACGGCGGTCGCATGTCGATCCGCGACAGCGTGATCGTGGTGGCGCAGAACCTCGTCTCCAACGGCTTCGGCGCCTCGGTCGGGCTGGAGGCCGCCTATACGCAGATGGCGGGCGGGCTCGCTTCGCGCCTCGGCACCGCCTTCGAAATGCGGCGCGGGGACCTGCGCATGCTCGTCGGCTGCGGGGCGGCGGGCGCCATCGCCGCCGCCTTCAACGCCCCGCTCACCGGCGCCTTCTACGCGTTCGAACTGATCATCGGCACCTATTCGGTCGTCACGCTCGCCCCTGTCGTGGCCGCCGCCCTCTGCGGCACGTTCGTCGCGCAGCTCCTCGGGGCTGCGCCGTTCCTGATCGAGGTGGGATCGCCCGGGCCGATCACCGCGCTCGACTATCCGCCGGCGATCCTCCTCGCCGTTCTCGCCGCCGGTCTCGGGATCGCCATCATGAAGGGCGTGACGAGCGTCGAGCGCGGCGTGCGCGGCTCCGGCCTGCCGGCGCCGCTGCGCCCGGTCGCGGGCGGCCTCGTGGTCGGCGCGCTGGCCCTCGTCACGCCGCAGGTTCTGGCCTCGGGCCACGGCGCGCTGCACCTGCAGCTCGACCTGCCCGCGTCGCTGTCGATGCTGGCGCTCGTCCTCGCGCTCAAGGCGCTCGCCTCGGCGGTCTCGATCGGCAGCGGCTTTCGCGGCGGCCTGTTCTTCGCCTCGCTGTTCATGGGCGCGCTTCTCGGCAACCTCTTCGCGGCCGCCGCACCCTGGATCTTCCCCCATACCGCGCTGACGCCCGTCACCTTCGCGATCGTCGGCATGAGCTCGCTTGCCGTCACCATCGTCGGCGGGCCGATGACGATGACCTTCCTGGCGCTGGAGATGACCGGCGACTTCCCGATCACCGCGCTGGCGCTCGCCACCGTCGTCACCGCCTCGCTGACGGCCCGCAAGACCTTCGGCTATTCCTTCGCCACCTGGCGCTTCCACCTGCGGGGCGAGAACATCCGCAGCGCCCACGACGTCGGCTGGATCCGCAACCTGACGGTCGGCCGCATGATGCGCACCGACGTTCGCACCACGGCGCTCGGAACCAGCCTGAAGACCTTCCGGCGCGACTTTCCGCTCGGCTCCGCCCAGCGTGTCGTGGTGATCGATGCGACCGGCGCCTATGCCGGCATCGTGCTCGTCGCCGACGCCTATTCCGATGCCGCGACCGACCTCGAGGCGAAGATCGACGATCTCCTGCGCTGGCGGGACGCCGTGCTCCTGCCGCAGATGAGCGCGCGCGAGGCGGCCGCCCTGTTCGACCGGGCCGAGAGCGAGGCGCTGGCGGTGGTGGACGGGGCGAAGACGCGCAACGTCGTCGGCCTCCTGACCGAAAGCCACACGCTGCGCCGCTACAGCGAGGAACTGGACCTCCGGCGCCGCGAGGCGGCCGGCGAGGTTCGATGAGCCGGACGATCGGGCCTGCCGTCATGGCAAGTCGGAACGTCTCTGGTATGGAACGCGTGCGGCCGGTCGCCGCAGCGTGGGTGAAGAAGGAATCAGGGTCTTGGATGCAGTGAACGAGGCGACCGCCGGAGCGGCCCCGACGATCCTGGAGACCGGGCGCAACTGCATGGCGATCGACCGGGCCGACCGCCTTTCGGTGATCGTCGATGCCGACGACTATTTCCGCTTCGCCCGGCAGGCGATGACGGCGGCCCGCCGGCGCATCATGCTGGTCGGCTGGGATTTCGACGGCCGCATCGTGCTCGGCCACGAGCCGGGCACGGAGGGGCCGGAGAAACTCGGCGACTTCATGCTGTGGCTGGTGGAGCGCAATCCCGAGCTCGAGATCTTCCTGCTGCGGTGGGACGTCGGCGCGCTGAAGACGCTCATGCGCGGCTCGACCTTCTTCACGCTCCTGAAATGGATGGCGCATCCGCGCATCCACACCAAGCTCGACGGCGCCCATCCGACGGGCTCCTCGCACCACCAGAAGATCGTGGTGATCGACGACGCCCTCGCCTTCTGCGGCGGCATCGACATGACCGCCGACCGCTGGGACACGCGGGCCCATGCCTTCGAGGACGAACGCCGCCGCCGCCCCTTCACGCGCCGCCGCTACAAGCCCTGGCACGACGCCTCGACCGCGCTGACCGGCCCGGCCGCAGCCCGGCTCGGCGAGATCTGCCGGCAGCGCTGGCTGACCGCCGGCGGCGCTCCCGATCCCCAGGCCATCGAGGGCATTCCGGCGACCTGGCCGGACGGACTGTGGACGACGTTCCGCGACCTCCACGTCGCCGTGTCGCGTTCGGCGCCCGAACTCGGCGACCGCGACGCGGTGCGCGAGATCGAGGAGCTCTACGTCGACCAGATCCGTGCCGCGCGCCGCGTCGTCTATGCCGAAAGCCAGTATTTCGCCTCGCGGCGCATCGCCGAGGCCATCGCGCACCGGCTGGAGGAGCCGGACGGCCCCGAGATCGTCGTGGTCAACCCGGTCTCGGCGCAGGGGTGGCTGGAGCCGATCGCCATGGACACGGCCCGCGCGCGGCTCGTCGAGACACTTCGGCGGCTCGACCGTCACGGCCGCTTCCGCATGTACCATCCGGTGAACGAGGGCGGCGAGGCGATCTACGTCCACGCCAAGATCCTCGTCGTCGACGACCGGTTCCTGCGCGTCGGCTCGTCCAACATGAACAACCGCTCGATGCGGCTCGACACCGAATGCGACGTGACGGTGGACGAGGCGCTCGCGCCGGACGGTGCCGCCGGGTCGATCGTCGACATCCGCAACGATCTTCTGGCCGAACATCTCGGCTGCAGACCCGACGAGGTGTCGGGGGCGCTGGCGACGAAGGGGTCCCTGATCGCCGCGATCGAGGCGCTGCGCGGTCCCGGCCGCTCGCTCGTCCCCTACGAGGCGCCCGAACTCAACGACGTCGAGGCGTGGCTCGCCGACAACAAGATCCTCGATCCCGAGGGGCCGTCCGAAATGTTCGAGCCCCTCAGCCGACGCCGCAACCTGATCGGGCGCCTGAAGCGCCGGATCAAAGAGCATCGGCGAAAGGCGCGCTAGCGCAAGGGCCCGGTCAGTCCCGGATCGCCATGATCGACTTGTTGAGCCCGGCGACGCGCTCCATCTCGATCCGCGATCCCGGAAACAGCGTGCGCATCATGCGGGCATCGAGGAGCCGGATATCGCGCACGTTGCTCCAGGCCTCTTCGGCGCTGCGGGCGCGCGGGAAGAAGCCGAGGTTGAAGTGGCGCGTCAGCGCGGCGCGCAGGGCGAGCGGCAGGTACTGGAAGCCGACGACGCGGAAGTGCGGCTCGAGCGGAAACCAGTAGTTCGGCGTCTGGATGAAGTGGCGCGTCCCGAGCCGATGCACGGTGCGCGAGAAGGCGACCATCGCGTCCCAGTCGCCGACATGCTCGATGACCGAATTCGAATGGACGAGATCGAACCGCTCGCCCTCGAAGAGCGCCGGATCGCACGCGTTGCCGAAATGGTTGCGGAACATCGCGCCCGTCGGCTCGGGGGCCGCCTCGTTGTTGACGAGGGTGATCGAGATCCGCCCGGCATGGCGGGCCAGAAGGTCGGCTCCGATCTTCCAGTAGGTCTCGGTGCCGCCGAGGTCGAGGATCTCGATCTCGCGCCGTGTCGCGAGCGCCGCCTCGATCAGGGCCGCGACCTCAGCGAATCGGCGCGCCCGGAAGCGGAACTCCAGGCTCTCGGGGTTGGACAGAGGGTTCGGCTTGACCCAGTCGTCGGCAGCAATTGTCATAACGGCACCTCGCCTTTTCGTGAGGTTAAACTGCCGTTAATTCATCGCCAGTCAATATTCCTTAACGTTTCATGCCCGAACGAAGTTAATCCTAGAATTTTATGCGAATTATTCCCATGGCCACGATAGTATCCGCCGGACAATCAATTTTTAAGCGATCTTAAGAGGGACTATCTAGGTTGCGGCCGACGTCATCGGGAGAGCCTGACATGAGTGGCCTGTTCGCCTCGGAAGCCGACCGCATCCTCTCGGCTCTCGACATGTCGATGGCGATCATCGAATTCGATCTCGACGGCAAGATCCTCAGGGCCAACCGCAACTTCTGCGACCTGATGGGCTACACCGAGAGCGAGATCGTCGGGCGCCCGCACAGCCTCTTCGTCGAACCTACCCACGCCGCCTCGCCGGAATACGCCGCCTTCTGGGCGAAGCTGCGCCGCGGCGAGTTCGAGTGCGACGAGTTCCGCCGCCTCGCCAAAGGGGGCCGCGAGGTCTTCATCCGTGGCAACTACAACCCGATCCTCAACCGCGCGGGAAAGCCGGTCAAGATCGTCAAGTTCGCCAACGACATCACGGCGACGAAGCAGCGCCAGATCGACAGCGCCGCGCGGATCGCCGCGCTCGACCGCTCGCAGGCCATCATCGAATTCACGTTGGACGGCGAGATCATCACGGCCAACGCGGCGTTCCTGAAGGCGCTCGGCTATCGCCTCGAGGAGATCGTCGGCCGCCACCACAGCCTGTTCGTGGACCGGGCGGAAGCCGCCTCCGCCGACTATGCCGACTTCTGGGCCCGGCTGCGGGGCGGCGAGTTCGTGTCCGGCGAGTTCCGGCGCGTGGCCAAGGACGGGCAGGACGTCTTCATTCAGGCGTCCTACAACCCGGTGCTCGGCCTCGACGGCAAGGTCGCCAAGATCGTGAAGTTCGCCTCCGACGTCAGCGGGCGCGTGCGCGCGGTCAAGACCCTCGGAGGCGCCCTCGCGACGCTCGCCGCGGGCGATCTCAACCGCCGGATCGATACGCCCTTCACGCCAGCGCTCGATCCCATCCGCGACAGCTTCAACGCGTCGGTGGAAACGCTCGGCACCGCCATGCTGGCCATCTCGCGCAACGGCGCCTCGATCCAGGCGAATGCGGACGGCATCCGCGTCGCCTCCGATGATCTCGCCCGCCGCACCGAGCAGGATGCCTCGGCGGTGGAAGAGATCTCGACGGCGCTGTCGGCGATGAACGCGGGGATGCGGATCGCCAGCCGCAAGGCCGAGGAAGCAGGGGAACTCGTCGCCCGCACGCGCCGCGAGGCGGAGCAGTCCGGCTCGATCGTCGGTGTCGCGGTGGACGCCATGGGCAAGATCCAGGGATCGTCCGACCGCATCGGCTCGATTATCGGGGTGATCGACGAGATCGCCTTCCAGACGAACCTTCTGGCGTTGAACGCCGGCGTCGAGGCCGCGCGCGCCGGCGAAGCCGGCCGGGGCTTTGCCGTGGTGGCCCAGGAGGTCCGCGGTCTCGCCCAGCGCTCGGCGGAGGCCGCCAAGGAGATCAAGGGACTGATCTCGACCTCGCGCGACCAGGTCGCCGAGGGCGTGGATCTCGTGGGTCGGGCCGGCGTGTCGCTTCGCAGCATCGTCGAGAAGTTCGCCGAGGTGAACGACCATGTCGGCGTCATCGTCGACGCCGTGCGCAATCAGGCGCAGGGTCTGGACGAGGTCAACACCGGCGTCGGAACGCTCGACCGCTCGATCCAGCGCAACGCGGCGATGGTCGAGGAGTCGGCGGCCGCCTGCGCCGAACTCTCCGGCGAAGTCGGATCGCTGAACGAGATGATCGGCCGCTTCGAGCTGGCGAAGGCACGCGGCGGCACGCGCCGGGGCTCGCCGGTCCACGCCCTGCACGCGCGGATCGCCAGCGGCTTCTGACGCCGGCGGTCAGTCCACCGGGAGGTCGATCGTGCAGCGGACGCCGCGCGGACCGATCTCGTAGCTGGTCCTCGCCTTCAGCTGATAGGGCAGCGCCTTTTCGATGAGCTCGCGCCCGTAGCCGCCCCCAACGGCGGGCGGCGCCGGCGGGCGCTCAGGGCCGCTCTCGATCCAGTCGACGACGAGCCGGCGTGGGCCGTCTTCGGCTCCCGACAGGCGCCAATGCACCGCCAGCCGCCCCTCGTCCTGCGACAGGGCCCCGTATTTCACCGCATTGGTCGCCAGCTCGTGGATCGCGAGCGCGAAGGTCTGGACGCTCGCCGAGCGCAGGCGCACCCCGTCCGGCCCGTCGAGGATGACCCGCGCGTCGCCGTGCGGATCGAGGAAGCCGCGCGCCTCGAGCTCGGCCCGGATCAGCGCGTCGAAGGTGACGCGCTGGCCGCGATCGAGCTGCGACAGGAGCCCGTTGATGCGCGACAGCGCCAGGAGCCGCTCGCGCAGGCGCGGCAGGAATTCCTCCAGCGAGGCCGCGCTGCGCGCCGTGCGCTCGGCGACCGAGGCGACGACGCCGAGGAGGTTGCGCGTGCGGTGCTGCAGTTCGGCGAGCAGCACCTCCTGCCGTCCGCGAAGCTGGTGGAGATCGTCGACATCGGTCGAGGTGCCGATCCACTCCGCCACGCCCCCCCGTTCATCGAGAACCGGCAGCGCCCGCGCCTGAAACCAGCGCTCCGACGATTCGGCGCCGCCGCGGATCCGGATTTCGGCCCGGAATTCGCCGCGGGCCCCTGCCTCTCGCCAGGCGGCGAGGACGCTGGGACGGTCGTCGGGGTGCACGGCCTTCAGCCAGCCGAAGCCGCTCGCCTCCGCCATCGTCTGGCCGGTGTAGGTCGTCCATTGCGGGCTGACCCAGGTCCAACGGCCGACCGCGCTGGCCCGCCAGACGAGCTGGGGCATGCCCTGCACCAGGGTCGTCAGCCGGCGCTCGCTCGCCGACAGCCGCTCCTCGGCCTGCCGGCGCGGCAGGATATCGCGGAACATCACCGCGAGCCGCGTCCCGCCGGTGCGCTCGATCGGTGTGGCGTAGACCTCGTAATACCGGGGCGGGGCCTCCTGAACCTCCTCGAACCGCTCCGCCCGCCCGCTCTTGGCGATCCGGCCATAGGTCTCGAGCCATTTGCGCGGCAGGTCCGGCACCAGCTCGTAGGCAGTGCGCCCGGCCGCGTCGCTGATCCCGCTCTGGCGCTCGAAGGCCGAGTTGACCGTGAGGAACCGATAGTCGGCGGGCCGCCCGTCCGCGCCGGGCATCAGCTCGATCGTGCAGAACCCGTCGTCGATCGTCTCGATCAGGCGGCTGTGCGCTTCCGCCTGCCGCTCCTCGCCCGACATGCGCCGCGCGACGCCATGCCAGCCTCCGTCGGAGGCCGGCGCGAGGCGCAGTTGGAGGAGATCGTCGGGTGCGCCGCCGATCCGAAGCCGGAGCGCGCCTTCGACCGGCGCCCGCGCGGCGCGCGCCTCGCTCCAGAGGCGCTCGGCCAGGGGCCGGTCCTGCGGCTCCACGCAATCGGTAAAGGGCCGCCCCACCCATGCCGGAGCTTGGGCACAAAGGGATGCCAGCGGACCTCCGGCGATCACCACACCCTCCCGGTCCATCCGCCAGAGGCAGTCGGCGAAGCCGGCAAGAAGAGCCGGCGGCAGCTCGTCGAAAGGCTCGGAAACCATCCCGGACTGTCCTTGCGCCCATCCGTCCTGCCGGGCGATCTAACGATCGGCGGCGCCGGCGCACAAGCCCGAACCCTCGGCCCGCCCCCATCCAACCCATGGGCGCGGCGCCCTCTTCGGTAGTCGGGACGGCTTTCTTACCGGCAATTCATTCGCCAAGCGGTTGTGAAGCCCTTACATCACGGGCGAAAGATCGCGCGCGAGCGGAATGCGCCATGTTCACAGCCTGTGCCTTCGAAGTGTCCGGTCAGCGCGTCCTGATCGTGGAAGACGAATATTTCGCCGCAGAAGCGATGACGGCCGCAGTGAGGAGCGGAGGCGGCGAAGTCGTCGGCCCGGTGGCGAGCGTCGAGGACGCGCTGAAGCTTCTGGAGGGCGGCGAGCACCTGGACGCGGCGATCCTCGACGTCAATCTCGCGGGCGACAAGGTCTTCCCCGTCGCCCACGCCCTTCGCCTCCATGCGGTGCCGATCGTCTTCGTCACCGGCTATGACGACTGGATCATCCCCCAGGAATACGACGACGTGCCGGTGTTCCGGAAACCGGCCGACCCGGACAACGTGGTGCGCCTCCTGTTCGAGCGCGGCTGAGGCGGCCCGTCAGTCGAGGGTCGAGAGGATCGCGTGGCCCGCGCGCACGCGCGCCTCGTTCGGCCAGTTGCGGTTGGCCAGGAACACGACGCCGATCCGCCGCTCCGGCACGAAGGCCGCATAGGCGCCGAACCCGCGCGTCGAGCCGGTCTTGTTGAAGAGGACCGCGCCCTGCGGCTCCTGCGGCGGGTCGAGCCGCGTCGCGGCCTGCGGCTTCAGCGCCATGTCGGCGGAATTGCCGGAGACCAGCGTCTCGACATCGACGGGATAGGGATACTGCTCCCAGCCGAGCCCCTGCACCATCGGGCCGACCCGGAAATGTCCGAGATGGGTCGCCTCGACGCCGGCGCGAAGCGGGGCGGCGAGCGAGGACGGGTCGATCTCGACCTCCAGAAAGCGCGCCATGTCGGCGGCCGAGGACTTCAGACCGTAGGCCGGGCCGTCGAGCGCGCCGGGCGACACGCGGATCGCCTCGCCACTCGGCGCGGTGCCATAGGCATAACGCGCCATCTCGCTTTCCGGCACCGTCAGGAACGTGCTCCGGAGGCCGAGGGCGGGCAGGATGTCGCGCGTCATCGCCGTCTCGAAGCCCGGTCCCATGGCCCGGCCCGCCAGTTCGCCGAAAAGACCGATCGAGGGGTTGGAATAGCGCCGCACGGCGCCCGGCTCGACCTCGGGCCGGAAGGCCTGGAAATATCGCAGGATGCCGTCCGCACCCGACACGTCGTCGGGAAACTGCAAGGGCAGACCGGCGGCCGTGTAGGTCGCGAGGTCGAGAAGCGTCGCGCGGCCGAGCGGGTGTCCTGCAAGAGCCGGCTCGTAGCGCTCGGCCGGGTCGGCGAGCGACAGGCGCCCTTCGGCCTCGGCCGCGGCGCCGAGCGTCGCGGTGAAGGTCTTGGACAGGGAGCCGAGCTCGAACAGCGTGTCCGCCGTCACCGGCTTGCCGCCCGACGGCGCATCGACACCGAAATTGAAATGATGGCGCCGTCCGTTCTCGATCACGACGACGGCCATGCCGGGAATGGCCGCCTCGCGCATGACGGGCTCGATGACGGACCGGACCTGGCGCTCGACAGCCGCCGGATCGGCCGCCTCGGCGCTCAGTGAGCTGCAGGCGAGACAGGCCGTCAGGGCAAGGCCCGCGACGAGGGATCGAAGGGTCGGGGTGGCGTACATCGAGCCTGGACCTTATGGGTGGCGGCAGCGGCGAGAGCCGTGCCGGTGTGGTTTCCAGCCTCGCATGTGCCGGGTTCGCGGCGGCGGGCGCAAACCACGAATTTTCGGACGAGCCATGAGAAAAATTGGGGGGACGGGAATGGCAAGGCCCTATCTGCCGCTGACGGCGCTGCGGGCTTTCGAGGCATCGGCGCGCCACCAGTCGTTCACCCGCGCGGCGATCGAATTGAACGTCACGCAAGGGGCCGTCAGCCATCAGGTCAAGGCGCTGGAGCAGTCGCTCGGCGCCGCGCTGTTCGAGCGCCTGCCGCGCGGGCTGATGCTGACGCGCGAGGGCGAGATGCTGCTGCCGGGGGTGCGCGACGCGTTCGACCGGATGGCGGGGACGCTGACCCGCTTCGAGAACGGGGCGATGCGCGAGACGCTGCGGGTGGGAGCCGTCGGCACGTTCGCGGTCGGCTGGCTGGTGCCGCGCCTCTCCGCCTTTGCGGAGCGCCATCCCTTCGTGGACCTGCGCCTGTCGACGCACAACAACCGCGTCGACCCGGCGGCCGAAGGGCTCGACTACGCCATCCGCTTCGGCGACGGGGCCTGGCACGGCACGTGGTCGGCGCCGATCCTCGATGCCCCCTTGAGCCCGCTCTGCACGCCCGCGATGGCCGCGGGGCTGGCGGAGCCGCGAGACCTTCTGCGCGAGGTGCTCCTGCGCTCCTACCGCTCGGACGAATGGGCCCGGTGGTTCGCGCTCGCCGGCCTCGAGGGCGACGTGCGAATGCCCGCCGGCATCACGTTCGACACCTCGCTCGCCATGGTCGAGGCCGCGCTGATGGGCGCGGGCGTCGCCCTCGCACCGCCCGCCCTCTTCGAACGCCATCTCGTCGCCGGTACTCTCGTCCAGCCCTTCGCATGCGCCGTCGACCTCGGCCGCTACTGGCTGACCCGGCTGCATTCACGCCCCGAAACCACGGCGATGACGGCGTTCCGATGCTGGATCGACGAGACGGCGGGACCCGCGGCTGTGAGCTTTTCGCTCGAAACGACGCCGCTCACCTCGTAAGGAGGGGCCAACGACTTGAAGCGTGGGGATCGATCGATGCGCATCGTGGTGACGGGCCGGCAGGGACAGGTGGTCTCCGCGCTTCTGGAGCGCGGCCCGGCTGCGGGCGTGGAGATCGTGGCGCTCGGCCGCCCTGAACTCGATCTCACCGACGCCGCCTCGATCCGCGCCGCGGTCTCGGCCGCCCGGCCGGACGCCATCGTCTCGGCCGCCGCCTACACGGCGGTGGACAAGGCGGAGAGCGAGCCGGACCTCGCCTTTGCCGTCAACGCCGAGGGCCCCGGCGCGCTGGCGGCGGTGGCCGCCGAACTCGGCGTTCCCATCGTCCACCTGTCGACCGACTACGTGTTCTCGGGCGAGAAGACGGCGCCGTACGTCGAGAGCGATCCGACCGGCCCGGTCTCGGTCTACGGTCGCTCGAAGCTCGAGGGCGAGCGGCGGGTCGCAGAGGCGCAGCCGAACCATGCGATCCTGCGCACGGCCTGGGTCTACTCGCCCTTCGGCGCGAACTTCCTGAAGACGATGCTGCGGCTCGGCGAAACGCGCGACGCGGTGAACGTCGTCGCCGACCAGCACGGCACGCCGACGAGCGCGCTCGACATCGCCGACGCGGCGATCGCGGTGGCGCGGCGTCTTGCGGCCGATCCCGACCCGAGCCTGCGCGGCACCTTCCACCTGACGGGCTCGGGCGAAGCGACCTGGGCGGATTTTGCGGAGGCGATCTTCGCGGAGCGGGAGGCCCGCACCGGCAAGCGCGTCACCGTCGGGCGGATCGGCACGGCGGACTATCCGACGCCGGCGCGACGCCCGGCCAATTCGCGCCTCTCGGGCGAGACGCTCGGCCGCGTCTACGGCCTCGTCCTGCCCGACTGGCGCCAGTCGACGAAGGCCGTCCTCGACCGCCTTCTCTAGGCTTCAGGCGTCGAGGCGACGCCGGGCGGCTTCGAGGCCCCAGGCGAGAAGGTCGGCCGCGGCGGGCTCGCTCGCAGCCTCGACATAGCAGCGGAGCTCCGGCGCATTGCCGGACGCGCGGTAGTGGACGGTCGAGCCATCGGCGAGCGTCGTGCGCACGCCGTCGAACGTGTTGATGTCTTCGATCGCGCCGCGCTCGGCAAAAAAGCTTTGCGCGTCATCGCCCCTCGCCGCCAGCATGGCGAGGAAGGGCGCGCTCTTGTCAGCCGCGATCGCCGGCAGGCGATCGGCCGCCGCCGCGCCCGCCTCCAGGCCCTCGACGACACGCGATACGGACTGGCCGGCGGCCTTCGCCTCGGCAAGCGTCGCGACGATCGGAAGCAGCGCATCGCGCGTCTTCAAGGCGGACAGGTGCCGCCCGTCCCGCTCCACGTCCGAGCCGACGAGGACGCCGCCGTTCGCCTCGAAGCCGACGACGGTGCCCGATCCCGCCGCCCCTTCCATCCCCTCGATCACGAAGGGCGAGCCGACGCGCGTGCGCACGACGCGTGAGAGGAACGGCGCGCGCTCGAGGCTCGACGACGAGGTGACCGGCGTCACCACGATGTCGGCGCCGAGCCGGCGGGCGGTCAGGAGACCGAGGAGATCGCCGCGCACGATGCGGCCGCGCTCGTCGGCCAGAAGCGGCCGGTCCGCGTCGCCGTCGGTCGAGACGATGGCGTCGAAGCGACCGTCCGCCGTCCAGCCGGCGATGAGGTCGAGATCTTCCGGGCGATGCGCCTCGGTGTCGACGGGAATGAAGCGATCGGCGCGGGCGAGCGGCTCCGGCAAGGCGCCGAGGCGGCTCAACGCCTCGACGAGCACGTCGCGGGCGACCGAACTCTGCTGGTAGACGCCGACGCGTAGACCGGAGAGGGCCTCCGGCCCGAAGAAGCCGACGATGCGCTTGATATAGGCGTCGGTGAGGCCATCGAGCGTTTGGGTCTCTCCCCCCGTCTCGCCGACCTTTTCTCCCGTCTCGAAGGCGGCGCGGATGCCGGTCTCGTCGGCCTTGGTGATCTCGCCGTCGGGGCGATAGAACTTCAGGCCGTTGCGATCGTCCGGGATATGGCTGCCCGTCACCATCACCGCGGCCGCGCCGCGCCGGATCGCCTCCTGCGCGAGGGCCGGCGTCGGCAGCGCGCCGGCGTCGATCGCGTGCCAGCCCCTGGCGCTGGCGGCGCGCAGGCAGTCGGCCGCGATCTGCGGGCTCGACGAGCGCAGGTCCTGCCCGACGATCACCTCCCGCGTGACCGGGCTCAGCCCCGCCGCATCGAGATGGGCGAGGAACGCCGCGGTCCAGGTCGCCGCCGGACCGCCGACGAGATCCACCACCAGGCCGCGCAGGCCGCTGGTTCCGAACTTCAAGCTGCTCATCCGCCGGCCTGCCCTTCAGGTTCGTTCCGCACGCAACAGGAGCCGCCGGGCTCAGTTGCGGGCGTAGATGTCCTCGATGCGCACGATGTCGTCCTCGCCGGTATAGGAGCCGACCTGGACCTCGATGAGCTTCAGCGGAATCTTGCCGGGATTGTGCAGGCGATGCGTGCAGCCGATCGGCAGGTAGGCCGCCTCGTTCTCGTGGAAGAGCTTGACCGCGCCGTCGACCGTCACCTCGGCGGTGCCGCGCACGACGACCCAGTGCTCGGCGCGGTGGTAGTGGCGCTGAAGGCTGAGGATGCCGCCTGGCTTGACGCAGATGTGCTTGACCTGGAACCGGTCGCCGATATCGATCCGCTGGTACCAGCCCCAGGGGCGGTGGATGCGGTGATGCTGCCCGGCCTCGGGACGATTCTCGGCGTGGAGCTTGGCCACCAGCGACTTCACCTCGCCGGCCCGCTCGCGCGAGGTGACGAGGACGGCGTCGGGCGTCGTCACCACGACGACGTCGTCGAGGCCGACGACGGTCGTCAGCACCTCGTCGGAGCGCACGAAGGAGCCGTGCGTGTCGAGGACGCTGACGGCGCCCTCGAGGACGTTGCCGGCCTCGTCCTTGTCCTTGACGTCGAACATGGCGTCCCAGGAGCCGACGTCGGACCAGCGGAAGCGCGTCTTCAGAACGCCGGCGCGGCGCGTCTTCTCCATCACCGCATAGTCGATCGAGATGCGCGGCGCCTTCGCGAAGGCATCGGCGTCGAGGCGCAGGAAGTCGAGGTCGCGCACGGCGGCCTCCAGCGCGCCGCGCGCGGCATTCAGGACTTCGGGCGCATAGGTCGACAGCTCTTCCTGCATGAGGCGCGCGGGGAAGACGAAGTTGCCCGAGTTCCAGCGATAGCCTTCCGCGACATAGGTCTCGGCCGTCTCGCGGTTCGGCTTCTCGGCGAAGCGCTCGACCGTGAAGGCGCCGCTGTCGCCGAGCGGGGCGCCGGGCGCGATGTAGCCGTAGGCGGTGGACGGGCCGGTCGGCTCGATGCCGAGGAGCATGATGCGCTCGAAGCGGGTCGCGGCCTCGGCGGCCTCCTGGCAGTCGGCGGTGAAGAGCTCGCCGTCGGGGATCAGATGGTCGGCGGCGAGCACCAGGCAGACGGCGTCCTCGTCGCGCCCGGCCGCGATCAGTGCACCGACGGCGATCGCCGCCGCCGAGTCGCGGCGCTCGGGCTCCAGCACGATGTCGGCCTCGATCCCGAGGCCGGCGAGCTGCTCGGCCACCACGAAGCGGAAGTCGGAATGGGTGACGACGACGGGGCGCGCGAAGCTCTCGCCCGACACGCGCAGGATCGTCTCCTCGAAGGTGGAGCGGCCGGAATCCAGAAGCGAGACGAACTGCTTGGGCATCGTGTCGCGCGACACCGGCCAGAGCCGCGTTCCCGAGCCGCCTGCGATCACGACGGGATGAACTGTTCGGTTCCTGCTGGATGCCGTCATGCGCTCCACTCTTTCCTCGTGCGACCGTTTCCGATCCCGTCAGCCCCTGGGACGCTGCCGACATATCGGCCCGCTATAGACGGGAAAGGTTCGTCATTGTCTAGAAAGCATTCGAATTGGTCTTAATGACCCGCGACCGCCCGGCTTGCCAAGCGCGACCGTTGACGCAGGTTGGAACGCGTGATCCGCGAACGAGGAATGCGAGCGATGCGCAGATCGACAGCCTGTCTCATGACTCTCCTGACCGTGGCTTCGGGCGCGCCGGTGTCCGCCGCGACGTTGCAGGTGGAACTCCAGAACGAGACATCGGACACGATCTACACCGTCACCGCCTTCGCCAGCGAGCTCGTCGCGAACAACCGCAACCTGACGCGCATTCCGCTCACCGCCGGCTCGTCGCGGCAGGTCACGATCTTCGACGACTACAACAAATGCATCTTCACCTTCACGGTGAACTTCAACGCCCCGCCGCGCGCGCGAGGGCAAGCGGCGAGGCGCACGAGGGCCAAGCCCTTCAAGGTGCTGAAGGACGTCGACATCTGCGAAAAACGGCAGATCGAGATCCGCTGACGCGGCCTCGCGGGGCCGCCCACCTTCCTCACGCAACGCCCGAACACCGACACGATCCGGTGCCGCCCGATCGTGCGCGCGGGAAGACCTCCGCAGGCGCGTTCGCGCGTCTCGGCAGAGACCCGCCCCTCGACGGATCGCCCGCCCGCTGACGCAGCGTCAGAGCCCCGCTCAGCCCGTGTAAAATGATCTATATGATATAAATTGTTATCATTAACTTATCATTATTCATTCGATTGACTCCCTCCGTAGCGTCATTAATAGATCGCTAACCAACAACAGGGGGTCGGCATGGATTTCAGTAAATTTCTATCTTTCGGTAAGGTTGCACTGACCAACAACGACGACACGCTGACGTCGACCTTCTACACGAAGGCGGCGATCCACGGCCTCGACGGCAACGACGTGTTCCAGACGCCGGACAGCGGCGGCGTGATCACCTCGAGCGAATTCTTCGGCGGCAAGGGCGACGACCGCCTGATCGTCAACGAGAACACCGGCCTCCTCTTCGGCTCGAAGTTCGACGGCGGCGACGGCACCGACACGCTGGAGCTCACGTCCGACAAGCGGATCGTCATGTCGTCCGAGGGGACCGGCGACGCGACGGCCGTGACGGTGAAGTCGTATGCCTTCGGCTTCCTCCCGACCGGTTCGCTGACCGGCGAGAGCGTCGAGCGTTACATCGTCAAGGCGAGCTGCTACCAGGACGTCCTCGTCGGCGGCGCCGGCAACGACTTCCTCGACGGCCGCGGCGGCCTCGACATCTTCAAGGGCTCGGCCGGCGACGACTCTTACGTCTTCGACACGGTCGGCGAGAAGGTGACCGGGGAAGCCGCGAACGGCGGCATCGACCAGATCTTCACCACCGTCTCGGTCAAGCTCGGCGATGCCGGCGCCGACAACGCCAACATCGAGAACCTGCGCCTCGTCGGCGAGGCCGCGATCAACGGCACGGGCAACAGCCTGAACAACCTGATCACCGGCAACACCGCCGACAACGTCATCACCGGCGGTGCGGGCAACGACCGGCTCTACGGCAACGGCGGCGTCGACAAGTTCGTCTTCGCGGAAGCGGGCGCGGGCAATCGCGACCACATCTTCGACTTCGGCACCGACGACTTCATCGTGCTCGACCGCTCGCAGGGCGCCTTCGCCAACCTCACCGCGGTCAACGGCGCGCTGGACCCGGCCGACCTGTCGATCAACAAGGCCGTCGGCTTCGACGCCCAGCTGATCTACAACAAGGCGACCGGCATCCTCTCCTACGACGCCAACGGCGAAGCGGCCGGCGGCTCGCAGGACATCGCCTTCATCGGCGCCGGCGTCGACCTCAAGGCCGACCACATCCTTCTCGTCTAGAACGAGGACGAGGGGCAGAACGGGAAAAGGGCCGCTGGCGGATCGCCGGCGGCCCTTTTCGTGGGAAAGACGGTCGGCCGCGAGGCGGCCTGGCGCGCCTTCAGACCATGACGTCGCCGGTGCTG
Organism: Aureimonas sp. Leaf324; assembly: GCF_001423245.1. GTDB lineage: Bacteria > Pseudomonadota > Alphaproteobacteria > Rhizobiales > Rhizobiaceae > Aureimonas. The sequence continues at coordinate 225,461 of NZ_LMOH01000026.1, forward strand.
CGGCTCTTCCAGTCGCGCAACGACCCGTCGAGATCGGTCGAGAAGCGGAAGCCGCTGGCCAGCAGCGCCGCCGGCTCGACGCGGGTCGAGCGGACGAGCTTGAGGATGCGCTCCCGGTCGATGCCGTTGCGCACGCCCACTCGGTTCAACACCTCGAACGGGATGGCGGCCGCATTCATCAGCGGCTGCGGAACGACGCCGCGCGGCGGCTTGTAGCCCGCGACGCGCTCGAAGGACTGGCAGATCTCCTCGATCGTATAGGCTCGGGGGTAGCAGAAATTGTAGAGGAACGCGCGCTCGCGAAGGCCCATCGCATGGTCCATCGAGCGCACGATCTCGCCGACATAGCCGCAGCACTTGATCGTGTCCTTGCGGCCGGGATAGACGAACGTCCCCTTGCGCAGCGCCTTGGCGAGGCGCGTGAAGTTGCCGCCCTCCCCCTGCCCGAAGATCACGGCCGGCCGCGCGATCACGAGGCGACGCGCCGCCTCGCCCGCCAGCCACTGGCGGTGGATGCCCTCGGCGAGAAGCTTGGAGCGGCCGTAGTCGGAGACCGGTTCGGGCACCGAGCGTTCGGTCTTCAAATCCTCGCCGGGGCCGTAGACCGCGATCGAGCTCGTGAAGAGAATCGCCTCGATGCCGTTGCGCGCGGCGAACTCGCAGACGTTGAGCGCCCCGCCGAGATTGGTCTCGTAGTATTCGTGCGGCTCGTGCCCCGGCGTGCGGTGGACGGCGGCGAGGTTGAAGATCGCCTCGAAGGCGCCGTCGAGCCGCTCGGGGAACGGGGCACGGATGTCGTGGATCTCGTAGGTGACGCCCGCGACGGGCCGCTGCGGCGGCAGGATATCGACGCTGACCAGCCGGTCGTATCGCCCCTCCGCCTTCAGATGCGCCAAGAGGTGGGTTCCGATGAACCCGGCCCCGCCCACAACCATCGCCTGCTTCACCGCGACCTCCGTCCAGCATCCCTGCGGTTCATATGCAGTGCAACATGAAAAGGATCAACCAATTCGCAGTTCGGAACGCCCTGCACACCCCGTGGTGGGGCTCCCGCCCGCCTCACAGGCCCGAACAAGCTTGATCCGACAAATTACATCTCATTATAAGGATTGCATTCGCTGGGACTTGGGGCATGCTTCAGAATCGGACATGGATCGATCCAACCGCCGAGGCTGAATTCTGGACGCAAATGGAGCGCCTGGAAGCGGCGAACGCGCGCCTTCAGGCGCTCGGTCGCCTCAGCGGGCTCCTGAAGGGCGGCCCCTTTCGCCGCGCGGCCCTGCAGCGCGACCTCCAGGCCATCCGCGACCAGGCCCAGACCCTCGTCGACCGCCACACGATCCTCGTCGCAGACGCGGACGATGCGGCGCCGGTCGCCGCGCCCGCCTCGGCCGCCGATCCGCTGCGCACGCTGGCCGGCATGGTGGTCTCGCTGCGCCAGGACCGGACAGTGCGTCCCGAGGCCGGCGAGGAGACCGCGGTCTGATCGACCACCGTCCGGGGCCTCGGCCCCGCGCCTCGTACATGGCAGCGTCACATTCATCGCATAGCGCAGAGTCTGCCGGGTTCATGCCGAACCCGGCGGAAACCTTGTAACGTTCCTTTTCTTGCATTGCAAAGGACGACGTGAAACATGGGTTCGTTATCCTGTAGTTGCATATCGGCCGGCGGCGAACTCCGGCGCGCTCTGCAGCTCGAACGTGATGGATCGGTCCGATGCTCGATATGTCGAATGCCGCAAGATCGGCGCCTCAGGTTGCCGTGATCGGAACCGGCTATGTCGGGCTCGTCTCCGGCGCATGCCTGGCAGAATCGGGCTGGCGCGTCGCCTGCGTCGATCAGGTGGAAGCCAAGATCGAGAAGCTGAAGGCCGGCATCATCCCGATCTACGAACCGGGCCTCGACGAGGTCGTGGTCCGCAACGCCGAGGCCGGCCGCCTCATCTTCACCACCGACATCGCCGAGGCGCTGCGCGAAGCCGCCATCGTCATCATCGCGGTCGGCACGCCGACCCGCAAGCTCGACGGCAACGCCGACCTTCAATACGTCTATGCCGCGAGCCGCGACATCGCCCGCAACCTCGACCACTACGCCGTGGTGGTGACCAAGTCGACCGTGCCGGCCGGCACCGGCAACGAGGTGCGTCGGATCATCGAGCGCGAGAATCCGAACCTCGACTTCGACGTCGCCTCGAACCCCGAGTTCCTGCGCGAGGGCAACGCGGTCTCCGACTTCATGAAGCCGGACCGCATCGTGATCGGCACCGACAGCGCGCGGGCTCGCGAAAGTCTCGAGGCGCTCTATCGCCCCTTCACCGACCAGGGCTTCGAGCTGATCTCCACCGACATCATCTCGTCAGAACTCATCAAGTACGCGGCCAACACGTTCCTGGCGACCAAGGTGTCCTTCATCAACGAGATGGCCGACATCTGCGAGAAGGTCGGCGGCGACATCGGCGCGATCTCGCGCGGCATGGGCTCGGACAAGCGCATCGGCCGCGAGTTCCTGAAGCCCGGCCCCGGCTACGGCGGCTCGTGCTTCCCGAAGGACACGCTCGCCATGGTCCATATCGGCGAGAAGGCGCTCAGCCCCGCGACGATCGTCGAGGCCGTCATCACCGTCAACCGCTCGCGCCCGCACCGCATGGTGGCCAAGGTCATCCAGGCCGCCGGCGGCTCGGTGGAGGGGCGCACGATCGCCCTCCTCGGCCTGACCTTCAAGCCGAACACCGACGACGTGCGCGACAGCGTGGCGGTGCTGGTCGCCGAGCAGTTGACGCAGCGCGGCGCCATCGTGCGCGCCTTCGATCCAAAGGGCATGGACCACGCCCGCGAGATGCTGGGCGATGCGATCGAGTACTGCCCGACGATGCAGGACGCGATCGAGGGGGCGGACCTCTGCGTTCTCGCCACCGAATGGGAGGAGTTCGTGCGCTTCCCGCTGGACAGCTACCGCGCCGCCCTGCGCAACCCGATCCTCGTCGACTTCCGCAACGTGTTCTCGCTGGAGACCATGGCGGAGGCCGGCTTCGAGTACCACTCGATCGGCCGCGGCAGCGTTCAGGCGCCCGCCGCCGAGCCCCTCGCGCGCTCGGCCTGACGAGGCGAGACGGGCGCGCCTTGCTGTCGCGGCAGGCAGGCCCCCCGATCCGGAGGCCGGACGTGATGGTTGCAGTCTGCCGCGCGCTCGGCCGGGGTCTGGCGTTGTCGCTGGCTCTCTCGTTCGCGCATCCGGCGGGCGCCGAGGAGCGGACCTTGCGGATTTCGACCTTCGGCACGAGCCTCACGGCGAACGGCGGATGGCAGGCGCCGCTCGCTGCTGCGATCGGGGCCTGCACGCACGCCCCGGTCGACGTGACGAACGACGGCCTCGCCGGGGCCGCGTCGGACTGGGGCGCCGGGGCGGTGGACGCGGTCGCCGCCACGCGGCCCGACATCGTGTTCCTGGAATTTGCCGTCAACGACGCCGCGCTCAACAAGTGGATCGGCGTCGACGAGAGCGTGGCCAACATGCGTGCGATCGTCGCCGCATTCCGCCGACAGAACCCCGGCATCCTCGTCTACGTCATGGCGATGAACCCCGTCAGCGGCCGCCGGTCGTGGGCGCGCCCGTTCCGCGACCGCTACGAGGACGCCCATCGCCGGCTCGCCGAAGAGCTCGGCGCCCGCCATATCGACCACCGGCCGGCCTGGAACGCGATGGGTGCCGATGCCCTCTATCTGGCGATCGTCGACGGCGCCCACCCGACGCCCGGTAGCGCCACCTCGATCGTCGTGCCCAACATCATGAAGCGGCTGGTGGACGACGGTGTCCTGCCCTGCCGGACCGACCGGAACAGCTGATGCCGGGGACGGCCGCGGGACGCGCCCCTCGGCCGACCGATCCTTCCACCTGAGCCTTCATTCGCCCGTCCGCCATCCGCGCCAGGAGCCCACCCGTTCATGATCGTCAACCTCTTCAGCACGGCCAACCTTTCGTCCGGTCGGTCCGACGCCCTGTCGCGGATGATCGCATCGGTTTCGGCCGCCGCGCGGGCGCGGCCCGACATCGAGCTGCGGCTGATGATCCTGCTGCAGTGCTGCGCGACGCCGCCCGGCGACCTCGTGCCGGCCGAGGACGCCGGCCTCGTGACGCTTCTCGCCGTACCCGGTCTCGTCTCGCTATCGGCGGCGCGCAACACCCTTCTCGTCGAGGGACGCCGTCTCGGCTGGATGGCGGGCGACGAGGTCGTGGCCTTTCCGGACGACGACTGCTGGTATCCCGACGGCGTGCTCGGCCATATCCACGACGCCTTCGCCCGGCAGCCCGACCTCGACTTCTGGTTCTGCGACTACGCCTCCGCCCCCGTACCGGTGAACGGTGCTCTCGAGCGCGACGCCTCGGTGCAGGACGTCCTGCGGCGCGCCTCGTCGAACACGATGGTGTTTCGCTCCGTGATCGTGCGCGAGAACGGCGGCTTCGACCCGGAGCTTGGCGTCGGCGCCCGGCTGAACGGCTCGGAGGACACCGACTACGCGCTGCGGGCCTTGGCCTCCTGCCGCCGGACCCGCTTCATGCCGCTCGCCTCGATCGGCCACCGCGACCGCAACACGGCGATCCGCGCCAAGTACTACCCGTCCGGGCTGCTGGTGATCGCGCGCCATTCCGGACGCATTCCGGCCCTGCGCGGAGCCTTCCTGCGCAAGCTCGCCGTCGGCTCGGCGCTGACGGCGCGCGGCGAGTTGAAGCCGCAGGTCTTCCTTGCTGCCGTGCGCGCAGCGCTGGGTGAGATGCGCGGGAAGCGACCCGGCACCGCCTCGGCCTGATCGGCCGCCGGGCAGCCCGCGCGCGGCGAAGTGCCCTCGCGGCCGACGCCGCATTCAAACGTGGCGAGGCTCCCACTGATCCGGGGCGCTCCTCCCCGGTTTCTCCCCGCCCTCCTGTCCCGCCCGTAGCCTGCCGGCGTTCCAAGGAGATCGCGATGGCAGCCCAAGACCCCTATTCCAGCAACGCCCCGACCGCCGACGGCCCGGCGAACCGCATCTTCGCCGTGGTGCCGAGCGACAGTCTCGACCTCGCCTTCGTGACCACCGGCGTCTTCGTCGGCCAGGGTGGCGACCTCGCCGTGCAGGACCGGTCGAGCGGCGAGGCCGTGGTGTTCCGCAACCTTGCCGACGGGACGGGTCTGCCGATCCGCGTCGCCCGCGTCCTCGCCACCGGCACGACCGCCGGCCAGATCGTGGGCATGGCGTGATGGCGGGCCTCGGCATCGGTCTTCTTCTGGCCGCGCGCGGCGGATCCGCCCTGTCGCGGCCGGCCTACGACCCGCCGTCGCGGACTGCGAGCGGCCGGGCTCCTCCTGGCGCCACCGTCACCGTCCTCCTCGACGGGGCGTCCGCCGGCAGCGCGACGACCTCGGCCGAGGGGCGCTGGACCTTCGCCTTCGCGGCCGCGCCGGTCGCCGGGCAACGGATCGCGGCCCGCGCGGAGGTCACGTCGGCGAGCCTCAGGGTGGCGGCGGCGGAGGCCGGCGCGACCGGCGGCAACACCGTCCGGCGCCTCGCCGGCTTCGGCGGCGACCAGGGCAACCAGATCCGCCCGTCCGACGGCACGAAGACGACGTTCAACGTCCGCAAGCGCTTCTACACGCCCGTGCCGATCCCGAACCCGGAGGTCGCCTATACCGGCTTCCACTACAATTCGGGCGCCGAGTACGACTATCCGAACGAGGCGACCTACCACAGCGCGATCGAACTGCCGGACGGCACGATCCGCGACATGGGGGCGCCGGTCACGGTCGCGCCGGGCACGATCCTGGCGAAATCCGAGAAGGCCGCGGGCTTCACGGTTCCGGCCGGCGTCTTCTGGATCCGGACGAACGGCCGGGTGCCGCCCGGCGGCCGCTGGCACTACACCGACGCCTTCCGCAGCGCCAATATCGGCCACATGGAGGAAGGCGTCGATCTCGCCGACAAGGCCGTGTCCGGCTCGATCGGCAACGCCTCGCAGCAGATGCCGGCGAGCGCGATCGGACTGATCGGCGATCTGCCGGCCTCCCATCGCCTCTTCGCGCTGGCCGGCGACAGCCTCTCGCAAGGGGTCGGCGGCTACTCGCACGGAACGGCGCCCGGTCTCGCGCTCGGCATCCTCGCCGGCCTCGTCCTCGAGTCCCGCGCGGGAAGCGTCCTGCATCTGGGACGCGCCGGCGCCTCCGCCCAGGCGAACCGGACCAGCTACGCCCGGCGCATCGCCCTGATGCAGGCGCTCAGCGCCACCGACATCCTCTGCGATCTCGGCGTCAACGACATGTCCTCCTCGTCCTCGGCGACGGTACTGAAGGGGCACCTCACGACCCTCTTCACCGCCTTCAAGGCGGCGCTGCCTGCGGTGCGGATCTATCAGTCGACGATCACGCCCTCGACCACGGCGACGGCGCCCGTCACCGACAGCAACCAGACCGTCCCGGCGGCGATGCAGGACGGCCGGCGCCTTGCCTTCAACGCCGATCTGCGGGCCGGCGGCTTCGGGCCGCTGGTGACGGCTGTCGTCGAGTTCGCGCTGCCGGCGCAGCAGGGCGGCGACCCGCATCTCTGGAAGGCGGGATACGCGTCGGACACCGGCAGCCCCGGTGCCCAGCAGCACCCCAACCTGACGGGCGGCGAGGCGATCGTCGTCTCGGCCGCCGCGCAGAACGCCCTGGCGCTCTGACACCGATCCCGCCCGGCGAAGCTGTCCGGGGCGGGATCTTCGCGTTGCCGGCGGCCGACCGCCCTTCGACGCCGGCACGAGCCGTCGCAGAGCAAATCCCGTCGAAGCCGGCGGGCGTCCCCGGAGCCTCGACCGGCGACGCTCGCCCTCACCGGGTTTCGGGCGGAGAGGCGAAGTCAGGCCGTATCGCCTCCGATCGATCGACTCGACGGTGCGATCACGCCCCGGTTCGACACCGCCGCCCCATGTGACCATCGATCGACCGGAAGACCTGTCGGGGCGAGCGCTCTCCGAACCCAATCGGCGGCTGTGCCCTCCTCCTTCTCAGTTGATGCTGGCCTCTTCCGGTCGTCAGGTGGCGAGCTTCGGCCAGCCAGTCCGATGCGTCAGAGCTGTTCGTGCAGCCACACCGCGACCTCGGGTTCGAGGCCCTTCCAGGCGCAGGCGTCGTCGATCGGCAGGACGAGGAGCTTGTCGCCCTCGTTGAGATAGGGAGCGAGGTTGTCGCGGATTTCGGACAGCCCACGTTCGGATTTTGCAATCCACAGCACGCCGAGCGGACGGCAGGCGGCGGGAAAGAAGGTCTGGATCCGCTCCGCCAGAAAGATCCGCCGGCTGGCCGCCTCGTCCGTCTCGCCCGCCACATCGGCCGCAATGGCATAGGTCCTCATCCGCGGTCGTCCCACCCTGTCAGTTCGTTCGCCGCAGCCCCGTCACGATGCGCGCCGAAAGGGATCAGCGCACAGAACGGGTTCAAAGACCAGCCGCTCGGCGAGCGGATCGCCCGGACCGGACCATGTTTCAGGCCTTCGGTTGTCGACGGGCAGGCGCTCTTCGGATGGGCGGCATTTCCCAAGGAGAACGCGCATCGAGGAAACTGGATCGAATGGCTCGAAGTAGGAACGATTCCCCACGTGGGCGCCGATGATGAAACAGTTGCAACCCCGTGGCCCAAAGCCGGAAGAGGCCGTTCCAGCGTGCGGCGCCAAAACCGAGGGGTCCCTTGTCGTGTCACACAACGAACAGCCAGCGTTGCACGCCGCTCTCGAAGAGGCTGATGCCTGCAATAGCTATTCGGCTTGACGAACGGGCTTCCCTGAATAATCAGGGGAATTGGTGCCCAGGAAAGGACTCGAACCTTCACGCCTCGCGGCACACGGACCTGAACCGTGCGCGTCTACCAATTCCGCCACCTGGGCACTGGCGGTTGATTAGTTTCGTCGTGGCGCGCTGTCAATCGATTCGGGAAGAAAATGCGCAGCGAGGCGTGCGTTGCGGCAAAGCGGCCGCCGATCGGGCTTTTCGCCCCTCGCGATTGCCGCTAAAGCCACGGGCGACACATCATGCGGACCACGCGCCGGGACGGCGCGACGTCCGGACAGGGATTGAGCCAGATGACGGTCGATACCAGGAAGCAGATCACGGTGTTCGGGGGGTCGGGCTTCCTCGGCCGCTACGTCGTTCACGCCTTGGCCCAGCGCGGCCACCGCATCCGCGTCGCCTGCCGGCGGCCCGACCTTGCCTATCACCTGCAGATCGCCGGGCGCCTGGGACAGATCCAGGCGATCCAGGCGAACCTGCGCCACCCCTGGTCGGTGGAGCGGGCGCTGGAAGGCTCGGACCATGCGGTCAACCTCGTCGGTATCCTGAACGAGGGCGGGCAGCAGACCTTCGCGGCCCTCCAGGCGGAAGGCGCCGGCCATGTCGCGACCGCGGCCGCCAAAGCCGGGATCGGCCTCGTCCAGATGTCGGCGATCGGCGCGGACGCCCACTCGCCGTCGAGCTACGCGCGCACCAAGGCGGAGGGTGAGGCCCGCGTCCTGTCGGCGGTGCCCGGCGCCGTCGTGCTGCGCCCCTCGATCGTGTTCGGCGCGGAGGACCAGTTCTTCAACCGCTTCGCCAACATGGCGCGGTTGTCGCCGGCCCTGCCGCTTCTCGGCGGCGGGCACACGCGCTTCCAGCCGGTCTTCGTCAACGACGTCGCGCTCGCGGTGGCGAAGGCCGTCGACGGCGAGGTCGCGGGCGGGCGCGTCTACGAGCTCGGCGGCCCGGAGGCGATGAGCTTCCGCGCCATGATGGAGGAGATGCTCCGGGTGATCGAGCGGCGCCGCCGCTTCGTGTCGATCCCGTTCGGGCTGGCCGCCTCGATGGCCGGCTGGATGAAGGCGCTGCCGGGCGCGCCGCTGACGCCGGACCAGGTGGTCCAGCTGCAGATCGACAACGTGGTGTCGGACGCCGCGAAGGCGGACGGGCGCACGTTCGAGGCCTTCGGCATCACGCCGCGCACGCTCGCGGCCGTCCTGCCGACCTATCTCGTGCGCTTCCGCCCGCAGGGCCAGTTCACCAAGCCCCAGCCGCACGACGACCGCCCGGCCGAGGACGACAGCCTGCCGGGCGACGACGGGGTCGCCAAGGCCTGAACGCCGTGCGCCGCACCCGCGGCGCCGGCATGCAACGACGAAAAAAGGGCGCCCTCGCGGGCGCCCTTTTTCGTGGCCGGCCGACCGCGGTGGTCAGCGGTAGGCGAGAATGACGCCGATGCCGATCGCCCCGACGGCGATGCGCCACCAAGCGAAGGGGGCGAAGCCGTACTTGGAGACGAAGCCGAGAAGCGAGCGCACCACGACGAGGGCCGAGAGGAAGGCCATCACGAAGCCGATGCCGATCGTCGCCGCGTCGTCCACCGACAGGAGCGACCAGTTCTTGTAGAGGTCGTAGGCGAAGGCGCCCGCCATCGTCGGCATGGCGAGGAAGAACGAGAACTCCGCCGCCGACCGCTTGTCGGTGCCGAGCAGCAGCGCGCCGGCGATCGTGGCGCCCGAGCGCGAGGTCCCGGGGATCATCGCCAGGCACTGGATCAGGCCGATCTTGAAGCAGAGCGAGAGCGGATACTCCTCGATGTCGCGGTAGCGCGGGTTGAGCGGCATCCGGTCGATCGCGAGAAGAATGAAGCCGCCGACGAGAAGCGCGACGCAGATCACCATCGGGGTCTCGAACAGGACGCCCTTGATGAAGTCGTGGGCGATCGCCCCGATCACCGCCGCCGGCAGGAAGGCGAGCAGGATGCCGCCGACGAAGCGCCGGCTTTTCGGATCGGACGGCAGGGTGACGAAAAGATGCCAGAGCTTGCCGAAATAGACCGACAGCACCGCCAGCACCGCGCCGAGCTGGATCAGCACCTCGAACGTGTTGCCTGTGGAGTGGAAGCCGAGAAGCTGGCCGGCCAGGATCAGATGGCCGGTCGAGGAGACCGGGATGAATTCCGTCAGCCCTTCGATCAGACCGAGGACGAAGGCGTCGAAGAGTTGAAGGGTGTCCATCGCGGGTCCCGCAAGTTGGCTTGGCGTCCGGGGAATGCCGTGGCGACCCGCCGAGGGTCAAGGCCTTCGCCGCACTGCAGTATGGACGACAGAGCTTTCCCCGGCCCGCCCCCACATCGGCCGGGCTGCGAAAAAGCTTGCTGTTGGTGAGGATCGGCTTATGTGGCGCGTGGGGAACCGGAGCGCCTGCGGGCGTTCACGATCCGCCAACCATCTGGTCTTAAGGTCACGGCAACCCTTTTCGCGACCGCCACCGGCCGCGTCATCGAGAGTACAAGTTTCCCGCCTCCATGCTCATCCTGCACCACCATCCCATGTCCGCCGCCTCCCGTTTCGTGCGGCTGGTCCTCGGGGAATACGGCGAGCGGGCCGAACTGGTGGAGGAGCGCCCCTGGGAGCGGCGGCCCGAATTCCTGGCGCTCAATCCCGCGGCGACGCTACCCGTCCTCACCGATGACCGCAGCGTGCCAATCATCGGCGGGACCGTGGTCGCCGAATATCTCGACGAGACGCGCGGCGCCTTCCAGCGCGAAAAGCGGCTTCTGGCCGAAAAGCCGATCGAGCGCGCCGAGATCCGCCGCCTCGTGGAATGGTTCCTCGGCAAGATGGACGCCGAGGTGACGCGCTATCTCGTGCGCGAGCGCGTCTTCAAGCGCGAGATGCGCTCGAACGAGGGCGGCGGCGCGCCCGACGCCTCGGCGATCCGCGCCGCGCGCGCCAATCTCAAGAACCACATGCGCTACATCGGCTGGCTCGCCGAAAGCCGGAACTGGCTGTCGGGATCGCGCCTGTCCTATGCCGACCTCTCGGCCGCCGCCGCGGTGTCGATCCTCGACTATCTCGGCGAGGTCGCCTGGGAAGAGGAGCCGGCCGCCAAGGACTGGTACATGCGCATCAAGTCCCGCCCCTCGTTCCGCCCCTTCCTGGTGGAGCGTGTGCGCGGCGTGCCGCCTGCCGCCCACTACGCCGAACTGGATTTCTGACACGCACGACGGCCTCGGCGGCTCCGGCCGACGCGGCTCCTGTCGCCGGGCGTTGCGGCCTCTGCTAAGGATCGGCCATGGCCGACGCCTTGTCCCCTCCTGCCCTTCGCCGTTTCCTCGAGGCCGACGCGCGCCGTCTCGGCTTCGACGCGATCGGCGTCGCGCGGCCCGCGCCCGATGCCCTCGTGGGCGAGCGCCTCGACCAGTTCCTGGCGGCCGGCCATCACGGCACGATGGCGTGGCTGCCGGAGACCGCCGAGCGCCGGCGCTCCGTCGCGGCGCTCTGGGACGAGGCCCGTTCGGTCGTCGTCCTCGGCCTCAACTACGGGCCGGACGAGGACCCGCTCGCCATCAACTCGCGGACGGACCGGGGTGCGATCTCGGTCTATGCGCGGCACCGCGACTACCACGACGTCGTCAAGGGCAAGCTCAAGGAACTCGCCGGACGGCTGGTGGCGCGCGCGGGGACGCGCGGCGACGGACGCCCGCACGACGCCAAGGTCTTCGTCGACACCGCTCCGCTGATGGAAAAGCCGCTGGGGCAGGCGGGCGGCCTCGGCTGGCAGGGCAAGCACACCAACCTCGTCAGCCGCGAGTTCGGCTCCTGGCTCTTCCTCGGCTCGATCGCGACCACGATCGCGCTCGAGCCGGACACGCCAGCGCGCGATCTCTGCGGCTCCTGCCGCGCTTGCCAGGACGCCTGCCCGACGGACGCCTTTCCGGCGCCCTATCGGATCGACGCGCGGCGCTGCATCTCGTACCTCACCATCGAGACGCGCGCGCCCGTGCCCCGCGCGCTCCGCCCCTTGATGGGAAACCGGATCTACGGTTGCGACGACTGCCTCGCGGTCTGCCCCTGGAACAAGTTCGCGCAGACCGCGCGAGAGGCGAAGCTGCGCGCGCGCGAGGACCTGCGGGCGCCAAGGCTCGAGGACCTTCTCGAACTCGACGACGCTGCCTTTCGCGCCCTGTTCTCCGGCTCGCCGGTGAAGCGGATCGGGCGCGACAAGTTCGTCGCCAACTGCCTGATCGCCGCCGGCAATTCGGGACGGCCGGCGCTGCTGCCGGCCGTCGAAGCAAGGCTCGGCGACGCGGCGTCGGGGGTGCGCGCGATGGCGGTCTGGGCGCTCAGGCGCCTCGCCCCGGACCGAGCCCTTTCGGCACGGAGCGAGGCGTTGGCGCGGGAGACCGACGATGAGGTGAGGACGGAATGGCATGCGATCGAGGAAGGGCCGCCGAATGATGATTGACGAAGCGACCCGTTTGGATCGACTCCGGCAAGGGGCAGACAGCGCGGCGCCCGCGACCGCCCGCGGAACGGCCGTCCGCGGGACGGCAGCGTCCGGTGCGCCGGCGCGGGGTATCGCCGCGTGCAAGACTTCCGCCGCCGGCCGCCGCCCTCTGCGGGAGCGCCGGCCATGGTGACGCGCCCCGAGGCCGGCGACCCAAAGCGCTACTTCGTCTTCGGCTGCGGATATTCGGCCGGCGCCTTCCTGCGCACGCGTGTGCCCGAAGAGATCGTCGGCGCCACCACGCGTTCGGCCGGGAAGGCGGCGCAGTTGCGCGCCTTGGGCTGGCCGCCCTTCCTGTTCGACGGCGGCGCGCCCGGCGCGGGCATCGCCGAGGCCCTCGCCCGCACCACCCACCTCGTCGTGTCGATCGCCCCCGGCGAGGATGGCGATCCCGTCCTTCGTCGGCACGGCGAGGACCTTCGCCGCCATGCGCCGTCGTTGCGCTGGATCGGCTATCTCTCGACGGTCGGCGTCTACGGCGACCACGGCGGCGCCTGGGTCGACGAAGCGACGCCCCCGGCGCCGACGTCGAAACGCTCGCGCGAGCGGCTGGAGGCCGAACGGGCCTGGGCGGCACTGGCGGACGATCTGGATCGTCCGCTCGCCATCCTGCGGCTTTCAGGCATCTACGGCCCCGGCCGGAGCCCGTTCGAAAAGCTTCGCGCCGGGACGGCGCGCCGACTCGTCAAGCCGGGCCAGGTGTTCAACCGCATCCACGTCGACGATATCGCGGGCGCCCTCGCCCACCTGGCCTCAGCCTGCACGAGCGGCATCTTCAACGTCACCGACGACGAACCGGCGCCGCCCCAGGATGTCGTGGCCCACGCCGCCGACATTGGCGGATACGCCTGCCCTCCGGAGATCGACTTCGCCACCGCCGACCTCACGCCGATGGCACGATCGTTTTACGGCGAGAACAAGCGGGTCGCGAACATGGCGCTCAAGCGCGCCGGCTATGCCCTGCGTTTCCCGACGTTTCGCGAGGGTCTGGCGGATTGCCTCAAGCGGCAGAACGCCCATCCACCTCACGGAATTTCTAAATAAGATTTCACCAATTTACGTTTCGTGATGGAACCGCCACGTTTTGGCCGTTTCCCGCCCGCACCTCTCCGGCATCGAACGGCGGGGGCCACGAGGGGATTTCATTAACGAAATCAGAGATCTCGGTCCGCGTCCGTATGAAACGGTAGAAGGACCGGACGATTGATCGCAAAATCCCTGACGGCGGTTGCCCTTGTGGGCGCCGCTCTGCTGGCCTCGGTTCCCGCCGAGGCGGCTGGCGGCAAGACCACCTGCGGCGGCGCCTCATGGTACGCCCTCACCTCGCGCACCGCCTCCGGCGAGCGCATGAACCCGATGGCGATGACGGCCGCCCACAAGACCCTGCCGCTCGGTAGCAAGGTCAAGGTGACCAACCTGCGCAACCAACGCTCCGTCGTGGTGCGGATCAACGACCGGGGCCCGTTCATCAAGGGCCGCCTGATCGACCTGTCGAAGGGCGCGGCCCAGCGTCTCGGCTTCATCGATTCCGGTCACACGCGCGTCCAGATCGAGCCGGCCGACGGCTCGGGCGCCGACAGCTGCGCCTGACCTTCTCCCATCCTTGAACGCCGGGTTCGCCGGAGGGCAAAGCGTCTTCGTGCGCTGTCTTGCCGTCCCGCGAACCCGCCCTCGCCTTGCCTCGCCCGACGCGATCCTGTAGTGACGAAACCGGACGGAATGCCAGCCATCCCGCCCACCGCTCCCAAGCGGTCCGCACCCGTAGCTCAGCTGGATAGAGCGCTGCCCTCCGAAGGCAGAGGTCACAGGTTCGAATCCTGTCGGGTGCGCCATTTCCCTACAGATCTGCGAACACCAAAGGTCCTGTCGGGCGCACGTTAGCCGTCGTGTGCCCTGCAATCGCCTGTTCCAGCGGGGCGTTATCGCCGACGATGCGCACGCTCGCGTCATCGACCTCAACCCGGCCGATGACTGACCGCGGATCGCCTTGCGGCACGGCATGACGCTCGAGCGAATTTACTCCCGGCTCACCTGACCAAACCGCACGACGATCCCCTGCGGGATCATTGGGCTCGGCACTAGCCGAGCACGCACACGGTTGGGCGCCGCCTGCGCACGCTCGCGGTCGAGGTGCAGACGGGTGACCCGTGAGCGAAACATGTCGTCCATCTCGGCAATGCGTCCTCGACCATGCGGTAGAGCCGCTTAAACTGGTTCTTGGCATCCGTCGCCTCACGCAGAAGAGCGATGATCTGCCCATCGACTTCTACGCGTTTGCCGGCGTTGGAGACTGGGAGTTCCGTCGTTAACAGACGTTCGAACAAATGATCGACGATGGGCTGGTCCAGCGTCTCCACACGGATCGCTCCCCCTCGCAGGCGACCTTGCCCGACCGCGCGCAAGCCGACTAGGTGTAACAGCGGTGAAGCTTGCCTCTACGAGACGTGCCGGTACGAAGCGATGTGCGCCATGGAGGGTGGCAGGGCGCCATTCGAAAAGGGGGGCTGCAGGCGAGCGAGAAGGCTGCTCTGCGCATCACTGATCTCATGGCGGCTTACGGCGCCAAGGTCTATGCGGCGACCAATAACACAAGGTGATGTCGCCTTCCGCCTCGAGCTTGGAGTTGGGTTAGGTTCATGATCCGCCACACGCCGTGGGGTCGGGCGTCTATGGGCTCGGCTGGAGGAATGGCGCGCCGTCGGCATCGGGTATCAGAAGACTGCCGCCAGTTTTCTCGGCGTCCTCTGCTTCGCGGTCGCGTTCGGTTGGCTCAAGCACTAACAGGCCCTAAGCCATCGTTTAAAACAAATGGTCCCTCTATGCGCGCCATAGGCAGCAGCAACGGTAGGAGCTGGACCAATCGTATAGACGCCTTCGCCCGAACGTGGCTGCGCCGGAGCAGGGCGAATAGGCGGGCCACAAGCGCCTATATGGCGAAGGGCCTGGAGATAATGTCGTCCGCCTTGGCATCGGGAAGTTTCACCCGCTTCCCCCGATCGTCGCAGGCAGTCAGGGTCAGCGTCGCGTCGTCCTCCGCGCGCAGGCGCCTGAGGAGCGACACCGCAGTCGAGGAAGGGCAGATCGGGGTCGAGAACGAGCGCATCGAAGCGCTCCGTGTTCAGCCGCAACTTCGCAAGCCGTGCGTCCCCTCCCCTTCCATCACGGAGCCGCGCTGCGCGGGACCGCGGCTGAGCCAGGTGGTGAGGTGGAGTTGTCTTCGACGAGGAGGATGCGCAGGGGCGGAAGCCCACGGCGACGGGCGCATCGAGCGGAGATCGAAGACCGACACCATGCCATCTTGCCGCCGAAGCATCGGCCGAGCTGGCCCCCGTGTGGAAGCTGCTTCCGAACCTTCCGTGACGCGCGATGCCGGCACCCGTAGGCCTTGCGCAGACGTCGCGCCTTCTTCCTACCAGGCAGAATCCGCCACGAAGGAATCGCTCGGCGGTGAAGCTTCGCGGCGAACTGCAAGGGGTGATGTAACGGCAGCGCACAAGCGGTCGATGGGCTGGTCGCAACGGAGGGTCATGGTTGCGCCATTCTCGCATGGCGCTTGTGATACGGTCATCCGGCTCTCCAGAAGCGCATATAGGGGTCGGTGCGGGCCGAAAGGCGCGCCTGGATCAGTTCCCGCGAGCCGGCGAGATGCACGAAGAGCGCCTGCGGGCATCGCGACGCCAACGTTTCCCGGTAGCGCGCCTTCAGCGCGGAACAGGCCAGCGCCGCCGGCGCGTCCACTGAGGCGGGAAGCCCGGCCAGCCACTCGAGCCAGGGCGCCCGGTCGACGTCGTCTAGCGACAGGCCCGCGCGCGTCTTCGCGACGTTCCGAGGCGGATGGAAATCGTCGGCATCGAAGAAGCGATAGCCATCCTAGCCGCCAGCGCCTGACCCAGGGTGGTCTTACCAGAACCGGACGCGCCCATGACGACGACAACGGGCACGGGATCGAGGGCCAAGGCCTTCGCTGCCTCGCGAGCCGCCTTACTCATACGAGCGGGGTCGGCATCTCGCGCCCCGCAAAATGGGCGTCGAGATTGGCGAGCACGAGATCCGCCATCGCCTGGCGTGTCTCGTGCGTGGCGCTCGCCATGTGCGGGGTGAGGACGACGTTGTGCAAGGAGAAGAAGCGCTCGGGCACATGCGGCTCGTCGGCGAAGACGTCGAGCGCGGCGCCGGCGATGCGCCCGGCCTCCAGGGCGTCGAGAAGCGCCGCCTCGTCCACCAGCGAGCCGCGCGCGACGTTGACGAGGACGCCGTGCGGGCCCAGCGCATCGAGGACACCGGCGTCCACGACGTTGCGCGTCTCGGGGGAAGCCGAGGCCGCGATGACGAGGACGTCGCTCCAGGCCGCGAGTTCGATAAGGCTCCCGACGGCGCGCACGGGAGTCTCGACCGGCGAACGGCTGGCATAGGCGAGTTCGGCGCCGAACCCTTCGAGCCGGCGCGCGATGGCCTGCCCGATCCGCCCGAAACCGAAGATCCCGTAGCGGCGGCGGGACACCTTGGACCCCAAGGCCAAGTCGCCCGACGGCCAGCGACCCGCACGCACATGCGCGTCGCCAAGCGGAATCTGGCGGAGCACAGAGACGATCAGGCCGATCGCGAGATCCGCGACATCCTCGGTCAGGACGTCGGGCGTGTTGGACACGCGTACCCCGCGCCGCTTCGCCTCGGCGAGATCGACCTTGTCGAAGCCGACGCCGTTGATCGCGACGATCTCGAGCGCCGGCAGGCGCGCGGCAAGTTCCGCCGGAATGCCGATATGCCCGCCGGTGACGACGCCGCGTAGGCGGGATGCGTTCTCGGCAAGGAACGCGTCGGCGTCGGCCAATTCGAAGAAGCGATGAACGGTGAACCGCTCGGCGAGCGCCTTTTCCAAGGCGGGCATGAGCGGGCAGAGCTGCAGGACTTCTGGGGACATGGGGGCCTACTTGACGTCGGAGCGCACGAACTGCGCAAGCTCGGGGGTCTTGGGGTTCTCGAAAAGCTCGCGCGATGGGCCGGCCTCGTGGATGCGGCCCTGGTGCATGAAGACGGTCGTGTTGGCGACGCGCCGGGCAAAGCCCATCTCGTGCGTGACGAGAAGCATCGTCATGCCGCCCTGGGCGAGCTGTTCCATGACGGCCAGCACCTCGCCCGTCAGTTCGGGATCGAGCGCCGAGGTCACCTCGTCGAAGAGCATGACCTTGGGGCGCATGGCGAGCGAGCGGGCGATGGCGACGCGCTGTTGCTGGCCGCCCGACAATTCGTCCGGGTAGGCGTCGAACTTCTCCGACAGGCCGACAAGGGCGAGCACCTCCTGGGCGGTGGCCCGGCTGTCGGCCTTGGCCACGTCCTTCACGATGCGGGGCGCGAGCATGATGTTCTCGCCGACCGACAGGTGCGGGAAGAGGTTGTAGCTCTGGAACACGATGCCGACGTCGCGCCTGAGCGCCCGAAGGCTCGCCTTGTCCGTGCCGACCGTGTGGCCGGCGATCTCGATCGAGCCGGCATTGATCTCCTCCAGTCCGTTGACGCAGCGAAGAAGCGTCGACTTGCCCGAGCCCGAGCGTCCGATCAGCGCCGTCACCTCGCCGCGCTCCACCGACATGGTGATGCCCTTCAAAACCTCGACGGCGCCGAAGCTCTTGCGCACGTCCCGAATGGCGACCTCAGGCATGGAACCTCCTTTCCAGCCGCCGGGACAGGAGCGACAGCGGGTAGCAGACGACGAAGTAAAGGGCGGCCACCACGAGAAAGACCCGGAAGGGCTGGAACGTGGCGTTGTTGACGAGCTGTCCGGCGCGGGCGAGTTCGACGAAGCCGATCAGCGAGGCGATCGAAGTGTTCTTCACCACCTGCACGGCGAAGCCCACGGTGGACGGCAGGGACAGCCGCACGGCCTGGGGCAGGATGACGTAGCGGTATTGCTGTGCCCGCGTCATGGCGAGCGACTCCGAGGCCTCCCATTGCTGTTTCGGCACCGACTGAATCGAGCCGCGCCAGATCTCGCCGAGATAAGCCGAGGCGTAGATGGTCATGGAAATGCCGGCGGCCACCAGCGGCGGCAGGCGGTAGCCGAGAAGCGCGAGGCCGTAGAAGGACAGAAACAGGATCATCAGGACCGGGATGCCCTGGATGATCTGGATGTAGGTGCCGGCGAGGATGCGCAGCGCCTTGATCTGCGAGGCCCGGGCCAGCGCCAGGAAGAAGCCGACGATGCCGCCGCCGCCGAGCGCGAGCACGGTGAGGATCAGCGTCCATTGAAGAGATTCGACGAGGAACAGGAATTCGGAGGTGCCGAAGGAGCGGAAGATCATGCCGACGCCTCCACGACGGGTTTGAGCGCCCGGCGCGCCGTGCGCCGTCCGAACAGCCAGAGGCCGACGAGCGCGAGAATGCCGCGCAAGGCGAGCGCGAGGACGAGGTAGAGACCGGTGACCGCGAGATAGACCTCGAAGGAGCGGTAGCTCTGCGACTGGACGAAGGAGGCGGCGGCCGTCAGCTCGTTGACGGAGATCGCCGAGCAGATCGAGGTCGCCAGCATCATCAGGACGAACTGCGAGGAGAGCGCCGGATAGACCTTCTGCAACGCCGGCACGAGGATCACGTATCGGAAGATCTGGGTGCGGGTGAAGCCGAGCGCCTCGCCCGCTTCGATCTGGCTCTTGTGGATCGCCTCGATGCCGGCCCGGATGATCTCGGTGGAATAGGCCGCAAGGTTGATCGTCACACCGATCAGTGCCGCCGTGATGGCGCTGACGCGCACCCCGCCGGCCGGCAGGCCAAAATAGATGATGAAGAGCTGCACCAGGAAGGGCGTGTTGCGGATCAGCTCGACATAGGCGTCGATCAGGAAGCGAACGGGCCGTCCGGCGACCGAGCGGAGCGCGGCGAAGAGGATGCCGAAGGCGGTGCCGCAAACGATCGCGAAGACGGAAATCTGGACGGTGAGCCAAAGCCCGGCCAGGAGCTGGTCCTGGTATTGGGCGAGCACGCCGAACTGGAACGTGTAGTTCATGGAAAAACCCCCGCGCTGGGAAGGGGGACGCCGGCCACGACCGGCCGGCGTCCGGGCGGGTCAGAAGGACGGCAGCGTCGGCGGCAGCGGGTCGCCCGTCCACTTCGTCGCGATCTTGTCGAGTTCGCCCGACACCTTCATCAGGTAGATCGAGGTGTTCAGATACTGCAGGAGCTCGAAGTCGCCCGGCTGTACTGCCATGGAATTGCCCTGGCGGAAGAAGGTGAAACCGACCTGCAGCCCGGCCTGCGGGGCCTGCGTAATCAGCGCCTGCGCCACGGTGGAGGGCAAGGCCGTGGCGTCGACCTGACCGGCGACCAGCGCCTGGGCCGAGGTGGAATCGTCCTCGAAGACGACGATCTCCAGGCCTTCCACATTGGCGCGCCGGAGCGCCGTTTCCTGCGAGGAGCCGCGGTTGACGGCGACGCGCTTGCCCTTCAGTTGGTCGAGGTTCTCGAACTTCTCAGCTGCCCCGGAAACGATCACCATGTTGAAGGCCGAATAGGGCGAGGTGAACATGACGGATTTCGCCCGCTCGCCGGTCGGCGCGAGGGTCGCGACGAGGAAATCCACCTGCCCCGTCTGGAGCGCCGGGATGCGTGCCGGGGGCGTCAGCGGCACGAGTTCGACCGGCAGACCCATGTACTGGCCGATCTGGTTGGCCACGTCCACGTCGTAGCCGCTCGGATTGCCCCGTTCGTCGATCATGCCCATCGGCGGAGCGCCGGTCAGGACGCCGATGCGGACGGTGCCGCGGCCCTGGATGTCCGTCAGGGTGACGGCACCGGCCGTGGTCGGCAACGCCGCCATGACGGTGGCCATCGCCAGCGATCCCAGGAACGCTGCCTTCATAACGGCGCGTCGTGTCGTGTGTGTCATGCCCTTGCCTCCCAATGGCGTGTCGTGAAGATGATGAGCGCGGGCGGCCTCCCAGCCGCCGGGCGCGCGTGGCGTCAGAGCGTGGCGAGCACCCCGCCGTCGACATAGACGATCTGCCCGTTGACGAAGGCGGAGGCGTCGGAGGCGAGGAAGATGCAGGCGCCCTGCAGTTCCTCCACCTTGCCCCAGCGCCCNCGAATCCACGCGGCCGGGCGCCGGCCGAACGGCGCCTCAGAGCGTCGCCAGCACGCCCCCGTCGACATAGACGATCTGCCCGTTGACGAAGGCGGAGGCGTCGGAGGCGAGGAAGATGCAGGCGCCCTGCAGTTCCTCCACCTTGCCCCAGCGCCCGGTCGGCGTGCGCACGGTCAGCCATTCGGTGAACTTCGGATCGTCCACCAGCGCCTGGTTCAGCGGCGTCTCGAAATAGCCGGGGCCGATCGCGTTGACCTGCAGCCCGTGACGGGCCCAGTCGGTGCACATGCCCTTGGTGAGGTTCAGCACCGCGCCCTTGGTGGCGGTGTAGGGGGCGATCGAATAGCGCGCGGCCTGCGCCTGGAGGCTYGCGATGTTGACGATCTTGCCGCGCCGGCGCCCGATCATGTGACGGGCGACGGCCTGACCGACGAAGAACACCGAATCGACATTGGCACGCATGATTTCCGCCCACGTCTCGGCCGGATAGTCCTCAAGCGGCGCGCGGCGCTGGATGCCGGCGTTGTTGACGAGAATGTCGATCGCGCCGATCTCCGCCTCGATGCGGTCGACGCCGGCCCTGACGGCGGCGTGGTCGGTCACGTCGAAGACGGCGGTCTCCACCGCGATCCCCTCCCCGCGCAGCCGCTCGGCCGCGGCATCGAGCTTGGCCTCGTCGCGCCCGTTCAGCACCACGCGCGCGCCGGCCCGACCGAGCCCTTCGGCAAGAGCCAAGCCGATGCCCTGGCCGGAGCCCGTGACGAGGGCCGTGCGGCCCGTGAGATCGAACGGTTTCGCCGCCCTCGCGAAGGAGGGCGACGGGCGGCCGGGCGGCGCGCACCGCCGCCCGGACGTGTCGTCGGGTCACTGCGGCGACAGGGAGGCAAAATCCTTGTCGAGCCGCGCCAGCGACGCGTCGATATGGGCGCGGCGGTCGCCGATCCAGGCGCCTTGCGCATCGAGGCTCTGCCGGGCGGCGACGATCATCCGCTCGAGTTCGGCCGGCTGCGGGCCCCCACGGGTCGTGCGGTTGCGCACGATTGCCGCCGGGTCGAGCGCGGCGCGGAATTCGGCCTCCGTCATCGGCAGCGCCGGCGGGAACGCCGTGCCCTTCACCGTCTCGGCATAGATCCGCTGCGCGTCCGCGAACGGGAAATCGAGCGGCTTGATGCCGTTCGCCCGCGCATAGGTCACGATCTCCGAGGCGACGTGATGGCCCTCGCGGAACGGCAGCCCGTGGTCGCGCATCAGGATGTCGGCGATCTCCTGCGAGGCGGTCCAGTCGCCGTTCAGCTCCTCCAGCGCCCGCTCCGGGCTGATCACGAGGCCCTTCAGCACCTTGTCGAGGCCGGCCAGCGTCTCGACGCCCGCCGCCACCACGGCGGAGTTCGCCTCGACGTCCTTCGGGTCGTTCATGCCGGGCGTGATGTTGTGGGCCTGGAGGATCGGGCCTAGCGCCAGCGCGATCGCGGCAGAGGCGTCGCTGCGCGTCGAGTTGAGGAGGCCGGGATTGCGCTTCTGCGGCATGGCGGACGACACATAGGTGTTGCCGCCGCCCTCCTCGAGGAGGATCCAGGGCCGCGTCTGCGCATATTGCGTCATCACGTCCTCGATGAAGTGCCCGGTGTGGAGGGCGATCGAGGTGACGATCGACCCGGCCTCCACCGGATTCTCCATCGAGGAGATCTGCGAGGCGTCGTAGGCGTTGTCGACGATGCCGGCAAAGCCGAGATAGCTGGCCATCCGGTCGCGGTCGAGCGGCCAGCCGGTGCCGTTCAAGACCGTAGTGCCCATCGCCGAGCGGTCGACGCGCGCATAGGCCTCGCGGATGCGCTCGGCGTCGCGCCCGAAGCCGGCGGCGTGTCCGAGAAGGTAGTGCGCGTAGCTGTTCGGCTGGGCCGCGACGCCGTTGGTGTAGTTCGGCACGATGGTCTCGCGGTGTCGGTCGGCAAGGTCGAACAGCGTGCGCGTCGTCGCCTCGAGTTGCCCGGCCAGCGACAGGAGATCGTCGCGCAGGATCGCGGCCCGGTAGGTCGCGTGCATGTCCTGGCTGGAGCGGCCGGCATGCAGCAGCGTCACCTCGACACCGCCCGCCTTGATCAGGAGGGGCTCGAAGCTGATCACGGTGGAGGGGCGCTTGGCGCCTGGCTCGGCTCCGTCGGCCAGCACCTTGGTAATCGCGGCAGTGATGCCCGGCACCTTGTCCCTGGGAAGCAGCCCGGCCTCGCTGTTGATGACGGCGGTCGCCTTGTTCATCTCGCCGAGCCAGAAGAACTCGTCGCGCCCGGCATCATCGGCTCGCGCGAAACCGGGCACGAGGGCGACGAGGCCGAGGGCGAGCCCTGCGGCCCGGAGGGAAATGGCGGTCATGGCGGATTTCCTTTTTGTGCGCGCGGGACGCCGGAGCGCCCCGGCACGCGCCTTCACCAGGAGGAACGGGGACATCGGGGCGGCCGGAGCCGCCCTTCCTGTCTCAGGGAGTGAGCTTCAGCACCTCGGCTGCGCTGGTCTCGACCGCCCCGCGCGAATAGAGGAGCGGCACGTAGGCGCCGGCCGCCCAGAGCGGCGCGAGGTCGCGGTAGTGCGGGCTCATCGGGTCGCCCGACTGGCCGGGCGTGTTGATGGTCCGGCTGGCGTCCCAGTTGCCGACGTCGAGCACCATGCGGAACGAGGCGCCCGCGCGCACGCCGAAGTCCGGCCCATAGCTCGTGGCGCGCGGGGTGGTGGCGGAGCCGCCGATCGCCAGCGGCCCGACGCTCATCTGCGCCTTGTCGCTGGCCGACAGCAGCGGTGCGACGTCGGGCACGAACATCGCCCGGTGGATGGCGCCCCAGCGCCAGTCGGACGGATCGTCGCCCATCAGGTCCTTCGCCTTGGCGACCGCCGTGGTGAGCGCGGCGGACAGGATGCGCTCGCGCGCCCCACGCGGGTCGGTGCCGAGCCGGTCGTCCGGCGCCTCCAGAAGATCGAGCACCGCGCCGATGTCGCCGTCGTCGACGATCGCGCGCGCGGGCTCGGGCACCGCGAGCTTGACGGTCTCGCGCCCGAGCGGCCCGGCCACCATGATCTCGGCGACCGCGGCCGCCGCGCTGTCCGCCCGCACCTGCCCGTCCCAGTTGCGCAGGCCGTCGAAGGCTTGGCGCTCCAGGGCGTCGGCCGGCGCGGGCTGCTCGGCGAAGAGCCTGGCGATGCGCCGCCCGACCATGCTGCCGTCGTCATTTTGCAGCCGCATGGCGTCGTTCAGCGACACGCGGTCGTCGGCCGACAGGACCTCGGCGATGCGCTGGTAGCGCGAGGGATTGGCCCATTCGAAGCCGATCGGCTTCTCGGCGGCGGGATGGTCGGCCGGCAGGTTCATCTGGTTGGCGGTCGCGAACCAGCCGTCGACGGGATTGTAGACGGAGGGCAGGTCGTCGCGCGTGAAGAAGCCCCATTCGTAGCGCCCGTCGCCCGGCACCGGCAGGAGCCCGTCCCAGTTGGTGCGCCGGGGCGTCATGCCGGCCGCGATCCAGCCGATATTGCCGCCGGTGTCGGCATAGACCTGGTTTTCGGACGGGGTGGCGAACCGGTCCATCGCCGACTTGAACTCGTCCCAGTTGCGGGCGGTCATGTAGTCGGAGGAGCCGAAATAAGCCGAGGTGCCCGGCTCCAGCCAGACCGTGCGCAGCGCGAAGGCGCGGTTGCCGGCCGGATCGCTGCGCAGCACCGCGCCGTGCCGGGTGTAGTGCAGCTCGACCTCCTGCGGCGCGCCGCCCTTCACGGCGACGGTCTCCTTCTCCACCCGCATGTCCTCCCACCCGTCGCCGTAGCGGTACTGGTTCGGATTGGCGGGGTTGGTCTCGTAGACGTAGAGGTCCTCCTGGTCGATCGCGAAGATCGTCAGGCCGAAGGCGATCGTGCCGTTGTGGCCGATCGAGATGCCCGGCAGCGACGGCTCGCCCGCGCCGATCACCGAAAGGCCCGGCGCATTGAGGTGGACGATGTAGCGCAGCGAGGGAACGCCATGCGCCCGGTGCGGGTCGTTGGCGAGGATCGGGCGCCCGGTTTCGGTGCGCTCCGGTGCGACGACCCAGTTGTTGGAGCCGATCGTGTCGCGCTTCCCGCGCGAGGCCGCCAGGAACGAACGCGCGTCGAGCGCGGCGTCGCGCTGCGTCTCGGGCGAGAAGCTCACGCCCTTGGTCGCGAGGTCGTAGTCCTTGAGAACGTCCTCCGGCACGAGGCAAGGGTCCAGCCCGTCGGGCACCTTCGTCGTCCAGGCCGGCTCGAGCTTGGCGCGCAGGGCGTCGGCCCGCAGCCCGGCGAGGCAGGCGACGCGCGCCCGCTCGACCTCCGAGGTCGCGTTGCGCGTCAGTCCGTGGCTGCGGATCCGCACGACGTCTTCGGGCGACCAGCGCTCCGGTCGGCTGTTGCTCGCCCGGAACTGGATCGGCAGTTCGAGCGTGCCGTCCGCGACCTGGTCGACATAGGCGTTGATGCCCTCGACGAAGGCCTGCGTATAGCCCTTGGCCTTCGGCCCGTAGGCGGCCCATTCCTTGTCCATGTCGCCCTTGAACAGGAACAGGCGGGCCGCCCGGTCCTGCTCGACATAGGCGGGCCCGAAGCTCTCCGACAGGCGGCCGAGGCCGCGCTTGCGCCAGAGGTCGATCTGCCAGAGCCGGTCGCGCGCCGCGTTGTAGCCCTGCAGGAAGAAGGCGTCGCGCTCGTTGGCGGCGTAGATGTGGGGGATGCCCCAGAAGTCGACGACGATCTCGGCCGGGCGTTCGAGGCCCGGCACGCGGCGCGTCTCGGTCTCGACCGAACCGGCCATGTCGGCATGGGCGAGCGGCGCGAACGCGCTCACGGTTCCCAGCAGCAGCGCCGCTGTGATGATGCGCTTGGTCATGATCGGCACCTCCCAATGCCGATCGCAAGTCTAGCCGCCCGTCACGATGATAAGCAAATCATAGGAATTTGACGGGCGGCCGACCGCCGCCCTTATGGCCCTCAGCCGAGCGCTTGGAGCACCGCATTGGCGATCGCGTCCGTCCGGTCCTGTCCGGGCCGCGTGCCGATGCCGCGGGCGGTCGCCGCTTCAACCGCGCGCATCACGTCCGCGGCGGCGCCCTGCTCGCCGAGGTGCTCCAGCATCATGGCGCCCGACCAGATCGTCGCGATCGGGTTGGCGATGCCCAAATGCGCGATGTCGGGCGCCGAGCCGTGCACCGGCTCGAACATCGAGGGCGCGGTGCGGTCGGGGTTGATGTTGGCCGAGGCGGCAAAGCCGAGCCCGCCCTGGATGGCCGCACCAAGGTCGGTCAGGATGTCGCCGAAGAGGTTGGACGCGACCACGACGTCGAGCGTCTCCGGCGCCATGACCATGCGCGCCGCCATCGCGTCGATGTGGTAGGGCGTCACCTCGACATCCGGGTAGTCGGCCGCGATCGCCGTCGTCATCTCGTCCCAGAACACCATCGTGTGCTTCTGGGCGTTGGACTTCGTCACCGAGGCGAGCTTGCCGCGGCGCGCCCGTGCCTGTTCGAAGCCGAAGCGCAGGATCCGCTCGACGCCGACCCGCGTGAAGATCGCCGTCTCGACCGCCACCTCGTCGGGCGTGCCGACATGCACCCGTCCGCCGGCGCCGGAATACTCGCCTTCCGTGTTCTCGCGGATGCAGAGGATGTCGAAGCCCTCCTTGCGCAAGGGCCCTTCGACGCCGGGCAGGAGGCGGTGCGGGCGGATGTTGGCGTATTGCCGGAAGGCCTTGCGGATCGGCAGGAGGAGGCCGTGCAGCGAGACGGCGTCGGGCACGGCGGCCGGCCAGCCAACGGCGCCGAGCAGGATCGCGTCGAAGGGGCGGAGCGTCTCGATGCCGTCCGCCGGCATCATCGCGCCGGTCTCTCGGTAGAAGTCGCAGGACCAGGGAAAGCGCGTCGCCGAAAGCTGGAAGCCATGACGCGCGCCCGCGCGCTCCAGCACCGTCCAGGCCGCATCCACCATGGGCACGCCGATCCCGTCGCCGGGAATGAGCGCGATGCGATATGTCGTCATGGGCGTCCTCGTGCGAACGGTCGGCGGGGGTTCCTTCCTAGCCGCAGATCGCCGGGGTTGCGAGGCGGGAAAACCGCCCCTGTCACGGGAGCGCCCGATATCGTAAGCCGGGGCGCATCACGAGGAGAGCCGTCCGCCATGAGCGACCCGATCATCATCCGCACCGACACGCTGACGGTCGCCGTCGATCCCCTCGGCGCGGAACTCTCCAGCATCCGCGGACGCGACGGGGTGGAACTCCTCTGGCAGGGCGGCACGGCCTGGACGCGCCGGGCGCCGGTCCTGTTTCCGATCGTCGGACGCCTCACCGGCGACACGCTGCGCCACAAGGGCCAAGCCTATACGATGACACAGCACGGTTTTGCGCGCGACCGTGAGTTCCGCGTGGTGGAGGCGAGCCCCGCGCGCGTCGTGATGCGTCTCTCCGACGACGCGGCGAGCCGCGCGATCTACCCGTTCCCCTTCTCGCTCGAACTCGTTCACGCGGTCGAGGGTTCGACGCTCACCGTCATCGCTCGTGTCGAGAACCCCGGCCCGGGCACCCTGCCCTTCGGGCTCGGCGCCCATCCCGGCTTCCGCTGGCCGCTGGTGGACGACGTGCCCAAGGCGGACCATGTCGTCGTGTTCGACGCCGACGAGGCGCCCGAGGCGCTGTCGGTGGTCGGCGGGCTTCTCGGCCCCCCGCGCCCGATCCCGCTCGATGGGCGGACCCTGCCGCTGTCCGAAGCGCTCTTTGCCGACGACGCGCTGGTGCTGCCGGACGTCCGGAGCCGTTCGGTGCGCTATGCCGCGCTCAAGCCCGACGGGAGCGAGGCGCGCGCGCTCGCCTTCTCGTGGGAGGGCTACCCCGACCTCGGCCTCTGGTCGAAGCCGACCGGCGCGCCGTTCCTGTGCATCGAGCCGTGGCTGTCGATGGCGAGCCCCGTCGGCTGGGACGGCGAGTTCACCGAAAAGCCGGGCGTGGTGAGCCTTGCGCCCGGCGAAAGCCGGACCATGACGTGGCGCGTCACGGTCTGACGAGGCCTCCGTGGCTTACCGCGCCGGCGTGAGCGACGCCTGCGCGGGCTCGGACTGCGAGACGCGCCAGATCGTGTTGGACAGGTCGTCCGCGATCAGGAGCACGCGCTTCTGGGGATCGAAGGCGACGCCGACCGGCCGCCCGCGCGCCTGTCCGTCCGCGGTCAGGAAGCCGGTGGCGAAATCCACCGGCTCGCCCGCCGGGCGCCCGCCCTCGAAGGGCACGAAGGCGACCTTGTAGCCGGACAGGTCCTGGCGATTCCAGCTGCCGTGCTCGCCGATGAAGGCGCCTTGCGCGAACGGGCCGCCGAAGCCGCCGTCGCGAGCGAACGAGAGCCCGAGCGCGGCGACATGCGAGCCGAGCGCGTAGTCCGGGGCGATCGCCGTCTCCACGAGGTCGGGCCGCTGCGGCTGGACGCGCGGATCAAGGTTCTGGCCCCAGTAGCTGTAGGGCCAGCCGTAGAAGGCGCCGTCCTTCACCGAGGTGAGGTAGTCCGGCACGAGCTGGGGCCCGAGCTCGTCGCGCTCGTTGACCACCGCCCAGAGCGCGTTGCTCGTCGGCTCGATCGCGAGCGCGGTCGGGTTGCGGATCCCGCGCGCGATGGTGCGCGCGGCGCCGGTCTCGCGGTCGATCTCCCAGACCACCGCGCGCTCCTCCTCGACCGTCATCCCCCGCTCGCCGACATTGCTGTTGGAGCCGATGCCGACATAGAGCCTGGAGCCGTCGGCGCTCGCCGCGAGCGACTTCGTCCAATGGTGGTTGATGGCGGAGGGAAGCTTCGTCACCTGCTCGCCCGGCGCGGTGATCTCGGTCTGGCCTTCCTGGTAGGGAAAGCGCGTCAGGGCGCCCTGCTCGGCGACATAGAGGAACCCGTCGACCAGGGCGAGCCCGTAGGGCGCGTCGAGATCGTCGATCAGGACGGTGCGGACCTCGGGCTGGCCGTTGTTGTCGGCGTCGCGCAGGAGGGTGATGCGGTTGCCGCCGCTGCCGCTCGAATTGCCGCGCTTCTTGATGACGCCGGCGATGACGTCCTTCGGACGCAGCGCCGGCGCATGACCGCCGCGCCCTTCGGCCACCAGGACGTCGCCGTTCGGCAGCATCAGCATCTGGCGGGGGATCGACAGGTCGCTCGCGAAGGCCGAGATCGTGAAGCCCTGCGGCACCGTCGGCACCTCGCCGTTCCAGGCGGTGGGCGTCGCGATGTTCATCGGCGGCACCAGCGTCTGGCGCACCGCCGGCAGGTCGGGCTGCGCGCCGGTCTGGTTCAGCGCGGGGTCGCTGCCCTCGCAGCCCGAGAGGGCGAGCGTGGCGAGAAGGGCGGTCCAGAGAGCCTTGGTCATCGCACGATCTCCGTCACCTGCGCCTGGGAAAAGAACATCCAGCCGGCGACGAGCGCCAGAAGGGTCGACACGGCGGAGAGCGCGAGGCCTGTGGTCCCGACCGAGCTCCATCCGTCCTGCGCGTGATGGAAGGCGTTGACGAGCCCGACCGCGAACAGGGCGGCCAGCACTAGGAGATAGACGAGGCGCCGGACGCCGCCCGGCTGGCGGATATGCCGCAGCCAGCCGGCCAGCGCGAAGAGGACCGTCAGTCCCGTGAAGACCAGCGCCCCGGCGATCGCCCAGCTGGCGAAGTTCGTCCACTGGATCTCGGCGCTGCCGAGATAGGCGGCGTCCGCGGCCAGCGCCGTCGAGAAGAGAGCGACGGGAAAACTGAGGAAGATCCCGTGCAGCCCGCTCGCGGCGGAGCTGGGCGGTTGGGTGAGGGTCGACATGGGCCTGGTACTCCTTCAACGCGCGGCTGGCACGAGCCGGCCCTTCGCGACGAGGAGCCGGGCCGCGGCAAAGCCGGAACGTGTCGGCCGCGTTGATGAGGAGGTACCGCTCGAAGTCGATTTGCACAGGTCGAGACATCGATACCCGGATGCCGATCGCGGTCGAAGCCGCGTCCATCAATGCACGCGATGCCCCGCCTCGACGCTGCCGCGTCCCGGCCGGTGTGGCGCGCGTCGCCCTGCGCCGCGCCGGTCGAAAGCGGGCGCGAAACGCGCCTCGCCGCAACCGCCCTCTCTTCGTCCTTCGTCCTTGTCGCGCGAGCCATCGTCGTCCGTGCGGATCCGCCGCAACGTGTCGGTGGAGACCTGCCCGCCGACGGCGGGTGGTCGGCCGGCAGCTGGCCGGCTTGAGGAATGGGTGCGTCGGTTAAGGTCGAGCGGCTATAGTCCCGGCCGCCGGAGGGGTCCGGCCGGAGAGATCATCGCTTGCGCCCATCGACCATCCTCGTCGCCGCGACGTTTCTGGCGGCTAGCCTGACGGCCGGCGCGGCGCGCGCCGAGGAGTCCTCGCGCGCCGTGATCTGCGCGGTGATCGACCGCGCCGCGGCGACCCACTCGCTGCCCGCCTCGTTCCTCACCCGGCTGATCTGGCGCGAGAGCAGCTTCCGGCCGCAGGCGGTCAGCCCGGTCGGCGCCAGGGGCATCGCCCAGTTCATGCCGGCCACCGCCAGCGCGCGGGGCCTCACCGACCCGTTCGACCCGGAGGCCGCGATCCCCGCCTCCGCCTCCTACCTCTCGGAACTGCGCGGCAGCTTCGGCAGCCTCGATCTCGCGGCCGCCGCCTACAATGCCGGTCCGGGGCGGATCGCGCGCTGGCGGAGCGGCGAGGCGAGCCTGCCCGACGAGACGCGCGCCCATGTGCGCTTCGTCACGGGCGCCAACCTGACGGCCGACGCGCGGGACGGCGACGCCGGGCGGCACGCCGACACCGGCGCCAACTGCCTCGCGACGCTCGCCGCGATCCAGGCGTCGAACCCGCGCGAGACGCGCAGCGCACTGGCGGAGGCGATCGCGCCCTGGGGCGTCCAGCTCGTCGCTGGGCCGAACAAGGCGCGCGCGCTCGACGACTACCGCGCCCTGCAGGGCCGGGTCGGCGCGCTCCTCACCGGGCACCAGCCGACCGTGATCACCACGCGGCTCGGCGGGCGCGGCGCCCGGTCCTACTATCGCATCCGCGTCGCGTTCGACGACCGCGCCTCCGCCGACCGCCTGTGCCGGCGCATGCGCTCGGGCGGCGCGGCGTGCCTGACGGTGCGCAACTGAGGCGACGGGCGACGGAAACCTTCCCCCGCCACCACAACTCCAAGTCCTTCGAGAGACAGGTCGTTAACCACACATCAATGTTACCTCGGCATGGTGCAACCCCGACGCGGCAGGCGCGTGCGAAGGGGGAAGGCATGGGTTTCGGATTGTTCCACCGCGCACACGGCGCCGGCGCCCAGATGGCGCTCGAGGGCCTCAACGCCAACGTCATGCTCGCCGACGCGGACCTGCGCATCACCTTCGTCAACCAGGCGCTGACGAAGCTCCTGAAGGAAGCCGAGGCCGACCTTCGCAAGGAACTGCCGAACTTCTCGGTGGCGACGCTGATCGGCAGCAACATCGACATTTTCCACAAGGCCCCGGCGCACCAGCGCAAGCTCCTCGCCGCCCTGCAGTCGCGCTACAGCGCCACGATCCGCGTCGCCAACTGGAGCTTCGACCTGATGGTGACGCCGATGCGCCGCGACGGGCGGCTCCTCGGGTTCAGCGTCGAATGGGCGGACGCCAAGGAGCGGCTCGCCAACATCGATTTCACCGCCCAGATCGCCGCGATCAACCGCTCGCAGGTCGTCATCGAGTTCCGTCCCGACGGCACGGTGCTGACCGCCAACGCCGCCTTCCTCAAGGCCTTCGGCTACCAGCTGTCCGAGATCGCCGGGCAGAACCACGCGATGTTCCTCGACGGCACGCAGCGCGCCGGCGAGGGCTACCAGAGGTTCTGGGACGACCTGCGCGCCGGCCAGTTCCAGAGCGGCGAGTTCAAGCGCGTGGCCAAGGGCGGCGAGGCCGTCTGGATCCAGGGTTCCTACAATCCGATCCTCGACGGCAAGGGCCAGGTCGCCAAGATCGTGAAGTTCGCCACCGACGTGACGCCGCGCATCCGGGCGGTCAGCCAGATCGGCGGAGCGCTCGGCGCGCTCGCGGAAGGCCGGCTCGACCAGCATCTCGCCGCGCCCCTCACGCCCGAACTCGACCAGCTGCGGCTCGACTACAACCGGGCGCGCACGACGTTGCGCGACACGATCGTCGAGGTCCAGAACGCCTCCAACCGCATCGCCGAGGGGATGACCGAGATCTCGGTCGCCGCTGGCGACCTCGCCCAGCGCACCGAGCAGCAGGCCGCCGCCCTGGAACAGACCTCGGCCGCCATCGGTCAGGTCAGCCAGGGCGTGCGCGAGACGACGACCGAGGCGACGCAGGCGCAGAAGACCGCGAGCGTCGCGCTCCGCAACGCGCAGAAGGGCGAGGAGATCGTCGCCTCCGCGGTCAAGACGATGGGCGCGATCAAGCAGTCGTCCGACATGGTGGGCAAGATCATCGGCGTGATCGACGAGATCGCCTTCCAGACGAACCTTCTGGCGCTGAACGCGGGTGTGGAAGCCGCGCGCGCCGGGGAGGCCGGCCGGGGCTTTGCCGTCGTCGCGCAGGAGGTGCGCGGGCTCGCCCAGCGCTCGGCCGAAGCCGCCAAGGAGATCAAGGACCTCATCCAGGCGTCCGGCCAGCACGTGGAGGCCGGGGTCGAGCTCGTCACCGCGACCGGCCAGAGCATCGAGGAGATCGTCGCGCAGGTCGGCGAGATGAGCCGCCTCGTCAGCGCCATCGCCCAGAAGGCGCAGGACCAGTCGATCAGCCTGACCGAGGTCGCGACCGCGGCCAATCAGGTCGACAAGGTGACCCAGCAGAACGCGGCGATGGTGGAACAGACGACCGCCGCCACCAAGACGCTGATGGCCGAGACGATGAGCCTGTCGGAGCGGGTCGGAACGTTCCGGACCGACGGCGAGCGCGAGAGTTCGCACGCCGCCCAGCCCGCCCAACGCGCGCCCATGCGCCGCGCGGCCGGCGGCCGGCACTGAGAAGCGCGCGCGTCCGTCGCGGCGCGAAGGCGTGTCAGGCGGCGGGCGCGAGCGCCCGTTGCACGGCGTCGTGGAACAAGGCCCGGCGCTTGCCGGCCCGCTTGCCCGCATAGAGCGCCTCGTCGGCCTGGCGCAGGAGCGCGAGCGGGTCGGTGCTGTCGCCGGGCGCCAGCGACAGGCCGACCGTCGCGCTGACCGAGGCTTCCGCCCCGCCGCCGAGCGCGATCGGCTTCTCGATCGCCGCGATGAAGCGCCGCGCGAGGCCGTCCAGCCGGCCGCGGTCGCCGCGACCCGAGAACAGAAGAAGCGCGAACTCGTCGCCGCCGAGACGGGCCACCGTGTCGCGCTCGGCGACGAGCTCGCGCAACCGGGTGGCCACCGTGCACAGCACCTTGTCGCCTTCGGCATGGCCGTGGCGGTCGTTGACCGCCTTGAACCCGTCGAGATCGAGATAGGCGACCGCGAACGGCGCGCCGCCCTCGCCAAGCGCCCGCGCGGCGGCATCCAGCCGCTCGAACAGGAGGACGCGGTTGGGAAGATCGGTCAGCGCGTCGTGCGTCGCGCGGTGGACGCTCGCGGCCACGATCCGCGAGGAGGACCGCACCTGTCCGGTCCCGGTCCAGATCAGGAGCCCGAAGGCGACGGCGACCGCAAGCCAGATCGGGATGGCGACCCGCAGGAGGTCGTCGCC
Source organism: Aureimonas sp. Leaf324 (assembly GCF_001423245.1). Classification (GTDB taxonomy): domain Bacteria; phylum Pseudomonadota; class Alphaproteobacteria; order Rhizobiales; family Rhizobiaceae; genus Aureimonas. Next base: position 258,506 of record NZ_LMOH01000026.1, read on the forward strand.
CGGCCGCTCGCCGTCCCAGGCGAGCCGGGCGATCGTGCGGCCCTCGGCGTCGACGATCGTCTCGCTCGCCGCCGCCTCGAACGACGGCGCTTCCAGCCGCAGATGCGCCAGCGGATAGGCGCGCTCGAACTGCGCGAGCGTCTTGTCGTCGAGCGCGTCGATGAGGATCAGGACGTGGCGCTCGGCCTCGGCCGGCTGGTCGTGCTCGCTGCGCCGGATGATCGCGGCGGCGGCGATCGCCGGGCCCGCGCTGCTGAGAAGAAGACCGGACGCGGCGCCCTCGCCCGTCGGCGAGACCGCCGCGCGCACGATGGCCTCGGCTCCGTCCGGCAGCAGCGCGGACACGGGCGCCGAGATGCGTTCGCCGTGATCGGCCGCGTAGTCAGCCCGTCCGTCCGGACCGACCACCAGCGCCATGTCGAAACCGTAGTGGCTGGACGACCAGAAACCGATGTTCTCGTCGCTCCAGGCGGCGTCGGGTTCGGCGACGAGGTTTTCGTAGGCCTCGTCCCAGGTGCCGTAATCGAGCGCGATCTTGCGCATGTACTCGCCGCGCATGGCGAGCGCGCTGCGCACGAGCCGGATTTCCTCGCCCTCGGCCGCGCGCGTCTGGTGCGCGGCGACGACCCACACCGCCGCCAGAAGGCCGACGAGGAGGAGCGCCACCAGACCGATCATCGGCAGCAGCACGCGTCGAACGAGGTGGGTGTATGCCTTTTGCGAGGCGATCATGTCGGACCTTCGGCGTCTCTCCGCCTAAGCTGGCGGATCCTGCCGAAGAATCGGTAAGCGGCAGGGGAAATTCCCCTGCCCTGGTGAATCGTTGCTTTCGAGATCGGTCGCTATTCGGCGGCCGGGGCCCCGTTGGTGGCGACGCCGGGCGTGTTCGACGATCCCGCGCTGCCCGTCGGGCCGTCGCCGCTGCCCGTCCGCTTGCCGGCGGTCGGGTTGCAGGCGGCGAGCGACAGGGCGGCCGCGACGAGAAGCGCGCCCCTGGCGAGAGAAACCGTGCGGGTCGTCATGACGGGTGCGCCTCGGTCTCGTCCTCGCCTTCGCCCTCGCCCTCGCCCTCGCCTTGGAGCGAAGCCGCGATGCGCTCCGCCTCGGCCTCGTCGACCACGACCGGACGACCGCTGTCGTCGGGAAGGCCCCCGGCGCTCTGTCCGATCGACGCGTCGCGGGGCCGGTCGTTCGCCCCGTCCGTGATCTTGGGATGGTTCATCGGATCAACTCCATCTGAGATGCAGGACCAACGCGCCAAGCGCCGGGTTGGATGCCGGGTTGTTTCGTCGCGGCTGGCGACCCTGCCGCCGACCGGTGCTCACTTTGGAGACGATGAGGTCACCGGCGCGCGTCTCGACAGGGAACAGCCGAGGGGGCACCTGTCGCCCATCGTGCGGCCTTCCGTGCCGCCCTCCGTTCCGGCGTCAGGAGATGCCCCATGAAGTCCATCGGTTTTCTGTCCTTCGGCCATTGGTCGCCCTCGGCCCGCTCGGCCACGCGCTCGGCCGCCGACGTCCTTCTCCAGTCGATCGATCTCGCAGTCGCCGCGGAGGAGCTCGGCGCGAACGGCGCCTATTTCCGCGTCCACCATTTCGCCCGCCAGCTCGCCTCGCCGTTTCCGCTCCTGGCGGCGGTCGGCGCGAGGACGCGCCGCATCGAGATCGGCACCGGCGTCATCGACATGCGCTACGAGAACCCGCACTACATGGTGGAGGACGCGGGCGCCGCCGACCTCATCGCGGGCGGTCGCCTGCAGCTCGGCCTCAGCCGCGGGTCGCCCGAGCAGGTGATCGACGGCTGGCGCCATTTCGGCCACCTGCCACGCCCCGGCGAAAGCGACGCCGACATGGGCCGGCGGCATACCGAGACGTTTCTCGATCTCCTGCGGGGCGAGGGCTTTGCTGAGCCGAACCCGCGTCCGATGTTCCCCAACCCGCCGGGACGCTTGCGCCTCGAGCCGCATTCGGAAGGCTTGCGCGAGCGGATCTGGTGGGGCTCGGCGTCGGATGCGACCGCGGTCTGGGCGGCGCAGCAGGGCATGAACCTTCAAAGCTCGACGCTGAAGGCCGACGAGACCGGCGAGCCGTTCCATGTCCAGCAGGCCCGGCAGATCCGCGCCTACCGCGCGGCCTTCGAGGCGGCCGGGCACCAGCGGCGGCCGCGCGTCTCCGTGTCACGCTCGATCTTTGCGATCGTGAGCGATCTCGACCGGGCCTATTTCGGCGGCGACGCGTCGCACGACCAGGTCGGCGTCATCGACAACATGCGCGCCGTGTTCGGCCGCTCCTATGCGGCCGAGCCGGACCGGCTCGTGGACGAGTTGCGGCGCGACGAGGCGATCGGGGAGGCCGACACGCTGCTCCTGACCGTGCCGAACCAGCTCGGCGTCGCCTACAACACCCATGTGATCGAGGCGATCCTCACCCACGTCGCCCCGGCGCTCGGCTGGCGCTGAGCCCGGCTATTCGAAGATTGGGACGTGGGGCGCCGCGTCCCGCGGCAAGAGGCCGGCAAGGCGCGGGTCGTCGTTGATCTCGACCTCCTGGCCGACCGCCGTGAAGCCCGATCGCGCGTAGAAGGCGAGCGCGCGCGGGTGGTCCATGGTGTTGGTGTGGAGCCAGAGGCGCGTCGCGCCGGACGCGAAGGCGTGGGCGATCGCGTGGTTCATCAGGCGCCGCGCGGCGCCGGTCGCTTGGCGCGCGGCGGTGACGCCGAAATACTTGATCTCGCAGTCGCCCCCGCCGCCCCGCCAGTCGAACTCCAGAAGCCCTTCGAGGCGCCCGCCGACGCGCTCGCCGAAGACCTGCGTCTCGGGGCTCGCGAGTTGCGCTTCCAGCGTCTCGCGCGCCATGAACAGGCGGGTGAGCCAGAGATAGTCCTGCCCGACGCGGCGGAAGAGGTCGAGATAGTCGTCCGCCGGGATGCCTTCGAGCGACACGACCTCGCCGTCGAGACCCGCCGGCACCGGGCGGGGCGGGGCGGGCTCGCGCATTTCCAGCGTGGTGGCGATCGCCGCGATCTTGCCGCGGCCGATCGGGGTGAAGCGGGGCGTCTCGCTCATGGCGGGTCCTCGGGAACGTCCGTGATCGCGAGCCGGATGCCACGCCGCCGGGTGCCGGGCAAGGCACGGCCGAACAAAAAAGACCCGCGCCGGTCGCCCGGCGCGGGTCTCTCTGTCTCACGTGAAACGGGCGGCGAGAGCCGCCCGGATCGAAGCTTACTCGGCGTCGCGCTTGTTCATCGCGGCGGCGAGGATGTCGCCGAGAGAAGCGCCGGAGTCGGTCGAGCCGTACTGCGCGACGGCCTCCTTCTCCTCGGCGATCTGCAGCGCCTTGATCGACACGCCGACGCGGCGGGCCTTCTTGTCGAACTGCGTGACGCGCGCGTCGACCTTCTGGCCGACCGAGAACTTCTCGGGGCGCTGGTCGTCGCGGTCGCGGCCGAGATCGTTGCGGCGGATGAAGGCGGAGTACTCGGTGTCCAGGATCTGGACCTCGATGCCGCCCTCGTTCACCGACGTGACCTCGCAGGTGACGATCGCGCCGCGGCGCAGGTCGCCGGCCTCGGGGGCCGAGGTGACGGCGTCGCCGCCGACCTGCTTGATGCCGAGCGAGATGCGCTCCTTCTCGACGTCGACGTCGAGAACCTGGGCGCGCACGGTGTCACCCTTGTTGAACTCGTCGATGACCTGCTCGCCCGGACGCGACCAGTCGAGGTCCGACAGGTGGACCATGCCGTCCACGTCGCCCTCGAGGCCGATGAACAGGCCGAACTCGGTCTTGTTCTTGACCTCGCCCTCGACGATCGTGCCGACCGGGAACTGGTCGCGGAACGCTTCCCAGGGGTTCTGGAGCGTCTGCTTGAGGCCGAGCGAGATGCGGCGCTTGACCGGATCGACCTCGAGCACCACCACTTCGACTTCCTGGGAGGTCGAGAGGATCTTGCCCGGATGGACGTTCTTCTTGGTCCAGCTCATCTCGGAGACGTGGATCAGGCCTTCGATGCCCGGCTCCAGCTCGACGAAGGCGCCGTAGTCGGTGATGTTGGTCACGCGACCGGAGACCTTCACGCCCATCGGGTACTTGACGCCGATGCCCTCCCAGGGATCCGCCTCGAGCTGCTTCATGCCGAGCGAGATGCGGTGGGTTTCCTGGTTGATGCGGATGATCTGCACCTTAACCGACTGGCCGATCTGGAGGATCTCGGTCGGGTGGTTGACGCGGCGCCAGGCCATGTCCGTCACGTGGAGCAGGCCGTCGATGCCGCCGAGGTCGACGAACGCACCGTAGTCGGTGATGTTCTTGACCACGCCGTCGACGATCTGGCCTTCCTCGAGGTTCTGGACGATCTCCGAACGCTGCTCGGCGCGGCTCTCCTCGAGGACCGTGCGGCGCGACACGACGATGTTGCCGCGGCGCTTGTCCATCTTGAGGATCTGGAACGGCTGCGGGGTGTTCATCAGCGGGCCGACGTCGCGGATCGGACGGATGTCGACCTGGCTGCGCGGCAGGAAGGCCACGGCGCCGTCGAGGTCGACCGTGAAGCCGCCCTTGACCTGGTTGAAGATCTGGCCTTCGACCTTCTCGCCGGCGTTGAACTTGACCTCGAGCTTGACCCAGCTCTCCTCGCGGCGCGCCTTGTCGCGCGACAGGACGGCTTCGCCCAGCGCGTTCTCGATGCGCTCGACGTAGATGTCGACGACGTCGCCGACCTTGAGGGTGGTCTCGCCGCCCTTCTGGCCGAATTCCTTGAGGGCGACGCGGCCCTCGACCTTCAGACCGGCGTCGATGACGGCCATGTCCTTCTCGATCGCGACGACCGTTCCCTTGACCACGGCGCCTTCGGCGACATCGTTCTCATGGAAGGACGCTTCGAGAAGCGCGGCGAAATCGTCGCGCGAAACTGCTGCGTTGGACATTCGTTCTCCTTGCGACCCCGCCTCTATCCAAGGCTCGGGGCATCGCGCCGGGGGTTCGTCGCTACAGGGCCGTCCGGCCGGTTCCGCCCCCGGCCACGCCCGCGCTTTGCGGAAGGGCTGGAGGCACGGAGCCGTGCCGCCTCAGAGGCGACAGGTCCGTTTCGGCGCGAGGAACCGGCGGCCGGCGGTGAATTCTCATATTCCGGAACGCATGCGCGCCGCCCGGCACCGGCCCTTGGAGGGTTCGGCGTTGGACGGCTCGGCGCTACGGTCCGTTCCGTTGATGTGGCGACGCGTCGACGATCCGACAAGCCGCCCGGAACGCGTCTTCTATATCGAGTTCGCTCGTGTCCAGCAAGGCGGCGTCGGGAGCAGCCTTCAGGGGCGCCGCGGCCCGGCCCGAATCGCGCTCGTCGCGCGCCCGGACCTCCTGGAGGATCGTCGCGTAGTCGACGCTGCGCCCCTTGGCGACGAGCTCGGCGGTGCGGCGGCGGGCGCGCACCTCGGCCGAGGCGGTGACGAAGATCTTCACCTCGGCCTGAGGGCAGATCACCGTTCCGATGTCGCGCCCGTCCAGGACCGCGCCGCCCGGCCGGCGGGCGAAGCCGCGCTGGAACTCGGTGAGCGCCGATCGCACGGCCGGGTGCACCGCGACGCGCGAGGCAAGCTCGCCCGCTTCGCGGCCGCGCAGCGATCCGTCGTCGAGGATCGCGGGATCGAGCGCGCGCGCGACGGCGCCCATCGCCTCGCCGTCGTCGAGATCGAGGCCGCGCTCCTCGGCCACCCGTCCGATCGCCCGGTAAAGGAGGCCTGTGTCGAGATAGGCGAAGCCGTAATGGTCGGCGAGGCGCTTGGCGATCGTGCCCTTGCCAGCCGCCGCGGGCCCGTCGATCGCCACCGTGAACCCCATGCGCCCGCGCCCCTCTTCATCCGCCGTCCCGGCGTCCGTTGTGAAGCCTCGGGCGCCGAAGCTCAACGGATCGTCGCGCTGCCCGGCGAATTTCCCCATCAGCGCGAAGGCGGTGCCGAGAAGGCGGCCGAGCACGAAGGGGATGATGACGAAGAACAGGATCGCGGCGATCGACCCGAGGAACCAGACCAGCGACAGCATGGCCGCCAGCGTGCCGCTGCCCGTCGCCGCCTGCCATTCGGCAAGGTCCGAGCCCGACAGGCGAAGAGCGAGGGCTGCCGCCAGGACCAGCGGCCAGACGAGCTTGGGCACGGCAACGCCCGCGACCGAGCGACCGCTGGCATCGGCCCGCGCCCGCAGGCGCCCGGCGAACGAACGCGCGTAGATGAAGGCGAGCGGCGAGAAGAAGAGGACCGCGAGAAGGCCGGCCAGCCAGCCGCTCACCGGGCGGCCGGCTCCAGGACGCCGCCGAGGCCCGTCACCAGCCCCTCGAACTCGGGAAAGCTCGTCGCGATCATGGTCGCGTCGTCGACCGTCACCGGCTTTTCCGACGCAAGGCCCATGACGAGAAAACTCATGGCGATGCGGTGGTCAAGATGGGTCTCGACCGTCCCACCGCCGAGGCCGCGGCCGTCCGGACGCCCGGTGACGGTGAGCCAGTCCGGCCCCTCCTCATGGGCGACGCCGTTGGCGGCGAGCCCTGCGGCGACGGCCGCAAGGCGATCGGACTCCTTGACGCGCAGCTCCTCCAGCCCCTCCATCCGCGTCACCCCGTCCGCAAAGGCAGCGGCGACGGCGAGCACCGGATATTCGTCGATCATCGAGGGCGCGCGCGTGGCCGGCACCGAGACGCCGCGAAGCGCCGAATGGCGCACGTGAAGGTCGGCGACGTCCTCGCCGCCGGACTGGCGGGGATTGAGGATCTCGATGTCGGCGCCCATCTCGCGCAGCGTCTCGACGAGGCCGGTGCGGGTCGGGTTCATCAGCGCGTTCTCGATCACGACGTCCGAGCCCGGCACGAGGAGCGCCGCGACGACGAGGAAGGCCGCCGAGGACGGATCGCCCGGCACCACGAAGTCCGGCACGCCCTTGAGCTCGCCCTGGCCCTCGAGGCGGATGGTGCGAACGCCCGCGCCGTCGGTCTCCACCGACACGCGCGCGCCGAACCCTTCCAGCATCTTCTCGGTGTGGTCGCGCGTCATCACCGGCTCGATCACGGTGGTGACGCCCGGCGTGTTGAGGCCGGCCAAGAGCACCGCCGACTTCACCTGCGCCGACGCCATCGGCACGCGGTACTCGATCGGGGCGGCGACGCGCGGGCCCCGTAGCGACAGGGGCAGGCGGTCCTTTGAGCGGGCGAGCACCTGGACGCCCATCTCGCGGAGCGGGTCGAGGACGCGGCCCATCGGCCGGCGCGACAGGGACGCGTCGCCGACGAAGGTCGTGGTGAACTCGTAAGGGCCGACGAGGCCCATGGTGAGGCGCGAGCCGGTGCCCGCGTTGCCGAAGTCGAGGACGCCGTCGGGCTCGAGCAGGGCGCCGTTGCCGGTGCCGTCGATCACCCAGGCGTCGCCCTCGCGCTCGATCCGCGCGCCCATCTGGCGCATCGCGCGGCCCGTGGCCAGGACGTCCTCGCCCTCCAGCAGCCCGGTGACGCGGGTGCGGCCCGACGCCAGCCCGCCGAACAGGAAGGCGCGGTGCGAGATCGACTTGTCGCCGGGAACCCGGACGCGGCCCCGGAGGGCGCCTTCGCGCCGGCTGGTCAGGGGGCGGGGTTCGGAAGCGTGGGCGGTCATGGCATCCTCGGGAGGCGACGGAAGGCTTTGGCAGGCGGCGGCGGGCGCCGGGGGCTTCAGCGCAACGCCCTAACATGCGTCGCCCGGTGCGTCACGCACGACGCTTGCGCCTGCGTTCGGCAGTCTTTGACAAGCCGGGGCACAGGACGCTAAGGGACCACCGATTTTTCGACGGGAACGATCGGCCGTCGCCCGGTTTCTCCCAACGACCTTCGAACGGCCGCTTCCACGGCCCGCCCCTCCCCCGTCCGCGAGGCCCAAGCCATGGCAAAACCCGAACTCGGCACCAAACGTATCGACCCGGAAACGGGCCGCAAGTTCTACGATCTGGGCAAGGACCCGATCGTCTCGCCCTTCACGGGCAAGAGCTATCCGCTCTCGTTCTTCGAGACCGTCAAGGCGCCCCCGCGCGCCTCGCGCATCAAACAGGACGAGGAGGAGCAGGAGGTCGAGGTGACCGAGGTCGCCGACACCGACGAGGAGACGGTTTCGCTCGCCGACGTCGCCGAGGACGAGGACGCAGGCTCGTCCAGCGATCTGCCGAACGTCGACGGCAACGAGGATGACGACGTCGTCGTCGACGACGACGACGATGCGGACGAGGACGACACGTTCCTGGCCGACGACGAGGACGAGGACGACGACATGACCGACATCATCGGCGGCGGTCGCGACGACGAGGACGACGCCTGAACGGGCAGGGAACTCCGGTTCTGCGGGGGCGGCGAGGGAAATCCTCCCGCCCCTTCTTTTTTCGCTTGCGCTCCCGTCAGCATTGTCATACCTAGCCGCCACACCGGTCGCGGGGCCAGCCCAAGGGTCCCGACACGATGTCCGCCGCGAGGCGGCGATGGGGCCATAGCTCAGCTGGGAGAGCGCTACAATGGCATTGTAGAGGTCAGCGGTTCGATCCCGCTTGGCTCCACCACTTCTCTCCGACCGCCTCACCGCCGATCCGAACGAATCGCCCGCGACCTGCGTCGTCGGGCTTTCTGCCGTTCGGGCTTCCCCTCGCACGCCGGCTTTCCCGCCGGCCGGGTTCGCCGTATGAGGGCGCGGCCCGTGCGAGGGCCGGGGCGGCCGGCGGGCGCGATGTCGGCGCCTCGGGGCGAATGGGGGATGACTTGGGTTCGTCGAGCGCAGCAGCGCCCTGGGGCTATCTTGCCCTCCTCGCCGTCTGGCCTGTGGCGCTCAGCGTCGCCGACGGGCTGTCGCGCTGGCGGCCCGGCCCGGCGACCGCGATGGCTCGTCTCGGATCGCTCGACGGCGTGCGCGGCTTTCTCGCGCTGGCCGTGATGGCGCATCACTTCCGCATCGCCTGGAACTGGCGCCTCACGGGGCGCTGGGAACTGCCGGCGGAAACGCTCTTCAAGAACCTCGGCCCGGCCGGCGTGATCGTGTTCTTCATGATCACCGGCTTCCTGTTCTGGGGCAAGCTGGTGGGCGCGGGGGGACGCCTCGACGTGCGATGCTTCGTGATCGCGCGCGTGTTCCGGATCTATCCCGCCTATCTCCTGTCGCTCGCCGCGATCGCGGCCCTGTCCTGGCTGGCGGCCGACACCGTGTCGGCGCTGCCGGCGTCGCAGGCCTGGAAGAGCCTCTGGACCTGGCTCACCTTCGGCTTCGATCCCGACCTCGGCTTTCGCGGCACGCCGGAGGCGCATCTCATCAATGCCGGCGTCATCTGGACCCTCCAGTACGAATGGGTCTTCTACGCCGCCCTGCCCGTCATCGGGCTGACCCTCCTCGCGCTACGGCCGGGTGCCGGTTCGCGCGTCGCGGCCCTCGTGATTCTCTGCGCGCTGATGAGCCTCGCCCCCGCCGCCCCGCTCGGCTGGTTCCAGTGGCACATCGCGGCCGGCTTCGCCTACGGGGCCCTGACCTACGAGGCGCTCCGTCTGCCGCCGCTGGCGGGCGCCCTTCGCGGGGCGGCGGCCTCGATCCTTGGCCTGGTCGCACTCGGGGTCATGCTGGCGCTTCCCGGCTATCCGTTCGGGGCGCTCGCCTTTCTGCTCCTGTGGGGACCATTCCTCGCGGTGGCGGCCGGCAACACGATGTTCGGGGTCCTCGCCTCGCGCCCGGCCGTCGCGCTCGGCGACGCGAGCTACAGCCTCTATCTCTTCCACGGGCTCTTCGTGTTCGCCTTCTTCCGCCTGGTGCCGGGAGAGGTGCTCGGCCATGCCGCGGTCTGGCTCGGCCTGCCGCTCGTGGCCGCAGCGACGAGCCTCTTGGCGCTGGCCTGCTTCCGCCTTGTCGAGGCGCCGTCGATCGCCATGGGCCGTCGGCTGGCCGGAGAACGTCGACCCGTGCGCGCGAGCGAGGAGGTCGCCCCTTGAGGGACGCTCCCACCCGCCCATCAGGATCGCCGGAGGACCGCGTCGGGCGCGGGACCCTTGACCGCGAAGTGTTTGTCGTTCCGCGACCGGACCGGCCTTGCCGACGCGAATATTCGACATAATGCGGATGCCGGTTGCCAAAGGACGGCTAAAACCGTAAGGATTGCCCATCGAACTTTGTCGGTCGATCCCTTTTTTCAGCGTGACGCTGACTGAACGATCCTCTTCTACACTGTCGATTTCTGCATCGATGTGCATTCGGCGCAGCGAGCAATCCACTTTGTCTGAAAAGGGACACTGTCATGCCGAACGGAACCGTCAAGTTCTACAACGACACCAAGGGCTTCGGCTTCATCGCTCCGGACGAGGGCGGCAACGACGTCTTCGTGCACGCCTCGGCGCTCGAGCGCTCCGGCATGCGCGGTCTGGCCGAGGGCCAGAAGGTCAGCTTCGAAGTCGTCGCCGACCGCCGCTCGGGCAAGAACGCCGCCGAGAACATCAAGGCTCTCTGAGCGGCAGCGCCCCCCGCCGCAGGCGGGACGGCCGCGCCCATCGAGGATCATGTGAAGGCCGGGCCATGCCCGGCCTTTTTTCGTGGCCGCATGCCCCTCGAACCCTTAGCAAGGTATACTTGCCTGCCGAAATATTAGCTGGCGATATCTTCCGATTTCGATCGTTGACCAAGTAAAACGAGACGGTCCGTCTCGGAACAACAGTTGTCTCCGTCCCTTCCCCTTCGACGACGCTCCGTCGGAAAGGGATGACGAACATGAACAGACGACAGGTCGCCGGGAGCCTTCTCGGGGCTGCAGTCCTTAGCGCAGCACCGGGCCTTGCGCTGGCCCAGCGGCGGGCGCCCACGGACCGGATGAAGATGCCGATCCTGATGGGCGGCGATTTCTCGACCGCCACCAGCAAGCTCGCCGCTCGCAAGGCGCGCGATCCGGCCGTGCGCGAGTTCGCCAAGCTCGAGATCACCGAACAGGCGGCCGTCGCCGAAGCCTTCGGCGCCCGCCCGGGCAGCGCCGGACTGCGCCCCGACCAGGCCGCGATCGTCGCCAAGCTCGAGGCGGCGAACGGCGCGATGTTCGACATGATGTACATCGACGGCCAGATCGCGGGACACCGCGAGCTTCTCGACCTCCACCGCCGCTATGCGCGCGGCGGCTCCGACCCGATGGCGCGCGGCGCCTCGCTCGTCGGCGTGACCGGCATCGAGACGCACCTCTTCCTACTCCAGAACATCAAGCGCCAGATCGCCTGACCGGCGAGCGTCGGCTCCCCTCCCGGCCCGCCGGCATCTCCTCCAGCGCGGCCCCCTTCGTTCCAGCGAGGATCATTCCATGGCCAAAGAGAAGACCCTGAACGACGCGTTCTACGAGACCCTGAAGGACGTCTACTACGCAGAAAAGGCCTCGGTGCGGGCGCTGAAGAAATCGGCCAAGGCCGCGCGCGCCGACGAGTTGCGCCAGGCGTTCCAGACCCATGCCGAGGAAAGCGAGGTCCAGGTCGAGCGGCTGACCCGCGTCTTCGAGATCATCGGCAAGGCGGCGCGCGCCAAGACCTGCGAGGCCATGCAGGGCCTCACGGCCGAGATGGAGGAGGATCTCGAGGATTTCGGCGACACGGAGGCCGCCGACGACGTCCTGATCGGCTGCGCGCAGGCGATCGAGCACTACGAGATCGCCCGCTACGGCCTCCTGAAGGCCTGGGCCGTCAAGCTCGGCCTCGACGAGGCCGCCGATCTCCTCGGCCAGACGCTGGAGGAGGAGAAGAAGACCGACGCGCTCCTGAACGAGGTGGCCGAAGCGCTGCCCGCAGAGCGCGCGAAAGCGGCCTGAGCCGCCCCGATTGCCATTCGAAAAGCGACGATCCCATGTTCTATACCGACGGCAAGCTGCAATATCCCGTGCGCGTCGAGCGCCCCAACCCGCATTTCGCACGCGCCCTCCAGCAGGCGATCGGCGGCGTCGAAGGCGAGATCCGCGTCGCCCTCCAGTATATGTTCCAGGCCTTCGGCGCGCGCGGCCCCGCCAAGTACCGCGACATGCTCCTCAACACGGCGACCGAGGAACTCGGCCATATCGAGATGCTCTCGACCGCCGTCGCCCTCAACCTCGAGAACGCGCCACTCTCCTTCCAGGAGGAGGTCTCGGCCGACGCGATGGGCGGCGCCGTGCTGAACGGCATGGACATGCGCCACATCCTGTCGACGGGTCTGGCAGCCCTGCCCTCCGACGCCAACGGCGTGCCGTTCGACTGCTCGCATGTCTATGCGTCGGGCAATCTGGCCGCGGACATGTACGCCAACGTCACGGCCGAAAGCTCCGGCCGGGTGCTGGCCGTGCGGCTCTACAACATGACCGACGACCCCGGCATGAAGGACATGCTGAGCTTCCTGATCGCCCGCGACACGATGCACCAGCAGCAGTGGCTGGCGGCGATCGAGGACATGGGCGGGGCGGTGGAGAACCTGCCGATCCCGAACTCCTTCCCGCAGTCGCAGGAGGCAACTGAGCATTCCTACGCCTATTTCGGGCACATGGTGGACGGCTCGATCCCGGAAGGACGCTGGAGCGCCGGCCCGTCGATGGACGGCCGGGCCGAGTTCACGGCGGTCAAGTCGGTGCCGATGGGCGACAAACCTTCGCTCGCTCCGGCCCGGCCGGACGGCGGCGCGCAGGCCCAACAAAGCTCGAAGAGCGGCACGACCGGCCTTCTCGGCAAGGTGGAAGGCGCGATCGAGCGCCATCTCTGACCATCCGTCCCGCGTCCGGCCCGACCGGCCGGGCGCGGGACACCCTATGCCGATCGGGCGCCGCGGCTTAAACGTGGGCGCGAAGCCGGGTGCGATCCGGCGCGATCTGCGGGGAACCTTCGACCCATGCCCATTTCCGACGACACGATCCGCGTGATGGCCGGCGCGGTGATGAAGCTGCAGGCGCAGCTTCAGGCGCAGGACCTTCTCCTGCGCGGCCTCTACGCCGAGCGCGCCCTGCAGCGCGGCACCTTCCCGCAGGAAGCGGCCGAAGAGGTGCTGGGGCTCGGCGCGTCGCTGCCGGCCGACCCCGAGGATTTCGAGGGCCACGAACGGCACCTCGCCGACGTGCGCGCCGCCCTCAACGCCTTTGCGATGACCTTGAAGGCGCAGCTCGACGAAGCCCGCGTCTGAGAGAAGCCGGCCGGCGCCGCGTCGGCGCCGGCCGCGCGTATCCTGTCAGACCACGGTGCCGAGGGTCTCGTCCGCGTCGCGATCGGGGTCCTCGTCCGAGGGCGTCGCATCCTCGTCCACCGTCAGGCCCGTGCCGCCGGTGCCGCCGGGGCCCGTCTGCGGGGTGCCGTTGCCGGGGTTTTCCGAGGTCTGGTCGATCGGCTGGCGACCAACGTCGCCGATGCCGCCGCCGTGCCCGGCCTCGTCCCGTTCGTCACGCTCTTTCACGTCTGCCATGATGGTTCTCCTTTCGGAGGAAGAGACGTTTCGCCGCCGATCCCGTTCCGGCGATTCATTTCGGCGCGACACGATCGACTTGGGATGCGCGCCGCCTATCTCTCTCCCCGTGTGTGGGAGGCTTCGATGAAACGTCTTCTGGTGCTGGGCGCCGCCCTTCTCGGACTGTCGGGCTGCGTGTCGGAATACCCCGTCTACGACGACTATCCGGTCTACGAGCCGCGCCCGCGCATCTACGATCCGCGGCCCGTGATCGTCTACGAGGACCGCTACCGGCCGCGGCCGGTCTATCGCGACCGCGATCCCTACTGGCGCGACGACCGCCGCTACGGCCGCTACGACCGCCCGCGCTACCGCGAGGACCCCCGCCCTTATTATGGACGTCCCGGCTACGACCGCCCCGGCTACGATCGGCCGCGGCGGGACTACGACCGGCCCGAGCGCGTCGGCTACGACCGTCCCGGCCGCCCGCCGCGCGTCGCGCCGCCCGCTTATGACCCCCGCAACAACCCGGGTCCGGCCGGCCCCGCGCTGGTCCGCCCGGCGCCGGGTGCCCAGCCGGAGATCAATGCCGGCCGCGCCTTCGGCGGACGTGCCTTGCCGGCGCCGGGCAGCGGCCCCCGGCCCTACATCCCGCCGCAGCCGGCGGACTGATCGCAGGCGCCCGGCACGGGATCGGTTGCCCCGCCCGCAGGAGGCTGGCGGCGATCCGCAGCCATGCGCAGTCTTCGCCGTTCGATGGCGTCGCCTGTCGAGGCGACCATCGACAATGCTCTGCGGAGGAGGGGCGCGTCCGGCACCACCGTCGCGTGTCGTGCGAGCGCGGCGACATGGCCGTATGGTGCGGCACGCGATCGGGGTCTTCCGACTCTCCGTGGCGCGCAGGTCGCGAATGCCGATCCAGCCTCGCGCAACGCATGCCCTCGTGCCGACGCATTCGGTGTGTCATATTGGCCTCACGGAAACGAGAGCAGAGCGTGAAGCATGGCCGTTGGGGGATCGGTTCGACGGCGCGTGCGCCTTCGTCATGCGGCGGCGCTGACTGCCGGACTGATGGGCGTCGCGCTCGGCACGACGGCCACGGCGCGTCCCGAGACGCGAACGCTGCGGATCTACCACATCAACCTGCACGAGAGCTCGGAGATCACCTTCAAGCGTGACGGCAAGTACCTGCCGGACGGCTTGAAGAAGGCGAACTGGGCGTTGCGCGACTGGCGCCGCAACCAGCCGACCACGATGGACCCGCGGCTCCTCGACCTCCTCTGGGAAGCCTACCAGAAGAGCGGCTCGCACATGCCGATCCACGTGATCGGCGGCTTCCGGGCGCCCGAGACCAACAAGATGCTTCGCTCGCGCTCGGCCCACACGGGCGTTGCCGAGCACTCGCAGCACATGCTCGGCAAGGCGGTCGACTTCTTCATCCCCGACGTGCCGCTTGCCAAGCTGCGCGAGATCGGCCTCAAGATGCAGATCGGCGGCGTCGGCTTCTACCCGCGCTCCGGCGCGCCCTTCGTCCATTTCGACGTCGGATCGGGGCGCTACTGGCCGCGCATGAGCCGGCAGGAGCTGACGCGCATCTTCCCCGACGGGAAGACGATCCACCTGCCCGCCGACGGCAAGCCGCTGCCGGGCTATGCGGCGGCGATGGCGTCCTACAAGCAGCGCAAGGGCGCGTCCGAGCTGATGGTGGCCGATGCCGGCTCCACCGCGCCGCGCCGCTCGTTCCTCGCGACGCTGTTCGGCGGCGGGCGCGACGAGGCCGAGGACGAGGCGGAGGCCGGCGATGCCCCGCTGCTGGCCAAGAAGGCCGCGCCGCCGGCCCCTGCGCCCCAGCCCGTTCCCGCCGCGGCGCCGGCCAAGCCTAAGCCACCCGAACTGCCGCCGGGCGTCGCCATGGCCGATGCCGGCGCGTTCGACGCCTCCGCCCCGACGAAGAGTGCCGAGGTCGCGGTCGCGGCCCTCGTGACGCCCGAGCGCGTGCCGCTGCCGACCCACGCCCCGGCGCGCGCCCCCGAGCCGGAGGCGCCGAGCCCGATCGACGCCGTCCTGGTGGCGGCGCTCGCCGAGGAAACGGACGTCGGCTCCGCGCTGCCGCACGGCATTCCGATGCCGCACGAGCGGCCCGCCCTGTCGGGCGCGGCGTCCGAGATCGCACAGGAGATCGCGGCCGCGACGCCGGCTGCGCCCGCCGCCGCACCCGCGCTGTTGGCGGCCGCCTATGCGCCCGACACGTCGGCCAGTCTCGCACGCGCGCCGATGCCGCACGCCCGCCCGCCGATCCTAGAAGCGTCGCTCGATCGCCGCGCCGCGGTGCCTGCCGCTGTTGCGCCCGCCTCCAGCCTTGCCGCCAAGGTGCGCGGCGGCCGCGTCGCCGGGGCCGCGCGTCCCGAGAAGCGGGCGCATCAGGCGCGTCCGTCGGGCTCGCAGACTGCGATCGCCGCCCTTCTCGCCGACCCCGAGCGCCGGGCGCTGGAACAGGCGCCCTCCCTGCCGAGCGCCGACAAGCTGGTGGCCGAGCGTCCGCACGACGTCCTCGCGCTCGGCTTCGCACCGACCGGCGCCAAGCCCGGCAGCGCGGCGCATTTCTCGGGCCGCGCCGTCAACTTCCTGCCGGTGCGCCACATCGACTGACGGCCTCAGGCCGTCAGCGACACCGCGCGCGTCGCGACGCGCGCGAGAAGCGCGCGGTCGTGGCTGATCGCGAGGATCCCGAGACCGCGCTCGGCCGCAAGAGCCATGAGCACCCGCCAGATCTCGGCCTGCGCGATCGCATCGAGCGGGGCGGAGATCTCGTCCGCGACGAGAACCCGGACGCCCGGCCGTAGCGCGCGCAGGAGCGACACGCGCTGCAACTGGCCGCCCGAGAGCTCGTGCGCGAAGCGCCGCTGCCACGCCGGCTCGACGCCGAGACGCGCCGCCAGGGCCGGATCGGGCGGGCCGGCCTCGGCGACGATCCGCCCGATGCGCCAGCGCGGGTTCATGTCGAGCACCGGATGCTGGGCGAGATACTGGACCGGGCGCAGGCCGGCGGACGGCAGGGGCGCCCCGTCGAGCCGCAGCGCGCCCGCCTGCAGCGGCAGCCGGCCGGCGAGAAGCTTGGCGAGCGTCGTCTTGCCGATCCCGGATCGCCCGAAGAGGCCGACGATCTCGCCCGGCGCGATCGCAAGCGTCACCGGGGCGAGCGCCGGGCGGCCGGGCGCATAGGCATAGGACAGGCCGGTCGCCTCAAGCATCGACGCCGAACCCGTTCTGCGGCAGGGCCCGCCAGAGCGCCCGGCCGTAAGCGCTGGCAATACCCTCGCCCGCCCCCGAGAAACCCGCAGTCGGCTCGACCGCCTCGATCCGCCCGCCGCGCATCAGCGCGACGCGGTTGGCGAAGGGCAGCGCCGCCGGCAGATCGTGGGTGACGAGAAGCACCGCGCCGCCGCGCCGGGCGACACCCGCCAGCGCCGCGAGAACGACGGCGGCGCTGTCCGGGTCGAGATGGTCGGTCGGCTCGTCGGCGACCACGAGGTCGGGCCCGCCCGCAAGGCTCGCCAGCGCCAGCACGCGGCGCGCCATGCCGCCGGACAGCTCGTGCGGATGGGCTCGGCGCACCGCCGGGTCGAGCCCGAAGCGGCGGAACCCCTCCGCGCCGGGATCGCGGGCGCCGGCGCGGCGCGCGGCCAGCGCCACCTGCCGCCCGACCGGCATCAGCGGATCGAGATGGGTGACGGACTGCGGCAGGAGCGCGATCCGCCGGCCGCGAAGCCGGGGCAGCGTGTCCGGCCCGAGCACGCGATCCTCGAACCGGACCTCGCCGCGGACCTCGGCGCCCGGCGGCAGGAGACCGAGGATCGCATGGGCGAGGAGGCTCTTGCCCGCCCCCGACGCGCCGACGAGGGCGACGATCTCGCCGCGGTCGAGATCGAGCGACAGATGGCGGAGCACCGCGTCCATCGCGGCCGACCCTTGCGAGGCAAAACGCACCGACAGGTCGCGGATCGACAGGAGCGCGCTCACCGCGCCGCCCGCGGATCGAGCCGGCGGCGGGCCGCACTCCCGATCGCCTCGAAGGACAGGGCGAGCGCGAGGAGCGCGAGGCCCGGAAACAGGGCGAGCCACCAGCGCCCGGCGCTCAAGGTCCGCATCGCATCGGCCAGCAGCACGCCGATCGCAGGCTTGGAAGGCTCGAGGCCGAAGCCGAGAAAGGTCAGCGCCGCTTCGTGCAGGATCGCATGCGGGAAGAGGAGCACGAGGCCGACGCCGAGCTGCGGCAGGAGATGGGGCAGGACATGCGCGCGCGCGACGAAGAGGCGCGAGCGCCCGAAGCCGCGCGAGGCCGCGACATAGTCGCTGGCGAGGACGCCGAGGAGTTCGGCGCGCAGGATGCGGGCGAGGCGCGGCCAGTGGGTGAGCGCGACGGCGATCGCCACGGCCTCCGCGCCGCCGCCGAGCGAAAAGGCGATCAGGATCAGGGCGACGAGATGGGGCAGGCTGAGCGCGGCGTCGATCAGTAGCGAGACGGCGGCGTCAGAGGCTCGGCTCAGCGTCGAGACGAGGGCGAGGAGAAGCGCGATCGCGGCAGAGGCGGTGGCGGCGAGACACCCGATCCGCAGGCTCACCGACAGGCCCTGCAGGGTGCGGGCCAGCATGTCGCGCCCGAGCGCGTCGGTGCCGAAGGGGTGCAGGAATTCCGGCGGCCGGAGCCGGGCGGCGAGATCGGGAACGAGCCCCCGGTCGCCGAGCACGAGCGGCGCCAGCGCCGTCAGGGCGACCGCAAGGATCGCCAGCGCAAGGAGCGGCCGGCGCCGCGTGGATGCCATGGGCGCCACGTCGGCCGGCCGGTCGAGCGGCAGGGCGCTCAAGCGATCGGGCCCGGCGCGCGCAGGCGCGGGTCGATGCGGGCGTAGAGCCGGTCCGCCACGAGGTTTCCGGTGGCGACCAGCGCGGCGGCCATAAGCGTCAGCGCGAGAAGCAGCGGCACGTCGCCCTGCGTGCCGGCCTGGACGGTGGCGCGGCCGAGGCCGGGATAGGCGAAGACCTGTTCGGCGAGCACCGCCCCGCCGAGGATTTCGCCAAGCGAGGCGCAGACGATGGTGAGCGCCGGCAGGAGCGCTGCGCGCGCCGCATGGCGCCAGGCGACGTCGCGGCGGCTCGCCCCTTGCGCAAACGCAAAGAGCGCGTGGTCGGAGCGCATGGCGGCGGCGACCGCCTCGCGGGTGTGGAGCGCCACCGGCGCGACGCCGAAGAGCGTGAGGACACCGAGCGGCAGGGCGAGGTGGGCGAGCGTCTCGGCCAGCGTCACCCGGTCCGGCGTCACGCCGATCGGGCCGGAACAGCAGAGTGGCGCCCAGCCGAGCTGGACGGAGAAGACGGTCAACGCCACGATCGCCAGCCAGAAGGTCGGCGTCGCCGCCAGGAGATAGGCGTAGAGGCGCACCGCGCGATCCAGCCGCGAGCCTTCGCGCGTGCCGGCGAGGGTGCCGAGCGCGAAGCCGAGGACGCCGGAAGCCAAGAGCGCCGGCAGGGCGAGGCGCAGGGTCGCCGCGCCACGCTCGGCGATCACCGCGGCGACCGGCGCGTTGTGGCTGGTGCTCCAGCCGAGATCGCCCGCAAGCACGTGCCCGAGCCACCGGCCGAACTGCACGGGCGCCGGCTGGTCGAGGCCCCACGCCGCCTCGATCCTCTCGCGCTGCTCCGGCTGGAGGCGCGCGATGCCGGGGCCGAGATAGGCGGCGACCGGGTCCACCGGCGACAGGCGCACGAGCGCGAAGGCGATACATGCGACGAGGAGGAGCAGCGCCGCGAGCCGCAGGGTCGCCGGGAGGATCAGTCGCACGTCCAGGTCCAGCTCGCGATCGAGGCGGTGATCGGCCAGCCGTGGCCGTGCGGCTCGATCTGTGGACGGCCGACGTCGAGGCAGCGGTTCACGAAGTAGACGTGGTCGAGATTGACGAGCCAGGCCCAGGCCGCGTCGCCTCGGGTGCCGTAGCCCGTCTGCCCGTCGAAGGCGGCCTTCGACCAGAAGGGATAGGAGGCCTCGAGGCTCGGCGCGCCCTGCGCCTCGGCAAACAGGGCATCGACGCGGGCGTTCCCGTAGAAGGTCGGGTTCTGGTACTCCACACCCGCCAGCGTCGACTGGTAGAGGCTGTAGAGCTGGTAGGGCGAATGGCTGCCGAAGCCGAAGATCACCGGCTCGGCATGCATCACGCGCCCGATCGCGTCCCAGGACGAGCCCTTCGGAGTCGCCTCGATCCCGAGCGGACTGAGCAGCGCGGCCACCGTCTCGGCCAGCGCCTGCCGCGTCGCGTCGGCGGCCGGGTAGTTGATCGGGAACGCGGCGCGCACGCCGTTCTTCGCGCGGATGCCGTCCGCGCCGGGCACCCAGCCCGCCGCATCGAGTAGGCGCCGCGCGCCGTCGAGATCGGTGGCGACGGTCTCGTCCTCGCCCGCCCAGGGCAGCCCGTCGGCCGGGCCGAAGGCCGGCGTGCCGTGGCCGTTCAGGGCGACGTCCACCACCGCCTGCCGGTCGAGCCCGAGATTGATCGCATGGCGGATCGCGGGGTCGGCGGTGACCGCGTTGCCGATCCGACCGCCGTCCGGCGCGGTGCGCCCCTCGTCCGGCGGGAAGGGCAGGCTGAGGCCGCGATTGTCGACGGTGCGAACGGGAAGGGCGCGAAAGCCTTCCGGCAGCGCATCGGCGAGCGGCGCGGGCACCGACACCATGTCGACCGCGCCGCCGCGCGCGGCCGCCAGCCCCGCGTCGTCGCCGGTGAACAGGAAGGTGACGCGCCCGAAGGCGGGCGCTCGGCCGTAGTAGTTCGGGTTGCGCTCGACGATCAGCTGCTCGCCCGGCTGCCAGGACAGGAAGCGGTAGGGACCCGAGCCGACGGGGCGGCGCCCGTAGTCTGATCCATAGGAGGCGGCGGGCACGATGCCGAGCGAGAAGAAGGTCTCGGTGAAGGTGATCCAGGGCTTCTTGAGGCGCAGGCGGACGGTCGTATCGTCCAGCGCCTCGGCCCCGTCTAGCACCGAAAGGTCGAGCGCGCCGGCCGTGTCGCGGCCCTTCAGGTAGGTGAAGGCGACGTCGCGGGCGGTGAGCTTCGTGCCGTCGGAGAAGACCGCGTCGGGCCGGATCGTGACGGTCCAGGTCCGGCGATCGTCCGAGAGCGTCCACGCCGTCGCGAGATCGGCTTGCGTCTCAAGGTCCGGACCGCGTGTCAGAAGCGTCGACTGGAACAGGGGATGGCCGTAGGCGCCCCAGCCGAGCAGCGGGTCGAAGCCGGTCTCCGGTTCGCCGCCGATCGCCAGCACGAGGTCGGTCTTCGGCGCACCAAGGGCGGGCGCCCCGAGGTACAGGAGCACGAGGCCGGCGCGCAGGACGATTGGGAACACGGGAACTCCGGGACAGGCGATCTTCGAATCGCCGCGACACTAGGGGAGCACCGGTATGCAGTCTATCGGGAATCATCATACTCGCAGGTGGGCGGTCGCATCCGGCCGCGGTTCCCGCTAGAAGCCGCGTCGAGCGATGGACGGAACGGGAGCCCTCTCATGCAGCGCGTGACGGTGACGCTGGACGACGAACTCATGGCCGACATCGACGCGGTGATGGCCGAGCGGGGCTATGCCAACCGCTCGGAGGCGATCCGGGACCTGGCCCGTGCCGGACTGTCTCGCGCGCGCGCGGACACCGGCGAAGGCGGCTGCGTCGCGGCGCTGGTCTATGTCTACGACCACGCCGCACGCGACCTGTCGCGCCGCCTCACCCACGCCCATCACGACCATCACGACCTGTCAGTCTCCAGCCTCCACGTCCATCTCGATCAGGGAACCTGCATGGAGGTGTCGGTGCTGAAAGGCGAGATCGGCGCGGTGCGGCACTTTGCGGACCACGTGATCGCCGAGCGCTCGGTCCGGCACGGCGAGCTGGTGCTGATCCCCGATGCCGGCGGTTCGACGGCGAAGGGCGCCCCGCACCCCCACGATCACGACTGAACGAAGGCCGCCTCAGGCGGCGCTGCGAAGGCCCTCGGCCGGCTGCATGTCGGCGCTGCCGACCTGCATCAGGAAGACCCGGCGCGCAGCCGCGCTCTCGGCGACCTCGCGGTCACCGACGACGGCGGCCAGACGCGCAACCTCCTCGCGAAAGCGCTCGATCTCTTCGGCGGAGGGCCGAAGAACCAGATCGAAGCGGCGGGTCAGTTCGTCGCGCAGCAAAAGAATGTCCTTGTCGCGGTTCATGAGGGGCCAAGTGGCGCGAGGCGGAGGTTTGTCGAGCGGCCGCGCACGGCCAAATCATCGAAGGCAGCCACATTTCAGCCCATCGGATCGGATCAGAACCCGCCTCTTGCCGAGCGGCGGCGCCAAGGGGATGGAGCGGCCGCCCGTGAACCGGACTTCGAGGGGACGGCGCGCCTTGCGCCGATGCGACACGACCATGATCCGATCGACCCAGAGGCTCCTGGCCGGCCTTGCCCTTCTGTTCTGGCTCGCCGGCGCCGGCATGCCGGTCGCCCTCGCGCAGGACGCGGGCGCCGCGCAGGAGACGATCGCCGCCGTCGACAGCCAAGCGAACGATCTCGCCGCGATCCGCCAGGCGGCCGACGGCGACACCACGGTCGACCAGAAGGCGGAGCTTCGCGACCGCGCCATGGCGGTGGGCTCGGCGGCCAACGAGGCGGTCGGCCTGCTCGAGCCGCAGCTCGCCGCGATCGACGCACGGATCGCGGAGCTCGGCGAGGCGAACGAGACCGAGGCGCCCGACGTCAAGGCGCAGCGCGACCAGCTGGCCGCCCAGCGCGGCGACATCGATTCGGCGATCAAGCGCGGACGCCTCGTCGGCGCCGACGCCAAGGAAACGATCGACCGGATGATCCGCGAGATCAACGAGGCCTTCAGCCGCGACACGTTCAAGGAGGTCGCCTCCCCGCTCTCGCCGCTCCTGTGGACCCAGGTCGCGAACCGCCTGCCCGACGATCTCGCCCGTGCCCGCGATTTCGCGCGCGACTGGCGCAACCAGATCCCGCAGACGGGGCCGCTGACGCGCATCGCGGCCGTGGCCGGGTCGCTGGCGCTCGCCCTCGTGCTCGCCCTGCCGCTGCGCCGACGCCTGCGCGAGGTCGGCCGGCGCGTCGCCTCCGAACAGGTGCCGAGCACGCGCGCGCGCCGCTCGGCGCTGGCGCTGTGGTTCGTGGTGGTCGGCACGCTCACCGCCGCGCTCGGCGTCTCGATCTTCTTCTTCGGCCTCGGCTGGGCCGGGGTCCTGACGCGCACCGTGCGCCCGCTCGCCGAGAGCCTCGCCCAGACCGCGGCGCTCGGCGCCTTCGTCCTCTCGCTCGGCGCCGGGCTTCTCCTCGTCGGTCAGCCGTCTTGGCGGCTCCTGCCGCTCGACGAGACGGCCGTGCAGCGCCTGCGACCGTTCCCGGCGCTCGCCGCGGTCCTCACCTTCCTCGGCGTCCTCCTGGTGGAAGGCGGGCGGGCCGTGGGCGTCAGCCAGCCGGCCGCGATCGTCGTCAACTACGTCGTCGCCGTCGTCTACGGCGCGCTGATCGTCTCGGTCCTCGTCACCCTCGGGCGCATCCGCCGCGCCCACCCCGACGCGGCCAGCCGCCAGCCGAGCGCGCGCACGACGCTGGTGACGATCGCCACGCTCCTCGCCTGGGCCTGCGTCGCGGCCAGCCTCGTCGCCGCGCTCCAGGGCTATGTGAACTTTGCCCTCTTCCTGACGCGGCAGGTGATCTGGACGGCCGTCGTCTCGGCCAGCGCGTTCCTGCTCCTCGTCGTGGTGGACGACCTGTGCACCACATTCCTGTCGGGCGACAGCCGGCTCGGGCGCTCGCTGCACACGGGGCTCGGCCTCCGGCGCGCGCAGGTCGGGCAGCTCGGCGTCCTCCTGTCGGCGATCCTGCGCATCGCCATCCTCGTCTGGGCGGCGCTTCTCCTGTCGGGACCGCTCGGGCCCGGCGCGAGCTCGCTGTTCTACCAGATCGGCTCCTCGGCCGAAATCCAGATCGGCGGCTTCACCATCGTGCCGGGCGCGATCCTGAAGGCCGCCGTGGTGCTGGCGGTCGGCATCGGCCTGATGCGCGTCGTGCGCCACTGGCTGGAGGAGCGCTACCTGCCGGCGACCGACCTCGACCCCGGCGCGCGCAACTCGGTCTCGACGATCGTCACCTATGCCGGCATCCTGCTCGCCGGGTTCTGGGCGATCACGACGCTCGGCATCGGCGTCGAGCGCATCGCGCTGGTCGTCTCGGCCCTGTCGGTCGGTATCGGCTTCGGCCTCCAGGCGATCACCCAGAACTTCGTCTCCGGGCTGATCCTTCTCGCCGAGCGCCCGGTGAAGATCGGCGACACGGTGCGCATCGGCACCGACGAGGGCGACGTGAAGCGCATCAGCGTGCGCTCCACCGAGATCCAGATCGCCGACCGCTCGACCCTGATCGTCCCCAATTCCGAGCTGGTGACGAAGTCGATCCGCAACATGACGCTGGCCGACCCGCTCGGGCGCATCCAGATCATGTTGTCGGTACCGATCGACGCCGACGTCGTGGCGGTGCGCGGCGCGATCCTCGAGACCTTCGCCGGACACGAGACGGTGCTGGCGGAGCCCGCGCCCTCCGTCTTCATCGACGGGATCGACGACGGCAAGGTGACCTTCAAGTCCTTCGCCTTCGTCGGCGGCCCGCGCCAAGTCTACGGCACGCGCAGCGCGATCCTCTTCACGCTGCTCGGGCGCTTCCGCTCCGAGGGCATCCACCTCACCGCGCCGCCGGCCTGAGGTGGGCCGGCCGGGGCGCCGGTCAGACGAGCGTCTCGCGGTCCGCCTCGGTCTGGTGACCCACCTCCTCGGCGCCGGGGCGGCGCAGGTGCAGGTAGCTCGGCTCGAAATTGGCGAGCCGCATCAGCGCGCCGAGGTCGTCGACCTGCAGCGAGCGCCCTTTCAGGACGATCAGCCCTTCGGCGCGCAGGTCCTGCAGCATGCGGTTGGTGTGGACGATCGAGATGCCGAGCGCATCCGACATGTCGGCCTGCGTGATCGGAAACGGGCAGGCGCCGGTCTCGTCGACGAGCCCGATCGAGCGCATGCGCACGAAGGTCTCGCACAGGAGATGGGCGACGCGCTCCGAGCCCGTCCTCTGGCCGAGATTGGTCAGCCATTCGCGCGTCGTCGCCTCGCCCACCAGCTCGTTCCACCAGAAGGCGCGGCGCAGGCGCGGGCAGCGCGTCATCAGCGCCTCGATCTCGTCCGACCCGATCTGCGCGATGCGCAGCGGCGAGATGGCGCCGATCGAATGGTCCATGACGCCCAGCACGTCGTTGTGAAGGTCGCAGAGGTCGCCCGGAATGAAGAAGGACAGGATCTGCCGCCGGCCGTCCGGCAGGATCTTGTAGCGGCAGGCGAAGCCCTCGAGCACGAGATTGACGAAGCCGGGCTTCTGCCCCTGCTCGATGATGTCGTCGCGGCTGTTGAGAACGCGTGGCCGCCGGCCGGCGAGATCCTGCAGCGCCAGGCGCTCCTCGTCGGACAGCGGCGCGAAGTTCTGCAGTTTGCGGATGAGATAAACGACCAAGACCAGCCCTCCGGAACAGGCCCTTCCGAATGGATTGGGGTTCGTTCGTCCATTAACTAGTTTAACTTCCCCCTCTCCCGTGGACCCGGCAGTCTGTCAGCCGCCCAACGATGCCCCATCCTTCCCGGGGACTGGAGGCGACATGCTTGATCCCACATCCCTGTTCGTCGGCGCCGCCGAACCCGAAGCGCGCGACCGCGAACCCCTTCACGGCACCCGCCTGTTCGCCGTTCTCGCCGAAAGCTGGGCGGAGGCCGAGGCCTTGATCCGCGACGCGCTCGGACGCCCCGACGCCGCGATCGCACGCCGCGAGGACGCGCCCTCGCGCCTTTACGCCCAGCGCCTGCCGTTGCGGCCGCACGCCGCCGTCGAGTTCAGCCTGGAGCGGCGCGGCTGACGGCGTCTCAGCGGAGCAGCCCGACGACGATCGGAACGACGAGCGCCGTCAGGAGCCCGTTCAGCGCCATGGCGAGCCCGGCGAAGGTGCCGGCCACGCCGTCCACCTGGAAGGCGCGAGCGGTGCCGATGCCGTGCGAAGCGAGGCCTGCGGCAAAGCCGCGCGCGGCATAATCGCGGATGCCGAGCGCGTTCATGAGGGGCGTGACGAGGATCGCGCCGATGATGCCGGTGGCGATCACGAAGACGGCGGTCAGCGCCGGGTCACCGCCGATCTCGCCCGCGATGCCCATGGCGATGCCGGCGGTCACGGATTTGGGCGCGAGCGCCAGGAGCAGCGGCTCGGGCACGCCGAAGAGGAGCCCGAGCCCGACGGCCGAGCCGGTGGCGGCCAGCGCGCCCGCGGGAAGCGCAAGGAGCACCGGCCCCAGCATCGAGCGCACCATCGCGCGGTTGCGCCAGAGCGGCACGGCGAGCGCGACGGTCGCCGGCCCCAGCATGAAATGGACGAACTGAGCGCCCGAGAAATACGTGGCGTAGGGCGTATCGGTCGCCGCGAGAAGCGCGACGAGGACCGCGATCGACAGGAGGATCGGGTTGACCAGCGGATGGTCGCCGCTCGCCCGCGCCACGGCGCGCGCAGCGAGGAAGACGCCGATCGTCAGCGTCAGCCAGAGAAGCGGGCTCGCGGAGAGATAGACCCAGAGCTCGAAGAGGGACGCCCCGCCGTTCATGCGGCACCGCCTTCCCGCCGGCGGCGGACGAGACGGAAGACGCCGACGGTGACGAGGAGCGTCAGCACCGTCGACAGGACGAGGGCGGCCAGCACGCCCGGCCCGTTGGCAAGGAGGAGATCGGGCGAGCGTGCGATACCGACGCCCGCCGGCACGAAGAGGAGGCCGAGATGGGCGAGAAGCCCGTCGGCGACGCGGCCGACCGGTGCGTCCGCCGCCGCCACGCGTCCCGCCCGGCGTCGCTCGGTGACGGCGAGGATGCCGAGCAGGAAGACGATGCCGAGCACCGGGCCCGGCACCGGCAGGCCGAGAAGGCGGACGACCGTCTCGCCGGCCAGCTGGCAGGCGAGAAGCACGAAGAGGCCGAGAAGCACGAGGGGCAGCCTTTCGGAACGGGGGAACGAACGTCCCCCATCCTTACGGGCTGCACCGCACGCAAACCAGCAGGCACCCGCCTGACGCAGCGTTCAACCCCGGTGCGTCAGGCGCCGGGCCGAGCCTCAGCCGAGCGCGCGCGCCAGCACGCGGCCGAGGCGCGCGGCGAAGGCCCGGGGGTCGGACGGCGCCTCGCCGTCGGCGACGCGCGCCTCGTCGAGAAGAAGGCGCGCGGCGTCCTCGCGCAGCGCGGCGTCGCCGGCACCCAGCCGCGCCAGGCGCGCCACGAGATCGTGGCGCGGGTTGACCTCGAGAATGGGCTTTGCAGCCGCGCCGCCGAGCCGGCCGGCGCTCGCCAGGAGACGCTCCAGCTGCCGGTCCATGCCGCGATCGTTCGCCACGAGGCAGACGGCGCTGTCGGTCAGGCGCTCGCTGGCGCGCACGTCCGAGACATCCGCCCCGAGCGTCTCCTTGAGATAGGCGATGAAGCCCTCGACCTCCGGTACGGCCTCGGTGGCGGCGGGCTCCGAGCCCTCCTTCAGCGGCACGGCGCCGAGATCGGCGAGCCCCTGCGTCACCGAGCGCAGCGGCTTGCCCTCGAACTCGGGGACCATCGAGGTCCAGAACCCGTCGACCTGATCGGTCAGGAGAAGCACCTCGATGCCGCGCGCGGCAAAGCCCTCGAGCTGCGGCGAGGCCTTCAGCCGCTCGGCATCCGCGCCGACGGCATAGTAGATCGCCGCCTGCCCCTCCTTCATGTCGGCGACGACATCCTTGAGGCTGCGCCAGGCCGTCCCGCCCGTCGTGGTGTGGAAGCGGGCGAGGCCGAGGAGGGCGGCGCGCCGGTCCTCGTCCTCGTAGAGCCCTTCCTTCAGGACGGCGCCGAAATTCTCCCAGACGCCGGCGTAGCGGTCCGGGTCGCTCTCAGCGAGCTTGCCCAGCTCCGACAGGACCCGGCTCGTCACGCCCTTGCGGATCGCGGCGAGCACCCGGCTTTCCTGGATCATCTCGCGCGAGACGTTGAGCGGCAGGTCGGCCGAATCCACGAGGCCGCGAACGAAGCGCAGCCAGCGCGGCAGGATCTCGGTCTCGTCGGTGATGAAGACGCGACGCACGTAGAGCTTCATGCGGCCGGCGCGCTCGGGGTCGAAGAGGTCGAAGGGCTTCGAACCCGGCACGAAGGCGAGGACGGTGTATTCGTGCAGGCCCTCGGCGCGATAGTGCAGCGTCAGCGCGGGGTCGTCGAACTGGCCGGCGAGCGTGCGATAGGCGTCGGCGTAGTCGTCGGCCGAAATCTCGGACTTCGGCTTCGTCCACAGCGCCGCGCCGTCGGCGATGCGCCGCGGCTCGGCATCGGGTGCGGTCTTCAGAGCGATCGGCACCGGCACGTGGCCGGACTGGGCGCGCACGGTCTGTTCGATGACGTGGGGCTCGAGATAGGTTCCGGCGTCCTCCTTGACGTGGAGCGTCACGCGCGTGCCGCGCGGCGGCGCCTCGGCCGGATCGGCGGCGCCGACCGTGAAGGTGCCGAGGCCGTCCGAACTCCAGCGCGCCGCCGTGTCGCCGCCGGCACGGCGCGAGACGGCGTCGACCCGGTCCGCCACCATGAAGGCGGAATAGAAGCCGACGCCGAACTGGCCGATGAGCCGGCTTTCGCCGCCCTTCGCCTCTTCCGCCATCCGGTCCATGAAGGCGCGCGTGCCGGAGCGCGCGATGGTGCCGAGCGCTTCGGTCATCTCGGCCTCGCTCATGCCGATGCCGTTGTCCTCGACGGTGAGCGTGCGGGCCGCAGGGTCGATCGTCAGGGTGATCAGCGGCTCGCCGCCCGCGCCAAGGATATCGGGGTTCGCGATCGCCTCGAAGCGCAGCTTCTCGCAGGCGTCGGCGGCGTTGGAGACGAGCTCGCGCAGGAACACGTCCTTGTCGGAATAGACCGAGTGCACCATCAGGTGCAGGAGCCGGGCGACGTCCGCCTCGAAGCTCTTCGTCGTCTCGCCCGTTGCCGTTTCCGCCGTCATGCCGTGTCCCTCTCTGGCCTCAAACCGAGCCGCGACATGGCGGCTCGGGGCTGAGGTTTCAAGCGGCGACGGGCTGTCTCAGATGTCGAAGTTCTGCGGCAGGAGCACGAGGTCGCGCACCACCGTGTTGCGCGGGCGCGTCAACATGAAGAGGACAGCCTCGGCGACCTCCACCGGCTGGAACAGCGCGCCGTTCTCGATCGCCCGCTTCAGGTTCTCGGCCGGCCAGTCCTGGACGAGGGGCGTCACCACCGGTCCCGGCGCGATGGCGCCGACGCGCACGCCGTGCTTGGCCACCTGCCGGCGCACGGCATGGGTGAAGGCCTGCACCGCGTGCTTGGAGGCCGTGTAGACAGGCTCCCACGGGATCGCCTGATGGCCGGCGACCGAGCTCGTCACGATCACGTCGCCGGTGCCGCGGCCGATCATGTGCGGCAGCACGGCATGGACGCCGCGGAACACGGCATTGACGTTGAGGTTCAGCATCCGGTCGAAAGCGTCGGCGTTGCCGTCCACGAGGTCGCCGCCGATGTAGGAGCCGGCGTTGGCGTGGAAGATGTCGAGCTGGCCGGCCTCCTCCAGGATGCGCGGCAGCATCGTGTCGGTGCTCGCGGCATCGGTGATGTCCACTTTCAGCGCGCTCGCGCCCGTCCCGAGATCGGCGACCGCCTTGTCCAGGCGCTCGTCGTTGTTGTCGACGATGAAGACGCGCGCCCCGTTCGCCAGCATGATGCGGGCGCATTCGAGGCCGATGCCCGAGGCGCCGCCCGTGACGGCCGCGACCTTGCCCGCCAGTTTCTCTGCCATGTCGATGGTTCCTCCCTTTGGAAATTCGTCGGCGCGTGACGCGTCGGTCAGCGGGTGACGCGTCGGTCAACGCGTGAGATATCCGCCGTCGACCGGCAGCACGGCGCCGGTCACGTAGCTTGCGGCGGGCGAGCAGAGGAACAGGGCGCAGGCCGCGACCTCCTCCGGCTGGCCGTAGCGGCCCATCGGCGTCATCCGCCGCCAGACCGGGTCCCAGTCCGGGTTGTCGAAGCCGCCGCGCGTCATGTCCGTGTCGATATAGCCGGGCGCCACCGCGTTGACGCGCACGCCGTCCGGCGCGAACTCGCTGGCGAGCGATTTCGTCAGCATATGCACTGCGGCCTTGGACGCGTTGTAGGCCGCCTGGTTCTGCGGAATGTTGGAGATGAAGCCGGACACCGATCCGACGTTGAGGATCACGCTCTCGCCCGCCGCCTTCAGGTGCGGCAGCGCCTCTCGGCAGAAGCGGAAGACGGAGGCGACGTTGGTCGAGAGGATCAGCTCCAGCCGCTCGTCGTCGAAGGTTTCCGTCTCGCCGTGCGAGGCGACGCCGGCATTGTTGACGAGGATGTCGATGCGTCCGAAGCGCTCGATGCACTGCGCGAGCGCGCGCGCCGGCATGCCGGGGTCGCGCACGTCGCCGCGCGCCACGTCGAACTCGGTGCCCGACACGCGAAGCGCCGCCTCGCCCTCCGGGTTGTCGCGCCGGGCGGTGACGAGGCAGCGCGCACCGGCATCCCCAAGCGCTTCGGCGATCGCGAGCCCGATGCCCCGGTTGCCGCCGGTCACGAGGGCGACCTTTCCGTCCAGTCGAAACCGATCCAGCATGGTGTGTGGTCTCCCGTCAGACATGGGCGGGTTCGGCGTCGGCCGCCAGGAACCGCTGGTGAAGGATGCAGGCGGCACCGAAGGCGGCACCGAAGGTCGGGTCGGCGTTGACGACGATGCCGGGCATGGGAAAGCCGGGGTCCTGGATGCGCGCCCAGTGCGCGGCGACGCGCGCGCCGACCAGGGGATAGAGCGCGGCGAGCGAGCCGCCGAGCACGATCTGGTCGGGGTCGACGAGCCGGCAGCCCTGCGACAGGCCGAAGGCGAGCGCGCGCGCCCAGCCTTCCGCGATCGCGACGGCGCCCGGCGCGCGGTCCTGAACCTCACTCAGAAACGCCTCCAGCGTCGCCGCGCCGTCAGGCGCGCTGGCGCGCCAGGCGGAAAGGACACCCTCCAGCCCGACGAGTTCCTCCAGCCGCCGCCACGCGCCGTCGCCGGCCGGCACGAGAAGATGGCCGATCTCGCCGGCGAGCCCGTGGCCGCCCCGGAAGAGCGCACCGTCGACGAGGATGCCGCCGCCGACGCCGGTTTCCAGCACCAGCGCCAGGGTGACGCCGGGCCGGGCGGCATCGCGTCCGTAGGCGTCGCCGATCGCGAACGCGTTGGCATCGTTCTCGGCGGCGACCGGCACATTGTCCGGTAGATGGGCGCGCATGAGCGCGGCGGGATGGACGTCGCGCCAGCCGAGAAGCGGCGCGACGCGCACGCGCCCGCCGCGCTCCATCTGCGCGGGGATGGCGATGCCGAACCCCTCGCAGCGCGCCCAGCCGTCCGTCGGCAGCGCGTCGGCGGCGAGGCGCGCGGCGGTCTCGAAGGCGTCGTCGAGCCCGGCCGCCGGCGCGTCGAAGGCCGCGATGCGCTGCGCGACGATCGTGCCTGACAGGTCGATCGCGACGAAGCTGATGTGCTCGACGCCGATCTCGACGCCGGCAAAGAACACGGCGTCCGGCTGGAGTTCGAGAAGAATGCCCGGCCGCCCCGCCCGGCCCTTGGCCGCGCGCTCCGCCCCGTCCGGCGCGTCGGCCACCTCGCGCACCAGCCCCTCGGCGGTGAGCGCGGCGACGATGTGGCCGGACGAAGAGCGGTTGAGCCCGAGGACGCGCGCCAGATCCGCCCGGCTCAGCCGCCCGAAGCGGTGCAGCGCGCGCAGCGCCGCCATCTCGCTGCCCTGCCGGACGCGGCGGAGTGCGGGATCGAGGGACGCGGCGTGCGACACGGGCGCTCCCGTCGGCTTACGGCCGCGCGTTGGTGGCGCGGCGGCGCTTGGCTTCGTCCTGCTTCAGCTCGATGAAGGTCTTGGCATGGCGTGCGAGCGGCATGTTGTCGGTCCAGGTGTCGCGCCAGATCGCGCAGGCGAGCGAGAGCGCCTCGTCCACCACGGCGGAGGAGAAGGACTCGAACGTGATGTTTCTGGCGTAGTCGATGTCGAGCAGCGCGTCGAAGATCAGCTCGAAGTCGATCACGCCGTCGCCGAGATAGCCGCGGTTGCTCTCGCCGATATGGAAGTAGCCGAGCTTGTCGCCGGCCAGGCGCAGGGCGGCGGCGGGATTGGCCTCCTCGATGTTCATGTGGAACGTGTCGAGGTGGAGCCGCACATGGTCGGAGCCGGTCTTCTCGATGAAGTCGAGCCCTTGCGCGGTGGTGTTGAGGACGTTGCTCTCGAAGCGGTTGACGACCTCGAGCACGAGGTCGACGCCGGCGTCCTTGGCAATGTCGGCGGTCTTGGCGATGGCCGCGATCGCGTTCTGGCGGCCGCGCTCGGTCGGCATCGCGCCGTACTTCGTATGGGCGGAGTAGAGGATGCCGCCGAGCGTCTTGCCGCCGACGTCGCGCACCGCCTTCACGGCGTCGGCAAGCAGCGCCTCGCCCGCCTTCACCACGCCCGCGTCGGTGCTCGACACGTCGGCGGCAAGCGGCAGGCCCATGGTGACGGCGATCTCGATGTCGAGCGAGCGCGCCTTTTGCCCGAGGCGGTCGAGATCGAACTTCTCGGGGCGCAGGTAGGCGAATTCGATGAGGCGGTAGCCGCATTCGGCCGAGCGGTCGAGCGCGCGCTCCAGTTCGTCCTGCGTTCCGCCGCCCGTCCAGACGAACGAATGGATCCCCAGCCGCTTCATCGCGCGCTCCTTTATTGTTGGATTACGCAACAAAATCTGCGCAACCATGATTTGTCAAGCGCCCGACGTGCTGCGCCGCAAAGTCAGTGATATGCGCTGCAGCATTGCCATATTGTGCAGATGCTCGCTGGGAAACAAGCGCTGCGGTTATGCCAACGTCGACGATGCAGCGTTTCTTGCGCCGCATGCAACATAATATGACAGATCGCGCAACAAATGTTGTGCACGGGCCCGTGATGGTCTAGGCATAAGGGCACGGCCTTCCCGCCCGGCGCGTCCGGCGGACCGATGGCCCGCTTTTCCAAAAGGAGAAACCGCCCGGCCAACAAGGGCGGGAGCAACGCGCCGCCGAGCAAGGCGGACCTTGGGGAGGAACGAAACTCATGAAGCGAAACTTCAGCACCAGCCTGATCGCCCTGACGATCGGCCTCGTCGGCGGCCTGTCCACCGCGCATGCGGACTTCTGGTCCGACGCCGGCGCCAAGTTCAAGGGCGTGACGCTGCACGGCGTGACCGAGAGCACGCCGCCGTCGAACTACGTCAAGGACGTGCTCGCCAAGCAGTTCGAGGAGAAGACCGGCATCAAGGTCGAGCTGGAAACCACCTCGTGGGACCAGATGTACGACAAGGCCATCAAGGACATGGAGGCCAAGACCGGCATCTATGACATGGTCTATATCGAGCAGGACATCGTCTACGCCTACCTGCAGCGCAACTTCCTGACCGACATCACGAAGACGCTCGCCGACAAGCCGGACCTCAAGGCGCCCGAGTTCGACGAGAAGAACTTCACCACCTTCGCCGACTATTTCCGCGGCACCAACAACGACCTCTTCGGCGTGCCGATGGAGGCCTTCATCAAGGTCTACCTCTACCGCAAGGACCTCTTCGACGATCCGAAGATCAAGGAGGCCTTCAAGGCCAAGACCGGCAAGGACCTCGCGCCCGCCAAGACGCACGAGGACTACACCCAGATCGCCGAGTTCTTCACCGAATACGGCAAGGAGAACGGCGGACAGCTCTGGGGCACGACCTCCCAGGCGCACACCGGCCATCCCGCCTCCTGGTACGAATACGTCGAGTCCGTCGCGCCCACCTTCGGCGTCTACAACTGGGGCATCAACGCCGACGACAACTACGGCGCCACCGTCGAGCACGGCGGCACGATGAACAGCGACAAGGCCAAGGCCGCACTGAAGTACTTCCTGCACCTGCGCGACATCGCGCCGCCGGAATCGGCCTCCAGCACCTGGTCCGAGGTCGCCACGACCTTCGCGGCCGGCCGCGCCGCGCAAGGCCTCGTCTACGGCGAGAACGCGGCCTGGATCGCGTCCGACGCTTCGAAGTCCAAGGTCGTCGGCAAGGTCGGCATCGCGCTGCCCCCGCTGTCGGAGGGCGTCATGGCGGACGCGGAATCGGGCAAGGGCTATATCGGCTACTACGACGGTGGCGCCTTCGGCGTGCCGGTTACAGCCAAGAACCAGGACGCCGCGCTTCTCTTCCTCCAGTACATCGGCCAGAACTCGGTGCAGCCCGACTGGGCCGTCGCCGCGCCGCGCATCACCAACACCGCCACCTACGACGACCCGAAGGTGAAGGAGATGGATACGACGCTCGGCGGCTACTACACGATGCTGAAGAACGACGGGAAGCTGTTCGCCGGCGCGCCGAAGTATCCGTTCCACGCGCAGGTCCGCGAGACCGTCGCGCCGATCTTCTACCGCATCCTGACCGGCGAGGTCGGACCGGACGAAGGCCTCGACGAGATGGCTGCCGCGACGGAAGAGGAACTGACGAGCCTCGGCTACCGCAAGTAGGCCAAGAGCTCGGAGGCCGCCGGCATCACCGGCGGCTTCGCTGACGCTCTCCTCCGGGGCCGGCTTTTGCGGTCGCCCCGGAGCGACCGCGACCGAGCAGGGCGCCCGTCCGCGGGCCGCCGCACGCGCCTTCGCGTGGCGCCCTCCCCTTGCCCGAATCCTCGACCGCGAGCCCCTCGAGAGGATGGTTCCCATGCGTTCCAACAAGGTCGGCTGGCTGCTTCTCGCCCCGACGATCATCATCCTGGCGACCTTCGGCATCGTGCCGTTCGTCTACGTGCTCTACGTCGCGTTCCACCAGTGGAACCCGTTCGGCGCCAGCCCGGACATGATCTTCAACGGCGCCAACAACTTCCGCCGCCTCGTCTTCGACAAGGCGTTCCTCACGGCCATCTGGTACACGCTGAAGTTCGCCTTCTTCGCGGTCGCCTCGGAAGTCGTCATCGGCTACCTCCTGGCCCAGCTTTTCATGAAGGAGTTTCCCGGGCGCGGCTTCTTCCGCACGATCCACACCCTGCCGCTGATCGTCGCCCCGATCGTCGTCGGTTCGGTCTGGCGCCTTCTGACGACGCCCTCGATCGGCATCATCCCCTACTATCTCAACGCCTGGTTCGGCTACGAGCTGAACATCGGGCGCGACGCCGGCGCCGCCTTCGTCCTCACCGTCATCATGGACATCTGGCACTGGACGCCGCTCGTCACCCTGACGCTGCTCGCCGCCCTCGTGTCCTTGCCCAAGGAGCCCTTCGAGCAGGCGCAGATCGACGGCGCCAGCCGCTGGCAGGTGTTCTGGCACATCACGCTGCCGATGATCCGCCCGGCGATCCTCGCCACCGTCTTCATCCGCCTGATGGACGCGCTGCGCACCGTGGACGAGGTGTGGATGCTGACCGGCGGCGGCCCGGGCGCCGCCACCCGCTACATCGGCCTCCACATCTGGAAGGTCGTCTTCCCGAAGACCGACTACGGCTACGGCTCGGCGATCTCGGTGATCGTCCTCTACCTCACGCTCGTGATGTGCTGGATCCTCTACGTCGCCCTCGTCGCCCCCCGCACCCGCAAGAAGAGGACGTTCTGATGCGCCAGTCGCGCCCCTTCGTCTCGATCCTCCTGTGGATCGCGCTCTCCTTCCTGACCCTCTTCCCGATCTACTGGCTGTTCGTCATCTCGGTGAAGCCGGCGGTCGACCTCTTCACGACGCCGAGCGTCTTCCTCGACACCGTGTTCTGGGACAACTACGCCAACGTCCTCGGCAACGAGACGCTGCGCCGCTACATGATCAACTCGATCATCATCTCCAGCGGAAACGCGGTCCTCTGCACGACGCTCGCCTTCATGGCCTGCTACGCGCTGTCGCGATACGATCTCGGCGGCAAGGAGAACATCTTCTTCTGGACGATCACCAACCGCATGGCGCCGGCCGCGGTCTTCCTCCTGCCCTTCTTCCTCCTGTTCACGCAGGTCTTCGCGATCGGGGACTTCAAGCTCTACGATACGCGGATCGGCATGATCCTTCTCTACTGCACCTTCAACCTGCCGTTCGCGATCTGGACGCTCCGGCCCACCATCGACGGGCTGCCGAAGGAACTCGACGAGGCGGCGACCGTCGACGGCGCCTCGACCTGGCAGGTGATCCGCGAGGTGATCTTCCCGCTGGCGCGTCCCGGGCTCGCCGTCACCTTGATCCTCACCTGGGTCTTCGCCTGGAACGAGTTCCTGCTGGCCGCGACGCTCACGAGCTTCAACGCCCGCACCATCACCACGGGCCTGTCGGAATACGTCACCACCACCGGCACCGAATGGGGCACGATGGCCTCGATCGCCATCATCACCCTCATCCCCGCCCTCGTCGTCTTCGCCGTCGTGCAGCGCCACATCGTGGCCGGCCTCACCTTCGGCGCGGTGAAGGAGTAACCCCATGGACAAGACCGTCGACCTCGACGCCGCCGACGAGGAAGCCAGCGCCAAGCCGCCCGCGGTGCGCCACGGCTTCCTGCCGATCAGCACCAACTGGTTCGACCGGCTCTTCATCGGGATCTACCTCTTCGTCGCGCTGGAGCTTCTCTGGATGCGCTTCCTGGAGCAGGCGATCCCCCTCACCGTCTGCCACGTCATCGCGATCGCGCTCGGCGCGCTGATCGTCTGGAAGGGCTGAGGCGGGCTCCTCGCCCGGCTCGCCCGACACGCCCCTCACTTTCCAAGGTTCCCCATGGCACAGGTCACCATCCAGAACGTCGTCAAGCGCTACGGCCAGGTGCAGGTCATGCACGGCGTCGACGTCGATGTCGGCGACGGGCAGTTCGTGGTGCTGGTCGGCCCGTCGGGCTGCGGCAAGTCCACGCTCTTGCGCATGATCGCGGGGCTGGAGCCGATCTCGGGCGGCACGATCTCGATCGGCGGGCGCGTCGTCAACGACGTGGCCCCCAAGGATCGCGACATCGCCATGGTGTTCCAGTCCTACGCGCTCTACCCGCACAAGACGGTGGCCGAGAACATGGGCTTCGCGCTGAAGATCAAGGGCGCGCCGAAATCCGAGATCGAGCAGAAGGTGAGGAAGGCGGCCTCTATCCTCGATCTGGAAAAGTATCTCGACCGCTACCCGAAGGAGCTGTCCGGCGGCCAGCGCCAGCGCGTCGCCATGGGCCGCGCCATCGTTCGCGATCCGCAGGTCTTCCTCTTCGACGAGCCGCTGTCGAACCTCGACGCCAAGCTGCGCGTCGCCATGCGCGTCGAGATCAAGGAACTCCACCAGCGGCTGAAGACCACGATCGTCTACGTCACACACGACCAGATCGAGGCGATGACCATGGCCGACAAGATCGTCGTCATGCGCGACGGGCGCGTGGAGCAGATCGGCGCGCCGCTCGACCTCTACGACAACCCGGTCAATACGTTCGTCGCCGGCTTCATCGGCTCGCCCGCCATGAACTTCGTCCACGGGCGGATCGAGGCGGGCCCGAACGGCGCCGTCTTCGCCGCCGACGGCGGCGCCCGCCTGCCGCTCGGGGAGAGACAGGTCGAGCCCGGCCGCACCGTCACCTACGGCATCCGCCCCGAGCACATCGACATCGGACCGGGCGGCGTTCCCGCACGCGTCTCGGTGCTCGAGCCGACGGGCTCGGAAACGCAGGTCTTCGCGAAGGTCGGCAAGGATTCGCTCGACGCCGTGGTCAAGGACCGCATCGGCGCGCAGCCGGGCGAGGAGGTCTCCTTCATGATCGACACGCGCCGCGTCCATCTCTTCGACCGCGAGACGGGGCGCCGGCTGTGAGCGCCGACTTCACCGGCCGACGCGTCGTCGTCACCGGCGCCGGCAAGGGCATCGGGCGCGCCACCGCGCTGATGCTGGCAAGGCGCGGCGCCCAGGTGATCGCGCTGACCCGCTCGGGCGCCGATCTCGAAACCCTAAAGGCCGAGACGGGCTGCGAGACCGTCGTCGTCGACCTCGCGGACGCAGAGGCAACGCGCGCGGCGGCGAGGCAGGCGCTGCCCGCCGACCTTCTCGTCAATTGCGCGGGCACGACCGAGCTCGAATCCTTCCTCGACGTCTCCGTCGAGAACTTCGACCTCCTCTACGCCGTCAACACGCGCGCGCCGATGATCGTCGCACAGGAATACGCCCGCGAGCGGGTGGCGGCGGGCCGGCCCGGCGCGATCGTCAACGTGTCGAGCTGCGCCTCCTTCGTCGGCATTCCCGACCACGCCGCCTACTGCGCCTCCAAGGCCGGGCTCGACGGGCTGACCCGCGTCATGGCGAAAGAGCTCGGGCCGAAGGGCATCCGCGTCAACGGTCTCCATCCGACCGTGACCCTGACGCCGATGGCGGTGAAGGCCTGGAGCGACCCGGACAAGGCGGCCGCGATGCTCCAGCGCATCCCGCTCGGCCGCTTTGCCGAGCCGGACGACATCGCCGAGGTGATCCTCTTCCTCCTGTCGGACGCCGCCGCCATGGTCCACGGCCTGTCGATGCCGGTGGACGGCGGGTTCATGGTCGCCTGAGGGAAACCGAATTGCGCGCCCGCGGGTCCGCCAAGCCGGCGGCTCCGCGCGCCCCGGCCTCCACCCCTTCATAGACGCTTGAGGAGACCTTTCGATGTTTCAGGAGAAGTTCCGTCTCGACGGGCGCACGGCCGTCGTCACCGGGGGCGGGCGCGGCATCGGCCTGTCGATCGCCGAGGCTCTCGCCGAGTTCGGGGCGCGCATCGTCATCGCCGACATCGACCGCGCCGTCGCGGACGCCGGCCTGGCAGCCCTCAAGGGCAAGGGCTTCGAGGCCGAAGCCCATGTCCTCGACGTGACGAAGCCCCGCGACGTCGAGGCCTTCGCCGAGAGGATCGTCGCGGCGCACGGGCGCGTCCACATCCTCGTCGCCAATGCCGGCATCGGCATGTCCGGCGTCGCGGCGGAGGATACGGAGGACGAGCGCTGGCTGAAGGTCAACGACGTCAACTACAACGGCGTCTTCTGGTGCAACCGCGCCTTCGGCCGGCACATGCTGAAGGC
This sequence comes from Aureimonas sp. Leaf324, assembly GCF_001423245.1. Taxonomy (GTDB): domain Bacteria; phylum Pseudomonadota; class Alphaproteobacteria; order Rhizobiales; family Rhizobiaceae; genus Aureimonas. Next base: position 297,070 of record NZ_LMOH01000026.1, read on the forward strand.
CGGCGGCGGGGCGATCGTCAACATCGGCTCGATGTCGGGCTTCATCTCCAACCGGCCGCAGAAGCAGACCTACTACAACGCCTCGAAAGCCGCCGTGCACCAGCTGACGTCCTCGCTCGCCGCCGAATGGGCCGATCGGGGCGTGCGCGTCAACGCGGTCGCGCCGACCTACATCGAGACCGAAATGACGCGCTACAGCGAGGGCAACGAGGGCATGATCGACGTCTGGCTGCGCGACACGCCGATGCACCGCATGGGCCAGCCGCACGAGATCGCCTCCGTCGTCCACTTCCTGGCCTCGGACGCCTCCAGCCTGATGACCGGCACCACGGTGCAGGCCGACGCCGGCTTCACCTGCTGGTAGGCCTCGTACCGCACCCCGCGAACCGACCCCCCGGCTGGTTCATCCGGTGCCGGGAAGAACGCCCCAACGCCGCGCGGACTGTCGCCGCACGGCGACCCCTACCCCTTCGCGATGATTTCCAGCGTCCCGTCCGGGGCGCTGGAGACGCCGAGCGCGTCGTAGCCGGCCACGCTCGGATGGGGCGTATCCAGCCTGTGGCTGTGGGTGGCGTCGATCACGAGAACGGCCGCGCCTGCCGCCTCGCCCGCCCGGATCCCGGCGGGGGCGTCCTCGAACACCAGGCAGTCCTCGATCGCAAGGCCGAGCTTGCGGGCACCCAGAAGGAAGCAGTCGGGCGCCGGCTTGCCGTTCACGACGTCCTCGCCCGTCACCATCAGCGGGGGAACGGGCAGCCCGGCGACGGCGAGCCGCTTCTCGGCGAGCGCGCGCGGCGCCGAGGTCACGATCGTCCAGCGCTCCGGCGGCAGCGACTTGAGGAAGATCGCCGCGCCCGCGATCTCGACGATGCCCTCGACGTCGTCGATCTCGGCCTGCACCAGCCCGGCGATCTCGACCTCCAGCACCTCTTCCGGGATGCCGACACGGCGCATCGTCTCGATCGCCCGCATGCCGTGGATCGTCGGCAGGAAGCTGTCGACGTCGAGCCCCTGCCGGCGCGCCCAGGCGCCCCACACCCGTTCGGCCGCCACGATCGAGTTGAGGATCGTGCCGTCCATGTCGAACAGGAAGCCGCCGAAGCGGCGGCCGGGAAAGGGGTGCTGCGCCATGGGAACCGGAACCGGAGGGAAGGAGACCTTCCTTGCCGCAAAGAACGCCGTGCCACAAGCATCCCCCGCCCGGCGGGGGCGATCGGGAAGCCTCGAGGCGTGCTGGGCGGGAGCCGGGAGAGGATCAGGCGTTGCCGAAAGCCGGGCACCGGCTCGGCCCTACAGGCCGAGAAGCCGACGCGCCGACAGCCCCCTCGCACGAGGCTCCGTCAGGACCTCTTCGACTGCCTGAGGAAGGCCTTCGGGCCGGGGGACGGCGAGGGATCGGGGCCGCCGGCCAGGAGCCGAGCGGAGCCCGTGCAGCGCCACGGTGATCATCGGCGACGACGCCGGATGGTCCAAGACCCGGCAGACCGCCGCCCAGGAGGTTTCGTCAGGACCTCTTAATGTCACCACGGATATGCTCGCGTTCCGCAAGCCCGCCGGCATGCGGCACGGAACCTTCGACGATGATCCGCAATCTTCAAGTCCTGCGCGGGATCGCTGCCTTGATGGTCGTGGTGTTCCACGTCACCTGCGGCGCGGCGCGCCTCGGCGAGGGCGTCCATCTCTCCTGCTTCTCCCTCGGCTTCGTCGGCGTCGACCTGTTCTTCGTCCTGTCCGGGTTCATCATCGGCGTGACGACCCGCACGCCGGAAGCCGGGCGACCGCTCCCCTTCTTCCAGCGACGCGCCCTGCGCGTCGCCCCGCCCTACTGGCTTCTCACGGCGCTCGTCGCCAACGCCGCGGTGCTGATGCCGGGCCTGTCGGGCGCGACGGTCTTCGTGCCGTGGCACACGTTTGCCTCGTTCATCTTCTGGCCGACCTCGCACCCCGTGATCGGTCTCTACAATCCGCTGCTCCTCGTCGGCTGGACGCTGAACTACGAGATGGCGTTCTACGCGCTGTTCGCGCTCGCGCTTTTCCTGCCGGCGCGCTGGCAGGTGCCGGCCGCGGCGCTCGCGCTCATCCTCATCGCGCTGGCGGGGCGTGTCTTCCAGCCCGGCGGCGCCGCCGGCTTCTACACCGATCCGGTGATCGTCGAGTTCGCGCTCGGCCTTGCGATCGGCGGGCTCCACGGCACCGGCCTGCGCCTGCCGCGCGCCGCCTGCCTCGCACTGGTCGCCGCCGGCATCCTCCTGATGCTCGGCGCCGTGCAGGCCAACCGCCTGCCGACCGCCGGCCTGCCCGCCGCGCTGATCGTCCTGGGCGCGGTTTTCGACGAGCGCGCCGGCGGCCCGTGGCGCCTGCCCGCGATAGGGCGCCTCGGCGATGCCTCCTATTCGATCTACCTCGTCCACCTGCCGATCGCGCCGGTCACGCAGATCCTCTGGCGGCAGGTCGGCTTCAGCGCGGCGGGAGCGATGGGTCTCGCCTACAGCGCGGGCGCAGTGCTCGTGTGCCTTGCTGCGGGCCTTGCGTTCCACCATGTCGTGGAGGCGCCCCTCGACCGGCTCCTGCGCCCCACCGGGCTGCGCCCCAGCGGACTGCGTCATACCATCGCCGCGCCGCCTGTCGCCGCGCATCCCACGATGTGAGCCGGGAGGGGCCGGAACTCCCCGGCCCCGGCGCGAGTTGGGCCCCTGATCTCTCGATGGAGCAGGATATGATCGCGCGACCCGTACAATACCGGCCGGAGGTCGAGTTCGTCGATCCGGGCGAGAACGAAACCGTCGAGGGCCTGAAGGAGACGTTCGACACGATCCTGGAGCGTACCGCGGAAGACTACGGCCATGCCGTGCGCTCGGTGCATGCCAAGTCCCACGGCATCCTGGAGGGCGAGCTGACGATCGACGAAGGTCTGCCGCCCGAACTGGCGCAGGGTCTCTTCGCCAAGGCCGGCACCCACAAGGTGTTCCTGCGCATGTCGACCAATGCGGGCGACATCCTGCCCGACGCGATCAGCCTGCCGCGCGGTCTCGCGATCAAGGTGCTGGGCGTTCTCGGCGAGCGGCTGCCCGGCTCGGAAGGCACGGCGCAGGACTTCGTGATGGTCAACGCGCCGGTGTTCCAGGCTCGGAGCGCCAAGGAGTTCCTCGGCAGCCTCAAGCTTCTCGCCGCCACGACCGACCGGATCGAGGGCACCAAGAAAGTCGCCTCGAAGGTGCTGCGCGGCGTGCGCACGGCGCTGGAGACGGTCGGCATCGAGAGCCCGACCGTCAACACGCTCGGCGGCGCGCCGAATGTCGAGCCGCTCGGCGAGACCTACTATTCCACGACGCCGTTCCGATACGGCGAGCATATCGCCAAGTTCAGCCTGAAGCCCGTGGCTCCCGCGATGACGGCGCTGACCGGTCGCGAGATCGAGGTCAAGGGCCGCGAGAATGCGGTGCGCGAGGAGGTGCGGCGCGAGATGGCCGGCATCGACGCCGAGTGGGAGTTCCGCGTCCAGCTCTGCCGCGACCTCGATCGGCAGCCGGTCGAGGATGCGACCGTCGCCTGGGACGAGACCGAGGCCCCCTTCCAGCGCGTCGGCACCATCCGCGCCAGGGCGCAGGACAGCTGGGACGACGCCCGCGTGCAGACGGTCAACGAGGAGATGCGCTTCTCGGTCTGGACCGGCATCGCGGACCACCAGCCGCTCGGCAACATCAACCGGGCCCGCCGCGAGCCCTACCGCCATTCGGCCGACTTCCGCGCCCGGTTCAACGGCTGCCCGTATCACGAGCCGTCCTGATCGACCCGCAGCGAAAGGTCCGGGCCGTCGAACCGGCGCGGCCCTCGTGCGTTGCGTCCAGATGCAAGGAGACTTCGATCGATGACGCTTCGCCCGACCCTCACCGCCGCCGCCCTTCTCGCCGTTCTCGGCCTTGCCGCCTGCAAGGACAACGGCACGGTGGAAACCCAGCCGGGCGCCGGCTCGGCCACGACGCAGACCCTGACGCAGAGCCAGCAGTCCTCCGCCTCGGACGGCAGCGGCGGCGACGCGCACGCCGGCCACTGACGCACTGAAGCCATGACCGCGCCGGACCACGATCCCCGCGTCCTCGCCGAACGCCTCGACGGCTGGCCGGACGGGCACTGCGAAGGCTCGTTCGAGGGGCGGCGCTTCGGCGTGACGCTGCACCGGTCCGGCGACGGTCGCCGGATCTGGCTCTACGGCGAGGAGCGGGGCGGCGGCGGCATCGTCAGCGCCAACCTCTACCGTCTGGCGGACGGCGAGGTGCTCCTGCGCCCCTGCGAGATGCCGGCCGAGGTGGTGGCCCGCTTCGTCCTCGGATTCCGGCCGGAAACCCCGTCGTAACCTTTCGTTAACCTCACCCGCCGAGGCTGATCCGTTCCCGCAACGGACCGGAGACGCCTCATGCGCCGCCCACCTCCCTCGCCCCGCCTCGGCATCGCCTTCGGCATGCTGGCCCTCGCCCTTCCCCTGATCGTGGTCGCCGCCGTCGCCTGACGACAGCGTGCCACAGGGGACCGGCCGACGGCGCGGGGCTCTTTTCCGGAAGGAGCCTGTCCCATGAGCCAACGCCCCCATGTCGTCTGCCACATGACGTCCTCGATCGACGGCCGTCTACACCCGAGCCGCTACACGCAGAGCCCCGACGGCGCGGTGAAGGACTGGAGCGGCGCCTACGAGGCGATCCACGAAACGCTGAAGGGCGACGCCTGGCTCGTCGGGCGCACCACGATGGCCGAGATGGCCAAGGGCGAGCCGCATCGGCCCGAGACCTTCGACCGGCCGGCGCGCCCGATCCACCGCGCGCCCCGCGCGGATAAGCGCCCGCTGGCGATCGCGCCGGACACCGCGGGCAAGCTCCACTTCCGCGGCCCCGACGTCGGCGGCGATCCGGTGGTCGTGCTTCTCGGCAACGGCGTGTCCGACGCCCATCTCGCCGAACTCGTTGGCGATGGCGTCAGCTACGTCGTCTCGGACGGGCCCGAGGTCGATCTGGGACGGGCGCTGGAGGTCCTCGCAACCGAGTTCGGCGTCCGGCGCCTCCTCGTCGAGGGCGGCGCCGCGATCAACGGCTCGTTCTTTGCCGCCGGGCTCGTCGACGAGTTCAGCGTCGTGCTGGCGCCCGCGCTCGACGGCGGCACCGAGGTCGAGGGCATCGTCGCCTTCGGCCGGGAGGGACTGAAGGGCAAGGCCCAACTGTCGCTCCAGTCGGCCGAGACGATCGAGGGCGGCGCGGTGCATCTGCGCTACCGCGTCCTGCCGGGCTGACGGCGGTCGACAGGCCGCGGCGCGGCGCTTCAATCCACCGGAATGGTCGAATTTGTCGCGTCGAGCCGGAATTTTAGGCAGCCGATCCTTTTCGTGCTGCAATGCGAAACGCTAGGGTCCTCCCATCGGATCGCATCCCGTGCGGTCCGCACCATTCCACAGCCGGAGACACGCCGATGCGCCGCCCCTCGTCCTTCCTGTCCGCCCTGTCGCGCCGCACCGTCCTCGGCCTGATGTCCGGCGCGATGCTGGCCGCCACGGCCGCTGGCGCCGCGGCCGAGACGGTGAAGGTCGGCATCATGTCGGGCGAGGACGAGGCGGTCTGGCAGGTCGTCACGCAGGAGGCGGCGAAGGCCGGGCTCACCGTCGAGACTGTCGCCTTCTCCGACTACGTCCAGCCGAACGAGGCGCTGGCGAACGGCGAGCTCCAGGCCAACGCCTTCCAGCACCAGCCCTATCTCGACGCGCAGGTGCAGCAGCACGGCTACGACATCGTGCCGGTCGGCTACACGCTGGTCCAGCCGATCGGCCTCTACTCGCGCAAGCACAAGAGCGTTGCGGAAATCCCGGAAGGCGGCTCGATCGGCATCCCGAACGATCCGTCGAATGCCGGCCGCGCGCTGAACCTTCTCGCCGCGCAGGGTCTTCTCAAGCTCCGCGAAGGGGCCGGCATCCTCGCCACGGCGATCGACGTCGAGGAGAACCCGAAGAACCTCGAGATCCGCGAGCTCGACGCCGGCATCGTCGGCCGCTCGATCGACGATCTCGATGCGGGCGTCGTGAACACCGACTGGGCGCTGAAGAGCGGCATCGACCCGGCCAAGGAGCGGATCGCGCAGGAGCCGCTGGAGAACAATCCCTATCGCAACTTCATCGCCGTGCGCGGCGCCGACAAGGACGCGCCCTGGGTGAAGACGCTGGTCGCGGCCTACCAGACCGACGCGGTGAAGGCCGCGCTGAACGACGCCTACAAGGGCACGACGCTGCCCGCCTGGTAAGCGCCCTCCGCCCGTCCCGTTCGTTTCGCAAAGTGGGCCCGCCTTGACCGAAGGCGGGCCCGGGTGCGTTCTCATCCGGCCGGCAGGTCTTTCCTTCTCCCTCGGCCTTCGGCATGTCCCTCCCATGACCTCGTCAAACCCCATCCTCAGCCTCGCCGGCGTGCGCAAGCGCTTCGGCGACCATGTGGCCCTCTCCGACATCGACCTCACGGTCGGCTCGGGCGAAATCCTCGGCATCATCGGCCGCAGCGGCGCCGGCAAGTCGACCCTGATCCGCTGCATCAACGGGCTGGAACGCCCGGACGCCGGCACGGTCGCGATCGAGGGACGCGAGATCCAGACCCTTGGGGAAAGCGCGCTGAAGCCGGTGCGCCGGCGCATCGGCATGGTGTTCCAGCACTTCAACCTCCTGGCCAACCGAACGGCGGCCGAGAATGTCGAGCTGCCGCTCATCATCGCGGGCATGGCGCGGGGCGCGCGGCAGGCCCGCGTGCGCGACCTCCTGCAGCTCGTCGGGCTGGAAGGGCGCGAGGACCGCTATCCCGCGCAGCTTTCGGGCGGCCAGAAGCAGCGCGTCGGCATCGCAAGAGCCCTGGCGCCCGAGCCGGCGATGCTCCTCTCCGACGAGGCGACCTCGGCGCTCGACCCGGAAACAACCGAGCAGATCCTGTCGCTTCTCGCCGACATCAACCGCCGCCTTGGCCTCACCATCCTTCTCATCACCCACGAGATGGACGTCGTGCGGCGCATCGCGGGACGCGTCGTGGTGCTCGAGAACGGCCGGATCGCGGAAACCGGCGAGACGTGGCGCGTCTTCGCCGACCCGCAGGCGGCCGTCACGAAGAGCCTTCTCGGGCATGACGCCGCCGCGCTGCCGCCGGGCCTCGTGCTGGCGCCGGCCGGCTCCGGCGAGGCGCTGGTCCGCATCGACCTCGGGGGGCCCGGCGCCGGCGCCCCGCTCCTGTCGGACCTCGGCGCCCGGTTCGGCGCCTCGGCCCGCATCCTATCGGGCGGTGTCGAGCCGGTCGGCGGCGTCCCGGTCGGTCGCCTCTTCGTCGGCGTGACCCCGGCCCGGCCGGACGATCTCGAGCCGATCCTCGCCCATCTCGCCTCGTCCACCATCCGCACGGAGCTTCTCGGCCATGTCGTCCGCGCTGACTGACCTCCTGATCCGCGCGACGTGGGAGACGATCCTGATGACGCTGGCCTCTGGCCTCGTCTCGCTTATCATTGGCCTGCCGATCGGCCTCCTTCTCACCGTGACCGCCAAGGGCGGCATCCTGGAGGAGCCCTGGACGAACAGCATCCTCGGCGGCTTCGTCAACGCCTTCCGCTCGGTGCCCTTCATCATCCTCCTCGTCGCGCTGATCCCGCTGACGCGCCTCATCGTCGGCACGTCGATCGGCACCTATGCCGCGATCGTGCCGCTCTCGATCGCCGCGATCCCCTATTACGCCCGGATCGCCGAGGTGAGCCTTCGCGAGGTCGACCCGAACCTCGTCGAGACGGCGCGCGCCATGGGCGCCGGGCGCTGGACGATCGTGCGCCACGTCCTCCTGTCGGAGGCGATGCCGGGCCTCGTCGCGGGCTTCATCGTCACGCTGATCACGCTGGTCGGCGCGACGGCGGTGGCGGGCGCGATCGGCGCCGGCGGGCTCGGCGACCTTGCCATCCGCTACGGCTACCAGCGCTTCCAGACCGAGGTCATGGTGGCCGTGGTCGCCGTCCTCGTCGTGCTCGTCTGCCTCCTGCAGTGGGCGGGCGACCGGCTCGTCGCCCGGCTCGATCACCGGCGCTGACGGGTCAGGAGAAAAGGCGCTCCGCTGCGCCCGCGCCGGACGCTTCGATTTCGGCCAGCGAGGGCGCGCGCAGGAGACGGATCGCGTCGTCCCCCCAATCGATCAGCCCGGCGTCGCGGAACTGGCCGAGCCAGTAGTCCATGCACCAGCGCCCGTGCCGCGCGCGAAACAGCGCGGCGTTGCGCAGGATGTGGTCGAAGTGGTGGAGCGGGGGCACGCGGACGGGGTGGTGCTGGTGATAGCACCGCGCCCCCGCCGTCCAGAAGAAGGGCAGGCCGGAGGCGGCCATGCGCACGGCAAAGTCGGTTTCCTCGCCGCCATAGCCGACGAAGCCCTCGTCCATGCCGCCGACGGCGTGCCAGCGCGCGGCGGGCAGTGCGAAGGAGAGGCCCCAGAGCTCGCCCGCATCCGGCTCGCGGCGCACGCCCTCGTTCGGCACGGCGGGCTTGGAGGGATGGACGCGGCCGAGCGCGTCGAGCCGCGCGAAGTCGAGCCCGGCCTCCACGGTGCCCGCCGGAAGGTACAGGACCTCGCCGAGAAACAGGCCGTCCTGCGCCTCGGCGGCGGCGCAATAAGCCTCGACCACGGTCGGCGAGGGGATGCAGTCGACGTCGAGGAAGACAAGGAGCTCAGAAGCCGCCGTTTCGGCCGCCCGGTTGCGCGCCTCGGCGAGCGGCATCGGCTCGCCCGGCACCATGACGTGGCGCACGGGGCAGCCGGGATCGGGCAGGTCCGCGAAGGCCGTGTCCTGCATCCAGGCGATCACGAGTTCCGCCGGGCGGCGCGTCTGGCGGGCGAGCCCCTCCATCAGGCGGGCGAGATGATCCCGCCGCCCGCGCACCAGCGTCAGGACGCTGGCTTGCATGCGGCCCTCGCCTTGTCGCGGAAGTGGAGGACGCCCTCGATCACGCCGCGCGCATGGGTGTTGCGCGCGACATAGGAGTGGCGGAGCGCCGGCATGGCGGCGAGCCCGTCGGAGAAGTTGCCGACGATGATCGCCTGCGGGATGGTGCGCAGCATCTCGATGTCGTTGCCGGAATCCCCGGCGACGAACACGGCGTCCTGCGACAGGCCGAGGCGGGCGCGCACGAAGTCGACCGCGGTGCCCTTGGAGGCGCGGATCGGCAGGATGTCGAGATAGCGCCCGTGGCTGTGGATCACCGAGCATCGCAGCACGGCCCGTTCCAGCGCCGCGCGCACCCGCCCGACGATGCCGGGCTGGCCTTCGGTGAAATAGCTGAGCTTGTGGGCGCGCTGCTCGAGCGGCGCCTGCGGCAGGAGACCCGGCACCCGTGCCAGCGCCCGGCGCGCCTCGTCCCGGTCCCAGGCGCGCGAGACGATGGCGCGCCACTCGGCGTCCTGCGTGTAGGTGGTGCCGTTCGGATCGAGGTGGTGGATCTCCGAGCCGACCGAGGAGATCACGACCTGCGGGCGCGGCGCGTCCTGCTGTTCGAGGATGGCGAGCGCGGAATGGAACGAGCGGCCGGTCGCGACGCCGAAGGCGAGCCCCGGCTGGCGTTCGCGCCAGGTTCCGAAGGTGCGCACGCCGTCCGCGCAGCCGACGAGCGTGTTGTCGATGTCGCAGATCAGGAGCTGCTCGGGGTGGGCGACGGGTTCGCACGCGGTCGTGAGCGAGGCGAGAAGCGCGTGGTAGCGCGCGGCGTGGCGCGTCCAGTCGTAGGCCGCCGAGACCTTGGCGCCGGCGGCCGAAAAACGCGCGTAGATCGCCTCGTCCGACAGGATCGACAGCGCGGCCTCGCCGATCGCCGCGTCGAGGCGCGGGTTCACCAGGATACCGTTGCCGCACATCTCGACGATGTCGTTGGGGCCGCCGGAATCGGTCGCGACCAGCGGCAGGCCGGCGGCAGACGCCTCGAGCAGCGTCAGGCCGAAGGGCTCGTTCAGCGCCGGATTGACGAAGACGCCGCCGCGCGCCCGCGCATGGGCGTAGATCGCCGGCACGTCCTCGGGCCGGTGATGCTTCGGGTAGGCGACTCGCCCGTAGAGGTCGTAGCGGTCGATGAGCGCGAGAAGCTCGGCGACGGTCTCGGCCATGTCGCCGTCGAGCGTCGCGTAGTCCTCGCGCGCGCCGGCGAACAGGACGAGATTGGCGCGCTCCTGCAGCGCCGGGTTCTCGCCGAAGGCCCGCACCAGGGCGGCGAGGTTCTTCTTGGCGACGGGACGCGCGAGCGCCAGGATCACCGGCTTCTCCGGCTCGCGCAGGAAGCGGGCGATCGAGGCGTCGACGCGCGCGCAGGTCGGCGCGCCGGCGAAGCGCTGGAGGTCGCTGCCCGGCGCGAGGATGCGGATCCGCCCGGGCTCGTACGCCTCGTAGCCCATCCACTGCACCTCGGCTTCGTCGCGCGAGGAGGCGATGACGAGCGAGGCGTCGGCGAGCGCCGCGTTCTCGGCCCCGATGCGCCGGTCGAGCGCCGCATCGTCGCCGGGCCGGAGGCCCAGCGTCTCGCGCTTCACGCGCCCCAGCGAGTGGGCGGTGAAGACGAAGGGGATGCCGAGCCGCGCCTCCACGATCGCGGCGACGCTCGCGGCGTCGGCATAGTGGGCGTGGAGGACGTCGGGGCGCCGGTCCCCGGCCTCGATGAAGGCGACCAGCGCGTCGGCGAAGCTGCCGACCTCGGTGTGGAGCGCTTCCTTTTCGAGATAGGCGGGGTCCTCGGTCCAGAAGCGGACGATCTCGGTCTTCTCGTCGATCCGCTCGAACCCTTGCGCGTAGTCGGCGCCGAGTCGCGTGTCCTCGAAGCGGCGCGTGGCGATCACGGTGCGGGTGACGGCGGGGTCGGCCACGGAGGCCGCCACGAGGTCGAGGAGGTAGCGGATGTGGCCGCCGGTGTCGGCCGTCAGCCCGTATTCCACGTCCTTTGCGCGCAGGCACCCTTGAAGTGCGACATGAAGAATGAACATGGCTCTCTCCAACCCTTGACGCAAAACCACTCGAACAGATCAGAGCAACGGCTCATGCAGGCAAATTCAACGGCGGAGCCCGGTCAAAATATCCGGGTCGCCCAAGTTGCTCCGACAATATTTCCGGTGCCACCCAAAGATCACGGCGGGACGGAGAGAGTCATTCACGATCTCTCCACTGCGCTGCAGGACCTCGGAGTCGAGGTAACGCTATTGGCGCCCGCGGACAGTGCGACCGATGTACCAAGGGTCGGAATCTGGCCGAGTTTGTTTAGCTTGGAAGCGAGTCACGGGACGGTCCCACCCTCGATCCCCGCCGTCCTGGAAGCGGCGCGGCTGGAGGACCTGCGGACGCGCCTCGACGCCTTCGACATCGTGCATTGCCACGGCGAGTTCTTCCACGCGGCGCTCCTTGGCGAGCGCCGCCGGCACAGCCTCACCACCATCCACTGGCGGGTGGACGAGCTCGACCGGGAAATCTTCTTCCGGACCTTCCCGGACCTTCCAGTCGCGGCGATCTCGGGCGCGCAGGAGGCAATGCTCCCGGCCGCCAACCGCGCGGGCGTCGTTCATCACGGCATCGCCGAGGACCGCTACGCGCTGGCGGGCGGCGCGGGCGGCTATCTCGCCTTCGTCGGCCGGATGACCGACCAGAAGCGGCCCGACCGGGCGATCCGGGTGGCCGACGCCGCAGGCCGCCCGATCCGCCTCGCCGGCACGGTCGATGTCGGCAATCCGACCTATTTCGAGCGCGAGGTGCGCCCGCTCCTGTCGGACACGGCGACCTATGTCGGCCCGCTCGGCGACGCGGCCAAGGGCGAGATGCTCGGCGGCGCCGAGGCGCTGCTCTTTCCGATCGACTGGCCGGAGCCCTTCGGCCTCGTGATGATCGAGGCGATGGCCTGTGGCACGCCGGTCGTCGCCTGGGATCGGGGCTCGGTCCGCGAGATCGTCGACGAGGGCGTCACGGGCTTCGTGGTGTCGAGCGAGGCTGAAGCCGTCGAGGCCGTCGCAAAGGCTCGGACGCTCGACCGCGCGGGCGTGCGCCGCCGCTTCGAGGAACGCTTCACCGCCCGCCGCATGGCCGCCGACTACCTCGCCCTCTACCGCAAGCTTCTGGACCGCTGATGCGCACCGCCCTGATCGCCTGGGACTATCCGCCGGCCCCGAGCGGCCTGTCGACCGCCGCGCGCGAGATCGCCGAAAGCCTCGTCGCATCGGGCGCCGACGTGACCGTGCTGACGCTCGACCGGCGCGGCGTGTCGGAGGCTGGCGGCGTGCGGATCGTCGGCGCCGAACCCGTTTCGGGCGGCGGCGTCGCGCGGCTGCGCCTCTACGGCGCGGTCGGGCATCTCGCCGCGCCGCTGGCCGTGCGCCGTGCGATCCTTGCCGAGCACGCCCGACGCCCGTTCGACGTCGTCGAGGCGACGAACTGGTACGCGCCCGCCTGCCTACTCGCCCGCCGCCCGCCCATGGCGCTCGTCACGCGCAACTCGACGCCGGCCGCCTTCTCGCGCGAGACGGCGGACACCTTGCGCGACCGGCTCGACGGCTGGGCGGCCGACCGGCTGGAGGCGCGGCAGGCGCGCGGCAGCCACGGGCTCATCTCCAACACCGCCGACCACGGGCGGCGCATCGCGGCCGAATACGGGCTGGTCGAGGGCGACCGGCCGCATGCCGTGATCGGCCTCAGCCTCGCGCCCGCCATGCTGGCCCGCGCGCGGGCGGCGGGTTATCCCGCCGCCGCCGACGGCGAGCCGATCCGCCTTCTTTTCGTCGGGCGGCCGGAGCACCGCAAGGGCTTCGATGCGATCCTCGGGGCGGTGGAGATCCTCGGCCGCGAGGCGGACGCCGGCGCCCTGCCCCCATTCGAGGTCCGGCTGGCCGGCGTCGACGGGGCGGCGCTCGACGGCGTGGCGGCAGGGCCCCGCGCGCGCCTCCTGCCGCTCGGCCGCCTGCACGAGGACGATCTCGCGCGCGAATACGAGGCGGCGCACGCGGTCCTCGCCCCGTCGCGCTACGAGAGCTTCGGCCTCGTCTACCAGGAGGGCATGGCCTACGGCCGGCCGATGGTGGCCTCGATGGAGGACGCTAGCGCCCGCGAGTTCGTGGGCGCGACGGGGGCCGGCGCCATGGCGCGCGAGACGACCGGGCCCGCGCTCGCCGAGGCGCTGCGCCCGGTGATCGCCGAGCCCGGCGTGCGCGAGACCCTGCGCCAGCGTGCGCTGACGGCGGCCGGCCGCTTCACCCGCGAGACGCTGGGGCGGGAGACGCTGGCGCTCTACGAGGAGGCCGTCGCGCGCTTTCAGTCGCGAAAGGGCTGAAGCAGCGCGTCCTCCTCCTCGAGCCGCCCGCCACCGGGTTCCATCGCCTCGTAGGCGCGCGAACGGGTCTCGACCCGCGCGAGCGACAGATGGTGGTCGATCGCCCCGTGCAGCGCGACGAGACTGCGCTGCCACGGCCGGTCCGGCCGCTCGTGGACGCGGCCGGCATAGCGGACCTCGCGTCGGTTGAGCCGGTACTGCGTATCGGGAAAGAGGTCGGCGAGCCGGCCGTCGACGAGATTGCGCCGCGGCAGGCCGATCGACACGGCGCCGCCCGCCTCGGCCAGCCTTGCGAGCGCCGGGAGAAGCGCGGCTGTGCCCGGCGCCAGCGTCTCGTCGGTGTCGAGTTGCAGCATCCAGCGCGCGGGCGAGAGATCCTGCAGCGCGTTGCGCTGGGCGGCGAAATCACCCGCCATCGGACGGCGCGCGACGAGAATGCCGGGCTCCGGCGTGAGGGCCGGCCCCTCGCCGTCGGCAAGGATCACGATCGAGGCGCCCGTCGCCCGGTGCGGGCGGAGCATCTCCAGCGCCGCCTCCCATTCTCCGGCACGGCACATCAGCCCGATCGCGATGGGGTCTGCGCCGTTTTCATCGAGATCGTCGAGATCGGCCTCGGCCGCAAGGCCGGCGTGTGGATGGGCCAGCGCCGCGCGCTGCGCGGCATCCGCCGGCGTTGCGGCGCGACGCCAGCGCGTGGCGGCGGTGCGAGCCGTGAAGATGTCGAGCCCGTACGGGGCGGCCCGGTCGAGTTGGAACCGTTCGGCGCCCATCGCCTCCTCCAGATGCGCCAGCGCGTCCGCCCCCTCCGCCCGATCGGTCAGGACGCCGCAGAAGCCGCAGGCGAGCGCAAAACGCCGCGTGGCACCGTCCGGCCAGAACAAGTGCCGGTCGCTCGGCGCAAGCGCCCGGCCGCCGCACAGGAAGCAGCGCGGCGCGGGTGCGCTCACGCGGCGAGCGAGGCGGCGAGCGGATGGAGGCGCAGAAGGCCGCCCGCGGCCATCGCCTCGAACCAGCGCCGCTCGCGCGCCCAGTCGTGACCGTCCCAGCCCGCAAAGCCGAAGCCGTGGACGTCGATCTCCACCATGCCGCCGTAGCGGCGCAGGAGATGGAGCGATACGAGGAAGCCGGTGCTCGGCGGCGGCGTCGGGCCGCCGGGCGTGTGGATCAGCGCCGCCGCCTCGCGGTGGACGGCGACGGGCAGAAGCGTGACGGGCCGGCCGAGCGGGCGGAGCCGCGCCTCCGCCTCGTCGGTCCAGTCGCGCCCGTCCTCGTTCTCCGGGCGGGCCGAGGCCGGCTTGCGGGGAAAAGGAAACAGAAAGGTCTCGGCGGCCCGCACCGCGGGACGATCGAGGAAGCCCGGATCGTCCAGCCACTCGCGCATCTGCCCGCCGTGATTGACGAGGGCGAGATGGGTCACGCGGCGCCCCGCACGGGTCCCGAAGCCGGCGGCGTTGTTGAAGCGCACCACCCAGTCGGCGGCGTCGATCGCCGCGCCGCAATCGCCGAGTTCCGGCGCGTTGCCGACGATCGCGATGCGACGAGGGGTTCGGCGCAGGGGCGAAGGCCCGCCACGCGGCATGTCCGACATCAGCCCGTCCTCGTTCCCGTCCGCCTCCCCGCTACATGCCCTCGTGCGGCCGGCCGGGAAGGGCCCGGCTGCGTCACTTTGCGCAGGTTGCGATGACAAATGCGAAGGGAGCCATAGATTTCTCTCCCTCGCATTCGGCCGAACGGGGGTTCGGCGCGGGAGACCCGAGGGGAACGCTCAACCGTGCCGAAGCCGATCACCTTCTTCGTCCATCACCAGGGCCGCGGCCACGCCAACCGCACCATGGCGCTGGTGTCCGAGTTCTCGCGCGACCGGCCGGTCTCGGTGATGACGGCGGGGCCGCACCTCTTCGACGGCTTCTCACGCGACATCGAGATCGTGCCGCTGCCCAACATGATCGGCGCGGCGGTGCCGACGCCGCGCCTTTACGCCGAGCCGACGCCGCAGGTGATGCACTGCGTGCCGCTCGGCCTTGCCGAGATGCGGCGCACGATGCGCACCATCCTCGACCATCTCGACGAGCGCGAGGTCGGGCTCTTCGTGGTGGACGTCTCGTCCGAGATCGCGCTCCTGTCGCGCATCGCGAGCGTTCCCGCCGTCCAGATCCGCATGCACGGCGACCGCTCCGACATCGGCCACATCGGCTCCTACGAGGCCTCGGTCGGCATGCTCGCGCCCTTCGACGAGCGGCTGGAGCAGGACGACTATCCCGCGCATCTGCGCGCCAAGACCTTCTATTCCGGGGGCCTGTGCACCACGCTCGACGCGGTGCCGGAGAAGGCCGAGGCGCGTCGCCGCCTCGGGCTCGACCCGGCCCGCGAAATCATCGTGACGGTGACGGGCGGCGGCGGCAGCGGCACCCCTTACGCGCCCCTCACCGTGGCGGCCCGCGCCGCGCCCGACGCGCTCTGGCTGACGCTCGGCCCCACCCACCGCGAGGGCCACGAGACGGATTTCGCCAACCTCACCGAGCTCGGCTGGGTGCCCGGCGTGACCGACTATCTCGCGGCCGCCGACATCGTGATCGCGTCGGCCGGCGACAACACGATCCACGAGGTCGCACGCGTCGGCGCCCGGCTCATCGTCATGCCGGAATGGCGCTATTTCGGCGAGCAGACGCGCAAGGCCGAGGCGCTGGTGAAGCTCGGCGCGGCGGTGACCGCACCGATCTGGCCGGGCGATCTCGCCGGCTGGCAGGCACTGCTGGCTGAGGCCCGTGCCCTCGACGGCGAGGCGATCCGTACGCTCCACGAGCCGGACGCCGCCCGGCGCGCCGCCGGCTGGCTGGAAGGGCTGACGGACGAGCTCTGGGAGGGCGCGAAGAGCCGGGACGAGGCGGCCCCCGCCCTCAAGGTCGTCGGATGATCCCGGCATGGCGACGCTTCTGACGGTGCTTCGCGGCGGTGGCCGCTACGACGCGCGCTGGGTCGAACGGCTGGCGCGCGGCACGCGGCGCTTCGCCCCCGCCTTCACCCGCATCCTCTGCCTCACCGACATGGATCTTCGCGTCGAGGGCGTCGAGCCCGTGCCGCTTCGGCACGACTGGCCCGTCTGGTGGTCCAAGATGGAGGCCTTCCGGCCGGGCCTCGCCACCGGCACCACGGTGCTCTGCGACCTCGACACGGTGTTTGCGGGCGACGCCTCGGCGCTCGCCGAGCCGGGCCTTTGCGCGATGGAGGACTATTTCCTGAAGGGCCGCGTCTCCACCGCGCTCCTGCGCTGGGACGGCGACGAACTCAGCCCCCTCTACGAGACCTTCGCGGCCGACCCGGAGCGCTGGATGCAGCCGGGCTCCTGCGGCGCCGTGCCCAACAGCGTCCACGGCGACCAGGTCGTGGTGGATCATCTCCTGCGGCGCGAGGACCGGGTGCCGCCCTTCCTGCAGGCACGCCATCCCGGCCTTCTCGACTTCTACGATCCCACAACGGAGCGGCCCGGCCCCGTCGTGATCTTCATCGGCCAGTCCAAGCCCGACCTTGCGGGCGAGCCGATCGCCTCGCTCTGGCGGGGCGAAGCCGGCTGATCACAGGAACGCGTGCGCGCCCATCCAGAGCGCCATCGCGACCATCATCACGTTCTCGGTGAGCGAAACGAAACCGAGCGGCACGTTGGACGAGCCGCCGACGCAGGCGCATTTCAGCTCGCGTTTGTCGACATAGACCGCCTTGAACACCGAGACCGCGCCCACCGTGCCGATGAAGAGGGCGACCGGCACGGACACGAACGTCAGGGCGCCCGCCAGCATCAGGATGCCCGCGAGCCCTTCGGCGAAGGGGTAGATGTAGGAATAGGGCACCCAGCGCTTGGCCAGGAGATCGTAGTTCAGGAACATCGTCGCGAAGGTCTCGACGTTCTGCAGCTTCTGGACGGCGAGAAGGCACATGGCGACCGCGATGAACCATTCCACCGTGCGCGCGGCGAACGGCGTGCCGAGGGCGGCATAGGCGATCGCGAGCGCCATCAGCGCGCTCATGGCGAAGATCGCGATCACCGGCTTGTAGGTGGTCGCCTTGGGATCGGCGACGGGCTTGCCGAAGTAGCGGCGCGTGTCGTCGTAGCCGCCGATCCGCTCCCCGTCGATGAAGATCTGCGGCGTCGTCTTCACGCCGTGCTCGGCCTTGAACGCGTCCACCGCCTCGCGCGTGCGCAAGGGATGGTCCTCCACCTCGAAACCCTGTCGCTTCAGGAGATCGAGCGCCTTCAACCCGTAAGGACAGGTGTGCGTCTCCATCACCATGCGATGGATCGCGGCGCGGCGGGGGCTGGCGGTGGGGGAGATGGCGGCGGACATCGGGGCGGCTTTCGCAAGGGATGGCAGGAAGGAGGGCCGCACCCGATATAGGGTCCGTACCATGGTACGGAGTCAAGCGATGACGGGATGGACGATCGGGGGCCTCGCTGCGGAGGCCGGCATCGGGGTCGAGACGGTGCGCTTCTACCAGCGCCGCGGCCTCCTCGATGAGCCCGAGCGCCCCGCGGGCGGCGGGTCGGCGGGCGGGCACCGCCGCTACGGCGAGCGGGATGCCGAACGCCTGCGCTTCATCCGCGCCGCCAAGGTCGCCGGGTTCACGCTGGGCGAGATCGCCGAGCTTCTGCGGCTCGACGCGGTCCGGGACCGGCCCCGCGCGCGCGAACTCGCCGAGGCGCGGGTGCGGGCGCTGGACGAGCGCATCGGCGAGCTGACCGCCGCGCGCGACCGGCTGCAGCATCTGGCCGCCGCCTGCCGCGGGGGGACGGACGGCCCCTGCCCGATCGTCTCCTCGCTGGCCGGGGGCGGCTGAAGGCATCTGCCGCATTGCCGCAGCCGCGCATCGATTCCCCGGCGTCGTCGTTGCACGGCCAAGCCAACAACCCGTCCGAGGCCAGAGCCATGAGCGAGACCGCCGAGAAGATCGATCCGAAGCTTTGGGAAAGCGTGAAGACGAAGGTGACCAAGGGCGCCAAGGGCGGGAAGCCGGGGCAGTGGTCCGCCCGCAAGGCGCAGCTTGCCGTCCACGAGTACAAGGAGGAAGGCGGCGGCTACAAGGGCGAGAAGTCCGACGACAACAGCCTGCACCAGTGGTCGCAAGAGGACTGGGGCACGAAGTCCGGCCGGACAAGCGGCCAGACCGGCGAGCGCTACCTGCCCAAGAAGGCGCGCGAGCACCTGACGAAGGAAGAGTACGAGCGCACCACCGCCAAGAAGCGCCGCGACACGAAGAAGGGCGAGCAGTTCTCGGCCCAGCCGAAGGATATCGCGAAAAAGGCCGCCCCGTTCCGCAAGCACGGCCACGAGGCGACGAAGGCCGAACTTTATGCCGAGGCGAAGAAGCGCGGCATCGACGGCCGCTCCACCATGACCAAGGCCGAGCTCGCAAAGGCGCTGGCGGCCTGAGAGCCCGTCCGGAACACCTCCGGCTAAAGGATCGGCGAGGGATGTTCGTCGCCCACGAGGCGCCGAACGCGGTCGATGCCGGCGGCGTCAGTGAGGATCGGCAACGAAATGGGTAGCGGAGAGCACCGCCGCGCCGACCCGGCGGACTTTTCGGGTGGGATCTGGAAGCCGCCTAGAAGTCGCCGAGGCTGAGTTGCGGCGACGGCGGGGCCCGGCGCCTCGCCGTTGCCGGCTTGATCGGGGGTTTCGCAGATGCCTTCGGCAGGGGCGCCGGGCGGCGCATGCGCTGGAGCGCGGCGTCGCGCGCCTTGGCTTCCGGTGCCTCCGGGTTTTCGGTCAGCCACTTGCCGCGCTTGATGACCTCGTTCACCCGGCCTTGGTTGACACCGAGCTGGAAGGCGATCTCCTGCTGGGTCTGGCCGGTGGTCTCGTGCAGATGCAGGATCTGGCGCGCGAGCTCGGGCGTCATCTTGCGCCCCGTCACCCGGCGGGCGGGATTGAGCGAGCGCTTGGCCTTGTCGCGCTTGCGCAGCAATTCCAGGACATCGAGCGCCGAGCGCAGGCCGTGCGCCTTCAGCGCGTCCTCGAACTCCTTCAGCGTCGTCACGACCGCCTCCCACGAACCGGGGTTTCAGGAAGGAAACTGAGGCGTTTCAACCGGTTCTTCAAGGGCAAGGGTCGCGGGAGCCTTCCAGTGGCCCCAACGCTCGCGTATGCGCGGGGGAACGACACGGAGCCCGGAGACGCCACGGTGAACGCGCCCATCCACCTCGACTTCGACACGCTGCGCCAGCGCATCGCGACGATCCTCCGGCGCGGCGGCCTCGCGCCGCTCCATGCAGAGGCGCTCGCGCGCGTCATCGCGGCCGGCGAGCGGGACGGGGCGAAGTCGCACGGGATCTACCGGATCGAGGGGTGCCTGCGGACCCTGAAGGCCGGCAAGGTGTCGGCGGACGCCGAGCCCGAACTCCTCGACGACGGGTCCGGCGTCATCCGGGTCGCGGCCGGCGGCGCCTTCTCGCCCGCCGCCTTTGAATGCGGCGTGCCGCGTCTCGTCGAGCGTGCGCGCGCGCTCGGTCTTGCCGCGCTCGCGATCAACGACTGCGTCCACTTCTCGGCGCTGTGGCCGGAGGTCGAGGCGCTCGCGGGGCACGGCGTCGCCGCGCTGGCGCTGTGCCCGAGCTATGCGACCGTCGCGCCCGCGGGTGGCACGCGGCCGCTGCTCGGCACCAATCCGCTCGCCTTCGCCTGGCCGAGGCCGGGCGCGGAGGCCCCGTACGTCTTCGATTTTGCGACCTCGGTCGCCGCGCGCGGCGAGATCGAGCTGCACCGCCGCGCCGGCAAGCCGCTGCCGGACGCCTGGGCGATCGATGCCGAGGGCGCGCCGACCAACGATCCGGCGGCAGCCCTCGCCGGCGCCATGCTGCCCTTCGGCGGCCACAAGGGTTCGGCGATCGCCACGATGATCGAGCTTCTGGCCGGCGCGATGATCGGCGACCTGACGAGCCGCGGCGCGCTCGACGCGCTCGGCACCACGACGCTCGCGCCCCGCCACGGCGAACTGATTCTCGCCTTCAGCCCCGAGCGCTTCGCCGCCGGGCGGCCGGGCGACCCCTTCGCGGCCGGCGAGGCGCTCTTCGCAGCGATCCTCGACCAGGGCGCGCGCCTGCCCTCGCAGCGGCGCTTTGCGGCGCGCGCCCGCGCGGCGGCGGACGGGATCGCGCTGACGCCCGACGAGGTGGCGCTTCTCGACCGGCTGGAGGCGGGCGGCCTCGACGCCGTGTCCTGACGTTCGGCCTGATCGACGGATCCTTGAAAAGATCGATCGCGATGGAAACGGATCGGCGAGGAATGTGACGTAGGGTTGCATCCGAACGAATTCGGGGTCCCTCGTGACGAAGCCCAGACTCCAGCGCCTCATGGGTGTCGGCGTCGCCACCGCGTTGGTCGCGTGCGTGGTGACGGCGGCGCTCGTGTGCACTTGGCAGCTCGGGGTCTACGGCCGCCGGGCGCAGGCGCTTTCGCAGTTCGGGCATTTCTCGGCTTCGATCGAACTCATGGGAGCGACCTCGTCGGAACGCGGGCAATCCGTCCTCGCGATGACGCTGCGCGGCGACGACGGGAAACTGCGGTCCGAGCTCGCCGCCACGCGGACGAGGATGGACGGGCTCTGGACCGGGCTCCTCGCCCTCACCGCGCTGGAGCGACAAGAGAGCGTCGTCCTCGAGGAGGACGCCGGGACCTATCGCAAGATCCTGATGAACGCGCGCGCGCAGGTCGATGCCCTCCTGGCGGCGCCGCGGGAGACGAGATCACCGGCCGACGTCGAGCGGGCCGTACGCACGATCTATGCCGCGGCCGATCAGGCGCAGGTCCTGCGCGACGATCTCGGCGAGGTCCTGATCGGCCTGACGCCGGACCTCACACCCTTCATGACGGCGGCGATGGCCGCCAGCGACCTGCGCGAATATGCCGGGCGCATCCGCTCGCTGGTGGCGATCCGGCTGAACGCCGGCGGGAGCCCGAGCCCCGCCGCCGCGGCCGAGTTCGCCTCGATGCTCGCGCTCACCGACATCCTGCAGCAGCAGATCGAACATTACGCCGCGCCGTTCATCGCCGACCCCGCGGTCGACCGGGCGATGACGGCGGTCACCTTCGGCTACTTCGCCGGCGCGCGCGCCCACGCCGAAACGGTGTTTGCCGCGCCCGTCGGCGATCCCGCGTCCAGCGTCGAGGCGTTCAACAAGCGCTACAGCCCGGCGATCCGCACGACGGAAGCGCTGCGCGACGCGATCCTCAAGGTCGGGGGCGAGCGCCTGGCGGCCGAGCGCGACCGGAGCCTGCGCCTTGCCGTCGCCAGTCTCGTTGCCGCGGTGGTCGGCACGCTGGTCGGCGTGTCCTCGCTCGTCGTCTTCGACCGCGGCGTCTTCCGCCCACTGGTCCAGGCCCGCGCCCGCATGGCCCGCATCCTCGAGGGCGACCTCGACGCGGCCGTGGGCAAGGCTTCCGCGCCGTTCCGCGAGATGACCGATCTCGACCGCGACATCGAGAAGTTGCGCCGCCAGCAGATCGAACTCAAGCGCCTGGAGGACGAGCGCGAGGTCATGGCGCGCGAGCTTCGGCGCCTCGCCACCACCGATCCGCTCACCGGACTGATGAACCGCCGCGCCTTCGAGACCGAGGTCGCCGAGCTCTTTGCGGCACCTGCCG
Source organism: Aureimonas sp. Leaf324 (assembly GCF_001423245.1). Lineage (GTDB taxonomy): Bacteria > Pseudomonadota > Alphaproteobacteria > Rhizobiales > Rhizobiaceae > Aureimonas. The sequence continues at coordinate 319,024 of NZ_LMOH01000026.1, forward strand.
CCTGGGGGGCGGGCCTTGGCATCGTCATGATCGACATCGACCATTTCAAGTCGATCAACGACCGTTTCGGCCATGCGATCGGCGACGCGGTGCTGCGCGAGTTCGGCCGCTTCCTCCTCCGGGCGGCCCCCACCGGCAGCCGCGTGGCGCGGTTCGGGGGCGAGGAGTTCGTGCTGGCGCTTTCGGGCCTCGGCCGCGACGAGCTCTACGCGCGCATCGAGGGCCTGCGCCTGCGGCTCGCCGGCACGGTGCTTCTCGACGAGCCGAGCCTCTCGGTCACCGCGAGCTTCGGCGTCCACTTCGTGCCCGCCGGCCGCCGCCTTGACTGGGACGAGTTCCATCGCGTCGCCGACGCCCACCTCTACCAGGCCAAGCGCAACGGCCGGAACCGGGTCGCCTGGAGCGCGTGACGGGCGACAAAGGCGCTCCGGCATCCCATATGATAGCGCGAGAGCCGGGCAAGAGCGCCCGGCGCATCCAGCCGGGAGAACCGTTGCCGTGAGCGTCGCCTTCGTGAAGGAGCCGAACGAGGACCAGGTCGAGGCCCTGCCCGAGCGCGACCTCGGGACCGATCCGAACTTCGTCACGCCGCGTGGCCTCTCGCTGCTCGACGAAGAGATCGCGATGAACACCGCGGCCGTCGAGCGCGCCCGCGCCGCGGGCGACAAGATCGCTGTCGCCATGCTCCACCGGGACCTGCGCTACTGGCGCGCGCGCCGCTCGACGGCGCAGGTCGTCGAGCCCGATGCCGACAGCGACACCGTGCAGTTCGGTCACGCCGTCAGTGTCAGGCGGAAGGGACGGGTGGAGACCTATCGCATCGTCGGCATCGACGAGGCCGACCCCGCGCAAGGGCTCGTGTCCTATCTGTCGCCGCTGGCCCGGCAGCTGGTCGGCAAGGAAGAGGGCGAAAGCGTGCGGATCGGGCCGGACAGTGCGGAGATCGTCGCCATCGAGCGATGAGGTACGGCTGCGAGCTGTGAACGGTGCGTCCGGGACGGGCGCGGGCGCGCGTGCTGTCCTCGCGCGCCCGCCCGGTCTAGAAGCGGGACGACGCGTCGACGACGCCCGGTCCCTGGAAAGATCCCCATGAGCGCATCCCTCGAACTCGGGCTCGACACGTTCGGCGACGTCACGCGCGGCGACGACGGCGCGGAGAAGTCCCACGCCGCGGTGATCCGCGACGTCGTGGAGGAAGGCGTCATGGCGGAGGAGGTCGGCCTCGACTTCTTCGGCATCGGCGAGCACCACCGCGCCGACTTCGCCGTCTCGGCACCCGAGACGGTGCTGGCGGCGCTCGCCGCGCGCACCCGCCGCATCCGCCTCGGCTCGGCCGTCACCGTCCTCTCCTCGGACGATCCGGTCCGCGTGTTCCAGCGCTTCTCGACCCTCGACGCCCTGTCGAACGGGCGCGCCGAGGTGATCCTCGGGCGCGGCTCCTTCACCGAATCCTTTCCCCTCTTCGGCCTTCCCCTCGCCGACTACGAGCGCTTGTTCGGCGAGAAGCTCGACCTCTTCGCCGCGCTCCTCAAAGGGGGACCGGTGGCGTGGCAGGGATCGGTGCGCCCGCCGCTCGACGCGCCGGGCATCTATCCGTCGGTGGAGGGCGAGGGCTTCAGGACCTGGATCGGCGTCGGCGGCAGCCCGGAATCGGTGGTGCGCGCGGCGCGCTACGGCCTGCCGATGATGCTGGCGATCATCGGCGGGGCGCCCGGCCGCTTCCGCCCCTATGCCGACCTTTATGCGCGGGCGCTGGCCGAGATGGGCCGCGAGGCGCTGCCGCTCGGCGTCCATTCGCCGGGCTACGTCGCCGACACGGACGCGGCCGCGCGCGCCGAGTTCTTCGACGACTACCGCGCCATGCACGCGAGGATCGGGGCCGAGCGCGGCTGGCCGCCCTTGGAGCGCGCAGCCTTCGAGCGCGAGATAGAGCACGGCTCGCTCTATGTCGGTTCGCCCGAGACCGTGGCACGCAAGATCGCCGCCACCGCTTCGGCGCTCAGCCTCACCCGTTTCGACCTGAAATACAGCGCCGGCCCGCTGCCGCACGCGCGGCTGATGCGCTGCATCGAGCTCTACGGCCGCGAGGTGGCGCCGCGCGTGCGCGAGCTCCTCGCGGCCTGACGATCTCGTCAGTCGACACCCTGCCGGCGCGCGCCCTTCAGCATCCGGCACGCGATCGCGCGTACCGCCTCGTCGTCCTTGGTGCCGTCGCGGGCGGGGTCGCCGAGGTGGTCGAGACTGCCCTCCACGAAGTCGAGGAGGCCGGGATGGCGGTCCTCGACATATTCGATCAGCTTGAACAGAACGTGTTCGACCGCGATCTCGCGGCGGCGGGCCTCAACGGCGGTGTCGTCGGTCATCGGCTTCTCCTTCGAAAGCCTTCCAACGCGCCGCCGGGCGATTGGTTGACCTCCCGCGGCACGAGACCCGTGCGGCGCGCGCGTCCATCGCGGCGAGCACCCTCGCCATCGATCGGGTGACGGCTATCTATCGGCCCGGCGTCCAAGACCGGAGGCTGACCTCGTCGCCGATTCCTGTTCGCGACGAACAATCGAAGGCAGACCGTTAGCGATGCGCAGGCCCGGCCCCGTTGGATGCGAGCTCTCCCGAGGTCCCGCAGGCGTTGCCGCCCCGAAGGGGACGGCGTACCGCCGCGACCGCCGGACGACGCCGCGCAGGTCCGGCCGGGGCGGCGCGCCGTGACGCCGGGCGCGGACGACGCACCGCCCGTATCGCCCGAGACGGCCCGGAAGCGACCCTTCACCCTTCCGATCCGCTGGCACCTCGTCCTGTTCGTGTCGCTCGTGCTGGTGCCGCAGATCGCGCTCGGCCTGTGCCTCGGCTGGTGGTACTCACAGGCCGAGCACAAGCGCCTGGAACAGGGGGCCGTGGCGGCGGCGGCGGCGGTCAGCGACCAGCTCGACCGCGAACTCGAATCGATGAAGGCGGCGCTGCTCGCGCTCGCCACCTCGCCCAATGCCACGGCCGCCGATTTTCCAGCGCTCCGCGCGCAGGCCGAGACCCTCCTGACGCCGCGCAAAGCCATGCTGGCGGTTCGCGACCGCGACCACCGGCATCTTCTCAACACGCTCGCGCCGGAGGGGCAGCCGCTGCCCCAGAACCTCGACCCGGTCCTCGTGGCCTCGGACGAGCGCGTCTTCGCCACCGGCCGGCCGGGCGTTTCCGACCTGTTCAAGAGCCCCTTGTCCGAGGGGCTTTTCACCGCGGTGATCGTGCCGCTCGCCACGAACGGGGAGACCCGCTACGCCATGAGCATGGCGCTCCGGCCGAACGCGATCCTCGACATCCTCGTGCGCACGCGCCTTCCCAAGGACTGGGTGATCACGGTGCTCGACACCAACGACCGCGTGGTCGCCCGCTCGCGTGAACAGACGCGCTTTCTCGGCGAGCGTCCGCCCATGCCCCTGCTGCAGGAGTTCACCGGCCGGCGGGCGGGCGTGATCCAGAGCGCGACGGGACTCGACGGAACGCGGCAGTTCATCGCCTTCAACACGCTGGATACGAGCGACTGGCGGGTCGTCGTGGGGGTGCCCGTGGCCGCGCTGAACGCCCCGTTCCGCATTCTCGTCGGCACGCTCGCCGCCATCGCGCTGCTCGCGCTGGGAAGCTCGGTGGTGCTCGCACGGCTTTATTCGATGCGCCTCGTGCGCGAGGTCACCTCGCTCCAGGCGATGGCAGCAGTCACCGGCAGCGGCGCGATGGCCGAGCGCCGTCCCGGCCGCGTCAGCGAACTCGAGGACATCGCCGAAGCCCTGCGCGCCTCCGACGCCTCGCTGGTCGAGCGCAACCGGACGCGCGACCTTCTCCTCTCCGAGCTGAACCACCGCGTCCGCAACACGCTCACCGTGCTGCTCTCGGTGGTGAACCACACGATCCGCTCCGGCGGCGACGACGCGATGGCCGAGAAGACCTCGGGCCGCATCATGGCCCTGTCGCGCGCCCACGATCTCCTCAGCCACGCCGAATGGTCGCCTGTCAGCCTCACCGATCTCGTGCGGCGCACGAGCGAGGAGGAAGGCTTCCCCGTCGCCTTCGAGGGACCGGACATCCGGCTCCGGGCCGAAGCGGTCGCGCCGGTGGCCCAGGTGTTGCACGAGCTGTCCGTGAACCAGTGCCGCCACGGGGGTGCGGGCGAGCGTCAGGTGGTGTTCCGGACAGCCATCGAGGACGAGGGCGTGCGTCTCGCCTGGATCGTGCGCGGGGCGCCGGGCGACCGCCTCGGTCTGCCGGGCTTCGGCCTCCGGCTGGTGCGCCTCTGCCTGGAGCGTCAACTCTTCGGCCGGATCGAGCGGCTCGACGCGGCGGGACTGGAAGCGGTCGTGCCGCACGCTTTTCTGTCGGGCGAGGGTCTGTCGAGCGAGCCGTTCTTCGCCGCCCGCTGGCGGGGCGCCGGGCCGCAGGCCTGACGTTTCAGCGCTCGCGCAGCGACTGCTCGACGTTCTTCAGGACGGGCTCGATCAGGTATTCCAGCACCGTGCGGCCTTCGGTCGGGATCACCACCGAGGCGTCCATGCCCGCCACCAGCCGGGCGCGCACGTCGGCGGGAAGCGTGGCGTCGTCGATCTCGACCTCGGCGGCATAGGCCGGGGGCTGGCCGGGATCGCTCGCGGCGACCGTGTCGCGCGACAGGGCGACGAGCGTCCCTGAAACCTTCTCGCGCCGGAACTTCATGAGCGAACCCGGATGCACCTCGACCGTCATGCCCTCGTGCACGCGGTCGATCTCGCTCGGCGGAATGCGCACGCGCACCCGCATCTCCTCGCCCTCCGGCACGACCTCGAGGATCGTCTCGCCCGGCCGCACGATGCCGCCGACCGTGAACTGGCGCGACGCCTGAACCGTGCCGGCGACCGGCGAGCGGATGGTGGAGCGGGCGAGCATGTCGAGCGCGACCTGCCGCTCCTGGCGCAGCGAGGCGATCTGGCGCCCCGTCTCGATGAGCTTGGCCGACGCCTCCTGCCGATAGTCCTTGCGCAGCGCCTCGCGCTTCAGGTCGATCTCGGCGAGCTTGTCGAGCCCCTTCTGCTCGTCGTTGCGGCTCTTGCGGATCGTGCCCTCGAACTGCGCCTTCTGGCGCTCCAGCGTGGTGAGACGGCTGAGCGCCACCAGGCCCTTGTCGAAGAGCGGCTTCACGCTCTTCAGCTCGCGCCCGATGCTGGCCAGCTGGTCGGAGGCGGCTTGCGCGTCGAGCTTGGTCTGGGCGATGTCGTTGCGGGCCTGCCTGCCTTGCGTGTCGAGGAGTTCCAGCGAGCCGGCGAGCACCTGCCGGCGCTCCTCGAATTCGCGGTAGTTGTCCTGCAGCTCGCCGCCGTCGAGCCCGCGCATCAGGCTCGCGGCCTCCTCGGGCAGGACCATGTAGTCGGCCATGTCGCGCTGGGCGACGAGGCGGGCCTCCGTCGCGAGCGCGCCGGCGAGCGCCTGCGCGGCCGCGGCGGCGGCCGCCTGCGAGCGCGTCGTGTCGAGCCGGAGGAGGACCTGGCCCGCCTCCACCCGGTCGCCGTCGCGCGCCAGGATCTCCTCGACGATGCCGCCCTCCAGATGCTGGACGCTCTGGCGATGCGATTCCACCGCGAAGGTGCCGGCCGTGACGACGGCCGAGTTCACGTGGGCGAAGGCCGCCCAGCCGCCGGCGAGCCCCACCGACAGGCCGAGCACGATCCAGCCGGTGCGCAGCGAGCCGCGCCAGTTGGTGTCGGGCGCGGGGGCCGCGACGAGCGGCGCGGCGGCGGGGGTCGTTGCGGAACCGAGGGCCGGGCCGAGCGCGCTCATCCGCCGGTCCCGGTGCGCGGCAGGTCGAGGACGGGCGGCGCGGGCGCGTCGCGGAAGCGCGGCAGGCGGTTGAAGATTCGCTCGCGCGCGCCGATCGCCTGCACCACGCCCTCGTTGAGGACGAGGAGATCGTCGCAGAAGCCGAGAAGGCTGATGCGGTGCGAGACCACGATAACCGCCGCGCCGTCGTCGCGCAGGCGCTGCATGGTGCGGCCGAGCACCTGCTCGGCGCCGGCGTCGAGGTTGGAGTTCGGCTCGTCCAGCACCACGAGGCGCGGGCGGCCGTAGACCGCGCGCGCCAGCGCCACGCGCTGGCGCTGGCCGCCGGACAGGACATGGCCGCCGGGGCCGCCGAGCCGCGTCGCGTAACCGTCGGCGAGACCGCGCAGGATGTCGTGGATGCCGGCGAGCTCCACCGCCTGGAGGATCGCCTCGCTGGTGGCGTGCGGGTCGAAGCGCGCGATGTTCTCGGCGATCGTGCCCGGCAGGAACTCGACGTCCTGCGGCACGTAGCCGATATGGCGGCCGAGTTCGTCCGGGTCCCAGTGCGACAGGTCCTGCTCGCCGAAGACGATCGTACCGCGCGCCGGCTTCCAGATGCCGGTGACGAGGCGCGACAGGCAGGACTTGCCCGCCCCGCTCGGGCCGACGACGCCGAGAATCCGGCCCGGCTCCAGCGTGAACGACACGTCGTTGATCACCGGCCGGTTCATCGAGGGCGGACCGCCGACGAGGCGCGAGACCTTCAGCGCGCCGGAGGGGCGCGGCAGCGACAGGGGATGCGGGCTCGCCTCGATGCCGCGCAGGAGCGCGTCGAGGCGGCGGGCGGCCGAGGCGAAGGACTGGATCTGGCTCCAGTTGTTGATGATGTGCTGGAGCGGCCCCTGCGCGCGCATCATCACCATCAGGACCACGAAGAGGACTGAGAGCTGGATGCGGTCCGAGAGGAACAGGAAGCCGCCGAGCCCGTAGACCACGATCATCTGGGCGTTCTGCACCATGCGCGGCACGAGGCCGATCTGGGCGGCGCGTGCCTGGGCGAGGCCCCGCCAGCCGAGCCCGTCGCGATGCAGCGCGTACCAGCGCTCGGCGAGCGCCGGCAGCATGCCCATGACGCGCAGCGCCTCGGCGTTGCGAGACACGGCGAGACCGAACTCGTTGGCCTCGAGGTCGAGCCGCTGGGCCGAGGCGAGATGCGCCGACACCCAGTAGTGCGTCGCCACCGAGGCCGCCGCCGAGAAGGCGAGGAGCCCGAGCATCAGGAAGCCGAAGGCGGCGTTGATGAAGAACATGGCCAGCACAAAGAGCGGCGACCAGAACGCGTCGATCATCGCCGACAGCGACGGCCCGCACAGGAAGCGGCGCACGGTCTGGAGGTCGGCGAGCGCCTGGGCGGCCGGTGCGCCGGCGCGCCCCTGCGCCCGGTTCACCGCGTCGAAGCAGACGCGCGTCAGGCGCTCGTCGATGACGAGGCCCATGCGCTCCAGCACCTGGCCGCGAATCTGCTCCATGATCGTGTAGGTCGCCGCGACCACGGCGGCGATCAGGAGGAGCGTAATGAGGGTCGAGGCGTTGCGGCTCGTCCCGACGCGCTCCACGATGCTCATCGGCACGACCGACATGGCCATGAACAGGAAGGGCAGGAAGAAGCCGAAGGCGAAGAGGTTGAGGTAGCCGAAGGACAGGGAGCGGACGATCGCGACGAGCGGCGAGGACAGGACGGGCTTCAATCCGCACCCCTCCCGCCGGCAAGGCGCGGCAAGGCCTCCGGCGCGCCTGCCGCGCCGTCGCCTCCCGCCCCCTGGCGCTTCCCGGTTCTCCGGGGATCGCGCATGGCCCGTTCCTTTCCGGCCTGCCGTCGTGGCATGACGATCGGGATCAAAGCCGCCCGCCGCCCGTTCCCTCCCGGCAGGCGCGGACGAACCGCAACGCCGGACATTCGACGAAAAATGGCACGGGGGGAGTAAAGCTCTGTTTAAAAAGGCAGCCACGACCCGGCGCCGCCCGTCCGGGGCCGTTCGCGGAACGCTGGCGGCCGGTCTCGTCGCGGGAGCCCTGCCCGCCGCCGGCGCAGGCGAGTTGCCGGCCCTGCGCATCACCGCCCGCCCGAGCGAGGAGCGCCTCGTCTTCGACCACGATCGCGACGCCTGCGAGACCTGGGACATCCCCGATACGCCGACGCGCGCCTATCGCGACGCGTCGGGCACGATCCACGTTTTCCAGAGCCATCACCGGGCGCGGGCGCTCGCGGGGCCGGACTTCGCCTCGCTGCGCCATTCCTGCCGCGTCGCCTTCGAGGGCGCCGGGCGGGACGACCCCGCCTCCTTCGACAATCGCAGCTGGATCGCCAGCACCTTCACGCCGGACGGGCGCACGGTGCACGCCGTCGTCCACGACGAATACCGCGGTCACGAGACCGGCGCCTGCGAGGCGGACGAGGCCGACGCCTGCTGGTACAACACGCTGACCGCCGCGATCTCGCACGACGGCGGCGCGACCTTCCGGCCGGCCGAGCCGCGCCTCGTCGCCGCCCTGCCCCGCCGCGCCGAGGACACGCAAGGGCGCCGCGCCGGCCTCTTCGAGCCGACCAACATCGTGGCGATCACCGGGGGCTTCGCGATGATGGCGAACGTCGTCGCGCCCGCGCCCTGGCCGTCCGGCAACTGCCTCCTGCGCACCGACGACCTCGCCGACGCCACGCGCTGGCGGGGCTGGGCGGACGGCGCCTATCGCGTCCGCTTCGAGGACCCCTACCGCGCCGACGTCGATCCCGGAGCGCATCTCTGCGAGCCGATCGACCCGGCCGCCCTGCCCTGGCCGGTGACGAGCCTGACCCGCCACGAGGGCTCCGGGCTCTGGATCGCCACGATGAAGGGCCGCCGCGCTGACCAAGCCGGCATCGAGCGCACCGGCGTGTTCTTTTCCACCAGCCCCGACCTCCTCCACTGGCAGGGCCCGGCGCTGCTCCTCAAGGCGCCGCTGATGGGCAGCGGCACCCCTTGCGCGCCCGACTGGCCGATCGGCTATCCCGCCCTCGTCGACCCGGCGAGCCCCGACCGCAACTTCACCGGCGTCGGCGACCGCGCGCTGCTGACCTTCGTGCGCGCCCGCCTCGACGGCTGCGAGGTCGGCCCCGACCGCGACATCGTGGCCGTGCCGGTGGAGATCGAGGGGCGATAGGGCCGCCGCTTGCGACCTTGCCCCGCCAACATAAAACTCGTATATACGAACCGATGCAGATCGTCTGGGACGAGCATAAGCGCGAGATCAATCTCGCCAAACACGGTTTGGATTTCGCCGATCTCGACGTCTACTTCTTTGCTTCCGCGACGCTTCTGCCTGCTCATACCGGACGGCGGCGAGCCATAGGCTGGATGGATGGAATGCTCGTCGTATCGGTCGTCTTCCAGCCTCTGGGGAGTCAGGCGCTTTCGGTTGTCAGCCTTCGTCCCGCGTCCAAGAATGAGAGACTGCGACATGAGCAAGGACTTTGACCCCGTTCACGCCGCCGCCCATGGGTATACGCGAGCCGATTGGGACGACGTGAGTGACAACCCGGAATGGACGGACGACGATTTCGCCCGCGCCAAGCCTTTTTCCGAAGAGATGCCCGAACTTTACGCCAGCATCGTCGAGACGCTTCGCAAGCGTGGCCCCGCGCGCACGAAGACGCCCATCTCCATTCGTCTGGACGACGACTTGGTGGACAAGCTGCGTGCGTCCGGTCCCGGCTGGCAGAGCCGCGTCAACGATGCCTTGCGACGGTGGATCGACGACGCGCCTTCGGCCGGCCTCACATCCGCGTCTTCACGCCGTTCTTCTCGATGAAGGCCTTCATCCGGTCGTAGCGCTCGGGGAAAAGCTGGGAGAAGCGGGCGAAGCGCGCAGGCGCGAGCGCGTCGGCGAGCGTCTGGCGCTCGAATTCGCCGGGTGTGTAGATCGGCAGGTCAAAGGTCTCGGCGAGTTCGCGCGAGCGCGTGTCGTAGGAGAAGAGGACGCCCGGCACGCCCATCGCGACGGCCGGCAGCACCGCGTGGACGCGGTAGCCGAGCGCGGCGTCGAACTGGGGCGCGTAGACGTCGTAGTCGCCCGGCGCGCCGACATAGTAGAGGCGCTGCTCATAGAGCGCCTTGAGGCGGGCGCCGGTCACCTCGTCGAACCAGCCTTCCGCCACGAGCTTGGCGGTGGCCCGGTCCTTGTGGAGCGGCGCGCGGAAGAAGAAGGCCTTCTCCTCCGGCTCGCCGTGGCAGGAGAGGTAGAGGTCGGCGGCGAGGTCGAGCTTGGCGATGATGCGCTTCTGCGTCGCCTGGAACTCGGCCGGATCGACCGCATAGGTCGAGCCGACCTCGCGGCGCAGCGAGAAGGTCACGCGCTTCGGGCCGTCCTCGCGGTGGCGCAGCGCCATGGCGCGGTCGCGGGCTCGGAACAGGGACGGGCAGCCGATGATCTCGAGATTGTGGATGCCGTTGCGGTGGAGCGTCTCGGCCGAGAACGCGCCGCGCACCCCGATCGTCGCGCGCTCGGCGATCATCTGCCATAGGCGGCGCCCCTCCGGCGGCAGCACGACCGGCCGCTCGGTCTCGGCCTGCGCGCCGACGCCGATGCACAGGACCGGCAGGTCCAGCGCCTCCAGCCATTGCGGGAAATGGCCCCAGTCCATCGCCTCGTGGATGTAGTTGGAGCCGCGCAGGAGGATGAAGTCGCAGCGCTCCTTGATCCGGCGCACGCCTTCCTCGGTGACCGGCTCGTCGATGTTGAGCGAGTGGCCCTCGGTATAGTCGACGAGACGCAGCGTCGAATCGTACACGCAGATGTCGCCGGTGTTGTAGTAGTCCTCCAGCGTGTTGCGGAAGGGGACGTCGAACCACACGGCCTCGTGGTTGTTGAGCCGCCGGCCGGAATACTTCACCAGGGCTGCGCGCATGGGATTCAACCTTTGCTCATGGTCGTGCGGAGGACGAAAGTCGGCCGACAGCATCGTCGCAAAACCTTAAAACTCGATGGGCCGCTCACGCCGCGCCGAAGAGGCCGGGCTCGAAGGCGGGAGCGGCAAGGCGGGGAGCGACGGTCGGCGCGTGGATGAGGCGCATGGCCTGCGGAACGCAGACGCCGGCCATGTCGTAGCGGGTCACCACGGTGCGGCGGGCGGCGGCCCGCATCGCCTCGTAGCGCTCGGGCTCGGCCAGCACCTTCGTCACGGCGCCCGCCAGCGCCTTCGGATCGTGGAAGGGCACGAGCAGGCCGTTCCGCCCGTCGATCACCTCGCGCACCGGCGGCGTGTCCGAAGCGATCATCGCGCAGCCCGTCGCCATCGCCTCGAGGCACGACCAGGAGAGGACGAAGGGATAGGTGAGATAGACGTGGGCGCGCGAGACCTTGAGGACGTCGAGATAGCGCGCGAAGGGCAGGTGCCCGAGGAAGTGGACGCGGTTGAGGTCGATCTCGCCGGCCACCTCGTTGAGGAAGATGCGGTGCCAGCTGTCGCCCGACGGCGGGCGCTGCCCGTAGCTCACGTCGAAGCCGCCGACGACGAGCACGCGCGCCTCCGGCCGGCGTTTCAGAATCTCCGGCAGCGCGCGGCAGAAGACGTGGTAGCCGCGGAGCGGCTCGAGGTTGCGTGCGACGAAGGTCACGGTTTCCTCGCCGGCGCGCAAGGTCGTGCCGTCGTCGAGCCGGAGCGTCGCGGCGGGGTCGGGCGCGACGAGGCGCGTGTCGACGCCTTCGTGCACGGTGCGGATCTTCGGCCGGAACTCGGCGGGGAAGGTCGAGCGCTGCCAGAGCGTCGGCGACAGGGCGATGTCGCAGTCGGCAAGCGCCAGAAGGCTCGCGGCGTTGCGCGCGTGGAGGCCGACCAGCCCGTCGAGGCCGAGTTCGGGAAACTCCGGGTCGAAGTTCACGTCGGACTCGCGCGGTCGGTAGAAGTACTCGCAATAGACCACGAGGCGCGCGTCCGGAAACACGGCGCGCAGCGGCATGGCCTCGCCCCAGCCGGAATGGGCGACGACGATGTCGGGCGTGAAGCCCGAGGCGCGCAGCATGGTGGCGACGTAGAGGGCCTGCTCGGCGCGGCGCGCCTCGCCGTCGAAGCGCCGCGCGAAGGGGTGGGTCGCGGCGAGCGAGCCGGCGGGCAGCGTGTAGCGATGGAGGGTGACGCCGGGCAGCGGGCGCGAGCCCTCGGCGCCGATCGCGCGCACCTCGTTCTTCGGGTCGGCGCCGAGATGCAGCGCGAGATGCCGGAACTGGGCCGGAAAGTTGTTATGGACGAAGAGGTACTTCATGCCGCGGCCGCCGACGGGCGCCCGGCGGCCCGCTCCTCCCCGTCTTGAACCGGCGGCGGCGCTGCGAAGTCCGACAGGTCGCCGATCGCCAGGATGTCGAAGAGGTCGCTGCCGTCGAGCGCGAAGTTCATCGCCTCGAGGCTCGCCAGAACAACGTCGGCGGGCTCGGCAAGGCGCGGTCCCGCCTCGGCCGTGGGTCGGCCGGGCGCGGCGCGCTCGGGCGCCTGCGGCAGCCGCTCGGGGCGGAAGTGGCGGCGCGAGAAGACGAGAGCGCCCGCCAGATCCAGCGGCAGGAAGGAGCGCGTGGCGAGAGCCGCCGCCGCGCCGTCGTCGAGGGCGGCGAGCCGCGCGGCATCCACCGTGAGATCGGCGGCCGGCTGCCCGGCGGGATCGCGCAGCGGCACGAGGACGCCCGCGATGCGCAAGAGTTCCAGCGCCGCCGACAGCTTCACCGCCCCGGTCCGCATCGCGATGAGGGCGTTGCGGATCGCCGCCATCTCGCCGGACAGGGTGCCGGCGGCCGGGTCGGAGCAGACCGGCATGCCCCAGGGGCCGACGAGCCCGGCATCGGCGACGACGTCGATCTCGTCGATCGGGCGCCCGCCGCGGCGGTTCGACAGCACGAAGGGATGGGTGCGCATCGCCAGCGGCCGGTAGCCGGCCTGCCACTGGCCCTGCCCGTCCACCGCCGGGCGCCGCAGGAAGGCAGGGTGGACGAGGGCGCCGAGGCGCGGCATGCCGCCGAGCATGCGCACGGCGAGCGGCAGGTGATGGGCGGTGAGATGGAACTCGGTGTCGTTGACCGGCACCCAGGCGAGCGCCGCTGCGAAGCCGAAATGCTCCGGCGGGCGGAAGCTCGCGCCTGCCATCGCGGACAGGGGGGTGAGCGTCAGCGTCATCGCGGCGCACTCGTGCCGGCGCTCGCACGGGCGGCGGTGAGGAGGGCTGCGGCGCGAAACAGCGACAGGCGGTGCAGCGACAGGAGCCGGGCGGCCGCCATGCCGAAGCGGGCGACGACGGGTTCGAGGCGCGGCGTGTCGAAGGCGCCGGCCTGAACCACGGCAAGACCCTCGATGTCGCAGGCGCGCCCGTGGCCGAGGTCGAAGCACAGCGGCCAGGGCTCGAGGAGGCCGAGTTCGCCGAGCATCCGGCCGAGGGCGGAGGTGCGCGGGAAATCGCGCTCGAAGAGCGACAGGGCGCGCAGGCGGAGTTCGGCGCCCTTGGTCAGGCGTCCGTCGGCCGTGGTGATCGGCGCGCCGGCATCCGTCGGCAGGTCGGCCCCGGCGACGTCGAGAAGGCGCGGATTGTCGCTCTCGCGCGGCGGGCCGGACGGGAACACGAACGGGTAGGCCTGAAGAAGCAGCGGCAGGAGCGGTAGCGCGTCGGCGGTGCCCGGCGCAAAGCCCGAGCCGTCCTCCTGGAGCGAGCGCAGGACCACGAGGCGCGGCCCCTCCTCGCCCCGCTGCCAGACCACGGGGAAGGCGGAGGCGAGGCGCTCGGCTTCCGCGGCGACGATCGGCACGAGGCCCGCCTGGCGCGGCAGCGGATAGGAGAAGGGCGAATAGATGCGCGCGACCATGCGCTCGCCGGTCAGCGGCTCGGCGCGCTCGGAGATCATCGGCGCTCCTCCGGCCGGCACGGCACGAAGGCGGTGAACGGCAGGGCGGCGTCGCCGGCGCGAAAGCCGATCGTGGCGTCGAGGTCGAGAAGAAGGAGCGTGCGCCCGCCGAACGCGTATTCGAGCCCGGCGCCCGCGCCCGCCGCCTCGCCGCCGAGATGGGAGCCCTCCACGAGGTCGATCCGGCGATCGCCGGTCGCCCAGAGGCCGATGACCGGCGGGGCATGCGGGAAGGCCTCGCGCACCGCGCTTCGCATCGCGGGAAGCTCGTGCCCTCGCACCTCGTCGCGGATCTCGCAGTCGATCGCCGTCTGGAGATAGAGTTCGAGAAGCTCGGCGGCGTGGAGGGCCACCTCGTCGCAGACGCCTCGCGCGTCGCGCCCGCGGCGCTCGACGGCGAGCGTCATGGGATGGGCGCCGAAGCGCGCAAGGCCGCGCAGCGCATCGTGCTGCGCCTGCGCCAGCCAGCCGCGCCCGAGCATCCAGGACAGGGCGGCGGGGTCGCGCCCCTGCCGGCGCCGGTCCTCGGTCAGCGCCTCGCGCGGGGCGAGCGCGGTGGAGCCCTGCTTCAGGAGCAGCGTGCCGCCGTCGAGGCGCACGTCGAGGACGCGCGGATCCTGGCCGGGCGCGAGCGCCACGGGAAAGCCGAAGCCGACGAAACCGTCGCCGAGTCCGGCATCGGCGAGATCCTGACGGAACAGATCGACCCGCCCGCCGCCGACGCACTGGTCGTCGTGGAAAGCGAGCACCGTCGCGCCGCGCAGCGCGAGCCGGTCGCAATGGATCCAGCCCTCGACGCGCGAGCGCGTGGCGAGGTCGATATGGCCGCGGATCACTCGGCCGCCTCGAGCGGCGGCAGGACGCGCTCCTCGCGCCAGCCGAAGGCCTCGCAGTAGCGCCGCGCCATCTCGGCCGCCGAGATCACCGGCGGCAGGCCGGCGCGCAGGACCGCCGCGTTGTTCGGATCGGCGGCGAGCCGCAGCGCGCGAAGGAGGTCGGCCGCGTCGCCGAGCCGGAAGTGAAGGCCGGCCACGCCGTCCGGCACCTTTTCGGCCATGCCGCCGATGCCGGTGCAGATCACCGGCGCGCCGGCGCCGAAGGCCTCCTGGATCACGACGGGCGAGTTCTCCCACCACTTCGACGGGATCACGACATAGTCGCACTCGCTCATCAGCCGGTGCACCGAGCGGTTGTCGTAGGCGCCGGCATAGGTGAGGAACGGGTGGGCCTTGAGGCTCTTCTCGAAGCGCTCGGTGAACTCGGGGCCCTGGCCGATCAGGTTGCCGTGGATGCGAAGGCGCATCGTGCCGGCCAGCGCCTTGTCGGCGGCGATCAGGTCGGCGGCGTCGAGCAGCACGTCGACGCCCTTGAACGGGTTGATCTGGCCGAAGAAGCCGAAGGTCCAGCTCTTGTCGCGCTTGGGGTTGCGCATCGGCTCGGCGGGCGCGAGCAGGCCGTTCTCGATCACGCTCATACGCCCCGAATCGAGACCCCAGTCGGTGAAGCGGTCGGCGAGGAACCGGCTCGGCGAGACGAAGCCGTCGAAGTCGCCGAAGCTGTCGAGCATCGTGTCGCGGCGCATCGCGAACTGCGAGCGCAGATGCTCGGGGAAGCAGGTCGCGCAGGCCTCGTTGGACGCGCTCTCGCACAGGATGCGCGCCTGGCGCGTGATCATCTGGCCGTGGTTCTGGCAGATCGCCAGGAACTCGTGGATCGTCAGATACGTGCGCATGCCCGGCATCGACTTGACGGCGCGCAGGGCCCCGAGGCCGAGATGGTAGAAGTGGTGGAAGTTGACGAGCCCGACGCCCTCGCGCCCAAGAATCTCGACGAGCTGGTCGGTCACCGAACGCGGCGCGAGGTGATAGAAATGGTCGTAGCGCTCGGCGTCGTGGAAGACGGCGAACTCGTTCTCGTCGGCAAAGGCGAGGCGGTGGCGCGTCGAGGACGCGCAGGCGCCGATATAGATCGCGTCGACCCCGATCTGCCGCAGGCCCCGGAACAGCGCATAGGCCGAGATCTCGGCTCCGCCCTTCGACAGCGACGGGTGGCTGTGGGAGACGACGGCGACCCGCGGCCGGGCGGCGGCCGGGCCGGCGTGAGAGACGTTGAGATTGGCGGGGATCATGCGGCCTCGCTTCCCCGACCGGCGAGAAGGTCGGCGTCGATCATGTCGGCGAGCCGCGAGGCGGCGGTGCGCTCGATGCGCATGGCGGACGCCGGGTGGGCGCGGTCGCGCGCCGGCGAGACCGGCAGGCCGCTGTCGCCGTAGAGCCCGCGCGTCAGCGCCGGGGCGTCGGCCGCATGGGCGAGGAACGCCGCCGTGCTCCACCCGAAGCAGGCCGCGCCAAAAGCGCCGTCGACGCGGTCCGGCCGCCCGGCATCGTCGAGGACCTCGAACCGGTCGAGCCCGTGGCCGCGTCGTAGAAGGCTTGCCGCGGCGGCACGCCAGCCGGCCGCGTTGAGGACGAGCCCGCGCCCGACATGGACGAAGCGCTCCGGCGACAGCGCCTGAAGCACGAAGGGCAACTCCGACAGAATGTCGTGGCCGTGGGGCACCACGAGGAGCGACAGGGGCGCCTCGGTGCCGGCGCGAAGCTCCTCGAAGCGCATCAGCGCCTCGGCCCGGCCGCGTCCCTGGTCGGCGACGATGCAGACGCCCGCGCCGGGGCCGAGTTCGGGCAGGTGCCGGGCCAGCCGATCGTAGACGAGGTTGAGGTTCCCCACCTCGCCCGGCAAGCGCACGACGACGAGCCGCTCGCACGGGGCCGCGCGAAGCTTTGCCGGCTCACGACGCAGGTTGCCGAGGTTGCGGCGCTGCGCGGCGAGGAACGCATCCCAGAAGGGCTCGTGACGGATCGCGGGAAACAGCGTCAGGAGCTCTTCGCCATCCGCCACGGGATCGAGGCGGCGCAGGAGCTTGGGCTCGATGCGCAGGACCGCCCCCGTGCCGTCGTCGTGGACGATGCGCAGAAGCGGCGCGCCGGCGGCGTCCGGCGGCAGCGCGCCCTGGAGCACGGTCGAGAAGCCGGCGCGCGCCGTGGTGCCGCCGCCGCCGAAGACCGACGCAAGGTCGGGCCGCGGGCGAAAGCTCGTCGAGCCTTCGCCCGCGGCCAGCACGCAGTCGCCGACGCGCATCTGGAAGGTCTCGATGCGCTTGGCGGGGCTGACCGCCCAGCCGTCCGCAAAGCAGCCGAAGCCCGGCACCATCAGGAGCTTGTCGATCCCGCCCTCCGTCGCCATGCCGGCGGCACTCGCGTTGCCCGCCATCCAGTTGCCGCCGGCATGGAGGACGGCGGCCAGCGCCTCGGCATGGCCGCCGATCGACAGCGCTTGCGCCTGCGCGAAGGCAGCGGCGAAGGCGTCGGCCTTCAGGACGCGCGTATAGGCACCGTAGCGCAGGTGAAACTGGGCGCCTGCCCCGAGATAGACGAAGCCGTCGCGCAGCGTCGGCGGCGGCTGCCAGCTGGTGTCGAGAAGACCGACGACGCCGACGCAGGTGGAGTTGAGGTCGGGCCGCTCGTAGCGCAGCACCGCGCCGCCCGCGGGCAGCTTGTCGCGGTCGGCGACCACGGCGGGAAAGTCGATGTCGGCGCCGCGCTTCATCCAGCCGACGAACCAGACCTGACCATCGGTGGCCGCATGCAGGGCGTCGATCTGGCCGACCTCGTTGTCGGAGATCGGACGCAGCGGCCGGTCGCGCAGCGCCAGCGCCTCGGCGCGCAATCCGGCCAGCCGGCGCAGCATCCGGTCGCCGCGCGTCTCGCCAACGGCCCCGGCGGTGAGGCCAGCCACCAGCCCTTGGCGCCAGGCGGCGACGAGTTCGCCGACCGTCGGGTCGCGCCCGCCCGGCGGCATCAGGCGCACGTCGGTGCCCGCCACCCGCACGCCGACGCGAAGCGCGGCGCGGCGCGGCGACAGGCGCGCGAGCCGCGCGAAGACGTCGGGCCCGAAGCGGAAGGCGGCCTGCGTGGTGCGGCCGAGGCGCAGATCGCTCGGCGGATGGGCAAGGCCGGTCGCACCGAGCGCGAAGGCGTCGTCGCCGACCGTCAGCTCGAGGTCCGTCGCCGCCTCCGGCACGTCCACCGAGAGCACCCACCCCGACACGCCGTGTCCCGCCTCGAGGCGCTCGATGCGCCCGCACCAGCGCCCGGCCTCGTGGTCCACGAGATCGCTCGCCGCGTAGGCGGACAGGGGAAGGACGTGCAGCATGGGCAGGGGACGCTACTTCGTGGGCGTCGAAATCCGATCGGCCGCCGCGTCAGGCGACGGGTTCGGCGCGGACGATCTCGACCGAGGCGCCGTCGCCGATCTGGATCTCGGAGCGCGCCCGCGCGTCGAGGATCAGAAGCTGCTCGCCGGTCAGCGCATAGTCGGTGAAGGGCACGGCCTGCGCGCCCTCGGTGTCGGAGACATGCGTGCCTTCGGCCACGCGCACGCTGGCGCGCCCGCTGGCATGGAGGGCGACCACCGGCGGGGCGGCCGAGGCGGCGAGCGTGCGGGCGAGCGCGGCCGCGAACTCGGCCGGGGTGCGGACCGTTTCCGTGCTCGTGCGCACGTCGGTGCCGGCGTAGGATTCCAGAAGCGCGGCGGCGACGGCCGCCGGCTTTTCCGCCACCACTGCATCGTCGCCCGCCGAGCGGCGCAGGAGGCCGCGCTCGTAGACGCCGAAGGACCAGAGGATGCGCAGGAAGTCGAAGTCGGCCTGCGAGATGCGCCCGTGCTTCAGCGCCCATTTCAGCGAGGCGAGGCGCTCGCGCACCTCGTCGCGCGACAAGCCGGCGCGCGCCTTGGAACCGCCCGCGACATGGGCGCCGTTCTGCAGGATCACCGCGTCGCCGCCCTCGAGGCGCAGCACCACCGAGCCGACGCGCTCGGGCGCCACCGAGATCGGGAAGCTGAAGCCGAGATGGCCGTCGCCGAGCCCCGCGTCCGCGAGATCGCCGCGGAAGGTGTTGACCTTGCCGGCGCCCACGCACTGATCCCCCTGGAAGGCGAGGAGCGTGTAATCGCGCACCCGCCCGTCGGACGTGTGGATCCAGCCTTGAATCTGGTCGGTGCTGGCGAACTCGATGCTACCCCGGATCATCTGCGGACGGCTCCCACTCGGACAATTCTTCTAGACTATGAACGATATTCCTTACGCATCTGTAACGTGCGGTTGCGTCGATGCGTGCGGGACGCGGGCGCCTCTGCGGCGGCAAGATGGTGACCGTCGCGGAAACCTTCGGTAATTTTGCGTTGATCTTTACTCAAAGCATTCAACGACACCGTTGCAGTTCATCTGTTGTTTTCCTCATCATCAGGAACAGTCTTCGTTAACTTGAATATCGCCCGCCCTCGTCGTCTTCTGCAGGAGACGAAATGGATGGAGCGGGCTGTGCACGGATCCGAGCGACGCGCGACATTGCGGGTGGAACGAGGACTCTCGGCCTTCTCGTACCGGACGGACGCCTTGCTGACCGGCGAGGCGCCCGAGGTCGAAATCGTCGCCGTGTCGCCCGGCATCTCGCTTCTGACCGCGCCCGGCGAGCGGCCGGGTTTCCTGTCGCGGCCGGGCCAGGTGCTCGTGGTGACCGCCGAGGAGGCGGGCGCGATCGACGTCGTGATGCGCGCGAAAGGCCCCGGCAACGCCCTGCCGGCGGGTCTCGAGCTGAAGCGCATGGGCGCGGAGTCCGAGGCGGTGCCGGAGCCGGCACTGCGTCTGCGGCCCGACCTTCCCGACGGCGGCGTCGAGTTCCTGCTTCGCGCCCACGTGTCGCTGCGCGGCGACATCGCCGCCCCGCGCGGCCACTGGATCTGCGGCCCGGAAACGCCGGGCCGGATCGAGGGGCTGGAGATGCGCGGCGTCGCCGCCGAGCTGCCGGTCGAATATCAGGTGGCGTCGGGCGGGCGCGGCGCGGGCTGGTCGCCCTGGACGCCGGCCGGCACCTATGCCGGCACGCGCGGCCGGGCGCTGCCGCTGATCGGCCTGCGCGTGCGCCTCCTGCCGGACACGGCGCCCGGCCTCGCGCTGAAGGCCGACGCCGTGTTCCTCGGCTCGTCGGTGTCGACCCGCCAGGGCCGCGAGATCGAGCTCGTCGGCCCGACGCCGCTCGACCCGCTCGTCGGCGTGCGCCTCGACTTTGTGGCGGCCGCACGGGTCTCCGCGCACCTGTCCCCGCCCACCCCCGTCCGCCAGCCGAGCCGCCTGCGGGTCTTCCGCCGCGCGGCCGGCCCGGTGGACGCGGCCGCCTGATCCATCCGCCCCGGCACCGCGTCTCGGCGGCGCCGGATCCCGAAAGCCCTGAATGGCCGAGATCTACACCTATTCGGTGAACGCGAGCCAGGGACACATGTCCCCGGACACGTCCGACCACATCAACAGCGTGCTGTCCGATCTCGGATTGGGCGGCCCGTCTGCGGATTCGGCCGACGTCTCGCGCACGAGCGCCGAACCGGTGGCGAGCGACGCCTCGAGCCCCTCGCCGACCGCGACCCACACCGAGGCCGCGACGACCCCCGGTCCTGTCGACGGCGCGGCGTTCGAGCCCGACCACACCGCCTCGATCCTCGCCGGCAGCTCCGACACCACGTTCCCGCAGACCCCCGCCGCTCCCGCGACAGAGCCCGTCGCCGACGGCGCCTCGGCCTTCCACGCCCCGCCCGCCGACACCCATGTCGCCACCGCCTATGCGCCGCCGCCCGGCGCCGACAGCGTGCCCGGCGGCCATGCCGGCACCGGGGCGGAGACGTTCGGGGGCTTCGGCACCGACACGCTCTGGGGCAGCGACGGGGGCACGCACGGGCTCTCCACCCTGCCGCCCGCGCCCGCTGGCAGCGACACGATCCGCTCGTCCGGCGGCATGGAGACGATCTACGGCGGCAACGCCACGATCTACGCGTCCGGCCATTCCACGACGCTCCACACCGACACCGTCCATGCCGGCAGCGAGGGGGCGACGATGGACGGCTCGGCCTCCGCGCAGGCCGTCCACACCGACGGCTCGTCGGCCTTCGCCGACCTGCCGGGCGGCTCGGGCAGCGACACGATCCTCCTGCACGACGGCGCCGGCACGATGCCGCCATCGGGTGGCGACGATGCCCACACGGCCGGCGCCTACAGCACCCACGACCCCTATGCGGCGCACGATCCGTATGCGGCCCACGATGCCAGCGTCTACGCCTACGGGTCGCCCGACAGCGTGGTCGGCGGCGACGGGTCCGACCCGTTCGCGCTTCTCGGCTATGCCGGCGGGTCCGACGGCTACGACAGCGGCCACACCGACCCGGGCACGGCGCATCACGATCCCTACCTCACCGACGGGCACGTGACCCATACCGACACCGGCACCACCGTCTCCTACCACGACGGCTACGATCCCGGTTATTCCGGCGCCGACCAGCTGGAGTTCAGGGACACCGTGATGGCGGGCTGACCGCCGCCGACGGCCCCGCGAGCCGGACGCCGCCGCAAGCCGCGCGACGCGAGGCGTTTCCTGCGTAAGGGCCCGTTCAGGGTTCGCGGTGCAAGGTCGGTGCCTCCGTGCCCTTCCGCCCGACGAGCCGCCCGCCGATGTCCGCCCTCCCGACCCCCAGCTTGCGCGACCTCGCGCTCGCCGCCCGCGCGGCCGGCGAGCGGACGCGCGCGCTGGCGCTGTTCCGCGAGGCGGGCGACCCGTGGAGCCGCAACGACGAAGCGCTCGAACATCTCGCGCTCGGTGAGATCGAGGACGCCCGCCGGACGGCCGAGGCTCTCGCCGGGGAGCGGCCGGATTTCGCGCCCGCCCGCCGCACGCTCGGGCTCGTCGCGCGCGCCGCCGGCGATGTCGATGCCGCGCTCCACCATTTTCGGGCCGCCACCGCGCGCGACCGCGCCGACCTTTGGAGCGCCTACGACGCCGCCGAAACCTTGCGCGCGCTCGGCCGCGACGAGGAAGCCGACGCGGCGCTGCGCGCGCTCGCCAGCGGAACGCCCCTGCCCCACGCCCTTCGCGCGCTCGGCGCAGCGGCGCGCGCGCGCGGCAACGCGGAGGAGGCGCTGGCCGCCCTTCGCGTCGCGTCGGATCTCCTGCCCGCCGACCCCTGGTTCCTGCTCGACCATGCCGAGGCGCTCGTGGCGCTGGAGCGGCTGGACGAGGCGGACGTCGCGCTGCGCGCGCTCGCGCAGCGCCATCCCCGCTTTGCCGGCGCACGCCGCGCCCTGATGCGGCTCGCCGCCCGTCGCGGTGACGCGGCGATGCGGCTCGATGAGGCCCGCGCGCTCGCCGCCCTCGACCCGGATGCCGGGGCGCTGGATCTCGCCGACGTACTTCTCGATCACAGCGAGCGCGCGGAGGCCGAGACGATCTGCGTCCGTCATCTCGTGCGGCGCGGCGCCGCGCCCCGACCGCTGCGGCAGCTCGCGCGCGCAGCGCGGCAGACCGGCGACCCGGAGCGGGCACTCGCCCATCTTCGCGCCGCGGCCCGCCTTCTTCCGGCGGACGCCACTCTGCGCGCCGAATGCGCGGGCGAGGCCCTCGCGCTTGGCCGTGTCGCGCAGGCGAAGGCCGACGCCGAGGCCGCGCTCGCGATCGACCCCACCGCCCCGCGGGCCCACCGCATCCTCGCCCTTGTCGCGCGCGCCGAGGGCCGCGAGGCGGACGCGCTCGATCGGATGCGCGCGCTCTGGGCGGACGGTGCGGGGCCGGCGCAGGCCGGCTTCGAGCTCGGCACCGACCTTCGCGCGGGCGGCGTCTTCACGGACGCCGCAACCGTCTACGAGCGCCTCGCCGGGCGCCCCGACGCCGCACCGGAGGCGCTCGTCGAACGCGCCCTCCTCGCCCGCCGCCTCGATGGCATCGACGCCGCACGCGCGCGCCTGGACGAGGCGCTGCACCTCTCGCCCGGGCATGCGCGCGCGCTCCTTTGCCTCGGCGACATCGAGCGCGAGCTCGGGCGCTTCGAGGCGGCGGCGGCAGCCTACCGCGCTGCCTTGGAAAGCCGGCCTGGCCTCGGCTGGGCCCATGTCGGCCTCGCCCTCCTCGCCGAGGCGCGGGGCGACGGAGATGAGGCGGTGTCGGCGCTCCGTGCTGCGATCGCGGCCGATCCCGGCGAAAGCCATCCGCGCATCCTCCTCGCGCAGCGGCTCGCCGAGCGCGGCGACGGCGACGGCGCCCGCGCGCTCCTTGCCGGCGTCGCGCCCGGCGATCCCCGCGCCGCAGAGGCTGCGCTCGCCCTCGCCCGCATCTGGCGTCTCGACGGCGACGGCGCCGGCGCGCTGCGGGTGCTCGAAGACGCCGCGCGGCGCTGGCCGGACCGGCCGGAGATTGCGGTCGAGACCGCCGAGGAAGCGCTGCGGCAGGGGCAGCCCGAGGCGGCGCTGGCGTGGCTGTCCGTTGGCGAGGCGCGTCACCCCGGCCATCCCGGCCATCCCGGCCTTCTCGAGGCGCGGGCCCGGCTCGCCCTGTCGCGCGACGATCTCGAAGCCGCCGTGGCTCTCTTCGACGAGGCCGCGACCGCCGATCCCGGCCGGCTCGGCCCGCCCCTGATGCTGGCGCGCCTGGCCGCGATGCGCGGCGACCCGGCGTCGGCGCTCGGTCGCTTCGAGACGATCGCGCAGCGCTTCGGCGAGCGGCCGGAACTGACGCTCGCGCGCGCCGAGACGCTGCGCCAGCTCGGCCGGATCGCGGAGGCCGAGCGCTGCTTCGACGAAAGCCTCGCGCGGGCGAGGGTTCCCGCCGTCGCGATCGCCGCCGCGCTGGCCGCGATCGAGGGCGCACGGCTGCCGCGCGCCGAGGCGCTCCTGTCGGGATTGACCACCGCGACACGGGCCGACACGGCGCGGCTGCATTTCGCCCGCGCCCAACTCGCCGCCGCCGGCTGGGACTTCGATCGTGCCATCGCGGAAGGCGAGGCGGCCGTGCGCCTGCAGCCGGCGGACGGCTGGTATCGCAACCGCCTCGCCCATGCCGCGCTTCTGGCGCTCGACCTGCCGCGCGCCGCCCGCGCGCTCCGAGAGGGCGCGGCGCTGGAGGCCGGGGCCAACGCGCTGCGCGGCAAGTCCGCCAACCCCTCGCAGAGCCACTACGGCCAGCTGCTCGACGAATTCCGCCTCGACGCCGAGGCGCTGGCGGCGCTGCAGGCGGCGCTGGCCGAGCCGCCGGCCGTGCGCCTTGCCGCGATCGCAGCGTGCCTGCGCGCCTGTCCCGACCACACGGCCTCGTCGGTCCTCTATTTGATCGAGGCCCGCCGGCAGGGGGCGCTCGCGACCCGCGTCGGCGTCGGCGTCGGCGGCGTGCCGCGGGCGATCCACCAGTTCTGGACCGACGACGCGGTGCCGGCCGACGTCGCCGCCTACATGGCGACCTGGCGCGACCTCAACCCCCGCTTCACGCACCGCGTCTGGAGCGAGCGCGAGGCGGCAGGCTGGCTGGCGGCGCACGCCCCGCCGGCCACCGCCGCGGCCTTCGCGCGGGCCCGCGAGCCGGCGATGAAGGCGGACCTCTTTCGCCTGGCGCTCCTCGCTCGCGAGGGCGGGGTCTGGGTCGATGCCGACGACCGGTGCCTCCGTCCGATCGCGCCGCTCATCGCCCGCGGCGCCGGTCTCCTCGCCTATCAGGAGGACCTCGGCTCGGTCGGCAACAATCTCCTTGCCGCGCGCCCCGGCCATCCCCTTGTCCTCAGGGCGCTTGCTCAGGCGAGCGCGGCGGTCAATCGCGGCGACGGCGACATCCTGTGGCTGGCGACGGGTCCCGGCCTGCTGACGCGGGTCTGGGCCGGCGCTCTCGCCCGGCCGTCATCGGGCGAGGCGGACGACGCGCTCCTCCTCGACCGGGCGGACTGTCTCGCTCATGTCGCGATCCATTGCCTCGCCGCCTACAAGGCGAGCGAGCGGCACTGGAGCCGCACCGCCTTCGGGCGGGGTCGGCGGACCCGTCGCGTCGCGTCCCCGGTCTGAAATGCCGCTGCGCTAAGTCCTGACCGTCAGGCGGCGAGCGGGTCCCGGTCCACGAACAGCGCGGTGGCCCGCGTCTCCAGCGCCCGGCGGAGGGCTGCGGGCACCTGCCGGCGCGACTTCGCCCGCGGCAGGTCCATCTCGGCCACCGGCGCGGCGTCCGGCACGAGCGCCTCGCGCTCCTCCCAGTTGTCGAAGCCGAGTTGCTCGAGATTGTCGACGAAGCTCTCGGCCGCCAGCCCCTCGGCGAGGATCAGCGCGTGGCGCGCGAGTTCGACATGGAGATAGAGGATCGTCTCGCCGACCGGCGTTTCACGTGTGACAGCGACGCCGTCGACCAGCGCCGAGGCATGGACGAGGATGCCGCCGAGACCGACCGCATGGTCGGGCGACAGGAACAGGTCGCGGCTCGGCACGGCGTCCGCGATCGCGCCCGCCCGGATGCGGATCGGCAGGACACGCAGCGGGTCGCTGCCGCGCACCGGGACCGTCTGGCGTCCGATCCAGCGCACCGCTTCCGCCGCGCCGTCCACGGTCAGGACGAGGTCGCCGGGTCGCAGATCCTCGATCGCCGCCGAGCCGGCCGGCGTCGCGATGCGCGTCCCCGGCCGGAAGCAGACGGGCGCGATGTCGATTGAAACGGTGGGCGTGAGGCCGCTGGTGGTACTGCCGCCGAGCGTGGTGCCGCTGTCCGCGCCGGTGGCGCCGCCGCCGGGGCCGGCCCCACTGGAGACGCCGGCACCGGACGAACCGCCGCCCGAACCACCAGCGGTCGAGCCCGACGAGCCGTGGGTGTCCGAGCCACCGGTCGCGGCGGCGGCAGCTTCGCTCGCCGCCGTGCCGCTGCTGCCGCCGGAACTGCCGCCGCCACCGGACCCGCCGCCATCGCCGCCTGATGCGCCGCCCTCGCCTCCGCCCTCGCCGGAACCGGCCGCAGCGCCGCCATCGCCTGAACCACTGTTTTCCGTGCCGCCCCCGCCGCCAGCCTCGCCGCGCTCGGGGCCGCCGTCGCGCGCCGCGGCCGAACCGCCGCCGGCCGGCGCACCGCCGCCGTTACCGGCCGAGCCGGCGGCCGCGCCAGCCGTCGATCCGCCGAGGCTCGCTCCGCCGACACCGGCGGATGCGCCGCCCGGCCCGGCATGCGGGCCCGCCTGCCGCGCGCCGCCGGGTCCTGCGGCCATGCCGCCGCCGGCCTGCGAACCGGCACCCGTCGATCCGTCGGCCGCGCCGGTCGCGCCACCGGCCTCGGTCGTGCTCGTCGCGGCACCGGTCGGGCCCGCGCTCCCCGCACCGTCCGCGCCGCCGCGGGACCCGCCCCCACCGGCCACCGAGCCCGTGGCGCCGGCCGTCGCCGTGGCGGTGGTCGCGATGCTGCCGGACATGGCGACCGTTGCGGCCGCCGAGGCGTTCGAGCCGGACGACGACGACGAGCCGCCCGAGCGGTCGCGCGCGTCGCCCGTGTCCTTCGTGTCGTCGGTCTGGCTCATGGCTCGGGATCCCGGCTGGCGCACTGCGTCAGCCTGCAGCTTGCCACGACCGGCCGACGCCGCAAGCGGGACCTGCGGACAGGGCAAGCAAAGGGTGAAGACGACGGCCGCCCGCGCCGCCGGTCAGGCCGCCGCCAGCCAGTTCTGCCAAGGAAGGGCGATCGATCACGGTGCTCGAAGGCGCGATGGACTGGACCGACCTCCTGGCATGCGACGCGGCGCTGGCGCTGCCGGAGCGTCACGCCGAGGCGCTGACGCGTCTGGCGGCCCGGCGCTTTCGCGACGGCGCCCCGCAGGAGGCGGTGGCGCTCCTGCGCCGGCGCGTGCGGCTGGACGAGCCCGCGACGGCGGCCGAGCGCGCGCTTCTGGCGCTCGGCCTCTCGGCGGCGGGCGAGCGCGAGGCGGCCGACGCCGAGCTCTCACACGCCCTCCTCGCCGACCCGCTCGATCCCGCCGCCGCACTGATCGCGCTGCGCCTCGCCGCCGACCGCGACAGCGTGCGCCTCGCCGCCCGGCGCATCCTGTCCAATCCCGTGGCCGCCGACGACGCGCTGGCCCAGGCGCTGGCCGCGCTCTTTCGCGCCGGTGAGGACGCGGCGCTCATCGCCGATCTTGCGGACGGCCGGCTGACGGGCTGGGCGATCTGGCGCGGCGATCCCGCGCCCCGCCTCGTGCTGCCCGGCCCGGCGGGCGAGCAACGCTTCACGCTCCTGCCCCTGCCCCATCTCGGCTTCCTGCCGCCGGGCGCCTCGGGCGCACGGCTCGACGAGGGGGTGGCCGGGGCGGTGGAGGGCTGGCGGCTGGAGCGCGACGGGCGCATCGTGGCGCAAGGCCCGCTCCCTGCCCGCTCGCGCCGTCGCGAGGCGCCTCGCCTGGGCGCGCCGCCCACCGCCATCCCGGCGCGTCGTCCGGTGCGGGTGGTGATGCCCGTCTTCGGCGATCCCGACGCGACGCGCGCGGCGCTCCGCGCGGCCGTCCTCGAGGTCGCCCGCCACCCCGGCGCCCGGCTCGTCGCGGTCGACGACTGCTCGCCCTTTCCCGCCATCACCGCGCTTCTCGAGACCTTTGCCGCACGCGGTCTCCTCGAGCTTCGCCGCACGGACGTGAACCGCGGCTTTCCCGGCGCGGTAGCGCTCGGCCTCGAGGGCGGCGAAGGCTCGGACGCGCTGGTGCTGAACGCCGATGCGATCCTGCCGGCCGGTGCCCTCCAGCGGCTGGCCGACGCAGCCTATGCCGCGCCCGACATCGGCACCGCAACACCCTTGTCGAACAACGGCGAGTGGACGAGCTGGCCGCGCCTCGGGCAGGCGGCGCCGCTGCCGCTTGAGACCGAGGCCGCCCGGCTCGATGCCGCCGCGCGGCGCCTCGACACCGCGCCCGTCGCGCTGCCGAACGGCATCGGCTTCGCACTGTACCTGCGCCACGACTGCCTCGCCGCCGTGGGTCCGCCGTCGGAGATCTACGAGCGCGGCTATTTCGAGGACCTCGAATGGACGCTGGCGGCGCGGCAGGCGGGGTTTCGCAACGTCGCCGCTCCCGCGCTCTTCGTGCCTCATCACGGCTCGCGCTCGTTCGGGCCGGACAAGGCCATGCTGGTGGCGCGCAACCTGCGGCGTCTTCGTCGCCGCTGTCCCGGCATCCGCGCGGAAAGCGCCGCCTTTCGCCGCGCCGATCCGCTGCGGGCGGCACGGGCGAGGCTGGAGGAGGCCTGCCCGCCGACCGGCCGCCCGCGCCTCCTCGTCGCACCTGCGGGCAGCGCGGTACTCGTGGAACATCTCCATCGCCTCGGCGAGGCGGCCGCCGGCGCGGTGGTGCTGACGTGGCGCCGGTCGGGCGCCGGGCTCCGGGCGGACCTCGCAAGCGTCGGCGGCGGCGCGCCGCAGTCGCTCGGGTACGACCTGGCCGCGGAGGGCGGCGCGCTGGCAGCGTGGCTCGCGGCGCTGGCGCCGGGCGAGATCGATCTCGTCGGCGCGCCTCCGCCGAGCGGCCTGCTCGACGCGATCCGGCCGCTCGGCGGCACCATGACGATCCTTGCCGGCACGCCGCAGCCGGGCGGGGCCCATCCGCTGGCCGCCGACGCGCTCGCCTGGCGCGCGGAACTCGGCGACCGCGCGGTCTCGATCCTCGCCCTCGACCGCGCCACCGAAGCCTTGCTCCGCTGGGCGCTGGAGGG
This sequence comes from Aureimonas sp. Leaf324, assembly GCF_001423245.1. Lineage (GTDB taxonomy): Bacteria > Pseudomonadota > Alphaproteobacteria > Rhizobiales > Rhizobiaceae > Aureimonas. Next base: position 347,288 of record NZ_LMOH01000026.1, read on the forward strand.
CGATCCGGCGGCGGCATGGCTCCGGGGACCGCCGGAAGCCGAACCGCATCTCCCGCCCGCCGAGACGGACGGCCGGCTTGCCCTCGTCATGGGCGTCCCCGCCCCGGCCTCGCTCGCCTTCGCGCAGCGCCTCGGCGCAGCGCTCCGCGCCCGCCTGCCCGGCGCGCGGCTCGCGGTGGTCGGCGCCAGTGCAGACGACCTCGCGCTGATCGGGCGCGGCATCGCGGCCACGGGCCGGCTCGGGCCCGGCGAGTTCGTCGCCGCCGCATCGGGCGCCGCCGCGCTGGTGCTGCCGCCCGCCGATCCCTCGCTCGCCCTCTTCGAGCGGATCATCGCCGAGACCGGCCGCCCCGGCGCGCAGGTCGACTGGAGCGACGGCGCGCTCGATCCCCTCCCCCCGTCCCTTCTTCTCGATCGGAGCCGCGATGAGCGAGACACCGTCCAGGCCATCGTCGATTGGTTCGCTGGTCGCCTCGCGGCGTAGGCGCCTGTCCGCCGGAACGACAGACACCCCGCCCCGTCCCGCCGACGACGGCGCGATGCGCCTCGCCGTCCGCCGCACGGGCGAAACGCTGATCGAAGGCTGGGCCGCCGATCCCGCCGATCCCGAGCATCGCTTCGTCGTGGAGCTCCTGCTCGACGGCGTGCCAGTGGCGCTGGCGCGCGCCGACCTGCGGCTCGGGGCGGAGCGCGAGGGCGCCGCGGCGGTGGGCGACGGGTGCCACGGCTTCGTGTTCGCGCTCGACCCCGCGGTGCTGCCCCATGCGACGACGGCCGCGATCCGCCTCGCCAACGGCGGCGAGCCCGTGGGGCCACCGATCCCCTTGCACGCGGGCGAGCCCTTCGCGGCGCCGCTCGGCCCGGCGGGCGCGGTGCGCTGGCCGGGCGGCCTCGATCTCGAGGGCTGGGTGCATCGCCCGTCCGCGGACGGCCCGCCGCCGCGGATCGAGGCGCGCATCGACGACGCCATCGTCGCGCTCGCCTTCGCCGATCGCTGGCGCGAGGTGCGGCGCGGCGGGCACCTGCGCGCCGAGCCCGCCTTTCGCCTGCGGCTGCCGGACGAGTTCGCCGACGGTCGGCTGCACGAGGTCGAGGTTCATGCCGACGGCCAGCCGCTGCCGGGCGGCTCTGTCGCGGTCCTCGCTTTTGCCGATACGCTCGGCGCCCTTCTCGACGAACGGGCCGAGACCGAGGGCGAGCGGTTGCGCGGCGAGCGCTTCGACCGGTGGTTTCCGCAAGCGGTGCCGTTCGCCGATGTCGCGCGGTGGGAGGCGCGGTTTCCGCTTTCCTCCCTGCCGCGTCTCGGCACCCCGCCCGTCGCGGTCGCCCTCGTCGGCGAGGACGGCGCGGAGGCGAGCCTTGCCGCGCCCGCGCTCGACGCGCTCGGCGACTGGATCGGCGTCGTCCTGCCGGCGCGCGACGGCGGCTTCGAGCCTGCCGATCTCGAAGGGTTCCTCGAGGGCGAGGCGGCCGAGTGCGAGGCGGTGCTGGTGATGCCGGCCGGAACGCTCGCCCGCCCCGGCGGGCCGGAGCGTCTGGTGGAGGCGCTCCTTTCGGAGCCCGGCGCTGCGATCGCCTTCGGCGACCGCCTCCTGATGCTGGAGGGCGGCGAGCCGGCGCCCTTCGCCGCCACCGCCTTCGACCACGAGCGCGCCCTGGAGCAGGGCTGCGCGGGCGCGCCCTTCGCGATCCGTCGCCAAGCGGCGCTCGCCGCCCTCGAGGCCGGCGTCGGCGACGCCGATCGTCTGTTCCTGCATCCGCTCGACCGGGCCCTCTCGGGCACCGCGCGCCATCTTCACGTGCCGGGTTTCGGCTTCACCGTCCCGTCCGCTGTTCCCGGCGCGACGGATCGCCTGGCGGCGGCGGTGCGCGCGCATCTCGTCGCGCGCGGGCTTGCCGCCACGGTCGAGCCGCGCCCGCCCGCGAGCCTTCCCGCCGTGAGGGTCCGGCGCGAGCCGCTGCCCGGTGCCTGCTCGATCCTTCTCGACGCCGGCTGGCAGGACGAGGCGGCGGTCGTCGCCGCCCTGGAGGCGCTGGAGCCGACGCGCCGACGCCGCGCGGCGACGGTCCTCGTGTCCTCGCCGCGCCTCGACAGTGCGGCGCTCGCGCGCCTGCGCCTCGGCGGGGTCGAGGCGGAAGGCGCCGCACCCGGCCGCTCGCCGGCTCGCCGCTTAAGCGATGCCGCGGCGCGATTGTCCGGCGAGGCGCTCTGCCTCCTGTCGGTCGGCGTCACGCCGCTCGACGACCGCTGGCTGGACGAGCTCCTCGGCCGCCTCGCCAATCCCGCGACCGGCCTCGTGGCGCCGCTTCTCATCGGCCGCGCCGGCGATATCGTCGATGCGGGCCTCGCGCTCGACCTCGGCGCCGCGCCGCGCCCGCGCTATCGCGGCCGAGGCGCGGAGGATCCCGGTCACGGCGACGGCCTTCTCGTCGCCCATCAGGTGTCGGCCGTCAGCGGCCGCGTGTTCGCGACGCGGCGGGCGGACTTCCTGGCGCTCGGCGGGTTCGATTCCGTTCTGTTCCCGCGCCACCTCTTCTCAGCCGACTATGCTTTGAAGCTTCAGGCGCTGGGACGCCGCATCGTGGTCGCGCCGGATGCGCGTCTCGTCTGCGAGGCCCCGGCGGACGAGGCCGCCGGCGGGCTGGCCGCGCCCGCGCTGCAGCGCGAGATCGACACGCTATCAGTGCGCTGGGCAGGCGTCGCGGCCGCCGATCCGTTCACGAGCCCGCTCCTGCGGCGGGGTGGCGACGGTTTCGACGGGCTCGCCTGGCCGCCGGGCGACCTCACGCCGCGCTCGGGGCTCGTTCCCCCGCCGCGCGCGGTCGCGCCCGGCTGGTAACGGCGCGGCCCGCCGTCAGAACAGGATGTCGTCGAAGTCGTCGTCGGCCGGGGCAGTAGCGGCGGGCGCAGCGGTGGCGGTGGTCTCGCCGCCCGAACCCCCGAGTGCGGCGGCAAAGACGCTGCGCTCCTCCTTCATCGTGTAGCCGGCGCACAGGAGCGCATCGAGACGCGCGGCCTCCCCGGCCGGGAGTTCGCCGGCCGCGGATGCGGCGGCGAGCGAGGCGATCGCGACGGAGAGCGCCCGCATCATCGCCGTGCCCTCCTCGTGCAGCGACATCATCTCGAGGACCGCGCGGATCTCGTCGCCCATGCCGCCGGCGGCCTCGGCGCTGGCGGCAAGCGCGCGCGCGCTTTCGGCCTCGGCGCTGGCAAGGCCGGTGCAGGCCGTGGTGAGATTGCGGTCCACCGAGGCTTCCGCCTCGGCGATCGCCGGCAGGAGGCGGTCGGCGAGGTCCTGCGTGGCGGCGGCCGCGCGCTCGGTGCCGACGCGGATCACGTCCACCTCCTCGCGCGCCTGCGAGGACTGCTCGCGGATCACGCGGGCGATATAGCCGATCGTCTCGTCGCCGCCCTCGACATGGGCGGCCTGGATCGCGGCGTTGAGGCCGGCGAGGTTGAGGTGGAACTCGAGCCCCGTCATCTGGTCGGTCATCTCGATGAGATGGGCGGTGCGCTCGACGCTGCGCGACAGGCTGGCGGCGAGCGTCCGGCGCGCCTCGGCGCCCGATTCCATCGCGGCCCGCAGGCGCGAGGCGCCCGCCTCCAGCGCCGCCATGCCCTCAGTACCGGTGCCCGGCGCGCGCAGGCCTTCCAGAATGTCGCCGCAGTCGTCGAGCCGGTCGGCGATCGCGGCAAGGTCGAGGCCGAGCTTGTCCATCAGCGCGCCGTAGGTCGCGGCGAGATCGTCGAGTTGGGCCGTCTCGAGCCGGGCGATGCGGCGCACCGCGGCCTCCCGGTGGGCGGGCTCGAGCGGCGCCTCGCCCTCGACGAGCCACCCGTCGCGCCGCAGCGGCCCGATCCGCTCGAGGTTCTGGACGGTGTGCTCCAGCCGCTGGCGCGCCATGTCGTGGGCCTGAAGGCCCATCACGGCGCCGGCGACCGCCTGCCAGACGGCGGTGAAGGCGCGCTGCGCCTCGTCCCGGCTCTTGGCCGCCGCGCCCTGCTGTTCGGCGATCCGGTCGATCAGCGCCTGGAAGCCGCCCGCGAGCGCGCGCTCGTCGCCAGTGGTGACCGCGCGCGCGGCGATGGTGCGGCTTTCCTGAAGCGCGGCGCGGAGCGACCCCATCCGCTCGTCGATCGACTGGGCGACCGACGTGCCCGACGTGACGAGATCGTCGACGGTGCGCGAGAAGGACACGAGGTCCACCTCGGCGCCCGCCATGCTCTCGACCTGGGCCCGTGCGATCACGACGATGTAGTCGAGGACGCGGAACACGGTCTTCAGCGAGGTGGAGGCGCTGCGGGCGCTCTCGACCGCCGCGTTCAGTTCGCCGATCCGCTCCTGCCGCTCGGCGGTCAGCTGCCACGCCGTCTCGACGCTAGCCGCGGCCTCGACGAGGGAGGCGCGCGCCTCGGCCATCACGGGCTGGGTGAAGATTTCGGTCGCGCGCGCGATGCCCTCGCGCACGCCCGCGATCCGGCCGTGCGTCGTGCGCAACCGCTCGCCGGCGTCGAGGAAGACGCTCTCGCTCGCCGTCGTCCAGCGGACGAGCGCGGTGGCGAGCCGCTCGAAGTCGCCGGGGCCGGGTGCGGCGGCGGCGGCGGGAGCCGCGCTGGAAAGTGTGTTCGCGCGTGTCGTCATCGCTTGGCCGCCGCTGGCTTGAAGGAGGGATCGGCCGCAAACCGGAGGATTTCGGCGGGGATTTTGTCGAGCGGCAGTTCGGCCTCCACCGCACCGACCTTCATGGCTTCCTTGGGCATGCCGTAGACGACGCAAGTTCCCTCGTCCTGGCCGAGCGTGTGGGCGCCGGTCTGGCGCAGCTCCAGCATGCCCTTGGCGCCATCGTCGCCCATGCCCGTGAGGATCACGCCGAGCGCGTTGGCGCCGGCCGCGCGCGCCGCCGAGCGGAAGAGCACGTCGACCGAGGGGCGGTGGCGCGTCACCAGCGGCCCGTCGCGCACCTCGACATGGTACTGGGCGCCCGAGCGCTGGAGGAGGAGATGGTGGTTGCCGGGCGCGATCAGCGCGAGGCCCGGCACCACGCGGTCGCCGGTCGCCGCCTCGCGTACCTCCATGCGGCAGAGGCCATCGAGGCGGCGCGCGAAGGCGCTGGTGAAGCCTGCCGGCATGTGCTGGACGATGACGATGCCGGGCGAGTTCTCGGGCAGCGCCTCGAGCAGCCGGCGCAGCGCCTCCGTGCCGCCCGTCGAGGCGCCGATCACCACGACCTTGTCGGTGGTGCGGTCGATCGGCCGGCCCGAGACCGGCGGCAGCACGGCGTCGGCGGTCAGCTTCTTCTGGACGTCGATCGTGGCGGTACGGGCGACGACGCGCGCTTTCGACGCCGCGCGCACCGCGTCGCAGATGCGCGTCTTCGCCTCCATCAGGAACTGGGGCGTTCCGACGCGCGGCTTGGTGATGATCTCGACCGCGCCCGCCTCCAGCGCCTGCAGCGCCATCTTGGAGCCGGCCTCGGCGAGCGACGAGCAGATCACGACCGGGATCGGGCGTTGGCTCATCAGCTTCTGCACGAAGGTGATGCCGTCCATGCGCGGCATCTCGATGTCGCAGACGATGACGTCCGGCACCGCCTCGCGCATCCGCTCGGCCGCGAAATACGGGTTCGAGGCGGTGGCGATCACCTCGATGTCGGCCTCGGCGTTGAGGATCTCCGACAGGATCGTGCGCACGCTCGCCGAATCGTCGACGATGAGGACCTTGATGGACGCCATCGCGCTCACTCCGTCCGCTCGTAGATGTTGCTGCGGATCAGCCGGAGCGGGAGCCGGGTGGAGCGGATGGATTCGGCATGGCCGAGAAACAGGAGGCCGCCGACGCGAAGATGGCGCAGGAGCTTGCCGACCACCTCGAGCTGGGCGTCGGGCTGGAAGTAGATGAGGACGTTGCGGCAGAAGACGACATCCATCGTCTGCCCCGGCCGGTACTCGCCGTGCATCAGGTTGATCTGGCCGAGGCGGACGTTGCGCCGAAGCTCGGGCCGCACGCTCATCGCCTGGTCGGCCGCCGTGCCGACCGGCGTCAGGTATTTCTGGCGCAGGCGCGCCGGCACGTTGCGCACGGCGTCGGCGTGGTAGACGCCCTCGCGCACGGCGTTCAGCATGCGCACCGAGATGTCGGTCGCCGTCACCGTCCACGGGAAGAGCTGGCCGCCGTTCGAGGCGTCGTCGGCGATCATCGCGAGGCTGTAGGCCTCCTGCCCGCTCGAGGACGCGGCCGACCAGATGCGCAGCGAGCGCTCGCGCCCGCCCTCGGCGAGGCGCCGCAGTTCGTCCGGCGTCAGGTACTCGAAATGCGGCGGCTCGCGGAAGAACGAGGTCTCGTTGGTGACGACGCAGTCGGTGAAGGCCTGCAGCTCGGCGGCGCGCCCCTCGGGCGAGCGAAGGAGCGCCAGATAGGCGCGGAAGTCCTCGAGGCCCCGCGCCACGAGGCGGCGGCGCAGCCGCGTTTCCAGCATCACCCGCTTGGCGTCGCTCATCACGATGCCGCAGCTCTCGTCCACCAGCACCGCCAGCTCGCGGAAGGTCGCCGCGTCGAGGCTCGCCGTGTGGGCGCCGGCGGACACGGGGGCGGTTTTCGGAAGGGTCGCGGCTCGCGCCATGGTCGGGTCCGGTGCTGGAAGAAGAAGGACGGCCCGCATGCGTGGGGCCGCCGGGGAGGCGGCATCGTCTCGCGTCAGGCGAACTCGAAGCGCTCCGCCTCGAAGAGCCGCGGCAGGTCGAGCAGCGTCAGGAAGGTCTCGCCGCGCCGGCCGAGCCCCGTCATGAAGGACGAGTTCCACGTCTCGCCGAACTCGGGCGCCGGCTCGACGTCCTCCGCGGCGAACTCGGTCACCTCGTGCACCGTGTCGGCGATCACCGCCACCGTGCGCCGGACGCCGCCCGCCTCGAAGTCGAGGACGACGATGCGGCTGTCGCCTGTCGGCTCGCCGTCGTCGAAGCCGCGCATGCGCAGCTTCGACTTGAGGTCCACCACCGGCACGCCGGTGCCGCGCACGTCGATCATGCCGAGGAGCATCGACGGGGCGTTGGAGATGCGCGCGATCGGCTTGTAGTCGAGCACCTCGCGCACGTGGGCGACGCGGATGCCGAACGTCTCCGAGCCGAGGCGGAAGGTCAAGATCTCGCGCGCGATCTCCTCGTCCGGCGAATCCGTGCCGGACGCATCGTGGTCGTAGCCGGCGGCAAAGCTCATGCGCTCATCCTTTCGAAGCCGGCATCCTGGCAGTCGCCGCCGAGATCGAGGTCGAAACCGCCCTTGGCGACCGGCCGCGCGGACGCCTTGCTCTTCGGCGCGGCCGTGGCGGCGGCGAAGCGTCCGACCTTGGCCTGGAGGGCGCGGGCGTCGCCGGCGTGCGCCGCCGAGCGGGCGGCCTGGCGCGCGTCGTCCAGCCGGAAGTAGCCGGCGCGGTCGTTGAGGCGGCCGGCCTCGGCGGACAGCTGCTCGGCGGTGGCCGACATCTCGTTGGCGGCGGCCGCGTTCTGCTGCGTCACCTGATCGAGCTGCTGGATGGCCTGGTTGATCTGCTCGGCGCCGGCGTTCTGCTCGCGGCAGGCTGCCGAGATCTCGGCCACCAGTTCCGAGGTGCGCTGGATGTCCGGCACCAGCTGCTGCAGCATGCCGCCGGCTTCCTCGGCGATCTTCAAGGTCGTGCCCGACAGCGCCCCGATTTCGGTTGCCGCGATCTGGGAGCGCTCGGCAAGCTTTCGCACCTCGGATGCCACCACCGCAAAGCCCTTGCCGTGCTGACCGGCCCGCGCCGCCTCGATCGCCGCGTTCAGCGCCAGAAGGTCGGTCTGGCGGGCGATCTCCTGCACGATCCGGATCTTGTCGGCGATGGTGCGCATTCGGTGGTCGAAGCGTTCTCCGAGTTCTGGCGGATGTTGGCCGCCATCTCCTCCATCGCCGACGAGGCCTGCTCCGTCGCCGCCGCCTGTTCGGTTGAGCCCTGGCTCAGCTGCTCGGCGGTCGCCGAGGACTGCTGCGAGCCGGCGGCGACCTGGCTTGCCGACCCGGTCACCTCCGACACGATCCCGCGCAGGTTCTCGGTCATCGCGTTCATGGCACGGTTCAGATCGCCGATCTCGTCGTCCGAGCGTACCGCGACGGTCTGCGTCAGGTCGCCGGCGCCGATGTCCTCGGCAAGCTTCACCGAGCGCTGAAGGCCGCGAGAGATGGTCAGCGCCATCCAGGCGGCGGCCGCCGCGCCGATCGCGAGCGCGCCTGCCACGAGGGCCACGAGCATGTTGCGGGTGGAGACGTAGGTTGCCTGCGCGTCCGCCACGTACTGGTCGGCGACCTGCTGGGCGCGCGTCACCAGTTGGTCGAGGCGGGCGGAGAGCTTCGTCGCCTCGGGCACGATGGTCCCCGTCTGGTATGCGAGCGCGCGGCTGTTGATGTTGTCGACGCCCCGGTCCGCAAAGCCGATCGCGAGCTTGTTGAAGGCGGCCCAGTTCGTCTCGATCGACTGAAGTGCCGCCGGCGCGATGCCCGGAACGCGCTCCAGCCTCGCCAGTGCGGCGTCGAAGCCCTTGGCGATGTCGTCGAGCGCGGCACGCTGAGCGGCGATCGCGCCGACATCGCTGAGATCCAGCGCGGACACCATGGCGAGCCGCGATTCGTAGATCGCCTCCTTGGCAGCCGCCATATCGGTGAGCGCGCTGACGGTTCCCCCATCCGACAGGGCGTTCAGTTCCGCGACCAGCTTGTCGAACAGGAAACCGGTCTCGACGAGAGCGACATCGGAGAGGTCGACATTCACCTCCCGGAACATCGGGATGCCCTTGTCCGATACCTGGCGGAGGCTGTCGATCGCCGGCTTCACATCGGCGACTTCGGACTGGCGCGACGGATCGATCGCGGAGACGAAACGCTCGAACGAGGTTTCGATCTGCCCCCAGCGCCCCTCGTACTCGCCGGCCAGCTTCTCGAACGCGGCCGGGTCGCTTTCGAGATACATGCGGAACATCAGCCGGCGCAGGTCTACGACGCCGGTCGCGATGTCCTTGGCGTTGTTGACCTGGACGAACGGGCGCTCGGCAAAGCGCTGCATCATCGCGTTGGACGCGCTGAGGCTCGAAATGCCGAAGTAGCCGGCAGTGCCCAGAAGGGCGAGAACCGCGCCGAAGGAACCGATCAGCTTGGTCTTGATGGTGAGGCGCACGGGATCTGCCTTTCAGGAATGCTGGAAGTCTCGAGGGGCTGCGGCCGGCCGCCGAAGCGGCCGGCAGAAAAAGCGTCAGGCGCTCATCTTCTCGAAGCCGTTGTCGTCGCCGTCCCCGAGGTCGAGGTCGAAGCCCTTGACCGCGGGCTTGGCCACCGGCTTGGCCGGGGACCGAGCCGGAGCGCCGGCGCGGCTCTCGGCAAAGCCCCGGACGTCGGCCTGGAGGCGGCGCACGTCGGCCTTGGCGCGCGGCGCCGGGACCTTTCGGGTGGCGGCACCGGCATCTTCGGCGAGGCGGAAGAAGGCGACGCGGTCGGTGAGGCGCGAGGCTTCCGACGAGAGCTGCTCGGCGGTGGCGGCCATCTCGTTGGCGGCCGAGGCGTTCTGCTGCGTCACCTCGTCGAGCTGGACCACGGTCTCGTTGGTCTGCTGGGTGACCTTGTCGAGCTGCTGGATGGCCTGGTTGATCTGCTCGGCGCCGGCGTTCTGCTCGCGGCAGGCCGCCGAGATCTCGGCCACCAGTTCCGACGTGCGCTGGATGTCCGGCACCAGCTGCTGCAGCATGCCGCCGGCTTCCTCGGCGATCTTCAGGGTCGTGCCCGACAGCGCCCCGATCTCGGTCGCCGCGATCTGTGAGCGCTCGGCAAGCTTTCGCACCTCGGACGCCACCACCGCAAAGCCCTTGCCGTGCTGGCCGGCCCGCGCCGCCTCGATCGCCGCGTTCAGCGCCAGAAGGTCGGTCTGGCGGGCGATCTCCTGCACGATCCGGATCTTGTCGGCGATGGTGCGCATTCCGCTCGGCGCTGGTCGAGGCTTGCGCCGCGATCTTTTCCGTCGTCGAGGCGTTCTCGGAGTTCTGGCGGATGTTGGCCGCCATCTCCTCCATCGCCGACGACGCCTGCTCCGTCGCCGCCGCCTGTTCGCCGGCGCCCTGGCCGAGGCGCTCGGTGGAGGCCGCCTGTTCGGTTGCGCCCTGGCTCAGCTGCTCGGCGGTCGCCGCCGACTGCTGGGCGCCGGCGGCGACCTGCTCGGCCGAGCGCGTCACCTCCGACACGATGGTGCGCAGGTTCTCGGTCATCGTGTTCATGGCGCGGGTCAGGTCGCCGATCTCGTCGTCCGAGCGCACCGCGACGGTCTGCGTCAGGTCGCCGGCGCCGATGTCCTCGGCGAGCTTCACCGAACGCTGCAGCCCGCGCGAAATCGACAGCGCCATGAAGGCCGCGGCGGCGGCACCGATCGCCAGCGCGCCGATCACGATCGCGATCAGCATGGTGCGGGTGCTCTCGTAGTTCGCCTGGGCGCTCGTCACCGAGGACTGCGCGCTCTCGGACGCCTGGCGGGCGAGTTCGTCGAGGCGGTCGCTGAGGGCACCGAGGGTCGGGGCCACCTGGGTATCGAGGGCCGACTGCGCGTTGGCAAAATCGTTGCGAACGCCATAGGCCGCCGTCTGCGAAAGGACGGTGTCGGCCGCATTCCATTCGGCGCGCAGCTTCTGGATGAGGCCCGCCTGGCTGCCGGCCGCAGGGCTGGCGGCCACCGCGTCGAGCCGTGTCGCAAACTCGTTGGTCAGCGCGTCGACGCGGTCGGACGCGCCCTGGATCGCCTGCGCATCGCCGAGCACGACGGCCGAGACGGCGGCAAAGCGCGCGCGTTCCAGACCGGAGGCCATGTCGCCGGCAAGGGCCGCCTCGCTGCGCGCGCCCGATGCCTCGAAGCCGGACTTCAGCCCGGCCAGATCGGCGAGCAGCGGATCGACCGCGGCGCCGACCTCGCGGATCGCCTTGTCGCCCGCGGCATTGTCGGCGCGCTCGAGAAGGGAGAGAGCGTCGTCGACCACCGAACGGGCCTTCACCACGGCGGGCGCGAGATCGGCGGCGGCCCTGCGCCCCTCGTCGTCCAAGGTCCCGAGCATCAGCGCGCTCTGGTGCTCGATGTCCTGCCAGTTCTGCTGCACCGCTCCCTTCAGCTTCGCGATCTCGGCGGCATCGGTGGAGAGGAGGATGCCGACAAGCGCGCGGCGCGTGTCCATCATCGCGACCTTCATCTCCATGTCGCTGCCGAGTTGGCGGAAGGGGCCGGCGGCGAAGTCGGCCATCGACTGGTTGGTCTGGCCGAGGCTGGAAATGCCGAAATAGCCGGCCGTCCCCAGAAGGGCGAGAACCGCACCGAACGAACAGATCAGCTTGGTCTTGATGGTAATACGCATCGGGAGGGGTCCGGGATCGGAAGGGAGCCGAAGGGTTGTGGAAGGCTGGGCGAAGGGCGGGCGGAACGTTCAGTTCGGCAGGGGCGCGGGATCGGCCTGCAGCACGGTCTCGAGGTCGAGAAGGACCACGAAGCCGCCGCCGTGGCGCACGACGCCGCGCAGGAAGCGCAGCGGCCAGCGCGTGCCGTTCTCGGGGACGGGCTCGACGGCCGCGCGCTCGAGCGAGACGACCTCGTGCACGGCGTCGGCCTTGATCGCGACGAAGAAGCCCTCGCCGCCCGTCTCGACGCGCGAGACGATGACGCGCGAGCTTTCGGTGTCGGCGACCGCGGGCATGGCGAAGCGGCGGCGGAGATCGATCAGCGGCATGATGTTGCCGCGCACGTTGACGAGGCCGGGCGCAAAGGCCGGCGCGTTCGGCACGGTGGTGACGGGCGGCGGGTCGAGCACCTCGTGCACCGCCTCGACGGCGAGCGCGAAGACATCCTGCCCGAGCGAGACGGTGAGGAAGTCGACGGGCGGCGCGGCGGCGAGGTCGGGCGCGGCGGCGGGGGCTTGCGTCATCGGTTCGCGCTCCGGCTCAGGCGGCGAGGCGGTCGGCGCGCGCGGCGCCCGCCTGCCGGACCAGGGTGTTGATGTCGAGGATCAGCGCCACCGAGCCGTCGCCGAGGATCGTCGCGCCGGCCAGGCCCGGCGTCGCGCGGTGCAACGGCGAGAGCGGCTTGATCACGGTCTGGTGCTGGCCGACCACTTGGTCCACCACCACGCCGACGCGGCCCGTGTCGGTGTCGGCCACCACCACGATCCCGTCCTCGGCCGAGGCGGTGCCGAAGATCGCGTCCATGTGGAAGATCGGCACGATCGTGTTGCGGATGTCGACGAAGTTGCGCCCGCTCGACGTGCGGCACTCGATCGCCGCGAGCTCGACGCATTCCTCGACATTGGCGAGCGGCAGGATGCACTTCGTCTCGCCGACGCGCACCAGGAGCCCGTCGATGATGGCGAGCGTCAGCGGCAGGCGCAGCGTGAAGCGCGTGCCCCGGCCGGGCTCGGTCGCGATCTCGATCGAGCCGTGCAGTTCGCCGATCGTGCGGCGCACGACGTCCATGCCGACGCCCCGACCCGACAGGTTCGACACGGCGGCGGCCGTCGACAGGCCGGGGTGGAAGATCAGCTCGTCGATCTCGCGGTTCGGCGGCGTCACGCCGTCGGCGACGATGCCGGCGGCGCGTGCCTTGTCGAGGATGCGCTCGCGGTTGAGGCCGGCGCCGTCGTCCTCGATCGTGATGATGACCTCGGTGCCGGACTGGCGGGCCGAAAGGCGCAGCGTGCCGCGCTTCGACTTGCCCGCGGCCAGCCGGCGGTCCTGCATCTCGATGCCGTGGTCGATCGAATTGCGGATGATGTGGACGAGCGGATCGCCGAGGCGGTCGAGCACGGTCTTGTCGAGCTCGGTGTCCTCGCCCGAAAGGACGAGGTCGATCTCCTTGCCGAGATCGCTCGACAGGTCTCGCACCACGCGCCGGTAGCGCGAGAAGAGCGAGTCGATCGGCAGCATGCGCATGTCCATGGCGCTGTCGCGCAGGTCCGCCGAGATGCGCTCGATCTCCTCGACCACGGCGGTGAGGACGGGGTCGTGGCGCTGGTGGGTGAGAGCCGTCAGGCGCGCCTGCGCGATCACCAGCTCGCCCACCTGGTCGAGCAGCGTGTCGAGGCGCGAGGCCGACACGCGGACGCTCGCCTCCGGCTGCGCCTGGCTCTTCGCCTCGGCCCTGGCCGGCTCGGCCTTGGCGGCGGGGGGAGCCGCGACGGCGACCGGCTCGACACTTTCCGGCGCGAGAGCGGGCGCGGCCTCGGCCGTGCCGAGCGCCTCGATCGCGACGGCGCCCGGCTCGTCGACGAAGATGAAGACGTCCTCGATCGCGCCGAGGCCCTGATCGGTGGAAAGGGTGATGCGCCAGGCGAGATGCAGTTCGGTCGGCGCGAGGACGGTGAGCTCCGGCACCGCGTCGGTGAGCGCCTCGACCTCGGCCTCGCCCAGCGCGCGTAGCTCGTCGAGGAGGGCCAGCGGGTTGGTGCCGAAGAGGAGCGCGTTGGCAGGCAGGCGCAGCGTGATGGCAAAGCGGCTGGCGGCCGGCGCCTGCGGCATGGCGGCGGCGGCGGGCACGGCAGCCGGCGTGCCGGAGGCCTCGCCGCCGACGGCGGCCTGCAGCGCCTCGACGAGCTCGGCGCTGCGCGCGGCGAGCGCCGGCGCCGGCTCGAACAGGAGGCGGCGGATCTGGTCGGTGGCAGCCAGGAGCACGCCGACGAGGGCGGGCGTCAGCGGCGCCTCGCCCCGACGCACCCGCTCGAACGCGTCCTCCAGCTTGTGGGCGAAGGCGGCCATGTCGGGCGGGCCGAACATGCCGCCCGAGCCCTTCAGCGTGTGGAGCGCGCGGAAGGTGGTGTTGATGAGCTCGGCATCGTCGGGACGCGCCTCGAGATCGAGCAGCGCCGCTTCCAGCTGCTCCAGGAGGTCGCGGGCCTCGTTCAGGAAGATCTCGACGGCGTTCCCGCTGTTCATGGCATCAGGCCCCGATCAGCTTGTTGACGACGGCCAGGAGACGCGTCTGGTCGAACGGCTTGACGATCCAGCCCGTGGCGCCGGCGGCCTTGCCGGCGGCCTTCTTGGCGTCGTCGGATTCGGTGGTCAGCATGACGATCGGCATGCCGGCATGCTCGGGCATGGCACGGATCTTCGAGATCATCGTGATGCCGTCCATGTTGGGCATGTTGAGATCGGTGATCACCAGCGCGAAGCGGTGGCCCGACAGCTTGGAGAGCGCATCGACGCCGTCCTCGGCCGTGGTCGGCGAGTAGCCGGCCGATTCCAGCGTGAACGACACCATCTGACGGACGCTCGCGCTGTCGTCGACGCAGAGAACGGGCTTGCCCATGGGAACTGACCTTTTTTCGAAATGCTCAGGCGCGAAGGCTCGCGGCCCAGTCGCCGAGGCCCGCACGCGCGAGGAGCGCTGAGACCGTCGGCGAGGGTTCGAGCGTCATGGCGAGATGGCGCGAGGCGGCGGTGCGCCCGGCCGACACGAGGATCTGGACGAGGCTGATGTCGGCCTCCTCGACGGCTGAGGCGTCGACGAGAAGCCCTTCGCCCGCATGGTCGAGAAGATGCTCGCTCAGGGCGGCCTGGATGGTCTCGGCCTGCGACAGGGTGCAGGTGGACCCGAGCGAGAAAGGCGCCATCAACGTCGGTCCGATCGTTCGGTTGCTTGACGACCAAAAATTACCCGTCAAAAGTTAAAAGATAGGATTTGAATGAATCGCACGGGACCGTTCGGTGCCGGCCGTCAGCCGTCGCCGGTCCGCAAATCAATCCTTTGAAAACTCTGCGTTTTCGGCCCGCGACACATGCACCAGGCGCCAGGCACGCTGACGCTGATCCCGCCACCGGGGGTCGAGATTCACCCGCCCCGGTTGAAGTTTGCGCCGGGCGCGGACCGTCTCGGCGTCAGGGCGCGGACGCGGCGTCCCGCTCGACCGTCTCGCGCAGCCAGCGATGGAACTTGGCAAAGGCCGGCCGCTCGAGGCTGCGCGGAGGATGGAGAAGCGTATAGGGATCGGGCAGCGCGAGGCGGCGGGGCGACGCGAGCGTCAGGAGGCCGGCGCGAAGCTCCCGCTCCACCGCGAAATCCGGCACCAGCGCGACGCCGAGGCCCGCGACCGCGCCCTCGACCACCATCGCGAACTGCTCGAACCGGTGGCCGCGCAGGATGTCGCGCGCGTCGAGCCCGGCCTCGCGGAACCATTCGAGCCAGAGCGTCGGGCGCGTCGCCTGCTGGAGGAGCGGAAGGCCGGTGAGCGCCCCCTCCCCTCGTGCCTCGCGCCCGTCGAGAAGCTCGGGGCTGGCCACCGCGCAGAGCCGGTCGGCCAGGAGGACGAGACCGCCCCCGCTTCCCGCCGCCGCGCCCACGCGCCGAATCGCCGCGTCGAACCCGTCGCGGTCGAAGTCCACCGCGCCGAGCCGCGCACTGACGTTGAGGCTGATGCCGGGCTCGGCGCGCGAGAAGGCGACGAGGCGCGGGGCGAGCCAGCGCGCGGCGAAGGTCGGCAGGACGGCAAGGTTCAGGATCTCGCGCCGCCCGCCGAAGGCCATGGTCTTGACGCTCGCCTCGTCGAGCCGGGCGAGGACGGCCGCCGCGTCCACCGCAAAGAGCCGCCCGGCATCGGAGGGCACGAGGCGCTTGCGCACGCGGTGGAAGAGCGGCACCCCGAGCTTGTCTTCCAGAAGCGCGAGCGAGCGGCTGACCGTGCTCTGCGTGAGGTTGAGGCTGGCCGCGGCCTCCGTCACCGACCCCTTGTCCATGCAGGCGACAAAGGCGCGCAGCTCGGCGATCGTCGGATGGTAGGCGGGTCGCATCGGCCGACTTCATCGAATGCATGAATGTTTCGATCCGATATCATCGTTTGCGCGAGCGCGCGAGCGGGCGCAGGATCGCCGGCACCAGACAGGAGAAGCGACCATGTCCGCCCTTCCCGCCAGCACCATTCCGAACGCCGCGCCCGCCGCTCCGTCCAAGGCGAGCTTCGACTGGGCCGACCCGTTCCTCCTCGCCGACCAGCTGAGCGAGGACGAGCGGCTGATCTCCGAGACGGCCGCGGGCTTTGCCGAGGAGCGCCTGCGCCCGCGCGTCGTCGAGGCCTATCTCAAGGAGACGACCGACCCTGATATCTTCCGCGAGATGGGCGAACTCGGCCTCCTCGGCGTGACGCTGCCGGAGGAGTACGGCTGCGCCGGTGCCTCCTACGTGTCCTACGGGCTGGTGGCGCGCGCGGTGGAGCGGGTCGATTCGGGCTACCGCTCGATGATGTCGGTCCAGTCCTCGCTGGTGATGTATCCGATCTACGCCTACGGGTCGGAGGAGCAGCGCCGGAAGTATCTGCCCAAGCTCGCCAGCGGCGAATGGATCGGCTGCTTCGGCCTGACCGAGCCCGACGCCGGCTCCGACCCCGCCGGCATGCGCACCGTGGCGCGCAAGACAGACGGCGGCTATGTCCTGAACGGCGCCAAGATGTGGATCTCCAACGCGCCGATCGCCGACGTCTTCGTGGTCTGGGCGAAGTCGGACGCCCATGACGGCGCGATCCGCGGCTTCGTGCTCGACAAGGGCATGAAGGGCCTGACCGCGCCGAAGATCGAGGGCAAGCTCAGCCTGCGCGCTTCGATCACCGGCGAGATCGTGATGGACGGCGTCGAGGTCGGCGAGGATGCGCTGCTGCCGAACGTCTCCGGGTTGAAGGGCCCGTTCGGCTGCCTCAACCGGGCGCGCTACGGCATTTCCTGGGGAGCGCTCGGCGCGGCCGAGGACTGCTGGCACCGCGCGCGCAGCTATACGCTGGAGCGCACCCAGTTCGGCCGCCCGCTGGCGCAGACGCAGCTCGTCCAGAAGAAGCTCGCCGACATGCAGACCGAGATCGCGCTCGGGCTCCAGGCGAGCTTAAGGGTCGGGCGCCTGTTCGACGAGGGCCGCATGGCGCCGGAGATGATCTCGATCGTCAAGCGCAACAACTGCGGCAAGGCACTTGCCATCGCCCGCGAGGCCCGCGACATGCACGGCGGCAACGGCATCATGGGCGAGTATCACGTGATGCGACACGCGCAGAACCTCGAGACGGTGAACACCTACGAGGGCACGCACGACGTCCACGCGCTGATCCTCGGCCGCGCGCAGACCGGGCTGCAGGCCTTCTTCTGATGGCGGATACGCCGCTGAGGGGCCTCAAGGTCCTCGAACTCGCCCGCATCCTCGCCGGGCCCTGGATCGGCCAGACGCTGGCCGATCTCGGCGCCGAGGTGATCAAGGTCGAGGCGCCGGACGGCGACGACACCCGCCGATGGGGCCCGCCCTTCATCACCCACGACGGCGAGCGCACGGCGGCCTATTTCCACGCCGCCAACCGGGGCAAGCGGTCGGTGGTCGCCGACTTCTCGACCGAGGACGGCCGCGCGCTGCTGCGCCGGCTGGCTGTCGAGGCCGACGTCCTCGTCGAGAACTTCAAGGTCGGGGGCCTTGCGAAATACGGCCTCGACTACGAGACGCTGGCGGCCGAGAACCCGCGCCTCGTCTACTGCTCAGTCACCGGCTTCGGGCAGGACGGCCCCTATGCGCAACGGGCCGGCTACGATTTCATGATCCAGGCGATGGGCGGGATCATGGACCTCACCGGCGAGCCGGACGGCACGCCGCAAAAGATCGGCGTCGCGTTCGCCGACATCTTCACCGGCCTCTACGGCGTGATCGCGATCCAGGCGGCGCTGGCCCGGCGCGAGCGGACCGGGCGCGGCGACCATGTCGACATGGCGCTGATGGACTGCATGACCGGCGTGCTCGCCAACCAGGCGCTGAACTACTTCGCCAGCGGCACGGCGCCGAAGCGCCTCGGCAACGCCCATCCCAACATCGTGCCCTACCAAGGCTTTGCGGTCGCCGACGGGCATGTGGTCATCGCCTGCGGCAACGACCGGCAGTTCGCAAAACTTGCCGCCGTGATCGGCGAGCCCGACCTCGCCACCGACCCGCGCTTTGCCACCAACGAGGCCCGCGTCGCCCATCGGGCGGCGCTGGTCGCGATCATGGAGGGGCGGCTTCTCCTTGTGACGCGCGACGCGCTGCTCGCCGATCTGGAGCGCGAGGGCGTGCCCGCCGGTCCGATCAACACACTCGCCGACGTCTTCGCCGACCCCCAAGTCCTACACCGCGGCATGCGGATCGAGCCGGACGGGGTGCCGGGCCTGCGCACGCCGATCCGCTTCCGCGACGCCGCGCTCAGCCTCGACACGCCCTCGCCGCGCCTCGGCAGCGGCGGCACTGCAGGATTTGCGAAGGGCTGAAGCGTTCTCCCGGCCGGATGGGAATGATCGGCACGGCGATGATGACGTCTCACTGCCGACGGGCAGCCGAAGGACCACGACGACGGCCGTTCGACCCGGTCGGAACGCGCTTCAGACCCCGCAGGCGCGGCGCAGCATCGCTCGTGCCTCACCCGCTGGCACCGCCTCGCAGCGCGCCATGGCCGAGCGGGCCTTGGCGTGGTTGCGCAGGATATAGGAGGCGTTCTCGGGATAGCGGCTGGCGCGCCATTCGCCGATCGTGATCGTCATCGCCTGCCGCACGCCGACGAGCTGCGGCAGGAGGTCGAGCTCGGCCTCCGGCACGGGATGCACCGCATGATAGGCCGACACCAGCGCCGCGACCGGCTCGAACGGATGGCCCTCGTCGGCCACCTGATAGGCGCTGGCGATCGCGAGATCATAGATCGCGGGCGTGCGGACGAGATCGCCGAAGTCGAGGATGCCGGTGAGACGGTCGGTCTCGGCCTCGTCCACCAGAAGGTTGAACGGGTTGAAGTCGTTGTGGACGACCTGCATCCGCAACGCGTCCTCGCGCGGCGCGATCTCGTCGCGGAAGGCTTCGAAGATCCGCGTTACGCGCGCACGCAGCGCGGGGTTGGCGACATGGCGCGTGTGCTGGAGAAGCCCGGGCGAGCGCCGGATGTCCCAGACGATCTCGTGCTCGGCGGCGGGGTGCGAAAAGTACGACAATCCCTTGGCGAGCCGGCCGAGCGCCGTGCCGAGGCCGCGCATCTGGGCGGGCGTGCGGACGCTCCCGAACAGCGGGCGGCCGGGCAGCCAGGTCAAGAGCCGCGTGAAATGGTGCTCAGCGTCACGCGGCGCGAAGAATTCCGGCGCGCCGTCCAGCGTGCGCACGAGGCGCGAGGCGGGCACGTCCGGCACGGCGCGGGCGAGATGCTCGAGCGCCCGGTTCTGGAACTCCGAGACGCCCGGATCCTCGGCGGCGTTGGCGATCTTGAGGACGAAGCGCGCGCCGTCCTCGGCGTCGAGGCGCACCGTCAGGTCGCGCTCGCTGGTCAGCATCGTGGCACGGGCCGAGATCCCATAGCGCTCGCGCACCATCCTCTCGATCTCGTCGAGCCCGAAGGCGGGCGCCGCCGTGGTGAAGGCCGAACGCGGCTCGGCGATCTCGGGATGGGACATGGCCGGCCTTTCGCCAGATGGCTTCGGGAAGCGGAAAGCCGACAGGCTCAGCGATCGCCATTTGTGATATACCATATACGACAATCCAGCAAGGCGATGCGCCACTCGCCGACACTTTCGGCATGGCCGACACCCATGCCGTCACCGGCCGATCGCATCTTTGCCCGCCCCATCATCTGGTATATCATGTATCGAAATCGGCGGCCGATGCCTGGCTGCCGCGACCGATCCCGGTCGATCGACCCGCCGGAGCCCCACGCATGAGCGCCACCGCCGACCTGTCCATGCCCAACGCCTTCGTGCCGGGGCGCGGCAACCTCAGCCCCGACAACGAGGCGCTGGTCGCGCGGCGCGCGCGCGTCCTCGGACCGGCCTATCGGCTGATGTACGAGACGCCGCTCCATCTCGTACGCGGGGACGGCGTCTGGCTCTATGACGACACCGGCCGCGCCTTTCTCGACGCCTACAACAACGTCACCTCGATCGGGCATTGCCACCCGCGCGTCGTCGAGGCGATCCGCGCGCAGGTCGGCGTGCTCGCCACCAACACGCGCTACCTCCACACGGCGATCCTCGACTATGCCGAGCGTCTCGTCGCGACCTTCCCGGCCGAGCTGTCCCAGGTCATGTTCGCCTGCACCGGCAGCGAGGCCAACGACCTCGCCCTCCGGATCGCCAAGGCCCGCACCGGCGGCACCGGCATCATCGTCACCGAGAACGCCTATCACGGGATCACCGAGAGCGTCGCCGCCTTCTCGCCCTCGCTCGGGCCCTCCGTCGATCTCGGGCCCCATGTGCGCACGGTGCCCGCGCCCGACCGCTACCACATGGGCGAGCGCGACGTCGGCGCGGCGTTCCAGGCGTCCGTCGAGGCCGCGATCGCCGACCTCCGGCGTCACGGCATCCGGCCGGCGGTGCTGATCGTCGACAGCCTCTTCACCAGCGACGGCGTGCTGGCCGGGCCGACCGGCGTCCTCCGGGGCGCGGCCGAGGCGATCCGCGCGGCGGGCGGCCTCTTCATCGCCGACGAGGTGCAGCCCGGCTTCGGGCGCACCGGCGAGGCGATGTGGGGGTTCCAGCGCCACGGCGTCGTGCCCGACATGGTGACGCTCGGCAAGCCGATGGGCAACGGCCAGCCGATCTCGGCGGTCGTCATGCGCCCCGAGATCGTCGCCGACTTCGGCCGCAACGCCCGCTACTTCAACACGTTCGGCGGCAACGCGGTCTCGTGCGCGGCCGCCGCCGCCGTCCTCGACGCGATCGAGGCCGAAGGGCTGCAGGAGAACGCGCGTCAGACCGGCCGCCATCTCCTCGAGCGCGTGCGGGCGGTCTCGGCCGACGATCCCGGCGTCGGCGACGTGCGCGGCGCCGGCCTGTTCATGGCGGTGGAGTTCGTCGCCGACCGGCAGACGCGGGCCCCCGACCGTGCGCGCGCCTCGCGCGTCGTCAACGCCATGCGCGAGCGCGGCGTCCTGATCTCGGTCTCGGGCAAGCACCACAACAGCCTGAAGATCCGTCCGCCGCTGGTCTTCGACCGCGGCAACGCCGACCTCTTCGCCGAGGTGCTCGAAGCCTCGCTCCAGGCGACGGCCTGAGATCGAGCGCCTCTCGGCTGGAGGGGGGATCGGCACGATGGGGAAGGTCGTTTCGCGGCAAGGCGTGACGAGGAAGCGATGCCGCCGCATCGTGACCGGCGGGCAACGCCGCCGCGGAACGAAAACGCCCCGCCGCGAAACGCTCGTCCGAACGACGACGACGAAACTCTAACCCGGTTGGAAGGCGCTCTGCCTCACGCCGGCTCCGACACGCGCCGCCGCGCCCCTTCCACCGCCTCGAGGTGGGGCACGAGGAAGGTGCCGGCGACGGTGAGGTCGGCGACGATGCCGGCGCGCGCGCGCGCGCCGTCGCCTGCTTCCAGCGCGGCCAGCACGCTGCGATGCGCCTCGTTCGCCTTCGGCTCGTAGGCCGGCGCCCCGAACAGCTCCTTCATGTAGGGGCCGGTCTGGCTCCACAGGTCCTGGATCATCTCGAACAGGCGCGGCGAGGCCGCCTCGCCGTAGACGGCGAAGTGAAAGGCCTGGTTCTGGCGGCGATAGGCGTCGTGGTCGCGCGCGGCGAGGCTCTCGTCCATGTCGTCAGTGAGCCGCGCAAGCTTGCGCAGGGTCGCCTTGCGCACGCGCGCGGCGGCGAGTTCCGCCGCCAGCCCCTCCAGCTCGCAACGGATGCGCGCGAGCTCGGCATACTTGCCCGCTTCCAGCGCCGGCACCGCGATGGAGCGGTTCGGCAGGAGCGTCAGCAGCCGCTCGGCGACCAGCCGCTGCAGCGCCTCGCGCACCGGCGTCGTCGAGATGCCGTAGCTTTCGGCCAGCGTGCGGATCACGAGGACCTGTCCGGGATGGAAGCTGCCGGCCATCAGACCCTCGCGGATGCGATCGTAGGCGAGGTCGTTGAGGGTCCGGTATTCGATCTTCGTCACGAGGCGGGTCTCCGAGAGCCCCGCCAGCATATCATATACGACGCCCGCACCAACGCCCCGCCCGCCGCCCGCTCGTCGGCGGCGTGGGGCGCGCGCCCGGATCAGCGGAAGAGGTCGGGCTTCTCCAGCCGCAGGGCGGCCGCGCGGCGATGGCCCTCGAGCCCTTCCGAAGCGCTCTGGCGCGAGGCGGGCGGCGCGACCGCGGCGACGCCCTCGTCGTCCAGCCACTGGTGCGTCGCGATCTTGACGTAGGAGCCGACCCAGAGCCCGCCGGTGTAGCGTCCGGCGCCCATCGTGGGCAGTGTGTGGTTGGTGCCGCAGCACTTGTCGGAATAGACGACGCTCGCCTTCGTGCCGATGAACAGCGAGCCGTAGCCCGTCAGCCTCGCCGCGAAGGCCTTCGGGTCGCGCGTGTGCACCTGCAGGTGCTCGGCCGCGATCCAGTCGGAATAGGCGACCATGTCGTCCTCGGAAGCACAGACCGTCACCTCGCCCTGCGCCTCCCACGAGACGCGGGCGACGTTGGCAGTCGACAGCGTCTCCAGCTGGCGCTCAACTTCCGCGATCACCGCCTCCGCCAGCGGGGCGTGCGTCGTGATCAGGCCGACGCGGGTGTGGATGTCGTGCTCGGCCTGGGCGAGGAGATCGGTCGCGATCACCTCGGCGTTGCCGGTCTCGTCGGCGAGCGTATAGATCTCGCTCGGACCCGCCAGCTGGTCGATGCCGACCGGCCCGAAGACCTGTCGCTTGGCCTCGTTCACGTAGGCGTTGCCGGGCCCGACGATCTTGTGCACGGCCGGAATGGTCTCGGTGCCATAGGCCATCGCGGCGATCGCCTGCGCCCCGCCGATGCGGAAGATGCGGTCCGCGCCCGACAAGTGGCAGCCCGCGACCATGGCCTCCGCCGCCGTCGGCGGCAGGCAGGCGATCACCTCGGGGCAGCCGGCGACCTTGGCCGGCACGATGGTCATGATCGGCGCCGACAGGAGCGGGTAGCGCCCGCCCGGCACATAGGCGCCGACGCGCTGGACGGGAATGACGCGGTGGCCGAGATGGAGGCCGGGCCGAAGCTCGATCTCGAGCGGCATGATGGTCTCGAGCTGCGCCTCGGCAAACGCGCGCACGTTGGCGATGGCGAATTCGGTGTCGGCGCGCGTCTGCGGGTCGAGCCGGGCCACCGCCGCCTCGCGCTCCTCGCGGCTCACCTCGACCGCCGCCGGCTCCACCTTGTCGAAGGCGGCGGAGTAGCGCTTCACCGCCGAATCGCCCTCGCTGCGCACCGCGGCAAGAATCTCCGACACCGTCCCGGCGACGCTCGCATGCGTCTCGCCTTGCGGCTTGGGAGCCTTGACGAAGCGGAGGCGGGAGCGAAGGCTGTCGATCTCGTGGGGCATCGGGCGTTTCCGTGCTGGTTTTGCACGCAGGACGCTCGCAGAAGCGCCACCAGGCGGCAAGGACACCGCGCGCCCTGTTCAGTATGATGAGCACTCAACGCCGCCCGGCCGCCCGCCAGAGGAGACGACCATGCCCGCCATCGGAGCCGCCATCCGCGAGATGCGCCGCCGCCGCCAGCTGTCGACCCGCGAGCTCGCGGTGCGCTCGGGCATCGCCCATTCCACCATCTCGCTTCTCGAGCGCGACCGGATGAGCCCGTCGGTGGATACGCTCCAGGCCATCCTCGAGGCGATGGGCTCGACGCTGACCGGCTTCTTCTCCGAACTCGGCGAGGCGGCGCCCCACTCGCCCTTCTACCGCGGCGGCGACCTGCCCGAGATCGGCCGCACGACCAGCATTTCCTATCGCATGGTCGGCATCAACCATCCCGGCCGCAAGCTCCTGATGCTGCGCGAGACCTACCAGCCGGGCGCCGACACGGGCGAGGCTTTCTCACACAAGGCGCAGGAGGCGGGCATCGTCACCGCCGGCCGCGTCGAGGTCAGCGTCGGCGAACGGACGCGCGTGCTGGAGCCGGGCGACGCCTACTACTTCGACAGCGAGACGCCGCACCGCTTCCGCAATCCCGGACCCGAGCCCGCCGAGCTGATCAGCGCCATCACCCCGCCGACCTATTGAGGCGATGGAAACTATTTCGAGCGCCCGCGCGAAGGGTTTTGCGGTTTCCCCCTTTCGTGCTTGAGTTTCGAACGGTTCAACAAGCCGGGGGAAGCAACGCCATGTCACGGTCCACCATTCGCACTCTCGTCGGCGGCCTTCTGGCCGCCTCGCTTCTCGCGGCGGTTCCGGCCGCCGCACGCGACCTCACCGTCGTGTCCTGGGGCGGCAACTACCAGGACGCCCAGCGCGAGATCTACTTCAAGCCCTATGCCGCCAAGACCGGCAAGCCGGTGCTGGAGGAATCGTGGGACGGCGGCTACGGCGTCCTCTCGGCCAAGATGCAAGGGGGCACGCCGAACTGGGACGCCGTCCAGGTCGAGGCCGAGGAACTCGCGCTCGGCTGCGCCGACGGCATCTACGAGCCGGTGGACTGGTCGAAGCTCGGCGGCGAGGACAAGTTCATCCCGTCGGCCGTCAACGAATGCGGCGTCGGCGCGATCGTCTGGACGACGGGCCTCGGCTACGACGCCGACAAGCTGAAGGAAGCACCGAAAAGCTGGGCCGACTTCTTCGACACCGCGAAGTTCCCCGGCAAGCGCGCGCTGCGCAAGGGCCCGAAATACGCGCTCGAGTTCGCCCTCATCGCCGACGGCGTCGAGCCGAAGGAGGTCTACACGGTCCTGGCGACCCCGGAAGGCGTCGACCGCGCCTTCAAGAAGCTCGACACGATCAAGAAGGACCTCGTCTGGTGGGAGGCCGGTGCGCAGCCGATCCAGCTTCTGGCGTCCGGCGAAGTGGTGATGACCTCGGCCTATAACGGGCGTCTGGCCGGCATCAACAAGTCGGAAGGCAAGAACTTCCAGATCGTCTGGCCGGGCTCGATCTACGCGGTCGATAGTTGGGTCGTCCTCAAGGGCTCGCCCAACAAGGACGCGGCCTTCGACTTCATCGCCTTCGCCAGCCAGCCGGAGAACCAGTCGAAGCTGCCCGACTACATCGCCTACGGCCTGCCCAACAAGGCGGCCGGCGAGATGCTGAAGCCCGAGGTCGCCGCGCAGCTGCCGACGGCCCCGGCCAATCTGGACGTCGCGATCCCGCTCGACACCGACTTCTGGGTCGACAACATCGAGGCGCTGAACACGCGCTTCAACGCCTGGGTGGCGCAGTAAACAACCCTTTTCGGGTCCGGCGGCTTCCGTTGCCGGGCCCGTTTTCTTCCGTACCCCCGAACCACCGCGACGAGGCTCGATGACCTTCATCCACTTCCAGGACGTGTCGAAGTCGTTCGGCCAGACAAGGGTCGTCGAGAACCTCGACCTTGCCGTGGAGAAGGGCGAATTCCTGTCGCTGCTCGGGCCGTCCGGCTCCGGCAAGACCACGATCCTGATGATGCTGGCGGGCTTCGAGAACGCCTCCTCCGGCACGATCCTGATGGACGGCGAGCGCATCGAGGACCTGCCGCCGCACCGGCGCGGCATCGGCGTTGTGTTCCAGAACTACGCGCTCTTTCCCCACATGACGATCGCCGAGAACGTCGCCTTCCCCCTGCAGATGCGGGGGCTCTCCAAGTCCGAGATCGCGACCCGCGTGAAGACCGGTCTCGACCGCGTCCGCCTCGGCCATCTCGGCGACCGGCGCCCCGACCAGCTGTCGGGCGGCCAGCAGCAGCGCGTGGCGCTGACCCGCGCCCTCGTGTTCGAGCCCAAGGTCGTCCTGATGGACGAGCCGCTCGGCGCGCTCGACAAGCAGCTGCGCGAGGAGATGCAGCTCGAGATCCGCGAGCTGCACCGCCGCCTCGGCCTCACCGTCGTCTTCGTCACCCACGACCAGGGCGAGGCGCTGACCATGTCGAACCGCATCGCGATCTTCGACAAGGGCCGAATTTCGCAGATCGGCACGGCGACCGAGGTCTACGACCACCCCGAGAACGCCTTCGTCGCCCAGTTCATCGGCGAGACCAACCTCCTCCGCGCAACGGTCGACGCCTCCGACACCGAGGGCACGCGCCTTGCGCTGGAGGGCGGCACCAGCCTCGAGGCCGTGCCCGGGCCGACCTTCCGGCCGGGCACCGCCGTCATGGTCTCGGTGCGCCCGGAGCGGCTGCACGTGTCCGCCGAAGCACGGCCCGACGCGATCGAGACGCGCGTCGACGACGTCGTCTACCAGGGCGACCACCTGCGCCTCCACCTGTCGCGCGGCCCCTTGCGCCTCATCGCGCGCGCCGAGCGCCGCCTCGGTGCTCCCGCCGTCGGCGGGCCCGCCCATGTCGTGATCGATCCGGCCGACGTCGCGGTGTTCCCGGCATGACGCGGACCGGCTCAACCCTTCGAGCCTTGGGCCTCGTCGCGCCGCTCTTCCTGTTTCTCGGCGTCTTCTTCCTCTGGCCGCTCTGGACCATGGTCTCCGTCTCGGTGCGCGACCCGGCGGTCGGCGCCGTCCTGCCGCGAACGACCGCCGCGATCTCGTCCTGGAGCGGCGAGGGCGTGCCGGATGCCGAAACGCAAGCGGCGCTCGTCGCCGATCTGGCCGAGGCCGACGCGATCGGGCTCGGCGCGGCCGTCCGCCGCCTCAACAGCGACGTGTCGGGCTTCCGCACCCTGATCCCGAAGACACAGCGCGCCGCAAAGGACGGGAACGGCGGCGCCATTGATCTCGCCGCCCTCGACAAGCGCTGGGCGGACCCCGCCTTCTGGAGCGCGATCCAGACCGCGTCTTCCGCCTATACCGACCGCAATCTGCTGGCCGCCGTCGATCTCACGCGCAACGAGGCCGGCGCGGTCGAGAGCCTGCCCGCCGGCGCGTCCGCCAACCGGCTGATCATCACCCGCACCTTCCTGATCGCCGCGACGATCACCTTGTGCTGCCTGGCGATCGGCCTGCCCTACGCCATGCTGATGGCGGCGACCACCGGCTGGAAACGCAACGTCCTGATGATGGCCGTCCTCCTGCCGCTCTGGACCTCGCTCCTGGTGCGCACCGCCGCCTGGTTCATCCTTCTCCAGGACCAGGGCGTCATCAACGGCGCGCTCCAAGCGATCGGTCTGACGGACGGGCCCCTCCCCCTCATCTTCAACCGCACCGGCGTCGTCGTCGCCATGACGCACGTTCTCCTGCCCTTCATGGTGCTGCCGATCTATTCGGTGGTGAACGCCATCCCGAAGACACTGATGCCGGCCGCCGCCTCGATGGGCGCGCCGCCGTTTGCCGCCTTCCGCCGCATCCTCCTGCCGCTCGCCATGCCCGGCATTCTGTCGGGGTGCCTCCTCGTCTTCATGGTGGCGATCGGCTACTACATCACGCCGGCTCTCGTCGGCGGCCCGAACGACCAGATGATCTCCTCGATCATCGCCTTCTACGCGCTGCAGACCGCGAACTGGGGCATGGCCGGCGCGCTCGGCCTCATCCTCCTCGTCGTCACCACGATCCTCTACCTCGTCTACGGCCGGCTTTCGCGCTCCGGCACGCCGCTGGGGGCCTGACCATGCTGAAGCCCGCTCAAGGCCTCTTCGGCGCGCTCGCGGTGGTGTTCCTTCTCGCGCCGCTCGTCGCCATCCTGCCGCTCGCCTTCACCGGCGGCATCTTCCTGAACTACCCGATCCCGTCCTTCTCGACGCGCTGGTTCACCGAGCTCGCCACCGCCGACGCTTGGCGCCTGTCGATCGTCAACAGCCTCATCATCGGAACCGGCGCGACGGTCCTGTCGGTGGTGCTCGGCACGCTGGCCGCGCTCGGGCTTCGCAACGGGCTGATCCCCTTCCCCAACGTCCTGCGCACCTTCTTCCTACTGCCGATGGTGGTGCCGGCGGTGGTGCTCGGCGTCGGCCTGCAGATTTCGCTCGGCGGCCTCGATCTCACCTCGACCTATCTCGGCGTGATCCTCTCGCACGCCGTCCTCTGCGTGCCCTTCGTCGTGATCAGCGTCTCGACCGCGCTCCAGGGCATCGACCGGCGGGTCGAGCGCGCAGCGGCGAGCCTTGGCGCCTCGCCCGCCACCGTGTTCCGCCGCGTGACGCTGCCGCTGGCGCTCCCCGGCGTCGTCACCGGCGCGGTCTTCGCCTTCGCCACCTCCCTCGACGAGGTGGTGCTGACCCTCTTCGTCGCCGGCCCCAATCAGCGCACGCTCGCCCGCCAGATGTTCTCCTCGATCCGCGAGAACATCTCGCCGGCGATCGCGGCGGCCGCCTTCGTGCTGATCGTCGGCACGCTGCTTCTGGCGGCGCTCGCCGCGCTGATGAACCGCCGCAAGCGCACCGCCGCGGCTTGACCGATCCGGCGCATCGGCGCTGTTGTCACACGTGAAACCATCCGGCGGTGCCGACCGGCCCGCGCGGAGCCTTCAGAACGGGGATCCCCCATGGACACACTCTCGAACTCGCTGGCTGCGGCCGACATGGCGCACACGCTGCATCCGAACACGAACCTTCGCGCGCACGAGGCGCAGGGGCCGATGGTGATCGCCCGCGGCGAGGGCATCCGCGTGTGGGACGACAAGGGCAAGGAGTACATCGAGGGGCTGGCCGGCCTCTGGTCGGTCGGCGCCG
>NZ_LMOH01000027.1 GCF_001423245.1 Aureimonas sp. Leaf324
CGGGCGCTGGGGCAAGGTGGAGGAACTGCAGGGCGCCTGCATCTTCCTCGCCTCCGACGCCTCCGCCTTCGTCAACGGGCAGATCGTCTATGTCGACGGGGGCGTGCTGGCGACGCTCTGAGGCGCCGTTCGGCCGGCGCCCGGTGCCGCGTGCGCATGGGGCCGAGCGGTGATACGAGGAGAGCGACGGCGGCCGGGGCGGGGCGATCTCCTGCGTAGGCCGCACACGCTCCTCGAGGACTGCCGCCTTGCCAGACACCCCCCGCATTCCCGTCTTCGACGGCCATAACGACACGCTGCTCCGCCTGATGGAGGACGCGACCGGCGAGGCCGAGCGGTGCTTCTTCGAGGGGGGTGCCGGCGGCCATATCGACATGGCGCTGGCGGCCGAAGGTGGGCTCGTCGGCGGTCTCTTTGCCGTGTTCCCGCCCTCGCACATGGACGCCTCGCTGTCCGATGCGATGCGCGTGCCCCCTTACGCGCTGCCCTTTCCCGAAACGCCGAGCCTTGCCGACGCGCGCGAGACGACGCTGCGGATGATCGCGATCCTCCTGCGCCTCGAGCGCACGTCCGGCGGGCGCTTCACGGTCTGCCGGACGGCCGGCGAGATCGAGGCGGCGATCGGGCGCGGCAACTTCGCCGCCGTCCTCCACATCGAGGGCGCGGAGGCGATCGATGCCGACCTCGACATGCTCGACGTGCTCCATGCCGCCGGCCTGCGCTCGGTCGGCCCCCTGTGGAGCCGGCCGAACGTCTTCGGCGACGGCGTGCCGATGCGCTTCCCCTCTTCGCCCGACACCGGGCCGGGCCTGTCGGAAGCCGGCCGGCGGCTGGTCGAGCGTTGCAACGCGCTGCGCATCCTCGTCGACTGCTCCCATCTCAACGAGAAGGGTTTCGACGACGTGGCTGCCCTCTCGGACGCGCCGCTGGTCGCCACCCACTGCAACGCCCACGCGGTGACGCCGCACAGCCGCAACCTCACCGACCGGCAGCTCGGCGTCATCCGCGAGACGGGCGGGCTGGTCGGCCTGAACTTCGCGACCGCGTTTCTCGGCGACGGCGGCATGGACGAGACGATCGGCCTCGACCCGATGCTGCGCCACCTCGACCACCTCCTGCGGCATCTCGGCGAGGAGGGCGTGGCGCTCGGCTCCGACTTCGACGGGGCGACGATCCCGAGCGCGGTCGGTTCGGCCGCCGGCCTGCCGCGCCTCCTGGACGCGATGATGGCGGCGGGCTACGGGCGCGAGCTCGTCGAGCGCATCGCCTGGCGCAACTGGCTGTCGGTGCTGCGGCGGACCTGGGGCGCCTGAGCGCCCCTACGCCCCGGTCGCGAGGGCGAAGCCCTCGTCGATCCAGCCGGTGATGCCGCCCGCCATGATCTTGACCGGGCGGCCGAGTTCGGCGAGCCGCAGCGCCCCGCGCGCCGCCCCGTTGCAATGGGGGCCGGCGCAATAGGTGACGAAGAGCGTGTCCGGCGGATAGGCCTCCAGCCGCGAGCGGACGATCTTGCCATGCGGCAGGTGGATCGCGCCCGGCACGTGCCCGGCTTCGAACTGGGCGGGCCCGCGCACGTCGAGAAGCACGAAGTCGGGCCCGCGCGACAGGGCGTCGTGGACGTCCCAGCAGTCGGTCTCGAAGCGGAAGGCGGCGGCGAAATGCTCGTGCGCCAGCGCGCTCGGGGCGGCGGGAACGGCGGTGACGTTGGACGGCATGGAAACCTCCTTCAAGGGGATGCCGCCATATCGCCGCAAGCCGCCGGCGCTTGCCATTGGCAGGGATGACAGAGTACGGGCAGATCATGCCAAACACCGCCGGCCCCCTCGTCGTCGCACTTCTCTACGATGGTCTCTGCACCTTCGAGTTCGGCATCGTCGCCGAAGTCTTCGGCCTACCCCGTCCCGAGATGGGGGAGGGCTGGTATCGCTTCGCGAGCGCGGCGGTGGAGGCGGGGCCGCTGCGCGCCCATGGCGGCTTCGCGCTTCAGGCGGACCACGGGATCGCTCTCGTGGACGCGGCCGACATCGTCGTCGTGCCGGGCTGGAAGGGGGCAGGGGTCGCGGTGCCGGATGCGCTCGCCGAGCGGCTTCGGGCGGCGCACGAGCGGGGCGCGCGGCTCGTCTCGATCTGTTCGGGCGCCTTCGTGCTGGCCGCCACGGGCCTTCTCGACGGCGGGACGGCGACCACCCACTGGCGCTACGCGGAGGCCTTGCGCGCGCTTCATCCCAGCATCACGGTGGACGACGCCTCGCTCTACCGCTCGCATGGGCGCATCCACACCTCGGCGGGCAGCGCGGCGGGCATCGACCTCCTGATCGCGATCGTGCGCGAGGATTTCGGCGATGCCGCCGCCAACTCGGTGGCGCGCCGGCTGGTGATGCCGGCCCATCGCGGCGGCGGACAGGCGCAGTTCCTCGAGCGGCCCGTCCCGGCGCCACGCGCGGGCGCCGTCGCACCGCTTCTCGACGCGGTGCGCGCCGACCTCGCTCATCCCTGGACGGTCGAGCGCATGGCCGATGCCTCCCGCATGAGCCTCCGCACCTTCGCGCGGCGCTTCCAGGAGGCCGTGGGCATGCCGCCCGGCGAATGGCTGGCGGGCGAGCGGGTGGAAGCGGCCAAGCATCTCCTCGTCGCGCGGCAGCATGGGCTGGAGGAGATCGCGGCCGCCACCGGTTTCGGGACCGCGGACACGATGCGCCACCATTTCGCAAGGCGCGTCGGGATCAGCCCGAAAGCCTATCAGGCGCAGTTCGGCACCGGTTCTTTGCCGGCGTCACGCAACGACCGGGGTGGCAGGGAGCCGTGGGTACGCCTTTCGCGTTGAACCGGACGACGCCGGGAGACACGACATGGACGACCCTCACAACCTCCAACGGTTTCTGGACGCGCAGGCGCCTGTCATCCATACGGTCGAGAACGAGTTGCGTGACGGGCGGAAACGCAGCCACTGGATGTGGTTCGTGTTTCCGCAAGTTGCGGGCCTCGGCCGCAGCCCGACCGCCCGGCACTATGCCATTCGATCGCTCGCCGAGGCGGAAGCGTTCCTCGCCCATCCCGTTCTCGGGCCCCGCCTCCGGCAATGCACGGACCTCGCGAACCGGCACCGCGGCCGCTCGGCCCTAAGCGTCTTCGGTCCGCCCGACGACCTGAAGTTCCACTCCAGCATGACGCTGTTCGCCCGCGCGTCGGGCGGCGAGGCGGTCTTCGCCGAGGCCCTGGCGGGGTTCTTCCGAGGCCGCGAGGACCCGGCGACCATTGCCATCCTCGACGGCCGGGCCGGTCCCGGCTGAGGTCCGTTAGAGGGCGGCCTGCGCCGGCATCGGCAGGTAGGCGACGCGCTCGTAGGGCACATCGGCGCGCGGCAGCGCCTCGCGCTCGCGGATGATGTCGGAGGCTTTCTCCGCGATCATGATCGTCGGCGCGTTGAGGTTGCCGGTGGTGATCGAGGGCATGATGGAGCTGTCGACGACGCGCAGGCGCTCGGTGCCGATCACCCGCGTCTCGGGGTCCACCACCGCCAGCGGATCGTCGCCCGCGCCCATCCGGCAGGTGCAGGACGGGTGGTAGGCGCTCTCGACATGCTCGGTGACGAAGCGGTCGATCTCCTCGTCGCTCTGCACCGCCTCGCCCGGCTGGATCTCGCGCCCGCGATAGCGGTCGAACGAGGGCTGCGCGAAGATCTCGCGCGTCAGGCGCACGCAGGCGCGCATCTCCGCCCAGTCGTCGGGGTGGCTCATGTAGTTGAAGAGGATGCGCGGCGGCGCCGCCGGATCGGCCGAGGCGAGGCGCACGTGCCCGCGCGACTTCGAGCGCATCGGCCCGACATGCGCCTGGAACCCGTGCTCGGAGGCGAGGCCCCGCCCGTCATAGGTCACGGCGAGCGGCAGGAAGTGATACTGGATGTCGGCATGCTCGACGTCGGGCCGCGAGCGGATGAAGCCGCAGCTCTCGAAATGGTTGGTCGCGCCGAGGCCCCGCTTGGTGAAGAGCCAGCGCGCGCCGATCGAGCCCTTGGCAAAGGGCGACATGGCGGAGAAGAGCGTGATCGGCTCGCGGCAGGCGACCTGGAAGTAGAATTCGAGGTGGTCCTGCAGGTTCTCGCCGACGCCGCGCCGGTCGGCGACGACCGCAATGCCGTGGCTCTTCAGCTCGGCGCCGGGTCCGACGCCGGAGAGCTTCAGGAGCTTCGGGCTGTTGATCGACCCGGCGGCAAGAATGACCTCGCGGCGTGCCAGCGCCTGGCGCGCCACATCGCCGACACGGAAGGCGACGCCGGACGCCGTGCGCCCGTCGAAGAGGACGCGCTCGACGAGCGCGTGGGTGACGACCTTGAGGTTCGACCGCCCGAGCGCGGGCTTCAGGTAGGCGTTGGCGGTGGACCAGCGGCGGCCGTTGTGGACGGTCATGTCCATCCGGCCGAAGCCTTCCTGCGTCGCGCCGTTGATGTCCTCGTTCAGCGCGTGGCCGGCTTCGCCCGCCGCCCTGACGAACGCGTCGTAGAGCGGGTTGGCGAGCGTGCCGTAGGTCGTGTGGAGCGCGCCCTCGCCGCCGCGATAGGGGTCGCCCCCCGCGCGCCGGTTCTCGGCGCGGCGGAAATAGGGAAGGACGTCCGGGTAGCCCCAGCCGGTCGCGCCTTGGGCTTCCCAGCGGTCGAAGTCGGCCGGCGCGCCGCGCACGTAGACCATGCCGTTGATCGAGGACGAGCCGCCGAGCACCTTGCCGCGCGGGCAGTTCATCCGGCGGCCGTTGAGATGGGGCTCGGGCTCGGACTCGTAGCCCCAGTTGTATTTCCGCATGTTCATCGGGATCGACAGCGCGCTCGGCATCTGGATCAGCACCGAGCGGTCCGATCCGCCGAACTCGAGGACAAGGACGGTGCTTTTCCCATCCTCGGTCAGCCGGTTGGCGAGGACGCAGCCGGCCGAGCCGGCGCCGACGATCACGTAGTCGAACTGTTCGATCTCCATCGCCCCTCGCTCCGGATCAGTAGGGCGCGTCGACGCGACCGAGATTGACGTAGACGCTCTTTGCCTGCGTATGCGCGAGGAGCGCGGCGCGCCCGTTCTCGCGCCCGAGGCCGGATTCCTTGGCA
The DNA here is from genome assembly GCF_001423245.1 of Aureimonas sp. Leaf324. GTDB lineage: Bacteria > Pseudomonadota > Alphaproteobacteria > Rhizobiales > Rhizobiaceae > Aureimonas. Next base: position 5,093 of record NZ_LMOH01000027.1, read on the forward strand.
CCGCCGAAGGGCAGCTCGATCGGCGTGATGTTGTAGGTGTTGATCCAGGTCGTGCCGGCCTCGAGCCGGGCGACGACGCGGTGGGCGCGCGCAAGGTCGCGCGTGAAGACGCCGGCGGCCAGCCCGAAGCGCGTGTCGTTGGCGCGCGCCACCACCTCGTCCTCGCCCTGGAACGACAGAACGGTCATCACCGGGCCGAAGATCTCCTCCCGCACGATCGTCATGTCGTCGCGGCACCCGTCAAAGATCGTCGGCTCGACGAAGTAGCCCCGGCCGAGCGCGTCGGCGATCACCCGGTTGCCGCCGCACAGGAGCTTCGCGCCGCCGCGCCGCCCCTCCTCGATGTAGGAGAGGACCTTGTTCATGTGCGTCTGCGAGATCAGCGCGCCGACCTGCGTCGCGGGATCGGCGGGATCGCCGACCACCATGGCGCGGGTGCGCGAGGCGAGCTTCTCGAGGAAGGCCTCGCGCACGTCCTCGTGCACGAAGACGCGCGTGCCGTTGGAGCAGACCTCGCCGGCGGAATAGAAGTTGGCGAGCATCGCCCCGCCCACGGCGTCGTCGAGATCGGCGTCGGGAAAGACGATCAGCGGCGACTTGCCGCCGAGTTCCAGCGTCACCTGCTTCAGGGTGGTGGCGGCGTCCGCCATCACCTTCTTGCCGGTGCCGACCTCGCCGGTCAGCGAGATCTTGGCGATGCCGGGATGGCGCGACAGGAGGCGCCCGGTGCGCCCGTCGCCCTGCAGGACGTTGAAGACGCCGGGCGGCACGCCGCACTCGGTCATCACCTCGGCGAGCTTCAGGGCGGTCAGCGGCGTCAGCTCGGCCGGCTTGAAGATGAAAGCGTTGCCGGCGGCGAGCGCCGGGGCGGCCTTCCAGCAGGCGATCTGCAGCGGATAGTTCCAGGCGCCGATGCCGGCGACGAGCCCCAGCGGCTCGCGCCGGACATAGCCGAAGGCGGCGGGCCCGAGATCGACATGCTCGCCCGCGATGCCGGCGGCGAGCCCAGCGAAGTACTCGATGCAGTCGGCGCCCGACAGGACGTCGACGGCGATCGTCTCCTGGATCGGCTTGCCGGTGTCGCGGGTTTCGAGAAGCGCGAGCTCCTCGTTGCGCTCGCGAAGCCGCATGGCGACGCGGTTGAGGATGCGGCCGCGCTCGGCCCCGGTCATCGCGCCCCAGGTGCGCTGCGCCTCGCGGGCCGCGGCGACCGTCGCCTCCACCTCGGCCTCGCCGGCCATCGCGATCTCGGCGATCGTCTCGCCGGTCGCTGGATTGACGGTGGCGAAGGTTTCGGTGCCCTCGCGCCAGGGAAGATAGGCGCCTGCGACATGGCTCGTCAGCACCGGGGCGCCGGCGGCGCGCGGCGGCGCCTTCGCCCGCTCGCCGGTGCTGAGCGGCCGCGCCTCGGCGATCTGCGCGTCGGTGAAGCTCGTCGCGATGGCGCGGGCCAGCGTGCTGTCGGCCTCGCCGGCGTCCGACAAGGAGGACCGCAGCCACAGGCCGTCGATCACGGCGGCGATCGCCACCGCGATGCGCGCGGCATCGTCGGCCGCCACCAGCCTCTTCAGGTCGTGACGCAGGTTGGAAAGCATGCGCTGCTGGTAGACGCGCTGCACGCGCTTCAGCCGCGCGGAATGGAGGACCTGACCCCAGAAGGCGAGCCACACGGACCCCGTGCGCCCGTCGAACTCTTCCGGCGCGAGGTTGGCGTCGATCACGCTCTGGATGCGCTCGCGCGGCGTCTCGGCGCGCTTCAGCCGCCAGCGTGTGCCGTCCGAGACGCGCGAGGCGAGGTGCCGCAGCGTCGCTTCGAGAAGCCCGTCCTTGTCGCCGAAATAGTGCGAGACGAGCGAGGGCGCGACGCCGGCGCGGCCCGCGATCTCCGACAGGCTCGCGGCGGCGAAGCCGACATCGGCCAGCGCCTCGATCGTCGCCTCGATCAGCTGCCGGCGCCGCTGGTCCTCGGAGCCGAAGCGGGGGGCGATGGAAAGGCGGGTCATGCGGGGGGTCTCCGGCGCAAGCATCGGACGGCAGGATTGATCAATCATTCAATCGAACGAAAAGCGGTGGAATGCAATCCCCTCGTGCGGGCATCGCGATCCACGGTCGATGCTGTCGATGCGCTCTTCAATGCCCAGTCACCAGGCGGATAAGATCAGGAAAAGGGCAGGTTGCCTCCTGTCGCGACAGAAACAGATCGAACCCGAAAAGAATTGAACGGACGTTCAACTGGCGCTTGACAGGTGCGGAAAGCCCGTTCTCAATTCCCGTCATGGTTCGATGGATGGAATGGTCCGCAGGTCCGTCCATCTGCTATCAACGGTGCCGGGGCATGGGCCCGTCACATCAGGAGAAGACCCCAATGGCGTCATCGCGTTCCCTCGTTCTGACCGGGCTGACCGCTCTTCTCCTCTGGGCGACCGCGACCCACGCCGCCGATCCGGCCTCGTGCCGCGCGGTGCGCTTTGCCGACGTCGGCTGGACCGACATCACCGCGACCACCGCCGCCGCCTCCGCGGTCCTCGAGGGGCTCGGCTATCAGCCCCGCACCGACGTTCTCGCCCTGCCGGTCACCTTCGCCTCGCTGAAGAACCGCGACATCGACGTCTTCCTCGGCAACTGGATGCCGACCATGGAGGCCGATCTCGCGCCCTACCGCGCGGAGGGCTCGATCGAGATCATCCGCGCCAATCTCGAGGGCGCGAAATACACGCTTGCCGTTCCGACCTACCTCTTCGACGCCGGGCTGAAATCCTTCGGCGACATCGCCAAGTTCCGCGACCAGCTGGACGGCAAGCTCTACGGCATCGAGCCCGGCAACGACGGCAACCGCCTGATCCAGGGCATGATCGACAAGGACCAGTTCGGCCTGAAGGGCTTCGAGCTGGTGGAATCCTCCGAGCAGGGCATGCTGGCCCAGGTCGCGCGCGAGACGCGCTCGAAGAAGCCGATCGTCTTCCTCGGATGGGAGCCGCATCCGATGAACGCCAATTTCCAGCTGTCCTACCTCTCGGGCGGCGACGAGGTGTTCGGGCCGAACTACGGCGGGGCGACGATCTACACGCTGACGCGCAAGGGTCTGTCGACCGACTGCCCGAACCTTGGCAAGCTCTTCGCCAACCTCGTGTTCTCGCTGCCGATGGAGAACGAGATCATGGGCGCGATCCTCGACGGGGGCGAGGCGCCGGAAAAGGCCGCCAAGGCCTGGCTCGCCGCCCATCCCGACGCTTGGAAGCCGTGGCTGGCCGGCGTCACCACCTTCGACGGGCAGCCGGCCGAGGTGGCGCTCAGCCAGGCGTTCGGCGGCTGAGGGACACCGCACCTCGTGAAACACGGGCGGCGGGTCGATCATCCGCCTCCCGGCTGCCGTCCCCTCCTTCTCGCGCGAACCCCGAGGCCGCATGACGCAATGGCTCGTCGACCACAAGATTCCGCTCGGGGCCTGGCTGCGCGCCTTCGTCGACGCGCTCACCACCAACGCGCAAGGGCTGTTCGACGCGATCTCGGTCAGCCTCGAATTCCTGATCGGCGGATTGACCACCGGCCTTGAGGCGATCCCGCCGCTCCTCTTCATCGCGCTGGTCGCGGCGGGCGCCTATGCCCTGCATCGGTCGCTGGCGCTCGTCGCCTTCGCCGTCCTCTCGCTGCTTCTCATCATCAACCTCGGCTACTGGGCCGACATGATCCAGACGCTGTCGCTCGTCTTCTGCGCGACGCTGGCCTGCGTCCTCATCGGCGTGCCGATCGGCATCGCGGCGGCGCACCGCCCCTGGCTCTACCAGGCGCTGCGCCCGCTCCTCGACCTGATGCAGACGATCCCGACCTTCGTCTACCTCATCCCGACGCTGGTGCTCTTCGGCCTCGGCGTCGTGCCGGGCCTGATCTCGACCGTGATCTTCGCGATCCCCGCGCCGATCCGCCTGACGCATCTCGGCTTCACCACCGTGCCGGGACCCTTGCGCGAGGCGGCGAGCGCCTTCGGGGCGACCAAGCGCCAGCTCCTCTTCAAGGTGGAACTTCCCTACGCGCTGCCGACCATCATGGCCGGCATCACCCAGTGCATCATGCTGAGCCTGTCGATGGTGGTGATCGCCGCGCTCGTCGGCGCCGACGGTCTCGGCAAGCCGGTGGTGCGCGCGCTCAACACGGTCAACATCGCCATGGGCTTCGAGGCGGGACTCTGCATCGTGATCCTCGCGATCCTCCTCGACCGCATCTGCAAGGCGCCCGCGCGCCGCGCCGCCAGGGGAGCACGGGCATGAGCGACACGCTTCCCGCGATCGAGTTCCGCGACGTCGACATCGTCTTCGGCGACCGGGGCGGCCAGGCCATCGCCATGCTCGACAAGGGCGCGACACGCGACGAGATCCTCAAGGCGACGGGCGCCATCCTCGGCGCGGCGGGCGTCAACCTGACGATCCAGCCGGGCGAGATCTGCGTCCTCATGGGCCTGTCGGGCTCGGGCAAGTCGACGATCCTGCGCGCCGTCAACCGCCTCAACACGATGTCGCGCGGGCGCACGATCGTGCGCCATCGTGGGCGGCCGGTGGATGTCGGGACCTGCGACGAGGCGACGTTGCGCGACCTTCGCACCCACACCGTCTCCATGGTGTTCCAGCAGTTCGCGCTCCTGCCTTGGCGCACGGTGCGCGAGAACGCCGGGCTCGGGCTGGAACTGCAGGGCATGTCGGCTGCCGAGCGCCGGCGCATCGTGGACGAGAAGCTCGCCATGGTCGGCCTCACGCAGTGGGCCGACAAGTATGCGCACGAGCTGTCGGGCGGCATGCAGCAGCGCGTCGGCCTCGCGCGCGCCTTCGCGACCGACGCCGACATCCTCCTGATGGACGAGCCGTTCTCGGCGCTCGACCCGCTGATCCGCACCAAGCTGCAGGACGAACTCCTGGAACTCCAGACGTCGATCCGCAAGACGATCCTCTTCGTCAGCCACGATCTCGACGAGGCGATGAAGCTCGGCAACCGCATCGCCATCATGCAGGACGCGCGCATCGTGCAGCAGGGCAGCGCGGAGGACATCCTCCTGTCGCCCGCCACCCCTTATGTCGCCGAGTTCGTGCGGCACATGAACCCGCTCAACGTCCTGCGCGGCTCGGCGCTGATGCGCCCGGCCGGCACGCTGCGGCGCGACGGCGACGCGGTGCTTCTCGACCGCGACGGCGCGATCCGGGTCGAGCTCGACGCCGCCGACCGGCCGGCCGGGGTGCGGATCGGCGCTGGTGCCGGCACGCTCGGCCATGCCGACGCGCTGGAGGGCCGCGTCGACCGCCCGTGCGACGTGATCGTGGCGCCGGCCGACCTCAAGCTGCGCGCGGCGATCGCCCTGAAGCGCCAGACCAACCACCCGATCCTGCTGGTCGACGAACTCGGGCGCCTGGCGGGCCTCTGCGGCGACGAGGAGATCTATCGCGGCCTCCTCCAGCGCTCCGGCCCGGCCTGAGACGGGCGGACCCCGGTCAATCGAGGCTGGCGCGGCCCTCGACGATCTCGAGGCGCGCCGCCTCGTGCCGGTCACGCAGCTCCTTGAAGCGCGGCACGGCGTTCATGTCCTCGCCCGATTCGTTGCGCCGGGTGAGCGCCCAGAACTCCTCGCTCTCGGCGGCGTCGAGGCCGACGAAGACCTCGTGCCCGTCGTCGCCGATCGTCAGGGCGCGCATGCCGCGCAGGAATTCGCGCTCGTCGTCCGAAATGTCCATCGCTGTCTCCCGTGTCATCGACGGGTAAAGACGCTGGCGCGCGAAACGTTCGCGTGGCGGCGTCCGTGCGCCGCGATTTTTCGGGCACGCCGTTCGAACGCCCGGTGCGGCGTCCCGGTTTTGCCGCTGGTGCCGGCCCCGATCGGAGGTATGCTTTCCCCATCGCGCGGGCGGCTTCGCCCGCCGACACGGGAGGAGACCGCATCATGATCGAACCGCAGATCGTCGGCTGGGCCCATTCGCAGTTCGGCAAGCGGGACGACGCCCGCGACACGCGCGACCTCATGGCCGAGGTGGCCCTGCCGGCGCTGACCCATGCCGGATTGCAGCCGGAGGACATCGACGCCCTGTTCGTCGGCGTCTTCAACAACGGCTTCTCGGGCCAGGACTTCCAGGCCGCGCTCGTCGGCATGGGCGCCGAGGCGCTGGCTCGCACGCCCGCCATGCGCACCGAGAACGCCTGCGCCACCGGCTCGGCGGCGCTCTATTCCGCGATGGATTTCGTCGCGTCGGGCCGCGGCCGCATCGCGCTCGTCGTCGGCGCGGAGAAGATGACCGGCGTTCCGACGGCGCGCGCCGGCGACATTCTCCTCTCCGCCTCGTTCCGCGAGGAGGAGGCCGATGTCGAGGGCGGCTTCGCCGGCCTCTTCGGGCGGATCGCGCAGGGCTATTTCCAGCGCTACGGCGACCGGTCGGAGGAGCTCGCGATGATCGCGGCCAAGAACCACGCCAACGGGCTCCTCAACCCCTATGCCCACATGCGGAAAGACGTCTCGGTCGAGTTCTGCAACACGGTGTCGGACAAGAACCCCTATGTCGCGGCGCCCTTGCGGCGGACCGACTGCTCGCTCATCTCGGACGGGGCGGCGGCGCTCGTCATCGCCCATCCCGACGTCGCCGCCGATCTGCAGCGGGCGGTGGGATTTCGGGCCCGCGCCCACACCAACGACATCCTCGCCATGTCGCGCCGCGACCCGACGACGTTCGACGGACCGCGGCGGGCCTGGGCTCAGGCGCTCGGCGCCTCCGGCCTGTCGCTGGACGACCTCGATTTCGTCGAGACGCACGACTGCTTCACCATCGCCGAGCTGATCGAATACGAGGCGATGGGGCTCGCCGTTCCGGGCGAGGGCTGGCGCGTCGTGCGCGAGGGAACCACGAGCAAGGGCGGGCGTCTGCCGGTCAACCCGTCCGGCGGCCTCAAGTCGAAAGGCCATCCGATCGGCGCGACGGGCGTCTCGATGCATGCGATGGCCGCCATGCAGCTTTGCGGCGAGGCGGGCGGGATGCAGATCGAGGGCGCTGCCCGCGCCGGCGTCTTCAACATGGGCGGGGCGGCGGTCGCGAGCTACGTCTCGATCCTCGAGCGCGTGCGCTGACGGAGGAGCCCGCGGCGCGTCACGGCCGGTCCGGCGCTTGCCGGAGGCGTCCGGCCGCGGCGGGCTGAACCGGCTGCGGAGGGCGTCCGCATCGACCGCTTCCCGAGCTTTCGCCCGTTGGCTCGAAGGCGGTGGTTCCGGTTCATCTGGCGTTCATGTGGCAGGGCGTAGACGTTAACCCGTGTTTACGAGAAGCGCCTGCTGGCTCCCGTCCCTTCGCGAGCAGGTGCCTATGGCTGGGCGCCCGACCGGGCGTCCAGCTATCTTTTCCGCCGCCGGATCGGGGTCGCGCCACCCCGCGCAAACCACCCAACCGGAAGCCGGTGTCGACTCCCGGTTGGGCTTGGCTGCGCCCGTCAGGTTGCCCTTCCGCAGCGCTGCATCTTCGCACGGCGAAGGACAGTTTCCAACTCATCGATGTCCGAGCCTGCCTTGCGGGGTCACCCGCTCGGCAGAAGCGTCGCCGCGTCGCGTCGCAGCTCCACCCCGCTGCGGCCTTGCTCGAACATCCGCGCCAGGAGATCGGCGACCTGCGCGGCGGCGGTCTCCACGGGCAGCCCACCCTCGCGCACGTTGGAGATGCAGTTGCGGCGCGAGTCCGGCGTGCCGGGCGCCGGCGCGTGGGTGATGTAGACGCCGAGGCTGTCGGCCGCCGAGAGGCCGGGCCGCTCGCCGACCAGAAGCACCACGGCCCGCGCGCCGAGCGCCGCGCCGACCTCGTCGCCGAGCGCGACGCGCGCCTGATGCGCGAGGGCGATGGGCGCCAGCCGCCAGCCCCGCTCGGCCGCCGCCGCGGCGATGCGCAGCGCAAGCGGCGCGGCGTTCAGCGTCACCGCCGTCGCCGACAGGCCGTCGGCGATCACCAGCGCGACGTCGGCGCCCGTCGGCTCGGCCGCGAGCCGCGCCCGTCCGTCCTCCGACAGGCGTCGGCCGAGATCGGGGCGGCGCAGATATTCCGCCCGGTCGCCGACGCGGCTGGCCACATCGACGGTCGCCAGACCGCCGTCGCCGAGCCGGGCCCGAACCTCAGGCCAGTCGACCTCGGTCCACACCGCCTCGCGGGCGCGTGCGTGGTCGAGAAGGAAGCGCTGCTGCGCGCTCGTCGGCATCCCGCCGCCCGCCTCGCCGAGCGCGACGCGCGCACCCGTCAGCCGCCGGAGGTCGAGCGGGCGCGGGCCCGCCGGGACGGGCCGGTCGCCCGCGCTCATGCCGCCCGTCCGGATGCCGCGAGAAGCGGCAGGCGGCCCGCGAGATCGTCGAGCAGCGCGCGCGAGCCGCCGAGCCGGCCGCGGGCGTCGAGGATGCCGGTCTCGGCGAGCCAGCGCTCGAACTCGGGCGCCGGCGGCCGCCCGAGCGTCTGCCGCGCGAAGGCGGCATCGTGGTGCGAGAGCGACTGGTAGTTCAGCATGATGTCGTCGGCACCGGGCACGGTGATCACGAAGTTGACGCCGGCCGCGACCAGCAGCGTCAGGAGCGCGTCCATGTCGTCGCCGTCGGCGTCGGCATGGTTGGTGTAGCAGACGTCGACGCCCATCGGCAGGCCGAGGAGCTTGCCGCAGAAGTGGTCCTCGAGCCCGGCGCGGATGATCTCTCGGCCGTTGAAAAGGTATTCCGGCCCGATGAAGCCGACCACCGTGTTGACGAGGAGCGGATCGAATTCGCGCGCCACGGCATAGGCCCGCGCTTCCATCGTCTGCTGGTCGATGCCGAAATGGGCGTCGGCCGAGAGCGCCGAGCCCTGGCCGGTCTCGAAATACAGGAACTGGCCGCCGGGCGGGCAGCGGCCGAGGGCGCGCCCCGCGTCCGCCGCCTCGCGCAGGACGGCCAGATCGACGCCGAAGCCGGCATTGGCCTTCTGCGAGCCGGCGACCGACTGGAACACGAGGTCGACCGGCGCGCGCCGGGCCATCGCCTCGATCGCGACCGTGACGTGGCCGAGGCAGCACGCTTGCGTCGGCACGGCGAGGCGCGTGCGCAACTCCTCGAGGAGCGAGACGACGCGGACGTAGTCGTCCACCGTGTCGGTCGCCGGATTGACGCCGATCACCGCATCGCCCGAGCCCATCAGGAGCCCGTCCAGCGCCGAGGCGAGGATGCCGAGGGAATCGTCGGTCGGATGGTTCGGCTGGTTGCGCGTCGACAGGCGGCCTTGGAGCCCGATCGTCGAGCGGAAGCGGGTGACGACTCGGCGCTTGGCGGCGATCGCGACGAGGTCCTGCAGGCGGCAGATCTTCGAGACGGCCGCCGTCATCTCGGGCGTCAGTCCGGGGCCGAGCGCCGCGATCGCCTCGCCGTCGGCGGCCAGCAGCCATTCGCGGAAGGCGCCGACGGTGAGCGCGGCGACGGGCGCGAAGGCCGCCTCGTCGAACTGACGGTCGATAAGGTCGGTGACCTCGTCCCCCTCGTCCGAAAGGAGCGGCTCGGCGCGGAAGGTCTTCAGCGGCGTGTCGGCGAGCGCCATCTGGGCGGCGAGGCGCTCGACGGGGCCGGACGCCGCGATCCCCGCCAGCGCGTCGCCCGAGCGATGGGGCGTCGCCTTGGCGAGAAGATCGGCCAGCGTCCCGAAGCGGAAGACCGTGCTCTCCACCGTGTGCGAGAAGGGCATGCGTCGGCTCTCCGTGGCGGCGATCGGCGGCGGCGCCCGGTGGCGCCCATGGCCGATGGTAGGCGCCCCGCCCCCGCTCCGACAAGACGGGGCGATGCGGTCAGCCGACCTTTCGCAGGTAGGCGTACCAGTAGGCGAGACCGACCGAGCCGCCGCCGAGGATGTTGCCGATCGTCGCGAACAGGAGGTTCTTCAGGAAGCCGAGGACGCCGAGCGCCGCGAAGGCCGACGGGTCGGTGCCGGCGGCGGCCCAGAAGTCCGGCCCCGCAAAGCCCTTCACGAAGAGCGCGATCGGAATGATCGACATGTTGGCGACGGAGTGCTCGAAGCCGGCGGCGACGAAGGCGGTGACGGGGCCGACGATCGCCAGGATCTTGCCGGGCACCGTGCGCGCGGCTTGCGCCATCCAGACCGCGAGGCAGACGAGCATGTTGGCGAGGATGCCGCTGGCGACGAGCTGGAGGACGCCCTTCTCGACCTTTCCCGCCGCGGTTTCCAGCGACGCGAGGCCGACCGCGCCGTCGCCCGCCAGATGGCCTCCGGCGATCACGAAGAGGATCGCGACCAGAAGCGCGCCGGCGAGATTGCCGGCATAGACCACACCCCAGAAGCGCCACATCGTGCCGCGATCGAGCCGGTCGCGCACGCGCTGGATCACCAGCATCGTGTCGCCGGTGAAGAGCTCGGCGCCGGCCACCGTGACGAGGACGAGCCCGACGGAAAAGCCGAGGCCGGACAGGAGATGGCGCGGTCCGGAAAAGCCCTCGCCAGCGCCAATGACGAGATAGAGGATCGCCCCGAAGGCGATGAAGGCGCCGGCCAGCACCGCCAGAAGGAACACGTCGCCGGTCGGCTTCTTCACCTTGGCGGCGAGATAGGCGAGGGCGTTCTTCGCCGTCTCGGGCGGCGCGGCGTCGTCGATCGTGGTGGCGGACTTCTCGTCGGACATGGGTGCGCTCCATCCTTGCGCTGGCGGGACGAGACACGCGCCCGTTCGTCAGCCGGGAAATGGATGCCGGGGGCCGCCGGGGAAGATGCGCGCCGCAAGGCCGCGCACCGTCTCCTCGAGGGTCGATGCTACCACTCGATGCCGATCTTGCCGAAGTGGCTCGCGCCCTCCTCGTGGCGGAAGGCCTCGGCGAGGTCGGCCAGCGCGAAGCGGCGGTCGACGACCGGGCGCACGCCGTTCGCCTCGAGCGCCCGCACGAAGTCCTGCTGCTGGCGGCGGTTGCCGACGATGAGGCCCTGCAGCCGCGCCTGCTTGGTCATGAAGGCGCCGGTCGGGATCTCGCCGGAAAACCCTGTCAGGACGCCGATCAGTGCGATGTGGCCGCCGATCCGCACCGCCTCGATCGACTGCGCGAGGGTGCCGGGCCCGCCGACCTCGACCACGTGGTCGACGCCCGCGCCGCCGGTCCAGTCGCGGATGCGGCGGCCCCATTCGGGCTCGGAGCGGTAGTTCAGGGTGAACTCGGCGCCGAGCTGGCGGGCGCGCTCGAGCTTCTCGTCCGACGACGAGGTGATCGCGACGCGCGCGCCGAACATCCGGGCGATCTGCAGCGCCCAGATCGACACGCCGCCGGTGCCGAGCAGCAGCACCGTGTCGCCGGCCTTCAGCCCGGCGTCGCCGACCAGCGCGCGCCAGGCCGTCAGGCCGGCGGTGGTGATGGTCGCGGCCTCGACCGCGTCGTAGCCCTTCGGCGCCTTGGTGAAGGCGGTCGCCGGCAGGACCGCGACGTCTCGTGCGAACCCGTCGATGCCGTCGCCCGGCGTGCGGGCGAAGTCGCCGACGGTTGGTGCTCCGTCCTGCCAGTCCGGAAAGAAGCAGGAGACCACGAGGTCGCCCGGCGCGAACTCCGACACGCCCTCGCCGACGCTCTCCACGATGCCGGCGCCGTCGGCCAGAAGAATGCGGCCATCGTCCGCCTTCATCCTGCCGGTCGCGACCGACAGGTCGTGGTAGTTCAGCGAACCGCCATGCAGGGCGACGCGGATCTCGCCGGGTCCCGGCTGGCCGGGATCGGGACGGTCCTCGGCCACGATCCGATCCAGCCCGCCGGGTGCCCTCAACGCCATCGCCTTCATCGTCGCATCTCCACGTCGTCCTGCCGGCCTCCAACGGACCGTTCGGCCTACATATGAACCGTCAGGACGCTGGCGAGGGGGAAACGTCGCGTGGAGCCGGGCGGCCGCGCCGGCGCGAGGCGAGAATCTCGTCGAGCGCGACGGGACGGAACGGAAAGGCGTCGACGCCGACGTCGTACTGGCGCGGGATCGGCTTCAGCCGGGCGTGGGAGTGGCCGTGGAGGTCGATCGCGCCCTTGCCCATGCCGTTCCAGGTGCGGAACGCATAGTGGCAGAGGACGAGCGGCCGGCCGTCGACGGTGAGCTCGGCATAGGCCTGGACGCTTTGCCAGCGCGGATTGTCGCGCGTCGCGGCATCGTCGTTGTTGCCGATGACGAGGTGCTTCACACCGTTCAGCCGGTCGAGAAGCGTGTCCTTCAGATCGCTCGGCCCCCGCGCGAAGTCGCCGAGGTGCCAAACCTCGTCGCCGGAACCGACGACCGCGTTCCAGGCGGCGATCAGAGCGGCGTCGTGGGCGGCGAGATCGGCGAACGGCCGGCGGTCGATGCGCAGGACGCGCGGGTCGTTGAAATGGGTGTCGGCCGTGAAGAAGATCATCGCCGCGATCTAGGGCGGCAGTGCCCAGACGGCGCGCGTCAGGCGCTGCGCCGACCGGTGCGCGAGGGCGGCTCTCCGTAGCGCTCGCGGTAGCGGCGCGCGAACTCGCCCATGTGGAGAAAACCCCAGCGATAGGCGATCTGCGAGACCGTCAGGCGCCCTTCGTTGGCCAGGAGGTCGAGATGGGCGTTCTCCAGCCGCCGGTCGAGGATGTAGCCGAGCGGCGTCCGGCCGGTCCGCGCCCGGAAGGCCGACTGCAGCGTGCGCAGGCCGACGCCGGCCGCCGCGGCGACGCTGCCGATCGTCATCGGCTCGGCGAGATGGGCCTCGATGAAGTCCACCGCCTTGTCCGCCGCCCGCGACGGGCCGTCCAGGGGCTCCGCCTTGCCGCGGCCAGGAGGTGAGGATCTGGTTGAGGAGAAGATCCATCAGGAGCGGCGCGGTCAGCTTGGCGGCCGGCGTTCCCAGGTGGTCGCCGATCTGGCGGATCGTGTGCACCAGCGCCCCGAGGCGCGGACCTTCCAAATGGATCGACGGCTGGAGCTGGAAGGCGGGAGGCCGGTCCCCTTCGAGTTGGTCGTAGCGCGCGCGCAGATCCGACGCGCCGACGGAACAGTTGAGGATGTCGGAGCCCGGCAGGAAGCGGTTGGCGACGATCTCGGCGGCCGAGAGGATCGTCGCGGTGCCGACCACCGTCTCGAACTCGCGGCCGGCGGTGCGACGCACCACACCGCCCCGCAGCGGGATGCGGATGGAGTAGAGGTCGAGACCCTGGGACGGCACGCTCTCGAAGCCGGTGGACGATTGCACCGACCAGATCGCCAGACGTGGCGAGCGGATCCCGTCGATGTCGACCTGCGGCGCCTCGCGGCCGGTGGGCCGGAACTGCATCGGCATGCGAGCCTGATCGTTCAGATGCTCGAGCGCTTCGAAACCGTGGACATGATGGTTGAGCCACTCTTCGGCATCGGCCGGTGCGATCTCCCGCGGGGCGGGATCATCCCTTCCGTCGTCGCTCGGCTCCGACCTGTCCTGCACGTGCCTCGATGCCCTTTTCGGCCTTCTTCCCGACGCGTCCAGTCGTGGCGCGTCTGTGGAGAGGCTCTGCGGTTGCATACCACGCTGGGGTTGATGGCCGCATTAAGGCTACCTGTCAAAGTTGCAGGAATTTAAGGCGTTTGTGGTCACAGGGGGACGGCGACCGGATCCGGCCGGCCGGGATGACGGAGGATCGCCATCGGCAGACCGTAGATGGCCTCGAGGGCCGGCGCGGTGACGACGTCCCCCGGGCCGCCGCGCGCGACGAGCCGCCCCGCCTTCAGCGCCACGATCTCGTCGCAGAAGCGGGCGGCCATGTTGATGTCGTGGAGGACCACGACGACGCCGACGCCGTGTGAACGGCTCAAGGATCGCACGAGGCCGAGAACCTCGATCTGGTGGGCGACGTCGAGCGCCGAGATCGGCTCGTCGAGGAGAAGGCAGCCGGCGTCCTGGGCGACCAGCATGGCGAGCCAGGCGCGCTGGCGCTCGCCGCCCGACAGGGCGTCCACCGCGCGCTCGGCCAGCGCCAGCATCCCGGTGGCCGCAAGCGCCGCCTCGACACGGGCGCGGTCGGTGTCGGTGAAGCGGCCGAAGGGTCCGTGCCAGGGATAGCGCCCGAGGGCGGCGAGGTCGCGCACGGTGAGGCCGGGCGCGGGCGGCGTCGTCTGCGGCAGATAGGCGACGTGGCGGGCGAAATCGCGCTCGCCCCACGCGGCGAGGTCGCGCGTCCCGAAGCGGATGCGGCCGGCGGTCGGCCGCTCCTGCCGGGCCATGAGCTTCAGGAGCGTCGACTTGCCCGAGCCGTTGTGGCCGACGAGCCCGACGACGCGGCCCGGCGCGAGGTCGAGGTCGAGGGGATGCAGCAGCGTGCGGCCGGCGACCGCGAACGACGCGCCCTCGATCGTGTAGCCGAGGGCGGTTCGGGGGCCGTTCGAGGCTTGGGTCATCGCGCGGCGGTCCTTCGGCGGGCGAGGAGCAGCATCAGACACGGCGCGCCGACGAGCGCCGCGACGATGCCGGTCGGCAGGGTCCAGGGAAAGGCGAGGCTGCGGCCGAGCCAGTCGGCGACGACGAGGATCGCCGCTCCCGACAGGGCGCTGACGCCGAGCGCGGCGAGCGGACGGTGGACGCCGACGAGCCGCGCGAGATGGGGCGCCATCAGCCCGACGAAGGTCAGCGGCCCGGCGATCGGCGTCGCGGCGGCCGTGAGCATCGCGGCCAGCGCGAAGAGCGCGAGGCGCGTGCGCGCGAGCGGCAGGCCGAGCGCACGCGACACAGGGGCCCCGAGCGGCAGGATGGCGAGCGGCCGCGCGGCCAGCGCGGCAATCGATACGAGGATGGCGGCGCCCGCGCCGGCCGCGATGGCTGCCTGGGGGGTGAGGCCGCTGGTCGAGCCGGCCATCCAGCCGAGCAGCATCAGCGCGCGGGGGTCGCCGCCGGCCGACAGAAGCCCGACCACGGCATCGAGCAGCGCGTTGAGGGCGATGCCGGCCAGAAGCACGCGTTCCGGCTGAAAGCCCGAGCGCCGGCCGAAGGCGAGGACCGCCATCAGGACGGCGAGGCTGCCGGCGACCGCCGCCGCACCCATCGCGGCCGTCCCCGGTGCCGGGAGAAGGAAGAGCACCATGGCCGCCGCGAACGCCGCGCCGGCGCTGACGCCCAGCACTTCGGGGCTCGCCATCTCGTTGCCGGTGAGGCGCTGGAGCAGGAGGCCGGCGGTGCCGAGCATCGCGCCCGCCGCACCCGCGCCCACCATGCGCGGCCAGCGCAGCGGCAGGATGTCCGCAAACAGCGACGGCGGCAGTACGCCCCATGCGCCCGTCGCCGGATGGGGCCCGATGAACAGCGCGAGAAGGCCGAGCGCGAGAAGGGCGATGGCGATGGCGGCGAGCCGCGCGCGCGGATGCGCCGGCCCACCCGCCGCCGGGCGAAGGGCACCGTCCGCCGGGATCGGCGCGCGGTCGGCGGCGACGAGCCGCGGCAGGAGCAGGAGGAGAAGCGGCGCGCCGACGATCGCGGTGACCGCGCCGGTCGGCAGGAACGTGCCGAGCGGCCCCGGCACGGCCTGCAGCGCGGCGTCGGTCAGAAGCAGGATCGCCGCGCCGAGCCCCGTCGACAGCGCCAGCCGCGCGGCGAAGGTGCGGGCACCGGACAGACGCGCGAGGAGCGGCGCGACGAGGCCGATGAAGCCGATCACGCCGACGGCGCTGACCGTGAAGGCCGAGATCGCGACCGACAGGAACACGGCGAGCGCGCGCAGGCGCGCCGGGTCGAGGCCGCGCGCGCGTGCGTTGGCGTCGTCGAGATCGAGGAGGCTCATCGGGCGCACGAGGAGAAGGGCCGGCGGCACGAGGAGCGCGAGGCGCAGGAGAAGCGACAGGAACGGGTCCCAACTCTGCTGCGACAGCGAGCCCGAGCCCCAGATGAAGAGGCTGGCGAGGTAGCGGTCGTTGAGCAGCGTCAAGAGCGCCGACAGGGCGCCGGCATAGAGCCCGACCACGAGGCCGGCGAGGATCAGCGAGACCGCGGCGAAGTGGCGGCGGCGCACCAGCGCGAAGACGAGCAGCGTCGACAGCCCGCAGCCGGCGAGCGTCACGAGATCGCGGCCCCAGCCGAAGAGGGCCGGGGCCATGAGCGTGGCGACGGCGAGCGCCAGCCGCCCGCCGGCCTCGACGCCGAGCGTCGTCGGCGAAGCCAGCGGATTGCGCAGGGCCTGCTGCAGGAACGCGCCGGAGGCGGCGAGCGCCCCGCCGCACAGGACCGCCATCGCAAGCCGCGGCAGGGTGGCGTGCAGGAGCAGCATGCGCTCGATGTCGTAAGATGCGCCCACCGGTGCGTCGAGCGCGGCGCCGAGCGGGCCGGACACGACATAGGCGGCGAGCGCCAGGGCGGGCAGCGCGAGAAGCGCGAGGACGAGGCCGCCGCGCGGGCGGGGCAGGGTTCCTGCGCTCATGCCGCTTCCGCGACCAGCGCCTGCGTGACGAGCCTTGCGCAGCGCGCCGCCGCCGAAACCGCGCCGAAGGTGAGGACGGGAGCGATCCGCCGGACGCGGCCCTCGCGAACGAAGGGCAGCTCGGTCCAGATCGGGCTGCGCTCCAGCGTCGGCCAGGTGTCGGCGGGGGCCGGGTCGACCGACAGGAGAAGCGCGTCGCCGTAGGGCGCCAGCGCTTCCACGCCGACGGTGGCAAAGCCCCACGGGTTCACCGTGCCGGGATAGGCGTTGGCAAGGCCCAGCTCTTCGATTGCGTTGCCGAACAGGCTGGCCCGGCCGAAGACGCGGGCGTGGCGCGTGTCCGTGAAGGCGACGATGAGAAGCGGCGGCGGGTTCGCCGGCAGGCGCCGGGACAGGCCGGCGAGTTCCGCGTCGAAGGTGGCGAGCGCGGCCACGGCGCGGTCCTCGAGGCCGAGCCGCCGGCCGAGCGTCAGCAGCACCTCGCGGGCGCGGGGCAGGGGCTCGCCGCCCGCGCCGTAGATCGTCAGCCGCTCCACCGGCGCGATGCGCGCGGCGGCGGCCTCGGCCATCGCGGTGTAGTCGGTCGACAGGATGAGGTCGGGCTTCAGCGCCGCCAGCCGTTCGAGGTTGGGCTCCTGCGAGGCGCCGAGATCGGCGACGCCAGCGGGCAGCGGCGGCTCACCGGTCCAGACCGACCAGTCCGCCGCCGACATCACCGCGATCGGCTCGACGCCGAGAAGAAGCAGGAGTTCGGCGAGCGCATAGTCGAAGCAGGCAACGCGCCGGGGAAAGGCGGTGGCGGCCTCGGCTGCGACGCCGGGCAGGCAGCTGGCGGCAACGAGTGCGGACAGGAAGGCCCGGCGGTGGAGGGAGAACGGCAGCATCGGCCCAATTTGTGGAGTTCTTCAGTCACCTTTCCACTAGCGCTCGGCCACGCCCGGCGCAAGGCCGCGCCGCCAGAGCCTTAGCCGCGCGCCTCGCCCAGCGTGTCGGCCATGCGCGCGCCGCGCTCGCCCATCGGTCGCGCCGGGCTCGTGGTGGAATCGCGCGCCGTCTGATGTTCGAGTTCGGCGTCGAGCTCGGCGCCGACCAGCACCACCATCGTCGACACCCAGATCCAGGTCATGAAGCCGATCGCAGCGCCGAGCGACCCGTAGGTCTCGTCGTAGCTGCCGAAGTTCTGCGCGTACCAGGAGAAGGCGATCGAGAAGATCACCCAAAGCACCGCCGCCAGTCCCGCGCCCGGCGTGATCCAGCGCCAGCGCGCCCGCTCGCGGCTCGGGCCGTAGCGGTAGACGATCGACAAGCCTCCCGCGACGACCACGAGAAGCAGCGGCCAGCGCAGGACGAGAAGCCACGGCTCGATGCCGCCGAGGCCGACGAACTCGAGCGCGATCGGCAGGAGCACGACGGCGGCGAGCGCCAGGATCAGGAACACGATCGCGCACAGCGTGAAGAACAGGGAGACCAGCGTCAGGCGGACGAAGCCGCGGGCCTCCTCCTCTTCGTAGACGATGTTGAGCGCGTCGAAGAGCGTCTTCATCCCCGCATTGGCGCTCCACAGCGCGAGGCCGAGCCCGAACACGAGACCGAGGCCGAGCTTGGTCTCGCCCTTGGAGGCGACGCGCGCCATCTGCTCGCCGATGATGTCCATCGCGCCGCCCGGCAGGAAGCCGGACAGCAGGCGCATCTGGTCGCCGAAGTTCGAGGCGTCGGTGAACAGGCCGTAGATCGAGACCATCGCGGTGATCGCGGGAAACAGCGCGAGAAGGACGTAGAAGGTAACGCCCGCCGAGACCAGCATCAGCCGGTCGGCGGAAAACTCGAGCACCGTGCGCCACAGGACGTCGATCCAGCCGCGCGCCGGAATCTCGCCGGGATGGCTCGCCTCTCGGCCGCGTCCGCGCTCCACCACGGCCGCCGACGTGTCGGCATGGCCGGCGCCTTCGGAGCGAAAGCCCTCGCCCGTCTCGTCCCGGCGCTCGCCGGCACCCTCGCGGCGCGCCAGCATTCCCAAGGCGCCGAGCAGTCCCAGCGAAGCGAGGCCGACGACGACCTCGCCGGTTCCGATGCGATGCCGGCTGCGGCGGCGGGCGGAAAACGCCATGGCCTGTCCCCTCTCGTCTCTCATGCAAATCCCCGCGCCCGAAACGCCGCGGACCGCCTTCCGATCCCTGCGAAAACCGGCGCTCCCGCCAGCCGCCTAACGATACGCACCTAAGCGAACAGTGGGCCGCGAACCCGGAACGCGCGCGGACGCCATTGCCTTCCCCCCGGACAGCAACTTGGCAAGGAAGCGAGCGATGAAAGCCCTGACCTGGCACGGCAAGAGCGACATCCGCTGCGAGAGCGTCCCCGATCCGACGATCGAGGACGCCGGTGACGTCGTCATCAAGGTGACGGCCTGCGCCATCTGCGGCTCGGACCTGCACATCTACGACGGCGTCATCCCCGGCATGAAGTCGGGCGACATTCTCGGGCACGAGACCATGGGCGAGGTGGTCGAGACCGGCTCGGGCGTGTCGAAGCTCAAGGTCGGCGACCGGGTCGTCGTGCCCTTCACCATTTCCTGCGGCGAATGCTTCTTCTGCCAGCGCGGCTTCTATTCCGGCTGCGAGCGCTCCAACCCCAACAAGGAGCTCGCCGCCAAGGCCTGGGGCCATTCGCCCGCGGGCCTCTTCGGCTATTCGCACCTTCTCGGCGGCTTCGCGGGCGGCCAGGCGGAATACCTGCGCGTGCCCTATGCCGATGTCGGGCCGATCAAGGTGCCCTCGCACCTAACCGACGAACAGGTCCTGTTCCTGTCCGACATCTTCCCGACCGGCTACATGGCGGCCGACTTCTGCAACATCCAGGAGGGCGATACGATCGCGGTCTGGGGCTGCGGTCCGGTCGGCCAGATGGCGATCAAGAGCGCCTTCATGCTGGGCGCGGGCCGCGTCATCGCGATCGACACGGTGCCCGAGCGCAAGGCGATCGCGGCAGAGAGCGGGGCCATCGTCCTCGACTTCCTGGACGAGGACATCTTCGAGCGCATCCAGGAGCTGACGAACGGGCGCGGCGTCGACGCCTCGATCGATGCGGTCGGCTCGGAGGCCCACGGCTCGGGCTCGTTCGATGCGGTGATCGACCGGGTCAAGCAGGCGACCTTCATGGGCACCGACCGCCCGCACGTCCTTCGGCAGGCGATCCACTGCACGCGCAACTTCGGCACCGTGTCGATCGTCGGCGTCTACGGCGGCTTCCTCGACAAGATCCCGATGGGCTCGGCGATCAACCGCGGCCTCACCTTCCGCATGGCGCAGACGCCGGTGCAGCGCTACCTGCCGATCCTGCTCCAGCGCATCGAGGAGGGGCAGATCGACCCGTCCTTCATCATCACGCACCGGGCGAGCCTGGACGAGGGGCCGGACCTCTACAAGACCTTCCGCGACAAGCAGGACGGCTGCGTCAAGGTGGTGCTGAAGCCATGAGCGTATCCGCGAACGGCCGCCCGCTCGCCGTGGTCACCGGGGCCTCGACGGGCATCGGGCTGGAACTTGCCAAGCTCTGCGCGCGCAACGGCTTCGACCTCGTGGTCGCGGCCGACGAGCCGCAGATCCGCAACGCCGCCGAGGAACTCCGGGCGCTCGGCGCCCGGGTCGACGCGGTGGAGGCGGACCTTGCGACGCGCGAGGGCGTCGCGGCCCTCTGCGAAACCCTGCATGGGCGCCCGGTCGAGGCGCTTCTCGCCAACGCGGGACGCGGCCTCGGGCAGGCCTTCCTCGACCAGGACTTCGACGCCGCCCGGCGCGTCGTCGACACCAACATCACCGGCACGATCGAGGTGATCCATCGGATCGGCCGGGACATGCGCGCGGCCGGGCGAGGGCATATCCTCCTCACCGGCTCGATCGCGGGCTTCATGCCGGGCGCCTTCCAGGCGGTCTACAACGGCACGAAGAGCTTCATCGACAGCTTCGCCTTCGCGCTGCGCAACGAGCTGAAGGATACGGGCGTCACGGTGTCCTGCCTGATGCCGGGACCGACCGACACCGAGTTCTTCCGCAGGGCCGGCCTCATGGACACCGCCATGGGACAAGGACCCAAGGACGATGCCGCCGCGGTCGCCAAGGCGGGCTTCGACGCGATGATGTCGGGGCGCGGCGACGTCGTCAGCGGCTGGAAGAACAAGCTGGCGACGACGCTCGCCGCGATCACTCCCTCGGGGCTCCTGGCAGAGCAGCACAGAAAGATCGCGCAGCCGGGAACGAAAGGGTAAGGGCGGCATTCCGAAGGACCGGTCGGCATCGAAAGGGGCCCAACCTCTTATTTCGTGCCCCAATTGATCTCGGCCGGTTGAATAACCCCCTGATGGACGGTTAGACATGGGCGCCCGGAGAAGTCTGGCACGAGAGTCGGGCCTCGTCCGCTGTGTGAAGAGTTGAGCGTGCCGAACAAAGATCCCATCGATATTCGCATCGGAAGCCGTCTGCGCGCAGCCCGCGAAATGCGTCGCATGACGCTGGGGCAGGTCGGGCGCAGCATGGGGCTGACCTACCAGCAGATCCGGAAATACGAGAGCGGCGAGAACCGGCTGAGCGCCAGCCGGCTCTATCACCTGTCGCTGCTTCTGGCCGTGGAACCGGGGTACTTCTTCCGGGGGCTCGACGGCGACGGGTCCGGCGAGCCCGTCACCATGGACGGCGAGCCGACACTGGCCGCTGCGCTCGACCGGATCGGCAGCCCCGAGGTCCGACACCATCTTCGGAGCCTGATCGAGGTTCTCGATATCGACTTTTCGTCTCGCGCCAAGGCTGCCGACGAGGCGAACGTCACCACCTGAGCCATGGGCGCGTGTCGATGCGGGACCAGCCGGACCGGGACGCCTCGACGGAGCCGCCGGCGGCCTGCGTATCCGCGCCACCGGATGCTTCCGGTGCGGCACGGGGCGGTCGCCTGAAGCGTCTCGCCTACCGCATGCTCGCCTCGACGGCGCTGGCGCTGGCCGTTGCGGGCGTCGTCCTGCCGGGATTGCCGGCCACCCCGTTTCTCCTTCTGGCCGCCTGGGCGGCCGCGCGCGGCTCGCCGGAACTGGCCGCGCGCATCGAGACCCACCCCCGCCTCGGGCCGATGCTCGGCAACTGGCGCGCCCGGCGCGTCGTGCCGCCGCGCGCCAAGCTCCTGGCCTGCCTGTCGATGGCCTCGAGCCTTGCCATCCTTTGGGCGTCCGGCGCTCCGGCGCCGGTGCTCGCCAGCGTCGGCGCGATCCTCGTCTGTGTCGCGACCTACCTCGTGACGCGCCCGTCCCGTTGACGGGGGGCGCCGCACCCGCCCTCGCGCCGCGTGCGGGGCAGGCGGCTCACTCCGCCGGCTGGACGTCGCCCCCGGCGGGGTTCTCGCGCTCGAGCTTCTCGAGTTCGGCCTCCAGCGCGTTGCGCGGCGGCGAGAAGCGCGACAGGAGAACGTAGAGCGCCGGCACCACGAAGAGCGTCAGGAAGGTGCCGAGCGTCGTGCCGGCGGCGATCACCGCGCCGACCGTGGTGCGCGCCTCGGCGCCCGCGCCCGATTCCAGAAGCAGCGGCACCGCGCCGATGATGGTGGCGAGCGTCGTCATCAGGATCGGCCGCAGCCGCTGGCCCGCGGCTTCCACGGCCGCCTCGAACGGCTCGGCGCCCTCTTCGCGAAGCTGGTTGGCGAACTCCACGAGAAGGATCGCGTTCTTGGCGACGAGGCCGATCAGGAGCAGCATCGCGATCTGGCTGTAGATGTTGAGCGTCTGCCCCATCGCCCAGAGGATCAGGACGCCGCCGGCGAGCGCGGCGGGGGCCGCCATCAGGATCACGAACGGGTGGACGAAGCTCTCGAACTGGCCGGCGAGCAGGAGATAGACGAGGACGAGGATCATCAGCATGATGAAGAGGACCGCCGACCCCGTCTCCTGGAAGTCGAGGCTCTGGCCGGTATAGGCGATCTCGGTGCCCGTCGGCTGTGTCTCCACTGCGATCGCCTCCAACTGCGCCAGCGCGTCGCCGAGCGAGAGCGAGGGCGCGAGGTTGGCGCCGATGGTGATCGAGGGCTGTCGATCGAGTCGCTCCAGCTCGCGCACCGTGCCGACCTCCTCGCGGATCACGACGCTCGACAAGGGGATCAGCTCGCCCTGGCCGGAGCGCACGAAGACGTTGTCGATGTCGGACGGCGTCAGCCGGTCCTCGGCGCGCGCCTGGAGGATAACCTCGTATTCCTCGCCGCGCTCGATATAGCGGGTGATCTCCGCCTCGCCGAACATGATCTGCAGCGTCTCGCCGATGCCTCTCGCGTCGACGCCGAGCGCCGAGGCGCGCGAGCGATCGACCGAGACGCGCACCTGCGGCTTGGTGTCGTCGTAGTCCGAATCGAGATTGATGAGGCCGGGGATCGAGCGGCCTTTCTCGACGATCGCCTGCGACCACGCGTCGAGGACGTCGCGGTCCGGGCCCTTCACCACCATCGAGAGCGGGCGCCCGCGGCCGATGCCGAGGCCGTTCGGGTTGATCGCGAAGGCGCGCACGCCGGTCACCGCCGGCAGGGCCTCCTGAAGCCGCTGCTGGAAGGCCATTTGCGTCTCCTCGCGCTCGGACCAGTCCTTCAGCTGGACGATGAGGATGCCGACCGTCGGCTGGCCCTGGCCCGTGCGGCCGGGCGACAGGACGGTGAGGATCGCGCGCATCGGCCCGTCCTCGCCGTTGGTCTCGCGCACCACGGTCTCGAGGCTGCGCATTTTTTCCGACATATAGGCGGGCGAAGCGCCCTCCGGCCCTTCCGCGCGCACGATGATCGCGCCGCGGTCCTCGTCGGGCGCCAGCTCGCTCGGCACCACGGTGAAGGCGAAGGCGCCGATGCCGGCAAAGGCAAGGCCGGCGAGAAGCGTCAGCCAGACATGGCGGACCGCGGTGCCGAGCACGCGCTTGTAGGCGTTGCCGAGCCGGTCGAGCCGGTCCCCAACGAAGCGCTCCATGCGCGTCGGCTCGGTGCGCGTGGTGAAGAGCTTCGACGACAGCATCGGCGCCAGCGTCAGCGCCGCGGTGGTCGAGAACCCGACGATCGCGGCGAGGACCACCGCGAACTCGCGGAACAGGAGGCCGACATTGCCGCCGAGGAAGGCGAGCGGCAGGATCACCGCGATCAGCACCAGCGCGCTCGCAAAGACGGCAAAGCCCACCTGCCGCGTCGCGCGCGCGGCGGCCAGGAGCAGCGGCTCGCCCTGCTGCTGGCGGCGGCGGATGTTCTCCATGATGACGACGGCGTCGTCGGTGCACAGGCTGATCGCGAGGATGACGGCCAGGATCGTCAGGGTGTTGAGCGAGAAGCCCATCGCCACGGCGACGATCGCGGCCGGGATGATCGAAGCGGGGATCGTCGCGGCGGGAATGATGGTGGAGCGCACCGAGCCGAGAAAGACGAAGATCACGACCACGATCACCGCGATCGTCTGGATCAGCGTCGAGGCGACGTTCTTCAGGTTCTCGCGGATGAAGACGGCCTCGTTGTAGCCGACCGCGATCTCGACCGAATCCGGAATCTGGTCGCGCACCGAATCGAGTTCCTCGATCACGCCTTGCGCGATTTCCAGCGTGTTGGCGTTGGACTGGCGCACGACGCCGAGCGAGATCGCGTCCTGTCCGTCGACGCGAAAGCCGGAGTTGCGGTCCTCGACGCCGACCTCGACGGTGGCGATGTCGCCGAGCCGCACCCGGTTGCCCTGCCGGTCGACGAGCGACAACTCGCGGAACTCGTCGGCCGAGGAGAAGCGCGTGTCGGCGCGCAGGGTGATCGCCTGCGTCGCGGTCTCGAGTTCGCCCGCCGGCAGCTCGACATTCTCGGCCTCGAGCCGCGCCGAGACGTCGGAGGCGGTCACACCGCGCGCGGCCATGGCGCGCCGGTCGAGCCAGATGCGCATGGCATAGCGCTTCTCGCCGCCGATCTGGACCTGGGACACGCCGGACACGGCACCGATCGCGTCCACCACCGTCCGGTCGACGATGTCGGTGAGGGCGGCGGTGTCGAGCTCGTCCGAGCGCACCGTCAGGTACATCATCGGCTGGTCGTCGGCCGAGGCCTTCTCGATCACCGGTTCCTCGACGAGGTCCGGCAGGTCGTTGCGCACTGCCGAGACCTTATCGCGCACGTCGGCGGCCGCGGCGTCGATGTCGGTGCCCGCCACGAATTCGAGGTCGATGTCGGAGTTCTCGTCGCGCGTCGTCGAGCGGATCTGCCGGATGCCGGCGATGCCCGACAGGTTCTCCTCGATGATGCGCGTCACCTCGCGCTCCACCACCTCGGCCTGTGCGCCCCGGTAGATCGTGTTCACCGTGACGGACGGCGGGTCGACGTCGGGGAACTCTCGGATCGGCAGGGAGAGGATCGCGCCGATGCCGACGGCGATCAGGAGGAGGTTGAACGAGGCGGCCAGGATCGGCCGGGTGATGACGCTGTCGAGGAGGCGCATGGACGATCAGCCCCGTGCGGCCGGGGTGACGGCCTGGGCTTCGCCGGGGCCCGTCTCCGGGCCGTCGCGCGCGGGCGGCGTATCGCCCTCGCCCGCGTCCTTCGGCTCGATCGCCTGGCCGGAGGTAAGGTCCTGGAAACCCTCGACCACGACCTGCCGCCCGGCCTCCAGCCCTTCGACGAGCTCGACCTGGTCGGCATCCCGCTGGCCGATCTGCACCTCGACGCGCTCGGCCTTGCCGTCGTTCGCGGCAAAGACGAAATGGTTCGCGCCCTCGACCTGAACCGCGAGCGGAGGCACCACGACGGCGTCCTCGCGCTGGCCGGTCTCCACGGTCACGTTCATCAGCATACCCGGCAAGAGCTTCTCGTCGCCGTTCGGCACGCTCGCCTCGATCATCACGGTGCGCAGCGCCGGATCGACGCGGCTCGCGATCGCCTTGATCTCGCCGCGGAACCGCTCGTCGGGGAAGGCGACCGACGTCGCCTCGACCGGCGCGCCCATGCGGATCTCGCCGAGATAGCGCTCGGGCACGGTGAAGCGAATCTCGATCGGATCGACGGCATCGAGCAGCGCCACCTCGGCGCCCGGCTGGATCAGGGCGCCGAGGCTGATGTTGCGAAGGCCGAGGCGCCCGGCGAAGGGGGCGCGGATGTTGTAGTCGTCGAGCCGCTCGCGCGCCGAGGCGACCTGGGCTTGCGCGGCCTCCGCCTGCCGCTGCAGATCGTTGGCGACGGCGCGCGGCCCCGTGCCGTCCTGCGCCAGCTGCGCGGCGCGCCCGAAGGCCTGACGCGCCTCGTCGGCCGCCGCTTCCGCGACGCGCACCTGATCCTCGGCGTCGGCCGGATCGAGGCGCACGAGGATGTCGCCCTCGGCCACGTCCTGCCCGTCGGTGAAGGCGATCTCCTGCACGCGGCCCGACACGCGCGCCGAGACGGTCACACTTTCGCGCGCCACCGTGTCGCCGACGGCTTCGAGCGTCAGGGCGATGTCGGCGAGCCCCGCCTTCGCCAGCACCACCGGCGTCGGCGGCTCCTCGCGCTCCTCCGCCTCGGCCTCCGCGGTCGCGCCGGGCAGGAGCGCGGCCACAGGCTCCGGCCAGCCGAAACCATAGGCGGTCGCTGCGAGCCCTCCGGCTGCGACGAGCAAGATGGCGAACGCGGTGGAAAGCGGCTTCATCTGGGGGTCGTCTCCGGCCGTGTGCGTCGTGGCGCAATCGGCGGGAGGGGCAATCGTTCCCACACGCGAGGCGGGCGCGATGTCGCATCACCCGATGGTGACCCCCGCCCGGACGGTCCCGGGCGGCGATGCGACGGGCATCGGTCGGTCGGTCGAGTCGCGGGCCGGCTCGGCGCCGGCCCGCAGGCATCAGACTTATTCGGCGGTGGCCGCCTTCTTGGTGGTGCGGCGGCGCTTGGCGGGCTTCTCGGCCTCCACCTCGACGGGGGCCGGCGCCTCCTCGACCTCGGGCTCCATCTCGGGCGCGGCCTTGCGGCCGAGGCCGATGCTCTTGGCCAGCTCGGATCGCTTGGCGGCGTAGTTGGCTGCGACCATCGGATAGTCCGGCGCGAGGCCCCACTTCTGGCGGTAGGCCTCGGGGGTCAGGTCGTAATGCGTCTTCAGGTGGCGCTTCAGCGACTTGAACTGCTTGCCGTCCTCGAGGCAGATCAGATAGTCCGGCGTCACCGACTTCTTGACCGGAACCGCCGGCACCAGCGGTGCGGCCGGTGCCGCTTCCGGCTCCTTGGCAGCATCGAAATCGAGCGAGGCGTAGACGATGCCGATCAGGGGCGCCAGGTCGTCACGCGTCACATGGTTCTTGCTGACATAGGCCTTGACGATCTGAGCCGTCAAAGCCCGACGCGAGACGTCCTTACTGCTGTCCATTTTGATCCTCTCGAAGTTTTGCGAACAAATAACGTAGTCGCGTATATTGGTCCAGTCGCCGCGGCCCGAAATAACATCGCTGTTGGATGATCGTCCCGTAGTTGTCCAATATCGCCGATATCAAGACCTTCGACGACGTGGCCGCGGAGCCGGGCCCGTCTTCGCATGCCTGACATGCAATTCGGGACATGGTGCACGATACCGATTCGTGGTCAGCCTGCGGCTGATTCGCATGAGTGATTGATCCATGACCCACCCGTCCGCCCCCGCCGTCCGCCCGGCCGACCTGACGCAGGCGCATGACCGCGCCGGTGCCGCGCCGCGTGTCGGCCTCGCGCTCGCCTCGCTGTCGCTCGGCTCCTTCGTGATCGGCGCGGGCGAGTTCGGGATCATGGGGCTCCTGCCCACGATGGCGACGGATCTCGGCGTCTCGATCCCGCAGGCCGGCCTCCTCGTCACCGGCTATGCGCTCGGCGTCGTGTTCGGCGCGCCGCTCTTGGCCGTCCTCACCTCGCGCTGGGAGCGCCGGCGCACGCTGTTCCTGCTGGCGCTGGTGTTCTTCGCCGGCAACCTCGCCTGCGCGCTGGCGCCGACCTACACGCTCTTGATGGCCGCGCGCCTCTTCACCGCGCTCGCCCACGGCGCCTTCTTCGGCATCGGCGCAGTGCTCGCCGCCGAGATCGCCCGGCCCGGCAAGGAGGCGCAGGCGATCTCCATGCTCTTCGTCGGCATGACGCTCGCCAACGTCTTCGGCGTGCCGCTCGGTACCGTCATCGGCCAGGCCTTCGGCTGGCGCTCCGCCTTCTTCGTCGTCAGCGCGCTTGCGGCCGCGACCGCCGCGATGATCTTCCTGTTCGTGCCGGTCAGCCGGCCGCGCCCCGGCGTGCGCTTCGCGGAGGAACTGCGCGCCCTCGTGCGCCCGCCCGTGCTGCTCGCCATGTCCTTGAGCGTCCTCGCCTCCTCGGCGCTCTTCGTGCTCTACACCTATATCGCGCCGCTGCTCGTCGGCGTGACGGGGCTTGCCGAGACCAGCGTTCCCTACCTCCTCTTCGTGCTCGGCACCGGCATGACCATCGGCAACCTCGCGGGCGCCAAACTCGCCGACTGGAAGCTCATGCCCTCGATCATGGGGCTCTTCGCCGCCATGGCCGCGATCCTCGTCGGCATCCACGTCTTCGCGTCGAGCCCCGTCGTCATGGTCGCCCTGATGCTCCTCTGGGGCATGGTGGTCTTCGGCCTCACCTCGCCGATCCAGATGCGCATCGTCGCGACATCGCAAGGGGCGCGCAATCTCGCCTCCACCATCAACCAGAGCGCCTTCAACCTCGGCAACGCCTTCGGCGCCTGGCTCGGCGCGATGATGATCTCCGCCGGACTCGGCTACGACGCCCTGCCGCTCGCCTCCGCCGCGCTGGCCTTGTCGGCGCTCGGCGTCGCGGCCGTCAGCTGGCGGATGGACGGGCGGGCATCGCGGGGGTAACGGCGGGGCTATCGCCCCGAACCCCATCCGGGAAAGAATTCCCGGACCCTTCTTTCTTTTTGACATGGAAAAGGGGGCCATCGGCCCCCTTTTCCATGTCACGAGAGATGGGGGTCCAGGGGAATCATTCCCCTGGTGGGGGCAGGGGTGAAACCCCTGCGTCTCCCACTAACGCCCCGTTCGATCAGCCGGCTTCGAGCGGCGAAATCGAGATCTCAACGCGGCGGTTCTGGGCGCGGCCGGCTTCCGTGGCGTTGGAGGCGATCGGGCGGCTCATGCCGTAGCCCTGCGTGTTGAGGCGGCGCGGGTTGACGCCCTGGCTCGCGAGGAACTGCGAGACCGAGGAGGCGCGGCGCTGCGACAGGGCGAAGTTGTAGCCTTCGCCGCCGACATTGTCGGTGTTGCCGGCGACGTCGACGATCGAGCGGTCGTACTTGTTGAGGACGATCGCGACGGACTGGAGCGTCGGGTAGAATTCCGAGCGGACCTGGTCCTCGTTGGTGTCGAAGGTGATGTTGGAGGGCATGTTGAGGATGATCCGGTCGCCCTGGCGGGTGACGGAGACGCCGGTGCCCTGCAGCTGGGCGCGCAGGTCGGCCTCCTGGCGGTCCATGTAGGCGCCGATGCCGCCGCCGCCGATGGCGCCGATGCCGGCCCCGATCAGCGCGGCGCGGCCGGGGTCGGCGCCCGTCGCGCGGCCGACGAGATAGCCGCCGAGCGCGCCCGCGCCGGCGCCGATGCCGAGGCCGCCCGCGGTGTTCGAGATCTTCTGCTCGCCGGTATAGGGGTCGGTGGTGCAGCCGGCCAAAAGGCTGGCCGACGCGACGGCGGCGAGGATGAGCTTCTTCATGACGAGTTCCAGCCTTCCGATGGTTCGGGGCTCCTCGTGCGGTGGGAGGCCCTCGATGGTCGTGAGGAAAGGGCTAGAAAACAGTCTGGGCTGGATTGGGGCTGACGACCCGCTTTCGCCTCCGGCCTGAAAATAAATGCCCCGGCCGTGTCATCGCCGCCGCCGCCGGGCGAGAAGCCAAAGCGCTCCGAGCGACAGGCCGGCGATCTTGAGCACCGTGCCGTGCGGCTGGAGCGCGGTGTAGGGGCTGACCGGGATGCCGCTTGTATAGGGGGAATGGATACGGCCGCCCTCGGTCGGCCGGTCGAGATTGTCGGTCGGCGTCAGGGGATGGCGCGAGTGGGTGAGGGGCGGTACGACGGCGGCGATGACGCGGTCGGTGAGGCCGGGAGCCACCGCCATGCCGAGGCGCAGGAGACCGCCGGGAAGGCCGATCGTGATCTCGCGCACGGGCCGCGCCAGCGCGTCGCAGATGGATGTGGCCACGAGTTCGGGCGCGTAGAGCGGCGGCATGACGCGCGGCTCGGCGGTGAGGTGGTTGCGCGCGTGGTGGGGCAGGGCGCTGGCGATGCCCGACGGCTTGATCTGCACGACGTCGATCCGGTCGCCGGCGGCCAGAAGCTCCATGCGCAGCGCGTCGGTGAACCCTTTGACGGCGTGCTTCGAGGCGGAGTAGGCGCTGAGCAGCGGCACCGGCACGTCGCCGTTGACCGAGCCGACATTGACGAGGCGGCCGCGGCCCGGCCGCGAGCGGAAATGGGCGACGGCTGCGAGCGAGCCGTGGACCGTGCCCCAGTAGTTGGTCTCGAAGAGGCGCCGGTGATCGGCGAGCGGCAGGTCGGTGAGCGTCGCGTAGGCGGCGACGCCCGCATTGTTGATCCAGGCATCGAAGCGTCCGAACCGCGCGACCACCGCTTCGGCCGCGCTGCGCACGGCCTCGTCGGAGGAGACATCCACCGGCAGGTCGATCGCCTCGGCCCCCAGCGCTTCGACCTCGGCGCGCACGGCGGCGAGTTCCTCCTGCCCGCGTGCCACGAGAGCGAGGCGCGCGCCGCGACGGGCGGCCTCCAGCGCCGTCGCCCGGCCGATGCCCGAGCTCGCGCCCGTCAGCACCACCACCATTCCCCAAAGCGTGCGCCGATGACCGGTCATGTTGCGTTTCCCGTTGGATCACAGGACGAACGCCCGGACGGTGCGGGCCGTTCGGTGCGCAAATCGTGGCCGACTGCCGATCGGGCGAGCCGCCCCACGAAAAAGGCCGGCCTCCTCTATGGGAGACCGGCCTCGATCCGTTCGGGCGGAAGCGGCGTCAGGCGGCCTTTCGCTGGCCGATCAACTTGCGGTTCACGAGGAGCTCGGCGATCTGGATCGCGTTGAGCGCGGCGCCCTTGCGCAGGTTGTCGGCGACGACCCACAAGTTGAGGCCGTTCTCCAGCGTCTGGTCTTCGCGGATGCGGCTGATATAGGTCGCGTCCTCGCCGGCGGTGTCGATCGGCGTGACGTAGCCGCCGTCCTCCTGCTTGTCGATCACGAGGCAGCCGGGCGCCTCGCGCAGGATCTCACGCGCCTCATCGGCGGTGATCGGGTTCTCGAACTCGATATTGACCGCCTCGGAATGCCCGATGAAGACCGGCACGCGCACGGCGGTGCAGGTGACCTTGATCTTCGGGTCGAGCATCTTCTTGGTCTCGACCATCACCTTCCACTCTTCCTTGGTCGAGCCGTCTTCCATGAAAACGTCGATATGGGGAATGACGTTGAAGGCGATGCGCTTGGTGAACTTCCTGGCGGTCACCGGGTCGGCGACGAAGACGGCGCGGCTCTGCTCGAAGAGCTCGTCCATGCCTTCCTTGCCGGCGCCCGAGACCGACTGATAGGTCGAGACGACGACGCGCTTGATCGTCGCCTTGTCGTGCAGCGGCTTCAGCGCCACGACGAGCTGGGCGGTCGAGCAGTTCGGATTGGCGATGATGTTGCGCTTGGTGAAGCCGGTGACGGCGTCGGCGTTCACCTCCGGCACGATCAGCGGCACGTCGGCGTCGTAGCGGAAGGCGGAGGAGTTATCGATCACGACGCAGCCGGCCTGCGCGATGCGCGGCGCCCACTCCTTGGCGACGGAGCCGCCGGCCGACATCAGGCAGATGTCGGTGCCCGCCCAGTCGTAGTTCTCGAGTGCCTTCACCTTGAGGGTCTTGTCGCCGTAGGACACCTCGGTGCCCTGGCTGCGGCGCGAGGCCAGCGCCACCACTTCGTCGGCCGGAAAGCCGCGCTCGTCGAGGATATTGAGCATCTCGCGGCCGACATTGCCCGTCGCGCCGACCACAGCCACCTTGTAGCCCATCTTGAAACCCGCCAGTTCTTCGCCCCGAGAACCTGAAGTCACGCTCCTGTCGCCCCGTCCCGGGGGCAAGCGGGACGAGCGGTCAGATAATGATCGTGGTTTTGGTCAGGGTGAGCGCGGACATGGGCAAGGCTCATGCGCTCTCGGCGCGGTGAAGTCAATCGCCGGGATGCGGCGTCCGGGAGGGAGGCGGCCAACAAAAACGGCCGGCCCCCGAAGGTGCCGGCCGCGATCCGTCAAAGCGGACGCCTGGCGTCAGATGCGACGGTCCGGATAGGCGCCGCCCATCGGACGGGGGCGCACGGTATCGCGGGCGGCGCGCTGCGTGACCTTCTTGGTGACCCAGCCGACGAAGAGGGCCTTAAGGATGCTGCGGATCATGGGGATGCTCCCGATCAGTTGAGTTGGGAGATGAATGCGGGTCCCCGGCATCGGTTCCATCGCGCGCGACCGGGATGACATTCCTGTGATTGTGGCGAAAGGACGTTTGCAACTTCCCTTTCCGTCAGAATTCGGTAACGTTTCCCCTAAGGCGCCCCAAGAGGCGTCGCCGCACCAACGCGGCCTGGGAGGGCAAGGGCGTGACGAGTTACCCGACGAACGCCGACGCGGCGTCCGAACGCAAACCCATGACGAAGCGGGAGCGGAAGGTGATCATCGCCTCCTCGCTCGGCACAGTCTTCGAGTGGTACGACTTCTATCTCTACGGAACGCTCGCCGCGATCATCGGCAAGCAGTTCTTCTCGCAGTTCCCGCCGGCGACGCAGGCGATCTTCGCGCTGCTGACGTTCGCCGCCGGCTTCCTGGTCCGCCCGTTCGGCGCGCTCGTGTTCGGCCGGCTCGGCGATCTCGTCGGCCGCAAGTACACGTTCCTCCTCACCATCCTGATCATGGGCCTGTCGACCTTCGCGGTCGGCCTTCTGCCGAGCTACGACCAGATCGGCGTCGCGGCGCCCATCATCCTCGTCGCGCTGCGCATGGCGCAAGGTCTCGCGCTCGGCGGCGAATACGGCGGCGCGGTGGTCTATGTCGCCGAGCATTCGCCGCGCAACCGGCGCGGCTTCTACACCGCCTGGATCCAGACCACGGCCACGATGGGCCTTCTCCTGTCGCTCGCCGTGATCGTGACGCTGCGCCTCAACATGGGCGAGGACGCGTTCCAGACCTCGCAGCCCCTGTTCTTCGGGCTCGAGGGCGGCTGGCGCATTCCCTTCCTCCTGTCGATCATTCTTCTCCTGATCTCGATCTACATCCGCCTGCAGATGCATGAATCGCCGATCTTCCAGAAGATGAAGGAGGAGGGCACCCAGTCCAAGGCGCCGCTGTCGGAGGCCTTCGGCAACTGGAAGAACGGCAAGATCGTGCTGATCGCGCTGTTCGGCCTCGTGATCGGCCAGGCGGTGGTCTGGTACACCGGCCAGTTCTACGCGCTGTTCTTCCTGCAGACGGTGTTGAAGATCGACCTTCTGACCGCCAACGTCCTGATCGCCTGGGCGCTGATCATCGCCACGCCCGGCTTCCTGATCTTCGGCGCGCTGTCGGACCGGATCGGCCGCAAGCCGGTGATCCTGGCGGGCTGCCTTCTGGCGGCGGCCACCTACTTCCCGCTGTTCAGCGCGCTGACGCAGGCCGCGAACCCGACCTACTCCAGCGCCATCGCAAACGTGCGCGCCGAAGTCGTCGCCGATCCCGCCACCTGCGGCTCGCTGTTCGACCCGGTCGGCATTCGCACGTTCACGACGCCTTGCGACGTCATGCGCCGCACCATGTCGCAGCAGGCCTTCCGCTACACGCAGGTCGATGCGCCCGCCGGCACCCCGGCGCAGCTCGTCGTCAACGGCGGCACGCCGATCGCCTTCACCGACGCCAAGGCCTTCACCGAGGCGCTCGCGCCCGCGATGGTCGCGGCCGGCTACCCCGCTGCCACGGACCCGGCCAAGGTGAAGATCGACGGCTTCTTCTCGGCGCTCGGCAACGGCCAAGCCCTGAAGGTGATCGCGATCCTCACGGTGATGGTGATCTACGTGACCATCGTCTACGGCCCGATCGCCGCCGCGCTCGTCGAGTTCTTCCCGACGCGCATCCGCTACACCGCCATGTCCTTGCCCTACCACATCGGCAACGGCTGGTTCGGCGGCCTCCTGCCGGCCACCTCGTTCGCGATCGTCGCCTCGACCGGCGATATCTTCGCGGGGCTCTGGTACCCGGTGATCTTCGCACTGCTCACCGTCGCGATCGGCCTCCTCTTCGTGCGCGAGAAGAAGGGCGTCGACCTCGCCGACTGACGCGGACGACCCACATGAAAAAGGGCCCCGGCAGCGATGCCGGGGCCCTTTCTTTTTCGGATGATCGAAAGGATCAGGCCGCGAGGCGGCGCTTGAACTCGGCGGCGACCGCATCGCCCATCTCGGCGGTGCCGACCTGCCGGCAGCCGGGCGCCATGATGTCGCCGGTGCGCGTGCCCGATTCCAGAACCGCCGCGATCGAAGCTTCCAGCGCGTCGGCCTCGCGCGTCAGCGCAAAGGAGTAGCGCAGCATCATCGCGAAGGAGGCGATCATCGCGATCGGGTTGGCGATGCCCTGTCCGGCGATGTCCGGCGCCGAGCCGTGCACCGGCTCGTAGAGCGCGCGGCGTTTGCCCGTGGCGGCGTCGGGCGCACCCAGCGAGGCCGAGGGCAGCATGCCGAGCGAGCCGGTGAGCATCGCCGCGATGTCGGAGAGCATATCGCCGAAGAGATTGTCGGTGACGATGACGTCGAACTGCTTGGGCGCACGCACGAGCTGCATGCCGCCGGCATCCGCCAGCATGTGTTCGAGGCGCACGTCCGGATACTCGTCGCGCCCGATGCGGCTCACCACCCCGTTCCACAGGACGCCCGTCTTCATGACGTTGCGCTTCTCCATGGAGGTGACCTTGCCATGCCGCGTGCGGGCGGCCTCGAACGCGGCTCTGGCGATGCGCTCGATCTCGTAGGTCTCGTAGACCTGCGTATCGATGCCGCGCTTCTGGCCCTCCCCGAGGTCGATGATCTCCTTCGGGCTTCCGAAATAGACGCCGCCGGTGAGCTCGCGCAGGATCAGGATGTCGAGCCCGTCGACGAGCTCGCGCTTCAGGGACGAGGCTTCGGCGAGCGCGGGATAGCAGATGGCGGGCCGCAGGTTGGCAAACAGCGCCATGTCCTTGCGAAGCCGCAGGAGGCCCGCCTCGGGGCGGATCTCGTAAGGAACGCCGTCCCATTTCGGGCCGCCGACGGCGCCGAAGAGCACGGCGTCCGCCGCGAGCGCACGGTCCATGTCGGCATCCGTGATCGGCACGCCGTGCGCGTCGATCGCCGCGCCCCCGACGAGCGCCTCCTCCGTCTCGAAGCGGTCGCCGCCGGCCCCGTTCAGGACGGCGACGATCTTGCCGACCTCGGCCATGGCTTCGGGTCCGATGCCGTCGCCGGGCAGGAGGAGGAGCTTGTGCGTCGTCATGAAGGGTCCTTTCGATCGGGCAGGGAGCGGGCTCGAAGGTGCGTCAGGCCCAGGGGCGCGTTTCGGCGAGCTTCGTCTCGAACGAGGTGATGCCGCCCTCCTGCTCCAGCGTCAGGCCGATGTCGTCGAGCCCGTTGAGGAGGCAGTGCTTGCGGAACGGATCGATGTCGAAGCGGACGACCCCGCCGTCCGGGCGGCGGATTTCCTGGGCTTCGAGGTCCACCGTTAGCTTCGCGTTCGCGCCCTTGCCGGCGTCGCCCATCAGGGCGTCGAGCTCGTCTTGGGAGACGCGGATCGGCAGGATGCCGTTCTTGAAGCAGTTGTTGTAGAAGATGTCGGCGAACGACGTGGAGATCACGCAGCGGATGCCAAAGTCGAGGAGCGCCCACGGGGCGTGCTCGCGGCTCGACCCGCAGCCGAAATTGTCGCCGGCCACCAGAATCTCGGCCTGGCGGTAGGCCGGCTTGTTGAGAACGAAGGTCTCGTCCTCCGAGCCGTCCTCCTTGTAGCGGATGTTGGCGAAGAGGCCGACGCCGAGCCCGGTGCGCTTGATCGTCTTCAGATAGTCCTTTGGGATGATCATGTCGGTGTCGACATTGAGGATCGGAAGCGGCGCGGCGACGCCCGTCAGATGGTCGAACTTCTGCATGGGAAACGCGTCCTTTCCTCGTCAGGCTGGCGGTCGGGCCTCGATACACCCTTCGACGCCGAGGCAAAAGCCTCGTCGCGCCCGCTTGAACGCGCGCGTGCGATCGGGCAGGGAGGGTCGATGACCCGCGCCCCCGCCGCGCTCCTGCGCTCCGCCCTCTTCGTGCCGGCCGCCCATGCGCGCGCGCTCGAGAAGTCGGCCTCGCTCGCCGTCGACGCGCTGATCTTCGACCTTGAGGATTCGGCCGCCGAGGGCGAGAAGGGCGAGGCGCGCGAGCGTCTGCGGGGCCATCTGGCGAGCCGAGGCCGTCAGACCGCCGGCGGTCCCCTCCGCGTCGTCCGGATCAACCCGCTCGACACGCCGGCCGGCACGGAGGACCTCCTGATGGCCTGCGCGGTGCGGGCGGACGCGATCCTCCTGCCCAAGGTCGAAGGCCCCGAGGCGCTGGAACAGGCGGACATCGCGCTCCAGCATTGCGACGCGCCGCCGACGCTCGCCCTTTGGGCGATGGTCGAGACACCGATGGGTGTTCTGAAGGCCGGCGCGATCGCGGGCGCCGCGCTGTCGCGTCCGCTCGGCGCGCTGGTGGTCGGGCCGAACGACCTCGTCTCGGCGGCCGGGCTTCTCCTTTCGCCGGGGCGGCCCGAGCTGATGCCCTGGATCGGTCCGATCCTCGTCGCCGGCCATGCGCACAGGGTGCCGGTCCTCGACGGGGTCTACAACGATTTCGCCGACCTCGACGGCTTTTCGGCCGAATGCTCGGCCGGCCGACGCCTCGGCTTCTGCGGCAAGACGCTGATCCACCCGTCGCAGATCGGCCCGGCGGACGCGGCCTTCGGGCCGACGCCGGACGAGATCGCGGCGGCCGAGGCGATCGTCGCGGCCTTCGCCGAGCCGGCCCATCGCGGGCGCGGCGTCATCCGCCTCGATGGCCGGATGGTGGAGCGTCTTCATCTCCTGCAGGCGGAGGCGCTGCTCGCCCGCGTCGCCGCCATCCGAACCCGAAAAGGCCCGACCCGATGAAACTCTACCGTCTCCTGACCGGTCCCGACGATTCGGCCTTCTGCCACCGCGTCAGCCTCGCCCTGTCCAAGGGCTGGGAACTGGCGGGCAGCCCGGCCTATGCCTTCGACGCCAAGGAGGGCGTGATGAAATGCGCGCAGCCGATAACCAAGGTCGTCGAGGGCAAGGACTACGATCCGTCGATGAAGCTCGGCGAGCAGTAAATCTTGGGAGCGGGCGTGGCCGCGCTGCGGAGCGCCTTCGCCGCGCTGACCGCCTTCGTCACCGTGGTCCTTGGGCTGATGGTGCTGGGGCTCGTCGTGCCCCGGCCGGCCGCGGTGTCGTTCCCTCCGCCCGGCGGGTCCGCGGGGCGTCATGCGATCTATCTCGCGGCCAACCCGATCCACACCGACATCCTCCTGCCGGCGACGCCGGAGGTGTTGGAGCGCTTCGCCTTCCTCGCGCGCGACGGGCTCGACCTCGGCCATCCCGCGCTCGGCACCATCGCCGTCGGATGGGGCGGCCGCGCCTTCTACACGCAGACGCCGACCTGGGGCGACCTGACCGCCAATGCCGTCTGGCGCTCGGCAACGATCGACCGATCCGTCCTGCACGTCGCGCTCGGCGGCCGTGTCGAGGGCGACCGGCCCGGTCTTGTCCGTCTCGACCTCGGGGACGCCGCCTTCGCCGCGCTCCTCGAGGCCGTCGCCGACAGCTTCGAACCCGGCCCGGACGGCACGCCGCAGCCGATCCCAGATGCCGCCTACGGCGCGTTCGACCATTTCTACGAGGCGCGGGGGCCGTTCAACCTTCTTCTCGGCTGCAACACCTGGACCGCCGCCGCCTTGCGCGCCGCCGGCGTGCGCACAGGCCTCTGGACGCCCCTTCCGCCGCTTCTCCTGTGGAGCTTGACGCTGCACGAGCCGACCGCCGCGCCCTGACGCGTGCAGCCTCGACAAACCGCCAATAGACCATTCGCCTGTCTGCGATCGTAACTCGGACTGTGATGGAAGATAAATGGAGCGGGCGATGGGATTCGAACCCACGACCCCAACCTTGGCAAGGTTGTGCTCTACCCCTGAGCTACGCCCGCCCGCTCCTCGCTTCCGCCGTTGGACTGTCGCCTCGGCGTCTGCGGTGAGCGGCTTATGGCCCAACCGGCGGAGGATTGCAACAGGGAAAATGACGAGGATGCGACGGCCTGCGAGACGGCCCGGCCGGGCGCCTGCCGCGTGGGGCCGAAAGCCCCGCCGGACCCGCGATGCGCGTTGCCGCGCGCGCCTTGATGGGGCGGCGCTTGCGCACGATATTGCGACCTGTCATCCCGAACGGGACCGGACGGCCTCAGGGATCGTCCGGGAACGACGTTTTCAAAGTGGGTCCCAGCCGGCGGCGCGCGAACGCCCGGCCGGTGGCGGACCGCAAGCCACGCGGACGGTCTCGATGAGCAACAACCCCTACGCCTCGCAGCTCGGCGGATATGGCGCCCAGACCACCGCCGCAGGCCTTGGCGACAGCGGGCGGAACGCGGCGCCGGTCGGCGAGCTCGTGAAGGACACGACCACCGCCGCGTTCTCGGCCGACGTGGTGCGCGAATCGCGCAACCAGCCGGTCCTCGTCGACTTCTGGGCGCCCTGGTGCGGGCCGTGCAAGCAGCTGACGCCGGTTCTGGAGCGCGCGGTGCAGGCGGCGGGCGGCCGCGTCAAGCTCGTGAAGATGAACATCGACGAGCACCCCTCGATCGCCGGGCAGCTCGGCGTCCAGTCGATCCCCGCGGTCTTCGCCTTCGTCGACGGCCAGCCGGTGGACGGCTTCATGGGCGCGCTGCCCGAGAGCGAGGTGAAGGCCTTCATCGACCGCCTGACGGCCGGCCGGGCGGCGCCGGGCAGCGATCCGCTCGCAGAGGCGCTGGAGCAGGCGGCCGGGTTCCTCGCCGCCGGCAATGCGGCGCAGGCCTCGCAGCTCTTCGGCGCCGTGCTCCAGCACGACCCGGAGAACGCCAAGGCCGCCGCCGGGCTTGCCGAATGCTATCTCGCGGCCGGCGACACGGCGCGCGCGCAGTCGCTCGCCGACGCGATGCCGCCGTCGGTTCTCGACGATCCGGCCTTCGCGACCGTGCGTGCGCGGCTGAAGCTTCAGGAGGAAATCGCGGGGCTCGGCGACGCGGCGGCGCTCGAAAGCCGTCTGGCCGCGAACCCGGACGACCATCAGGCGCGCTACGACCTCGCCCTCATCGCGCAGGCCAAGGGCGACCGGGCGGGCGCGGCCGACCAGCTTCTCGAGATCGTGAAGCGGGACCGGACGTTCGAGGACGACGGGGCGCGCCGC
The DNA here is from genome assembly GCF_001423245.1 of Aureimonas sp. Leaf324. Taxonomy (GTDB): domain Bacteria; phylum Pseudomonadota; class Alphaproteobacteria; order Rhizobiales; family Rhizobiaceae; genus Aureimonas. The sequence continues at coordinate 43,946 of NZ_LMOH01000027.1, forward strand.
AAGCTCCTCGAATTCTTCGAGGCCTGGGGGCCGACGGACCCGGCGACCAAGGACGGTCGGCGCAAGCTGTCCTCGCTCCTGTTCCGCTGACCAACCGCCGCACTTGGCGCAGCCCGGCGCTGCGCCACTTGGGCGAGGACGCGAAGAAGGATGCCAGCCGTGGTTCAGGTCGGAAACGTCAATTATCGCACCGAGCAGGATCTGCCCGAGATCGTGCCCGTGTTTCCGCTGACGGGCGCCCTGCTTCTGCCGGGCGGGCAGATGCCGCTCAACATCTTCGAGCCGCGCTACCTCGCCATGCTCGACCATGCGATCGCGGGCGACCGGGTGATCGGGATGATCCAGCCGCGCCTCGACGGGGCGTTGCGCTCCGACGGCGAGCCGGAGCTGTGCGCCGTCGGCTGTCTCGGCCGCCTCACCTCGTTCTCCGAAAGCGGCGACGGTCGCTACGTCATCAGCCTGCAGGGCATCGCGCGGTTCCGCGTTCTGGAGGAGATGGCCGGCCGCGAGCCGTTCCGCCTCTGCCGCATCGCGCCGTTCTCGGCCGATCTCGATCCTGGCGAGGGCGCCGACGAGGTGGATCGCGAGGGTCTCCTGAAGGCCTTCCGGATGTATCTCGAGGCGAACCAGCTGCAGGCCGACTGGGACTCGGTGTCGAAAGCCTCCAACGAGACGCTGGTCAACGCGCTCTCGATGATGTCGCCCTATGGCGCGGCCGAGAAGCAGGCGCTGCTCGAGGCGCCCGACCTCAAGACGCGCGCCGAGACGCTGGTGGCGATCACCGAAATCTCGTTGGCACGCGAGAATTCGGGCGACGGCGGCGGGCAGATCCTGCAATAGCCGACGGCTGCACTTATACGGGAAAGGACGCCGCATGCCGGACGAGGCCGAACGCAACCGGCCGGACCCGAAGCTTCTGGAGCTTCTGGTCTGCCCGCTCACCAAGGCGCAGCTGAGCTACGACGCGGAGCGGGGCGAACTCGTCTCGCGCGCGGCGCGCCTCGCCTATCCCATCCGCAACGGCATCCCGATCATGCTGCCGTCGGAGGCGCGGCCGCTGGACTGAGGCGGCCTGCCCTCCGACGCGGTGAGGCTCCGACCGAGTTATCGCTTCCTGTTGAGGTATCTTCGAAATTCCTCACGTGACTTGGCTTGTCCATCGCGGAATTTCCTGAGCGCGATGACCGTCAGGATCGTTCCCGGCAGGGCGGTTAGGAAAAAACCCAGAAGACCGGAACGTTGTTGGGCTTCGAAAAAGTTCGATTGGATGATGACGGCCGACGCGATACCCGCGGCGGCGGGAAGCATGACCCATCGCAAATAGAAGCGCGCGACCCGAACCTGGGGACCGTTGCGAAAATCGTCCATCGTCGCCTGTCGGTTCATCTGGAGGCGAGCTGACCTGACGTTCCGCGGTCGTGCCATCGGCAGTTTTTGTAGAAAAGGGCGGGATCTCGTGATCCCGCCCTTTTCTCGTTCAGATGCCCGCGCCGTCGCGCACGTCGGTCGGGTCGACCGGCAGCGCCTCCGTCTCGGCCGGCACCATGAGGCGCCGGAGATACGGGCGCAGCACGAAGTCGAGGACGCCGAGGATCAGGGCCTGCCAGACGGCGAGGCCGAGAAGGAGGGCGATGACCGCCATCATCACCGCCGCCGCGCCGCGGAACAGCGTCACGCCGCGTGCGCGCCGGGCGTCGCTGGCGAGCGAGGGGCCGAGCCATTCCGCCTTGGCGCGGTCGAGGGCGGAGCGCGGCGCGGCCGGCTGGCCCTTGGCCGCGGGAGCGGCGGCCGGCATGCCGAGAAGCGTCGTCTGCGCCTCGGGCAGCGCGGTCACGATGCCGAGCGCCACCGTCTCGTTGGTCAGCTGGTCGATGAGGATGAAGGCGCCGAGCTCGCGGCTCTCCCCATAGGTCGTCGCCACCAGCGGCTTGTCGAAGGCGAGGGTGACGCGGCCGATCTCGTTCATCAGGAGCGCGTTGGCGGCGCGCGGCTGGTAGGAATGGATGTCGATCGCCTCGCGCAGCGCACGCACGGTGGCAGGTGCCTGCGCCGAGGCGAGCTTGGCGATGACGCGCGCACCGGCGATCAGCGGCCGGTCCACCATCCAGAGGATTTCGGCCTCGAGCCGCGTCTGCGGCGCGATCGCATCGCCCTCGCGCACGATCACGTCGCCACGCGAGGCGTCGATCTCGTCGGTCAGGGTCAGCGTGATCGCCTCGCCGTCCTCGGCCTCCTCGACCTCGCCGTTCGGCCCGAAGATGCCTCGCACATGGCTGCGCTGGCGGCTCGGCAGCGAAAGGACGGCGTCGCCCTTGCGCACGCGGCCGCCCGCGACCGTGCCGCAGAAGCCGCGGAAATCGAGGTTGGGACGGTTCACCCACTGCACCGGCAGGCGGAACAGCGGCGAGCCGGCTTGGAGCGTCTCGGGCTCGGCGCGCTCCAGGGCTTCCAGCAGCGTCGGCCCCTCGTACCAGGGGGCGCGCTCAGAGCGCGAGGCGAGGTTGTCGCCGTTCTTGGCCGAGAGCGGGATGTAGGTGACGCTGGTGAAGCCCAGACTCGGGCGGATCGCCTCGTAGCCTTTCACGATCTCCCGGAAGGTCGCCTCGTCGAAGTCGACGAGGTCCATCTTGTTGATCGCGACGATCACCGACTTGATGCCGACCATCGAGGTGATGAACGAGTGGCGCCGCGTCTGGGGCAGGATGCCCTTGCGCGCGTCGACGAGGATCACCGCAAGCTCGGCTTGGCTCGCGCCGGTCGCCATGTTGCGGGTGTACTGCTCGTGCCCCGGCGTGTCGGCGATGATGAAGGCGCGCTTGCCGGTCGAGAAGTAGCGGTAGGCGACGTCGATCGTGATGCCCTGCTCGCGCTCGGCCGACAGGCCGTCGACGAGAAGCGCGAAGTCGAGATCCTCGCCGGTGGTGCCGAACTTCTTGGAGTCGCGCTTCAGGGTGTCGAGCTGGTCGTCGAAGACCGAGTTCGTATCAAAGAGGAGGCGGCCGATCAGGGTCGACTTGCCGTCGTCGACCGAGCCGCAGGTGATGAAGCGCAGGAGCGATTCGGCGGGCGAGGCGAGAAGCGGCATGTCGGCTTGCGGGTCGACGATCTCGCCCGAGGCCGCGTCGGCCACCGCGCCGTCGGGCGCGGGGCCCGCGAAGGTCTCGTCCTCGGCCAGCACGCGCCCGTTGGCGGTGGCCGCCAGGATCTCGTCGCCGGCGGCGGCGTCTTGGGTCTTCAGCGCACCGCTCATCAGAAGTAGCCTTCCTGCTTCTTTTCTTCCATCGAGGCGCCGCCGTCCTTGTCGATCAGCCGGCCCTCGCGCTCCGACGAGCGCGAGCCGCGCATCTCGGAGATGATTCCCTGGAGGTCGGAGGCCTCCGAGCGCACGGCCCCCGTCAGCGGGTAGCAGCCGAGCGTGCGGAAGCGGACGGTCATCTCCTCGACGCTCTCGCCGGGCAGGAGTTTCATGCGCTCGTCGTCGCGCATGATGATCATGCCGTCACGCACCACGACCGGCCGCTTCTTGGCAAAATACAGCGGCACGACGGGGATGTTTTCGAGCGCGATGTAGTCCCAGACGTCGGCTTCCGTCCAGTTCGACAGGGGGAACACGCGGAAGCTCTCGCCCTGCCGCTTGCGGGTGTTGAAGAGGCGCCAGGGCTCGGGGCGCTGGTTCTTCGGCTCCCAGCGGTGCTCGGCCGAGCGGAACGAGAAGATGCGCTCCTTGGCGCGTGATTTCTCCTCGTCGCGCCGCGCGCCGCCGAAGGCCGCGTCGAACTTGTACTTCGCCAGCGCCTGCTTGAGCCCTTCCGTCTTCATCACGTCGGTGTGGACGCGGCTGCCCGAATCGAACGGATTGACGCCCGCCTTCACGCCCTCCTCGTTGATGTGGACGATGAGGTCGAGGCCGAGGTCGCGTGCGATCCTGTCGCGGAACTCGATCATCTCGCGGAACTTCCAGGTCGTGTCGACGTGGAGGAGCGGGAAGGGCGGCTTGCCGGGCGCGAAGGCCTTCATGGCCAGATGCAGCATCACGGCCGAGTCCTTGCCGATCGAATAGAGCATCACCGGGTTCTCGGCGGTCGCCGCGACCTCCCGGATGATGAAGATCGATTCCGCTTCCAGGCGCTGCAGATGCGTCATGTGCTTCATGGCATGGGCTTTCCTAGGGGCCGAAGCCCGACAATCCATCGACCGGTCTGCCCGATCGATCGCGGCTCAGGTCAGATGTCGGCCCGCTCGAAGAGGGCGGCCTTTGCCTCCTCCGTGTCGCTGACAGCCGCAGGGTCATCGACGTGCAGGCCGCATTCGCGCCGGGTCTCGTCCTCCCACCACCAGCGTCCGGCGCGCTCCACCTCGCCGGGCCGGATGGCGCGGGTGCAGGGGGCGCAGCCGATCGACAGGAAGCCGCGGCCGTGCAGGGCGTTGATGGGAACACCGTGGCGCGCCGCGAAGGCCGCGATCTCGGCCCGCGTCCAGTCGAAGAGAGGGTTCGCCTTGATCAGCCCGCGCCCGTGGTCGGCGCTCACGAATTCCATGCTCTCGCGGTTGGCCGACTGGTCGCGGCGCAGGCCCGCGATCCAGGCGCTGGCGCCTTGGAGCGCGCGGTTCAGCGGCTCGACCTTGCGCACGCCGCAGCAGGCCTTGCGCATTTCCGGCGCGAAGTAGAACCCGTTGATGCCCTGATCGTCGATCAGCGCCTCGAGCGCCTCTCCTTCCGGGTACTTGGCCTTGATGCGGCGGCCGTACTTGTCTTCCGTCTCCTGCCAGAGCGTGTAGGTCTCGGGGAAGAGACGGCCGGTGTCGAGGGTCACGACCTCGATCTTGAGCTTCTCGGTGAAGATCAGGTGCGTCAGCATCTGGTCCTCGATCCCGAGCGAGGTGGTGAAGACGATGCGGCCCGTCACGGTCTCGCGCAGGTGCTGGAGACGCTCCAGCGGGCTCATCGCCGGGAACGCGGCGTTCAGCGCCTCGACCGAGGCGTCGAGCGCGGCGCTCATGCCCGTTCCCGCTGCGCGGCCAGACGCTTCTGGAGGATGCTCATCTCCTCGCCGTAGCCGGTCTGGTAGTGATCGCGCACGATGTCTTTCGCCGCCATCCACTGCTCCACCGGCTGGCGCGCGACTATGGCGTCGGGCAGTTCGATCTCGTCGAAGCCGCAGTCCAGCGCCTCGCGGAACTGGTCGGCGATCAGCGGGCCGGAGGCGCGCAGCGTCCCCTTGAACCCGGCGCGGCGCAGGCGCCTCGCCAGCGACAGGCCGCGCCCGTCCGAGAAGGACGGGAAGCCGATCGAGATGAGGTCGACCGTCCCAAGATAGCCTTCCAGAGCGCAGACCGGCGTCTCGCCGCCGACATGGAGGCCGAGCGGCGTGTTGCGCCGGTCGGCGATCGCCTGGTCGATCGCGGTGAGCGGCACGATCACCGCGCCCTCATGAAGCGACAGGTCGGCGCCGTCCTCGACGCGCGAGAAGGTTTCAGCCTTGGCGCCGGTCTCGTCGAGAAGAAGGCTCATGCCGGCTCTCCCGCGGTCTCGCGGGCGACATAGGCGGTGAAGCCCTCCTTGAAGGGCTCGAGGCCTGCGCGCTTCACCGTGTCGATGAAGGTCTCCGATCCCTGCCGCTCGCGCTTGTAGACCTCTACCAGCGCCTCGATCGCTCCGGGCACCTGGTCGCCGTCGATGCCGGGGCCGACGCGCTCGCCGAGCGCCGCGTTCTCCGAGGCGTCGCCGCCCACCGTGATCTGGTAGTTCTCGCGGCCCGACTTCTCGAGGCCGAGAATGCCGATATGGCCGACATGGTGGTGGCCGCAGGCGTTGATGCAGCCCGAGATCTTGATCTGGAGCGGGCCCAAATCCTTCTGGCGCTCGTCGCTCGCGAAGAGGTTCGAGATGTCCTGCGCGATCGGGATCGAGCGGGCGGTCGCCAGCGCGCAGTAGTCGAGGCCGGGGCAGGCGATGATGTCGGTCACGAGGCCGGCATTGGCCGTCGCGAGCCCCGCCGCCTTCAGCGCCGCATGGACCGCCGGCACGTCGTCGAGCTTCACGTGCGGCAGCACGAGGTTCTGGATGTGCGTCACGCGGAACTCGTCGAACGACCAGCGCTCGGCGATGTCGGCGAAGGCGCGCATCTCGGCGTCCGACATGTCGCCCGGCACGCCGCCGATCGGCTTCAGCGACACGGTCAGCGCGATGTAGCCGGGCTGGCGGTGCGGGAAGCCGTTTTGCTCGACGAAGCGGTCGAGCTCGGGATCGGCCGCACGGGCGGCGTCGAGCACTTGCGACGTCGCGGGCAGCGTCTCGTAGGCCGGCGGCGCGAAGTAGCGGGCGATCCGCTCGACTTCCTCCTCCGGCGCGTTGATCGTCGGGCCGTTCAGCTCAGCGTACTCGGCCTCGACGCGCGCCTTGAACTCGTCCGTGCCGATCTCGTGGACGAGGATCTTCACGCGCGCCTTGTACTTGTTGTCGCGCCGTCCTTCCGCGTTGTAGACGCGCATCACGGCTTCCAGATAGGCGAGAAGCTCGTCTTTGGGCAGGAAGTCGCGGATCACCTTGCCGATCATCGGCGTGCGCCCGAGACCGCCGCCCACGATGATCTCGTAGCCGATCTCCCGGGTTTCCGGGTGGCGCAGCACGCGGATGCCGATGTCGTGGACCTTGATCGCCGCGCGGTCGTGTTCCGCGCCGGTGACGGCGATCTTGAACTTGCGCGGCAGCCACGAGAACTCCGGATGGAGGCTCGACCACTGCCGGATCAACTCGGCGGTCGGGCGCGGGTCCTCGACCTCGTCTGCGGCGACGCCCGCGAACTGGTCCGCCGTCACATTGCGGATGCAGTTGCCGGAGGTCTGGATGCAGTGCATCTCGACATCGGCCAGGAGGTCGAGAATATCCGGCACATCCTTCAGCTTCGGCCAGTTGTACTGAAGGTTCTGGCGCGTCGTGAAATGCGCGTAGCCCTTGTCGTACTTCTCGGCGATCAGGGCGAGCTGGCGCATCTGCTTCGAGTTCAGCGTGCCGTAGGGCACGGCGACGCGCAGCATGTAGGCGTGGAGCTGGAGATAGAGCCCGTTCTTCAGGCGCAGCGGCTTGAACTCGTCGTCCGACAAGGAGCCGTCGAGCCGGCGCTCCACCTGGTGGCGGAACTGGGCGACGCGCTCGCGCACGAAGCGCTCGTCGAATTCGTCGTAACGATACATGCCGCTGGTCCTTCGTGTCCTGCCGCGGGAGCCTCCCCGGTCCCCCGCCCGATCCGACTGGTCGGGGCGCGTCCGCCCCGTTCGGCCGAAAACCTTCTAGAATTCCGCCTGCTTGCCGTACTGCGTGAGCATGGTCGGGCCCTTCTGGCGGATCGCCTCGCGGAAGTGGTTGGCGACCGGCCGCCCGGCTTCATCGCGCGTGACCTCGACGAGATAGGGGTCGACGATCCGGTTCTCGGCAAAGCCCCGGCGTCCTTCCGCTTCCATCCAGGCGGCGGTGTCGGCATCGTCGGCGATCAGCGCCGCCTTCGGGTCGAGGCTCCAGCCGTCCCTGGTCAGGAACACGACCTCGCCCTCGAGAAGGTCGTTGGCGGTCATGATGACCGGAAGCTTCGGCCCCTTCGCCTTCGCGCCCGCCTTGACGTCGCCCGCCATGTTCCTCGCCCCGCTGCCCGATCCACGCACGCCGTCCGCGGGCGGATCGAAATCCGCCGCGGCGAGGCTGTCATCGTTCTAAATAGGCCAAGGCGCAAGCGGTTGCGCCGTCGCCCGTTCCAATCCGGAGGCCGCGAGGGGAAGGATTTTGCGCGCCGTCCCCCGTGCGGCGTCGGTTCAGATCGGCAGCCCCTGCAGGAGGCGTGGCGACGGGCCGCTCGTGATGCCCGACGCCTGCGCGATGAAATGCCGCTTGGCGAAGGGCGCGCGGTCGACGAGCGACAGGCCGAAGGAGCGCACCGCGCGCACCAGCGCGCTGTCGTTGGAGAACAGGCGGTTCAGGATGTCGGTGGTCACGCCCATCTGCACCGTGTCGAAGCGGCGCCAGCGCTGGTAGAGCTCCAGCGTGTCGAGGGCGCCGATGTCGCGGCCGAGCCGGGCGGCATCCACCACCACTTCGGCCAGCGCAGCCGCGTCCTTGAAGCCGAGGTTCAACCCCTGGCCGGCGATCGGGTGGATGCCGTGCGCGGCGTCCCCGGCGAGCGCGATGCGGGGCTTCACGAAGTCGCGCGCGAGCGTCAGGCCGAGCGGAAAGGCACGCGGGCGCCCCTCGACGGTGAGGGCCCCGAGCTTCAGGCCGAAGCGCTGCTCCAGCTCCAGCTCGAACACCATGTCGTCGGCGCGCAGGAGACGCTCGGCCTCGGCGGTCGATTCGGTCCAGACCAGCGAGGAGCGGTTGCCCTTCAGCGGCAGGATGGCGAAGGGGCCGGCGGGCAGGAAGTGCTCCTCGGCGCGGCCCTCGTGCGGGCGCTCGTGGGCGACCGTCGCGACGATGCCGCTCTGGCCGTAGTCGGTGTGGATCGTGCGGATGCCGGCCATGTCGCGGATCTTGGAGCGCACGCCGTCGGCCGCCACCAGAAGCCGCGCCTCGACGGTCTCGGCGCCCAGCTCGACCGCGATCGAGGCGGGGCGGTCCGTGATGCCGGTGACCGGCGCGCCGGCGCGGATCGCGATGCCGAGCGCTTCGGCGCGCGCGCGCAGCGCCCCGTTCAGTGCGACGTTCGGCACCATGTGGGCGAAGGGCTCGCCGGGCTCCGCCTCGCCGCCGAAGGTCAGGAAGACCGGGCGCACCGGATCGCTCGTGCGCGAATCCGTCACGATCATCTCGCGGATCGGCTCGGCCTCGGGTGCGATCGCGTCCCATGCCCCGAGGCGCGTCAGCATGCGGATCGCGGCGGCCGCGATCGCCGAGGCGCGCGTGTCGCGCTCCCAGACGCCGGCGGGCGCCGCATCGACCACGAGGACATCGAGTTCGGGCGCGGCCTGCTTGATCGCGACGGCGGTGACGAGGCCGACATAGCCGGCACCCGCCACCACGATGTCGACGTGGGCGGACGGCGCGGACGGCGCGGCTTGGGTCTCGGACATGGAACGGGCGCCCCCTCGATCTCTCGGGGCCGCCGCGCGGCCCTTTCTCGAGCCCTGATCTAGGCGCCCGGCCCCCTCGGGGCAACCGAGCGGCCCTGCCTTGCGGGCGCGACCGATATGCCGGACAAGGCGCGCGAAGGATCGACGCGCGAAGGGGAGCCGAAGGCATGGACGAGACGATGGACCGGCTGATCCGGGCGCTCGACCTCGAGAAGCTGGAGGAGAACCTCTATCGCGGCGTCAGTTCCTCGGTCGGCTGGCAGCGCACCTTCGGCGGCGAGGTGATCGCGCAGGCGCTCGTTGCCGCGCAGCGCACCGTGGGGCCCGAGCGCCCCGTCCACTCCCTGCACGGCTACTTCCTGCGCCCCGGCAACCCGAAGGCGCCGGTGATCTACGAGGTGTCGCGCATCCGCGACGGCGGCTCGTTCACGACCCGCATCGTCCACGGCATCCAGCACGGCGAGGCGATCTTTACGCTGTCGGCCTCGTTCCAGCGCGTGGAGGAGGGGCTCGACCACCAGATGCCGATGCCCGACGTGCCGCGCCCGGACGAGCTTCCCTCCGCCGCCGAGCTGACGGCCGAGATCCTCGCCCGCGCGCCCGAGCCGATCCGCCGCTACTGGAGCCGGCCGCGACCGATCGAGTTCCGTCCGGTCTCGTTCGATCATTATCTGACGCGCGAGCCGCTGCCGCCGCGCCAACAGGTCTGGGTGCGCACGGTCGCGCCGCTCGGCGACGATCCCGCGCTGAACGCCGCGGCCCTCGCCTATCTCTCCGACATGACGCTTCTCGACACCGCGCTCTTCGCGCACGGCCTGTCGGTCTTCGACGAGCGCATCCAGGCGGCGAGCCTCGACCATGCCATGTGGTTCCACCGGCCGGTCGATGTCGGCGCCTGGCACCTCTACTCGCAGGATTCGCCGTCCTCGTCGGGCGGGCGGGGCCTGACGCGCGGGTCGCTGTTCGCGCTGGACGGCACGCTCGTCGCCTCGGTCGCCCAGGAGGGGCTGATCCGGCCCCGCCGCCTGAGTGCCTGACGATCTGCTGAAAGTTTCGCCACCTGCCGCGACAAGCGGCAATCCAGCGATCACGCCGTCGGTGCCGCTGACCAATCCGGCGGCACCGCGGCCTTTCGCGCTGCACAATCGCGGCGAAATCGCGGCCGGTGGTCATCTGGCACGCATCTTGTTTCCACCTCTCACGTGACCCTGTGGCCGACCGGCCTCGGGGCCGCCCAATCCAGCGGAGCGCCCGGGGGCGTGCCACCGCGTGACGATTCGAGGTGCACATGAAAATCGTGATGGCGATCATCAAGCCATTCAAGCTCGACGAGGTGCGCGAGGCCCTGACGGCTGTCGGGATCCAGGGCCTCACGGTGACCGAGGTGAAGGGCTACGGTCGGCAGAAGGGCCATACCGAGATCTACCGCGGCACCGAATACGCCGTGAGCTTCCTGCCCAAGCTGAAGATCGAGATGGCGGTGCCCACCGACATGGTGGACCGCGCGGTCGAGGTGATCGCGGCCGCCGCCAAGACCGGCCAGATCGGCGACGGCAAGATCTTCGTCTACGGCATCGACCAGGCGGTCCGCATCCGCACCGGCGAAACCGACACGAACGCGCTCTGAGGGGAGACGACGAGACCATGCGCTTTCTGAAAACCTCCCTGGCGACCCTGGCCCTCACCGGCCTCACGACGGTCGCCGCCCTCGCGCAGGAGACCGGCATCGCGCCGGCGCCCGAGACCGTGCCGGCGGACGCCGCGGCCGCCGTCGTCGACGCCATGGACAAGGGCGACGTCGCCTGGATGCTGGTGTCGACGCTCCTCGTCCTCTTCATGATCCTGCCGGGCCTCGGCCTGTTCTACGGCGGCCTTGTGCGCGCCAAGAACATGCTCTCGGTGCTGATGCAGTGCGTGACGATCACCGCGGTCGTCATGATCATCTACGTGACCTACGGCTACTCCTTCGCCTTCGGCGGCTCGACCAGCGCCTTCTGGGGCGGCACGGGCAAGCTGTTCCTCGCCGGCATCACCAAGGACACGATGTCCGCGACCTTCACCAAGGGCGTGGTGATCCCGGAATACGTCTTCATCGCCTTCCAGATGACGTTCGCCTGCATCACGCCGGCGCTGATCGTCGGCGCCTTCGCCGAGCGCATCAAGTTCGGCGCGGTCGTGCTGTTCACCATCCTCTGGGTGACGATCGTCTACTTCCCGGTTGCCCACATGGTGTGGGACGCGAACGGCCTGATCTTCACCGGCGCCCATGCCGGGGGCGTCGCCGCGCTCGATTTCGCGGGCGGCACGGTCGTCCACATCAACGCCGGCATCGCGGCGCTCGTCGGCTCGTTCCTCGTCGGCAAGCGCACGGGTCTCGGGCGTGACAACATGGCCCCGCACTCGATGACGCTGACCATGGTCGGCGCCTCGATCCTGTGGGTCGGCTGGTTCGGCTTCAACGCCGGCTCCAACCTCGAGGCCAACGGCGGCGCGGCGCTCGCCATGATCAACACCTTCACCGCCACCGCGGGCGCGACCGTCGCCTGGGTGCTGATCGAAGCCTTCGCCCGCGGCAAGGCCTCGATGCTGGGCGCGGTCTCCGGCATCATCGCCGGCCTCGTCGCCGTGACGCCGGCCGCCGGCGCCGTCGGCCCGATCGGCGGCATCCTGCTCGGTGCCATCGCGTCCGCCGCCTGCTACTTCTTCGTGGCGGTGGTGAAGCCGAAGTTCGGCTACGACGACTCGCTCGACGTCTTCGGCATTCACGGCATCGGCGGCGTGGTCGGCGCCATCGGCACCGGCATCTTCGCCTCGACGGCGCTCGGCGGCGGCGGCTATCTCGACGGCGTCACCATGGGCTCCCAGGTTTACTCCCAGGTCGTCGCGGTGCTGATCACCGTGGTCTACAGCGGCATCGTCTCGGCGATCCTCTACAAGATCGTCGACGCGATCGTCGGCCTGCGCCCGACCGTGGAAGCCGAGCGCGAGGGTCTCGACATCACCTCGCATGGCGAGGCGGCCTACCACGCCTGATCGGCGCGACGGCGGAAACGAAAAAGGGCAGGCGGAGCGATCCGCCTGCCCGTTTTCATGGGCTTCGAGACATCCGCGCTCAGGCGCTCAGGCGCTCAGGCGCGCACGTCGCCGATCGACCAGGGCAGCGGCTCGCCGCCCCGGAACACCACGACGTCCTCGTCCTCGACCGAGACGGCCGCGAGCGCGGTGGCGGGCTTCTTCAGGAGCGTGATCGTGCCCTCGTTGACCGGCAGCCCGTGGAAACGGGCGCCGTTGAGGCTGGCGAAGGCCTCGAAACGATCCAGTGCGCCCTCCTCGTCGAAGACCTGGACGTAGGTCTGCAGCGCCGTCGCGCCGCCGAACACGCCGGCCGAGCAGCATTCGGCCTCCTTGGCGCCGCGCCGGTGGGGCGCGGTGTCGGTGCCCAGCATGAAGCAGGCCTCGCCCGACGTCGCCGCCGCGCGCAGCGCCAGCCGGTGGCGCTCGCGCTTGGCGACCGGCAGGCAGTAGAGGTGCGGGCGCAGGCCCCCCTGGAAGATCGAGGTGCGGTTGATCACGAGATGATGCGGCGTGATCGTGCAGGCGGCGCGGCCGGCATGCGCGCGCACGAGATCGACCGTCTCGGCCGTCGTCGCGTGCTCCACCACGACCTTCAGCCCCTCGTGGCGCTGGAGCAGCGGCAGCATCTCGGCCTCCATGAAGGCGGCCTCGCGGTCGAAGATGTCGATCGCCGGATCGGTCGCCTCGCCGTGGACGAGGACGGCCATGCCGATCCGCTCCATGCGCTCCAGGACCGGCGCGAGCTTTGCGATACTGGTGACGCCGGCATGCGAGTTGGTGGTGGCGCCGGCGGGATAGAGCTTCGCGGCGAGCCACACGCCGTCCCGGTAGCCGCGCTCGATCTCGTCGGGGTCGGTGTGGTCGGTGAGATAACAGGTCATCAGCGGCTCGAAGTCCGAGCCGTCGGGCAGGGCCGCCAGGATGCGGGCCCGATAGCTTTGAGCCATCGCGACCGTCGTCACCGGCGGCACGAGGTTCGGCATCACGATGGCGCGGCGGAACTGGTTCGCCGTAAAGGGCAGCACCGCCTCGAGCATCGCCCCGTCGCGCAGGTGGACGTGCCAGTCGTCCGGCCGGCGGATGGTGACCGAGGGGACGGCGTCGGCCGGGGCGCGGGACGCGAAGAGGGTGTCGGTGGACATCGGGCGGGCCTCCGGGCGCGGCGAAAGACGGCTTGAGACGAAAGCGGGCGGCGCGGCTCTTGGATAGCCGCGCCGCCCGTGGATGGCCAGAAGCTGCGCCGGCCTATTCGGCCGCCGGCTGCATCTGCGGCGGGGGCAGGCGCTCGTCGCCGCCGCGCGCCTCGCGGCCGCCGAACTCCGTCACCCGCTTCCAGGTCGGCCCGTGGCCGAGGTCCTGCGGCTGGACCGGGGCGAGCGGCGGGCCTTGGATCGGGGCACCGGCATGGGCGGTCTCGCCGTCCTCCTCGCCGCGGTTCGGCCGCAGCACCCAGCGGAAGACGCGGCCCGTCACGTGGCTGAGATCGTCCATCAGCGTGTAGAGCGAGGGAATGAAGACCAGCGACAGCACGGTCGAGACGAGGAGGCCGCCGATCACCGCGATCGCCATCGGCGCGCGGAACTCGCCGCCCTCGCCGGTGGCCATGGCCGCCGGCACCATGCCCGCCGCCATGGCGAGCGTCGTCATGATGATCGGGCGGGCGCGCTTGCGGCCGGCGTCGATGATCGCGTCGCGCTGGCTCATCCCGTGCTTCTCCTGCTCCACCGCGAAGTCGACCAGCATGATCGAGTTCTTGGTGACGATGCCCATCAGCATCAGGATGCCGATCACCACCGGCATCGACACCGCGTTGTGGGTGAGGAGGAGGGCCCCCACGACGCCGCCGACCGAGAGCGGCAGAGAGGCGAGGATGGTGAGCGGCAGGAAGACCGAGCCGAACAGGAGGATCAGCACCACCAGCACCATCATGATGCCGGCGCCCATGGCCGAGGCGAAGCCGGCGAAGACCTCGCCCTGGATCTCGGCGTCGCCGACCTGCTGGAGGCGCACGCCGGGCGGCATGGTCTTCACCGCATCCGACGCCATGATGCGCTCGGAGCCCTCGCCGATCTCGTGGCCGGGCGCCATGGACGTGCCGACCTTGACGAGGCGCTCGCGGTCGTAGCGCTCGATCGTCGAGGGCCCCTGGCCGAAGCCGATGTCGGCGACGGCGTCGAGCGGCACCGAGCCGCCGGTCCCCGTGTTGACGCGCAGCGAGCTGACCGTCGAGAGATCCTTGCGCGCGTCCTCCGAGAGCTGGACGCGGATCGGGATCTGGCGCGTGCCGGCGTTGAACTTGGCCAGATTGGCGCCGAGGTCGCCGATGGTCGCGACGCGCACGGTCTGCGAGATCGCGTCCGGCGCGATGCCGAGGTCGGAGGCCTCGTCGAGGCGCGGGCGGATGCGGATTTCCGGCCGATCGAACGAGGCCATGGCGCTCGGATTGGCGAAGATCGGGTCGCGCCGCATCTCCGCCTCGAGCTTCGAGGCGGCTTCCGACACGGCCTTGCCGTTCTGCCCGAGGATGCCGACCGAGAGTTCGCGCTCGCCGCGATCGTTGACGAAGAACGAGCGGAGATCCGGGATCGCCTGAAGCTTGGCGGTGATCACCGGCTCGAGCTCGGCCTGGCTGCGCGTGCGCTCGAACTTGCGCGTCAGCGCCACCGTCATCGCGGCGCGGCGCACCTCCAGCGTGCCGGTCGGCGAGGAGCCGCCGATCACGAGGACCGAGCGCACCTCGGGCAGCTCGCGAACGCTCGCCGCCGCCTGGTCGGTGATGCGGCGGGTCGTCTCGAGCGTCGCGCCGGGCGGCAGCTCCAAGGAGACCACGATGCGCGAGGCGTCTTCCTTCGGGATGAAGCCGGTCGGCAGGTACTGGATCGAGTGGATCGACAGGGCGAAGAGGCCGATGCCGACGGCGAGCGTCACCCAGCGCCAGCGCACGGTCACGCCGAGGAAGCCGGTATAGGCGCGCATCAGCGGCCCGTCGTGCTGCTCGGCGGCGTGCGGCCGGTTGAGGTAGGCAAGAAGCGTCGCGAGGACGAGCGCGCCGGCCATGATCTCCACCGCGATGCGGCCCGCCGCGTCCCACGAGACGGGCGGCAGCGCGGCGGCATAGGGCTGGACGGCGCGGGCGAGCCCGTTGCCGGCGCTGACGGCCTCCGGCAGGGCGGCAAGCCCGAACACCGCGCCGATGGCGAAGCCCGCGAGCGGCAGGAGGCGCAGGAGGTAGCGCTTCAGGAGGCGGCCGAAGCCCGGCCCCTCGTGACGCGGCGCCCGGAAGAAGTAGGCCGCGAGCATCGGCGTGATGAGGCGGGCGACGAGGAGCGAGAAGAACACCGCCACGGCGACCGTCAGGCCGAACTGCTTGAAGTACTGGCCCGCGACGCCGCCCATGAAGGAGACCGGCGCGAAGACGGCGATGATCGTCATGGTGATCGCGATCACGGCGAGGCCGATCTCGTCGGCGGCCTCCATCGCGGCGCGATAGGGCTTCTTGCCCATCTGCATGTGCCGCTCGATGTTCTCGATCTCGACGATCGCGTCGTCGACGAGGATGCCGGTGACGAGGGTGATCGCGAGGAGGCTGACGAGGTTCAGCGAGAAGCCGAGCATGCTCATCGCCCAGAAGGTGGGGATGGCGGCGAGCGGCAGGGTGATGGCGGCGACCATGGTCGCGCGCCAGTCGCGCAGGAACAGGAGCACCACGATGACGGCGAGCGCGGCGCCTTCGCCGAGCGTCTCCATCGCCGATTCGAAGTTGCCGTAGGTGTAGGTCACGCTGTCGTCGATGCGCGAGAAGCGCACGTCGGGATGCTGGGCGCCGAGCTCATCGACGCGCGCCTCGACGGCCGACGCCACGGTCGTGTCGCTCGCCCCCTTGGCGCGGTAGATCGAGAAGGCGACGACCGGCTCGCCGTTGAGGCGCGCGAACGAGCGCGGCTCCTCCCAGCGGTCGAGAACGGCACCGAGCTCGTCGAGGCGCACCTCGCGCCCGCCCGGCAGGACGATGCGCGTCGAGGCGAGGCCCGACACGGTCGCGGCCGAGGAGAGCGTGCGGATCGCCTGCTCCTGGCCGCCGAACTCGCCGCGCCCGCCCGACAGGTCGACATTGGTGGAACGCAGTTGCGCGTTGACGCCGGCGGCCGTGATGCCGAGCGCGGCGAGGCGGTCGGGATCGAGGCGCACCTGCACCTCGCGCTCGACGCCGCCCATGCGCTCGACGCGGCCGACGCCCTTCAGGCCCTGCAGCGCGCGCACCACCGTGTCGTCGACGAACCACGAGAGCTGCTCGGGCGTCTTGCCGGGCGAGGAGGCGGCGTAGGTGACGATCGACTGGTTCTCGACCTCGACCCGCTGGATGATCGGCTCCTCGATCGTGCGCGGCAGGTCGCCGCGGATCTTGGCGATCGCGTCCTTCACGTCGTTGACGGCGCGGTCGGTGTTGATCTCCAACCGGAACTCGGCCGCCGTCACCGACTGGCCGTCGGTGATGGTGGAGGTGATGTGCTTGATGCCGGAGACGCCCGCCACCGCGTCCTCGACGCGCTTGGTGATCTGCGTCTCCATCTCGGACGGGGCCGAGCCCTGCTCCAGGATGGTGACGGAGACGACCGGCACGTCGATGTTGGGGAAGCGCGTGATCGGCAGCGTCAGGAACGAGATGATCCCGAGCGCGACGAGCACCACGAAGAGGAGGATGGGCGGAACCGGGTTGCGGATCGCCCAGGCCGAGATGTTCCAGTTCATCGGGCGGCCTCCGCGGTCTGCGTCTCGGTGTCCGTCGCGATCGGCGTGACGGCATCGCCGTCGCGCACGAAGGTGCCGGCGAGCGACACGACGTCCTCGCCGGGCTGGAGGTTGTCGGTGATCTCGACCTCGTCGCCGGCGACGAGGCCGGTCTTGACCTGACGCGTCTCGATCCGCCCGTCCTTGACCACCTGGACGCGGGCGACGCCCTCGTCGGTGAGGACGGCGGTGCGCGCGATCACGACGCCCTCCGAGCGCGCCGTCTCGACGCTGCCGCGGGCAAACGAGCCCGAGCGCAGCGCGGGGGAGGGCGGCAGCGCGATGAAGACACGGCCGAGGCGCGTCGCCTGGTCGACCTTCGGCGACACGAGCCGGACCTCGCCGGACACGCTCTCGTCGCGGCCGGGCAGGCGCACGCTCGCCGGCTGGCCCTTCTCGATCGCGCCGAGCTGCGTCTCGCTGACCTCGGCGTCGAGCTCGATCAGCCCGTCGCGGGCGATCTCGAAGAGGGGCCCCGCGGCCGCCGAAACGACCGCGCCGAGGCGCGCGGAACGGGCGAGCACGAGGCCGTCGGTCGGCGCCTTCACCTCGGCCTTGGAGCGACGCAGCTCCAGCGAACGCTTATCGGCCTCGGCGGACGCGCGGTCGGCTTCGGCCAGCGCGATGCCCTGGCGCGCGGAGGCGAGGCGGGCGGCGGCGGCGGCGGCGGCCGAGACGCGCTGGTCGAGAATGTCCTGACCGACGATGCCCTTGGCCGACAGGGCGCGCGTGCGCTGGAGGGCGCTTGCCGCTTCCGTGTTGGCGGATTCGGCCTCCTCGACCTGAGCGCGGGCCTGCGTGATCGCGGCATCGGCGCGGGCGATCTGGGCCGTGGCGCGGGCGAGATCGGCGTCCACGAGATCGGTCGCCAGCCGGGCGATGACCTGCCCGGCCTTCACCGTGTCGCCCTCGTCGGCGAGGAGTTCCTCGATGCGCAGGCCCTCGACGTCGGCCCCGACGCTGACGGTCTCGCGCGGCACGAACGTGCCGGTGACGGGCACGCTGGCGACGATGGGCCGGCGCTCGGCCTTCACCACGCTGATCGAGGGCGGGGCGACCGCGGGCGCCTGAGCGGCGGCAGGCTCCTGCGCCCAGGCGAGGGGCGCGGTGCCCAGAAGCAGCGACAGGGCGAGAAGGGCGGTGCGGGCGGTCATGGGCTGCCTCCGGTGAGACGCGTCGAAACGGAAAGAGGGACGGCGGGACGGGCGCACGGGATCAGGCCTCGTCCATGCGAAGAAGCGCGCGCACGACGCGCAGGAGGTGCGGCTCGATCGCTTCCAGCGCGACCTCGCGCTCGAACTGCAGGCGCATCATCAGGCCGTCGCCGAAGGCGAAGATCATGGTCAGGGCGACGTCGAGGTCGAGATCGGCCGGCACCTCGCCGCGCTCGCGCGCCTCGGCGATCGCGGTGCGCATGGTCGTGCGGACCATGTCTTCGAGCTCGCAAAAGCGGGCGCCGACCGCGGTGTTGCGCAGCGATTCGGAGCAGATCTCCACCATCAGCCCGCCGCTTTCCGGGTCGCGCGCCGAGGCGAGGTATTCCATCGCGGTGGCGACCAGCCGGTCGGCGATCGAACCAGGACCGCGCAGGTGTTCCATGCAGGCGACGGCGCCGACGCGTTCCTCGTCGGCGATCGCCTCGATGATCGCGTCCTTGGAGGGAAAGTAGCGGTATAGCGCGCCGGGGCTCATCTGCGCTTCGGCGCAGATCTGCCCCATGGACGCGCCATGGAACCCGGCGCGCGCGAAGCAGATGCGCGCGGCCGCCAGGATCTGGCGGCGACGCTCGTCGCTCGGCTGAAGTACCTGTGCAGCAATCGGAGGAGGGGTCACGGGGGTCCGGGTGGTGCGAGAGCGAACGATCGTTCTCATACGATCTCCGAATCAACTTGTCGAGAGCGCAGCGCCCGGATTCGTGAGTCGCGGATGCTTCGGAAGCCCGACTGTGGCGCTCAGACTGTCGGCGCGTCGTTGGCCGGCCGTGGTGCGCGAAGGCGCGGCGGGGTCCAGTCGGCACGAAAGGCCGCCAGCACGCGCTGCGCGCCGGGGCGACGCCCCATCACCGCGTCGAGCACCGGGCGGTTCAGCACCGATAGGGCCTGCAGGATGCGGGCGTCCGACGGCGCGCGGCTGCCCGCGCCCTCTTCGCCCGACGCCCGCGACGGCTCGGCGGGGCCGCTGGTGCGGTCTCCGGGCCGGGACGGGTCGGGAAAGCGAAGAATGTTCATCGGGCCGTCGAATGCCTTGCCACCCGTGACCATGGACGGCACGGGTTCCGGTCTCCGACTTAACGCCCGGATGCTGAAAAGAGTGTTGGGAAAGGTGCTTAACGCTTTGCTTTTTATGGGTCGTCGAAAGGCTCGGGTGCCGGCGGCGCCTTGACAGGAGCGTCCGTCTTTGTTTCAAGCACGGGAATTTCAGCGTTCGATCATCCGTCCGCGACCCGCCGACCGTGTCCCTTCTTCCGAAGCCGCATGGAGGTCACCATCCGCCAGCGAGTGTCGCCCGCGGATGCGTTTCCGTTTGGCGCTTCGTTTCGGCTTGGATCGGGCGCCACGAGTTCCCATTCTTCCGGCACCGCCGGAAGACAAGGAAGACAGCGGATGTTCGAATCCCTCCAGGACCGCCTCGGGTCCATCCTGAACGGCCTCACCGGCCGCGGTGCCCTGTCCGACGGCGACGTCGCGGCGGCGCTGCGCGAGGTGCGCCGTGCGCTGCTGGAGGCGGACGTCTCGCTGGAGGTGGTGCGCTCCTTCGCCGACCGCGTGCGCGAGAAGGCCGTCGGCGCCCAGATCGTGAAATCGATCAAGCCCGGCCAGATGGTCGTCAAGATCGTCCACGACGAGCTGGTCGCCACCCTCGGCTCCGACCAGGTCGCGATCGACCTCAATGCGCCTGCGCCCGTCACCATCATGATGGTCGGCCTGCAGGGCTCGGGCAAGACGACCACGACCGGCAAGATCGCCAAGCGCCTGACGGAGCGCCAGAAGAAGCGCGTCCTGATGGCCTCGCTCGACACGCGCCGCCCGGCCGCGCAGGAGCAGCTGCGGGTGCTCGGCGAGCAGACCGGCGTCGCGACGCTGCCGATCATCGCCGGCCAGGGCCCGGTCGAGATCGCAAGCCGCGCCTCCCAGGCCGCCAAGCTCGGCGGCTACGACGTCCTGATCCTCGACACCGCCGGCCGCACGCATATCGACGAGCCGCTGATGCAGGAGATGGCGGAGATCAAGTCCGCCACCCGCCCGCACGAGATCCTGCTCGTCGCCGACAGCCTGACCGGCCAGGACGCGGTGAACCTCGCCCGCTCGTTCGACGAGCGCGTCGGCATTTCCGGTCTTGTCCTCACCCGCGTCGACGGCGACGGCCGCGGCGGCGCGGCGCTCTCGATGCGCGCCGTCACCGGCAAGCCGATCAAGCTGATCGGCACCGGCGAGAAGATGGACGCGCTCGAGGAGTTCCATCCCGGGCGCATCGCCGACCGCATCCTCGGTATGGGCGACATCGTCAGCCTCGTCGAGAAGGCGGCCGAGAACATCGACGCGGAACAGGCCGCGGCGATGGCCAAGAAGATGCAGTCGGGCAAGTTCGACCTCGACGATCTCGCAGCCCAGATCGGCCAGATGCAGAAGCTCGGCGGCATGGGCGGCGTGATGGGCATGATGCCCGGCATGGCCAAGATGAAGGACCAGATCGCCGCCGCCGGCATGGACGACAAGCTCCTGAAGCGGCAGCTCGCGATCATCTCGTCGATGACGAAGTGGGAGCGCGCCAACCCCGACCAGCTGAAGCATTCGCGCAAAAAACGGATCGCCGCCGGTTCCGGGACGGATGCCGCCGACATCAACAAGCTCCTCAAGATGCACCGCCAGATGGCGGACATGATGAAGGCGATGGGCGGCAAGGGCGGCAAGGGCGCCGGCATCATGGGCAAGCTCATGGGCGGCCTCGGCGCCAAGATGGGCCTGCCCGGCGGGATGGGCGGCGGCATGCCGGACCTGTCGAAGATGGACCCCAAGCAGCTCGAGGAGATGGCGAAGGCCATGCAGAAGGGCGGGCTCGGCAGCCTGCCCGGCGGCCTTCCCCCCGGCCTCGGGAGCGGCGGCCTGCCGGGACTTCCCGGCGGCGGCTTCCCCGGACTTCCCGGCCTCGGCCGGAAGAAATAAGGGCTTCGGCCCGGACCACCCCTTGAACGAAACCCGACGGCGCATCCCAAGAAGGTGCCGCGAGACAGAAGAAGCAGAAGGAAGACCCTCATGCCCCTGAAGATGCGCCTTGCCCGTGCCGGCTCCAAGAAGCGCCCGTACTACCACGTCGTCGTCGCCGACGCCCGCAGCCCCCGAGACGGTCGCTTCGTCGAGACCGTCGGCTCGTGGAACCCGATGCTCCCGAAGGACGCCGAGCGCGTCACCCTCAAGGAGGACCGGATCAAGCATTGGCTGAGCGAAGGCGCCCAGCCGACCGACCGCGTGCTGCGCTTCCTCGACAAGGCCGGCATCGTGAACCGTCCGACCCGCGCCAACCCGACCAAGGCGCTGCCGGGCAAGAAGGCGCAGGAGCGCGAGGCCGAGCGCAAGCAGCGCGAGGAAGACGCCCGCGAGGCCGCCGAGAAGGCCGCTGCCGAGAAGGCCGAGGCGGATGCCGGCGGCGCCGAGGCTTCTGCCGAGTAAGGCACTCCTTAACGTTTCACGTGAAACACCGGATGCGGCGCCCCGATTCGATCGGGGCGCCGTTTTCGTTTCCGCCGCCGCCCGCATCCAGCCCGAGCTTGACGAGGCGGGCGGGACGGGCGACTGACGCCCGAAACGAAACCCTGCCACCTTCCGACCTCCTGATGGGACTTCCAGCCGTGAACGACGCCCCCCGCGACAGCATCCTCCTGGCCGTGATCGGCGGCGCCCACGGCATCAAGGGCGAGGTGCGCGTGCGCTCCTTTACGGAGGACCCCGAGGATCTCGGCGCCTACGGACCGCTCACCGATGCCAAGGGCCGGCGCTACACGGTCGTCTCGGCGCGCGCTCAGAAGAACGTCGTGGTGGTGCGCTTCAAGGAGGTCGCCGATCGGAACGCTGCCGAACTGCTTAACGGCACCGAACTCTTCGTCGACCGCGCGGCGCTGCCGGAAGAGGGCGAGGACGAGTTCTACCAGGCCGATCTCGTCGGCCTCGTCGCCCGGCTCGTCGACGGCACGGTGATCGGCGAAGTCGTCGCCTTCCATGACTTCGGCGCCGGCGACATCCTGGAGATCGTGCCGGAGGGGAGCAAGGGCGTGATGATCCCCTTCACCGAAGCCGCCGTCCCGGAGATCGACCTCGACCTCGGCTTCATCCTGGTCGAGCCCGTCGCCGCCGGCCTTGTCCCGCCCGACGAGGATGCGCCGCGCGAAGCGTGATGGCGCGACCGACTCTCGCCTCGTTTGAAGGATAGAGCTATCAAGAACCCCTGATCCCCTTCGACCTGCGGAGCGGCACGACGCATGACGCACGGCCTTCACGATTCGACCCGGCCGTCCGGCGACGGACCCGCCGCGGGCGTGGTCGCGGAGGAGCGCGAAGGGGCTGCGACCTTGCCGGAGACGGCAGGGGACGAAAACGGGGCAATCTCGGGCGACCGCGAGGCCTCCCCCGATCCCAGGCCTGCGGACGTAGCCGGCACGACGTCCGAGACGTTCGGGCCGCCCGCCGCTCCTGACGTGGAGGCGGGCGCCGAGCCGTCTTCGACCATCGCCGTGACCACGCCGGCGTCCCCGCCGGGTGAAGAAGGTCTGGACAAGCCGGCAGACGGCGGGACATCCCTCGAAGCCGAAGCCGAAGCCGAAGCCGAAGCCGAAGCCGAAGCCGAAGCCGAAGCCGAAGCCGAAGCCGAAGCCGAAGCCGAAGCCGAAGCCGAAGCCGAAGCGGAAGCGGAAGCGGAAGCGGAAGCGGAAGCGGAAGCCGTGGTCGCGCGGCCGGTCTCGCGTTGGGACGCGCCCTCCGATCCCCCTCCGGTCTCACCGGTGCGGCCTGCCGGCGGCCGCGACGGCGGCGCGCTGATCGGCGCCGCGCGCGTCGTCGCGCTGGTGCTTCTGGCGGGCGGCGCGCTCTATGCCGCGCTGATGGCCGTGCGGCCGGACGACGAGCGGGCCACTGTCGAGGTGCGGGCGCCGCGGGTGGAGGACGAGCGATCGGTGGTGGCCCAGCCCGGCCCCCGGCCGAAGCCCCTCGTGGTCGAGCGTTTCGCCGCGACCCGCGACCTCGACCTGAAGACAATCGCGTTCCGCTTCGTCCGCCTCGTGCCGCAGCCCCCCGCCGACGTCTGCGCGGCGTTCGGGACGGCCGGATGGGATGCAGGGGCTTGGGGCCCGAGCCCGCTCGGCGACCTCGACGAATGCGTCGCCTCGAAGGTCTTCGGCGACAGGAAACAGGCGGAGGCGTTCGCGGTCCTGCGAGGGCGCGAGACGCTGCTCGAGGTTCGCATCAAGCTGAACCTCTACGACGCGGCGCGTCGCGCGGAGGCCGCGGGCGAGATCGCGAGCCTCGTGTCGGGCTTCTTCGATCGCTGGAACTGGGAGGGCGCTGCCGCCTTGAGGCAGCGGATCGCCGCGCTCGATCCGTTCGAGGAGGCCGCCCACGGCACGCGGGTGGTCCTGTCGCGCGAACGCGGCGAGGTCGAGCGCTGGAACCTGTCGCTCCGCTTCCCGAGCCCGCCGAAGCCGCCCGAGGAGAAGCCGAAGGCGTCGACCCTGGCCGACATCGCGGCTATGGCCGGTGTGCCGGTGGAGAGCGTTCCGGCGGGGCGCGATCCGCCTTGACGAGGGGTGACGCCGGCTAACCTTTCAGCCGGCGTCCGTGGTCAGAGCGCGTTGCGGCGCCCCAGCGCCTCTTCCCAGTCCAGCGCATGGCGCACGATCAACGGCAGGTCGTCGTAGCGCGGTTCCCAGCCGAAGGCCTGCCGCGCGGTGGTGGCATCCGCCACGATGGCGCTGGCGTCGCCCGGCCGGCGCTCGGCCATCCGCACGTCGAAGTCGCGCCCCACCACCTGCCGCACCGTGTCGAGCACTTCGAGCACCGAATAGCCGTGACCGTAGCCGCAGTTGGCGATGATCGAGGCGCCGCCGCCCCGCAGGTAGTCGAGCGCCCGGCGGTGGGCGCTGGCGAGATCCGACACATGAATGTAGTCGCGCACGCACGTGCCGTCCGGCGTGTCGTAATCGTTGCCGAACACCTGCAGGAACGGCCGCTTGCCGAGCGCGGTCTCGCTGGCGACCTTGATGAGATGGGTCGCGCCCTTGGTGGACTGGCCGGCACGGCCCTTCGGGTCGGCGCCCGCCACGTTGAAGTATCGCAGCGCCGCGAAGGTGATCGGATGGGCCGCCGCCGTGTCGCGCAGCATCAGCTCCGTCATCCACTTCGACGTGCCGTAGGGGGATTCGGGCGCCGGCGGCTGCGTCTCGGGCACCGGCATCGTCTTCGGCGAGCCGTAGACGGCCGCAGTGGACGAGAAGATGAAGTGCTTCACCCCGCCCTTCACCGCCGCTTCGATCAGCGCGCGCGAGGCGACCGTGTTGTTGAGGTAGTAGCCGAGCGGATCGGCCACCGATTCCGGCACCACGATCGAGCCGGCGAAGTGGATGATCTCCTGGATGTCCTTTTCGGCGATCAGCCGCTCGACCAGTGCCATGTCGGCGATGTCGCCGACGACGAGCTCGGCCTCCGGCGCCACGGCCCATTCGAAACCCGTAGACAGGCGGTCGAGCACCACGACGCGCTCGCCGGCATCCACGAGATCCCAGACCATGTGGCTGCCGATATAGCCGGCGCCGCCGGTGACGAGTACGCTCATGCGCGGGATCCTTCGATGGGCCGGGCCACCCCGGTCTGAATCGCGCCGGATGCTATCTTGCGCAGGATGTTTCGCAAGTGCGAAAACGCCGGTCGCGGGGCGACCGACACGGGTTCGCTCCCACCCACGGGATCGGATGGGCCGGATGCTTCGACGCGATGAATGGGTCGGCGCGCTGACGGCTGTGGCGGCCGCGATCGTCCTGCTGGTCGGGATCGGCCTCCTCCTCCCGCAGGTTCCTCTCGTGTCGATGATCGGGCAGTTCCTGCCGATCCTAGGCCTCGCCCTCAGCCTGCCGGCGCTCGCCCTCGGCCTGCTCGGACGCCCGTGGCGGGCCGGCGGGACGGCGCTCGTCGCCCTCGCCATCCTCGCGCTGGCCCTGTGGCGCTTCGAGAGCGTGTCGGCCGGCCGGGCGGTGGAGCCCGTCGTGGGCACGCCGTTCACGCTGGTCAGCTTCAACGCGCTGTCGACCAACCGGGAGGGCGTGTCGGCGATCCCGTTCCTTCTCGCCTCCGGGGCCGACGCCATCCTCATCTTCGAGGCGGCGCAGTTCCGGGCCGAGCTTCCCCGGCTCCAGGCGGCCTATCCCTATCGGCTCGGCTGCACGGCGCCGGAGCCCTGCGACACGCTTCTCCTGTCGCGGCGTCCGCCGGTCTCGACGCGCCAGACGTGGCTCGGCGCGGTGCCGGCCAAGCGCTACGCGGAGTTCGCGTTCGATCTCGATGGTCGCCGCGTGACGCTGGTCGGCGCGCACCTGACGAAGCCCTATTTCGACGAGCTGCCCGCGATCGAGCGCCTCGTGCTCGGCAACCGGCTGCGGGCGATGCGCGGGGCGGTGATCCTCGCCGGCGACTTCAACGCCGTGCCCTGGTCGCCCGATCTCGTCGAGCTCGCGACACGCGCCGAGATGCGTTTTTCCGGTTTCTACGTGCCGACCTGGCCGGCCGGCGCCGGGCGCTTCGGCCTGCCGATCGACCATGTCCTCACGCGCGGCGCCGTGGTCACGTCGCTGGAGGCGCTGCCGAGCGCCTTCGGCTCGAACCACCGCGGTCTACTGGCGCGGATCATCGTTCCCTGACCGGAGGCCGAAACGAAGGCGGCGGCCCCGGGTCGCCCCGAAGCCGCCGCCGATCGTCGTCCGTCCCGTTCGGTCAGCCGATGCGCCCGCCGCCCTGCCGCGTGATCGCGACGACGGAGGGGCGCGTCGGCATGGCGTCGTCGAAGTCCGGCCAGCGGGTCGAGAGGTCCTCGTAGTAGGACAGGCGGCCGAAGCCCTCCCAGTCCTCGCCGCCGTCGGCCGGATGCTGCACGGCGACGAAGGCCGTCTGCATGTCGGGCAGGAGAAGGGGGCCGCACATCTCGGCGCCGACCGGCACGCGGAAGAAGAGCTTCGAGGTGCCGCGCCCGGCGCCCTCGGTCTCCACCGCCCAGAGCCCGTCGGTGCGCCCGGTGGCTTTGGGCGAGTTGCCGTCGGTCGAGACCCAGAGGCGCCCGTCGGCGTCCACCGCGCAGTTGTCGGGCATGCCGAACCAGCCGTTCTTCGTGGTCTCGGTCGAGAAGGTCGCGCCGACCTCGGCCACCGACGGATCGCCGCACTTGAGCAGCACCTCCCAGCGGCCCGTCTCGGCCGTGAAGTCGTCGCCGTCCTCATGGATCTCGATGATGTGACCGAAGGCGTTGGCCGCGCGCGGGTTGGCGGCATCGACCTGGTCGGCCTTGCGGCGCGTGTTGTTGGTCAGCATCACGTAGACCCGGCCGTTCGCGCCGTTCGGCTCGATGTCCTCGGGCCGGTCCATCGGCGTCGCCTCGAGAAGGTCGGCGGCGCGGCGCGTCTCGATCAGGACATCGGCCTGGGACCGGAAGCCGTTGGTCTCGGTGAGCGGGCCCTGGCCGTGGACGAGCGGCAGCCAGACCATGCCGCCGTCCTCGCCGAACTTGGCGACATAGAGCGTGCCCTCGTCGAGGAGGTCCATGTTGGCCGCCCGGTCGTCCGGGTTGTAGCGGCCCGCGGTGACGAACTTGTAGACGTAGTCGAAGCGCTCGTCGTCGCCGAGATAGAAGACGACGCGGCCGTCCTTGGCCACCGTCGAGGCGGCGCCCTCGTGCTTGAAGCGGCCGAGCGCAGTGCGCTTCTTCGGCATCGAATTGGGGTCCTCGACGTCGACCTCGACCACCCAGCCGAAGCGGTTCGGCTCGTTCGGCTCCTTCGACAGGTCGAAGCGGTCGTGGAAGCGGCCCCAGGCATAGGTGCCCTCGGGAACGCCGAGACGCTTGTAGTTGCCGGCCTCCGGGTGGCCCTCGGGCAGCGTGCCCATGAAGTAGCCGTGGATGTTCTCCTCGGCCATGATGTAGGTCCCCCAGGGCGTGACGCCGCCGGCGCAGTTGTTGATCGTGCCGAAGACGCGGGTGCCGGTGGCGTCGGCATTGGTTTTCAGGCGGTCATGGCCCGCCGCGGGACCCGACAGCGCCATCTCGGTCATCGCCGTGATGCGGCGGTTCTTGGCACCGTCGCGCACCACCTGCCATTTGCCGTTCTCTTTCCGGATCTCGACCACGGTGCCGCCATGAGCGGCCATCTCGATGTCGACGCGGGTCTTGTCGGCCGGAGCGATCTCGAGCTCCTTGACCATCTTGGCCGGGTCCTTCTTGTCGGCCTTCTCGACGACCTGCACGATCCCCGGGAACATCAGGTGCTCGTTGGTGTACTCGTGGTTCACCACGAGAATGCCGTGCTCGGACGAGCCGTCGATCGGAATGAAGCCGACATAGTCGTTGTTGTAGCCGAACTGGCGCGCCTGGGCTTCCGGCGTCTGGCGGTTCGGGTCGAAGGCCGGGCTGTCGGGGAACAGGGCGTCGCCCCAACGCAGGAGCACGTCGGCGTCGTAGCCTTCGGCGACATGGTGATGCTGGTCGATGCCGGCCTCGACCTCCGGGAAGTCGAAGCGGGTCGCGGTCGCCGCGCGGGCGTGTTCGGCCGAGATCAGCGCCATCGGGCTGACCGTCGCGGCGATCGCGGCGGTCGCAAGCGAGCCGCGCAGGAAGTCGCGGCGCGAGAAGCGCGCCGCGATGATCTCGCCCATCGTGCGGTTCGCGGTCGGGTTCAGGCCCTCGCCTTCGGCCTCCTCGAGGCGGCTGGTCGGAAACACGGCGTGGCGCGGCGTGACGTGTTCGTTCATTGGAGCGGTCCCTCGTCCCTTGGAATGGTTCCAGGCCGCCCTAGCGAGGCAAGGTCACAGAGCGATGACATGCGGAACCAGGGCGCGCGCGTTCACGGGGGTGTGAAGCGGGAACTGTGACGGCGCATGCCGCGTCCGGTCCGCAGGAGGGCCGCGATCCCGTGGCCCGGCTCCTTTCAGGATACGACGCTCATGACGCCATCCGTCCGCCCCGCGCTCGTTGCGGCACTTCTCGCCTTTGCCGCCCTGCCGGCCCACGCGCAGGACGCCGGCGCCCCTCAGCCGCCCGTGCCCTCCGTGACGAGTGGGTCCGAAACGCAGGATTCCGGGGTTGGCGATCTGGAAACCGCCGAATGGATCGGCAAGCCGGTGATGAGTTCGGACCGGAAGCCCGTCGGCACGCTGCGCGAGGTCCGCACGGCGAGCGATACCGCCGATGCCGGCATCCTCGTGGTTGAGCGCGAGGGCGGCGCGACGGTGGAGGTGCCGATGCAGGGCGCGGCCTTCGACGGAACGTCGGTCGTGGTCACGCCGCTGGCGGACGCCATCGCTGCCAACTGAGCGGGTCATGAAAAAAAGGCCGGGCGCCCGTCGGGGCGCCCGGCCTTTTCGGAAGGCTTGTCGACCTCAGTTCGAGCCGAGGCAGAGCACCGGGTAGATCGAGTCCTGCACCTTGGCGGTCGCATCCGGCACGCTTTCGAGCGCTGCCGAGGCATCGGCGGTCTCGAAGGCGACGTGGTGCGTCTGGAGGAAGCGGGCGGCGGCGTCCGGGCGGATCGCGAAGTTGATGGACTGCGGAATGTCGCCCGTGAGATCGGCCACCGCGACGGCGTTGAGCTTGGCGGTGACGACGCCGACAACGCGGCCGGCGAGATCGACCAGCGGGCCGCCGGAATTGCCGGGCTGCACGGGCGCCGAGATCTGCAGGTAGTTCGCGTCGTTCATCAGCCCCATCAGCGACGAGACGTTGCCGCGCGTCACGTTCAGGCTGTCGGCGAGGATCGAACGCAGCGGGAAGCCGAGCGCCAGGACGTCCTCGCCGAGCCGCGGCTTGCCGGCGACGATCGGGAGCGGCTTGCCGACCTTGGCGTCGACCTTCAGGAGCGCGAGGTCGTGGTCCTCGTCGACCACCACCTTGGACGCTGCGCCGAGATCGCCGACGAGCACGGTCTTGCAGGCCTTGGCGACATGGGCGTTCGTCAGGAGCCAGCCGTCCTTCGACACGACGAAGCCGGTGCCGGAGGAATCGAAGCCCGGCGAGGGGTTGGCGAGCGACGGCGATTCGGACTTCGGCGTCGAGGCCTTGGCGTGCTCGCCCTCGCCGAACGCAACACCCTCGGCCCGGCCGCTCTCGAAGAGGCGCGCCATCGGGCCGACGTCGCCCGAGCGCGGCTCGCCGGCAAAGGGCTCGACGGACCCGGCCGCGACCTGGGCGTAAGGGGCGATCACCGAGGCATGCGCCGCGTTCCAGGCGACCGAGAAGCCGCGCAGGTCGCTGCCGCGGCCGGAGAAGCGGATCAGGAAGTCGCGGCCGTCCTCGTGGCCGCGGATGGTGAAGCCGTCGTTGGCCTTCGAGGCCTCGCTCACCGTCTTGTTCGGCCCGGTCTGCGACAGGACGCCGTAGACGCCGTCGAGCGTGTAGCCTTCCTTGGAGAAGCGCACGGTCTCGATCTCGACGCCGCCGTCGTCCGAGCGCCAGAGGCTGCCGACCTCGGTCTCGCCGACCGGGGCGACCACGTTGCCGGGCAGGCCAAGGCGCACGCCGGTGGCCTCGTCGGTCACCTGCACGAAGCCGGCGGCGTCGCGCGCGGCGTCACTCTTCTCGATCACGAGCTTCAGGAAAGCGTCGTCCATCACGCCGTCGGCAGCGAGGCCATGGCGGGCCTGGAAGTCGCGCACGGCGCGCAGCGTCTGCGGTCCGATGCGCCCGTCGAACGGCCCGGCATAATCGCCGGTCCAGGTCAGGCGGTGCTGAAGACCCGTGCGGAAGGCGAGATCGGTGTGCTGGTTGTAGAGGGTCGCGAGGTCGGCCTCGGCGCCGCTCGCGGCCATGGCCGGAACGGTCACGGCCACGGGTGCCGCGCATAGAAGCAGGCCTGCCAGAACCGCCGTCGTCACGCCGCGCATTGCCGTTGCCCCCGTTCCATCACTCGCAGAAGAAACGCAGCACAACCCGTTTCGATCCCACGCATTAAACATTTGTCAAGCTTTGGAATGGACGATTTTCCGGTTGGTTTCCGGAACGTGTGGAAAACCGGGCGAATCGAAGCCAAATGCCGTGGCCGGACGGCCATGGATTCAGGTGTGCGGCAGGTGTCCCGGCGCCTTGTCTTGTCCAAGTTCGGCGCCCGCGATCTTTTCGCCGCGCCGGATCAGCTTCTCGGTGGAGATCAGGATCTGGTCGACGTCGCGCGTGGTCTGGCCGAGATGCGTCTTCAACGCCGCGACCC
The DNA here is from genome assembly GCF_001423245.1 of Aureimonas sp. Leaf324. Taxonomy (GTDB): domain Bacteria; phylum Pseudomonadota; class Alphaproteobacteria; order Rhizobiales; family Rhizobiaceae; genus Aureimonas. Next base: position 74,310 of record NZ_LMOH01000027.1, read on the forward strand.
GCGCGTCGAGCCGCTGCAGGTCCTCCGACAGGAGAACCACCTCGCGCTGGATGAGCCCCGCCTCGCGCCGCATGCGCTGGTCCTTCAGAAGCGCCTTCACCACCTCGATCGACAGCATCAGGAGCGATGGCGAGACGATCACCACGCGCGCGCGATGTGCCCGCTGGATAATGTCGCTGAAATGCTCGTTGATCTCGGCGAACACCGACTCCGACGGCACGAAGATGAAGGCAGTGTCCTGCGTCTCGCCGGGCAGGAGGTACTTTTCCGACACGGCGCGCACGTGCGCCTCCATGTCACGGCGAAGGCGCGCGGCGGCGACGTCCCGCGCCTCGTCGCTCGGCGCTTCGCGAAACGCGGTCCAGGCCTCGAGCGGGAACTTGGCGTCCACCACCAGCGCCGGCGCGCCGTTCGGCATCGGGATCAGGCAGTCCGGCCGCTTGCCGTTCGAGAGCGTCGCCTGGAACGAGTAGGCGCCCGGCGGCAGGGCGTCCATGACGATCGCCTCCATCCGCGCCTGCCCGAAGGCGCCGCGCGCCTGCTTGTTGGCGAGGATGTCCTGCAGCCGCACGACCTCGCCGGCGAGCCCCTGGATCTGCCCCTGCGCCCGGTCGATCACCGCGAGCCGCTCGGCGAGCTTCGACAGCGTCTCGCCGGTGCGCGCCTGCGCCTCGGTGAGGGAATGGCCGACGCGCTGGCCCATGCCGTCGAGCCGCTCCGACACGGCGCGAGCGAGGTCGGCCTGCCGCGCGCCGAGCATCTCGCCCATCGACTGGACACGTCCGGCAAGCTCCGCCTGCGCCTGCAGAATGTCCTGCGCGCTCTCGCCCTCACGGCTCGGGCGACGCCAGACCAGCCGGACGAGGAGCGCCAGGATGCCGACGAGGAGCAGCGCCTCGCCCCATGAGAGCGCGATGCCGAACGGGGCGGCCAGCGGGCGGTCGAGAAAGGCGGCGAGGGCGGAGAATTCCATTGTTCCGAGGCTAGCCGATTCTGCGATGGCGGGCCAGATCAAAACGGGAACATGCGGGCGCGGTTGACCGCTTCGCGGCTTGCGATTACCTGACGCCCATGAGCGTCAAGCCCCTTGTCATCCTGCCCGATCCGATCCTGCGCCGCGCGTCCGAGCCCGTGTCCCGCGTCGACGACACGCTGAAGCGTTTCACCGACGACATGCTGGAGACGATGTACGATGCCCCCGGCATCGGGCTGGCCGCCATCCAGGTCGGCGAGCCGCTTCGCATCGTCACGATCGACCTGTCGAAGGAGGACGATCCGGAAAAGGCGCCGCAGATCTTCCTGAACCCGGAGATCCTCGCCTCGTCCGACGAGCGCTCGATCTACGAGGAGGGGTGCCTCTCGATCCCCGACTACTATGCCGAGGTCGAGCGGCCGGCCAAGGTCACGGTGCGCTATCTCGGCCTCGATGGACAGACGCACGAGATCGAGGCGGACGGCCTGTTGGCCACCTGCCTCCAGCACGAGATCGACCATCTCAACGGCGTCCTCTTCATCGACTACATCTCGAAGCTGAAGCGCGACATGGTGATCCGCAAGTTCTCCAAGGCGTCGAAGCGCGGCGGCGCGTGAGCCGCCGATGACCCTTCGCCTCGTCTTCATGGGAACGCCGGATTTCTCGGTCCCCACCCTTCGCGCGCTCCACGAGGCCGGCCACGAGATCGCCGCCGTCTACACCCAGCCGCCCCGTCCGGCCGGTCGCCGCGGCCTCGAGACGGTGGCCTCGCCGGTCGAGCAGGAAGCGCGCCGGCTGGGTCTTTCCGTCCGCAGCCCCGTCTCGTTGAAGGGGGCCGAGGAGCAGGCGGCCTTTGCCGCGCTCCGGGCCGACGTCGCCGTGGTCGTCGCCTACGGCCTTCTCCTGCCGAAGCCGATCCTCGAGGCGCCGCGCTTCGGGGCACTGAACGGCCACGGCTCGCTCCTGCCGCGCTGGCGGGGCGCCGCGCCCATCCAGCGGGCGATCGAGGCGGGCGATACGGTGACCGGCATGATGGTGATGGGCATGGAGGCCGGCCTCGACACCGGCCCCGTCGCGCTGACGCAGGAGGTCGCGATCGGGCCGACGGATACGGCGCGCGAGGTGCACGACCGCCTGTCGGCGGCCTCCGCCGCCCTGATGGTCGAGGCGATGACCCGTCTCGAGGACGGCTCGCTCCGCTTCGAGACGCAGGACGCGATCGCCGCGCGGACAGGCCGCGAGGTGAAATACGCCGCCAAGATCGAGAAGGGCGAGGCCGCCGTCGACTGGTCGCGGCCCGCCGCCGAGATCGCCCGGCGCATCAACGCCTTCTCGCCCTTTCCGGGCGCCTGGACGGTGCTCGGCGGCGAGCGGCTGAAGCTCCTGCGCGCGGCGGCCGAGGAGGGCCGGGGCGAGCCGGGCTTGGCGCTTGACGACGCGCTGCTGGTCGCGGCCGGCGAGGGGGCGGTGCGGCTCCTCGAGGTGCAGAAGGCCGGTGGCAAGGGGAGCGACGCGGCGGGTTTCCTGCGCGGCGCGAAGGTGCCGGCCGGCACGCGCTTCGGCGCCTGACGCGATGCCCCGCTACAAGCTGACCATCGAATACGACGGCTCGACCTATTGCGGCTGGCAGCGCCAGAAGAACGGCATCTCCGTGCAGGAAACCGTGGAACGGGCGCTTCTCGCCTTCTGCGGCGACGAGGTCACCCTGTTCGGCGCGGGGCGCACGGATGCCGGCGTCCACGCGACGGGGCAGGTCGCCCATGTCGACATCGCCAGGCGTTGGAAGACCGACACGGTGCGCGATGCCCTCAATGCGTATCTTCGCGAGGAGGGGGGCGTTGCCATCCTCGCCGCCGAGGAGATGCCGGACACGTTCGACGCGCGTTTCTCGGCCAGCAAGCGGCACTATCTCTACCGCATCCTCAACCGCCGCCCGCCGCCCTCGATCCTGAAGGGACAGGTCTGGTGGGTCTGGCGACCGCTCGACGTCGAGGCGATGGACCGGGCCGCCAAGCGGCTTCTGGGCACCCACGACTTCAACACGTTCCGCTCGGTGAACTGCCAGGCGAAGAACCCGGTGCGCACGCTGGAGCGGCTCGACGTCGTGGCGGCGCCGGGCGGCGAGGTGCATCTCCACGCCTCCGCGCAGTCCTTCCTGCACAACCAGATCCGCTCCTTCGCGGGCTCGCTGAAACTCGTCGGCGAGGGGCGCTGGAGCGAGGACGATCTCGTGGCGGCGCTGGAATCGCGCGACCGCAAGCGCTGCGGCCCGGTCGCCCCGCCGGACGGGCTCTACCTCACCCGCGTCGACTACGCGCCCGAAGCCACCTGGGGCGTGCCGCGCCCGGCGCCGGGATCTCCGGCCTCACCCGACCGCCACCCCGAAGAGATCGGAGACGGCGGCGAAGGAGAGGAGTGAGACGAAGATCATCATCGTCACGATGGCGATCGCGAGCGGGATGTCGCAGCTCGTCGCCACCGCGATCAGCCGCACCGTCAGCCCGATCGACAGGAGCGCGATGACAAGGCCGAGAATTTGCGTGAGTTCGCTCGGACCTCCGACGAGGAGGATGAGGAAGAAGGGCGAGAAGACCCAGGTCAGGAACGCCCCGCCCCAGTTCACCGCGACCACGAACGGCACCATGCGCCGCTCGAAGCCGATGTGTCGGGCGGCGATGCCGACCAGGAAGAGCGGCAGGAGCCAGGCCGTGAGGTCGGCCAGCGCATGGGCAGCCAGCGCCGTGAGGGGGCTCGCCGCGCTGGCGCCGCGCTCGACGCGCTCGAACTCCAGCCAGGACAGGGCGGTCGGCGGCAGGGCCACGACCAGCGCCGCGAAGGAGCGCCAGAACCCGTCCGCCGACAGATCGAACCGGTCGAGGCCGCGGCGGTCCCCGGCCATCAGGCGCCAGGCCCCGGTGAAATAGCGCCCGATCTCGGGCAGCGTCGGCAGGAAGTCAGGACTGGGCGGCGAACCAGCGGGCAACGAAGGTTTCATAGATGGCCGTCAGCGTTTCGAGGTCCGAGAGGGCGACCCTCTCATTGGCCATATGCATGGTGGCGCCCACAAGGCCGAATTCCACCACCGGGCAGTGGTTCTTGATGAAACGCGCGTCCGAGGTGCCCCCGGAGGTGGAGAGTTCGGGCCGGCGCCCGGTCACCGCCTCCACCGCCGCCGAGAGCGCGTGCGTCAGGGGGCCGGGCGCCGTCACGAAGACGTCCGACACCGGCTCGCGCCAGGAGATCTCGTACGGCGCGCCGCCGAGTGCCGCTTCGATCCGCCGCAGGAGCTCGGCGCGCAGCGTTTCCGGCGACCAGCGGTCGTTGAAGCGCACGTTGAAGGCGAGGGTGACGCGGCCCGCGATGACGTTGGTCGCCGCATTGCCGGTGTCGACCGCGGTGATCTCGAGGTTCGAGGGCTGGAACGCCTCGCTGCCCCCGTCGAGCGGCGGCTCGTTCAGCGCATCGACCGCGGCGGCGAGGCGGCGCATCGGATTGTCGGCAAGGTGCGGATAGGCGACATGGCCCTGCCGCCCGAGAAGCGCCAAGCGCCCTGACAGCGAGCCGCGCCGCCCGATCTTGATCATGTCGCCGAGCGCCCGCGGGTTGGTGGGCTCGCCGACGAGGCAGGCGTCGAAGCGCTCGCCCCGCGCTTCGGCGAACTCGAGGAGCTTCACCGTGCCGTTGATCGCCGGCCCTTCCTCGTCGCCGGTAATGAGGAGGGAGACGCGCCCTGTGTCCAGCGCGCCGCGTACCTGGAGCCGCGCCAGCGCGGCGACGAAGCAGGCGATGCCGCCCTTCATGTCGACCGCGCCGCGCCCGAACATCTCGCCGTTCTCGATCGCACCGGAGAACGGGCCGTGCCGCCAGTCCGCCTCGGGCCCCGGCGGCACCACGTCCGTGTGGCCGGCAAAGCAGAGATGCGGCCCCGTCTCGCCGCGCCGCGCGAAGAGATTCTCGACGTCGGGCGTGCCGTCTTGTGCGAACACCGGGCGCTCGATCGAAAAGCCCAAGGGCTCCAGCAGTGCGGAGAGTTCCGCGAGCGCGCCGCCCTCCTCGGGCGTCACGGACGGGCAGCGCAGGAGGCGCAGAAGATTCGCGGCGGGATCGATGGGGAGCGTCGTCATGGCGTCCGGTTTAGCGTCCCCGACCGGGCTCGGATACGATTTTTCCACGGATCGCGGAACCTTTCGTCGCAGGAGCGGGTCGGCGAATCATGCCGCGGATTCAGTCGGATAGTGCGGCGCGATCCTGTCTGGAATCTGTCAAGCTTGCCCTAGGCGCGCGAATCCAACTTCGGTGGGGTGGTGTTTTTCGGTCACGTTGCGCTAACCTTCGTGAACGCTTCGTAACCTTTCCCCCATTCCCGCCACGTTTCGGCCGGGTTTCGGAGGGCAAGGACGAGGTCGAGGGAAACGGCTGTGGGGACCTTGCATGATTGATCAGCGGGCTGTGGGAGCCCGGAGCGCGTGTGTGCGTTCCGGCCGGATGGTTTCTGTCGCCGGACTGGCGCTCCTCGTACCGTTGATCCTGTCGGCCTGCGTGTCGGACGGCGACCGGATGGCCGGCACCGCCGACATGACCCCGAAGTCCGCCAAGGTGGCCGAGGCCGCCCCAGGGTCCACGACCTCCCAAACGTCCGCCGCGCCGACCCGTTCCGTGGTCGAGATCGCAGCCAACGACGCCGGCCCGAGCCGCGTCATCCTGCCGACCGACCGCCCGGACACGGGCGCGGTCGAGGTCGCCGAGGCGAAGGGCGGCCGCGTCGTCCATGTTGCCGCAGCCGCGCCGACCGTGCCCGCAGCTGCCGCGCCCGCTACCGAGGATGCCAGCATCGCCTCGCGGGCGATCGACACCGCCGTCGCCGCGCATGAAACCGTGAAGGGCGGCGTCGTCGCCGCCAAGGACACCGTGGTCGCCGGCGCTTCGGCGGTCGGCTCGGGCGCGGTCTATGTCGCTTCCGCCGGCGCGCGCACCGTGCGCGACGCAGCCAAGGCGATCGGCGACACGATCACCGGCGATCCGAAGATCGACCGCATGATCGAGAAGGCCGCCGACGACAACGACATTCCCCGCGAACTCGCCTATGCCGTGGTGCGGGTGGAAAGCCACTACAATCCGCGCGCCCGCGGCTCCGGCGTCTACGGCCTCTCCCAGATCAAGCCGGCCACCGCGCGCGGCCTCGGCTTCGACGGTCCGGCGGAAGCCCTCCTCGACCCCGAGACCAACCTTCGCTACGGCATGCGCTACCTGAAGGGCGCCTGGGAGCAGGGCAACGGCGACGTCTGCCAGACCGCGATGAAGTACAAGGGCGGCCACCGCACCACGGTCATGTCGAAGTCCGCCAGCGTCTACTGCTCCAACGTCAAGCGCCACATGGCCGCGATCCGCGCCCGCAAGTCGCCCGCCATGGGCGGCGAGGCGCCGACGCTGGTCGCCGCCGTCGAGCCCACCGTGCGCGCCGGTCTGATCGCGCGCGAAGTCGGCTCCCAACCCGCCGCCGCGCGCAAGGCCGTGGCCACCGCCATGGCGCCGGAGACCGCAGCGCCCACCGCCAACGCCGCCGCCGCCGTCCTCACCGTTCCGGCCGCCAGCACGCCGGTCCCGGTCGCGCGTCCCGTGCGCGTCGCCGAGAACGCGCCGCGCGCCGCGCAGCCGAAAGCGTCGGAGGGCTCGATCGGGGTCGGGTCGATGGTGGGCGGGCGCGTCGCGCGTCGCGAGCAGCCCGACGTCGGCCGGTTCGGCGATGCGTTCGACTCCAGCGCGCCCGCCAGCGCGGCACCCGCGGGCGGCCTCGGCTTCAACTGAGCCGACCACGAGATTTCGACGAAAAAGGCCCGGAGCGCTGTGCTCCGGGCCTTTTTCGTTGGGCGAAGGGTTGGCGCTGCGCGTCAGGCGCGCAGGAGATCGTTGATCGAGGTCTTGGAGCGGGTGCGCTCGTCGACGCGCTTGACGATCACGGCGCAATAGAGCGCGGGGCCCGCCTCGCCGTTGCCCATCGCCTTGCCCGGCAGCGAGCCGGCGACGACGACGGAATAGGGCGGCACCTCGCCGTAGGTGATCGAGCCCGTCTCGCGGTCGACGATCTTGGTCGACTGGCCGATGAAGACGCCCATGCCGAGTACCGAGCCCTCGCGCACGATGCAGCCCTCGACCACCTCGGAGCGGGCGCCGATGAAGCAGTTGTCCTCGATGATCGTCGGGCCGGCCTGCAGCGGCTCGAGGACGCCGCCGATCCCGACGCCGCCCGACAGGTGGACATGCGCGCCGATCTGCGCGCAGGAGCCGACCGTCGCCCAGGTGTCGACCATCGTGCCTTCGCCGACCGAGGCGCCGAGATTGACGAAGCTCGGCATCAGGATGGCGTTCCGGCCGATATGGGCGGAGCGGCGCACGATGGCGCCCGGCACCGCGCGAAAGCCCGCCTCGCGGAAGCGGGCCGCATCCCAGCCGTCGAACTTCGAGGGCACCTTGTCCCACCAGGTCGAGCCACCGGGGCCGCCCGCGATGGGCTCCATGTCGTTGAGCCGGAACGACAGGAGGACCGCCTTCTTCAGCCACTGGTGAACGGTCCAGGAGCCGTCGTCCCCGCGCGTCGCGACCTTCGCCTCGCCCCGGTCGAGAAGGCCGAGCGCGGCCTCCACCGCCTCGCGGACCGCGCCCGTCGTATCGGGCGAGATGCCGTCGCGCGCGTCGAACGCGGCTTCGATCGTGGATTCGAGGTCGGCGTGGGCGGCAGCGGACATGGGGCTTCGTCTCCGGTCTTGGGGGCAGGGGAGGGATCGCGCCTCTCCTAGAGGCAGCGCGGAAGGGGCACAAGGCTTGCTCCCGTCCCGCAACAGTCTCTAAACCCATGACCTCCAACCCGGGGACCTCCGGCAGGGCACACGACAGGCGGGCGAGAATGGTCGACGACGATACGACGAACACCGGACCCGCACCGGCGGCACCGGCCGGGACCTGGGTGCCCTTTCCCTCGTCCGGCGACGACAAGAAGCGCCAGGAGGCCAAGCCGAGGACGCCGCAGACGCTGTCGCCGACCTACCGGTTGGCCTACGACGACCCGGACTTCCTGACCTCGGAGGCGACGCGCGGCGTCCGGCTGCAGCTCGAGCTGATGAAGCCCGAACTCGCGCTGATCGAGGCGGGCATCCTGTCCACGGTGGTGCTGTTCGGCGGCGCGCGCATCCCCGAGCCCGGCAAGGCGGCCTGGGCGGCGCGCAACGAGGGCCAGAAGGCGCGCCTCGAGGCGAACAGCCGCTACTACGAGGAGGCCCGCCGCTTTGCGCGCCTCGCCTCGCAGCACTCGGCCAACTCCTCGGGCGGCAAGGAGTTCGTGATCGTGACCGGCGGCGGGCCGGGGGTGATGGAAGCCGGCAACCGCGGCGCCGCGGATGTCGGCGCCATGTCGATCGCGCTCAATATCACCCTGCCGCACGAGCAGGCGCCCAACCCCTATGCGACGCCCGAGCTCTGCTTCAACTTCCACTACTTCGCCACGCGCAAGATGCACTTCCTGTTCCGCGCCAAGGCGATGGCGATCTTTCCCGGCGGCTTCGGCACGCTCGACGAGCTGTTCGAGGCGCTGACCTTGATCCAGACCGGGCGCATGGCGCGCATCCCGGTGCTTCTCTTCGGGGCCGAGTTCTGGCGCCGGCTCGTCGACTTCGAGTTTCTCGCCGAGGAGGGAACGATCGCGCCGGCCGATCTCGATCTGTTCCGCATGGTGGATACGGCCGAGGAGGGGTGGGAGGCGATCCGCGGCTTCTACAGCTTCTGACGCCCGGAGGAACCCGCATCCCCGGCTTCCGTTTCGCCTCCGACGATATGAACGAGCGGAGACCGACGATGGGCGGCGAAGACACCGATTCGGAAATGATGCGCCGGCAGCAGGCGATGGACGTCGCGGAAACGATCCCAGTCGACGAGACGCGCGAGCGCCGTCCCGCCTCAGACAGCGACCCCTCGAGCGCCGCAGCGCGTGCCGCGGCGAAGGCCGGCACCACCGGGGCCGCCGAGTGGGCGGAGAACGCCGTTCTGCGCCAGAATCAGGCAGGCCTGCCGCAGGCCGGGGCGGTGGGCGAGCGGCCTGCCCGCAGCAGCGGCATTCCGGACGGTTCTCTCGCCAGTCCCGGCCGCTCGCTGCTCGGCGATTGATCACAATGGCGTCGGATTGATCGCGAGCGATGGAACGCCTCTCGATTCGTGTCGTTAGCCGACCTGACACCTGCCGCTGCAGCATTCGGCTCGGCGGCGGATCTTCACGGGAGACCCGCATGAGCGACTATCGGAACTTCGGCGATCGCAACCGTTCGCGCAACGACGACGAGCGCTACGGCAGCCTGAACGAGCGCGACGCGCGACGCCGCGCCGCCTATGGCGAGCGTGATGCCTACGGCGAGTGGGACCGCGACAACTACGGCCAGAACACCGAGACCGGCTACGGCCGCGAGCGCGCGAACGCCGATCGCTACGGCTCGTATTCGCGCAACAGCAGCCAGTCGTCCTTCGGCGGCGCCTACGACGATCGCTTCGAGCGCAACGACGGCTACCGCGACCAGCGTTCGAGCTACGGCCCCAGCCGCTATGCCGGCCGCAACGACTACGGCCAGACCTCGTCCTATGACGACTATGGCAACCGCGACCGCTACCGCCAGTCCTCGGGCTACGGCCGCGATTATTCGAGCGACCGCGGTTACGGCTACGGCTCGTCCTCCTACAACGCCGCCCGCGACGAGGACCGAGGCTTCTTCGAGCGTGCCGGCGACGAGATCGCCTCCTGGTTCGGCGACCGCGACGCCGAGCGTCGCCGCGAGGCCGACAAGCAGTTCGGCGGCCGCGGCCCGAAGGGCTACACCCGTTCGGATGAGCGCATCCGCGACGACGTCAACGACCGCCTGACTGACGACCACTACATCGACGCGTCCGACATCGAGGTGACGGTGAAGGATCGCGAGGTCACGCTGGCCGGCCACGTGCCGACGCGCAACCAGAAGCGCCGCGCCGAGGATCTCGTCGAGCGCATCTCGGGCGTCAGCTACGTCCAGAACAACCTGCGCGTCGAGACCGGCTCGGGCGGCCTCTTCGGCACCAGCTCGGCCACCGCGACCTCGACGACCGGTTCGACCTCGACGACGGGCGAAGTCGGCGGCCCGCGCGGCTGGAGCACCGACACGACGGTGAAGACCATCTCGTAACGACGGCGCGCCGGGCTATCGTCCCGGCGACCCGACCGACGGACCCCGGTGCGGCGACGCGCCGGGGTCTTTTCGTCGATCAGGCGGCGGCGCGGATGCGGCGCAGGAACGCCGTCAGGTCGTCGGTCACGAAGTCGATATGGGCGCCCTCGCGGCCCTCGTGCTCCCAGGCGTCGCCGAGCGTCGTCTCGAAGTTCTCCGGCACGATCAGGACGGTGCGCATGCCGAGGCGCTTGGGCACCTCGAGGTTGCGCGCCAGATCCTCGAACATCGCGGCGCGTGCCGTGTCGATGCGGTGGAGGCCCATGAACTTGTCGTAGGTCTCGGCGGCGGGCTTCGGGATGAGGCCGGCCGCGACGATGTCGAAGACGTCCTCGAAATGCTCGAAGATGCCGAGCTGGCGCGCCGTGCGCTCGGCATGGCCGCGGTCGCCGTTGGTGAAGATGAACTTGCGGCCCGGCAGGGCCGCGATCTCGGCGCCGAGCTCGGGATTGGGCGCGAGCCATGAGTAGTCGATGTTGTGGACATAGGCGAGGAAGGCATCGGGATCGATCCCGTGCACCTCCATCAGCCCGCGCAGCGTGGTGCCGTACTGGCGGTAGAAGTCCTTCTGGACGCCCTTCGCCTCGTCGCGCGGCACCGACAGGAGTTCGGCCACATAGTCCGTCATCCGCTCGTCGATCTGCGAGAACAGGTCGGTGCGGCGGGGATAGAGCGTGTTGTCGAGGTCGAAGACCCATGTGTCGACATGGGAGAAGTCGGCGGGCTCGGCGTCGCGTGTGCGGCCGATCGAGGTGTCGGTGCTGGTCATGGCCTCATTCGGCATGGGAGCGGCGCGCCGTCAACGCGAAAGCGCGGGGATCAGTAGATGAAGGCGGCGCGAAGAAGGGTGGCGTTGACCCGCTCGCCCCCGTCCGGCCCGTCGACCGTCCGGCTGTGGACGTGCGTCGCGGTGAAGCGGAGCTGGTCGGTCGGGTACCAGTTGGCGATGGCGGTGGCCGCGAACTCGGCGCCCGCCCCCGGCCCGTCGTCGGTGAGGTCGAGGTAGTCGAGCCGGCCGCCGATCTCCAGTGCGCCGAAGCCGCCCTCGCCGAGCCCGCGGCTCGGTTCCACCTGCTCGAAGATGCCCGACTGGGCGTCGTAGGCGCGATGGTCGGGCGTCAGGAACACCAGCGCTCCGAGATAGCCGCCGTGGGCCGTCGTCCCGCGCCGCCCGAACCCTTCGGCATGCAGCACCATATACTGGCTCTGCAGGGTGAAGCGGCCGAGCGTCGCGGCGAGCTCGAGGTTGGCCCCTTGCGTCCGACCCTTCGCCTCGAAATCATCGGTCGAGACGAGCGAGGCGGACACGAATTCGACCCCCGCGCCGCCCGACAGCGAGAAGGCCTCCTGCCGGTCGAACCCGGCCGTCAGGCCGAGGCCGAGATGCACGGCGTCGTCGCCCTTGAGATAGGGCGCGTAGGTCGCACGCGCGGCAAGGCCGATGCCGTCGTCGAAGGGCTGGCGGTTGATGTCCGAGCCGAAGACACCGCCCGACAGGCTCCAGCGATCGGTGCCGTAGAGCGCGGCGGCGCCCACCGCGTCGTCCGGCGACAGGGCCTCGACCAGCGCGTCCTCGGCAAACAGCGCCGAGCGGCTGCCCTGGATCTCCTGGAACGAATAGGTCACGTCCTGCTGGCCGGCACGCAGCGTCACGGTGTCGCTCGGCTCGTAGTCGATCCAGGCGTAGGGCACCTCGATGCGGCCCGGCGTCGCGACGTCGAGGACGAGCCGGCCGCCGACATCGTCGTAGCCGAAATCGGTGTAGATGCGCGCCCGGCGCACCGAGCCCTCGCGGCGCTCGTCCTCGTCGAGGAGATCGCGTGGGTGCGAAGACGCCCAGCCGCCGTCGAGCTGCAGGAAGGGCGAGACGGCGACGTACCTGTCCTTGTTGCCGAACCGCAGGGGATCGGGCCGCTCCTCGGCCGTCGCGGGCATGGCCGCGAGAACGGGCGCAAGGCTGAGGGCGTAACGCGAAACCATCGGCGGACCTCATCGAATCGCAAGGGTGCGATCGGTTATCGCCGACGGAATCGCGCGGGGCGAGTGCGCTGCAGCAACAGCCGGGCCGCCCCGCCCCGTCATCGAACCGTCAGGGAACGATCAGCGTGCCGGCGCCGTGCTCGGTGAGGAGCTCCAAGAGCACCGCGTGCAGCACCTTGCCGTTGAGGATCACGACGCCCTGGACGCCGCGCTCGATCGCCTCGATGCAGGTCTCGACCTTCGGGATCATGCCGCCCGAGATCGTGCCGTCGGCGATCAGCGCGCGCGCCTGCGCCACCGACAGTTCCTTGATCAGCTGACCGTCGCGGTCGAGGACGCCCGGCACGTCGGTGAGAAACAGGCAGCGCGCCGCCTGGACGGCACCGGCGATGGCGCCCGCGAACGTGTCGGCGTTGATGTTGTAGGTCGCCCCGTCGCGGCCCGGCGCGACCGGCGCGATCACCGGGATCATCTCGGAGCGCGCGAGAAGGTCGAGGAGCGTGCGGTCCACCTCGACCGGCTCGCCGACGAAGCCGAGGTCGAGCACGCGCTCGATGCGCGAATCGGGATCGACATAGGTCTTCTTGGCCTTCTCGGCGAAGACCATGTTGCCGTCCTTGCCGCACAGGCCGATCGCCCATTCGCCCTCGGCGTTGATCAGCGCGACGATCTCCTTGTTGATCGAGCCGGCCAGGACCATCTCGACGATCTCGACCGTGCGCTGGTCGGTGACGCGAAGGCCGCCCTCGAAGCGGCTCTCGATGCCCATCTTGGCGAGCATCGCGCCGATCTGCGGGCCGCCGCCATGCACCACAATCGGGTTGATGCCCGACTGCTTGAGAAGCGCGATGTCGCGCGCGAAGGCCCGGCCGAGCGTCTGGTCGCCCATGGCGTGGCCACCGTACTTCACCACCACCGTCTTGTTCTCGTAGGCCTGCATGTAGGGCAGGGCTTCGGCGAGAAGGTTGGCCTGCATGGCGGCGCTGTCGGTCATGGAGCGGCTCCCGGCGGGTGTCGTGGGTTCGGTCGGCGCTCGGCCTGACCGCGATTCGTGACAGGCTCTAGACCAGGTCGACCGGCAAAAGAAGGGCGTCGCGCGCCCGCCACGCGCCCGGCGCGTTGCGATCAACGAAGGATTAAACTTCCAATTGCAATTCTGCACCGGACCGAAGGGGTCCGGGAACCAAGACGATGCCGACCAAACGCATGCGCAGTCGGCCATCGAGGGCCTTGGTCGCCCTTGCCGCGCTGTCCGGATTTCAACTCGGAGGCGTGGAGGAGGCCGAGGCCGGTGCCTGGACCCTCGAAAAGGGACGGGGCCATGCGATCGTCTCGGTGGGCGGAGCCGAGGCGCGGGGCGCCTTCGGCGACAACCGGCGCAGCGCGCCCGTCTCGGGTTTTCGCAAGGCCGAGATCCAGGTGCTGGCCGAGTACGGCATCACCGACCGGTTCACCCTGCGCGGCCGCACGGAGTTTCGCCATCTCAGCTTCGAGGAGCGTGAAGCGGAGACGGGCCTCGGCGTGTCGGAGATCGGCGGGCGATATCGCCTGGTGCAGCGCGGCGGCTTCGTCGCCTCGGTGGAGGCCAACCTTCGGATCGCCGAGGCCGACCCGGCGCTGGACCCCGGCGGCGCCGGGCTGCTCGCAGGCGAGGTCGAGGCGCGGCTTCTCGCCGGCTACGGCTTCACGATCGCCGGGCGCGACGCCTTCGCCGAAGCGCAGGGCGCCTACCGGACGGCCGGCGGGCTGACCGCCGACGAACTGCGCGCCGACCTCACGCTCGGGATCCGGGCGCGGCCCGACATCCTGCTTCTCGCGCAGAGTTTTTCGGTGGTGGGCCTGCCGGAGGATGGGCTGGAGGGCTTCGATCAGCACAAGCTGCAGCTCTCCGGCGTCTACGACGTGACCCCCGCCATTTCGGTGCAGGCCGGCGGCTGGAGCGCGGTCGCGGGTCGCAACGCGCTCGACGAGCACGGCCTTCTCGCCGCGCTCTGGCTGAAATTCTAGGGTGCCGCCCGGCCGCGCGATGCGAGCGGGCCGCGCCTTTCAGGCCATTTCGCGCTGTGCCACGAGGACGCTCGCGATCGCCGCCTCGAGGTCCTCCATGTCGTAGGGCTTGGGCAGGATCGTCACGCGCGGGTCCTCGCCGGGCGTCACGCCCGCGACATGGCGGTCGCCGGTCGCGAACACGATGCCGGTGCCGGGTTTCACCTTGCGCGCCTCGTCGGCGAGCTCCGTGCCCGACATGCCCGGCAGGTTCACGTCGCTCACGAGAACGTCGAACGGCACGGTCTGGATCGCGGTGAGCGCGTCCTCGGCGCGCCCGGCCTCGAACACGACATAGCCGAGGTCCTTCAACATGTCGGCCGTGTTCATGCGGATCAGGCCGTCATCCTCGACCAGAAGCACCGTGCCCTTGCCGGCCGGCTCGCTCTTCGGGGCGGCAGCCCCGAGGCCGCCGGTCTTCACCGTTGGCGCGTCCGCGGCGGCGGGCGCGAGCGAGGGGCCCTTCAGGGCCGCGCGGCGCGCGCCGTTCACCTGCGCCTGGTTGGCGAGGACGTGGCGGAACTTTCGCGCCAGCGCCTCGCGCGTGTAGGGCTTCGACAGGAGCTGCACGCCGGCGTCGAGCCGGCCGCCGTGAACGATCGAGTTCTCGGTGTAGCCGGAGGTGAAGAGCACCGCGAGGCCCGGCAGGCGCTCCTTCGCCTTGCGGGCAAGCTCCGGACTCTTCAGCTTGCCCGGCATCACGACGTCGGTGAACAGGATATCAATCGGAATGCCGCTTTCCACGACGTTCAGCGCCGACTGCGCGTCCACCGCCTTGAGGACGCGGTAGCCGAGGTCGGTCAGCATCTCGACCGCCGTGGCGCGCACCTCCTCGTCGTCCTCGACCACGAGCACCGTCTCGGTGCCGCCGGTGACCGGGCCGGTGTCGACTGCGATCTCCTGGTCCTCGCTCTGCGTCGAGCGCGGCAGGTAGAGGCGGATCGTCGTGCCCTGCCCGATCTCGGAATAGATGTTCACGTGGCCGCCGGACTGCTTCACGAAGCCGTAGACCATCGACAGGCCGAGGCCGGAGCCCTTGCCCTCGGCCTTGGTGGTGAAGAACGGCTCGAACACGCGCTCGATGACTTCGGGGCTCATGCCGGAGCCCGTGTCACTGACTGCCAGCATCACGTACTGCCCGGCCGCCACCTCGTGCCGGCGCGCATAGTCGTCGTCGAGATGGGCGTTGCCGAGCTCGATCGTCAGCTTGCCCTGGCCCTCCATCGCGTCGCGCGCGTTGATGGCAAGGTTCAGGAGCGCGTTCTCGATCTGGGTCGGGTCGATGAAGGTGTTCCAGAGCCCGCCGCCGAAGACGGTTTCCACCTCGATGCCCTCGCCGATCGCGCGCCGCAGCATGTCGTCCATGCCGCGCACGAAGCGCGTGACATTGACGACCTTGGGCTCCAGCGCTTGGCGCCGGCCGAAGGCGAGAAGCTGCGCGGCGAGCTTGGCGCCGCGCGAGACGCCGGCGAGCGCGTTGCGCACGCGCGTCTCGGCCCGCTCGTTGCCGGCGATGTCCTTGAGAAGGAGCTGCAGGTTGCCGGAGACGACCTGGAGGAGGTTGTTGAAGTCGTGCGCGACGCCGCCGGTCAGCTTGCCCACCGTCTCGAGGCGCTGCGAGCGGTTCAGTGCGGCCTCGGCCGCGCGGCGCTCCTCGACGGCCTGCGCGACGCGATGCTCCAGCGTCTCGTTCAGCTGGCGCAGCTGCTCCTCGGCGCGCTGGCGATGGCGGATCTGGCGCTCCAGCACGCTCGCGTGTTCGCGCAGCTGCTCCTGCGCGAGGCGTTCCTCGGTGACGTCGGTGTGGACGCCGACCCATTCGCGCAAGGCCCCGTTGTCGTCGACGATCGGCACCGCGCGGATCGCGAACTGGCGCCATTCGCCGGAAGCGACGCGCACCCGGTGCTCGAAGACGAAGGTCGAGCGCGTGGCGACCGCCTCGTTCCAGGCGGCGACCGTCGCGTCGGCATCCTCGGGATGCACGGCGGCCGCCCAGCCGAATCCCTCGTATTCCGAAGGCGTCTGGCCGGTGAGCGCGGACCAGCCCGGCTGCTCGCCGCTCATGCGCCCGTCCGCCGAGTTGGTCCACAGCGTCGAATGGATGGCGGCGACGGCGGCCCGGAACCGGTCGTTGGACCGGCGCAGCCCCTCGCGCTCGGTGCGCTCGATCACGGTGCACAGGACGCCGCCGATCCCGCTCTTTCCGTCGCGGATCGGGGTGTAGAAGAGGTCGAACACAACGTCGCGCAGGGCGCCGTTGCGATAAAGGCGCATCGGCTGATCGCGATAGGTCTCGGCGCGTCCGGCAAGGCCCGTCGCCAGGATCTTGCGGTTCCAGTCCCAGATTTCCGGCCACACGTCCGGCACGGTGCCGCCGAAGGCCGCCGGGTGCTTGTCCCCGGCGATCTCGCGGTAGCCGTCATTGTAGACCATCACGTGGTCGGGCCCCCACATGAGGACCTTCGGGATCTGCGAGTCGAGGACGATGTCGACCACCGCGGTCAGCGCGGCCGGCCAGTCGGCCCGGGGGCCGAGCGAGGTCGCCCGCCAGTCGGTGCGGTCCAGAAGCGCGCGCGCCGAGACCTGGTCCGCCGGCTGAAGGTCGAGCGCTGCGCTCATTCTGATGGTCCCCCGGTCCCTGGCGCGGCCTTGTGGCCGCCAAAGCTAACGCGTTGACATGCCGTCCGATTGCGGCTCCCGCAAGGCCGTTCGCGCAACAGGCCCCGCGGTTCAGGCCCCCCGGCCGAGCTGTCCGCGTGCCGCCAAATAGTGCATCAGATCCGTGATGCCATAGCGCCAGGGCTGCGCCTTGTCGGTGTGGGTGACGACGTTCTCCAGCCGGCCGAGGCGCGGCGAGGCGATCGAGACGCGGTCGCCGACCTTGTGGGTGAAGCCCTTGCCGGGCGCGTCGCGGTCCTCGACGGGGGCGAAGAGGGTGCCGAGGTAGAGCATCATGCCGTCGGGATACTGGTGGTGGCGTCCGAGCGCCTGTCCCGCGAGGTCGGCCGGATCGCGGCTGATCTCGCGCATCGAGGAATGACCCTCGAGCCGGTAGCCGTCCTCCGCGCCCTCGACCGTCAGGGTGAGTTCGGCGCTGCGCACGTCGTCCAGCGTGAAGCCGTCGTCGAAGAGGCGCACGAAGGGGCCGATGGCGCTCGAGGCGTTGTTGTCCTTGGCCTTGCCGAGCAGCAGCGCCGAGCGTCCCTCGACGTCGCGAAGGTTCACGTCGTTGCCGAGCGTCGCGCCGACGATCCGCCCCTTCGAGTTCACCGCCAGCACCACCTCGGGCTCCGGGTTGTTCCATTCCGACGACGGCAGGATGCCGATCTCCGAGCCCCAGCCGACGCTCGACAGGACCGGCGCCTTGGTGAAGACCTCGGCGTCCGGCCCGATGCCGACCTCGAGATACTGCGACCAGTATCCGCGCTCCTGCAGGATGCGCTTCACCTCGGCGGCCTTGGGCGAGCCCGCCACGACGTCGGTCAGCGCCCCGCCGATCACCTCGGCGATCTCGCCGCGGATCGCGGCCGCGAGGCTGAGGTCGCCCTTGGCGCGCTCCTCGATCACGCGCTCGATCATCGAGCGGGCGAAGGTCACGCCGCAGGCCTTCACCGCCTGGAGGTCGCACGGCGCCAGAAGCACGGCGCTCGCCTCGCGGTCCGGCCCGTTGCGGCGGCTCGCCTCGACGACCTCGGCGAGATCCCATTCGCGCCCACCCGAGAGGGAGCGGAGCGCACCGACCGGGTCGGAGAGCTCCAGAAGCTGCGACAGGGTCGGGGCGGCGGCGCTCGCCTCCACCAGCCTCTGCCCTCGCACCGCGACCAAGACGGGCCCGCCGGTCTCGGGATCGAACAGGCGCCCGACCAGCGTGGCGTCGGCAGCATCGATGGGCAGAAGGGACAAGGAGGTCATGAGGGTCGGTCCGTCGCTGAAAGGGGCGAATCGCGCCCGTTGGCGGGCAGGGGACGCCAGAACCGCGCCCGGGCGCAAGCGCGGGAAATGGTGCGGTGCGAAATGGCGGACCGGCGTCGTTCGCCCGTGTCCGTGAACCCGACGACGTCTCTCGGCCGCATAGAAGCCGCGCGATCTCGTCCCGGTCGGCCAAGGCTTCGCGCCCCGGCCGGCCGGCCCCTCGCGGCGGGCGCCGAGGCTGGTGCGAGGGCCCGGTCCAAAAATCCCCTCCGTTAGACCTTTGTTCAATCTCGACGGCTAGAACTGGTCCTGCAGCAGCGAACGAGCCGGCCCAGCGCCCCTCCCGCCAGGCATGATGCCGATGTTGCCCGACGGTTCCGACCGTCATGTCCCAACGTTCAGTTTACCGGGACAATCACCAATGACCTCCGTGAATTTCAACGCTGCCGCGACCTCGGCTCTCCGCACGCTGCAGCAGTCCAACTCGCTCCTCGATGCCACGCAGAACCGTATCTCGACCGGCCTCAAGATCGGTCAGGCCAAGGACAACGCCGCCTACTGGTCGATCTCGACCACGATGAAGTCGGACAACAAGGCGCTCGGCACCGTCAAGGACGCGCTCGGCCTCGGTGCCGGCACGGTCGACACGGCCTACCAGGGCCTCGACGCCGCTCGCGCCCAGCTCGACGACATGAAGGCCAAGCTGACCTCGGCCCTCAACCCGAGCGTCGACCGCGCCGCCGTCCAGAACGACATCGACGCCTACCTCTCGTCGCTGAAGTCGATCGCTTCCTCGTCCGTCTTTTCGGGTGAGAACTGGCTGTCGGTGAACTCGGGCGTCGATGGCTACTCCAGCCAGAAGCAGGTCGTCGCGTCCTACGCCCGCGCTGCGGACGGCACGGTCTCGATCGACACGATCGGCATCGACACCTCGACGATCGCCCTGTTCGACGCCAATGCCAACGGCAACGGCATCATCTCCTCGCAGGCGGTCCTCACGGCTGGCGGCAAGGAACTCGACTTCGGCGGCAACGCGGCTTCGGGTCTCGCTCCCGCTCTGAACGGCCTTGATACCGCAACGGCAAAGGCTGGTCTCGATGTCGGTACCGCAGAGAAGGCGAAGGTCTCGCTCGGCACGTTCTCGATGGGCGGCGTCGACAAGAACGACCGTCTAAGCTTTGACCTTTCTGTGGACGGCAGCGCCACGAAGACGATCACGGTCAAGCTCTCCACGCTCACTGACGGAACCAACACGGCTACCGGTCTGGCGGGCCTGATCAATGCGGCCATTGCTGATCCGTCCGGTTTCGGCTCGGCTGTTGCTACGGCAGATCTGGTTGATGGCAAGATCGTCCTGACCTCAGCTACAACCGGCTCCACCTCGGCATTGTCGGTCTCTAACCTTAAGACGGTTGATGGCGACGGTACCGTGACGACCTCGGCCGCTCTTTCAGCCCTTAATGGGGTGCCGAAGTTCGGTACGGGTGGTGCAACCGCGGTTGCAGTTACTTATAGCACTGCGACCGACCCGATTGCCGATGGCGACAAGCTGAAGTTCAGCTTCACCTTCAATGGTGACCTGTACACGACGACGGAAACCGCTCTCACTGCCGGTGGTACCGACACTGAGAGCGAGTACGCCACCAAGCTGCAGTCGATGATCAACAACGCGACGCGTGTCAGCGATGGCACGACGCTCGGCAGCGGCAAGATCAGCGTGACCGGTGTTGACGCTTCGGGCGCACTCAAGATCTCGACGGTTGGCGTCGGCCCGACGCAGAACGTCAACGTGACGGACGTCAAAATCAACGGTGCAGCTCCGGGCGCTGGCAAGACCGCCAACGGTCTGATTGCTGCTAACGGTACGGTGCCGACGTTTGCTGCGGCAGTCAGCGGTGCTATCGGCGGTGCGGTGGCGAACGGCGATACGATCTCGCTCGACATCACCATGTACGCCGACAACGCAACGGCGACGGGTTCTGCCGCTACCAAGAAGTCGATCTCGTTTGCTTCGAACACCAATGCGGCGACGCAGGGTTCGAACATGCAGGCTGCCTTGGATCAGGCGTTCGGTACGGGTGTCTTCTCGGTTGCCGCCAGCGGTGAAGTGTCCACGACTGCGAAGGGTCCGAACGCCGGCTTCCTGATTGCCAATGTCACCATCGCGGATGGCAACGGCGTCAAGAGTTCGACGCTTGGTCTGTCGGGCGGCGCCATGTCGTCGGTTGGCCGCGATGAAGCGCTTACCGCCACGAAGGCGACGGTTTCGTCCTCCTCGGCCTTCGCCGGTGAGCTGGCGTTCGATGCTGGCGATAGCCTGACCTTCAACGTCAACCTGAACGACGTCTCGAAGACGGTCACGATCAACAAGGCGCTGATCGACTCCACCCTCGGTGGAACGTCGGGCAAGATCACCTCGGCCAACGACTACGTGACGGTCGTCAACGCTGCTCTGGCAAACGCCGGTGTTGCGTCGGTGACGGCCATGAACGACAACGGCACGGTCAAGTTCGAAACCACCTCGGCCGGCAAGGCTGATCTTTCGATCACCGATGTGAAGTCTTCGTCCGGCGCGAACTCGATCTCGGTCGATGAGATCTCGATCACCTCGGCGAGCTTCAAGGCCCTGTCGACCGACCAGCAGACTCAGCTGATCAACGCCTACATCAACGTCGTCAGCGACAAGCTGAAGGCTGTGACCTCGGCGGCTTCGAACATGGGTTCGGTGGCGGCTCGTATCGAGAGCCAGAAGACCTTCGTCTCGACGCTCATGGACACGATCGACAAGGGCGTTTCCGGCCTCGTCGACGCCGACATGAACGAGGAGTCCACGAAGCTCCAGGCTCTGCAGGTCAAGCAGCAGCTCGGCGTGCAGGCTCTGTCGATCGCCAACCAGTCGGCGCAGAACGTCCTGTCGCTCTTCCGCGGCTAAGAACGGGGACCCTGACGGGATCGTCGCCTGCGGGCGGCGGTCGCCGGACGGGACAGAAGGCTCCCGGACCCTTGGGCCCGGGAGCCTTTTTCGTTGGCGTCAGCGGGCGTTGAGAAACTCGCCCGCCTCGATCAGCACGAACTCGTTGTCGTCGGCGCGGTCGAGCGCGCGGCCGGCGGAGTAGGGGAAGTTGTTGTCGTTGGCGACGACGATATGCGTGTCGTCCACCCGGTCGACGTTCTCGATCGTCACGAAGGGCATGTCATAGACGCCGTCGGCCGTGCCCTGGCGGGCCTTCCCGTCCGGGTCGTTCACGTCCATCAGGTCGAGATAGCCGATCTTTCGCACCGGCTGGCCGACATTCGCGTCGCTCATCTCGATCTTATAGATGCGCTTGAACTTGGCCGGCGTCGCGAAGCAATCCGGCTTCGGCTCGCCCGTGCAGCCTTGCGCGGCGCGGCCCGCCCCGTTGTCGCGCTCGATCACGAGGGCGGTGGTGGCGTCCAGCATGTTGAAGTCGCCGATCGCCACGCCGTCTCGACCAAGCGGGTAGATCCAGGAGCGGCCGGTCCAGTCGCCCTTTGCCGTGTCGAACTCGATGACGCGAAGGCCGGTCCGCCCGTCGGACGTCGTCTCGGCCTTGCCCTCGGTGTAGAGCGGCCCTTCCAGAAGCGCGTAGAGATGCGCGCCGTCGGGCGAACGGGCGAGGCCCTCGAAGCCGCCGGAGCGCTTGAGGTTGAAAGCCGGCATGGGCTTGGCCGGATCGGCCGGCAACTGCAGCACCGGGTTGTCGGGCGACATCACCTTGGTCTCGCCGACACGCGTCTCGTGGACGCTCTGGAGCCGGCCTTCGCGGTCGAACTTCAGGAGCCAAGGGCCGAACTCCTCGCCGACATAGAACCCGTCCGCGACCGGCTGGATCGATTCGACGTCGAAGTCGGTGCCCGTCAGATAGCGCGTGTCGGATCCTTCCATCGCGATCGGCAAGGGCGCCTTGCGATCGGGATCGGACAGGAACACCGTCTCGCGGCGGTCGACGGTCCCCTTGTCCCAGTCGATCGCGATGTGGTGCAGCATCAGCATGGCGTCGCTCGAGTTCGCCTTGGAGCCGAACCCGTTGTCGGAGAGCGTCCAGAACGTGCCGTCGTCCATACGGCGAATGCCGGAGAAACCTTGGATAGCCTGGCCGTCGATCGGCAGCGAGAAGCCGGTCGGGCGCACCCCGTCCTTGCCGGGCACGGTGCCGAGGGCGTCCGTGCGGCGGCGGTCGGGCGTCGTGAACTTGCCGGCCTGGCGCAGGTGCGCCGGCGCATCGGCGGGCGCGGCGATCCGCGTATCGGCAGGCAGGACGGCCTGGGCGGCGAGCGTCGCGGGAAAGGCCCGGCCCTCCGCGTCCTGCGCATGGACTGACGTGCCGAGGGCGAGGAGCGCGAGGCTGGCGGTGAAAAGCGTCTTCATGGGTGTCGGTTTCCTGTTGGCCGGACGGCCTGGAAACCAACTGAAAAGCGTAACAGCCGCGCGACGGCGCGATGACGCGTCGGTGACGGATCGTCAGTCGCGCCGTGTGTCCGGCTCGCGATCGCGCGCCTCGCCCGGCGCCGGCTCGGGCACCGTGCCTGCGTCCTCGCCGGGCAGCGGCCGATCCTCGTCGTCGCCGCGGCGGCGGATGTCTTCGATGTCGGGTGTGATGGGGCTCGCGCCGGGAATGCGGCTCATGCGGGGCTCCTCTCGAAACGTTCGAAGAGGCGAAGGCTCGCCCGGCCGTCATGGTTCCCGCGTCAGGCGCAGGCCGAGCACAGGCCCTTGATCTCGACGGTGGTGCGCTTGGGAACGAAGCCCCGCTCGCCGGCCCAGCCGGCGAGGCGCGCCTCGACCGCGGCGTCGGCGAACTCGGTCACCGCGCCGCATTTCTCGCAGATCGCAAAGGCCGTGAGGGCGTGGGCGCAGGCGTGGGGATGGGCGCAGGCGACGAAGGCGTTGAGGCTTTCCAAGCGGTGCACGAGACCGGTCTCGAGCAGCTTCTCCAGCGCCCGGTAGACCTGGGGCGGTGCACGCAGGCCCTCGTCGCGCAGGGCGTCGAGGATGGAGTAGGCGCTGAGCGGTCCGTCGGCCTGCTCGAGGATGTCGAACACGAGCTTCTGGTTGCGCGTCAGCGCCTTCTCGGCGCCCGCGGTCGGGGTGTGGTGATGGTGGTCGTGGTTCACGCTCGATGGTCTCCCGCAAGACTGTGCGCAACCCGCGCGTTCCGTCCCTGATATGGCGGCGACCGGCGCCCGCCGAAAGGGCGCCGATCGTCTTGGCTCAGCTCGTCTTCAGCGCCTTGGCGAGTTCGCCGGCGTTGTGGCGGAACATGTCGAGATAGGTCGGCGCCGGGCCGTCCGGTGCCGACAGGCTGTCGGAGAACAGCGAGCCGCCGATCTCGGCGCCGGTCTCGGCCGCGATCCGTTCGACGAGACGCGGGTCCGAAATGGTCTCGACGAACACGGCGCGGATCTTCTCGTCGCGGATCTGGTCGATGATGCGGGCAACGTCGGCCGCCGAGGCCTCGGCCTCGGTCGACACGCCGTTCGGCGCGATGAAGGCGATGCCGTAGGCCTTGCCGAAGTAGCCGAAGGCGTCGTGCGAGGTGACGACCTTGCGCGCCTCGGCCGGCACGTCGTCGAGCTCGGCGCGGATCTCTGTATCGAGCGCCTTCATCTCGGCGATATAGGCCGCGCCGTTCGCCTCGTAGTCGCCGGCATTGGCGGGGTCGGCGGCCTTCAGGGCCTCGACGATGTTGCGGGCGTAGATCTGGCCGTTGGCAAGGTCCTGCCAGGCGTGCGGGTCGTTCGGGCCGTGGTCGTGGCCGGCATGGTCGTGGTCCTCGTGGTCGTCGTGACCTTCGTGCTCTTCCTCGGAAAACGCGATCGGCGTTACGCCCGTCGCGGCCACGGCGGTCTCGCCGGTGAAGCCGGACGTCGCGACGAGGCGCGGCAGCCAGCCCTCGAACTGGAGGCCGTTGGTGACGAGGAGCTTGGCGCTCCCGAGCGCGCGCGCGTCTGCCGGCGTCGGCTCGAACACGTGCGCGTCGCCGCCCGGGCCGACGAGGGTGGTGACGGCGACGTGGTCGCCGCCGATGCGGCTCGTCATGTCGCCGAGGATCGAGAACGAGGCGACGACGGGAAGCGGCTCCTGCGCATGGGCGGTGCTGAGCGACAGGAGCGCGGCGGCACCGGCGGCAAGGCCGAGGAACAGGCGGCGATGAATCATGGGGAGGTCTCCGGTTGGAGGGGGTCAGCCCGCCGCCAGCCCGCCCCGGAGGGCGCGGGCGGCCAGGCTGTCGACGCGCCCGACGAGAACCGACAGGGCGTAGAGGGCGCTCGCCGACAGGATGATCGCCGGCGAGGCGGGAAGGCTGAGGTGGTAGGAGGCGAGGAGCCCGGCGAGCGAGGACAGAAGGCCGACGAGGATCGCGACCATCATCTGGCCCGGCACCGATTCGGCCCAGAACCGCGCGGCGGTCGCCGGCAGCATCATGATGCCGACCACCATCAGCGTGCCGAGCGCCTGGAAGCCGCCGACGAGGTTGAGCACCACGAGCGCCACGAAGCCCATGTGGACGACGCCCCCCCAGCCGCCGACCGCGCGCAGGAAGCCGGGATCGAGGCATTCCACGACCAGCGGCCGGTAGATCGCGGCGAGCGCCAGCATGGTGAGCGAGGCGATCGAGGCCATCAGGTAGAGCGCGGCGTCGTCGAGCCCGAGCACGGTGCCGAAGAGGACGTGGAGGAGATCGATGTTGGAGCCGCGCACCGAGACCAGAAGCACGCCGAGCCCCAGCGAGAAGAGGTAGAAGGCGGCAAAGCTCGCGTCCTCGCGAAGCGTCGTGTAGCGCGACACGAGGCCGGCGAGGAAGGCGACCGCGAGGCCTGTCAGGATGCCGCCGAGCGTCATGGCGAAGAGCGAGAAGCCGGCGACCAGGAATCCGACGGCCGCGCCCGGCAGGATCGCGTGCGCCATCGCGTCGCCGACGAGGCTCATGCGCCGCAGCACGAGGATCACGCCGAGCGGGCAGGCGCCGACGCACAGCGCGAGGCACCCGGCGAGCGCCCGGCGCATGAAGGCGTAGTCGGCGAAGGGGGCGAGCGCGAGGTCGTAGAGGCTCATGCCGCGCGGCTCCCGAGCGCGTCGGCCTGCGTGTCCAGCCCCTCCGAGAGCGCCTGCGCGCGGACGAGGTTGGCCTCCGCCAGCGCTTCGCCGGTCGCGCTCCAGGCGACGCGCTCGCGCGCGAGCAGCAGCGTCTCGGGAAAGTATTCGCGCACGAGGTCCATGTCGTGGAGGACGGCGATCACGGTCCGCCCCTCGCCGTTCCAGCGCTTCACGAGATCCATGAGGTCGCGCGTCGTGCGCGCGTCGATCGCGGTGAAGGGCTCGTCGAGAAGGAGGAGGCGGGCGTTCTGGAGGAGCAGGCGCGCGAACAGCGCGCGCTGCAGCTGGCCGCCCGACAGGGTGCCGATCAGCCGGCCCTCCAGCCCCTCGAGGCCGACGGCGGCGATCGCCGCCTCGACCTCGCCCGTGAGGTCGCGGCCGACGCGCCCGAACGGGCCGGTGCGACGCCAGAGGCCGAGCGAGACGAGGTCGAGGACGCTGATCGGGAAGGTCCGGTCGAGATCGCCGACCTGGGGGAGGTAGCCGATGTCGCGGCGGCGGACGCCGTCCACCCGCACCTTGCCGCCCGCGGCGCGAACCGAGCCCATGATGCCCTTGAGAAGGGTCGACTTGCCCGCCCCGTTCGGGCCGACGACAGCCGTCATCGAGCCCGGCGCGAAGCGGCCCGACAGGCCGCGCACGGCCGGGCGCCGCCGGTAGGCGAGCGTCAGGTCGCGGAGCTCCACCGAGGGCGCGGCGGGCAGGACGTTCGCCTTCATGCCGAGACCGCCCAAGCGACGACGCCCCAGAGGACCAGCGTCGCCACGAACGCGACGGCGAGCCGCTCGAGCGCGGAGCGCCGCAGGACGGACGGGGTACGGGGGGCGATGGGCGGCATGGGGTCCCGCGGCGGCTGGAGGCGATGCGAGTGATATAACATTACATCGACGGTGGGCAAGCCGGTTCCGCTCCCGTCCCGCCGATGGTGTCTTCCGAAAGACGGCCACAAGACCCGGACTCGGCTTTGCCCGCGCCCGCGCCACATTCACGACGCGATGACAAGCGAGGCAGCAAGCGCTATGACGCGGCGCACGCGCTGCGACGAAGCGTGGCTGCACTCGCGCGCCGGGATCGGAACGTACGATGGTTTTGGGCAGACTCCTCTTCGCGCTCACCGCCCTGGTGCTGGCCGCGCTCGCCGGCGTCCTCTTCGCGGTGGTCATCACCGCCAACGGCACGACGTGGCTCCACGTCATCCAGATCGTGCTGCTCGCGATCTGCTGCGTCTGGCTCGCCTGGGGCTTCAACACGGCGGTGACCGGCATCCTGTTCGGCCGGACGCGCAAGCGCGAGCGCCGCACCGGCCTGCCGCCCGCCTCGCCGCACAAGACCGCGATCCTCGTGCCGGTCTACAACGAGGACGCCGGCGCTGTGATGGCGCGGGTCGCCGCGATGATCGAGGGGCTGCGCTTCATCCGGCGCATGGACAACTTCGTGTTCTTCGTCCTGTCGGATTCGACCAAGCCGGAATGCGTGGCGGACGAGAAGCGCACGATCCTGAAGCTGGCCGGCGAGCTCGAGACCGGCTCGATCCTGTTCTACCGAAACCGGGTGAAGAACACGAACCGCAAGGCCGGCAACATCGAGGACTACGTCACCAACTACGGCGGCGCCTACGAGTACATGATCGCGCTGGATGCCGACAGCCTGATGCGGCCCGAGACGCTGGTCGAGATGGTGGCGCGCATGGACGCCGACCCCGAACTCGCGCTGCTCCAGACCCAGCCGCTGATCATCGGCCGCAAGACGCTGTTCGGGCGCGCGCTGCAGTTCTCGGCCGCGCTCTACTCGCCGATCTTCTCGCGTGGCATCGCCGCCCTCCAAGGGCGCGAGGGTCCGTTCTGGGGCCACAACACCATCATCCGTACGCGCGCCTTCGCCGACTGCTGCGGCATGCCGAAGCTTTCGGGCACCCCGCCCTTCGGCGGCCTGATCCTCTCCCACGACTTCGTGGAAGCCGCGCTCCTGTCGCGATCGGGCTGGAAGGTGCGGCTCGACCCCGACCTTGAGGGCTCCTTCGAGGAGGCGCCCGCCAACATCATCGAATACGCCAAGCGCGACCGGCGCTGGTGCCAGGGCAACCTCCAGCACGGGCGGCTTCTGGGCGCGCCGAACCTGAAGCTCTGGAGCAAGGTGTCGATGATCTCCGGCATCATGGCCTACGCGGCCTCGCCGATCTGGCTCCTGTTCTTGATCGCCTCGATGCTCGATCCGGTGCTGGCGCCCGCGCCGAACTACTTCCCCGCCGACAGCCTGTTTCCGGTCTTCCCGACGCCCGAGACCGGCAAGGCGCTGCTTCTCCTCCTCGGCATCTTCCTGCTCCTCCTCCTGCCCAAGACGCTCATCGCCTTCCACACGGCGATGTCGCGGCGCGCCTCGCGCTTCGGCGGCGGCTGGGCGGTGCTGCTCGGGGCCACCTGCGAGCTGATCCTGACCAGCGCGCTCGCCCCGATCATGATGCTGTTCCAGTCCAAGGCGGTCGCCGAGATCCTGATGGCGCGCGACAGTGGCTGGCCGGCGACCGAGCGCGAGGACGAGGGCCTGCCCCTGTCGGCGGCGTTCGCGGCAAGTTGGTGGATGATGATCGCGGGCGCCGTTCTTGGCACCGTCGCCTACGTCTATTCGCTGCAGCTCTTCCTCTGGGTGTGCCCGATCGCCATCCCGCTCTTCCTCGCCCCCTTCTTCATCTCGCTGACGGGCGATCCGGGCCTCGGCGAAAAGGCGCACAAATTGTCGATCTTCGACACGCCCTTCGAGACCGACCCCGAGCCGGTGATCCGCGCCGCCGCCGTGTGGCACGCCCGCCTGTCGGCGAGCCCGGAGGAGCGCAAGGACAAGGTCGAGACGGCCGGCGTGCCGCAGCCCGCCTGAGGAGACGCCCGTCATGACCGTCGACAACCGCACCTATCATTCCGTGCGCGGCGGACTGCCGCCGCAGACACAGCTGACCCGGCAGAGCGCCGTCTTCACCGACGCCTATGCCGTGATCCCCGGCGGCACGATGGCCGACATCACGGCGAGCGCCCTGCCGTTCTGGGAGGGCACGCGCGCCTGGATCATCGCCCGACCCTTGTCGGGCTTTGCCGAGACCTTCTCGCAATACGTGATGGAAGTGCAGCCCGGCGGCGGCAGCGACCGGCCGGAGCCGGATGCCGGGGCCGAAGGCGCGCTCTTCGTCACCGAGGGCGAGGCGACGGTGACCCTCGACGGCGCCGAGCATGTCTTGGCCGCCGGCGGCTTCGCCTTCCTGCCGGCCGGCCGGGCCTGGACCCTGCGCAACCGGGGTGGCGCGCCTGCGCGCTTCCATTGGATCCGCAAGGCCTACGAGGCGGTCGACGGCCTCGGCGCGCCCGATCCGATGTTCTCAAGCGACGCGAGCGTCGCCCCGTCGGTGATGCCGGACTGCGGCGGCGTGTGGGCGACGACGCGCTTCGTCGACCCCGCCGACCTTCGCCACGACATGCATGTGACGATCGTCACCCTGCAGCCCGGCGGCGTCATCCCGTTTCCCGAGACGCACGTGATGGAGCACGGGCTCTACGTGCTGCAGGGCAAGGGCGTCTATCTCCTCAACCAGACCTGGGTCGAGGTCGAGGCGGGCGATTTCATGTGGCTGCGCGCCTTCTGCCCGCAGGCCTGCTACGCCGGCGGACCGGGTCCGTTCCGGTATCTGCTCTACAAGGACGTCAACCGGCATCCCAAGCTGCGCTGGCGCTGAACAATCCGCATCGAGGCGGCGGAGGCCGCCAGGGGAGGGGACCATGAAGGCATCTGACAAGCGACATCTGAAGCGGGCCGGGGTCGAGGTGACGGCGCTCGGCATGGGCACGGCGCCGCTCGGCGGGCTCTACACGCCGGTCGCGCTCGCCGACGCGCGCGCCGCCCTGCAGGCGGCCTGGGACGCCGGCATCCGCCATTTCGACACCGCGCCGATGTACGGCCTGACGCGCTGCGAGCACCTGACGGGCGAGCTCCTGCGCGAGGAAGCGCCGAATTCCTACGTCCTCTCCACCAAGGTCGGGCGCCTGATGACCTTCGACCGACCGGGCCGCCAGCTGCCGCCCGAAGGGCCGAAGAACGAGTTCGATTCGGGCTGGAACAGCGGCCTCTCGTTCCGTGAGGTCTTCGACTACTCCTACGACGCGATCCTGCGCTCCTACGACGACTCGCGCCAGCGCACCGGCTGCCCGAAGCTCGACATCCTCTTCGTGCACGACATCGGCCGCGTCACGCATGGCGAGAAGCACGACCACCACTGGGGGGCGCTGACCAAGGGCGGCGGCTTCCGGGCGCTGGAGGAACTGCGGGCCGCCAAGCTCATCGCCGGCTTCGGCCTCGGCGTGAACGAGAACGAGGTGATCCTCGACGCGATGGAGGAGACCGATCTCGACGTCTGCCTCTTGGCCGGCCGCTACACGCTGCTCGACACCTCGGCGGCCGACGAGCTCCTGCCCAAATGCGTCGAGCGCGAGGTCGCGCTGGTGGTCGGCGGCGTCTTCAACTCCGGCATCCTCGCCTCCTCGTCGGGGCGCAAGAAGTTCAACTACGTCGACGCGCCGGCCGAGATCATTGAGAAGGCCGACCGGCTGCGGGCGGAGTGCGAGGCGTTCGGCGTGCCCCTGCCAGCCGCCGCGATCCAGTTCCCGATGCGCCACAAGGCGACCGGCAACGTCGTGATCGGCGCGAAATCCGCCGATCAGGTCCGTCAGAACGTCGCCTGGTTCGAGCAGGCGATCCCCGACGAGCTCTGGCAGAGCCTCGAAGACAAGGGCCTCCTCGCGCGAGGCTGAACACGGCGGCGCCCGGTTGCCATTGGCGCCGGGCGCGCCACCCTTGGGACCGATAGCCGGCTTCACATCGCTCCTGCCGACCGGGGGGGGGGGGCGGAGCCGGCGCCCTCGTGGGAACAACCGGCCGAACGGAGCGCGCATGAAGATCGAAGAGGCGGCAGGCCCGGCGCGGCGCGACGAGCTCGCCTATCGGCTGAAGCAGCAGAAACTACTAGCGGAGTTCGCGCGGCTCACCATCCAGGCGCAGGATCAGGCGACCCTGTTTCAGGGCGCGACGGAACTCTGCGCCCGCGGTCTCGAAGCGCCCTACTGCAAGATTCTCGAATATCGGCCCGCCGAGGACGACCTCCTGATGCGCGGCGGCTGGGGCTGGGGACCGGGCGAGGTGGGGGTCGCGACGCTCGGCGCCGATCTCGAATCGCCGGCCGGCTACGCCTTCCACACCGGCGAATCCGTCCTCTCGAACCACCTGACCGACGAGACGCGCTTCCGCACGCCCAAGCTTCTGGCCGACTACGGCATCCGGCGCGCGGTGAACGTCCTCATCGATCGCGGCGGGCGCCAGCAGAAGGCGTTCGGCGTGCTCGAGGTCGACAGCCCCGACGCCGGCGACTTCGACGCCTCGGACGTCGATTTCCTGTCGGGCTGCGCGCGCATCCTCGGCGCCGCGATCGAGCGGGTCGAGACCGACCGGCACCTCAAGGAGGCGATCGAGACGCAAGGGATGCTGACGCGCGAGATGAACCATCGCGTCAAGAACAGCCTCGGCGTCGTCGCCGGCCTCCTGCGCGTCAACTCCAACGTCGTCGCCGACCCCAAGGCGAAGGCCGCGCTGGTGGACGCCGAGGCGCGGATCATGACGATAGCGCGCGTCCACGACCACTTGTGGAAGGGGGCGAGCGTCACCGAGGTCGACCTGTCGACCTTTCTCGACGACCTCTGCTCGCAGCTCGGCTTTGCGACCGCGGGGCTCGAGATCCAGTGCCGCGCCGACGCGGTGGTGGTCAGCGCCGACAAGGCGATCCCCGTCGGCCTCATCGTCAACGAACTCGTCACCAACGCGGTGAAATACGCCTACGACGAGGGCCAGCCCGGCGTCGTCGAGGTCTCGCTTTGGCAGAAGGGCAGCCGCGCCATGGTGCGCGTGCGCGACCGGGGGCGGGGCCTGCCCGACAGCTTCGACCTCGAGGCCGCGCGCAAGAGCTTCGGCATCCGCGTGATCCTCAGCCTCGTGCGCCAGCTCGACGCCGAGCTGACGGTCGAAAGCGTGCCGCGCGGCGCCTCGTTTCTCCTGTCCTTCGATCCGGTCACCGGATCCTGAGGCGACGACGGGCCCGCCGGAGCGGGCCCGGATCGTCAGAGGACGGGCAGGGCGCCGACGATGCGCAGCGACAGGCCTTCCCAGGGGTCGAGCACGATGCGCAGCTCGCCGTTCTCGGTGAGGTCGCCCTCGATCGTCTCGTTGATCATGTCGACCACCGGGCCGGAGCGCACGTTCGGCAGGATCACCGTCTCGTCCACCGGATCGCGGCCGAAGTTGAGGGCGGTGACCTGCGTGCCGCGCCCGTCCGGCAGCTCGTGCACCATCAGGAGAAGGCCCGGCGTCGTCACATCGGGGATCATGGTCTGCCGGCTGGCGGCGATGCCGTAGGCCTCGCGAACGGCGAGCAGCCGCTTCAGCTGCGAGGCGAAGGAGCCGGGCTGGCCGAGCTGCTCGTTGATCGGGCCGTAGAGCGCGCGCGCCCTCGGCAGGCCCTCGGCGGAGGTCGCCGCTTCCGGGTTGAGGCCGATGAGGTCGTAGGCGCCGCGCTCGATCCAGCGGGTGTCGCCGTCCTGCATGTGCTCGGCGACGGCTTCCGGCGGCAGCGGCAGGGCGCCGACGAGATCCCAGCCGGACAGGGCGAAGATGCCGGGCTGGAAGGCGTTGTACATGGCCATCAGGAGATGGCCGCGCTGGATCTCGGCCTTGTCCTCGTCGGTGATCGCCGACAGGTCGGTGATGCCGAGCGCGGCGGTGACGACGCTGGCCGAGGTGCAGGCGATGCCGTTGGTGACGAAGCGGAGGTTATAGGGCGCATTGGTGCCCGACAGCTTCTCGTACATCGTCTCGCGGATGCGGGTGCGCAGCGTGCGACCCTGCCAGGTCTGGCCGCCGAACGTGTAGATGTCCTCCGAATGGAGGGTCCAGAAGTGGACGAGCTCGGTGGTCAGCTCGTCGTGGTTCTGCATGGCGTGGATCAAGGAGGCCGGGTCGATGCCGAACTCGTGGACCATGCGCAGCATCATGCGCAGGAATTCGGTGTCGCCGGTGAGAAGCGCGTGCTGGTAGGCCGGGCGCGTGATGAAGTCGTAGGAAAGGTCCGCCCCGCCCTTCGACATCGAGGCGATGTCGTCGACCGTGAGGTTCAGCTCCTGGAACGAGAAGCCGCCGGCCTTGCGCACCATGCCCGCGAGCAGCGCGTTGCCGGTGACCGACAGCGGATGGCTTTCCGACCAGGCCGGACCGTCCATGCGCTTTTCGACGCCGAGGAAGCCGTTGGCGTCGAGGCGCAGGCCCCGCGCGCCCATCTGGTCGATCGAATGGAGCGCGTCGCCGATGATCATCTGCTGGGCGGCGAAGGTCGGGTCCAGCCAGTTGAGGCTCGGCTGCCCCTCCTTGAAGTAGTGGAGATAGACCCAGCGCCGCGTCACCCCGTCGACGCCGGTGACGGGGCCGGTGGCGCTCCAGTCGGTCTCCTTGACGCCCGGCTCGAAGAAGATGACGCGCTGCAGCTGGCCGACGATGTAGCCCTTCTCACGCAGGGCATCGACGGTCGGCGGCGAGAGGTTCACCGCGTCGCGCCCTTCGGGCACGGCCGGGAGGAGCGCCCAGTCCTCCTCGGGGATCGCCACCATGTGGTAGAGGCCGGGATAGGACGAATGGTTCATCTCGGCGAGGCGGAAGTCGACGCCCTTGCCGGTATGCGCCGGGATGACGTCGTCGATCACCACCGCGTTGTGGGCGGCGGCCATGCGCGAGATCGCCACGAATTCCTCGGCCGTGCCGAAGGACGGGTCGATGTCGAAGCTGATGCGGTCGAAGTTGCCGTCGATCGTCGGCGTGTAGGCCCCGTCGCGCCAGCCGCCGGCGCGCTTGGTCGGGCCGGTGTGGATGCCGCGCACGCCGATCGAGGAGAGCGCCGACCAGAGTTGCTGGTCGCCGAGCGTCGCCAGCACCGTTTCGCCCGGCCGCGTCACGATCGAGGCGGGATAGGCGGTGAACCAGACGGGCGCGACGGCCGAGGCGATGCGCGGGCGCGTCTCGGCATAGGGCCGCTGCCAGAAGCGCCCCTGGCCGCCGTAGCTTTCCGCGAAGCGGCGCGCCTGGTGCAGCATCGAGGTTTCGACCATCTGGTCGACCGTTGCGGTGTCCGGTGCGCTCATCGAGGCTCTGCCCTTCTGGTCTCTCGTGTCGAAAGGCGGAAACCTCACCGGCGCCGTCCTCGCGAGGCCCCATCTAAGGGCGAGCGGCCCGCCGGCCAGACCCAAAGGATCATCGCCGGCCGCCGGTGTCGGACAGGACGCGGCGGATCGCGAAGGAGGAATTGATCCGCGACACGGCCGGAAGGCGCGACAGGATCTCCTTGTGGATGCGCTCGTAGTCGCCCGCCCCTTGCGCCTCGACGCGCAGGAGATAGTCCTCCGCGCCCGTCATCAGGTAGCACTCGCGGATCTCGGGATGCTTCAGGACCTCCGCCTCGAAGCGGTGGAGGACGTCCTCGGTCTGGTGCTCCAGCGTGATGCGCACGATCACGACATGCGCGTCGTCGCCGCCCGGGCCCGCCACGATCGCGGTGTAGCCTCGGATCGCACCGGACTCTTCCAGCATCTGGACGCGGCGCAGGCACGCCGACGGCGACAGGCCGACCTCGGCAGCGAGCGCGACGTTGGTGACGCGGGCGTTGCGGCGGAGCGCCCGGATCAGGGCGCGGTCGATGCGGTCCATGCGAAGATCGTTGCGCCCGTTCGAAGGAAATGTCGGATCAGCCGTCAAATTAGCACATCCTGCGGCAGTTCGGCATGTCCTTCGACGATCCTTCGACCATCATGGATGCCGGATCGCTCGGGGGACTTCGCCGTGAACGCCATGCCTCATTCGACCGACCAACGCGCCCCGGCCGCAGGCTCCGCCGGCGGCGTCCTGACCGTCGATCTCGGCGCGATCGCCCGCAACTACCGCGCGCTGGTGGCGCAGGCCGGGGGCGCGGCCGTCGCGGGCGTGGTCAAGGCGGACGCCTACGGGCTCGGCATGGCCCGTATCGCCCCGGTGCTTCTGGAGGCCGGCTGCCGGACCTTCTTCGTGGCGCATCTCTCCGAGGCGCTGGCGTTGCGCCCGATCCTTCCCGACGGCATCGAGATCTTCGTCCTCAACGGTCTCCTGCCGGGCGACGAGCGTCTGTGCGCCGAGACCGGCATTCGGCCGGTCCTCAATTCGCTCGATCAGGTCGAAGCCTGGAGTGCGCTCGGGGTCGGCCTCGGCCGCCCGCTGCCGGCGGCGATCCAGGTCGACAGCGGCATGTCGCGCCTCGGTCTCGCACCGGCCGAGGTCGAGGCGCTCGTCGCCTCCCCTGAGCGGCTGCGCGGCGTCGACACCGTCCTCGTCATGAGCCATCTCGCCTGCGGCGACGAGCCGGCCCACCCGGCCAACGCCGAGCAGCTGGCCGCCTTCCAGGCGCTGTCGGCCCGGCTGCCGCGGGTGCGGCGCTCGCTCGCCAACTCCGCCGGCCTCTTTCTCGGCGACGCCTTCCGCTTCGACCTCGCCCGGCCGGGCATCGCGCTCTACGGCGGTGCGCCGACCGGGGGGCGCCCCAATCCGATGGCGCCCGTGGTGCGGCTCGACGCGCGGGTGATCCAGCTGCGCGAGGTGCCGGCGGGCGCGGGCATCGGCTACGGCTTCACCGTGGTCGCCGAGCGGGCGATGCGGCTGGCGACGCTCTCGGTCGGCTATGCCGACGGCTTTCTGCGCGCGGCATCCAATCGCGGCGCCGTCTTCCATGCGGGACATCGGCTGCCGATCGTCGGGCGCGTGTCGATGGATTCGATCATCGTCGATGCGGGCGAGGCCCCGGTCCGGGCCGGCGACCTCGTCGAGCTCATCGGCCCCCATGTTGGCCTCGACGCGGCGGCGACGGCGGCGGGCACGATCTCCTACGAGATCCTGACCTCGCTCGGGAGCCGCTACGAGCGCCGCTACGTCACCACCAACGCTTCGGGAGAGCGGGCATGAAGGTCGTCGTCCTCGGAGCCGGCATCATCGGCGTCACCTCCGCTTGGTACCTGATGAAGGCGGGCCACGAGGTGATCGTGGTGGACCGGCAGGAAGGCCCGGCGCTGGAGACGAGCTTCGCCAATGCCGGCGAGGTGTCGTTCGGCTATTGCAGCCCCTGGGCGGCGCCGGGCATCCCGCAGAAGGCCATCAAATGGCTGATGATGGAGCATGCGCCCCTCATCCTGCGCCCCAAGCTCGACCGCGCCATGCTGTCCTGGCTGACCAAGATGCTCGCCAACTGCACGGCCGGTGCCTATGCGCGCAACAAGAGCCGGATGCTGCGCCTGTCGGACTACAGCCGCGTGTCGCTCGCCGAGCTTCGCCGCGACACCAACATCGCCTACGACCAGCGCATGCAGGGCACGCTGCAGCTCTTTCGCACGCAAGCGCAGCTCGACGCCTCGGCCAAGGACGTGAAGGCGCTTGCCGCCGACGGCATCCCCTTCGAGGTGCTCGATCGCGAGGGCTGCATCCGCGCCGAGCCCGCGCTCGCCCACGCGCGCGACAAGATCGTCGGCGGCCTCCAGACCCCGCAGGACGAGACGGGCGACTGCTTCAAGTTCGCGAACGCCTTGGCCGAGATCGTCGCCTCGCGCGGCGTCGAATTCCGCTGGGGCCGCACCGTGCGCCGCATTCTCGCCGAGAACGGCCGGGCGGTCGGCGTCGCGACGGATGCCGGCGACATCCGGGCCGACGCCGTGGTGGTGGCGATGGGATCCTATTCGCCGGTCCTGGTGCGCCCGCTCGGGATCAAGCTGCCGGTCTATCCGGTGAAGGGCTATTCGCTCACCATCCCGATCGTCGACGAGACGCGCGCGCCCGAATCGACCGTGATGGACGAGACCTACAAGATCGCGATCACGCGGCTCGGGACCCGCATCCGCGTCGGCGGCATGGCCGAGATTTCCGGCTTCACCAACGACCGCTCCGAGCGCCGGCGCCGCACGCTGGAGCATTCGGTCACCGACCTCTTTCCCGGCGGCGACATTAGGCAGGCGAGCTTCTGGTCGGGGCTCCGGCCGATGACGCCGGACGGAACGCCGGTGATCGGGCCGACGAAGGTGAAGGGGCTCTTCCTCAACACCGGCCACGGCACGCTCGGCTGGACCATGAGTTCGGGCTCGGGCCGGCTCTTGGCCGACCTCGTGTCGGGCGCCACGCCCGACATCGACGCGCGCGACCTCTCCGTCGCGCGCTACGGATGACCGGCGCTCAGATCCGGCCGACCGGCTTCTCCTCCTCGGTGCGGATGTCGCCGTAGCGCTCGGGATGCCGGTCGAACAGCGCGCGCACGTAGGAGCAGGCCGGTACCACGGTCTTGCCCTCGCTCCGTGCGAAGGCGACCGCGTGGTCGACGAGCTTCTCGGCGATGCCCTGGCCGCGCAGGCGCTCCGGCACGTAGGTGTGATCGAAGATCAGCGAGTTCTGGATGCCGGCCGGCGCATAGGTCAGCTCGGCGCGGTCGTCGCCCTCGCCATAGGCGAAGACGCCGGTGCGGCCCTGGTCCTCGTGGACGATCTGCATGGGATGGGTTCCTGTTGTCCGGTTGCCTTGAGCCGGATAGACGCCCGGTCGAGGCGCGCGTTCCATCAAACCGATGCGAGCATCGCCGCGCCATCGGATCCGCAGGGTTAAACGACCCTTAACCCCGTTTGTTTACCTTGACCGCAAAGAGCCGGAGCCCGTGGGGCGCGCCGTCGAGGGACGCGCGCGCCCTGCGGCGCCGTCCGGCGACGGGCGAATCGGGCGGTGCGGCAGGCGCCGTCCGGGCAGGCAGCAGGCGAAGGGCAGCGACATGGCATCGATCGAGGCGCGGGACGAGGGGACGGGATCGATGGCACGACCGGCACGCTTGGGCCTCGGGGTCGCGCTGGTCGGCCTGGCGCTGTGGCTGGCGACCGCCTTCGCCACCTGGGCGGTGGACGACCCGTCGCTCAGCTATTCCAACGACAATCCGGTGCGCAACATGGCGGGCGCCGGCGGCGCGGTGGTCGCCGACCTCGCCATGCAGGTCTTCGGTCTCGGCGCCGTCCTCGTCCCGCTGGTGCTGGCGATCCGCGGCATCCTGTGCCTCGTCGGCCGCCGCGCGGGCCGCGCCGGCCAGCGCGCCTGGGTGGCGCTCGGGGGCCTCGCGCTCGCCAGTGCCGCGCTCGGCTCGCTCGAGGCGCCGGCCGGCTGGCCGCTGCCGATCGGCCTCGGCGGCATCGTCGGGGATCTTCTCCTGAAAATTCCGGCGCTCGCCACCGGCGCCTATCCGACCGGCGTCTGGAGCTTTGCCGCCGCGGCCCTCTTCGCCGCCCCGGCGCTCTGGTGCATCCTTCACGGCGCCGGTCTCGTCGGCGCGCCGGACGAACCGGTGGCGCTGAGCGCCCGCCGCGCGTCGAAGGTCGAGGAGGACGACGGCGAAGGGCGCCTTGCGCTTCTCGCCGGGGCCGCCAGCCACTGGGCCTACCGCATGCGCTCGGCCGCCGCGCGCGTGACGCAGTCGGTGCCGGTCATCGGCCGCCGCGAGGATCCGTTCTCGCACCGCGACTGGGACGCCGACGCGCCCCTGATGCCGCCGGCTCCGCCCGCCCGCTTCCGCGACGGTGCGGCCGCGCCCGCCGCACGCCGCGAGGTGCGCGTCGTGGTGCCGCCCGAGTTCCGCGAGCCCGCCTTCGACGAGCCGGTGGCCGACCACGACGAGCGCGCCTGGGCCGAGGTGCCCTATGCGCCCGAACCCGCGGTGCCGGCGAGCCCGCGCGCGCCTGCCGCCGCGGCCCCCGAACTCGAGGCCGCCGCGCCCACGCGCCGCACGGTCGACACGAGCCGCGCCACGGTGCGCCACGGCCGCTCGGACTGGAACGGTTCCTACAAGCTTGCCCAGCGCCAGGCCGCGATCGATGCGGCGGCCGCCGCTGGCCGCGCCGCGCCGACCTTCGCCGCGGACGAGGCGGGCGACGAGGACCTCTTCGAGACCGGCGCGCCGGAGGATCGCGGCGTCGTCGGCTACGACGACATCCACCGCCACGACGCGCCCGTCTTCCACGACGACGAGCCGCCGTTCGAGACGCACCCGGACGACGCGCCATATCTCGGCGACGACGGCCGCCTGTCGCTGGAGGAGCGGATCGCGATGGAGGAGGACGAGGCGCGCCTCGAGGCGCCCGAGCGCGCTCCGGCGCCGGAAGAGGGCGGCGGCTGGCGCGACTTCATCGCCAACAACATCGTCGCCTTCCCCGGCCTGAAGCGCGCCCCCAAGCCCGAGGCCGAACTGCCCCGCGCCGCGCCCGTCGAGCCGCGCATGGCCCCCGCCGCCCCGGCACCGGCCGCGCCGGCCCCGCGCGGGCCGATGTTCGAGCGCCCGGCGCGCGTCGTGCCGCAGGCGGCAGCCGACGCCACCTCGCGCCAGTCCTCGCGTGCCCGTCTCGCCGAACTCGGCAACGCGGCCCTCAACGCTGAGTTCGAACTGCCGCCGATCGAGCTCCTGTCGCCGCCCAAACCCCGCAACCGCGACAACACGCTGACGCCCGAGATCCTCCAGGAGAACGCGCGCCTTCTCGAGGGCGTCCTCGACGACTTCGGCGTCAAGGGCGAGATCATCGAGGTGCGGCCGGGTCCGGTCGTCACGCTCTATGAGCTGGAGCCCGCGCCCGGCATCAAGTCGAGCCGCGTCATCGGCCTTGCCGACGACATCGCCCGCTCGATGTCGGCGATCGCCGCGCGCGTCGCGGTCATTCCCGGCAAGAACGCGATCGGCATCGAGCTGCCCAACGCCAAGCGCGAGACCGTCTACTTCCGCGAGATGATCCAGTCGGAGACCTTCGCGGGCGCCAAGGCCAAGCTCGCGCTGGCGCTCGGCAAGACGATCGGCGGCGAGGCGGTGATCGCCGACCTCGCCAAGATGCCGCACCTGCTGGTTGCCGGCACCACGGGCTCGGGCAAATCCGTTTCGATCAACACGATGATCCTGTCGCTCCTCTACCGGATGAGCCCGGCCGAGTGCCGCATGATCATGATCGATCCGAAGATGCTGGAACTGTCGATCTACGACGGCATCCCGCACCTTCTGGCGCCCGTCGTCACCGACCCGAAGAAGGCCGTCGTCGCGCTGAAGTGGACGGTCAAGGAGATGGAGGACCGCTACCGCAAGATGTCGAAGGTCGGCGTTCGCAACATCGACGGCTTCAACACGCGGGTGTCCTCGGCGATCGAGCGCGGCGAGACCATGTCGCGCACCGTGCAGACGGGCTTCGACCGCGAGACCGGCGAGCCGATCTTCGAGTCGGAGGAGTTCGACCTCCAGCCGCTGCCCTACATCGTCGTCATCATCGACGAGATGGCCGACCTGATGATGGTCGCCGGCAAGGATATCGAAGGCACCGTCCAGCGCCTCGCGCAGATGGCGCGCGCCGCCGGCATCCACGTCATCATGGCGACGCAGCGCCCCTCGGTCGACGTCATCACCGGCACGATCAAGGCGAACTTCCCGACCCGCATCTCCTTTCAGGTGACGTCAAAGATCGACTCGCGCACCATTCTTCAGGAGCAGGGGGCGGAGCAGCTGCTCGGCATGGGCGACATGCTGTTCATGGCCGGCGGCGGGCGCATCCAGCGCGTCCACGGCCCCTTCGTCGACGACGCCGAGGTCGAGGAGGTCGTGAAGCACCTGAAAGCGCAAGGGACGCCCGAATATCTTGACGCGATCCTCGAGGAAGAGGACGAGGACGGCGGCGCGGCGGCGGGCGGCTCGGGCAGCGGTTCGGCGGGCGGCGAAGAGTCGGCCGATCTCTACGACCAGGCGGTGGCCGTGGTCCTGCGCGACGGCAAGGCGTCCACCTCCTACGTCCAGCGCCGCCTCCAGATCGGCTACAACCGCGCCGCCTCGATCATCGAGCGGATGGAGCGCGAGGGCATCGTCGGCCCCGCCAACCACGCCGGCAAGCGCGAGATCCTAGTGCCGACGGATAATGCGTGAGGGAACGGGAGTGCCGCACTCCATCCGGCACTCGTGGCCCTTGCTGGCGCCCGCCCGTTTTCGGGGCGAGCGCCGGAGTGTCTATTCGACGCGCCTCTCCGGCCTCATGCCGCACGATCCCATGCTGGCGCGCGGTTTGCGGCGCCGCCTCGCGGCAGCACCGTTCATCGTGCTGACGTTCCTCGCAGGCCTCATCGCCCTCTGGTTTCCGGCCGAGGCCGCGCTGGTCATTACAGGCATCGTTGCCTTCAACCTCTTCCCCCTGTTCCTGCATGGGTTCCTCAGCTGGAGGCGGTTCCAGCGACCCGTGCCGGGTTTTCGCTCCATCCGGCGAGCGGCCTTCAAGGGCACCTTCCTCGGGTTCATGGCACCGCTTCCGGCAGGCTGGCTGGGCGGCATCGTCCTGATCACGCTGAGGTTCGGCTTCGTGGACGAGGCATCGCTCGGCGAAAGCCCGTTGTCCGTGACGGCGCTGGGGTTGCCGGTCGGCTTTCTTCTCTGGTTCATGCCGCAGTTCGGCAGCCCGACCGCCATCGCTGCCGCCATCCTGATGGCCGGTCTCTATGCCCTCGCGGCCGTCGACTATCGCAGGCGGTTGCGCCGATCGCTGGAAGAGGCTCCGGCCTCCCGTCCGCGCTGAGGCATTCGTTCACGTCGGCGTTGATGGGAACCATGATCCTGACGAGGATTTCATGTCGATCGCCGCAATGGAGCCGAAGCGCGCTCCTATATGCCGAAAGTGACATCGGACCGTTTGGCCGGTCCATCCCGACGATCCAAGGACGCTACGACCCATGACCCCTTTCCGACGCATCACGGGCGCCTTCCTTACCGCAGCCCTCCTCGCTGGCGCCTCGCTGTCCGGACACACCGTCGCGCACGCCCAGACCGCGACCGCCGCCGCGCAGCGCGTGGCCGACCACTTTTCCGGCGTGAAGTCGATGAAGGGCAACTTCGTCCAGTTCGACGCGGCCGGAAACCAGACCGAGGGCACGTTCTTCATGGAGCGGCCCGGCAAGATCCGCTTCGACTATTCGGGCTCGCCGGTGCGCGTCATCGCCGACGGCAGCCAGGTCGCGGTGAACAACCGCAAGCTCAACACCTGGGACCTCTACCCCCTATCGAAGACGCCGCTGAAGCTGCTTCTCGACCAGCGGATCGACCTGTCGGCCGCCAACATCCAGAGCGTGAAGGAAGGGGCCGACCTCACGACGATCGTGATGGGCGACAAGTCGATCTTCGGCAATTCGCGCATCACCATGATGTTCGATCCCTCGACCATGGACC
Source organism: Aureimonas sp. Leaf324 (assembly GCF_001423245.1). Classification (GTDB taxonomy): domain Bacteria; phylum Pseudomonadota; class Alphaproteobacteria; order Rhizobiales; family Rhizobiaceae; genus Aureimonas. The sequence continues at coordinate 115,919 of NZ_LMOH01000027.1, forward strand.
TGCGCCAGTGGACGATCCGCGACGCGCAAGGGAAGGACACGACCGTCATGGTCTACAACGTCGTGGAGGGCGGCGCGGTGGACGACAAGCTGTTCAACATCCCCTACGCCAACATCCGCGGCGGCATGACCGGCAACCGCTGACGGGAACGGGCGCGGCGGGCCGGGGCTGTGCCTCCAGCCCGCGGCCCCGTCGCGCCGCCACCCGGAACACCCGCCCATGCGCCCGATCCCGGTCCTTGCCACCCTCGGCCTTCTCGCCCTCTCCGGCTGCACCACGGTGACGCCGGCCGAACGACGCGCCGCGGACGAGGCCCGCTGCCGCGACTACGGGTTCCGGCCGCGCACCGACGCCTTCGCCGCCTGCCTGCAACGCATCGATCTCGACCGCAGCGAAGACTGCCGGGCGCGTGTCTACGGCGGGCCGGGCTGGAACGGCGGCATCGGTGTCGGGGCCGGTGTCGGCCGGATCGGCTGGTAGGGGCGGCTCACCGGAAGAAGGCGAGCATCGCCGCCAGCGTCTCCTCCGGCGCCTCCTCGACCAGGAAGTGACCGCTGTCGATCGCCTGTCCCGACACGTCGCCGGCATAGCCCTTCCAGATCTCGATCGGGTCGCCGTGCTTGGCCGGCGTGCCCTTGGCACCCCAGAGCGCCAGGACGGGGCAGGCGATGCGCCGGCCGGCGGCCCGGTCCTCCTCGTCGTGGCGCCGGTCGATCGTGGCGCCGGCGCGGTAGTCCTCGCAGACGCCGTGGATCGTGTCGACGCGCGAGAAGGAGCGGCGATATTCGGCGAGCGCCTGCGGCGCGAAGGGTGCGGTGGACTGGTTGGCGGTCCAGCTCGCCAGCGTATGATCGACGTAGAACACCGGATCGGAGCCGATCAAGCGCTCCGGCATCGGGTTCGGCTGGGCGAGGAACTGCCAGTGGTAGGAGGAGAGGGCGCCAGCCGCGTCCATCCGCTCCCACATCTCCACCGTCGGGATGATGTCGAGGAGCGCCAGCCGCTCGACGGCGTCCGGATGGTCGAAGGCCAGGCGATAGGCGACGCGCCCGCCGCGGTCGTGGCCGGCGAGGCGGAAGCGCTCGAACCCGAGCGCCGCCATGACGCGCACCATGTCGGCCGCCATGACGCGCTTGGCGTAACCCTCGCCGCCCTTCGATTCCGGCGCCGACGACTGGCCGTAGCCGCGAAGGTCGGGCACCACCACGCGAAACCGCTCGGCGAGGCGCGGGGCGATGCCCGCCCACATCGCGCCGGTCTGCGGATAGCCGTGGAGAAGCAGGAGGGGAGGGCCCTCGCCCGCGATGCGGCAGAAGATCTCGGCGCCGTCGCCCTCGATCCTGCGCGTCTCGAAGCCTTCGAACATGACCTGAACTCCCCGCCGCCCCATACGCGCCCGGCCACAACGCGGGGGCCGCCTTGTCGTTGCCTCCGGCGAAGGGAGGCAGGGCGTTTCCTTCCGCGGCGGTGATGGACTAGACAGGCGCCGACGCCCCTGCCCATCGGACACGCCCCCATGCCCTTCACGCTCGCCACCTGGAACATCAACTCGGTGCGCCTGCGCCTGCCGATCGTGGAGGCGTTCCTGAAGGCCGAAGCACCCGATGTTCTCTGCCTGCAGGAGACCAAGTGCCCGAACGAGCTCTTCCCCGAGGACGCGTTCCGCGCGCTCGGCTACGAGCACATCGCGCTGCACGGCCAGAAGGGCTATCACGGCGTCGCCACGATCTCGCGCCTGCCCTTCGCCGACCTCGTGCGCCAGGACTTCTGCGCCATCGGCGACGCGCGGCACCTGTCGGTGCGCGTGGCAGCGGGCGAGCGGCAGATCCGCGTCCACAATCTCTACGTGCCGGCGGGCGGCGACGAGCCGGACCCGGAGATCAACCCGAAGTTCCGCCACAAGCTCGATTTCCTCGAGGAGATGCGTCTGATGCGGGCCGAGGCCGAACCCGGCGTCTCGGCGATCCTCGTCGGCGACCTCAACATCGCGCCGTTCGAGGACGACGTCTGGTCGCACAAGCAGCTTCTCAAGATCGTCTCGCACACGCCGGTCGAGACCGAGGGCATGAAGCGTGTGATGGCGGAAGGCGGATGGACCGATCTCGTGCGCCAGCACGTGCCCCTGCCGCAGAAGCTCTACACGTGGTGGAGCTACCGCGCCAAGGACTGGGACGGGGCCGACAAGGGGCGCCGGCTCGACCACATCTGGAGCTCGGCCGACCTCGGACCCCACCTTCGCGAAGCGCGGGTCCTTCGCGAGGCGCGCGGCTGGGACCGTCCGTCCGACCACGTGCCGGTGATCGTCACGCTCGACCTCTGACAGCCGGCCCCGGGGGCTCGCCTGAGGCCGGCCTCCGACAGCTTTCAGAACTCGTCCCAGCTCTCCTCGCGTGCCGCGTGGGCAGGGGCGGCGCCGCCGCGTCCGATCGGGCGCATCTGCACGACCGGGGCGGACCGGCGGGCGGGGGCGGCGAAGACCGGGGCCTGGCCGGCGGGGCCGGTCGCGGTGCGGAAGCGCTCGGTGAGGCCTGCGAGTTCGTCGGTCTTGGCCGACAGGCCCTGCGCGGCCGCCGTCGTCTCCTCGACCATCGCCGCGTTCTGCTGGGTCACCTTGTCCATCTGGTCGGCGGCCACCGACACTTCCTTGAGGCTGATCGCCTGCTCGCGCGCCGCGGTCGCGATCTCGCCGACCAGGCGGTTCATCTGGTCGACCTGGACCACGATCTCCTCGATCGAGCGGCCCGACGCCGACACGAGCTCGACGCCGCGCTCGACCTGCGTGCCGGAGGCGGAAATCAGGCCCTTGATCTCCTTGGCGGCTTCCGCCGAGCGCTGGGCGAGGCCGCGCACCTCCTGTGCGACGACGGCGAAGCCACGTCCCGCCTCGCCGGCGCGCGCCGCCTCCACGCCCGCGTTCAGGGCGAGGAGGTTGGTCTGGAAGGCGATCTCGTCGATCACGCCGATGATGTTACCGATGCGGGCCGAGGAGCGCTCGATCTCGCCCATCGCCTCGACGGCGCGCGAGACGATCGCGCCGCCCTTCTCGGCGCTCTTCAACGCCGTGCCGGCGGTCTCCTGGGCCTGAACGGCGCGCTGCGCCGTCCCGTCGACGCCGCGCGTCACCTGACCGAGCGCCGCGACGGTCTCCTCGAGGTTGGCCGCCTGCTGTTCGGTGCGGTGGGAGAGATCGCCCGCCGCCGCCGTGATCTGCCCGAGCCCGATGCGGATCGACCCGACCGTGCCGACGACGCTGCCGATGGCCTCGTCGAGCGCGGTGACCGCCTCATTGAACCGGTGCCGGATCGGCTCGAACTCGGCGGCGACCGCCTCGTTCATGCGCATCGTCAGGTCCGCGGCCGCCAGCCGGTCGAGCGCCGCCTCGACGCCGTGCACGAAGACGCGCAGGTCTTCCGCCTTGGCGTTGTCGATCGCGGCCTGTCGGTCGCGGCTCGCCGCCTGCGCCTCGCGGGCCGCCGTCGCTTCCGCTTCCAGCCGTCGGCGCTCGACGAGGCCGTCCCGGAACACGGCCATCGCGCCCGCGAGGTTGCCGATCTCCTCCCGGCGGTCGGCGAAGGGAATGTCGACCGTGGTGTCGCCGTCCGCGAGCCGGGTGACGACGCCCGTCATCCGGCGCAAGGGGCGGGCGAGGCTCGTGTAGAGGAACAGCGCCGAGCCGAGCATGATGGCGATCGCCGCAAGGCCCATCACGAGCCCGATCCGGCCGGCGCTCGCCACGGTACGCTCCAGTTCCGCCTTGGCGCTCGCGGTGAAGCGACGGGCGTTGGCGAGCGCTTCGTCGATGGCACCCTGCGTCTGCGCCGCCAGATCGCCCGCGGCGCCGGCCGCCGCCGGCGCGTCCACGGCGCCGGCCGACAGTGCGGCCCCGCGCGCCACCGCGCTCGCCGCCAGATCGTCCGTGAGACGGCCGAGATTGCGGTCGATCTCGACGAGGACGTCGGGGAGCTTGGCGAGCCGGATCGGCTCCTGCAGCGCGGCCCGCGCCGCATCGCTCACCGACTTCGTGTCCGAGACGATCGGCGCGAGATCGCCGGCCGCACGAACCTCGGCGACCCGGGCGCGCGCGATCGCCATGGCCGTCATCGCCGACTTGGCGGCGATGATGCCGTCGAGAATCACCCGCTCGTTGTCGGCCGATCGCGACGCCTCGCGGATGTCGAGGCCGCTCATCGTCTGGTTCGCGACCATGGCGCCGACCACCGCGATCGCGAGGGCCGACGAGACGACGAGCTTGGCGGTCGCCGTCGTGTTCTGAAGGAATGTCATCTCGATGCACCCGAATGCTCGACGCAGGCCCGATGGTCCTGCGGTCCCATGTTCGGGCGGAAACCTGGCAGAGCTCCTGTAACGAATGGTAAAACGCGCGGGCTCTTCCGCGTTCGGCACAAGACGCTTCGAGCGGCGGTAATAATGCGGCATACCCTCAGGTGGATGATCTGCAACCCCTCGTAACATCTCTCCGTAGCTGACAGGTAGCCGGATCGTTCTGTTGCGGGAGCTACATCACTTGACCGGCGGCGGCGCGAGATAAAGCGGTGACCGGGCGGGTCAAGACTGCCGGCCGCCGAAACCGGCCGGCCGTGCAGAGTGACGCGTCTCGTCTGGAACCGATCGAAAACGCGTGGCCCTTCCGCATCACCCCGGGGCGAAAGCGGAGGCGTTGACGATCGTCCGCCCGGCCGCGGGGCCTGCGGATCCGGGGAAACGCGTTCGGATCGCCCCGACAGAGCCCACAGCTATATGTTGACTCAATTAGTCATGTTTTCGTAGCGCAGGAGGATCGGCGGGCGCGAGGGGTGCCGGCCCAACCGTTGCGCGTGTGTCCATGGTCCGTTCGAATCCCGCCCGCTCCCGCTCGATCCGTCCGCTTCTCCGGGCGACCACCGGCCTCGTGGTCCTGTCCGGTTCCCCGGCGCTGGCGCAGGAGATCGTGCTCGATACGGTGACGATCGAGACCGGCGGCGAGGGCGCGAGGACGGACGGGTCGCTGAGCGCGGCCGGCGGCGGCGTCGCGGGAGCATCGGCGGACGGGTTCCGCACGGACGGCTACGTCACGCAGACGACGCGCTCGGCCACCAAGACCGACACGCCGCTGGTGCGCGTGCCGCAGTCGGTCTCGGTGGTCACGGAGGAGCAGCTCGACGACCGCAACCCGCAGACGCTCAGCGACGCCGTCGGCTACACGCCGGGCGTGCGGATCGGCGCCTACGGGCTCGACCCGCGCTTCGACGCCTTCTTCATCCGCGGCCTTCCCGCGACCTATACCGGCATCTTCCGCGACGGGTTGCGCGAGTTCAACATCGGCTTCTCGACCTTCGACATCGAACCTTACGGGCTCGAAGGCCTGTCGATCCTGAAGGGCCCGGCGGCCGGTCTCTACGGCTCGTCGAATGCCGGCGGCATCGTCGACCTGCGCTCCAAGCGCCCGACGCGGGCCGCCGCGCGCGAGGTGGAGGCGCAGGTCGGCTCGAACAGCCGCGTCCAGCTCAACATGGACGCGTCGGGACCGCTCGGATCGTCCGAGACGGCCTTCTACCGCGTCACCGGCGTCGCGCGCAACGCGGACTCCGACTATCCCTTCGCCTCCGACGACCGGCTGATGGTGGCGCCGGCCTTCACCTGGACGCCCGACGCCGACACCTCGCTGACGATCCTCGGCGAACTCCAGCGCTCGCGCTCCGGCGGCACCTTCGCCTATGTCAATGACGGCACGCGCGTGACCGACGTCGCGGCGGGCGATCCGTCCTTCAACGATCTCGACCAGAGCCAGGGCCGCCTCGGCTTCGAACTGGAACAGCGCCTCGACGAGACCGTCACCTTCCGCCAGAAGGCGCGCGTCCAGAGCCTCGACGTCTACGGCGAATATGCCTACGCGATCGGCGGCCCGCAGAACGGCATCGTCAACCGCGGCGCGGGCAATGTCGACCAGACGTTGAAGGGCGTCGTGTCCGACACGCAGCTCGAGGCGCGGTTCGACACGGGGCCGCTCGGCCATACGCTGCTGGGCGGCGTCGATGCGTCCTATGCCGAGTACACCAACCTCGAAGGCTACGGCGCGGCGCCCTCGCTCCTCTTCGCCGCCCCGCGCTACGACACGGCGATCGCGACGCCCGCCTACTCCGTCGCGGCCTCGCAGGACCAGTCACAGGTCGGCCTCTACCTCCAGGACGAGATCGCCTACGACCGCTTCACCCTGACGCTCGGCGGACGGCACGACTGGGTCTGGACGGACACCGCGTCGGGCACGCCCGACGCGCTCGCCAACCAGCCGGAGCAGAAGGATTCGGAGTTCTCCGGCCGCGTCGGCCTGTCCTATCTCTTCGACGGCGGCGTCGCGCCGTATGTGAGCTACGCCACCGCCTTTGCACCCAACATCGGCACGAACACGGCGGGCGAGGCCTTCGTGCCGACCACGGCCGAGCAGTGGGAAGCCGGCGTGAAGTACCAGATCCCCGGCTGGAACACGCTCCTGACGGCCGCCGTCTTCGACATCACGCAGGAGAACGGCGTCTTCTTCGACGTGAACCCGCTGACCGGCACCAACGAGCAGGTGCAGCGCGGCGAATTGCGCTCGCGCGGGGTGGAGCTGGAGGCGACGGCCTTGCTCGCGGCGGGCCTCAACGCCACGCTCGCCTACGCCTATACCGACCTCGAGATCGTCGAAGGGACGGCGGCCACCACCGGCAACACCCTGTCCTCGACGCCGCGCCACACGGTCTCGCTCTGGGCGGACTACACCGTGCCGTCGGGCGCGGCCGAAGGGCTCGGGTTCGGCGCGGGGCTGCGCTACCTGTCGTCGAGCTTCGGCGACGACGAGAACACGTTCAAAAACGACGCGCGCGTCTTCATCGACGCGACCGCCCATTACGACGTGCCCGCGGTCGAGGGTCTTCGCATCCAGGTGAACGCCACCAACCTCTTCGGCGAGGATGCGCAGATCTGCTCGTCCGGCTTCTGCTACAAGGAGCCCGAGCGCAACGTCATCGGCTCGGTGCGCTACCGGTTCTGAACCCTCTCCGACGACGGGCGGTCCCGCGACCTCTGCGGGACTGCCACGATGCCGCAGCGGCGGGCGTTCTGCCTGCCGCTTAAGCGTTTTCGACAGGTTCGGGCATCATGACCGTCACGATCGACAAAAAAATATCGTCGTTACGGAAAGCCGGAGGTAGCTAAGCATCCGCCGACGGTCTTAACTCCGAAGCTGCAGAGTGCGGGGAACACGCGCCTGCAAAGGGAGATACGGCCGGGAGGAGACGGCATGCATCCAGACCTGGAACTCGTCCAGATCCGGCAGGGAGAGGCGTTCAAGGCCTGGACGCACGGCTATCCCTTCCACACGGTCCGCTGGCACTTCCACCCCGAATACGAAATCCACCACGTCGTCGAGACGCGGGGCAACTATTTCGTCGGCGACTTCATCGGCGAGTTCGAGCCGGGCAATCTCGTGCTCACCGGGCCGAACCTCCCGCACAACTGGGTGAGCGACGTCGCGCCGGATGCCGAGATTCCGCTGCGCTGCCGGATCGTCCAGTTCTCCGAGAGCTTCGTCGAGGAGACGACGCGCGCGCTGCCGGAGTTCGCGGCGGCCGCTCCGCTCCTGGCCTCCAGCCGGCGCGGCGTCCTGTTCTCGCCCGACACCGCCGCAGCCGCCGGTCCGATCCTCGCCGAGATGGTCGAGGCGAGCGGCTTCCGCCGCCTGTCGCTCTTCATGGCGCTGATGGACGTCCTGACGGCGGCCGAGGACGCGCGCCCGCTCACCAGCGCCGACTACCTGCCGGACCCGTCGGGCTTCATGAGCGGGGGCATCAACGAGGCGCTGGCCTTCATCAACCGGCACCTGACGGAGGAGTTCTCGGAGCGCGACCTCGCCGCCATCTCCGGGCGCAGCCCCTCGACCTTCAGCCGCGCCTTCCGGCGGCACACCGGCATGACGCTGGTCAGCTACGTCAACCGGCTGCGCATCAACCTCGCCTGCCAGCTCCTCACCAGCGACCCGACCCGCGCGATCACCGACATCTGCTTCGCCGCGGGCTACAACAACGTGTCGAACTTCAACCGCCAGTTCCTGCTGCAGAAGGGGATGACGCCGACGCGGTTCCGTAATCTGTCGCAGCGAAACCAGACCCTGTCCTACGCCGCCTGACGCGGCGCGGGACGAGCCGATCGGCGGGCGGGGCTCCGGTCCCGGTCCCGCCGCCACAGGGCCCTTCGCGCGTGCCCCGAACGCCGAACTCGAAGACCATCAAAACCCAAGGGAGACGATCATGACTGTTTCGATGCGCCATGGCGGCCTTGCCGTCCTCGCCCTCGGCCTTCTGGCCGGCACCGCTTCGGCCCGCGCGGCCGACGCCACCGTCGCCTTCCTGATGCCCGACCAGGGCTCGACGCGCTACGAGGAGCGTGACTTCCCCGGCTTCAAGAACGAGATGGCGAAGCTCTGCCCGGATTGCACCGTGGTCTACCAGAACGCCAACGGCGACGCCGCGCTTCAGCAGCAGCAGTTCAACTCGGTGATCGCGCAAGGGGCGACCGTCGTGGTGCTCGACCCCGTCGATTCCAGCGCCGCCGCCTCGCTGGTGCAGCAGGCCCAGTCCCAGGACGTCAAGGTCATCGCCTACGACCGCCCGATCCCAGCGACGCCCGCCGACTACTACGTGTCCTTCGACAACAAGGCGATCGGCCAGGCGATCGCGCAGTCGCTGGTCGACCACCTGAAGGCCAAGGGCGTGCCGGACGGCTCGGGCGTCCTGCAGATCAACGGCTCGCCGACCGACGCGGCGGCCGGCCTCATCCGCGACGGCATCGACGCCGCGCTCGACGCCTCGCCCTACAAGACGCTCGCCGAGTTCGACACGCCGGAATGGGCGCCGCCCGAGGCCCAGCAGTGGACGAGCGGCCAGATCACCCGCTACGGCGCCGACATCAAGGGCGTGGTCGCGGCCAACGACGGCACCGGCGGCGGCGCCATCGCGGCTTTCAAGGCGGCCGGCGTCGAGCCGGTTCCGCCGGTGACGGGCAACGACGCGACCACGGCCGCGCTCCAGCTGATCATCGCGGGCGACCAGTACAACACGATCTCCAAGCCCTCCGAGATCGTGGCCGCGGCCGCCGCCAACATCGCCTTCAAGTTCATCTCCGGCGAGAAGCCGGAAGCCAAGACGACGCTCTACAACACGCCGTCCGAGCTCTTCGTGCCGCTCGTCATCACCCGCGAGAACATCAAGGCCGAGATCTTCGACAAGAACATCACGCCGGCCTCCACCGTCTGCACCGGCGACTACGCCGCCGGCTGCAAGGAACTGGGCATCCAGTAAGCCCCATGCGAACCCGCCGGTCGCCCGTTCCCGGGCGGCCGGCTCCTGTTCCATTCCAAGGGAGGCCCGGCTCATGGCCGATCATGCCGACCGCTCCCTGCCCGCCCGTTCGGGCGGCCGCGAGCCGGTCATCTCGCTTCGCAACGTATCCAAGAACTTCGGCGCGGTCTCGGCGCTGACCGACATCGAGCTCGACGTCTATCCCGGCGAGGTCGTGGCGCTGGTCGGCGACAACGGCGCGGGCAAGTCGACGCTGGTCAAGGTCCTGGCCGGCGTCCACCAGCCTTCGTCGGGCACGATCCGCTTCGACGGCAAGGAGGTCGCCCTGTCGAGCCCATCCTCGGCGCTCGACCTCGGCATCGCGACCGTGTTCCAGGACCTCGCCCTTTGCGAGAACCTCGATGTCGTCGCCAACATCTATCTCGGGCGCGAGGACAACCCCTGGAAGCTCGACGAGGTCGCGATGGAGGTCCGCGCCTGGACGCTCCTCAACGAGCTCGCGGCGCGCATTCCCTCCGTGCGCGAGCCGGTCGCCTCCCTTTCGGGTGGCCAGCGCCAGACGGTCGCGATCGCCCGCTCGCTGCTCCTCGAGCCCAAGCTCATCATGCTCGACGAGCCGACCGCGGCGCTCGGTGTCGCCCAGACCGCCGAGGTCCTCAACCTCATCGAGCGCGTGCGCGACCGCGGGCTCGGCGTCATCGTGATCTCGCACAACATGGACGACGTGCGCGCGGTGGCGGACCGCATCGTGGTGCTGCGCCTCGGTCGCAACAACGGCGTCTTCACGCCGGCCGATTCGCACCACGACCTGATCTCGGCCATCACCGGCGCCTCCGAGAACGCCGTGTCGCGCCGCGCCGAACGTCTGGCGGGCGCCGCCGAAGGGGGGCATCCATGAGCCAGAATCCCAATTCCGTCACCGGCCAGGCGCTCGACCGCGCGGATGCGCGCGTGCGCCAGGACGAGGGCCTCGGCGGCGCGCTGCGCGCCTTCGGCGACCGGGTGCGTTCGGGCGATCTCGGGATGATCCCGGTGGCGGTCGGCCTCGTGCTCATCGCCGTCGTGTTCACGACGCTGAATCCGGTCTTCCTGCGCCCGGGCAACGTCTCGAACCTTCTCTACGACTGCGCGACGACGGGCATCATCTCGCTCGGCATCGTCTGCGTGCTCCTGCTCGGCGAGATCGACCTGTCGGTCGGCTCGATGTCGGGCCTCGCCTCGGCGATGCTCGGCGTCCTGTGGATCAACAACGGCTGGCCGCTGGTCGGCGCCGTCGCGGTGGCGCTCGGCTTCGGGACGCTCGTCGGCGCGCTTTATGCCACGCTCTACAACCGCGTCGGCATGCCGTCCTTCGTGGCGACGCTCGCCGGCCTCCTCGCGCTGCTCGGGCTCCAGCTCTACCTCCTCGGCACATCCGGCTCGATCAACCTGCCCTTCAACCTCGCCTTCGTGCGCTTCGGCCAGAACGCCTACATGCCGAACTGGCTGTCGGTGGCGCTGGCCCTCGTGCCGGGCGCGGTGGTGCTCTGGGGCGGGCTCAAGGCGCGCACGCGGCGTCAGGCGGCGGGGCTCACCGGCACGGCGCTCAGCGTCATCGTCGCCAAGGCCGTGGTGCTGACCGTCGGGCTCGTCGCGGTGGTCCTCTATCTGGCGCAGGGGCGCGGCGTGCCGTGGATGTTCGGCATGTTCGTCGCCCTGGTGGCGGCGATGGACTACGCCATCACCCGCACCAAGTGGGGCCGCTCGATGATGGCGGTCGGCGGCAACCGCGAGGCGGCCCGGCGCGCCGGCATCAACGTGCGCCGCATCTACATGAGCGCCTTCGTCCTGTGCTCGACGCTGGCGGCGCTCGGCGGTCTCCTGTCGGCGGCGCGCCTCGGCTCGGCCTCGCAGCAGGCCGGCACCGGCGACGTCAACCTCAACGCCATCGCGGCGGCGGTGATCGGCGGCACCTCCCTCTTCGGCGGGCGCGGCTCGGCCTATTCGGCACTGCTCGGCATCATCGTGATCCAGGCGATCTCGAACGGGCTGACGCTCCTCAACCTCTCGTCGAGCCTTCGCTACATGATCCTCGGCGGGGTGCTGGCGCTGGCTGTCATCGTCGATTCGCTCGCCCGCCGCTCGCGCGCCTCGCACGGCCGCGGCTGACGCATCCTGCCCCGCCGTCCCGCGGCGGGGCCTTCTTCCCCAAAACGTCGTCCATTCGGGAACAGCACCCATGAACTTCGATCTCTCCGGCAAGGTCGCCGCCGTCACGGGCGGGGCGTCCGGCATCGGCCTCGAATGCGCCCGCACCTTCCTGGCGGCAGGCGCCGAGGTCGTCCTCGTCGACCACGCGGCCGACCGTCTGGAAGCCGCCTGCGCCGCGCTCGGGGCCGGCGCCCACGCCGTGCGCATCGATCTCACCGACGGCGCCAGCGTCGACACGATGATGCCGCAGATCCTCGAAAAGGCCGGGCGCCTCGACATCTTCCACGCCAATGCCGGCGCCTATGTCGGCGGCGAGGTGATCGAGGGCGACCCCGACCGCTGGGACCGGATGCTCAATCTCAACATCAACGCCGCCTTCCGCTCGATCCATGCCGTCCTGCCGCATATGGCGACACGCGGCTCGGGCGACGTGATCGTCACGAGTTCGGTCGCCGGCCTCGTGCCGGTCGTCTGGGAGCCGGTCTACACGGCCTCGAAATTCGCCATCCAGGCCTTCGTCCACACCCTGCGCCGTCAGGTCATCAAGCACGGCATCCGCGTTGGCGCCGTCGCGCCGGGCCCGGTGATCACGCCGCTGATCGACGACTGGCCGGCCGCCAAGCTCGAGGAGGCGCGCGCCTCGAAGAGCCTGATGGAGGCCAAGGAGGTTGCGGACGCCGTGCTCTTCATGGTCACACGCCCGCAAGGCGTCGTGATCCGCGACCTCGTGATCCTGCCGCACGGCGTCGACCTCTAGTCCGAAGGCTCCTTCCATGACCGCCAGTGATCTCTTCCTCGGCATCGATGTCGGAACCGGCAGCGCGCGCGCGGGTCTCTTCGACGAGGCCGGGCGTCTCGTCGCCACCGCCAAGCGCCCGATCCGGATGTGGCGCGAGCCCGGCGAGATCGTGGAGCAGTCCTCGGCCGACATCTGGCGCGCGATCTGCGAGAGCGTGCGCGAGGCGCTGGGGGCGGCCGGGGGCGATCCGGCGCGCGTTCGCGGCATCGGCTTCGACGCCACCTGCTCGCTGGTCGCCGTCGGCCCCGGCGCGCGGCCGCTCGCCGTCGGTCCCTCGAACGACCCGCAGCGCGACATCGTGGTCTGGATGGACCACCGGGCGCTCGTGCAGACCGAGCGGATCAACGCCACCGGCCACCCGGTGCTCGCCTATGTCGGCGGGCGCATCTCGCCCGAGATGGAGACGCCGAAGCTCCTCTGGCTGAAGGAGAACAAGCCGGACACCTTCCACGGGGCCGAGCACTTCTTCGACCTTGCCGACTATCTCACATGGCGCGCCACCGGCTCGGCCGCGCGCTCGGTCTGCACCATCACCTGCAAGTGGACCTACCTTGCCCACGAGCGGCGCTGGGACGAGGACTACTTCCGCACGATCGGCCTCGGCGAGTTCGCCGACGAGGGCTTTCGGCGCATCGGGCGGCAAGTCCTCGACATCGGCGAGCCGGTGGGCGCCGGCCTGACGGCCGAGGCCGCCGCCGACCTCGGGCTGAAATCAGGCACGCCGGTCGGCGCCGCCCTGATCGACGCCCATGCCGGCGGCGTCGGCACGGTGTCGGGCGTCGGGCGCGATCTCGCGCTGATCATGGGAACGTCGGCCTGCGCCATGGCGGTGACGGCGGAAGCCGCCTTCGTGGAAGGCGTCTGGGGCCCCTATTTCGGCGCGATGCTGCCGGGCGCGTGGCTTCTCGAAGGCGGGCAGTCCGGCTACGGCGCGGCGCTCGACCACCTCGTCGGCTCGCATCCGGGCTTTGCCGCCGCGCGCGAGGCCGCCGAGCGCGAGGGCCGGGGCGTCCTCGACCATCTCGAGGCGCGCGCCGTCGCGCTCGCCGGCTCGGTGGAGGCGGCGGCCCGGCTAGCCGCCACCCTTCACGTCGTGCCCGACCATCTCGGCAATCGCTCGCCGCATGCCGACCCGCATGCGACCGGCACGGTCAGCGGCCTGACGCTCGCCGCCGACGAGGACGCCATCGTGCGCCTCTTCGTCGCCGCGCTCTGCGGGCTCTGCTACGGCACGCGCGACATCGTCGAGGCGATGCGGGCGAAGGGCGTGCCGCTGGAGCGGATCGTGGTCTCGGGCGGCGCCTCGCGCTCGCCCCTTCTGCGGCGCATCCTGGCGGACGCGACGCGCACGACGGTGGTACTGCCCGAAACGGCCGAGCCGGTGCTTCTCGGCAGCGCGATGCTCGGCGTCGTCGCGAGCGGCGCGGCGCCGGATCTGGCCGCCGCGGCGACGCGCATGTGCCGCGCGGGCGAGACGATCGAGCCCGCCGGCGGTGCGGTCGCCGCCTTCCACGACGCCAAGTTCGAGGCCTATCGCACCCTGCAGGCGGCCGAGCGGCGGGTGCGCGAGGTGATGGGAACGGTTTAGGCCGGCCAAACCACACCGGGTCGCCGCCCGGTCAGGCGCGGGGTTCGCCGTCGCCGGCCGGCGGGGCGTCCGGCGCGTCCGTTTCGTCATCGTAGTCGAAGACGTCGGACAGGGCGAGGATACGGGCCGTCATCGCCTCGAGCTCGCCGGCGATGCGGGCGTGCAGCATCGCGGCGATCTCGGGATATTCCTGCAGCATCCGGCGAAACAGCGGGCGCGAGATACGGATGAAGTCGCAGTCGGTGGCGGTGACCGCCGTCGCCGGCCGGCGCGTGTCGGCCATGAGGGCCATCTCGCCGAGAAGCGACCCCGGACCTGCCGTCTCGACGACGCGCCGCGCGTCGCCCTCGCCGTCGACGAGGTTGACCGTGCCGGAGGCCACGATGAAGCCGGCGTCCGCGCGCGCTTCGGCCCGGAACAGGATCTCGCCCGAGCGCAGGTGGCGATGCTCGGCGCCGAAGGCCAGAAGCCGCAGCTGGTCGCGCGTCAGGTCCTGGAACAGGGAGACGCCGCCGAGAAGCTCCATGTCGCTTTCCAGGCTCATGCCGACCGAAACACCCTTCACGCCCCCTGCCGGGCGCGGGGCGCCCGCTTCGGACATCGCAGGAAATCGCCGCCGCGTGAAGCCCAAAGCAGGACAATGACGTCGCCGCGCGGCCCCTTCGCCCCGCGGCGTTTCCAGCCGGCCACACAACCGGCGGTTCGGGTCAGGGCATCAGCTTGTAGCCGCCCGACTCCGTCACGATCAGCCGGGCGTTGGAGGGCTCGGGCTCGATCTTCTGGCGCAGGCGATAGACGTGGGTCTCGAGCGTGTGGGTGGTGACGCCCGAATTGTAGCCCCACACCTCTTCCAGAAGGACGTCGCGCGTCACGACGCGCCGGTCGGCCCGGTAGAGATAGCGGATGATCGCGGTTTCCTTCTCGGTCAGGCGGATCTTGCCGCCCTTCTCGTCGAGGAGGACCTTCTGGCTCGGCTTGAACACGTAGGGTCCGACCTGGAAGGTCGCGTCCTCGGACTGTTCGTGCTGGCGCAGCTGGGCGCGGATGCGCGCAAGCAGCACCGCGAAGCGGAAGGGCTTGGCGACATAGTCGTTGGCGCCCGATTCGAGGCCGAGGATCGTGTCGGCGTCGCCGTCCTGCGCCGTCAGGATGATGACGGGCGCCTTGAAGCCGCCCTTGCGCAGCGTCTTCACCGCCTCGCGGCCGTCCATGTCCGGCAGGCCGACATCCATGATCACGAGATCGATCAGGTTGGCACGCGCGGTCTGGATGCCCTTGGTGGCGTTCGCCTCCTGGAGCACCTGGAACTCCTCGTGGAGGGCGAGCTGATCCACCAGTGTCGTGCGAAGGTCGTCGTCGTCATCGACAATGAGAATGCTACGTACGCTCATCCAGGGTCCTTCGTTTGCAAGATCCGGTCGGACGACTGCTTCGCGCCCGGCTCTGTAATAATTTGTGAGCGCCATGCGACTTTTTCCACCCCCTCGGCCAAGGAAACCCCGTTCGGGCCCGCTTTTGACGGTTCGCGCCTCGCCGCTCGACCCGCGGCGCGGCATTCTGGCGGCGGGTCCTCTGCGCATTCCCTGCGCTCTCGGCCGCTCCGGCATCACCAGCGGCAAGCGCGAGGGCGACGGGGCGACGCCGCTCGCCGAGATGGCCGTCGTCGCGGCCTTCGTGCGGGGCGGGCGGCGCGGGGGCCCGTTCCGGCTGCCCGGCCTCCCGCTCCGCCGCGCTCGGGCCGAGGACGGCTGGTGCGACGAGCCCGGTCATGCCGCCTACAATCGCGCGGTGCGCCTGCCGCTCGCGGCCAGCGCCGAGACGATGCAGCGCGAGGACGCGCTCTACGATGTCGTCGTGGTGCTCGACTGGAACCTCCGGTCGCGCGCGCGCGGGCGCGGCAGCGCGATCTTTTTCCACATCGCGCGGCCGGGCTTGCGACCGACCGAGGGCTGCGTCGCGGTCACGCGCCGGGACATGGGGCGCCTCGCGCCGTTCCTTCGGCCGGGCGCGCGGATGGCGGTGCGACGATAGGATCCGCGCGGCGGGGGAACCGGCAGGCCCCCTCGCGCGTCCAAGGTTCTGGTCCTTCCTTTTCGTTCCGACCGAGGCCTGCCGTCATGAAACGTAGCGAGATCCAGTCCGAGCCCACGGTCGAACCCTATGACGAGCCGACGGGCGGCTGGGGCTCGGTGAAGTCGCTGGCCAAGAAGAGCCTCGCCGAGGGGCTGGCGATCTCGACCATCTGGAACACGCTCTACAAGCAGAACAAGCCGGACGGCTTCGCCTGCGTGTCGTGCTCCTGGGCCAAACCCGCCGACGCCAACACGTTCGAGTTCTGCGAGAACGGCGCCAAGGCGACGATCTGGGAGCAGACCAAGCGCCGCACCAACCGCGACTTCTTCGCCCGCCACAAGGTGTCCGAACTCCTCGACTGGCCCGACTACGACCTCGAGAAGAACGGCCGCCTGACGACGCCGATGCGCTACGACGCCTCGCTCGACCAGTATGTGCCGGTGTCCTGGGAGAGCGCCTTCGCCGAGATCGGTCGGGAGCTGCAGGCGCTCGACCCGAAATCGGTGATCTTCTACGCCTCGGGCCGCGCCTCGCTCGAGACGAGCTACATGTACCAGCTCTTCGCGCGGGTCTACGGATCGCAGAACCTGCCCGACTCGTCCAACATGTGCCACGAATCGACCTCGGTCGGCCTGCCGCTGTCGATCGGCTCGCCCGTCGGCACCATCGTCTACGAAGACTTCGAGCATTCCGACATGATGCTCTTCTTCGGCCACAACACCGGCACCAACGCGCCGCGCCTACTCCACCCGCTGCAGGAGGCGCGAAAGCGCGGCGTGCCCGTCTTCACCTTCAACCCGGTGGAGGAGCGCGGGCAGATGCGCTTCAAGAACCCGCAGTCGCCCGTCGAGATGCTGTCGCCGGGCGCCGGCACCAAGATGTCGAGCGAGTACTTCCAGCTGAAGTGCGGCGGCGACATCGCCGCCATCACCGGCATCGCCAAGACCGTGTTCCAGCTCGACGACGAGGCGAAGGAAAAGGGCGCCCCGCGTGTCCTCGACGTCGCCTTCATTGAGGAGCATTGCCACGGCTTCGAAGCGTTCGAGCGCTTCGTGCGCGATTCGACCTGGGAGGAGATCGAGCGCTGCTCGGGGCTCACGCGCGCCGAGCTCGAGGAGGTCGGCCGCACCTACGCCCGCTCCAACGCCGTGATGGCGCACTACGGCATGGGCCTTACGCAGCACCGCCACGGCGTCGCCAACGTGCGCATGGTGGTGAACCTCCTCCTCATGCGCGGCAATATCGGCAAGCGGGGCGCCGGCATCTCGCCGATCCGCGGCCATTCCAACGTGCAGGGCCAGCGCACGGTCGGCATCACGGAAAAGCCGGAGCTCGCCCCGCTCGACAAGTTCAAGGAATTCTACGACTTCGAGCCGCCGCGCGAGAAGGGCATGGCGACGGTGGAGGCCTGCCAGGGCATCATCGACGGCTCGGTGAAGGCCTTCATCGGGCTCGGCGGCAACTTCTCGCGCGCGGTGCCCGAGACCGAGGCGATCGAGAAGGCGTGGCGGAACCTCCGCCTCCACGTCCAGATCTCGACCAAGCTCAACCGCAACCATCTCCTGCCGGGCGCGGTCACCTACATCCTGCCCTGCCTCGGCCGCATCGAGCGCGACCGGCAGGCGAGCGGCGACCAGACCGTCTCGGTCGAGGATTCGACCGCCTGCATCCACGGCTCCAAGGGCTGGCGCCCGCCGGCCTCGCCCGAACTCCTGTCCGAGCCGAAGATCGTCGCGGAGATGGCGAAGGCGACCGTGCCGGGCAAATCCAGCATCCCGTGGGACGCGTGGGTCGGCAACTACGCGCTGGTGCGCGACGAGATCGAGCGCGCCTACCCGCAGTATTTCAAGGACTTCAACAAGCGCTTCCTGCAGCCGGGCGGCTTCCACCGCGACCTGCCCGCATGCCGGCGCGAATGGAAGACCGAGAACGGCAAGGCCAACTTCCACGTGCCCGAGGACGGGTTCGACACCAATCCCGACATCGACACGCGCGGGCCGGACGTCTTCACGCTGATGACGCTGCGCTCCAACGACCAGTTCAACACCACGGTCTACGGCTACGACGACCGCCTGCGCGGCATCTCGGGCTCGCGGATGATCCTCCTGATGAACGCCGACGACATGGCACGCCTCGGGCTCGAGGATCAGGACTTCGTGGATGTGGAAACCCATGCCGACGACGGGGTGGAGCGCCGCGTCGAGGGCCTGCGGGTGCACGCCTTCAAGCTGCCGAAGGGGGATGTCGGCGGCTACTATCCCGAGCTCAACCGCCTGATCCCGCTCTGGCACCACGCCAAGGACAGCCATGTGCCGGCGGCGAAATCCGTGCCGATCCGCGTGGCGAAGGCGCGCGTCGCGGCGGTCGCGGCCGAATAGCAGAGCCGGCGGCGCGGCCGGCCCGCGAGGGTCAGTCGCGCCAGGGCAGGGCGCCCGGCGCGCCGCGTCCGAGCCGGTCGGCGAGGACGGCGAGGGCCGCGACGAGGAGCGTGGCGAGAACGGAGAGCGCCGCCGCCTCGCCCGAGTTGCCCTCGTATTGCAGCGAGAACACCATGACGCCAACGGTCTGCGTGCCCGCGGACCACAGGAGCGCCGAGACGGTCAGTTCGTTGAAGGCGGTCAGCGCCGCGAGCAGCATGCCGGCCGCCGTCGCCCGGCCCGCGAGCGGCAGGGCGAGGAACACCATACGCCGCCGGAGGCCGACGCCCGAGACGCGTGCTGCGTCGTCGAGCGCTGGGTCGAGGCTCGCGAACGAGGCTGCGACCGGCGCCGTCACCAGCGGCAGGAAGCGCGCGAGATAGGCGAGCGCCAGGATCCAGGGCGTTGCGTAGAGCGACACGCCGACGCCGGGCAGCGGCGGCAGGAACACGAGGATAAAGGCGAGCGCGAGGACGGTGCCCGGCACCACGAAGGGGGCATCCGCCACGATCCCCGCCATGCGCGCGACGGGGTTTCGCCGCACCGTCGCGAGATAGGCGAGCGGCACGGCAAGGGCGCCGGCGACCGCCGCCATGCCGAGCGAGAGCGCCAGCGAGTTGAAGAGGGCGCGTCGGATGGCGTCGCTGGCCAGCACCGATCGGAACTGCGCGAGCGTCGCGGTCTCCGGCGTCAGGGCGACGCCGAGCGCGGGCGTCAAGGCGCCGGCGACGAGCGCGAGCATCGGCAGGACGGCGACCACCGCGACGCCGATCCAGACCAGTGCCGGCGCGAGGCCGTTCGGAGCCGTTCGGTCGAGGGCGGCGGGCTGGCCGCCGACGCGCTCCACCGGCACGGCGAGCGCGCGCAGGGCGAGACTGCGCAGCGCCAGCGCCGCCAGCGCCAGCGCCACCAGCACCAGCGCGATCATCGCCACCTGCGGCAGGACCGACGGGCCGAAGCCGTTGAGCCGCTGGTAGGC
This sequence comes from Aureimonas sp. Leaf324, assembly GCF_001423245.1. Lineage (GTDB taxonomy): Bacteria > Pseudomonadota > Alphaproteobacteria > Rhizobiales > Rhizobiaceae > Aureimonas. Next base: position 135,297 of record NZ_LMOH01000027.1, read on the forward strand.
GAGGGTGGTGAGCATGGGGAAGCGACCGGGGATGCCGAGAAGCGCCGGGATGCCGAAATTGCCGACGGAGGCCGCGAAGGCCAGCGCCGCGCTGCCGGCGATCGCGGGCGCGAGCAGCGGCAGGACGATGCGACGCAGGGTGCGGCCGTGCGGAACCCCGGCGATGCGCGCGGCATCGACGAGATCGCCCGGCACCAGCGCCAGCCCCGCGCGCACGGCCAGAAACACGAGCGGCATCGCCTCGATGCCCAGCAGCAGCGCGACGCCGGGGCCGGAGTAGAGGATCCGGCCCGCCTGCGGCAGCACGAGGCCGGTGAGCTCGATCCAGGCCAGCGCCATGATCTGCGACGGGACGAGGAGCGGCGACAGAAGGAGAAAGGTCGGGAGCGCCCGGCGGCGGGCGGGCAGGCGCGCCACCAAGAGCGCCAGGCCCGCGCCGAGCCCGACCGCGATCGCGGTCGCACCGAGCGAGGCGGCGAGCGTGTTCCAGAAGGCGCGGTGGATCGCCCGCGAGCCCCAGGCCTCCACGAGATTGCCGAAGGCCGCGCCGTCGTCGCCGGCCGCAAGACCGAGCGACAGAAGGCGCAGGAGCGGCCACGTGCCGATCAGCGCAACGACGAGGAGAAGGGCGGCCGCCAGTACCGTCTCCGGCCGCAGTGCCGCGCGGGCGATGGGCCGCCGCTCCGGTGCGGCGGCCTCGAGGGTTGCGGTGCTGTCAGCCACCGAAGAGGTCGGAGAAGCGCGCCTTGAGGTCGGCCTCGTCCTGGACCAGCTTGGCGGAATCGGTCGCCAGCACGGTCAGCGTCTTCGGATCGGGATAGCCGGCGGGCGGGGCCATGCCCTCGATCACCGGGAAGTAGCCCTGCGCCACCGACTGCTCCTGCGCGGCGCGGCCGAGCTGCCAGTCGACGAAGGCCTTCGCGGCGTCGGGATTGTCGGTGCCCTTCAGGATCGCGACCGGCTGGGTGATGGTCGAGACGCCTTCCGACGGGAAGACGAAGGCGACCGGCGAGCCCTTGGCCTTGGCGTTCATCGCCATGTAGTCGACGATCATGCCGTAGCTCTTCTCGCCGCGCGCGACGGCTTCCAGCACCGTGCCGTTGCCCTGTCCGGCCACGGCGCCGCCGTCGGCGAGCGCCTCGTAGTAGTCCCAGCCGAAGGCCGGCGCCTGCGTCATCGTGCCGACATGGACCACGGCCGCGCCGGAATAGAGCGGGCTCGGCATGATCAGCTGCGAGGCCGCGTCCTCGGCTTTCAGGTCGTTCCACGAGGTCGGCGCGGTCTTCACCTTGTCGGTGTTGTAGACGATGCCGGTGGTCAGCAGCTTGGTGCCGAAATAGGTGCGGTCGGGATCGACGAGATTGGCCGGGATGCCCTCGACCGGCGCCTCGGCGTAGGGCAGGAGGCGGTCGGCCTCCTTCAGCTGCGTCATCGCCACCGTGTCGGCGATCAGGACGACGTCGGCGGGCGAGCCGCCGGCCGCGAACTCGGCCTGGAGCTTGGCCATCAGTTCGGTCGTGCCGGCGCGGAAGATCTCGACGGTGACGTTCGGATTGTCCTTGCGGAACGCCTCGACCACGGCGGTCATCTGGTCGTTCGGCTGCGAGGTGTAGAGCGTGATCGCGCCGGACGCGTCGGCGGCGAGCGCGGAGCCCGACAGAAGGATGCCGGCGAGGGCGGCGAGGCTGGCGGTGAGGCGGCGCGACATGAGCTTGATCCTTCTCGAGACGGTCGGGAGATGGCCCCCGCTATCGCCCCAACATGACAGGGGCGTGAAACTCTATGGTCGGCTTAAGGCCCGCGCGGAATGACCCAGCCGTCGGTGACATGCAGCCGGACCGGCGCGCCGGGGGGGAGCGAGACCGGCCCATGCACCTCGACCGGAATGTCGTCCCCGACCGCGACGTCGTGGAGATAGGCGCCGCCCTCGAAACGCGAAGCCCGCACCGAGCCTGCCAGCGCACCGTCCGGCGATCCGGCATCCGTCAGGACGAGGCCCTGGCGGCGCACGCAGAGCCAACCGGGACCCGCGGGCGCGTCGCCGGGCATGAGGAGGCGCGCCGCACCGAGCGCCACCTCCACGCCGCCGCTCGCGCGACGGATGACATCGACCGGCAGGAGGCGCCCGTCGCCGATGAAGCGGGCGACCGCGGGCGAGGCCGGCCGGCGCCACAACTCCTCGGGCGCCGCGCACTGCTGGAGCCGGCCGCCGTCCAGCACCGCGATCGTCGTGGCGAGCGCCAGCGCTTCCGCCTGGTCGTGGGTGACGAAGACGAAGGTGGTGCGCGTTTCGGCATGCAGGCGGCGGAACTCCGCGGCGAGCCCCGTGCGCAGCGCCGGGTCGAGATTGGCGAGCGGCTCGTCGAGGAGGAGGAGCTTGGGGCGCAGCGCGAGGCTGCGGGCCAGCGCGACGCGCTGCCTCTGGCCGCCGGACAGCTGGTGCGGCCGCGCCGCCGCCCGGTCCCCGAGGCCGACCAGCGCCAGCGCCTCGCCCGTCCGCGTGGCGATCTCGGCGGCCGAAAGGCCCTTGCCGTGGAGCGCGAAGGACACGTTGCCGGCGACGCTCATGTGCGGCCACAGCGCATAGGACTGGAACACCATGCCGAGACCCCGATCTTCGGGTTCGACGAAGGTGCCGGGACCGGCCACCACGCGATCGCCGATCGTGATCGTGCCGCCGTCGGGCCGCTCGAGGCCCGCCAGAAGCCGCAGCACCGTGGTCTTGCCGCAGCCGGACGGCCCGAGAAGCGCCAGGAACGCGCCGTCCGCGACCTCCAGCGACAGGCCGTCCACCGCCCGCGCGCCGCCGAAGCTCTTGGTCAGCCCGTCCAGCCGAAATCCCACCATGCCGCGTTCCTCTCGAAAGCCCGGGGCTTTAGGCAGGCTCCATGACGGTGGGATGACGCGGCTCGAGGCTGAAGGCCGAGCGGAAGCGCTGGAGCGCCAGCTCGTCGTCGCCTTCCGGCCACGCCTCGAGGCCGATCACGCCGCGATAGCCCATGGCATCGAGCGCGCGGGCGATCGCGGGATAGTTGATCTCGCCGGTGCCGGGCTCGTGCCGGCCCGGAACGTCGGCCACCTGGATCTCGCCGATCATCGGCAGCGCCCGGCAGCAGAGCTCGATCAGGTTCCCCTCGCCGATCTGCGCATGGTAGAGATCGAGATTGAGGCGAAGGCCCGGCCGGTCGACCGCCTCGACCAGCGCGATCGTGTCCGCCGCCCTGGCGAAGGGCACCTTCGGGTGGTCGACCGCCTCGTTGAGGTTTTCCAGGACGAAGGTCACGCCCTCGCGCTCGCCGAGGTCGGCGATCCGGCGCAGCGTGTCGACGGCCTCGATCCACATCGGGCCGGTCACCGTCTCGGCGGGCACCACGGCCTGCCCCTTCCCGTCGAGGCCGGTGCCGTGAAGGTTGAGCCGCGGGCAACCGATCTCCTTGGCGACCGGGATCGACAGGGCGGCGGTGCGCAGGAGCTCGTCGGCGCCCTCGCGGTCGGCAAGCCGGCCGGTGACGTAGCCGGTCATCGACGAGAAGCGGGCGTTCGAGGCGGCGAGCGCCTTGATGTCGTGCTTCGTCCAGTCCCAGATCTCGACCAGGAAGCCGGCGGCGGAGAGGCGTGCAAGGCGCTCGGCCACGGGCAGCGCGGCAAAGACGGTCTCGGCGCAGACGGCCAGCTGGAACGGCGTGGTCGATGTCGAACTCATGGATCCTCCCCAGGAACGCATCGAGCTTTACGGGGGAAGGCGTCCCGCGTCGAGCGTCAGGCGCCCACCTTCCAGCGCCAGACCGTGGTGCGCTTGACCTCGGCATCCTCGAGCGCGCGCGTCACCGGGACCTCGTAGACGGCCAGCCGCTCGACCCGCGCCGCCGGCAGGTAGGCGCGGCCGGGATCGCCGACCAGCACCTCGACGCCCCCGGCGGCCAGAGCGTCGAACCACGGCGCGAGGCGGGCGGCGAACCCCTGGTCGTAGAAGACGTCGCCAGCGAGAAGCACGTCCGCCTCGACCGGCCGGCCGATCCGGTCCTCGCTGGCGATCGCGAGCGTGACGCCGTTCAGCGCGGCGTTGAGCTCGGCGGCTTCTCGCGCGAACGGGTCGATGTCGAGCGCCAGCACGCGGGCCGCGCCCGCCTGTGCCGCCGCGATCGCGACGAGGCCGGAGCCGGAGGCAAGGTCCACGACCCGGCGCCCGGCAACGCACGCGGGATGGTCGAGAACGTAGCGCGCCAGCCCTTGTCCGCCCGCCCAGGCGAAGGCCCAGAACGGCGGCGGCAGGCCGATCGCCTCGAGTTCCTCTTCCGTCTTCAGCCAGAGCTCGTGCGCCTCGTCGGCGAGATGGAGGACGATCTCCGGGACATGCGGCGGCCGGAGCGGAGCGGTGTTGGCGCGGATGAAGGCGCGCCGACGCGAACGATCGTCCATCACGCGAGCGCACAATCGGTGGAACCGACCGGCATAACGGCGGGTTGCAATCGCGACAGCAGCACAGGAACACGCGTCATGCTCAAAGGCGGCCTTCTCTGGCTGATCGGCATTCCGATCCCGATCATCCTCATCCTCTGGTTCCTCGGCTTTCTGAGCTGAGTCCAAGAGCGCCGGGACAACCCATGAAAAGGCCGCGCCTCCCAGCAAGGCGCGGCCTTCTTTCGAACTGGGCGATGGTCCGGATCAGGCGTCCTTCAGGCGCTTGCTCTTGGCCTGCAGCTCGTCGATCAGCTTCGACGCGTCGCCCTTGGTCAGCGTGTCGTCGAACGGATGGTCCGTCTCCTCGCACAGGGTCTTGAGGTAGGATCCTTGCGCGCCCGTCATCGGCTCGTCGCCGGTGGTCCAGTCGTCCGGGTCCTTCACCGTGTTGGAATTGGCGGCGTCCGCCTTGGGATTGGCTTCGGTCATCAAACGCTCCGCGTGTCTACTGTTCGCGAAACGTTCCGGCCCGCGTCAGGTTCCCGTCGCCACCGTCCAAGCGAGCCCGCCCATCTCGCAGATCGTGCGGAACTCGTCCTCCGTCACCGGCTGCACCGACAGGCGCGAATTGGTGACGAGGACCATGTCCTTGAGGCGCGGCTCGGCCTTGGCGGCATCGAGCGTCACCGGGTTCGGCATGTCGGCGACGGCGCGCACGTCGACGCATTCCCAGCGCGGATCGTCCGCGGTCGAGTCCGGGTGGGCAAGGGCACAGACTTCCACCACGCCGACGACGGCCTTGCCCTCGTTGGAATGGTAGAAGAAGCCGCGCTCGCCGAGCTGCATGGTGCGCATGAAGTTGCGCGCCTGGTAGTTGCGAACGCCCGTCCATTCGGTGCCCGCCTCGCCGCAGTCCTTCTGCTGCTGGAAGGACCACTTGAACGGTTCGGACTTGAACAGCCAGAAGGCCATCAGGCGGTCTCGGGGTTGTTGACCGACCAGTTCCAGCGTCGCACCGTGACCGACGAGAAGAGGCCCGCCCTGGCGAAGGGGTCCTGTTCGCCGAGCGCCCGCGCGGCCTCGGCGCTGTCCGCCTCGACCACGATCAGGCTGCCGGTCGGCTTGCCGTCCTCGTCGAGGAAGGGGCCGGCGAACTTCAGCGTCGGGCCGAGCGACGTCAGGTGGGCGAGATGCTCCGGGCGGTTGTCGGCGCGCAGGGTTCCGGCATCCGCGCGGTCTTCGCAGAGAAGGGCATACAGCATCGTCGGTCCCCGATCGGTTGGCTGACCGCCCCGTAGCAAATCGGGCCGGGCGATCAAGCGGTTTTCAGAACTCGCGCTTGAGCGGTCGCGCCAGAAGCGCGGCCACGGCGTCGGCCACCGGCAGCGTCCCGTCGAGGATGCCGGCGACCGCCTGGATGATCGGCGCCTCGATCCCGCGCTCGGTGGCGAGCCGCGCCGCGACGCTTGCCGAGAAGACGCCCTCGGCCAGCTTCAGGGTCGAGAGGTCCTCGCCGCGCCCCAGCGCCAGCCCGTAGGCGAAGTTGCGCGACTGCGTGCCCGAACAGGTGAGCACGAGGTCGCCGAGGCCCGAGAGGCCCATCAGCGTGCGGGGATCGGCGCCGAGAGCTTCCCCGAGCCGCGTCAGTTCCACGAAACCGCGCGTGACAAGCGCGGCCTGCGCCGAGGCGCCGAGCCCGAGGCCGGCGCTGGCGCCAGCCGCGATGGCCAGAACGTTCTTCAGCGCCCCGCCCGCCTCGACGCCTAGGACGTCGGTGCCGGCATAGATGCGGAAGGCGGGGCCCGAGAGGCGGTGCGCCAGCGCGTCGGCGAGGTCCGCGTCGCGGGCGGCCAGCGTCACCGCCGTCGGCAGGCCCGCCGCGACATCGCTCGCAAAGCTCGGGCCGGACAGGACCGCGACCGGATGGCCGGGCAGTTCGGCCTCGACCACGGCGGAGGCGAAGAGCCCCGTGTCGCGCTCGATGCCCTTGGAGCAGAGGACGAGCGCGGCGCCGGCCGAAAGATGCGGCGCCAGCGTCCGGCACAGGGTGCGCAGCGTCTGGGCGGGCGTCACCAGGAGGACGATCCCGGCGCCTCCGATCGCCGCCGGCTCCAGCACCGCCTCGATGCCGGGGGGCAGCGCGATGCCGGGGAGATAGGCCGGATTTTCGCGCCGCACGTTGATGGCCTCGGCCACCGCCGCGTCGCGCAGGAGAAGGCGCACCGGCCCCTCGCGCGCGGCCATCGACGCCAGCGCCGTCCCCCAGGCGCCGCCGCCCACCACCGCGACGTTCATGCCTTGGCTCCGCGCTTGCCGAAGCCGATCAGCGGCGCGGCGGTCTCGTCGAGCGGCCAGCGCGGGCGCACCGGGGCGCTGGAGGCGTCGCGCTCGCCCGCCTCCATGCGCTCCAGCCCGGCATAGGCGATCATCGCGGCGTTGTCTGTGCACAGGGCATGGGGCGGCGAGACGAGGCGCACGCCGGTGCGCTCCGACAGCGCGGCGAGCGCCCGGCGGATCTCGCCGTTGGCCGCGACGCCGCCCGCCACCGCGAGCGCAGGGTCGGCGAGATCGGGAAAGCGGTCGCGGAAGCGCGCCAGCGCCAGCGCCAGCCGGTCGGCGACGCTCTCGCTCGCCGCGCGCTGGAAGGCGGCGCAGAGGTCGGCGACGTCCTGGGGCTCCAGCGGCGCGTTGGCCTCGGCCGTCTGCCGCACCGCAGTCTTGAGCCCTGAGAACGAGAAGTCGAGCCGCTTCTCGCCGCGCAGCGGGCGGGGCAGGGGAAAGCGGTGCGGGTCGCCGCCGTCCGCCATGTGCTCGACGCTCGGGCCGCCGGGATGGGGCAGTTCGAGGAGCTTGGCGGTCTTGTCGAAGGCCTCGCCCAGCGCGTCGTCGATCGTCGTGCCCCAGCGCTCGTAGGCCCCGAGGCCCTCGACCAGCAGGATCTGCGTGTGCCCGCCCGAGACGAGAAGCAGGAGATAGGGATAGGCGAGGCCGTCGGTGAGGCGCGGCGTCAGCGCGTGGCCTTCCAGGTGGTTGACGGCGATGAAGGGCAGGCCGAGCGGCAGCGCGATGGCCTTGGCTGCGGTCGCGCCGACGATCAGCCCGCCGACGAGGCCGGGCCCGACGGTGGCCGCCACCGCGCCGATCTCGCGCAGCGACACGCCCGCCTCGTCGAGCGCGGCCCGGACGATCCCGCCGATCGCCTCGGCATGGGCACGCGCGGCGATTTCGGGCACCACGCCCCCGAAGGCGGCATGCTCGTCGATCTGGCTGAGGACGACGTTGGAGAGGATCCGCGCCCGGCCGTCGGCGTCGCGCCCGACCACGGCGGCCGCGGTCTCGTCGCAGCTCGTCTCGATGCCAAGGACGAGCGGGCCGGTGGGGGAGGGGGCTGTTGGCGTCATGGAGGAGCACATAGCCGCGCCACGGGGTTTTCGCCACCGTCGGCGCGCGCCGGGGCTTTGGTGTGGAACCCGCCCGCCAGCCTGTTGTAGGGAGGGGGCGCACCGGCGGCGCATCCCACTGCTTGTGCTGCGATCGAAAGGCTGAGCCTCATGACCTCCCGACCCTTCCGCATCGGCACGCGCGGCAGCCGCCTCGCGCTCGCCCAGGCGCACGAGGTCCGCACCCGCCTGATGGCCGCGCACGGCCTGCCGGAGGAGGCGTTCGAGGTCATGGTGATCTCGACCGCCGGCGACCGGATCCAGGATCGCGCCCTGTCGGAGGTCGGCGGCAAGGGGCTTTTCACCAAGGAGATCGAGGAAGCGCTCCTCGGCAACCAGATCGACGTCGCCGTCCATTCCTCCAAGGACATGGCGACCGCGGTGCCGGCCGGCCTCAGCCTCTCCGCCTTCCTGCCGCGCGAGGACGTGCGCGACGTCTTCATCGGCCGCCGCGTTCGGGCGATCGCCGACCTGCCGCAGGGCGCGCGCGTCGGCTCCGCCTCGCTGCGGCGACAGGCCCTTCTGCGCCGGCTGCGCCCCGATCTCGATCTCGTGATCTTCCGCGGCAACGTCCAGACCCGTCTCCAGAAGCTGGAGCGCGGTGAGGTGGAGGGCACGCTTCTGGCGCTCGCCGGCCTCAACCGGCTGGACGCGGCTGGCGTCGCCGGCGAGATCCTCGACGTCGCGGCGTTTCCGCCGGCGCCGGGTCAGGGCGCGATCTGCGTCGAGCAGCGTGCGGCCGACGAGCGGACCGCCGAGATGGTGGCGCCGCTCGACCACGCGGAGACGCACCGCGCGCTTCTCGCCGAACGCGCCTTCCTCGCGGTCCTCGACGGCTCCTGCCGCACACCGATCGCCGCCTATGCCGAGCCGCGCGGCGACGCCTTCCGCTTCCACGGCATGATCCTGACGCCGGACGGCGCGCGCATGCACGAGACCGAGATTCACATCCCCCAGACGGATGCCGTGGAAGCGGCGAGCGATGCGGCCCGCGCGCTCGTCGCCGAGGCGGGGCCGGAGTTCTTCGCCGGCTGGGCCGGCTGAGCCGCGGTGGCGCGGGTCCTCGTCCTGCGCGAGCCCGAGGACGGGGCGCGCACCGCCGCGATCCTGCGCGCGCGGGGCCACGAGCCGCTGCTGCTGCCCCTTCAGGTGGTGCGCCCGCTTGTGCCGCCGCTCGGGCCCGAGCCGGTGGGCGGGTTCCTCGCGACCAGCGCCCATGCCGCGCCCTGGCTCGCCGCCCATGCGACGGGCGCGGGCGCGCCGGTGCTGGCGGTCGGCGCCCGCACGGCCGAAGCGCTGCACGCGCGAGGGATTCCCGACGTGATCGAAGGGCCGGGCCGGGCCGAGGATCTCGTGCCGCTCGCCGAGGCGCTGCGGAGCCGAGCGCCGCTCGTCTACGCCGCCGGGCGCGTGCGCCTGCCCGATCTCGAACGGGGGCTGGCCGCGCGCGGCGTCGCCGTCCGCGCGCTCGAGGTCTACGACATGGCGGACCGCCGGCCGACGGACGAGGAGATCGACCGGGTTCTTTCGGGCGGCGTGCCGGACGCCGTCCTCCTCCTGTCGCGCCGGCAGGCCGAACTCTTCGAGGCGCTGTCCTCGAGCCGCCCCGCGCTCCGAAGCCTTGGCCTTCGCCCGCTCTGCCTCTCGGAGGCGGTGGCCGCGCGCCTCGATCCCTCGCGCCGCCCGGAATGGGGCGCACGCCCGACGCTCGAGGACCTTCTCGCGCGTCTGTCGTAAGCCGGCGGCGACGCGCTTCTTCACCGTGCCGGTTCACGAACGCGCTTGGTGTCCACAAACTCCGTTGCAGCTTGGCGCGGACACGCTAAATCAGCAACGGCTCGTCCCGGCGCAAACCGGGCGGGCGGATCGGCCGTGCGCCGGAACCCAAAGGATGCGGCTTCGTTCGGAGCCGACGCGACTCGAGGAGACCCGGATGGCCAATCGCCCGCGCCGCCCCACGACCGGCGGCAGACCGGAAACCATCATCGACGGCAAGGCCGAGCGGATCGGGGCGACCGGCGGGCCGGAGGATCTGGCGCGGTCTGCCGACGCCGAACGGTCGGCCGTCGAGCCGGACTTCGCCACGGACACGGTGGCGGGCGCCGACGAGGCGGTGGTGAGCGGGGGCGCGGCGACCGACCGGGCGCCGGCTCCGGCCGATACGGTGGTCGAGACGGGCGACGCGGGGCGCGTCCACGATGCGGTGGCGAGCCCCGCGCCCGAAGGCGTCGACCGCGTCGAACCGGCGACGGGCGAGGCGCTGCCGGCCGGCGACGACCGGCCCGCGTCGGAGCGGGCCGACGAATCGCCGGCGATCGAGTTTGCGCGCGAGGAGGGCTTCGTGCCCGAGGATGCGGTGGCCGCCGAGCCGGCGCGACGGCATCTCGGCGAGTTCGAGGACGACGAGACCGTACATCCGCAGGCCGAGGCCGCGCGCACGCAGACCTCGGTTCCCGACAACAGCCCCTATCTCGCCGGCCATTCCAGCGAGCCCCGCGGCGGCGCAGGCTTCGGCTCTCTATTGGGCGCGGGCGCGCTCGGTGCCGTGATCGCCCTTCTTCTCGGCGGCACCGCCCTTTATGGCGGCCTCATCCCGCCGCCCGGCCAGCAGCAGCCGGTGCAGACCCAGCAGTTCGCCCAGGCCGGCGACGTCCAGCAGCTTCGCAGCGACCTCGATCAGGTGCGCGGTGTGGTCGAGCAGGTCCAGTCCGCGCAGGCCGCCGGCGGCGCGGGCTCGGGTACGGTATCCACCGCCGAGTTCACGCAGCTGACCGATCGCGTCACCGCCAACGAGCGTGCCATCCAGAGCGGCGGCACCTCGACCGGCGACGCCGCGGCTGCGGCCGCCACCGCCAACGAGGCGGCGACCACCGCGCGCGACACCGCGGCGCGGGCCGAGACCGCCGCCAATGCCGCGCGCGACACCGCGAACGCCGCGCAGGGGGCCGCCGACGAGGCGCGCCAGGGCGTCTCCGCCGCGCAGCAGGCCGCCCAGAACGCCCAGAGCGCCGCCAACGAAGTCCGGTCGGCGATCGATGGCTTCGGCCAGCGCCTCGCCGCGATCGAGGAGGCGAACAAGCGCGCCGCGGTCGCCCTGTCGGCCGCCGGGCTGAAGTCGGCGATCGACCGCGGCACGCCCTTCATGTCGGAACTGGAGACTTTCGCGACCGCCTCCGGCGACACTGAGGCCGTCGCCCCCTTGCGCGATTTCGCGGCCAAGGGCGTGCCCACCGCCTCGGCGCTGAACGCGCGCTGGCAGGAGGCCGAATCGGCGATCCTGTCCGCCGTGCGCCCGGAGGTCTCCACCGAGGACGTCGGCACGCAGGTCCTCTCGGGCCTGCGCTCGCTGGTTCAGGTCCGCCCGGCCGGCACCAGCGTCGCGCCCGATGCGCCGGGGCCGCAGGCGGCTGTCGCGCGCATGGACGCGGCCGTCACCTCCGGCGACTACGCCGCGTGGCTTGCCGAATGGGACAAGCTGCCGGACGCGGCCAAGACCGCCTCCGAGAGTTTCGCCGCCGACGTTCGCGCGCGCGTCGAGGCCGACCGCCTTATCCAGGACACGATCAACCGCGCCGTCGGCGCCTCGTCGCAGGGCTGACATGCTGGCTATCCTCGCCTTCTTCCTCGTCGTCCTGGCCGCCGGTCTCGGCTTCGCCTGGCTCGCCGACCACCCGGGAACCGTGTCGCTGATCTGGCAGGGCCAGGAGGTCGGCACGAGCTTCACCGTCTTCGTGGTGCTGCAGATCGCGCTGGTCGTGGCGGCTGTTCTCCTGTTCTGGATCGTGCGCGGCTTCTTCAAGGCGCCCGACCGCGTGTCGCGCTTCTTCTCGACGCGCCGCCGCGACAAGGGCTATCGCGCGCTGTCGGCCGGCATCATCGCGGTCGGTGCGGGCGATGCCGTCACCGCGCGGCGCATGACCAAGCAGGCGGCCAAGCTCCTGCCGGGCCGTTCCGAGCCGATGCTGCGCTTCCTCGACGCGCAGACCGCGCTGATCGAGGGCGACAACGCCCGCGCCCGCTCGATCTTCGAGGAACTCGAAGCCCAGCCGGAGACGCGTCTCGTCGGCCTCAGAGGCCTCTACCTCGAGGCCGAGCGCCTCGGTGACCGGGGGGCCGCGCGCAACTACGCCGAGCGCGCCGTGCGCATCGCGCCCCATGTCGGCTGGGCCGGCGGCGCCGTGCTCGACCTGAAGGCGGCGCAGGGCGATTTCGACGGTGCTCTCGCGATTCTCGAGGCGCAGCGCGATTCGCGCCTGATCGACAAGGCGGAAAGCCGTCGCCTTCGCGCCGTGCTGCTGGCCGGCAAGGCGCAGACGCTCGCCGACGCCGACCCGAACGCCGCCCGCGCGCTCGCCCGCGAGGCGCAGAAGCTCGCACCCGATCTCGTTCCCGCCGCCGCGATCGCCGGTCGCGCCGCGATCCGCCTCGGCGACGGACGCGCCGCCACCAAGGCGCTGGAAGCCTCGTGGAAGCACGAGCCGCATCCCGAAATCGCCGCGCTCTACATCCACGCGCGCTCCGGCGACGGCGTCGAGGAGCGTCTGCGCCGCGCCCGTGCGCTCGCGGCGCTGCATCCCGGCCATGTCGAGTCGCGCCTTGCGGTGGCCCACGCCGCCCTCGACGCCCGCGATTTCGCGACCGCCCGCGCCGAGGCGACGGCTGCGGCCGAAGCCGCTCCGCGCGAATCGACCTACCTGCTTCTGGCCGACATCGAGGATGCCGAGTCCGGCAACGAGGCGCTGGTGCGCCAGTGGATGGCGCGCGCCGTCCATGCGCCGAAGGACCCGGCCTGGACGGCCGACGGCGTGACGCGTCGCGAGTGGGCGCCGGTGTCGCCGGTGACAGGCCGGCTCGACGCCTTCCGCTGGGTGTCGCCGCCCGCAACACCTCAGGTCGCGACCTTATCGGAGCCCGGCTCGATCCGCGCCATCGCCGACAGCTACCCCCGCAGCGCCGACCAGCCGCGCAGCCCGGACGCTGCGGCCGACACGCCGCGCCCCACCGAACACGCCTGACGCTCTCCCGCTTCCACCCCGCCCGACCCGGACGATTCGATGCTCGAAGGATTGAAGGACTTCTTCGCCGCGCTGACCGGGGGCGGGCCCGGCCCGCACGACGCCGACGACCTCCGGGTCGCGGCGGCCGCACTTCTCTTCCATGTCGCGGAGGCGGACGGCTCGGCCTCCGCGCTGGAGATCGAGACGCTGCGGGCGGTCCTGGCGGAGGAATACGGCCTCGACGGCGAGGCGGCCCGGCGCATCGAAGCGGCGGGCGAGGCCGCCGACGCGGAAGCCGTCGATCTCTACCGGTTCACCAGCGTCCTGATGCGCCATCTCGGCGAAGCCGAGCGGGTGCGTTTCGTCGAGCTCCTGTGGCGCGTCGTCTTCGTCGATGGAGCGGTGCACGAGCTGGAGGACAACACGGTCTGGCGCATTGCGGAGCTTCTGGGCGTGTCGACCCGCGACCGGATGCGCGGTAAGCACGATGCGATGCACGGTGCCGTGGAACGGGCCGGGAGCATCGAGGCTTGAAGGCATCCCTTCCTGGCGACGCGCCGTCCCGCTTCCGCCTGTCGGGACGCGACGACGAGCGGCCCATCCTCGTCGTCCTTCACCAGGAAACCTCGACGCCGGGCCGCGTCGGACAGGTGCTGGAGGCGGCGGGCGTGCGCATCGACGTGCGGCGGCCGGTGCTCGGCGAGCGCCTGCCCGCCACCCTCGACGAACATCGCGGCGCGATCCTCTTCGGCGGGCCGCCGAGCGCCAACGATCCCGACCCGCATCTGCGCCACGAGATCGACTGGCTCGACGTGCCACTGCGCGAGAACCGCCCGTTTCTCGGTATCTGCCTCGGCGCCCAGATGCTGTCGAAGCATCTCGGCGGCACCGTCGGGCCGCACCCGGAGGGCCTCGTCGAGGTCGGATACTATCCGCTGGAGGCGACGGCCGAGGGGCGTGCGCTTCTCGGCGACTGGCCGCCGATGGTCTACCAATGGCATCGCGAAGGGTTCACCTTGCCGGCCGGCGCGACGCTGCTGGCGACGGGCGAGCGCTTCCAGAATCAGGCAATGCGCTACGGCGACAACGCCTACGGGGTCCAGTTCCATGCCGAACTGACGCTCGCGATGATGCACCGCTGGACGACGCGCGGGCACGCGCGCCTGTCGCTGCCGGGCGCGCAAGCCAGGCGCGAGCACTTCACCGGCCGCGCCATCCACGATGCCCCGGTCAAGCGCTGGCTCGGTGATTTCCTGGCTCTGATCTTCGGGCGCGCCGTCTAGCCGGAAGCCCGCCTCGCATAAGCTCGTTTCGCTATGCAGCATCGGGTGGCCCTCGCATTCCGGGCGGCCGCACGGGACGGATGACGCGCGGACGGGGACCCTCATGCAGCGCTACGACATGATCGTGATCGGCAGCGGGCCGTCGGGCCGGCGCGCCGCCATCCAGGCGGCCAAGCTCGGGCGGCAGGTGCTGGTCGTCGAATCGCAAGGCCGCGTCGGCGGGGTGTCGGTCCACACCGGCACGATCCCGTCGAAGACCATGCGCGAGACGGTGCTCAACCTGTCGGGCTGGCGCGAGCGCGGCTTCTACGGGCGCGCCTACCGGGTCAAGCAGGACATCACCAGCGCCGACATCCAGGCGCGCATGGTCAAGACGCTGGAACACGAGGTCGACGTTCTCGACCATCAGTTCGCGCGCAACGGCGTGAAGATCCTGCACGGGCGCGCCGCCTTTCGCTCGCCGCACGAGATCGACGTCGCGCTGCCGTCGGGCGAGGTGCGCACGCTCCACGGCGACACGATCCTGATCGCGGTCGGCACGCGGCCCTTCCGCCCCGACTACGTGCCCTTCAACGGCACCAACGTCTTCGATTCCGACGAGATCGTCGAGGTGCCGAAGCTGCCGCGCTCGCTCACCGTGATCGGTGCCGGCGTCATCGGCGTCGAGTACGCCACGATCTTCTCGGCATTGGAAGTGCAGGTGACGCTGATCGAGCCGCGCCCGACCTTCCTCGACTTCGTCGACAAGGAGTTGATGGAGGAGTTCGTCCACGACCTGCGGGATCGCAACGTCGCGCTGCGGCTGGGCGCCGAGGTGACGAAGATCGATTTCGACGGCGCCGGGCGCCCGGTCTGCAGCTTGGCCACCGGGCGTGACGTCGCGGGCGATGTGCTTCTCTTTGCGGCCGGCCGCATGGGCGCGACCGACGGGCTGAACCTCTCCGCCGCGGGCCTCACCTGCGACCATCGCGGCCGCATCGCGGTGGACGGCAAGACGCTCCAGACCGCGGTGCCGCACATCTATGCCGCCGGCGACGTGATCGGCTTCCCGAGCCTTGCCTCCACCTCGATGGAGCAGGGGCGCATCGCGGCCTGCCATGCCTTCGGCGTCGCGACGCCCCCGGCGCCGGAGTTCTTTCCCTACGGCATCTATTCCGTACCGGAAATCTCGACCGTCGGCATGAGCGAGGAGGACGTGCGCAAGCGCGGCATTCCCTACGAATGCGGCATCGCGCGCTTCCGCGAAACCTCGCGCGGCCACATCATGGGCCTCCAGAGCGGCATGATGAAGATGATCTTCTCCAAGAAGACGCGCCGGCTGCTCGGCGTCCACATCGTGGGCGAGGGAGCGACCGAGCTGATCCACATCGGGCAGGCCGTGCTCAATCTGAAGGGCACGATCGACTATTTCATGGAGAACACGTTCAATTACCCGACGCTGGCCGAGGCCTACAAGATCGCTTCGCTCGACGCCTGGAACCGCGCCTTCGCGCCGCTGCCGGGCGCCGTGCCCGTGGCGCCGCCGGAAGGGGCGGGCGAGGCGCTGGCCTGACCATGTGCGAGCGTCGGAAGCTGCGATGACGCGGCGTTAAGCCGGACGCCCCTATGCTTCGCCCCGGTTGATCGGGAGTTCGGGCATGATCCGCGTCGCGGCCCTGTTGTGCATGTGTTCCGCGGTGCTGGCCGCCTGCTACAGCGGCGGGTCGCGCGCGGCGATCGTCCGCTCGTCGATGCCCGTCGCGGTCTGCCTCGACGGGCGCGACGCCGACACGCCGTCCTGGCGGCGCATCTGTCCGGGTCCGACGGCGACGCGTGTCTCGGTCTCGCGTAGCATCGGCGGCACGCATCTGCGCCGTTCGGCGGAACTCGCCCCTTGGGATCTGCGTCGTCCCGGTTCCAGCCGCGAAGCCGCGCGTCAGGCCTATCTCCAGCGCTTCGTCCTGCGGCGCGCCTCGTCCGAGCCGCTGCCGCCGGCGGATTCCGCGGGCGCCATCGACGCCTCGCTTCTCTTAGGTCCCGCCAGTGGCCCGGCGCCGCTCGCCCGGCCCTACGCGCCGCTCGGCCTCGCGCTGCGCGGCAGCCTCGACTGAGGGCTATTCGCGCGCGGCGAGACTTCGCGCCCGGCGCAGCTGCGGGAAGGCGAACGCCCAGATACCGGCGATCGCAACCGTGCAGGCACCGCCGATCACGGTGGCGGGGACCGCGCCGATACTCCAGGCCATGACGCCCGCGCGGAATTCTCCGAGTTCGTTCGACGCGCCGACGAAGATGCCGTTCACCGCATTGACGCGCCCGCGCACGTCGTCCGGCGTCCAGAGCTGGAGCAGGATCTCGCGGATATAGACCGAGATCATGTCGGCCGCGCCCATCAGCATCAGCGCCGCGATCGACAGCCAGGGCGAGGTCGACAGGCCGAACAGGACCGTGAAGGCGCCGAACAGCGCGACGAAGGCGAACATCACGAGGCCGGCATGGTCCTTGACCGGATGGGCGGCGAGCCAGATCGCCGTCAGGATCGCGCCGACGCCGGGCGCCGCGCGCAGGAGCCCCAGCCCGAACTCGTCGACCTGGAGGATGTCGTGCGCGAACACAGGCATCAGCGCAACCGCGCCGCCGAGGAGCACGGCGAAGAGGTCGAGCGACACCGCGCCCAGGACCACCTTCTCACGCCAGATGTAGCGGAAGCCCGCGAGGACGGTGGAGAGGGTCGCCGGCTCACGACTGGTCCGCTGGGCGGGGGCCGGCACCGAGAGGATTAGGAGGCCGGCGACGGCGAAGAGCGCGAGCGCGACCGCGTAGGACAGGTGTGAGGACAGCCCGTAGAGGAGGCCGCCGGCCACCGGCCCGACGATCGAGGCGATCTGCCAGGACGAGGAGTTCCAGGCGATGGCGTTGGCGAGTTCGTCCTTGGAGACGAGGTTGACGACGAGCGAGGAGGCGGCGGGGCCGAAGAAGGCACGCGCGATGCCGAAGAGAACGAGGACCGCGAAGACCGGCGCGGGCGTGACGAGGCCTTGGTAGGTGAGGGCAAGGAGGACCGCGGCGCCCAGCGCCTGCACGCCGATCGCCAGCGCCATGATGTGGCGGCGCGAATAGCGGTCGGCGACCGTGCCGGTGACGAAGACGAGAAGCAGCGCGGGCAGGAACTGCGACAGGCCGATGAGGCCGAGATCGAGCGGATCGCGCGTCAGCTCATAGATCTGCCAGCCGACCGAGACGGCGACGACCTGCACGGAAAAGGCGGCCAGGAACCGGGCGAGCCAGTAGCGCAGGAAGCGGGTGTTGCGGAAGGCTGCGAAGCGATCCTCGGCCGGCGCCTCAACCGGCGGCTCGATGTCGGGGGTCCGCAGGTCGTCGGTCATGGCTGCGCCTCGCGGAGCCGGTCGGGCCCGCTTGTCTGCCATGGGTCGCAAGGGGAAGGAATGGTGGAGCTGAGCGGGATCGAACCGCTGACCTCGTCATTGCGAACGACGCGCTCTCCCAACTGAGCTACAGCCCCGTCCACCAGTGGGCGGCTTGTAGGATAGCGGCGCGGGGCCTGTCAAGCAGGATGTCGCCCCGCGTTCACGATCGCGCAAGCGGGCCCGTCGCGCTGGTATTCGTTAGGGAAATACCCATTTCGTCGTGCGAGCCTCGCGCCATGAAACCGCCGGCCCGAGAGCCGCAACCGAAAGGCCGCCGCCCGACATGCTCGCCGTCATCCAAGTCGTCCTTCTGATCCTCAACATCCTGTGGTGGATCATCATCGCGTCGGCGATCCTGTCCTGGCTCTTCGCCTTCAACATCGTCAATCCGCGCAACCAGTTCGTCTCCACGATCGGCGACTTCCTGTACCGGATGACCGAACCGCTCTACCGCCCGATCCGTCGCGTCCTGCCGAACTTCGGCGGGCTCGACCTGTCGCCGCTGGTGGTGCTCCTGATCATCTTCTTCCTGCAGCAGATCATCTACATCTACGTGGCCCCGGCGGTGTATCGCGCCGGCATCTGAGCCTTACGGCTTCGCGAAGGTCGAGGCGGTCAGCGAGAGCGGGCCGACCTCGGTCGGAATACACACGCGCACCGGCGCATAGACGCCGGTGTCGCCGATCGGGGCGAACCAGAGCCGGATCACCTTGCCGCGCAGGAACCGCAGTCCGTTGGACGAGGTGCGGTAGCCGCCGACCGGGCGGACCGTCGTGGTGCAGACCACGGCCTCGCCATCGAACCCGTCGGTGCGCACCCGCTCCGTGCCGGCGGGGCTGAGAGGCAGGTCGATGCGGCTCCAGCCGTCATAGACGTTGAGCGTGCGCCGGCAGAGATCGCCCGGCTTTCCCGGCGCGATCATCAGGCCGCTCAAGGGGTCGACGACGCTCGTCAGCTGCGCCCGGCGCACCGGCACGAAATCGGCCGGCGCAGGGTTGCGGGCCGGTGGCGCGACCTTCGCCGACACGACGCTTCCCGAGCGCAGCGACAGGTCGCTCGCCCACGACTTGCCGTCGCTCGTGTAGGCGAGCGCGTAGCGGTCGGCCAGAAGCCTGCGACCCGCGATTCGCCCCGACACCGAACTCGTGCCGCGCGTCGAGGACACGAGTTCGGCCAGGCCTGCCGAGGACAGCGTCCCCTCCACCTTGAAGCGCCGCGCATCGATCGTGGTGCGGAACTCGGCGCGACCGACCGGTAGCCCGATCAGAGAAATCGTGTAGACCGTGCGCAGGGGTGCGGCCTCAGCGCCCGCCGGCGCGGCGAGGGCGAGAAGCGCCGATGCGAAAAGGCCGGTCGCGGCGCGAAGCATGGGCGGTTCTCCGGCTGGGCTCGAGGTGCCTCTTTGTGGGCGCGCATGCGGGCCGGATCAAGCCCCGCGCGGGCCCCGTACGGGCCCTGGTGCTGCGGCGGCTTGACGGCGCGCGCGCACGCCACTATAGGCACAGTCGATTTTCCGATCATGCCATGGGGTCGATGATCGCGCTGCCGTTCCGGCGGCGGCGCGCCCCGGAAGGCCGTATCGAACGTTTGAAAGGTGATCCCATGTCACGCGCTTGCGAACTGACCGGCAAGGCCGTCCAGACCGGCAACAACGTCAGCCACGCCAACAACAAGACCCGTCGCCGGTTCTTGCCGAACCTGTGCCAGGTGACGCTGATCTCCGACGCCCTCGGCCAGCGCTTCCGCCTGCGCGTCTCGGCCCATGCGCTGCGCTCGGTCGAGCACCGCGGTGGCCTCGACGCCTTCCTCGCCAAGGCTGCCGAGCATGACCTGTCGCAGAAGGCCCGTCTCCTGAAGCGCCAGATCGCCAAGAAGACCGCCACGACGGCCGAAGCCGCCTGAGCCAGGGTTTGTCTCGTTTTTCGAGTCTGATGGGGAGCGCTGTCACCGTGGCAGCGCTCTTTTTCTTGCCGGCATGCGCGTCGCTGCCGAGCGAGTTCGTACGTGCCGACCGACCGGGCGACCTCTGGGAAGCTGACTATGGCGATTGCCGCGGGAAGGTGGAGGAGGGCGTCTACGTCTCTCCTGTCCTCAATCCGTCGGGAAGCCTCGGCGGAGCTGCGGCTGCAGGCGCGGCTCGCGGCGTCGCGCGCTCGATCGAGAAGTATCAGCTGACCGCCCAATGCATGCGTGATCGGGGCTATATCGCGACCAGCGTGTCCTCCGAAGAGCGCAAGATCCTGCGAGGCCCCGCCGGGCCTGAACGCGACAAACTGGTCGCAGAGATCGCCGCGCGCCAGACACAGGCGCGCTGACACCGACAACCCGACGCTGGTGCCATACCCCAGCCTAAAAAAATGGATGCCCGCCGTGACCCTGTCCCGCCGCACCGTGCTGCCGGTGATCGCCATGACGATCATCGTCCTCGCCTCCAACATCGCCGTGCAGTTTCCCGTCCAGGGAACCCTCGGCCCCCTGTCGCTGGCCGACCTCCTGACCTGGGGTGCCTTCGTCTATCCCTTCGCCTTCATCGTCACCGACGTGAACAACCGCCTGTTCGGACCGGCGGTGGCGCGCCGCATCGTGTATCTGGGCTTTGCGGCGGCGGTCGTGAGCTCGATCGTGTTCCCGCCGATCCTCCACCGGCTGGGCCTGACGCCGTTCGAGACGGAGGCCGGGCGCCTGCTGCGCATCGCACTCGCCAGCGGCTTCGCATTCCTGTTCGCGCAGCTTCTCGACATCCTCGTCTTCAACCGGCTGCGCCGCCTCTCGTGGTGGAAGGCGCCGCTCGCGAGCGGCATCCTCGGCACGATCCTCGACACGCTCGTGTTCTTCTCGCTCGCCTTCGCGCCAATGTTCCTGCTTCTCGGGCCGAACGAGCCCTTCGCGCTGGAATCGGCGCCGCTGTTCGGACTGCTCGCCGTCGAGGCGCCGCGCTGGGTCTCCTGGGCCCTCGGCGACTTCAGCGTGAAGCTGATCATCGCAGTGTTCGGCCTCGTGCCCTACCGGGTCGTGATCAACGCCTTTCTGCCCTATCGCGACGCGCGGGTGGCGGCGGTCTGAGGGGCGCCGGTCACCGGCCCGGCGCCGCCTCGCGGTCGTCCGCGAGGCGGAACTCCAGATAGAGGTTGCGCTGGAAGAAGGAGCCGTTGTCATCGGAAACGAGCGACAAGTGGGTGCGGCCGTCCGTGCCCTCCCAGGCGTCCAGCCCTTCCATGTTGTCGATCTCCTCGCCGAGATCGGCCTCCATCAGCACCGGGCCGTCGACCAGCGCGCCGGGACGGATCGTGGTGCCGTCGATCCGGCGGATGCGCATGCCGACGCGCCCGAGCCCCTCGTAGCGCCGCTCCAGAAGCAGGAGATCGCCGTCCGGCAGGAAGGTGCCGTCGGTCACCGCCCAGGGCCGCTCGCGCTTCACCTTGAAGACGCCGCGCCCCATCACGGCGGCAAAGAGATTGCCGGCGTCGTCGACCGAGGTTTCCGCCACGACCACGACGGCGCCCTCGAGGGGCGAGTCCTCCGGCGCGGCGGCAATCGTCTCCAGTCCGCCGTTGCTGCGCAGTTCCCCTCGCGGGATCGGGAGGGGCAGGCGCCGGCCCTTCGCCTCGAAGGGCGCGGATGCGGGACGGAAGGCCTCGATCCGATGGTCGCGCTCGAAGCTGACCAGCGCCTCGCCGCCGGCGATCGCGAGCCCTTCGGCATCGGCCTGCCCCTTGTTCGGCATGGCGCGTCCGGCGGGGTTGAGGATCGGCGCGATGCGGGCGTCCGCGATGCCGACGGGCCTGCCCTCGGCGTCGCGCCGGATCACGCCGGAAAACCAGAAGCCGGTGTCGGTCACGGCGAGAAAGCCCGCGCCGCGCGGGCGCATGCGGATCGAGGACACGCCCGACAGCCGCCCGTCCGACGAGGAATAGACGAAGCCGCCGACGTATTCGAGCGCCCCGAACCGCACCGTGTCGCGCCCGATGCCGAAGCGGGTGATCGGCTGGGCGCGGACCTCGGTCTCGGCCGACAGCGCGCGCGGGGCGGGGCTCAGCGTCGCGCCGGCCGTGAGGAGGGCGGCAAGGAGCGCCGCGCGCCCCGTCCGCTTCAGGCGCGGCGCCACCGTCAGCGGCGGCCGGCCGAGCGGCGACGGCGGGCCGGCATCTCACCCTCGTCCTCGAACAGGGCGGCCAGCTGCTCGGTCATCGCGCCCGCCAGCTCCTCGGCGTCGGAGATCGTCACGGCGCGGCGATAGTAGCGCGTCACGTCGTGGCCGATGCCGATGGCGAGAAGCTCGACCGGCGAGCGCGTCTCGATTTCCTCGATCACGGCGCGCAGGTGCCGCTCCAGGTAGTTGCCGGGGTTCACCGACAGCGTCGAATCATCGACCGGCGCGCCGTCCGAGATCATCATCAGGATGCGCCGCTGCTCGGGCCGCGCGAGCAGGCGGTTGTGCGCCCAGATCAGCGCCTCGCCGTCGATGTTCTCCTTCAGCAGCCCCTCGCGCATCATCAGGCCGAGATTGCGCCGGGCGCGGCGCCACGGCGCGTCGGCGCCCTTGTAGACGATGTGCCGTATGTCGTTGAGGCGGCCCGGCCGCTGCGGCTTGCCGGCCTTGAGCCAGGCCTCGCGCGACTGGCCGCCCTTCCAGGCGCGCGTCGTGAAGCCGAGCACCTCGACCTTGACGCCGCAGCGCTCCAGCGTGCGGGCGAGAATGTCCGCGCAGGTCGCCGCCACCGTGATCGGCCGACCGCGCATCGAGCCGGAATTGTCGATCAGGAGCGTGACGATCGTGTCGCGGAACTGGGTGTCGCGCTCCATCTTGAAGGAGAGCGGCTGCATCGGGTCAGTGACGAGGCGGGTGAGGCGCGCCGTGTCGAGATAGCCTTCCTCGAGGTCGAAGTCCCAGGCGCGGTTCTGCTGCGCCATCAGGCGGCGCTGCAGGCGGTTGGCGAGGCGCCCGACGGCGCCCTGCAGCGAGACGAGCTGCTTGTCGAGAAAGGCGCGCAGGCGGTCGAGCTCGGCCTCGTCGCACAGCTCCTCGGCGCCCACCGTCTCGTCGAAGGCCTCGGAAAAGACGCGGTAGTCGGTGTCGCCGAGATCGCGCGGCATCGCCTGGTTGGGGCGGCGCGAATCGCCGGGCGTCTCCGAGTCGGGCTCCTCGTCGTCGGAGGGCTCCTCGGCCGTCACCTCGGAGGTCTCGGCCTCGGACGTGTCCTCCGACTCGGCCTCGCCCTCCGATTCCTCGGGCTCCGCCTGATCCTCGCCAGCCTCCTTTTCGGCGCCGGACTCCTCGTTGTCGCGGCTCTGGTTGTCGCCGGCCTCCTCGGGCGTTTCCTCGTCCTCGGACTGCTGGTCGTCGGCGAGTTCCTCCGCCATCTCCATGGAGACGAGCATGTCGCGGATCGCGCGCGCGAAGAGGCGCTGGTCCTCGACGGTCTCGCCCAGGCGCTCGAACTTTTGGCCGGCCTTGTCCTCGATCCAGTCGCGCCAGACCTCGACCACGGCCTGCCCGCTCGGCGGCACGGGGCGGCCGGTGAGCTTCTCGCGCACCATCAGCGCCAGCGCGTCTTCGAGCGGCGCCTCGGCCCGGTCGGTCACCTCCGACAGGTTGGAGCGGTGGTATTTGTCCTCCAGCATCGCGGCGAGATTGTCGGCGACGCCCGGCATCGCATTGGCGCCGATCGCCTCGCAGCGCGCCTGCTCCAGCGCGTCGAAGACGGCGCGTGCGCCGCGCCCGTCCGGCGAAAGGGTCGCATGGACGCGCGCGTCGTGGCGCGCCTTGCGCAACGCCATGGCGTCCGACAGGCCGCGCACCACCGAGACGTCGGTCGCGGCCGCGCGCTTGGGCAGTTCCGGCAGGCGGGCGCGGTTGCCCGTCAGGCCCGGCCGCTCGTTGCCGTAGGTGATCTCGAGCTCCGCGTCCCCGGCGATGGCGCGCATGCAGCCGGCCACCGCGCGCCGGAACGGCTCGCGGTCGGGCGCCTTGCCGCGCGGGGCCTTGGTGGAGTTGTCGCCGATGCGCGATGCCATGGAGATCAGTCGAGGACGAGGTTCGACGCCGCCTCCGGCAGGTCCTCGCCGAAGGCGCGCTGGTAGAACTCGGCGACCAGCGGGCGCTCGAGGTCGTCGCACTTGTTGAGGAAGGTCAGGCGGAAGGCGAAGCCGATGTCGCCGAAGATCTCGGCGTTCTCGGCCCAGGTGATCACCGTGCGCGGGCTCATCACGGTCGAGAGGTCGCCGTTGACGAAGGCCGAGCGCGTGAGGTCGGCGACGCGCACCATCTTGGAGACCTGCGCGCGCCCTTCCCGGGTCTGGAAGTGCTTCGCCTTCGCCTGGACGATGCCGACCTCGTTGTCGTGCGGCAGGTAGTTCAACGTGGTGACGATCGACCAGCGGTCCATCTGCGCCTGGTTGATCTGCTGCGTGCCGTGATAGAGGCCCGTCGTGTCGCCGAGGCCCACCGTGTTGGCGGTGGCGAAGAGGCGGAAGGCCGGGTGTGGGCGGATGACGCGCGCCTGGTCGAGGAGCGTCAGACGGCCCGACGATTCGAGGACACGCTGGATCACGAACATCACGTCCGGCCGGCCCGCGTCGTACTCGTCGAAGACCAGCGCCACGTTGTTCTGGTAGGCCCAGGGCAGGACGCCGTCGCGGAACTCGGTGACCTGCATGCCCTCGCGCACCGTGATCGCGTCCTTGCCAACGAGGTCGATACGGCTGACGTGGCTGTCGAGGTTGATGCGCACGCAGGGCCAGTTGAGGCGGGCGGCGACCTGCTCGATATGGGTCGACTTGCCGGTGCCGTGGTAGCCCGACACCATGACGCGGCGGTTCTTGGCAAAGCCGGCGAGGATCGCGAGCGTCGTCTGCCGGTCGAACAGGTAGTCCGGGTCGATCTCGGGAACGTGCGGGTCGGCCTTCGAGAAGGCCGGAACCTTCAGGTCGCTGTCGAAACCGAAGGTTTCGCGGACGGAGACCATGGCGTCGGGCAGGTTCGCCACTTCCAGTTCCGCTGCACTCATCATACCTCCAGGGGCGCTGCCGCCGTTCGGCAGGCCTTACATCTCGCGGGTCGCCTCGTGCGGCCGCGCGTCTCGAACAGGGCTGGAATCAGGGATTAACAGAAGCCCGACGCCTTCAAAAGCTTGTAGGCCTGGATGACCTCGCGAAGACGGTCCTCCGAGCCGCGGTCGCCGCCGTTGGCGTCCGGATGGTACTGCTTGACGAGCGCCTTGTACTGCACGCGGATCGCCTCGCCGCCGGCGCTCTCGGGCAGGCCGAGCGTCGTCAGCGCCTTGACCTCGAGGGTGCGCGCCTTGCGGCGCGGCGCGGCCACCGTGGCCTCGCCCTCGCCGAACAGGTTGAAGCTATCGCGCGGGCGTCCGCCGTTGAAGCGGCGCGGGCGCCCGCTCGGCTTGGTCGAGGGCGTCGGCGAGACCTTCGCCGCCCCGCCCGAATTGTTGGAGCCCATCGTCCAGGTCGGGCGGTGGCCGGTCAGCGAGTCCTTCAGGTACTTCTGGATGTCGTCGTCGCCGAGCCCGGAGAAGTAGTTGTAGGACTTGTTGTACTGGCGCACGTGGTCGACGCAGAAGTGGAGGTACTGGCCCTCGTGGTCGCGCCCGCGCGGCGCCTTGTGGGAGCCCGGCTCCTCGCAGCCCTCCCACATGCAGACGGGCGCACGCTCGGGTTCGGGCCCGGACCGGGCCGGGCGGACCCGGATCTTGTCGAAGTATTTGGAGTCGAGCTTCATCAGACCGCGATTATGGGGACCTGCCCCCGTGCGAACAAGAATTGACAGAACGGAAAACCCGCCCAAAACGGAGAGCCGGCGACAGGCCCGCCGGGCGGCGGGGCAACGGCGATCACAGACGGACGGGGCGACATGATGACCAAGGCGGCCGAGATCGAGGCGAAGCTGACGCGGGGCTTGAGCCCAGAGCGCCTGGAGGTGGTCAACGAGAGCCATCTCCATGCCGGACACCACCATGCCGGCAGCGACCACCACGGCGGCTTCGACGGCACTGGCGAGACGCATTTCCGCGTCCGGCTGGTGGCGGAAGCCTTTGCCGGCAAGAGCCGGCTGGAGCGCCACCGCGCGGTGAACGCGCTGCTGGCCGAGGAACTGGCGACCGGCGTCCACGCGCTGGCGATCGAGGCCGCGGCGCCCGGCGAGCCGACGCGGTTCTGACACCCGTGCGCCGCCGGGTCCGCCGCCGCGCCAGGGCGCGGATCGCCGTCGGCCTCCTCTTCGCCTCGCTCCTGTCCTTTGCGGCGGGGCTGACGGACGCCGTCGGATTTCTTCTGGCCGGCGACTTCGTCTCCTTCATGAGCGGCAATACGACGCGCTTCGGCATTGCGGTCGGCACCGGCGATCTCGCCCGCGCCGGACACCTTCTCGCGCTTCTGGCGGCCTTCGTCGCCGGCAACGCGCTCGGCGTCCTCGTGATGCGCGCCGCGCGCGGCTCGCAGCCGGTGCTTCTGATGACCGTCGCTGCGATGACGGCGCTCAGTGCCGCGCTCGGGTCCGGCGGCCCGGCGATCGTGCTCTTGGTGCTGGCGATGGGCGCGATCAACGTCGCGCTGGAGGAGGTCGGCGGTCAGTCGCTGGGGCTCACCTACGTCACGGGCGCGCTGTCGCGCTTCGGCCGGGGGCTGGCGCGCCGGCTGCTTGGGCACGCCTCGCCGGGCTGGTGGGTGCAGGTCGTGCCATGGCTGGGGATGGCGGCGGGCGCGGCATTCGGCGGGGCGGCCGAGGCCGCGTTCGGCCATGCGGCGATCCTCGCCTCGACGCTCGCCTGCGCGGGGCTCGCCGTCCTCGCACTCTGCATCCCGCGTCGCTGGCGCCGCACGTATCTGGCGCGACGGCCGTTCCGCCGAACGGCACCGGCCGGGGCCTGACGCGCCGTCAGCCCGAAAGTTCTGCCGTCAGGAAGTCCCGCACCGCGTCCGGCGCGACGTCGCGCGCGACGAAGGCCCGGCCGATGCCGCGCGTCAGGATGAAGGTGAGGGCGCCGCGCGAGACCTTCTTGTCCTGCGCGATCTTGTCCATCAGCGCGTCCACCGTGAAGCCGTCGCCGGGAATCTCCTGAATGCGGGTCGGCAGGCCGGCGGCCTTGAGATGCGCTTCCGCGCGGCCGGCGTCCTGGCCGGGGCAGAGGCCGAGCCGGACCGAAAACCGATGCGCCAGCGCCATGCCGATCGCGACGCCCTCGCCGTGGACGAGGCGCGCGGGGTCGTAGCGCACGGCCGACTCCAGCGCGTGGCCGAACGTGTGGCCGAGGTTGAGAAGCGCGCGGTCGCCGTCCTCGCGCTCGTCGCCCGCGACCACCGCCGCCTTGGCGCGGCAGCTCGTCGCCACCGCCTCGACGCGCGCCGCACCGCCCGCGAAGATCGCAGCGCGGTTGGCTTCGAGCCATTCGAAAACGTCCGGTCGGTCGATCAGGCCGTATTTCACGACCTCGGCGTAGCCGGCGCGGAACTCGCGCTCCGACAGCGTGTCGAGGACGTCGGTGTCGGCGAGCACCAGCGCCGGCTGGTGGAAGACGCCGACGAGGTTCTTGCCGCGAGGGCTGTTGATGCCGGTCTTGCCGCCGACGGAACTGTCGACCTGCGCGAGCAGCGAGGTCGGGACCTGGACGAGGTGCATGCCGCGCCGCGCGATGCCGGCGGCAAAGCCCGAGAGGTCGCCGATCACGCCGCCGCCGAGCGCCACCACCGCGTCGCCCCGCTCCAGCCGCTCTTCGAGGATGCGGTCGACGACGGCGATCAGGTGGTCGAAGGACTTCGTGGTCTCGCCGGGCGGCAGCGTCAGGAGCGCGGCGTCGATGCCGGCGCCCTGCAGCGCGGCGAGAAGCCGGTCGGCGTGGAGCGCGGCCACCGTCTCGTCGGAGACGACCAGCGCGCGGGCGCGGGGCAGGGCGGCCGCGATGTGCCGGCCGGCCGACGCCACGAGCCCCGGCCCGATCAGGATGTCGTAGCTGCGCGGTCCCAGCTCGACGCGCACGCGGACGGGCTCTGGCGTCTCGGTCATGGATCAGGCCTTGAAATGGGGATGGCGTTCCAGCTGGTCGAGGATCTCGCGCGCCACCGCCTCGCGCTTCACGTTGCGCGTCGGCACGTGGAGGTCGGCCAGGGCATAGACGGGATAGCGCTGGTCCATCAGCGCCTTCAGCGTCGCGCGCGGATCGGGCGTCTGGAGAAGCGGGCGCGTCGGCTTCTTGGTCACGCGCTCCATGAGGACGTCGAGCTCGGCCTTCAGCCACACGGTGACCGAGCGCTCGGACAGAAGCTTGCGCGTGCCCTCGTTCATGTAGGCGCCGCCCCCGGTGGCGATGACACGCGGGCCCTCGTCGAGGAGGCGGGCCACGACGCGCGCCTCGAGCGCCCGGAACTCCGGCTCGCCATAGGCGGCGAAGAGTTCGGCGATCGTCATGCGCGAGGCGTCCTCGATCTCGTGGTCGGTGTCGACGAACGGCAGGTCGAGCATCTGCGCGAGCTTGCGACCCACCGTGGTCTTGCCCGCCCCCATCAGCCCGACGAGCACCACGGGGCGCCGGATGACGCCGGAGGCCTGGCGGGAGGGAAGGGGCGCAGCCCCGGCGGTCTCGATCATCGGTTCAGGTGGCGCGGGAAAGGGTCGGGATCAGTTTCGCGTGAGACCAGAAAAGCCCCATGGCGTCAAGCGAACGGGATCGGGCGGCCCCGCCTCGGACTTGCCGTCTTCGCCCGTCACGGGAGGCACCTTGGCCCTGTCGCTTCGCCGGCGCAGCCTCTAGTGTCCGCCCCGCCCCGTCGTTTCGAAAGCCCTGCCGCCAGATGCCCACCCTGACGCGCCTTCTGACCCTCCTCGCGCTCCTCGTCGGCGCGGTCTATGCGGCGATGGCGGCGCTGGTGGCCTTCGTGGAGCCGGTGCCGGTGCCGGTCACGGTGAAGGTGCCGATCCCCGCGCTGCAGCCGGCGCCCGTCGTGCCCAACACGCAGACGGGGGTGGCCAAGTGACCCACGACGCCGCCCATCTCGACGCGTTCCTGGAGATGATGGCGGTGGAGCGCGGGGCGTCGCAGAACACGCTCGACGCCTATCGCCGGGACCTCGACCATGCCCGCGCGGCGCTGAAGGCGGAGGGCGTCGCTTTGAGCGAGGCGACGACCGAGGCCGTGCGCGCCTACATGGCCGGGCTCGACGCGGGCGGCTTCGCCGCCTCCTCGCGCCAGCGGCGCCTGTCCTCGCTGCGCCAGTTCTTCAAGTTCCTTTATGCCGAGGGCCGCCGCGCCGACGATCCGACGTCGCCGATCGAGGGGTCGCGCAAGGAGAAGTCGATCCCGAAGATCCTGTCGGAAGACGAGGTCGACCGGCTGATCGGCGAGGCGGAGGCGCAGGCCGGCAACCCGGAGCTTCGCGGGACGGCGCTCGCCAGGGCCCGCCGGATGCACGCGCTGGTCGAGATCCTCTACGCCACCGGGCTTCGCGTCTCGGAACTCGTGTCGCTGCCGCGCTCGGTGCTGCGCTCGCGCGCCAGCCTCATCGTCGTGCGTGGCAAGGGCAACAAGGAGCGGCTCGTGCCGATCGGTGAGCGGGCGCGCGACGCGATGGACGCCTTCGCCGCCTCGCTCAAGGATCTCCCGGGCGCCGGCGAGGCGTGGCTGTTTCCGGCGCTGTCGGAGAGCGGGCACATGACGCGCCAGGCCTTCGCGCGCGATCTGAAGGATCTTTCGATCCACGCCGGCATCAAGCCGTCCCGCGTCAGCCCGCATGTCCTGCGCCACGCCTTCGCCAGCCATCTCCTGCAGAACGGCGCCGACCTTCGCGTCGTGCAGGAGCTTCTCGGCCACGCCGATATCGGCACCACGCAGATCTACACCCATGTGATGGAGGAGCGCCTGATGCGCCTCGTCACCGACCACCACCCGCTGTCGGAGCTCTCGGGGGACTGAAACGCCCCGCTTTCTTGACATTCCCATGTCGGATCGCCAGTTTGCGCGCCGACGCGAACCCCATGGTTCGGCGCGCGGCCGAGCCAGCCGGCCGGCCCCTCGGCCGGCAGGCTCCGGAAACCGCCGCCCGAACCCCGACAGGACGGCGCAAGGCCCGGCTGGATGCACAATTATCTCGACTTCGAAAAGCCCGTCGCCGATCTCGACAGCCAGATCATCGAACTCAAGAAGATCGGCGATACCGAGGGGCGGATCGACGTCTCGGAGGATATCCAGCGTCTCGAGACGCGCTCGGGCGAAGCGCTGGCCGATCTCTACCGCAAGCTGACGCCCTGGCAGAAGACGCAGGTCGCCCGCCATCCCGACCGGCCCCACTGCACCGACTATCTCGCCCAGCTCGTGACTGAGTTCACGCCGCTGGCCGGCGACCGCTACTTCGCCGAGGACCACGCGATCATCGCCGGCTTCGGGCGGCTGAAGGGGCGGCCGGTCGCGGTGATCGGGCAGGAGAAGGGCTCCGACACCCAGACCCGCCTCAAGCACAATTTCGGCATGGCCCGGCCCGAGGGCTACCGCAAGGCCGTGCGCATCATGGAGATGGCCGAGCGCTTCGGCCTGCCGGTGGTGACGCTTGTCGACACGGCCGGCGCCTATCCCGGCATCGGGGCGGAGGAGCGTGGTCAGGCCGAGGCCATCGCCCGCTCCACGCAGGTCTGCCTCGGCCTGTCGGTGCCGCTGGTCTCCCTGATCATCGGCGAGGGCGGCTCGGGCGGCGCGATCGCGATCGCAGCGGCCAACCGCGTCCTGATGATGGAGCACGCGATCTATTCGGTGATCTCGCCGGAGGCCGGCGCCTCGATCCTGTGGCGCGACTCCAGCCGCGCCAAGGACGTCGCGCAGGCGATGAAGATCACGGCGCAGGACTTGAAAGGCTTCGGCGTCATCGACGAGATCGTGTCGGAGCCGACGGGCGGCGCCCATCGCTCGCGCGAGCGCGCGATCGAGACGGCCGGCGCGCGCATCGAGGCGGCGCTCAATGAGCTGTCCGCCCTGTCCGGCGACGAGCTGAAGCGCCAGCGCCGCGAGAAGTTCCTGGCCATCGGCCGCGAGCTGAAGGTCTGATCCGGGGCGGTCGTCAGCCGTCACGCGATCGTTGCCTTCAAACGGTCTTCGATCGGGGCTAGAAGGCCCGTCGCGGGGCGCCGGAGGGGGGCTTCGCATGAGGGAAAGAATTTTCGGACATTTCCCGCCCGGTCGTTAAGCTTCCGGTAACCGTCCCGGTCCGAAAAGAGGGCAGCGTCCCGAGCCGCGCGATGCGCGCGGCCGGAACGGGGATCGGTTCGAGGGCGCGGGGGGAACAGCCACCGCTCGCCCGCATCGTGGGGATCGGGAATGACGGCACGACGTCTTGGGGCGATGGCGTTTCTGGCGCTCGGTCTCATGGCCCTGTCCGGCTGCCAGCAGGACGACGTGTTCGCCGATCTCGTCGGCCCCAACGCGCCGCTGCCGCCCGCGCTCGTCAAGGTCATCAAGTCCAAGGAGATGGGCGAGAACTCGCCCATTCTCGTGCGCCTCTACAAGGAAGAGTCCGAGCTCGAGGTCTGGAAGCAGAAGACCGACGGCACGTTCGCGCTCCTCAAGACCTATCCGATCTGCGCCTGGTCGGGCCAACTCGGCCCCAAGCGGAAAGAGGGCGACCGGCAGGCGCCGGAAGGCTTCTACCACCTGACGCCGGGCCTGATGAACCCGAACTCGAACTACCATCTCGCCTTCGACATGGGCTATCCCAACGCCTACGACCGGGCCAACGAGGCCTCCGGCAACCACCTGATGATCCACGGCTCGTGCAACTCGTCGGGTTGCTACGCCATGGACAACTGGCAGATGGAAGAGCTTTACGCGCTCGCCAACCATGCCTTCCAGGGTGGCCAGAAGTCGATCCAGATCCAGGCGCTGCCCTTCCGGATGACGCCGGAGAACATGGCGCGCCACCAGAACTCGCCGCATGTCGCCTTCTGGAAGATGCTGAAGGAAGGCACCGACCGCTTCGACCTCACCCACAAGCCGGTGGCGGTCGCGGTCTGCGAGAAGCGCTACGTCTTCGACGAGACCCTCACGGACGGCCGCACGCTCGACGCCAACGGCGAGTGCCCGGCGGTCGAGACGCCGGCCGACCTCCTCGCCAAGCGCATGGCCGACGAGGAGATGCAGAAGAAGATCGCCGCCACCATGGCGCCGGAGGATTTCGCGATCACCACAGCCTCGACCTACAAGACCGGCACGCCGATCTCCGCCGAGGCCTACGCCGCCGAGCAGCACCGCCGGCAGGGCTTCGACCGCGACGGCAAGCCGATCCAGACCGCGCGCTCCTCGATGTTCAAGAACCTCCTGCAGAAGAAGCCGGCGCTGCCGGGCGGGAGCGACTGAGCGGGAGTCCGTAGGGGGCCCCTCGACAAGCACTTCAGATCCGCCAGAACATTTTGGCCGGGGCCACTCTCAGCTGGGACTCGACCTCGTGCCTTTGTAGCCCTCTGCATATGTCGGGCCATGTCGATCGAAAGGCACGATCGGGACCCGGGACGTGAAGGTATGGGGTGGCATGGTCGAGGATGATTATTGTCGTGCGTTCGCCGATGCCCTGATCGGCGATGAGCCTTTTCGCCATTGGGTTATCACGCAAACCAAGTTTTATGGGCGGAGACGCTCCACACTGCTATTCAATGAGCAGGCGGTACGGCCGGCCAAGGACTGGTGGCGCCACTGGTGGGTGAAGCTTCCAGATGGCAGCGAGTCGGAGACTGACATCTTTCTGGTCTTTTGCGACCAAGCTGATGGCACCCGTTTTGCGTTGCATGTCGAGTGCAAGCTGGGTGGAGGAAAGTTCACACCCAACCAAGCCGCGCAGTATGCAATGCGAGGCGCTTTTATGAAGCAGAACAGGTGGGTGCCGTACAACGATTTCGATACGGTGCTCCTCGCTCCGAAGGACTTCATCCAACGCTTCGCGCGAGACGCTGAGACCTTTGGATCGACGCTCACGTTTGAAGACACCGCCCGGTGGCTCCACAAATTCGGATAATGCCAAGTCTTTGAAGTAGCGTTGAGCTCGTTGCCTTCTCGCACGAAAAAGGCCGGCTCGAAGGCCGGCCTTTTCGTCCTGTCAGGCGATCTGCTCGTAGGCGCCGTGGCAGTGCTTGAACTTCTTGCCGGAGCCGCAGGGGCAGGGCTCGTTGCGGGAGACCTCGCCCCAGGTCTCCGGGCGCTCGGGATCGCGCTGCAGGCGGTCGGCCCCCGGCGGGTTGAAGTCGGCGGTGAGGCGCGCGGCGCCGCGGCCGAACTCGTCCTCGCCGGTGGTCGCGTCGATATGGTGCGCTTCCATGTCGGGCAGGACGGGCGCGTCGGTCTCGGGGCGCACGAGCTCGACGCGCATCAGCTGCTGCGTCACGCGCTCGCGCAGCTGGTCCAGCATCACCTGGAAGAGCTCGAAGGCTTCCGACTTGTACTCGTTCAACGGGTCGCGCTGCGCATAGCCGCGGAAGCCGACCGCCGAGCGCAGATGGTCGAGGTTGACGAGGTGCTCGCGCCACAGGGCGTCGATCGTCTGGAGAACGACCGAGCGCTCGATGTAGCGCATGATGTCGCCGCCGAACCGCTCCTCGCGGTCGGCGGCCGCCTTGTCGACGGCTTCGAAGATGCGCCGCTTGACGTCCTGGTCGTCGATCCCTTCCTCGTCCGCCCAGGCGGCGATGGGCAGGTCGAGGTTCAGGAACTCGCGGATCTCCTCCGTCAGCTCCGCCGTCTCCCACTGCTCCGGATACGCATTCTCGGGCATGCGCTTGGCCACCAGCGTGTCGATCAGCTCATGGCGCATGTCGGTGACGGTCTCGTGGAGCGAACCGGCGTCCATCAGTTCGAGCCGCTGCTCGAAGATGACCTTGCGCTGGTCGTTCATCACGTCGTCGTACTTCAGAAGGTTCTTGCGGATGTCGAAGTTGCGCGCCTCGACCTTCATCTGCGCCTTTTCCAGCGCCTTGTTGATCCAGGGGTGGACGATCGCCTCGTCCTCCTTCAGGCCGAGGCGCGTCAGCATCGTGTCCATGCGCTCGGACCCGAAGATGCGCATCAGGTCGTCCTGGAGCGACAGGTAGAACTTCGAGCGGCCGGGATCGCCCTGGCGGCCCGAGCGGCCGCGCAGCTGGTTGTCGATACGGCGCGATTCGTGGCGTTCGGTGGCGAGCACGTAGAGGCCGCCGGCGGCGAGCGCCTCGCCCTTGAGGCGCTGGATGTCGGCCTTGAGCGCCGTGATCGCGGCCTCGCGCTCGGGGCCCTCCGGCACCTCGGCGAGCTCCCGCTCGATGCGCATGTCGAGGTTGCCGCCGAGCTG
The DNA here is from genome assembly GCF_001423245.1 of Aureimonas sp. Leaf324. Classification (GTDB taxonomy): domain Bacteria; phylum Pseudomonadota; class Alphaproteobacteria; order Rhizobiales; family Rhizobiaceae; genus Aureimonas. The sequence continues at coordinate 169,124 of NZ_LMOH01000027.1, forward strand.
GATGTCGGTGCCGCGGCCGGCCATGTTGGTCGCGATCGTCACGGCGCCGGGCACGCCCGCCTGCGCGACGATATAGGCTTCCTGCTCGTGGTAGCGCGCGTTCAGCACCTGGAAGTCGCGCATGCCCTCGCCGCGCAGCCGCTCGGCCAGCATCTCGGACTTCTCGATCGAGGTCGTGCCGACGAGGATCGGCTGACGCCGCTCGGCCGCCGCCTTGATCTCCTTGGCGATGGCGCGGAACTTCTCCTCCGCCGTCCGGTAGACCTCGTCGTCCTCGTCGATGCGCACGACCGGCAGGTTGGTCGGGATCTCGATGACGTCGAGGCCGTAGATGTCGGCGAACTCGGCCGCTTCCGTCGCCGCCGTGCCGGTCATGCCGGCGAGGCGGTCGTACATGCGGAAGTAGTTCTGGAAGGTGATCGAGGCGAGCGTCTGGTTCTCGGGCTGGACCGTGACGCCTTCCTTGGCTTCCAGCGCCTGGTGCAGGCCTTCCGAGAAGCGGCGGCCGGGCATCATGCGGCCGGTGAACTCGTCGATGATGACGATCTCGTCGCCGCGGACGATGTAGTCCTTGTCGCGCTGGAAGAGCTTGCGGGCCTTCAGCGCATTGTTGACATGGTGGACGATCGTGACGTTCTCGATGTCGTAGAGCGAGGGGCCGTGGAGATGGCCGGCCGCCTCCAGCATGCGCTCCAGCTTCTCGGTGCCGTCCTCGGTGAAGGACACCTGGCGCTGCTTCTCGTCGACCTCGTAGTCCTCAGGGCTCAGCTGCGGAATGAAGCCGTCGATCGTCCGGTAGAGGTCGGAGCGGTCGTCGAGGGGGCCCGAGATGATGAGCGGCGTGCGCGCCTCGTCGATGAGGATCGAGTCCACCTCGTCGACCAGCGCATAGAAGTGCCCGCGCTGGACCATCTGGCCGCGCTCGTACTTCATGTTGTCGCGCAGGTAGTCGAAGCCGAGTTCGTTGTTCGTCGCGTAGGTGATGTCGCAGGCATAGGCCGCGCGGCGCTCGTCGTCGTTCATGCCGTGCACGATGACGCCGACCGACAGGCCGAGGAAATTGTAGACGCGGCCCATCTGGCCAGAGTCGCGCGTCGCCAGGTAGTCGTTCACGGTGACGACGTGGACGCCCTTGCCCTCCAGCGCCTTCAGATAGACCGGCAGGGTGCCGACCAGGGTCTTGCCCTCGCCGGTGCGCATCTCGGCGATGGCGCCGCCCGCCAGCACCATGCCGCCGATCATCTGTACGTCGAAATGGCGCAGGCCGAGCGCGCGCTTCGACGCCTCACGGACCGTCGCGAAGGCGGGCACCAGAAGATCGTCGGTGGACTTGCCGGCGGCGATCTGGGCGCGGAACTCGTCGGTCCGGGCGCGAAGCTGGTCGTCGGACAGCTGGGAGAGCTCGGCCTCCAGCGCGTTGATCGACTGGACCGTGGGCTCGAACTTGCGGACGCGGCGCGAGTTGGAGGACCCCAGCAGCTTGCGGGCCAGACCGCCGAAACTCACCATCCGAAACGTCCTTCCAGGAAACAAGATTGTCGCGGGCGCGAGCCGCCACGCGGGGGTCCGCCGCCGGGGATCGTCGCCGATCCGCAAGCCCGCGCTCCGGGACGCGGCGGCTGGACTTTCAGAACGTGGGAGAGATAAGAGGGCCCCCGGAGGAAGTCAACGCCGGCCCCAGCGCGGGCGTGCGGCCCTCAAAACACCGCAAAGTCGGCTCTTTGCCAGTCCTGGAGCCGCCTCGCGCCCTTGCCCTGCCGGGCGACGACGCCCGGCGCTCCGCCCTTGTTTCGTCGTCGTCGGGAAGGCTTCCGCTTCATGCTCACTTCGCTCCGCTCGCGGCTCGCCGCCTCCGGCCTGATCCTGGCCGCGCTTGCCGTCGGCGCCCATGCCCAGGATGCGCCGACGCCCGCCCCGGCCGCGCCCGCCGCCGCCGCGCCGGCTCCGGCCCCGGTGCCGCCGGAGACGGTGCTCGTGACGGTCGGCAATGCCAAGATCACGCAGGCCGACCTCGAGGCCGCCAGCGCCGATCTCGGGGCACAGTTCGCCCAGCTTCCGCCCGAGCAGCGCCGTCTCGCGACGCTGGCCGCCCTCGTCGACATCAAGGCGCTGGCCCAGAAGGCCGAGGCCGAGAAGCTCGGCGACGACGCCGAGACGGCGCGCCGCATCGCCTTCCTGCGCGAGCGGGCGCTGCACAACGCCTATTTCGAGAAGCACGGCATCTCCGCCATCACCGACGCCGAGGTGCGCGCGCGCTACGACAAGGAAGTCGCCGCGATCAAGCCGGTCGAGGAGGTGCACGCCAAGCACATCCTTGTTCCCACCAAGGAAGAGGCCGAGGCCGCGATCAAGGAACTCGACGCCGGCAAGGACTTCGATGCGCTCGCCGCCGAGAAGTCGACCGGCCCGACCGGCCCGCAGGGCGGCGATCTCGGCTTCTTCGGTCCCGGCCAGATGGTGCCGGCCTTCGAGACGGCGGCCTACGCACTGCAGCCCGGCACCTACACCAAGGAGTCGGTGCAGACCCAGTTCGGCTGGCACGTCATCAAGGTGATCGAGAAGCGCCCGCAGCAGCCGCCCGCCTTCGAGCAGGTGGCCGACCAGGTGCGACAGGTCGTGATGCGCGAGAAGTATGTCGAGCTCGTCCAGGCCGCCCGCGCCGACGAGGCCGTGACCTACGACGACCCGGCCCTGAAGTCGCAGATGGACACGATGGAAAAGGCCATGTCGGGTGCCGCCGAGGATCCGGAAGCCGCGGCCGACGAAGCCGAGACGGACGCCGCGCCGGCCCCGGCCCCGGCCCCGGCACAGTAACCGGTCGCTCGAGAAGCGAGCCGTCGAAAAGGGGCGCCGGAGCCGATCCGGCGCCCCTTTTTCGTGCCCCCGTCCGGCCGCGCCGCGCAAATGTCGCTTGCCGCTCACCCGCGGCTTGGGGCACAGGGAGGCCGACCGCTCCAGTTCCCCCGGCCCAAGGGTTGCGCCATGTCCCATCCCGTTTCCCCGCTCGCCCCCCGCTCCGTGCCGGACATGCCCGCCGTCGCCGGCGTGTCGATCGCGACGGGCGCCGCCGGCATCAAGTACAAGGGCCGCACCGACGTCCTTACCATGACCTTCGCCGAAGGGACGGCGGTGGCGGGGGTGCTCACCACCTCGCGCTGTCCCTCGGCCCCGGTGGACCATTGCCGCGCTAGCCTGAAGGGTGGGCGGGCCCGCGCGCTCGTCGTCAATTCCGGCAACGCCAACGCCTTCACCGGCCGCAAGGGTGCCGCCACCACGGATGCGACCGCACGGGCCGCCGCCGAGGCGGTCGGCTGCTCGCCCTCGGAAGTGTTCCTCGCGTCCACCGGCGTGATCGGCGAGCCGCTCGACGCCGCCAAGATCACGCCGCTTCTCGCCGGCCTCTTTTCGCAAGGGGAGGGTGCACGCTGGCGCGAGGCCGCCGACGCGATCATGACCACCGACACCTATGCCAAGGTCGCGACGCGCACCGTCGCGCTCGGCGAGGCGACGGTGTGCCTCAACGGCATCGCCAAGGGCGCCGGGATGATCGCGCCCGACATGGCGACGATGCTGTCGTTCCTCGCCACCGACGCGGCTATCGCGCCGGACGTCCTCCAGGTGCTGCTGGCAGACGCGGTCGGCCCGACCTTCAACTCGGTGACGGTCGACAGCGACACCTCGACCTCCGACACGCTGCTCCTCTTTGCGACGGGCGCCGCCGGCAACGCGGAGGTCGCCGATGCCGGCGACGCGCGGCTCGGGCCCTTCCGCGAGGCGCTGGCCGCCGTCCTTCTCGATCTCGCACGCCAGGTCGCGCGCGACGGCGAGGGCGCGCGCAAGGAGATCATCGTGACGGTGGAGGGCGCCGTCGACGATCGCTCCGCCAAGCGCATCGCGCTCTCGATCGCCAATTCGCCGCTGGTGAAGACCGCGGTCGCGGGCGAGGACGCCAACTGGGGCCGCGTGGTGATGGCGGTCGGCAAGGCGGGCGAGCCGGCCGAGCGCGATCGCCTCGCGATCTCGTTCGGCGACGTGCGCGTGGCGGTCGACGGCGAGCGCGACCCGGCCTATTCGGAGGCGGAAGCTTCGGCCGCGATGAAACGGGACGAGATCCGGATTGGCGTCCAGCTCGGCCTCGGGACCGGGCGCTGGACGGTCTACACCTGCGACCTCACGAAGGAATACGTCGCGATCAATGGCGACTACCGGAGCTGAGCGCGTGCCGCGGCTGACAGTGGTGCGCCGGCTGGAGGCGGCGGGCTTCCGCGCCTGGCCCGCCAGTTCGACCTTCTACGACGGCACCTGGGCGGTGCGGCTGACGACGAGCTTCCCGGCCAAGCGGCTGAACTCTGTGAACCCGCTCGACCCCGCCGACGACGCCGAGATCGAGGCGCGCATCGAGCGGGCCGAGGCGCGGTTCGCCGCGGTCGGCCGGCCGCTGGTGTTCCGGCAGTCGCCGCTCGCCCCGCCGCGCCTCATCCGCCATCTCGACGAGGCCGGCTGGTCGAGTTTTGGCGAATCGATCGTCTACACCGCCGATCTCGCCAGCCTCGACCTTGCCGAGGCGATCGACCGGATCCCGCTGCAGGACGCGCGGCGCTACCTCGAGGCCTCGCTCACCGTCCATCGCCGGCCGCCGGCGCTGCGCGAGGGGCTGGAGGCGGTGCTCGCCTCGATCCGCCCGCCCGCGGCCTATTTCGTGCGCGAGAACGACGGAGGCCGGCCGATCGCCGTGGCGCTCGCGATCTCCGACAACGACCTCGCAGGCATTCTCGACGTCGCGGTCGACAGCGGCTACCGCCGCCAGGGCATCGGCATCGATCTCGTGGCGACCGCGCTGCGCCACACCGCCCACAAGGGCGCGCGCACCGGGTGGCTGCAGGTCGAGGCCGAGAACGCCGCCGGCCGCGCCCTCTATGCCCGCCTCGGCTTCACGGAAGCCTATCGCTACGTCTACCGCGCCCCGCCGGGCATCATCGTCTGACGGGAGACCCGCCCCATGCCGACGCCCCGTCTCCTCCTCGTCGCGGCCTGCGCGCTGCTCGATGCCGACAACCGCATCCTTCTCGCCCAGCGCCCGCCCGGCAAGTCGCTCGCCGGGCTCTGGGAGTTTCCCGGCGGCAAGGTGGAGGTGGGCGAGACGCCGGAGGAAACGCTGATCCGTGAGCTTCGCGAGGAGATCGGCGTCGAGACCAAGGCGGACTGCCTCGCCCCGCTCACCTTCGCCAGCCATACCTACGAAGGCTTCCACCTCCTGATGCCGCTCTACGTCTGCCGGCGCTACGAGGGCATTCCCCGGTCGATGGAGGGGCAGGCGTTGAAATGGGTGCGGGCGACCGCCCTGCGCGAGCATCCGATGCCGCCGGCCGACCTGCCGCTGATCCCGTTCCTCACCGACCTTCTCGCCTGACGCGAAAAAACGCGGGGGAGGCCCCCGCGTTAAGCATGCCGCTTAAACCGGTCTTCACGGTGCGTGGCGATGATCCCATCGGTCTGGCGCTCGGCGCGCCGGACGGGACTGGAGCCGGATCGCATGCGCAAGAAGCCCAATCGATCGCCACGCCGTGCCGGGGTTGCCGGCGCCCTCCTGCGTGCCGCTCTCCTCGTCGCGCCGCTCGCCGGCGCCATCGCCTTCGGGATCGCGCCGCGCGGCAGCGACCGGCTGGTCGCGGCCAACGGCTCGGAAGGCATCGACACCATGACGACCGGCTCGGTGTCGGCGTCGCGCTTCACCTTCGCGGTCGGCGCCGCGCCGGTCGGCGGGTGCCTGCGGGTCGGCGACGGGCGACCGGGGGGCTCATGCTGAAGCGCTTGCCCACATCCCAACGCTTCCTCGCCGACCGTTCGGGTGCCACCGCCATCGAATACGGCCTGATCGTCGCGCTCGTCGGGATCGCGCTCCTGGTCGGCCTCGGCGATACCCGAGATGGCGTCAGCGCCATGTTCAACAACCTGATGGTCAGGGTCTCCGAAGTCCTCGACCGGGGCGCCTGACGGATCTTCAGTCCTTCGGCCGCAGCGCCTCCGCCAGGCTGTGCGTCGCGCTGCCGGGCTTCAGCGGCTTCTGCTGGCTCTCGTGCGGCTTCCAGCCCGACAGGTAGACGACGTCGAAGGTCGCGCGCAGGCGGCCGTCCGCATCCGCGAAGCGCTCGGCATAGATTTCCGCCGCCCGGAAGAACAATTGCCGTCCCACTGGGCGACGTGCCCGCGCGTGCAGCATGTTGCTCATGCCCATGTCGCGCAGATCCCGCATCAGCTCGAACATCGAGGCGTAGCGCACCGTCAGCCGGTCCTGGTCGATGACGGGCAGCGCGAAGCCGGCGCGCTGGAGGAGGCCGCCCGCCTCCCGCAGGTCCGCGAACGGTGCGACGCGGGGGCTGGCGCCCCCTGAGATTTCAGCCTCCGCCGCCAGAAGCGAGGCGCGCAGCTCGTTCAGCGTCTCGCCGCCCAAAAGCGCTGCGAGGAACAGCCCGTCGGGTCGCAGCGCCCGCCGGATCTGCACCAGAGCGCCCGGCGTGTCGTTGGTGAGGTGCAGCGAGAGCGGCGACAGGACGAGATCGACGCTCTCGTCGCGCAGGGGCAGCGCCTCCTCGTCGGCGACGACCCCTTCGCCGGGACCGAGGAACCGCGCGTCGCGCTCGATGCGCAGGAGCCGCTCGACCTGGCCGCCCCGCCCGAGGCGTGCGGCGAGCGCCCCGGTGTGTCCGGCAAGCTCGACGCCCACCGCGAACTGGCGCTGGACCAGCGACAGGCGCTCGGCCAGCTCGTCCGCCACCGCATCGAGGAGGAACGAGGCGCCCGGCGCCGCGCGCGCCGCCGCGCGCACGCGGCGCCGGTCGATCAGCGCACGGTCGAAGGGGGCGTTGGCGGTCATTGTCGGGCTCCAGGTCTCGAAGCGGGGCAAGGGGCTTGTGGCGGGCTCGCCGGGGAGTATCGTCGGCGGCGGCGCAAGGGAAGCGCCGGAGGAAGGCGTGGGGGTGGGGCGATGGGCATGGATCTCGTCTGGCGCGGTCTGTCCCGTGTCGCGGGGCCGATCGGTCGGCTCATCTATCCGCCGGTCTGTGCCGGCTGCGGCGCCGCCCTCGCGCGGGCGCCGGCCGTGTGTTCGCCCTGCTGGCAGTCGCTGCGCTTCATCGAGCGTCCCTATTGCGAGGTGCTGGGCCTTCCCTTTTCCTACGATCTCGGGCGCGGCTTCCTCTCGGCGGAAGCCATCGCCGATCCACCGGTGTTCGTACGCCTGCGCGCCGCCCTCGTCTACGAGACGCTCGCCGCGCGCATGGTGGCGTCCCTGAAATACGCCGACCGGGCGGATCTCGTTCCGCTGATGGCGGCCTGGATGCGCCGGGCGGGCGAGGAGGCGATCGCCGCCAGCGACCTCGTCGTGCCGGTGCCGCTCCACGCGCGGCGCCTCATGCGGCGGCGCTTCAACCAGTCTGCCGAACTCGCCCGCGCGATCGCCCGCGCCGAACGGCTCGCCTATGCACCCATGAGTCTTCGGCGGCGGCGCGCGACGCGCAGCCAGGTGGGCCTCGGGCCGGACGAGCGGCGCGAGAACGTGCGCGGCGCCTTCGAGGTGCCGGCCGGGGCGGCCGACACGGTGCGCGGCCGGCGCGTCCTCCTCGTCGACGACGTCTACACCACCGGCGCGACGGTCTCGGCGGCGACGCTTGCGCTCAAGCGCGCCGGCGCCGCCGAGGTCAGCGTCCTCGTCTTCGCCAGGGTTGCGGCGGGCGGCGGATGACCGCATATCAGCCCGTCGCCTGAAGTTTCGAGGACGCCATGCCCCCCGTCACCATCTATACCCGACAGTTCTGCGGCTACTGCGCGCGCGCCAAGGATCTCCTGACCCGCAAGGGCGTCGCCTTCGAGGAGAAGGACGCGACCGTCGAGCCGTCCTACCGGCAGGAGATGATGAGCCGCGCCCCCGGCAGCTCGACCTTCCCGCAGATCTTCATCGGCGACCGGCACGTCGGCGGCTGCGACGATCTTCACGCACTGGACCGGGCCGGCAAGCTCGATCCGATGCTGGCCGGCTGAGGGCCCGAGGCGATGACGACGTTCAAGGCCGCCGTGGTGCAGATGCGCTCCGGCGAGGATCCCGCCCGCAACATCGAGGCGATGGAGGCGCTGGTCGCCGACGCTGCCGCGCGCGGCGCGCAGTTCGTGCAGACGCCGGAGATGACCGGCATCCTCAGCCGCGACCGCGAGCGGTTCCGCTCGCACCTGAAGCCGGCGGACAGCGATCCGGTGGTGGCCGCCGCGCGCGCGCTGGCGCGCCGTCATGCGATCGTCCTCCATCTCGGCTCGACGGCGGTCGATGCCGGCGACGGGATGGCGGCCAACCGCGCCTTCCTGTTCGGGCCGGACGGCGAGACGATCGAGACCTACGACAAGATCCACATGTTCGACGTCGATCTCGACGGCGGCGAGAGCTGGCGCGAATCGGCGACCTACCTGCCGGGCACGCGCTCGGGGCTCGCCGACGTACGCTTTGCGGACGGCACGGCGCGGATCGGCTTTGCGGTCTGCTACGACATGCGCTTTCCCGAGCTCTTCCGGGCCGAGGCGCTGGCCGGTGCCGAGGTGCTGACGGCGCCCGCCGCCTTCACGCGCCAGACCGGCGAGGCGCACTGGCACGTCCTCCTGCGCGCCCGCGCGATCGAAAACAACTGCTTCATGATCGCCGCCGCGCAAGGCGGTCGCCACGAGGACGGGCGCGAGACCTTCGGCCACTCGCTGATCTCGGACCCCTGGGGCCGCATCGTCGCCGAGGTGAAGGGCGACGAGCCGGGCGTGGCGCTGGCGACGGTCGACACCGAGCTCGTCGGCAGCGTGCGCGCCAAGATCCCCAACCTCAAGAACCGCCGGCCCTTCGAGGCGCCGGCGGTGCGCGCGACCGCAGAGGCATGATCCGCTACGCCCTTCGCTGCCGGGACTGCGGCCACGGGTTCGACGGCTGGTTCCGCTCCTCCGCCGATTTCGAGGCGCAGGGCGCGCGCAAGCTGCTGGCCTGCCCGGTCTGCGAGGGGCACGGCGTCGAAAAGGCGCTGATGAGCCCGGCCGTCGCGGCAGCGCCCGAGCGTGTGCCCCGAACGGGCGGCGCCGTGACGAGCGCGCCGGCGGGCGAGGCGGCCGAACTCTACCGGCAGCTGCAGGAGATGGCCCGCAAGGTGCGCGCCGAGGGACACTATGTCGGCGCGGGCTTTGCCGAGGAAGCGCGGCGCATCCACTATGGCGAGGCCGAAGGCCGGCAGATCTTCGGCGAGGCGAGCGGGCAGGAGGTGCGCGGCCTCCTCGAGGAAGGCATCGCCGCGCTGCCTTTGCCGCCGCTCCCCGAAGACAAGAACTGAACCGACGGACCGACATCCATGGCCAAGACCTTCGCCAAGGCGCCGAGCCCCTGCGTCTCCGTCTGCAAGTTCAAGATCGAGGGGCAGTGCATCGCCTGCCGGATGACCAAGCCCGAGAAGAAGCGCTTCAAGCGGCTGGAGGGCAAGGGCGAGAAGCGCGCCTTCCTCGCCATGCTGAGCGAGCGGCTGCAGGCGGCGGGCCGCTACGCCTACTGGTCGCGCATGTATCGCCGCCGCTGCGAGAAGAAGGGGCGGCCCTGTCCGCTCGACAAGCTGGAGGCCGACCTCGACACGAGGGCCAAGGCTGCCTAACTCCAGGGTCACGGACCCCGAGGACCCATCCATGAGCGTATCGCCAGCCTGGGCGGATGCCCCGAGCCCCTGTGTCGACGTGTGCAAGTACAAGCGCGCGGGACGCTGCGTCGGCTGCATGATGACCAAGATGGAGAAGGACTCCTTCCCTCATTCGGGCAGTGCCGAGCGCAAGCGCGCCTTCTTCGAGGCGCTGCTCGCGCGCCTGCGCGCTGAGCACAAGAACCCCGCCTTCTGGGCGATCGCCTATCGCCGCAAGTGCCAACAGGAGGGCGTGCCCTGTCCGCTGGACGAGGAGGACGGCGACCTTTGACCGCATACGAAAAAGGCCCGCCGGATCGCTCCGGCGGGCCTTTTCTGGGTAAGGGTCGATCGCTCAGGCGGCGGTCGACTTGAGGTGGGCGCGCAGCATCCAGGCGAACTTGTCGTGCTTCTCGATGCGGCCGGTCGCCATGTCGTTGGTCGCCCAGTCGCCGTGCTCCTCGGCGACCTGCGCCAGCGAGGAGAGCGTCGAGGACAGGGTCTCCTGGTCCTTCATCAGGACCTCGATCATCGTCTTGGCGTCGGTACGGCCGTCATGCTCCTCGACGGCGCTGCGCTCGAGATAGACCGAGAAGCGGCCTTCGGCATGGGCGTCGAACGCCTTGATGCGCTCGGCCAGAAGGTCCTGCGCCTCGAAGTGATCCTCGTAGATCTCCTGGAACAGCTCGTGCAGCGAGCCGAAGCTCATGCCGGTGACGTTCCAGTGGAAGTTCTGCGCCTTGAGCGTCTCGATCGCGGTCTCGGCGAGCGCCTGCGTCAGGCCGTTGACGATCTCTTCCTTGGCGCTCGGTTCGATCTTGGCGGCAACCAGACCCATGATGCTTCTCCTGAGGTTTGCGGTTTCAACGCGTGGTCTTGCCCACGAGTTGCGAGGGCGAATTGGAATGATTCCAAACTAGATGCGATGGCGACCCGTTTCAAGCCTTCTTTGAATCATTCTAAACTAGCGGATGGACGAGGCGGGTCGGCCGTTCCTCGACGGGCGCGCCGAAGCGGATGCGCGATCGGTCGCTGCCGCAGGAGGGAATAGGAAAGGGCGGGATGAAGCGCATCCCGAAGGGGCCGACCGTGCTCGCGGGGTCGGCCGGGGCGCACCGGTCAGGCGGCGTCCAGCGCGCGGACCATGGCCGCCGACAGGAAGCGCATCCAGCGCCGCGCCGACGGGGCGACGCGCCAGGCGACGAGGGCGCCCGCCGCCGCGTCCTGCCCGTCGCGGCAGGCGGCGACGAGGCGTAGGAGCCAGGATTCGTCGTCGCTCACCGACACGGCACCGGGACGGTAGATCACCATTTCGGACGAGGCCCGCTCGGACAGGCCACGGAAGAACACGGTGGCGAGCCGGTCGAGCGAGGCGGTGGGCTGGCCGGCGAGGACGTAGCAGGCGCGCTCGAGATCGGCGCGCGGGGCGAGCTGCGAGCGCAGCGCCAACCAGCGCAGGCGCTCGAGGTCGAGCCGCTGGTCGTCGGTCAGGGGGCGGGCGACATGGATGCGCTTGGCGGTCGGGCAACGCGGAAAGGCGACGACCCGGCGATCCTCGTCGGAGGGAAGGGCAAGCCGCGCGAGGGATGCTGACATCGAGAATTCCCGGCCTTCGCCGCGCCCCGAGGCCCGGCGACCTTAAACCTGACTTTCAACGGAAGCATTCCCTACCAGATCGCCGTGGCGACCGGAAGAGTGGGCGGGGGCCGTTTCAGGGGCGGCGGTAGAGGACCATGTAGTTGACGTCCATGTCGCGCGAGCGGCGCCAGGCGTCGGCCAGCGGGTGGTAGACGACGCCGGTCTGGTCGATCCGCGTGAAGCCTTCCGCGCCGAGCGGCGCGTCGATCTCGCCGGGGCGCACCAGCTTGGCGTATTCGTGCGTGCCCTTGGGCAACCAGCCGAGAACGTATTCCGCGCCGACGATGGCGAAGGTCAGCGCCTTCATCGTGCGGTTGATCGTGGCGACGAAGATGAGGCCGCCCGGCTTCACCATGCGCGCGGCCGAGGTCAGGAAGTAGTTCACGTCCGAGACGTGCTCGACGACCTCGAGCGCCAGCACGACGTCGAAGCGCTCGCCGGCCTCCTCAAGCGCTTCCGCGGTCTCGGCGCGGTAGTCCACCGCAACGCCGCTTTCGGCCGCATGGAGGCGCGCCACCTCGATGTTGGTGACTGAGGCGTCGGCGCCCACGACTTCGGCGCCGAGGCGCGCGAGCGGCTCGGAGATCAGGCCGCCGCCGCAGCCGATGTCGAGCATGCGCAGGCCCTCGAAGGGCTTCAGCGAATGAAGGTCGCGCCCGAAGTTGAGGCCGACCTGCTCGCGGATATAGGCGAGGCGCACCGGATTGAACTTGTGCAGCGGCTTGAACTTGCCGCGCGGGTTCCACCATTCGGCGGCGAGCTTCGAGAAGCGCTCGACCTCGCCGGCGTCGATCGTGGTCTGCCGTGCCTCGCTCATGGTGCTCATCCGTTGTCCGAAAAAACGCGTTGGCCGGGCATGTTCCGCCCGGCGGCGGGAAGTCAAGCGCGACAGGGTGGCCCGCCTCGCCTTGCGCTCCACCACCGGTTCGGCTAACCGAGGCCGCTCGCCGTGCCGATCGGGGACCGGCATCGAAGCGGGCGCTCGTGTTCCCTCCTGAATGGACGGGCACGCCCGCAGAGCGAACGGCGGGCGGCCCGCTCGACATCGGTCTGAAGTCATGGCGCGTCTCGTTCTCAAATTCGGCGGCACCTCCGTCGCCGACATCGACCGGATCCGGAACGTCGCGCGCCACGTCAAACGCGAGGTCGACGCCGGCCATCAGGTGGCCGTGGTCGTCTCGGCCATGTCGGGCAAGACCAACGAGCTCGTCGGCTGGTGCACGCAGGCCTCCGCGATGCACGACGCGCGCGAATACGACGCGGTGGTGGCCTCCGGCGAGCAGGTGACGGCGGGTCTCCTCGCCATCACGCTGCAGCAGATGGGCATCAACGCCCGCTCCTGGCAGGGCTGGCAGATCCCGATCCGCACCGACGGCGCCCACGCCTCGGCGCGCATCCAGGAGATCGACGGTTCCGAGATCGTGCGCCGCTTCGGCGAGGGGCAGGTCGCCGTGATCGCCGGCTTCCAGGGGCTGGCGCCCGACAACCGCATCGCGACGCTCGGGCGCGGTGGCTCCGACACCTCGGCCGTCGCGGTCGCCGCTGCGCTGAAGGCCGATCGCTGCGACATCTACACCGACGTCGACGGCGTCTACACCACCGACCCCCGCATCGAGCCGAAAGCCCGGCGCATGGCCCGCGTCTCCTTTGAGGAGATGCTGGAGATGGCCTCGCTCGGCGCCAAGGTGCTGCAGGTGCGCTCGGTCGAGCTCGCCATGGTCCACAAGGTGCGCACCTTCGTGCGGTCCTCCTTCGAGGACCCCGACGCGCCGGGCATGGGCGACTTCCTGAACCCTCCGGGTACCCTTATTTGCGACGAGGATGAAATCGTGGAACAGCAGGTCGTCACCGGCATCGCCTACGCCAAGGACGAGGCGCAGATCTCGCTGCGCCGCGTCGAGGACCAGCCGGGCGTGGCCGCCGCCATCTTCGGGCCGCTGGCGGACGCCGGCGTCAACGTCGACATGATCGTGCAGAACGTCTCGGAGGACGGCACGCGCACCGACATGACCTTCACGGTGCCGGCCGGCGACCTCGCCAAGGCGACGCAGGTGATCGAGGGCGCGAAGGCCGAGATGCGCTTCGACGTCGTCCAGTCCGAGCGCGGCCTCACAAAGGTCTCGGTGATCGGCATCGGCATGCGCTCGCACACCGGCGTCGCCGCCACGGCCTTCAAGGCGCTGGCGGGGCGGGGCATCAACATCCGCGCCATCACCACCTCGGAGATCAAGATCTCGATCCTGATCGACGGCGAGTATACCGAACTGGCGGTGCGCACCTTGCATTCCGTCTACGGTCTCGACAAAGCTTGAGCGCACGGCGCCGCCAGGGCGCCCGAATCTCCTCCGGCCCGATCGAACCGTCGGGCCGGGACCGACCGCAGACCGACGGAAGACGTGCCTGATGCGAAGCGACTCCTCGGGACCGCGCATCCTTCTGCGCCGGATCAGGGAACTCATGGCCGAACCGCTCGAGGCGCAGGCGCGCCTCGACGAGATCGTGCGCCAGATCGCCGCCAACATGGTGGCCGAGGTCTGCTCCCTCTACGTGCTGCGCGCCGACGGCATCCTCGAACTCTACGCGACGCAAGGCCTGAATCCCGGCTCGGTGCACCTTGCCCAGCTGCGGCTCGGCGAGGGGCTGGTCGGCACGATCGCCGCCACCGCCCGCGCGCTCAACCTCCAGGACGCGCAGAAGCACCCGGCCTTCACCTATCTGCCGGAGACCGGCGAGGAGATCTTCTACTCCTTCATGGGCGTGCCGATCCTGCGCGCGGGCCGCACGCTCGGCGTCCTGGTCGTCCAGAACAAGGAAAAGCGCGTCTATCGCGACGAGGAGACCGAGGCGCTCGAGACAGTCGCCATGGTGGTCGCCGAGATGATCGCCGCCGGCAGCCTCGAGGGCCTGTCGCGGCCCGGCGTCGTCCTCGACCTGTCGCGCCCCGTCCACTTCGAGGGGCTGGCGCTCGCCGACGGCATCGGGCTCGGCCACGTCATCCTCCACGAGCCGCGCGTCGTCGTCACCAACCTCTTCAACGAGGATGCCGAGGCCGAGGTCGCGCGCCTCGAGAAGGCGGTGTCCTCGCTGCGCATCTCGATCGAGGACATGCTCCAGCGCCGCGACATGGCGGTGGAGGGCGAGCACCGCGCCGTCCTGGAAGCCTACCGCATGTTCGCGCACGACCGCGGCTGGGTGCGCCGGCTGGAGGAGGCCGTGCGCAACGGCCTGACCGCCGAGGCCTCGGTCGAGAAGGTGCAGAACGACATGCGCGCGCGCATGATGCACGCCTCCGACCCGTTCCTGCGCGAGCGGCTGCACGACTTCGACGACCTCGCCAACCGCCTCCTGCGCCAGCTGATGGGGCGGGCCGGCGACATGTTCGGCGACGGGGTTGCGGGCGACGTCGTGATCGTCGCGCGCTCGATGGGCGCGGCCGAGCTTCTCGACTACCGGCGCGAGCAGATCCGCGGCCTCGTTCTCGAAGAGGGCGGGGCGACGAGCCACGTCGTGATCGTCGCGCGCGCGCTCGGCATTCCGGTCGTCGGGCAGGCCAAGGGCGCCGTGTCGATGGCCGAGAAGGGCGATGCGATCATCGTCGACGGCGAGGAGGGGGCGGTGCACCTGCGCCCGCCCGCCGACGTCGAGAAGGTGTTCGTCGAGCGCGTCCAGTTCCGCGCCAAGCGCCAGCAGCGCTACCAGGCGCTGCGCGACACGCCGGCCCGCACCCGCGACGGGCAGGAGATCGCGCTCCTCATGAACGCCGGCCTCCTCGTCGACCTGCCGCAGGTCGAGGCGGCGGGCGCGGCGGGCATCGGCCTGTTCCGCACCGAGCTGCAGTTCATGATCGCCTCGGCCATGCCCAAGACCAGCGACCAGGAGCGCCTGTATTCGGCGGTGCTGGATGCGGCCGACGGCAAGCCGGTGACCTTCCGCACGCTCGATGTCGGCGGCGACAAGGTGCTGCCCTATCTCCATCAGTCGCCGGAAGAGAACCCGGCGCTCGGCTACCGCGCGCTGCGCCTCGCGCTCGACCGGCCCGGCCTGATGCGCACCCAGCTGCGCGCGCTCCTCAAGGCGTCGGCAGGGCGCGAGCTGCGCGTCATGTTCCCGATGGTGACCGACCTCGAGGAGCTGCGCCAGGCGCGCGACCTCATCAGCCGCGAGTTCAAGCACCTCACGCGCTTCGCCCACGCCATGCCGCGGCGGCTGAAGCTCGGCGCGATGATCGAGGTGCCCTCGCTCCTGTTCCAGCTCGACGAACTGATGCAGCTCGTCGACTTCGTCTCGATCGGCTCCAACGACCTGTTCCAGTTCTTCTGCGCGGTCGACCGCGGCAATGCGCAGATCTCGGGTCGCTTCGACGATCTCTCCTCGCCCTTCATGCGGGCGCTGCGCGAGATCCTCGACGCCGGGCAGCGCCATTCCGTCTCCGTCACGCTCTGCGGCGAGATGGCGGGGCGCCCGCTCTCGGCGATGGCGTTGATCGGACTGGGGTTCCGGTCCATATCCATGACCTCGTCGGCGATCGGGCCGGTGAAGGCGATGCTGCTCGAACTCGACGCCGAGGACCTGCACCGCACGATCACCGCCCATCTCGCCGAACGTCACCCGCGCCAGACCTTCCGGCAGATGCTGGAAGCCTACGCGCAGGCGCACGCCATCCCCCATTGAGAGGGTCGCTGCCGGGCCGGTCGGTCCGGCGCGCCCGCACCGGACGACACGCATGGCCATTCTTCCCGCCGACACCATGACCGAGATCCTCCGGCGCTCGGATCAGCTGTCCTCGGAGATGGCATCCGGTCCCGACCACGAGACCTATGCGAAGCTCGCCGCCGAATATGCGGGGCTGGAGGACGTCGTCGCCGGCATCCGCGCCTATCGCGCGGCGGAGGCGGAACTCGCGGGCCTGCGCGAGATGCTGGCGGACCCTTCGTCCGACCGCGAGATGCGCGATCTCGCCAGCGCCGAGATCGGGGACGTCGAGAAGCGGCTGGAAACCCTGTCGAAGGAGCTTCTCGTCCTCCTCCTGCCGAAGGACGCGGCCGACGCCAAGGGGGCGATCCTCGAAATCCGCGCCGGCACCGGGGGCTCGGAGGCCGGCCTCTTCGCAGGCGATCTCTTCCGCATGTACCAGCGCTACGCCGAGGGGCGCGGCTGGCGCGTCGAGATCATGGAGGCCTCCGAGGGCGAGGCCGGCGGCTACCGCGAGGTGATCGCCTCGGTGACGGGGCAGGGCGTCTTCTCGCGCCTGAAGTTCGAATCGGGCGTCCACCGCGTGCAGCGCGTGCCCGCCACCGAATCGGCCGGGCGCATCCACACCTCGGCCGCCACCGTCGCGGTCCTGCCCGAGGCCGAGGAGGTCGACATCGCCATTCGCAACGAGGACATCCGCATCGACACGATGCGCTCGTCCGGCGCCGGCGGCCAGCACGTCAACACGACGGATTCGGCCGTGCGCATCACGCATCTGCCGACCGGCATCGTCGTCACCTCGTCGGAAAAGTCGCAGCACCAGAACCGCGCCCGCGCCATGCAGGTGCTGCGCGCGCGCCTCTTCGACATGGAGCGCTCGCGCATCGACGCCGAACGCTCCGCCGACCGGCGCGCGCAGGTCGGCTCGGGCGACCGGTCCGAGCGCATCCGCACCTACAACTTCCCGCAGGGGCGCGTGACCGACCACCGCATCAACCTGACGCTCTACAAGCTCGACCGCGTGATCGAGGGCGACATGGACGAACTCGTCGAGGCGCTGGTGGCCGACGACCAGGCCGCGCGCCTCGCCACCATGGGCGACTGAGCCGCCCGTGGCCGTGTCGCCGACCGCGCCGACCGTCGGAAGCCTCTTTGGCGATCTGCGCGCGCGCCTGCGCGCCGCCGGGCTGGCGAGTGCGGACCTCGACGCCCGCCTGCTCCTTGCCGCCGCGCTCGATCTCGATGCCGCCGGCCTGATCCTGCGGGCGGGCGACCCCGTCGACACCGAGGCTGCGGCGCGGCTCGAGGCCATGGCCGAGCGTCGCCTCGCCTTCGAGCCGGTGCATCGCATCCTCGGGCATCGCGCGTTCGGCGAGCACGAGTTCGCCCTGTCGCCCGAGACGCTGGAACCCCGGCCCGATACCGAGGCACTGGTGGACCTCGCCTGCGAGGTGCTCAAGCGCCGGGGCGACGGGCCGCTCCTCTTTGCCGATGTCGGCACCGGCACCGGCGCGATCGCCGTGTGCCTCCTGTCGCGCCTTCCGCGCTCGCGGGGCATCGCGATCGATCTCGCGGAAGGGGCGCTGGCGACGGCCGCGCGCAATGCGGCATCCGCCGGCGTCGCGGACCGCTTCTGGCCGCTGCGGGCCGACTACCTCTCGGCGCTCGGCCGTCCACTCGACGCGGTGGTGTCCAACCCGCCCTATATTCCGACCGCCGACCTCGAGGGGCTCGACCCCGGCGTTCGGCAGTTCGATCCCGCGCTCGCACTCGACGGCGGCGCGGACGGGCTCGACGCCTATCGCCGGATCGTCGAGGAGGCCGCGCGGCTTCTGCCGGCCGGCGGCGAGTTGCTGCTCGAGATCGGCCGGGGGCAGGAACACGATGTGGCGCACTTGGCGGAAGCGGCCGGGTTTGTCTCCATGGAGACCCGGAGCGATCTCGCCGGCATCGTCCGCGCCCTGTGGTTCCGGCGCGACAGCCATGGGGAAAACGAGGCGCGGACCGCATGATTTGCAAGGTCTTCGGCCCTTTGCCCCTTGTGAGCGGAGGGGCGAGTCACTAGTGTCTCCCGGCAAAGGCGGATGACGCGAGGGGTTTGTCCCCCGACCACGGCTTCGGAACGCGCTCCAGGCAGGACGCTCGAACGCCGCCGCCCCGTTCGGCAAGACGGCCAGGGATGGCGCCGCACCGGACAGAAAGCTTCCATGAAGGGCATTGCCAGCCGGATCCTCGGAGCCGGGCGGCCGGATGCCAGACAGTTCCCCCGCGAGGCGACGCGACGTCCGCTCGCGACGAAAAGGAAGACCCGGCCCGGGACGCCGGACGATCCAGAAAACAGGATGAGCATGAGGCCAGGACAGCAGCAGCAGAACAAGCAGCGCATGCGCGGACGCGGGCAGCGCAAGGGCTCCAATCCGCTGTCGCGGAGCTTCGAGTCCAACGGTCCCGACGTCAAGATCCGCGGTACGGCCCAGCACATCGCCGACAAGTACACGACGCTGGCGCGCGACGCCGCTGCGGCCGGCGACCGGGTCATGGCCGAGAACTACCTCCAGCACGCCGAGCACTACGGCCGCATCGTGGCCGCCGCGCAGGGGCAGTTCCAGCCGAGCCAGCCGGAGCGCGACTATGCCGACTTCGACGAGGAGGACGGCGACGAGGCGCAGGGTTCCGACATGGGCCTCGGCCAGCCCTATGGCGGCGGCCAGGACCGCCAGTCGAACGGCTATCAGGGCGACCGCCAGCCGGGGCAGGGTGACCGCCAGCATGGCGGCGAGCGCCAGGGCGCAGACCGCCCGCAAGGCGAGCGCCAGAACTTCCGCGACAACCAGAACCATCGCGGCGAGCGCCGCGACAACCGCGACAACCGCGGGGATCGGCCGTTCCAGAACCGCGATGGTCAAAATCGCGACTATCAGAACCGGGACGGCCAGAACCGGGACGGCCAGAACCGCGAGGATCGCCGCGAGCGTGACCAGCGTCTTCCCGGAACGGGCCCGCAGCCCTTTCCGCAGGCGCCCGAGGCCGAGGGCGAGGGCGCTGCGCTCCGTCAGGACGGCCAGCGTTTCGAGGGCGGCCGGCGCGAGAGCCGTCGCGAGCGGGCCCGCATGAATGATCGCAGCGGCGAGCGCCGCTTCGAGGAGCGGTTCGGCCGCCAGCGCCATGGCGACGACGAGGCGCGTGTCGAAGCGCCGGTCGCCGACGACCGCGGCGAGGCGGGTGCGCCGACGCCGTCGGTCGCCGCTGCGCCGGTGCCGCCTGTCGCGGCTGAACCGGTCGCGCCGCAGACGCCGGTCGCGGTGTCCGACGCCACCCCAATCGACGCTGCGGCGGGCGAGGCGCGCGGTCGCGGCCGTCGTCGCCGCGAGACCCCGACCGACGATGCAACGGCACCCGTTGCTGCGTCCGAACCGGTCGCTGCACCGATGGCACCGGTCGAGGAGGCCGCGCCCGCCCGTCGCCGCGCCGCAAGGCCGGCCGCCGCCGTCGAGGCGTCGCCGATCGGCGAGGACGAAACGGCACCGAAGCGCCGCGTCTCGAAGCCCCGTCGCAAGAAGGACGAGGGTGAGGGCGGGGACGAGCGCTCGCCGGCTCTCGTCGGCTCCGACAACTAGAACGCGACGCCTTTACATCTCGTCGAATACGAAGGGCCCGGCGCGCACGCACCGGGCCCTTCGCCGTTCTTGGACGCAGGTTCGCATGCAGGGCAGGTGGGAGCCGATGACCGGAACGAGGCGTCGATCGCGGTGGCGGAGGGTTGCCGATTTGCAT
The DNA here is from genome assembly GCF_001423245.1 of Aureimonas sp. Leaf324. Lineage (GTDB taxonomy): Bacteria > Pseudomonadota > Alphaproteobacteria > Rhizobiales > Rhizobiaceae > Aureimonas. The sequence continues at coordinate 188,911 of NZ_LMOH01000027.1, forward strand.
CGCTGTCGGTCGGTCGGAACTCTCGTAGCGGAAGCTCGCCGGAAACGGTTGCAATCAAACTGTCATGCAACCTATTGTTGCTTTCGTGGCGGAGCGCGAGTTGCAAGTGATGATTGCGGGAAGGCAGGGAGAGAGGATGAACTGGTACGGTGAACATCTGTCGGGCGGCGTGACATCGAGAGGCTTCGGAGGGGCGACCATGACGATCGGATACAAGCTGGGATCGAGCGGCCCCGAGCCCATCGCAGGTGACGAGGGGGCAAGCTTCGACCGGTCCGGCGAAGCGCAGTCGTCGCGCCAGGTGGACGAGCGGACCGCCGTCTACCTGCTGTCGCTCGCCCGCGAACTTCTTCGCCGCGACCACGGCGCGATCGCCGGGATGATCGATTACGCCATCGCCGAGATCGAGGGCGGACCCGAGCAGTAGGGCCGAGACGCCCGTGTCGATCCTGATCGCGTCGTAGGATGCCATCGAGACGCCGGCCGCAGCGCCGGCGTTGATCATCGGGCAGCCGGCACGAGGTTTCGGTTGCCACCCCAGGACTTGGCAGACGCCCGTTCGCAGTACCGGCCTTTGCCGACGAACTTCAAGGGTCGAGATGTCGGGTCCCTGGGATCCCCGACATCACCCGCTTCTCCCATCGTGAAGGGGGCGGATGCCGGCTATTCCGGTGTCGCCTGGCGTCTGTTTCGCCTGAACCCGGCCGATCCGGGCGCGGCACACCTTCGCGCAGCCTTCTCCCTTGGACGGCCGGTGCTTTCCGGTTTCACGACGATCCGGTGATCAGGACGATCCGTGGATCAGACCGCAGCCGTCCGGCGCGACGGAGACGTCCGGGACGGCCTTCCGCCGCCGCGCGTCAGCTCTGGCCATCGAGCGAGGCGGCAGGGGGCGGGGAGATGCTTCGACCGCCTTGCCGGGCCCATCGGCGCGGCTTCATCATCCGACGCGACCCGACCGCAGCGTCCCAACGCGGCATCCCCCCGCGAGCCGAAAGGGCGAGCGGTGATGACAGACCTCCATCGGCGTCGGCGTGCTTTCGATAGGCGAACTGGCCGGCTCTGACCGCCCTGCGCGGTTACCGACGACAGCGCGCTCCCCCAACCCATGAGTTCCAGTCGTGGTCGTCTCCAGCCTCGCGCCGAGCATGTTCGGCTCGACGGCCAGACGCTGCCTGACCGTTCGACGCGTTGGCGACTTCGACGATCACGAGAGACCGAATATCTTCGCCGACGCTCTCAAGGGAGCCCATGCCGGTGGTCGACCGGCGACGAGCGGTCACGATCCCGTCATGCGGCCGCGGTCCGCGGCGAGCGCTGTCGAAGACGAGCACGACACCGAGGCGGCTGGGTGAGACGCCGACGGCGAAGGCTTGCCCGAAACGAGTGCGCCCGCTCCCTTTGGGCGGGAGCGGGCGCGCAGGGCGACCAGACTTGGAAGTATCGTGGGGATCCTAGGAGGGCACCCTGTCGGAATGGGCAGGCCGCGCGGGGCGGCCTGCCGTCATGCGTGGCGTCAGACGATGTCCGAGGCCGCGAGGTTGGTGACGCCGGCCAGCTGCACCACCAGATCGGCCGTGCCGTTCTGGTCGCTGTCGACGAAGAGCCAGCCATCGGCGCCCACCGTCTGGAAGCTGTAGAGCGACGGACCCGAGGCGTTGGCGAAGGCCGCGTTGGCGTTGTTCAGCGCACCGTCGTAGGTGGCCGCCGAACCCGTTGCGAACGTCGTGGCGGAGCCCGCCGCGAGGCCGAAGTCGAGGATGTCGTCACCGACGGTGAAGCCCTCGATGCGATCCGCCGCGCCGAACGCCGTGCCCGAGGACCCGGCGCCGAACAGGAACGTATCGACACCCTCGCCGGCCACCATCGTGTCGGCACCTGCGCCGCCGACGATGGTGTTGTCGCCGCCGCCCGAGACGATCCGGTCGTTGCCGCCGTTGCCGTAGACCAGCGAGTTGCCGGACCCGAGCAGGATCGTGTCGCTGCCATCGGCCGCGTCGAGCGAGCTGCGGCCGCCGAAGACCGTGGCGCTGACCGACGAGTCCGACAGGTCGATGAGATCGGAATCTTCGCCGCCGTAGATCGTTACGCTGTTCGAGGCCGAGCCGCCAAAGACGGAGATCGTGTCGTTGCCGACGCCGCCGAAGATGGTCGACTGGCTGGTCACGTCGCCTTCGAGGCTGAATCCGAGCGTGATGTCGTCCGCACCGCCGTTGCCGGTGATGAGGGCGTTGCCCGAGCCGAACATCTCGACATAGATGTCGTCGGCATCGTCCATCGGATCGACACCCGTCTGGCCGCCGAACACGGTGACGTTGCCGTCGCCGAGGGCGACGTAGATGTCGTCGGAACCCTGGTCGCCCGAGACCTGCGAGCTCTCGCCTGTGGTGCCGTACAGATCGACATAGATCGTGTCGTTACCGACGCCGCCGTAAACGGAGGCGTTCTGTGCATAGACTTCGATGTCGTCGTCGCCGCCGTTGCCGAAGACCAGGGCGTTGCCGAAGGTATCGACCTCGATATCGTCCGCGTCGTCCGTCGGATCCACGCTGCCGGTGCCACCGTAGACGGTCACGTCGTCGTAGGCGTCGATATCGATCACGTCGGAACCGGCCCCACCGTAGACGAGGGACTGGCCGGTGAGATTTCCACCCTCACCAAAGACATAGCCGCCGTAGATCGTGTCGTTGCCGTCACCGCCGTAAACGGTCGCTTCGTCGGACTCCCACTCGATGTAGTCGTCACCGCCGTTGCCGAAGATCAGGGCATTGCCGTCCACACCGACCGAAATTTCGTCAGCGCTGTTTTCCGGATCGACGTCCGCGCCGCCGCCGTAGACGGTGGCGTCGCCGTTGCCGAACACCTCGATGATGTCCTCGCCGTCACCGCCGACAACCAGAGCGTCGGTATCGAAGGAAACATAGACGCTGTCGTTGCCAAGGCCCGCATAGACGGTCGCACGCTGGGCGTAGACCTCGACGTCGTCGTCACCGCCATTGGCGAAGACGACGGCGTTGCGGCCGGCGCTGACGAAGATGTCGTCGTCGCCGTCAGTCTCGTCGACCTCGGAAGAGCCGCCGTAGACCAGGATATCGCCCTCGACCGACGCGGAGATATCGTCATCACCGGCACCACCGGCGACGAACGTCTCGTTGGAGAGGTCGCCTGCCGCGACGGCTGCAAGGGCGGCCGTGTTGCTCGTCGGGATCGGCGTGATGCCGAAGCCGGTGTTGATGAGGATCGTGTCGTTGTCGGCACCACCGTAAACGGTGTTGCTGCCCGTGCCCTGGATGACGATCAGGTCCTCGCCGGCATTGCCGGTGACGAGATTGTCGCCATTGCCGAACACGGCGATGATGTCGCCGCCATCGGTCGTGTCGCTGGCGCTCGTGCCGCCGTAGATCGTGTTGTCGCCATCGGAGCGGACGGCGATCACGTCGACGCCCGCGAGCGGGTCCGTGCGCTCGAGGACTTCCTCGATGAAGTCACGGTTCTGGAAGTCGAACTCGCCGGTGAACTCTTCCGGCAGGATGTCGGTGTAGCTGTCCGCGGAGTTCTCGCCGCCGACCAAAAGGTTACTGCCGTCGCCGGCGATCCCGTCGAGCGTACCGGCCAGGATCACGTCGGCGCCGAGGCCGCCGTAGATCGTGTTGTTGCCGGTGCCCAGCACTGCGATGAGGTCGCTGCCGCCGTTGCCGTAGATCAGGTTGTCGCCGTCGCCGTCGACGTAGATCACGTCGCTGCCGTCCTCGGCGTCCGCTGCGCCCTCGCCGCCGTAGATCGTGTTGTCGCCGTCCGATTCGACGAGGATCACGTCGAGGCCATCGGTGAGTTCCGCGCCCTCTTCGCCTTCGCCGAGGAGAACGGCGACGGCGTTGCCGAAGGTCTTGGCGTCATTGGCGCCGCCGTAGATCAGGTTGGCGCCGTTGGAGTCCTCGCCACCGGCGGTGATGAAGTCGTTGCCGTCGCCGCCATAGACGGTGTTTTCGCCGTCGCCAGCGTTGATCTCGTCGTTGCCCTGGTTGCCGAGGAGCAGGTCGTCCCCGTCACCGGCGTCGATCGTGTCGTTGCCCTGGCCGCCGTAGACGGTGTTGTCGCCGTCACCCGCGTCGATCGTGTCGTCGCCCTGGTTGCCTTCGATGACGTCGTCGCCGCCGAGGCCGAGGATCGTGTCGTTGCCTTCGCCGCCGTTCAGCGTGTCGTTGCCGTCGGTGCCGACGATGAGGTTGTCGTCTTCGTCGCCTTCCGCAAGGCCGTCGACCGGCAGCAGAACCAGCTGGCCGTCAAGCTGCAGGAGGCCATTCAGCGCGTTGAGGTCGACATCGGCCAGAAGAATCTGGAGGCCGTTGTTGAGCGTCAGACGAACGCCGGCATCGACCTCCACGAGGCCAGCGATATCGGCAGAGTCGATATCAAGATTCAGGATGTCGCCATCCAGCTCGAGGCCGGTGATTTCGACAGTGGCGTCCGGGTCGATCGAGATCAGCTCAACGACATCACCGACGACGCCCTCGACTCCGTCAACAATAATTCCAAGCGGCATGACGCCCCCACGATGCGCGGCTCTCCACACGCAGGGAGAGCGCCGTTGCGATTGATGAACCTACTTTAGGTTGCAATCGCAGATAAGGACGACTCGCAAAGGCAATGCAACCGAAAATTGCATGGGGCAATTCGGATTGCAACTTGGTGGCAATCCTGCAACGCCTGGCCGTGTCGGCCCGGGCGGGGACCGGCGGAAATCCGGGCCGTTTTCCGGAACGCCACGCGTGAACCGGCGTTCTGCGTGTGAGTCGACACTGCATGGAGGAGACCGATGTCCGACATCCACTACAAGATCGTCGAACACGACGGCGGATGGGCCTACAAGGTCGGGGAAGTGTTTTCCGAGACCTTCCCGACGCACGACCGGGCACTGGCCGCCGCGCGCGATGCCTCGTTGCGGCAGGAGCTCGCCGGCGAGACCGCGGGCATCCAGTACCAGGACGGCAGCGGCGTCTGGCACGAGGAGGTCGCGCGCGGCGACGACCGGCCCCATGCCGACGTGATCGACGGCGAGGCGCCGCGCGCCTGATCCAAGGGCTGGCCGGTGTGCCGGCGGTTCAGGACCCCGAGGCCGGTTCCCGGTGCGGGGTCTTTTCCCACATGTGGGGGGAATGGAAGAGCTGGCCGATCGCGCGCAGGCCCGCGAGGCTGACGATCAGCCAGTAGAACCACAGGGACCAGAGCCGCCCGAGCAGCGGACGCTCGCTCGGGCTGGCGACGAGCCGAGCGGTCAGGATGAACACCGCATAGGCCAGCGCGATGTTGACGGCGTCGACCGCCGCGAGGACCCCGGCCGACATGTAGACCTCGCCCCGCACGAGATACGCGTACGCGGCCGTCAGCAGATGCCCCGCGAACATCACGTGCATGAGGCTCGCCGCGATCATGCCGCCGAACAGGATCTGGAAGGTCAGGAAGGCGCGGGGCCCAAGCTGGCGGCAGGCGAGCCCGGGATCGCGCATGTGCACGAGCCACGTCTGGCACCAGCCCTTGATCCAGCGCGTGCGCTGGTTGCGCCAGTCGAGGAAGCGCGAGGGCGCGATCTCGGAGGTCGGCGAGGCGATGGTGCCGATCCGGTAGCCGAGGCGTGACAGGCGGATGCCGAGATCGGCGTCCTCGGCGACGTTGTGGCTGTCCCAGCCACCGGCCTCGACCAGCGCCGCGCGGCGGAAGTGGTTCGAGGTGCCGCCGAGCGACAGCGGCAGGCCGTGGCGCGCCAGCCACGGCAGGATCGCCCGGAAGAGGACGGCGTATTCCAGCGCGAAGAGGGTTTCGAGCCAGCCGTTGGCGGCGTTGCGGATGACGAGCGGCGCCTGGACGCAGGCGAGCGAGGCCGGGGCCGCCTCGAACGCGGCGTGCGCGGCGCGCAGCTGGCCGGGATCGGGCCGGTCCTCGGCGTCGAAAAGGACGACGTAGTCGCCGCGCGTCAGCGGCAGGGCGAAGTTCAGGGCCTTCGGCTTGGTGGTGGGGTTCGTGCGCGGCGTCGCGATGACGGAGAAGTTCGGCTCGCCGGCGATCGCCTGTTCCACCGCCATGATCGTCTCGGGATCGTTCGCCTCGCAGACGAAGAAGACCTCGAGCCGCGAGCGCGGCCAGTCGAGCGCGGCCAGCGGCTCGGCCATCGCCGCTTCGCGGTGGAGGGCGACGAGAACGGAATAGATGGGCGCGGGTCCCTCGGCCCGCCGGGCGGGCGGCGGAGCCCGGCGGGGCCTGGCGGCGCGCGCCGTGCCGACGAGGACGCGCAGGCGGAAGAGGGTGAAGGACAGGGCGCAGAGGCTCGCCGTCGCATGGGCCGCGAACCAGAAGTGCCGGGGCGCCGCGAACCAGGCATGGGCCAGCGCCACCAGAACGAGCACCGCGACGGCCGCCTGCGCGGGCGTCAGCACGTCGCGGGCCGACCAGCGGTTGTGGTCGGCGGCCAGGCTGAGACGCGCGCGCGTCGAGCGCTCCGCGGCGCTCGCCGCGGAGCGCTTGGCGGCGATGTCGGACAAGGTCGCGATGCGCAGCGTCGCGGCGAGTTCGGGCGCCCGCGCGAGACGCTCGGCAAGGCCCTCCAGCCGGTCGAGCCGGGGGGCGAGGTAGAGCCGGGGCCGCATCGCGGTATCGCATGTCTTGGCGTGACGCTCCGACGCGTCGAACGCGCCGCGAGCATCGCGAAGCAGCGAAGCGTCGTCGCGGATCGGCTCGAAGCGGAGGCCGAGGACCCCGGCCAGGGTCCTCGCCAGCGTCGCCTCGTCCACGAGACCGGCTGCGATCAGCTCCTCGTCGGCGCTGGACCCGTTCCGCTCGGCCAGCCGGCAGGCGGCATCGAAGCGCTCGGCATCGAGGCGAAGGTGGGCCAGGGCTTCGATGACCGGGGCCGCAAGGGCGGGCAGCCCGGCACCGACGAAGGCGAGACCGTCCTCGGCCAGCGCCGGCGCGGAAACCCGGCCGAGGTCGCTGGCGTCCTCGTCCGCGAGGGCATATTCCGATACACGCAACAGACCAGCCCTCGAACGCGAGTCCCCTTGCGAGGATCGGCCACATCTTGGGTTTGAAATCGGCGCCGGAGAAGAAACCCTTGCGTGCATTCCTCGCCATCAGCGTGCTGGTCGCACAGCTCTGGGTTGTTCCGCTGGCTGCGCAGCCGCAGGCCACGCCCGCCGCCCCGGCCTCGACGTCCCCCATGGAGCGCGCCGTCGTGCCGACCCCGAATTTCTGGGACCAGGGCCAGCGCTTCGCCGAACCGGACCTGGCGGGCCGGGCGCGCATCCGGTTCCTCACCTCGGTGGATTTTGCGCCCTTCAACTTTCTCGACCAGCGCGGGCGCCTCGCCGGCTTCCACGTCGATCTCGCCCGCATGATCTGCGAGGAACTCGACCTCGCCGCGCGGTGCCAGATCGAGGCCCGCCCCTTTGCCGAGCTGGGCGACGCGCTGGCGGCGGGCGACGGCGAGGCGGTGATCGCGGGGCTTGCGCTCGACGCCGACAACCGGGCGCGCTTCGCCTTCACCCACCCCTTCTTCCGCTATCCCGCCCGCTTCGTGGCGCTGAACGGGCGGCCGCTCGACAGCGAGCTCGACGCTGGCCTCTCCGGCGTCCCGATCGGCGTCGTCGCGGGCAGCGCCCACGAGGCGATGCTGAAGGCGTTCTTCCCGCGGGCGACACCGGTCGCGCTGCCGACGCGCGAGGCGGCGCTAGAGGCGCTGCGCGCGGAGCGCGTGCGCGCGGTCTTCGGCGACGGGGTCGGGCTGTCCTTCTGGTTGTCGAGCGAGGCCGCCGCCGACTGCTGCGCCTTTGCCGGCGGTCCGTATCTTTCCGACCATTTCCTCGGCGAAGGGCTCGCCATCGCGGTGAAACCCGAGGACGAGGACCTGCGCTCGGCCCTCGACTATGCGGTCGGCCGGATCGTCGCGAACGGGCGCATGTCGGAGCTTCTCCTGCGCTATTTTCCCGTCAGCGCCTTCTGAGCCGCCGCCCGCCGTTGACGGGGGCACGCGCAAAAACCATAGACGGGGCTTGTCGATGCGAGCCCCGCGCTGTCCCGTGCGCCGGAGGCTGGCGGCAGGAAAGGGCGATCCACCATGGGCGACGAGAGCGAAGCGGCCGGCCGCAGCATGCCGGACATCCTCGAGGCCGCACAGACCTCGCAGGCTTGGCCCTTCGAGGAAGCGCGCAAGATCGTCGCGCGCCTCCAGCGCACCGGCAAGCGCGAGGCGCTGTTCGAGACCGGCTACGGCCCGTCGGGCCTGCCCCATATCGGCACCTTCGGCGAGGTCGCGCGCACGACCATGGTGCGCAACGCCTTCCGCATCCTGACGAACGACGAGATCCCGACGCGGCTGATCTGCTTTTCCGACGATCTCGACGGGATGCGCAAGATCCCCGACAGCGTGCCGGACCGGGCGGCGCTCGAGCCCTACCTGCAGCGCCCGCTGTCCGACGTGCCGAACCCGTTCGGCGGTCCGGAGGCGACGTTCGCCGGCCACAACAACGCGATGCTGCGGCGCTTCCTCGACACGTTCGGCTTCGACTACGAGTTCGCGAGCGCGACCGACTACTACCGCTCCGGCCGCTTCGACGCGGTGCTCCTGCGCGCGGCCGAGCGCTACGACGACATCATGGGCGTGATGCTGCCGACGCTTGGGCCCGAGCGCCAGACGACCTACAGCCCGTTCCTGCCGATCTCGCCCACCACCGGCCGCGTCCTCTACGTGCCGATGCGCCATGTCGACGCGAAGGCCGGCACGATCACCTTCCTCGACGAGGACGGCACGGAGACGACGCTTCCCGTCACCGGCGGGCAGGTGAAGCTCCAGTGGAAGCCGGACTTCGGCATGCGCTGGGCGGCGCTCGGGGTCGACTTCGAGATGTTCGGCAAGGACCACCAGACCAACGCCGTGGTCTACGACCGGATCTGCGAGATCCTCGGCGGCGAGGCGCCCGAGCATTTCGTCTACGAGCTCTTCCTCGATGCCGAGGGCGCCAAGATCTCGAAGTCCAAGGGCAATGGCCTGTCGATCGAGGAATGGCTGACCTACGCGTCGCCGGAAAGCCTCGGCCTTTACATGTTCAACAAGCCGCGCGCGGCCAAGCGCCTCCATTTCGACGTGATCCCGAAGGCGGTCGAGGACTACTACGCCTTCGCCAGCGCCTTCGAGCGGCAGGACACGAAGTCGCGCCTGCAGAACCCGACCTTCCACATCCATGGCGGCGAGCCGCCGGTGAAGGGCATTCCGGTCTCGTTCGCGCTGCTCCTCAACCTCGTCTCGGCCTCCAACGCCTCCGATCCGAAGACGCTCTGGGGCTTCATCTCGCGCTATGCGCCGGGCGTGACGGCCGAGACCGATCCCGAGCTCGACCGCCTCGTGACTTACGCGCTGCGCTACTTCGAGGACTTCGTGCGCCCGACCAAGCGCTTCCGGGCGCCCGACGAGGTGGAGCGCGCGGCGCTGGAGGATCTCGACCGGCGGCTTGCGGCGCTGCCCGAAGGCGCTGACGCCGCGGCGATCCAGGACGCGGTGCTCGACGCCGCGCGCCCGATCCCGCGATACCAGGACGAGAAGAAGAAGGGCCCGGACGGCGGCCCCGGCGTCTCGCTCGAATGGTTCTCGGCGCTCTACCAGATCCTGATCGGGCAGGAGCGCGGCCCGCGCTTCGGCTCCTTCGTGGCGCTCTACGGCATCGACGAGACGCGGCGGCTGATCGCCGACGCCCTGGCCGGACGCCTCGCCTCAGCCGCCTGACCCAGCGGCCGTGCGCGTCTCCGACAGGCCGTAGGCCCAGACGCCGCGACGCGCGTCGCGCGCCTCGCGCTCGGCCGCCTCGTAGCGGCCGCCGGGCGTGGCGAGCGCCCAGCCGTTGCGCACCACCCAGTCGCCGACGTCGGCCTCGCCGAGAAGGCAGGGCGCGCTGATCTCGCGCGCCTCGCGCTGGTCCGGCGTCACCGCGCACATCAAAGAGCGGCCGCGGATCCAGCCACGGAGAGCGGTGCGGGCCCGCGTCGCGCAGGGCCAGGCCTGCGCCCCGTCGGCGCATCGCGCGTCGCCGGCCACCGGCTCGACGTCCTCGACCAGAAGCGTGACCTCGCCGGTCTTCAGGGTGCGCGCGTCCACCGCGATCGGCCGCGGGAACAGGCGATAGAAGGGGCCGTCTGGTGCGGCCGGTGCTGCGGCGGCGACCTCGGGAGCCGGTGTCGCGGCCATGGCCGCCGGCGTCTCTTCCACCGCGGCCGTTTCGCCGGGCGAGGGCGGCGTCGCCGCGCCGCTCGCCACGGCAGGCAGGCGCGTGAGGCCGCTTGGATCGATCGGTGCGGCGTCGATCGCCCGCACGGCCGGCGTAGAGGCGGGCGCCGCCGGCACCGCTGCGGCCGGTTCGGACGCGGCCTCGGCGCTCTCCACGATCGTCGCCGGCTCGGCGATGTCGCGGCGCCCGGAAAACAGCGTGGTCTCGGCCGGCACCGCCATGAAGAACACGGTGACGAGCGCCAGAAGGCCGAGAGCGATCCGCAGCGGTTGCATGGGTGCCGTCCTTCTTCGCGTGCGGCGAGGGCCGGCCGCACGTCTTCCACTCTAGCGCCGGCCGGGCGCCTCGAACAGGCCGCCCCGCCACGCCCGACGTCCCGCGGGTGTCCTCACCCGCGTGGCCATCGCAAAGCTATGGCTCGAACGCTCCCGGGGAAGGATGCGGCTGTCCGGTCGCCGGGCATCCTCTCGGGTCCGTCCGCGATCGAACGGGGCTTCCAAGCGGCGTCAGGAGAGGGGCCGTGCGGTGTCCCGTCGGGGTCCCAGGCCGGCGGCAGCGACCCGCCCGCGGCGCTGTCGACGGGTCGGTCGGAGAGTTCCAGGCGTTCCGGCGCGGCGGGGCCGCACATCGAGGCTCCGGCGTGTTGCGGCCGAGCGATCGCGGCGCCGGGTCGTTTCCCCCTCACCAAAACGTCAGCACCCCCATCGGAACGGTCCTACTTGCAAACCATTCGCATTTGCATAATCTCCGTGCGAGATTCATTAGGAGCCCTGCGTGAACCTGAGCCGGCGACATTTCTCTGTTCTCCCCCTCGCGTTCGCCGCCGTGCTGGCTGCCGCGCCCGCCTTCGCCGCCGAGAAGCTGAAGGTCGCCACGACCTTCACGGTGCTGGCCGACATGACGCGCAACGTCGCGGGCGATCGCGCCGAGGTGGTCTCGATCACCAAGCCCGGTGCCGAGATCCACAACTACCAGCCGACCCCGCGCGACATCCTCTCGGTGCGCGACGCCGATCTCGTCCTCTGGAACGGGCTGGGGCTGGAACTCTGGTTCGAGCGCTTCTTCTCGCGGCTGGGGGACAAGCCCTCGGCCGTTCTCACGGACGGCATCGAGCCGATCCTGATCGGGGAGGGACCCTATCAGGGCAAGCCCAACCCGCATGCCTGGATGTCGCCGACGCTGGCGCTGACCTATGTCGACAACATCCGCGACGCGCTGTCCGCCGAGGACCCCGCCAACGCCGTGACCTACGCCGCCAATGCCGAGCGCTACAAGGGCGAGATCTCGGCGAGCGTCGAGGGCCTGCGCACCTCGCTCGCCGCGCTGCCCGAGGGCCACCGCTGGCTCGTGACCAGCGAGGGCGCGTTCTCCTACCTCGCCCGCGACTTCGGTCTGCGCGAGCTCTACCTCTGGCCGATCAATGCCGATTCGCAAGGCACGCCCCAGCAGGTGCGCCGCGTGGTCGACACGGTAACGGCCGAGAAGATCCCGGTCGTCTTCTCCGAAAGCACCGTCTCGCCCGATCCCGCGAACCAGGTCGCGCGCGAGACCGGGGCGCGCTACGGCGGCGTCCTCTATGTCGACAGCCTCAGCGCCGAGGGCGGACCGGTGCCGACCTATATCGACCTCCTGCGCGTGACGACGCAGACGATCGCCGCGGGCTTCTCCTCGTGAGCGCGGCTCTCGGCATCGAGGCGTCCGGCCTCACCGTCGTCTACCGCAGCGGCCATGTCGCCCTGCGCGAGGCGAGCTTCTCGGTCCCGCGCGGCTCGATCACGGCGCTCGTCGGCGTCAACGGCGGCGGCAAGTCGACGCTGTTCAAGTCCGTGCTCGGCCTCGTGCCGCAGTCGGCGGGCCGCGTGTCGATCCTCGGCGCGCCTGTCGGCCACGCGCTGAAGGGGAACCGCGTCGCCTACGTGCCGCAGAGCGAGGAGATCGACTGGAACTTCCCGGTTCTCGTCGAGGACGTCGTGATGATGGGCCGCTACGGCCACATGGGCTGGCTTCGGCGCCCGAAGCCGGCCGATCATCAGGCGGTGGCCGCGGCGCTCGCCCGCGTCGGCATGGCGGACTTCCGCGCCCGCCAGATTGGCGAACTCTCGGGCGGCCAGAAGAAGCGCGTCTTTCTCGCGCGGGCGCTGGCGCAAGGTGCCGAGGTGATCCTCCTCGACGAGCCCTTCACCGGCGTCGACCTGCGCACCGAAGAGGCGATCATCGCGCTTCTGAAGGACCTCCGCCGCGAAGGCGCGGCGATGCTGGTCTCGACCCACAACCTCGCCGCCGTGCCCGACTTCTGCGACCGTGCGATCCTCGTCAACCGGACGGTGCTCGCGGCCGGGCCGACCGCCGACGTCTTCGTGCCCGCCCATCTCGAACGGGCTTTCGGGGGCACGCTGCGCGGCGGGCTGTTCGGCGCGATGCCTGCGCCGCGTCCCGCTGGCCGCGAGCCCGTGGAGGCCGTCGCGTGAGCACAGCGCTCCTCGAGCCCTTCACCTACGACTACATGTTCAACGCCATCTGGGTCTCGATGCTGGTCGGCGGCGTCTGCGCCTTCCTGTCGGCCTTCGTGGTCCTCAAGGGCTGGTCGCTGATCGGCGATGCGCTGTCGCACTCGATCGTGCCGGGCGTCGCGGGCGCCTACATGCTGGGCCTGCCCTTCTCGATCGGCGCCTTCCTGTCGGGCGGGCTGGCGGCCGGCGCGATCCTTCTCATCTCGCGCGTCTCGCGGCTGAAGGAGGACGTTGTGATCGGCCTGATCTTCACCGCCTTCTTCGGCCTCGGCCTCTTCATGGTCTCGATCTCGCCGGTGCCGATCGACATCCAGTCGATCGTGCTCGGCAACATCCTCGCCGTCACGCCGTCGGACACGCTGCAGCTCGTCCTCATCTCGGGCGTGACGCTCGTGATCCTGCTCCTCACCTGGCGCACGCTGATGGCCGTGTTCTTCGACGAGAACCACGCCCGCACGATCGGCCTCGACCCGACGCTCTGGCGCGCCCTGTTCTTCACGCTTCTCAGCGCATGCGCCGTCGCGGCGATGCAGACCGTCGGCGCCTTTCTCGTCGTCGCCGCCGTGGTGACGCCGGGCGCGACGGCCTATCTCCTGACCGACCGGTTCGGGCGGATGATCGCGCTGTCCGTCGCGATCGGGGCGCTGACGAGCGGCGTCGGCGCCTATGCCAGCTACTTCCTCGACGGGGCGACGGGCGGCGTCATCGTGGTGCTCCAGACCGCGCTCTTCCTTCTCGCCTTCGTCTTCGCGCCCAAGCACGGAATCTTCGCCGCGCGCCGCCGGGCGAGGGCCGAGGTTCGGGAGGCGCTGCCATGAGCGCCGCCGACCTCCTCTTCCCCTTCCAGATCGACTTCCTGCAATACGCCTTTCTGGCCGGCGCGCTGATCGCGGTGCCCTGCGCGCTCCTGTCCTGCTTCCTGGTGCTGAAGGGCTGGTCGCTGATGGGCGACGCGGTGTCCCACGCCGTCCTGCCCGGCATCGTCCTCGCCTATGCCGCCGGCCTGCCGCTGGCGCTCGGCGCCTTCGCGGCCGGCCTCTTCTGCGCCGCCGGCTCGGGCTTCCTGAAGAACAACAGCCGCATCGCGCAGGACACCGCCATGGGCGTCGCCTTCGCCGGCATGTTCGCGCTCGGCATCATCCTCCATGCCAAGGTGCGCTCGGCGCTGCATCTCGACCATATCCTGTTCGGCGATCTCCTCGGCCTCGCGCCGGGCGATCTCGTCGAGATCGCCGCGATCGTCGTGCCGGTTCTCCTGTTCGTTGTGCTGTCCTGGCGCAGCCTGCTTCTGCACAGCTTCGACGCGGTGCAGGCGCGCGTCTCGGGCCTGCCCGTCCGCGTCCTGCACTACGGGCTGCTTGCCGCCCTGTCGGCCGCGATCGTCGCCTCCATGCAGGCGGTCGGCATCATCCTTGTCGTGGCGCTCCTGATTGCCCCGGGCGCGACGGCCTTCCTCCTCGTCCGCTCCTTCGGCCGGATGCTGGTGGTGGCCGCCGCCTTCGCGCTCCTCGCCTCGACGCTCGGCATCTGGCTGTCGGTGTTCCTCGACAGCGCGCCGGCGCCGACCATCGTCCTCGTCATGTCGGCCGGCTGGATCCTGGCGCTCCTCTTCGGCCGCCGTGCCCCGCGCGAGGTGGACGCGGACGCCGCGACCTGATCCCGGCTGAGGATTTTGCCGGAAACCGCGTTTTGCCGAGACCGTTCGCCTTCGGTGAGCAACGACGGAGTGTGGGCATGCGCGAGGAGAGGCGGACGAAATCGCAGGCGACGGTGCTGATCGTCGCGGCCATTCTCGTGGCCCTGTTTCTGATCGGGCTCTGGTCCGACGGGTTCGGCCTGTTCGGAACCGAGATGGCGCCCGGCACGACGACGCCGCCCGAAAATCCGACCTGACGACCGCCGGGCTTGGCGGGGGCACCCCCGCCTCGCTATGACGGGGGGCCGGGAGGCGCTGTGCGCCCGGCACCGGAGACGCGGATCACGCATGAACGCCGACAGGCAAAGTCGGGCGACGATCAAGGACGTCGCGCGCGAGGCGGGCGTCTCGGCGATGACCGTGTCCAACGTCATCAACAACAAGACGCAGTTCGTGGGTGCGGCGGCCCGTGCGCGGGTCGAGGACGCGATCGCGCGCCTCGGCTACCGCCGCCAGTCCAGCGCGCGCAACCTGCGGGGGCAGGGGCCGCGTTCGATCGGCATGGTGATCGTCGACGAATCGCCGGCCTTCCTCGCCAACTTCTTTACCGCCCAGCTCGTGGCCGGTCTTGCCAACGTCCTGAACCGCGCGGACTGGACGCTGACGCTTTCCGGGCTCCATCCCGACCAGCTCGCCGCCTCCAGCCTGATGCGGACCTACGATGTCGGCGGCCTCTGCGCCATGGTGTCGGGCGGGCGCGCGGCGCGCCACGATATCGTGCGGCGCCTCAGCGACCTCGGCCAGCCGGTGGTGCTCTTCCAGGAGGTGGTGGAGACCGAGGGGCGCGATCTCTGCCTCGTGCGCCAGGACGACGAAGGGGGCGGCCGCCGGGTCGGCGCCCATCTCGCCCGTCTTGGCGTGACCCGCGTCCTTGCGATGCTGCCGCGCCAGAGCTGGCCGGCGATCGAGAACCGGCTCGCCGGTCTCGGCCAAGGGCTGGGCGCGGAGCCCGCCGACGTCCTGCGCGTCGACCACGACGACTTCTCCGCCGTCCAGGAGGCCCTGCGCCTCTGGATCGCCGAACACGGTCTGCCCGGCGCGGTCTGGGGCGCCAACGACCAGATCGCCTCGGCGGCGCTCCTCCATCTTCTCGACCGGGGCGTCGCGGTGCCGAGCGCCGTGCGCGTCGTCGGCTTCAACGACTTCCCCGCCCACCGGCATGCGCGCCCGCGCCTGACGACCCTGGCCTCGCCCGCTTACGAACTTGGAGAGCGGGCGGGCGAGGCGATGCTGAAACGTTTGCAAACCGGGCGTTTCGAGACGCAGGACCTTTGCCTCCCCGTCGCCTTTCTCCCCGGAGAGACGGGGTGAGGCCGACTTGCGAGCGGTTTCATGTAACGTTAAACAAGGGGGAGGGCGTCCTTGGGAGGGGAAGCATGAACCGCATCGATCTTGAAGGCCAGGTCGCCGTCGTCACCGGCGGCGCGCAGGGCATCGGCTTTGCCGTGGCGCAGCGTCTCGTCGCGTCCGGCGCTCGCGTCAGTCTCTGGGACACCAACGTCGAACTCCTGCGCGACGCGGTGGCGGCGCTGGGGGAGGCCGCGTCGTCGCAGACCGTCGACATCACCGATCTTGCGGCCCTCGGCCGTGCCCATGCCGCCGTGGAGGCGGGGGTCGGCCCGGTCTCGATCCTCGTCAACTCGGCCGGCATCGCCGGCAAGAACGCGACGCTCGACGAATACGACCCGGACGAGTGGCGCCGCGTCGTCGAGATCAACCTGAACGGCACCTTCTACGTCAACCGCACCGTGGTGCCAGGCATGAAGGCGCGCAACTACGGGCGCATCGTCAACATCGCCTCGATCGCCGGCAAGGAGGGCAACCCGAACCTGTCCGCCTATTCCGCGGCGAAAGCCGGCGTCATCGGCCTGACGAAGTCGCTTGGCAAGGAACTGGCCAAGCACGACATCGCCGTCAACGCGATCACCCCCGCGACCGCGCGCACCCGCATCCTTGAGACGCTGACGCCCGAGTTCATCGACTATATGCTGGTGCGCATTCCGCGCGGCCGGTTCCTGGAGGTCGAGGAGGCCGCCGCGATGGTGGCCTGGCTCGTCTCCAAGGACAATTCCTTCACCACCGCCTCGGTCTTCGACCTGTCGGGCGGCCGAGCCACCTATTGAGGGGACACCACCCATGAAGCTTCTTCGCGTCGGCCAGAAGGGCCACGAACGCCCGGCCATCCGCCTCGAGGACGGAACCCTGCGCGACCTGTCGAGCCTCGTCGACGACATCGCCGGCGAGGCCCTGTCGGACGAGAGCCTCGCCAAGATTCGCGCCGCCGATCTCGGCTCGCTGCCGACGATCGAAGGGGACGAGCGTATCGCCCCCTGTGTCGGCCGCGTCGGCAAGTTCATCTGCGTCGGCCTGAACTACGCCGACCACGCGGCCGAGAGCGGCATGGCGGTGCCCTCCGAGCCCGTCCTCTTCATGAAGGCGACGAGCGCCATCGTCGGCCCGAACGACGACGTCGTGATCCCCAAGGGCTCGATCAAGCCGGACTGGGAGGTCGAGCTCGGCGTCGTGATCGGCACCGAGGCGCGTTACGTCTCGGAAGCCGACGCGCTCGACCACGTCGCCGGCTACTGCGTCGTCAACGACATCTCCGAGCGCCACTTCCAGACCGAGCGCGGCGGCCAGTGGGTCAAGGGCAAGTCGGCCGACACGTTCGGACCGATCGGCCCCTGGCTGGTGACGCGCGACGAGGTCGCCGACCCGCAGGCGCTCTCGATGTGGCTCGAGGTCGACGGCCACCGCTACCAGGACGGCTCGACGAAGACGATGGTCTTCGGCGTCGCCCACCTCGTCCACTACATCTCGCAGTTCATGAGCCTGCAGCCGGGCGACATCATCACCACCGGCACACCGCCGGGCGTCGGCATGGGCATCAAGCCGGAGCCCGTCTGGCTGAAGCCCGGCAACGTCATGCGCCTCGGCATCGAGGGCCTCGGCGAGCAGCGCCAGGACGTGAAGGCCTACGCGGGCTGATCGCTTCGCATTTCGAGACGAGGCCGGCGGAGCGATCCGCCGGCCTCGTCGTTGAGGGGTGATGATCGTCTTTCTCGACTTCGAGGCCTCGTCCCTCAACCGAAAGAGCTTTCCCGTCGAGGTCGCCTGGGTCTTCGAGACCGGCGAAGGGGAGAGCCACCTCATCCGCCCCCAGCCGGACTGGACCGACTGGGAGGCCGAGGCCGAGGGCATCCATGGCCTGTCGCGCCAACGGCTGGAGCGCGAGGGCATGGCGGCCGATGCGCTGGCGCAGCGGATGCTGGAGGTCCTCGGGGCCCACTCGCTCTATGCCAGCGCCCCGTCATGGGATGGGAAGTGGCTGAGCGTGCTCCTGCGCGGCGGCGGGCAGCCGCGTCATGCGCTCCGGCTGAAGGACACGGAGGAGGCGCGGGCCGACCTCGTCGCCCGCCATCTCGGGCCGGACCGGGACGAGGAGGCGCGGGCGATCCTCGCCGAGATCGAACGGATGGGGCGCGACGCCAGGCCCGAGCACCGGGCGCTCGGTGACGCCGAGCGCGAGCGGCAACTCTGGCTGGAGGCCGGGCGCCGCGCTAGCGCGAAGGCGTGAGCCAAAGCCGGCGTCCTGTCGCCCGAACGAACGCCGTGTCGGCGCATCCGGCGTCTGGACTTTCCCGCACCGGCTAGCGATCCTTTGCATTGCGTGCGAAGCAGCCGAGGGGGATCGGCGTGGCTCAGCGTCGGGAGGACATGACATGCAGGCGATCCGTCTGGAGGGCGTCGGCGAGCTCGCCGTGCGCGAGACCGCAAAGCCCGTGCCGGGCGAGGGCGACCTTCTCGTGCGCGTCGAGGCCTGCGGCATCTGCGGAACCGACCGCCACCTCTTCCATGGCGAGTTTCCCTCGCGCCCCCCGGTGACGCTCGGCCACGAGTTCGCCGGCACGGTGGAAGCCGTCGGACCCGGCGTGACGCGTTTCGGCCCCGGCATGATGGTGACGGGCGATCCCAACATCGCCTGCGGGCGCTGCCCCGAATGCCATCGCGGCCGCGTGCATCTCTGCCGCAATCTCCAGGCGATCGGCATCCACCGCGACGGCGGCTTCGCCACGCACGTCATCGTGCCGGAGACGCAGGCCCATCGCCTGCCGGACGGGTTCGATCCCGTTCACGGCGCCTTCACGGAGCCGCTCGCCTGCTGCATCCACGGGATGGACGTCGCGGCCCTGAAGCCCGGCGAAACGGTGGTCGTCCTCGGCGGCGGCCTGATCGGGCTCCTCGTCGTCCAGCTCGCGCGCCTCGCCGGTGCCTCGCGGATCGTCCTTGCGACGCGCAGCGCGGACAAGCGCGCGCTGGCCGAGCGGCTGGGCGCGACCGAGACCGTGGATGCCGGGCAGTCCGACGCAGAGCACCGGATCGCCGGCGAGGGCGGCCTCCTGCTGGGCGGCGCCGACCTCGTGGTCGAGGCGGCGGGTGTCGCGGAGACGGTGGCGCAGGCGCCGCGCCTCGCCGCGCGTGGGGGCCGTGTGCTCCTTCTCGGCGTCCTGCCACAGGGCGAAAAGGTCGAGATCGAACCCTTCGATCTCCTGTTCCGCGAGGTCCAGTTCCTGACCTCGTTCGTCAACCCCTTCACCCATGCGCGCGCCGCGGCGCTTCTGGCCGCGGGCGCCATCGACGTCGCCCCGCTCGTCTCGCGCCGCGTCACGCTGCAGGAGGGCGCCGAGGCGATCTCGGCCCGAGCGCCCGCCGGCGAGATCCGCGTGATCGTCGTGCCCTAAAGCGCTGTCCGATTGGGCCGAACGGTCGTCATCGTCCTTCGGACGCCCGCCAAGCGGCGGGGCGCTTTCGCCCCGCGCCGACCATCCTGCCCGGTCGGAAAACGCTTCAGAGCCCGAGGCTCGCGAGGTCCGGCCCGAGCGGCACGATGCCGTTCGGGTTGAGCGCCCGGATCGAATAGTAGCCGCGCTTGATGTGGTCGATCGACACGGTCTCGCGCACGCCGGGCACGTCCAGCATCCGCCTGGTATGGGCGGTGAGGGCGGGATAGCTCGACAGCGGCTGGCGATTGCACTTGAAGAGGCCGTGATAGGCGGCGTCGAAGCGGACGAGCGTGACGAAGAGGCGGATGTCGGTCTCGGTGAGCCGGCGTCCGAAGAGGAACGGTCCGCCTGTCGCGAGACGGTCCTCCAGCGCGTCGAGCGCCTCGAAGACGCCGGCGTAGGCGTCCTCGTAGGCCTCTTGCGTCGTCGCGAAGCCGGCGCGGTAGACGCCGTTGTTGAGGCGCGGATAGAGCCAGTCGTTGAGGGCGTCGATCTCCGGCTCGAGGTCGGCGGGTCGCAGGTCGATGTCGCCCCGCGCCAGCGCGCCGAAGCCGGAATCGAACATCCGCAGGATGTCGGCCGACTCGTTGTTGACGATCGTGCCGCGCCGCTTGTCCCAGAGGACGGGCACCGTCGCGCGGCCGTTCACGTGCGGATCGGCGCGGGTGTAGAGCTCGTGGACGAAGCGCGCGCCGTTGACGGGATCGTCCGTCGAGCCCTCGCCCGCGCCGAAGCGCCAGCCTTCGGCTCCGAGTTCGGGACGCACCACCGAGACGGACACGACGTCCTCCAGCCCCTTCAGCCGCCGCGCGATCAGCGTGCGCGAGGCCCAGGGGCAGATCAGCGCGACATAGAGATGATAGCGGCCCGCCTCCGCCCGGAACCCGCCGTCGCCGGTCGGCCCCGCCGCGCCGTCCGGGGTGACGAAGTGGCGAAAGCTCGACGTCTGGCGGACGAAGCCGCCCTTGGCGTCCGTGCCCTGCACCGGCTGCCAGTTTTCCGTCCAACGGCCATCGACCAGCATCTCAGCCCCGCTTCAGCATGATGCCGACCCCGGCGGGATCGGTCAGGTGGATCGCCTCGCCCTGCCGCGCGGCCGTCGCGCCGGAGGCAAGGATCGCGGCCTCGGCCGCCCCGAACGCCGCCTCGTCGCGGGCTAGGAGCTCGAAGCCCTTGAGGCCGGTGGCGGCGGGATCGCGGGCAGGAGCGCCGCGGCTATTCCAGATGTTGCCGGCGACATGGTGGTGATAGCCGCCGCTCGACAGGAAAGTGGCGCTTGGGCCGTGCTGCATGACGTCGAGACCGAGGGCGGCCGTGTAGAAGCGCTCGGCCGCGGCGACGTCGCCGATCTGGAGGTGGACGTGCCCAACGGTGGTGCCGGCGGGCGCGCCGGCAAAGGCGCTGCCGGCGTCGGCGGCCAGCAGCGCCTGCGTGTCGAGGGGATCCGACACCATCTGCAACGCGCCGCCCGCGCGCGGCCATTCGGCTTTCGGCCGGTCGGCATAGACCTCGATGCCGTTGCCCTCGGGATCGGCGAGATAGATCGCTTCGCTGACGCCGTGGTCCGAGGCGCCCTGGAGCGGGGCGCGGCTGTCCACCGCATGGCGCAGCCAGCGGCCGAGCGAGGCGCGGTCCGGCAGGAGGAAGGCGGTGTGGAAGAGGCCCGCCGAGCGGCGGCCCGAGAGGGACGCCGACCGATCCTCCGTCAGCGCCAGGAAGGCGAGAGATCCCGCCCCGAGATGCACGGTCGCGCCATCCCGCCCGATCTCGGCAAGGCCGATCACCTCGCGATAGAAGTCGGCCATGCGGGCGAGGTCGCGGACCACGAGCGACACCGTGCCGATGCGCAGCGGCGTCTTGGGGGACGGGTCGGGCAGGCTCATGGGCGGGGCTCCGGGTGGCGCCGGCGCAAGAAGACCGCCGGCTTCCCATCAGATAAGCCCCGAGGGGCCCTCCTGCCGAGGGCCCTCCCGTTGAACGGTCAGTCGTCGACGAGGATCGTGTCGGCGACCTCGATGCCGAACCCGGTGAGCCCGACATAGGCGCGCTCGTGGGTGGCGAGCACCGAGATCGAGCGCACGCCGATGTCGCGCAGGATCTGCGCGCCGATGCCGACCTCGCGCCAGCGCTGGCGGCGCACCTTGGCGCTGCCGTGGCGCTCGCCGTCGGTCACCGGCTCGCCGGGTGTCGGCGCGGCCTCGAACTGGTCGACCTCGGGCGTGCGCAGGAGCATCAGGATGCCCTGGCCGCGGTCCTTCAGCTTGTCGACGGCGAGCTCCACCCAGCTCGGGCGCCCGCGCACCTTGGCGAAGAGGTCGTTGACCGGCTGCTCGCGATGGATGCGCGTCGGCACCTTCTCGGCGTAGCGCACGTCGCCGAACAGGGCGACCACGTGCTGCATGTCGTCGAACGGCGTCTCGTAGACGCGGATCCGGCCCTTGAGGCCGCCGATCATCATCTCCTCCTCGCGCACGCAGGTCACGAAGCTCTCGCGCCGGATGCGATAGGAGATGAGGTCCTCGATCGAGATGATCTTGAGACCGTGCTCGCGCGCGAAGGGGATGAGCTCGGGCAGGCGCTTCACCGTGCCGTCGTCGTTGACGACCTCGGCGAGGACGCCGACCGGCGGCAGTCCGGCGAGCATGGCAAGGTCCGTGCCGGCTTCCGTGTGGCCGGAGCGGGTGAGGACGCCGCCCTCGCGCGCGATCAGCGGGAACATGTGGCCGGGGCGCAGGAACTCCGATCCCGGCACGTTGTCGTTGGACAGCGCCCGCGCGGTCGCCGCGCGCTCTTCCGCCGCGATGCCCGTCGTCATGCCGACGCGGTAGTCGACCGACACGGTGAAGGCGGTGCGCATCGGGTCGAGGTTGTTGGCGACCATCGGCGGCAGGTTCAGCCGGTTCGCCCGCTCGCCCGTCATCGGCACGCACAGGATGCCGCTCGTGTGGCGGATCATGAAGGCCATCTTCTCCGGCGTCGCGCGCGCGGCCGCCATGATGAGGTCGCCCTCGTTCTCGCGGTCGGTGTCGTCCACCACCACCACGAGCTCGCCCGCGGCGATCGCGGCGATCGCGTCCTCGATCGTGTCCAGTTCCATGCGGCGTTCCCCCGAAAGTCCTTGTCACGCCGCGTGTAGACGGGCGCGCGCCTGCGATCAACGGCGACGGATCGTTCGCCCCGGCGTCGCCCGTCGACGCGGCCTCGCTGCGCCGCCTTGGCAAGGCGCCGGGAAGGCCTCAGCCGCGGCCGCGATAGGGCGGCACGCCCTGGTCGGGCAGGAACACGCCCTCCGGCGGCGCACCGGTCTGCCAGAACACGTCGATCGGAATGCCGCCGCGCGGATACCAGTAGCCGCCGATGCGCAGCCAGAGCGGCTGCGTCGCCTCCATGATGCGCCGCGCGACCATCACCGTGCAGTCCTCGTGGAAGGCGCCGTGGTTGCGGAAGGTGACGAGGAAGAGCTTCAGCGACTTCGATTCGACGAGGCGCTGGTCGGGCGCGTAGTCGATCACGAGATGGGCGAAGTCCGGCTGGCCGGTGACCGGGCAGAGCGAGGTGAATTCGGGGCAGGCGAAGCGTACGATCGCGGGCGGGCCCTCGCGCCGGGTGTAGGGCACGGTCTCGAGGACGGCCTCTTCGGGGCTGGCGGCCGGGCGCGCGTCGGCGCCGAGCTGGGTCAGGGTCGTGGTGGTCATGGTGTCGGTCCTCCGGGTGGACGTGTCGGCGGGTGGCCTAGACCCGCACGCCCGTCGGTTCAACCTCGGCCCGCCATCCATCACGCATCTTGCAACTTTGCGTGAGGACGGATAAGGCCGGAGCGCCAGGCCGGGCCCCTCTGGCAGTCGCGTCCTGCGGCTGCGATGTCGGACTGGCGGACGATTTTCTCCATCCGCGACCCGTCGCCTGCGAGCCCCGTCCGCCGACTGATCGCCAGCCGCGCGTCCAGAGGTCTCGTCTCGCATGGGTTGCCCATCCGCTGGAGCGGCGGGAAAGGCCCCCATGTTCGAACTCCTCACACCCGAAGGCTGGCTGGCGCTCGGCCAGATCATCATCATGGACGTCGTCCTGGCGGGCGACAACGCGATCGTCATCGGCCTCGCCGTGGCCGGGCTGCCGGCCGAGCAGCGCAAGAAGGCCATCTTCTGGGGCATCGCCGCCGCCACGATCCTGCGCATCGCCTTCACCGTCGTCGCGACCCAGCTTCTCGGCATCTTCGGCCTGCTGCTGGCCGGGGGTCTGCTTCTCCTCTGGGTCTGCTGGAAGATGTGGACCGAGCTGCGCGCGCCCGAGCACGACGAGACGGCCGATCTCGCCAGCGCCGCGGCCAAGCCGCGCAAGACGCTGGCGCAGGCGACGACGCAGATCATCCTCGCAGACGTCTCCATGTCGCTCGACAACGTGATCGCGGTGGCGGGCGCGGCGGAAGGCCACCACTGGACGCTTCTGGCGTTCGGCCTGCTCCTGTCGATCGCGCTGATGGCGCTGGCTGCCAACTTCATCGCCAAGCTTCTCAACCGCCACCGCTGGATCGCCTATGTCGGCCTCGCCGTGATCCTGTTCGTGGCCGTCGAGATGGTGCTGAAGGGCCTCGTGCAGGTCTATCCGCCGGCGGGCGAATACATCCCGTTCGCGGTCGAGGATACCGCCCATCCGGCGCTGCCCGCCGGCACGGGGCAGGGCGGACCCGCCACGACCCCGGCGCCCGCACAGTAACCCGGCCGAAGGTCCGCGCCTTATCGGGGAGCGGACCTTTCCGACATGAGAAAGCCGGCGGCTGCGATGCAGTCCGCCGGCTTTTTCGTAGAAGGTCTTGGTGTTCAGCCGCAGTCGTCGTCGTCCGGCGACACGCTCTCGTCCTCCGGACCCGGAATGACGTAGGCGCCCGACAGCCAGCGGTGGAGATCGACGTCCTTGCAGCGCGGCGAGCAGAACGGGAAGGTCGCCCGGTCGGACGGGCGGCCGCATTCGGGGCACTTGCGGGCCGCGCGCAGGCCCGTGATCTCGGCGCTCATGGCACGGCGCCCTCAGGTCAGCGGGGCGGCGCCCGGCCGGGGCACCACGAAGCCCTCGCCCGTGAGGAGAGACAGCGTCTCGTAGAGCGGCAGGCCGACGACGTTGGAATAGGAGCCGACGAGGCGCACCACGAAGGCGCCGGCGAGGCCCTGGATGGCGTAGCCGCCCGCCTTGCCCTGCCACTCGCCGCTCTCGACGTAGCGCTCGATGTCGTCGCGCGACAGGCGCTTGAAGCGGATGCGCGTCTCGACGAGGCGCTGGCGCGCCTTGCCGCCGGGCGTGACGACGCAAACGCCCGTGAAGACGCGGTGCGAGCGGCCGGACAGGATGCGCAGGTTGGTGACGGCGTCGTCGGCGATCTCGGCCTTGGGAATCACCTGCCGGCCGAGCGACACCACGGTGTCGGCGCCAAGCACGAACGTGTCCTTCG
Organism: Aureimonas sp. Leaf324; assembly: GCF_001423245.1. Lineage (GTDB taxonomy): Bacteria > Pseudomonadota > Alphaproteobacteria > Rhizobiales > Rhizobiaceae > Aureimonas. The sequence continues at coordinate 213,612 of NZ_LMOH01000027.1, forward strand.
TCTCGCCGCGCGCGGCGATCGCCTCGTAGGCCTTCAAGGCTTTCGCCTTCGACAGGCGCTTGGCGAGCGAGCGCGGGTGCTCGGAGCGTTCCGGCGTCTCGTCGATCGCGGTCGCAAGCAGGCGCGCCGGCTCGATGCCGACCTGCTGCAGCAGTTCGAGCCGGCGCGGCGACCCGGAGGCGAGCACCAGCGCGCTATGGGGCGTGGCCGGCATCGGCGTCTTACTTGAAGCGGTAGGTGATGCGGCCCTTGGTCAGGTCGTAGGGCGTCATCTCGACGAGAACCTTGTCGCCCGTCAGCACGCGGATGCGGTTCTTGCGCATCCGGCCCGCCGTGTGGGCGATGATCTCGTGGTCGTTCTCGAGCTTGATGCGGAAGGTCGCGTTGGGCAGCAGTTCGGTGACCGTGCCGGGGAACTCGAGAACTTCTTCTTTCGCCATGCGGGTATCGGGCCTCGTTGCGGGGCAGGACGACGTCTTGCGTCCTCCCCTCAAGTTTATCGGGGCCACCGGGCATGGCGGCCTCGTCAATGGGTTGAATTGGCGCCCTAGATCGGATTTCGCGCGGCAAAAAGCAAGCCTTGGCTGCGTTCCGGCGTGCGAAGGCCGGTCGTCAGCCCGAAATGCGCTCGACCTCGGCTCCACAGGCGCCGAGCTTCTCCTCCAGCCGCTCGAAGCCGCGGTCGAGGTGATAGACGCGGTTCACGACCGTCTCGCCGTCGGCGACGAGGCCCGCGATCACGAGGCTGACGGAGGCGCGAAGGTCGGTCGCCATCACCGGGGCGCCGACGAGGCGCGGCACGCCCTCGATGCGCGCCATCTGGCCGGACAGCGAGATCTTGGCTCCCAGTCGCGCCAGTTCCTGCACGTGCATGAAGCGGTTCTCGAAGATCGTCTCGGTGATGTGCGAGACGCCGTCCGAGCGCGTCATCAGCGCCATGAACTGGGCCTGGAGATCGGTCGGGAAGCCGGGGAACGGGTCGGTCACGACGTCGACCGGCCGGATGCCGCCGCCGTTGCGACGCACGCGCAGGCCGTTCGGCGTGTCGGTGATCTCGGCGCCCGCGTCGCCGAGCGCCGTCAGCGCGGTCTGCAGGAGGTCGGAATGCGTGCCTTCCAGCGTCACGTCGCCGCCGGTCATCGCGACCGCCATGGCATAGGTGCCGGTCTCGATGCGGTCGGGCAGGACGCGGTGGCGCGCGCCCGACAGCGCCGCGACGCCGTCGATCGTGATGGTCGAGGTGCCGGCGCCCGAGATCTTGGCGCCCATCGCGTTGAGGCAGGCGGCGAGATCGGCCACCTCCGGCTCGCGCGCGGCGTTCTCGATCACCGTCTGGCCCTTGGCGAGCGAGGCCGCCATCATCATGACGTGCGTCGCGCCGACCGAGACCTTGGGGAAGGTGTAGCGGTTGCCGACGAGCCCGCCCTTGGCCTCGGCGACGATGTAGCCGGCGTCGATGTCGATCGTGGCGCCGAGCGCCTGCAGGCCTTCGATGAAGAGATCGACCGGCCGCGTGCCGATGGCGCAGCCGCCCGGCAGCGAGACGCGCGCCTTGTGGCAGCGGGCGAGCAGGGGCCCGATCACCCAGAAGCTCGCGCGCATCTTGGAGACGAGTTCGTAAGGGGCGGTCGTGTCGACGATGGTGCGCGCGGTGAAGTGGATGGTCCGGCCGGAGGCGGCGTGCGTCGCCAGGCGCTTGCCCGACACGGTGTAGTCGACGCCGTGGTTGCCGAGGATGCGGATCAGCTGTTCGACGTCGGCCAGATGCGGCACATTCTCGAGCGTCAGCGTGTCGTCGGTGAGAAGCGAGGCGATCATCAGCGGCAGCGCCGCGTTCTTGGCGCCCGAGATCGGGATCGTCCCGTTGAGGGCGTTGCCGCCGCGAATGCGAATGCGATCCATGGGAATTCCAGCGCCTGGGCCGACGGACGGGACCGACGGACTCGTCAAAGCGCGTGTCCTACACGAGCGGCCGGTGTGGATCAAATTCGGTCGGTGGTGGCTGAACCGGCGCACTCAGTGCGGGCGCAGGAGGACGTCGAGGCCGAACACGACCATCGCCACGATCGCGAGCTTCCAGAAGTCGCCGCGGCGCCGGAGGCCCGGCAGGCCGATCGGGCGGATGACCTGGAGGATCATCACGAGGATGATCAGGAAGGAGAAGAGCTTGTTCATCAAGCTCCGCTCTTAGACCGTGTCGCGGTCTCTGTCGCGTGGGCCTTCAGCGCGAGACCGAGGAGACCAGCGGCTCCGGCGCGTTCTCGATCTCCAGCCATTCGCCGGCGTTCGTCGGCGACTGCCGCTTGACGAAGCGGTAGGGCACCTCGGTCCAGCGGCGCACGCGCCAGTCGAGATTGTCGAGCACGAAGTCGCCCGACCCGGTGCGCAGCGTCAGGATGGCGTGGCCCGTGCCGTCGAGCTTGTTGACCACGGTCAGGAGGAGGTCCGACAGGGGGATGCCGGCCGCATGGAGACGGGCCCGCTTCAGGAGGGCGTAGTCCTCGCAGTCGCCCTTGTTGTCGGTCGGGAAGGTCCAGTATTCCTCCTGGCCGTAGAGCGCCTGATCGCTCACCGGCTGGATCTCGGCGTTCACCGCAAGGTTGATCCTGGCGACCTTGGCCATCAGCTCGTCGTCGAGCACCGGCGGCGCCTCGACGGCGTCCGCGGTGGGGCCGCATTCCTCGGGCTGGCGGTCGCAGAAGGCCTTATGGCCGAAGGGCTGCTTGATGGGGTCGCCCACCACCATCGCGTCGCCGGGCAGGGCTGCGCCGGCAGCCAGGGCGGCCGCCGAATGGAGGCAAAGTACGACCGTCACGCCGAGAAAGCGCCGAAAAATCATCACGATCTCCGTCGAGCGAGCGACCCGTCATCGCTCGCTGACTATCGTGTGTGCAGTGCCAGAAGCTGTCAATCACCCAAAAACAACGGAGGCGAAATAGGCGGGGTCTTCGGGGTGGCAAGAGGTGCCGGGAAAAGTTTTTAAGAGCGCGAAGTCCCTGCGACTTCAGGGTCTTGCGGGGATCCTGGGCCATGTCGCCGGCTTGTTGCGCAAACGTCACGGACGGGGTCGCGCTGCGCTGCCGCGCGGCCGGATCCGGACTTCAGGAGGCGGGTGGGCGGCGTTCGCGGGCGAGGGCCAGCGCCGCCTGCTCCATGCGGCTGAGGTCTTCGGACCGCGACAGGCGGTGGTCGCCGTCCTTGACGAGGGTCAGCGTCACCCCCGCCGAGGGCAGAAGCGAGACGAGCTCCAGCGCGTGGGTGTGCGGCACGTCGGGGTCTTCCATTCCCTGGATCACGTGGACCGGAACGTCGATCGCGATCGGCCCGCCCATGACCGAGGCCCGCGCGCCGTCCTCGATCAGCTTGCGCGTGTAGATCGTCGGCTGGTCGGAATAGGGCGATGGCTCGGCGAGGAAGCCGTCGCGCGCGAGCGCCGCCCGGTCCTCCGCCGTCAGCTTCGGCTCGACGAGCCGGGTCGTGAAGTCGGGCGCGGGCGCGAGCAGGAGAAGGGCCTGGAGGCGGCCCGGCAGGCGTAGGGCGAGGCGCAGCGCGATCCAGGCGCCCATCGAGGAGCCGACGAGGACGAGCGGGCCGCTCGTGCGCGCCGCGACCACCGCGGCGGCGTCCTCGGTCCAGCCCGAGATCGTGCCGTCCTCGAAGCGTCCATCGGATTCGCCGTGGCCGGAATAATCGAAGCGCAGGAAGCCGAGGCCCTCGCGCTCGCAGAGGGCCGACAGGACCTCGGCCTTGGTGCCGCGCATGTCGGAGCGGAAGCCGCCGAGCCAGACGAGTGTCGGGCCCTCGCCCCCTCCGGCGACCGCGAGATAGGCGAGGCGCTTGCCGGAATGCGGCGCGATCTCGAAATGGGGCGGCGGATGGGCGGCGGGCGCTTCGGTCATGCGGCCTCCGTGGCGCGGCGATGGCTGAATTCGGGCGTTTTTTCTTGGGGCCCGGCGTGAAATCGGGGTCGAGGCGTGTTATATGAGGCTTCAGTCTCCGGGCAGAGGGCCCGGTCGCGGTGCGCCGCGGCCCCGCCTGTCCCGCCCGGCGCACCGTTTTGATCATTGACCGTATTCGATCGTCAACAGCCGGAGTCAACGACCATTCGCAGACCATTTCGTGCACCGCCGACCCAGAAGGAGGGGCCGCGCTCCAACCGGGACATCCGGGTTCCGTCCGTTCAGCTGATCGACGCCGACGGCCAGAACCGAGGTGCAATACCCACCCAGGAGGCCCTGGCCCTGGCCGAGGAGGCCGGTCTCGACCTCGTGGAGATCGTGCCGACCGCCGTGCCGCCGGTCTGCAAGATCCTCGATCTCGGCAAGCTGAAGTACGAAGGCCAGAAGAAGGCTTCCGAGCAGCGCAAACGTCAGAAGGTCATCGAGGTCAAAGAGATCAAGATGCGTCCCAACATCGATGATCACGACTACGAGACCAAGATGAAGGCCGTGCGCCGCTTCTTCGACGAGGGCGACAAGGTGAAGGTCACGTTGCGCTTCCGCGGCCGCGAGATGGCGCACCAAGAACTCGGCATGCGCCTGCTCAACCGCGTGCGCGAGGAAACCGCCGAGATTTCCAAGGTCGAGGCCGAGCCGAAGCTCGAAGGCCGTCAGATGATGATGGTGCTGTCGCCCAAGGGCTGACCGGCACGGGGGCGTTCGCCCTCCAAGCCTTGAAGGGCGGCCCGCACGGGTCGCCCTTTTTCGTGCGCGCCGTTCGGGTCGCGGTTGGATCCGTCAACTCCCAAGGGGGGCGGGCGCCTCGCCCGAAAGGGCCGCGCCGATCGCGCGCAGTGTCACCACGAGACGCACCGCTCCGATCGCTGCCGCCGGCGGCCCGACCGGGCGCATGTGGACCGCAAGGTGCGTGCCGTCCGGCCCCGCCATGATCCAGCGCCTGTCCGGCGCGCCGTCGAGAAGGATGGCCGCGAGCGCGGTGTCGAAGCGCTCGCTCGCCTGACGATGCGTCGGGCGCAGCGGCCGGCCCCTGGCCGCGGGGCGGAACCGGCGCCTGCTGGACAGGGTGTCCTCGCCGGCCGCGTTGGCGAACAGGATGCGCGCGCGCGCGTCGAGGAGCACGGCGGCATAGGGCAGGGGATCGAGCAGGCGCTCGAGGTCCCGGCGCGCAGGGGCGCGTCCCGCGGTGATCTGCGCGGCCAGGCCCAGGGCTTCGCCGAGCGGGAGGGACGCCATGAGGCCCGCATCGGTGTCGGCCGGCACGCGGATCGTCCAGGCGCCGACGTCCGGTGCCTCGACCCGCAAGGCGATGGCTCCCGGCTGCGGCGCGGGCGCAGGGAGAACGCCGTCCGGTGCGATGGCGAGGTCGGGCCCGAGTTCCGCCGCAAGGCTTGCGGCGACTGCTTGCCAGCCGGTTCCTTCCAGCACGGCCTCGCCGATGCGGAGCATGAGGGCGGCGCGGTGGCCGGCAGGGCAGGGGGTGTGGGTCATGGGCGCGGGGACGGAGGGCGATGCGAAGAGTATCGCGTGCAAACCTCTGCAAAGGTTCAATCCGAACGCGCAATTTGGCGGCGATGCGTCGATCTTGCGTCTGGCGTCTCTCGTCTGTATAAGCCGCCCGTTCACGCGAACCGGCCGGCAGGGCATGCCGTGTCGGTTCTGATGCTGTCGTGGCCTCCGATCCTTTGTCGGGATTTGATTCGACCGTTCCTCCGGGTCCGGTCGATGCGGGGCGCGATTTTCCGATCGAGGAGAGCAAAATGCCCAAGATGAAGACCAAGTCGGCCGCCAAGAAGCGGTTCCGCATGACCGCCTCGGGCAAGGTCAAGGCGGGTGCCGCCGGCAAGCGCCATGGCATGATCAAGCGCTCCAACGACTTCATCCGCAACGCGCGTGGATCGATGATCCTCAGCGAGGCCGATGCCAAGATCGTCAAGGTCTACATGCCCTACAACCGCTGATCGCGGTCGGGCACTCAAAGATTTCAAGGAGATAAGATCATGGCACGCGTCAAGCGGGGCGTTACGTCCCACGCCAAGCACAAGAAGGTCCTGAAGGCCGCCAAGGGCTTCTACGGCCGTCGCAAGAACACGATCCGCGCCGCCAAGGCGGCCGTCGATCGGTCCAAGCAGTTCGCCACGCGCGACCGCCGCGTCAAGAAGCGCAACTTCCGCGCCCTGTGGATCCAGCGCATCAACGCCGGCGTGCGCGAGCATGGCCTGACCTACGCCCGCTTCATCGACGGCCTGAACAAGGCCGGCATCCAGGTCGACCGCAAGGTCCTCTCGGACATCGCGATCCACGAGCCGGAGGCGTTCGCCGCCCTCGTCGACCAGTCGCGCACCGCACTCGGCTACATCAAGGACGCGAGCGAGACCGCTCACGCCCGCGCCGTCGGCGAGAAGCAGGCCGCCTGAGGGCGGTCGACCTCTCGAGGTCGATGACATCCAAGGCCCGCGGCGTCAGCGTCGCGGGCCTTTTGGCGTTTCCCACGAGCCGCCGCCGGGCGGCCGGGCGTGTTTTAAGCGTTTTTCTTCCGCGATCGATGCTGTAGGACGGGCCCGCCGGAACGGGCCATCCCGTCCCGCCTTCCCTTCGCCTGCCCGTGAGGACCTGCCGTGACGGACCTGTCCGCGATCGAAGCCCGCTATCTCAACGACGTGGAGCACGCTGCCGACGAAGCGGCGCTCGAGGCCGTGCGCCTTGCCGCGCTCGGCAAGAAGGGCGAGATTTCCGAACTTCTGAAAGGGCTCGGCAAGATGGACGCCGAGGAGCGGCGCGAGTTCGGGCCGAAGCTCAACGGCCTGCGCGACCGGGTGGCCGAGGCGCTCGGCGCCAAGCGCGAGCGGCTGGCCGATGCCGCGATCGAGGCGCGCCTGTCGGCCGAGCGGCTCGACGTGACGCTGCCCGTCCGCCTCTCGCCGGTCGCGCGCGGGCGCATCCATCCAATCAGCCAGGTCGTCGACGAGATCACCGCGATCTTCGCCGACATGGGCTTCTCGGTCGCCGAAGGGCCGGACATCGAGACCGATCGCTACAACTTCACGGCGCTCAATTTCCCCGAGGGCCATCCGGCCCGCGAGATGCACGACACGTTCTTCCTGAAGGCCAGGGACGGGGCGGAGCGCAAGCTCCTGCGCACCCACACCTCGCCCGTGCAGATCCGCACGATGGAAGCGCAAAAGCCGCCGATCCGCATCGTCATCCCCGGCAAGACCTACCGGCAGGATTCGGACGCCACCCACACGCCGATGTTCCATCAGGTGGAAGGGCTCGTCATCGACAAGTCCGCCAACATCGCCAACATGAAGTGGGTGCTGACGGAGTTCTGCAAGGCGTTCTTCGAGGTGCCGAGCCTCAACATGCGCTTCCGCCCGAGCTTCTTCCCCTTCACCGAGCCCTCGATGGAGGTCGACATCCAGTGCGACCGCTCCGGGTCCGAGGTGCGCTTCGGTGAAGGCACCGACTGGATGGAGATCCTCGGCTGCGGCATGGTGCATCCCAACGTCCTGCGCGGCGTCGGGCTTGATCCGGACGAGTATCAGGGCTTCGCCTGGGGCATGGGCATCGACCGCATCGCCATGCTGAAATACGGCATGCCGGACTTGCGCGCCTTCTTCGACGCCGACATCCGCTGGGTCGAGCACTACGGCTTCCGCCCGCTCGACATGCCGACGCTGTTCTCCGGTCTCAGCTCGTAACGCCGGACCTATGGCGCGCTCGTTCCGCTATCCCGTGCGCGACCCGGCCGACTGGGCGGCGATGGGGCGGCTCTCGCCGCTCCGCCGCCTGGCGCTCGCCCTTCGCGAACGGCGCTACCGGCGGCGCGCGCGGCCGGCCGACGGGATCGTGCTGACGCCGGCAAGGCCCGAGCGGCCCCTGGCGGCGGACGACCTCGCCCTCGTCTGCACCGTGCGCAACTCGGCGAGCTACCTGCCGGCGTTTCTCGCCCACTACCGGCGGCTCGGCGTCACCCGCTTCGTCTTCGTCGACGATCGCTCGGACGACGGCACGGCCGAGCTTCTCGCCGGCCAGCCCGACGTCGACCTCTTCACCTCCAACGTCACCTACGGCGCCTCCGCCTATGGCCGGGTGTGGCGCGACGCGCTGTTCTCGCGCTACGGCCGGGGTCGCTGGTATCTCAACGTCGACGCCGACGAGTTCCTGCTGTTTCCCGGCTGCGAGACGAGGTCCCTGCGCGACTTCATCGCCGACCTCGAACGTGCGGGGTTGAAGCGCGGGCTCGCCCCGATGCTCGACCTCTATCCCGACGGGCCGCTCGGCGAGGCGGTCTACGATCCCGCGCGGCACCGGCATCCGCTGGAGGTCTCGCCCCTGATCGACGGCGAGGGCTACGAGATCGCCCCCGAGAAGTTCACGCTGGCCGTTCGCGGCGGGCCGCGCACCCGCCTCTTCGGCAACCGGATCCGACTCACCAAATTTCCGGTGATCTTCGTGGACGAGGCGACGCAGGAGAACGGCTCCTCGATCCACGGACCCCTGCCGATCGCGCGTAACTTCTCGGCCGTCCACGCCGTGCTCCTCCATTTCAAGTTCTCGTCGGTCTCGGTCGAGGAGTTCGCGCGTCTTGCCGAAGAGGGCGAGCATTTCGGCGGCGGCGTCTTCTATGCCGAGATCGCGGCATCCGGCGCCTTCAATCCCGACCTGTCTCTGACGTATCCCGGCTCGCTGCGGGTCGGCAGTTCCGAGGATCTCGTGGCGCGCGGCTTCATGCAGGACCTGCGCCCCTAGCGCTTCGATTTGACCCGTGCCCCAAAGGCGGGCATCACAGCCGCGCCCGTTCCCGAGGCGTGTCGCCTTTCAGCTAACGAGGAAACGCATCATGGCCCGATCCGCCGCCGGCATCGCCCGCTCCGCCGTGGTGGAGACCGTGTCCGTGATCGCCGGCGCGATCATCGGGACGCTCGTGGCCGCCATCTTCGGCTGGCTCTTCCTGTCGCTCGGCTTCGCGACGCTCGCCGCCTCGCCTTCGGTCTATATCCTGGCGCTCGTCACGGTCGCGATCTTCGCGGTGCTCTACGGCTACCTGCCGGCGACGCCCGCCGTCCTCGGCTCGCTGGCGGTTGGCATCCTCCTGCCGACCGTGATCGCCAAGTTCGCCTTCGATTCCACCGAGACGCTGACGACACTCCTCGTCGTCAACGTCGTCTTCGCGCTCGTCGCCCTGTCGGTCTACCGCTTCGTCCACGCCAGCGGCCTCGTGCGGCAGGCGGCATCCGACGTCGCCGACCGCACCTGACCGCTCCCGCCCTCGGCCCGCCGGGTCGCCTCCATCCGTTCCGTTCCCGTTTTTCGAGCCCGTCATGAAGTTCACCCTGTCCTGGCTGAAGGATCACCTCGACACCGACGCGACCCTTGCCGAGATCACCGAACGCCTCACCGCGATCGGCCTCGAGGTGGAATCGCTCGACGACAAGGCCGCCATGCGCGCCTTCACCATCGCGCGCGTTCTCGAGGCCCGCCGCCATCCCGACGCCGACAAGCTGCAGGTGCTGACCGTCGATGCGGGGCCCGCCGTCAACGAGGGCAAGCCGCTGCAGGTCGTCTGCGGCGCGCCGAACGCGCGCGCCGGCCTCGTCGGCGTCCTCGGCCTGCCCGGCACCTACGTGCCCGGCCTCGACGTGACGCTCGGCATCGGCAAGATCCGCGGCATCGAGAGCTTCGGCATGATGTGCTCGGAGCGCGAGCTCGAACTCTCCGACGAGCACAACGGCATCATCGATTTGGCCCAGGACGCGCCGGTCGGCACGGCCTTTGCCGACTATGCCGGCCTCGCCGACCCCGTCATCGAGATCAACCTCACCCCCAACCGGCCGGATGCGACGAGCGTCCACGGCATCGCGCGCGATCTCGCGGCCTCCGGCCTCGGCACGCTGAAGGGCGGCGCGGTCGAGCCGGTCGCGGGCGAGGGCGCCTGCTCGGTGACGGTCCGGGTCGAGAGCGAGACCTGCCTCGGCTTTGCGCTGCGCCGCGTGTCGGGCGTGCGGAACGGCTCGTCGCCGGAGTGGATGCAGAAGCGGCTGAAGGCGATCGGCCTTCGCCCGATCAATGCGCTCGTCGACATCACCAACTACGTCACCTTCGACCGGGGCCGCCCGCTCCACGTCTTCGACGCGAAGAAGGTCGCGGGCGACCTCGTGGTCCGGCAGGCGGGCGAGGGCGAGGAAATCCTCGGCCTCGACGGGCGCACGCACGCGCTGAGCCCCAGGGTCTGCGTCATCGCCGACGACCGGGGCGTCGAGTCGATCGCCGGCATCATGGGCGGCGAGCCTTCGGGCTGCGACGAGGGCACCACCGACGTCCTCATCGAATCGGCGCTCTGGGAGCCGCTGGCGATCGCCCGCGCCGGCCGCGCGCTCGGGATCATCACCGACGCGCGCTACCGCTTCGAGCGCGGCGTCGACCCAGCCTTCATGGAGCCGGGGCTGGAGCTCGCGACGCGCCTCGTGATGGAGCTGTGCGGCGGCACGCCGAGCGAGGTCGCCCTGACGCCGGCCCGCATCGAGGCCCGCGAGGCCATCCGCTTCCCCTTCTCCGAAGTCGAGCGCCTGACCGGTCTCACCGTCGAGCCGGCCCGCCAGGTCGAGATCCTGACGCGGCTCGGGTTCACGGTGGACGAGCGGTCCGACCACGCGATGGTCGTCGCACCGTCCTGGCGTCCGGACATCGAGGGCAAGGCCGATCTCGTGGAGGAGGTCATGCGCCTCGTCGGCGTCGACAACATCGCGCCGCAGCCGCTCGCCCCGATTGCCGGCGTCAACGGCCGTGTGCTCACCCCGCGCCAGGTGCGCGACCGCGCCGCGCGCCGCACGCTCGCCGCGCGCGGGCTGGCGGAGGCCGTCACCTATTCCTTCGTCTCGGCCGAGGCCGCGAAGGCCTTCGGCGGCGGCGAGGCGCACTTGAGCCTCGAGAACCCGATCGCGGCCGATCTGTCCGACATGCGCCCGTCGCTCCTGCCGAATCTCCTGCAGGCGGCGCAGCGCAACGCGCAGCGGGGCTACGGAGATCTCGCGCTCTTCGAGGTCGCCTCGATCTACCGCTCCGACGAGCCGGACGGGCAGCGGCGCGTGGCCGGCGGCGTGCGCCGGGGCACGGCAGGCCATGCCGGCGCGGGCCGCGACTGGGCGGGCAATGCCGCGGCGGTCGGCGTCTTCGACGCCAAGGCCGACGCGCTGGCCGTCCTCGAAGCCGTCGGCGTGCCGGTCGAGCGGCTGCAGTTCGAGACGCCCGCAAGCCCATGGTATCACCCGGGCCGCTCGGGACGCATCAAGCTCGGGCCCAAGACGGTGCTGGCCGAGTTCGGCGAGTTCCATCCGCGCGCTCTGAAAGCTCTCGGCGTGACCGGTTCGGTCGCCGGCTTCGAGGTGTTCCTCGACGAGGCGCCGGAGGGCAAGCGGAAAGCCACGCGCACCAAACCCGTGCTGCAGCTTTCGGCGTTCCAGCCGGTGAAGCGCGACTTCGCCTTCGTGGTGGATCGCGGGGTCGAGGCGATCAAGCTGATCCGGGCCACGGAGGGCGCCGATCGCAAGCTGATCGGCGAGGTCCGCCTCTTCGACGTGTTCGAGGGCGCGGCCCTCGGGCCCGACGCCAAGTCGGTCGCGATCGAGGTCACGCTGAACCCGGCCGAGAAGACCCTGACCGACGAGGACCTCGAGGCCGTCTCGAAGAAGATCGTCGCGGCGGTGGAGAAGGCGACCGGCGGGCGGCTGCGCGCCTGACCGGACGAGACGACGCGAAAAAGGGGAGGGGACGCATGCTGCGTTGGGGAATTCTGTCGGGCGCAAAGATCGCGCGCGAGTACGTCATACCGGCTCTCCTGAAGGCGGAGGGCTGCGTCGTCGAGGGGATCGCCAGCCGCGACGAGGCGCGGGCGCGCGAGCTCGCCCGTCACTTCGGCGCACCCCGCGCCTTCGGCTCCTACGAGGCGCTTCTGGCCTCGCCCGACATCGACGCGGTCTATGTGCCGCTGCCGACCGCGCAACACGTGGAATGGGCGGTGAAGGCGGCGGATGCCGGCAAGCATGTCCTCGTCGAGAAGCCCCTCGCGCTGCGCGCGGCCGACATCGCCCCCGTCATCGCCGCGCGCGACCGGGCGGGCGTGACGGTCGCCGAGGCCTTCATGGTGCGACACCACCCGCAATGGGCGAAGGTCCGTGAATGGATCGCGGCCGGCCGGATCGGGCGGCTTCGCCACGTGCAGGGCGCCTTCTCCTATTTCAACGACGACCCCGGCAATATGCGCAACCAGCTCGATCTCGGCGGCGGCGCGCTGCCCGACATCGGCGTCTATCCGGTGGTTGCAACGCGCCTCGTCACCGGGCTCGAGGGCAAGGCCGCGCGTGCGCGGATCGAGCGCGACGCGCGCTTCGGCACCGACATCCTCGCCGAATGCGAGGTCGAGTTCGAGGGCTTCCGCTTGAGCTTCTACGTCGCGACCCAGCTCGCCGCGCGCCAGACCCTGGTGTTCCATGGCACCGAGGGCTTCATCGAGGTCGACGCGCCCTTCAATGCCGGGCTCTACGCGCAGGCCGCCGTCCACTGCCACGACCGCGGGCACGCCCACGCCGAGACCGTGCGCTTCGGCGGCGTCGACCAGTACCGTCTGCAGGCCGAGGCCTTCGCGCGCGCGGTTGCCGGCTCGGGCGAGACGCTGTTCACGCTGGAGGAATCGGTGCTCAACCAGCGGGTGATCGACGCGTTCTACGCCTCTGCCGAAGCGGGCGCTGCGGTTCCCGTCTGAACCGCGCCCTCCCGGTGTCATCCCCGCGCAAGCTTCAGGCCAAGCGCCGGCCTTAGTTTCGGCCGATCTGTCGGGCTGATCGCGGCCGAACGGAAGGGCGGGGCGCATGGCGGGAACGATGAAGCTGGGACGGGCGGTCGGACTGGGGATGGCGCTCGGTTTGACGCTCGCGGGCGCGGCGCGGGCCGAGACCGCCGCCAAGGACCTCTTCTCGGCCGAGCACTTTCCCTCCGCCGCGCCCCCGCAGAGCATCGGCTTCTATTCCAAGGGGTGTCTGGCCGGCGGCATGGCGATGCCCAAGGACGGGCCGACCTGGCAGGTGATGAAGCCCTCGCGCGACCGCGCCTATGCCCATCCCGCCCTGATCAAGCTCCTGCAACGCCTGTCGGTGGACGCCCGGCGCGAGGCCAACTGGCGCGGCCTCCTGTTCGGCGACATGGCGCAGCCGCGCGGCGGCCCGATGAAGGACGGCCACGCCTCGCACCAGATCGGCCTCGACGCCGACATCTACCTCACCGAGATGCCGAACCGCCGGCTGACGGACGACGAGCGCGATCATATGCCGTTGCCCTCCGTCATCGACAAGCGCACCCGCCACATCGATCTGAAGCGCTGGCGGCCCGAGATGATGAAGCTCATCCGCACCGCGGCCACCGAGCCGGAGGTCGAGCGGATCTTCGTGCATCCCGGCATCAAGGAGCAGCTCTGCAAGACGGCCGGCCGCGACCGCGCCTGGCTGAACAAGGTGCGGCCGATGTACGGCCACGACTACCATTTCCACGTCCGCATGGTCTGCCAGCCGGGTTCGCCCAACTGCCAGCCGCAGGAGCCCACCGTGAAGGGCGACGGCTGCGACAAGCTGGACTGGTGGTTCGACGTGGCGCTGCAGCCGCCGAAGCCGAGCGCCAAGCCCTACAAGAAGCCGCCTCCGATCTTCCTTTCGGCGTTGCCGCGTGCCTGCGCGGCCGTCCTGAAGCAGCCCGACGTCGCGGGCGCGCGGGCCGCTGCGCCGCTGCGTGCCGCGCCCGTGGCAGCTGATGCCCCCGCGATGGCCGACGACTTCGACGGCAACGCACCGATGGCGCTGGCGCCCGAGCCGGCGCCCCGCGCCTCGGCCGCCCCGGTTCCGCCTGCCGCGGTGCCGGACGACGGGGGCTTCGCCATGCCGCGCATGCGCCCGGCCGGCTGAGCGCCGGACCCCCGGCGAAACGGCGCTCCGGCGGTCTTTTGCCGGATGGCGCCGGATGCTATGGCGCGAGGCTTCAAAGGGCGAGACGGAGGGTTTCCATGGGTTCGGCGAGCGAGAACACCGAGGGTCTCCGGTTTCCGATCCTGATCGGCGACATCGGCGGCACCAACGCGCGCTTCGCGCTCCTGCGCGATGCCCGGGCCGAGCCCGAGACCTTCCCGATCGTCCAGACCGCGGACTTTCCCAACATCGACGACGCCATCCGCGCCGCCGTCTTCGACAACACCACGGAGCGCCCGGCGACGGCGGTTCTGGCCGTCGCCGGCCCGGTGGACGGCGACGAGATCGACCTCACCAACTGCCCCTGGGTGGTGCGCCCGCGCACGCTGATCGCCGATCTCGGTTTCCGGGAGGTGCTCGTCCTCAACGATTTCGAGGCGCAGGCGCTCGCCGTCTCGGCGCTGCCCGACAGCGGCCGGCAGGCGATCGGCGGCGGCACGGTGCGCGAGGGGGCGAGCCGCGTCGTGGTGGGCCCCGGCACGGGGCTCGGCGTCGGCGCGCTGGTCCACGCGCGGGGCATGTGGATCCCCGTGGCGGGCGAGGGCGGTCATGTCGATCTCGGGGCGCGCACGGCGCGCGACCGCGAGATCTGGCCCCATCTCGAAACCATCGCCGGACGCATCTCGGGCGAGCAGATCCTGTCGGGCCGCGGCCTCGTCAACCTCTACCGCGCGATCTGCGCAGCCGACGGGGTCGAGCCGACCCATCCGACGCCCGCCTCCGTGACCGAGGCCGCGCTCAACGGGCGCGACGGGCAGTCGGGCGAGGCGGTGCAGCTTTTCGCCGAATATCTCGGCCGTCTCGCGGGCGATCTCGCGCTTCTCTTCATGGCGCGCGGCGGCGTCTACATCGCCGGCGGCATCTTCCAGCGCATCATCCCGATCGTCCACGCGCCCGAGATGCGCGCCGCCTTCGACGACAAGGCGCCTCACGAGGCGCTGATGCGCGAGATCCCGCTCTTCGTCATCACGCAGCCGCTCGCCGCGCTCGTGGGGCTCGCCGCCTATGCCCGCAGCCCGCAAGGCTACGGGCTCGAGACCGCCGGCCGCCGCTGGGTGGGTTGAGGCCGTCGCAGCGCGGGGCCCCGTAGGCATCCCGCCGTCGACGCGCTATAGAGCCGCCGAACGAGGTTGGTGGCGTTGATCGGAACCAAGAAGAGCCTGTCCCTATCCGACGGGGCCGAGCGCGGCGAAGCGCTGCGGCTGCTCAAGCGCATCTTCGCCGAGAACGGGCGCGAGCACATCCGCGGCTATGCCTTCGCGAGTGTCTGCCTCGTGCTGGTGGCGCTGTCGACCGCCTTCCTCGCCTGGATCATGCGCGACGTGATCGACGAGATCTTCGTCGAGGGCAATCGCGCGGTCCTCTTCTCGCTGCCCTTCGCCGTGTTCGTGTCGTTCCTCGTGCGCGGCCTTGCCTCCTATGGGCAGGGCGTCGTTCTCGCGCGCATCGGCAACGACATCGTGGCGCGCTACCAGCGCCGCCTGTTCCAGCACCTCACCGAGCTTTCGGTCGACTTCTACGGCGAGAACCGTTCGGCCCAGCTCGCCGCGCGCATCAACCAGAACGTGACGGGCGTGCGCGAGACGTTGAACCTCACGGTCACCTCGATCGCGCGCGATCTCCTGACGCTGATCTTCCTGATCGGCGCGATGATCTGGCAGGACTGGGTCCTGTCCCTGATCGCGCTGACCGCCGGTCCGCCGATCGCGATCATGATCTCGAACCTCTCGCGCAAGCTGCGCAAGGCGACGCGCCAGTCGGTCGACCTCAACGCGCGGGTGCTGGGCTCCATGCAGGAGACCGCGCAGGGGATTCAGGTCGTCAAGGCCTTCACGATGGAAGAGCTCCTGCGCGAGCGGACCGAGGGGCTGATCCGGCAGGCCGAAGAGCGCTCCAACCGCATCGCCGTCATCACCGAGCGGTCGGGCCCGGTGACCGAGACCGTGGCGGGCCTTGCGGTCGCCGCCGTGATCGCCTGGTCGGGCTATCGCTCGATCGTCTACGGCTATTCGCCGGGCGCGATGTTCGCCTTCATCACCGCGCTGCTTCTCGCCTACGATCCCGCCCGGCGCCTCGCGCGGCTGCAGGTGCAGCTCGAAAAGGCGCTGGT
The DNA here is from genome assembly GCF_001423245.1 of Aureimonas sp. Leaf324. Taxonomy (GTDB): domain Bacteria; phylum Pseudomonadota; class Alphaproteobacteria; order Rhizobiales; family Rhizobiaceae; genus Aureimonas. Next base: position 229,688 of record NZ_LMOH01000027.1, read on the forward strand.
CAACGCGCGCATGATCTACGAGATCCTCGACGAGCCGCCCCGCCAGGCCGATGCGCCGGGCGCGACGGCGCTCAACGTCACGCGCGGTGAGATCGTGTTCGAGGACGTGCGCTTCCGCTATCCCGGCGGCGAGGACGTCCTGCGCGGCATCGGCTTCACCGCGCCGGCCGGCCGAACGACGGCGCTGGTCGGGGCGTCGGGCGGCGGCAAGTCGACCGTTCTGGCGCTCCTGGAGCGCTTCCACGATCCCGCGGCCGGGCGTATCACGATCGACGGACAGGACATCCGCACCGTCACCAAGCATTCGCTGCGCACCGAGATCGCCTACGTGCCGCAGCAGTCGGTTCTCTTCGAGGGCACGATCCGCGACAACATCCGCTTCGGGCGCCCGGCGGCCTCCGACGCCGAGGTGGAGGAGGCGGCGCGCCGGGCGCAGGCCGAGGAGTTCATCCTCGCCCAGCCGCTCGGCTACGAGACGCCGGTCGGCGAGAGCGGCGCGACATTGTCGGGCGGCCAGCGCCAGCGCCTGTCGATCGCCCGCGCGCTCCTGCGCGACGCGCCGATCCTGGTGTTGGACGAAGCGACCTCGGCGCTGGATTCGCGCTCCGAGGTGCTGGTCCAGCGCGCGCTCGAGGAGGCGATGCGCGGGCGCACCGTGCTCGTCGTCGCGCACCGTCTTTCGACGATCGTCGGGGCCGACCAGATCCTCGTCGTCGATCGCGGCCGCATCGCGGAGGGCGGCACCCATGCCGAGCTCAGCCGGCGGCCGAACGGATTGTATGCCCGCTTCCACGCGCTCCAGTCGGGCGTGGGCGAGACGGTGGACTGAAGGGAGGACGGGCGATGGACGCGATGCGGCTGGTGATCCTCGGGGCGGGCGGGCGCATGGGCCGGACGCTGGTGCGCCTCGCCTCCGAGGCGCCGGAGTTCGCGGTCGCCGCTGCCCTCGAGCGGCCGGGCTCGCCGCATCTCGGGGACGATGCCGGCACGCTCGCCGGGGTGGCCGCGTTGGGTGTCCCCGTGTCCGACGACCTCGAGGTCGCCCTGCGCGAGGCCGACGGCGTGATCGACTTCACCGCGCCCGCCGCCAGCGTGGCGCTGTCACGCGAGACGGCGCGGCGCGGGCTGGTGCATGTCATCGGCACGACGGGCTGCTCGGCCGAGGACGACGCGGCGATCGCCGCGGCCGGGCGCGAGGGTGCCCGCATCGTCAAGTCCGGCAACATGAGCCTCGGGGTCAATCTCCTGTCGGTCCTCGTCGAGCAGGCGGCGCGTGCGCTGGGACCCGACGCCTTCGACCTCGAGATCCTGGAAATGCACCACCGCCACAAGGTCGACGCGCCTTCGGGCACCGCCCTGCTTCTGGGAGAGGCGGCGGCGCAGGGGCGCGGTGTCAAGCTCGCCGATGCCTCTGTGCGCTCGCGCGACGGTCACACCGGGGCGCGCCCCGCGGGCGCGATCGGCTTTGCGACGCTGCGCGGCGGCTCGGTGGTCGGCGACCACGAGGTGATCCTGGCCGGCGAAGGCGAGCGCATCACGCTGAAGCACCATGCCGAGGACCGGGCGATCTTCGCGCGCGGAGCGCTGCGCGCCGCGCTCTGGGCGCGGCATCAGGCGCCGGGCCTCTACTCGATGCGCGACGTCCTCGGTCTCTGATCCTTTTCCTCCGTCTCAACGCCAAGGGAGCCAAAGCCCATGTCCCGTACCCTCGTCCTCGTTCGCCACGGGCAGAGCGAATGGAACCTCAAGAACCTCTTCACCGGCTGGCGCGACCCGGACCTGACGGAACTCGGCGTCGAGGAGGCGCGCGCCGCCGGCCGCCGATTGAAGGATGCGGGGCTTCGCTTCGACGTCGCCTTCACCAGCGTCCTGTCGCGGGCCCAGCGCACGCTGGCCCTCATCGAGGGTGAACTCGGGCAGGGCCCGATCGAGACACATCGCGACCAGGCGCTGAACGAGCGCGACTACGGCGACCTGTCGGGCCTCAACAAGGACGATGCCCGCGCCAAGTGGGGCGAGGACCAGGTCCATGTCTGGCGCCGCTCCTACGACGTGCCGCCGCCGGGCGGCGAGAGCCTGAAGGACACGGGCGCCCGGGTCTGGCCCTACTATATCCACCGCATCCAGCCGAAGGTGCTCGGCGGCGGCACGGTGATCGTCGCCGCCCACGGCAACTCGCTGCGCGCCCTCATCATGGCGCTCGACGGGCTGACGGGCGAGGAGATCGTCGCGCAGGAACTCGCGACCGGCGTTCCCATCGTCTACCGCCTCAATGCCGATTCCTCGGTCGCCTCGAAGGACGTCCTGTCGGCCTGAGATCCGACGCGGACCGGGGTTTCGCGCCCCGGTCCGCGACATCGAATTGTCTATAACATGACCGGATTTAGTAGATCATTCCTATCCTGATGGGTCGTTGCCCTTTAGCTTCCTTCCATCGAAGCTCGGGCTCTCGGCCAAAAAAGGATTTTCCGCGAATGCGTCTGTCCCTGTCGCTTGGAATTGCCGCCGCCGCCCTGATGGCGCTCAGCCTGCCGGTCTCGGCCCAGACCCTTCTCAACGTCTCCTACGATCCGACGCGCGAGCTTTACCGCGACTTCAACGCCGCCTTTGCCGCCCACCAGAAAGCCGACGGCAAGGACGCGCCGACGGTGCGCATGTCGCACGGCGGCTCGGGCGCGCAGGCGCGCACCGTGATCGACGGCCTCGATGCCGACGTCGTGACGCTCGCCCTCCAGGCCGACATCGACGCCATCGCCAAGGCGACGAAGAAGATCCCGGAGAACTGGCGCACGCTCCTGCCGCACAACTCCTCGCCCTACACGTCGACGATCGTGTTCCTGGTGCGCAAGGGCAACCCGAAGGCGATCAACGACTGGGGCGACCTCGTGAAAGACGGCGTCCAGGTCATCACGCCGAACCCGAAGACGTCCGGCGGCGCGCGCTGGAACTATCTGGCCGCCTGGGCCTGGGCGAACAAGCAGTACGGCGGCGACGCGGAGAAGGTGAAGGGCTTCGTCGGCGACGTGTACCGCCACGTGCCCGTGCTCGATACCGGCGCGCGGGGCTCGACCACGACCTTCGTCCAGCGCGGCATCGGCGACGTGCTGCTCGCCTGGGAGAACGAGGCGTTCCTCGCGCTCGAGGAACTCGGTCCCGACCAGTTCGAGATCAAGGTGCCCTCGATCTCCATCCTCGCCGAGCCGCCGGTGGCATTGGTTCCCGGCAACACCGACACCAAGGGCACGACCGAGGTGGCGAAGGCCTATCTCGACTACCTCTATTCGCCGGAAGGTCAGACCATCTCGGCCAAGCACTTCTACCGCCCCTCGGAGCCCGAGAAGGTGACCGACAAGGCGCTGCTGGAGCGCTTTCCCCAGATCGACCTCGTGAAGATCGACGACGCCCAGTTCGGCGGATGGGCGAAGGTTCAGCCCGAGCACTTCGGCGACGGCGGCATCTTCGACCAGATCTACAAGCCCGCCAACTGAGGCACGCAAGGCTCCGGCGTCTCGGGGCCTGATGATCCCCTCCCGGCGCCTCGGGGTCGCCTCCCATCCCGATGCGCTCCCCGGTCCCGCCGCTCCCATCGGCGGGGCCGTTCCCGTGCCGCCGGATGATCGGCGCGGCGAGCCGGTGGTATCGCCGCGCGGCTTGCCGCGCTATTTTGCCACCCACGCGCCCGCTCCCTCCAGCCGACGTCTCGTCAGGAACCGCATGGCTTCGACCACCGCCGATCGCCCGGCCTTTCACTTTCGCCAACCGAGCGTCGTGCCGGGCTTCGGCCTGTCGCTGGGTGTGACGCTCGTCTATCTCAGCCTGATCGTGCTCCTGNGATCGCCCGGCCTTTCACTTTCGCCAACCGAGCGTCGTGCCGGGCTTCGGCCTGTCGCTGGGTGTGACGCTCGTCTATCTCAGCCTGATCGTGCTCCTGCCTTTGTCGGCGCTGGCGGTGCGTGCGGCGGGGCTCGGGCTTTCCGATTTCCTCGCGCTGGCGAGCGACCGGCGCGTCGTCTCGGCGCTGACCCTGTCGTTCGGCGCCTCGCTGGTCTCGGCCGTCATCAACGCCGTTTTCGGCCTGCTCCTCGCCTGGGTGCTCGTGCGCTACCGCTTCCCCGGCAAGCGGCTGGTGGACGCGGCGATCGACCTGCCCTTTGCGCTGCCGACAGCCGTCGCCGGCATCGCGCTGACCGCGCTCTACGCGCCGAACGGCTGGGTCGGCTCGCTGTTCGCGCCGGGCGGCCTCCTGGCACCGCTGTTCGGCGAGGGGGGCCTTCGCATCGCCTATTCGCCGCTCGGCGTCATCGTGGCGCTGACCTTCGTGTCGCTGCCCTTCGTCGTGCGCACGGTGCAGCCGGTCTTGGAGGAGATGGACGCCGAGCTCGAGCAGGCGGCCGCGACGCTGGGCGCCAATCGCTTCCAGACCGTGTTCCGCGTCGTGCTGCCGACCGTCACCCCGGCGCTCCTCACCGGCTTTGCGCTCGCGCTCGCCCGCTCCATCGGCGAATACGGCTCGGTGATCTTCATCGCCGGCAACATCCCCTACGTGTCGGAGATCGCGCCGCTTCTGATCGTCATCCGGCTGGAGGAGTTCAACTATGCCGGCGCGACCGCGGTCGCCGCGCTGATGCTGGTCATCTCCTTTGCGATCCTGCTCGCGATCAACCTCATCCAGACCTGGAGCCGGCGGAGATATGGCCTTGGTGCTTGAGACGACCCTGGAGGCCGCGCCCGCCGTGGAGGCCGTGCGCTCGCGCCGCCCCTCGCCGACCGACGAGAGCCCCGCGGTGAAGTGGACGCTGATCGCGGTGGCCATGCTGTTCCTGGCGCTGGTCCTGTTCCTGCCGCTGGTCGCCGTGTTCGTGGAGGCGCTGCGCGGCGGCGTCGCGGCCTTCCGACAGGCCGTCACCGACCCGGACGCGCTCGCCGCGATCAGGCTGACGCTGACCGTCGCCGCGATCGCGGTGCCGGTGAACCTCGTCTTCGGCCTGTGCGCCGCCTGGGCGATCGCCAAGTTCGAGTTCCGCGGCAAGACGCTGCTGACGACGCTGATCGACCTGCCCTTCTCGGTCTCGCCGGTGATCGCGGGTCTCGTCTTCGTGCTCCTGTTCGGCGCGCAGGGCACGTTCCACTGGATGGTGCAGGCGACCGGCATTCCGATCGTTTTCGCGCTGCCGGGCATCGTGCTCGCCACGGTGTTCGTGACGCTCCCCTTCGTCGCGCGCGAGCTGATCCCGCTCATGCAGGAACAGGGCACGGGCGACGAGGAGGCGGCGATCTCGCTCGGCGCCAGCGGCTGGCAGACCTTCCGGCGCGTGACGCTGCCCAACGTGAAGTGGGCGCTCCTCTACGGCGTGCTTCTTTGCAACGCGCGCGCCATGGGCGAGTTCGGGGCGGTGGCGGTGATCTCCGGCAAGATCCGGGGCGAGACCAACACGATGCCGCTCCATGTCGAGATCCTCTACAACGAGTACGCCTTCTCGGCGGCCTTCGCCGTGGCGACGCTGCTCGCCATGCTGGCGCTCGTCACGCTCTGCCTCAAGACCTTCCTCGAATGGCGCTATGCCGGCGACATCAAGGCCAGCCGCGGCGGCCACTGACATGACGGGTTCTCACTGATGAAGATCGGCGTGCGCAACATCCGCAAGGAATTCGACCGCTATCCCGCGCTCCACGACGTCTCGCTCGACATCCGATCGGGCGAGCTGATCGCGCTGCTCGGACCATCCGGCTCCGGCAAGACGACGCTCTTACGCCTCATCGCGGGGCTGGAGTTCCCGACCGCGGGCCAGATCCTGTTCGGCGACGAGGACGCGTCGGGCAAGAGCGTGCAGGAGCGCAACGTCGGCTTCGTGTTCCAGCACTATGCGCTGTTCAAGCACATGACGGTGGCCGACAACATCGGCTTCGGCCTGTCGGTGCGCGAGCGCGGCTCGCGGCCTTCAAGCGCTGAGATCCGGCGGCGCGTCGGGGAGCTTCTGGAGCTGATCCAGCTGCCCGACCTCGGCCGGCGGTACCCGATGCAGCTGTCCGGCGGCCAGCGCCAGCGCGTGGCGCTCGCCCGGGCGCTCGCGATCGAGCCGAAGGTGCTGCTTCTCGACGAACCCTTCGGCGCACTCGACGCCAAGGTGCGCAAGGACCTGCGCCGCTGGCTGCGCGAGCTGCACGAGCGCACCGGCCACACCACGGTCTTCGTCACGCACGACCAGGACGAGGCGGTGGAGCTTGCCGACCGGGTCGTCGTCATGAGCCAGGGCCGGATCGAGCAGGTGGGGTCCGCCGACGACATCTACGACCGGCCGCAGAGCCCGTTCGTCTTCTCCTTTATCGGCCAGTCGAACGAGCTGCCGGTCGAGGTGCGCGGCGGCGAGATCGCGTTTGGCGGCGTGCCGCTCGGGCGCACCGATGCGCGCGACGGGTCCTGGCGCATGTTCGTGCGCCCGCACGACTTCGAGGTGGTGGAGCCGAGCGCGCGCGGCCTCTCCGGCCAGATCGCGCTGACGCGGCGCGTCGGCGGGGCGCGCATGGCCGAGTTCAACCTTGACCAGCACGCGCGCCGGATCGAGGTCGAACTGCCCGCCCACGCCCCGAGCGAGGCCGGCACGCCGATCACCGTGATCCCCAAGCGCTGGCAGCTCTTCGCCTGAAGACGGGGGCGGCGCGACATCGC
>NZ_LMOH01000028.1 GCF_001423245.1 Aureimonas sp. Leaf324
GTCCGCGCCCGTCTGAACTTCGACGCCCGCGAAGAGACCGAGCTCGGCACCCTGCGCGCCTTCGCCCGTCTCCAGGCGACCAACACCTCGGGCGCCAATAACGGCGTGGCGATGGACCAGGCCTACATCCAGCTCGGCGGCCTGCTCATGGGCTACCGTGACACGATGTGGTCGTCGAACATCGGCGGCATCGAGGACGGCCTCCTGACCGACACCGACCTCGTGGTCGGCGACTTCAACACCAACCAGGTGTCCTACACCTTCGCCCTCGGCGGCTTCTCGGCCTCGATCGGCCTCGAGGATGACGGCACCGGCGACGTGGTTCCGGACGTCCACGGCAAGCTCGTCTACTCGGGCGCGTTCGGTGGTGCCTACCTGTCGGCCGTCTACGACGAGACCTTCAACCGCGAAGATCTCCGCACCGCCTTCGGCAACAACTTCAACTTCGTGACGCTCTCGGGCAACTTCCCGACGCTCCTCGAGGACGGCAACAACGACGCCTTCGCTCTGAAGGGCGGCGTGCTCCTGAAGGACCTGGTCGCGGCCGGCTCGCAGCTGAAGATCGAAGGTCACTACGCCTTCGACCCGACGGTCTACTCGTCGATCTCGGGCCTCGCGACGGTCAATACCTTCGCCGCCAACAACCCGAACATCCTGAACCCGACCCCGGGCTCGCTGCCGATCTTCCTCGAGTGGGCCGCTGGCGCCGGTTACGCCCAGGCGTTCGGCAAGCTCGGCCTCGCGGTCTCCGGTCAGTACGGTGAGACCTTCGACACCCGCTTCTTCGCCCTCAGCCCGATCGGCACGGTCGTTCCGGTCGATCTGTCCGGCGAGTACTACTCGTTCGTCGGCAACGTCGGCTACCAGATCACGAACAACTTCGCGACGCTGGCCGAAGTCTCCTACCGGAACGTCGACTTCGGCGGCCCGATCGGCGACACCGACCAGGTCAACGGCTTCCTGCGCTTCCAGCGCAACTTCTAAGCCGATCGCGATACCGAAGGGGCTCCGGCCCCTTCGTCTCCTGCCTCCAGTTTCGAGGAGAGACCTGTCGTCCCGGGTCTCTCCTTTTTCGTTGGACGACCCGCACGGATCGCCCTGGCCGAGGTCGGTTCGCCGTCGCCCCCGGCCCCCGCGCAAAGCCTTGCGCCGCCGGGGGATTCGCTGCACTGCCGCATGCCCGACCCGTTGACGCGGCCCGGTCGACACGAAACAACGGCCCTCCGGTCGGCTCGTCGAGCCGGCCCAGCGAGCGAGGGATCCCATGGCCGAAACGACGCGACGCAGCGGCATCCGTACCACCGAGGCGGAAGCGCTCGCCTTCCATGCCGACGGTCGGCCCGGCAAGCTCGAGATCGCGCCGACGAAGCCGATGGCGACCCAGCGCGACCTCAGCCTCGCCTACTCGCCGGGTGTCGCCGTGCCCGTGAAGGCGATCGCCGAGGATCCGGCCCGCGCCTTCGACTATACGACGCGCGGCAACATGGTGGCCGTGATCTCGAACGGCACCGCGATCCTCGGCCTCGGCAATCTCGGGCCGCTCGCCTCCAAGCCGGTGATGGAGGGCAAGGCGGTCCTCTTCAAGCGCTTCGCCGACGTCGATTCCATCGACCTCGAGGTCGACACCGAAGACCCGGAGACCTTCGTCAACGCCGTGCGCTACCTCGGCCCCTCGTTCGGCGGCATCAACCTCGAGGACATCAAGGCCCCCGAGTGCTTCATCATCGAGCAGCGCCTGCGCGAGCTGATGGACATTCCCGTCTTCCACGACGACCAGCACGGCACCGCCATCATCGCCGCCGCCGGCATCATCAACGCGCTGCACCTGACGGGGCGCGAGATGAAGGACATCAAGCTGGTCTGCAACGGCGCCGGGGCGGCGGGCATCGCCTGCGTCGAGCTCGTCAAGGCGATGGGCGTGCCGCATGACAGCGTCATCCTGTGCGACACCAAGGGCGTGATCTACCAGGGCCGCACCGATGGCATGAACCAGTGGAAGTCGGCCCATGCCGCCCACACGGACGCGCGCACGCTGGAGGACGCGATGCGCGGCGCCGACGTGTTCTTCGGCGTCTCGGCCAAGGGGGCGCTGACGGCCGAGATGGTCCGCTCGATGGCGGCGAACCCGATCATCTTCGCGATGGCCAATCCCGACCCCGAGATCACGCCGGAGGAGGCGCACGCGATCCGCGACGACGCGATCGTGGCGACCGGGCGTTCGGACTACCCGAACCAGGTCAACAACGTCCTCGGCTTCCCCTACATCTTCCGCGGCGCGCTCGACGTGCGTGCGACGCAGATCAACGACGCGATGAAGATCGCGGCGGCCGAGGCTCTGGCCGCGCTCGCGCGCGAGGACGTGCCCGATGCCGTCGCCTCGGCCTACAAGGGCTCCGGCCGGCCGAAGTTCGGCCGCGACTACATCATCCCCGCGCCCTTCGACCCGCGCCTCATCACCCATATCCCGGAAGCCGTGGCCCGCGCCGCGATGGAATCGGGCGCCGCGCGCAAGGACATCGCGGACTGGACCGCCTATCGCAACCAGCTCGCCTCGCGCCGCGACCCGACCGCCGGCACCTTCCAGAACATCTTCGCCACGCTCCGCCAGCGCCCGCGCAAGGTCGTCTTCGCCGAAGGCGAGGAGGAACAGGTCATCCGCGCGGCGACGAACTACGTCACGCAAGGGCTCGGCCAGGCCGTGCTCGTCGGCCGCGAGGACCGCATTCGCGAGACGGCGCGCTTTGCCGGCGTCGAGCTGAAGGACGGGATCTCGATCAACAATGCGCGGCTTTCGGAGCGCACCAGCGCCTATTCCGAGCATCTCTACGGCCGGCTTCAGCGCCACGGCTACCTGCAGCGCGACTGCCACCGCCTGATCAACACCGACCGCAATCACTTCGCCGCCGCCATGGTGGCGCTCGGCGACGCCGACGCGATGGTGTCGGGCCTCACGCGCAACTACTCGGTCGTTCTCGACGACGTGCGCCACGTCATCGACCCGAAGCCGAACCGCGCCGTGATCGGCATCTCGATCGTCATCTCCAAGGGTCGCACGACCTTCGTCGCCGACACCGCCGTCCATGACATGCCGACCGCGCCGCAACTGGCGCGCATCGCCACCGAAGCCGCCCGCTTCGCCCGCAAGCTCGGCCACGACCCCCGCGTCGCCTTCCTCGCCCATTCGACCTTCGGCCATCCGGCCTCGGAGCGTTCCGAGCGCGTGCGCGAGGCGGTGGCGCTGCTCGCGCAGAACAGCGTCGACTTCGAGTTCGACGGCGAGATGGGCGCCGATGTCGCCCTCAGCCCCGAACTGATGGCCCTCTACCCGTTCTGCCGCCTCACGGGGCCCGCCAACGTCCTCGTCATGCCCGCCTTCCACTCGGCCTCGATCTCGACCCGCATGGTGCAGGAACTCGGCGAGGCTACGGTGCTCGGCCCCGTCCTCGTCGGCCTCGAGAAGCCGGTGCAGATCGTCAAGCTCGGCGCGACCGACATCGACATCGTCAACATGGCCGCCTTCGCGGCGTTCTCGGCGGAGGGATGAGGGCAGGGGCGCTGCCCCTGCACCCCGCCAGGGACATGATGTCCCTGGACCCTCCTCATTCGAAGGGTGTTCAAAGACAAAGGGGGCCGTTGGCCCCCTTTGTCTTTGGAAAACTCTCAAATGAAAAGAAGGGTTCGGGAATTCCTTCCCGAGCGGGGACCGGGGCGGCAGCCCCGCCATTCCCTCAGGCCGCGGCGGCCAAGCTGGTGCGCTTGGTGAGGCCGCGCTGGAGGGTGATGAAGGCGAAGAGGAGGATGCCGATGGCGATCTTGGTCCACCAGGACGAGAGGGTGCCGTCGAAGACGATGTAGGTCTGGATGAGGCCCGAGATCAGGATGCCGACGAAGGTGCCGGCGATGAAGCCGACGCCGCCGGTCAGAAGCGTGCCGCCGATGACGACCGCGGCGATCGCGTCGAGCTCGACGCCGACGGTCGCGAGCGAATAGCCGGAGGAGGTGTAGAGCGCGAAGACGACGCCCGCGACGCCGGCGAGCAGGCTCGACAGGGCGTAGATGCCGATGGTCACGCGCGCGACCGGCACGCCCATGAGTTCCGACGAGGTCGGGTCACCGCCGAGCGCGTAGACATAGGTGCCGAAGCGCGTCTTGTGGGCGATCAGCATGCCGACGGCGAAGACGGCGAGCATGACCATGGCGACGAAGGACAGGCGCCCGCCCGTCGGGATCGCCCAGTAGATGCGCTTCAGCGCGTCGAAGGCCGGGTGGTCGATCGGCACGGATTCGGTGGTGAGGAGGTAGCAGCCGCCGCGCGCGAGAAACATGCCGGCGAGCGTCACGATGAAGGGCGGCGTCTCGAGATAGTGGATCATCGCCCCCATCAGCGCCCCGAAGAGCGCCGATATGACGAGGATCGCGGCGATCATCGGGTAGGGGTGGTAGCCGTCGCGAATGGTGACGGCGAGGAAGACCCCGGTGAAGGCGATCACCGAGCCGACCGAGAGGTCGATGCCGCCCGACAGGATGACGAAGGTCATGCCCACCGCGACGATGCCGAGGAAGGCATTGTCGGTCAGGAGGTTGGCGACGACGCGCGTCGACAGCATCGCCGGGAACTGCACCGACGACAGGGCGAAGGCGACGACGAAGACGGCGATCGTGATGACGAGGGGCAGGAAGCGCGCGTTCATCAGCATCAGACCTTGCGGGGATTGGCGGCGGTCGGCGCGGCCGGGCCGGGCGCCGGGGCGCGGCGGGCCGTCAGGAGGCCGGTGACGCGCGCCATGGCCGGCGACTGGAGGACGAGGATCAGCGCGATCAGGACGGCCTTCAGGATGAGGTTCATCTCCGGCGGGAAGCCCGACAGGAGGATGCCGGTGTTCATCGCCTGGATGATGAGCGCTCCGACGAGCGCGAGCGGGATCGAGAAGCGCCCGCCCATCAGCGATGTGCCGCCGATGACGACGGCGAGGATCGCGTCGAGTTCGAGCCAGAGGCCGGCATTGTTGGCGTCGGCGCCGCGAATGTCGGCCGCCGCGATCAGGCCGGCGACGGAGGCGCAGAGGCCGGAGGTCATGTAGGCGGCGATCAGGACGGCCTTGGCGTCGATACCGGCGAGCGCCGAGGCGCGGCGGTTGATGCCGGTCGCCTCGATCAGGAGGCCGAGCGCGGTGCGCCGGACGAGAAGGATGACCAGCGCCGCCATCGCGAGCGCGATCACCACCGGCATCGGCAGGAACAGGAAGGACCCCGAGCCGATGAAGAAGAGCGTCGGGTCGTTGAAGGTGACGATGAAGCCCGAGGTGACGAGCTGCGCGATGCCGCGGCCCGCGACCATCAGGATGAGGGTCGCGATGATCGGCTGGATATCGAGGACGGCGACGAGGATGCCGTTCCAGAGGCCGCAGACGAGACCGACGCCGAGCGAGGCGAGGATGACGAGAGGGATCGGGACGCCCGCGACCGTCAGCGTCGCGGCGACCGCGCCCGAGATCGCCATGATCGCACCGACCGAGAGATCGACGCCCTTGGTGGCGATGACGAGCGTCATGCCGATGGCGAGCAGCATCACCGGCGCGCCGCGGTTGAGAACGTCGATCAGCGGCCCGTAGAGGCGCTCGTTGCGCACCGTGAGGTCGAAGAAGGAGGGAAACACCAGGGCGTTGACGCCGAGCACCAGGGCGAGGGCGAGAAGCTGGGGCAGCGCGGAGCGGAGGCGGGCGAGGGTCACGGGCGCATCTCCTCGGACGGCGTTCCGGCGATGGTGCGCATGATCGCGCCCGGCGAGACGTCCTCGCCCGTCAGGTCGCCGAGATGGCGACGGTCGCGCAGGACGCGCACGCGCGAGGCGTAGGTCGTGATCTCGTCGAGTTCGGAGGAGATGACGAGCATCGCCATGCCGTCCTCGCAGAGTTTCTCGATGAGGCGGACGATCTCGGCATGGGCGCCGACGTCGATGCCGCGCGTCGGTTCGTCGAGGATCAGGAAGCGCGGCTCGGTGGCGAGCCAGCGGGCGAGGATCGCCTTCTGCTGGTTGCCGCCGGACAGGAGGCGGATCGGCTTCTCGATGTCGGTCGTTCGGATATCGAGCGCCTTCACGAAGCGGTCGGCGATGCGCACCTGCTCGCGCATCGACAGGGGTTTCGCCCAGCCGCGCCGCGCCTGGAGGGCGAGGATGATGTTCTCGCGCACCGAAAGGTCGCCGACGATGCCCTCGACCTTGCGCTCTTCCGGGCAGTAGCCGAAGCCGGCGCGAATCGCCGCGCGCGGATTGACGAGGCGCACCGGCTTGCCGTCGACGATCGCCTCGCCCGTATCGGCGCGGTCGGCGCCGAAGACGAGGCGCGCGGTCTCGGTGCGACCCGAGCCGAGAAGGCCGGCGACGCCCACCGCCTCGCCGGGGCGGATCGCGAGGTCGAACGGCTCGACGCTGCGGCGGCGTCCGAAATTACGGAAGGCGACGCGCGGCTCGCCGGCCGCCTCCCGTGCGGGCGGGGCGTGGTGCACGGCCTCGCCAAGCTCGCGGCCGAGCATCATGGTGACGATGTCCATGCGCGAGGTCTCGGCGATCGCGCGCTCGCCGACGAGGCGGCCGTTGCGCAGCACCGTCGCGCGATCGCAGACGGCGAAGACCTGGTCGAGGAAATGGGTGACGAAGACGATCGCCATGCCCTGGTCGCGCAAACGCCGCATGGCGGAGAACAGGAGCTCGACCTCGGCCGCGTCGAGGCTCGCCGTCGGCTCGTCGAGGATCAAGACCTTGCCGGAGATGTCGACGGCACGGATGATCGCGACGAGCTGCTGCACGGCGACGGAGAGCTGCCCGAGCGTGGCGGACGGGTCGATCTCCAGCCCGTAGGCCTTCAGAAGCTCGGCGGTGCGGCGGCGCATGGCGCGGCCGTCGGTCAGGCCGAAGCGCGTCGGCTGGCGTCCGAGGAAGAGGTTCTCGGCGACCGACAGGTTGGGCAGGAGGTTGACCTCCTGGTAGACGGTGCCGATGCCGAGAGCCTGCGCCTGCCGGCTGTCGGCGGGGTGGATCTCGGTGCCGTCGAGGAGGATGCGCCCGCCGTCGCGGCGATAGACGCCGGTCAGCGTCTTGATCAGCGTCGACTTGCCCGCGCCGTTCTCACCGAGAAGCGCGTGGATCTCGCCCGCGCGCAGCGTCAGGTCGACCCCGTCGAGCGCCGTCATTCCGGCAAAGGTCTTGGTCAGGCCGCGGATGGCCAGAAGGTCGTGGGGCATGGCGTCGCTCGGGTCGGGGGAGCCGGGGGCGGTCCGTTCCGGCCGGCGCCTGGCGCGCGGCGGGTTCCCTGCCCCGAAAGGACCGCGCCGTCGGCCCGTGAGGCGACGGCGCGGCTGATCGAACTGACGGGACGGGTCCCGTCAGGCGGATCGGCTCAGTAGCCGAGGCCCTTCTTCGATTCCATCACGGCCTTCGGATCGTCGGCCTGCGTGTAGAGCTTCGATTCGGTCTGGATCCACTTCTTCGGCTCGGTGCCGTCCTTCTTGTAGGCTTCCAGCGCATCGAAGGCAGGGCCGGCCATGTTCGGCGTCAGCTCGACCGTCGCGTTCGCCTCGCCGGCCGCCATGGCGGCGAAGATGTCGGGCACGGCGTCGATCGAGACGACCATGATGTCGGAGCCGGGTTTCAGGCCCGCTTCCTTGATCGCCTGGATGGCGCCCACCGCCATGTCGTCGTTGTGGGCGTAGACGGCGCAGATGTTCTTGCCGCCGTTCTCGGCCTTGATGAAGCTCTCCATGACTTCCTTGCCCTTGGTGCGGGTGAAGTCGCCGGTCTGCGAGCGGGTGAGCTTGATGTTGTCGTGGCCCTTCAGCGCTTCCTCGAAGCCCTTCTTGCGGGCGATCGCGGGCGAGGAGCCCGTGGTGCCCTGGAGCTCGACGACGTTGCAGGGCTTGGAGCCAACCTGGCCGACGAGGTAGTCGCCGGCGACCTTGCCCTCGTGGACCTGGTCCGAGGTCACCGCGGTGAGGTAGAGCGAATCGTCGGTGGTCTCGATGTTGCGGTCGAGGAGGACGACTGGGATCTTGGCTTCCTTGGCTTCCTCGAGCACGTCGTCCCAGCCGGTGGCGACCACGGGGGCGAGAAGGATCGCGTCGACGCCCTGCGCCACGAAGGAGCGGATCGCCTTGATCTGGTTTTCCTGCTTCTGCTGGGCGTCGGCGAACTTCAGGTCGATGCCGCGCTTCTCGGCCTCCTGCTTGGTGACCGCGGTCTCGGCCGCGCGCCAGCCCGATTCGGAGCCGACCTGCGAGAAGCCGACCACCATGCCGCCCTGCGCGAAGGCGGGCGCGCCCATCACGGTCGCCAAAGCCAAGGCCGCAGCCAGCTTGCCCAACTTACCCATGTTCTTCCTCCCTAATGCCGGAGTCGAGCCGGCCGAAATCGAACCGGCCTCCCGAGCCGGCGAACGGGTCCGGCCGCGCCGGCCCCGCCCTTGCGGTCCTGTGATCCGCAATAACTCATACAAGTTCGAAACCCGGGCGTCTGTCAACTCGATTTCTCACACATGCGTGTTGACGCCTCGGCCCACCATTTCCCTGTGGATTTCGAGGGGAATGGCGAATTCAGCAATTTGATGAAACCGGGCGGAAACAAGGCCGTTGTAGGATCGAATTGCCGACTACGAGGAGAGCTTCCGGTGCGCATCGAGACCATGGTGTCCGTTTTCGTGAACCTGACCGCGCTGGCCATGCTGGCCGCGGGCACGACGCTGGCCGTCGCCATCCTCTTCCCCTGACCGCTCCGTCGGCCGATCGGGCTGGCGACCAACCGAAACGACGAAGGGCCGGACCTCGACGAGGTCCGGCCCTTCGGATTCCGTGGCTGGAGCGGGCCTTCCGGCTTGGGTGTCAGCCTGCGCGGTGGGCGAGGTATCCTTCCAGAACCGGGCGCACGCCGTCGCGCCACAGCGCCTTCAGATGGCCGGAGAAGGCCCCAGCATAGACGGGGTTCTCGGCAAGGTCGCCGAAGATGTCGCGCTGTTCCAGGAAGCGTCGGGGCTCGTCCTTGGCGGTGCGCGCGGCCGCCTGCAGCGCGTCCCAGTTCGGATCGTTCGGCTCGATTGCGGTGCCGTCCTCCAGCGTGCCGTAGCAGTAGCGGCACCACAGGGCGCCGACGAGCGCCAGGCCCGAAATGTCCTCGCCGCGGGCCAACCGCTCGCGCACCGAGGGCAGGATAAACTTCGGCTGGCGGTTGGAGCCGTCGAGGGCGAGGCGCCGCAGCGTGTCGGCGATCGCGGGATTGGCGAAGCGCGACGTCACGGTGGCGAGGTAGTCCTCGCGGCTGACGCCCTCGATGCCGGGCGCCGTCGGCAGGAGTTCGTTCTCCTCGACGTCGCGGAAGAAGCGAAGAACGAGGTCGTCGCGCATGGCGTCGTGCGCGTAGGTCAGGCCGAGGAGCGCCGCCGGATAGGCGATCGTCGCATGACCCGCGTTGAGGATGCGCAGCTTCATCAGTTCGTAGGGCGTGACGTCCTCGACGAAGGTGACGCCCACGGTCTCGAGCGCCGGCCGGCCGTTGCAGAAGTTCTCCTCGACGACCCACTGGATGAAGGGCTCGCAGAAGACCGGGCGCTTGTCCTCGATGCCGGTCTCCTCGCGCAGCGACTGGGCCTGCGCCGGGGTCGTGGCGGGCGTGATGCGGTCGACCATCGAGTTCGGGAAGGCGACGGCGGTCTCGATATGGTCGGCGAGTGCGGCGTCGGCCTTGCTGGCGAGGCCGGTGACGAGCTTGCGCGTCAGGTCGCCGTTGTGGGGCAGGTTGTCGCAGCAGAGCACGGTGAAGGGCGCGGTGCCCGCCTTCTGCCGCTCGGCGAGCGCCGCGACGATCAGGCCGAACACGGTGCGCGAGGCGGACAGGTCGGCAGCGTCGGCGGCGAGGTCGGGATGGTCGAGGTTCGGCTTGTCGCCGGAGAGGTAGTAGCCGCCCTCGGTGATCGTCAGCGTGACGATGCGGATCGCGGGATCGGTGAGGACCGCCATCGTGGCGGCGCGGTCGCCAGGCTCGACGAGGCGAACCACCGAGCCGATCACCCGCGTGCGGCGAACGCCCTCGTCGACCTCGGTCACGGTGTAGAGGCCGTCCTGCGCCGTGAGATCGGCGAAGGCCGCCTTCTCCTCCGGCCGCACGCCAAGGCCGACGACGGCGAAGTCGTGGCCCGCGCCGGTCGCGAACAGGTCGTCGAGGTAGACGCACTGGTGGGCGCGGTGGAAATTGCCGACGCCGAAATGCGCGATGCCGGGCGTCAGCGCGCCGCGGTCATAGGCCGGCACGTCGGCCGTCTTCGAGATTTCGGCCAGATTGCCGTTGCCGAGCGCCACCATCGTCGATCCTCCCTCGCGCGGCGCCGTCCTCGGCCGCCGCAGTCGGGCGATCTCATAGCGGATAAGTCGCCGCTCCGCACCAGTGGCCGCGTGGCGTCAGGTCGGATCGGCGTGGTTGAGCGCGTCGCGGATCGAGACGAGCTGGTGCCGCAGATCGGTCAGCTCGGCCATGGTCGAACCGCTCGCCGCCTTGGCCGCCTCGGGCAGCGGGCAGGCGTCGGCGCGCAGCGAGCGCCCGACCGGCGTCAGCGTCACCTCCACCACGCGCTCGTCGCGCAGCGACCGGTTGCGGCTGACGTAGCCCGCCGCCTCCAGCCGCTTCAGGAGCGGCGTCAGAGTGCTCGAATCGAGAAGCAGCCGCTCGCCGATGCTGCCGACCGTCTGCGGCTCCTCCTCCCAGAGCACCATCATCACGAGGTACTGCGGATAGGTCAGGCCGAGCCGGTCGAGCCTCGGCTTGTAGAAGCGATTGAAGGCGTGAGTCGCGGAATAGATCGCAAAGCACAGCTGCTCGTCGAGGAGAAGGTCCTTGCTCATCGGTGCTGCCGCCACTTCTTACAAAGGAATACCAACCTCACATGCCGCAATGCGGCTTCGTACGCAACACTTAGGTTGTCGCGCCTGATGCAGAGGCACCAGAGACCCCCTGTCGTTTGCATGTTCGAGTTCTCATTTGTCCGAGGAAACCGTCCCGAACGGGCCGCGCGAGGTTCCCTCCGCGGCGTCGAGGCTGTAATCGGAGCGCGAAGCGGCGGGCGCGCCGCACGGGTCGGGACACCACGGAGACCTCTCATGACCATTCAAGGCGAACAGATCATCGGCCAGGCCATCTCCAAGGGGGGGCAGGGCACGGTCTACGGCATCGAGGCGGCGACGGGCGAGAAGCTCGAGCCGGGCTTCGGCGGCGCCAGCCGGGCCGACCTCGACCGCGCCTGTGCGCTCGCGGACGCCGCGTTCGACACCTATCGCGAGGCCAGCCTCGAGGACCGGGCCCGGTTCCTCGAGACGATCGCCGACGAGATCCTCGCGCTCGGCGACGAGCTGGTCGAACGCTGCATGGCGGAGAGCGGCCTGCCGCGTCCGCGCATCGAGGGCGAGCGCGGCCGCACCATGGGCCAGCTGCGCCTCTTCGCCGGCGTCCTGCGCGACGGCGGCTATCTCGACGCGCGCATCGACCCGGCGATGCCGGACCGCCAGCCGCTGCCGCGCCCGGACCTGCGCCTTCGCAACGTGCCGGTCGGACCGGTCGCCGTGTTCGGCGCCTCGAACTTCCCGCTCGCCTTCTCGGTCGCCGGCGGCGACACGGCCTCGGCGCTCGCCGCCGGCTGCCCGGTCGTCGTCAAGGCGCACTCGGCCCATCCCGGCACGTCCGAGCTCGTCGGCCGCGCGGTGCACGCAGCGGTCGAGAAGTGCGGCATGCCGGAGGGCACGTTCTCGCTCCTGTTCGCGGCCGAGCGCGCCATCGGCGAGGGCCTCGTCGCCGACCACCGCATTAAGGCGGTCGGTTTCACCGGCTCGCGCACCGGCGGCACGGCGCTGATGAAGATCGCGGCCAACCGGCCGGAGCCGATCCCGGTCTACGCCGAAATGAGCTCGATCAACCCGGTGCTGCTCTTCCCGGGCGCGCTGAAGGACCGGGGCGCCGCGATCGGCAAGGCCTTCGTCGGCTCGCTGACGCTCGGCGCCGGCCAGTTCTGCACCAATCCCGGCCTCGTCATCGCGGTGGAGGGCGAGGGGCTCGACGCCTTCCTGAAGGCCGCCGAGGAGGCGCTCGTCGCCGCACCCGCCGCCGTCATGCTGACGCCGGGCATCTCGTCGGCCTATGCCAAGGGCGTCGCGGCGGTCGAGGGCCATGCCTCGGTGTCGGTGGTCGCCAAGGGGCAGGCCGGCGAGACGCTGCGCGGCCAGGCGGCGCTCTTCCGCGTCTCGGCCTCGGACTTCATAAAGTCGGCCGAGCTGCAGGACGAGATGTTCGGCTCGGCCTCGATCGTCGTCGTGTGCCGCGATGCCGCCGAGATGAAGTCGGTCGTGGCCGCGCTGGAAGGCCAGCTCACCGCGGCGATCCACATCACGGAAGCCGATCACGAGGCGGCACGCGCCGTCCTGCCGCTCCTGGAGCGCAAGGCCGGCCGCATCCTCGTCAACGGCTTCGGCACGGGCGTCGAGGTGGCGCATGCCATGGTCCACGGCGGTCCCTATCCGTCCACGGCCGACGGCCGCTCGACCTCGGTCGGCTCCAAGGCGATCGACCGCTTCCTGCGCCCGGTCTGCTACCAGGACCTGCCGGACGGCTTGCTGCCCGACGCCCTGAAGGACGCCAACCCGCTCGGCCTCTGGCGCCGGATGGACGGCAAGATGACCGCGCCAAAGGCCTGAACGGTCCGACGCTTCTGGAAAGGCCGCCTCCGGGCGGCCTTTTTCATGAGAGGAGCGGCGCGCCCGCGAAGGTGTCCGCCGCCGACTGCGCGGCGTCGCGGATGAAGTCCGACAGGAGCCGGATGCGCGGCGCGGCGACGAGATCGTCGTGGCAGATGAGCCAGTAGGCCCGCTCGATATGCACCTCGCGCGGCAGGACCGGCACGAGGTCGGGGTAGCGGCTGGCGATGAAGAAGGGCAGGACCCCGAGGCCGAAGCCGGCGCGCGTCGCGGCGAGCTGCGCCTGGATGCTGGAGCTCTGGTAGCTTGCCCGTGTGCCCGGCAGGACCTCGCGGAGGTAGTCGAGCCCTGGCGCGAAGATCATGTCCTCGATGTAGCCGATCACCGGATGGGCGGCGAGGTGCGCTGCGCTCCGGATCGGGCCGTGCGCGTCGAGATAGCCGCGCGAGGCATAGACGAAGAGCCGGTAGGACAGGATGCGCTCGCGCCGGTACGGCCCGCTCGACGGCGAATGCAGCGCCACCGACAGGTCGGCCTCGCGGCGCGACAGCGACATGATCTGCTGGATCGGCACGAGCTCGATGAGGAGCGCGGGATGGCTGCGGGCAAGCCCGGGCAGGTGGTCGGCGAGGAAGAAGTTGCCGAACCCTTCCGGCGTCGCGAGCCGCACCGTGCCGCGCGGTGTCGCGGGACCCTCGGTCGCCGCCTCCGCAAAGACCGCCGCATCGCGCTCCATCGCGTCCGCCCGTTCCACCAGCCGTTCGCCGAGCGCGGTCAGTCGGTAGCCGCGCGGCGAGCGCTCGAAGAGGCGCACGCCGAGGTCGCCCTCCAACCGATCGAGCCGGCGTGACACGGTGACGTGATTGGTGCGCAGCTCGCGCGCGGCCGCCGACAGCTGGCCGGTCCGGGCGACGGCAAGAAAGAAGGGCAGGTCGTCCCAGGAAAAGTCGCTCATGATCGTCTCCGTCTGTACGTTTTTGTACAGGTCATTTTCGGAAATGAACATTCATCTGCCGGCGAGGCGATGCTAGCGTTCCCGCATCGGCAGCATCGCGGGGCGGGAGGCCCCGGGTGCTGCAGGCGAATGGTCCGAACCGGCGCGATCGAAGGACGCGGGACGGACGGGGGAGGTTGCTTTGGGAAGGGAGGGGAAAACCCCCTTGCGCAAGGCACCTCTTCCCGACGTTCGTCGCAACCTGGGAGGACACCTGATGACCCGACTCGCCGCGCTTTCGACGCTTCTTCTCGCCGCCACGGTCCTGCCGGCCGCCGCCCAGGTTTCGGACGGCAAGGTGAAGATCGGCATCCTCAACGACCAGTCCGGCGTCTATGCCGACTTCGGTGGCCGCTGGAGCTTCGAGGCAGCGAAGATGGCGGTGGAGGACTTTGGGGGCAAGGTCCTCGACGCGCCGATCGAGGTCGTCACCGCCGACCACCAGAACAAGCCCGACGTCGCCTCCAACATCGCCCGCCAGTGGTACGACACCGAGCAGGTCGATTCGATCATGGAGCTGACGACCTCCTCGGTCGCGCTCGCCGTGCAGGGCCTGTCGAAGGAGAAGAAGAAGGTCACGATCACGACGGGCGCCGCGACCGTCGAGCTCACCGGCAAGCAGTGCAGCCCCTACGGCTTCCACTGGGCCTACGACACGCATGCGCTCGCGGTCGGCACCGGCGGCGCGCTGGTGAAGCAGGGCGGCGATACGTGGTTCTTCCTCACCGCCGACTACGCCTTCGGCTATTCGCTGGAGGAGCAGACCTCGAATTTCGTGAAGGCCAACGGCGGCCAGGTGCTGGGCTCCGTGCGCCATCCGCTCTCCACCACCGACTATTCCTCGTTCCTGCTGCAGGCGCAGTCGTCGGGCGCCAAGGTCATCGGCATGGCGAATGCCGGCCTCGATACCGCCAACGCGGTGAAGCAGGCGGCCGAGTTCGGCATCGTGCAGGGCGGCCAGCGGCTGGCCGCGCTTCTCTTCACGCTCGCCGAGGTCCACGGCCTCGGCCTCGAGGCGGCGCAGGGCTTGTCGCTGACCGAGGGCTTCTATTGGGACCGCGACGACGAATCGCGCGCCTTCTCCCAGAAGTTCTTCGATCGTACCCAGCGCATGCCGAACATGATCCAGGCCGGCACCTATTCGGCCGTGACGCAGTACCTGAAGGCGATCCAGAAGGCCGGCACCGACGAGACCGAGGCCGTCTCCAAGGCGCTGCACGAGATGCCCGTCGAGGACGTCTTCGCGCGCGGCGGCAAGGTCGGCGCCAACGGCCGCATGATCTACGACATGTACTTGATGGAGGTGAAGACGCCGGCCGAGAGCACCAAGCCCTGGGACTACTACAAGGTGCTCGCCACCGTGCCGGGCTCGGAGGCCTATATCGATCCGGCCAAGAGCGGCTGCCCGCTGGTCGCGGCGCAGTAGGCGGGGCCGAGATGGCGGGCGCGACCGTGCGCATCGACCGGCCGGGCATCGCCCCGGCCGGTGCCTCCCCGATCGCCGCCCGAGGCGAGGTCGTGCTCGCCTGCCGGGGCCTCCGGCGTGACTTCGGCGGCTTCACCGCGGTCAAGGACGTCGATCTCGACGTCCGCCATGCCGAGGTCCACGCGCTGATCGGGCCGAACGGGGCGGGCAAGACCACGGTCTTCAACCTCCTGACGAAGTTCCTCCAGCCGACCGCCGGCACCATCACGCTGATGGGCGAGGACATCACCAGGACCTCGCCCTCCAGGGTCGCGCGCATGGGCCTCGTGCGCTCGTTCCAGATCTCGGCGACCTTCCCGCACATGAGCGTCTTGGAGAACGTGCGCGTCGCGCTCCAGCGCCCGGCCGGGCTCGCCACGCAGTTCTGGCGCAGCCTGTCCGCCCTCGATCGGCTCGACGCGCGGGCGATGGAGCTCCTGCGCGAGGTGGGTCTGGAGGACGCCCGCCACCTGCAGGCGGCCGACCTGTCCTATGGCCGCAAGCGCGTCCTCGAACTCGCGACGACGCTCGCGCTCGACCCGAAGGTTCTCCTCCTCGACGAGCCGATGGCCGGCATGGGGCACGAGGACGTCGGCACGGTCGCGGCCATTATCCAGCGCGTCGCCGAAACGCGCGCCGTCCTGATGGTCGAGCACAATTTGAAAGTGGTCGCCGATCTCTGCGACCGCGTGACGGTGCTCCAGCGCGGCGAGATCCTGGCGGCGGGCGACTATGCCACCGTCTCCACCGACGAGCGCGTGCGAACCGCCTACATGGGGACCGACCATGGCTGAGCCCTTGCTTCGCGTGCGCGGCCTCAACGCCTGGTACGGCGAGAGCCACGCGCTGCACGGCGTCGACCTTGACATCCTGCCCGGCGAGACGGTGACGCTGGTCGGGCGCAACGGCGTCGGCAAGACCACGACGCTGCGCGCCATCATGGGCATCATCCCCAAACGCACCGGCGAGATCCGCTTTGACGGCCGCGACATGATCCGCGTGCCGCTGCATCGCACGGCCCATCACGGCATCGGCTTCGTGCCGGAGGAGCGCGCGATCTTCTCGAGCCTGACGGTGGAGGAGAACCTCCTCCTGCCCCCCGTCGTGGCGCCGGGCGGCATGGAGGTCGCCGAGATCTACCGCCTCTTCCCCAATCTCGAGGAGCGCCGCGGCTCGCCCGGCACCAAGCTTTCGGGCGGCGAGCAGCAGATGCTGGCGATCGCCCGCATCCTGCGCTCGGGCGTGAAGCTCATGCTCCTCGACGAGCCGACCGAGGGCCTCGCGCCCGTCATCGTCCAGCGCATCGGCGAGATCCTGACCACGCTGAAGGCCAGAGGCATGACGGTGCTTCTCGTCGAGCAGAACTTCCGCTTCGCCGCCAAGGTCGCCGACCGCTTCTATCTCATGGACCACGGACAGGTGCTCGACGGCTTCCCCGTCTCCGAGCTTCCCGCCCGCATGGCCCAACTCACCGAAACCCTCGGAGTCTGACCGGCATGACCATGGTCTTCGGCATTCCGATCCAGGCGCTTCTCGGCCAGCTTCTCGTCGGCCTCATCAACGGCTCGTTCTACGCGATGCTCTCGCTGGGCCTGGCCATCATCTTCGGGCTCCTGCGCATCATCAACTTCGCCCACGGCGCGCAGTACATGCTGGGCGCCTTCGTCGGATACCTGCTTCTGACCAACCTCGGCATCGGCTTCTGGTTCTCGCTGCTTCTGGCGCCGCTGATCGTCGGGGTCATCGGCGCGGTGATCGAGCGGCTCGCGCTCTCGCGCCTCTACGACCTCGACCATCTCTATGGCCTCCTCTTCACCTTCGGCCTCGCGCTCGTGATCGAGGGCACGTTCCGCTACCTCTACGGTGCCTCGGGCCAGCCCTACGCGCCCCCGGCCGCGCTCACCGGCGGCACCAATCTCGGCTTCATGTTCCTGCCGAACTACCGCGCCTTCATCGTCGTGGCCTCGCTCGTCGTCTGCATCGGCACCTGGGCGCTGATCGAGAAGACGCGGCTCGGCGCCACCTTGCGTGCGGCGACCGAGAACCCGGTCATGGTGCGCGCCTTCGGCATCAACGTGCCGCTCCTCCTCACCTTCACCTACGGGCTCGGCTCGGCGCTGGCCGGGCTTGCCGGCATCATGGCGGCGCCCGTCTATCAGGTGTCGCCGCTGATGGGCTCCAACATCATCATCGTGGTCTTCGCGGTCGTCGTCGTCGGCGGCATGGGCTCGATCGGCGGGGCGATCCTGACGGGCTACATGCTCGGCCTCTTCGAGGGGCTGACCAAGGTCTTCTATCCCGAGGCCTCCTCCATCGTGATCTTCGTCATCATGGCCATCGTGCTTCTCGTGCGCCCGGCCGGACTGTTCGGAAGGGCGGCTTGAGATGACGCAATCCACCATGACCCTGCCGCGCGAGCGCCCGGCCGCCAAGGTGATGGGCTTCGCGCTGGCGGCGATCGTCCTCGCCGCGCTCCTCGTCGCGCCGTTCCTCGTCTATCCAATCTTCCTGATGAAGGTCCTGTGCTTCGCGCTGTTTGCCGCGAGCTTCAACCTTCTCCTCGGCTATACCGGCCTCCTGTCCTTCGGCCATGCCGCCTTCTTCGGCGGCGCGGCCTATGCCACCGCCCATGCGGTCAAGGTCTGGGGTCTGCCGCCTGAGCTCGGCCTTCTCGCAGGCGTTCTGGCAGGCGCGCTGCTCGGTCTCGTGATCGGCTTTCTCGCGATCCGGCGGCAGGGCATCTACTTCTCGATGATCACGCTGGCGCTCTCGCAGATGTTCTTCTTCTTCTGCCTCCAGGCGCCCTTCACCGGGGGCGAGGACGGGCTGCAGGGCGTGCCGCGCGGGTTCGGACTTGGTCTCTTCGACCTCTCCCAGCCGCTCGCGATCTACTTCTACGTGCTCGCCGTGGTCCTGATCGGGCTGTTTGCGATCTGGCGCATCGTCCATTCGCCCTTCGGCATGATCCTCAAATCGATCCGCGAGAACGAGACGCGCGCGACCTCGCTCGGCCTCTCGGTCGGCTCCTACAAGCTCGCCGCCTTCGTCATGTCGGCGGGGCTGGCGGGGCTGGCGGGTGGTCTCAAGGCGCTGGTGTTCCAGTTCGCCACGCTCACCGACGTGTCCTGGCAGATGTCGGGCGAGGTGATCCTGATGACGCTGCTGGGCGGCATCGGCACGATGGCAGGGCCGCTCGTCGGCGCCGCGCTCGTCGTCTCCCTGCAGAACTATCTCGCGACCTCGGCCTTCCCCGTCACGGTGATCACGGGCCTCACCTTCATGGTCTGCGTGCTTCTCTTCCGCCGCGGCATCGTCGGCGAGATCGCCCATCGCCTCAAGCGGCGGGGCTGATACGATCCGCCGTCAGGCGGCGCGGGCGCGCACCTGGTTGCGGCCGGCGGCCTTGGCGGCATAGAGCGCCTCGTCGGCCTTCTGGATGATCTCGGTCGGGCCCGCCTTGGTGACCGAAAGCTCGGACCGCGAGGCGACGCCGATGCTGACCGTCAGCGTGCCGCCGTTGGCGTCCGCGTGCGGGATGGCGAGCGCGGCGACCGCGCGGCGGATCGTCTCGGCCCGCAGCAGCGCCTCGGCCGGGCCGATGCCGGGCAGGATGAGGGCGAGTTCCTCGCCTCCGTAGCGCGCGCCGATCTCGTCGTCCTTGCGCACGCAGGCGGCCAGCGTATCCGACACCATCGCGAGGCAGCGATCGCCGGCGGGATGGCCATAGCGGTCGTTGAACGCCTTGAAGTGGTCGACGTCGAGAAGGAGCAGGCTGAAGTCGGCGCTGCCGCTGGTCTCGGCAAAGGCTTCCTCCAGCCGGCGGTTGAAGGTTCGCCGGTTGGCGAGGCGCGTCAGTTCGTCGGTCGCGGCCAGAAGCTCCAGCTGGCGGTTCGCTTCCGCGAGCGCCGCCTCCGTCCGCTGCCGCTGGTCGACGTCGCGCATCGACACGACGCAGCCGCCGATCTCGTCGATCGGCCGCCCGGACAGCTCGACCCAGATCACCGTGCCGTCCTTGCGGCGCACGCGGTATCGCACGCCGCTCGCCTCGCCGCCGGTGCGGAACGTGTCGAGCAGCGAGCGCACGATCGGGCGATCCTCCTCGACGGCGAGATCCACGGGGCTCAGGCCCATCAGCTCGGCTGGCTCGTAGCCGAGGATGCGGCGGCTGGCGCCGGTGACCAGGGTCCGTTGGCCCTCGGCGTCGACGCAGGAGATCATGTCGACCGTGTTGTCCGCCACGAGCTGGAAGCGCCGCTGGCCGGCCGCGACGGCCTCTTCGGCGGCCTTGGCCTGCGCCAGCGTGAGTGCCGCGCGGTCGACCAGCTGGCCGAGGCGCCGGAACTCGGGCGCCTGCCAATGTCCCATGCCGGTGCGAACGTCGAAATTGCCGGCTCCGATCCGTTGCGCAGAGCGCGACAAGAGGGCGATCGGGCGCAGCTGCATCCAGTAGGCGATGAGCGCGGTGCCGCCGAGCGCCAGGATCAGGGCGCCGGCGCTGGCGAAGAGCGTCCAGCGCAGCCGGTTCTGCACGGTCGCGAAGACTTCCGCCGGCGGAACGCCGACGGCCAGCCACAGATCACCGGTGCTGGCGTTCGGGATCGGCTCGAACCCGTAGATCGTCGGCTGGCCGGCGAGGCTCTTTACGGCCGTCGTCCGGCCCGTCCGACCGGCGCGGATGACCGGAAACAGCTCGAAGTCGGGCGCCACGGTGCCGAACTCGACCGCGTGCGGCCAGCCGAGAATGACGCGCGTTGCGCGCGGCTGAACGATGGTCCAGGAATGGCCGGCCTCCTCCGACAGGAGCTGCACGTCGCGCTCGATCATCGACAGGTTGAGGGAGGCGAAGATGATGCCGCCGGAGGCGCGGCCGGGGGTCGGCGGCAGACGCATCGCGACCGCGATCGTGGGACGGCCGGTAATCGGGCTCACGAGGAAGTCGCCGACCACAAAGCGGTTGCCGCGCGAGTTGATCGTCTGCTCGAACAGGTCCTCGTCGTGGAAGAGCGACCCCGTCACCCCGCGGCTGTGGCAGAGGATCGTGCGGTCCGGCGCGATCACGCCGATCGACAGGAGCTGCGCGCGCTCGGCCTTGAGGCCCGCCAGCAGCGTGTTGCAGGTCGGCTGCTCGGCCTGCAAGACCTGCGGCATGTGCCGCAGCGTGGCCAGGAACTCCTGCGCGTCGTCGAAGACGCGGGCCATCTTGGCGGCGCCGAGGCGCGCCTCGTTGGCGACGTTCCGGTGCGCCTCGTGCTCGGCGTCGCGATAGGAGATGACGAGGCCGGTCACGATCAGTCCGATCAGCGGCAGCATGGCCGCCGCGATCAACAACAAGAGGCGAGCGCGCACGCCAATGTTGCGGAGGACGTTCATCATGGCCTTTCGATCGATCCTCAGCTGTCGTCTGCGCCACGTCGCCGTGCCGTCATCGCCCGGTTCTACGCTGTCGCCGCTTAACAATTCGGATGGCGATTGTCGTGATTTCTCGCCACCGCGACGGCGGCCGTCGAGGTGCCGCTGCGGCCTTGCCCGCGGCCGCCTCCCGCGCGAATGATGAGCCATGTCGATCCGAAACCTCGATGCCCTGTTCGAGCCCCGCTCCATCGCCCTGATCGGGGCCAGCAACCGCGCCGGTTCGGTCGGCGCGGTGCTGGCCCGCAACCTCTTCGGATCGGGGTTCAACGGGCCGGTGATGCCCGTCAATCCGCGCGAGACCTCGATCCGCTCCGTGGTCTGCTACCCCTCGCTCGACGCCTTGCCGATGGTGCCGGACCTTGCCCTCATCGCGACGCCCGCCGCGGGCGTGCCGGCGCTCGTCTCCGACCTCGGGCAACGGGGCTGCCGAGCGGCCGTCGTGATCTCGTCCGGTTTCGACGCCGACGGGCGGCGCGCGCTTCTCGAAGCCGCCCGGCCCCACCTCCTGCGCGTCGTCGGGCCGAACTGCCTCGGCGTCCTGTCGCCGCCGTCTTCCTTGAACGCGAGCTTCGCCCACCTGACGCCCCGCAAGGGGGATCTCGCCTTCGTCAGCCAGTCGGCCGCCATGGCGACCACGGTGCTCGACTGGGCCGACGTGCGCGAGATCGGCTTCTCGCATGTGGTCGCGACGGGCGACATGAGCGACGTCGATATCGGCGACCTTCTCGACCACCTCGCGCTCGATGCGCGGGCGCGGGCGATCCTCCTCTACATCGAGACCATCACGGACGCGCGCAAGTTCATGACCGCCGCGCGAATCGCCGCGCGCACGAAGCCCGTGGTCGTGATCAAGGCGGGCCGCAACGCCGGGCTTCAGGCGGAGCTTCGCCCCGAGATCGGTGGCGGGCGGGGCGCCGACGACGTCTACGACGCCGCCTTCCGGCGCGCCGGCATGTTGCGGGTCGAGACGCTGCGCGAACTCTTCGAAGCCGTTGCGACGCTCGCCACCGGTCTGCGGCCGAGCGGCGACCGGCTGGCGATCCTCACCAACAGCGACGCCGCCGGCACGCTCGCGCTCGACGCGCTCAGCGCCTTTGGCGGGCGGCTCGCGCGGTTCTCGGACGGGGTGTGGGAGCGGCTGCGGCCGGTCCTGCCGGGCTCGCCGTCGCCGCTCGGCCTCGTGAAGCTCGCACCCGACGCCTCGGCGAGCGCCTATTCCGACGCGCTGGCCGCGATCCTCGAGGCGGGCGAGCAGGACGCCGTCCTGGTGATGAACTGTCCGCAGGCGATCGCCGACGGCACGCAGGCCGCCCATGCGACGGTCGAGGGCGCGCGCAAGGCCCGCCGTACGCCGGTTCTCACCTGCTGGCTCGGCGAGCGCGCGGCGCGCACCGCGCGGCGCGTCTTTGCGGCCAGCAACGTACCGACCTACCAGACGCCGGACGAGACCGTGCGCGCCTTCACGCAGCTCGTCACCTACCGGCGCAATCAGGATCTCCTGATGCAGACGCCGGCCGTCGTGGCCCCGTTCGGCGTCGACCGGGAAGCCGTCGACCGGCTCGTCGGCGGGGCGCTCGCCGAGGGGCGCACGGCGCTCAGCGAGCCGGAATCGAAGGCGCTTCTCGCCGCCTACGGCATCGCCTCGGTGCCGACCGAGATCGCCGCCGACCCGGCGGAGGCCGCCACGCTCGCCGGTCGCATCGGTTTTCCCGTGGCGCTCAAGATCCTGTCGCCCGACATCGCCCACAAGAGCGACGTCGGGGGCGTGCGCCTCCAGCTCGACGATGCCGCGATGGTGCGCGAGGCGGCCGAGCACATGATCCGCACGGTGGCGGAACGCCAGCCCGGCGCCCGCATCGAGGGCTTCACGGTCCAGGCGATGATCCGGCGCGCCAACGCGATCGAACTGAGGCTCGGCATCGCCGCCGATCCGGTGTTCGGCCCGATCGTCCGCTTCGGGCAGGGTGGTACGGCCTCCGACATTCTCGACGACCGGGCCGTGGGCCTGCCGCCGCTGAACGCGGTGCTCGCCCGCGACATGATCGACCGGACCAAGGTGTCGCGGCTTCTCATGGGCTACAGCGACCGCCCGCCTGCCGATCTCGAGGCGGTGGTGGCGACCCTCGTCACCCTGTCGCGGATGGCGGCCGACCTTGCAGCTGTCGCCGAGCTCGACATCAACCCGCTTCTGGCCGACAGCGACGGCGTGCTGGTGCTCGATGCGCGCGTCGTGCTGCGCGCGGCGGCTGCCGCGGGCGAGGCGCGCTTTGCGATCCTGCCCTATCCCGAAGACCTCGAGACCGAGGTCGCCTCGCGCAAGGCACGGTTCCGGCTTCGGCCGATCCGGCCGGAGGACGAGCCGGCGCTGGTGCGCATGGTGGAGGCGAGCGATCCCGAGGACGTGCGCCTTCGCTTCTTCGCGCCGATGCGCCGCATCGGCCACGCCTTCGCCGCGCGCCTCACGCAGATCGACTATTCGCGCGAGATGGCGCTGGTCGCCGAGGATGCCGCAGCCGCGGAGCCCGGAGTGATCCTCGGCGTCGTGCGCCTCATCGCCGATCCCGACGGCGATCGCGCCGAGTTCGGCATCATGGTGCGCTCCGACCAGAAAGGCCGGGGGCTCGGCCGCATCCTGATGGATGCCATCCTCGGCTATGCGCGGGGGCAGGGCATGCGGACCATCTATGGCGAGGTCCTGGCCGAAAACGCCGCGATGCTCGCCATGGCGCGGCGCATCGGCTTCCGCCAGAAGGTCCATGTCGAGGATCCGGGGCTGCGGATCCTCGAATACGACCTGTCGGCGAAGACGACCTGAAGCTGGCGCTTCAGCGCGCGGGCTTGAGACCCCGGCGCACGAAGCCGGCCGAGACGTCCGCCTGGAAGCGGTGCTCGAGCTCGTGCTGGCGGCGGGCAAGGTTGCGGATGGCGGCGAGGAGATCGCCCCCGGCCTGGGCCACGGCCTCGTCCACGGCGGCGTCGAGTTCGTCGTGGCGTACGGCGGCGTTGATCATGATGCGCATTCCCGATTCCCGTTTCACTGAGGATGCCGGGTCGTCCGCAGGCAGGAAACCGGCAGCCGTTGCCTTTCCACCGATTCCGTCCCCGCCGTTCACGTTTACGGCATCACAAGGGTCGGGCACGATTTCATGGAGTCACATGGAGGACGTCTGCTAGAGAGCATACGAGAGAGGTCTATGGCCTTCCGTTAGGGAAGTTTGCTGAACCAACGAGGATTCGACGATGGCCGCCACACCCTTGACGGGATCGAAATGGGGCGACTCCGGCGTGGCTGGAACCCCGGCCGGCGCCGTGACCTGGAGCTTCGACACCACCGGTTCGCGATACTACGCCTACGACGACATTATCGCGTCCGAGGGCTATCGCAGCCTCGTGCGCCAGGCGTTCGACGCCTGGGAGAAGGTCGCCGCCATCGATTTCGTCGAGGTGGGGAGCGGTCCCGCCGAGATCCAAGTCGGACTGGACGCCATCGACGGGCGCGGTGGGACGATCGGCCAGGCCGTCTGGTATTCACGGGGGTCGGTGACCACGCATGCCGAGATCGCCGTCGACAGCGCCGAGACCTGGAGCCCGTTCGTTCCCAACGGCTCCAACTTCTTCGGCATGATGGTGCACGAGATCGGCCACGCGATCGGGCTGGAGCACTCCGACGATCCGTCCTCGATCATGTATCCGATCGCCAGCGCCTACATGGCCTTCTCCAACGAGGACCTTGCGGCGATCCAGGCGCTGTACGGTCCTGCCGCCGTGGCGGGACGGCTTCTCTACGGGACGTCGGCGCCCGACCTCCTCGTCGGCGCGTCCGGCAACGACACGGTCTACGGCTTCGAGGGGGCGGACAATCTCTTCGGCTACGCCGGCAACGATCTGATCGCCGGCAATCAGGGCAACGACCAGATCTTCGGCGGTCAGGGCAACGACATCGTCTACGGCGGGCGCGACCAGGACACCGTGTCCGGGAACCTCGGCAACGACACGGTCTATGGCGATCTCGGCAACGACACCGTTTATGGCGGGCAGGGCGACGATCTCGTCTATGGCGGTCGAGGCGACGACCTCGTCTCGGGCGACCTCGGCAACGATACGCTGGTCGGCGGCTTCGGCAACGACTGGCTCGCGGGCCGGGCCGGCGCGGACGTCTTCGTGTTCGAAGCCGGACAGGGCGACGACGTGATCGTCGACTTCAACGCGGCCGAAGGCGACCGGCTGGTCCTGTCCGGCCAGACCTACACGACGGCCGAGGTCAACGGCTCGGAGGTCCTCACCCTGTCGGGCGGCGGTACCATCACGCTTCTGGGCGTCGGCACCGCGCCGCTGGAAGCGGCCGCGCTCGCCTGAGCGCGGCGCGCCAACCCACGCGGATCCTTCAGTTCGCGTTCGGCACCGCGGCCTCGGCCGCCGTGTCGAGCCGCACCACCACCGACATGCCCGGCACGAGGTTCTCCGCCGCCGGCTGACCGGGATCGATGGCGATGCGGACCGGCAGGCGCTGCGCCACCTTGGTGAAGTTGCCGGTCGCGTTGTCGGGCCGCAGGACGGCAAATTCCGAGCCTGTGGCCGGCGCGAAGCGCTCGACGCGGCCGGACAGCCGTGCCCCCTGGAGCGCATCCACCGTGAAGTGGACGGGCTGACCCACGGTCATGCCCGGAAGCTGCGTTTCCTTGAAATTGGCGACGACCCAGACCGCCGAGGGCACGAGGCTCGTCAGCTGCGTTCCCGCCTGCACGAACTGGCCGAGCTTGACGCCGACCTCGCCGAGCCGGCCGGCCTTCGGCGCGAGGATGCGGGTGTTGGCGAGATCGATCTCGGCCAGCCGCACGGCGGCTTCCGCCCCTTCCACCGCGGCCTCGAGCGACTGGCGCGCCACGATCACGGTCTGCAGGTCCTGCCGCGACACTTCGAGCGAGGCCTTGGACTGGTCGAGCGCGGCCGCCGCCTGGTCGCGCGTGCGCGTCGCCACGTCGAGATCGCTGCCCGGCACGTAGCCCTGGCTCGCCAGCGGCGCGATACGGGCGAAGTTGGCCGTGGCCGTGTCGAAGGCGGACTGGGCGCTCGCGACCGCCGCCTCGCTCGCCGCGACCTTCGCCTCGGCCGACCGCCGCCCCTGCTGCGAATTGGCGAGCTGCGCCTTCTGCCCCGCCAGCGTCGCGCGCGCCTGCGCCACCCTTTGCGAGAAGATGCGATCGTCGATGCGTGCGATGAGCTGGCCCTCGGTGACGCTCTCGTAGTCCTGCACCGCCACCTCGGCGATCGTGCCGGCGAGCTGCGGGGCGATCACCGTCACCTGGCCCCGGACATAGGCGTCGTCGGTGGTCTCGACGCTGGTGGCGAAAGGCGGCAGGCGCCAGGCGTAGAGCACCAGCGCGACGCCGGCGAGGCCGACCGCGATGGCGAAGAGGGTGGAAAGGGAGCGGAGGAGCTTCATCGATCGGGCTTCGGAGGAACGGGGGAACGGACGGATCAGGCGGTCTGGACGTCGGCCGGGCCGGCGCGCCAGCGCTTGAGGTGGATGACGGCAAGATGCACGAGAAGAACGGCTAATCCGACCGAGGCCAGGATCGATACGGCCAGGAAGGCGTCGTTATAGGCGAGGATGTTGGCCTGCCGGGTCGCCTGCGTGCCGAGCGTCGCGAGCCCCTCGGCCTGCCGCAGGGCGGCGTCCGGCAGGACGCGGGCATAGGCCGCGCCGGTCTGCGTGATGCGCGCGGCGACGATCGGGTCGGAGAGGACGATGTTCTCGGCGAGCTGGCTCGAGTGGAACTTCTCGCGGATCGTCACGAAGGTGCGAAAGAGGGCCGAGCCGATGGCGCCGCCGAGCGACTGCGTCGTCAGGAACACGATCAGGAAGGACAGGATGTAATTCATCCCGCGCTTCATCGCAGAGCCGAAGCCGACGGCCAGCGCTGGCGGCAGAAACAGGACGCCGGCCGCCGAGATCAGCCCCTGACTGAGGAACATCTGCTCCGGGCCCGTCAGGACGGTCGCGCGTGAATCGAGATAGGAGCCGACGATCAGGCAGGAGAGCGCCGCAATATGGATATACGGGGCCCGGCCGGGACGCACGATCACGGTGCACAGGAGGCCGGCCGCGATCGCCGCGCCGATCATCACGAGGTAGAGCACCGTCATCTGCTCGTTCTTGAGGCCGAGCACCTGGAAGAAGCCGGTCGCTCCGCTCGCCTGCTCCGACAGGAGAAGGCGGAACAGGAGGAGCGTGCCGGCGAAATGCAGGATCTCCTTCGAGGTGATCCAGCGGATGTCGATCAGCGGGTTCGAGCGGTTGAGCTCGACCACGACGGCGACCGTCAGGCTGGTGAGGCCCAGCGCCAGAAGGCCGCCGATCCAGGGCGCCTCTAACCACCAGTAGAACGGGCCGACCGTCGCCACCACGGCGAGCGAGCCGAGGCCGACGGCGATGAAGACGTAGTTCACGACGTCCATCGGCTCGATCACCGGCGTCTTCGGCGGCGAGTTGAGCGGCAGGAGGCGGATGAAGGCGAAGCTGACCAGCGCCAGCGCGGTCTCGAGCAGGAACAGCCCGTTCCACCCGCCGAGATCGAGCAGCGTCGGCGACACGACGCGGGCGAGCGGGGCGGCGATCGACAGGTTGGTCATCGCGAGGCTGACGCCGACGGTCATCTTCCGCTCCGGCGGAAATGACTCCAGCATGTAGAGGAAGGCGAGCGAGGACATCGGCGAGGCGGCGACGCCCGCGAAGAAGCGCACGACGATCGCCGACTGGATGTCGTCCACGACGAGATGCAGCGAGGCGACCGCGACGAAGGCGACGATCGCCCAGGTCGCAAAGATGCGCAGGCCGAACTGCGCGCGCATCTTGGTCAGAAGCAGCGTCAGGCTGACATTGGGCGCGAGATAGGCGGCCGAGAGCCACACGGTCTCGTTGAGCGAGGCACCGAGCGGGCCCTGGATCTGGTAGAGGTTGGCGGTCACGAGGTTGAGGCCGAGCCCCTGCGTCATCGCGATCAGGGTCGAGGCGAGGATGTAGAGCCCCGCGAGCCAGGCGGGCTTGGGCACGAAGGGCGCGGGCGCCGGCATCGGCTGGCCGCGGCGGCGCGGGGCGGCGGCGGCCGCCGATCCGTCCGGCATGATGTCGGCGGGTGCGGGGCCGCCGACCTGCGCGGTCGCTCGCAGGGCGCTGGCGTCGTCGCTCATGCTCCGTTCCCTTCCGCCGGTGCATCCAGAACCGAGGCGATGCTGCGCAGGACCGTCAGCGCGGTCCCGACGTCGGCCGCCTCGCAGGTCGACAGGATCGTGTCGCGCAGGCGCGCCGAGATCGCGGCGACGACCTCCGCCTGCCTCGAGCCGTGGTCCGTCAGTTCGACATGCTTGGCGCGCCGGTCGCCCGGCACGGCGCGGCGCACGATCAGCCCGAGCGTCTCCATGCCGTCGAGCAGGCGGACCACGGTCGGTCCTTCAAGTTCGAGATCGCCCGCAAGTTCCGTCTGGCGCAGCGGCTGGCGCTCGGCGAGGACGGCCAGGACCCTTGCGCGCGGGTAGGTCAGCCCGTGCCGAACCACCTCGGCGTTGAAGCGCGTGCGCAGCTTGCGCCCGGCCTTCACCAGGGTTTCGGCAAACTCCGCCTTCAGCTCGGGGTCTATCAACGTCATTGACGCGATATAGATAGCGCCCTACCAATAAGCAAGAGACCGTTTCGCGCCACCGCTATGCCGGTGTCCACTTTCAGGCGCGCGCCTTGCGCGTCGGCGCGTGAAAGTCCGGCGGCTTGTTGCCGATCCACTTCAGGAACCGGTCGAGGTCGGGGTTGGACGCGAGGGGGATGCCGCTTTCGGCGTGCCGCTCGAGGTCGGTGTTCGTGAAATAGGCATGGAGCGTCCGATGGCAGATCGGATGCACCGGCACGGTCTCGCGCCCGCCGCGGCTCTTGGGGATCGGATGATGCCATTCGACCCGCGCGCCGAGCGGCCGGCCGCAGAGCCAGCAGGTCTGCGCCGCCCCATCCGGCCGAAGCTCGCCGACCTCCTCGTCCCGCCGCTTCCTCGCCACCCCGACCCTTCCTCGCATCGACTTCGTGCGAGATGCGGCGAACTCCGCACGCTTCAATGGGGCGAGCGGACGCAGGCCGGCGAAGGGCCTCCCGAGGTCCAGGCGGCAGGCCGTCCTACCAGCCGTAGCTGAAGGTCGCGCCGCTGCCGCCGTTGCCGCGTTGGACGATGTGGTCGTCGGTGCCCCGGCCGAACTGGAAGAGGCCGTAGGCGTTGCGGTTGCCGTCCTGCTCCAGCGTGCCGGAATGGCCGCTGCCGCGCTGCTCGACGAGGCCGAGATTGCCGCGCCCGCGCTGCACGAGGCCGGCGACGTTGTCGCGGCCCGTCTGGCGGATCGAGCCGTCGCGCA
The DNA here is from genome assembly GCF_001423245.1 of Aureimonas sp. Leaf324. Lineage (GTDB taxonomy): Bacteria > Pseudomonadota > Alphaproteobacteria > Rhizobiales > Rhizobiaceae > Aureimonas. Next base: position 28,983 of record NZ_LMOH01000028.1, read on the forward strand.
CGTCGTTGTAGATCGAATAGAGGCGGAGCCCCGTCGCGAGCGCCCCGCCGGCCTCGCGGCCGGCCGGCGCATAGGTCCAGGACACGCGGCCGCCGGCGTCGGCCGGCGAGGCGAGGGCGCCGAGCGCGGCGGCGCCGAGCGCAAGGGCGATGGCGATGGAGTGCGGGCTGCGGCGGGTCATGGCGATCTCCGGTGGCCCGACGATCGCGGGCCGATGACAGGACTGGAAGGGAAGGGGCGGCGGATCAGATCCCGCCGCCGATGCGTTGCGAGCAGGACAGCGTCTCGCCCCCGACATCGAGATCGAGGTCGGCGCGGGCGGTGCCGCCGGAGAGGCCGAGCGAGACGGTGCCGAGCGTCGCCGCCCGGCCGGGCGCGGCCTCGAACGGACCGCCCTGCCGGATGTCGGTGCCCGCCCCCGACACCCGAAGGCTGTAGCGGCCGGCCACGGGCTTGTCGGCGTGGGCGAGCGCGGTGAGCGTCACCGATCCGCCGTTGCGATCGAGCCGGATCTCGCAGCGCACGGGCCCCGCCTCGCGCGGGGCCGCCATGGTCAGTCCCGCCGCCGCCATGGAGGCGACGGCGGCCAGGAGGAGCGCGCCGGCGCGGCGCGTGGCGGATGGGGTCGACGGCATGGCGTGGCTCCTGTTGGGCGGTGGGGTCGTTGTCGGGGCGAGGCTCGCGCTCAGTTGCAGGCCTGGACGAAGGCCGCGACGTTGCCGCTGCCCCCTTGGGCGACGTTCGCTTCGCAGCCGCGACCGACCTGCACGCCGGCCGCGATGTTGCCGTTGCCGTCCTGCGTCAGGATCGAGGTGTGGTGCGAGCCGAACTGGCCGATGCCAGCGGCGTTGCCGTTGCCGCGCTGGTAGGTGGCGGCGTCGTTGGTGCGCCCTTCCTGGCCGATGGCCGCGAGGTTGCGGTCGCCGCGCTGATGGGCACCGATGCGGTTGGAGACGCCGTCCTGCTGGACGCGGATGCGGTTGCGGAAGCCCGTCTGCGCACCGCCGGCCGCGTTCGACCAGCCGTACTGGTCGATGCGCACGTCGTTGGCGTGGGCGGGGGCGACCGCGGCAAGGCCGGCAAGGGCGAGAAGCGCGGCGGCGAGGGACTGGCGGACCATGGGGACGTCTCCGGAAAGAGCCAAGGGGGCTCGGGGGGTATCGACGCCCCCTTTGTGCGCCCCGCCGCCGGAACCCACTCTGAAGGGCGCATTCATCGCGCCTTCAGGGAGCCGCCCCAGGCTAACCGCGTCGGCGCTTGCGGTGGCGCATTCGTTCCTATTTTGTTCCAATCATGGGAATCGATTCCGGAGGCGATGGAATGCCGATGAAGTGCGGACGCTTGTGGAATGGCACGGGGGGCGAGGAACCAGCCGGGGCGCGGGGCGGTCCGCACGCCCGGCCGGAGCGAGCGCGCTATGGGCCGGCCGGCTGACGCCGTGGTCCAGCCGATCCGTAGCTTCGACGAGGGATGCCGGCGGCGCCTCGGGATCGTGATCGAATGCCGGTCCTGCGGGAAGCGCGTCACCTATCGAGCGCAGGACTTCGTCGGCTTCATCGCGCCGTCGGCCGAGATCGAGACCCTGCGGTGGCGCTGCGCCTGGTGCCGGACGCCCGCCGAGAGCGCCCGTTACGTCATGATCGAGAAGATGGACCGGCAGGATCTCGCGCAGTGGAAGCCGCCGCCCTGGATGAAGCAGCGACGCGGTCCGGTTGCGTGATCGGCGGGCCACGTCGGAACCCGCATCTGGAACCCGGCTGTTGCCCTGGGTCGGCAACGCCACCGGCGCAGGGAGCCTTCCCCGACGTTCGTGCGTTGCCATGCTCCACAGGCAGCGGATCGCCCGCTGCGACGAACGGAGACAGTGATGCAGATTCCCAAGGGCGCGACGGTCGCGGTGGTCGACGGACAGAAGCTCAGCCTGTTCGAGAACGGCGGGGACGCGGCGTCGCCCAAGCTGAACGCCCTGCCGATGGGCGACATCAACACCGACAACAAGAGCGGCGGCAGCGGCCATACGAGCAGCGCAGCCAATCCCGACGACGACACGCAGGACGAGGACGGCTTCGTGGCGGGCGTCGTCGACGTCCTCAACAAGCGGGCGATCGCCGGCAAGATCTCCGACATCATCATCGTCGCCGCGCCGCGCGCGCTCGGCGAGATGCGCAAGCACTACCACGTGAAGCTGAAGGAGGCCCTCGTCGGTGAACTGTCGAAGGACCTGACGGGCCAGACCTCGGCCGACATCGAGAAGGCGATCGCGGCGGCCTGATCGCCGGCGGTCGCATGAAGCCGCATCGGGGCCGGGCATCCGCGCCGGCCCCGACGACGGTGCGGGATCAGATGCTGCCGGGCATGCCGGGAACCGACGGCCCCGGCCGCGTCGGGTCGGGCTCGCCCGCGGGATTGGGGCCGACGGGCTTCGTTGGCAGGTCGTTGCCGAAGCCGGGGCTCACATCCGGGCGGCCGGCGACGTCGCTGTCCCCCGGGCCGGGAAGATCGGGCGCCGGCAGATCCTGCCCGGGCTGGTTGATCGTGTTCGACATGGTCATCTCCCTAAAATGGCTCCCGGGAAGGACGCTCGCCGAGACCGTTGGTTCCGGTCGGTGCTGCGGCTGAGGACCCGCGCAGCGCCGGCCACCCCCGGCGCCTTTCCTTCGTTGGCCAGCTTGCGACAGGCCGGGCGTGCGCTGTTCGCCGGGCGCGAGTTCGGCTAAGCCCTTGGGCAGCGCTGTTCGGCCCGACCGGCGCGATCGGCAGGGGCGACGCGGCGGCGTGCCGCGCCAACACCTTCATGGATCGACGACGTGAGCATGTCCGATGCATTCCTGGCCGGCGGCGGGGCCGCCTCGCGCATGATCCTCGAGCGCAACTGGTCCGACCATCCGCTTGGACCGATCGCGGGTTGGCCGAGCGAGCTGCGCGCCGCGCTCAGCCTGATCCTCAACTCGCCTGAATCCATGATCCTCGCCTGGGGGCCGGAGCTCAGCTTCTTCTTCAACGAGACTTATTTCCCGCTCCTCGGACCGCGCCTGCCATGGGCGATGGGCGAGCGCTTCGACAAGGTGTGGGCGGATGCCTGGGCGCAGGCGAAGCCCATCATCGACGCGGCCTTCGAGGGCCGCAGCCAGCGCTTCGTCGACCTGCCCTGGACCCTCGACACCGACCGGGGCGTGCGCGACACGTGGTGGTCGTTCTCCTATTCGCGCGTCCTCGATGCGCGGGGCGAGGTCGCCGGCCTCTTCATCTTCACCAACGAGACGACGGCGCGCGTGCTCGCCGATCGGGCGCTCTCCGAAAGCCAGGGCCAGTTGCGGACGGCCAACGAGACGCTGGAACGGCTCGTGGAAGAGCGCACCACCGAGCGCGACCTGATGTGGACCGCCTCGCCGGACCTGATGGTGGTGATCGACGGCGATGGGGTCTTCCACCGCGCCAACCCGGCCTGGACGCAGCTTCTCGGCTACGACCCGGACGAGCTCGTCGGCCGCCACGTCAACGAGTTCGTTCTGGCCGGTGACCATCAGGAGACCGTCGACGCCTACCTCCTGGCGGCGAAGGGCGGGTCGCCGCGGATCGTCAACCGGTACCGCCACAAGGACGGATCGGTCCGCTCGATCGCCTGGGCGACGATCCCGAACGGCGACGTGACCTTCGCCTTCGGGCGGGACGTGACCGAGGAGAGGGAGCGCGCCGAGGCGCTGCGCCTTGCCGAGGAGGCGCTGCGCCAGAGCCAGAAGATGGAGGCCGTCGGCCAGCTGACCGGCGGTCTCGCACACGACTTCAACAACCTTCTGGCCGGGATTTCCGGGTCGCTCGACATGATCCAGACGCGCATCCGCGAAGGCCGCGTCAGTGAGCTCGACCGCTACGTCGTCGGCGCGCAAGGGGCGGCGCGCCGCGCGGCCGCCCTGACGCACCGCCTCCTCGCCTTCTCGCGGCGCCAGACGTTGGAGCCCAAGCCCACCGACGTGAACCGCCTCGTGGCCGGTATGGAAGACCTCGTGCGCCGGACCGTCGGTCCGCAGATCGCGGTGGAGACGCGGCCTGAGCCCTGGCTCTGGCCGGCGCTCGTCGATCCCAACCAGCTCGAGAACGCGCTCCTCAACCTGTGCATCAACGCGCGCGACGCGATGCCCGATGGCGGGCGCATCCGGATCGAGACCGCCAATCACCGTCTCGACGAACAGGCGGCGCTCGAAACCGACCTTTCGCCCGGCGACTACCTCGCCCTGTGCGTGTCCGACACGGGCACCGGCATGACAGCCGACGTCCTGGAGCGGGCCTTCGACCCGTTCTTCACCACCAAGCCGATCGGCGTCGGAACCGGGCTCGGCCTGTCGATGATCTACGGCTTCACACGCCAGTCCGGCGGGCAGGTCCGCATCCGCTCCGACGTGGGCGTCGGGACCACCGTCTGCATCTATCTGCCGCGCCACGACGAGGAGGAGGCGATCGAGCCGGTCGCCCCGATTACCCTTCACCGCGCCGACAATGCCGGCCGGACCGTCCTCGTCGTCGACGACGAACCGCTAGTGCGCATGCTGGTGGTCGACGCCGTCGAGGACCTCGGATTTTCCGCGATCGAAGCCGAGGACGGCGTGCAGGCGCTGGAGGCGCTGCGCTCGGGCGCTTCGATCGACCTTCTCGTCACCGACGTCGGCCTGCCGAACGGGATGAACGGGCGGCAGGTCGCCGACGCCGCGCGCGAATTGCGCCCCGGCCTCAAGGTGCTGTTCGTCACGGGATATGCCGAGAATGCCGTCCTCAACGACGGCCATCTCGATCCCGGCATGCAGGTCGTCACCAAGCCCTTCGACATGACCGGCTTGTCGAACCGCATCCAGGGCATGGTCGGCGATTGAAGCATGTCCGCACTGGGCCCGCGACACGCACGGGACAGGGCCGGGCCCAGCCGTTAAACTCTAGCGTGCATCGTCATGCTCGGATAAAGTGTCGGGGTGCGAAAGAACCTGATCCCCGTCCTTCTGCAGGAGCATGCCGCAGGGCAGCTCGATTCTCTGGAGAACATTCACCGGATCGGATCGAAGCTCGCCCTCGAGGAGAGCGCTCACCACAACCTCTGGATCACCGACACGTCGCCGGCCGATCCCCTCGATTTCCGCTCGCTCGGCTCGGTCGAGACCATGGACGTGCGCGGAAGCCTGGCGCGGCTGCGGGATTATCCCGACCAGCCGTTCATCCGGCGCGACGTGATCCGCCCGATGCTCCATGTCATGGCGAACCGAACGCCGACGGTGTTCCACCTGAAGGCGACGATCCAGGACCATGTCGCCGTCTACGACAAGCTGATCATCCAGGTCGGCTCCTACAACGTCACCCTCGTTCAAGCCTATCTGGTGCTTCGCGTGTTCACGGAAGAACAACTCGCCCCTCGGGAGGAACAGCTTCTCGATCTCCTGGCCTCCGGCTATTCCGCCAAGGAGATCGGTCTCCTGACCAAGGTCTCGTTCCGCACGGTCGAGACGCAGATCGCGCAGCTTCGCGAGAAGATCGGTGCGCGCAACACGGCGCACGCGGCCGCCATCGGCACGGCGAGGCGCTTGACCCGGACGAACGGCGAACGACCGGACCGCGCGGCCGGGGGCGGGCGCGGCGGCACGTAGAAATACGCAAGGGTCGGATCGGTCTTCCCAGACACCCGCGTTCCGTTCGAAGAACGTCGGTGGACAACGCGAAGGACGATCCATGCGACATCGGCGCAGCTGCCGCTACACGAGCCTCGACCTGACCAGCATCCAGTCGCTCCGGCTGGCGGAAGCCGGCACCGTGCCGCGCCCCGTCGCTCGCCCGCGGGTCCAGAGCGGTGATCCGGTTGTCGACGTCTGCGAACTCGCTCTCGAGATCCTGAGGATCAGCGTGATCCACGAGTTCTCCGATGCCCGGACCTCGGCCGAACTCATCCTGCATTCCATGCTCAGGCCGGTCCGGCACTAGCGATCGTGCGCGCCCGAAGCTGGCCCCTCCGACGTGCGGGCGATCGGCGCGACGGCCGTGGGAACCGACCCCGCGCTCCGGCCCCCGCCGACGCAGGCCGTTCTCGGGAACCGGCGGACCTCTAAGACCTTTGAGAGGCTACGGGCCCGCAAGGCATGAAGCGCTCATTTCCGGGCCTTTGCAGCGTCGGGACATGACGGGAGACGTCCATGAAAGCCTTCACCATCACCGCGCTGCTGATTTCGGCCCTGGCTGTCGCGGGCTGCCAGTCGGCCAGCCCCGGGCGCGTGGCGCCGAGCGGCAAGAACTCGACCCCGTCCGGCGGCATCGTGCCAGCGCAGACGCCGGAGTAACGCCGGAAGCGGACCAACCGGCGGCGCCCTCGGCCCGCCGGTTGGTTTGGGCAACGCTTCGGCGGCGCGGTCAGCGCACCGGCACTTCGCCCTCGTCCTCGCCGTTCCAGAAATGGATGCGCGTCGCGTGGACCTTGATCAGGACGAGGTTCGGCGTGTCGACGCCGTCCTTAAACCAGTATTCGAGATCCTTCGTCCAGTGCGCCTCGAAGGCCGCCTTGTCGCGGATCAGTTCGGCCCGCCCTTCCACCGAAATGAACATCGGCGGCCGTCCGAGGAGCCCCTTCTTGCCCTGGAAGCCAAGCCCGACCCGCGGGTCGCGCTCGATGTCGGACACGGTCCGGGCCTCCGCGTAGGTGAAGAAGTACGAGTCGCCCTCGTAGGCGACGTCGCCGTTGTTGGACATCGGACGCGCCGCGATGTCGCCGCCCTCGGTGCGGGTCGACAGCATGCAGAAGTCGATGTCGGCCATCGCCTCGGAAATGTCCTTGAGCGTCATCTCGACCATGTCGGTCTCCGTTATTGGGACGACAGCAACGCAGGACCGCCCGCATCGCTCCCGGCAGATTCGCACGACGGGATCGCTCGACCTGCGCAGCGTCGAAGGCCCGGGGCTCGACGTCGTCTCGCTCGGGATGGCACGGTCGGTCCCACCACGGCTTCCTCGCCGCCGCCGTCACCCCATATGGCGGCGGGATACGACAACCGGAGCGACCTGCACGTGAGCGTTGGCCTTCTCGCCCTTCTCGACGACGTCGTCGCCCTGACGAAGGTCGCCGCGGCGTCCCTCGACGACGTCGCCGCCCTCACGGCCAAGGCCGGGACCAAGGCCGCCGGCGTCGTGATAGACGACGCGGCCGTGACGCCGCGCTACGTCGTCGGCTTCTCGCCCGACCGCGAGTTGCCGATCGTCTGGCGCATCGCGCGCGGCTCGCTCTTCAACAAGCTGGTCATCCTCCTGCCGATCGCGCTCCTGCTGCAGGCGTTCGCGCCTTGGGCGATCACGCCGCTACTCCTCGTCGGCGGCCTCTACCTCGCGTTCGAGGGAGCCGAGAAGATCTTCGAGATGATCGTCCCGCACGAGGCGCACGCCCACGAGCCGGCCTCGGCCCCGGCTGCGGCCGATCCCGTCGTCCTGGAAAACGAGCGCGTCGCCAGCGCCATCCGCACGGATTTCATCCTGTCGGCCGAGATCATGGCGATCACGCTCGCCAGCCTCGATGCGGCGTCGATCGGGATGCAGGCCGTCATCATGGCGCTCGTCGCGGTCGGCATCACCGCGGCGGTCTACGGCGCGGTCGCGCTGATCGTGAAGGCCGACGACGCCGGACTGGCGCTCGCCCAGCGCGGCACCGGCACGCTCGCCGCCTTCGGGCGCGCGCTCGTCCGCGGTATGCCGGGCTTCCTCAAGGCGCTGGCGCTCGTCGGGACGGCCGCGATGGTCTGGGTCGGCGGCGGCATCGTCGTCCACAGCCTGGCGACCTTCGGCATCGACGCGCCGGAGCACCTGATCCACGAGATCGCGGTTGCAGTGGGTGGCGCCGTGCCGGCGGCCACCGGCGCCGTGGAATGGATCGTGACGGCGGTCGGGTCGGGGATCGTCGGTCTCCTCGTCGGCTTCGCGATGATCCCGATCGCCGGCAAGGTCATCGCGCCCCTGTGGACGGCCGTGCGGGGCAGACGGGCCGCATCGGCCGGCGCCTGACGGGCCGGCGCGCTCACGCCGGCGGCTGCGTCAGGCCGATCGACCGGAGCACGACGGCCTGCAGCACCATGACGGCGAGCCAGTGGCCACTCTCGGCGGCAATCGTGCGGACAGACCATCCGCGCCGTCCGAAGCTGACCACCAGCGCCGGCAGCACGAAGCCGACCCAGATCACGACCGGCGTTCCGATCGCCATCACCCATTCGCCGGCCTCGGGCGGCGCCAGGATCAGCGCTCCCGCCAGAATGCAGGCGAGCCAGAACTCGGCCGCGAAGGCGAGCGCGACGAAGCCGCCCGATCGGGCCCGGCTGCCGGGCTGGGGATCGTCCGCCCTCCACCAGACGAGACCGACGAGCAGCCCGGCTACCGCGGCGGCGAGGATGGGTACGAGATTGTCGAGGATGTAGACCATCGGGCGCTCCCTTGTCGGGCAGCAACTGCGCCGGGGCGGGAAGCGATCCATCGGCGGGGTCGGGAAGCGCTGGCTTGCCCGACCGATCGGGACCGGCCTAGTCTCGACGCCGTGCCTCGCGCATCGGTCGAGGCGATGGGGGAGAAGCGGGCATGTGCCACCACTGCGTCATCGAGACGGTGAAGACGTCGATGCTCTCGCGCCGGTCGTTCCTCGGCGGCGCCGCCGCCGCCGCGGGCGGCTCGCTTGCGTCGAGCCTCGTCGTACCCCGCCCGGCACTTGCCGAGACCCGTGGCCGCGTCGTCGATCTCACCCACGCCTATGACGAGACGTTCCCGACCTTCGACGGCAAGCCGGGCATCGTCGCCGAGGAGGCGGTGAACTTCGACACGAGCGGGTATCAGCTCTTCAAGCTTACGATCTACGAGCACACCGGCACCCACATCGACGCGCCGCTGCACTTCAGCAAGGACGGCAGAAGCGTCGACGAACTGGAGCCGCAGAGCCTCGTCTGCCCCTTGTGCATCATCGACATCACGGCAAAGGCCGCGGACGACCCCAACGCAACCGTCGAGGCGGAGGATGTCGAGGCCTGGATCTCGGAGAACGGGGAGATTCCGGCCGGCGCCTGCGTCGCCATGCGGTCGGGCTGGGCCCGGAAGGTAGGCAGCCCCGCGTTCCGCAACGACGAGGCCAACCGCTTCGCCTTTCCCGGCTTCGGCCGGTCGGCGACCGACCGGCTCGCCGCGCTCGATGTCGCTGCCATCGGCGTCGACACGCTCTCGCTCGATCCCGGCAGTTCGGCGGACTTCGCGGTCCACACCTCCTGGCTCCCCGGCGGTCGCTACGGGATCGAGTGCCTGAACAACCTCGAGGATCTGCCGGTAAAGGGCGCGACCCTGTTCGTCGGGGCGCCCAAGCACAAGGGCGGGACCGGTGGTCCGGCCCGGGTCCTCGCCCTCGTCTGACGACGGATCGCCAGGCGAACCGCCGGTTGAAGGAGAGGCGATCCTCGAACGCATGTCCTCGCCCCCCAAGGTCGCGTCGGGAGGTCCGCTGCGACCAAGCGCGCTCGCCTTGAATTCACCGAGATCGGCGCCGTCTTCTGCGGGTCCCGGTCAGCCGCCCGACCGCCGGGCGCTCGAGGAAAGGCTTCTCGTCATGCGTCGACTGACACAAACCGCCGTTCTCCTGATCGGCACGCTGGCCGCATCAATGTCCCTTGCCGCCGCGCAGGACGGGCAGCCGTCCCGCGTGCGCGGCACGATCGCCGCCGTCGACGGCAGCACGCTGTCCGTCACCTCGCGCGAGGGGCCCGTGGTGACGATCACCATGGCGCCCAATGTCGGCGTTCGCGGCATCAAGGCGGCGTCGGCCAGCGACATCAAGACCGGTGACTATGTCGGCGCCGCCACGCTGCCCGCCGAGGGCGGCAAGGCGGGGGCGCTGGAGGTCCTGATCTTCCCGGCCACGATGAAGGGGGCGAACGAGGGCAGTTTTCCCTGGGATCTCCAGGCCAACTCGACCATGACCAACGCCACGGTTTCGAACGCCGTGGAAAGCGTTTCGGGCCGCGAACTGACGCTGACCTATCCGACGGGCTCCAAGCAGATCACCCTGCCGCCGGGCATTCCCGTCGTCACCTTCGCCGACGCGACGACCGCCGACCTGAAACCCGGCGCGCCGGTGTTCGTCCCGGCGACGAAGGCCGCCGACGGCTCGCTCTCGACGGCGTTCGTCGTCGTCGGCAACCAGGGCATCGTGCCGCCGATGTGAAGTGCGTCGTGATCGGCCCGGCCAAACGGCCGGGGCGGCCACGGCCCGATCACGCGGCGACGGCCGTGTCTTCGGTGCCATCGAACCGGACCGGCAGTCCGAAGGCCGCCTCGACGTCCGGATCGAGCGCATCCGTGATCCACTGCGCGTCCGCCGGCGCCAGCGGGTCGTAGCGTGTCGGCTCGAACACCCGGTTGCCGTTGCCCTTGTAGGACCAGACGCGCTCGAACTCGCCGGGCGTCGGAAGCCCGGTCGCTGCGGCGAGTTCGGCGACGACCCGCCGCGCATCGGTCTGCAGCGTCTCGTGCGAGAGAAGGGCGAGATTGGGTGCGCGCGTCTGGAGTTCGGCCCAGTGGCGCAGCTTCGCCGTCCGCTTGGCGATCGGGCTCGAAAACCGCAGGCCGGTCGCCGGATCGCGCTCGTGCATCATTTCCTGCCCGTGCAGCGGATGCTCCGGCGTGATGCCCCAGAACTCGTCGTCCCAATAGGCGTGCCAGGGCGAGCGCAGAAAGTCCGCGAAGGGGAGTGCCTTCACGTCCGGATGGGCATGCCACGGCTGCCGGTGCAGGCTGCACGTCCAGTCGAAGGCGTTGCGCGCGATGACCAGCACCAGAACATCGTCCCGGAAGAGAACCTGATCCGGCACGAACCAGTGTTTGAAGCCGTAGGCCTCGGTTCGTACCCCTTCGCCGAAGTTCGCCTCGATCGTCCGGGCGATCGCATGCGTTCCGGAACAGCGCTGGCCATAGATCTGGATGTGCCGGATGGCGCCCGAACCCCTCTTGAGGATGCGCAGGCCCGGCATCGGCTCGTTCCAGTCCAGTGTTGCGATCGACATGGCTCGGTCCTTCAGTGCCGCCCGTTCCCCCGAACGGACCCGGCCTCGCCCTGCTAGCAGACGCCGCCGGGGTCTGCCTCTGCATGCGCACCGCTAGCGGCATTCCGCCTCACATCGGGCTGCAGCCGCGGCGAGGCGAAGAGAAACCCGTTCGATCGCTTCGGCCGGAGCTCCGAGGCCGCGGCGTCGCTGTCGTGCTCAGCCGTCCATCCAGCCCGTCGACGGAGCCCAGCACTCGACGTTTCCGGTTGAACGGACGCGCTCCGCCCGCGGCGGCGTGTCATGCGGCGAATTGGGGGAAACGTCAGCCATTTTCCGCAAGCGATGATCCTCGGACCGCCGACAACTGCGGCCACCGACCTACCTCTTCCGTTCAGTCCGAACCCGGTGGTCCCCCATGATGCGCTTTCTCCTCCTCGTCGCCCTCGTTCTCCCGGTCGAGGCATACGCCCGCGACATCGGCGAGGTTTCCACCGCCTTCAAGCTGATCGGCCCGAACCACAAGATCGTCGTCACGGCTTTCGAAGACCCGAAGATCGCGGGAATCATCTGCTACGTCGCCCGACCGCGAACCGGCGGCCTCCGGGGTGCGGTCGGGCTGGCCGAGGATCCATCGATCGCCAGCGTCTCGTGTGTCCAGACGGGCCCGATCGTCTACAACGACACGATCAGCGGTGACGAGGAGGGCGAGCAGGTCTTCGACGAAAGCCGCTCCCTGATCTTCAAGTCGCTGGAAATCGACCGGCTGTTCGACAAGACGAACGGTAGCCTCGTCTATGTCGCGCGAACGACCCGCCTGATCGACGGCTCGCCGGACACCTCGCTCTCGGTCGTCGCCCCGATGGCGTGGAACGGCACGCAGCCGGCGACCCCCAGGGTTCGCTGAGCTGGCCATTTCGCAACGTTCTTCCGTCGAATCGGTCGCGTTTCCCCAGCATGGCATGCCAGGACAGCGCTGCGACGCCGTCGATCGAATCGGACGGTCGTCCGCAGGGCGCACGATGACGATGCGGCCCGCAAAGGCCGATCGAACCGCGTCTATCAGATCACCTGTCGGGAGAAGGTCGGGTGTCCCAGCCGAAGCCGGACGGGATGGTGCTGCGAGAGAGGATTGAACTCTCGACCTCTCCATTACCAATGGAGTGCTCTACCACTGAGCTACCGCAGCAAGCCGACGGCGGCTCTATTGCCACAGGCGGGCGGGGAGCGCAAGGCGTGACGTGCGACGCTTTTTTGACGACGCGTTTCACGGGGGGTGGACAGGCGATGAGGGCCTGACTATAAGGCGCGAACCGAACGGAACGACCCGCCTGGGCCGGCTCCCGAACGGCGCCCAAGTAGCTCAGTTGGTAGAGCATGCGACTGAAAATCGCAGTGTCGGTGGTTCGATTCCGCCCTTGGGCACCATTCCTTTCGGTGATCTGCTTCTCCTGATCCGGTCCTCCTACATCTGCGCGCTTTCGGCTTTGTCCAGGGCGTTCGAGCGATCGATACCCATTTGCCAGAACTCGGCCTCGAGCCTGCAGGCGGCCGAAAAGATGTTTTCGACCTCTCCGAGGCGCGCAATAGTCAGCGAGCGTTCCGCGAGGTGATCAAGATGCGCCCGGGCGCGGGCTGCCACTGTCTGGTAGGCGTCCCCCGCATATTCCGCGATCCATTCGCGATAGGGATGATCGGGCGTCACCGATGGCGCCAGCCGCGCGGCGATCTCGGCATAGCCGATCACGCAGGGCGCCAGTGCGACGTTGAGATCGAGGAGGTCGCCCGACTGGCCGCAGTCGAGGACGAATCGCGTGTAGGCGAGCGTCGTCGTGTGCTCGCTGGCCGCCTCCAGGGCCTCGGCCGTCACGCCCCAGCCAGCGCAGAGCCTGACATGGAGGGAGAGTTCGACGTCGAGGATGGCCTTCAGCGCGTCGTGAGCCGCCCGCATGTCGGCGAGCGTCCGGCTCTTCGTGATGGCCAGGGCGTTGGCGCGCGCGAACTGGATCAGGAACAGATAGTCCTGTTCGAGATAGGCGCGGAAGGCCGTGGCCGGCAGCGTGCCGGCGCCCATCCGCCGGACGAACTCGTGTTCGGCATAAGCGGTCCAGTCCGCGTGGGCGACCTCAGTCAAGCGGTCGAAAAGATCCATGGCAGGTCCTTTTGAGATGACGTGCGGCACGTTCGCGGACCCCCTACCGTTCCAGGTGCGGCGATGCCGTTCGGGCCGACAGGCTCGCGGTCGAGGCCCTGTCATCGGAGCGATGCGGGGATCCCGGCATCGGGCCGGCCCGGCCCGGCGTCGCTTGGGGATCAGGGCGCTTTGCTGTGCGCACTTCCTTCGGGAGGGGAAGCCGGCCACCAGCGATGGAAATGGTGGACCGGCCCTCGGCCCGAGCCGACGCGCAGGTCCGCGCCGGCGGCAAGCGCTTCGGTGAGATAGGCCTTGGCACGCGCCGCTGCCTCGTCCAGCGACGATCCGCGGGCGAGTTCGGCCGTGATCGCAGCGGCGAGCGTGCAGCCGGTTCCATGATCGTTCGAGGTGGCGACGCGCACGGCCGACAGGCGTTCGACGTCGTCCGGCCGGATCAGGAGGTCGACGCTTCGGGCGCCCGTTCCATGCCCGCCTTTGACGAGGACGGCGCGCGCGCCGAACCCGAGGATCGCGCGGCCCTGGGCCTCCATCTCGGCCTCGTCCGCGGCCCGCGACCGTCCGACGAGAAGCGCCGCCTCAGGAAGATTGGGCGTCGCGACGTCGGCAAGCGGCAGGAGTTCGGCGCGCAGGGCCTCGATCGCTTCCTCGCGCAGGAGCCGATCGCCGGAGGTCGCGACCATCACGGGGTCGACCACGGCGCGCCGGCTGTGCGCGCGCAGGCGCTCGGCGATGGCGCGGATGGTTTCGATGCGCGAGACCATGCCGATCTTGATCGCGCCGACCGTCAGATCCGACAGGACGGCGTCGATCTGCGCCGCGACGATGCCGGGCGACAGGTCCTCGATCGCGGTGACGCCGTGCGTGTTCTGCGCCGTGACGGCGGTGACGACACTGGCGCCGAAGACGCCAAGCGCCGAGAAGGTCTTGAGATCGGCCTGGATGCCGGCGCCGCCGCCAGAATCCGAGCCGGCGATGGTGAGGGCGATCGCGGTCACGGCTTGAGCTCCACGGCATAGTCGGCAAGCTCCGGCACGACGTCGATAAGGCCCTTGTCCTTCATGAAGGCGGCGAAGCGTTCATAGCGTCCGGCATCGAGCGCGAAGGGGCGCTTGGCGAAGCGCGGCAGCGTGTCGGCGAAGGCGCGCCGGTTGAGCTCGTCGTCGAGGTCGGGATAGGCCTTCAGGAACAGCGCCAGCGCCTCGTCCGGATGATTGGTCGCAAAGATCGCGGCCTTCTCGACGGCCGCGAGAAAGCGCGGAAGCCGCGGATCGTCGAGCTTGTCGCGGCTGGTGACGAAGATCAGCTCGTCATAGGCGGGCACGCCGTTCTCCTCGGGGAAGAAGGCCCGGCCCTCGTGCCCTTCGCGGCGCATCTGCGTCAGTTCGAAGTTGCGGAACGCGCCGATCGTGGCGTCGACCTGCCCCGCCAGAAGCGAGGCGGACAGGGCGAAGTTGACGTTCACGAGCTCGACGTCGGAGAGCTTCAGGCCGGCCGAGCCGAGCATCGCCGAAAGGACGGCCTCCTCGATCCCGGCGACGGAATAGCCGATCCTGCGACCCTTGAGGTCGGCAAGTGTCCTCACCAAGCCGTCGGCGCGCACCATCACCGTGTTGAGGGGGGTCTCAATGAGCGTGCCGAAGCGCACGAGCGGCAGGCCGGCCTTCACGTCGAGCATCAGGTTGGGTTGGTAGTGGACCGCGACATCGGCCTGGCCGGCCGCCAGAAGCCGGGGCGGAGCGGAGGGATCGGCGGGCGGCACGAGATCGACGTCCAGCCCCTCGGCCTGGAAGAAGCCCTTCTCGCGCGCCACGACGAGGGGCACGTGGTCCGGGTTGACGAACCACTCGAGGAGCACGGTCAGCTTGTCGGCCGCGAGCGCTGGGATAGGCGCAAGTGCGGCGAGGGCGAAGCCGGCGGCGGCCAGAAAAGTGCGGAAGGTCATCGGGCCGGGATCCTCGACAGGGCAGGGCGTTTCAGGAGGTAAGGGGGCGCCTCTTCGGCCGCCCAGGGGGCGAGGCGCGGCGCGATCTGATCGACCAGCGCGCGCAAGGCGAGGGTGAGCGCGGCCAGGATGGCGAGCGCGGCGAAGAGGAGATCGGTCTGCATCCGCGCGTTCGCCTGGATCATCAGGAAGCCGAGGCCGCCGGACGCGCCGACCCATTCGCCGATCACCGCGCCGAGCGGCGCCAGCGGTGCCGCGACACGAAGGCCGCTGACGAGGGCGGGCATGGCGAGCGGAATGCGCACATGCGCGAGCGCCTGAAAATGGCTCGCCTCGGTCATGGCGGTGGCGTCGAGAAGCTCGGGGTCCGTGCGCCGCAGCCCGTCGGCGAATGCCGAGGCGACGGGGAAGAAGATGATGAGCATGGCCATCACCACCTTCGAGGCGAGGCCGAAGCCGAACCAGAGGACGAGAAGCGGCGCGAGCGCGAAGACGGGCATCGCCTGCAGGATCAGGACCTGCGGCCAGAGAACGGCGCCGAACCGCGGCAACGCGACGGTCGCAAGGCCCGTGGCCGCACCGGCCGTCACCCCGAGGATCAGCCCGAGTGCGACCTCGACGAGGGTGACGAGCGATTCGCGTGCCAGCCGGCCGGACTGCGCGACGAGCGCATGCGCGACGTCGGCCGGCGGCGGCAGCATGTAGCGCGGCGGCTCGAGAAGAACGACGATCGCCTGCCAGGCGAGAAGCCCCGCCAGGAGGCCGAGCGCGACGGACCGGAGGGTGCGCACGCTGGATCAGGCCGGGCGCTGCGGGCGATCCGGGCGCGGCGGTGACACTTCGGCGAGATGAAAACGGCGCATGCGATCTCCCCGGCCGGGCGACGGCCACAAGAGATCCGGATGTCGAGCGGAGACAACGAAGGCGAGGACGCCCATTCCCGTTCCTACGCCGGTATGACCCGGATCAGGTTCAAGGGTTCGGCCGTCCGGCCATCTCAGCACCTGTGCGGTGCACCCCTCGGAATGTCGAAATGATTGCGCAGCAAACCTGCGAAGTCAACGAGGCCCGGTCCGTGGGCCCCGCTCTTGCGGCCCGGGACGCCCGGCGCCCCTCGCCGCCGCGAAGTCACGGGTCAGGCCGGCGAGCCGTCGCCTTCCTCTTCCATCGAGACGGCGACGTCGGCATTGGCCGACAGGCGCACCGTGCGGCCCTCGACCTCGGCGACGAGGCCGATCGGGACGTAATGATGGTGGCCCTTGTGCTCGCCCTCGCCGCTGTCGCGCTTCGTCAGCTTGATCCGGTGCTCCTCCACCCGGTCCACCGTGCCGACGTGAACGCCGTCGGCGCCGATCACGTCCATGTGCTCCGCGATATCCTGCCGCATGATGGTCTCTCCCGTCCCTGGTTTCGTCGATCCGTCCGCGTCAGCGCGCGACGAAGCGGTTCTCGTGGGTGCCGTCGTCCTTGCGCTGGTCGCCCTCGATCTGGCGGGCGGCCGCGGCCCAGAAATCATGTTCGTGCCCGGCCGGTCGACCGGCCTTTTCCCATAGGAAATAGGCCAGGTTCCGGATTTCCTGATCCCTGTCCGACGTCATCGCGGTCTCCTCGCACGCGTTCCGGTCCTGCTTCCGTAGCCTCGGGCGCGCATTGCCGCCACAGCGCTGGACTCCGACCTTTTGCTCTGGGTACATATGCCGCCGCGTTCGACCGGGAAGACGTGGCGAGCGGTGCCGGCGGGGCAATTTTCCGTCGCGCATCCACCCCGCGGCGGTGAGGCGACGCGCGTCATTTGCCGGACCGCATTTCCATGCTATGGCCGCTGCCGCATGGTCCGTGCACCCGTTCGCGGGGGAGCGGCGAGCGTTCCAACTGGCGCCGTCCCGACCCGGGCGTGCCATCAGCGAGAGGCGAAGGCGTCGAGCCTCTTGACCCCACCGTTCCGATCCATCCCGGAGGCCTCGTTCGAGGAATGACCAGCGGTCAGGCGGCCCCTGCGGCCGAGACGCAGATCCAGACGCGCGAAAACCCCCACGCCAAGAGCCTCGGACCTCTCGTCCTCGGCAGTATCGGCGTGGTCTATGGCGATATCGGGACGAGCCCGCTCTACGCCATGAAGGAATCGTTGCTGCATGTCGGCGGCGTGCCCTCGGCGAGCGAGATCATCGGCATCGTGTCGCTGCTCGTATGGTCGCTGATCTTCGTCGTCACCGTCAAATACGTGATGCTGGTGCTGCGTGCGGACAACCAGGGCGAGGGCGGTGCCCTGTCCCTGATGGCGCTGGCGCAGAAGGCGCTGGCCAAGCCCAACAAGGTGATCCTCGGCCTCGGCATCGTCGGCGCGGCGCTGTTCTACGGCGACGCGATCCTGACGCCGGCGGTCTCGGTGCTCTCGGCGGTGGAGGGCCTCAAGGTCGCAGCGCCCGGGCTCGATCCCTACATCGTGCCGATCGCGCTGGTGATCATCATCGGCCTCTACATGGTGCAGTCCTTCGGCACCTCGCAGGTCGCGCGCTTCTTCGGCCCCATCATGGCGGTCTGGTTCATCGCGCTGGCTGCGATCGGCGTCTCGCATATCGGCGACGCGCCGCAGATCCTGCACGCGCTCAACCCGATCAACGGCCTGTGGTTCATGACCAGCCACGGCATCATCGGCTTCACCGTCCTCGGGTCGGTGTTCCTGGCGGTGACGGGCGCCGAGGCGCTCTATGCGGACATGGGCCATTTCGGCAAGCGGCCGATCCAGATCGCCTGGCTCGGCTTCGTCGGTCCGGCGCTCCTCCTCAACTATCTCGGGCAGGGCGCCTACGCGCTGCACGACCCGGCGGTGCTGCCGAACCTCTTCTTCCTGTCGGCGCCCGAATGGGCGCGGTTCCCGCTGGTGATCCTCGCCACGATGGCGACCGTCATCGCCGGGCAGGCGGTGATCACCGGCGCCTTCTCGCTGACCCAGCAGGCGATCCAGCTCGGTCTCCTGCCGCGCCTGCAGATCGAGTACACGTCCGAGACCGAGCAGGGCCAGATCTACCTGCCGACCGTCAACTGGCTGATGCTGATCGGCGTCGTGCTGCTCGTCCTCTTCTTCCAGGATTCGTCCTCGCTCGCCGCCGCCTACGGCATCGCCGTGACCGGCACGATGGTGGTGACCAGCCTCCTGGCGATCGTCGTCTTCGCCTATGGCTGGAAGTGGGGGCTCGGCCTTGCGATCGCGGTGGTCACGCCGTTCCTGATGATCGACATGGCCTATCTCGCTGCCAACCTCCTGAAGCTGGCCGACGGCGGCTACCTGCCGCTGGTGATCGGCGGCTGCATCGTGGTGCTGATGGGCGTCTGGGTCCGGGGCGTCAGGCTCCTGAATTCCAAGGCCGCGCAGCAGAACCTGTCGCTCGAGACCTTCATCAAGGCGATGGAGACCTCGTCGGTCTCGCGCGTGCCGGGGACGGCGCTCTACCTCACCTCGACGCCGGAGACCGTTCCGTCGGCGCTCCTGCACAACCTGAAGCACAACCGCGTGCTGCACGAGCGCAACGTCATCGTCACCATCCGCACGGTGAACACGCCCTACGTGCCCTTGGCCGAGCGCATCGACTACCGGGAACTCGCGCCGGGATTTGCCCGGATCGAGCTGCATTACGGCTTCCTGGAGGAGCCGAACCTTGTGCAGGCCCTCATCCAGCTGCGCGAAAAGGGGATCAAGTTCGACGTGATGTCGACCACCTTCTTCGTTGGGCGCCGGCGCATCCGCTCGGCGGTTCGCTCCGACATGCCGCGCTGGCAAAGCCAGCTCTTCATCAAGATGGCGCGGCACTCCTATGACATGATCGACTACTACAAGATCCCCGCCAACCGGGTCGTGGAACTGGGCACCTACGTCACACTGTAAGGGTCGATCGCCCTCGCAAATCGGCCCCAGCGCCCTAGTTATCGTGTCAGGCGGTCGCTCCGGCCGCCATGTCGGGTTTTCCGTGCGCGCGGGCTTCGTTCTGCGCCGCCGGATCAAGGTCCCGGCCGGGAAGGACATGCATCATGGATATGCCAGTCAGGAGCGAGGCGTCGCGCTCGAGCGAGCTCGGCGACATCGCCAATCGCGCCGAAAAGGGTTCGGCGATGCGCATGATTAGCGCCGAGACCAAGGCGACGAACGACAAGACCAACCGCCTGCGCGCGCTGCGTTTGGCGCGCGAGGCCGAGGAAGCCGTGGCAGCGGCGGCGATCGTGGCGGCCAAGCCCGTCAAGCGGACCCGCAAGGCGGTGGCCAAGGCGGTCTGAACGATCACAGACCTTTCCGGTGGGTCGGATGCGACCCGCCGGACCACCGGTTCGACCGAGAATTCGGGGCAGGCGCCCTCAGGCCGCTTCGGCCAGCCGCACCGGCGGCACCCAGATTTCCTGCGGAATGCAGACGAGATTCGCCTCGAACTCGCGCGAACATCGCTCCCACGAAAACCCTTCCGCAAACTGCCGGCAGCCGTCCCGATCGATCGACAGGGCGCTGAGCGCCGCCGCGCGCAGGTCTTCCGACAGGACGGCATGCGGCGTGCCGCCGACGATGTCGCGCGGGCCGGGAACGGGCAGCGCCGCGACGGGCGTGCCGCAGGCGAGCGATTCCAGCACCACAAGCCCGAAGGTCTCGAAGCGCGACGGGAACACGAAGACGTCGGCCGCCGACAGGTGGCGCGCGAGGTCCGCGCCGTGGCGGTAGCCGAGGAAGTGGGCGTCCGGATGGGCGGCGGCCAGCCGCACCTTCGCCGGGCCGTCGCCCACCACGACCTTGGAGCCCGGCAGGTCGAGCCCGAGGAAGGCCGGCAGGTTCTTCTCGTCCGACACGCGGCCGAGATACAGGAAGATCGGGCGCGGCAGGTTCAGGAAATCCACGTCGAAGCCGGCCTCGCCGCGGCAGGGATGGAACAGCTCGGTGTCGACCGCCCGTCCCCAGCGCGAGATGTTGCGGAAACCGCGCGCCGTCAGCTCCTGCTCTAAAGTGTCGGTCTGCACCATCATGCCCGCCCCGCCATTGTGGAACCAGCGCTGCACAGCATAGGCCGCCGTGGAGCCGAAGCCGAACTTGCGGTCGAAGTAGTCGCCGAAGCGCGTGTGGAAGGACGTCGTGAACGGGATGTTGCGCGTGCGGCAGAAGCGGCGCATCGACAGCCCGATCGTGCCTTCCACCGGAATGTGGATCGAGTCCGGCCGGAAGGCCTCGATGCGGCTGGCGATCGTGCGGCCGGGCGCGACGGCGAGGCGCACTTCCGGGTAGCCCGGCGCCGGGATCGAATGCGGGCAGTCCTCCGGTCCGAAGAGTTCGACCTCGTGGCCGAACCGCCTCAGCCATCCGGCCGTGGTCTCCAGAACGCGGACGACGCCGTTCACCTGCGGCGCCGCCGCGTCCGATCCGATCAGGATGCGCATGTTTCACAGTCCCCCGATGCCGCGAAACGGAAGGTCCGTTTCCGAATGCTTTTTGCAATGATAGAGCTTGCGCTGACCGAGTGCGCCGGGGCGCGCCACGAGACGAAAGTGATGTCCGCATGAAGGTGATTGTTCTGGGTGGCGACGGGTTCTGCGGATGGGCCACCTCGCTCCACCTGTCGGCCGAGGGGCACCAGGTCACGATCGTCGACAACCTGGTTCGCCGGCGGACCGACGAGGAGCTCGGCGTCTCCAGCCTGACGCCGATCCGCTCGATCGAGGAGCGACTGCAGGCGTGGCGCGAGACGCGCAACACGCCGATCGACTTCGTGGAGCTCGACGTCGCGAAGGACTACGACCGGCTGGAGGCGCTGTTCCGTCAGGTCGCGCCGGACGCCATCGTGCATTTCGCCGAGCAGCGCGCCGCGCCCTATTCGATGAAGTCGCCCTGGCACAAGCGCTACACGGTGGACAACAACGTCAACGCGACGTCGTCGGTGCTGTGCGCCATGGTGGAGGCGTGTCCCGATGCCCATCTCGTCCATCTCGGCACGATGGGCGTCTACGGCTACGGCAAGACCAAGGGGATGACGATCCCGGAGGGGTATATCGACGCGACCCTGCGCTCGGCGGGCGCGGAGGCGACCGTCGAGATCCTCTATCCGGTGGATCCCGGCTCGATCTACCATATGACGAAGACCCTCGATCAGCTGCTCTTCCTGTACTACGCCAAGAATGACGGTTTGAAGATCACCGATCTGCATCAGGGCATCGTCTGGGGCACCTCGACGCCCGAGACCGACCTCGACGAGCGCCTCGTCAACCGGTTCGACTACGACGGCGACTACGGAACGGTGCTGAACCGCTTCCTGGCGCAGGCCGCGATCGGCCATCCCCTGACCGTCCACGGCACGGGCGGGCAGACCCGCGCCTTCATCCACATCCGCGACACGGTGCGCTGCATCGCGCTCGCCATCCAGTCGGCGCCCCGGCGCGGCGACCGCGTCAAGATCATGAACCAGATGACCGAGACGCACCGGGTGGGGGATCTCGCCCAGATGGTGTCGCGGATGACCGGCGTGCCGGTGGAGCATCTCGACAATCCGCGCAAGGAGATGGCCGAGAACGACCTCGTGGTCGCCAACGATTCGCTGATCAAGCTCGGCCTCGAGCCGACCCGCCTGTCGGATGGGCTGATGGAGGAGGTCGTCGAGATCGCCGGGCGGCACAAGGACCGCTGCGATACGAGCCGCATCGTCTGCTCGTCGCTCTGGGTACGCCCCATCGCGGCCGAATAGGGAGGCGCCGTCCGGCGCCCTCAGCTGCGCCGGCCCTCGGCGTCCACGGTCTGGATGACCTCGAAACCCTCGAATTCCGGATGACCGAGATAGAGCGGGCGCGTGCCGCCCGCTCCGCGATGGGCGGCGCGGAAGGCCTCCGATCGCGTCCATCCCTCGAACGCCTCGCGGCTCGCCCAGATCGTGTGCGAGGCGTAGAGCCCATGATCGTCGCGCTCCGGGCCTTTCAGCATGTGGAACTCGCGAAAGCCCGGCACCGTGTGGAGATGCGTCTCGCGGTTGGCCCACAGCGCCTCGAATTCCTCCGCCGCGTCGGGCAGGACCTTGAAGCGGTTCATGGCGATGAACATCGGCAGACTTTCGATCACGGGGATGAATGAGCTGGAGTTGGAGCCTCGATCCCGCCTTTCCAGCCCCTTCGTGTCGAACGGGGCTCGCGAAAGCGTGACGGCGCGGTGCAACGGCACGCGACGCAAAGCCGGTCCGCTCGCCACTTCGCAAACGCTTTCTTGTTGTTTAAGGCCGAAGAATCAATCGACGGTGGTGCATTGGCACCCACTTCACTCATTCGCCTGAACCAGCGCCGACCGGACCTTCGAGGGGGATCGCGGCGGCGGGCCAGACCACAAGGGGACCAACGCATGAAGAGACTTCCGCTGTTCCGGGCGGCCCTTGCCGCTGCCGCCATCAGCTTTGCGGCACCCGCGCTCGCCCAGAGCTGCGGCAACTCCTCGGCCGGCTTCCAGCCGTGGCTCGAGAACTTCAAAAGCCAGGCCGCCGCCAGCGGCATCTCGCAGGAGACGCTGCAGACCGCGCTCGGCAACGTCACCTACGATCCCAAGGTCATCAGCCTCGACCGCAACCAGAAGAGCTTCAAGCTGTCGCTCGACGCCTTCATGGAGCGCCGCGCGCCCGCCTCCTTCGTCAAGAAGGGCAAGGGCATCATCGCGCAGAACCGCGACCTCCTGAACCGCATCGAGCAGCGCTACGGCGTCCAGAAGGAGATTCTCGTCGCGATCTGGGGCATGGAGACCGGGTTCGGCGCCAACTCCGGCAACATGAACATCTTCCGCTCGCTGGCGACCCTGTCCTACGACTGCCGCCGCTCGGACTTCTTCACCGAGGAGCTGATGGCCGCGCTCCAGATCGTCAACCGAGGCGACAAGCGCGCGGCCGACATGAAGGGCGCCTGGGCCGGCGAGATCGGCCAGACGCAGTTCCTCGCCAAGAACTACCTGCGCTATGCCGTGGACTTCGACGGCGACGGCCGCCGCGACCTCATCCGCTCCAAGGCGGACGTCCTCGCCTCGACGGCCAACTTCCTGAAGCAGCATGGCTGGATCG
Organism: Aureimonas sp. Leaf324; assembly: GCF_001423245.1. Taxonomy (GTDB): domain Bacteria; phylum Pseudomonadota; class Alphaproteobacteria; order Rhizobiales; family Rhizobiaceae; genus Aureimonas. Next base: position 52,152 of record NZ_LMOH01000028.1, read on the forward strand.
CGGGCGCCGGCTACAATCCGGGCGAGCCGAACTTCGCGCGCCTCGTCGACTGGAACCGGGCGACGGTCTATCAGCAGGGCCTCGCGCTCTTCGCCACGAAGCTCGCGAACTGACCGCACGCCGCCGCGGCGGTGGTCGTCCAACGGAAGAGGGGCGGCGGCAGCGATGCCGTCGCCCTCTTTCTCATCAGGCATGGCCGGGCGGCAATCCGACGCTCACGCCCCGTCGAGTTCGGGATAGTGCCGAAAGATCCCGTCCTCGTTGAACGGAACGCGGCGCGGGCTCGCGAGATAGCACGCGACCGCCGGATGCTGCGCCACGGCGTCGTGGAGCGCGATGACACGGGCGTAATCGCCTTCGATCGAACCCATCCGACGCGGGAAGGCGTAGCGCAGGCCCTCCACCACCTGGAACAGGCCGAGATCGGCATAGGTGAGGCGATCCCCGACGAGGACGCCGTGGTCGTTCATCTGGAGAAGCCACTCGTACCAGCCGAGAAACTTCGGCATCCGCTCGCGCCGGAACGCCTCGGCCCGGCGCAGCGCCTCGGGCTTCTGGTCCTCGTAGTAGAGGCCTGTCCCGACGGGATGATGCGTGTCGTGCGCTTCCGTCACGAGGTCGGCCGTCGTCAGCGCGATGGTGCGCGCGAAGAGGCGATCGGCCTCCGCCTCCGGCGCGAGGCCGAGCCGTTCGCCGAGATAGGCCGAAATCGCGGCCGCCTGCGCGACGAGCCGGTCGCCGACGACCAGGAAGGGCGGTGCGAAGGGGATGTGGTGCCCGATGCCGGTTTCCAGGATGCGCATCATCGCGGCAACGCCGCCGCCGTCCGCTTCGTCGAGGCGCGCCATGTCGCGATAGGGCGCTTCGGCGGCTTCCAGCACCAGGCGTGGGAACTCGCCGCGGCCCTGGAGGCCGGGCCAGTAGTAAAGGTCGTAGCGTTCGCTCATGGCGCCGGTCTCTGGTGGCGGATCGTCCCGGAAGCTCGCCTCTTCCGGCCGCGGGTCAAGGCGAGGCGCGCCCTGAAACGCACGAAGCCGGCTCGCAGGCCGGCTTCGGAACGTTGGCGGTCTGGGCCGGTCAGGCCGCGAGGATCTCCGGCTCCGGTGCCTTGGCGCCCGTCATCAGTGCCACGGCATCCGACATCGTGATCGACTTCGGGTCCACCACGCACAGGCGCTTCGACAGGCGATGGATGTGGATGCGGTCGGCGATCTCGAAGACGTGCGGCATGTTGTGCGAGATCAGGACGATCGGCAGGCCGCGCGCGCGCACCTCGAGGATGAGGTCGAGAACCTTGCGCGATTCCTTGACGCCGAGCGCGGCGGTCGGCTCGTCGAGGATCAGGACCTTGGAGCCGAAGGCCGCCGCGCGTGCCACCGCGACGCCCTGGCGCTGGCCGCCCGACAGCGTTTCCACCGCCTGATCGATGTTCTGGATCGTCATCAGCCCGAGTTCGGACAGCTTCTCGCGGGCGATCTTGCGCATGCGCGGCTTGTCGAGCATGCGCAGGTACGAGCCGAGCGGACCCGGACGGCGCAGCTCACGGCCGAGGAACATGTTGTCGGCGATCGACAGGGCGGGCGAGAGGGCCAGCTGCTGGTAGACCGTCTCGATGCCGGCGTCGCGCGCGGCTTGCGGGTTGGCGAAGGTGACGGGCTTGCCGTCGAGGCGGACCTCGCCGGCGTCCGGCGTCACCGCGCCCGACAGGGCCTTGATCAGGGTCGACTTGCCGGCGCCGTTGTCGCCGATCACGGCGAGGATCTCGCCGGGATAGAGGTCGAAGTCGGCGTTGTCGATCGCCACCACGCGGCCGTAGCGCTTGTTCAGGCCGCGCGCCTGGAGAACGGGTTGGGTGCCGTACTGAACCATTACGCCGAGACCTTTCTGATCCACTGGTCGGCCGCCACGGCCAGGATGATGAGAGCACCGACGGTGAGGCGTGTCCACTGCGGATCGGTGCCGTAGATGCGCAGTCCCATGGCGAAGACGCCGACGATGAGTGCGCCGACGAGGGTGCCGAGCACCGAGCCGCGACCGCCGAAGAGCGAGGTGCCGCCGATCACCACCGCGGTGATCGCCTGGATGTTGGCTTCGTAGCCCGAGGTCGGCGAGACCGAGCCGATGCGCCCGATCAGCGCCCAGCCGGCAAAGGCGCAGATGAGGCCCGACACCGCGTAGACCGAGATCAGCACCTTGTTGGAGCGGATGCCCGACAGGCGCGCCGCGTCCTCGTCGTCGCCGATGGCGTAAACGTGGCGGCCCCAGGAGGTGTAGTTCAGGATGTAATAGAACAGCGCGACGAGGACGAGGACGCTGATCACCGCATAGGTGAAGACCGCGCCGCCGATCTGGAACGTGTTGCCGAGGAACTGGAGGAGCGGGGCTTCCGCCGTCACGTCCTGCGCCCGGATCGTGGCGTTCTGGGTGTAGATGAAGTTGATCGCCTCGTAGACGAACCACATGCCGAGCGTAACGATGAACGGCGGCAGTTTCACCTTGGCGACGAGGACGCCGTTGATCGCGCCGCAGAGCGTGCCGACGGCGAAGCCGACGAGGATCGCGATCGGGGCGGGCACCCCGTTCATCACGGCGAGATTGCCCATGATCACCGAGGACAGGACCATGATCGCGCCGACCGACAGGTCGATGCCGGCGGTCAGGATGATCAGCGTCTGCGCGACGCCGACGATGCCCACGATCGCGACCTGCTGGAGGATCAGCGTCATCGTGAAGGCATTGAAGAAGCGTTGGCCGATCAGGAGGCCGAACACCATGATGCCGAACAGGAGGACGATGATCGGCACCATCGTCGGGTTGCCGTGCAGGAAATGCTGGAGATGCTGCAGCGGGGTCCGGCCGTGGCCGGAGAAGTCGGCGACGCGCGTATCGCTCTTGGCGAGGCCGGATTCGAAGTCGCTGCCCTTCGTGGACGTGGTTTCGCTCATGGAACGAGGCCTCCCGGGGGCTGATGGCCGGTTCTGGCGCCGGCGTGCGCCTGGTGGATCCCTTGAGCGACGCGGGTGGCCCGTCGGGACGAGAAAGCGATGGGCGTGTGGGCGCTCGACGTCAAAGCGGGAAGCCCGGAGGCTTCCCGCAGTCTCGGAGGGGGATCAGCCCCAGCAGGCCTTGGCGGCGGCCGTCGTGTCCATCGACTTCACGCCGTCCACCGGCTGGTCGGTGACGAGGTCGACGCCCGTGTTGGTGATCTCGAGACCGGCCGAAGCCTCCGGCTTCTTGCCGCTCTCGGCGAAGGTCTTCACCGCCTCGACGCCCATCGACGCCATCTTCAGCGGGTACTGCATCGAGGTCGCGCCGATCACGCCGTCCTTGACGTTGGCGACGCCCGGGCAGCCGCCGTCGACCGAGACGATCGTCACCTTGTCGGCGAGGCCGAGGCCCTTCAGCGCCTCGTAGGCGCCGGCCGCCGCCGGCTCGTTGATCGTGTAGACGAGGTTGATCGTCGGGTCCTTCTGGAGAAGGTTCTCCATGGCCTGACGGCCGCCTTCCTCGTTGCCGTTGGTCACGTCGTGGCCGACGATGCGCTTGTCGTCCTCGTCGCCGACGACGTCCTTGTTCTTAACGTCGATGCCGAAGCCCTGCATGAAGCCCTGGTCGCGCAGGACGGCGACGGAGGGCTGCTGCGGGGTGAGGTCGAGGAAGGCGATCTTGGCGTTCTCGGCCTCCGTGCCCATCTTGGCCTTGGCCCACTGGCCGATCAGGACGCCCGCCTCGAAGTTGTCGGTGGCGAAGGTCGCGTCGGCGGCGGTGAGCGGCTCGAGCGGCGTGTCGAGCGCGATCACGATCAGGCCGGCATCGCGCGCCTTCTGGGTCGAGGAGGCGATCGCCTTGGTGTCGGAGGCAGCGATCAGGATGCCCTTGGCGCCGGCCGCGATGCAGCTCTCGATCGCCTGGACCTGGCTGTCGTGGTCACCGTCGACGCGGCCCGCATAGGACTGCAGGTTGATCCCGAGTTCCTTCGCCTTGGCCTCGGCGCCTTCCTTCATCTTCACGAAGAACGGGTTCGTGTCCGTCTTGGTGATGAGGCAGACGGTCATCGGCGATTGCGCGGAGGCGCCGGCCGTCATGGCGGCGAGACCGAGGGCGCCGAGCGCGGCGGATGCAAGAAAACGACGAATGGCCAAGGACGATCTCCCGAAACTGAAAGCGACGCCCGTCATGGCGTCCCGTCGGGCGGCTCTCCACGTCCGCGCCGAACGAAGGGCATCCAACAGCCTCGGGTTATACCTGTCAATCGATAACTCACGAAGATTTATTTATTGACAGGTTTTTCATGTTGGTGAAGGTTGATCTATTGCCGCCCGGTCTGGCGGCCAGGGGACCACATCCATGAACGATGCGAACCTGCCCGGCCTCGAGTCGCCGGCTGGCTCCGTTCGCGAAGCGACCGACGAGCGCCTGCGCGGCTCGAACCAGGCGGGCCTGCGCGCCCACAACGAGCGGGCGGTGCTGTCGCTGATCCGCCGGCACGGCGAACTCGCCAAGTCGCAGATCGCCCGCCTGTCCGGCCTGTCGCCGCAGACGGCCTCCGTCATCATGCGCTCGCTCGAGGCGGAGGGGCTGGTGCTGGCGGGCGAGCCCCGGCGCGGCCGTGTCGGCCAGCCCTCGGTGCCGATGCGTCTCAACCCGGACGGGGCCTTCGCCTTCGGCCTGAAGCTCGGGCGGCGCACCAGCGAGATCGTCCTGATGGATTTCGTCGGCCAGGTCCGCGATTCGCGCGACGTCCTTTACCGCTTTCCGCGCCGCGCCGAGATCCAGTCCTTCGTCGAGCGCGGCGTCGCGGATCTGCGTGCCAGCCTGCCGCCGGCGCTTCGGCGCCGCATCGCCGGGCTCGGGGTCGGCATGCCGTTCGAGCTCTGGTCCTGGGGCGAGGCCAACGGCGCGCCGAGCGGCGAGATGGAGGAATGGCGCCATCTCGACATGGCGACCGAACTCGAGGCGTTGACCGGCGAGGCGGTCTACATCGCCAACGACGTGACGGCCGCCTGCGGCGCGGAGCAGGCATTCGGCACGATCGATTCGGCCGACTACATCTACTTCTTCGTCGGCGCCTTCGTCGGCGGCGGCATCGTCATCGATGGCACGCTCGTGTCGGGCCGCACCGGCAATGCCGGTGCGCTCGGCTCGATGCCCGTGCCCGCGCCCGGCGGCGGTCGCCACCAGCTGATCCACGCCGCCTCGATCCACGTCCTCGAGCGCCGGGTCGAGGAGGCCGGCCGCTCGGCGGTCGAGCTTTGGCGCAAGGACGCCGACTGGACGGGGCTCGGAGACCTTCTGGAGGCGTGGATCGCGGAAGCTGCCGAAGGGCTCGCCCATGCCATCGCCTCCGCCGTCTCGGTCTACGACTTCGAGAAGGCGGTGATCGACGGCAGTTTTCCCGCTGCTGTGCGCGCCCGCCTGACGGAGGCGACGCGCCAGGCGCTCGGCCGGATCGATTTGCAGGGCCTGCCGCCCGTCGCGGTTGTCGAGGGCACGATCGGCCGGGCGGCGCGCGAGGTCGGCTCGGCAAGCCTGCCCTTCTTCGCCAAGTTCTTTCTCGACCACCGCGTGCTGCTCGCCGATCGCTGACGGCGCGGCGCCCGGCCGCGCCGGAGCCTTGCGGCCTCCAGCGCTACTCGACTTCGCGAATGCGCCCGTCGGTCGAGGCGATGTAGGGCGAGCGGCCGTCCTGGAGATAGGCGACCACCACATCCTCCATGTTCGGCCCGAAGTCGTAGGCCTTCTCGGCCCTGGTCGCGAACACGGCGTAGCCGTCGCCGCCCTGGCGCAGGAAGTTGTTGGAGACGACCGTGTAGGTCGCGGCCGGGTCGATCGGCACCCATTCGCCGGCGGCGGACGTCACGCGCACCGCCTTCACGCGGTCGACGCCCGGCGCGCCCTTGCGCGACCAGTCGAACTGGAGGCCCGCCACCTGCGGGAAGCGACCCGCACTTTCCTCGACCTGGCTGACGCCGTTTTCCAGCGCCGCCTTGATGTCTGCGCCGGTGAGCTGGAAGGTCGCCAGCGTGTTCTGGAAGGGGAGGACCGTCAGCACCTCGCCCATGGTGATCGGCCCGGCATCGATCGACGCGCGCACGTTGCCGCCGTTGCCGATCGCGATCGTCGTGCCCTGATCCTTGGTGCGGTCGAGGATCGCGTCGGCGACGAGGTTGCCCATCTGGCATTCGGCGACGCGGCACGTGTCGCGCTGGCCGTCGATCGGGGCGGCGGCTTCCGCGACGACCTTGGCCTTGATCTCCTCCAGCGGCTTGGCAAGCTCAGTGACGCGCGCCTTGATCGCCGCGTCCTCCGGCACCGAGGCGTCGAGAAGGATCGGCGCGCCGTCCGCCTTCGTCACACGTCCCTCGTCGTCGAAGGAGACGCTGAGCTTGCCGAGATATTTCGAGTAGGCGTAGGCCTGAACGATCGGCACGTCGCGCCCGTCCGGTCCCTTCACCAGCGTCGGATAGGGCCCCGCCGCCTTCGGGTCGGTGGAGGAGAGAAGCGTGTGCGAGTGGCCGCCGACGATGACGTCGATCGCGGGCACCTCGGCCGCCAAGCGCTTGTCCACCTCGTAGCCGGAATGGCTGAGGAGGATGATCTTGGTCACGCCGTCCGCGGTGAGCTTTTCGGCTTCGCGCCGGGCGGCCTCGACCGGGTCGGTGAAGGTGATCGACTTGCCGGCCGCCGTCAGTTCCTGGTTGTCCCGCGGCGTCAGGCCGATCACCCCGATGCGCTGGCCGTCCTTCTCGATCACGGTCGAGGGCTTCACGTGCCTTGCCAGCCCCGGCTCGCGCACGAGGTCGGCGTTCGCCATCAGCATGGGAAAGCGCACGGCGCCCGCGAACGTCTCGATCACCGGCACGCCGTCGTCGAACTCGTGGTTGCCAACCGCCATCGCCTCGAAGCCGATCGTGTTCATGAACTCGGCCGCGTCCTCGTTGCGGTAGCGCGTGTAGAAGAGCGAACCCTGGCTCTGGTCGCCGGCGTCGAGGAGGATCGTCGGCGTGGTGCCGGCCGCCGCGCGCTCGGCCTTCACCGCGCTCGCGATCCGCGCGACGCCGCCGAAGCATGCGTTCTCGGCCGCGTCCTTCTGTGAGCAGGGCCCGTCCGACTTCGATATCGGCTCCACGCGGCTGTGGAAGTCGTTGATGTGGAGGATCGTGAGGTCGAACGCGCGGGCGGGCAGCGCGGTGCCGGCACAAAGACAGACAACGAGGCCGAGGAGGGCGGATCGCATCAAGGGCTCCTTCGCTCTAAAACGGGCTGGCGCTTCGCCATGGGCCGGAGTGTCCCGGCGCGAAGCCGCTTTGGCAACCCTTCGGGCCCGTTCCCTACCCCTCCCGTTTGACAGGGATATTTCCTTCCCCCAAACCCGGACACACCATCGCTTGACTGGAGGAGCCCCGCGCCATGACCGAAACCGTCGAGATCCACGGCCTAAAGGTCGCCTCCGTCCTGAAGAGCTTCGTCGAGACCGAGGCCCTGCCGGGCACGGGCGTCGAGGCCGATGCGTTCTGGCGCTCGCTCGCCGAGATCCTCGCCGATCTCGCGCCGCGCAATCGCGAGCTCCTGTCCGTGCGCGACGAGATGCAGGCGCGGATCGACCGCTGGTGCGCCGAGCGGCAGGGGCGGGCGGTGGACGGCGCGGAGGCCGAAGCGTTCCTGCGCGAGATCGGTTACATCGTGCCGGAGGGCGACGCCTTCTCGGTCGAGACCGCCAATGTCGATCCGGAGATCGCGACGATTGCGGGCCCGCAGCTCGTCGTGCCCGTCCTCAACGCCCGCTTCGCGCTGAACGCGGCGAACGCGCGCTGGGGCTCGCTCTACGACGCGCTCTACGGCACCGACGCGATTTCCGAGGACGGGGGCGCCGCGCGCGGCCGGGACTACAACCCGGCGCGCGGCGCCAAGGTCGTCGCCTGGGTGCGCGACTTCCTCGACCGCTCGGCGCCGCTCGACGGCGCGTCCTGGAGCGAGGCCACCGGCTTTGCCGTTGCGGCGGGCCGGCTCGTCGTGCGCCTCGACGGCCGCGAGACCTCGATGGCGAGGCCCGATCAGTTCGCAGGCTATCGCGGCGCGGCGGACAAGCCGGACACGATCCTCCTCGCCACCAACGGACTCCATGCCGAAGTGGTGATCGATCCCTCGACGCCGATCGGCAAGATCGACCGCGCCGGCATCTCCGACGTGGTGCTGGAAAGCGCCGTCACCACGATCCAGGACTGCGAGGATTCCGTCGCCGCCGTCGACGCCGAGGACAAGGTCGCCGTCTACCGCAACTGGCTCGGCCTCATGAAGGGCGACCTCGCCGAGACCTTCGAGAAGGGCGGGCGGACGATGACGCGCCGCCTCAATCCCGACCGCGACTACACGGCGCCCGATGGCGGGGCGCTGACCTTGCCCGGCCGCTCGCTGATGCTGGTGCGCAATGTCGGGCATCTCATGACCAATCCGGCTGTCCTTCTGCCCGACGGCTTGGAGGCGCCCGAAGGCATCCTCGACGCGATGTTCACCTCGCTGATCGCGATGCACGATCTCCGGAAGACGGACGGGGCGAAGAACAGCCGCGCCGGCTCGGTCTACATCGTGAAGCCGAAGATGCACGGGCCGGACGAGGTAGAGTTCGCCGACGAGATCTTCTCGCGCGTCGAGACGGCGCTCGGCCTCGAGCCCGACACCCTGAAGATGGGCATCATGGACGAGGAGCGGCGCACCACCGTCAACCTCAAGGAGTGCATCCGCCGGGCACGCCGCCGCGTCGTGTTCATTAACACCGGCTTCCTCGACCGCACCGGCGACGAGATGCACACCTCGATGGAACTCGGACCGATGATCCGCAAGGGCGACATGAAGGCGTCCACCTGGATCAAGGCCTACGAGGACCGCAACGTCGACACGGGGCTCGCCTGCGGCCTCAAGGGCCATGCCCAGATCGGCAAGGGCATGTGGGCGATGCCCGACAAGATGGCCGCGATGCTGGAGCAGAAGGTCGGCCACCCGAAGGCCGGCGCCAACACGGCCTGGGTGCCCTCGCCGACGGCGGCGACGCTCCATGCGACGCACTACCACGAGATCTCGGTCGCCAAGGTGCAGGCCGGCCTCGAGGGCCATCCGCGCACCGAGCTCGCCGACATTCTGACGATCCCCGTCGCCGTTCGCCCGAACTGGACACCGGAGGACGTGCAGGCCGAGCTCGACAACAACGCGCAAGGCATCCTCGGCTATGTCGTGCGTTGGGTCGATCAGGGCGTCGGCTGCTCCAAGGTGCCCGACATTCACGACGTCGGCCTGATGGAGGACCGCGCCACCTGCCGCATCTCGTCCCAGCACATCGCCAACTGGCTGCGCCATGGCGTGGTGACGGAGGCGCAGGTCGTCGAGACGATGAAGCGCATGGCGGCCGTGGTCGACAAGCAGAACGCGGGCGATCCGGCCTACGAGCCGATGGCGACCGATCCCGATCGCTCGATCGCGTTCCAGGCGGCACTGGAACTCGTCCTGAAGGGCCGCGAGCAGCCGAACGGCTACACCGAGCCGGTCCTCCACCGTCGCCGGCTGGAGAAGAAGGCGGCGGCGCGCGCCGCCTGAGCCTCGGATTGAGCGAACTTCTGCAGGATGCGGGTCCCCTGTTCGTCCAGGGGGCCCTTTTCGTGTCCGCGTTCCTGTCGGCGACGCTGCTGCCGGGCTCGTCCGAGGCGCTGCTCGTCGCCCTGATCCTAAGGGGCGGTTTCGATCCGATCGTGCTGGTGCTGATCGCCACCGTGGGCAACACGCTCGGAAGCCTCTTCAACTGGGCGTGCGGGCGCTGGCTGATGCATCGGAGCGATGCGCGCTGGTTTCCCGTTTCCGAACGGCATCTCGGCCGGGCGCGTCGCTGGTTCCAGCGCTTCGGTCTGCCCTCGCTGCTCCTCGCCTGGGTGCCGGTGGTGGGCGATGCGCTGACGCTCGTCGCCGGTCTTCTCGGCGTGCGCTGGGCGCCATTCGTCGTTCTCGTCGGGCTCGGCAAGCTCGCGCGCTACGGCGTGGTGGCCGCGACGACGCTCGGCGTCCTCTCGCTCTGACCGGTCAGGGCTGGGTCGGTGCGGGCAGGCTGCGCGCGGCGGCATCGGCCGCGCTTTCCGTTTCCGGGGCTCCGGCATCCCGCGCCCGACGCCGCAACTCGTCCAGCGTCGTCGATCCGCGGAAGACGATCGCATTGCCTTGCGTCGTCGGCGACACGGCGCCACTGCGCCCCGTCCAGTTGAAATGATCGGCGCGACCTTCGGTCGGGTCCATCGGCGTGCCGGCGACCACGAGCTTGGCGCGCGGGCTGGCGTCGCTCTGCGCCTTGACGCCGGGCGCCACCGCGCCGCCGAGGAGATTGTCGCCGCCGTCGAGGCTGGGGTCGGAGAAGCTGACGGGCGGGGTCGTCGTCGCGGAGGCGAGATCGTTGACGGAGGGAAGATCGGCGGCCGACATCTGCTGCGATCCGAGGCTCGCCACGAGATCGTCGACGCTGAGGCCGAGAATGCGCGTGACCGGCTTCTCGACGAAGTAGGCGAGCTTGTCGGAGCCCGCACTGGTGAGGGTGATGCCGTCGGAATTGCGCAGCCGTGCGGTCTGCCCGGCCATGTCGGGGCCCGACGCGACGAAGGCGCCGTTGGCGTCGGTGAAGCCGCCCCAGACGTCGACGAACTCGCCGCCGGCCTTCAGCGCCGCCGTGCGATAGAGATCGTTGAAGTAGACCATGTCCTCGCTGGCGCGGTCGATGTCGAAGGGCAAGGCGCCGACCCAGACCAGCGATGCGCCCGAGGCGCGCACGGCCGAGGCCAGCGCTTCGACACGCGCGGTGTAACGGTCGCTCCACTCGGCCGTGCGCAGGGCGAGCGAGGACCCCGCGTCGCGGATCGCCTGCCGGTCGTTGGCGCCCAGCATGACCACCACGACCGACGGCTTGGTCTCTGCGATGGTCTTGCCGATCTCGGCGGGCCAGTCGAAATGATCCTCGCGAACGAGGCCGGACGAGCCGTCGACCTTCGCGACGACGCGAATCTCGCGGTTCTGCGACACGGCCTCTTCCAGCCCCTTGGCGAGCGAGCCGGCCATGAAATCGCCGACCACGAGAACGGTGCGCGCGGTCTCGCTCTTCTCCACCGGTGCGGCGGCGACGGTCGCGGCGGCGGCCGCACCGCCTCCTGCCGCGGCGATCGCCTTGCCGCCTTTCGGCCGCTGAGCGGCTGCGCTGGGGTTTCTCGCCTTGCGGACCTTCTTCACCTGTCGGCGCTGCGGCGGCTGCTCGACGCGCTGCGGCGGCTGGCGCGTTTCCGTGCGCCCGCCGCCGAACAGCATCTCGAGAAGGCCGCGCCGCTGCTGAGCCTCGGCGCGGGGGGCGTGGGAGGCCTCGGCGCCCACGACGCAAAGGGCCAGGATGGCGGACAGGAAGGCGCGGGACGCCCGCGCGTGGATCGTGTCCGCCATGATGCTCAGTGCTTCCGCAGGAGGTCGAGGAGGGCCTTCGAGGCGTTGCCGTCCTCGGCGACGCCAGCCCGGCGCTGGTAGGCCGTGATCGAGGCCTTGGAGCCCGAGCCGATCTTGCCGTCGATCTTGCCGTCGTAGAGGCCGTGGTTCGTCAGCCGCTGCTGCACCTCGTAGCGCTCCTCCATCGAGAGGGGCGTGTAGCCGCGCGGCCAAGCCTGCGCGAAGTCGCCGTAGCCGGCGATCCGGTCGGCGAGGTGGCCAACGGCGAGCGCGTACTTGTCGGCGTTGTTGTAGCGCTTGATGACGAAGAAGTTCTTGGTCATCAGGAACGCTGGGCCCGAGGCGCCCGCCGGCATCAGGAGGTTGGCGTTGTCGCCGGGGCTCGGGAAGGCGCGGCCGCTGACGCGCTGGAAGCCGCTGGCGGCCCATTGCGAGAGCTTGCGGTTGGAGCCGCGCATGTCGGCCGAGCCGGCGGGCGCCACGACCTCGTAGCCCCAGCTCTTGCCGGTCTGCCAGCCGTTCTTGGCCAGAAGGTTGGCAGCGGTCGCCAGCGCGTCGGGGATCGAGTTCCAGATGTCCGGATGGCCGTTGCCGTCCATGTCCACGGCATAGGCCTGGTAGCTCGTCGGGATGAACTGGGTGTGGCCCATCGCGCCGGCCCAGGAGCCGGTGAGGCCCTTCGGCGTCACGTGGCCGTCCTGCACGATCTTGAGCGCGGCCAGAAGCTGCGTTCGGGCGAACTTGGCGCGCTTGGGATCCATGTAGGCGAGCGTCGCCAGCGCCTGCGGCACGCTCTTCATCACGTCGTCGCGCTCGAGGATGCGGCCGTAGTTCGATTCCATCGACCAGATGGCGAGGAGGATGTGGCGGTCGACGCCGAAGCGCTTCTCGATCCGGTCGAGCCAGGGCTTGTACTGCACCAGCATCCGGCGCCCTTCGGCGACCGACTCGTCGTTCACCCGGTTGTCGAGATAGTCCCAGATCTTGTCCTGGAACTCGGGCTGGAAGCGCGCCTTCTCGATGACGTCGTGATCGGGCTCGCTGACGCCCGCGAACACGGCGCGATAGGTGTTGCGGCTGATGCCGTTCGCCACCGCCGTCTTCTCGAAGCCGGCGATCCAGTTGCGGAAACCGGCATCGGCGAGAGCGGGCGTCGAGGCCGTGGCGACCAAGAGCGCGAGGCAGCCCGCGGACAGGGCCATGAGGCGCTTGTGGATCGGTCCAGGCATGGGTCTACTCCTTGGAAGGACAGAACGTTAGCGAGGGCCTCGAGTCTAGAGGGCGGATGTGAACGCTTCCTTTACCACGTCCGGACACGAAAAGCTTTTCGATGTGTGAGGTGTCATCTAATCAGCATCTTCTTGGGCGAAATCACGGCGCTCGCGGGCGATTCGCTCGACGCGGCGTGTTGATCGAACATATAGTCACGATCTCGTAATCGGCAGGAAGGATCACGAATGCGCAAGGTCAGGAAGGCCGTCTTCCCGGTGGCGGGTCTGGGAACGAGGTTCCTCCCCGCCACCAAAGCAATCCCCAAGGAGATGCTGACGGTCGTCGACCGCCCCGTGATCCAGTACGTCGTGGACGAGGCCCGCGAGGCGGGCATCGAGCACCTGATCTTCGTCACCGGCCGTAACAAGGGCGTGATCGAAGACTACTTCGACATCCAGGTCGAGCTCGTGAACACGCTGACCGACCGCAACAAGCAGACCGAGCTGAAGCTCCTCGACAGCCTGCAGCCGACGCCGGGCACCGCGAGCTTCACCCGCCAGCAGGCGCCGCTCGGCCTCGGCCACGCGGTATGGTGCGCGCGCGACCTCGTCGGTCCCGAGCCCTTCGCCCTCCTCCTGCCCGACATGATCATGCAGGACACGCAGGGCTGCCTGAAGAAGATGGTCGAGCTCTACGAGGAGACCGGCGGCAACGTCATCTCGGTGGAGCAGTGCGACCCGGCCGAGACCCACAAGTACGGCATCGTCGGCAAGGGGCCCGAGGTCGGCTCGGGCTTCCGCATCGACGGCATGGTCGAGAAGCCGAAGGCCGACGAGGCGCCCTCGAACTTCTTCATCTCCGGCCGCTACATCCTGCAGCCCGAGATCTTCGACATCCTGTCGACGCAGGAAAAGGGCGCGGGCAACGAGATCCAGCTGACCGACGGCATGCTGAAGCTCGCCAAGCAGCAGGATTTCTTCGCCTACCCGTTCGCCGGCCGCACCTTCGACTGCGGCTCGAAGGAAGGCTTCATCCAGGCCAACGTCGCCTTCGCCCTGTGGCGCCACGACATCCGCCACAAGGTCTTCGACGACCTCGAGGAACTGATGCGCACGGTGGAGCCGGAAGAGCGCCGCGCCGTGCCGCGCCCGGCCGCCGAGTAAAGGCTTCGCGAGCACCGGACATGCGTGAGGGGCGCCGCAAGGCGCCCCTTTTTCGTGATCAGCGCTGGAGCCGCACCCCGAGCCGGAAGGTGTTGGCGTCGTAGTCGAGCCCCGGCAGCGGCGAATCGAACCGGTCGTAGCGGTAGCGCGCGGTCACCGCGAGGTATCGGCTCAGCCAGTAGGTGAGGCCGGTCTCGGCCGCATAGAGATTTTCGTCTCCCGCCACCGGGCCGTCGCGAAGGCCGGCGATCAACCGCCCCTCGAGATCGATCCGCGCGGTGGCGCGATGGCGAAGGCCGAGCGAGGCTTGATAGAGCGTGGAGGTTGCCAGACCCGACGTGTCCGGCTCGAAGAAGGTCTCGGCCCGCAGAAGAACGTCGGTGCCGCGCCGCGGCGACCAGTTCACCCGCGCGTCGATCGTCGGGCTCGCCTGCGTGCCGAGCCGATCGTCGTCCGGCACGTTCCAGGCGTAGCCGACCGCGACGTCACCCGACAGCTTCTCGCCCCAGTCGAAGCCGACCCCGCCGCGCAGCGCCGGAATGACGCTGTCGCGCGAGGGCGAGCCGAGAAGGGTCTCGTCGAACAGGCGGCGGCCGACGCTCGCCGCCACGAACGGGCGCAGCGCCGGCGTCGCGTCGTAACCGGTCCTGAGGCCCGCGCTCCAGGTGGTGAAGCTGTCGTCGAGGCGGCGCACGGTGCCGTCGAACAGCCCGTCGTCGCGGTCCTCGCGCACGGCCGACAGGTCGAGCTCGTTGTGAAGGCGGCCGACGTCGCGCGAGAGCGTCGCGCCGGCGGAATAGGCGAGGATGTCGCGCGTCGAGGCCTCCGCGGTGGCGGGGCCGCTCACCAGCGGATCGTCGCGGTCGAAGCGCAGGGCACCCCGCAGCGTCGCCGTCCAGTCGCGGCTCATGTCGAGGCGAAGACGTGCGTCGAGGTCGATCCGCGGAACGTCCTGCAGGGGGCCGGAATCGTTGCGGCGGAAACTCGTCAGGGCGTTGATCTCCGCCTCGTGGCGGTCCCAGTTCGACAGGAGGCGGACCGATCCGGCGGTCTCGGAAAAGGCGCCGCGCACCCCGTCCAGCGTGTTGGTGAGGTTGTCGGACGTGCCGAAGCTCTGCTCCAGCGTGGAATAGAGCGTGAAGGAGCCGAGCCGCAGGCCGAGCGGGGCGAACGGATCGTCCTGCGTCCGGGGCAGGGCGCGGCGAAGGTCGTCGAGGCCCGCGCCGCCCTGGCGGCCGAGCTGCGTGTCCTGCGTCGGGCTGCGGACGGGGCCGACGGCGCGGAAGAGGTCGGGCGGCAGGTCTGCCGCGGCGGGGCGCTGGCCGGTGTCGTCGGTCTCGAGCGCGGTCTCGGTCGGGGCGATGCCGTCGAGCGCGGCCGCAGCGCCGGTGCGCGAGGCGCGCGCCGGCCGCACGCCGGCATCGACCGGCTGGGCCGGCGAGGCCTGCCGCGTCGACTGCGGCAGGTTCTCGCGGCGCGGCTCGGGCGGGCCGGCGAAGAGGTCGAGCGCCTCGGCGGGATCGGCGGCGTCCGCGTCCGGCCGGACGGGCTGCGGCACGTCTGCCGGGTCGGCGAGCGGCGCGTCGAGGTCGTTCGACAGCTCGCGCTGGGCGGGATCGAGCGGCTGCGTCGCCTCGCGCTCGCTGGAATCCCGCGTCTGCGTGCGCAGGTCCATCGTGTCGGACAGGCGCATCTCGTCGGCGCGGCCCCGGATCGGCGGGACATCGCCGGCATCCTGCGCCGACGCGGACCCGGCGACCGGTCCGGCGCTGAGAAGCAGCGAGGCGAGGAGGGGGCGAAGGAGGGGCGTCATGTCCGATCGGTCGATGGGCACGGGGTCGGCCGGCCGGAGGGCGTCAATCCCCCTATCCGTAGGCGCCCATCATGGAGCCGGGCTGACCGGACGCACACCTCCGGCAGCCCTGCTGGCGCGCGCCGCGCGGCAGGAGTAAGGGAGGCGAATGACCCTGAACGCTCTTCCGCTCGCCGCCGACCCCGCCCCCGGCACCCAATCGGCGATCCGCACCGTCCGCACCGAGGCCGAGGGCCTGTCGCTCCTGGCCGAAGCGCTGGCGGGCGACCTCGGCGCCGCCTTCGAGCGCAGCCTCGACCTCATCGCGGGCGTTCGCGGGCGCCTCGTCGTCACCGGCATCGGCAAGAGTGGGCATGTCGCCTCGAAGATCGCCGCGACCTTCGCCTCCACCGGCACGCCGGCCTTCTTCGTCCATCCGGTCGAGGCCAACCACGGCGATCTCGGCATGATCGGGCGCGACGACGCGGTGCTCGCCATGTCGTGGTCGGGCGAGTCGGCCGAGCTCACCGGCATCGTCGCCTACACCCGGCGGTTCCGGATCCCGCTGATCGCCATCACCTCGCGCGAGGCGTCGGCGCTCGGCTCGGCCGCCGACGAGCGCCTGCTTCTGCCGCGCGCCACCGAGGCCTGCCCGCACGGTCTCGCGCCGACGACCTCGACCACTCTGCAACTGGCGCTGGGCGATGCGCTGGCCGTCGCGCTTCTGGAGCGCCGGGGCTTCAGCCCCAGCGACTTCCGCGTCTTCCATCCCGGCGGTCAGCTCGGCGCGAGCCTTCGCCATGTCGGCGACGTCATGCACAAGGGCGAGGCGTTGCCGCTGGTGGCGAGCGGCACAAGGATGGGCGAGGCGATCCTCGCCATCTCGCGCAAGGGCTTCGGCTGCGTCGCGGTGGTCGACGAGGCGGGGCGGCTGCTCGGCATCGTCACCGACGGCGACCTGCGCCGTCACCTCGCCTCCGACCTCCTGTCGCGCACCGTGGACGAGGTGATGACGCCCTCGCCCAAGACCATCCGGCCCGACACGCTGGCGGCCAAGGCGCTCGACATCATCAACGGCGCCAACATCACCGCGCTGATGGTGGTGGAGGACGAGCGGCCGGTCGGCATCATCCACCTCCACGACCTCCTGCGCATCGGCGTCGCCTGAGGGCGGCGGCGGTCTGACCCCGGCGACCGGGCCGCGCGTCAGTCGATCCAGCCGCGCAGCTCGCGACGGACCATGTGCTCGATGACGTCCATCCCGTCCTCGGAATCGTTGAGGCAGGGGATGTGGCTGAAGTGCTCGCCGCCGTGCTCGCGGAAGATCTCGCCGGCCTCGCCCGCGATCTCCTCGAGCGTCTCCAGGCAGTCGGAGACGAAGCCGGGGTTGAGAACGGCGATGCGCTTGATGCCTTGCTTGGCGAGCGCCTCGACGGTCTTGTCGGTGTAGGGCTGCAGCCACTCCTCCGGCCCGAAGCGGGACTGGAAGGTGGTCATGAAGCGGCCCTTCTCCCAGCCGAGCCGCTCCTCGACGAGGCGCGAGGTCTTCTGGCAGTGGCAGTGATACGGGTCGCCCTTGCGGAAGTAGCTCTGCGGAATGCCGTGATAGGACGCGATCACGCGCTCGGGTTCGAAGGGGAGCGAGGCGAGATGCGTCTCGATCGAGCGCGCGAGCGCCTCGATATAGACGGGCTCGTCGTGATAGGCGGGCACCGTGCGCACGGCCGGCATCCAGCGCTGCGCCATCAGGTGCTCGAAGAACTTGTCGTTCACCGTCGCCGTGGTCGAGGCCGAATATTGCGGGTAGAGCGGGAAGCAGAGGATGCGCTCGCAGCCCTCGGCCCGCAACGCCTCGACACGGGTCGCGATCGACGGGTTGCCGTAGCGCATGCCCCAGTCCACCACGACGTCGCGCTCGCCCGACATGCGCTGCGCGAGCTTCTCGCCTTGCGCGCGGGTGAAGGTGCGCAAGGGGCTCTCGTTGCGCTCCTTGTTCCAGATCTGCTCGTAGGCGTGGCCCGACTTCTTCGGCCGCGTGTTGAGGACGATGCCGTAGAGGATCGGGAACCAGGCGGCGCGCGGCCATTCGATGACGCGCTTGTCCGACAGGAACTCCTTGAGGTAGCGCCGCATCGGCTTGTAGTCGGTGCCGTCGGGCGTCCCGAGATTGACGAGGAGCACGCCCACCTTCTTCGGCTTCACGGGCGGATGGCCGGGCGGCAGCGGGCCGATCGCAGTGGAGGACGCGGCGGGGCTTGGGCTGGTCAGCATGGGCGCGTTCGCTTGCAAGGAACCGGAAACGACTGCGGCGGCGGGCCGTTCGGGTCCGCCGCCGCGATCGGATATGGACAGGGCAGGGCCTTCGGGCAAGCGGACAAAGCGTCCGCCCCGACTGACGCCCGCGGTCTGCCGCCCGCTCAGGCCTTGCGGCTGAACTCGAAGCGGCTGCCGTCGGCGTTCACGCAGGCCAGCCGGTCGGCCGACATCTGCGCGCAGTTGACCGAGACCTGCTGGTTGCGCGAGCGCGAGGTGTAGATGATGGTCGCCTGCGCCTGGCCGGTCTTGGTGTAGTTGCCCTCGGCCAGCACCGCGCCGGTCGCCGCTTCCTTCGAGGTGAAGCGCCCGCCCGCGAAGGTCGCGGTGTAGGCGACGGGGCCGCCCACCGACGACCACTGGCCCTCGAGGCCCGCCGGGCGCGGCGCCACCGCCATCTGCGCCGGCGGCGCCATGGTCTCGCAGGCCGACAGGGCGAGGGCCGCGGCAAGGACGGGCAGGGCGCGGGTGAAGGGACGCATCGGGAACTCCGGAGGGCCAGCGATCAAAGTTGATACAAGTTTAAGGCAGATGCCGCCCGGAGTCATGCGCGCGGATCGCGCTATCCTCAGCCGCGTGAGCTCGATCCCGCGAAGGCTTCCTCGCGTTTGGCGGCGATCACCGAGTGGATCGTGCCGATCGTCTCGATCGAGCGGATGCGCCCGTCCGTGGTGAAGGAGAACCAGTACATGGTGCTGCCGGTGACGAGCGAACCGTTGGTCTCGTCCTGGCGCGTCCAGTCGCAGCGGCTCGCGCCCTCGTCGTCCTCGACCACGATGCCGCGCGGTTTGTAGGAGATGTAGGTCGCGCGGCGCAGGAGCTCGTTCAGGAAGGACTTCGCCTCTTCCTCGCCCTGCAGGCGGTACTCGCCTTCCATCCGGTTGAACCAGGGCGCGTCGATGATGCCCGCGTTGCTGCGATTGGAGAACACGGCGCCGGGCGCGAAGTGACGCGCGATCGAGCCGGGCGAGCCGGACATCGCCGCGTCCATGATTTCGCGGATGATACTGCGCTTACGTTGGGCTTCCGACAGAAACTCGCCCATCACTCACTCCTCAAGCGCATCAAGCACTTGCGGTTGAAGGGTAGGGCATCGCAGCGGTTGTGCCAGACTATAAGGAAAAAGCCGCAGGATGACCTGCGGCTTTTCCACTGATGAATCTGGTTGTCCGACTTTACCGGACCAGGATGTTCCGGAACTGCCAGGGGTCCTTTTCGTCGAGATCCTCTGGGAAGAGGCCCGGGCGATCGGTCAGCGGCGTCCAGTCAGTGTAGTAGCCCTTCACCGGTCCGAGATAGGGACGCTGCACTTCGAGGCAGCGGCGATAGTCCATCTCGTCGGCCTCGACGATGCCGGCTTCCGGGTTCTCGAGCGCCCAGACCATGCCGGCCAGCACCGCCGAGGTCACCTGCATGCCGGTCGCGTTCTGGTAGGGCGCGATGCGGCGCGTTTCCTCCAGCGACAGCTGCGAGCCGTACCAGTAGGCGTTCTTCTCGTGGCCGTAGAGGAGGACGCCGAGCTCGTCGATGCCCTCGACCAGCTCGTTCTCGTCGAGGACATGGTGCTCCGGCTGGATCTTGCCGGCCGCGCCGAACAGCTCGTGCAGCGAAAGGACCGCGTCGTTGGCCGGGTGATAGGCGTAGTGGACGGTCGGCCGGTAGGTGACCTCGTCCTCCTTGTTGCGGTGGGTGAAGTAGTCCGCGATCGAGATGGACTCGTTGTGCGTGACGAGGAAGCCGTATTGCGGGCCCGGCGTCGGGCACCAGGTGCGAACGCGCGTGTTGGCGCCCGGCTGCTCGAGATAGATCGCGGCCTGGCAGCCCTTCTTGTGGGTCTTGCCGTTCTTGGGCATCCACTTCTCGTGCGTGCCCCAGCCGAGCTCGGCCGGCTGCATGCCCTCCGACAGGAAACCCTCGACCGACCAGGTGTTCCAGAAGACGTTGCGGGGCTTCGGCTTGGCGGCGACCTGCGTGTCGCGCTCGGCGATGTGGACGCCCTTGACGCCGACCTTCTTCATCAGCTTCGCCCAGCCCTCGCGGTCGTCCGGGCCCGGCTCCTCGAACTCGAGGTTGGTGTCGCGCGCGATGTCGACGAGCGCCTGCTTGACGAACCAGGAGACCATGCCCGGATTGGCGCCGCAGGTGGAGACGGCCGTGGTGCCGCCTGGATGCTTGCGCTTCTCCCTGCGCAGCGTCTCGCGCAGCGCGTAGTTCGTGCGGTCGGCGTTCGACATCGTGTCGTCGAAGTAGAAGCCGAGCCAGGGCTCGATCACGGTGTCGATGTAGAGGACGCCGAGCTCGCGGCACATGCGCATGAGATCGACCGAGCCGGTGTCGACCGACAGGTTGACGAGGAAGCCCTGGCCGCCGCCGTCCGTCAGGAGGGGCGTCAGCAGATCGCGATAGTTCTGGCGCGTCACGCCTTCCTGGATGAAGCGGATGCCGCGCTCGTCCAGAAGGTGACGGCTCGTGTCGCGCGGGTCGATCACGGTAAAGCGCGACTTGTCGAACTTGAAGTGGCGCTCGATCAACGGCAGCGTGCCGCGCCCGATGGAGCCGAAGCCGATCATCACGATCGGGCCGGTGATCTCGGCGTGGACCGGGAAGTTCTCGTCTGCCATGGGGTCCCTTTCGGTCTGGACGTGTCTGGAAGCGCCGGGCTAGAGCAGAACGCTGTCAAATAAAAGGGGCTTGGCGCTCGGAGGCCGGCGGAAGCACCGGACCGCGGGACGCCTGCGCATCGATCCATGGACCTGCCGACCCCCTTGCGTGCCGCGATCGAGGCGGAGATCGCCGGAACGCCCCTCGCCGACCTGCGCCGGGCGGGCGAGGTGCTGTCCGGCCGCTACCGCGCCGAGACGCGGGACGGGCGGATGCACCTGTCCGACGACCTGTTCGCCAAGGTCTACGCGGCCGCGCGCCTGCCGGCGACCTATGCCGCACTGCGGGCCTCCCTCGCTTCGCTGGCCGAAGGTCGTCCCAACTTCGCACCCGCAACGCTTCTCGACGTCGGCGCCGGCCCCGGCACCGCGCTCTGGGCCGCCGCGGACGCGTTTCCGGCGCTCAGTGGCGCGACGCTTCTCGAAGCCTCCGCGCCGATCCGCCGGCTCGGGCAACGGCTGGGCGCAGGCGCCTTCGCGTTCGCGCCGGACTGGCGTGCGGGGGACCTCGCGGCGGATCTCGCCGCCATGCCCGGCGCCGATCTCGTGACCCTCTCCTACGTCCTCGACGAGATCGCGCCGGCCGCGATCGCGCCGCTCGCCGACATGCTCTGGTCGAAGACCGGCGGCGTCCTCCTCGTCGTCGAGCCGGGGACCCCTGCCGGCTGGGCCCGTATCCTCGCTGTGCGCGACCGCCTGATCGCGGCCGGCGCGAAGGTCGTGGCGCCCTGTCCGCATGCGCAAGCCTGCCCGATCGTCGCGCCCGACTGGTGCCATTTCGCCCAGCGCCTGCCGCGCTCGCGCCTCCA
Organism: Aureimonas sp. Leaf324; assembly: GCF_001423245.1. GTDB lineage: Bacteria > Pseudomonadota > Alphaproteobacteria > Rhizobiales > Rhizobiaceae > Aureimonas. Next base: position 73,558 of record NZ_LMOH01000028.1, read on the forward strand.
CCTGCGCGCCAAGGAGGCCGAGGTGCCCTACGAGGACGAGAAGTTCGCCTATGTCGCCCTCGCGCGCGACGCCCCGGCGGGACCGAGCTACCAGCGCGTCCTCGCTCCGCCGCGCGCCGGCAGCGGCAAGGTGCGCGTCAAGCTCTGCCGCCCCGACGGCACGATCGCCGACGCGCTGGTTACCAAGCGCGACGGGGATCGTTTCCGGGAGGCGAGGCGGGCCGACTGGGGCGACCGCCTCGAGCCTTGAACGGTCAGGCCGCCTCGTCCATTGCCTCCAGTTCGTCGATGAGCCCCGAGATCATCGACAGGCCCTGACGCCAGAAGGCGGGATCGGTGGCATCGAGGCCGAACGGGGCGAGGAGTTCCGAATGGTGCTTGGTGCCGCCAGCCCGCAGCATCGCGAAATACCGGTCCTGAAAACCCTCCTCGGCGTTTTGGTAGACCGCGTAGAGCGAGTTCACGAGGCAGTCGCCGAACGCGTAGGCATAGACGTAGAAGGGCGAATGAATGAAGTGCGGGATATAGGTCCAGAAGGTCTCGTAGCCCTCGCCGAGGTTCACCGCGGGGCCGAGGCTCCGCTTCTGGATCGCGATCCAGATCTCGCCGATGCGCTCGGCCGTCAGCTCGCCTTTGCGGCGCTCGATATGGATCTCGCGCTCGAACTCGTAGAAGGCGATCTGGCGGATCACCGTGTTGATCATGTCCTCGACCTTCGAGGCGATCAGGGTGCGGCGTTCGGCCGGTGATGCCGCGCGCTGGAGCAGCGAGCGGAAGGTCAGCATCTCGCCGAACACCGAGGCCGTCTCGGCGAGCGTCAGGGGCGTCGAGGCCATCAGGGCGCCCTGGTCGCCCGCCAGCACCTGATGGACGCCGTGGCCGAGCTCGTGCGCGAGCGTCATCACGTCCCGCGGCTTGCCGAGATAATTGACGAGCACATAGGGGTGCACGCTCGGCACCGTCGGGTGCGCGAAGGCGCCTGGCGCCTTGCCGGGGCGGACCGCAGCGTCGATCCAGTTCCGCTCGAAGAAGCGGCCGGCGATCTCGGCCATGTCGGGCGCGAAGTCGCGATAGGCCGACAGCACGGTCTCGCGCGCCTCGTCCCAGCCGATGTCGCGCTTGGCCGCGCCCGGCAGCGGCGCGTTGCGGTCGTAGAACTCCAGCGCGTCAAGGCCGAGCCACTTCGCCTTCAGGGCGTAGTAGCGATGGGCGATCGAGGGGTAGGCGTCCGACACCGCTTTGGCGAGAGCGTCGACCACCTCGCGCTCGACGCGATTGGCGAGATGGCGCGAGTCCGCGACGTCCTCGAACCCACGCCAGCGGTCGGAAATCTCCTTGTCCTTGGCGAGCGTGTTGGTGACCAGTGCGAAAGTGCGCAGGTTGCGGCGGAACACCTCGGCCAGCGCCGCCCCGGCCTTGGCGCGCCGGGCGCGGTCGGGGTCCTGCAGGAGGTTCAGCACCTCTTCCAGCGCCAGTTCCTCGCCGTCCACGGTGAAGCGCAGCGCCGTCATCGTCTCGTCGAAGAGGCGGTTCCAGGCGCCGTGGCCGGTCACCGACTTCTCGAGGAACAGCTCCTCCACCCGGTCCTCGAGCTGGAAGGGCTTGTCCTGGCGCAGATCGACGACCCACGGGCGGTAATGCGCCAGCTGCGCGTCGCGCTCCATCGCGGCGTCCATCGCCGGCTCGTCGATGCGGTTGAGCTCCAGCGCGAAGAACAGGAGGAGCGACGAGATGTCGGTGACGCGGGCCTGCATGTCGCCGTAGAACTTGGCGTTGGCGGGCGAGGCCGTGTCGCCGGCGTAGACAAGGCCGGCATAGGAGATCAGGCGGCCGAGAAGCTCTTCCAGCGCCTCGAACTCGGCGATCGCCGCCCCGAGCCCGTTCTCGCCCGCAGCTTGCGCCGCGTCCTCGAGACGTCCCTTCCAGCGCGCCTGGAACGCGCCCGCGCGGCGAGCGGCCTCATCGAGATCGCGGGCGATCTCGGGGGCGTCGATGCCGGCGTAGAGATCGGCCAGGTTCCATTCGGGAAGGGCGCCGGCCGCGCCGGAGGAAGGGCGGGAGGACGACGCGGACGCTTGGCTCATGGACGGAACACTCCGGGGGACGACGCGAGGCCGGACGCCTGTCGGTGGCGTCCGTTGGCAGGGGATATAGGACACCGGCCCGGGCGGCGCATACTTCAGATCCCGCGCGGCTCGTCACGGCGGTGATTCGGTCGGGGCCGCGAGAGTCGCCCGATTTTCACTCGCCGTTAACCAAAATCCTGTGTATTGGCGAAACAATGGACCAAGTGTCATTTTCGTGCCGCACTCTTTCCCGATGAGGCTTGTCAGCCTGATCGGGGGCCATAGAAATCTGGTGGGGACATCCATCAGCGGGACGACGCACCGGGGGAAATACCGCATGTTCGGATGGACCGAATGCGTATCGCCACGCGCCATCAAGCGCGCGGCGGTCGTCCTGATGGGCCTTCTGGCCGCAACGGCGGCACAGGCCGAGACGCGGACCCTCAAGCTCTATCACGTCCATCTCAAGGAAAAGTCCGAGATCGTCTACAAGCGTGACGGCAAGTTCCTGCCCGACGGCCTGAAGAAGGCCAACTGGGCGCTGCGCGACTGGCGCGAGAACAAGCCCACCACGATGGACCCGAAGCTCCTCGACCTTCTCTACGAGGCGCACAAGCAGTCCGGCTCGCGCGGCTATATCCACGTCATCGGCGGCTATCGTTCGCCCGGCACCAACAAGATGCTGCGGTCGCGCTCCAGCGGCGTCGCCGGCTCCAGTCTTCATATGTCCGGCAAGGCCGTCGACTTCTTCCTGCCCGACGTGCCGCTGAAGAAGGTGCGCGACATCGGCCTGCGCATGCAGCTCGGCGGCGTCGGCTACTATCCGCGTTCCGGTTCGCCCTTCGTCCACTTCGACACCGGGAAGGGCCGCTACTGGCCGCGCATGAGCCGCAGCGAGCTCGCCAGCATCTTCCCGAAGGGCAACACGATCCACGTCCCGTCCGACGGCAAGCCGCTGGCCGGCTACGAGACGGCGCTCGCCTCCTACAACAAGCGCAAGGGCGCCAACGACGTCCAGATCGCGTCCTCGTCGCGCTCCGGCGGCGGCCGCTCGCTTCTGGCCGCCATCTTCGGCGGCGGCGCGGACGAGGCGGAGGACGAGGCCGAGGCGACGGCGGCACCGGTCGGCCGCGCCCCGGCGGCCCGTCCCGCGCGCTCCGCGCCCGAGCCCGAGGTCCAGATCGCCGCGGTGCGTCCCGCCCCCGCCCTGCCGCCCGCCGCGCTTCCCGCCGGCGTCGCCATGCCCGAGCGCGACGCCTTCGACGGCACGAGCCCGGCCCGCGCGGCCCCGCCGTCCGCCATTCCCGCCACTGAAACCACCGTCGCGGCCCTGGTTCCGGCCCGCGTGCCGCTGCCGACCCGCGCGCCGGTCCGCCCGGATGCCGTCGATCCCGCCACGACGCTCGTCGCCGCGCTGGAAGCCGAAGCCGCGGCCGAAGTTGCGCCCGGCGCGCCGACCCAGCTCGCCTATGCCGTGCCGATGCCCCGGGCCCGGCCGCCCTTCGAGGCCGTGCTGCGCGCCGACCAGGCCGCCCTGCCGACACCCCGCATGATCGGCGCCGAGCCCGAACTGACGCCCGAATCCATCATCGCTGCCGCCATGGCGGAGAGCACCGCGGCCGCCGCCGGAGCGGAGCCGGCTGCCCGTCCTGCCGTCACGCCGTCGCATCGTCCGGCTGAGGCGACGGCCGTCGCCGCCCTTGCCGCCGCAGCGCCGATCCCGGCTTCGTCGCAGCCGGTCCGCGTCGCGTCACTGGCCACGCCAGCGGTCTCGAAGTCCGCTGCCCGGCCGGCCATGTCGGCCAAGGGCGGGCGCGTCGTCGGCGACGAGGCGGCTCTGGCCGCCGCCCGCCGCGCCGCCCAGCCGTCCGCGCGCATCATCGCCGAGCGCGTCGAGGTCGCCGCGCTGATCGCCAACCCCGAGCGCCGCGCATTGGAGGCCGACCTTCAGCGGCCCGTCGCCCACAGCCTGATCGGCAACGTGCCGGACGCGGTCTTCGCGCATGGCTTCTCGCGCAAGACCGGCGCCCCGTCAGCCGCGGGCCGCTTCGAGGGCAAGGCCGTCAACTTCATGCCGGTCCACAAGATCAACTGACGGACCGCTTCGATCGCTCGACGCCCGCGCCTTCGGTGCGGGCGTTCGCGTTTGTGCAGTCGAGGCTCTGCCAGGTGCTGGGCCCCAAGTTTTCGCGGGCGGCTGCATCCGATGTCAGCTGAAATCTCAAGTTGATTGCGGCAGACGTTCACCACCGGAGATGTGCTGAACTTGTCATGCCGCGATCCGAGCTTGACAAAAATCAGATGGTTTCTCAGATACCGTTTGAATCAACGATGGTGCATAGTTGCTTCGCCGGCCTGCCAAGATGATTCGCGTTTCATCGCGATCTCGGCAGGGAAAGGGACTTCGGCGGCTGTCGCGCCTGACGATCGGATCGGAAAAGACATGGACGAGTTGAACCTGCCGGACGACAATGATGACCTGATGGAGCTGACGGCGGACGTCGTCGCGGCCTATGTCAGCAATCATTCCATGGCGGTCGCCGATCTGCCCGCCCTGATCGCGGACGTCCACAGCGCGCTCGGCATGACCGGCGCGCAGCCGGAGCCGCCTCCGGCCGAGAAGCCGAAGCCCGCCGTTTCCGTGAAGAAGTCGGTGACCGACGAGTACATCGTGTGTCTCGAGGACGGCAAGAAGTTCAAGTCGCTGAAGCGTCACCTGATGACGCACTACAACCTGTCGCCCGAGGAATACCGCGAGAAGTGGGATCTGCCGGCGGACTATCCGATGGTGGCGCCGAGCTATGCGGCGGCGCGCTCGCGTCTCGCCAAGCAGATGGGCCTCGGCCACAAGCGTCGTCGCGGCCGCTGACGCGTCCAACGTTGGTCCCATGAAAAACGCCTCCGGCCCGGGCCGGAGGTGTTTTTCGTTTCAGGGTGTCGCGCGGCTCACTCGCCGGACGGCATCATCCCCAGCGCCTGGAGGTAGAGGTCGAGGATCGCGTCCATCTCGGCTCGCTCGTTGGCGTCCTGCTTGCGCAGCGAGATCACCTTGCGCAGCACCTTGACGTCGAAGCCGTTGCCCTTGGCTTCGGCATAGACGTCCTTGATGTCGTCGGAGATCTGCTTCTTCTCCTCCTCGAGGCGCTCGATGCGCTCGACGAAGGAGCGGAGCTGATCCTGGGCGACTTCCTCGGTGGCGTTGGACATGGGATGACCTCGTAACGGACGACTGGGGCGGGGCGCCGGAACCGGCGACCGCTTTCCCCTCTTCGATGACGCCGAATGGTTACCCGAGCGTTACGCCGGCCTCAATCGTGCGGCGTGGATGCGTCGAACGCGGCTTGCGCCTCGGCGCCCGCCTCGCGCTGGTGGCGGGCGCGCCACTCGTCGTAGGGCATGCCGTAGACGATCTCGCGAGCCTCGTCCTTGCCCATCGGCCGACCGGCCTCGGCGGCGGCCTCGGCGTACCAGTTGGACAGGCAGTTGCGGCAGAAGCCGGCGAGATTCATCAGGTCGATGTTCTGCACGTCGGTGCGCTCGCGCAGATGGTCGCGAAGTCGCCGGAAGGCGGCGGCTTCCAGTTCGGTGGTGGTCGGCGCGCGGTCCATGCGAGGTCCCTCCGTTCAGCATTCGGGACCGATATCGGGCCCATCGTCGCGGGCCGCAAGCGGCCCGACGGGCGCGATCGTATCGATTTAATAAAAAGAATGGGCCATCGGGCCCGCCCCGTCTTTGACAGTTTTACCGACTATGCGAGAAGGGCCCGCCGCCGTCCTTATCCAAAGGGTCGCCCATGCCGTCTTGCCCGATCCTGGGGCTCCGTTCCCCGATCGCCGCCGCCGTTCTGACCCTTGGTCTTTCCGTCCTGTCGCTGCCTCTGTTCGCCGCTGTCGCCCGTGCCGATTTCCGGGTGTGCAACGGTACGCAGGCTCTGGTGGGCGTGGCGGTCGGTCAGCGGACGGCGGAAGGGTGGGTGAGCGAGGGCTGGTGGCGCATTCCCGCGACGACCTGCCGCTCTGTCATCGAGGGTGAGCTGCAGTCGCGCTACTATTACATCTACGCCGAGGACGCCGAGGGCGTCGGTCGGTGGGCGGGCGACATCGACATGTGCATCGCCGAGAACGAGTTCAAAATCGTCGGGGTCAAGGACTGCTTCGCCCGAGGGTACCAGAAGATGGGCTTTCGGGAATACGACACCGGCGGGCAAGGCAGCTGGATGGTCCAGCTGACGGAAGCGGCACGCGAAGGAACCGACCAGCCATGAAACGCAATCGCCGCGTGAAGATTCTTGCAACGCTCGGGCCGGCCTCGTCGGACGAGGCGATGATCCGCAAGCTGCACGAAGCGGGCGCAGACGTCTTCCGCATCAACATGAGCCATACCGACCACGATTCGATGCGCGAGCTCGTCGCCCGCATTCGCCGCGTGGAAGCCGCCGTCGACCGGCCGATCGGCATCCTCGCCGACCTGCAGGGGCCGAAGCTGCGCGTCGGCAAGTTCGCGGATGGCAAGGTCGACCTCAAGCCCGGCGACATCATCACGCTCGACAACAATCCCGAGCCCGGCGACGCGACGCGCGTCTATCTGCCCCATCCCGAGATCCTCGAGACCGTCCAGCCCGGCCATCGCCTCCTGATCGACGACGGCAAGCTGCAGCTGCGCGCCCTCTCGACCACCGGCACCGCGATCCGCTGCGAGGTCGTGGCCGGCACGCGCATCTCCGACAAGAAAGGCGTCAGCCTGCCCGACACGCTGCTGACGAGCGGCGCGCTGACCGACAAGGACCGGCGCGACCTCGACGCGGTGCTGGAGGCCGAGGTCGACTGGCTCGCCCTGTCCTTCATCCAGCGCCCGGAGGACCTCGCCGAGGCGCGCAAGCTCTCGCGCGGACGCGCTGGCCTCCTGTCGAAGATCGAGAAGCCGCAGGCCGTCGAGCGCCTCGACGAGATCATCGAGCTGTCCGACGCGATCATGGTGGCGCGCGGCGATCTCGGCGTCGAGATGCCGCTGGAGCAGGTGCCCGGCATCCAGAAGCGCATCACCCGCGCCGCCCGCCGCGCCGGCAAGCCGGTCGTGGTCGCGACCCAGATGCTGGAATCGATGATCACCGCCCCGGTGCCGACGCGCGCCGAGGTGTCGGACGTGTCGATCGCCGTCTTCGAGGGCGCCGATGCGATCATGCTGTCGGCCGAGTCGGCGGCGGGCGCCTATCCCGTCGAGGCGGTGCAGACCATGGACCGGATCGCGGTCGAGGTGGAGAAGGACCCGCTCTATCCCGGCATCATCTTCGCGCAGCGCCCGGCCGCCGAGGCGACCGGCGCCGACGCCGTGTCGCTCGCCGCGCGCCAGATCGCCGAGACGCTGCAGGTGGCGACGATCGTCACCTATACCTCGACCGGCACGACGGGCCTTCGTACGGCGCGCGAGCGCCCGCAGATCCCGATCCTCGCCCTGTCGCCGATCGAGGCCACCGCGCGCCGCCTCAGCCTCGTCTGGGGTCTCCACTGCGTGGTGACGGACGATGCCTCCGACATGGAGGACATGGTCAACCGCGCCTGCCGCCTCGCGGTCCAGCAGGGCTACGCTCGCGTCGGCGAGCGGGTGATCGTGACGGCCGGCGTGCCGCTGCGCACGCCCGGCGCCACCAACATGATCCGCATCGCCTATATCGGCTCGGACGGCCTGTCGGCCATCTGACGGATCAGGCCGGCTGGCCGGAAACTTCCTCGGCCAGCCGCCCCGCCGCGTCCTGCGCGGCCTTCAGCGTCGGATAGATGGCGAGCGCGCGGCTATAGGCGTCCAGCGCCTCCCGGTCGCGGCCCAGCTCCTCCAGCATGGCGCCAAGCCCCGTCAGCGCGCCGAAATGGCGCGGCTCGCGCTTTAGCACCTCCTCGACGTCGGCCATCGAAAGCGCGTAGCGATTCTGCGTGTAGTGCAGCGTGGCGCGCCGGTTGTAGGCTTCCGCATAGTCGGGATCGAGGACGATCGCCTGGTCGGTGAAATCCAGCGCCGCCGCCGCATCCTTGCGGGCGATGGCCTGCGTCGCGCGCAGCATCAGGAGATCGACCGTCGCGCTGCCGCTTTCGAGCCAAACGGACTGGATCTCGTTGGCGATCCCCGTCGCCTTCTCGGCATCGGATTCGCGCTTCAGCCGTTCGAACAGGCCGTCGAGCCGAGCCTCGCGCGTTTCGGCGACAGGCGGCGCCGCATCGGGGAGACCGCTCGCCGTGGCGGCCGGCGTCTCGGGGCCGGGCAGGGCGCCGGGCGCCGTCGCGTCCTGCGCCATCGAGGGCGCAGTCACCGCGGCGGAGACGAGGGCTGCGGCGAGAAGGGGAATCTTGAAACGGGAAAAGGCGCGCATGGGACGAACTTACGTCGTCCCGGCGCGCCTTCCAAACAATTTCCGAGGAGCCGCTGGAGCGGCCCGCAAGCGTCAGCCCTGGCGCGCCTTGTAGCGCGGGGCCAGCTTGTTGATGATATAGATGCGGCCCTTGCGGCGAACCAGGCGGTTGGCGCGGTGGCGGCCCTTGAGGGACTTCAGCGAGTTCTTGATCTTCATGACTTCGACCGTCGATTGCGAGGCGACGATCGGGCCCAGTCCCATTCCGCCGCATAATGAAAAACGCGCCGTGGGGGCGCGTCGACCTGGGGTGGCAATAACGGCAGGCGGGGTGCGATGTCAACCATGTGACGGCGCCCCGCGCTGCCTTTCAGATGGCCTTTCGCGGGCTCAGCCGGGTGACGTGCCCCATCTTGCGGCCGGGCCTGGCCTCACGCTTGCCGTAGAGCGTGACCAGTGTGTCGGGCTCGCCGAGAAGCGCCTCGGCGCGCTCGACATCATGGCCGATGAGATTTTCCATCACGCAGTCCGAATGGCGGTTGGTGGCGCCCAGCGTGTGGCCCGCGACCGCGCGGATATGCTGCTCGAACTGCGAGATCGTGCAGGCCGCCTCGGTCCAGTGGCCCGAATTGTGGACGCGTGGCGCGATCTCGTTGACGAGGAGCGTGCCGTCCGCGCCCACGAAGAACTCGACGCCGATGACGCCGACATAGCCGAGCCTGTCCATGATCGCTCGCGCGGTCTCGACCGCCCGCTCGGCGATCTCCTGCGGCACCTTTGCCGGCACCTTGGAGCGACTGAGGATGCCCATTCGGTGGACGTTCTCGGCCGGATCGAAGGCGACGAAGGAGCCGTCCCGTCCGCGCGCCGAGATCACCGAAATCTCGCGCTCGAACGGCACCTTCTTCTCGAGGATCGACGGCACCGAGCCGAGGCTCTCGAAGACGTCGTCGTGCGGGCCGCCTTCGGCGATCGTCGCCTGCCCCTTGCCGTCGTAGCCGAGGCGGCGCGTCTTCAGGATGCAGTCGCCGCGAAGGTCGAGCAGCGCGTGGTCGAGTTCCTGCGGATCGTCCACCGCCCGCCAGGGCGCCGTGGCGATGCCGATGCCGTTGAGGAAGGCCTTCTCGACCACCCGGTCCTGCGCGACCTCCAGCGCCTCGATCGGCGGATGGATGGGCTTGGGCCCACCCAGCGCCCGCAACGGGCCGACCGGCACGTTCTCGAACTCGTAGGTCACGACGTCGCTGCGGTCGGCGAGCTGGCGGAGCGCGGCCGCGTCGTCGTAGGCGCCGCGGATCAGGTCGTTCGCGACCTGCGCCGCCGGGCAGTCCGCGTCGGGATCGAGCACCAGCGTGCGGAAGCCGAGGCGTGCGGCGCTCGACGCCAGCATGCGGCCGAGCTGGCCGCCGCCGATGATGCCGATCGTGGAGCCGAAGGGGAGGGGGGCTGTCATGCGGTCCGCCTCGATAGGGGAAGGATCAATGCGCAGGCGCCGCGTCGTCGACAGGACGCTCGGCGACGGCTTCGCTCTGGCGCTGACGCCACGCGTCGAGACGCCCGGCGAGCCCGGCGTCGGTGAGAGCGAGCACGCTGGCGGCGAGAAGTGCGGCGTTCACGGCGCCGGCCCGGCCGATGGCGAGCGTGCCGACGGGAATGCCGGCGGGCATCTGCACGATCGACAGGAGGCTGTCCTGGCCGGACAGTGCCCGGCTTTCCACCGGCACGCCGAAGACCGGCAGCGGCGTCATCGAAGCCGTCATGCCCGGCAGGTGGGCAGCCCCCCCGGCGCCGGCGATCACCACCTTGAAGCCCTTGTCGCGCGCGCCCTTGGCGAAGGCGACGAGTCGGTCGGGGGTGCGGTGGGCCGAGACGATCAGCGCCTCGTGCGCGATGCCGAGCGCGTCCAGCGTCTCGACGGCATGCTTCATGGTGGCCCAGTCCGACTGGCTGCCCATGATGACGGCGACGGGCGGTGTCGTCATGCGATGATGTCCGGCAGGACCTGATCCTCGAGATCCTGGAGGCGGTCCTTGATCAGGAGCTTCTTCTTCTTCATGCGCTGGATCTGCAGCCGGTCGCAGCCGGTCGTCTCCATCGCCTCGATCGCGGCGTCGAAATCCGCGTGTTCCTGGCGCAGCCTTGCGAGCTGCAGCCTGAGTTCGGCCTGTTCCTGATCCGCCACCAAGGTCCCCTCGAACGCGATACCCTTCGTGCCCCGGCACCCGGTCGACGGGCCGCGGCATCACAAAAAATCGACCCCGCGTCCTCGGCCCGCGCGAAACCCGCGCAAATCCTGATCCCGGACGCTCCGACCCCGCCTCTTCGTTATCAGGATGGAGGCAATTTAAAAACCCGGGTCTTGATCCGCATTCGACAGGCCAAAACTTATATGACACCTTCATGTCGTCCACGGCGCCTCGGTCGTCCGGGCGTCGATGGAGGAAGACTAGAGACCCAAAAGGAGCTCAAGAATGTCCTTGGATGCCCATCTCGCGACCCTGGAGCAGCGCCACTCGGCCCTGAACGAGGAAATCGCCACGGCCCACACCAAGCCTGCCATGAGCGATGCGGAAATACAGGACCTGAAGCGGCGCAAGCTGCAGCTGAAGGACGAGATCGAGCGTTTGCGTCAATCGACCCACTGACCGCCAATCAGCATTCTTGGGCGCGGCCTCACGAGGGGTCGCGTCCTTTCCGATCCTGCCGCGACCCTTGTAGTCTCGCCGCAATCGGTATCTACAGCAGCCCGCCGGCCGAGCCGGCCCCCGACCCGGCGCTCCCGGCGCCCGCTGCGCAGATGTTTCTCATGACCGAAGACGACCGTATCCGCCCCCGACTGGTCCTGGCGACGACCCTCCTGCCGGACGGCGATGCCGGCGAGGCGGCCCTGAGGGCTGCGCTCGGCGCGGGCGACGTCGCCTCGGTGCTGATCGATCCGGCCGGCCGCCAGCCCGGCCCGTTCCAGGATTTCGCCGAACGGCTGGTGCCGCTGATCCAGGAAGCGGGCGCGGCCGCGATCGTCGCCGAGGACACGCGCTGCGCCGGCCGCGTGCGCGCCGACGGCTTCCACGACGCCTCGGGCAGCGTCGCCGCGCTGCGTGAGGCGGTCGGCCGCTTCTCGCCGCGCCTCATCGTCGGCGGCTCCGGCTTCACCACGCGCCACGATGCGCTGGAGGCGGGCGAGTGCATGCCGGACTACATGTTCTTCGGCAAGCTCGGCGCCGACAGCGCGGCCGCGCCGCTGCGCCGGAACCTCGAACTGGCCGAATGGTGGGCCTCGATCGTCGAGATCCCCTGCATCGTGCAGGGTGGATCGGATCTGGCGACGCTCGCCAGCGCGATCGAGACGCGCGCCGAGTTCATCGCGCTGTCGAGCGCCGTCTTCGCCGATCTCGGCGCGGCGGCCGCGCAGGTCGAGGCGGCCAACCGGATGATCGACCGGGCGATGGAGGAGGCCACGGCATGAAGCGCGCCGCGCTCCTCGCCACCCTTCTCTTCGGCTCGCCGGCTGTTGCGCAGGATGCGGCCGCCCCGGCGCCGCCTGCACCCGACGCTGCGACCGCCGCGCCATCCGCCGGCACGTTGCCGGCGCCGGCGCTGTCGCCCAACCTCTTGCCGACGCCGGTCGCGAAGGCCACCGACGATCCCGATGCCGCTGACGGCACCTCGGCGAGCGCGCAGGCCTATGGGGCCTTCCAGCGCGGCTACTACCTGTCGGCGCTCCGGATCGCCGAACCGCTCGCCAATCTCGGCGACCCGGCCGCGCAGACGCTGCTCGGCGAGATCTATGGGCGCGGGCTCGGCGTGCCGCGCGACGAGACCGAGGCGGCGCGCTGGTACGGCGTCGCGGCCAAGGCCGGCGTGCCGGAGGCGCAGTTCCGCTACGCGATGCTTCTGATCGAGGGGCGTGCGGTCGCGCACGACGACGCCATGGCCCGCGACCTGATGAAGGCCGCGGCCGATGCCGGCAACCCGCTCGCCGCCTACAACTACGGCCAGATGCTGATCCGCGCCGCGCCGACCGGCGGCTTCGGCGATGCCGCCGGCTATTTCCGCAAGGCGGCAGAGTCCGGCCTGCCCGACGCGCAGTATGCGCTTTCCCAGTTCTACGCCTACGGCAAGGGCGTCGAGAAGGCCGACGACGCCGAAGCGCGCCGCTGGCTGACGGAAGCCGCCAAGAGCGGCAGCGACACGGCGCAGATCGAGCTCGGCATCTGGCTGATCAACGGCCGGGGCGGGGCGCCGGACCCGGTGGAAGGTTTCCGCTGGCTGAAGGGCGCGGCCGAGCGCGGCAACCCGATCGCCGTCAACCGCATGGCCCACCTCTACAAGGACGGCGTCGGCACCCCGCGCGACCGGGCGCAGGCGGCGATGTGGACGGTGCTCGCCCGGCGTGCTTCCAATTCCGATGCGACGCTCGACGGCTGGTTCCGCACGCTGCCGGACGCCGACCAGAAGGGGGCGCTCGAAGCCGCCAACCGGTTCCGGGCCAGCTGACGCGCCGGACTTGAACCGGCCGGCGTTTTGTGGTTCCAAGGCGCCCGTTCCCCATTTCGTCCCGTGCCGCACCCGGCTGCGGGAGTGCGGCGTCCGCCCCGGCGGCCGCCGCCCGTTCTTTCGATTGTTGTCAGGAAAGTGGAAGCCATGGCCCGTTCGGCGCTGATGAACGTGATGACGCAGGCCGCCATGAAGGCGGGGCGCTCGCTCACGCGCGATTTCGGCGAGGTGCAGAACCTCCAGGTCTCGATGAAGGGACCGGCCGACTTCGTGGCCCATGCCGATCGCAAGGCCGAGGAGATCGTCTTCCAGGAACTGTCGCGCGCGCGGCCCGACTGGGGCTTCCTGATGGAGGAGCGCGGCGCGATCGAGGGCCGCGATCCCCAGCACCGCTGGGTCGTCGATCCGCTCGGCGGCGCCACCAACTTCCTGCACGGCATCCCACATTTCGCGATCTCGATCGGGCTGGAGCGCGACGGCCAGATCGTCGCCGGCGTGATCTTCAACCCGGCGACGGACGAGCTCTACTCGGCCGAAAAGGGCGGCGGCGCCTTCCTGAACGATCGGCGCATCCGCGTCGCCGCGCGCACCAAGCTCGCCGAATGCGTCGTGGCGACGGGCATTCCCCATCTCGGCCATGCCGACCACGCGCGCTACCTCTTCGAGGCCCGCAAGATGATGGGCGAGGCGGCCGGCATCCGCGCCTTCGGCTCGACGGCGCTGAACCTCGCCTACCTCGCCGCAGGCCGCATCGATGGTGTGTGGGAGCACTCGCTGCAGCCCTGGGACGTCGCGGCCGGCTCGATGCTGGTGCGCGAGGCCGGCGGCTTCGTCACCCATTCCGACGGCTCGAAGTTCGAGTTCGTGGAGGGCGACATCGCCTGCGGCAATGAGATTATCCACCGCGCGCTGGTGGGCGAACTGAAGAAGGCGGCGACCGCCATGCGTGGAACGCCCCAGCCCAAGGCCGAGGACGCCGACGCGCCCGAAGCCGCCTCCTGACGCCGGACGGCGTATCCCGGTGGCCCGGTTTCGGGCCGCCAAAGCCTTGTGAGCCGCGCGCTTTTGCCGAAAAACCGGTTTGCAGCGCGCGCCCGCTCGGCTAGCTTCGCGCCCAGCCAGCGACTTCGCCAAGCGGGTGCCGTATCGATGCAGGTTTCGAGTTCTCCTCCCGACGGCCGCCCCCTCGCGCATAGGGGGCCGGAACGGTTCTCCAGCCCGCTCGTCTTCCTGTGGGCGATGCTGGTGTTCCTGGCGCTCGCCGGGTTCGTGGCGATGATCCTCGGCCGGCAGGTCATTCAGGCCTTCTCGACCAATCCCGGCCTCAACGGGCTGATCCTCGGGGTCCTCGCCGTCGGCATCCTGATGGCCGTCCTGCAGATTGGGCGGCTGGCGCGCGAGGTGCGCTGGCTGAACGCCCTGCGCGACAACGACCGCGAGCGCCGCGCGCGATCGCCCGTGCTGCTCGCGCCGATGGAGGCGATGATCGGCCACGGCGCGATGCCGCGCTCGCTTCCCGCCCCATCGGTGCGCGCCATCCTCGATTCCGTCGGCGGGCGCCTCGACGAGCAGCGAGACGTGTCGCGCTATCTCGTCGGCCTTCTCGTCTTCCTCGGCCTTCTCGGCACGTTCTGGGGCCTTCTGACCACGATCGGCTCGATCTCGGCGACGATCCAGTCGCTCGATCCGGCGGCCGGCGATGCGGCGACGGTGCTCGATTCGGTCAAGAACGGCCTGTCCGCGCCGCTGTCCGGCATGGGCACGGCCTTCTCGTCCTCGCTGTTCGGCCTGTCGGGCTCGCTGGTGCTCGGCTTCCTCGACCTTCAGGTCGGGCGCGCGCAGAACCGCTTCTACATCGAGCTCGAGGACTGGCTCTCGACCGTCGCGGTCGAGGCGGGCCATGCCATGCCGGCGACGGTCGCCGTTCCCGACGGCGCGGTCATCGGATCCAGCGGCGAGGAGTTCCGCCTCCTGTCGGACCGGATCAACCGGCTGGTGCTGGAGCACTCCACCAGCCCCCGCACCTCGGCCGCGATGGCAAACCTTGCCGAGAGCATCCAGGGTCTCGTCCAGCACATGCGCGGCGAGCAGCAGACGCTGCGCGACTTCGTCGAAGCGCAGGCGGGCGAGCAGCGCGAGATGCGGCGCGTTCTGGAGCGGCTCAACCGGTCGCTGACCGAGATCGAGCGGAACTGACGCCATGGCGCTCGGGCGCGGACGCCGGCTGCGGCGCGAGGTCGACTACTGGCCGGGCTTCGTGGACGCCCTGTCCACGCTGCTTCTGGCCATCATGTTCCTTCTGTCGGTCTTCGTGATCGCGCAGTTCCTGCTCAGCCGCGACCTGTCGGGCCGCGACACCGTGCTCGACCGGCTGAACTCGCAGATCGCCGAGCTCAACCAGCTTCTGGCGCTGGAGCGCTCCAACTCGACCGATTTCCAGGACCAGATCTCGGCGCTGCAGGCCTCGCTTGCCGGTGCCGAGACCGAGCGCACGCGGCTTCAGGCGGCGCTCGACGGAAGCCGCGCGGGGGCGGGCGCTTCGGGCGCCGGGAACCAGGTCGGCGATCTCCAGGCGGCCGTGGAATCGGAGCGCCAGGTGTCGGCGCAGGCTCGCACCCAGATCGACCTCCTGAACCAGCAGCTTTCGGCGCTCCGCCAGCAGATCGCGGCGCTCGAGGACGCGCTCGGCGCCTCCGAGAGCCGCGACCGCGAAAGCCAAACCCAGATCGCCGATCTCGGCCGCCGCCTGAACGTCGCGCTCGCGCAGCGCGTGCAGGAACTGGCGCGCTACCGCTCGGACTTCTTCGGCCGCCTGCGCGAGATCCTCGCCGACCGCGACAACATCCGCATCGTCGGCGACCGGTTCGTGTTCCAGTCCGAGGTGCTGTTCTCCTCGGGCGCCGACGTGCTGCAGCCGGCGGGGCGCGACGAGATGGAAAAGCTCGCCGAGGCCATCATCCAGCTCGACCGCGAGATCCCCTCCGACATCAACTGGATCATCCGCGTCGACGGCCATACCGACAACGTGCCGATCACCGGCGGCCGGTTCACCGACAACTGGCAGCTGTCCACCGCCCGCGCCGCCGCCGTGGTGCGCTTCCTCGTCGGCGCGGGCGTTCCGGCCAACCGCCTCGCGGCGACTGGCTTCGGCGAGTTCCAGCCGCTGGTGGCGGGCGACACGCCGGACGCGCGTGCCCGCAACCGGCGCATCGAGCTGAAGCTCACCGAGCGATGACGCGCGCCGCACGGCTCCTCGATCTCGTGGAGCTTCTGCGTCGTCACCGGCGCGCAGTGGCGGGCGAGACGCTCGCCGCCGAACTCGGTATCAGTCTGAGGACGCTCTATCGCGACATCGCCGTGCTTCAGGGGCAGGGCGTGCCCGTCGAGGGCGCGGCGGGCCTCGGCTACGTCCTGCGTCCCGGCCTCACGCTTCCGCCCCTGATGTTCGACGAGGACGAGATCGACGCGCTGGTGCTCGGCCTGCGCCTCGTCACGCGGCGTCTTCCCGAGACGCTCGGTCCGGGCGCGGCCGGTGCGCTCGCCAAGATCGAGGCGGTCCTTCCTGCGAACCGTTCGGCCGAAGCGGTGCAACTCTTCGCAGGCGGCGCGGCGGCCGAGGAGTTCGCCTGCCTCGGCACGATCCGCGAGGCGATCCGGGCGGAGGACGCGCTCGCGATCCGCTACACCGACAAGGCGGGCGTCGCATCGCAGCGCGCCGTTTGGCCGATCATCGTCGGCTTCTTCGACCAGGCGGAGGTGCTCGCCGCGTGGTGCGAGATGCGCGGCGACTTTCGCCATTTCCGCCTCGACCGGATAGCCGAAGCCGTGCCGGCCGGGCGACGCATGGGCCGCCGCCACCGCGTGCTCCTGGCCGACTGGCGCCTGATGCGCGACGCCGAGCGCTGTGCTGCTGACATGGGCTGACAGGAGGACGGTTTAGGCAGGGGACGTTCAAACCGAACGGAGCCCGTCATGACCCCCTACCTCCTCTTCTATGTCGAAAATCCTGCCGACTCGGCTCGGGCGATCGAAGCCCTTTTCGGCCTCGCGCCCGTCGAGCGGTCGCCGACCTTCGTCCTCTTCGTGTTGGACGGCATGCGCCTCGGCTTTTGGCGCGCCGACGGCGTGGAGCCGGCACCGCAGCCGCGCGGCGAGAACAGCGAACTGTCGATCGGCGTCGACACGCGCGAGGCGGTCGACCGCCACCATGCCGGCTGGCAGGAGAAGGGTCTTGCCGTCCTCCAGGCGCCGACCGAGATGGACTTCGGCTACACCGCCGTTGCTTCGCTGCCCGGTCCGTTCCGCCTTCGCGTGTTCCGGCCCGGCGAGATGCAGGGCTGAAAAGGCATGACCAGGGCGTCGTCGGGCCTGGCGTGGCCTCAGCGACGCGCCAGTTCGTCGCGGATCAAACGGCCGAGGCGGGGGATGCCTTCCGTCACCGCGCGCTCGTCCGCGAGCGTGAAGGACAGGCGGAGCGTGTTGCGGCCGGAGCCGTCGGCGAAGAAGGCGCTGCCCGGCACGAAGGCGAGGCGCTCCTCCGCGACCGCGCGCGCGAGAAGGGCGGTCGTGTCGATGCCGTCCGGCAGCGTGACCCAGATGAACATGCCGCCCTCCGGCCGGCTCCACGCGACGCCGGCGGGCATCGCCGCTTGAAGCGCGGCGAGGATCGCGTTTCGCCGCTCGCCGTAGACACGGCGGACGGTCTCGACCTGCGCGGCGTAGCTCGTCTCGGCGACGTGCAGGATCGCCATCTGGTTGATCGAGGGGCTGTGGAGGTCGGCCGCCTGCTTCATCAGGACAAGCTTCTCCACGATGCGGCGCGGCGCGCAGATCCAGCCCATCCGCAGGCCGGGCGCCAGGATCTTGGAGAAGGAGCCGCAATAGATGGTGCGCGCGGCGTCAAGACCGCCGGAGCGGGCGCAGTCGAGCGCGATGATCGGCGGCACCGGCTCGCCGTCGTAGCGCAGCGCCTGATAGGCGGCGTCCTCGATCACGGCGCAGTCGAGCTCACTCGCGAGATCGAGCACCCCCTCGCGCTGCGCACGGGTCAGCGTCTCGCCGGTCGGGTTTGCGAAGTCGGGCACGAGATAGGCGAACTTGACGCGGCCGCCAGCCGCGGCGGCGGCCTCTGCGTACTCGGCCGGCGTCGTGTTGCCGCCGTTCGGCTGGAGGCGCGCATAGGTCGGCTCGTAGGCGTTGAACGCCTGGAGCGCGCCGAGATAGGTCGGCCAGGTCACCAGCGCCGTGTCGGCGGGCGACAGCATCAGCTTGCCGAGATAATCGAGGCCCTGCTGCGAGCCGGAGGTGATGAAGATGTTGCCCTCGTCGCAGGGCACGCCGAGATCGGCCATGTGGGCGGCCAGCCAGCGGCGCAGCGGCAGGTAGCCCTCGCTCACCTGATACTGCAGCGCCGCGTTGGCCCCGGCGCCGCCGAGAACGTCGGCATAGGCCCGGCGGAACGCCTCGTGCGGAAACAGCGACGGGTCGGGAATGCCGCCGGCGAAGGAGATGATGTCCGGCTGGTCGAGGAGCTTCAGGAGCTCCCGGATTTCGGACGCCTTCATGCGGCTGGAGCGGGTGGCGAAGAGATCGGTCAGGGTCATGTCTTTCCTCCTGACCCTGCTTCACACCCGGCGAGAAAATATGTCAATAATGCTGACCTATTTTCTCGGACGGGACCTTATTCGGCAGCCCCGCGTAGGGCGGCTTCCGCCGCGCCGAACTGGAGGCGCGCGAGGCGGGCATAGGCGCCGCCGGCTTGGATCAGGCTGGCATGCGTTCCCTCCTCGACGATCCGCCCGGCATCCACCACGAGGATGCGGTCGGCCTTCAGGATGGTCGCGAGACGATGGGCGATCACGAGGGTCGTGCGGCCCCGCATCAGCCCGTCCAGCGCCTTCTGTACGAGGCCCTCGCTTTCGGCGTCGAGCGCCGAGGTCGCCTCGTCGAGAAGGAGGATCGGCGCGTCGCGCAGGATGGCGCGGGCGATCGCCACACGCTGGCGCTGGCCGCCCGACAGGGTGATGCCGCGCTCGCCGACCGCCGTGTCGAAGCCGTCCGGCAGATGGCGCACGAAGGGCGTCACGAGCGCCGCCTCGGCCGCCGCCTCGATCTCGGCGCGGCTCGCCTCCGGCCGGCCGAAGGCGATGTTGGAGGCGAGCGTTCCGGCAAACACCGTCACGTCCTGCGGCACCAGCGCCATGCGACGGCGGAGCGCTTCGAGCCCGACATGGCGAATGTCGATCCCGTCGACCGTGATGCGGCCGGCCGTCGGATCGTAGAAACGCTCGAGCAGGGAGAAGATCGTCGACTTGCCGGCGCCCGACGCGCCCACCAGCGCCACGGTCTCGCCGGGGCGCACGTCGAAGGACAGGCCGCGCAGCGTCTCGCGGCCGGGGCTGGTCGGATAATGGAAGGCGACGTCCTCGAAGCGCACCGCGCCGAGCGCGCGGGCGGGAAGGGGCAGGGGGGCGGCGGGATCGGCGATCTCCGGCCGGTCCTCCAGAAGCTCCGACAGGCGCTCGGTGGCGCCCGCCGCCGCCGTCAACTCGCCCCAGACCTCCGAGAGTTGGCCGAGGCTGGAGGCGGCGAAGACGGCGTAGAGCAGGAACTGGCCGAGCGTGCCCGGCGTCATCGTGCCGCCGATCACCTGCTGCGCGCCGACCCAGAGCACGGCGACGATCGAGGCGGTGACGAGGAAGATCGCAAAGGCCGTCAGCGCGGCGCGCGCCGAAACCGAGCGGCGCGCCGCCTCGAAGGCGTCGTCGACGGCCGCATCGAACCGGCCGCGTGCCTCCCCTTCCGCGGTGAAGGCCTGGACCGCGCGCACGGAACCGATCGCCTCGCCGGCATAGGCGCTGGCGCCGGCCAGAACGTCCTGCGCGGCGCGCGAGCGGGCCCGCACCTGACGGCCGAAGGCAACGAGCGGCAGGACGATGAGCGGGATGGCGCCGAGCACGATGGCGGACAGGCCGGGGCTCGTCACCACCATCATGGCGGCCGCGCCGATGAAGAGGATCGAGTTGCGCAAGGCGAGCGAGGCGGTGGCGCCGACCGCGGACTTGATCTGCGTCGTGTCGGCGGTGAGGCGCGAGACGATCTCGCCCGACAGGTTCTTGTCGTAGAAGGCCGGCGACAGCGTCAGGACATGGGCGAACACGTCCTTGCGGAGCGCCGCGACCACCCGCTCGCCGATCGTGATGACGAAGTAGTAGCGCCCGGCACTCGCCAGCGCGAGGACGAGCGCCAGAACGCCCAACATGCCGAAATAGGTGTTCACGAAGCCGGCGTCGGCGGAGGCGAAGCCGTGGTCCACCACGCGGCGCACGGCCAGCGGCAAGGAGAGGGTGGTGACCGAGGCGAGCGCCAGGAAGAAGAGCGCGGCGGCCACGTGGCCCTTGTGCTCCATCATGTAGGGCCACAGGCGCGCCAGCGGCTTCAGCGTGCGGCGGGACGCCCCGCTGCCGGCTTTCTCGGCGGTTCCGTTTCGCAAATCGGCTGTCCCTTGCGACCGCCTGCGCGGCCCTTGTGCGCTATCGGGCCCTGATGTATAGGCTCGCCCTTGAATTTGAAAGCGATCGCGCTCCTCATTCCGGTCCTTGGTCGAAATGTCCACCCGGCACCCCGCCGGCGGGCCATCACTTGGGATCTCAGTGGGTGCGAGCGCGTGAAGCTGGGAACGAAGAGATGAAGCAGAACATCCACCCCGACTACCACACGATCACGGTCGTGATGACCAACGGCACCGAGTACCAGACCCGCTCGACCTGGGGCGCCGAGGGCGACAAGCTCAACCTCGACATCGACCCGATGAGCCACCCGGCCTGGACCGGCGGCAACCAGCAGATGCTGGACCGCGGCGGCCGCGTGTCGCGCTTCAAGAAGCGCTACGAGGGCCTCGGCATCTGATTGCCGACCTTTCTGCGAGTTCTCGAAAAACCCGGCTTCGGCCGGGTTTTTTGTTGCCCGCAGCCCAAACGAAAAGGGCGCGCCGGACCATGATCCGACGCGCCCTCGATCTTCGCAGGAGATGGGAGCCTCAGACGGCGAAGGCCGTCCGCAGAAGGTGCATCTGCTCGCCCACCGGGTTGCCCGACGCTTCCGGCCGCGGCTCGCCGTAGATCTCGCGGTCGAGGATCGCGACGCGGCGCTCCAGCATCACCGCGCGCTTGACAAGGTCGCGGAACGCTTCGGGCAGCTCGTCGTAGAAGGGCGAGTCGGCGCCGCCGCCGATCCCGTCGAGCCGCACCTTGACCTTCTCGGCCTCGACCTGCGCACGCGACATGTCGCCCTGGTTGGCGGCGCGCTGCAGGAGGAGCCACGAGGCCACCTGCATCAGGCGCGTCGTCAGGCGCATGGATTCGGCGGCATAGAGCGTCGAGGCGCCGCGCGAGATGGTGCGCGCGTCGCGTCGTCCGTCGCCGTCGAGATAGGCCGCCGTCTCGTCGACCAGCGTCATGCCCTCGTCGAAGA
Source organism: Aureimonas sp. Leaf324 (assembly GCF_001423245.1). Classification (GTDB taxonomy): domain Bacteria; phylum Pseudomonadota; class Alphaproteobacteria; order Rhizobiales; family Rhizobiaceae; genus Aureimonas. The sequence goes on from NZ_LMOH01000028.1 coordinate 94,933, forward strand.
TCGGCTGGAAGTTGGAGGAGAACGCAAGCCGCTCCGCCAGCTTGATCGTCCGGGCTGAATCGCTGTGATCGAGAACTGAGTGTGTCATGCGCGGGAAAACCGATCTTGAAGCGAATCGTTGCACGCGACGCGGCGTCCGAACGCGCGTCGCTGCCCTGTTGCCGCTAGAATCCACTGCCCGGCCCCCTTCCGCAAGCCGCGCTGCCTCAGGATAGTTAACGGCCGGAAAGCATGTGGACAGTCCGCGATCGCGGCAAAAAGAGAGCCGCACGGGGCGGCTCTTGAAGTTCAACAGGGAGATTCGACAACCGGCAAGGTCGCCATCCAAAGCAATCTGGACTGCCCCGACTATGCGCCGGAATGGTGAACGAGGCGTTAACGGGGGACAGACATTTGGTCGCCTCGCGTTAAGTGTCGTCCCGCAGCCAGGAGATCGGCCCCATGACGACGCCCCAAGAGATGACGATCATTGCCCTCGACGGCCACGGTGGGCCGGAGGTCCTGAAACCCCGCCGTGCCCCGGTGCCGCGCCCCGGTGCGGGCGAGGTGCTGATCGCGGTTCGGGCGGCCGGGGTCAATCGGCCGGACGTCCTCCAGCGGATGGGCGCCTACCCGCCGCCGCCCGGCGCACCGGACTGGCCGGGCCTCGAGGTCGCCGGCACGGTGGCGGCGGTCGGGCCGGGCGTGTCGCGCTGGCGCGAGGGCGACCGGGTGATGGCGCTCCTGTCCGGCGGCGGCTACGCCGAGTTCGCCCTAGCGGACGAGGGCTCAGTGCTGCCGGTTCCCGGCGGCATGGGCTTCGTCGAGGCGGCGGCGATCCCCGAGACCTTCCTCACCGTCTGGCACAACGTCTTCCAGCGCGGCGGGCTGACGTCCGGCGATACGTTTCTCGTCCATGGCGGCACGTCGGGCATCGGCACGGTGGCGATCCAGCTCGCCCACGCCTTCGGCGCCCATGTCGCGACGACGGTCGGCAGCGACGACAAGGCTGAGGCCGCGCGGCGCCTCGGGGCCGATCGCGCGGTGAACTACCGCCGCCAGGACTTCGCGGCCGCCCTCAAGGACTGGCAGGGCGGCCGCGGCATCGACCTTACGCTCGACATGATCGGCGGCGACTACCTGCCCCGCAACATCGAGGTGGCGGCCGTCGACGGCCGCATCGTCCAGATCGCCCATCTCAACGGGCGCAAGGGCGAGGTCGATCTCTTCGCCATCATGCGCAAGCGCCTGACGCTGACCGGCTCGACGCTGCGCGCGCGCGACAAGGCGTTCAAGGCGGCGCTCGCCGCCGAGCTCGAGGCGAAGGTCTGGCCGCTCCTGTCGGAGGGGCGCGTGAAGCCGCTGATCGACACGACCTATCCGCTGGAGAAGGCGTCCGAGGCGCATGCCCACATGGACGTCGATCACATCGGCAAGATCGTCCTCGCCGCCTCGCCCGAGTAGGTCGGACGGAGACCGCTGGCCCCGGCGCCGCGCATCGTTCCTTGCGAAGCGCGCGGCGCATGCCTATAGTCAGCGTCGATTTCCGGAATTCGTGGCGTGACCACAGCCTGCCTGACCGGGGCCGGCCTACAGGAGACCTATATCCATGGCTCAGCAGCTTCTGATGCCCAAGGCCACGGCCGTCTGGCTCGTCGACAACACGTCCCTGTCCTTCGACCAGATCGCCGAGTTCTGCACCCTGCACCCCCTGGAGGTGAAGGCGATCGCGGACGGCGAAGCGGCGCAGGGCATCAAGGGCATGGATCCGATCATCACGGGCCAGCTCACGCGCGACGAGATCGTGCGGGCCGAGAAGGACGAGAAGTATCGCCTGAAGCTCGCGCCGCCCAAGGTGCGCGTGCCGGAAGCCAAGCGCAAGGGACCGCGCTACACGCCGGTCTCCAAGCGCCAGGACCGCCCGAACGCCATCCTCTGGCTGGTGCGCAACCATCCCGAGCTGAAGGATCCGGCGATCTCGCGGCTCGTCGGCACCACCAAGCACACGATCGAGCAGATCCGCGAGCGCACCCACTGGAACTCGGCCAACCTGCAGCCGATGGACCCGGTGACGCTCGGCCTCTGCTCGCAGATCGATCTCGACCTCGAGGTCGAGAAGGCCTCGCGCGGCATGCCACGTCCGGAAGAGGTGGCCGAGGAGGAGCGCCTGCTGTCGGCCGCGCAGACCCAGAACTACCGCTCCGGCAGCGCCCGCGAGGACGGCGAACTCGATGCTGCCGCCGTGTTCGCCAAGCTCACCTCGATGCGCCGCACCGAGCCGGAGGAGAACGCGGAGGAGGACGAGCTGCGCTGAGCGCACGTCCCCTCGTTCGAGCGATGCGAAGGGCGGCCCGGAGCCGCCCTTTTTCGTGTCAGCCGTTGCCCTTGAAGCCGGGGTAAAGCGCCATGCCGCCGTCGACGAACAGCGTCTGCCCGGTGATGTAGTCCGCGGCATCGGAGGCGAGGAACGCGACCACGCGTCCGACATCCTCGGGATCGCCGACGCGCCCGTAGGGAATGAGCTTCAGCATCGCGTCCATGCCGCCCGCCTTCTCGCGCTCCGACTGGTTGATCGCGGTGGCGACGGCGCCGGGCGCGACCGCGTTGACGCGGATGCCCTCGGAGGCGACCTCCTGGGCGACCGATTCCATCAGGAGCTTCAGCCCGCCCTTGGAGGCCGCGTAGTTGACGTGGAAGGCCCAGGGAATGCGCTGGTGCACGGAGGAATCGAAGATCAGCTTGCCCAGCGCGCGGCTGACCTCCGGGCGGCGTCCCTTGGCGCGGAACCGGCGCACCGCCTCGCGCGCCATCAGGAAGCCCCCGGTGAGATTGGTGCTGATCACCGCGTTCCAGTCGTCGAGCGTCATGTCGGTGAGGGCGGCGTCCTTCTGGCGCCCGGCGTTGGACACGGCGATGTCGACCGGTCCGAGCTGGCGCTCCGCCTCGTCGAATAGGCGCGCGACATCGGCCTCCGCGCTGACATCGCCCTGAACGGGGATCGCGCGCCGCCCGAGCGCCTCGATCAGCGCGACGGTCTCCTCGGCGCCCTCGCGCGAGCCGCGGTAGTTCACCGCGACGTCTGCGCCCGCGCGCGCGAGCTCGACCGCGCAGGCGCGGCCGATGCCCGCTGAGGCGCCCGTGACGACGGCCACCTGGCCGGCGAGCGAAAGAAGGTCAGAAGATGCCATCGGGGTCCTCGATCATCTGGAAGCCGGCGTGGTGGGGGTCGGACCGGTCCGCCGTCAGCGCGCGGTTCAGCCAGATCGCCGCCGAGATCAGCGACAGGTGGGTGAGCGCCTGCGGGAAGTTGCCGAGATGCTGCCCGTCGGTGGAGAGTTCCTCGGCATAGAGGCCGAGATGGTTGGCGTAGGAGTGCAGCTTCTCGAACAGGAGCCGCGCCTCCGCGACATAGCCGGTGCGCGCCAGCGCCTCGACGTACCAGAACGAGCAGATCGAGAAGAAGCCTTCCTCACCCTCCAGCCCGTCGTCGTTCTCCGGCCCGTTGACGTAGCGCTTCACCAGGCAGTCGTGGACGAGATTCTCGCGCACCGCCTTCAAGGTCGACACCCACATCGGGTCGCGCGGGTTGATGAAGCGCACGAGCGGCATCAGGAGCACCACGGCATCCAGCGTATCGCCGCCCCGGAACTGCGTGAAGGCGCCGATCTCCGGGTTCCAGAACTCCTCGACGATGGTCTTCTGGATGGCATCGCGCTGCTGGCGCCAGGCGACGAGATCGGCCGGCATCGACTCGCGCGTGGCGATGCGGATGGCGCGGTCGATCGCCACCCAGCACATCAGGCGCGACGAGAGATATTCCTTGTCCTCGCCGCGGCTTTCCCAGATGCCCCGGTCGGGCAGGCGCCAGTTGACGCAGAGCCAGTCGATGAGCCCCGCGAGCTTCGCCCAGACCGAATAGCTCGGTTTTCCCCGCGCGCGCGTCGCGATGTAGACGGCGTCCATGAACTCGCCGAAGATATCCATCTGGCGCTGGTCGAAGGCGCCGTTGCCGACGCGCACCGGCTTCGAGCCGCCATAGCCGGACAGGTGCGGGAGTTCGGCTTCCGGAATCTGGGCGCGCCCGTCCATGCCGTACATGATCTGCAGGCCCGACCGGTCGCCGTCGCTGACCGTCACCCGCTCCATCAGGAAGTGGATGAAGGCCTCCGCCTCGTCGTAGTAGTTGAGGCGCGACAGGGCATAGAGGGTGAAGGCCGAGTCGCGAACCCAGCAGAAGCGGTAGTCCCAGTTGCGCTCGCCGCCGACGACCTCGGGCAGGCCGAAGGTCGCGGCGGCCGCGATCGAGCCGTGCTCGGCCGAGGTAAGAAGTTTCAGCGTCAGTGCCGAGCGCACCACGAGTTCGCGCCAGAAGGTCGGATACTGTCCGCGCGACACCCAGTCATGCCAGTAGGCCCGCGTCTCCCGGAACGAGGAGCGCACGTAGTCCATGTCGGGCACGCCCCAACCCTCGTGGCCCGGACACAGGATCGCGTAGACGGTCTCGCCTTCGCTCAGCGTGATCTCGCCGACGACCGTATTGTCCTCGATGCGCAGCGGGATCGAGGTGTGGAGCCACATGGTCTGGGGCGTCCCGTCGTCGCGCGACCAGGCGATGCGCGCGGTGCCCTCGTCCAGCGACACGGCCGGGCGCAGGCTCGCATATTCCGGCCGCGGGTCGAGATGCAGCGCGAAGGTGACGCGGCCCATGATCGCCTTGGCGCGACGCACGATGCGCCCGGAGCCGTCGAGCGGCATGAAGTCGGAAATTTCGCCGATGCCGTTCGGGCCGAGAAAGCGCGTGAGCAGGATATTGGTGTCGGGCAGGTAGATCTGCTTCTGGCCCATACCCTCGGCCATCGCCCACAGGCGGAACTCGCCGCCGTTCTCCGGGTCGAGCAGGCTGGCGAAGAGCGTCGGCGAATCGACATTGGGATGGCACAGGAAATCGATCCGCCCGTCGGGCGCCACCAGCGCGAGCGTCTTCAGATCGCCGATCACGCCATGTTGGCCGATCGGGTTGGGCGTGGCGTTCGGGGGCGGCATGGGGTGGATTTCGCACGCTGTTGGCTTGTTCGTCGGCAAAAGGTCGGGCGCCCCGGCGGAAAGGAAAGGCCGGATCGGTCGGGGCCTTGCGCCGCAGCACCGCGCGAAGGTTCGCGCGCGATTGCTCCATTCCGCCGCATTCGCTATCCAGATGCGATGCCGAGGCACCGTCGCGACGGTGTCGCCTCGATCGGCCGGGAGATGTCATGAGCGCAATGGAAGACAGCCTGCGACGCGCCCTCGCGGGTGGCGACGCGAGCGATCCGGCCTTCCGGGAAAGCATCTATGCCGCCTCCGAGCGCGCGCTGGAGCGGATGCTGGAAACGCGCGGCGGCAGCGAGGACGAGGCGAGCGCGCAGCGCGCCAAGCTCGCCGAGACGATCGACCGCGTCGAGGCCGACTACGCCGACTGGCCGTCCACCGCGGACGTCGCGGAAGCCGAGGCCGATCCGGGCTTCATGCCGCCGGCGGCCCCGTCCGCCGAACCCGGCGCCGCCCGCGTGCTCGAGCCTCGCAGCCCGCGCGCCCTCGATCCCGTGGAAGCCGCTGGCGAGCCGGCGGACGGGGCCTGGACGCCGGGCGGCGAGCGGGTGTCGGCCAGGCCTGCGCGCACCGGCCGCTCCGTGCTCCTGGCGGCCGTGGCCTTTGCGGTCGTCCTCGCGCTCCTCGCCTATTTCGTCGGCGGCATGATCCGCGGCTCGGGGGTGGACGCGCCGACGGCGCAGTCCGAGACATCCGCACTCGACTGGATCACCGTCTTCAGCGGCGACGATCTCGAAAGCCTGTCGACGCCCGAAGGCGGGCGGATCGAGGCGGCGCCCCGCTCGGGCGGGCGCGACGCCGTGCGCGTTTCCGGGCCGGCGACCGGCGAGGGCGAGGTGCTGATGGCGATCGGGCCGGGCGTCGTCGGCGAGATCGCCGGCTCCAACGTGCGAATCGAGGTGACGGCCGGCTCGCCCGACGGCACGCCGCGTGCGTTCTCCGTGCGCTGCCTCTTCGGCGGCACAAGCCTGTGCGAGCGCCAGAGCTTCTCCACCACGATGACCGAGGAAGCCTTCATCTTCGACGTGCCCGTGCCGGCCGATGCCCGCTCGCCCGCCTCGATCGCGATCGAGCCGGGCGTCGACGGCACCACCAACGATGTCGACGTCTTCTCGCTGCGCCTTCGCCGCGTCGGCTGATTCCCCTATCAAACGCACAAGGTGACGCGTGGACGAGACGGGACGCTCCGCCAGGGACACCGCGCGGCGCTGGCTGCGATACGCGCCGGCGCTGATCTGGGCGGCCGGCCTCGTGACCGCGGCCGCGACCACGCCGGAGATCCGAGCGACCGCCATCCTCTTCGTCGTCGCCGGCCTCGCGGTCCATCTTCTCCTGCGCAACGCGAACCGGACGCTGCCGAAGGGAGGCGCGAGCGCGCGCACCCGGCGCCAGCCGCTCTGGCCGGACGCCAGCGTGAAGAGCGTCGTCGAGGCGGTTCGCGAGCCGGCCCTCATCGTCGATCGCACGCTGGCGCTGCGCTATGCCAATGCCGGCGCGATGCGCGCCTTCGGGCCGCTCGTGCTCGGCGATCCGATCGCCATGCGGTTTCGCGCGCCCGATCTTCTGGCCGCGCTGGAGCGCGCGGTCGAGAACGACGAGGCCGAGCAGGAGGAACTGACCGAGCGCCTGCCGACGGATCGCTCCTGGGGCATCGACATCCTGCCGCTGCGCCTCGCCGGCGAGGCGCGTCCGCCGTTCTTCCTGCTGCTTCTGCGCGACCACACGCAGGCGCGGCGGCTGGAGCGTATGCGCACCGACTTCGTGGCCAATGCCAGCCACGAGCTGCGCACGCCGCTCGCCTCGCTCACCGGCTTCATCGAAACGCTGAAAGGGCCGGCGCGCGACGATGCCGCCGCGCGGGCCCGCTTCCTCGACATCATGCAGGATCAGGCGCGGCGCATGTCGCGGCTGATCGACGACCTCCTGTCCCTGTCGCGCATCGAGACGCGCCGGCGCCTGCGCGCCAACGAGGCGGCCGACATCGCCGACGTCCTGCGCACCGTCGCCCGGCAGCTCGGGCCCCAGGCCGCCGAGAGCGGGTTGGCGATCCAGCTCGTCGGGCTCGACGGCGACGGGGTCCTCGTCAACGGCGACCGCGACGAGCTGATCCAGGTCTTCGCCAACCTCATGGAGAACGCCTGCAAGTACGGCAGCGACGGCGGGCGCGTCGAGATCGGCCTCCGGCGCGACGGCGAGGGGATCGAGGCCTATGTCCGGGACTTCGGCAAGGGCATCAAGGCCGAGCACGTGCCGCGCCTCACCGAGCGCTTCTACCGGGTGGAGGAGGGCACCGCCGGCAAGCCGGGCACGGGCCTCGGCCTGTCGATCGTGCGGCATGTCCTCACCCGGCACCGCACGCGGCTGGCGATCACATCGGAGCCCGGAAAGGGCGCGACCTTCTCGGTCCGTTTCGTCCGTTTTTTGGATGCGTTCGATAAACCCGAGAGATAACAGCGGGTTGCGCTGTCATAAATTGCATATGCTGTTGTCATATAGGAGTTGCGCGGGGTCGATAGACCAAGCGGCGAACCGGCACCGCAGACTCATCGAAGTCGGGCGGTTCGCTTTCGAAACTCCATGACGGAGACAACCTCGTGTTGAACAAGACGCTTGCCGGCCTCGCGCTCGGCGCTGCCTTCGCCCTTTCCAGCCAGGCCTTCGCGCAGTCCGCCGAGCCCGTGCAGGCCGCCGGCTCCTCGACCGTGCTGCCCTATGCGCAGATCGTCGCCGAGAACTTCGGCGAGGTCTATCCGGACTTCCCGACCCCGGTGGTCGAGTCGGGCGGCACCTCGGGCGGCTTCCGCCAGTTCTGCCAGGGCGTCGGCCCGGCGACCGTCGACATCGCGAACGCCTCGCGCCCGATCTCGGATTCCGAGAAGAAGGCCTGCATGGACGGCGGCGTCAACGACATCCAGGAAGTGCGCTTCGGCTATGACGGCATCGTCTTCGCCTCGGCCGCTCAAGGCCCGAGCTTCGCGCTGACCCCGACCGCGGTCTTCAACGCGCTCGCCGCCAAGATCGTCAAGGACGGCAAGGTCGTCGACAACACCAACGCTGCCTGGAACGAGGCCGACGCGTCGCTGCCGAGCCAGCCGATCGCCGCCTTCATCCCGGCCGAGAACCACGGCACGCGCGAAGTCTTCGACCAGAAGGTCCTCGACGCCGGCTGCAAGGCCTCGGGCGCCCTGGAGGCCTTCAAGGCCGCCGGCATGGACGACAAGGCGGCCGCCGCGCAGTGCCACCAGGTCCGCAACGACGGCAAGGCGACCGACATCGCCGGCGACTACACCGAGACGCTGGCGCGCATCGCCGCCAACCCGCAGGGCATGGGCGTGTTCGGTCTCGCCTTCTACGAGCAGAACCAGGACAAGCTGAAGGTCGCGACCGTCGCCGGCGTGACCCCCTCGGTCGCCACCGTCGCCTCGGGCGAGTATCCGGTGTCGCGTCCGCTCTTCTTCTACGTGAAGAAGGCGCATATCGGCGTCGTTCCGGGCCTGTCCGAGTTCGTCGACTTCTTCCTGTCCGAGCAGATGATCGGCCCGGACGGCCCGCTCGCCCAGTACGGCCTCGTCCCGGCGCCGGACGCCCAGCGCGAGGAAGCCCGCCAGAAGTTCGCGGCCGGCACCACGATCGGCGGCTGACCGGAGTTTCGCGACGCGGCCCCATGCGGGCCGCGTCGTTCTTCTCGACGGCCCGGACTTCCGGGCCGTTTCGTTCGTTCATCCTGTCGGGAGACGCGGGACGGTGTCCATCCTTGCAATCGTTCTGACCGTGCTGGTGCTGGGCGCCGTCGGTTTCGTTCTGGCACGCCGACGAAGCGCCATGCTCGCCGCCGCGTCCACCGACAAGCTGCATTCACGCTCGATCTATCACGGGGTCTACGCCGCCATGGCGACGACGATCCCGGCGCTCCTCCTGATGGCGATCTGGCTCGCCGTCTCGCCCGTCGTGGTGACGAGCCTCGTCGTCGTGCCGGACGCGACCGCGACCGAGACGAACCTTGCGCCCGCGCTGCGCGCCAGCCTCGTGCGCTCGATCGGGCAGGGCATCCGCCTCCTTCCGCCCGAGGAGCGCGAGAACCTCGAAGAGATCAACGTCGCGGACCTGCGCCCGATGCTCGCCCGGCGCGGCATCCCGGTGCCGACCGAGGCGACCGACTCGATGATCCGCCAGGCGCTCGAGCGCAACCGGCTCGAAGACACGAGCCGCATCGCGATGACGGTCGTCGTGGTAGGCGTTGCGCTCGCCGGCCTTGTCTTCGCGCTGCGCCGCGTCGCCGTCCGTCTTCGCGCCCGCAACCAGGTCGAGCGGGTGGTCAAGTCGTTCCTGGTCCTCTGCTCCTCGATCGCGATCCTCACGACGGTCGGCATCGTCTCGTCGATGCTCTTCGAATCGATCGACTTCTTCAGCCGTGTGCCGCCGTCGAGTTTCTTCTTCGGCACCGTCTGGGAGCCGCGCTTCGCGGCCGCCGGGTCGACCGCGACCGGCCAGTTCGGCCTCATCCCGCTCCTCATCGGCACGCTTTACATCGCCTTCGTCGCGATGCTCTTCGCGGTGCCGGTCGGCCTGTTCGCCGCGATCTACATGGCGGAATACGCCTCGAACCGCGTGCGCTCGGTGGTGAAGCCGCTGCTGGAGGTCCTCGCGGGCATCCCCACCATCGTCTACGGCTTCTTCGCCCTGATCACGGTCGGCCCGTTCCTGCGCGACCTCTCGGCCGACATCAACGGCCTCCTGACGGGCGACTACACGAGCTTCATCCAGGCCCAGTCGATCCTGACCGCCGGCCTCGTGATGGGCATCATGCTGATCCCCTTCGTGTCGTCGCTGTCGGACGACATCATCACCGCCGTGCCGCGCTCGCTTCGCGACGGGTCGCTGGGCCTTGGCGCGACGCCGTCCGAGACGGTGAAGAAGGTGGTGCTTCCGGCCGCGCTTCCGGGCATCGTCTCGGCGCTCCTCCTCACCGCCTCGCGCGCCATCGGCGAGACGATGATCGTGGTGCTGGCGGCCGGCATCGCCGCCAACATCACCGCCAACCCGTTCGAGGCGATGACGACGGTCACCATCAAGATCGTCTCGCAGCTGACCGGCGATCTCGACTTCACCTCGCCGCAGAGCCTCGTCGCCTTCGCGCTCGGCATCACGCTGTTCGCGATCACCCTCGTCCTCAACGTCATCGCGCTGGCGATCGTGCGCAAGTATCGGGAGCAGTACGACTGATGAGCGACGCGACCTTCCCCACCGGCGGCCGCACGGTCGCCGACGCCAAGGCGCCGCCGCGCCGCGACATCGGCCTGAAGAAGCGCTACGCCTCCGAGCGTCGCTTCAAGGCCTACGGCATCTCGGCGATCGCGATCGGCATGATCTTCCTGGCGACGCTGCTCTACACCGTGATCAGCCAGGGCTACACCGCCTTCTGGCAGACGCAGATCCGCCTGCCGATCACCTTCTCGCAATCCGTGATCGACCCGAAGAACACGGGCGGCAAGGACATGCAGGCGCTGCGCCTCGCCAACTATCCGAAGCTCGTCCAGGACGCGCTGGTCCAGCGCCTCGGCATCGACCCGAACAATCGCGCCGACGTCGCGGCCGCGACCCAGCTCGTCTCGCAGGGCGTGCGCACCCAGCTCGGCGGCATGGTGATGTCGGATCTTTCCGTCATCGGCACCACGCAGGACGTCTGGCTCTATGCCAACTCCACCGTGGACTCGGCCGTGAAGGGTCAGTTCGACCTGTCGATCCCCGAGGAGCGCCGTCCGATCAAGGACAAGCAGCTCGAGTGGATCCGCACGCTCGAGCAGTCGGGCGACCTCGAGCAGCGCTTCAACACCGGCCTCTTCACCTTCGGCGCCTCGTCGCGCGCCGAGACGGCGGGCGTCGGCGTCGCGATCATCGGCTCGCTCTACATGATGGCGATCGTGCTGGCGCTGGCGCTGCCGATCGGTGTCGCCGCTTCGATCTACCTCGAGGAGTTCGCCCCGAAGAACCGCTTCACCGACTTCATCGAGGTGAACATCAACAACCTCGCGGCCGTGCCTTCGATCGTCTACGGCCTTCTCGGCCTTGCGATCTTCGTCAACTACATGGGGCTGCCGCGCTCGGCCTCGCTGGTCGGCGGCCTGGTGCTGACGCTGATGACGCTGCCGACGATCATCATCGCGACGCGCGCGGCGCTGAAGGCGGTGCCGCCCTCGATCCGCGCCGCCGCCCTCGGTCTCGGCGCCTCCAAGATGCAGATGGTGTTCCACCATGTCCTGCCGCTCGCGATGCCCGGCATCCTGACCGGCACGATCATCGGCCTTGCCCATGCGCTCGGCGAGACCGCGCCGCTCCTCCTGATCGGCATGGTGGCCTTCGTCGCCAACTATCCGGCGACGCCGATGGACCCGGCCACCGCGCTGCCCGTTCAGATCTACATGTGGGCGAACGAGGCCGAGCGCGCCTTCGTCGAGCGCACCTCCGGCGCGATCATCGTGCTGCTCCTTTTCCTGGCCGTGATGAACATCACGGCGATCATTCTTCGCCGCCGCTTCGAGCGGCGCTGGTAGAGGCGACACTCATGATGGAACAGCTTCCGATCAAGGCGGGCGCACCGGTGGCCGCGGGCAGGACCCCCGCCGCCAAGATGCGCGGCAAGGGCGTCTCGGTCTTCTACGGCCAGAAGCAGGCGCTCTTCGCGGTCGATCTCGACGTCTACGAGCGGCAGGTGACGGCGCTGATCGGCCCGTCGGGCTGCGGCAAGTCGACCTTCCTGCGCACGCTCAACCGCATGAACGACACGGTGGAGGGCGCGCGCGTCGAGGGCCTCGTGGCGCTCGACGGCGAGGACATCTACAATTCGGGCATCGACGTCGTGGAACTTCGTGCCCGCGTCGGCATGGTGTTCCAGAAGCCGAACCCGTTCCCGAAGTCGATCTTCGAGAACATCTCCTACGGCCCGAAGATCCACGGTCTCGCCAAGTCCAAGACGGACCTCGAGGAGATCGTCGTCACCTCGCTGCGCAAGGCGGGCCTGTTCGAGGAGGTGAAGGACCGGCTGCACGATCCCGGCACGGGCCTCTCGGGCGGCCAGCAGCAGCGCCTGTGCATCGCCCGCGCCATCGCCGTCAGCCCCGAGGTCATCCTCATGGACGAGCCCTGTTCGGCGCTCGATCCGATTGCGACCGCGACCGTCGAGGAACTGATCGACGAGCTGCGCCAGAACTACACGATCGTGATCGTCACGCACTCGATGCAGCAGGCGGCCCGCGTCTCGCAGCGCACCGCGATGTTCCACCTGGGCAAGATCGTCGAGGTCGGCCCGACCGAGAAGATGTTCCAGAATCCGGACGACAAGCGGACGCAGGACTACATCACCGGCCGCTTCGGCTGACCGGATCGAGGCACAACCGGGCGGCGGCCCCAATCCATGAAGGGAGACGCGTCATGGAACACCATATCGTCACGTCCTACGACGAGGAACTGAAGTTCATCCTGCGCCGCATCTCCGAGATGGGCGGCCAGGCGGAGCGCATGGTGGAGCAGGCCGTGTCGGCCCTGATCCGCTCGGATGCCGGGCTCGCCCAGTCGGTGGTCGCCGACGACGTCCTTCTCGACGCCGCCCAGCGCGAGATCGACGAGCACGCGATCATGACCATCGGCAAGCGCCAGCCGATGGCCCACGACCTGCGCGAGATCGTCGGTGCGATCCGCATCTCGAACGATCTCGAGCGCATCGGCGATCTCGGCAAGAACATCGCCAAGCGCGTGCTCGCCACGCAGGAGCACACCCAGCCGGTGCAGCTCGTGCGCGGCATCGAGCACATGTCGGAACTGGCGCTCGGCCAGTTGAAGGAGGTGCTCGACGCCTATGCCACGCGCGATCACCTGCGCGCCGAGGCGATCCGCCGGGGCGACCAGGAGATCGACGCCCTCTACACCTCGATCTTCCGCGAGCTCCTGACCTACATGATGGAGGATCCGCGCAACATCACCGCCTGCACGCATCTCCTGTTCTCGGCCAAGAACATCGAGCGCATCGGCGACCACGCGACCAACATCGCGGAGACGATCTTCTACATCAAGACCGGCAGCCAGATGGAGATCGAGCGCCCAAAGGGCGACTCGACCCCGACCCTGGTCGCGCCGGTCGGCGCACGGGGCGCCTGACGATGGCGCCGCGGATCACGGTGGTCGAGGACGAGGAGGCGCTCTCGATCCTCCTTCGCTACAATCTCGAGGCCGAGGGCTACGTGGTCGATACGATCGCGCGCGGCGACGAGGCGGATCTGCGCCTCAAGGAGCAGGTGCCCGACCTTCTGCTCCTCGACTGGATGCTGCCGGGCCTCTCGGGCGTCGAGCTCTGCCGGCGCCTTCGGGCACGGCCCGAGACCGGGCGGCTGCCGATCATCATGCTGACGGCGCGCGGCGAGGAGTCCGAGCGCGTGCGCGGCCTGTCGACCGGCGCCGACGACTACGTGGTGAAGCCGTTCTCGACGCCGGAGCTCATGGCCCGCGTGCGCGCCATGCTCCGCCGCGTGAAGCCGGAGCGGATCTCCTCGCAGCTTGTCGCCGGCGACATCGACCTCGACCGCGAGACGCATCGCGTGCGCCGGGCGGGCCGCGAGCTGAAGCTCGGGCCGACGGAGTTCAAGCTTCTGGAATTCTTGATGCAGTCGCCGGGCCGGGTGTTCTCGCGCGAGCAGCTGCTCGACGGTGTCTGGGGCCGCGACATCTATGTCGACGAGCGCACGGTCGACGTCCATGTCGGGCGCCTGCGCAAGGCGGTGAACCGCGGGCGCCAGCGCGATCCGATCCGCACCGTCCGCGGCGCGGGCTATGCGCTGGACGAGACGTTCACGGCCGCCGCGCCGCGCGCTTCGAGCGTTCGCCCAGAGGCCGTCTGACGGCCTCGGAGTTCAGGCTGGGGTAAGGGAGCGGGCGGCCGGTTTCCCGGCCGTCGCGCAGCGATTACGCCGCGTCGCCCTTGAGGAAGGGCTCGACCGTACCCTTCAGCTTCAGGAGGATCGGCTTGCCCTTGCGGTCGCGCGCCGTGCCGGCCGCGACCTTGATCCAGCCTTCGCTGACGCAATATTCCTCGACATTGGTCTTCTCGGAGCCGTTGAAGCGGATACCGATGCCTTGCGACAGCAGGTCCTCGTTGTGGAACGGGCTGTCGGGATCGATGGCGAGGCGGTCGGGAAGGGTGTCTTGGCGGTCGGGAAGGGTGTCTTGGGTCATGGGCGCCCCCATAGCGCAAGCGCCCGGCCCATGCCAGTGCGCGGTGGCGAATGTCTCGCGGCTCTCCCTCAAGACGAAACGGCCCCGCGCTGGGGCGAGGCCGTTTTCCAAGGTGCGAGCCAGACGTCAGCGAACGCGGCGGCGCTCCGACACCGGCTGGAACGCGATGCGCGCGTGATGCTGGCAGTAGGGCGAAGCGTCCGGCGCATGGTTGCCGCAGAAGCGGAACTCGTCCGACAGCGGATCGCCGAGCGGCCATTTACAGGTGCGGTCCGACAGCTGGACGAGCGTCAGGTTGCGCGAGATCGGAACCACCTCGGCGGGGCCGTGCGCCACCTCGGCGCGCCCGACGATCTCGTCCTGCTCGTCCGGCTCCACCTCGATCTTCAGCGCGGTCGCGCCGAGCGTCGCAGGACGCACGGTGCGCGGGGCCGCTGCCACCGCCGGGCTGATGACGGCGACCGCGGGGGTCTGGACCGGCAGGACGCGCGGTGCCGGCACCTCTTCGGGCATCGTCTCGACGAGAACCGGGCGGGGGGCGCGGGGCGCGATCGACGCTTCGATCGGCGCCGAGGCCTTGAGCCGGCTGTCGAGCTTCAGACGATGGACCTTGCCGATCACGGCGTTGCGGGTCACGCCGCCCAGTTGCGCGGCGATCTGGCTGGCGCTCAGGCCATCGCCCCACAGTTGCTTGAGAAGATCGATCCGCTCGTCGGTCCAGCTCATGAACTGACTCCTAACTCTTGACCCGTGCGACGCGTCGCCGATCCGCGCAGCATGAAAGAGGACGATCCTCGAACCACCAGATCTGGTGGACAACCGATCTCGTCGCACGAAATATGGTGTCCAGGCCCAACTTAACGCGCCGCAGGGCGCTGTGGCAAGGTGCGCACAGTGTTGCACGAATCGCTTTTGCGGTTTTTCAACAGGTCAATGCGCCGGGGCGAGCGGGCGGAACGGCCGCAAATCCGGGGTTTCGATTGACAATCCCGCGTTGCGACATGGTATAGCGAGCCGCTGCCGCGGGCCCGTTTCCAAGGGCTCGTCCACCGTGAGGGCGGCACGGCGGCAAGCCCCGAGCGGGCCGCCATGTGCCGTCGCCCAGAACCCGTTCCGGGAAAAACCGAAGAAGTCAGCCCCATGTCCGAGCACGACAACCCGCTTTTCGCCACCTTCGCCCGTGCGGACCTGCGCGTCGAGCGAGGTGAGGGCGTGTGGCTCGTGACCGAGGACGGCCGGCGGTTCCTCGACTTCACCGGCGGCATCGCAGTCAACTCGCTGGGCCACGCGCACCCGCATCTCGTGGCCGCCCTGAGCGAGCAGGCGGCCCGGCTGTGGCACGTCTCGAACCTCTTCCAGATTCCGGGGCAGGAGCGCCTCGCCGCGCGCCTCGTCGAGGCGTCCTTCGCCGACAAGGTGTTCTTCACCAATTCTGGCGCCGAGGCGCTGGAATGCGCGATCAAGACCGCTCGGCGCTACCAGTACGTCTCGGGGCATCCCGAGCGCTTCCGCATCGTGACCTTCGAGGGTGCCTTCCACGGGCGGACCCTCGCGACCATCGCGGCCGGCGGCCAGAAGAAGTATCTCGAGGGCTTCGGCCCGAAGGTCGAGGGCTTCGACCAGGTGGCCTTCGGCGACATCGAGCTGGTGCGCGCGGCCGTCGGGCCGGAGACCGCCGGCATCCTGATCGAGCCGATCCAGGGCGAGGGCGGCGTGCGGTCCGCGGCGCCCGAGTTCCTGCGCCAGCTTCGCGCGCTCTGCGACGAGCACGGCCTGATGCTGATCTTCGACGAGGTTCAGACCGGCGTCGGGCGCACCGGCCGCTTCTTCGCCTACGAGAACGCAGGCGTCGAGCCCGACATCCTGGCGTCGGCCAAGGGCATCGGCGGCGGCTTCCCGCTCGGCGCGTGCCTCGCCACGGCCGAGGCCGCCAAAGGCATGACGGCCGGCACCCACGGCACGACGTTCGGCGGCAACCCGCTCGGCATGGCGGTCGGCAATGCCGTGCTCGACGTCGTCCTCGCCGACGGCTTCCTCGACGAGGTGCGCCATACCGCGCTTCTCTTCAAGCAGAGCCTCGCCTCGCTGAAGGACCGCTTCCCCGACATCGTCGAGGAGGTGCGCGGCGAGGGACTTCTCATCGGCCTCAAGCCCCGCGTGCCGAACGGCCAGTTCGTGGAGACGCTGCGCCGTCACCAGATGCTGGCGGCGCCCGCCGGCGACAACGTGGTGCGCTTCCTGCCGCCGCTGGTCGTCAGCGCGGACGAAGTGCGCGAGGCGATGAACCGGATCGAGGCGGCCTGCGCCGAACTGTCGGCCGGCTCCAGCGAAAGCTCCGCAGCATGAACGCTTCGATCCAGCACCCCCGGCACTTCCTCGACCTGTCGGCCATGTCGCAGGGTGACCTGCGCGCCATCCTCGACGATGCCGGCGAGCGCAAGGCGCTCGGCCGCGCCGGGCCGAAGCCGCTCGACGGGCGGGTGCTGGCCATGATCTTTGAGAAGCCCTCAACGCGCACCCGCGTGTCGTTCGACGTCGCCATGCGCCAGCTCGGCGGCGAGACGCTGTTCCTGTCGGGCTCGGAAATGCAGCTCGGCCGCGCCGAGACGATCGCCGACACGGCGCGCGTCCTGTCGCGCTACGTCGACGCGATCATGATCCGCACCACCGAGCACGCCCGCCTTCTGGAAATGGCCGAGGCCGCGACCGTGCCGGTGATTAACGCTTTAACCGACGACACGCATCCCTGCCAGATCATGGCCGATCTCCTCACCTTCGAGGAGCATCGCGGGCCGGTGAAGGGTCGGACTTTCGCGTGGACCGGCGACGGCAACAATGTCCTCAATTCGCTGATTGAGGCGGCGGGCGCCTTCGACTTCTCGCTGCGCATCGCGACCCCTGAGGGTTCCGACCCCGACCCGCGCTATGTCGAGCGCGCGCGCGCCGCCGGAACGCGCCTGCACCTCACGCGCGACGCCGAAGAGGCCGTTTCGGGCGCCGACTGCGTCGTCACCGACACCTGGGTCTCGATGGGGCGCGAGGCCGAGGCGCGCGGCCACAACGTCTTCATGCCCTATCAGGTCAATGCGGCACTGATGACCCGCGCCAACCCGCAGGCGCTCTTCATGCACTGCCTGCCCGCCCACCGCGGCGAGGAGGTGACCGACGAAGTGATCGACGGGCCGCAGTCGGTGGTGTTCGACGAGGCCGAGAACCGACTCCACGCGCAGAAGTCGATCCTGGCCTGGGCTTTCGGCGAGGTGGCCGCGCATGGCTGACCATAGCCCCGAACTCGGCGAATTCGGCTTTGCCGGCGACGATGCGGTGGTGCCGTTCGCGGTCGAGGCGCTCGACGCGCGCGGCCGCGCGGTGCAGCTCGGCTCGATGGTCGACGCGATCCTCGCGCGCCACGACTATCCCGAGCCGGTCGCCCGGCTTCTGGCCGAGATGATCGTCCTGACCGTCCTTCTCGGCACTTCGCTGAAGTTCGACGGCAAGTTCATCGCGCAGACGCAGACTGACGGGCCGGTCGATCTCCTCGTGGTGGACTTCACCATGCCGTCGAGCGTGCGGGCCTATGCCCGCTTCGATGCCGATCGCCTCGCCGAGGCGATCGAGGCGAAGCGCGTCGAATCGACCGAGCTCCTCGGCAACGGCGTTCTCGCGCTGACGATCGACCAGGGCCCGCACATGCAGCGCTACCAAGGCATCGTCGAATTGTCCGGCGCCTCGCTGGAAGCGGTGGCGGAAACCTATTTTCGCCAGTCCGAGCAGATCCCGACCACGGTTCGTCTGGCCGTCGCGCGCATCGCGCGCCGGCAGGACGGCGGCGGTTTCCTGCAAGGGTGGCGCGCTGGCGGCCTCATCGCGCAGTTTCTGCCCGAAGCGCCCGAACGGATGCGCATGGTCGACCTGCCGGGCGGCGACGCCCCGGAGGGAGCGGAGGTCGAGATCTACGACGAGGACGACGCCTGGACCGAGGTGCAGGCGCTGGTCGGCACCGTCGAGCCGTCGGAGCTCGCCGATCCCGATGTCGGGGTCGAGCGTCTCCTGTTCCGCCTGTTCCACGAACGGGGCGTGCGCGTCTTCCCGGCGACACCGGTGCGCGACGACTGCTCGTGCAATCGCGAGAAGATCCGCGGCGTGCTTCAGGGCTTCTCGGCCGACGATCTCGCCCACAGCACGCAAGACGGCCGCATTCAGGTGACCTGCGAGTTCTGCGGCGAAGCCTACGAGTTCGCCCCGGAGGAGTTCGAACCGCAGTCCTGACGACGGCGGGGCGAGCCGCCCGCCGCCGGGCACGGCTCGGGAGGCACCCGCCGAGCGCCGGGTGCCCGGACGCCGCGTCTTGGAGCCGGTTGTCGCGGCGACGTCGCTGTTCCATCCTCGCGGCCGCTGCCGCCACCCGAGGATGATCCCGCATGGACGCCGAAGCCTTTCGCCGCGGTCCGATCCGCATCACTGCCTATGACTGGGTGCCGCGGTTCGCTGAGGGGCACGTGCGCGACCTGCGGCTGCGCTGGGCGCTCGAAGAAGCCGGATTGCCCTACGAGGTCGACCTCGTGGCGCAGGGGGCGCAGCGCGGGCCCGCCAATCTCCAGCGGCAGCCCTTCGGGCAGGTGCCCGCCATGACGGTCGGCGGGCAGACGCTCTTCGAGACGGGCGCCTGCGTCTGGCGCATCGCGGAGACGAGCGACGCGCTTCTGCCGGCGGACGAGGCGGAGCGCGACGCCTGTCTCTCCTGGACCTTCGCCGCGCTCGATACGATCGAGAAGCCGATCGCCATGATGGCCATGCTCCGGTTCTTCACCAAGGACAAGGCGGCGGCCGCCGCGGTCGAGCCCGACGTGTCGGCGCTTCTCGCCGAGCGCCTCGGGCGCTTGGCCGGGACGCTCGGCGACGCTCCGTTTCTGGTCGGCGAGCGCTTCACGGTTGCCGACCTGATGATGACCGCCGTTCTGCGCGATGCGGAAGAGGTCGACCTGCAGGCGTTCCCGTCGCTCATCGCCTATGTCGCCCGTCACGAGGCGCGCCCGGCGTTTCAGGCGGCGCTCGACGCCCAGCTCGTGCCGTTTCGCGAGAATGCGGCGCGCTACCGCCGTCCACGCTCCGGCGCCATCGATCGGTTGGGCTGACGGACGACTTCTCAAGCTCATACTGGCATACTAGTATGCCAGTATGAGCTTGTCCGTTGCCGCGTCTTCCGATGTCTGATGCGCCGTCCGCCCTTGGTCGCGGAGGCCCCGCCGCGGTGCGCCCGGCGCGCCGGGTCACGTCGGCGACGCAGGTCTTCGAGACCCTGCGGGCGGACATCGTGGCGGCTCGACTTCCGCCGGGCACGCCGCTCGCCGACCGCGGGCTGGTGGAACGGTTCGGCGTCAGCCGGACGCCGGTCCGCGAAGCTCTCACCCGTCTGTCGGAAATCGGCCTCGTCGACGTGCGGCCGCAGGCCGGAACCTTCGTCTCCCGCGTGCCCGTCGCGGCGATCCCGGAGGCGGTGCTGATCCGCAAGGCGCTGGAAGGCGTCACAGTCGAGAAGGCCGCCGAGCGGGCAGAGGCGGGTCGTCTCGGGTCGCTGGAGCGTCTCGTTCGGCGGCAGAAGGCCTGCGCGGCGGCGGGCGACAACGACGGGTTCCACGAGGCCGACGAGGCCTTTCACGCGGCCATCGCCGATCTCGCCGGCCATCCCGGCATCTGGGCACTGGTGACGCAGGCCAAGGTCCAACTCGACCGCGCGCGCCGCCTGACGCTGCCGATCCTCGGCCGGGCCGAGCAGGTGATCGTCGAGCACGAGACGATCGTGGCGCGGATCGCCGCGAACGACGCCCGGGGAGCGCGGCACGCGATGGAGGGACACCTCGGCGCCGTCATTCCCGATGTCGCCGAGATCCGCAGCCGCCATCCCGACTATTTCATTTGAGGACTGCCGGCACCCGCGCCGGACGAGGGGGAGTATCGATGCGCCAAGGATGGAGATGGTTCGGACCGAAGGCCAGCGTGACGCTGGACGAGGTCCGGCAGGTGGGGGCGACCGATGTCGTCTCGGCGCTGCACGAGATGCCGATCGGCAAGGTGTGGACGCGTGAGGCGGTCGAAGCGCGACGCGATCTGATCGAGACGACGCCGCCCGGCCGCACGCCGCTCGCCTGGTCGGTGGTGGAAAGCATCCCGATCCCGGACGCCGTGAAGCGCACCGGGGGCGCCGCCAGATCCGAGATCGAGGCCTGGATCGCCAGTCTCGAAAGCGTTGCGAAGGCCGGCATCGGCACGGTCTGCTACAACTTCATGCCGGTGGTGGACTGGTGCCGCACCGACCTCGACTTCGTGACCGACACCGGCGCGACGGCGATGCGCTTCGACTTCGAGACCTTTGCCGCGTTCGAGTTGCACATCCTCCAGCGGCAGGGTGCCGAGCGCGACTACACGCCGGAGGAGCAGGCGCGGGCCCGCGCGCGCTTCGAGGCGATGGGCGAGGGCGAGGTCGCCGATCTCACGCGCAACATCGCGAGCGCGCTGCCGGGCTCGACCACCGAGCCGATGACCATCCCGGCCTTCCGCGACAAGCTCGATCAGTATCGCGATGTCGACGCCGCGCGCCTGCGCCGGCACCTCGTCGAGTTTCTGGAGGCGGTGACGCCGGCAGCCGAAACCTTGGGCGTCAAGCTGACGCTGCACCCCGACGATCCGCCGCGCCCGCTCTTCGGCCTGCCGCGCGTTGCCTCGACGGAGGACGACTACGCCGCGCTCTTTGAGGCCGTGCCGTCCGCCGCCAACGGCATGTGCTTCTGCACGGGAAGCCTCGGGGTGCGCGCCGACAACGACCTGCCGGCGATCGCCCGCCGCTTCGCGTCGCGCATCCACTTCGCCCATCTGCGCGCCACCAAGCGCGAGACGGACCCGCGCACGTTCCACGAATCGGCCCATCTCGAGGGCGACGTCGACATGGTCGCCGTCCTCAAGGAACTCGTCGCCGAGGACCGCCGCCGCGACAAGGGCGCGACCATCGTCTTCCGGTCCGACCACGGGCACCGGATGCTCGACGACCTCCACAAGGATGTGACGCCCGGCTATCCCGCGACGGGGCGCATGCGGGGCCTTGCCGAACTGCGCGGCATCCTCCACGCCCTCGACCATCCGCCGGAGCGCCCGTCTGCCTGACGGCCGGACGGCCGTGGCGGTTGTGCTCGGCCCCCTCCCGCCTCTACAGGTCGTCCGATCGAGGTGAGGAGCGGGACGGGCATGACGGAACTGGCGGAGCGTCTGGCGGAGATCCTTGGGCCCAAGGGGTGGATGCCGGCGGCCGAAGCCGGGCCCTTTCAGCGGGACTGGCTGGACCGATACGGGGCGCCGCCGCTCGGCGTCGCACGGCCCGCCTCTACCGCCGAGGTCTCGGCGGTTCTGGCGGCGGCGCATGCCGCCGGCGTCGCCGTCGTGCCGCAAGGGGGCAACACGGGCCTGTGCGGCGGCGCGGTGCTGGGCAGCCCCGGCGGGGTGATCCTGTCGCTCGGGCGCATGAACGGTTGCGGCGCGCCCGATGCGGCCTCGGGTTCGATCGAGGTCGAGGCGGGGCTGGTGCTGCAGGTGCTGCACGATCGTCTCGACGGGTCCGGCCTGATGTTCCCGATGCATCTGGGCGCCGAAGGCAGCGCGCAGGTGGGCGGGCTGATCGGCACCAATGCCGGGGGCAGCCACGCCTTCCGTTTCGGGATGATGCAGGATCTGGTCCTCGGCCTCGAAGTGGTGCTCGCCGACGGCACGGTCTGGAACGGCATGCGCGCCGTCCAGAAGGACAATGCGGGCTACCAGCTTCGCCGCCTCTTCTGCGGCTCGGAAGGGACACTCGGGGTCGTCACGCGGGCCGTCCTGAAGCTGCATCCCGCGCCCCGCCAGCGCGCGACCGCGCTCCTCGTCCTGCTGGACGAGGCGGCGGCTGTCACCTTCGGCACGCGGCTTCGCGCCGAGGCCGGCGAGGTGCTGACGGGGCTCGAATTCTTCTGCGAGCTCGGTCTCGACCTCGCGCTGCGCCACGTGACCTCGCTCGGCTATCCGCTCGAGACGCGCGGCGGCACCTATCTCCTCGTCGAGATCGCCAGCGCCTCGGAGCGGATGCCGCTCGAGGACATCCTCACCGCGATGCTCGAATGGGGCATGGAGGAGGGCCTCGTGCTGGATGGAACGATCGCCGCCTCGGACGCGCAGCGCGGCGCCTTCTGGCGGCTGCGCGAGGAGCAGCCGGAGGGCCAGCGGCTCGAGGGTGCTCAGCTCAAGCACGACGTCGCCGTGCCGCCCGGCCGGATCGCCGAGTTCGTGGCGGCGGCAGGCGCGCGGTGCGAGGCCATCCTGTCCGGCGTGCGGATCAATCCGTTCGGGCATCTCGCCGACGGCAACATCCACTACAACCTGTCGCCGCCGGAGGGGGCCGCCGACTTTGGCGGCACGGCGCAGGAGCTCGGGCTCGCCGTCGCAGGGCTGGCGACCGAGATGGGCGGCAGCTTTGCCGCCGAGCATGGGCTCGGGCAGGCCAAGATCGCGCTTGCCGACGCGCTTCGCTCGCCCGTTGAGCGCCAGCTCATGCGCTCGATCCGCCGGGCGCTCGACCCGGCGGCGGTCCTCAACCCTTCAGCCGTGGTTTCGGCGCGCGACTAGTCGAGCGCGGCGGCGACCGCGTCGAAGAAGACCAGCGGGTCCACCGGCTCCTTGCCGGTGGGCTTGGGCTGCGCGCCGAAGGTGACGATGACGACGTTGCGCTTCGGGTTGATGTAGATGTTCTGGCCCTGGATCCCGATCGCGGCGAACGCCCCGTCGGCGATCGAGGGCTCGGTCCAGCCGGTCCACCACATGTAGCCGTAGTCGAGCTTCGAGCCGTCCTTGAGGGTCGTCGGCCCCGCGGCCGCCCTCACCCAGCCGTCCGGCAGGATGGAGGCGCCGCCGATCACCCCGTTCTCCAGGAAGAACTGGCCGAAGCGCGCGAAGTCGCGAAGGGTCGCCGAGAGGCCGGAGCCGCCGATCTCGTGGCCGTCCGGGGAATCCAGCCACCAGTTGGCGTCGGCCTCCATGCCGTAGGGCACCCAGATCTTCTCGGAGAGGTAGTCTGCGAGCGGCTTGCCGACCGCGCCGCGCACGATCTCGCCAAGCACCTGCGTCTCGCCGGTCGAGTAGGTGTTGACCGTGCCGGGCTCGGCGGCGCGCGGCAGGCTCGCCATCAGCTTCATCGCCGAGCCCGGCTCCTGCGAGATCTGCGCCTTCAGGAGGGCGCGGCGGTCGGAGGCGGGGTCGGTGTAGGTCTCGTTCCAGCGCACGCCCGAGCTCATCATCAGGATGTCACGCAAGGTGACGCCCTCGTAGGCGCTGCCCTTCAGCGCCTCGACATATTGGGTGACCGGCGCGTCGAGGCCGGAGAGCTTGCCCTCCTTGATCGCGATCGCGGCGAGCGTCGAGGTGATCGACTTGGCGACCGACATCGACATCCAGCGCGTTTCGGGCGTGTTGCCGCGCTGATAGGTCTCGTAGGCGACCTTGCCGTCCTTCAGAACGATCATCGCGGTGAAGCTGTCGAGCGCCAGGACGTCGTAGAGGTCGTAGGTCTCCTCGCCCGAGCGGAAGCTGACCTCGCCGAGCGGCTTCTCGGCCGGCCGCAGCTCGCGCACCGTGCCGCCCGCCCGGATCGTGCGCGTCGGGAAGAGGCGGTCGATGTTGCGGAAGGTGGCAACCGCTTCGTCCGGCAGGAGCTTGCCGTCGTAGATCTGCGAGACGGTCCCGATGCGCTCGCCGCCGTGCGGACTGTCGGCGGCCCGCGCCGGCAGCGCCGCCACCAGGGCCGAGACCGCGGCCAAGGCGAGGCCCGTCGTTGCAAATCGTTTCATCATGGAATGTCTCCCCAAATCAGCGAGGGGAGTGTTTCCCGGCAGGACCGGCGGGGCAACCCGTCCGATGGTGATTTGGCTACTGGACCAGCGTCAGCCGGCCGTCGGCGACCTCGAACCGCGACAGGCGCTTCAGGAAGCTCATGCCGAGAAGCGTCACGCCGGGGCCCTGGCCTTCGAGCACCATGACATCGACATCGGCGGCCTCCACCGGACCGATCGACAGATGGCGGACCTTGGCGAGCGCGGCGCGCACGGTTCCCTGTGCGGTCTGGGCGCGATGCACGAAGTCCGACGGGTCGACCCAGACGCCGAGCCGGCGCGCGGTCTCCTGCCCGAGCGCGACATAGGTCGCGCCCGTGTCGACCATGACCTCCTCGTTCCGGCCGTCGAAGCGCGCCTCGACGCGGAAATGGCCGTCGGCGCCGGCGGGAAGCCGAACCATCCGGCCGCTTGGGCGAGGCACGGCGGCCTCCACCACCGCGACCGGCGGCTCCAGGCGCTCGACCTCGCCCTCGGACACGAGGCTCGCCCGGTAGCGCTCGAAGGCGGAGGGGAAGACCAGCGCGACGGCCGTGGCGCCGATCAGGAGGGGGAGGAGCTTCGTCATCGGCCGGCATCCGGGGCAGGCGCGCCGAAGGGGCGCACTGCCGCCAGCCTGACGGAACCGGGTTGCCAAACCGTTAGGGCGCGCCGGGCCCGCGTGCGAGCGCTGCTCCCTACTTCGTGCCGTACATCCGGTCGCCCGCGTCGCCGAGGCCGGGGATGATGTAGCCCTTCTCGTTCAGCCCCTGGTCGATCGAGGCGGTGAAGACGGGAATGTCGGGATGGGCGTCGCGGAAGCGGCGGATGCCTTCCGGGGCGGCAAGGAGGCAGAGGAAGCGGATGTTGCGCGCACCGCGGTTCTTCAACATGTCCATCGCCGCGACCGCCGAATTGGCGGTGGCCAGCATCGGGTCGACGACGATGATCAGCCGGTTCCCGAGATCGTCGGGCGCCTTGAAGTAGTATTCGACCGGCTGGAGGGTCTCGTGGTCCCGGTAGAGGCCGACATGGGCGACGCGCGCTGCCGGCACGAGGTCGAGCATGCCCTCGAGGAGCCCGTTGCCGGCACGCAGGATGGAGGCGAAGACGAGCTTCTTGCCCTCGAGGATCGGCGCCGACATCGGCCCCATCGGCGTTTCGATGTCGATCGTCGTGATGTCGAGGTCGCGCGT
Source organism: Aureimonas sp. Leaf324 (assembly GCF_001423245.1). Taxonomy (GTDB): domain Bacteria; phylum Pseudomonadota; class Alphaproteobacteria; order Rhizobiales; family Rhizobiaceae; genus Aureimonas. Next base: position 120,299 of record NZ_LMOH01000028.1, read on the forward strand.
CACCTCGTAGCAGAGAAGGGTCGAGATCTCGCGCAGGAGGCGACGGAAGCTTGCCGTCGAGGTCTCCTGCTTGCGCATCAGGGTCAGCTTGTGCTGGACCAGCGGATGATCGATCACGGTGACGCCGTCCATGCGGGCAGTTCCTTCGGCTGATGTCGTGGCAGAGCGTGTAGTGCCTGGCGACGCCGCCGCCAAGATCACGCAAGCCGGCGCTTAGAGAAAGCTCGTTCCGTGCGGCCCGGGCGCGAGCCCGAGATGGGCCGCGACGCTTTCCCCGATGTCGGCGAAGGTCGGGCGCAGGCCGATCGCCGACGGGGCGATGCCGGGGCCGAACCCGAGGACGGGCACGCGCTCGCGCGTGTGGTCGGTGCCGGGAAAGGTCGGGTCGCAGCCGTGGTCGGCCGTAAGGATCACGAGGTCGCCGGGCTTGAGGCGCGCGTCGAGCTCGGGCAGGCGCGCGTCGAAGGCCTCGAGCTCGGCGGCATAGCCCGCCACGTCGCGCCGGTGTCCGTGCAGGGTGTCGAAATCGACGAAGTTCGCGAACACGAGATCGCCGTCTCCGGCATCGTCCACCGCGCCGAGAAGCCTGTCGAACAGCGCCATGTTGCCGTCGCCCTTGCGCACCTCGCTGATGCCGCGATGGGCGAAGATGTCGCCGATCTTGCCGATCGCGATGACGCGGCCGCCGGCCGCGATCGCCCGGTCGAGCACGGTCGGCTCGGGCGGCGGCACGGCGTAGTCGCGCCGGTTGGCCGTGCGCCGGAAGCTTGAGGCGTCGCGGCCGACGAAGGGGCGGGCGATCACGCGGCCGATGGTGAGCGCGTCGACATGGCGGCGGGCGATCTCGCACAGGGCGTAGAGGCGGTCGAGCCCGAACGCCTCCTCGTGCGCGGCGATCTGGAGGACGCTGTCGGCCGAGGTGTAGAAGATCGGCTTTCCCGTGCGGATGCTCGCTTCCCCCTCGGCCTCGATGATCTCGGTGCCGGATGCGTGACGGTCTCCGAGGATCCCCGGCAGGCCCGCTTCCTCGACGATGGCGGCGACCAGCGGAGGCGGAAAGCAGGGCTCCGTGCGCGGAAAGTAACCCCAGTCGAACGGCACCGGCACGCCCGCGATCTCCCAGTGCCCGGACGGCGTGTCCTTGCCGCGGCTGGTTTCCTCGGCAACGCCGAAAAGGCCCTGCGGGGCCGGGCCGCCGTCGAGCCCGGCGGCGGCGAGGAGTCCGAGGCGCTCCAGGAACGGCAGGCGGAGCGGGCCCTGCCGCAGCCCGGCGCGGTCGGCCTTTCCGTTCGAGGCGGCCTCGCGGATATGGCCGAACGTGTCGGCCCCTGCGTCGCCATAGGCTGCCGCGTCCGGCGCGCCGCCGATTCCGAAACTGTCGAGCACGATCAGGATGGCGCGGGGCAAGCTGGTTCTCCTCTCGATGTCGCTCTTTCTGTCATGAAAGCGGCGCAGAGGGGAGGAGGGGCGTTGCTGCCGTCAGTTGCTCGGCTGGGAGAGACCGTCGTGGCCCTGGACCTGCGCCACGGCACTGCCGAACGCGCCCGTATCGTCGCCGATCGCGACCTTTGGTTCGCAGGTCGGTGCGCAGGAGAAGGTCTGCCGTGATCCCTGGCGGTAGACGCGAAGCGAGTGATCCTCGGCGGCCGACACGACCACGCTGTCGTCGAGCATCACTTCGCCAGCCGTATCGAGGACGACGAGATTGGTGATGCCGTAGGAGCGTCCGGTCATCACCAGCGTGCGGGCGTCGTGGATCGTGATGTCGGCGATCGACGGATTGCCGATGATCACGCTGCCGGCCTGGCGCGGGATGCGCAGGATGCGCGCCTGGTCGATCGGCACGGTCAGCCCGTCCGGGCTTCCCGCCTGGGCGAGCGAAGGGGCACCGAGAGCGAGGACCGCTGCGAGAACAAGGAGACGCATCGAACAAACTCCGCCGGGCGCACGATGCCGGCCCCCATCCTTAATGCGCGGATGCTTAAGGGAACGTTGCAGGACGGCGTTTGCCAATCATTCACCTTGTGATGCGGGTTCGTGTCTTAACCTTTGATTAGGTCTGTTCCTTAAGCGAGCGGCAAACGCTCCTCTGTAATTTGGAGCTTACCGAACGACGGACGATATCGGGTCGTCGGGACAGGTTTCCAACGAACGGGCAGGAGTTTCCATGTTCAAGCTCATCAGGCGTTTTCGCAAGAACGAGTCCGGCGCGACCGCCATCGAGTACGGCCTGATCGCCGCGCTCGTCGGCGTTGCCATCATCACCGGCGCCACCACGCTCGGCACCAAGCTGGGCACGACCTTCAGCAACATCGCCGGCAAGTTCGGCACTGCTGTTCCCTGATAACCGTCGAGCAAGGCGAGGCCGCGTCCGCGGCCTTGCCTTTTTTCGGAAGAAGGATCCGGCATCATGGCGTCCCTGCTGGTTCTGGTTTTCGCTGGGGTCATGATCGCGGCAGCCGCGACCGATCTTGCCAGCATGACGATCGCCAATCGCCTCGTCGTCGCGCTTGCGGCGGCGTTTTTTCTGTTCGGCCTGGCGGCAGGCTTCACCCCCACGGTCTTCCTGCTTCATCTGGCGGCGGGTTCGGGCGTTCTCGCCATCACCTTCGGCTGTTTCGCCGCCGGCTGGATGGGCGGGGGTGATGCCAAGCTGATCTCGGCCGTGGCCCTGTGGCTCGGACCGACGCCCGAGCTCGCATCCTTCGCGCTGTGGACCTCGATCCTCGGCGGCGTCCTGACGCTTGCCTTCCTCGCCGTCCGGTCCATCCTGTCGCCGACCACGGGACTGGCTCCGGTGGATCGTCTTCTTCGGTCCGATACCGGCATCCCCTACGGCGTCGCGATCGGGGCCGCGGGACTGGCCATGGTCCCTACCATGCTGGCGTCGCTTCCCGCCTGAGGTCAGGCGTTCATCATTATTGACGCAGCGTGAACCGCGTCAGCAAAGCGTTAACCATGCCTTGAGGATTTATCCTCCATAACGCCTCATCGGTCGATTTCCAAAGGACCGCAGGAGGAGTTGAGAGGATGCAGGCTTCGCGCTTGGCGATCTTCGGCGTGGCAGCCGTGGCGGCGATCGGCGCCGGGTTCCTCGCATTGCACCTCGGTGGCCCTGCACCCGAACCGATCATCATATCCACCCAGCCGGTACAGCCTCCGATCAAACTCGTCGAGGTGCTCGTCGCCTCGCACGATATCGGCATGGGGGCAGGCACCGAAGGCGCCCTCGACTGGATGAAATGGCCCGAGGACGGCGTTTCCGCGACGCTGATCCGCCGCGACAGCAGACCCGACGCCATCACCGAACTGAAGGGCACCATCGCCCGCCAGCGCTTCTTCGCCGGCGAGCCGATCCGCGAAGCCAAGCTGATCCGTTCCGACCGCGGGTTCATGTCGGCGATCCTGCCGTCGGGCAGCCGCGCGGTCGCGGTCCAGATCGCGCCCGACACGTCGGCCGGCGGCTTCATCCTGCCCAACGACCATGTCGACGTCATCATGACACGCGCCCGGCCGTCCGTCGATGGCCAGCCGCCGAGCTACGACACCCAGACCGTCCTCAAGAACCTGCGCGTTCTGGCCATCGACCAGTCGGTGGAAGAGAAGGAGGGCGAGCGCGTCGTCGTCGGCACCACCGCCACGCTCGAGGTCGACGCCGCGCAGGCCGAGGCGCTGACCGCCGCCCAGCGCATGGCCGAACGGCTCGTCCTGTCGCTGCGCTCGCTGGCCGATTCCGTGCCCGGCTCGCCCGGCTACGCGGCCTTCCTGCTCGACCAGCAGAAGCGGCCCACCAACACCGAGATCCGCCTCGTCCGCTACGGCAAGACGACCAACCTGACCACGGGGAACTGACCATGGCCGACCGCATCCTGCGTCCCCTGGCCCACCTCGCGCTGGCCGTCATCGCCGTGGGCCTTCCCGAAGCGGCGCTGGCCGCCTCGAACGACGCGATCATCTCCGTCAGCCGCCTGAACCAGACGATCCCCCTCGGGCTCAACAAGTCCAAGGTCGTGGACCTGCCGCGCGACGCGCATGACATCGTGGTGGCCGATCCGTCCGTCGCCGATGCGGTCACGCGTACCGCGCGCCGCATCTACCTCTTCGGCAAGGCGGTCGGTCAGACCAACATCTTCGTCTTCGACGCCGCAGGCCGCGAGATCGCGGTCCTCGATCTCAAGATCGAGCGCGACATCGATGGGCTTGCCGCCACCATCCGCCGCTTCATCCCGACCGCCGACGTCAAGGCGGAGATGCTGAACGACAACGTCATCCTGACCGGGACGGTGGAGAACGCGCAGGACGCCGCCCGTGCGGTGGACCTTGCGACCATCTTCACGCGGGGCGGCGAGGCGACCACGGGTCAGTTCGTCCAGACGACGACGGCCGGCGGGAGCACGGGTGCCGGTGGCGCCGCCTTCGGCGCGGTCTCGCAGATCAATCCGACCATCCAGCGCAGCCAGATCGTCAACCTTCTCCAGATCCAGGGCGAGGACCAGGTCACGCTGAAGGTGACCGTCGCCGAGGTCCAGCGCTCGGTCGTCAAGCAGCTCGGCATTGATGGGATCGGCGTCGCATCGTCCGATGGCATCGCGTTCGCGGCGGCCAGTTCCAACCCGTTCGGCCTCGGCAAGGCGATCTCTTCGGCCGGAGCCGACCTCTTCAACGGTGGCAACAGCGACAACGGTATCTCCGCGCAGCTGCGCGCCATGGAGCAGGCCGGCGTGATGCGCACGCTCGCCGAACCGAGCCTGACCGCGATCTCCGGCGAGAGCGCCTCGTTCAAGGTCGGCGGTGAATTCTCCGTCGCCAGCGGCAAGTCGGAAAAGGCTCCAAGACGCACGCCCATCCTCGGGCAGAACGGCGCGATCATCGGTTTCGACAACGAACCCGGATCGGTGGACTACGAACACAAGGAAATCGACTACGGCATCGGCCTCGACTTCACGCCGGTGGTTCTGTCGCCGGGACGCATCAGCCTGAAGATTCGCACGGCCGTGTCGGAGCCGACGTTCGAGTCGCCCTACGCCATTCCGGGTGGCCTTGCGCCGGGCGTCAATCTCGTCGGAATCCGCAAGCGCCTCGCCGACACCACGGTCGAGCTTCCGTCCGGCGGCTCGATGGTGATCGCTGGTCTCGTGCGCGACGAGATGCGCCAAGTCATTTCCGGCTATCCCGGCCTGTCCAAGATCCCGATCCTCGGCACCCTGTTCCGCTCGCGCGACTTCCAGCGCTACGAGACCGAGCTCGTCGTGATCGTCACGCCCTACCTCGTGCGGCCCGTCGCGCGGCAGGATCTCGCCCGGCCCGACGACAATCTCGCCTTCACCTCGGATGGCTCCGGCAATCTCCTCGGCCGGATCAACCGCGTCTACGGCCAGTCCGAAACCGCCCTTCCGTCCGGCCGCTACCACGGCACTGTTGGATACATCTACAAATGAGCGCGCTCGCGAATGCCCCCGCCGCCCGCCGCTTCGCCACGGCCGGCCTGATCCTGGCGACCCTTGCCTTCGCCGGCTGCGCCGAAAGGCCGGACGCCTCGCTGAACTTCGTCCCCGACGACTACCGGGCGCGGCATCCGATCATCGTCGGCGATGCGACGCAGAACCTCGACATCCTGCCCTCCGCGGCCGACACGCGCCTGACCCACGCCGACCTGACCCGCGTGCAGAGCTTTGCCAACCGCTTCCGGGCGTCGCGCGCCGCCGCGATCAGCGTCCAGGTCCCGGTGCGCACGCGCAACGCCGCGGCCGCCTCGCTGGTCGCAAGGGACATGCTGCGCGCCCTCCATCGCGAGGGCGTGCCGCGTTCGCGCATCGTGTTCTCGTCCTACGAGGTCGCGGGCGGCGACGAGGCCTATCCGATCCGGCTGTCCTACACCGGCCTTTCCGCGGGCCTCGACCACCCGTGCGGCCAGTGGCCGTCCGACCTCGGCGACACCTATCAGAACCGCAACTACGAGAACTTCGGCTGCGCCTCGCAGGCCAACCTCGCCGCGCAGATCTCGGACCCGCGCGATCTTCTCGGGCCCCGCGGCATGAGCGAGATCGATGCCGAACGCCGCACCACGGTGATCGGCGACTATCGACAGGGTCGGTCGACGGCCTCCGAGCGCAGCAATACCGAATCGAACTACAGCTGGTAGGAAGGCGAAACGCCATGTCGCTCCTGTCCCCATCCGAGACGGCCTACCATCTCGACGACGAGACGCTGCGCGAACGGCTCGAGGCGCTCCGCCCGATTCCGCGCATCTCGATCCAGGCCTTCTGCGAGACGCCGGAGGTCGCCGGCGCGATCGAGGCGGCCGGCTCCGATCGGCGCATGGCCAAGGCGCATCTGCGCGTCCATACAGGCGGCATCCGCGCGGCGGCCGAGCACTATGCCTCGGCCCCGACGCCCAATCTCGTGATCCTGGAATCGCAGTTCGGCCCCGCCGAACTCCTGGCCGAACTCGACACGCTGGCCGACGTCTGCGATCCCGGCTCCAAGGTCGTGGTGGTCGGTCACTGCAACGACGTCTCGCTCTATCGCGAGCTGACGCGTCGCGGGATTTCGGAATATGTCCTCGCCCCGCTGACGCTTGCCGAGTTCATCGGTCTCGTCTCGCAGCTCTTCGCCGCTCCGGACGCGGCGCCGCTGGGTCGCTCGGTCGGCTTCGTCGGGGCCAAGGGCGGCGTCGGCGCCTCCACCGTGTCGCACAACGTTGCCTGGTCGATCGCCAAGCTGTTCTCCTCCGACGTGATCCTCGCCGATTTCGACCTCGCCTTCGGCACCGCCAACATCAACTTCGACAAGGACCCGCCGCAGGGCATCGCCGAGGCCGTGTTCTCCGCCGACCGCCTGGACGACGTGTTCCTCGACCGTCTCCTCGCCAAGTGCGCCGACCACCTGTCGCTGCTCGCCGCCCCCTCCACGCTGGATCGGACCTACGATTTCTCGACCGAGGCCTTCACGCCGCTGATCGAGGCGGCCCAGCGCGTCACGCCGTCGGTGGTGCTCGACCTGCCCCACTCCTGGAACGACTGGACGCGCGACGTCCTCCAGCGGATCGACGAGATCGTGATCGTGGCGACGCCCGATCTCGCCAACCTTCGCAATGCCAAGAACCTCGTCGAGACCCTGAAGCGGTTGCGCCCCAATGATGCGCCGCCGCGCCTCGTGCTCAACCAGACGGCCATGCCCAGGCGGCCCGAGATCGACATCGCCGAGTTTTCCGAGCCGCTCGGCCTCACGCCGCTCGCCACGATCGCCTTCGACCCGGCCGTGTTCGGCGCGGCGGCCAATACCGGGCGCATGGTCTGCGAGGCCGAGCCCAAGCACCCCTCGGTGGAAGCCTTCGCCGAGATCGCGCATGCGGTGACGGGACGCAGTTCCGCCAAGCGCGCGCAGAAGTCCACGCGCTCGGGCCTCTTCGGCCTGATGCGCCGTCGTTAGTCGCGGAGGGAACATGTTCGGAAAGCGCGGCCCCGATACGCCCGCCAAGGTTCCCGCGCCAGCCGTCGCACTCGCGGCGTCCCGCGCGCCCGTCTCCGCGCCCGTGGTCCCGGCATCCGCGCCGGCGCCGATGCGCCGCGCCCCGGAGCCGGCCGCCGCCGCCGCCCCGCCCTCGGCAAAGATCCGCCCCGACAGCTACTACGAGACGAAGAGCAAGGTCTTCGCGGCGCTGATCGACACGATCGACCTCAGCCAGCTCGCGCGCCTCGAGACCGAGGCGGCGCGCGAGGAAATCCGCGACATCGTCAACGACATCATCGCGATCAAGAACTTCGCGATGACGATCGCGGAGCAGGAGGATCTTCTCTCCGACATCTGCAACGACGTCCTCGGCTACGGCCCGTTGGAGCCGCTGCTCGCGCGCGACGACATCGCCGACATCATGGTCAACGGCGCGCGCCAGACCTTCATCGAGGTGAACGGCAAGGTGCAGGAAGCGGGCGTGCGATTCCGCGACAACCAGCAGCTTCTCAACATCTGCCAGCGCATCGTCTCCCAGGTCGGCCGGCGCGTCGACGAATCCTCGCCGATCTGCGACGCGCGCCTGCCGGACGGCAGCCGCGTCAACGTCATCGCGCCCCCGCTCGCGATCGACGGCACGGTGCTCACGATCCGCAAGTTCAAGAAGGACAAGCTCACCCTCGACCAGCTCGTCACGTTCGGCGCGATCTCGCCGGAGGGCGCCGAAATCCTCCAGATCATCGGCCGGGTGCGGTGCAACGTCGTCATCTCGGGTGGCACTGGCTCGGGCAAGACGACGCTTCTCAACTGCCTGACGCGCTACATCGACGAGGACGAGCGCATCATCACCTGCGAGGACTCGGCCGAACTCCAGCTCCAGCAGCCCCACGTCGTGCGCCTCGAAACCCGCCCCCCCAACATCGAGGGCGAGGGCGAGATCACCATGCGCGACCTCGTAAAGAACTGCCTGCGCATGCGACCTGAGCGCATCATCGTCGGCGAGGTGCGCGGCCCCGAGGTCTTCGATCTCCTGCAGGCGATGAACACGGGCCACGACGGGTCGATGGGCACGATCCACTCCAACAGCCCGCGCGAGTGCCTCAACCGTATCGAATCCATGATCGCCATGGGCGGCTTCTCGCTTCCCTCGCGCACGGTGAAGGAGATCGTCACCGGCTCGATCGACATCATCGTGCAGGCCGCGCGCCTGCGCGACGGCTCGCGCCGCATCACCCACATCACCGAGGTGCTGGGCATGGAAGGCGACGTCATCACGACGCAGGATCTCTTCGTCTACGACATCCTCGGCGAGGACTCGCGCGGCAAGCTCCTCGGCCACCACCGTTCCACCGGCGTCGGCCGTCCCGCCTTCTGGGATCGCGCGCGCTACTACGGCGAGGAGCAGCGGCTGGCCCGCGCGCTCGACGCCGCCGAGGTCAAGGGTGTGGGGCCGCAATGATCGTCGGCCTTCTTTTCGCGCTTCTCGTCTCCGTCTCGCTCGGCGCGCTCACCTACGCGATCCTGGAGCCGAGGCTCCAGACCGAGAAGAACGCCCGCAGCCGGCTCGGCCTCTACAAGCAGAGCGAAAGCGAGGTGAACGCCAAGCGCGTCGCGCGCGACCGTCTGCAGGAGGTCGCCAAGCGGCGCAAGTCGATCCAGAGTTCGCTGGACGAGCTCGACGGCAAGCAGAAGGCCCGCAATCGCCACACCCGCAACGTGCCGATCGAGCGGCGCATCACCCAGGCGGGCCTGAAGTTCTCGATGCGCGCGTTCGTGCTGGGCAGCATCGGGCTCGGCTTCGTGATGGCGCTGATCACGCTCGTGATGGGCGCGCCGCTTCTTCTGGCCGCCGGGCTCGGCGTCGTCGGTGGTCTGGGCGTGCCGCGCTGGTTCCTGTCCTTCATGCGCAAGCGTCGGCAGAAGAAGTTCACCGAGGAGTTCGCCAACGCCGTGGACGTCGTGGTGCGCGGCATCCGCTCCGGCCTGCCGCTGAACGACACGCTGCGCATGGTGGCGGCCGAGACGCCCGAACCCGTCCGATCGGAATTCGCGCGCATCGTGGAAGGGTTGCAGATCGGCCTGTCGATGACCGAGGCGGTGGAGCGGCTCTACCAGAACATGCCGCTGCCCGAGACGAACTTCTTCGCCATCGTGGTGTCCATCCAGAGCCAGGCAGGCGGCAATCTCGGCGAGGCGCTGTCCAACCTCTCGCGGGTTCTGCGCGATCGCAAGCGGATGAAGGGCAAGATCCAGGCGATGTCGATGGAGGCGAAGGCGTCCGGCGCGATCATCGGCGCCCTGCCGTTCATCGTCGGGTTTCTCGTCTACCTCACGTCGCCCGACTACATCGGAATCCTGTTCACGACGTCGATGGGCAACATCGTCCTCGCCTGCGCCGGCTTCTGGATGTCGATCGGCATCATGGTCATGCGCAACATGATCAACTTCGACTTCTGACAAGGCACGCGGCCTGCCGGCCGGCGCTTTCGTCCGTCCCTCTTTCGAAGGTGCAGCGCCCATGGACGCCGTCCTCAGCCTCATCGGCCTTTCCAGCGAGGCCGCGCTCGGCCTTCTGGTCGCCATCGCCGTGTTCGCCACGTTCCTGTCGATCGCGCTGCCGCTGATGAGCGGGCGCGAGATGAAGACGCGCATGCGCTCCGTGGCGCTGGAGCGCGACGAACTGCGCGCGCGCGAGCGGGCGCGCATGGCGAGCGAGCGCGACAACAAGCGCGGCAAGGGGCTCCGCAAGGAGCAGGATCGCTCGTTCGCCGCGCGCGTCGTCGAGAAGCTGGACCTGCGCAACGCCCTGATGGACGAGGCGACGCTCACCAAGCTCAAGGTCGCGGGCCTCCGCACGCAGCGGGCGACGACGCTCTTCCTGTTCTGCCGGGTCGCGCTGCCGCTGGTCTTCGGTCTTCTTGCCGCCTTCTACATCTTCGGCATCGGCCTCCTTGGCGATTACACGGTGCCGGTCCGGATCTTCGTCTGCATCCTGGCCGCCTATGCCGGCTTCTACGCGCCCAACTTCTACGTGAAGAACCGGGCGTCCAAGCGCGGCCAGTCGATCGGCCGCGCCTGGCCGGACGCGCTCGACCTTCTGCTGATCTGCGTGGAATCGGGCAATTCGATCGAAGCCGCCTTCCGGCGCGTCGCCGACGAGATCGGCATCCAGTCGATCGAACTGGCGGAGGAACTCGTGCTGGTCTGCGCCGAGCTGTCCTATCTGCCCGAGCGCCGCCAGGCGTACGAGAACCTCGTCTCGCGCACCGGCATGGAATCGGTGCGCTCGGTCTCCACCGCGCTGATCCAGGCCGAGCGCTACGGAACGCCGCTCGGCGTCGCGCTGCGCACCATGTCGCAGGAAAGCCGCGACACGCGCATGATGGCCGCCGAGAAGAAGGCCGCCGCCCTTCCGCCCAAGCTCACCGTACCGATGATCCTGTTCTTCCTGCCGGTGCTGTTCGCGGTGATCATCGGCCCCGCCGTCATCCAGATCATGCAGCGCTGAACGCGAAAGCGGAAAGGCCCACCTCCTTGCGAAGAGCGGGCCTTTTACGTCCTTTGCGACCGAAGGGCAAAGCGGCTCAGCCGCGATCCTCCGCGGCGAGTTCCGACCACGTGTTCTTCTGCGCCAGCATCTGGCGGAGGTAGGCGACGTTGGCCTTGGCCTCGTCGGGGCTGAGGACGGCGGAGGCGGTGCGCTCGGCCTCGTCGAACCGGCCCTGCAGGCCCATCACCAGCGCGAGGTTCTGGCGCACGCGCGCATCCGCGCCCGGCAGTTTTACGGCGCGCGACAGATAGGTTTCGGACTTCGGCAGGTCCTTCGACAGGAGATAGGACATGCCGAGATTGGACAGGATCGACGGCTCGTTCGGTTCGAGGACGAGCGCCTTCTCGTAGAGGACGCGCGCCTTCTCCGGCTGGCCGAGCTGGTCGAGGATCGCACCCTCGGCCGACAGGAGGCGCCAGTCCGGGCGGTCCGGCGTCTGTGCCCGGCGCACGGTCTCCAGCGCCTTCGGCAGGTCGCCGGCCGCCGCCAAGGCCTTGCCGTAGGCCGCCAGCACGTCGCGATCGTCGGGATGGGCGATCGCCACCTGCCGCATCACGGCGAGCGACTGCTCGTTGCGCCCGTTCATCTGCAGCGCCGAAGCGAAGGCGAGGCCGTTCGCCTTGTCCTTCGGGTTGCCCTCGTAGCGCGCGCCATAGGCGCGCACCGCGCTGGCGAGTTGCTCGGCCGACATCTCGGAGAGCGCGGGCTCGCCGCGCGGCGCCGTCGAGGTGCTGGAGGCGGTGGACGGGCCGATCGAGCCGGTATGCATGCGCGAGGTCTGGTTGCACCCGGCCAGAAGCGCCAGCGTCAGGAAACCACCGGCCAGCGCAAGGCGCCTTGCATGGGTCGCGGAGCGGGCGTAGGCCCCTGCCTCGAGCGAGGCTTCGGGCCGGCTGGTGGGTTCGAAGGCGCGCATGGGTCCCGATCCGGCTGTGCAGTCTGTCGCCTCAGCCATAAATCGTTAACCTTACCGCTCCCTTAATCCTCTGGAGCGCACGCGAGGACCTTAGTGAGATGACCGACCGCCTCCTGTCCGCCGCTCACGACGCCCGACCCGTTCATCCCGTGGGGGAGGGCGACCTCGGCGGCCTTCCCGCGCCGCTCGGGTCCTGGGCGCAGGCGATGGGCTGGAAGGGGGGCGCAGGTGGCGTTCTCGTAGCGCCCGGCCCTGAGGGCGCACCCGGCTCCGCCGCGCTCGGCCTCGGTGCCGCAGGCGCGAGCCCGGCCGAGCGTGCGCTTCTGACGGGTGCCCTCGCGACCGCCCTGCCGGCGGGGGACTGGGCGCTCGCCGACGGTCACGGGCTCGACCCGGACTTGGCCGCGCTGGGCTTCCTGATGGGTGCCTATCGTTTCGACCGCTACCGCTCCAAGCCCGCCGAGGACGGTGCCCGCCTGGCGCTGCCCGAGGGCGCCGACGAGGCGCGGGTCCGCCTTCATGCCGGCGCCGTCGCGATGGTGCGCGACCTCATCAACACGCCGACCAACGATCTCGGACCCGACGGCATCGAGGCGGCCGCCCGCGCGCTGGCAGACGAGTTCGGCGCCGCCCTTTCGGTGATCAGCGGCGATGCGCTGCTGGCCGAAAACTTCCCGATGATCCATGCGGTCGGCCGCGCGAGCGCCGTTGCGCCGCGCCTCATCGACATGACATGGGGCCCGGCCGACGCCCCGCGCGTGACGCTGGTCGGCAAGGGCGTCGCCTTCGATACGGGCGGCCTCGACATCAAGCCGGCCTCCGGCATGCTCCTGATGAAGAAGGACATGGGCGGCGCCGCGAACGTCCTCGGCCTTGCGCGCATCGTCATGGGCGAGGGGCTGCGGGTGCGCCTGCGGGTCCTGATCCCCGCCGTCGAGAACGCGATCGCCGGCAACGCCTTCCGCCCCGGCGACATCCTCAGGAGCCGCAACGGCAAGACGGTCGAGATCGGCAACACGGATGCGGAAGGCCGGCTGATCCTCGCCGACGCGCTGTCACTCGCCGACGAGGAGGCGCCCGAGATTCTAGTCGACATGGCGACGCTGACGGGCGCCGCGCGCGTCGCGCTGGGACCCGACCTGCCGCCCTTCTACACCGACGACGAGGCGCTGGCCGAAGCGATCACGGAAGCCAGCGTCGCCGTGCACGATCCGCTCTGGCGCCTGCCGCTCTGGAAGCCCTACACGAAGAATCTCGCCTCGAAGATCGCCGACATCAACAACGTCACCACCGACGGCTTCGCCGGCTCGGTGACTGCCGCTCTCTTCCTTCAGGGCTTCGTCTCGCAGGCGAAGTCTTGGGTGCATTTCGACGTGTTCGGCTGGCGCCCGCAGGCCGGACCGACGGGACCCGCCGGCGGCGAGGCGCAGGCGATCCGCGCGCTCGCGAAAGTTCTGCGCGAGCGCTATCCGTCCTCTTGAAACAGCCTCAATTCCTCTGTCCTGTGACCGAACCGGCTCCGAAACGAGGGCCGGTTCGGGGTGGGGACCGAGGATGGGTATCGAAATCCGGCCGGCGCAGGCGCTTCGTCTGCTTCACGGCAACGCATTGAAGCAGGCACATGATTCGGGGCCCGACCTGACGACGCGCCAGACCGCGATCCTCCTCACCGTCTATCTCGAGCCGCCCCCACATACGGTGCGCGGCCTTGCCGAGCGGCTGAAGGTGACGAAGCCGGTCGTCACCCGGGCGCTGGACACGATGGGACGGCTGGAGCTTCTGGAGCGTCGCCGCGACCCGGCGGACCTGCGCAACGTCCTCGTGCGCCGCACCGTGAAGGGCAGCCTCTTCGTGTCGCAGATGGCCGACCGGCTGGTCGACGAAGCCGGAGGGCTGGCGCGATGACCGTGGCTCTCGATCGGCGCCTTCATGCCGTGCGCCCGGACCTGGCCGACGAACGCCTGCGCGGGCGCGTCGAAGCCGACCGCTTCGTCGCGGGCGAGGCGGCCCATGTCGATGCCCCGCTCGCCGACCTTCGCCGCCACCCTTCGCCCGACGCGCCGCTGGAAACGCAGGCGCTGCACGGCGAGGCGGTGACGATCTTCGAGGAGACCCCGGAAGGCTGGTGCTGGGTCCAACTGGAGCGCGACCGCTATGTCGGCTGGATGCCGACCGCCGCGATCCTCGCCGGACCGGGTCCCGAGGCGACCCATCGCGTCTGCGTGCTGCGCACCTTCGTGTTTCCGGGACCCGACATCAAGCGTCCGCCGATGCGCGACCTGATGCTCGGCGCGGGTGTCGCCGCGAAGGGTCAGGCCACCAACCCCAACGCGACCTACACGCTGATCGCACCCTTCGGTGCGATCGTCTCGCAGCACCTGGAGCCGATCTCCGCCGTCGCGCCGGACTTCGTTTCGGTGGCGGAAGGGTTCCGGCAGGTGCCCTATCTCTGGGGCGGCAAGTCGCCGTCCGGCATCGACTGCTCCGGTCTCGTACAGTTGTCGCTCCTGCTGTCGGGGATCGAGGCGCCGCGCGACACCGATCTGCAGGCGGCGTCGCTCGGGCAGGCGCTCGGCCCCGACGAGCCTCTGCGCCGCGGCGACCTCGTGTTCTGGCGCGGCCATGTCGGCATCATGCTGGACGGCGAGACGCTGCTCCACGCCAACGCCCATCACATGATGACGGCCGCCGAGCCGCTCGCGACCGCCGAGGCGCGGGCGCTCGCCAAGGGCTCGCCCGTCACCGTCCGCCGCCGTCTCGGCTGATCAGTAGCCCGCGCCGCGGTCCACGACGTTGGTGAGGCTCTCGCCGCGCCGGTGCGCGGCGATCTGCGCCATGATGATGGGCGCGAGCGCGGCGGGGTCGGAGGAGGCTGCCGCATGCGGCGTCACGAAGACGCGCGGATGGCGCCAGAGCGGGCTGTCGGCCGCCAGCGGCTCGCGCTCGAAGACGTCGAGCGAGGCTTCCATCAGCCGCCCGTCGTTCAGGGCCCGCAGGATCGCGGAGTCCTTCTGGAGGCCGCCGCGGCCGGCATTGATCAGCGAGGGCGTGCCGAGCGGCGTCTCGCGCTTCAGCTTGGACAGGAACCCGTCGTCGATCATGCCCCGCGTCTCCGACGTCAGCGGCAGGAGGACGACGAGGATGTCGGCGCGCGCGAGGATCGCGTCGAGACCCGCATCGCCGTCGAAGCACTCGACGCCCTCGATCGTCTTCGGCCGTCGGCTCCAGCCCGAGACGCGAAAGCCCAGCGCCTTCAGCTTCTCGGCCGCGTCGCGTCCGAGTTCGCCGAGGCCGAGGATGCCGACCTCGATCTCGGACGCCGCCGGCTGGCGCCGCTCGTTCCAGATCCGCACCGCCTGCTGCGCCCGGTAGGTCATGCCGCGGCGATGATGGTCGAGGACGCGCCAGACGACATACTCGCTCATGCGGGCAGTGAGGTCGTCCGCCACGATGCGCAGGATCGGAACGTCCGGCAGGGTCTTGTCCTGCAGGATGTGATCGACGCCCGCGCCGAGCGAGAAGACCGCGCGAAGGTTGGGCAGGTTGGACAGGACGCCCGGCGGCTGCTTCCAGACCACGGCATAGTCGATGCTCTCGTCGGCCGCACTCGCCGGGCGCAGCACGATGGTTTCGCCGGGCGCGGCGGCGAGCAGCGCCTCCGTCCAGCGCGAGGGATCGAAACCGGTGACGGAAAGAAGGATGCTCACGTGTCGGTATCCGTTTGCGTCGAATCGACGAGGAGTTTCGCACGGGCGCGGCCGTGTCGCGCGAACCAATGTGTCGCTGCGACCAGGAACCCGTTCTGCACGGCGCCGCGGTCGACCGCGGCGAGCAACTCCTCGAAGGGGGCCGATATGGCGAGGATGTCCTCGTCCTCGTCGGCCTTGCCGCCTCGTCCGGTGAGATGCGCGGTGTCGACGATCGCGAGGAAGATCATCGCGAGTTCGTCGGTGAGGCCCGGCGTCGAGAGGATCGAGAAGCAATGGGCGATGGCGCTCGGCACGAGCCCCGTCTCCTCCGTCAGTTCGCGCGCCGCGCCGCCGGAAGGGTCCTCGCCCTCGTCGATGCCGCCGGCGGGCAGTTCCAGCGGCGCGGCGTGCGGGGTCGCGAGCGCCGCGCCGATCCGAAACTGGCGGATGACCACGATCGCATCGCGCGCGGGATCATACGGGATGACCACCGCGCAACGTCCGCCGCGCACGATCTCGCGCCGGACGCGGGCCGGCCGCGCGTCGCCCAGCGGCTCGTGGCTGAGGGTCAGGACGTCGAGCGGGCGGAAGCCGTCGAAAACACGCCGCTCCTCGCTGACGGTGAAGTCGAGCGCCTGATCCTCCAGGCGGGTGCGGTAGATCGAACCGCTCACTGGGCGACGTCCTCGCCCGATGCCGTTTCGATGCGGAAGGCGGCCGCCATCAAGGCCTTGGTGTAGTCGGTCTTCGGGCGCTCGAAGATCTCCTCCGAGGGCCCTCGTTCCACCACCTCGCCGCCGCGCATCACGATGACCTCGTTGGCGAGCGCGCGCACCACCTTGAGGTCGTGGCTGATGAAGAGATAGGCGAGGTCGTGCTTTCGCTGGAGGTCGCGCAGGAGGTCGACCACCTGTGCCTGCACGCTCATGTCGAGCGCCGAGGTCGGCTCGTCCAGCATCACAAACCGCGGATTGAGCACCATGGCGCGGGCGATGGCGACGCGCTGGCGCTGGCCGCCGGAGAACTCGTGCGGATAGCGGAAGCGCGTCGCGGGATCTAGGCCCACTTCCTCCAGCGCCGAGACGACGCGCGCGTCGCGCTCCGCCTTCGAGAGCTTCGGCTGATGCACCTGCAGGCCCTCCGCCACGATGTCGGCGATCGGCATGCGGGGGCTGAGCGAGCCGTAAGGGTCCTGGAACACGATCTGGATACGGTCGCGCCAGTCGCGCATCTCGCGCGACGACTTGGTGTCGATACGCTCCCCGTCGAAGCGGATCTCGCCCTGGCTGGCGATCATCCGACAGAGCGCGAGGCCGAGCGTCGTCTTGCCCGAGCCCGATTCGCCGACGACGCCGACCGTCTGCCCGGCGCGCACGGCGATGTCGATGCCGTTCACCGCCTTCACGTGGTCGCTCACGCGCCGCATGAGGCCGGTGCGCACCGGGAACCAGACCTTCACGCCCTTGCCTTCCATGACGAGCGGTGCATTGGCGTTGGCGGCAGGGGGGCGGCCCTTCGGCTCGGCCGCCAGGAGGTGCTTGGTGTAGGCGTGCTGTGGGTTGGCGAAGATGTCGGCCGTTGGCCCCGTCTCGACGATCTCGCCGCGATACATCACGCAGACCCGGTCGGCGATGCGCCGGACGATGCCGAGATCGTGGGTGATGAAGAGAAGGCCCATGTCCCGCTCGGCCTGCAGCCGCTTCAGGAGTTCCAGGATCTGGGCCTGCACCGTCACGTCGAGCGCCGTCGTCGGCTCGTCGGCGATCAAGAGGTCCGGCTCGTTGGCGAGCGCCATCGCGATCATCACGCGCTGGCGCTGGCCGCCCGACAGTTGGTGGGGGTAGGAGCCGAGCCGCTTCTCCGGTTCGCGGATGCCGACCTGATGCAGAAGCTCCAGCGTGCGCTCGCGCGCGGCGCGATCGGACAGGCCGCGGTGGATCTTCATCACCTCGCCGATCTGCCGCTCGATCGTGTGGAGCGGATTGAGCGAACTCATCGGCTCCTGGAAGATCATCGATATCTTGTTGCCGCGAACGCCGCGCAGCGCCTTGTCGTCGGCGGCGATGAGGTCGCGCCCCTCGAAGACCACCGCGCCGCCGGGATGGCTGGCGGACGGATAGGGCAGGAGCTTCAGGATCGACAGCGCCGAGACGGACTTGCCCGACCCGGACTCGCCGACGAGCGCCACCGTCTCGCCCTTGTGGATCGAAAAGGAGACGCCTTTGACGGCAAGGCTCGTCTCGCCGTTCTGATGGAAGGCGACCTTCAGGTCGCGCACGTCGAGAAGCGGTGCGCTGGCGTCGGGGCGGGGGGCGATCTGGCTCAAGCGGCTCTCATCCTCTCAGGCCGGACGGGGCAGGGCGCCGTGGGCGTGGTCGTGCCCGTGATGCCCGTGGTCGTGATGGTGACCGTGGGCGTGGGCGTGGCCAGAGCCGTGATCGTGTCCGGCATGGTCGTGGACATGATCGCCGCCGCAGGTCGTTCCGGCGTCGGCGCAGCGGCCGTGCTCGAGTTCCACCGTCGCGTGGTCGATCTGGAAGTCGGCGCTCAGCATCGCCTTCACGCGGCGCACCACGGCCGTTCCGTCGGCCCCCTCGGGAACGCAGACATGAAGCGTCGCGGCACGCCGACGCGGCGTGATCATCCAGACATGGACATGGTGCACGTCCTCGATCCCGGGGACCCTTGCGCTAAGCTGCCGACCGACCTCCGCTCCGTCGACGCCGGCTGGCGCGCCCTCCAGAAGAACGTGCGCGGATTCGCGCACCAGCCGCCAGGCGTTGGTGAGAATGAGCAGGCAGACGAGGACGGAGAGGATCGGGTCGATCTGCGTCCAGCCGGTGGCGAGGATCACCAGCGAGGCGACGATGGCGGCGACCGAGCCGAGAAGGTCGCCCATCACATGCAGCAACGCGCCGCGCATGTTGAGGTCTTCCTTGTCGCCCCCGTGGAGCACGAAGAAGGCGGCGATATTGACAAGGAGGCCCGCGACGGCGACGGCCAGCATCGGGCCGGCGAGGATCTCGACCGGCTCCGAGAACCGCCGCCACGCCTCGTAGACGATCACGGCGGTGATGCCGAAGAGCACGAGGCCGTTGGAATAGGCGACGAGGATCTGGAAGCGGTCGTAGCCGTAGGAGCGCCGGGCGTCGGCCGGCCGAAGCGCGAGGCGCGCGGCGGCAAAGGCGAGGACGAGGCCCGCGAAGTCCACGAACATGTGCCCGGCGTCGGCCAGCAGCGCCAGCGAGCCGGAGATCAGGCCGCCTGCGATCTCCGCCAGCATGAAGAGGCCGGTGAGGGCCGCCGCGATGCCGAGCCGCTTGTGGCTGGCATGCGCGGCATGGTCGTGGTGATCGTGGTCGCCGTGATCGTGCGAATGGCCGTGATGGTCGCTCATGACGCGTTCACCGGAAGCTCTTGCGGGGGTCGAAGGCGTCACGCACCGCTTCGCCGACGAAGACGAGAAGCGACAGCATCAGGGACAGGACCGCGAAGCCGGAGATGCCGAGCCAGGGCGCCTGCAGGTTGTTGCGCCCCTGCGCCAGGAGTTCGCCGAGCGATGGCGAGCCCGGCGGCAGGCCGAAGCCGAGGAAGTCGAGCGAGGTCAGCGTCGTGATCGAGCCGTTCAGGATGAAGGGCAGGAAGGTGAGCGTCGCGACCATCGCGTTGGGCAGGAGGTGGCGGCCCATGATCGTCCAGTCGCCGACGCCGAGCGCCCGCGCAGCGTTGACGTATTCGAAGTTGCGCGCGCGCAGGAACTCGGCGCGCACGACGCCGACGAAGGCAACCCACGAGAACAGGAGCATGATGCCGAGGAGGATCCAGAAGCCCGGCGGCAGGATCGCGGCGACGATGAGGAGGAGGTAGAGGACTGGGATCGAGGACCAGATCTCGATGAACCGCTGGAAGAGAAGGTCGACCCAGCCGCCGAAATAGCCCTGCACGGCGCCCGCAAAGACCCCGATCACGGCGGACGCCGCGGTGAGGATCAGGCCGAACAGGACCGAGATGCGGAAGCCGTAGATCAGGCGGGCGAGGACGTCGCGCGCCTGGTCGTCGGTGCCGAGCCAGTTCCAGTTGCCGATCGTGCAGTTCGGATCGTTCACGCCTTGGCTGTAGCGCGCGCAGCGCTCCTCCTTGGAGAAGGTCCACGAGGGCGGCGACGGCGCGGGCGTCGGGATCTCGTTGTTGACGCTCTGGTACGAGTAGCGGATCGGCGGCCAGATCATCCAGCCGTTGGCGGCGATCTCGTCCTGGATGAACGGGTCGCGGTAGTTCGTGACCGGCAGGAACCCGCCGAAGACCTCCTCCGGATAGTCGGTGAAGATCGGCGCGTAGTACTCGTTCTTGTAGGAGATCAGGATCGGTTTGTCGTTGGCGACGAACTCGGCGAACAGCGTCACGACGAAGAGGACCATGAAGATCCAGAGCGACCACCAGCCGCGTCGGTTGGCCTTGAAGTTCTGCCAGCGGCGCTGGTTGAGCGGCGACAGCCGAGACGGCGTGCCGAGGGCAACGATCGGCGGTGCGTTCTGGGCGACGCCGCTCGCGCCCCCTTGCGCTTCGCGCAGCACGGCGGGCTCGGGCGGGCGATCCTTCGCGTTGCGATCCTCGATGGTGTCGGTCATCGGATCAGACCTCCCGCCGCTCGAAGTCGATGCGCGGATCGATCCAGGTGTAGGTGAGGTCGGAGATCAGCGTCGTCAGGAGCCCGATCAGCGAGAAGATGTAGAGCGTGGCGAAGACGACCGGATAGTCCCGCTTGTAGATGCTCTCGAAGGAGAGGAGGCCGAGCCCGTCGAGCGAGAAGATGGTCTCGATCAGGAGTGAACCGGCGAAGAAGGCCGAGATGAAGGCGCCGGGAAAGCCCGCGACGATGATCAGCATCGCGTTGCGGAAGACATGGCCGTAGAGGACGCGCCGCTCGGTGAGGCCCTTGGCGCGCGCGGTCGTCACGTACTGCTTGCGGATCTCGTCGAGGAACGAGTTCTTCGTCAGCAGCGTCGTCGTGGCGAAGGCCGAGAGCGACAGCGCGATCAGCGGCAGCGTCAGGTGCCAGAAGTAGTCGACGATGCGCTCCGGCCAGGAGAGCTGGGCCCAGTTGTCGGAGGTGAGGCCGCGCAACGGGAACCAGTCGAGGAACGAGCCGCCCGCGAAGAGGACGATCAAGAGCACCGCGAAGAGGAAGCCCGGAATCGCGTAGGCGACGATGATGACGGCGCTCGTCCAGGTGTCGAAGCGCGAGCCCTCGTGCAGCGCCTTGCGGATGCCGAGCGGGATCGAGATCGCGTAGGACAGGAGCGTGATCCAGAGGCCGAGCGAGATCGACACCGGGAGCTTCTGGATGATGAGGTCGACGACCGTGGCGTTGGAGAAGAAGCTCGTGCCGAAGTCGAAGCGGGCGTAGTTCCAGATCATCTCGCCGAAGCGCTGCCAGGCCGGCTTGTCGAAGCCGAACTGCTCGTTGAGCCGCTGGATGAACTCGGGGTCCAGCCCTTGCGCCCCGCGATAGCCCGACGTGTCGCCGCTCTGCGCCGCCGCGTCGCCGCCGCCGCCGCCCAGGCGATCGGCCGCGCCGCCGCCCTGACCCTGCAGCCCGGCCACGATCTGCTCCACCGGCCCGCCCGGCGCGAACTGGATGACCACGAAGGACACGGCCATGATGCCGAGCAGGGTCGGGATCATCAGGAGCAGACGTCGGAGGATGTAGGCTGCCATTCAGCGGTCCCGTTGTGCGAAAGCGTCGGTGGGCGCGGTCAGGCCCGCCCGGCCGCCTTGGCCTTGGATTCGTCGTACCACCAGAGCTGTTCCACCGGGAAGCTGTAATCGGGCTTGGTGGCCGGCATGCCGAACATGTCCCACCAGGCGACGTTGTGGCCTTGGGCGTGAAGGTTGGGGATCCAGTCCAGCCGCCAGCGCAGCACGCGGTCGAGCGCGCGCATCAGGACGGTGAGATCCTCGCGCGTCTTCGCCTCGCCGATCCGGTCGAGAAGAGCGTCCACCGCCGGGCTCGCCATGCCGGGATAGTTGTAGGATCCCGTGCGGTCGCGGGACGTGGAGCCGAAGAAGCTCGTCAGGCTCTCGCGCGTCGGGGTACCGTTGAGGCCGAAGCGGCAGAGGATCATGTCGAAGTCGAAGCGGCTGAGGCGGTCCTGATACTGCGCGGCATCGACGACGCGCATCGTGGCGTCGACGCCGAGCAGCTTCATGTTCTCGACCATCTTGCCGTAAACGCGGCCCTGCTCGGGGTCGTTCAGGAGGTATTCGAGCCGGAACGGCTGGCCGGCGGCATCGACGAGCGCCGAGCCGCGGCGTGTCCAGCCGGCGGCGGCGAAGAGCTCCGAGGCTTCCCGCAGGATGCGCCGGTCGCGTCCCGATCCGTCGGTGACGGGCTGCGTCCAGACCTTGCCGAAGACCTCGGGCGGCAGGTCGGCGCGCAGCGGCTCCAGCACGGCCCGCTCCTCGGGCGAGGGCGCGCCGGTCGCGACATAGTCCGACAGTTCGAACGGCGATTGCGAGTGCAGCCGCAAGCCGAACAGGAGATTGGCGTTGGTCCACTCGAAATCGAAGCACAGGTTGATCGCGCGGCGCACCCGCGCGTCGGAAAACTGCGTGCGGCGCTGGTTCAGCGCCCAGCACTGGAAGTTCGGCCACTTCTCTTCCGCGAAGGTGTCGCGCTTCACCCGGCCGTCTTGAATGGCAGGGAAGTTGTATTCGCTCGCCCAGGCCCGCGTCGTGAACTCCTCGCGATAGGTCACGTCGCCCTTCTTGAAGGCTTCCAGCGAAGCCTGCCGGTCGCGGAAGCACTCGACGCGGATCGTCTGGAAATGGCCGAGCCCCTGGGCAAACGGCATGTCGCGGCCCCAGTAGTCCGCGCGCTTCTCGTATTCGATGTAGCGGCCGGCGGCATAGCGCCCGACGCCCCAGGCGCCCGATCCCGGGATCACGTCGAAGCCGCCCTGGCCGAACGGGCGGTTCTGGAAGAAGGCGGCGGGGACGATCGGCATCGACAGGGTGGCGAGCGCGGTCGGTACGGTCTGGCGCCCGGAAAAGACGATCCGCACGGTGCGCTCGTCCTCGGCCGCGACCTCGCGCACCTCCAGCAACTGGATCGCGAGGCTCGGATGGCCCTCCCGCTTCAGGGTCTCGTAGGAGAACACGACGTCGGCCGCGGTGACCGGCGCGTCGGTCGAGAAGCGGGCTTGCGGCCGTAGCCGGAAGGTGAAGCGGTTGCCGTCGGCCGAGACCGCGACGCTCTCGGCGAGAAGGCCGTAGAGGCTGTCGGGCTCATCGAGCGTCGAGAGCATCAGGCCCTCGTAGAGCATCTCCATCCGCGGCGGGGCGTTGCCCTGCAGGACGAGCGTGTTGAACGTATCGAACGTATCGGGCGACTGGTTGAAGTACCAGGACGGCACAGTGAAGGTGAATCGCCCGCCGTCGGGCGCGTCCGGGTTCGCGTAATCGAAGCGCTGGTAGCCCGCCGGATATTTCAGGTCGCCGAAGGCCGAGAGACCGTGCAGCGGCGTGTCGGCCGGGTTGTCGGCGAAGGACAGGCGGGGGAGGGCGGCGCTGGCCGCCGCGCCGAGCGCCAGCTTGCCGAAATGTCGGCGGCTGATGCGGATGAAGCTTTCGGTCACGCGCGGCGCCTCACGGCCGCTGCGGTGGGATGGCGGGTGCCGTGGCCGGGTCGGGCGCGCCCGCGGCCGCCTGGTCCTCCGGCGTGTTCACGGCGACCTCGCCCTTCACCCACCACGAGAAGGGATCGATGCCGGCATAGGCCGGGCGCGTCGCGGGCATGCCGAACTTGTCCCACCACGCCAGCCAGATCGACGGGTTGTGGTACTGTGGCACGACGTAGAAGTTCCAGAGCAGCACCCGGTCGAGCGCATGGGTCGCGGCGACGAGGCTGTCGCGATCGGGCGCGTAGATGATCTTCTCGATGATCGCGTCGACCGCCGGATTGCGGATGCCGGCCGCGTTGCGGCTGCCCGGCTGGTTCGCGGCCGCGCTCGACCAGAAGTCGCGCTGCTCGTTGCCGGGCGACAGCGACTGCGCCATCACGTCGGTGACGATGTCGTACTCGAAATTGTTGGTCAGCGCCTGATACTGCGAGGCGTCGACGATGCGCGTCGAGGTCTCGATGCCGAGCCGCTTCAGCTGGTTGGCGAAGGGATCGATGACGCGGCTCGACGACGGATCAAAGGCGAGGAACTCGATTCGGAACGGCTCGCCTTTGGCGTTCACCAGCTGCGAGCCCTGCCGCTTCCAGCCGGCCTGCGTCAGGAGCTCGAACGCCTGGCGAAGATACGTTCGCTCGGCGGCCGGGTCCGAATAGTCCGGCAGGGTGAAGGGCGTCGTGAAGACCTCCGGCGGGACCTCGCCGCGCAATGGCTCGAGGATCTTCAGCTCCGCCTCGCTCGGCAGCCCCGACGAGGCGAGTTCGGTCCCCTGGAAGTAGCTCGTGGTGCGCTTGTACTGGCCGTAGAACAGCGACCGGTTCATCTCCTCGAAATTGTAGGCGAGGGTCAGAGCTTGGCGCGTGCGCGGGTCAGCGAACTTGTCGCGCCGCGTGTTCATCACGAAACCCTGCATCGGCTCGCCGGTCTCGGACGGAAAGGCCTCCTTCTTCACCCGGCCGTCGCGAAAGGCGGGAAAGTCGTAGCCCTGCGCCCAGCGACCGGCGCTGTTCTCGGAGCGGTAGTCGGCAAAGCCCCCGCGTTTGAAGGCTTCCCAGCCCGCGCTCTGGTCGCGGAAATAGGTGTAGCGGATCTCATCGTAGTTATAGCGCCCGACGCGCGGGCCCTTCGAAGCGGCCCAGTAGTCCGGCACCCGCTCCCAGGTGATGGTCGAGCCCGGCTGGTAGGCCTTCACGCGATAGGGGCCGGAGCCGACGGGGATCTCCAGCGTCGGATTGTCGATGTCGCGCTTGGCGCCCTGCGCGTCCGTGCCCTCCCAGAAGTGCTTCGGCAGCACCACGAGATCGCCCATGATGTTGGGGAGTTCGCGGTTTCCCGTCTGGTTGAAGCGGAACGTCACCTCGCGCTCGCCGGTGACTTCGGCGCCGGTCACGTTGTGATAGTAGTTAGCATAGAGCGGCGACAGGCGCGTCACGGTCTGGAAGGTCCAGACGACGTCCTCGGCGGTGATCGGCTGGCCGTCGTGGAACCGGGCCGCCGGGTCGAGGCGGAAGGTCACGGACGAGAAGTCGGCGGGATAGCGCATCGCCTCGGCGATCAGCCCGTGGCTGACGCCCGGCTCGTCCAAAGCCTGATCCATCAGCGTGTCGTAGGCGATGCCGCCGCCGAACGCGGCAAAGCCCGCGGCCGGCGTCCCGCGCACGGGCAACGGATTGAAGCTGTCGAACGTGCCCGCCGCCTGGAGGTTGAGGCGGCCGCCCTTCGGCGCATCGGGGTTCACAAAATCATAATGCCGGAAGTCGTTGCCGTATTTCGACGGCCGGATCAGCGACGACCATGTGCGCCATTCCCCCGCTTCCATCCCGGCCGGCGCCGCCGCGCCGGCCGGAGCGGCTGGGGCGGCTTGGTCCTGCGCCGCTGCGAACGGGATGCCGACGGCGAGGAGAGCGGTCAGGGTCAGGGCGGACAGGGCGCGCGAGACTGGCGGCAAATCGATCTCCATCTGGCAGGGCCGGCGCGGCGCGCGCACCGGATGCCCGGACCCCGCCCGAGCTTTGTGGCCTTCCTCGGGCGAAAGGCGGTGGTGACGAAAGTGTAAGCTTCGCCTTGTCTCTGTCCAGAGATGCGGCCGCGTTCGCGGGGGCCGGAACGACGAAAGCCGGACCTTGCGGCCCGGCTTTCACGAAGGGTTGCGGTCCCGGACGGCCTTACTGGGCCGGCGCCGGCGCAGGAGCGGCGTTGTCGGCCGGGGCGGGCGCGGCCGGGGCAGGGGCCGCAGGAGTCGGGGATGCCGGCGCTGCGGGGGCCGGTTCAGCCGGTGCAGCCGCGGGCGCGGCCGGTGCCGTGGCGGGAGGCGTCGAAGGCGCCGGGTTCTCCTGCGGGGCCTGCGTGCCGGGCTGCGAAGGCGCGGCCTGGCCGGACTCGGTCGGCGGCACAGGCGCGCCGGCGGGGCGGTTCTCGGCGTTGGTGCCGGTGGCCGGGACCGTGCCGGACGCCGGCGCGGTCGGCGCGCCGCCGGTGGTCTGGTCGGTGGTGCCGGCGCCCTGGGGCTGCGTCACCGCGTCGTTCGGCAGGGCGTTGGCGTTGGTCGTGGCGTTCGGCGCGGTCTCGGCCGGAGCCGCAGCTCCTTCCGCGGGCGCTTCGCCGCCGGCCGGCGCGCCGGCGTCCGGCGCGGGCGGGGCCGGCGGGTTGTCCGACAGCGTGCCGAGATAGGCGAGGAGGTCGGCGCGCTCCTGGTCCTTCGGGATGCCGGCGAAGCCCATCGCCGTGCCCTTGATGTACTGCTTCGGGCCATGCAGGAAATGGTTCAGGTGATCCCAGTCCCAGACCACGCTCTTGCCCTGCGAGAACTCGGTCATCGCGGCCGAGTAGCTGAACCCCTCGTGCGAGGCGATCGGGCGGTTCACGACATCCCACAGGTCGGGGCCGACCTTGTTGGGTCCGCCCTTCTCGCCGGAATGGCAGGCCTGGCAGCGCTTGAAGATCGCCGCGCCCGCCTCGGCATTGGCGGTCTGCATCAGCTGGCCGACCGGCGTCACCTCGTTGGCGGCGGGCGCGGCGCCCCCGCCGGCGGGGGCATCGGGCACGGCGATCGCGAAGCCGGGCTGCTCGGGCGCCTCGGCATGGAAGATGCCTTCGGCCAGAAGGCTGCCGCCGAACAGAACGAACACGGTGCCAAGGAGGGCACCGAAGATCTTGTTGGCCTCAAACGAATTCATGATAAAGGGCGGCTCCCTCTGCAGCCGGCGCAAGGGGCCGACGACACGCGCTTTCGATCGTCCACGGGCACAAAGCGCGATCCGCCGGTTCCCGGCGGCCTGGCTCGGGCCCGTCAATTGGAAGCGTTCTGACATTCCGATCGGAATCGATCAAGCGCCCTCCTGTCACAGCTTCGCCTAAATTTCCTGCGGCCGCACCAGAGTCCCGACCCATGTCCACCCTGATCCTGATCCCGTCCCGGCTGGCCTCGACCCGGCTTCCCATGAAGCCGCTGGCCGACATCGGCGGACGTCCGATGATCGTGCGCGTGGCCGAGCGGGCCCGCGATGCCGGTATCGGCCGCGTCGTGGTGGCGTGCGACGACGCGGCGATTCGCGATGCGGTCACGGCTGCGGGTTTCGAGGCGGTGATGACGGGCTCGCACCACCAGTCCGGCTCCGACCGCATCTTCGAGGCGCTGGAGATCATCGATCCCGCAGGCGAGATCGACACGATCATCAACCTCCAGGGCGACCTGCCGACGATCGAGCCGGAAACGATCCGGGCCGTGCTGCGGCCCTTCGCCGATCCCGCCTGCGAGATCGCGACCGTTGCCGTCGAGATCGAGAACCCCGCCGACCGGGCCGACCCGAGCGTCGTCAAGCTGATCGGCACGCCGGTCGCCGAGAATCGGCTGAACGCGCTCTACTTCACGCGCGCGACCGCGCCGACGGGCGACGGGCCGCTCTATCACCATGTCGGCATCTACGCCTATCGCCGCACGGCGCTCGCCCGCTTCGTGGCGCTGCCGCCGTCGCCGCTGGAGACGCGCGAGAAGCTGGAGCAACTGCGCGCGCTGGAGGCCGGCATGCGCATCGACGCCGAGATCGTCGACGCCGCACCGCTCGGCGTCGACATGCCCCACCAACTGGAGGAGGCGCGCCGCTTCTACGAGCCGGCGACGCGATCGAACCGCATCTCGTTCCAGGGCGAGCCCGGCGCCAACTCCGACACTGCCTGCCGGACGATGTATCCCGATCTCGAGCCGCTGCCGTGCCCGACCTTCGAGGATGCGCTCGCGGCCGTCACGCGCGGCGAGGCGGATCTCGCGATGATCCCGATCGAGAACACGATCGCCGGCCGCGTCGCCGACATCCACCATCTCCTGCCGGTGTCGGGCCTTCAGATCGTCGGCGAGTTCTTCCTTCCGATCCGCTTCCAGCTGATGGCCAAGCCCGGCACGGGCCTTGCCGACATCCGCGAGGTGCACAGCCACATCCACGCGCTCGGCCAGTGCCGCGGGATCCTCCGGCGCAACGGCTGGAAGCCGGTCATCTCGGGCGATACGGCGGGCGCGGCGCGCATCATCTCGCAGATGGCGGAGCGCTCCGTCGCGGCGCTGGCGCCCCGGCTGGCCGCCGAGCTCTACGGCCTCGACATCCTCGCCGAGAACGTCGAGGACGCCGAGCACAACACGACGCGTTTCGTGGTCCTGTCGCGGCCGGGCCGCGGCGAGGACCTCTGGGCGCCGCGGTCCGGCGAGATGGTCGTCACCACCTTCGTCTTCGAGGTGCGCAACCTGCCGGCTGCGCTCTACAAGGCGCTCGGCGGCTTCGCCACCAACGGCATCAACATGACGAAGCTCGAAAGCTACCAGCTGGAAGGCAAGTTCGTGGCGACGCAGTTCTTCGCCGATATCGAGGGGCACCCGAACGACCCCGGCGTCGCGCGGGCGCTCGACGAATTGCGCTTCTTCTCCAAGCGCGTCTCGATCATGGGCGTCTATCCCGCCTCGCCCGACCGACCGACGCACCCCGGCGCCGCGGAATAGAGCGCCAACGAGAAAGGCCCCGCCGGAGCGGGGCCTTTTTCGTATTCGGTGCGGTGTCTCGGTTCAGCGACCGATGCGAACCATGCGCTCGATGTCGCCGCGCATCACGCCGATGTCGCTCAGCATGCGGTCGTCCATGCTGTTGAGTTCGATGACGGTGCGGCGGTGCGAGCGGAAGGACTGAAAGCGCTTGGCGATGGAGTTGAGCATGGGAGCCTCGGAGATCAATAGAATTCGTTGAACCCGATATACGCCTTGGGCCTGCTTAAAAGGAGAGCAGGTTTAGCACGCCTGTTGTGCAGCGCGTGCATAACTCAGCCAATTTGTGGTTCATCAAATCTTAATGCCTTTGATCAGGGCAGCTCTCTGCCGCTTGCGAAGGCAGCCAGGAGATGATGGGCGATCGTAAAGCGAGCCGGCGCGACGAGGCCGTCGGGATGCCGGTGCTCCAGCATCGCCTGGACCTCGGTGCGATCGAACCAGCGGCAGGCCTCGAGTTCGGTGGCATCGAAGGTGATGGGAGACTGCGGAGCCTTCGCCATGCAGCCGATCATCAGCGATCCGGGGAACGGCCAGGGCTGCGAGGAGTGGTAGCGCACCGCCTCAACCACGAGCCCCGCCTCCTCCAGCGTCTCGCGGCGCACGGCATCTTCCAGCGTCTCGCCGGCCTCGACGAAACCGGCGAGGCACGACCACATGCCCGGCGCGAAATGCGGCTGGCGGCCGAGAACGCAGCGCCCCTCGCCGTCGTGCACGAGCATGATCGAGACCGGGTCGGTCCGCGGGAAGACGACGTGGCCGCACGCCGTGCAGCGGCGCCGGAAGCCGGCGGCCTCGGAGACGGTCGGCGCACCGCAGCGACCGCAGAAGCGGGCCGAGTCATGCCAGTTCAGGAGATGCGCACCCTGCGCGAGGTCGCCCTCGACCTCGGGCGACAGAAGCTCGCGCATTCCGAGCGTTCGCAGATCCCACAGGGCGGTCCCCTCCGGCAGGTCGGATCCGTCGATGCCGGCCACCAGTCTCGGCGCGCCGGCTTCTTCATGGCCGAGCAGGATCTCGATCGGCGACGATCCGAGAAGCGCCTGCGCCTCGGCCACGCTGAAGCCGGGATCGGGCGCCTCGCCGCCGCCGCAGAGCCACTGGCCCCGCGCTGCCAGATAGACGCGCGCCTGCGGGTGGCCGAGCGCCTGCCCGAGCGACGTGTCGGTGCGCAGTTCGCCGTCACGGCGCAGCGCGTTGGCGGCATAGCCGAGACGAATGGGAGCGTCGGACATTAGCGGAGGCCTTCCTGGACGGAGCGGATCAGCGCCTCGTCGGCGCCGGAGCCATAGGGGAGGGCGCTCTCGAAGCCCCAGACCGGCTTCGGCCAGTTGGGATCGCCAGACGAGCGCGCGACGACATGCAGATGGAACTGGCGCACCACGTTGCCGAGGGCGCCGATGTTGATTTTCTCCGGGCGCGTCGCGGTATCGAGCGCCCTTGCCACCGCGTTCGCCTCGTCGAGAAGCTGACGGCGGTCGGCGTCCTCGAGATCGAAGAGCTCGACGAGCCCTGCGCGCCGCGGCACGAGGATCAGCCAGGGCCAGCGGGCGTCGCGCATCAGGAGGAGCCGGCAGAGCGCGAGATCGCAGACCGGTGTCGTGTCGGCCTCCAGGCGGGAATCGAGCACGAAGGCGGATGGGTCGGCTTGCATTTCGATGCGTTCTCCACGATATGGACGGTGGGAGGTTGGTGGTGGACGAGCCGCTCGCCAATCGGGTCAGGTCCGGAAGGAAGCAGCCCCAACGAATCCGGCACGGGTCATCGTGCCAGCCTCCCACCCTTCCGTCCCGCACCCGATGGTCTCATGCGATTCGCCTGTCATAGGCGATGAACCGTTCGGCTGCGAGGTGCCGAGCGCCGCTTCGGCACGCTGCGACATCGCCCCTCCAGGCTACCGCGCCGATTGCATTCAGCGAAAAGCCGCGTAGGGTCGCGCCGGCGCGCCCGGTGGCCCGGATCGCCGCGCCCCGCATTCGAATGGAGCCGATGGCCGAGGACCCCCATCCCCAGACCGCCGCGACGCCCTACCGGGTCCTCGCGCGCAAGTACCGTCCCCGTTCCTTCGACGACCTGATCGGCCAGGAGCCGATGGTGCGCACGCTCACCAACGCCTTCGAGGCCGGCCGTATCGCGCAGGCCTGGATGCTGACGGGCGTTCGCGGCGTGGGCAAGACGACGACCGCGCGCATCCTGGCGCGGGCCCTGAACTACGAGACCGACACGATCCACCAGCCGACGATCCACATGATCGAGCCCGGCATCCACGATCAGGCGATCATGGAAGGGCGGCATGTCGACGTTGTCGAGATGGACGCGGCCTCGCACACCGGCATCGACGACATCCGCGAGATCATCGCGCAGGTGCGCTACCGCCCGGTCTCGGCGCGCTACAAGGTCTACATCATCGACGAGGTCCACATGCTCTCGACGCAGGCCTTCAACGGCTTGCTGAAGACGCTGGAGGAACCGCCCGAGCACGTGAAATTCGTGTTCGCGACCACCGAAATCCGGAAGGTCCCGATTACGGTCCTGTCGCGCTGCCAGCGCTTCGACCTGCGTCGCGTCGATCCCTCATTGATGATCGCGCATCTGCGCCGCGTGCTCGGCGCGGAGCGTGTCGAGGCCGACGACGACGCGCTGCGGCTCCTTGCGCGGGCTTCCGAGGGCTCGGTGCGCGACGCGCTGTCGCTAACCGACCAGGCGATCGCCCACGGCGCGGGTCATGTCGACGCCGGCACGGTGCGGGACATGCTGGGGCTCGCCGACCGGGCGCGCATCGTCACCCTGTTCGAGCTTCTGATGCGCGGCGACGGGGCGGCAGCGTTGCGCGAGTTCGCCGGGCAGTACGATTTTGGCGCCGATCCGCTGGTGGTGCTGACGGATCTGGCCGACTTCACCCACCTCGTGACCTCGCTGCGTTTCGTGCCGGAGACGGCGGGCGATGCGTCGCTCTCGCCCGTCGAGGTCGAGCGCGGGCGCGAGTTCGCCGAGCGCCTGTCGGTGAAGACGCTGTCGGAGGTCTGGCAGATGCTCCTCAAGGCGATCGAGGAAACACGCGCCGCCGCGTCCCCCCGGCAGGCCGCCGAGATGGCGCTGATCCGCATCGCCTATGCCGCGACGATGCCCTCGCCGGAAGACCTCGCGCGTCTCCTGGCCGAGGCGGGCGGGCTTCCTCAGGCGCCGCCGCCGAACGGATCGGCGATGTCCTCGCGCGGCGATGCGCCGTCCAGCGCGGCCCCTTCGCCGCCGCCGGTCATGGCGTCCGCCGTTCCGGCCGCCGGCGTTCCGCAGATGCGCTCCTCCGGGCCGTCTCTCGCCGCCCGCATGGTGGCATCCGCCCCGCAGCCGATGGCCGCGACCGTCGCGCCCACGCCTGCGATCGAGGCGGACGCAATGCCCGCCTCCTTGCGCGATCTCGAAAAGCTCGCGGGCGAGCGCCGCGATTCGCGCATGAAGGCCTGGATCCGCCGCTACCTCCGCCTCGTGCGCATGGAGCCGGGCCGCATCGAGATCGAGCTGGCCGGCGGCGCGCCGGTCACGCTGTCGGGCGAACTCACCAAGAAGCTCTTCGAGTGGACCGGGCTTCGCTGGGTGGTGACGGTCGCCGGCAAGGGCGGCGGTCAGACGCTGGAGGAGGTCGATGCCGCGCGCCGGGCGCAGCTCATCGCCGAGGCCGAGGCCGATCCCGAGGTGGCCGCGATCCTCGCCGCGCTGCCGGGCGCCAAGGTCCGCGAGGTGCGCCTGCGCGGCGAACCCGAGCCCGAGGCGGCGGACGACGACGGCCCGCCGCTCGCCGAGGACGACGGACTGCCGGAGCGCATCGACATCGACCCGTCCGACCTTGGCTTTGGCGGCGAGGATGACGACATGGGGGAGGGCGTCGCCTTCGATGCCGACGCCGAACTCGACGACGATTGATCGCAACAGCTGAAGGACCGCGCGCATGAAGGATCTCATGGGCATGATGAAGCAGGCCAAGGCCATGCAGGAAAAGATGCAGGGGCTGCAGGCCGAGATCGCCGAGACGACGGCGAGCGGCCAGGCCGGCGGCGGCGTCGTGTCCGTGACGCTGAAGGGCACGGGCGAGCTTGTCGCCGTCGAGCTCGATCCCTCGCTCCTGAAGGCCGACGAGAAGGACATTCTGGAAGACCTCCTCGTCGCCGCCCATGCCGATGCCAAGCGCAAGCTCGACGCCGTGATCCAGGACAAGACGCAGGCGCTCACCGCCGGCCTGCCGCTGCCTCCCGGCATGAAGCTGCCGTTCTAGACCTTCCTGCCGTTCCGAACGGCCGGGCGTCCCGCGCCCGGTTCCGCTTGACCCGAGGCCGCCCTCCCATGTCCAAGACCATCGCCGGCCCCGAGATCGAGCGGCTGATCCAGCTCCTGTCGAAGCTGCCGGGGCTCGGGCCCCGCTCGGCCCGGCGCGCGGCGCTGCATCTCGTGAAGCGGCGCGAGCAGATCCTGCGACCTCTCGGCGACGCGATGGCGGAGGCCGCCGAGAAGGTGCGCATCTGCTCGAACTGCGGCAACATCGACACCCGCGACCCCTGCACGATCTGCTGCGATCCGGCCCGCGACCAGACCACGGTGATCGTGGTCGAGGACGTGTCCGACCTCTGGGCGCTGGAGCGGGCGAAGGCGCTGAACGCCGCCTATCACGTCCTCGGCGGCGTCCTGTCGCCGCTGGAGGGCGTCGGTCCCGACGATCTCACCATCCGCCGCCTCGTCGAGCGCGTGGCGGAGGGCACGATCCGCGAACTCGTGATCGCGGTGAACGCGACGGTCGAGGGACAGACGACGGCCCATTACATCATCGACCAGCTCGCCGACTTCGATGTGTCGGTGACCCGTCTCGCCCACGGCGTGCCGGTCGGGGGCGAACTCGACTATCTCGACGAGGGCACCTTGTCGGCCGCCATGCGCTCGCGCACGAAGATCTGACCGTCCCCGCCACGAGATCGGCACAAGGTCGCTCCTATAGCCTTCCGGCAGGACGAGATATGCCGGGGACACCAGCCATGAAGACGATCGCCTGGGCGCTGGCCGCGCTCCTTTCGGCCAGCGGAATGGCGCAGGCGCAGGACGTGCAGGCGGGCTTCCGCGCATTCCTGCAGAACGACATTTGGCCGGAAGCGCGCGCCGCCGGCGTCTCGCGCGCCACGTTCGACGCCGCCTTCGATGGCGTGAAGGCCAACACCAAGCTCCCCGACCTCCAGCTTCCCGGCGACAAGACCAAGGTCGAGGAGGTGAACCGGCAGGCCGAGTTCCAGAGCCCGACGAGCTATTTCGACGAAGCCAAGATGGCTGCGACCGCCGCCAAGGGCCGCGCGATGCTCCAGCAGTATGCCGGCCCCATCAAGCGGATCGAGGAGCGCTACGGCGTGCCGGGGTCGATCCTCGTCGCCGTTTGGGGACGCGAGTCGGGCTACGGGGCGGCCAAGATCCCCTACGACGCCTTTGAGGTGCTGGGCACCAAGGCCTATCTCGCGCGTCGCAAGGAGATGTTCCGCGCCGAACTGATCGCGGCGCTCCGGATCGTCGAGGACGGGGACCTCACGCCGCAGCAGATGAAGTCGTCCTGGGCCGGCGCGCTTGGGCAGCCTCAGTTCATGCCGACGAAGTTCCGGCAGCTTGCGGTCGACTTCGACGGAGACGGCCGCCGCGACATCTGGAACTCGGTGCCGGACACGCTGGCCTCGATCGCGAACTATCTCCGCCAGTCCGGCTGGCAGCCGGGCCGCGGCTGGGGCTTCGAGGCCAGCGTCCCCGCGTCCGTTTCCTGCACGCTGGAAGGGCCCGACCAGGGACGCCCGATCGCCGACTTCGCCAAGGCGGGCGTGACCCGCGCTTCCGGCCGCGCCTTTCCGGCTGGCGAGATGCGAGCCACCGGCCATCTCCTGATGCCCGCCGGCCGTTTCGGCCCGTCCTTCATCGCGACGCCGAACTTCTACGTCATCAAGGAATACAACAACTCCGACCTCTACGCCCTGTTCATCGGCCATCTCGCCGACCGGATGGGCGGCGCGGGCCCGTTTTCGGGCGACTGGCGCAAGGTCTCCGGGCTGACGCGCGGCGACGTCGCCCGGCTGCAGGAACGGCTCGTCGCGCGCGGCTACGACGTCGGCCGGCCGGACGGGCTGGCCGGCTTCAAGACGCGTCGCTCGATTGGCGCGGTCCAGGAAAAGGCGGGCCAGCCCGCGACCTGCTGGCCGACGAAGGAACTCGCGGCCAGCATCCGCTGAAGGCGCAAACGAAAAAGGGGGCCGCAGGGCCCCCTTTCTCATCCCGTCGGAGCGCGATGGCTCAGGCGTTTTCCTGGCCGACCGGCGTCGGGTTCTTCTCCGACTCCTTGGCGTTGTCGTAGCGCTCGACCGCCTCGCGGATCATCTGCTTGGCTTCGGCCGAGCCGGCCCAGCCGCCGATCTTCACCCACTTGCCGGGCTCCAGATCCTTGTAGTGCTCGAAGAAGTGCTCGATCTGCTTCAGAGTGATCTCGGGCAGGTCGGTGTGCTCGAAGACCTTGGTGTAGCGCTGCGTCAGCTCGGGCGAGGGGACCGCGATCACCTTCTCGTCGAGGCCCTTGTTGTCCTCCATCTTGAGGACGCCGATCGGGCGGCAGTTGATGACGCAGCCGGGGAAGAGCGGGCGGGTCGAGCAGACCAAGACGTCGATCGGGTCGCCATCGTCCGAGAGCGTGTGCGGCACGAAGCCGTAGTTCCCGGGATAGGTCATCGGCGTGTAGAGGAAGCGGTCGACGAAGAGCGCGCCCGAGTCCTTGTCCATCTCGTACTTGATCGGATGGCCCCCGACCGGCACCTCGATGATGACGTTGATGTCCTCGGGCGGGTTCTTGCCGCGAGCGATGGCGTCGATGCGCATGGGGATCTCCGAGTTGAACTCGGCGGTTCCTAGCCAATCGTCGCGCGAGAGGCAATCGAGCTCGGACGGAAGGGTGAACGCCACGTTCGGGCGTTCGCAGTACTTCACATGAAACAGTAGGCGACCTTGTGGAGGGCGACGCCCTCGAACGTCTCCGATCCCGTCGCCACGTCGACGCCGCCGGACGCCTCGTAGAAGCGCACCGCGTTCTCGTTGTCGGCGAGCGACCAGACCGCGACGCCCTTGAGTCCGCGGGCGCGCAAGAGCGTGCGGCAGGCGTCGAACAGGCGGCGACCGAAGCCGACGCCCTGGAATTCCGGCTTGAGGTAGATCTCGTAGACCTCGCCGTCGACGCTCAGCCCTCGGGTGCGGTTGCGCCCGACCGTGGCGTAGCCGACGATCTCGCCGCCGTACTCCATCACGAGGATCGTCGCACGGTTGGCGATCGCCCGCGACCACCAGTCCGGTCCCCGGCGCTCCACCATGGCGGACAGGGCCTTGTGCGGGATCAGCCCCCGATAGGCCGCCGTCCAGGAGGCGGCGTGGACGATCGACAGCGCGCCGGCATCGGCGGCCTCGGCAAGTCGGACATCTGCGGCGATCGTCTTCATATCGCGTTAACTATGAACGCTGCGGGACGATCCATCGAACGCGACGAAAATGTGGACCGGATGTGTCGAAGCCATGCCATGCGGCGGGTCGTAACCCGGCGGGGCGCACGCCCTCAATGCCCGCCCGCGATTTCGAGGGCGCCATGCACAGGCGGGATCATCCCCGCCCCAAGACGCCGAGCGCCAGCGCCTTCTGGATGCCGGCCAGGTTGGTGCCGCGCGACAGGTTCTGCAGGAAGGGCTGCGGCTGGCCGGAGACCCAGATGCGCAGTTCGGCATCGGCGTCGAAGGAGCCGGCCGTCTCGATCGAGAACATCGTGATCGCGCGATACGGGATGGAGTGATAGGCGCGCTTGCGCCCGGTCATGCCCTGCTTGTCGACGAGGATGATGCGGCGGTCGGTGAAGACCATCTGGTCGCGCAGGATCTGGAAGGCGACCTCGATCGTCTCGTCCGGCAGGAGCACGGGGTCGAGTTCGCGCGCGAGCGCGCCGACGTCGAGGTCGCTCGCGAGGCCGAGCAGTCCGGACAACAGTCCCATCATGAGGCTCCTTCAGGCGTGGCCGGCCAGCCGGCGATGACGGTCTTGCCGAGCGTGCGCCCGGTCTCGACGAGGCGATGCGCCTCGCGCACCGTCTCCGCCGTGATCGGGGAGAGGGTGCGCGTGCGCGTCGTGCGGATGCGTCCGGCATCGACGAGGCGCGAGACCTCGGCGAGCAAACGATGCTGTTCGATCATGTCGGCGGTCTGGAACACGGGGCGCGTGAACATGTACTCGAAATGCAGCGAGACGGATTTTGTGCGGATGGGTGCGAGGTCGAGGTCGGCGCTGTCGATGACGCAGAGATGGCCGAACGGCCGGATCATCGCGCCGATGTCGGCCATGTGGCGCGGCGTCTGGGTGACGCCGAAGACGTAGTCGACCGGCCCGAGGCCGAGCGCCTCGATCTGCGGCGCCATCGGCTGCGCATGATCGACGACGTGGTGGCAACCGTGGTCGAGCGCGAACGCGCGGGTTTCCTCGCGCGAGGCGGTGCCCACCACCGTCAGGCCGGTCAGCTCGCGGGCGATCTGCGTGGCGATCGACCCGACGCCGCCGGCCGCGCCGATGACAAGCAGCGTGCCCTTTTCGCTAAGATCAGGCTGGATGCGGAAGCGGTCGAACAGCGTCTCCCAGGCCGTGATCGCCGTCAGCGGCAGCGCTGCGGCATCCGCGAAGTCGAGGCTCGTCGGCTTGCGCGCCACCAGCCGCTCGTCGACCAACTGGTATTCCTGGTTCGAGCCCGGCCGGTCCACCGCGCCGGCATAGAACACCGCGTCGCCCGGCCGGAACAGGGTGGCGTCCTCGCCCACCGCCTCGACGGTGCCGGCCGCGTCGAAGCCGAGAATGCGCGGCAGGCGCGAGGCATCCGCCACCGGGCCGCGCTGCTTGGTATCCACCGGATTGATCGAGACCGCCTCGACCCGCACGAGAAGGTCGCGCCCGGCCGGCTGGGGGCGGGGCAAGTCGAGATCGACGAGATGCTCCGCCGACCTGTCGGGAGGCGACGCCGCGTATCCCACCGCTCTCATGGATGACCTCCGCCCCGTTGTGCCCGGCTGACCTAAGGCATAGGCCGCCGGCATCAAGATCGCGAGAGACCGGCCTTCGGTCCGCTGCGCCCTATCTCCCTCGTGTTGACGGTGGGGACCGTCTGCCGCACACGCGGCGAGAATACGTAAGCAGGAGGGACAATGACAGATTCCACAAGGGGAGGGCGCGGCTCCGCCGCCGACCTCTTCCCGACCCATGTGCTGGGCCGGCCGGAGGTGCGCGAACTGCCGCCCGCACCCACCAACACCGCCAAGCTCATCGGGCCGGGCATCGTGGCCGCCGGCGTCGGCCTGTCGTCGGGCGAGTTCATCCTCTACCCCTACATCGCCAGCCAGGTCGGCATGGCCTTCGTCTGGGCCGCGCTCGTCGGCGTCATGACGCAGTTCTTCCTGAACATGGAGATCGAGCGCTACACGCTGGCGACCGGCGAGACGGTGCTCACCGGCTTCAGCCGCTTCTGGCGGCACTGGGGTCTCGTGTTCGCGCTGATGACCTGCTTCGCCAACCTCTGGCCCGGCTGGGCGACGAGCTCGGCCACCATGCTGTCCTACATCGTCGGCGGCGAGCCGCGCTGGATCGCGATCGGCATGCTCCTCGTCATCGGCCTGATCCTGACGCTCGCCCCGGTCGTCTACGTCATGCTGGAGCGGCTGCAGATGGTGAAGGTGGCCGCCGTCGGCATCCTGATCCTGATCGCGGCCTTCTTCGTCATCACCGCCGACGACTGGGCGGCGCTGCCGCAGATCGTCACCACCGCGACGATCCCGACCGAACTCGGCTTCGCGCTCCTTCTCGGCGCGCTGGCCTTCGCAGGCGCGGGCGGTGGTCAGAACCTCTGCCAGTCCAACTGGATCCGCGACAAGGGGTTCGGCATGGGCAAATACGTACCGCGCATCATGAGCCCGGTCACCGGCCAGCCGGAGGCCGCGCCCTCCACCGGCTTCGTCTTCGAGCCGACAGCTGAGAATATGGCGCGGTGGCGCCGCTGGTGGCGCTTTGCCAATGTCGAGCAGCTCGTCACCTTCGTGCTGATCACCTTCATCACGATCACCTTCACCTCGCTTCTCGCCTACGCCACCGTCTACGGGCAGGAGGGGCTTCCGAATTCCGTGGCCTTCGTGCAGAGCGAGGGGCTGGTGCTGGCCGACAAGGTCGGCGGCTGGTTCGGCGCGCTGTTCTGGTTCATCGGCGCCTTCTCGCTCTTCGGGGCAGCGACCGGCATCGTCGACTACACGGCGCGCCTGTCCGCCGACGTGCTGCGCACCTCCTACATGAGAGACGCGAACGAGAGCCGTCTCTACTTCCGGATCGTGTGGGGCCTCGTCGCGATCGGCATCGCGGTCCTGCTCTTCGGCCTGACGCAGCCGCTGGTGCTGCTCGTCATCTCGGCCTGCACGGGTGGCCTGATGATGTTCATCTACTCGGGCCTCCTGATCCTCCTCAATCGGAGGCTTCTGGTGCCCGAGCTTCGGCCGGGCGTCGGTCGCATCGCGGCGCTCGCCTGGGGCTTCCTTCTGTTCGGCTTCCTGTCGATCCTGACGCTCGGCCAGCAGATCCCGAAGCTCTGGGGCGCCGGCTGATACGACAAAGGGCGGCGCCGGTAGCGGCTCCGCCCTTTCCAACAAGCCGGCGGCGTGTGGGCGCCGTCGGCGATCATCCGCTCTCCTTCGAACCGCCCGGAGGCTGTGAAGTCAGAGCCTGGCGTGCGGATGGCGCAGGCGCGGCGGCTGGCGAAACAGCCAGGGCATGCCCTGCGTCGGCTGCAGGGACGGATCGGACCCGTGCATGTTGAGCATGGAGGTCCAGGCGTCACGGTTCATGTCCGTGGGTTGGCGGTCGTTGCTGGCGGTGATCTCGCGGCCTTCGGGCGACAGGTACGACATGGCGCTTCCTCCTTGTCGCAAGAACGGGAGGCAGCAGTCGCCGTTCCTCGGAATGATGAAGGAATCATCAAGATGATGAAGTCGTGAACAGCTATCACGACGAAGGGGACGCGGTTGCCCGCGTCCCCTTCGAAATCGTCCGTCCGATACGTCCGCCGGTCAGGCGACCTTGCGGCTCTTCTCGAAGCGCTTGCGCTCGTTCGGGTCGAGATAGAGCTTGCGCAGGCGGATGTTCTTCGGCGTCACCTCGACCAGCTCGTCGTCCTGGATCCAGGACAGGGCGCGGTCGAGCGTCATGCGGATCGGAGTCGTCAGCTTCACCGCCTCGTCCTTGCCGGCGGCGCGGATGTTGGTGAGCTGCTTGCCCTTGAGGACGTTCACCTCGAGGTCGTTGTCACGGCTGTGGATGCCGATGATCATGCCCTCGTAGACCTTGACGCCCGGATCGATGATCATCGGACCGCGGTCCTCGAGGTTGAACATGGCGTAGGCCACGGCTTCACCCGATGCGTTGGCGATGAGAACGCCGTTGGTGCGGCCCGCCAGCGCGCCCTTGTAGGGGGCGTAGGCGTGGAACAGGCGGTTCATGATCGCCGTGCCGCGCGTGTCGGTCAGAAGCTCCGACTGATAGCCGATCAGGCCGCGCGTCGGGGCGTGGAACACGAGACGCTGGCGACCGCCACCCGACGGGCGCAGCTCCTTCATCTCGCCCTTGCGCTCGCTCATCTTCTGAACGACGACGCCCGAATGCTCCTCGTCGACGTCGATCACGACCTCTTCGATCGGCTCCAGCGTCTCGCCGGTCTCCTCGTTCTTCTGCATCACGACGCGCGGACGCGAAACGCCGATCTCGAAGCCTTCGCGGCGCATGGTCTCGATCAGGACGGCGAGCTGCAGTTCGCCGCGGCCCGACACGAAGAAGGAGTCCTTGTCCTCCGATTCCTCGATCTTCAGCGCGACGTTGCCCTCGGCTTCCTTCAGGAGGCGGTCGCGGATCACGCGGCTCGTCACCTTGTCGCCCTCGGTGCCCGCGAGCGGGCTATCGTTGACGATGAAGCTCATGGTCACGGTCGGCGGATCGATCGGCTGCGCCTTCAGCGCTTCCGTCACCGACGGGTCGCAGAACGTGTCGGCGACGGTGCCCTTCTGCAGGCCCGCGATCGCGACGATGTCGCCCGCCTCGGCGTACTCGATCGGCGTGCGCTCGAGACCGCGGAAGGCGAGGATCTTCGAAATGCGGCCGGTTTCCAGCTGCTGGCTCTGGCCGTTCAGCACCTTGATGGTCTGGTTCGGCTTGATCGAGCCGGACTGGATGCGGCCCGTGATCAGGCGGCCGAGGAACGGGTTGGCCTCGAGGATCGTGCCGATCATCTTGAACGGCTCGTCCTTGCCTGCGGTATCGGGCTCGGGAACGTGCTTCACGATGAGGTCGAAGAGGGGCTCGAGACCCTTGTCCTGCGGACCGTCCGGGGCTTCCGCCATCCAGCCGCCGCGGCCCGAGCCGTAGAGGACCGGGAAGTCGAGCTGCTCGTCGGTGGCGTCGAGGTTGACGAAGAGATCGAAGATCTCGTTCAACACTTCCTCGTGGCGCTCGTCCGGGCGGTCGATCTTGTTGATCGCGACGATCGGCTTCAGACCAACTTTGAGCGCCTTGCCGAGCACGAACTTGGTCTGCGGCATCGGGCCTTCCGACGCGTCGACGAGGATCACCGCGCCGTCCACCATGTTCAGGATGCGCTCCACCTCGCCGCCGAAGTCGGCGTGGCCCGGGGTGTCGACGATGTTGATCCGCGTGTCCTTCCACTCCACCGAGGTGGCCTTGGCGAGGATCGTGATGCCACGCTCCTTTTCGAGGTCGTTGGAGTCCATCGCACGCTCTTCGGTCCGCTGGTTCTCGCGGAACGAACCCGACTGGGCGAGGAGCTTGTCGACGAGAGTCGTCTTGCCATGGTCAACGTGCGCGATGATCGCGATGTTGCGGAGCTTCATGTGTCAGGTCACCGAAAGGGGTTGAAACGCGTTTGGAGGCGCGTCTCGAAAGAAACGGCCCAAGGACGTCGCGGTCATTGGGCCGTCCATAACGAATTTTTCGCGATTGCGAAAGGTGCCCCTTGTCAGACGGCGAAACCGCGCTTGCGCATCAGGGCGTCCGGATCCGGCCCGCGGCCCCGGAAACGCTCGTAGAGCGCGACGGGATCGTCGGAATTGCCGGCGGCGTATACATTTTCCCGCAGGCGACGCGCGGTTTCCCCGTGGAACGGATCGCCAGCCTCGCCGAAGGCCTCGAACGCGTCGGCGTCGAGAACCTCCGACCACATGTAGGAGTAGTAGCCCGCCGAATAGCCGTCGCCCGAGAAGATGTGGGCGAAGTGCGGCGAGCGGTGCCGCATGACGATCTGCGGCGGCATGCCGAGCGCGTCGAGGATCTCCGCCTCGCGCGCCATCGGGTCGACGGGCGCCTCGGCTTGCCTGTGGAACAGGAGGTCGACGAGCGCGGAAGCCGTGAACTCCACCGTGTCGAAGCCGGCGTCGAAGGTGCGCGCGGCCTCGAGCTTCTTCACCTCGTCCGCCGGCAGCGGCTGGCCGGTCTCGGCATGCAGCGCGTGGCGCTCGAGCATCGCGGGCACGGTCAGCCAGTGCTCGAAGAGCTGCGAGGGCAGCTCCACGAAATCGCGCGCGACCGCCGTCCCGGCGAGCGAGGGGTAGGTGACGTCCGACAGGAGCCCGTGCAGCGCGTGGCCGAACTCGTGGAACAGCGTGCGCGCGTCGTCCACCGACAGGAGCGCCGGCTGGCCCCGGGCGGGCTTGGCGAAGTTGCAGACGTTATAGATCACGGGCGTCTGGCCGCCGTCGATCCTGTGCTGCGAACGAAGCGCGCTCATCCAGGCGCCCGAGCGCTTGGAGGTGCGGGCGAAATAGTCGCCGATGAAGAGGCCGCGCTCCGCGCCGTCCCGGTCGCGCACCAGCCAGACGCGCGCGTCCGGGTGCCAGGCGCGAACGTCCGGCAGCGGCTCGAAGGTGAGGCCGAAGAGGCGTCCCGCGACGTCGAAGGCGGCATCGATCATCCGGTCGAGCTGGAAGAAGCTCTTCAGCGCGCCTTCGTCGATCGCGAACTCGGCCTGCCGCCGCTTCTCGGCATAGTAGCGCCAGTCGGAGGCGGCGAGCGGCGCGTTGTCGCCCTCGCTGGCGGCAAGCGCCGCCAGCGTCTGCGCATCGCCCGTCGCGCGTTCGCGCGCCTTGTCCCACACACGCCGCAGCAGCGCTTCCACGGCGTCGGGGGTCTTGGCCATCGTGTCGTCGAGCTTGTAGTCCGCAAACGACGCGAACCCCAGGAGCTTCGCCTTCTCGGCCCGCAGCGCGAGGATCTCGGCCAAAACCGGCCGGTTGTCGGTCGCGCCCTCGCGCTCGCCACGCCGCGTCCAGGCCGAGAACACCTCGTCGCGCAGCGTGCGGTCCGGGCAGTAGCTCAGGAACGGCACGACGATCGAGCGCGACAGCGTGACGACGTGACCGTCCACCCCGCGCTCCTCGGCCGCGTCCGCCATGGCGGAGACCAGGAACGGCGGCAGGCCGGCGAGGTCGCTTGCGGCGACGGGCCGGGCATAGACGCTCTCGTCCGCCAGCACGTTCTGCGAGAAGCGCGTGCCGAGTTCGGCGAGTCGGGCGTTGATGTCGGCGAACCGCTGGCGATCCTCGCCTTCGAGCCTCGCGCCCGATCGCACGAAGCCGGCATGGGTGCGCTCCAGAAGGCGCAGGGCTTCCGCGTCGAGACCACCCTTATGGCGGCGTGCGAAGAGGGCA
Source organism: Aureimonas sp. Leaf324 (assembly GCF_001423245.1). GTDB lineage: Bacteria > Pseudomonadota > Alphaproteobacteria > Rhizobiales > Rhizobiaceae > Aureimonas. The sequence continues at coordinate 163,382 of NZ_LMOH01000028.1, forward strand.
TCGATGCGCTCGAAGAGCTTGGCGTTCAGGGAAATGCGCGAGCCGTGGCGGGAGAGCTTCGGCGAGACCTCACGCTCGACGCGCTGGATGCCCTCGTTGGTGTTGGCGCCGGCCAGCGTGAAGAACAGTGCCGCCACGCGCGACAGCGGGCGTCCCGCGCGCTCGAGGGCGAGGATCGTGTTCTCGAAATCGGGGGCCGCCGGGTTCTCGGCGATTGCATCGATTTCTCTCGCATGCGATTCCATCGCGCGATCGAAGGATGTGGAGAAATCGTCGGGGGACAGGGCGGCGAAGTCCGGGAGTTTGTGCTCGCCCGGGAACGCAAAGCGGGAATCGAACGCTTCGATCTGTGATTCTGTCATTCTTGGAACCATTTTTAAAGAATCATCCCTTGCCCGTGGCCATCGAATGAAGGACACGGTTTCGCGAGATCAAGGACTTCCCGTCCCGTCCGAAGCAAGGCCGGACGTTGGGTTATGAAGAAGGCGGCGGTCAGTGCCAGACTTGACGATGGGAAATGCGTTCGGGTTTCTTCTCGGCGACACGTCGCGACTCTTTCGACAATATTTCGAAAAGACCATCGCGGAAAACGGCCTCGGTCTCACGCCCGGTGAAATCCGCGCCCTCGGCCACGTGATCCGCTTCCGCGGCTCGCGCCAGGCGATCCTCGCCGAGCGTATGGGCGTCGAGCCGATGACGCTCTCGGCCTATCTCGACCGCCTCGAGGCGCGCCAGCTGATCCGCCGCGCCATGGACCCGAACGATCGCCGGGCCAAGCTGATCGAGCCGACCGACGAGGCGTTCCGCATCATGCGCGAACTCGACCCGCTGTTCGACCAGATCTATGCCTCTGCGACGCAGGGTCTGTCGGCGGACCAGATCCAGGTGGCCGGCGAGGTGCTGCGGGCGATCCGCGCCAATCTCAGCAACGACCCCCAGCTGGAAGAGCCGGTCAACCTCCTCTGCACGACGGCGCCGAAGCCCGACGCCCTCGCCTGACCGCCTATTCGGCGGCCGCGGCCAGCGGCCGGCTGCCGATCGCCTGCATCGCCTCGGCCGCCAGCGTGAAGGAGCGCACCCGCGACGCGTGGTCGTGGATCTGGCCGGTGAGGATCACCTCGTCCGGCCGGTAGCGGTCGACCAGCCGCTCCAGCCCGACGCGTACGCGATCCGGCCCGCCGACGACCGACACCCGCAGCGCCTCGTCGACCATCGCCCGGGCGCCGGGCTCCAAGACCTCGTCGATATCGTCCACCGGCCGCGGCAGCGGCCCCGGCTGGCCCGAGCGCAGCCGCGCGAAGGCCTGCTGCATCGAGGACTGGAGACGTCGCCCTTCCGCGTCGGTGTCGGCCGCGAAGACATTGATCGCCAGCATGAAGTGCGGCTTGTCGAGTTCCTCGGACGGGCGGAAGGTCTGGCGATAGACCTCCGCCGCATCGTCGAGCGCCTGCGGCGCGAAATGCGAGGCGAAGGCATAAGGCAGGCCGAGATGGGCGGCGAGCTGCGCGCCGTAGAGGCTGGAGCCGAGGATCCAGACCGGCACATGGGTTCCCGCGCCCGGCACCGCGCGCAGCCGCTGGTTCGGCTCGGCATCGGCGAAATAGGCCATCAGTTCCAGGACGTCCTGCGGGAAGTTGTCGGCGCTCTCAAGGTTCCGGCGCAGCGCGCGCGCCGTCATCATGTCGGTGCCGGGCGCGCGGCCGAGCCCGAGGTCGATCCGGCCGGGATAGAGCGTCGCCAGCGTGCCGAACTGCTCGGCGATCACCAGCGGCGCATGGTTCGGCAGCATGATGCCGCCCGACCCGACGCGGATGGTCTTCGTGCCGGCCGCGACATGCCCGATCACCACCGCCGTCGCGGCGCTCGCGATGCCCGTCATGTTGTGGTGCTCGGCCAGCCAGTAGCGGTTGTACCCGAGCCGTTCGGCGTGGCGCGCGAGATCCAGCGAGTTCGCCAGGGCATCGGCTGCCGTGCCGCCTTCGGGAATGGGCGACAGGTCGAGAACGGAATAGGGGATCATCGTTCGCCTTCCATATGATTTTCCCCAAGGTGGGGGTGCGGCGGGCCGATGGAAAGGGGCGGCAGCCGGAACCGGCCGCAACGAAAAAGGGCCGGCGGATCGCTCCGCCGGCCCTCGTCATCTCTGCCCGGCGCGGCTCAGAGGCCGTTGCGCTTGGCGAGCGTGCGCAGGCGCAGCGCGTTCAGCTTGATGAAGCCGGCGGCGTCCTTCTGGTCGTAGGCGCCCTGGTCGTCCTCGAAGGTGACGAGCTTGTCGGAATAGAGCGACTTCGGGCTGGTGCGGCCGGTGACTATGACGTTGCCCTTGTAGAGCTTCAGCGTCACCTCGCCCTCGACGTGTTCCTGGCTCCGGTCGATGAGGGCCTGCAGCATCTCGCGCTCCGGGGAGAACCAGAAGCCGTAGTAGATGAGCTCCGCGTAGCGCGGCATCAGCTCGTCCTTCAGGTGCGCCGCGCCCCGGTCGAGCGTGATGCTCTCGATCGCGCGGTGCGCGGCCAGCAGGATCGTGCCGCCCGGCGTCTCGTAGACGCCGCGCGACTTCATGCCGACGAACCGGTTCTCGACGAGGTCGAGGCGGCCGATGCCGTTGTCGCGGCCGTAGTCGTTGAGTTTGGCGAGAAGCGTGGCCGGCGACAGCCGCTCGCCGTTGATCGACACGGCATCGCCGCGCTCGAAGCCGACGGTGATGACGGTCGCCTTGTCGGGCGCGGCCTCGGGCGAGATCGTGCGCATGTGCACGTATTCCGGCGCCTCGATGCTCGGGTCCTCGAGCACCTTGCCCTCGGAGGAGGAGTGCAGGAGATTGGCGTCGACGGAGAAGGGCGCCTCGCCCTTCTTGTCCTTGGCGACCGGGATCTGGTTCTTCTCGGCGAAGTCGAGAAGATCGGTGCGGCTCTTGAACGCCCAGTCGCGCCAGGGGGCGATGATCTTGATGTCGGGGTTCAGCGCATAGGCCGACAGCTCGAAACGGACCTGATCGTTGCCCTTGCCGGTCGCGCCGTGGGCGATGGCGTCGGCGCCGGTCTTCTTCGCGATGTCGATCAGGTGCTTGGAGATCAGCGGCCGGGCGATCGAGGTGCCGAGGAGATAGACGCCCTCGTAGACCGCGTTGGCGCGGAACATCGGGAACACGAAGTCGCGCACGAACTCCTCGCGCACGTCCTCGATGAAGATTTCCTTGATGCCGAGCATCTCGGCCTTGCGGCGCGCCGGCTCGAGTTCCTCGCCCTGGCCGAGGTCGGCCGTGAAGGTCACGACCTCCGCGCCGAGCTCCGTCTGGAGCCACTTCAGGATGATCGAGGTGTCGAGGCCGCCGGAATAGGCGAGAACGACCTTCTTGACGTCGCGCGGAAGAGCCATGCTTCGGAATGTTCCCGGATAGTGGACGATCGCGCCCCCAGATGCGGACGCCGACGACGTCGCGCGGGATGCCAGGCCCCGAGACGTCCGTCGGGCGCTCTTAACAAAGCACCGGGAATGAAGGAAGAGCGCGCCGCGGCGCCGAGCGCTCCGAGGCGTCCGGCCAGCGCCCTCAGCTGGATATCGGCGCGGGCGTCGAGCTCGGCCGCCCGGCGAGCCACGAGACGCTGCATCCCCGCCGCGGCGATCGCGACGAAGAGCCGCGAGACGAGCACGTCGGAGAGGAAATGGCTGCCGAAGGCCATCCGGTTCACCGAGGCGGCGATCGCGAAGGGCACGAGGACGACCAGCGCCGCCGGCCGCCACCGGCGGGGCAGAAGCAGCACCAGGACCGGCAGAACGGCGGCCGACGCGGCCTCGCCCGAGGCGAAGGAACAGTTGCGCGCGCAGGCTTCAGAGACCTGCCAGACGGCCGTGAACACATGGTCGCCGCCGAAGGCGACGACGTCGTGCGGGCGGGCGCGACCGAACGTGTTCTTCAAGAGATGAACGACGCCGAGCGGCGCCAGGGCATAGGTCCCCAGAACGACGAGAACGGCGGACGGCCGGGGCAGGCCTGCGGTTCGCCCGGGGCTGGCGAAGCCGCGCGCGAGGAGGACCAGCCCGACCGTGAGAGCGATCCAGGCCGGCAGCGCCCGGTTCAGGTCGCGCAAGGCGAGAAGAACCGGCGAGTCCGACAGCGGGAACCCGCCCCCCGTCGAGGCGAAGACGCGCGAGGCCGTAAGGTCGAGGCTGGGGGCGGCGAAGAAGAGGCCGCTCACCGTGAGAAGCGCGGCCAGGAGCAGCACCTCCGGTGACGGGTCGGCGCGGCCGGCGGCGTGCGGCCGGCGATGAAGGCCTTCGAGACAGAAGGTCATCGCACAGGGTATCGCCCTTTCGCGCCGCGTGCCTGCGATCACGACAGTCCTCCCGATGCCCGGCCGGTCGCCGGCGATGGATCCGATCGATCTTTCCTAGGGGCAGGGGATGACGTAGGAGTGATCCCAGGATGACGGCCCTGCGACAGCCGCGGCGATCGCACGCGTCCGACCCTGGAAAAGCCCACCCGCGCCAAGCGTGCGGACCATGCTCACGGAGGCCGCATGACCTTCCTGCCGGATCTGCCCGCGCTTCTCGCCTTCACGGTCGCCGCGATCGTGCTGACGATCACGCCGGGGCCGGACATGACGCTGTTTCTCGGGCGAACGCTGGCGCAGGGGCGCACCGCCGGCTTTGCGGCCTATTGCGGCGCCTGCACCGGCTCGCTGATCCACACGACGCTCGCCGCCGTCGGCCTGTCGGCGCTGATCGCCGCCTCGCCGGAGGCGTTCCTGGCGCTCAAGGTGGTGGGCGCGGCCTATCTCGTCTGGCTCGCGGTCCAGGCGATCCGCCACGGCTCGTCGCTTTCGGTCGAGCGCGCCAAGGCGCCGCCGCAGTCCTTTGCGGCCAACTGGGCGACGGGGATCGGGATCAATCTCCTGAACCCCAAGATCATCCTGTTCTTCGTGACGTTCCTGCCGCAGTTCGTCGCCGTCGGCGATCCGCATGCGGGCTCGAAACTCTTCTTCCTCGGCGTCTACTTCATCCTCGTCGCGACGCCGATCACGGTCGCGATGATCTTCGCGGCCGACCGGATCGCGGCGACCCTGAAGGGCAAGCCCGCGGTGATGCGCTTCATCGACTGGCTGTTCGCCTCGGTCTTCTCGGCCTTCGCGATCCACATCCTCCTCGCCCGCGCCTGATGGGCTGGCTCGGCTGGGCGCTGGCCTCGGCGGCCTTCGCAGCCCTGACGGCGGTGTTCGGCAAGATCGGCGTCACCGGCGTCCAGTCCGACTACGCGACCTTCCTGCGAACGCTCGTCATCGTCGCGCTGATCGCGGCGGTGGTGACGGGGGGCGGCCACTGGCGCTCGCCCACCGAGCTTCCCGGCCGCTCGCTCGTGTTCCTCGGGCTGTCGGGGCTGGCGACCGGGGCATCGTGGCTCTGCTACTACCGCGCGCTGCAACTCGGACAGGCGGCGCAGGTCGCGCCGATCGACAAGTTGTCGGTGGTGCTGGTCGCGGTCTTCGGCGTCGCCTTCCTTCAGGAACGGCTGAACGCCGCCAACTGGGCCGGCATCGCCCTGATCGCGGGCGGAACGATCCTCGTCGCCTGGCGCTGAAGCCACTCAGGCGTAGGCGTAGGGCCCACCGCGCTCCAGTGCCGCCCTGAAGGCCGGCCGCGCATGGATGCGCTCGACGAAGGCCGGCAGATGGCGGCGCTGCCCGAAGCCGACGCGTGTGCCTGCCGCCTCCAGCGGAAAGCTCATCATGACGTCGGCGAGCGTCGGCTGCGGGCCGGCGAACCAGCCGGTCCCGGCCAGGGACGCGTCCCAGTAGTCGAGGAGGTCGGCGAGGCGCGGGGCGAGAAAGTGGGTGTCGACGCCCTTCATCAGGGCTTTGGCCAAGGGACGCACGACGAACGGCGCCTGCGACGGAATGCGCGCGAAGACGAGCTTCATCAGAAGCGGCGGCATGGCCGAGCCTTCGGCGTGGTGCAGGAAGTGCTGCATCCGCCACCAGTCGGCCGAGTCCGGCTCGGGCTGGAACCGGCCGCCGCCGTGGGTCTCGGCGATGTAGGAGACGATCGCCCCGGTCTCGGCCAGCGTGAGGTCGCCCTCGGTGATCACCGGCGACTTGCCGAGCGGATGGACCCGTTTCAGCTCGGGCGGCGCGGCCAGGCTCTTCGACCGCTCGTAGCGCCGGACCTCGTAGGGCACACCGAGCTCCTCGAGAAGCCACAGGACGCGCTGCGAGCGCGAGTTGTTCAGGTGGTGGACGGTGATCATGCCCGGCGAACTGGCACGATCGCGCTCCTTGCCAAGGGCGGCGCGTCTATTTCCCGGCCGCCTTGCGCAGCGCGTCGGCCATTCGGTCCTGCCAGCCGGGGCCCTCCTCCTGGAACCACTCCAGCACCTCGGAATCGACGCGCAGCGTCACCTGCTCGCGCCGCCCGGGAATGGCGACGGGCTCGCGCACGCGCTCGGGCGCCTTGGTGGTCGCGGCCTTGAAGGCGGCCTCGGCGGCATCGCGGGGATTGGTGGGGCGTCGGGCCATGAGGCGATCCTTCAGGCTTGCGGAGGGGGGAGGGCAGTCGGACGCCGACGCCAGCGGCCTGCGCCATGCCCGGCGACGATCCAGTAGACGAGGCCGAAGGCAAGGCCCGCGACGATCATCGCCGTCTCCAGCGCCGCGCTCCCGGCGCCCGGCGGAATGCGCGCGGCGGCAAAGCCGCCGACGAGCCCCGCCGCCGCATGCAGGATCAGCGAGCGCTGCCCGAGCGCCTCGGTCAGCACCATGAAGAGGCCCCAGGGGACGAGGGCCAGCGTGCCCACCTGCGCGGCCTGCGCGAAGAAGCCGAAGACGAGTTCCGTCCAGACGAAGGGATCGACGCCCGCGGACGCCGGAATGTCGATGAAGGGCCAGAGCAGCGCGAAACTCGCGGCAAAGCACGCGAGCACGAAGCCGGTCGGGATCAGGAAGAGGAAGCGCAGGACCTGGATCACGGGAGGTGCACCGAGCCGGCCGGGCGGGGTGTCACCCGGCGACCGCCGCCTCCAGCGCCAGCCGGTCGCCGCGCTTCATGCGCTCCGACTCCGACTTCAGCTGGCCGCAGGCGGCGAAGATGTCGCGCCCGCGCGGCGTGCGGATCGGCGAGGCATAGCCGGCTTGGTTGACGAAATCGGCGAAGCGCTCGATCTGGTCCCAGTCCGAGCATTCGTAGGGGCTGCCTGGCCAGGGGTTGAACGGGATCAGGTTGATCTTGGCCGGAATGCCCTTCAGCAGCCGCACGAGCTCGCGCGCGTCGGCGAGGCTGTCGTTGACGCCCTTCAGCATCACGTATTCGAAGGTGATGCGGCGGGCGTTGGAGAGGCCGGGATAGGCGCGGCAGGCGTCCATCAGGTCCTGGATCGGGTACTTCTTGTTGATCGGCACGAGCACGTCGCGCAGCTCGTCCGTCACCGCATGGAGCGAGATGGCGAGCATCACGCCCATCTCCTCGCCGGTCTTCTCGATCATCGGCACGACGCCGGACGTCGACAGGGTGATGCGTCGCTTCGAGAGGGCCAGACCGTCGCCGTCCGACACCACGGCCAGCGCCGACTTCACGTGGTCGTAGTTGTAGAGCGGCTCGCCCATGCCCATCATCACGACGTTGGACACGAGGCGCCCCTCGGAGGGCACGATCGCGCCCTGCGGCGTCGAGGCTTCCGGAAAGTCGCCGAGCCGCTCGCGCGCCGTCAGCACCTGGCCGACGATCTCGGACGGCTCGAGGTTGCGCACGAGGCGCTGCGTGCCGGTGTGGCAGAAGGTGCAGGTGAGGGTGCAGCCGACCTGGGACGAGACGCACAGCGTGCCGCGCCCTTCCTCGGGGATGTAGACGGTCTCGATCTCGACCGGGCGACCGGCGCCGCGCGAGGGAAAGCGGAACAGCCACTTGCGCGTGCCGTCGACGGAAATCTGCTCCTCGACGATCTCCGGCCGCGCGATCTCGAAATGCTGGTCGAGCGTCGCGCGAAGGTCCTTCGAGACGTTGCGCATCTCGTCGAAGTCCTTGACCCCGCGCACGTAGAGCCAGTGCCAGAGCTGCTGGACGCGCATCCGGGCCTGCTTGGCGGGAATGCCGGCTTCGACCAGCGCCGCGCCCATCTCCTCACGCGACAGGCCGAGGAGAGACCGCTTGGCGGGGGCGGCGGCCGGCATCGCGCTCGGGCGGACGGCCTGCGCCGCAGTCGTGAGATCGATCGACACGCTCATGGATGCACCTTGCCCGCGCGAGACTGCGATCGGCCCCGCTTTTCGTTCTGCGTTTCGTCTGGATCGATCTCAAATGATCCGAAACGGGCATTTTCGCAAGGGCTGCGGGCGATTGGCTGCCATGTGGCAGCACCGCGCGCATGAAAAAGGCGCCGGTCGGCCCGGCGCCTCGGTTCCTGCCAACCGGTCTGTCGGCGGCCTATTTGCAGTTCGCCAGCGAGTTGATCGCCGCCGTCACGCCCGAGAGTGAATAGGTGTAGTTGGTCTGCGTGCCGCGCTGCGACACCGCATCGACCTTCATCGCCTTGCCGGACTTCAGCGCGGCGACCAGCTGCGGCTCCTCGGCGGCGTTCTCGACCCAGGCGCTCTCGCCGCGCGTGAACAGCGTGAACTTCTTGCCGTCGATGTCGACCGTCACCTTGGAGCCGTCCTTCATCGGATAGCCCATGACGACCTGCGGCTCGTAAGCCTTCTTGTTGCTCGGCTTCTGGGAGACGAGGAAGAAGATGTCGCCGTGATCGACGCTCGCCGGCTGCTTCGTCTTCGGCGTCGAGAGGATGTAGCAGACCTTGGAGCCGCTGGAATCGTAGGAGTAGCTGCCCCAGTCGTTGAACTGGTTCACGCGGGTCGGGGTCTGGGCGGCAGACGCCACGCTGGAGAGCGCCACCATCGCCACCGCTGCCGTCAGAGCATGTTTCATGGAGTTCGTGTCCCCGCTTGGTCCGGAATGCCATTGGACGCACGACCTTCGAGAGGTCGAGCGCGCTCGTGGCCGCAGGTTGGGCGATAAGCCTTTCCACAGGGTAAACGAACCGGAAAGTTCCGAATGGGCATTCGAAACTTCATCGCGTCCCGGCAAACGACCGTGCGCGGCTGCGGCCCGCCCACGAGCGACCGTCGCGACGAGGACGGAACGAATGGGGCGATAGTGGGACGCTGGAGCCGGCCGCCCAAAGCGGGCGGCGCCGTCTCAGGCCGAGCGTGCCGCCTCGTCGGCTCCGTCGCGCAGCGTCTCGCGGGCGCGCTCGTAATGCTCGGGCCGGATGTTCTTCTGCACCGCCGTGAAGGCAGCCAGGAGCACCGCCGCGTCGTCGGTGAAACCGAGGCCGACGATGAAATCCGGCACGACGTCGAAGGGCAGGACGAAATAGGCGAGGGCCGCCAGGAGGATGCCGCGCGACGCCGTCGGGGTCTGCGGGTCGAGCGCGCAGTGATAGGAGGCGACGACGTCCTCCATGAAGGGAATGTGCCGGGCGGCGCGCTTCAGCGTCGACAGGAAACCCTTGCGCACGCGCCGCTCCTGCCGGGCCTGTTCGGCCTCGTCGCCGGGCAGGAGGATCTCGCCGACCAGCACCTTGTCCGGGGCACCGAGGGTCGTGGTCCCGGTCTCGCCTGTGGTGTTGCCGGCGATCGGCCCGCCTTCGCTCGTCATGCCCGTCTCCTCGAAATCGATGGCCCCCGCGCTCGCCGATATGGCGCGGCCCCGGCCGGGTTTCAAACCGGCCGGGGTCGGCCTTCAGCGGGCGGCCATCGCCAGCATGCCGGCGTCGCGCTGGCTGGGCAGGGCGTCGAGCGGGAAGGCCTCTTCCATCACGTAGGGCCCGCCGCCGACCGAATCCTTCGACGAGAACAGGACGAAGCGCGAGGCCTGGAAGGTCGGTGCGCGGAAGCCGCCGCGCAGCGCGAGATAGTGCGCGACCTCCTCGCTCTTGCCGTTGCGAAGCCGCGCCAGCGTGACGTGGGGCGTGAAGCGGCGGGGATCGGCGGGAACGCCGAGACGCTGCAGGATGCGGTCGATCTCGCCCTGCAGGAGGTCGAGCGGGCGCGAGGGTTCGACGTCGGCATAGACCGAATGCGGCTTCTTGCCGCCGAAGGCGCCGAGCCCGCGCAGCGTCACCGGGAAGGGCGCGCGCGACACCCGGTCGAGCGCGGCGACGATCTCGTCGGCGAGGCGCGCCTCGATGTCGCCGATGAAGCGCAGCGTGAGGTGGTAGTTCTCGGGCTCGATCCAGCGGGCGGAAGGCAGGCCGCCGCGCAGGAAGGAGAGGGACATCGCGGCGTCACGCGGGATCTCGAGGGCGGTGAACAGTCTCGGCATTGGACGATCCTTCCCGTTCGGGGCCACGCTCGAGACCAGGCGCCTGCCTGTCACGCAAACGCGACCGAGTGCCTTACCCCATCGAAACTTTCATCACCGATCGTGGACTTCAAGGCTTGGCCGAGGCTTCTGCACAGAAGCGGTCCCGGCGTTGCTGCGATGCACCGTATGGTCGGGGACGATGGCGTCAGCCCTGCGCGCGCCCGCTCGTCTGCAGCGCCTCGATCACCTGCGGCAGAATGCCCTTGACGATCACCGCCACGCCTTCAGCGTTCGGGTGCATGTAGTCGGCCTGGTTCAGGCGGCCATTGCCGGCGACGCCCTCGAGGAAGAACGGATAGAGCGGCACGCCGTGCTTGGCGGCGAGCTCGCCGTAGATCGGGTTGAACTTCGCGGCATAGTCCGGGCCCATGTTGGGCGGGCTGATCATGCCGGCGAGCAGCACCTGCGTGTTCGGCCGCGCCTTCAGCTTGGTCAGGATCGCGTCGAGATTGGCGCGCGTCACGTCGGGGCTGACGCCGCGCAGCGCGTCGTTGGCGCCGAGTTCGACGATCACGACTTTAGCGTCTGTCGGTACCGACCAGTCGAGCCGGGCGAGGCCCCCGGTCGTGGTGTCGCCGGAAACGCCCGCGTTGACGACGCGCGCCGCGTGCCCCGCGCCGTTCAGGGCCGCCTGGAGCTGGTCGGGGAAGGACTCGCCGGGGCCGACCCCGTAGCCGGCCGACAGGCTGTCGCCGAGGGCCACCACCTGCGGAGCGGTCTCCTGCGCCCGCGTCGGCGCGCCAAGCGCCAGGCCGAGACCGATCGTCACGAAGGCGAGAAGCGATTGGAAGCGCTGCATGGGCCACCCATATTCCGCGTTGCGGCACGACGCCCCGCTCGCCGGAATGCGGGTGCGGGACGCTTGTCCGAAGAGGATATAGGAAGGGCGTCGCCTTGGCTGAAGCAGCGGTCCGGTTACGAAATGTTCAACTGACGCTGGGAACCGGCCGCAGCGCGGTGCACGTCCTGAAAGGCATCGATCTCGACGTCGCGCGGGGCGAGTCGGTCGGCATCGTCGGCCCCTCGGGCTCCGGCAAGTCGACGCTTTTGATGGTGCTGGCCGGTCTCGAGCGGGCGGACGACGGGCTCGTCGAGATCGCGGGCCAGGCGCTCGGGCCGATGAGCGAGGACCAGCTCGCCGCCTTCCGCGGGCGCCATGTCGGCATCGTCTTCCAGTCCTTCCACCTCATCCCCAACATGACGGCGCTCGAGAACGTCGCCGTGCCGCTGGAGCTGGCCGGTGTTCCCGACGCCTTCGTGCGGGCCGAGCGGGAGCTTGCCGCCGTCGGCCTCGGCCAGCGCGTCACCCACTATCCGGGCGAACTCTCGGGCGGGGAGCAGCAGCGCGTGGCGCTGGCCCGTGCTCTCGCGCCTGAGCCCGACATCCTGATCGCCGACGAGCCGACCGGAAATCTCGACGGCGAGACGGGCGCTCAGGTCGCCGATCTCCTGTTTTCCGAGCAGGCCCGGCGCGGCATGACGCTGATCCTCGTCACCCACGACAGGACGCTCGCCGCACGCTGCGGGCGCGAGGTCGCCGTGCGGTCCGGCGTGATCGAGCGCGGGTCGGCCCCCGCCGCAAAGTTCGCGGAAGCCGCCCAGTGAGTCATGTCGCGCCCGCCAAGCGCCCGCCCGCCGGTTTCGCGCTCGCGCTCCGCTTTGCCCTGCGCGAGATGCGCGGGGGCCTCCGCGGCTTCGTCATCTTCCTCGCCTGCCTGACGCTCGGCGTCGCCTCGATCGCCGCGGTGAACTCGGTGTCCGAGATGATGACGAGCGGCATCCAGCGCGAGGGCCGCACGATCCTGGGCGGCGACATGCGCTTCGGCCTCAACCAGCGGCAGGCGAGCCCGGAGGAGCGATCCTGGCTCGCCGGCTACGGCACCGTCGCCGAGATCGGTTCGCTGCGCTCCATGGCGCGCCTGCCCGACGGCTCCAACCAGACGCTGAGCGAGGTCAAGGCGGTGGACGGGCTCTACCCACTCTTCGGCGCCGTCGGGACGGACCCGGCCACCCCGCTGCCGGATCTCCTGGCCGAGCGAAACGGCCGCTTCGGCGCGCTGGCCGCGCCCGAGTTCTTCGATCGCCTCGGCATCGCGCCGGGCTCGACGATCCGGCTCGGCACCATCGAGATCGAATTGCGCGGCGTCCTGACGCGCGAGCCGGACGTCCTATCCGACGGTTTCATTTTCGCGCCGCGCCTGCTCGTCTCGCTCGACGCGCTCGCGGCCACAGGCCTCGTCCAGCCGGGTTCGCTCGTCGAATACGACTACAAGCTCCGCTTCGCCGACCCGGCGACCGATCCGGAAGCCGTGAAGGCCGAGGCCAACCAGCGTTTCCCGCAGGCCGGCTGGAGCATCCGCGACGCCAGCGAGGCGGCGCCCTCGCTCCAGCGCAACATCGAGCGCTTCTCGCAGTTCCTGACGCTTGTCGGCCTCACCGCGCTGGTGGTCGGCGGCGTCGGCATCGCCAACGCGGTCGCCGCCTATCTCGATTCCAAGCGCACCGTGATCGCGACCTTCAAGAGTCTCGGCGCAAGCGGCCGCTTCGTGGTCACGATCTACCTCGTCCAGATCCTGATCCTCTCGACGGTCGGCATCGTGCTCGGGCTTCTCCTCGGGGCGACGGCGCCGTTCTTCGCCGCGCGCTTCCTCGAAGCTCATATCCCGATCGCCGCCGAGGCCTCGATCTATCCCGGCGCGCTCCTTCTCGGCGCGCTGTTCGGCTATCTCACCGCGCTCGCCTTCGCGATCCTGCCGCTCGGGCGCACGCGCGACATCGCGGCGACGGCATTGTTCCGCGCCAACGACGGGCCGGGAAGCCTTCGCATGCGCTGGGCCTATGCCGGCGCGGCGCTGGGCCTTGCCGCCGCGATCGCCGCGCTGGCGCTCGTCATGTCGAGCGACAAGCGCGTGGCCGGCGTGTTTCTGGTGGCGACGGGCGTCGCCTTCGTGATCCTGCGCCTTGTGGCCATGGCGATCCGCTGGGGTGCGGCGCGCCTGCCGCGCGTGCGCTCGACACCGCTGCGGCTGGCGATCGGCAACATCCATCGCCCGGGCGCGCTGACGGCCTCGGTCGTCCTGTCGCTCGGCCTCGGGCTGACGCTCCTCGTCACGCTCGCCTCGATCGACCGGAACCTTCGAGCCGAGATCGGCGGCACCCTGGCGGCGCGCGCGCCGAACTTCTTCTTCGTCGACATCCAGTCCGCCGAGGTCGAGCCATTCCGCGCCAAGATCGCCGAACTCGCGCCGGGCTCGACCCTGACCGACGTGCCGATGCTGCGCGGGCGCATCACGCAGCTGCGGGGCGAGGACGTATCCAAGATCGAGGTGCCGCCGGAAGGCGCCTGGGTCCTGCGCGGCGATCGCGGCATCACCTACGACGCGACGCTGCCGGGCGGCGCGCGGCTGACGGCGGGAGAGTGGTGGCCGGCGGACTATACCGGCGAGCCGCTCGTGTCGTTCGCCGCCGAGGAGGCGGGCGAACTCGGGCTGAAGCTCGGCGACACGATCACCGTCAACGTCCTCGGTCGCGACATCACCGCCCGCATCGCGAACCTGCGCGAGGTGCAGTGGGAGTCGCTTGCGATCAACTTCGTGATGGTCTTCTCACCCAACACCTTCGCGGGCGCCCCCCATGCCTGGCTTGCGACGCTCGACATGACGAACGACACGGCGGACGCCGAACGCGCCGTCCTGTCGGGTATCTCCAACACCTTCCCGGCGGTGACGACGGTGCGGGTCAAGGATGCGCTGGACGCCGTGAACGCGCTCGTCGCGCAGCTGGCGCTCGCGATCCGCGCGGCGGCCGCCGTGGCGCTCGTCGCCTCGGTGCTGGTCCTGTCGGGCGCGCTGGCCGCCGGCAATCGGGCACGTGTCCACGATGCGGTGGTTCTGAAGACGCTCGGCGCGACGCGCGCGACGCTGATCCGCGCCTATGTGACGGAGTACATGTCGCTGGGAGCGGCGACGGCGCTGTTCGCCGTCGGGGCCGGGGCGCTCGCCGCCTGGTATGTCGTCGCGCGCATCATGCGCCTGCCCTTCGCCTTCGACGGCGGGCTGGCCGTAACGACGCTGGTGGCGGCACTGGTCCTCACCGTCGGCTTCGGGCTGGCGGGCACCTGGCGGATCCTCGGCCAGAAGGCGGCGCCGGTTTTGCGGGAGCTGTGATCCACGAAAGGCGGTTAACGCCCGCCAAATAACGGAAATTTAATCGCCAAAGCCGCGTTACGGCGGTCGTCGGGCTCACCGACGGCCTTGTGAACGGGTGGGCACCTTCGCATATTTCACTGCAAAGGCAGCTGCGAGTCCCGCCAGCGGCGCCTCGGCCCGGTCGCGGGCCGAACGACACCCGACGGGACGCTACGCGAAAGGACGACGTTGATGGCTGAAAAATGGAACCAGGGCGTGAGGAGCGTTCCGGCTGCTGGCAGCCGGGTCGACGCCTCGATCGACCAGGGCCTGCGGGCCTACATGCTCAAGGTCTACAACCTGATGGCGATCGGTCTCGTCATCACCGGCGCGGCGGCCTACGGCCTGTTCTCGCTGGCGACCACGACCGACCCCTCGCTGGCGGCCGCCCAGATCAACGGCACCATGCTGACCCAGCTCGGCGTGACGGTGTTCGTCTCGCCGCTGAAGTGGGTGCTGATGCTGGCGCCGCTGGCGATGGTGTTCTTCCTGTCGTTCCGCGTCCACAAGATGAGCGTCTCGGCCGCGCAGACGACCTTCTGGGCCTATGCCGCGATGGTCGGCCTGTCGCTTTCGACGATCTTCCTCGTCTACACGCAGGAATCGATCGTTCAGGTGTTCTTCATCACCGCCGCCTCGTTCGGCGCGCTGTCGCTCTTCGGCTACACGACGAAGCGTGACATGTCGGCGATGGGCTCGTTCCTGATCATGGGCGTCTTCGGCATCGTCATCGCGATGCTGGTCAACATCTTCCTGCAGTCCTCGGCGCTGGGCTTCGCGATCTCGGTGATCGGCGTCCTCGTGTTCGCCGGCCTCACGGCCTACGACACGCAGCGCATCAAGGAGATGTATTGGGAGGGTGACGACACGCTGGTGGCCGGCCGCAAGGCGATCATGGGCGCGCTGTCGCTGTACCTGAACTTCATCAACATGTTCATGTTCATGCTGCAGCTTTTCGGCAATCGCGACTGAGCGATCCCGGCCGAGGTCGGACAGATGGAAGGGCGGCTCTCGAGGCCGCCCTTTTTCGTGGGCCCTTCCCGGCTTTGCGTTGAGGGGCGGGGGCGGCCCCTCTAGAGTGGCGGCCACCGAATCCTCGAATGCAGACCCGATGAGCGCCTTCACGATCCGCAATGCCATCCCGGCCGATATTCCGGCGATCACCCGCATCTACGAGGAGGCCGTGCTCCACGGCACCGCGACCTACGAACTCGTGCCGCCGGACGAGACCGAGATGGCCACGCGGATGTCCAACACGCTGCGGCAGGACTATCCGTACTTCGTCGCCTGCGACCAAGACGGCGCGGTGATCGGCTACGCCTATGCCGGGCCGTTCCGCGCCCGGCCCGCCTATCGCTGGACGGTCGAGGACTCGATCTACCTCGCGCCGGAAGCCAAGGGGCGGGGCGTCGGCACGGCGCTGCTGCGTCGCCTCCTCGATGCCTGCCAGGATCAGGGCTTCCGCCAGATGATCGCGGTGATCGGCGGCGCCGACAACCAGCCCTCGATCAAGGTGCACGCCAAGCTCGGCTTTACCCATATCGGCATCTTCGAGGGATCGGGCTTCAAGTTCGGGCGCTGGATCGACACCGTCCTCATGCAATTCGCGCTGAACGGCGGCAAGGACACGCTGCCGGACGAGACGGTCTATCCCGGCACGCTGACGTGACGACGGCGCTCGTCGTCATCGACGTTCAGCGCGCTTTTGCCGAATGGGAGACCGGGGGCCGCCGGCGAAACAACCCGGACGCCCTGCGACGCATCGCCGATCTCTTGGCGACGTTCCGGACCGCCGGACTGCCCATCTTCCATATCCGCCACGAGAATCCGGCGCCCGGTTCGTCCTTCCACCCGGACGCGAGCGGCCGCATCGTGGAAGATGCCGCGCGCGAGCACGGGGGTGAGCCGGTGATCGTGAAGCGCGTGAACAGCTCCTTCATCGGCACGGACCTCGAAGCGCGATGGCGCGACGCAGGCGTGCGGACGGTGGTGATCTGCGGCGCGACCACCAACCACTGCGTGGAGACCACGACGCGCATGGCCGGCAATCTCGGCTTCGACGCGCGGCTGGCGGAAGATGCTTGCTGGACCTTCGACCTGCGGGGGCCGGACGACCGCCTGCACCGGGCCGAGGACGTTTACGCGATGACGCTCGCCAACCTGTCGGACGAGTTCGCGACGATCGTCACCGCCGACGCGGTGGTGCGCGAACTCGGGCTCAGTCCTCGATCAGCTTGAGGCTCTTGTCGAAGACGCGCAGCACCAGGTCCAGTTCGTGGCCGCGCTTCATCACGAGGCCACTGGCGGCGGTGACGCTATAGGCGCCCTGGCGCCGGGCGAGTTTGGGGTTCTTCTCGACGCGAAACAGGGGCATCTCGGACGCGCGGCGGAAGATCGAGAAGACGGCGCGGTCCTTCAGCGTGTCGATCGCGTAGTCCCGCCACTCGCCCGCCGCCACCATGCGCCCGTAGACCCGCAGGATCTGGCCGAGCTCGTGCCGGTCGAAGGACACGATCTCCGGCGCGGGCGAGGTCCGGGCCGTGGCGAGATCGATCAGGGTGGCGGAAGGCTGCGGCTGCGAATCGGTCAAATCGTCCATTCCCCATTGCCGTGCCGCCGAAACGGGCCGGCGTCGTCGGTCAGGCCCGTCGAGGCGCCGTGAGCCTGCGACATCATCCTGTCATGGAAATAGAGTCCGGCCCAGCCGGTTGCAACGACAGCGGCGCCCGTCAGAACTCGAGCGCGGCGGCGGCGATGATCGGACCCGGCTTGTTGTCGGGGCCGACGGCCTGGAGGAGGGCGGCAAGGCTCGTCCGCTCGCCGTCGTTCTCGGTCAGCATGCCAAGCGGCATCTCCACCTCGATCGCATCGCGGTCCACCGAGCCGAGAACGCGCCAGTCGCGCACCGGATAGTGGTCGACGCGCCTGACATGGCCCGCCGCGTCTCCCGGCACCGTCGTCTCGACCCGCTCGGCGTAGGTCACGAGCACGAGGATCGGGGCGGGCCGGGCGGGATCGGCGCCGGGCGCCCGCGCCTCGATGCGCAGCGTGTCGCCCCGCGTGTGCATCACGACCTCGCCGCCGAGCTTGGCACAACCGAAGGGCGCGTCCTTCAACGCGGTCGCCAGGGCCGCCTCGTCGCCGCCCTCCACCGCCTTCTGCCCGTTGACGACGACCTGCGGCGTGACGAGGGCGCCGAGCTTCAGCCGCTTGGCGTAGGACTTCTGGCGGTCGGTGTTGCGCCGGTCGGCGAGCTGGTCCTTCGGCCCGGCATAGTCCCAGTAGTCGACGTAATAGGCAAGGACGACGACATCGGGCTCGGCGCCGAGGCGCGCGGCGGCGACGCCCGCGGGCTGGCAATCGCCGCAGTTCTGACTGGTGAAAAGCTCCAGCACGCCCCGCACGTCCCGGCTGGAGACGCTGCGCTCCTGCGCCGCCGCGGGGCTTGCCGCCGACAGGCCGAGCGTTGCGAGACAGGCCACCCCGAGGGCGGGCAATTGGCGGGATGCCATGGTCCGAGCTCCGTCACGCTTCCATCCGAACTAGATGGACCGGAGAGGGCCCGGACAGAAGCGCCGATCGATCGCGGCGCGTTCAATTGGGGGTGAACCTCTGGTTGATGCGAAGACGCCGCCGCCCTTTCGGGCAGCGGCGTCGGAGATCGCTCGGGGGCTGGATGCCCGTGCGGATCAGGCGGCGAGCTGGCGCAGCACGTAGTGCAGGATGCCGCCGTTCTTGAAGTACTCGAGCTCGTCCAGCGTATCGATGCGGCAGAGCAGCGGAACGGTCAGCACCTCGCCGTTGGCGCGGGTGATGGTGGCGTTCATGGTCTGGCGCGGACGCACCTCGGTCAGGCCCTCGATCGTCACCGTCTCGTCGCCGGTGAGGCCGAGCGACTGCCAGCTCGTGCCCTCCTGGAAGACGAAGGGCACGACGCCCATGCCGACGAGGTTCGAGCGGTGGATGCGCTCGAAGCTCTGCGCGATCACGGCGCGCACGCCCAGAAGCACGGTGCCCTTGGCCGCCCAGTCGCGCGAGGAGCCGGTGCCGTATTCCTTGCCGGCGAAGATCACCAGCGGAACCTCGTCCTCTTGATACTTCATCGCCGCGTCGTAGATCGGCAGCTGCTCTCCGCTCGGGAAGTGCTTGGTGATGCCGCCCTCGACGCCCGGCACCATCTGGTTCTTGATGCGGATGTTGGCGAAGGTGCCGCGCATCATGACTTCGTGGTTGCCGCGACGCGCGCCGTAGGAGTTGAAGTCCACCGGGCGCACCTGATGCGAGACGAGGTACTCGCCCGCCGGGCCGTTCTTCTTGATCGAGCCGGCCGGCGAGATGTGGTCGGTCGTGATCGAGTCGAGGAAGAGCGCGAGGACGCGGGCCTGCTTGATGTCGGTGACGGCTTCCGGCGTCATCGACATGCCCTCGAAGTAGGGCGGGTTCTGCACGTAGGTCGAACGATCGTCCCAGTCATAGGTGAGACCACCCGAGACCGCGATCTTCTGCCAGTTCGGGTCGCCCTTGAAGACGTCGGAGTAGCGGCTTTCGAAGAGGTCGCGCGTGACCGTCTTGCGGACGATCTCGGAGACTTCCTGCGTGGTCGGCCAGATGTCCTTCAGGAAGACGTCGTTGCCGTTCTGGTCCTGGCCGAGCGGGTCCTTGGTGATGTCGACGAACATCGAGCCGGCGATCGCGTAGGCGACGACGAGCGGCGGCGAGGCGAGATAGTTCGCCCGCACGTCCGGGTTCACGCGGCCTTCGAAGTTGCGGTTGCCCGAGAGCACCGACACGGCGACGAGGTCGTTCTTGTTGATCGCCTCGGAGATCGGCTCGGCGAGCGGGCCGGAATTGCCGATGCAGGTCGTGCAGCCGTAGCCGACGAGGTTGAAGCCGAGCGCGTCGAGGTCCTTCTGGAGGTCGGCCTTCTCGAGATACTCGGTGACGACCTGGGATCCCGGCGCCAGCGAGGTCTTGACCCAGGGCTTCGGCTTCAGCCCGAGCGCGGCCGCCTTGCGGGCGACGAGGCCGGCGGCGACCAGGACGTTCGGGTTCGACGTGTTGGTGCACGAGGTGATCGCGGCGATCACGACGTCGCCGTCGGAGATGCCGTGCGCGGCGCCTTCCACCGGATGGCGCACGGTCTCGGGCGTCTGGGCCGGGGGCACCGCGCCCTCGTCCATGAAGCGCGAGTCACCGACCGAGGACGGCAGTTCGCTCTTCTTGCGGCCGCCCTGAAGCTCGGTGAGGGCCGTGCGGAACTTCGACGCGGCCTCCGTCAGCGCGACGCGGTCCTGCGGGCGCTTCGGGCCGGCGAGCGAGGGGACGACGGAGCCGAGATCGAGCGAGAGCGTGTCGGTGAAGACGGGCTCCTGCGCCGACGCGTCAAACCACATGCCTTGCGCCTTGGCATAGGCCTCGACAAGGGCGATGCGCTGCTTGTCGCGGCCTGTCGCCTCGAGATAGGCGACCGTGTCCTTGTCGATCGGGAAAAAGCCGCAGGTCGCGCCGTATTCCGGCGCCATGTTGGCGATGGTCGCCTGGTCTTCCAGCGTGAGGTTGGCGAGACCGGGGCCGAAGAACTCGACGAACTTGCCGACGACGCCCTTCTTGCGCAGCATCTCGGTGACGGTGAGCACGAGGTCGGTCGCCGTGGTGCCCTCGGGGAGCTTGCCGTCGAGACGGAAGCCGATGACCTCCGGGATCAGCATGGAGATCGGCTGGCCGAGCATGGCGGCCTCGGCCTCGATGCCGCCGACGCCCCAGCCGAGAACGGCCAGACCGTTGACCATCGTCGTGTGGCTGTCGGTGCCGACCAGCGTGTCGGGATAGGCGATCGTCTCGCCGTTCTCGTCCTTCGTCCAGACGGTCTGGGCGAGGTATTCGAGGTTGACCTGGTGGCAGATGCCGGTGCCCGGCGGCACGACGCGGAAGTTCTGGAAGGCGCCCGAGCCCCAGCGCAGGAACGTGTAGCGCTCGCCGTTGCGGTCGTACTCGACGTCGACGTTCTTGGCGAACGAGTCGGGCTGGCCGAAGTAGTCGACCATCACCGAGTGGTCGATCACGAGGTCGACCGGGACCAGCGGGTTGATCTTGTTGGGGTCGGCGCCGAGCGTCTCGGTGGCGTCGCGCATGGCGGCGAGGTCGACGACCGCGGGAACGCCGGTGAAGTCCTGCATCAGGACGCGCGCCGGGCGATAGGCGATCTCGTGGCCGGCCGAGCCCTTGTCGTCGAGCCACTTGACCATGGCGCGGATGTCGTCGGCCTTGACCGTGCGATCGTCCTCGTTGCGCAGCAGGTTCTCGAGGATGACCTTCAGCGAGTAGGGCAGGCGCGAGGCGCCGGTCAGACCGTTCTTCTCCGCCTCCTTGAGGTCGAAGTAGACATAGGTCTTGCCGCCGACGTCGAGCGTCTTGCGGCTTTTGAAGCTATCGGGGTGGGACATAGAACTCTCGTTCCTTCTCGAACCAAAGAATGTCCGAAAGGCGAACGACCGCCGCACCCCGGGCCGGGCACGATGGAGAATGCGGGTACGACCATTTCCGCCCGTCCGCCTCAGTACCCACTTTCAAAAAAGCGGGGCACGGAGATCGGCGCTGATGACTCCACGCCGGTCGCTGGAGTGGTTGGCCGCCCTTATAGGCAAGATTGTAATGGCTATAAAGGGGGCAAATCGCGCTGGTGGCGGCTTTGGGTTAGCGAATTCCATCCTCGCGCCATGCCCGGCCTATCCGGCTTGCCTTCGCGGGGGCGCGCCGTCAGAAACGAGGCTCTGAAATCGCCCGCCCGCCGACGGTGCGGGCCTTGCCGAAGAGGCCGTGCCGCCCGTGATGCAACTGACCCTTTCCGGCCTCGTCGTCGGGCGCGGGCGGCGCGCCCTGACACCGCCGCTCGACCTGCGCCTGAGCGCGGGCGAGGCGCTGGTCGTGACCGGGCCGAACGGGGCGGGCAAGTCGACGCTCCTGCGCACGCTCGCCGGGCTTCTCGCGCCCCTCGACGGCACGATCGCGATCAAGGGCGCCGTCGCCGGCGACGGGGAGGCGGCACGCCGACCGATCGAGGCGAGCCACTATCTCGGCCACCTCAACGCCATGAAGCCGGGGCGCACGGTCGGGGCGGAGCTCGCGTTCTGGCGCGCTTTCCTCGGCCGGCCGGCGCTGAGCCCGGACGAGGCTCTCGCCGCGGTCGGGCTGGAGGGCGCCGAAGCGCTCGCCGTCGGCGCGCTGTCGGCCGGCCAGCAGCGACGCGCGGCTCTCGCCCGGCTCCTCGTCAGCGACCGGCCGCTCTGGCTCCTCGACGAGCCGACCACTGCGCTCGACAGCGCCTCGCAGGCCCGCGTCGCGACGCTCTGCCGGGGTCGGCTGGCGAGCGGGGGTATCGTCATCGCGGCGACGCATCAGCCGCTCGACGTCGGGCCCTCGCGCACGCTGGCGCTGGAGCCGCTGACAGCGGCCGAGCACTTCGTGCCCGAGGTGGGCGGCTGGGACGAGATCGGCTGATGCGCGCGCTGTTCCTGCGCGATTTCGCGCTGCAATTGTCCGGCTCGGGCGGGGGGCTGGTCGGCGTCGTGTTCTTTCTAGCGGTGGTCGCGACGATTCCCTTCGGCGTCGGGCCGGATCTGGCGCTCCTGTCGCGGATCGGGCCGGCGATTCTGTGGATCGGGGCGCTCCTGTCGACGCTCCTCACCCTCGACCGGCTGTTCCAGGCCGACCGTGACGACGGCGGCCTCGACCTTATCCTGAGCGGACCCGTCGCGCCGCCGCTCGCCGTCCTGTCGAAATGCGCCGCGCTCTGGGTTGCCGCCTGCCTGCCGCTGGTGCTGGCGAGCCCACTGCTCGGCCTGTTCCTGGCGCTGGAGCCGCGCGCGCTCCTCGCCACCGCCGCGACGCTTCTGGCCGGCACGCCGGCGCTCGTCCTGATCGGGGCGGTCGGGGCCGGGGTCGCGGCCTCCCTGCCGCGCGGGGGCGTCCTCGTCTCGGTGCTGGTGCTGCCGCTCGCCGTGCCCGTCCTGATCTTCGGGGTGGCCGCGACCTACGGCGCGGTCAACGACCCCGCGCCCTTCCGCTCGCCCTTCCTGATCCTCTGCGCGCTGACGCTGCTTTACGGGGTCCTCGGACCGCTGGCGGCCGCCGCGGCGCTCAAGCTGTCCTCCGACTGAGCCGCCATCCGATGACCTACGAACTGCATGCGCAATCCCCGTCCGTCGCCGACTTCCGGCGCCTGCGCGAGGTGACGGGACTGAGCACCAAGACGCAAGAAGCGGCCGAACGGGGGCTCAAGGGAACGCTGTTCGCCGCCGTCATCCTCTGCGAGGGGCGCACGGTCGCCATGGGCCGCGTGATCGGCGACGGCGGTTGCCACTACCAGATCGTCGACATGGCGGTGGAACCCGAGCATCAGGGCCGGGGTCTCGGCAAGCGCATCTTCGCCGCGCTGATGGACTGGCTCCACGAAAACGCCCCGAAAAGCGCCTATGTCAGCCTTATCGCCGACGGCGACGCGCGCCACCTCTATGCGAAATACGGCTTCGAGCCGGTGATGCCGGCCTCGATCGGCATGGCCCAGTGGATCGGGGGTCGTCCGGCGAAGGGAACCTGACGTTTGCGGACGCGCCGGACACGCACTAAAGCTTGGAACCCATGAGCGACCTCGCCGCCCGTCCTTCCCGCTTCGCTATCCTGGCGAACCCGACCCGGTTCCTGGAACTGTCGGGGCGCCTGCAGCCGTGGCTCTACGCGATCGCGCTCGCATGCCTCGCGTTCGGCCTCGGCTTGGGCCTCGCCGCGCCGGAAGACTACCAGCAGGGGACCACGGTGCGGATCCTCTTCGTCCACGTGCCCTTCGCCTGGCTGTCGATGATGGTGTGGACAGTGATGAGCGTCTCGGCGCTCGGGCTCCTCGTTTGGCGCCATCCGATCGCAGAAGTGTCGATCCGCGCCGCCGCCCCGATCGGTGCGGTGTTCACCTTCCTCTGCCTCTTCACCGGCTCGGTCTGGGGCCGCCCGATGTGGGGGACGTGGTGGGTGTGGGATGCCCGCCTGACCTCGGTCTTCGTCCTGTTCCTGATGTATCTCGGCCTGATCGCGCTGACACGGGCCTTCGAGGAGCCGCAGCGCGCGGGGCGCATGGCCTCGGTCTTCGTGCTGGTCGGCTTCGTGATCATCCCCATCATCAAGTTCTCGGTGGACTGGTGGAATACGCTGCACCAGCCCGCCAGCGTCCTGCGCATGGACGGGCCGACGATGGACGCCGCCTATCTCTGGCCGCTGTTTCTGTCGGCAATCGGCTTCTCGTTCCTGTTCTTCGCCCTCCACCTTACCGCCATGCGCACCGAGATCCGTCGCCGCCGCCTGCTCAGCCTCCAGCGCCGCCGGGCGCTCGGGAGCGCGTGACCACGATGGCAGGCAGCTACTTCGCCTTCGTCGCGGCCGCCTACGGCATGGCCGCCGTCGCGGTCGGGGGCCTCGGCCTCTGGGTCTATCTCGACGCGCGCTCCGTGCGCCGTCGGCTCGCCGAGCTCGAAGCGGCGTCAGGCCGGGGGCGAGCGCGATGAGCGAGGCGGCCAAGCGCGCACGCCGGCGCCCCGTCCTCGTGATGCTGCCGGTCGTCCTCTTCGCGGGGCTCGCAGGCGTCTTCCTCTACCAGCTCATGTCGGGGCACGACCCGCAGGTGCTGCCCTCGGCCCTGATCGGCAAGCCGGCGCCCGAAACCCGCTTGCCCCCGTTGGCGGGACTCACCACCGCGTCCGGCGCCCCGATGCCGGGGCTCGATCTCGTGCCGGGTGACGGCCGCGTTCGGCTGGTCAACGTCTTCGCTTCGTGGTGCGTGCCCTGCCGGCAGGAGCACCCGGCGCTGATGGCGCTGTCGCAGGACCCGCGCTTCGAGGTCGTCGCGATCAACTACAAGGACAAGCCGGAGAATGCGCTCGCCTTCTTGCGCGATCTCGGTAACCCGTTCGACGCGCTCGGCACCGACGAGGCCGGACGCTCGACGATCGACTGGGGCGTCTATGGCGTGCCGGAGACGTTTCTGGTCGGGCCGGACGGCACGATCCTCTGGAAGCAGACGGGACCGCTGACCCCACAAAGCGTCGAGGGCGGGCTCCTGCCCGCCCTGGCCAAGATCGCGCCGGCCAAGGGTTAGAAACAGAAGCCGAAGGCCATGCCGGTCCAGAGGCCGAGCCCCTCGGCCTGCCACAGCGCATAGCCGATCGCCGAGAGCCCCGCGAGGAGGGCGAAGGCCGTCCATTCCACCGTGCGGCTCATGCGGCGGCCACCGCATCTGAGCGCACCGGCGCGTCGCGGATCGGCAGGTTCGCGAGCCCGGCGATCACGGCCAGCGCGATCGAGACCGTCCAGGCGAGGTCGTAGCTGCCCGTGCGCTCGAACAGGAGCCCGGCCGCCCAGGCGCCGAAGAACGCGCCGATCTGGTGGCTCATGAAGACGATGCCGAACAGCGTCGACAGGTAGCGGACGCCGAAGATCTGGCCGACAAGCCCGCTTGTCAGCGGCACGGTGCCGAGCCACAGGAAGCCCATGGCGCAGGCGAAGATCGTCGCCGAGAGCGGCGTGAAGGGCACGGCGAGGAAGCCGACGATCACGACGGCCCGCCCGAAATAGATCGCGGCGAGAACGTTCTTCTTGCGAAGGCGGTCGGCGGAGAGGCCGAAGACGTAGGAACCGAAGATGTTGAACAGGCCGACCAGCGCCAGCGCCCGCGCGCCGACGCTGGGGTCGAGACCCTGGTCGACGAGAAAGGCCGGCAGGTGCGTCGCGATGAAGGCGACATGGAAACCGCAGACGAAGAAGCCGACGTTGAGGAGCCAGTAGCCGCCGTGACCGCCGGCCTGCCGCAGGGCGTCGCCGAGCTTCTGCGGCGGCAGCGAGGCGGCGGAAGGCGCCGACGCGGGCCGGCCGGCGATGCCCGCGGCCAGCACCACCATCAAGGCGGCCAGCGCCGCGCCGGCGAGAAGCGCGCCGCGCCAGCCGAGCCCTGCGATCGCCATCTGCATGGCGGGCACGAGCAGGAACTGGCCGACGGAGCCGCCGGCTGTCACGATGCCGAAGGCGAGGCCGCGCTTTTCGGCCGGCACGAAGCGACCGACGGCGCCGAGCACCACGACGAAGGTCACGCCGGTCATCGCCAGGCCGAGGAGGGTGCCGAGCGTCATCTGCAGGCCGAAGGCGCCCGAGACCTGCGAGGCGAGGACGAGACTGACCGCGTAGAGGAGGCCGCCCGCGGCCGCGACGCGCCCCGCGCCGTGCCGGTCGGCGATCGCGCCGACGAAGGGCTGGGCGAGGCCGAGAAGGAGGTTCTGCAGCGCGATGGCGAGGCCGAACGCCTCACGCCCGACGCCGATCTCAAGCTCCACGGGCCGCAGGAGCAGGCCGTAACTCTGGCGCAGGCCCATGGCGATGGTGACGATCACCGCTCCGCAGAGGAGGGCAATCCAGGGGGAGCGGGCGACGGTCGTCATGGCACCTGTCCTCGAAGCGGTAAGGCCGGCTTCGGATCGGGTCTAGCGCAAAGCGACGCTCGCTGCCAGCGGACCCGTCGCCGATGCCGGCGCGCGCCATATCTCCGTGCCGATGACGCTCGACCCCGCCTTTTCCGTCCGCGTTCCCGATGGGGACGTCCTGCCACGCACGGTCTGCGACCACTGCGGATTCACAGCCTACGAGAACCCGAAGATCGTGGTGGGATCGGTGGTGCGCTTCGAGGGGCGCGTCCTCCTCTGCCGGCGCGCGATCGAGCCGCGGCGCGGCTTCTGGACGATTCCCGCCGGCTACATGGAGCTGAACGAGACGCCGGAGGCGGGCGCGATGCGCGAGGCGCGCGAGGAGGCGGGGGCGACCATCGCGATCGAGCGCCTGCTCGCGATCTACTCGGTGCCGCGCATCAGCCAGGTGCAGCTGATCTTTCGCGCCGAACTCGCCGACCCGGCGGTGGTGGCGGGCATCGAGACGCTGGAGTTGAAACTCTTCGCCTGGGACGAGATTCCCTGGGACGACCTCGCGTTTCCCTCGGTGCACTGGGCGCTGAACCACGAGCGCGAGGCGGAAGGCGGCGCGCCGCTCGTTCCCTTCGGCAATCCGGAAGGCTCTGCCGGCGACCGCATGCCGGACGGCCGCCCGCTGCCCGTCGGCGACTTCTAGACCGGCTCCTCCCGGCGCACGACCAGCCGGCCGCTCGTCAGGTCGCTCAGCGTTCGCAGGAGCGCCTCGGCGCCGTCCGCGGGACAGCGGATCCGCAGCCGTGCGCCGGTGTCGGTGAACGTCTGGTCCTCGACTGATGCACCCTCGCGGGCAGCAATGCGCGACTGGACGAGCGCGAGATCGGAGAACTGGCATTCGATCTCGAGCGCGACGGTCGGCACCAGGGGCACCGTCTCGGCCGCGCGCAGGCACGCGGCGGCGGTGCCGCCGTAGGCGCGGATCAGCCCGCCGGCTCCGAGCAGGATACCGCCGAACCAGCGCGTGATGACCACCAGCACCCGGTCGAGCTCGCGCCCATCGATCGCCTGGAGGATCGGCTTGCCGGCGGTGCCGCCGGGCTCGCCGTCGTCGCTGAAGCGATAGACCGCGCCGATGCGCCAGGCCCAGCAATTATGGTTCGCCTGCGGGTCGCTCCATTCGGCGAGAAGCCGCCGGGCGTCCGCTTCCGTTTCGATCGGCGCGGCGCGCGCCCGGAAGCGGCTCTTGCGGATCTCCTGCGAGACCTCTTCGGATCTGACGAGGGCGAACATGGGCGGCAGGCTTGGCGCCCGCCGCCCCGTTTCGTCAAGCCTGCACTTCGTCGGCCGCGCGGCGGATCTCGGCGACGAGATCGGGCGCGAGGTCGAGGCGGGTGGCGAGATCGTCGAGATAGGCGCGCTCGGCCGGATGGTCCGCGTCGATCGCCAGCACCGAGGCGGTGTAGACCTCGATCGCGGTCTCACGGTCGCGCACCTCGGCTGCGATCTGGTCGATCGACATCGGCCGGCGCATCTCGTCCATCAGGAGACCCTTCTCCTCGGCATCGAGGTCGAGGTCGTCGATGCGCCCGAAGATCGCCTCCTCCTCGGCGCGGTCGATATAGCCATCGGCCTTGGCGGCCGCGATCATCGCCGACAGGAGCAGGCGGGCGCGGCGCTCGGCCTCCGTGTCCTCTTCCGGGTGGAAGCGCGTGCCGGCGGCATGTGGGATCTCGCCATGGGGCAGGCGGGCCGCGCCGGCATGGGCGGCGGCGTTGCCGGCCGCCTGCTGCTGCGCCTGATAGTTCTGCCAGGCCTTGTAGCCGAGGCCCGCGACGAGCGCGAGGCCGCCGAGCTTGAGCGCCGAGCCGCCGACGCCCCGGCCCCCCTTGCCGCCGAGGATCTTCGAGGCGAGGCCGCCCGCGAGCGCGCCGCCGATCGCCTTGCCCGCAAGGCCGCCGCCCATGCTGCCGGAGCCGCCGCGCGAGCCGGAGAGGACGCCGCCGATCAGGTCGCCGATGCCGCCGCCCGAGCGCGCACCGGTGCCGCCGAGCGCGCCGCCGAGCGTCTTGACCAGGGTGTCCTGGAGCGAGCCGCCGCCTTGGCCCGGCTGGCGATAGCGGGGATCTGCGTTGTAGGCCCGACCGGTACCCAGGAACTGATCCAGAAGCTTCTGCGCGTTGACCATTCGTCCACTCCTCGGGTTTCCTTGTCTGGAAACCGATGTGGGATGGCCGGAGGCCGCTGCAAGCGCGGGCCGGTCGCGATACCGGCCCCTACGGTCACGCTTTCTTGTCGAAGAGCGGCTCCAGCGAATGGCGCTTCAGGAGCGGGAACTGGAAGAGCATGAAGGCGACCGTGATCGGCATCGTGCCCCAGACCTTGAAGGCCACCCAGAAGTCGGTCGAGAACATGCGCCAGACCACCTCGTTGAGGATGGCGAGGAAGACGAAGAACAGGCCCCAGCGCAGCGTCAGCTTGCGCCAGCCCTCGTCGTCGAGCTTGAACGCCTGGTCGAAGACGTAGCCGAGCAGCGGCTTGCCGAAGGCGAGGCCGCCGAGAAGGACGGTCGCGAACAGGCCGTTGACGATCGTCGGCTTCATCTTGATGAAGACCTCGTCCTGCAGCCAGAGCGTCAGCGTGCCGAACACCACGACCACGAGGCCCGAGACGATGGGCATGATCGGCAGCGAGCGGGTCAGCGCGTAGGACACGCCAAGCGCCACCACGGTCGCGACCATGAAGAGCGCGGTCGCGACGAAGAGCGGGCCGCCGAGGTTGCCGAGCGCCGGCACCGCGTCGGCGATGGCCTGCCCGCGCGAGTTGGCGAAGAAGAAGACGACCAGCGGTCCGAGTTCCAGCGCGAACTTCAGGAGCGGGTTGACCTGCCTGCGTCCCGGCGCGTTGGGCGGCTTCTCGATGATCTCGTCGGACATGGGATCGTTCCTTTCCCGGATGGAGCGGTGTCCCGCGCCATCGCGGCTGATTTCAGGCGCTGCCGGCGCGGCCCGCGATGGCTTCGGCGAAGTCGCGCGCCTTGAAGGGCTCGAGGTCGTCGATGCCCTCGCCGACGCCGACGAAGAACACCGGCAGCTTGTGCTTGGCGGCGATCGCCACGAGGATGCCGCCGCGCGCCGTGCCGTCGAGCTTCGTCATCACGAGACCGTTGACGCCTGCGACGTTGCGGAAGATCTCGACCTGGTTGAGCGCGTTCTGGCCGGTGGTGGCGTCCAGCGTCTGGAGCACAGTGTGGGGCGCGTCCGGCTCGCGCTTCTGGAGGACGCGCACGATCTTGGCGAGCTCGTCCATCAGTTCGGCCCTGTTCTGGAGGCGGCCGGCGGTGTCGATGATAAGGACGTCGGAATCGTTGCGCACGGCCTCGTCATAGGCCTCGAAGGCGAGGCCCGCCGCATCCGCGCCGATCGACTTGGCGACGACGACGGAATTGGTGCGCTCGCCCCAGATCTTCAGCTGCTCGACGGCGGCGGCGCGGAACGTGTCGCCGGCGGCGAGCGTCACCTTGAGGCCGCCGCGCACGAGCTTGGCCGTCAGCTTGCCGATGGTCGTGGTCTTGCCGGTGCCGTTGACGCCGACGACGAGGATCACGTGCGGCTTGACCGACAGGTCGAGCTCGAGCGGCTTCGCCACCGGATCCAGCGCCTTCGCCACCTCGTCTGCGAGGATGGCGCGCACGGCATCGCCCGAGATTTCCTTGCCGAAGCGCCCGTCCGACAGGCGGTCGGTGATGCGCATCGCGGTCTCGACGCCGAGATCGGCCTGGATCAGGACATCCTCGAACTCCTGCAGCGTCTCCTCGTCGAGGCGCCGCTTGGTGAAGAGCGCGGTGATCTGGCCGGAGAGCTGGTTGGAGGAGCGCGCGAGCCCCTCGCGCAGGCGCTGGAAGAAGGGCCTTCTCGGCTCAGCCGCGAGGACCGCGTCGGCGCGCGCCTCGCGAAGGCTCCAGCCTTCCCCCTCGGTGCCGACGCGGCCGGGGATCGGCGCGCGGGCGCTCTCCGGCTCCGGCGGGAGCGGGGCGTCGAGCCAGGCGAACTCGTCGTGGTCGGGCTCGCGCGCGTCATCGACCGGCGTCGCTTCGATCGGGGCGTCGTGGACGGCGGCCGCGTCGATGCCGCCGTCGCCCTCGACCAGCGCGGCTTCGGCGGGGGCGAGCGCACTCTCCGGCTCGACCGCCCGGTCGTCGGCCGGCTCGTCCACCGGCTCGTCGAGCCAGGAGAAGTCGCCTTCGGCTTCCTTCTCCGGCACCAGCGGCTCGTCGAGGAAGGCGGTGTCGTCGTCGCTCTGCGGCTCCTCGGCCGGGGCGACCGCGACCGGCGCGAGCGCGACGGGAACCGGCGTCGCCGCCGGTTCGGCCTCTAGTTCAGAGTTTTTTTTTCAGCCGGGACGGCCGAGCCGTCGGGATCCTTGGGGCGGAGCGGGGTGATGCCGCCGCCGGCCGGCTCGTCGGCCGCCGCGCCCGCTTCCGAATCGACGTCGGCCGAGGCCATCGCCGGCTGGTGGATTTCCGGCACGGTGGAGTCGGGACGCGCGGCCGTCGTATCCTGCGCGCGCGGCAGGCCGCCGGATTCGGGAATGCGCTCCTCCTCCTTCGCCCCGAAGGAGAAGATGCGGCGGAAGAAGCCCTTTTGCTCGGCCATGCGATGCGATCCGATCGGTCTGGTCAGGCTGCGGCGCGCGCGGCCGGGAGAGGGGTGGCGACAAGGCGTTCGCCCGTTTCGCCTTGAATGATAGCGTCGACGATCTCGCCGGGGAGCCCGGCGTCGATCTGGCAGAGCGTGAAGTCCTCGGTGCGGCCCAGCCCATCGCGCTCCACGAGGACCGATCGGCGCTGCCCGACGGCGCGCTGCAGGTGGGCGCGATAGGCCGCGTCGCCCAGCGCCCGCAGGCGGGCGGCGCGCGCCTTGATCACGGGTTTGGGCAGCTGCGGCATGCGCGCGGCCGGCGTTCCCTCGCGCGGGCTGAACGGAAAGACGTGGAGATGCGTCAGCCCGCAATCGGCGACGAGCCGCAGCGAGTTCTCGAACATCGCCTCGGTCTCGGTCGGAAAGCCGGCGATGATGTCGGCGCCGAAGACGATGTCGGGGCGCTTTTGCCGCAGCTCGGCGCAGAAGCGGATGGAATCGTCGCGCAGGTGGCGGCGTTTCATCCGCTTCAGGATCATGTCGTCGCCGGCCTGCAGCGACAGGTGGAGATGCGGCATGACGCGGCGGTCGCCGCCGATCGCCTCGACCAGCGCCTCGTCGGCCTCGACGCTGTCGATCGACGAGAGGCGCAGGCGTCGCAGGTCCGGCACGTGGCGCAGGATGGACTGGACGAGGGTCCCGAGGCGCGGGCTCCCCGGCAGGTCGGCGCCCCAGCTCGTCATGTCGACGCCGGACAGGACGACTTCCGCGTAGCCGTTGCCGACCAGCCGCTTGACCTGCTCCACCGCCGCGCCCATCGGCACGGAGCGCGAGTTGCCGCGGCCGTAGGGAATGATGCAGAAGGTGCAGCGGTGGTCGCAGCCGTTCTGCACCTGAACGATCGCGCGGGCCCGGCCCTCGATTGCATCCACCATGTGGCCGGCGGTCTCGCGCACGCTCATGATGTCGTTGACGCGGATCTTCTCGGCCGCGGCGACGCCGAAGTCGGGCAGTGCGCGGTAGCTGGCCGCCGAGAGCTTCTCCTCGTTGCCGATCACCGCGTCGACCTCGGTCATGTCGGCAAAGCGCGCGCCTTCGGTCTGCGCGGCGCAGCCGGTGACGACGATGCGCGCGTCCGGATGGTCGCGGCGGGCGCGGCGCACGGCCTGGCGCGCCTGCCGCACGGCCTCGGCCGTCACCGCGCAGGTGTTGACGAGGATCGCCTTGCGCCCGTCGGACCCGAGGCCCGCCTCGCCGGCCTCGCGCTTCATCACCTCCGCCTCGTAGGTGTTAAGGCGACAGCCGAAGGAGATGACCTCGACGCCGCTCACGCGTGGGCCTCCGCGGGGGCTTCGTCGCGGCGATAAGCGCCGGTCGCGGGATCGAGCGTGCCCGACCATTCCCATTCGGCGGGGCCGGTCATCAGGACGTGGTCGTCGCCGCGCCACTCGATCAGGAGTTCGCCCCCGGCCGGCACGGTGACGGCGACGATGCGCCCGGTCCGCCCGGTACGCGCGGCCGACACCGCCGCCGCGCAGGCGGCCGACCCGCACGCCTTGGTCAGCCCCGCGCCGCGCTCCCAGGTGCGAAGGTCCAGCGCCTTGCGTGAGGTCACGCGGGCGATCGAAATGTTGGCACGGTCGGGGAAGAGAGGGTGGTTCTCGAGGATCGGGCCGAAGCGGTCGAGCGCATAGGACCAGACGTCGTCCGCGACCCAGAAGATCGCGTGCGGATTGCCCATCGAGGCGACGGAGGGCGAGTGGAGGACCGGCGCGTCGATCGGGCCGATCTGGAGCTCGATCGCGCGGGTGTCGGCGAACTCTTCCGACAGCGGAATGTCGCGCCAGTCGAAGCGGGGACGCCCCATGTCGACCGTCAGCAACCCGTCCTCGCGCTCGAAGGCTTCGAGAAGCCCGGCCCGCGTCTCGAACACGAAGTCGTGCACGCCCGTCTCGGCGGCGAGCGCCTGCACGACGCAGCGCGTGCCGTTGCCGCAGGCGCCGGCCTCCGAGCCGTCGGCATTGATGATCCGGACATAGGCGAAGGTGCCGGGCGTCACCGGATCGTGGATCGCCATGATCTGATCGAAATGCGTCTCGTCCCGCCCGGCGAGCGCGCGCGCGGCCTCCGGCTCGATGCGCGCCGCCGTGCCGCGCAGGTCCGCGACGAGGATCTCGTTGCCGAGCCCGTTCATGCGGGCAAAGGGGATCGGATGCGTCATGGTCGCAAGTCGGGTCGAGGGGTAGGGTTCGCGGCCTATATGGCAAGAACCGTGCGGCATTGCTACCCGGCCGCGTTGCGCCAGAAATAGTAGACGGCAAGCCCGAGGCCGACGGCGATCACCACCGCGCGCACATAGGGCTGGGGCACGCGCTTGGCGGTCCAGACACCGGCATAGCCGCCGAGCGCGACGCCCGGGATCATCACCATGGCCTCGGGCCAGGCGACGACCCCGCCCGACACGAAGACCACGATGGCGACGACCGCGATCACGGTGGCGAGCATGTTCTTCAGGGCGTTGAGCTTGTGGTAGTCGCCGCCCTGCGTGAGGCCGAGCGTCGCCAGCATCATGATGCCCATGCCGGCGCCGAAGAAGCCGCCGTAGATCGCGGTCAGGAACTGCACCACCGGTCCGGCGAGCCCCTTGCCGCGTCCGGCCTCCTCGGCATGGCGCGCCTTCGGCTTCAGCCACGGTCCGGCGGCGAAGAGCGCGGTCGC
This sequence comes from Aureimonas sp. Leaf324, assembly GCF_001423245.1. Classification (GTDB taxonomy): domain Bacteria; phylum Pseudomonadota; class Alphaproteobacteria; order Rhizobiales; family Rhizobiaceae; genus Aureimonas. Next base: position 196,730 of record NZ_LMOH01000028.1, read on the forward strand.
GGCGAGGAGCAGCCAGGGCACCATCGACTGGAACTGCGGATTGTCGAGCGACAGGAGGATCAGCGCCCCGACGCCGGACCCGAGCACCGAGGCGAGCGCCAGCATCAGCGCGCCGCGCCACATCCGCCGGATGTCGCTCCAGTAGGCGAGCGTCGAGGTGACGTAGCCGGGGAACTGGACGATCGACGAGGTGGCGTTGGCCGAGATCGGTGAGATGCCGCCGAGCGTCATCGCGCCGAAAGTCAGGAACGTGCCGCCGCCGGCGACCGCGTTGATCGCGCCGGCCAGAAAGCCCGAAACAAAGAGCGACAGGGCATAGACGAGCGTCATGAGGCGGCCTCGAACGGCGGGAACGCCCGTTCCCATAGGCGAACCGCGCTCGCGCGCAAGGGCAGGGACGCGCGAAAGCCGCCGCCCCTCGACAAGGAGCGCCTGCGCGTGTAAGAGCGCCACGCTTTCCTCAGAATAACTTGACCGTGTTTCACGGCCATGACCGGCTCGATCCGGCATGAAACGAACCGAGGCAGACCATGAACATCATCGCCGAACTGGAGGCCGCAGAGGCCGCCCGCATCGCCGCCATCCGCACCCTTCCGGCCTTCTCGCCGGGCGACACGCTGCGCGTCAACGTCCGCGTGACGGAAGGCACCCGCACCCGCGTGCAGGCCTACGAGGGCGTCTGCATCGCCCGTTCGGGTGCTGGCATCCAGGAGAACTTCACGGTTCGCAAGATCTCCTACGGCGAAGGCGTCGAGCGCGTGTTCCCGATGTACTCGCCGTCGCTGGAGTCGGTCGAGGTGGTCCGCCGCGGTCGCGTGCGCCGCGCCAAGCTCTACTACCTGCGCGATCGTCGCGGTAAGTCGGCCCGTATCGTCGAGGCGACCAACGTGCGCGCCCGCAAGCTCAACGACGACGCCCGTTCGGTGGCCGCCAACGAGCGCGCCGCCAAGGAAGCCGCCAAGACCGCTGCCAAGGAAGCCGCCGAGTAAGCTTCGGCGATTCGTCGCTTTCGAGACTGGCAAAGGGCGGCCTCGTGCCGCCCTTTCGCGTTTCCGGCCCTCACGATGCGAGGCGCCGGGCCAAAGGATGAACCCATCATGAGCCTTCGCTCCCGTCTTCGCGCCATCCCGGTCGACCGGTTCCTGCTTCTCCTGATCGCGACCGTCGCGCTCGCTGCCGTCCTGCCGGCACGGGGCCAAGTGGCCGAGGCCTTCGACTGGATCACCTACGGGGCGATCGCGCTCCTGTTCTTCCTCTACGGCGCGCGCCTGTCGCCGCAGGCGGTGTGGGCGGGCCTCCTGCACTGGCGGCTGCAGGGCCTCGTGTTCCTGTCGACCTTCGCGCTGTTCCCGCTGGTCGGGCTTCTGGTCTACCCAATGGCCGGTCAGATCCTGCCGGCAGAACTCGCGCTCGGGCTCCTTTACCTCACGCTCCTGCCGTCCACCGTGCAGTCCTCGATCGCCTTCACCTCGATCGCGGGCGGCAACGTGCCGGCGGCGCTGACCAGCGCGTCGGTGTCCAACATGCTCGGCGTCGTCGTGACGCCGCTCCTGGTGCTGCTTCTGGCCAGCGGATCGGGCGGGGCGATCTCGTTCGATGCGATCGAGAAGATCGCGCTGCAGATCCTCGCGCCCTTCGTCGCGGGGCAGGTCGTGCGGCCGCTGATCGGCGCCTGGCTCGCCCGCCACAAGCCGGTGACGACCGTCGTCGACCGCGGCTCGATCCTCCTCGTCGTCTACGCCGCCTTTTCGGAAGGCGTCGTCGCGGGCGTCTGGACGAGCCTCGACTGGCAGGACCTCGCGGTCGTCGTCCTCCTCGACATCGCGATCCTCGCCTTCGTCCTGTCGGTGACGACGCTTCTCGCCCGCAAGCTGCGCTTCTCGCGCGAGGACGAGATCGCGATCGTCTTCTGCGGCTCGAAGAAGAGCATGGCGACCGGCATTCCGATGGCGGGCATCCTGTTCGCGGGTCATGCGATGGCGTTGGTGGTGCTGCCGCTGATGCTGTTCCACCAGATCCAGCTCTTCGCCTGCGCCGCGCTGGCCCAGCGCTATGCCCGCCGCACGTCCGGTCCGGTGCCGAGCGTGACGGAGGCGGCTGCGGCGGAGCGCCGGAGCGTCGAGGATGCGGTCGCCACGACCAACCCTTGAGACGGTGAGCGGCGGCGCGCAGCGGGCCATTGCGCGGCTGCGCGTGCGGGCGTATTTTGGAACGATGCGAAGACGCGCGCGATACAATGGCCGCCTGCCGACCACGCTGGGGTTCTCCCCGGTGGAGGATCGTGCGCGCATGCCCGGCCGCTTCTTCTATCGGCAGATCTCGGCCGTCCACCTAGCGGCCTGAGCCGCCGCGACGGCGCGGCCCGCATGCCCCCAACGTTCCCGTGATGTCCGGCACGGCGGCCCCACGGCCGTCCGGCCCCACCGAAGACGCGAAGAGCCGATGAGCGACCAACCGAAGCCCCGCACCCTCTACGACAAGATCTGGGACGACCACGTCGTCTCGACCGGCGAGGGGGGCGAAAGCCTCCTCTACATCGACCGCCACCTCGTCCACGAGGTGACGAGCCCGCAGGCATTCGAGGGCCTGCGGGCGGCCGGCCGAAAGGTCCGCCATCCCACGCGCACGCTCGCCGTCGTCGACCACAACGTGCCGACCTACGACCGGCGCGGCGGCATCCACAACGAGGAAAGCCGCATCCAGGTCGAGACGCTGGCCAAGAACGCGGCCGAGTTCGGCGTCGAGTACTTCAACGAGGTCGACGAGCGACAGGGCATCGTCCACATCATCGGGCCGGAGCAGGGCTTCACCCTGCCGGGCATGACGATCGTGTGCGGCGACAGCCACACCTCGACCCACGGCGCCTTCGGGGCGCTCGCCCACGGCATCGGCACCTCGGAGGTCGAGCACGTGCTGGCCACCCAGACGCTGATCCAGCAGAAGGCCAAGAACATGCTCGTCCAGGTGGACGGGCAGCTTCCGCCGGGCGTCACCGCCAAGGACATCATCCTCGCCATCATCGGCGAGATCGGCACGGCGGGCGGCACCGGCTACGTCATCGAGTTCGCCGGCGAGGCGATCCGCGCCCTGTCGATGGAAGGGCGCATGACGATCTGCAACATGACGATCGAGGGCGGCGCACGCGCCGGCCTGATCGCGCCGGACGAGACGACCTTCGCCTATATCAAGGACAAGCCGCGCGCACCGAAGGGCGCGGCCTTCGAGCAGGCCGTCGCCTACTGGCGCACGCTGCACACGGACGAGGGCGCCCATTTCGACAAGGTCGTGCGTCTCGACGCCGGCAACCTGCCGCCGATCGTCTCCTGGGGCTCCTCGCCCGAAGACGTCGTGTCGGTGACGGGCACCGTGCCCGATCCCGACGCCATCGACGACGAGAACAAGCGCGAGACCAAGAAGCGGGCGCTCGACTACATGGGCCTCACGCCGGGAACGCCGATGACGGACCTCACCGTCGACCGCGTCTTCATCGGCTCCTGCACCAACGGGCGCATCGAGGACCTGCGCGCCGTCGCCAAAGTCGTGGAGGGCCGTAAGGTGGCCGACACCGTCTCGGCGATGATCGTGCCGGGCTCGGGTCTGGTCAAGCTGCAGGCCGAGGCCGAGGGGCTCGATGCGATCTTCAAGGCCGCGGGCTTCGACTGGCGCGAGCCGGGCTGCTCGATGTGCCTCGGCATGAACGAGGACCGCCTCAAGCCCTACGAGCGCTGCGCCTCGACCTCGAACCGCAACTTCGAGGGGCGGCAGGGCTTCAAGGGCCGCACGCATCTCGTCTCGCCCGCGATGGCTGCCGCGGCCGCGATCGCCGGCCGTTTCGTCGACATCCGCGAGTGGCGCTGAGGCGTTGAGAGCGCCCGGACGGCTTCGGCCGAACCGGGCGCCGGTCTAACCGGCGAAGATGGTGCCGGCGGCAAGGGACTGCGTCGCCGCCGGGGTCGATGCCGGGTCCTCGATGTCGATCACCACCGTGTCGCGCCCTTCGGCCTTCGCGCTGTAGAGCAGGTGGTCGGCCCGATCGATCGCGTCGAACAGCGTTTCGTCGCGACCGAACGCCACCACGCCGAAGCTCGCCGTCACCGACAGGTCGGTGAGCGGCGCCGGCCAGCGGATCTGCCGCGCCGAGATGCGCACGGTCTCGGCAAGTTCCAGCGCGGACGTGCGGTCACGGCCCGCCACTACGATCGCGAACTCCTCGCCGCCGATGCGCGCCACCAGCCCGTCCGCGCCCGCAAGGCCGCTGCAGAGCGCCGCATAGCCGCACAGGACGGCGTCGCCCGCCTCGTGGCCGTAGCGGTCGTTGATCAGTTTGAAATGGTCGAGATCGCTGAGGACGAGCGTGAGGGCGGCATCCGGCCAGTTGCGTCGACGCATCGCCTCGACGCCCTGTTCCAGGCCGCGCCGGTTCAGCGCCCCGGTCAGCGCGTCGGCGGTCGATTCCTCGCGCAGGCGCCCGATCACGTCGAACACCGTCGTCAGGATCACGCTCAGCGCCAGAAGGATGCCCGTCGCCGCGCCGTTCAGCTGGAACACGAAGCCCCAGGGCGATTCGCGCCAGTTGGATACGCCGAGATCCTCCGGCGAGGCGTAGAGAAGAAGGACGTTCTGCAGGCCGAGACTCATCGTGATCGTGCCGCACAAGCCGACGAGGAGCGGCCGCAGCGTGCCCGGATCGCGCCGCATCTCGATCGCCGAAAGGAGCATGAGGGCCGCACAGGCCGTCTGCACCGAAAAGACCTCGTGCAGCACCGACCCGTCGAGGAAGGCGAGACTGCCCGCGGCACCCGCGCTGCCGGCCCCGACGACGAGGGCGAGCCATGTCCAGCGCGGGCGGCGCCCGGCGCGCGCGGCGAAGGCGGCGTTGGCGATCGCCAGCGCGATCAGGAACAGCGTGTCCTCGAATGTTGGCTTGAGGACGCTGCCGGGCGCCGTCGGCAGGACGGTGAGGGCGAAGCCGAGGGCCGCGACAAGGAACGCCGCGCTCCACCACCGAAGGCTGGAATGGAGGCGCGACAGCAGGAGGAAGCAGAGCGCGAAGGCGCAGAAGAGGAACGGCAGGGACCAGGCGAGAATATCGGCGCGCATTCCTCCTCCCTGTCCTTCGCATGACGCAACGTTGCCTGCGCCATGATTTGACGCCGCCTGTTGCGGCCCCATGAAAATCACTAGCCGCAGCGGCAGCCAGGCGCAATCGGCCTTCCCGGCTTCGGCCATCGATCCGCCGGCCGCGACTTGACGCTCACGCGCTTCCGCCGCACACCAGCGCCATGAGCCAGAGCGAAAGCGTCCCCGACATCGAGATCGGCCTCCTGCGCCTGAAGGATGCGCGCGAACTCGCGCCGCTTCTGGCCGCCTACAATCAGGCCATGTTCCGCGGCGCGCCGGGCGCGCCAGACACGTTCTATGCCGAGCAACTGCTGCAGGACCGGACCGGCGAGATGCTGGGCGCCCGGCTGGACGGCGAACTCGTCGGGTTCCTCCAGTTCTACGACCTGCCGGACCTGTGGACGGGCATGCGCGCGGGGCTCGCCGACCACGTCTTCGTCGACCAGCGGCACCGCCGCAAGGGCATTGCCAAGGCGATGGTCGACGTTCTGGCCGAGGAAGCCGATTCGCGCGGCTGGTCGCGCCTCGTGCTCCATGCGCCGCGCCATGGCGGATCGGGGCGCCACCTCTACGAGAAGGTGGCCGAGCCCGCCGACTGGTCGAGCTACGTCCTGCGCTTCCTCGACCGCTGACGACCGGCGGTCGCCGCCCGCCTGCGACGCAAGCGACATTCAATCGGTTTGGGCGTGAATGCGACCGATCGCGGCTTGATTTCGCAGCCGCACAGGTTCTTTAGAAGCAATCCAGCCGCGTTCGGGCGCCATGCCCGGCGTTCCATGCCAGCCGCGATCGCCCATGGAGTGATCCTTGTCCGACATCAAATCCGCCCGGCCGCTGTCGCCGCATCTCACGGTCTACCGGTTCCGGCCGACCATGGCCATGTCGATCCTGCACCGCATCACCGGCGGCGCGCTCTATGTCGGCACGGCGCTCGTGGTCTGGTGGCTGATCGCGGCGGCCAGCGGGCCGGACGCGTTTTCCTATGCGTCCGCCTTCTTCGGATCGATCATCGGCCGGCTGATCCTCTTCGGCTACAGCTGGGTGCTCCTGCACCACATGGCCGGCGGCATCCGCCACCTCGTCTGGGACACGGGCGCGGGCCTCGGCCGCGAACAGTCCACCAAGTTCGCCATCGCCACGCTGGTCGCCTCGCTCGTCGGCACGGTGCTCCTGTGGCTGGTCGTCGTCATCCTGTGAAGGAAGGGTCCGTCATGGACATGAGAACTCCCCTGAAGCGGGTCCGGGGCTACGGCGCGGCCGGCGAGGGCACCGGGCATTTCTGGATGCAGCGGCTGACCGCCGTCGCCAACCTCTTCCTGATCTCGTTCTTCGTCGTGCTCCTGATCGCGCTGCACGACGAACCCTATGAAGGCGTGCGCGCGGCCTTCGCCAACCCGCTGGTCGGGCTGGTGATGGGGCTTGTCGTCATCTCCGTGTGCGTCCACATGCGTCTCGGCATGCAGACCATTATCGAGGACTACATCCACGGCGGCGCGAAGGTTGCCCTCGTCATCCTCAACACCTTCTTCGCCGTCCTCGTCGCCTCGGCGAGCCTTTTCGCGATCGTCAAGATGAGCTTCGGAGCCTGAACACCATGGCGACAGCCCAGCCCCATCGCAGCGCGCCGGCCCAGAACGGCAAGGCCTACACATTCATCGACCACACGTTCGACGTCGTGGTCGTCGGCGCCGGCGGCGCGGGCCTTCGCGCCACGCTCGGCGCGGCCCAGGCCGGCCTGAAGACCGCCTGCATCACCAAGGTCTTCCCGACCCGCTCGCACACCGTGGCGGCGCAAGGCGGCGTGGCCGCCTCGCTTGGCAACATGGGCGAGGACAACTGGCGCTGGCACATGTACGACACCGTGAAGGGGTCGGACTGGCTGGGCGACCAGGACGCCATCGAGTACCTCGTGCGCGAGGCCCCCAAGGCCGTGTACGAGCTCGAGCACTTCGGCGTGCCCTTCTCGCGCACCACCGACGGCAAGATCTACCAGCGCCCGTTCGGGGGCATGACCACCGATTTTGGCAACGGCCCGCCGGCGCAGCGCACCTGCGCCGCCGCCGATCGCACCGGCCACGCCATCCTGCACACGCTCTACGGCCAGAGCCTGCGCTACTCGTCCGAGTTCTTCATCGAGTATTTTGCGATCGACCTCATCATGGACGAGGAAGGCGCCTGCCGCGGCGTCGTCGCCATCAACATGGACGACGGTTCGATCCATCGCTTCCGCTCCAAGAAGGTGATCCTGGCGACCGGCGGCTATGGCCGCGCCTACTTCTCGGCCACCTCCGCCCACACCTGCACTGGCGACGGCAACGCCATGGTGCTGCGCGCTGGCCTGCCGCTGCAGGACATGGAGTTCGTGCAGTTCCACCCGACCGGCATCTACGGCGCGGGCTGCCTGATCACGGAAGGGGCGCGCGGCGAGGGCGGCTACCTCACCAACTCGGAAGGCGAGCGCTTCATGGAGCGTTACGCGCCGTCCGCGAAGGATCTCGCCTCCCGCGACGTCGTCTCGCGCTCCATGACCATGGAGATCCGCGACGGCCGGGGCGTTGGCAAGAACAAGGACCACATTTTCCTTCACCTCGACCATTTGGACCCGAAGATCCTGCACGAGCGCCTGCCGGGCATCTCCGAGTCGGCCCGCATCTTCGCGGGCGTCGACGTGACCAAGGAGCCCATCCCGGTCCTGCCGACCGTCCACTACAACATGGGCGGCATCCCGACGAACTATCACGGCGAGGTGCTGACCAAGCGCGACGGCAACCCGGACTCGGTCGTGCCGGGCTTGATGGCCGTCGGCGAGGCGGCCTGCGTGTCGGTGCACGGGGCCAACCGCCTCGGCTCCAACTCGCTGATCGATCTCGTGGTGTTCGGCCGCGCGGCGGGCCTGCGCTGCGCCGAGACCGTCTCGGCCGGCGAGGGCCACGCCCCGCTGCCCGCGAACGCCGGCGACAACTCGCTCGCCCGCCTCGACCGCTTCCGCTACGCCAAGGGCTCGACCTCCACGGCCGAGCTTCGCGACAACATGCAGCGCACGATGCAGTCGAACTGCGCCGTGTTCCGCACGGGCGAAATCCTCGAGGAAGGCCACGAGAAGATCCATCAGGTCTGGAAGGCGTCCGACGACGTTCGCGTCACCGACCGCTCGCTGATCTGGAACACGGACCTCATCGAGACCCTGGAATACGACAACCTGATCGCCCAGGCCGTCGTGACCATGGACTCGGCCCGCGCCCGCCAGGAATCGCGCGGCGCCCATGCACGCGAGGACTTCCCCGACCGCGACGACGTCAACTGGATGAAGCACACGCTGAGCTTCTGCGACACGGTCGCCAAGACCGTGACGCTGGAGGACCGGCCAGTGCACACCTACACGATGTCGAACGAGATCGAGTACATTCAGCCGAAGAAGCGCGTGTACTGAAGGCGCGGGGGCCAATCGTCCCCAGTTTCTCGAATCAAGGGGTCGCTGCTTCGCGCTGCGACCCCTTTTTCTTGAGGAGAGCCACCTACGAGAATTCGTCGGTGGTCCTGCCTCCGCGTGGTACCGCCGCTTCCCGCCGCACCCGCGCTTTGCTATCGCGGGTGGCATGAGATCGGACATGTTGCGCGGGTTTGGCCGGCACATCCTTCGCCAAAGCCGGGTCCTGCGCTTCAGGATCAAGCGTGCGGTCGGACTGACGGATCGGCCGACGCTGGTCGTCTACCCCGGGCGCGTGGCGCGCGGGCGGCTGCACATCCTCGGGCGCGTCCTGGAGGATGAGGGCGTTTTCGACGCCGCCCATTCCAATTCCACGCTGCGCAACCTCTGGCTGACCTTCAAGCGCTACGAGACCGACGAGATCGGGGCTGCCCGGGTGCGATACGAGGGGCCGGTGGGCTCGGGCGAGCTCGTCAGCGACAGCGAGGGCTATGTCCGGCTCGACATCGACGCCACCCATCTCGGCGAAGGCACTGCGCCTTGGACGCCGATCCGTTTCCATCTCGAAACGGCGAAGGGCTACGATTTCGAGCCCGTCGATGCCGAGGGGAGGGCCCGCGTCGTCTCGCCCGCCGCCCGCTTCGGCATCATCTCCGACATCGACGACACGATCATCCACACCGGCGCCTTCAAGATGCTGCGCCACTGGCGCATCGTCACCGCCAATTCGCCGGAAGCCCGCACCGCCTTTCCCGGCGTCTCGGAATTCTACCGCGCCCTCTGTGACGGCGTGGCGGGACCGCAGACCAACCCGGTCTTCTACGTCTCGTCGAGCCCCTGGAACCTGTCGGACATCTTCGAGCGCTTCATGGCGCAGAAGAACATTCCGGCCGGCCCGATGCTCCTGCGCTCCCTGTCCGACGACGCCCTCGGCTGGCTGCTGCGGCGCCATCGCAGCCACAAGGACCGGGCGATCGACGACCTGATGGCGGACTATCCGGGTCTCGACTTCGTCCTGATCGGCGACAGCGGCCAGAAGGACGCGACCGTCTATGCCGCGGCGGTCGAGCGGCATCCGGGGCGGGTTCTGGCGGTGCACATCCATGACGTGCGGCCGGAGGGCACGGTCTCGACCGAGGTCGAGCGCGAGCTGAAGCGCATCGAGGCGGCGGGCGTTCCGACGACGCTCGGGCGGACGCTGGAACAGGCGAGCGCGCACGCCGAGGCCGCCGGCCTGGTGGTGGCCGGCACGCAGGCCGCCGTGATGGCCGAGATCGCCGAGGAGGCCGGCAAGCCAACGCGCTTCGGCCCGTTCCCGGTGATCGTGCAGCCGTGAGCGGAGATACCGCGGGGGCCACGAAGACGGGCGCCGACATACAAACGGTTTAAGCCCGGGGGCGACACCGTGGCGTGTTGCACTGCCCGCGCATTCGTGTTTAGCCCCATTCTAAAGACGCGCATCCCCTGTCCAGGACCCGGCCATGGTCGAACTCACGCTCCCCAAGAACTCCACCGTCCAGAAGGGCAAGGTCTGGCCGAAGCCGGCCGGCGCCAAGACCGTGCGCGAGTTCGGCGTCTACCGCTGGTCGCCGGACGACGGCCAGAACCCGCGGCTCGACACGTTCTACGTCGACACCGACGACTGCGGTCCGATGGTGCTCGACGCGCTGCTCTGGATCAAGAACAAGGTCGATTCCACCCTCACGCTGCGCCGCTCCTGCCGCGAGGGCATCTGCGGCTCCTGCGCCATGAACATCGACGGCTCCAACACGCTCGCCTGCACCAAGGGCATGGACGAGGTGAAGGGCGCGGTGAAGGTCTATCCGCTGCCGCACATGCCGGTGGTCAAGGACCTCGTGCCCGACCTCACCGTGCCCTACGCGCAGCTGCGCTCGATCGAGCCCTGGCTGAAGACCGAGACGCCGGAGCCCGAGAAGGAGTGGCGCCAGAGCCACGAGGACCGCGAGAAGCTCGACGGGCTCTACGAGTGCATCCTGTGCTTCTGCTGCCAGACCTCGTGCCCGAGCTACTGGTGGAACGGCGACCGCTATCTCGGCCCCGCCGTGCTGCTCCAGGCCTATCGCTGGCTGATCGACAGCCGAGACGAGGCGACCGGCGAGCGCCTCGACAACCTCGAGGATCCGTTCCGCCTCTACCGCTGCCACACGATCATGAACTGCACGCAGGCCTGCCCCAAGGGCCTGAACCCCGCCAAGGCGATCGCCGAGATCAAGAAGATGATGGTCGAGCGCCGCGTCTGATCGCCGCCTTGCATCCGCCGGGTTCAGCGCGCCGTAGTTAGAGGTGCCGACCCCCCGCGGAGACCCTTCGATGACGCGTTCATCCTTCCTGCGGCCGGGCGTTCTCGCGCTCGGCCTTTTTGCTGTCCTCACCCCGATCGCCGCACAGGCCGACGAAGCGATCCTTGCCGGCGGCTGCTTCTGGTCGATGGAGACCGATCTCGACCGCGTTCCCGGCGTCACGCAGACCGTGTCGGGCTACACCGGCGGCCATCTCAAGAACCCGACCTATCAGGACGTCGTCACCGAGACGACCGGGCACTACGAGGCGGTGAAAGTTACGTACGATCCGACCAAGATCACCTACGACCAGCTCCTCCAGGCCTACTGGCATTCGATCGACCCGACCGACGCGGGTGGCCAGTTCTGCGACCGTGGCGACAGCTACCGCACCGCCGTGTTCGCAATCGGCAGCGGGCAGATGAAGGCGGCCGAGGCCAGCAAGGCCGCCGTCCAGAAGGAGTTGGGACAGACGGTCGCGACCGCGGTCCTGCCGGCGGCCGAGTTCTACCCGGCCGAGGACTACCACCAGGACTACGCCCGCAAGAATCCCGGCCACTACAAGCGCTATCGCATCGGCTGCGGACGCGATGCGGCGGTGAAGGCCGTCTGGGGCGCGAAGGCGCAGGCCGAACTGACGGCCAAGCTCGACTGAGGCGTCGTGGCGCGCGGGGGAACCGAAACCCTCCCTCGCGCGTAATTTCCCCGACGCGACCGGCGTGCGATGGCGCGCCGGCTTTGTATGCGGGCTCAGGAGACTTCGATGGCCAAGCAGGGCAAGACCCCGATCCATCCGACCAAGAACACCTTGAACGAGAATTTGCGCCACTCGATGATCGAGCTGCTGCAGGTGCACCTCGCCTCGGCCATCGACCTCAGCTACCAGGCCAAGCAGGCGCACTGGAACGTCAAGGGGCCGAACTTCTACGGAACGCACCTCCTGTTCGACAAGCTCCACGAGGAAGCCGAGGAGTATGTCGACACGATCGCCGAGCGTCTGACGGCTCTGGGCGGCCAGGCCCGCGGAACGGTGCAGGCCGCGTCCGAAGCGAGCGTGCTCGATCCCTATCCGCTCGATCTCGTCGACCTGATGGGCCACCTGAAGCGCCTGGCCGACAGCTACGCCAAGTGGGGCGGCGCGCTGAAGGACGCCGTGAAGGAGTCGGACGAGGCGGGCGACGACCTGACCGCCGATCTCTTCACCGAAGTCGGTCGCGGCATCGACAAGTCGCTCTACTTCCTGGAAAGCCACTTCCAGCACGCCTGATCGATCCCCCGCGCGTCGGACGACCTCCTCCCCGAACGGCGCGCACGAAAAAGGGCGGCTCTCGCGAGCCGCCCTTTTTTGTTGGTCCGCTTCGGGCGGAGCTTACTCGATCGTCTGGCCTGTCTTCGCCCAGTCGGCGATGAACGCCTTGAGGCCGTTGTCGGTGAGCGGGTGCTTGACGAGCGACTTCAGCGTGGCCGGCGGCACGGTCGCGACGTCGGCGCCGATCAGCGCGGCCTCGCGCACGTGGTTGGGCGTGCGGATCGAGGCGGCGAGGATTTCGGTCTCGATGCCGTAATTGTCGTAGATGCGACGGATGTCGGAGATCAGCTCCATGCCGTCGATGTTCATGTCGTCGAGACGGCCGACGAAGGGCGAGATGTAGGTCGCGCCGGCTTTCGCCGCGAGCAGCGCCTGGTTGGCCGAGAAGCAGAGCGTGACGTTGGTCTTGATGCCGTCCTCGGTGAAGCGCTTGCAGGCCTTGAGGCCGTCCAGCGTCAGCGGCAGCTTGACGACGATGTTGGGCGCGATCGCGGCGATGATCTTGCCCTCGCGCATCATGCCGTCGAAATCGGTCGAGGCGACCTCGCCCGACACCGGGCCGTCGGTGACTTCGCAGATTTCCTTGAGGAGTTCCTTGAGCGGCCGGTTGGCCTTCAGGACCAGCGACGGATTGGTGGTCACGCCGTCGATCAGGCCGGCGTCCTGCAGTTCCCTGATCTCGGCAATATCGGCCGTATCGACGAAAAATTTCATGAAATTCGTCCTTCGTTCACCGGCGGACGGCCAGCCCCTCCCATGGGGCCGACGGCGCCGCCGTCGATCCTGATGTCTGGTGGTGTATAGGACCCGGTATCGGAAGCAAGCGGGAATCAGCCGCGCCCGGCCTCGCCCGAGACCCTTTCATCGCACCGCGTGAAGAACGATATGGGGGGCGGAGCGCCCCATTGCGAGCGCCGGTTTTCCCTTAATGTCGCGACGGCCCCGCTTGGATCAGACACCCGCCCCGTTCACCGATCTCCTGTTCGCGCCGGACGAGCGTCCGGCCGAGCCGAAGGTCGTGCCGGTGCTGGTGCCCCTGCCGGCGGAGCGCCCCTATTCCTACCGCGTGCCGGAGGGGATGGCGGTGGAGCCCGGCTCGATCGTGCAGGTGCCGCTCGGTCCGCGGCAGGTGGCGGGCGTCGTCTGGGACCAGCCGACCGATCCGGTGGACGCGAAGAAGCTGCGGGCCATCACCCACGTCTTCGACTGCCCGCCGCTCGACGCCACGATGCGACGCTTCATCGACTGGGTCGCCGACTACACGATCTCGCCACCGGGCCTCGTGGCGCGCATGGTGCTAAGGGCGCCGGTCGCCTTCGACCCGGAGCCGCACGTGGAGGGCCTGCGCGCGACCGGCGCGCTGCCGCCGCGCATGACGCCGACGCGCCAGCGCGTCCTCGATACGCTGGAGCAATCGCCCGAATGGACGCGCTCTGGGCTGGCAAACGCCTCCGGCGTCGCCGTTTCCGTCGTCGACGGCCTCCTGAAGGTCGGTGCGCTCGAGCCGGTGTCGCTGCCCCCGCATCCGGCCGTCCCCGCGCCCGATACCGCCCACGGCCGCGCCGAACTGACGCCCGACCAGCGCGAGGCCGCCGACCGGCTGATCGCGCCGGTGGAGGCCGGGGGCTTCTCGGTCTCGCTGCTCGAAGGCGTTACCGGATCGGGCAAGACCGAGGTCTATTTCGAGGCGGTGGCCCGCGCCCTCGACAAGGGCCGTCAGGTGCTGATCCTCCTGCCCGAGATCGCGCTGACCCAGAGCTTCATCGACCGCTTCCACCAGCGCTTCGGCGCCGAACCCGCGCAGTGGCACTCCGACGTGCCCCCGCGCATGCGCGAGAAGGTCTGGCGGCAGGTGGCCGAGGGGCGCATCAAGGTCGTCGCCGGCGCGCGTTCGGCCCTTTTCCTGCCCTTTCCCGACCTCGGCCTCGTGATCGTCGACGAGGAGCACGACCCCGCCTACAAGCAGGAGGACCGGACCTTTTACCACGCCCGCGACATGGCGGTCGTGCGGGGGCGGGAAGGAGGCTGCCCGGTGATCCTCGCATCCGCGACGCCCTCGCTGGAAAGCCGCGTCAACGCGCGGGCCGGGCGTTACGCCCATGTGCCGCTCGGACGCCGCTTCGCCGACGCGGCGCTGCCCGACCTTTCGCTGGTCGATCTGCGTCGCCACCCGCCGGCGCGCGGCCGCTTCCTGTCGCCCGTGCTCCTGACGGCGATCGAGGAAACGGTGAAGCGCGGCGAGCAGGCGCTTCTCTTTCTCAACCGTCGGGGCTACGCGCCGCTGACGCTCTGCCGCGCCTGCGGCCACCGCTTCCAGTGCTCGCAGTGCTCGGCCTGGCTGGTGGACCATCGCCTGCGCGGCACCCTGCAGTGCCACCACTGCGGCCACGCACAGCACCGCCCGGAAAGCTGCCCGTCCTGCGGGACGCTCGACCATCTCGTCGCCTGCGGGCCGGGTGTCGAGCGCATCGCCGAGGAGATGCTGGAGACCTTTCCGGACGCGCGCACGATCCTCCTGTCGTCCGACCTGCCGGGCGGCGCGCGGCGGCTGCGGCGCGAGCTCGACGCGGTGGCGGATGGCGAGGCCGACATCGTGATCGGCACGCAGCTCGTCGCCAAGGGCCATCACTTTCCGCTGATGACGCTGGTCGGCGCGGTGGATGCCGACCTCGGCCTCGCCAACGGCGATCCGCGCGCCGCCGAGCGCACGTTCCAGCTCCTCCATCAGGTGACGGGCCGGGCGGGGCGCTCGGGGCTGCCGAGTCGCGGCATGATCCAGACCTGGAGCCCGGAGCACCCGGTGATGCAGGCGCTGGTCGCCGCCGATCCCGACCGCTTCTACGACCGCGAGGCCAATGAGCGCGAGCGCGCGGGGCTGCCGCCCTTCGGCCGGCTCGCCGCGCTGATCGTCTCGGCCGACACGCGCCGCGAGGCGGAGGAGCACGGGCGGGAACTCGCCCGCGCCGCGCCGCAGGATATGGGGCTCGAAGTGCTCGGCCCTGCCGAGGCGCCGCTCGGGCTGGTGCGGGGGCGGCACCGTTTTCGGCTTCTGGCGCAAGGCGGCCGGCGGGCGCCGCTCCAGGCGTTCCTGCGCGCGATGATCGCGGCCGCGCCCAAGCCCCGCGGCTCGGTCCACGTCCAGATCGACATCGACCCGCAGAGTTTCCTGTAAGCACCGTCTCGCCCTTGCGGCAGGCCGTGCGATCCTGTCATGGCAGGAGCGTGGCCGGACGGCGCGGGAGGGATGGCATGGGGTTCGATCGGCGGGTGCTCGGGGGCCTTCTCGTGCTCTTCTGTGCGCCCGCCATGGGGCAGGACCTCGGCGCCGCGCCTGCGCCCGTCGCCGGACCGCCGGCCGCGCAGGACACGATCTTCTGGTATCCCGCGCCGTCGCGCTGCACCTACTTCACGCCCGAAGCCCGCAGCGCCTTTCGCTTCGACGATCCGCAGACCTGGCGCTTTGCGTTCCTCGTAATGCGCGAAACCAGGGCAGAAAACCCGGTCGAACGCGGCTACGTCATGGTCGACGGCGTGCTGCGCGAGCTGGAGAAGGTGCGCTCGGGCGCCGACGGCGCAGAGGCCGTCGTCACCGTCTGGCGCTCGGCGGGCGAGCCGCGCGTCAACGTCCACATGACGGTGCGCGAGACCGGCCGCGCGGCCGAGACGGTGAACCTCGCCGGCACGATGACGCTGATTCGCGGCGACGGGCGGCGGGAGATCGCGGTGGAGGGAAACTGCACCGGCTGAGCCCACCGGCTTTGCCGCTTCGTTCGATTTCCGCTAAGCCGACGCCCGACCCGAACTCTTCCCGCGCGAGCCCCGATGCCGATCACGCTTCCCACCACCACGGTCGACGCGCTGCCGTTCGCGGCCGCCTGCTTCAGCATCCTGTACGGCCTCTTCGCCCTGTTCGCGCCGGGCACCTTTCTGCGCATGGCCAAGCTCCAGCCGATCGGCGAGCGACGGGTCGGCCTGTCCGAGATCCGGGGCTCGCTCGCAGGATTTCCGCTCGGCGTCGGGCTGGCGACTTTGTTCTTCTTCGACCAGCCGTTCACACAGATGACGCTGGGGACGGGGTGGCTGTTCGTGGCCTTCGGCCGCCTCGTCTCGATCCTGTCCGACGATGCCTCGACCTTCGGCAACTGGCTCTGGCTCCTCGTCAACCTGATCGTTGCGGGCGCATGCCTCGCGCCGGTTTTCGGGTTGGTGCCGGCCTGAGGCCGCCCCTCGTAAACCATGCTGTGAACCCGCGTTTTCAGCCCCTTCGCTCTGTTGTGGAGCGGGAAACCCTGTGCTAGACGACCCCTCATCGCGGTCAGCCCGGGGCAGGTTCCCGGAGCTCGCGACCTTTTTTTGAACAGTTCCCACGAGCCTTCGCGACGCGACCGGGCGGACGCGGGAACCCAGATAAGAAGAGAAGCGATCGTCCGTGGCACAATCCTCCTCTCCGGTTTCCGGGGTCGCCGAACGCTACGCCCAGTCCCTCTTCGAGCTTGCTCGCGACGACGGTTCGATCGACGCGACGGAGTCCGAGCTTCTGCAGTACCAGCAGCTGATCGATGAGAACGCCGACTTCCGGCGTCTCGTCGAAAGCCCGGCCTTCACCTCGGACGATCAGCTTCGCGCGATCTCCGCGGTGGTCGCCGAGACGCGTCCGAGCGGGCTCGTCGGGAACTTCCTGAAGGTCGTGGCGGCCAACCGTCGCCTCTTCGCCCTGCCGTCGATCGTGCGCGGCTTCCGCGTCATGGCGGCCGAGCATCGCGGCGAGGTCGACGCGGAAGTCGTCAGCGCCCATCCCTTGAGCGACGATCAGCGGCGCGAACTGCGCGACGCGCTCGGCCGCTACACGTCGAAGACGGTCACCATGCGCGAGAGCGTCGACCCTGCGATCCTGGGCGGCCTCGTGGTCCGCATCGGCTCGCGCCAGATCGACACCTCGCTTCGCACAAAACTCTCATCCCTTAAGCTTGCGCTGAAAGAGGTCGGCTGATGGACATCCGGGCCGCGGAAATTTCCGCAATCCTCAAGAACCAGATCAAGAACTTCGGCAACGAGGCGGAAGTCTCCGAGGTCGGTACGGTTCTTTCCGTCGGTGACGGCATCGCCCGCGTCTACGGCCTCGACCAGTGCCAGGCCGGCGAAATGGTCGAATTCCCCGGCGGCGTGCGCGGCATGGCGCTGAATCTCGAGTCCGATAATGTCGGTATCGTGATCTTCGGCTCCGACCGCGACATCAAGGAAGGCGACACCGTCCGCCGCACCGGCGCGATCGTCGACGTTCCGGTCGGCAAGGGCCTGCTCGGCCGCGTGGTCGACGGTCTCGGCAACCCGATCGACGGCAAGGGCCCGATCGAGTCCACCGAGCGTCGCCGCGTCGACGTCAAGGCGCCCGGCATCATTCCGCGCAAGTCGGTGCACGAGCCGATGTCGACCGGCCTCAAGGCCATCGACGCGCTGATCCCGGTCGGCCGCGGCCAGCGCGAGCTGGTCATCGGCGATCGTCAGACCGGTAAGACCGCCATCCTGCTTGACACCTTCCTCAATCAGAAGCCGGCGCACGACGCGGGCAACGAGAAGGACAAGCTCTACTGCATCTACGTGGCGATCGGCCAGAAGCGCTCGACCGTCGCGCAGTTCGTCCGCACGCTCGAAGAGCGCGGCGCGATGGCCTACTCGATCGTGGTCGCGGCGACCGCCTCGGATCCGGCTCCGCTCCAGTACATCGCGCCGTTCGCCGGCTGCGCCATGGGTGAGTACTTCCGCGACAACGGCATGCACGCTGTGATCGCCTATGACGACCTGTCCAAGCAGGCCGTGTCCTATCGCCAGATGTCGCTGCTGCTGCGCCGTCCGCCGGGCCGCGAGGCCTACCCGGGCGACGTCTTCTACCTGCACTCGCGCCTTCTGGAGCGCGCCGCCAAGCTCAACGACGAGATGGGCTCGGGCTCGCTGACCGCGCTTCCCGTGATCGAGACGCAGGCCAACGACGTGTCGGCCTACATCCCGACCAACGTGATCTCGATCACCGACGGCCAGATCTTCCTCGAGACCAACCTGTTCTACCAGGGCATCCGCCCGGCGGTGAACGTCGGTCTGTCGGTGTCGCGCGTCGGCTCGGCCGCCCAGGTCAAGGCGATGAAGCAGGTCGCCGGCTCGATCAAGGGCGAGCTTGCGCAGTACCGCGAGATGGCGGCCTTCGCGCAGTTCGGCTCGGACCTCGACGCCTCGACGCAGCGCCTCCTCAACCGCGGCGCGCGCCTGACCGAGCTCCTGAAGCAGCCGCAGTTCTCGCCGCTGAAGACGGAAGAGCAGGTCGCGGTGATCTTCGCCGGCACGCAGGGCTACCTCGACAAGCTCAAGGTCTCCGACGTCGGCCGCTTCGAGGAGGGTCTCCTCACCTCGCTGCGCACCGAGCACAAGTCGGTGCTCGACACGATCGCGACCGAGAAGGCGCTGTCGGACGACACACGCGCCAAGCTCAAGTCGGTCCTCGAGCACTACTCGAAGTCCTTCGCCTGAGCCTCAACGCCGCTCGCACTAACGGCTCCGGCCGCCCAGGAGACTGACCCGACAGATGGCTTCGCTCAAGGATCTGCGAAACCGCATCGCCTCGGTCAAGGCGACGCAGAAGATCACCAAGGCCATGCAGATGGTCGCGGCGGCCAAGCTCCGACGCGCCCAGGACGCGGCCGAGGCGGCTCGCCCCTATTCCGAGCGTATGGCATCGGTCCTGGCCAATATCGCGGGTGCCATGGAGGACGGCGAGGGCCTGCCTCTGATGATCGGCACCGGCAAGGACGACGTGCACCTGCTCGTCGTCTTCACCTCCGACCGCGGCCTATGCGGCGGTTTCAACTCGCAGATCGTTCGTCTGGTGCGCGAGCACATCCGTCGGCTTGAGGCCGCCGGCAAGACCGTCAAGATCATTTCGGTCGGCAAGAAGGGCGCGGACCTGATGCGCCGCGACTTCGGCGACCGGATCGTCGCCCGTCTCGACCACGGCGGGGCACGCACGATCGGTTTTGCGGCCGCGGAAACCGTCGCCGACAAGGTGATGGAGCTCTTCGAGGCCGGTCAGTTCGACGTCGCCACGATCTTCTACTCCGCCTTCGTCAACGTGATCACCCAGGTTCCGACGGCCCAGCGGATCATCCCCGCCGAGGTGCCGAAGGCCGAGGCGGCGACGACGGATGCCGGCGGCGCCACCGCGCTCTACGAGTACGAGCCGGGTCCGGAGGAGATCCTCGCCGATCTCATCCCGCGCAACATCAAGGTCCAGCTCTTCCGCGCGCTGCTCGAAAACGGCGCCTCGGAGCAGGGCGCCCGGATGAGTGCCATGGACAACGCCACGCGCAACGCCGGCGACATGATCAACAAGCTCTCGATCTCCTACAACCGTCAGCGCCAAGCGCAGATCACGACGGAACTGATCGAGATCATCGCGGGCGCCGAAGCGCTCTAAGGACTTGTCGGCAGCGCCGCGACGGGCGGCGCGCCAGGAAACGACATGATGGGCGCGGAGGGGCGGGGCCGCCGGACGCGCCGGACACTTTCGAGAGGACACTCGCATGGCTGACACACTGGATATGAACGGCCGACGCGGCCGGGTCTCGCAGGTCATCGGCGCCGTCGTCGACGTGCAGTTCGACGACCATCTGCCCGAGATCCTCAACGCGCTGGAAACCGACAACAACGGCAACCGGCTCGTGCTCGAGGTCGCCCAGCACCTCGGCGAGAACACCGTGCGCACCATCGCGATGGACCTCACCGAAGGTCTCGTGCGCGGCCAGCTGGTGACCGACACGGGCACTCCGATCCAGGTTCCGGTCGGTGACGGCACGCTCGGCCGCATCATGAACGTCATCGGCGAGCCGATCGACGAGATCGGCCCGATCCAGTACGAGACGAAGCGCGGCATCCACCAGCCGGCGCCTCCGTATGTCGATCAGAACCCTGAGTCGCAGATCCTCGTCACCGGCATCAAGGTGATCGATCTTCTCGCGCCCTACGCACGCGGCGGCAAGGTCGGCCTGTTCGGCGGCGCCGGCGTCGGCAAGACCGTTCTGATCCAGGAACTGATCAACAACGTCGCGAAGGCGCACGGCGGTTACTCCGTGTTCGCCGGCGTCGGCGAGCGCACCCGCGAGGGCAACGATCTCTACCACGAGATGATCGAGTCCGGCGTGAACAAGGACCCGCACGAGAACGGCGGCTCCACCGCCGGCTCGAAGGCCGCCCTCGTCTACGGCCAGATGAACGAGCCGCCGGGTGCGCGTGCCCGCGTCGCGCTGACGGGGCTCACGATCGCCGAGAACTTCCGCGACCAGGGCCAGGACGTTTTGTTCTTCGTCGACAACATCTTCCGCTTCACGCAGGCGGGTGCCGAGGTGTCGGCGCTTCTCGGCCGTATCCCGTCGGCGGTGGGCTATCAGCCGACGCTCGCGACCGACATGGGCGCGATGCAGGAGCGCATCACCACCACCCACAAGGGTTCGATCACCTCGGTGCAGGCGATCTACGTGCCCGCCGACGATCTGACCGATCCGGCGCCAGCGACCTCGTTCGCGCACCTCGACGCGCGTACGGTTCTCAACCGCGCGATCTCGGAAAAGGGCATCTACCCGGCCGTCGATCCGCTGGACTCCACCTCGCGCATGCTGTCGCCGCTGATCGTCGGCGAGGAGCACTACGAGGTTGCCAACCGCGTCCAGCAGATCCTGCAGAAGTACAAGTCGCTGCAGGACATCATCGCCATTCTCGGCATGGACGAGCTGTCCGAAGAGGACAAGCTGACGGTGGCCCGCGCCCGCAAGGTCGAGCGTTTCCTCTCGCAGCCGTTCTTCGTCGCCGAGGTGTTCACCGGTTCGCCGGGCCAGCTCGTTCCGCTGGAAGACACGATCCGCTCGTTCAAGGGTCTGGTCGAGGGCGAGTACGACCACCTGCCGGAAGCCGCCTTCTACATGGTCGGCTCGATCGACATGGCGATCGAGAAGGCCCAGAAGATGGCCGCTCAGGCCTGATGACGATGGTCGCGTCCGAAACCCTGAAGGTGGAGGACGCGGTCAACACGACCTGCCCCTGGTCGGGACAGCCGATCTCGGGCGACGCGTTGACCCTCTATCGCGAACGGGTGGTCGGGTTCTGCAATCCCGGCTGCCGCGACAAATTCGAGATCGCGGTTCGACATTTCGACACCGCGCTTCAGGCCGAGCTCCACATGGGGGCTCAAGCAAGGCAGGCGGATCGTGGCTGAGAGCTTCAAGTTCGAACTGGTGTCTCCGGAGCGTCTGCTCCTGTCCGAGCAAGTGTCGGCCGTCGTCGCTCCCGGCAGCGAGGGCTACTTCACGGCGATGCCGGGCCACGCGCCGTTCATGACGACGCTGAAGCCGGGCGTCGTGCAGGCGACGCTGGCGAACGGCGGCGAGCGCCGGATCTTCGTGCAGGGTGGGTTCGCCGACATCAATCCGGAGGGCTTCACGCTGCTCGCCGAGCACGCGATGCCGGTCGAGGAGATCAACGTCGCCGATCTCGACCAGCAGATCCGCAACACGGAGGAAGACCTCGCCGACGCCACCGACGCCACCGTCCGGTCGCGCGCCGAGCGTCAGCTTGCTGACCTTCGCAACGCCAAGGAAGCGTTGGGCCTTTAAGCCCTTCGCCGAACGCGGCACACGACTGTTTCGAAGGCCCGGCTGCCGCAAGCGTCCGGGCCTTTCTCGTTGTGAGAAAACTCTAGTCCTGTTCGTCGCCGGCGCCGAAGGCGTCGGGATAGACGAGGACGCCGGACCATCCGTCGAGCGCTCCCGGCACGAGTTCGATGGCCTGAAAATTGGGGCCGGCCCACGGGACGATGGCGCCCTTCGCAAGGTTCGCACGGAAGCCGAGGCGCCCGTAGAACCCGGGGTCCCCAAGGACGAAGACCGAGCGCCAGCCGCGCTGACGGGCGAGGTCCAGCCCGTAGCGCACCAGACGCGCACCGATGCCCTCGCCCTGACGGTCCGGAACGATGGCGACGGGCCCAAGCGCCAGCGCCTTCTCCGCGCCGTCCAGCGCCGTGAAGAGCGCGTGTCCGACGAAATAGTCGCCGTCGACCGCCACGACGGAGATGACGTCGTAACCCGCGGAGACGATGGCGTGCGGGAGGCGGGCCTCCTCGTCGCGTCCGAAGGCCGTCGCGTGGATCGTCTCGACGAGGATCAGTTCGCCGGGCGCCATCTCGCGCAGGACGATGTCGTGCACCGTATCGACCATCATCGTCCGGTCTCCAGATGGCGGAAGGCTGCGATCACCTCCTCGTAGACGCCACGCTTGAACGGGACGACGAGTTCGAGCACCTCGTCGAACGACTTCCAGGCCCACTCGCTGAACTCGGCGTCGTGACCGCCGGGCGGCGGATCGATGGCGATCTCGCTCTCGTCGCCCTCGAAGCGGAACGCGAACCATTTCTGCATCTGGCCGCGGAAGCGCCCCTTCAGGGCGACACCGACGAGATGGGGCGGCAGTTCGTAGCGGACCCAGCCGTCCGTCGCGCCGAGAGGCGAGACGGAGCGGATGCCGGTCTCCTCGTAGAGCTCGCGCTTGGCCGCGACGAGCGGATCCTCGCCCTCGTCGATGCCCCCTTGCGGCATCTGCCAGAGCTGCGAGGCGCCGTCCATTTCGCCCTCGGGCTCGGCGATGCGTCGGCCGACGAAGACCTTGCCCTCGTGGTTCAGGACCATGATGCCGACGCAGGGGCGATAGGGCAGCGAATCGGGGGGCGTGGACATGCGAGCTCCAAAGTGCTTTCGCAAACGCTAACGCATTCGCACAAGCGAAGGAACGCCGTTGCCGAATAGGTGACCTGTCAGCCGCGCGCTTCGGGGTCGAAAGCGAGCGCGGAGATCGGTACGATCTCGATCCCTCGTCCCGATGCCGCGGCGGCCCAACGCTTGATGCCGTCGATCGACACGTCGAAGGCGCTGGCCGTGCCGATCGCCGTTCCCTTGGCGCGGGCGATCCGCTCGAGGACGTCGAGCTGCTTCTCGATGGCGGCGGGTTCGCGCTCCGTGTCGATCACGAGATCGGCCGAGGCGAAGGACGTGCCGTTGGCCATCGCCACGTCGCGCGCCTCGGAGCGCAGGGACGTGCCGTCATCGAGATAGAGGAGGCCGCGCTTCGACAATTCGCCGAGGAAAGGCTGGAGGGCGGCGGGGTCGGCGTTGAGGCGCGCGCCCATGTAGTTCATGACGCCGACATAGTTGGTGATGCGCCCCATCGACCAGTGAAGGTCGTCGAGGCGCCCGGCCGCCGCGTCGGCGACCTTCAGCGTATGGGGACCAGCCGAGACGTCGGGATAGCCGAACGGCTCCATCGGCGCCTGGAGCAGGATCTCGTGGCCCTTGCGGCGGCCCGTCTGCATCCAGCGGTCGAGACTGTTGCCCTCGGCCGCAAAGGCCAGGGTCACCCCGGCCGGCAGTTCCTCGACGGCACGCATCGAGCCGCTCTGGCTGACGCCGAGCCCGCCGACCACGATGGCGATGCGGGTGCCGCCGGTGCCCGACCAGGCGCCGGCATAGACGTCGAGCGGGCGGCGCCCGTCGGCGCCGCGAACGGGCAGGGGGCCGAAGTCCGTGGCCTCGAGAAGCGCTTGTTCCGGCATGTGCGAGAAGGCGGCGGGCTGGCGCAGCGATCCCGGCTCGAGAACGCGGATCGAGCCCGTCATCGGGTTGGCGTCGTCGACGAGCGGGCGCTCGCCCTCCGCATCCGAGATCGTGAACCCGCCGCCCTGTTCCATGCGCAGGACGTTCGGCTGGCGCTCGGCGGGTTCCGGGCGGCGCTCGGCCACCTGTTCGGCGACCTGGACGGGCGAGGGCGGAGCGGGCGGCGCGAAGGCTGGCTGATTGAGTGCGGTGAAGGCGGAGCCGCCCGCTACCAGCGCCGCGGCGCAGGCCGCGCCAAGCCATCGCCCGAGCGAGCGCCGCGGGGGGCGGGCTGCGGGTGCCAGGGTCTGGCCGAGGGGGCTGTAAAGCTCGTCACGCATACGTCCTTCATAGGACGCAAGACTGGATCGGGGCTTTGCCGGCCCAACGAAAAAGGGCCCCGGCGTTGTCGCCGGAGCCCTTCGATACGTAAGGCGTTCGCCCGCTCAATTGGCGGCCGACGCGGTGTCCTGCTTCGGCGGGAAGGCGGCGTTGGTCTTCACGCCGCGCAGGAGGTCGTAGGCGTACTGCAGCTGCAGGTCGTCCTTGGCCTCGGGCGGGACGTAGTCGAGCGAGCCGGAGCCCTCTTCGCCTTCCTCGGCGCCCTTGATGTGGCCGCGAAGCGAGGCTTCGCCCATCTTCAGGTCCTCGTCGGCCTTGAGGCCCATCTGCGCCTTGATCTCTTCGGGCAGCGGCTGCTCGACCTCGATGTCGGGACGGATGCCGCGACCCTGGATCGAGGAGCCGGACGGCGTGTAGTAGAGCGCGGTCGTCAGGCGCAGGGCGCCGTTGGCACCCAGCGGGATGATGGTCTGGACCGAGCCCTTGCCGAAGGACCGCGAGCCGACGATCGTGCCGCGCTTCTGGTCCTGCAACGCGCCGGCGACGATCTCGGAGGCCGAGGCCGAACCGCCGTTGACGAGCACCACCAGCGGCTTGCCGTCGATATCGTCGCCCGAGCGCGCGTTGTAGCGGCGGGTTTCCTCGGCGTTGCGACCGCGCGTCGAGACGATCTCGCCGTTCTGCAGGAAGGCGTCGGACACGCTGACCGCCTCGTCGAGGAGGCCGCCCGGGTTGCGGCGCAGGTCGAGGACGTAGCCCTTGAGCTTGTCGGCCGGGATCTTCGCCTTGATGTCGGCGATCGCCTCCTCCATGCCAGAGGTGGTCTGCTCGTTGAAGCGCAGGAGCTTGATGTAGCCGACGTCGTTCTCGACCGTGTGGCGCACGGACGGGACCTTGATCTCGGCGCGCTCGATCTTGAGGCGGACGGGCTGGGTCGCGCCTTCGCGGATGATGGTGAGGTCGACCGAGGTGCCGATCTCGCCCTTCATCTTCTCGACGGCTTCGGCAAGCGACAGGCCACGCACCTGCTCGCCGTTGATCTCGCCGATCAGATCGCCGGCGAGGACGCCCGCCTTGTCGGCCGGGGTGCCGTCGAAGGGCGAGATCACCTTGACGAGCTCGTTCTCCATCGTGACCTCGATGCCAAGGCCGCCGAATTCGCCGCGCGTCTCGGTGCGCATGTCCGCCGTTTCCTTGGCGTTCATGTAGCTCGAATGCGGATCGAGCGAGGTCAGCATGCCGTTGATCGCGGTCTCGATCAGCTTCTGGTCGTCCGGCACGTCGACATACTGGGCGCGCACGCGCTCGAAGACGTCGCCGAAGATGGCGAGCTGGCGGTAGGTGTCCGAACCTGCGGCATTCGCGACGCCCGCGTGCGGGCCGACGAAGGCGGTCATCGCGGTGGCACCCAGAAGCGCTCCCGCGAAGAGAATGGAGAGCTTACGTATCATTCCTCGTCCTTCCAGATGATCCATCCGCCCACCAAGGGTTCGGATCGACCGGTTTCCCGTCCTTGCGAAATTCCACGTAAAGCGAGGGTTCGGCATTCGACACGTCCGCTTCCGCCGCGCTTGCGATCCGGAGCGCCCCCATCGCCGCCAGGGGCTCTCCCGCCAGGACGAACTGTCCGACCGCAACGTCGATCCGGCTCATGCCGGCCAACACGATATGATAGCCACCGCCCGCGTTCAGGATCAAGAGTTGCCCGTAGGAGCGGAACGGTCCTGCATAAAGGATGTGGCCCTCCGCCGGCGCCGTCACCAGATCGCCGGCACGCGCTGACAGGAGGATGCCCGAGGCGGGACGCCCGAGGTCGTCCTTCTCGCCGAAACTCCGCACCAGCGCGCCGGATACGGGGGGAACGAGGCTCTTCTTCAATGTCGAAAATGGGGCGGTCGGCTCCAGTTTCGTCATTTCCTCGCGCAGCGCCGCGATGTCGTAGCCGGCGGAGCGGGCGGCGGCGTCCGGCGCCTGCGGCATTCGGCCCTCGGTGCCGCTCGGCGCGGCCTTCGCGGCGTCCTCGGCCGCCCGCCGGCGCTCGGCCTCGGCTTGCGCGGCCATCCGCTGGCGCTGGGCCTCCTCCTGCCGGCTGCGCTCGGCCTCCTGTTCCAGCGAGGCGATCAGGTCCTGCAGCGTCGTCGCCTCGGAGGCGAGTTCGGCGGCGCGGCGGTTTTCCTCGCCGATGCGCCCGCGCCCCTCGGCCTCCAGCTTTTCCTTTTCCTCGAACAGCCGGTCGAGGCGTGCGGCCTCTTCCTCGCCCTCGCTCTGCGCCTTGGCGAGCCGGGCCCGTTCACCCTCCAGCGACTGCCTGATGGTGCCGAGGCGGGTGAGGTCGGCGACGAGCCGCTCGGTCTCGACACGCATCTCCGGCACGACGGCACCCAGGAGAATCGCGCTGCGCACCGAGCCGAGTGCATCGCCGGGTTTGACGAGGAGGGCCGGCGGCGGCGCCCGGCCCATCCGCTCGAGAGCCGCCAGCACCTCGGCGAGAACGCCGCGTCGCTCGCGCAGCGACGCCTTGACGCCCTTCTCCTGCCCGAGGAGATCGGCGAGACGGTCCTCGGAGGCGGTGATCTCGGTGGAAATCCGTTTCTGTTCCGCGGCCGCGGCGATCGTCGCCTCGCGGATCCGGTCGCGGTCGGCGGCGAGCGCCGCCATCTCGGCGTCGAGGCGGACGGTCAGTTCCTTGGAGCGTTGCAATTCGGCCGTGATGCGGTCGAGTTCGGCCTTGGTATCCGCCTGCCGTGCGTCGATCGTGGACGGGCCCAAGGCGGCATTCTGCGTCGATGCGGACGGATCGCTCGACGCGCCGAAGACGGCGGCGGTGGAGGCCAGCGTCACCGCCAGCGCCGCCGCGACGGCCCCGCTCTTGCGCCGAATGTTCGCTCCCCGCTCGCGCAACCCGAAAACCTCGCCTGCCGTCCTGCCCCAGGCCGTCAGACTATCGGCGCGAGCTTAACATTTCATCAACCATCGGGCGCCCGTCGGGGACCCGGCGACCAGCATGCCGCCGATGGTGGCGGGAACAGGGACGAGCGAGGTCAAGTCGTTGATTTGGCGAGACTGTTGCGCCGCTGCATCGCGGTGCGACGCGTCAGGCCCGGTGATAGGGGTGGCCCGACAGGATCGTCGAGGCGCGGTAGAGCTGTTCGGCAAGCAGGATGCGCACGATCTGGTGCGGCAGGGTCAGGCGACCGAAGGCGATCGCCTTGGCGGCGCGCGAGCGAAGCTCGGGCTGCAGCCCGTCCGGCCCACCGATCACGAAGGCGAGGTCACGCACGCCCTCGTCGCGGAACCGCGCGATCTCGTCGGCAAACTCGGTGGAGTTGGGCGTCCGGCCGGTCTCGTCAAGCACGAGAAAGGTGGCGTTGCCGGGCAGGGCCGCCTCGATCCGGGCCGCTTCGTCGCGCTTGCGCTCGGCCACGGTGCTCTGGCGCGCTTCGGCGAGTTCGACGACGCCGCCCCATTCGAGGCCGAGCGGGGAGCCACCCTTGCGCAGGCGATCGATGTAGCGGGCGGCCAGATCCTGCTCGGGGCCGGACTTCATCCGGCCCACCGCCACGATCCACAGCTTCAACGCCCTTGCGTCTCGCTGGTCTCCGCGACGCTCCACATCTTCTCGATATTGTAGAAGGAGCGGACCTCGGGGCGGAAGATGTGGACGATGATGTCGCCCGCGTCGATCAGCACCCAGTCGCCGTTCTGCAGACCTTCCACCCGCGCGTTGCCGTATCCGGCTTCCTTCAGGTCGCGGATCAAGTGGTCGGCGACAGCCGAGACGTGGCGATGCGAGCGCCCGGACGCGATGACCATGTGGTCGGCCAGCGCGGACTTCCGGCGAAGGTCGATCGCCACCACTTCCTCGGCCTTGGAATCGTCGAGGCTGGCGGTCACGAGGTCGATCATGGGACGCTCGGGCGCCGGGGTCTGTGTCGCGGGGGCCAAGGTCTCGACGTCGGCGTGTAGTTCGGCAGCGGGTGTCAGCTAACTCTTCCTTCTGAGGGTTGCGGCGGAGGGTTTACGTCCGCCATGCAAGTAAAGTGGCAAGGATCGGTGACCCTTTCAAGACGAGCGGGGGCGCGCCTCGCGTAGACGGGTCGAGGACAAGGTGGACCGCCGCCCGTGCAGGAAGGTCCAGGCGGGCGGCGACAGGCCGGGCAGGAGCCGTGCATCGGCTTCGGGCAGACGCTCCGAAGCGAGGAAGCGCGCGGCGGGCGACGACAGGGGGGCGAGCGTCGCGCCGGGCCGGTCCACCACCGCGATCGGCAGGCGGGTCGCGATCTCGCGCCAGGACTGCCAGTGGTGGAAGGTCGCGAGGTTGTCCGCCCCCATCACCCAGACGAAGCGGGCCGTCGGGCGATGCGTCAGCACGAGGTCGACGAGATCGGCGGTGTAGCGGATGTGGTGGGACGCCTCGAAGGCGGTGACCACGATCCGGCGGTCGTCGGCGAGCTTGCGGCAGAGCTTCATCCGGGCTTCGAGAGGAGCGGGGGGGCGACCGGCCTTCAACGGGTTGCCGGGGCTCACGATCCACCACAGCCGGTCGAGCCGCAGCCGGCGGAGCGCGGTCTCGGCGACGAGAAGATGGCCCTCGTGCGGCGGGTCGAATGAGCCGCCGAAGAGGCCCACCCGCAGCCCGGTCGGGGCGGGGGGCATCTTCAGGTCGTCGGCGCTGAGGAGTGGCTGCGAGGGCGGGGTCAACGACGAAGCTGGCCCGTGCCGGAAACGCGGTAGTTGAAGCTCGTCAGCTGCTCGACCCCGACCGGTCCGCGCGCGTGCATCTTGCCGGTCGCGATGCCGATCTCGCCGCCGAACCCGAACTCGCCGCCGTCGGCGAACTGGGTCGAGGCGTTGTGGAGGAGGATCGCCGAATCGACGGCGTTGAAGAAGCGCTCCACCGCCGCCGCATCCTCGGTGACGATCGCCTCGGTATGGCCGGACGAGAAGCGCGCGATGTGCTCGATCGCGCCCTCGACGCCCCGGACGATCTCGACCGAGATGATCGCGTCGAGATACTCGGTGCGGAAGTCCTCCTCGCTCGCAGGCGCGGCGTCGGGATAGAGCGCGCGCACGGCCTCGCTGCCGCGGATCTCGCAGCCGGCACCCTTGAGCGCGTCGAGAATCGCCGCGAGATGCGTCGCCGCCGCCGCCTCGTCGACGAGAAGCGTCTCGGCCGACCCGCAGATGCCGGTCCGGCGCATCTTGGAGTTCAGCGTCACCGCGACCGCCATGGCGAGGTCCGCCGCCCGGTCGACATAGACATGGCAGAGGCCCTCGAGATGGGCGAAGACCGGCACGCGTGCGTCGCGCTGGACCCGCTCGACCAGCGAGCGGCCGCCGCGCGGCACGATCACGTCGATCGCGCCGTTCAGACCGGCCAGCATCTCGCCCACCGCCGCACGATCCGATACGGGTACGATCTGGATCGCGTCGGCCGGCAGGCCGGCGGCCTCGAGGCCGCTCGCGAGCGCCTTGTGGATCGCGCGCGAGGACAGGGCCGAATCCGAGCCGCCGCGCAGGATCACCGCGTTGCCGGATTTCAGGCACAGCGCGCCGGCATCGGCCGTCACGTTCGGCCGGCTCTCGTAGATCACGCCGATGGTGCCGATCGGCGTGCGCACGCGCCGGATCGTCAGTCCGTTCGGCCGCGTCCACTCCTGCGTCACCGCGCCGACCGGATCGGGCAGGTCGGCGATGTCGCGCAGCGCTGCGGCGATGCCGGCGATGCGGCCTTCGTCGAGCGTCAGGCGATCGACGAAGGAGGCGGCCATGCCCGACCGACGCGCGCGCTCGAGATCGGCGCCATTGGCGGCAAGGATTTCCGGCGTAGCGGCGATGACGGCATCGGCCATGGCGCGCAGCGCCGCGTCCTTCGCCGCGGCGGATGCCTGCGCCAGGACGCGCGAGGCGGCCTTGGCCCGTGCGCCCATGTCGGCCATCACGGCCTGAAGATCGGAGACCTTATCCAGCATCGCGCAATCCCCCTTCGTCCTGCCAGTTGCGGGCGACCACCAGATCGTCGCGATGGATCATCGCGGCGCGCACGCCCTGTCCGAGCCGCTCCTCGATCTCGGCCGAGCGCAGGCCGGCGACGAGGCGGGCTTCCGCGGCATCATAGGCCACGAGGCCCCGCGCAACCTCCGCCCCCGTGTCGTCGAGAACGAGGATCGTGTCGCCGCGCCGGAAATCGCCATCGACGCGGCGAACGCCGGCCGGCAGCAGGCTCTTGCCGGCGTGCAGCGCCTGCACGGCGCCGGCATCGACATGCAGGCGGCCGGACGCGTTGAGATGGCCCGCGATCCAGCGCTTGCGCGAGCGCACGGGATCGGCGGCGGCCAGGAACAGCGTCGAGCGCTCGCCGCGCCGCACGGCGTCGAGCGGATGCAGCCGCTGGCCGGAGGTGATGATCATCGCCGCGCCTGCACCGGTCGCGATCTTGCCGGCATCGATCTTGGTCTTCATGCCGCCGCGCGAGAACTGCGAGGCGGCCCCACCCGCCATCGCCTCAATCTGCGGCGTGATGGCCTCGACCAGCGGGATGTGGGCGGCGTTCGGGTCCTGCGCGGGCGGCGCGGTGTAGAGCCCGTCGATGTCGGAGAGGAGCACCAGGAGATCGGCCGACATCATCGCCGCGACACGCGCCGCCAGCCGGTCGTTGTCACCGTAGCGGATCTCGGTGGTCGCCACCGTGTCGTTCTCGTTGATCACCGGCACCGCGCCGAAGCCGATCAGCGTGCCGACGGTGGCGCGCGCATTGAGATAGCGCCGCCGCTCCTCCGTGTCGCCGAGCGTCAGGAGAATCTGGCCCGCCTCGATGCCATGGGCACCGAGCGCTTCGCTGTAAGCGCGCGACAGCGCGATCTGCCCGACGGCCGCCGCGGCCTGGCTTTCCTCGAGCTTCAGGGGCCCGCGCGACAACTTCAGGATCGAGCGGCCGAGCGCGATCGCACCCGACGACACGAGAAGCACCTCGCGGCCTTCACCGTGAAGTCTGGCGACGTCGGCCGTCAGCGACCGCAGCCAGTCGCGGCGCAGTCCCGTGTCCGGGTCGACCAGAAGCGCCGAGCCGATCTTGACGACGATCCGCCGGAACGCGGCGAGCCCGTCGCTCATCGACGCCAGTCCTCCTCGGCCAGCGTGCCGCCGAAACGCTTGGCGTCTTCGGCCTCCTGGTCGGCTGCATCGTCGGACAGGCCGTCGATCTCGCGGCGCAGGCGGCGCAGGACATCCGGCAGGCCGTGGCGTGTCACGGCCGACAGCACCAGCGGCTTGGTGCCGCTCGCCTTCGCCAGGGCATCCAGCTTGTCGCGTCGCGTCTCGTCGTCCACCGTGTCGGCCTGGCTGAGCGCCACGATCTCGGGCTTCTCAATCAGCCCCTCGTCGTAGAGCTCCAACTCGCGGCGCACGGTCGCGTAGGCATGTGCGACGTCCTTCTCGACCGCCGAGACGAGGTGCAGCAGCACGCGCGTGCGCTCGACATGGCCGAGGAAGCGGTCGCCGATCCCGACGCCCTCGTGGGCGCCCTCGATGAGGCCCGGAATGTCGGCGATCACGAACTCATGGCCATCCACCGTCGCGACGCCGAGATTGGGGTGCAGCGTGGTGAACGGGTAATCGGCGATCTTGGGCCGGGCGGCGGTGACGCTGGCGAGGAAGGTCGACTTGCCGGCATTCGGAAGCCCGACGACGCCGGCATCGGCGATGAGCTTCAGCTGGAGCCAGATCGTGAGCTCCTCGCCCTCGAGGCCCGGATTGGCGCGATAGGGCGCGCGGTTGATCGAGGATTTGAACTGCCAGTTGCCGAAGCCCCCGTTGCCGCCGGCGGCGACGCGGAACACCTGGCCGATCTCGGTGAGGTCGGCGAGCAGCGTCTCCTCGTCCTCGGCGAAGACCTGCGTGCCGACGGGCACCTTGAGCGTCACGTCGGCGCCCTTGCCGCCGGTGCGGTTGCGGCCCATCCCGTGCATGCCGGTCTTGGCGCGGTAGTGCTGCTGGTAGCGGTAGTCGATCAGCGTGTTGAGACCGGACACCGCCTCGATGAAGACGTCGCCGCCGCGCCCGCCGTCACCGCCGTCCGGTCCGCCGAACTCGATGAACTTCTCGCGGCGAAAGGACACCGCGCCGGCGCCCCCGTCGCCCGAGCGCACATAGACCTTGACCTTGTCGAGAAACTTCATCGTCCTGTCCCGTCATATCCTTTCGGCCGCACCATCGAGTCCTGCGGCTTGGTGTAGCGCGCCGGGCGCCATCTTGAAACTCGAACCCGTGGCGTCACGGGTCGGCGAGATGAGGCGCCAGTGCCGCCTCCGACTTGGCGAAGGTGACGCGGGCGCCTGCCAGAGGAAGGCCGAAGCGCGAGATGCGCACCCGGTTTCCCGCCGTGCCGTCAGTCCGCGGCGTGATCGTGTGCCGGAAGTCGAACCTCCACCGCCCGCCGCCCGGCGCGATGCCGCGATAGGCGAGCACCGCGCCGTCCGGACCGCTCGTCCCCGATACGGGGAAGGGGCCCTGCAGCTTGCCCTCGCCGTCCTCGGTCTCCACCGTGCCGGTGACCCGTCCGCCGCGCTCGACGAGATGCCAGCGCTGAAGCCGCGGGCCGTCCTCGAAGCGGAAGCGCTCGTCGAGATCCAGCGCGTCGCCCTTGGCCTGGCCCTCGAAGCGAGCCGTGAACCGCTCGCGGAAGAGGCCGAGCGTGCGGATCTCACCTCCGCTGACGCTGTGTCCGGCGAAGAACGAGCGCAGCGAGAAGTCGTCGGCCGCCCGTGCCGGCAGCGCGAGAAGGCCGAGCGAGACCGCGAGCGCCGCGCCGCAAAGGGCTCTGCGTTTCATCGGGGCGTGCTCCAGCTTTTGAGCGACTGCCATGTCCGCCGATCCATCCGATAGGTTTCGCTCGCCACTCGCCCGGCCGCCAGCGAGGTCGACAGGCCGGTGCCGACGTAGCCGAAGCCGCATTTCTGGATCACCCGGCGCGAGCCGTTGTTGATCACGCGGCAGCGGACCTCAATCGCGGCGAGCTCGAGAACCGCGAACCCGTAGTCGATCGCCGCCTGCGCCGCCTCGGTCGCAAAGCCGCGGCCCCAGTACGGGCGACCGATCCAGTAGCCGAGTTCCGCCGTTCCCGGAGCGCCCGCCGCCGCAAGGCTGCAGAGGCCGAGAAAGGCGCCGTCGCCGCGCGCCGTGATCGCCACGATCAGTTCATCCTCCGTCTGCGCCAGAAACGCGTGCGCGTCGTCGAGGCGATAGGGATGCGGG
Source organism: Aureimonas sp. Leaf324 (assembly GCF_001423245.1). Classification (GTDB taxonomy): domain Bacteria; phylum Pseudomonadota; class Alphaproteobacteria; order Rhizobiales; family Rhizobiaceae; genus Aureimonas. The sequence goes on from NZ_LMOH01000028.1 coordinate 230,159, forward strand.
ATGCGCGAGGTCATCTGCGCGATCTCGAGATCGTCGGCGAAGCGGGCGATGTCGCGGGCGTCGTCAGGACGGGCGATCCGCAGGATCAGGCGGCGCGTCGTCAGCCGACACTCGTCGTCATCGGCTTCGAGGCTGGACTCTTCGCAACTCATCGGACCCCTCCGGGAATGCAAAAACGGGGAGATGGCGGCCCATCTCCCCGGTTCTCATCCCTTGTCCGACGGTTGCGTCTTCAAGGGCCGGGTCGTTGGGACGCCGGCGCCTTGAAGCAACCGGATCACTCGGCGGCTTCTGCCTTCGGCATGACGGACACGTAGGTTCGGCCCTGCGCCTTCTTCTGGAAGGTCACGGTGCCCTCGGCGACGGCGAAGAGGGTGTGGTCGCGGCCGATGCCGACGTTCACGCCCGGGTGCCAGCGCGTGCCGCGCTGACGCACGAGGATGTTGCCGGCGATGACCTGCTCGCCACCGAACTTCTTCACGCCGAGGCGCTTGGACTCGGAGTCGCGACCGTTGCGGGAAGAACCGCCTGCCTTTTTATGTGCCATGTTTCAGTCTCCTGATGCCTGCGTCCGGGGCCTTTGCGGCACCGCGCGAACGCTTGTGTATGTCTCGTGCCGAACGCGGCGGGGGCCCTGAAGGCTCCCGCGAGTTCCGTGTCTCAGGCCTCTTCGCCCTCGGCCTTCTTCTTGGCAGCGCGGGGCTTCTTGGCGGGCGCCGCCTCGTCGCTCGCCGTCTCGGCGGCCGGCTTGGCCTTGGCGGCCTTCTTCGGCGCGGCGTCGGACGTCGTGTCGGCGACCGGCTTGGCAGCCTTCTCGGCCTTCGCGGACGGCGCCTTGCCGTCGGTCAGGATCTCGGCGATGCGGATCAGCGTCAGGTCCTGGCGGTGGCCGCGGCTGCGCTTGGAGTTCTGGCGGCGACGCTTCTTGAAGGAGATGACCTTCGGTCCGCGCGTCTGCTCGACGATCTCGCCGACCACGGTGGCGCCGGCCACGAAGGGCGCGCCGATCGTCGAGCCCACCATCAGGACTTCGGTGAAGGAAACGCTGTCGCCGGCCTCGCCGGGCAGGCGCTCGATCTCGAACTGGTCGTTGGCGGCGACGCGGTACTGCTTGCCGCCAGTCTTGATCACTGCGAACATGTCTTGGCCTTTTCAGGATCGGCTCTCGGATGCGTCGAGCATCGCGGGCCGTCTTCTTGTGTTTCTTTCGAACGATGCCGCGACGCGAACCGCCCTGCACGAGGCACGGCCGGACGCAGGTCACGACGCGCGTTGCCTAGCGCCACCGGCCGCAAAGGTCAAGGGATATGGCCGCCGCAACGACCCGCCTTCAAAGTGTCACGACCGACGTCGATTGCCTCTTGTGAAGCGCCCCGATCCTTTGCTAGAGAGCCCTCGCGCCTTGAGGGCGCCGACCACGCTTATCAGCGTATGCTTCATCGATCGCAAGATCGACCTCGGACGGAGAGGTGGCAGAGTGGTTGAATGCACCGCACTCGAAATGCGGCATACTCGCAAGGGTATCGGGGGTTCAAATCCCTCCCTCTCCGCCACTCCAATGATTTCAGCAGGCTACGGATTTCCTGGCGTTTTCCGGCCACGAGCTGGTGACACTAGGGTTAGGACTCATAGCTTTGAGCCAGAACAGGACGGTAGCTGCGAGCGCGATGGCGGAGAAGAAGACGGTCGGACAGTGGTCGTAGCGGGTTGCGACGCGGCACCAGTCCTTCAGCCGCCCGAACATGATCTTGATGCGGTTGCGTCGCCGGTAGTGGCGCTTGTCGTGTTTGACAGGCACATTGCGAGACCGTCGGCCCGGAATGCAGGGTTTGATGCCCTTCGCTGCTAGAGCGTCCCGGAACCAGTCAGCATCGTAGCCGTGATCGCCGAGCAGCCACTGCGCCTTGGGCAGATCGTCAAGCAAGGCTGCCGCGCCGGTGTAGTCGCTGACGGGCCGNGTCCCGGAACCAGTCAGCATCGTAGCCGTGATCGCCGAGCAGCCACTGCGCCTTGGGCAGATCGTCAAGCAAGGCTGCCGCGCCGGTGTAGTCGCTGACGGGCCCAGCGGTCAGGAAGAAGCTCAACGGGCGGCCATTGGCATCGGCCACGGCGTGAAGCTTTGTGTTCATGCCGCCCTTGGTGCGGCCGATCAGACGTCCAAGCCCCCCTTTTTGACCGCAAGGCTCGATGCCGTGCGGTGTGCCTTCAGATAGGTCGCGTCGATCATGAGAGTCTTGGGATCGGCATTGGCAGCGGCCAGACCTTTCATCATTCGGACGAAGACACCCGCTTCACCCAACGCTTCCAACGGTTGTGCAGCGTCTTCACCGGACCATAGTCCTTGGGCGCATCGCGCCATCGCAGGCCGTTGCGGTTGACGAAGATAATGCCGCTGAGAACCCGCTGATCATCGACCCGTGGCCTGCCACGGCTCTTTCGCAAGCCCATCGAAATGATCCAACGGTCCCAGCTTTTGCGAATTCGTCTCAGTCGAAGACAATACCCCCATCGACGTTGAGGGTCTGTCCCGTGACGAACGCGCTTTCGTCGGAAGCGAAAAACGCGACCGGGCCGACCACGTCCTCGGGCGCGCCGATGCGGCGCATGGCGGTATTGGCCGTCCACTTCGCCTTGACGGCGGGGTCTTCGAGGTTGGTGCGGCCCATGTCGGTGAGGATGATGCCGGGACAGACGCAGTTGGCTGTGATGCCGAGCGACCCGACCTCCTGCGCCAGCACCCGGGTGAAGCCCATGACCGCCGCCTTGGATGCCGAGTAGTGCGCCTGTTCGGGCGCCCCCTGCTTGCCGCCGATGGAGGCGATGTTGACGATGCGGCCGTAGCCGCGGGTGCGCATGTGCGGCAGGAGCGCCTGTATCACGAGGAAGGTGCCCTTGGCGTTCACGTCCATCACCGCGTCCCACACGCCGTCGTCCAGCGTCTCGACGGGACTGGTGATGAGGATGCCTGCGTTGTTCACCACGGCGTCGATCGCGCCAGCCCGTTCGACGGCACTCGCCACCATCGAGGTCACCTGCGCCTTGTTGCTGACGTCGGCGTGAAGCGCGAAGGCCCGGCGGCCCGTCGCCTCGATCTCGGAGACGAGGTTGGCGAGACGGTCGGCCTGTCGCTCGATGTCGTTGGCCATGATGTCGAAGCCGCGGGCGGCGAGGCCGAGGGCAACGGCGCGGCCGATCCCGCGGCTGGCGCCGGTTACGAGCGCGGTGCGGGTCTCTGTCGTGTGGATCATGGCACGGGTCCTTAAAGGGCGGTGTAGCCGCCGTCCACCGTCAACACTGTCCCGGTGATGAAGCTGGCGGCGTCGGAGGCGAGGAAGAGCACGGCGTTGGCTATCTCGCGGGGCTCACCGAGGCGGCCCATCGGGGTCGATCGCATCCAGGTGCCGAACCATTCTGGATTGGAGCGGCCGGCCAGCGTCAGTTCGGTCGCGGTGTAGCCTGGTGCAACCGCGTTGACGCGAAGACCGTGCGGGGCCCATTCGACGGCGAGCGACTTGGTCAGGAGGTTCACGCCGGCCTTCGCCGCGTTGTAAGCGACCTGCGGCTGCGGGTGGACGACGATCTCGCCGCACATGGAGGAGATGTTCACGACCGAGCCGCGGCCCGCCTCCAGCATCAGTCGTCCGAAACCCTGCGCGCAGCGGAAGACGCCGTTGAGGTTGACGTCGATGACCGCGCTCCAGTCCTCCGGCGCCGTGTCGACGGCCGGCGCGTTGCGCACGATGCCCGCGTTGTTGACGAGGACGTGCGGCGCGCCGAAGCGGTGCGCCACCGCCTCGACCGCCGCCGACACGCTATCGCGCGAGGTCACGTCGAGGGGGAGGGGATGGGCCGCAAGGCCCCGGGTCTCGATCGCAGCGGCCGTGCGGGAGGCTTCCGCCTCGTCGCGGTCGGCCACGAGGACGGTGGCGCCAGCTTCCGCCAGACGAACCGCGATCGCCGCGCCGATACCGCGCGCGCCGCCCGTGACGATGACGATCCGGCCGGGCAGGTCGAAGTCGGCGCTCATGCCCGCATGGCCTCTCGGACCTGCACGGGTTTCGGGGCGCCGGCGGCTGCTACGTCCTTCAACGCGGGATAGAGTGCACGATAGGAACAGTAGATTTCGTCGTAACGCTCGCTTTCGCGCCGTCGCGGTTCGATGCGGCGGCCGGGCCGCACCATAGCGGCGATGCCCTCGTCGATCGAGGCGAAGCGCCCCGCGCCGTGGGCGGCCAGCACGGCCGCCCCGACGGACGGCGCGGCGCCCGAGGCCGGGACGCAAACCGGGATGCCGGCGGTATCGGCATGGATCTGGAGCCAGAGCTCGGAAGCCGTCGCGCCGCCGCCGACCGTAAGTTCGGCCGCACGGAAGCCCGCCGCCGCCATCTCGTCGAGGATCGCGCGCGTTCCGAAGGAGATGCTCTCAATGACGGCGCGGAAGATGTGCTCGGGCCCATGCGCGAGCGTCAGGCCGGTGATCGCCCCGCGCGACAGGGGGTCGACGTAAGGGGTGCGGTTGCCCTGGAAATGGTCCTGCACCACGAGCCCGTCGCATCCGGGCTCGAGGCGGGCGGCCGCGATGTTAAGGGCGTCGAGGTCCATCGTTCCGTTCATCAGGCGCTTCAGCCACTGCAGGATGGAGCCGGTCGAGGTCTGGCCGCCCTCGATGATGTGGCGGCCGGGATAGACCGCGTCTGAGTAGGAGCCCCAGAGACCGGGATGGTTTACCGGGTTCTGCGAGACGCCGAACTGAAGATGCGAGGAGCCGGTGATCAGCGCAAGCTGGCCGGGCTGGGCGACGCCAAGGCCGATCATCCCGATCAGCGCGTCCGCACCGCCCTGCACGAGCTTCACGCCCGTGTGGAGCCCGAGATGGGCCGCCGCGCGGTTGGTCAGCGTGCCGACCACGGCGCCGGGCGCAACCATCTCGGCCGGCCACTTCTCGAGCAGAGCGTCCAGCCCGAGCGATCGCACGAGCGAGGCCGCGAACCCACCGCGCGCGGTCGAGTAATGCCAGCGGATGGAGGCGTTGTTCAGTGAGGCGACACGCTGACCTGTGAGGCGAAGCGTCATGAAGTCCTGGTATTCGCCGATCGTGGCGGCGCGGTCGAACACATGCGGCTCGTGTCGCTTCAGCCAGAGGGCCTTTGGGATCATCCATTCAGCCGAGACCGGACCCTCTCCCGCCCCGTTGACGGCGAGCGCCGCGTCCCCGGTGGCGAGGACGTCGCGCGCTTCCTCGCCCGCGCGCACGTCCATCCAGATGATGGCGGGGCGCAGTGCATTGCCTTCTTCGTCCAGCGCGACGACGGTGCAGGAGGTGGTCGTCAGGCAGATCGCCTCAACGGCGGCCGGGTCGACGCCCGCCTTGGCGAGCGCGCCCTGCGTGGCGACGCCGAGCGCGTTCCACCAGTCCTCGGGGTTTTGCTCCGCGCGAGCGCCGGCTGAGAACGTCGTCTCGTAAGGGTGGGTCGCCTGTCCCAGGCAGGCGCCCGAGGGATCGTAGATCCCGGCGCGCAGACTTTCCGTTCCACCGTCTACGGCGACCACATAGGCCATCGATTCCTCCTCCCTCCAAGACCGACGCTCCTCCCGCGTCAAGCCCTCGAATCCTTGTGGTTGCGCGTCAGTTCGCGGCGTCGAAGGCGGCCAGCGCCTTGGCCGCGTAAACCATGGCCGGTCCGCCCCCCATCTCGGCGGCGATGCCGAGCATCTCCAAAAGGTCCTCCCGTTCGGCCCCCAGCTTCCTCGCGGCATCGACATGGTAGATGACGCAGTCCTCGCAGCCGCGCACGACGCCGAAGGAAGCAGAAAGCAGCTCTTTCTGTGCTGAGGAAAGGCGAGAGCCGGAATGGGCGGCCTTGGCCAGCTGCCGGAAGCCGCCCGCCACTTCCGGCATCGCCTTGGCGAGCGCGATGGCCTGCGTGTTAATCGTCTTCAGGTCGCTCATCCGGATGTCCTTTCGAAGAGGGCTGCGACCTCGGCGGGGCGGTCCCAGTGCGGCATATGCCCGGCTCCGGCGACGAGATGGATCGCGACCGCCGCGGGCAGCGCCGATACTTGAGTCCAGGGCACGATCCGGTCCTCCAGTCCGAAAACGACGCGCACGTCCACCCTGCGCGACAGGCGGGCCAGCGGCTCGACTATGTCGGCGCGCTGGCCGCCCGGCCCGAAGGTGTCGGCCGCCAGCGCCACCAGCCGTCCCCGGCCGAGCGAGGCGGCGAGCGCCGCGACGGCGGCGTCGGACAGGGCGGCGGGCTGGGCGGTCAGGCGGCGCAGGAGATGGCGCAGCGCGCCGGTGGACGGGCGTGCCGCCATGCCGGAGATGAACTCCGCGTCGATCTCCAGCCCGAGGCCGGCGGGCGCCAGAAGGGTCAGGCGCCGCAGATCGGGAAGGCTCTCGGCCAGCGCAACAGCCGCAAGGCTGCCCAGCGAATGGGCGACGATCTCGCTCGGCGCGAAGTCCTGTGCGCGCAGGAAGGCACTGAGCGGGGCGGAAAGGGCGGCGACCCCGTCAGCCTCCGCCGTCGTCTCGCCATGGCCCGGCAGGTCGAGCGCCAGGGTCTCGAAACCCGCACGCGACAGCGCCGAGGCAAGGCCGGAGAAGGTCGTGCGATCTCCGGCAAAGCCGTGGAGGAGAAGCGCACGGCTGCGCTGGCTCCCGCGAGCCGGCAAACGGTCGGACGCGATCGCGCCGCCCGTCCGCGCGGGGGTCGCTGGGCCGGTGGCATGGGCTTCCACGTCCCGCAGTTCGATGCGGCCGCGCCGGCCCGTGCCCGAAAGCGTGGAAAGGTCGAGGCCGCGCCGCGCCGCGAGGCGGCGAGCGACGGGCGTAGCGCGAACGAGGCCGCCCGAACGCGCCGGAGGGGCTTGCGTCCGGGGCGCGGACGACTCCGCGGCCGTCTCGGCCGCGGGCGCTGGCACGACCTCCTCGGCGGCATCCAGCGGGTCCGGCGCGTCCGCGACGAAGCCTTCCAGCTTGGCGCTTGCGGCGGAGACTTCGACGCGCGCCAGCGGCGCGCCGACGTCCAGCGTGGTGCCGGGCTCGACCAGGATCTCCACGAGGCGCCCGTCGAAGAGAGCCGGATATTCGGCGATGGTCTTGTCGGTCTCGATCTCGAGGATCGCGTCGCCGCGCTTGAAGCGCGCACCGGCCTCGACCAGCCAGCCGACGACCTTGCCCTCGTCCATGGTCTCGCCGAGGCGCGGCATGGCTAGCGTTCGGACCACCGGGCCGTCGGCGGCGGGTGAGGCTTCCGGGGCGCCGCCTTCCAACCGCGCGATGGGTGCGCCGACGCTGACGATGTCTCCGGGGGCGACCAGCGTTTCGGCCAGAATGCCGTCAGCGAGGGCCGGTAACTCGGCGACGGTCTTGTCTGTCTCGACTTCGAGAATGGATTCGCCGCGCTTGAAGGGCTGGCCCGGCCGGATCAGCCAGCCGACGATGCGACCTTCTTCCATCGTCTCGCCGAGACGGGGCATGGTGAGCACGGCGCTCATGCGACGATGCGCCGTGCATAGTCGCCGATGAGATCGGGCGAGGGCACGCTGCCCGCCTCCAGCGCTTGGCTGACCGAGATCGGGATGTCCTCGCCCGCGATGCGGATGACCGGCTCATGGAGGAAGTCGAAGCATTCCTCGGTGATGCGCGCCGACAGCTCGGCCGCGACGCCCGCCGTCATCGGCCCCTCGGAGACGACGACGCAGCGGCCGACCTTCTCGACGTGTTCACGGACGGTGTCCATATCGAGCGGATTGAGGGTGCGGAGGTCGATGACGGTCGCCTCGATCCCGTCCTTCGCCATGGCCTCGGCCGCCTCCAGCGCGTAGTGCACCTGCCGCGAATAGGTGACGATCACGACGTCCTTGCCCTCGCGCCGCACCGCAGCCTTGCCCCAGGGGAGCTTGGGCGCGGAGAGGTCCGCCTCCTCCTTGCGTGTGTAGAGCGACTTGTGCTCGATGAAGACGACGGGGTCGGGCAGTGTCAGGGCGTGCCGGAGGAGATGGTAGGCGTCCTCGGCGGTCGCCGGCATGACGAGCCGGAGGCCCGGCATGTGCATGATCCAGCCTTCCAGGCTCTGGGAGTGCTGCGCGCCGGCCGAGCGCCCGGTGCCGCCTTGCGTGCGCAGCACCATGGGCACGCCGATCTGGCCGCCGAACATGTAGCGGATCTTGGCGGCCTGGTTGGTGAGCTGGTCCATCGTCATGCCGAGGAAGTCGACATACATCAACTCGGCGACGGGCCGGAGGCCCGTCATGGCCGCGCCGACGGCAGCGCCCACGATCGCGGGCTCGGAGATCGGCGTGTCGATCATCCGCTCGGGCCCGAAGGTCTTGATGAGGTCCTTGGTGACGCCGTAGGCGCCACCGTAGCGGCCGACCTCCTCGCCGATGACGACGACGGTCTCGTCGTCCTGCATGGCGTCGATCAGCGCCTGGCGCAGCGCGTCGCGATAGGTGATCTGGACCATATCAGGCAGCTCCCTTGGAAAGGACGCGGTCGAGGCGCGTGCGCAACGGCTCGGGCTCGGGCTCGCCGACGGCGTAGACGTCGCGGAACATGGAGGAGAGCGGCGGCGCGACGCTGGCGGCGGCAAAATCGATCGTCGCGTCCATCTCGGCGGCGATCTCGGCGTCGAGCGCATCGAGTTCCGTCTCGGCGGCCGCACCGCGCTCGAGCAGTCGCAGGCGCGCCTTCAGGACGGGGTCGCGCAGGCGACCCTCGGCCTCTTCGGCCTCGGCCCGGTAGGGGCTCTTGTCCATGCGGGCATGGCCGTAGAATCGGTAGCAGGACACGGCGAGGAAGCCCGGCTTGCCGGCCCGCGCCTCGTCCATCAGCTCCTGCGCCGCGGCGGCGACCTCCTCGACATCGTCCCCGTCCACCATCGCGCCGTTAAGGCCGAAGGCGCGGGCGCGCTCGTCGAAGGCGGCGTTGCGCGTCGCCTGGTCGATGCGCGTCCCCATGCCGTACTGGTTGTTGATGCACACGAACATCACCGGCAGGTCCCAGAGGGCGGCCATGTTCATGCTCTCGTAGAGGATGCCCTGGCCGGTCGCCCCGTCGCCGAAGAAGGCGACGGAGACGGAATCCTTCTTCAGGCGCTTGGCCGACAGGCCGGCGCCGACGACCGCCGGAATGCCGCCGCCGACGATGGCGTTGGCGCCGAGATGCCCGAGCGCCATGTCGGCGATGTGCATAGAGCCGCCCTTGCCCGCGCAGTAGCCGGTCTCCTTGCCGCCAATCTCGGCCATCATCCGGGCGGGATCGGCGCCGCGCGCCAGGAAGATGCCGTGGCCGCGATGGTGGGTGGTGAACGTGTCGGCGGGCGCCATCGCCTTGACAACGCCGGCTGCCGCCGATTCCTCCCCGATGGACAGATGCAGCATCGAGCCGGCCGAAAGGCCGCGCACGAAGAGTTCGCCGACGCGCTCCTCGAAGGAGCGGATGCGCCGCATGGTCCGGTAGAGCGGCAGGAGGCCGGAATTGCCGCCGGGCGAGCCGTTGGCGGGACGGATGTCGGGTCGAAGTTCGGTCATGTGTCAGGGCTTCCCGATGGCGGGACCGGACGGGCGCGAGGCGCGCCGTCAGATCAGCTTCAGCTTCGTGGTGCGGGAGACGACCGCGACGGCGACGAGGATGATGACGCCCTTCACGATGCTCTGGATGTAGGTGTCGAGGCCGAGGAGGTTCAGGCCGTTGTTGATGACGCCGATGAAGAGGGCGCCGAAGAAGGTGCCCGCGATCGTCGCGGTGCCCGGGCGGAACATCGTCATGCCGATGAAGACGGTGGCGAGCCCGTCGAGGAGATAGTCCTGGCCGGCGTTGGGCTGGCCGGAGCCGAGGCGGGCGGACAGGAGAAGGCCGGCAACGGCCGCGAACAGGCTGGAGATGACCAGTGCCGCCTGCCTGTAGCGGCGCCCCTTGATGCCCGACAGCTCGGCCGCCTTGAGGTTGCCGCCGACGGCATAGACGTAGCGGCCGAAGATCGTGCGCTCCATCACGAACCAGGCAAGCGCCACGGCTGCCAGCATGATGAAGGCGACGTTGGGCAGGCCGAGGATGCGGCCTTGGCCGAGCACGAGATAGCTGTCCGGAAGACCGCCATAGATCGCACGCCCCCCCGACAGGAGGAAGTTGATGCCGAACAGGATCGAGCCCATCGCCAGCGTCGCGATCAGTGATGGCACGCCGACGAGGGTTACGAGAAGCGCGTTGACGAGGCCGACGCAGAGACCGGCGCCCAGCCCCGCCAGAAGGGCGAGCGGCGTCGACCAGCCCGCGACGAGGAGGAGGGGGGCGACGAGACCGGCGAGTCCGGCCATGTAGCCGACCGAAAGGTCCATCTCGCGCGCGGCGAAGCCGAAAGTCAGCCCGATCGCGACGATCGTCAGCATCGAGATCTGCTGGAGGATGTTGAGAAGGTTCGAGGTCGTCAGGAACCGGTCGACGCCGAGCGAGAAACCGATGAAGAGAAGGGCCAGCACGATCAGCGTCGAGTACCGTAGGAGCCCCTGGCGGAGGCGGCTGCGGCCGGCGTCCTCGCGCGGTTGCGTGGTCGCGGCGCTCACGCCCGCGCTCCCGACATGGCGGCTATGAAGCTCTGTTCCGAGAAGTTGGGCCAATGGAGTTCTCCCAGGGCCTGCCCGTCGGCGAACGAGACGACGCGGGTGGCGAGGTCGGCGATTTCGATGAGATCGGAGGAGGCGACGACGATCGCGCAGCCGGAGCGGGCGAGGGACTGGATCAACTGGTGGATCTCGCGCTTGGCACCGATGTCGACGCCCTCCGTCGGCTCGACGAAGATCATCAGCCGGTAGCGCCCCTCGGCGCCGTAGAGCCATTTGCCGATCGAGATCTTCTGCTTGTTGCCGCCCGACAACTCGGTCACGAGTTGCTCGGGCGACGAGGCCTTGACCGCCAGTTGTCCCATGATGCGGCGTGCCTCGCGCGTTTCGCGGGCCGGGCTGAGGATGCCGAGGCTCCCGAACGCGCCGGCCTCGGGATGGACCATCGCGAGGTTCTCGCGCAGCGACCAGTCGCCGTTCAGCGAATGGATCATCCGGTGATCGGGCACGAAGGCGACGCCGCGCTGGCGCATGGCGGCGGCCGAGACGTCGGCGACCGCCTCGCCGCGGAAGCGCAAGGTTCCGCCGATGCGGTCCGGTGCGTCGAAGAGCGAGCGGGCGAAGGCGAAATGGCCCGAGCCCGTCAGGCCAATCAGGCCGACGATCTCGCCGGGCCGCACTGCGAAGCGCTCGACCGACACGTCGGGCGTGCGCCAGTCCGACACCTCGACGACCGGAATGGCGGCGGCGTCGGGCACCCGACGCTCGCCCGTCTGGACCGTCGTGCTTTGCCCCCGCTGCAGCATGAGCGCGACGAGCCGCGCCTCGTCCGCCCCTTGGGCGGGGAACGTTTCGACGAGCCGCCCGTCGCGCAGCACCGTGATGCGGTCGGAGAGGGCGAGGACCTCCGACAGGAAATGGCTGATGAGGACGACGCCGACCCCTTGCGCCGGGAGGCGGCGCACGATGGCCCAGAGCCGCTCCTTCTCGCGGGCGGGCAGGGTCGCCGTCGGCTCGTCGAGGATGAGGATCCGGACACGGCCGCGCAGGGCGCGCACGATTTCGACGATCTTCTGGTCGGCGTAGGGCAGGGTTTCGACGGGGGCGTCGAGATCGATCGACACGTCCGGGAACCAGCTCGCCAGCGTCTCGTAGGCGATGCGCCGCAGGGCCCTCCGGTCGATGACGGCGCCCAGGCGCTTCGGCTCGGCCCCGAGGAGGATGTTCTCGGCCCCCGACAGGCCGGGCACGAGGCTGCCTTCCTGCGAGACATGGGCGATGCCCCGGGCCAGCGCGTCGCCCGCGCCCTCGAGGCGCACGTCCTGCCCGTCGAGTTCCATGCGCCCGCCGGTGGGAAGGCGGCTGCCGCCGAGGATCGAGACGAGCGTCGTCTTGCCCGCGCCGTTCTCGCCGATGAGGCCGTGGACCTCGTCGTCCCGGAAGGTGACGCCGACGCCGTCGAGCGCCCGCGTTCCGGGATAGTCCATCACGATGTCGCTGAGGATGATGGCCATGCCGCTGCTGCTCCGCGCCTGTTGAAAGGAAGTCGGGGAGGCGTGGCCGGCGATGCGCATGACGCGTCGCCGGCCGAAGCGGTCACTTCATGAAGTCCTTGCAGTTCGCCTTGGTGACGAGCGGCGCGTCGAGATAGACGACCTTGGACGGGATGACGGTGGCGGCGTCCTTCTTTGCGACGACGATGTCCTCGATCCACTCGCCGGTCTGCGCCCCCATCTTCTCGAACGGTTGGCTGACAGTGGCGATCATCTGGCTGTCCGGCTTGCAGACCTCGGCGATGGCCGTCGGGTGGCCGTCGATACCGATGACCTTGGCATGGGTGTTGCCGGCGGCTTTGAGCGCATTCAGCGCGGCCTGAGCCGGCTCGTCCCAGGGCGCCCAGACGCCGTCGATCTCGTCGCCGAAGCGCGTCGCGTAGTCCTGCATCGTGCGCGTCGTGTCTTCGTAGAAGGCGGTGTAGTCGATGTTGTGCTCGGCCAGCACCTTGATGTCGGGATATTCCTTAAGGACGGTCGCCATGGTCTCGCCGCGCTTGCGGGTGCCGTGGTGCTCGGCCATGCGCAGGAAGATGATGTTCGAGCCGGGGCCGAGTTCGTTCAGGAAGTAGGGCGAGACGGTGGCGCCCATGGCCCAGTTGTTGGTGGTCACGTCCACCATGGTCCCCTTCACGTCGCCGCTGTCGACGGTGAAGATCGGGATCTTCGCGTCGACCGCCGCCTGAATGGCCGGGGCCGAGGCGCGCAGGTCCGCCATCGTGACGATGATCGCGCCGACGCCGCGCGACGCGGCGTCCTGGATGTTCGCGGCGGTCTTCTCGCCCGAGCCACCCGAGTCGAGATAACTGACCGTCCAGTCCGACTTGCCCGTCTCCTTAAGCCAGGCGTCGAAGCCCGCCTTGACGCGCTGCTCGGACTGGGCGGCCGCGTTGGCGTGGACCCAGGCGACGTCGACAGCCAGTGCCGGGGCACTGACGGACAAGCCAAGGGCGGCCAGCGCCGCGAAGACGCCGTTCCTCATTGCACGAGAATGCATTTTGAAGTTCCTCCCACGCCGCACATCTTCAGTGCGACCGTTCCCGCGTCACTCCCACGACGCGAGACGAAGCTAGACCAACGCTATTACAAACGTCAACATGAAATACATTTGTAAGAGGCAGGCATGGCCGACGACGACGAGACGCTGATGGTCAAGGCCGCTTGGCTCTATCACGTGGGGGGATTGAACCAGGCAGAAGCGGCCGAGCGGCTCGGCTTGACGCGTGCTCGGGTCAACCGCTTGCTCGCCGACGCCTTGGAAGAGGGTGTTGTCAGCATCACGGTGGATCGACAACTGGCAGGCATGGTTCCGGTGGAGGAAGAGCTGCGCCGCCGCTACGGGCTTGCCTTTTGCCAAGCGACTCCGGCGCTCGACCTTCTCGCGTCGGCAAACGCCGACACCGATCTGGTCGGCCTGTCGGCGACCCAGAAGGTGGCCTTCCGCGCTGTCGGCCTCTTGGCTGCCAATCACCTGCGCGCCCATCTGGCGCGTGGCAAGCCCTCAACCGTCGGTCTGGGGTGGGGGCGGACGGTGGAGCAGATGACGCTTCACCTGGCAGGCGTCAGCGCGCCGGACGCCCGGTTCATCTCGCTGATGGGCTCGCTCACCGCCAACTCGGCCTTCAACCCGTTCGAACTGGTCTACACGCTTGCCAAGCGCACCGGAGGAGAGGGCTACTTCCTGCCCGTCCCGTTCATCGCCGACACGGTAGAAGACCGCCAGGTCCTGCTATCGCAGCGTTCGGTCACCAAGGCGATGGCGATCGCGGAGGAAGCGACGCTTTGCATGATCAGCGTCGGGGAACTGGAGGAAGGTTCGCTTCTGCGGCGACAGGGCATGCTGACGAAAGCCGACATCGCAAGCCTGCGGGCTGCGGGGGCCATCGGCGACACGAACGGCATCTTCTTCAACGAGATGGGGCGGCCGGTCGACCATGAGCTGAACGGGCGCACGATCGCCGTCTCGTTCGAGACGCTGCGCCATCTCGACGTCGTGCTGATGGTCGCAAGCCCGGAGAAGACACGCGCCGCCGCAGCGCTCCTGTCGAGCGGCCTCGTCAAAGGCCTCATCATCGACGGCGACGCCGCCCTCCAGCTTCTGGCGAGCCAGGGATGATCAACCTCTCGCTTCGCCATCAATACTGACTTCTTGCGTTTCGCACCATTCCGCTCGACGCTTGGCCAGATGCAAGGATGGCGACGGCATGGCAATCTACGCGTTCATGGACGTTTCGACGGTTCACCTGACGGCAAAGGACGTGGCTCTGCTAAACGGTGCCGATCTGCCGTTCGACGTGATGACTTACGAATACGGTTGGGTTGTCTCGACGGCCAAGCTGATGCCTGGCCGCGTACCGCGGAAGCAGCATCGAAGACCTATGTAGATCGAGCGTCTCGCCCGAGTTCATGGCGGCCGCCGAACTCGCTGGGCAGCGCAACTGCTGGCTGCTGCGCTTCGATGCGGACGCTGACATGGATCCCGCCCTGCCAGTGGGTGGGTACGGCTTGGACCCTGACGATATCGGCTCTCCCGGCCTACAGATCAGGTGCTTGAACCCAAGATCGAAGGCGCTGTCCTCTCGGGGGGCAGGCACTATTGAAAGGGTTCGTCGACGCAGGTCTGCGGTCTCGCACGCCATCCATGGAGGAATACATCGATCGAAAGCTTAGCTCGCAAAACCAAGCCGCTTGAACTGCTGGAGGACACCCCGCGATTTCGAAGGCATCTACTTCTCCAGAGCCGGGCGGCAATTCCTTCAAGATGCCAGTTCGAGACCGAGCCGTTCCGGCTAGGAAGCGGACTCGTAACGCATTGATCCAGATGTGGACGGCGGCAAGCTTGATGGCGGCGAGGAAGTTATCGGGCCTTTGGTCGTAGCGTGTGGCCGAGCCGCGCATCTGTTTAATGCGGTTGAAGAAGCGCTCGACGAGGTTGCGTTGGCGGTAGACCCAGCGGCTGAAGGCGAAGGTGCCTTTGCGCATCGAGCGCGGCGGTAACTTGGCCCAGGCACCTCGCGCCGCGACGAAGCTGCGGATGCCGTCCGTGTCGTTGGCCTTGTCGGCGATGACGGTTGCGCCGGGCGCAACGGTATCGAGCAGTTTGGCTGCCATGGGCGCTTCGCCTGCCTGCCCGGCGGTGAGTTCCAGACGCACGGGTCGGCCCTCGGCATTTACTAAGAGCCTGTCCGAGTAACGGGTTTGCCAGAAATTTTGAGATGGCGCATGGGCAGCGATTGCCATGCGGATGCTCTCATCGGGCCGCCTTGGCCAGTTTGAGGAGGTTGTGGGCGGTGCAGATCATCGCCTATTCGCATCGGACCTGATCGAGCCCACGCAGGAGGAGCTGCCGGAAGCCTTTGGCCTGCTTGATCTGCCCAAAGACGGGCTCGACAACCTGTTTTCGCAGGCGGTAGCGGCTTCGCCGGCCAGCCGCTTCAGGCATGCGGCCATGGCGCTCATCAAGGGCGTCTTCGTCAGCTTGCGCCGCCCCGTTGCGTTCGCCTCGCCATGGCGGGCCCGGCCCGGGGCCAGATAGGCCGTGATCCTGCGCTGCTTCAGCGCCGATAGGTTCGCCTCGTTGGCAAAGCCGGGAATCGCCTGAGACCTCGCGAGCCTTGCGACCGAGGTGAGCGCGGACGTCATCGACGAGCGGCACGAGAGCGCGCGAGTCCGCGGAGTTCGTCACATGGCGGTGCGCCACGATGACCTGATGGGCCGCATCGACGGCGATCTGGCCGTTGTAGTCTTGCACAAACCCGTCACGGGTCGGCAGGATGCGGCTGTCGGGATCGGTGAAGTTGCACTGTGCCCGATCCGGCGGATCGCCATTCTCATCGCGCAAGGGCCTGCCTTGCCAGCGCATGTCGGACGATGGGCCGGGACCGCTCTCGTCGTCCGGATCAGGCGGATCAGTAGCGTCCGCCTCTAGCGCGGCCTTAGCGGTGCGGATCCTCTCCAGCCGCCGCTGTTTGTCGGCCATCCAGTCCGGTGTCTCGTCGCCGCGCTGGTCCGTGCCCAGCGCCTTATCCTCGGCCGCATCCGCCTTGCGCGCCTGATCCAGCTAGGCCTCGACCTCGGCGGCCAGCGCCGGCTCGGCCGTCTTCATCCGGCCGTAGCTCATCGCCTTGTGGCGTGAAGCGTTGGCCTTCTTTTTGGTCCCGTCCACGGCGACATGGGCAAACTGGACAAGCCCCGCCGCCTGGCACAGGCGCACCACCTGCCCGAACAGATCCGACAGAACCACGAGGTGGCGCTTGCGAAAATCGGCGATGGTTCGGAAGTCTGGCCGGTTCAGTCCGGTCACCGCCATGATATCGACCCGCTCTTCGCAGGCATGGGCAAGCTGTCGGGATGAGTACAGGCCTCGGCTGTAGCCGTAGAGCAGCAAAGCCACCATCATTCCAGGATGGTAGGGCGGGTAACCGCGTTTATAGCGCGACAATCTGAGTGAGACGCTGGCGACGATCTAAATGAGACAGATCATGTCGCGGCGATTGGGATCGTATCATCCTGATTGTCGCTGGCAAGGTC
>NZ_LMOH01000029.1 GCF_001423245.1 Aureimonas sp. Leaf324
GACCTTGCCAGCGACAATCAGGATGATACGATCCCAATCGCCGCGACATGATCTGTCTCATTTAGATCGTCGCCAGCGTCTCACTCAGATTGTCGCGCTATAGTGGAAACGACTGGGCTTGACCCACGCACTCACGAGGTGATTGAGGTTGGGGTCATCCTCGCATTGTATGATGATGCAGGGATCGGCGAAGTCATCGACGTCTACTCTGCCCTTCGCCAGCCAGACAAACCCATTTCTACCAAGATCACGCAGATCACCGGCATTACGAACGCCATGGTTGCCGGGCATCGTATCGACGCCGAGGCACTTGCGAGTTTTTTGTCTCGCGCCGATCTGATTGTTGCGCATAATGCCGCATTCGACAGGCCATTCGTCGAGCGTCTTTGTCCTAACCTTGGAGCGAGGGCATGGGCTTGCTCGAGTCAGGAAGTGGACTGGCAGGGGCTCGGCTTCGAGGGGAGCAAGCTTTCTCACCTCGTCGGCCAATGCGGGTGGTTCCACGATGGTCATCGGGCTTCAGTCGACTGCGCGGCACTTCTAAGGGTGTTGGACACCCGGTTGCCCAAGACGGACGAAACGCCTTTCCACTACCTGCTTCGCTCAGCTCGGCAAGCCCGATCGCGCATCTATGCACAAGCCAGCCCGTTCTCGGCGAAGGACCGATTGAAGGCTCGTGGCTACCGCTGGAACGACGGCAATGACGGCCGACCCCGAAGCTGGTGGATTAACGTACCCGATGCGAAACTCGAGAGCGAGATAAGATTTCTGCAGGACGAGATCTACTGTTACGAAGTCGAACCACCAGTGGTCCGGTTGACCGCATGGGAGCGCTATAGAATAGAATAGCGTCCATTCGGACTGAGTTGGCGAAATGGATCCCGTTTTATCGGATGGGCTGCGCCTGATGGCTGCGGCGCTGAGCCAACCGTGGAGCGCCCGCCCCATCAGAGTTTTGTTGAGCCCTTCCCTTCGATCAATCTCCACGCCCTTCGCATCCGGATCAGTGCGATGAGTCCGCGGACTACAGGGTTGGTCGACCAAATTGTATAGCCTGCCTGATCGGCCCCCACTGAGTGGTCCGGTTGGAAAGTTAGTTCAGGGTTGGTCGTTGCACCAGCGTTAGCTTGGCCGGCGGAGCAGGTCGGGTAAGCGACGCCGTGAAGTTGGAAAACGTTCTCGGCAAAGGCGATGCCGGCGATGTCGAGGGTCATCTCAGTGCTCCTTTCGTGTTGGCAGATCTGAAGTCTGCGCCCCGAGAGGGAGAGCCGTCCATGCCATTAAGTGGCGCAAGGAGTTTGACGGCCTGAGGGTCGACCAGGTGAAGCGGCTGAAGGATCTGGAAACCGAGAACCAGCGGCTTCGCAATGCGGTCGCCGATCTCACCCTGGACAAGCTGATCCTCAGCGAGGCCACACGGGGAAACTACTGAGCCCTGCGCGCCGGCGGGCTTGTGTCGAACACGTCATGACGGTGGCGAAGCTGTCCGAGCGGCGGGTATGCCACGCCCTTGGGCAGCACCGTTCGACACAGCGCCAAGCGCCGCGGGGCCGAGAGGACGAAGAGCAGCTCACGGCCGACCTCATCGAACTGGCCCGTCAGTATGGCCGATACGGGTACCGGAAGATTGCGGCGCTGCTGCGGGACGCGGGTTGGATCGTCAACGACAAGCGCGTGGAACGAATTTGGCGGCGCGAGGGTCTGAAGGTTCCTGCCAAGCAGCCCAAGCGCGGACGGCTCTGGCTGAATGATGGCTCCTGTGTTCGGCTGCGGCCCGAGCGGGCGAACTACGTCTAGTCCTACGACTTCGTCGAAGACCGAACGCATGATGGTCGCAAAATCCGGATGTTCAACGTTATCGACGAGTTCACGCACGAATGCCTCAGCATCCGGGTCGCTCGCAGGCTCAACTCGACGGATGTCATCGACGTCCTATCGGGCCTCTTCATCCTGCGCGGGGTGCCCGGCCACGTTCGTTCCGACAACGGGCCCGAGTTCATCGCGAAAGCCGTGCAGGACTGGATCACGGCCGTTGGGGCGAAGACCGCGTACATCGCACCTGGTAGTCCATGGGAGAACGGCTATGTCGAGAGTTTCAACGCTCGCCTCAGCGACGAACTGCTCAACGGCGAGATCTTCTACAGCCTGCGAGAGGCGCAGATCGTCATCGAAAGCTGGCGGCGGCACTACAATACGATCCGGCCGCATGGATCGATCGGCTACAAACCGCCGGCACCAGAAGCGTTCGTGCCAGCCTTCGCCGCGTGGCCGGCTGCGCTTACCCGACCTGCTCCGCCGGCCAAGCTAACGCTGGTGCAACGACCAACCCTGAACTAACTTTCCAACCGGACCACTCAGTGGGGCGCCTTCGCCGAGTTGCTGCTGGTCGCCGGACGCGGTGCCGGTGGTGGCTGAGGCCCCCATTTGGGAAGGGACTGGATCGACTGGAGCCGACGTCGCCAACGAGCCCGGTATCTGCTGGGCATGGAGCTGCACGACGCCGAAACCGATCAGCCAGAGCACGGAGTAGAACGTTAGAATGATCCTCTGCAGGTTGTGCATATCAGCTGACAGTACCGCTGGTGGCCCAGTCTCGCACGCCGCGCAAGTAGGCTCGGGCAAGGCCCGCCTCGCCGATCCGGGCTGCGGCCATGCAATCGCCCGGGTTCGATCCGAAAAACGGCTCCGTTAGTACGGTCGGCGCCTGCGAGGCGACGACCGATGAATGGCCTCTATCGCCAGACTGCAGGGGCTTGAGGCCGAAGCCGTGCCTCAGCGTAAGACCGAGAACGGCACCGACTTCGGCGACGAGTTCGGTCGCGAGTCTGCGCCCGTTCGCGCTTCCGGACGAAAACAGCATTTCCGTGCCCGTGGACTGCGCGTTCAGTGCGTTGAAATGGAGTTCGAGGATGCAGGCCGCGCCCCAGGCATCGACCTCGCGATAGACGGTTGCGATCTCTTGGCTGTACTTCCCGATATGCACGCGATTGAACTTTTCTGCGACGATATTGTAGTGACCGGCTTCCTCTATCATTTTTTCAGCGACGACCGTGTTGTAGGCGAATTCGGATCGACTAATCGGTGAAACCGCGACCGCGCCGGGCGAAATGCTGTTGTGGCCAACCACAATCGCCAATCTGACGAGGTTCGTAGCACCCGCGGTGCCGGTGGCAGCCGGGCCAGCAATCGACAGGCCTAGCAACCCCTCAGCCTCGCCGAAGAGGCCGAACACCTTGTCCATGTAGCTTGGGTCTGCCGCATAAGTCGGCGCGAGATGGCGGATGTAGCCCGCCGCGTCGTTCTTGAAATCCTCCCACTCGTCATAAGGTCCGCTGGCGATGAAGTGCCAGTAGCCCTTGATGAAGGCGTCCTCGGACGTGAAGCGGCAATATACGTCCGTGCCGTCATCGGCTGCATAGTCTACGGGCGTCGCGAAGCCCTGCATTCTGGCGCGGTATTTCAAGCCGCCGAAATTTAGGTGCTCGCTCGCTAGTCGGCTCGTTCCGCGGCTGGACTCGAGGATCCACTGCGAGAGGCAGGCGACCTTCTGCGCTTGGGTCAGGTCGGGATCGTCGCGCAGGGCTTGAACGAGGCGGCCCCAGGGCGTGCTGCTCGTGGTCGTCACGCCCGTCGCGCTCGGCGGCACACCGGCCGACACTCCCGTCGTCACGGCCGGCGGCGGCGAGGTTGCCTGAAGCGCCTCGTCGGAATAAGTCACGACAAGCTGAAACTTGTCTTCATCCTCCAGGATTTGAGCGACAGCTCCATCGTTCCTGAAGACTGCAGCTAGATCCTGCGCCTGCTGCTTAGTGAGATCGCGGTAGATTCGCTTAAATGCCATGACCGAGCCTCTCGGAACGACTGGCCACGTTGAGCCAGATCTGAACGATAGGGACGCACGTCGATAGCCTGCACCGCAGCGTGGATTGAATATCCAAACTCTAAGTGCGAAGGAAGTGATGCGATGCGAAGTATAGGTGCCGATCGGACCTTAAGTGACATGAAAGCATAAACAGCGCCGATTTGCAACTTATGTTTGGCTTGCCCGCATCAGGTGGCTCAGTCCAATTCTAATGCATAGTGGGCTTTGATCCTGCCCCGGACTTTGGCCCAGGTGTCATCAGAGTTCTGGGGCTCTTTGACCTGCCCCCGTTCCTGGACCACTTGGCCGGCCGTCATCCAGCTGCGACCGGCGGCGGGCCATGTGTCGCTGACCGGTTCACCAGTGATATCGGCGGCTTGTTGCCGATGGCGCTATGGGGTCGCACCTCGTTGTAGTCTCTACGCCAAGCCTCGCATTTCCACACTGCGTCGTCGAGGCTCATGAACCAGTGCTGGTTCAGGCACTCTGCCCGGAACTTGCCGTTGAACGACTTGGGTGTTCGCGTTGTCGGTCGGCTTTCCAGGCCGGGAGAAGTCGAGCACGACACCGCGGGTGTAAGCCCACAGGTCCAGCTCGCGCGAGACGAACTCGCTTCCCTGGTCGACCCGGATCGATGCGGGATAGCCCACCTCACCGCATACACGTTCGAGCACGTCCACGACATCCGGAGCCCGGAAGCTGAAGCGCCGCACCACCGCCGGCGAGAACCGGCTGAAGGTATCCACGACGGTCAGGATCCGCAGCTTCGGTACCGTCGCAAGTTGGTCATGGACAAAGTCCATGGCCCATACCTCGTTCGAGCAGGACGCCACGCAGCGGTCTTCCCGCAGCTTGGCCTTTACCCGGCGCTTGGGTGGTTTGTGCCGCAGTTGCAGACCCATCTCCTTGTAAAGACGATAGATCCGCTTAGCGTTTACGTCCCAGCCCTCCCGGCGAAGCAGCAGAGGGATACGTCTGTAGCCGTATCGCACTCGAGTCTCGGCGATCTCCTTCACTCGCTTCTTCGGATCGGTCTGATCGGCGCGGCGCCCACGATAGTGGTAGCTCGATCGCTCCGCCCGAAGCACACCGCAGGCTCGCCGAATGCTG
Source organism: Aureimonas sp. Leaf324 (assembly GCF_001423245.1). GTDB lineage: Bacteria > Pseudomonadota > Alphaproteobacteria > Rhizobiales > Rhizobiaceae > Aureimonas. Next base: position 4,973 of record NZ_LMOH01000029.1, read on the forward strand.
ACCTGCCACGTGCTCCTGACGTCGTCGACGAGTTGCCGGCGCCGGTCAGGCCTTACAGCTTTCGCGAGACGACTTGCCTAGCAGCATAGCCTTGTCGAGGCTCAGGTCAGCGACCAGCGGCTTCAGCTTGGCATTCTCCTCCACGAACTGGCGCAGTCGCCGCATTTCCGACGGCATCAGTCCCGCATACTTCTTGCGCCAGGCGTAGAACGTCGCCTCGCTGATCCCGGTCTTGCGGCATACCTCGCCGACGCTCGTGCCGTCCTCGGCCTGCTTCAGCATGAACGCTTGTCTAGAGCCTCGGAAAACTTCGAGCTCTTCATTCCTCGCTCCTCTTCCTGGCCCTCTTTAATAACTGGAATTTTCCAGCTCAAAGCGGTCGAGGAAATGGGCAGCAGGTCACCTATGGCTGGGAACTCACGATCTGCGGACCAGCGACATCGGGCAAGGCAAGGGAAAACTCCGCGATGATTTTCCGGAGCCGCGCGCCCCAGGGCGGGATTCCGACGGCGACCGTCTGGGCCGGGCGGCCGTCCTCATATTCGTAGGACACGAGAAGATCACGGCCGTCCTTTGAAAAGCCGACGCTCGACAGCCCGGAGTCCGCGACGAGCTTGTCGTCATTGCCTGCCGGCCTGCGACCGTTCTGGTCATCGTCCGACTCCTCCCTGTCAGTGAAGACGAGTTCGGGTCCGGGGCTCAATGGAGCCATGTCGAACAAGCGCACCGAAGTGGTCGAGCCGTACCAATCGCTTGACCGAGCGGCGAGCAGGCCGTCGCCGATGGCAGCGAATGCGACATTATGGGCGTAGCCCGGCGTCAGGCGGCCCTGCTCGGCGCCACTCGCTATGTCGATCAACGCCCACTCGCACTCGGAGCGTGGAACAACCGCGTGATCTTCGCCCAGTGGGAAGAAGATCGGCGATATGTCCTCAGCTCTCTGAGGCCCGCCTTCGACCACGCCCTCGCGACGAAGCGTCAGCGAGGCGCCTGTGCGCTCGAAGATGAACCACAGCCAATTCGTCTCAGTGTTCTCGTCGTTGAAGATGGACTGCATCGCCACGACGCCCTGCCAGCGTCCGTCGGGCGACTGCGATTTTGTAGCGATCAGTCCGTACTCCTCCCTAAACGCAGCGGCAAACTCGGGAAAGCGCTGGCGCATGTCGCCGATGCCGATTTTTGAGACAGGTTTCGGTTCCTTCCATTCGTCGTCCGGCTCCTCGGTGACTATCCGAAATTCCCCGTCTGCCCACTCAAAATACTGCGTAACCGTTTCTGAAAACGTGAATGCGCTGGCTTCCGAACCCTCGGGAGATCGCACTCGGTGCCAGTCGTAGGTGTTCCATAGCCGCTGCGGCCGGTCGCTCAGGATGCGGAACGGGTTACCGGTCGAGCACGCGCCGCGCTGGCTCCGCGCCGCGCGCTTGTCGAGTGCGATGGAAGCGAACTTCGTCGCATCGACCAGAGCGAACTCCAGATCATCCGCCGCCGCCGAAGTGTACCCAGCCTCGTCTCCGCGGAGGACGAGCAGCCGCCGGCCGGCGGGATCGAAGAAGAGCGGGTAACCCTCGACAGCGAATTCGAACTGGTTCGTAGCGACGTCGGACACGCGCGCCAGGCCGTCGTCATAAATTGCGATCTTATTGAACTGGCTATCGACCGTACGGTCGCCTTCGTAGTCGGTGGACCAAATCAGCTTCTTGGTCGTCCGATCGAAAAGCGCCGTTAATGGATTGCCGTTGCCGCCTCCCGTGCCCCATCGATAGTTGGAAACCAGCAGGCGATCGCCCTCGTGGCTAAAATCGATGCGATTGAATCCGGCGGAGCCGGCGATGGCCGTCTTAAAGTCGCGTCCGAACGCCAATCGGCCATTCACGATTTTGATCCTCTCGAACGCGATTGTTCCATCTAACATGCCTGCCGACACGAAAGACGCGCCGTTTGAAGCAAGCGACCGACCGCTCGTTATACTCTCGGACGAGCGCTCCACGAGCGTTTGAGTCTTTACGTCTAGCGCAACGAGTTTGTCGTTTTTACTATAAAGGTAGAAACGCGCATCTGACGGGCCTTGAAGAGACTCTAGATCGAACCCGAAGGGCGCAAACCATGCAGTGCTCGTGTCGGGCGACATCGCAAGAAGATCGCGTGCTGAAACGCTTCGCGCGGCATCGACGAGCTGCGCCTGATCTGCGCGGCCGTCGGTCAAGCAGGGGATGGCCTCGCGGCAGAGCGTCAACGTCCTCGACTTCGCCACGCCGGTCTGCGGGTCGATGACGGTCATCAGCATCGGTGGGTTTTTCGGTTCGCTCTCGTATAACTCGGTTTCCTTGCTCTGCGCCCGAGGCGGCGAACCGAAGACGATGAGCGCCTCGCCGCTTGCGTTGAAAGCGATCGACCTAGCGATGTGATTGAGGGTGAGACGCTTGAGTTGAGCACCGGTCGAGACGTCCCACAGCGCTACGTCGTAGCTCCGTGCGATCGCAAGCACATGGGCTTGAGGGTCGAAAGCCACGACGATTTCGCGGTCGGTCGTGTCGTAGTCGCTGCGTGGCAATGCTCGGCTTTTCGCGCTCGCCGAAAAAGGCAAGCGCGGGCCGTCGCGGTTCTCAAGCATAGCAGTCAGCATCTCCCGGTAGAAGGAGGCCGGCAGGTCGGCGACGTCGTTCCGTTTGGTCAACTTGAGCACCTCGAGCAGTCGGTCGCGGGCGCGGCCAGGCCGGCCCTCGCGCGTGAGCAGGGCGGCTTCTTGGGCCGAGCCTTTGAGCAGTTCCTCCTCGGCGGTGCGCGTCTGCTTCTCCGCTTCCGACCGTCGCACTTCGGCGACGCCGCGCGCGTCGCTTGCGGCCACCGCCTGCCAGACCGCGATCCCGAGGAACACAGCGAGCGTCGCGCTGGTGCCGCCCGCGATCCACTTGAGTCGCCTCTCAGCCTTGATTTCGTCCGATAGGATCTCGTCTTTCGCCCGTCCCTGGATGGCGGCGGAAAGATCCGCGATCAGACCGAGGAAGTTGTCGTCGCGATGAAGCGTATCTGCCGCGGCAGAGCGGAACGCCCTGAGGTCGACCCACCTAGGTTCATTGGCGAAGACGCCGCGCAACTCCTCCGGCAAGGGTGAGCCGGGATCGTTGAACCTGAAGTCGTGGGCGGTGTCGTCCCAGGCGATCTCGCCGTCGGTGACGACAAGGAGTATGGTGTCGGCTCCCTTCGCCTTGAGCCAGTAATCGATCTCCCGTGCGACCCATTTCGACGCCCGCGCCTCGGCGGATGCGAGCAGGATGAAGTATCTCGATTGGTCGAGCGCCGCTTCGACGGCTCCCCATAGGTGAGGGGACGCCGAGAGGCTGGTTTCGTCGAGGAACACCCGTAGCGCATGCCGGCGCAGCAGCGGCTTGCCAAGCGTCGCGAGACCTTTGCGCAGCGCACGAGCAAAAGTTCGGTCGCGCCGATGACTGTACGAGACAAATGCATCGAACATGCCGACGCTCCCTTTAGCTGTCTGGTGGGTGTCAGATCATCGTTGGGAGGTATGATTGCTTATTCGGGCGACGATTTGAAGCCGTAGATCCGATCGACGTTTGCCGCCGCGTAGAGCAGATAATCAGAGCCGTCTGTTTCAACACGCAGTCTTTGCGAGCCGCGCAGATGACTCGACAATTGGTTGGACGTCTGCCCAGCGATCCTGCTCGACGAGATGCGCTCATGCGGGAGGATAGGGGCGGAGACGTTCGATCTCTGTTTCGCGTTGAGCGGATTGACCTTGTCTCTGGAGAAGCGTGTCGCCGTCTTCCAGACGACGCGATACGCGAGGAACGAGGGCTGCTGTTATCACCTGTTTGCGTGTGAGTTCACTGGCGAAATCAGCGACATGGCTGGGTCTATCGCAGACTTGGCGCCCCTTGATTGAAGCCATTTGAAGGGACCGGAGGATGGATCGTCAGGCCATCCTATGTCTCTGATCGAAGCGTAATGGTACATGTCCACCTTCTGCATCCTAAGTATAAGCCAAATAATACGCTCTATACTCACTGTAACGATCGCAGAAACACGGTTGTCGTACAGGTCTGAATGGATAATTACGATATTTTTGGGGCGTTTACCGTCTGTATTGAAAGGTAAACGATGAACTGCACTCTCATATCATAGAAAAAATAATAAATCTCGATATCGCGCAAGTGGTGTTACTACTTCTCGGCGATAGAAATATTGTTCGTGGCGCTGAGGAAGTGCTCGTGCGGCCCAAGTCCCCCAGGCTCAAGCCGAGGCGACCATCGACATTGGCCGCCACATCAATAGCTTCGCAATTCTGTCCGACGCCATTCAGCGTTGAGATTCCTCGGGTCGCTTCAGTTCGAGAGGCAGACGTCGTAACATCGAAACCGCTCTCCACTTGCCCGGGGTAAGTCCAACATGGGTCCAAGCCGTGCTCGAAGGTTTGTGGCTGACGCAATGGACCGGTCGATTAGAATAACAAGGCTAGCTCACCTTCGCGAACATAGAAAATAGAGCCGCTGAGCAAACTAGCCGCATTTCTTCGCCAGCTCCTTGAGGGCATAGTCCAGCGCCGAAATTCTGTGCAGATCGTCGGCATTGCGCTGGGCGAGCGTGCGCGCGCGCGTCACTTCGGTCCGCAAGTTTTGGCAATCCGAGTTGGGCAATCCACGGACCGCCTGCAGCAGCGCTATTGCCGCCTGATAACCAATGAAAGGCTTTTCCAGATCGGGGTTCAATCGATCGGCCAGCCACGTAAGCTGATCAACCGCAGGAAACATCTGCAGTATGCCAATGGCCGCGAGGCGATAACCCGCTGAACTGTGTTCCATAAACGTTGTCAGCAGCGACCGAGCGGCGGGCGCCTCCGCCTTCATCTCTTCGATAATGTCAGTCATTCGGCGGGTCCGGTTGGGGCCAGGCTGCAGATCGTTGCGAACCGCATCGTAGGCTTCGCATAGCTCGCGCAGACGCTGCGACATCCTTGCATGTGTTGGAGGAGCAGGTTCTACCTCCCGCTTCGGCAATTCTTCACGCAGAATGTTTCGCACAGCCTGAAGCAGCCCAAGCCTAGCGTGCTCACTAAACTCGGCGCGCGTGGGATAGGCACCCGTCAGGCCTATCGCCTCAATGCGTTGCCTAAACTTCATGACCTTGGTCAGTTGATCGACTTCATCCGGTGACGTCGGCGGACTTGATGGCTCGCCGCTGAAATAGAACATGATTGTCGGTTTGCCGGTCTTCTCACGACGCGCCAAGGCCTGGTTGAACTCATGCACGGTGCCGCTGTCCGCGCCCCCCTTAGTGGCGGTGCCGCATCGCTTCCACATCATGCCGAAGTGGATGTCGTAGTCGGGCGGAATCTGTCGATCGATGACCGCTTGCGGCTCGTCGCCCATATCGGGATGGGCGTCGCCCTTGTAGTCGACCAACCTGAGTGTGACGTTGCGTTCGGGCGCAAGGAACATCACCACGTCGTTGATCTCGGCGACGAGGCTGCGCAGTGCTTTTCGCTCGTCTTGGATGTCGGATGGGGTCGAGACGAATATGCGAACCAGACGCGGCTCCATCGGATCATGCTCCCTGTGCCAAGAGCGTTGCCGCCCGTAGACGGACCGTTGCGGTGAGATGTCGACGCTAGATTACTTTAAGACCGGCGACAAGATCACGCTCCAAAACTGTTTTCATCCGGAGACTCAAATTCTCGCAGGCAGAAAGAACATGAAGGCGTCAAGTATTCCGTTCCATGCCGGACGCGACATGCAGACGTTCTCGCCTTCTCGTCCGCGCAGCAACGGCGCGGCCCCCACTTCGGCTGCAGTAAGGATAGACATTGCGTCTCCCATGCGCTCAGCGCATACCGAAGCAATGAGTGTTTCGCCTGAGAGCGTGACTTACTGCGCCACCAAGAAATGGCGTCTGGCACCTGTTTACGGCGTGACGCTTAGCACCGTGTCATTTTCGACGAAGGCGACAGCGTATTGCTGTTGATCAGTCGTATCAAAGGTAGCGACTTCGATACCGGTTGCGACGTCGGAAAGGTGCACGATGCCGTAGACGTCGCTCTCGGCACGCCGCATGCAGTCCTGCGACACGACACTGGAAGCGCCGAAACCGGTGTGCCTCGGCGCAGCGCATCCGCTATCGTCCCGGCGAGATCAGAACTGGCAGCGGTCTCTTCGTCGTCACGAAATACCGGCCGGACAAAGGTGGAGCCAGCGCCGGTGCCCCTGGGCGGCCGGTAGGTCTCCAGGGCAGTGTGTATCCACCGACCCCATTTCCTATCGTGGTGTCTGTAGCTGATCAACGCTTTATAGCGTTGCTCTCGCGGGTCGGCCGTGTCGCTCATCTTCGACTGACCTCTACCGCGACCTCAGTTGCTCCAGCCCGCTGACCTGATCCATGGTCGTCTTGATCATCCACTGGCTAACGCCATCGAGGGCGGTTGCCTCCTTCAGGGCGGCGTGTCCGGCGGGGTCGTCAAGCCCGAGAAGCGCCTCAGCGTGGGTCGCCCTGGCCCAATAGAGTTGCTCCCTGGCTGTAGCACTGAGCCTGCCGTCCTTGGCAAGGCGTTTGAGGATCAGGTCGGCTTCCTGACTGGCCGCAGCGACGACACGACGCCGGGTGCGGCCGGCGAACACCCGGTCAGCGATTTTCTCGTCGCCCTCATTGATGCTGGCGCGCAGATCGAACAGGAAGGCGAGATTGGCGCCGTTATAGTGATCCTGCCGGATAAGGAAGCCGCGCTCCGCCGCATAGATCGCCGTATCGAGGTCCGCCCGTTTCCGCTCGTCTTCCTGTCCGGGAAGAAAGAAGCGGCGCTTGTGTACGGCGCTCCACAACCCCAGTGTCTCCGGGTCGGTGGTCCGCTCCGGGTCAAGGAGACGCAGCAGGTCAATCGCCTCTGCATAGGCACTCGCGGCAGCTTCTGGATCTCCCGGCAATTGTTGTTCGCCCAGCTTGTAGGTGACAAATGCAAGTTCCCTCAGCACGCGAGGGCGGACGGGGCGGGCGCCCTTGTCGGGATCCAGCGGGAGCTGGTTGTAGACATCGAGCAGGATCGCGCGTTCAGCGGCGAAATTGCCGGCGATGCGTGCCGCTTCGACCTTCTGCCAGATCTCGGCATAGGTGTCGCCCCGGTCGGCGCCGCCATCCTGCACATCCATCGGCCTGGCCGCAGCGCTGAGCTGGACCGGCGGCTGCAGTTTGAGAAACGTGTACACAGGGCTATCAGGACTGTCGTTGGCTTGGATTGCGGCGATGGCCTTCTTGATTTCACCCTGCATCCGGCCCGCTTCTCCAAAGCCGATATCGCTCCCCAAATGCGTGTATTTCCTTATAACGACGTGGTTGATGTCGAACGGGCTTCTGAATTCGCGCTCGGCGATCACAATGGTGGAGCGCGGCCGAAGCGCATGCCGAACACCAAGCTCGAATACTGCATTAAGATTCGACGTCGAGACGTCGGCTATGACGAGGTCGGCGTTGAAAAGCTGCTCGTACATCGGCTTGTCGATGACACCGGAATGGTAGATTTCGTCCGCTCTAACACAGCCATACCCGCTGTCCTCGACAGCGGGCTTGATGATGTGATGGTAAGTCGCGTCGAGATTAAGTTTACGCCCGGTTTCGGGGTCGGTCTTTTCCCCAAAACCCATGATGACGAAGCATTCCGGCATATTGGTCTCCCTAGTCATTCCGAGGCAAGCTTAACGGATCCGCTGACGTAATTGAGGCGCGGAGTTTCTCTGCCTCTTGGACCAATTCGGCCGTACCCCCCTCCCTCCCGCGCTGGCCGTCCCACAGCACTAGGAGGTGGATGTCGCCTACCTTGCGTGCCCGATTCAGTAGTCGCAGGTTGCATGCCGTGTAGGCGGCCGCTGTTGTAATCGGCAGATTCATGATTTCGCGCCGGATCGGTGGCGTAGCATCCCACAATGCTTGGAAGCGACGTTCCCAGTCGCCACCAGCGCTGGCGACCGACGTCCCAACGAAAATTTCTGGAGGGAAAGGCAACACGATTGTCGCCTCGACCGAGACGTGCTGGCAGGCTTCTAGGAAAAGGATATCGCCACCGTTGGCACCGCTGCTGAACGCTTGGATTGCATTAGCCTGATCGGCAATCCGGCCGACCTCATGCCGTAACCACGCCGCCGCCGCCGCTTCCCGAGCGGCGGGAAAGCGTTGAACCGGCCTCTCAACCGCATCAACCATGTGGCCGCTTCCCACCAAAGCGATCGGAGTTCTCATCACGAAGTAACCTCCCCACCGGCAGGAGATAACATCGTAGCTTGAGAGTCAAATATTCTGCATCGGTTAGAAACTTCGCTTTAGACGCGGACGATTACCTGTTAAAAATCAATTTAATTGTGTTATCAGTAATATAAAAGCAATACCGTGTAGACTAATCGCGACGGGAACCGCTTTGAACTACGTATTCCGGTACGCCAGCCAATGTTCTGTTGCCGTCGGTCCCCACATATGGTTCTTCAAAAACGCGGCGTGCTGTTGGTTTGCGACAAATGGCTTAACCTGCCTGTCTGGGTTCGTGACCGAGCGGCCCTTATTCAATTCCTATTCCCTGGATTGGACTATGCGGAGATGCGGGATCTGGCCTTGAGTGTTCGGCCCGTGATAGCATTGACCGACTGCACCTTTCTCTGATCGTCTTTCGCGGTGGCGGCAGTGGACAGAAGTCACGATATGCTTGCAGCCTGCCGCGACCGTGGGCTCTATAATCACGGGTACTTCGACAATGCCAGCGACCTGCTCGCACTTGCGAACGTGGCGCTGGAGCTGCTTGGCGCGCAATAGGAGACTCAGATGGCCGCTAGGGAAACCATCGGCGACTACAAGAAGGGCGACAGATTGAACACCGATAGCATCGGTGAGAGCCTGCCGCCCGAGGCGGCGGAGCTTCGGGGGATCCTTAGGAGCTCCGAGGTCGAAGGAGCCAACAAGACTAGACGCGATTTCAGCCAGAGGGCCGGGAGTTACAAGGATCAGTCGCGCGTTCTTGCCGCCGTAATTGTCGGTGGCTCCGGCATCGCAGCGCTTGCGAGCGGATTGCTGCTCTATGGCCAGGAGCGCACGGATGCCGCGGTTGCTGGCGGACTGCTGGACTTCGCGACGAAGTACCAACTGGGTATCATCGTCGTGCAGATCGTCGCGCTGCTCGCCGCAACGGCCGCGACGACGATCGTCTCGGGACGGGATTACGGCAAACTCTGGACTGAGGCGCGTCGCAAAGCGGAACTCGGTCGTACCGAAATCATGAACGGCATTTTCGCCAAGGTCCAAGAGCGGCCAGGCACTGGCCCCAATTCTTTGTTGGCGCAGTTCTTGCAACTCTTTGTCCGCTATCAGCTTGACCTGCAGATCGACTACTACGTGACTGAAGCGAAAGGTGCGGAGAGGAGCAGCACCTTCTGGCTCTACCTCAGTGCCGCCTTCAGCGGCCTCGCGGCCGTGATTGGGATGATCGGCGGGCTTAGCATTCCCGGCGCGCTTGTCTTGGCTGCATTCTTGGGCGTCGCGACACCGATCGTGCTGTCTGCGCTGCAGTCCTGGGTCACGGCGACTCAGCCGGAGGCAAAGGCGGCATCGTACCGCTCGGCCGAAGAGGAGTTGCGTCGGCTGCGTCGTAGCCTCGATACGGTGCGGGCCGCTGCAGCAGCCGGGGACACCACCAAGGTAAAGCTTTTTGTTGATAGCACACAGGCCATCATGGCGGCCGAGAACGGCGAGTTTGTGGGGCTCGGAAAGCTCGAGCTGCAGACCGACGAGTGAGGGGATGACGATGAGTGCAAGGTCGGGCCTGCCTGCTTGGAACGTAGTGCTGCAGTTCATGACGGGGCCTGGCGTCAGTCCCGCCTCGAGTAGCTGTAAGCGTTTCGCGATCGCCGGATTGCAGCGGCCGATCCGTATCCTGTTCCTGCCCTGCCACCCGAGCGCCGTCCCGATGGCGCTGGCTGCGCATGATATCCTCGACGCCCAGTTGACCGCCCGGGGAGTGGCTATGCCGTATTTTTGCGGCGTGGCCCGAACAGGCGACTGTATGGCCTGGAGCGAGCCGGCTTGCGAGCAAGTCCTCGTGCCAGTCATTGGGGCGGACTTGGCGGCCCCAGCCCAACCCCACGGCGGTGCCAGCAACGCAGCCGACTTCATCGTTGACTGGCTGGCCTGCGGGCCGATGGCCCGCCTGTTGCCGGCGGTCATGCCTGGGGTTTCAACGGGGTCAGCACTTGCGAAGGTCCCACTGCAAGCCTCACGGGCCAATGCCGTGCCTTGGGGCGGCAGCCCACAACACTTGGCGGCCATCGCCTTCCGTTGGCAGCGGCGGAGCGCCTTCCTAAGCTACCGTCGCCAGGATGCGGCGCCTGTTGCGGACCAAATTTTTGATGGCCTCGGTCGGGCAGGATACCGCACCTATGTCGATCGTTTCTGCGGTACGGCCGGCAGCTATTTTCCTGACGAGCTCGCTGAGGAACTCGCCGACAAAGACGTCGTCGTGGTCCTCGAGAGTGCTAATATCCGGAAATCGACATGGACGATGTGGGAGGTGGCGTTCGCTCACCGCTACCGCATAGGCGTTGTCGCGATCCAACTGCCCGGCGCGCCGGCGCTGAAGCGGATCACCGATCGCAAAAGCATCGCCACCCTAAACAGATCGAACCAGTTGTTCGGTGCCGACCTCGACGACGTCATCGAGTTCATCGCGCTCAACACTGCTTTGGGGACACCGCGCCGGGCCGCCTTCTACGAAGCGATCGTCGCCTCGGCCGCAAGCTCCGGCGGCGGCTCGTCCCAGAGCCTCGGCGACGGCCTGCTGCAGGTCGTCGACCGCAAAGGCGTGTCCAAGGCCGTGGTGCTAGCGCATGGACGTCCGGGCATCCTGTCGGACGTGCGCCGGCTCGACGTTCCGGCTGCCCAGGCGACCGGGGTGACACCGCTGCTGGTTGGCCAGCATGAGCACTTGCCCGCTACTGCTGCCGACGACCTCAAGTGGATCGCAGGCCAGCGCGGTATCTCGCTGCGCGGCCGCTTTGACACATACATGCACGTGAAAAACTTGTGCTGAGGCCGCCATGGATATACTGATTTTTGTCGATCCTGATGCCCACGAGCAACGACTGGCGCTGGAGATCGCGGCGACAGTCGCCGAGTTCTGCGCCGTTGAGCGGCGGTCTGCATCTGTTCTCGCTGATGAGCCGACGGCGGTGGAAATCGGCATCGGCCTCCTTGGGCTGATCGATCCGCCGACGGTCGAGGGTGGCGGCCGCGCCGGTTCCACCATCACGCTGCTCCCTCCCATCTATCGATACGACGAGGACTACGTGCATGCCGATGGCGAGGTGCCCGACAACTCGTTCAGGACCCTACTCGATGCCGGGGTGTTCGCCCGGCCCGCGGATGGCGACCGGACGTCCAAGGTGGCTGGCGACCCACTAAGTGACGCCATTGTGGAAGGGCAGCCACTGATTCTGCTAGGACTGGGACTAGCCTCGGAATACTGGAAGACAGTGCAGGCTCGCCTTCTCGACCGATCCAATACCGAGGTGTTGTTGATCGATGGATTGGCGCCTCTTCTTGACGATCGTATCCTCCAGAAGCGTCTATCTCAACCAAGACTGTCTTTGGCCGAGCGGCGCACGTTCGAAGACGACCGTTTTCACGAGGCTGAGAGGGAAGCTTATCACGATGGCCAAACGGTCGCCGGAGTTATCGAATTTCTGCGCGAACGGTTCGATCGTCCGGCGCGGCGGCGCGGCGGCTGACCCGTTGCGCCGTATCCTCGTGCATGCGATTTAAAGGCGCTGGACCTAAAGCGTCATCCATGCCCCCTGCGAACGGATTCTCATGCCGCCGATGCGTCCCAGTCTCGCGAGGCGCAACTAGGATCGGTCGGTCCGCAGGGAATGCGGATTTTGCAACTCGATCTCCCAAGCGCGACCCTCATCCTACTACCGCAAGTTCTCAAGGACTGCGACTCGCTGGCGGAGCCCTGACACCGGATGCAGCCCCGAGACTTCGCCTCCGGCAAAAAGGTACCGAGAGCCAGCGTCATCGGCGATCGCGGCGTTGCCCGCACGATCGACCAGGCTCTGAAGATCGGCTTCCGTTTCCACGAAACCCGGCCCACGGAGGTGGGAGTCGAGGGCTACATGGAGTGGGTAGATCCGGCTACCGGCAGCGAAACGGGATTGAAGCGCTCGACGCTCCTCTCGGTCGCGACGACCTCTTCGCTCCGCTTGACCGCGTTCCGGACGATCTGAAGATTGAAGATGCGCTGCTCGAAGAGCTTCTGAATCGGCTTCTGGGTCAGCCGGGTCCGCCGCTGCACCTCGATCCGGGTCAGCGCGGCCGGCTTCTCCCGCGTCGTCAGCTCCACCACCTCGGCTTGGGGCACCAGGACCGAGTCCAGAACCTCGGCGCCCCGAGAATTGCAGACCCGCAACAACCTGCCGACCAGGACGAGCTTCAGCACCTCGGGAAACGTACAGATCACGGCTTGCCGGGCATCGGCGAGGGTCGCCATGCCGGAAGGGATCCTCTCGACCACCTTCCCCCAGAAGAGCTTCCATGGTGCTGTCGACATTCCTCGCGCCGAAGCGGTGCTGGGCGTTGTAGACCCTGCCGGCATCGGTGATGCTGACGAAGTCGCCGGCCTGCACGATCGCCTCTATGTGGCGCCTGGTAAGGTCCGTCCTATTCATGACCCCGCCCGTCGATGCCGACGTGGCGGGTGTCGAACCAGTGTGTGCGGTCGATGTTCTCGTTGTCCAGGAAGCGCACCGGCGGCAGCTGCTCCTGCAGCTCGACGACGCGAGGATCGGCGATCAGCACGTTGCGCCACTGTTCCTCGAGACCGCTCTCGAATACGAACTCACGTTGACGGAAGGGATCCACGACGAAGTCGACGCGGGATCCGCGCTTCTTCGCGGACGGACGGCGAGATGCGGTGGAATCATCGATCATGGGCGTGCTCAGTTGGTGGCGGCGATCGGCATTCGGGGGAATGCTCGGCACTCCGGTCCCGACGCCACGCTGCCTCCTTCTCCGGAGGCAAACGGCGCAGCCAATCGCTGGAGGGATGCCTGAGGACAGGCACACCCCCCAAACTAGCGTGCAGTTGGGTATGGCAGGGAAGCTTTTCGTCATGCGTATCAGCCGTAGGGAACTGTACGAGCGCGTTTGCCAGAGTCCGTTGAGCAAGATCGCACCGGACTTCAGCATTTCCGGGACAGCGCTGGCTGCCATCTGCCACAAACACCGGATTCCCTACCCGGGATCAGGGTACTGGACGCGCAAGGGCTTGGGACTTGCTGTTGAGCTGCCGCCACTGCCCGATAGCATCGATGAGACCATCGAAATCATGGCAGCGCCGGCGAAGCCAAGACTGAAACGGCTGGAAGGGGAGGCGGCGGCCTCAACAAGGAAGCGAGCCTCCAGGCCTCCGCTTCCACCTCGGCACCCCATCCTATTCGGCGTTGAAGAGCACTTCCGCAAAACACGGGCGGCGGAACGGGGCGAGTTCCTTCGGCCGTATAAGCGTATCCTGCCAGACGTGCGATCATCGGAGGCTTCGCTCTCACGAGCGCTATCCATCGCGAACGACGTCTACGTGGCGCTGAGGGATCAACAGCTTGACGTTCGAATTGCGCAAGCCGGCGATGACCTGCATGGAATTCATGTCGACGAGCAGGAGGTCGCGCTCAAAGATCGCAGATATGGTCGCTATCACTCTGGCGGTATCTGGTCGCCAGATCGCCCGACGGTCTTTACAATTGGTGCCGTGCCGATCGGTCTGGCGCTCATCGAAATGACTGAGCGCGTGACGATGCGATATTACGGTGGTGATTATCACCGCGAGGATAGCCACACGATCAGATCTGCAAGACCCTGGCAGCTGGCAAACTCCTGGACGACCGAGCAGGACATGCCGTCGGGTCGATTTCGGCTTGTTGCCTACTCGCCGAAACGAAACGTTGATTGGTCATTGCGATGGCAGGAGGCGGATGGGCGAACCCTACAGACGCTAACTGCCGCGATCGTTGAAGAGCTGAAGGCGTCGGCCGATAGGGTACAGCGCCTCATGGACGCCGAGGAGCGAGCGGCGGCTGAGCGGGCAAGGGAAGCGAAGGAGCGTTGGGAGCGTTACGAGCGCGAAGAGGATGTTCGAAAGGCTGCACAAGCAATTGTCGACAGTCAAAAGCAACTTAGTGATATTATCGAGCGATGGGGAAAGGCGGTGACCGTCGAGCGATTTTTTACAGACATAGCTCAACGGTTAGACAGCGTGGATACAGAGCGTCGAGAGTGTATCGGAGAGCGCGTCGCACTTGCCAAGGCCATGTTGGGGAGCACTGATCCGTTAAAATTCATCGAAGACTGGGTCTCTCCTGTTGAGCGGTATCGTTCGAAATTTTAAACTCTCGTACAGGCGGCCAGATCTGTTTCCCAAACCCGAAGCTCCATCAATCCCCATATTTTCTTGTACCATCCGCTGTCTCTGCGGAGTCACTTGTAGGACGGCTGCAATGCAACGTAGCGAATAGGATCTCCAGCCGGTCGAAGCTCGCTCGTGAACCGGAAATCGTGTCATAACTTAACTGCTTCACCCGCGGATGTCTGCGAAGCGCCCATGCCGGTCATTGTCGCGGCTTAAACTGGATCCCGAAATCGGTCGTTCGTTCATCGCGATCAGCGCACCAGCGATCAAACCGCAGCGCTGATCGGTACGACCAGCGCATCGAGATCGGCGACCTGATCATGATCTCGACGGTCATTGTCGCTTACCCCGCGATTACCGCCGGATCTTCAAACGGATGGATGAAGGTGAGGCCACAGGTCCGGAAAAGCGTGCGGCTTCCCAGACATGGCGTATTTTCGATCGCGCCGGCGAGTCGAGCCGCCGAGTCTAAGATGTCCGTGATGGTGGGAGGCGAGCTGGTCATGGTTCCCCGGGGGACACGACCTCGGAAGCGGCGCTGGTGAGGTACGCCCCGATGCCGGTAGTTGACGTGCATGGCGATCAAAAATCCCCGCCACAGCACAAGACGCGCAGCAGCGCGCCATCGTCAGTATTTTGTGGCCGCCGGCCGTTGCTTGATGGCTCACTTCTCAGCGGACCGGTTATTGCTCCTCCGCGAACCCGGCGCGGATTTCGCCGCTGAGCTTCGCCGCCTTTGCCGCCGCTTTTTCTGGCGTCCGCAGGTCGCACTCCCATGCCACTAGAACCTTCCAGCCCGAAGCCTGCAATTCGACGGCGGCAGCGGCATCGCGGGCGACGTTACGATTAAACTTGTCCACCCAGAATGATGTGTTTGTCTTCGGCGTCGTGGCGACCTTGCAACCTTCGTGCCGGTGCCAGAAGCAACCATGCACAAAGATTGCGGTCCGATATCTTGGCAGGACGATGTCGGGTTTTCCGGGCAGGCGATTGCCGTGCAGCCTGAACCTGAACCCGAGGCGATGGAGCGCCTTCCGGAGCGTGACCTCAGGTTTCGTGTTGGTCGATCGAATGCGCGACATGCGTTCCGAGCGCTGGGCAGGGGTCAGGGTGTCCACCATTACCGCTACTCGCCCTGCTTCTCGCGCCGCGCCTCCAGCTCGAAGAAGGGTAGGCCACGGACGACCTCGCCCGGAACGTCGAACGACTTGTAGAGGCATTGGTGGACCTGAAGCGCCTTGACCCGCTCGGCCATTTCTGCAGCGCCCCCCGTCAGCCCCAGTGCAGAAAGCTCGGCAGGCGTGACATTGGGTACCTTGTGGACGAACCAGCTAAGCAGGGGCTCGCGATAGTCGGTCGCGTTGACCTTGAAGTGACGGAGATATTGCGAGGCCAGGATGACCCCGGTCCCAAATTCGCGACCTTGCAGGAGGAGCTTGCGCAGGACGTCGAACTCGTACCGCATGATATTGTCGGCCTCGTCGACCAACAGGTAGGAATCAACGGCGCGGAGTTGAAGATCGCTTCCAATGAATGGCCGCTTGGGCGTCCGAAGCATGTTTTCGTAGAACATGTTCAGCATGACGGCGACGAGCATGTTCTTGCTGCGATCGTCCTGACCCAGCGCATCAAGCGAGATCACGACAACACCGTCGAGGAATGTGTCGAACGACTGGGTCTCGCTCGTTTTCGAGGCGAACACCTCCATGTCGACGAGGTCGTCGATGATCGCCATGGGCGAATCCGTCTTGCCGTCCAAAAGCTCGGCATAGGCTGAATGAACGTCGTAGAGCGTCGGCTGCTGGCCAGGGAGACACCCATCGTAGGCGGCGCGCACGGCCCGCTTGAGCTTGTCGCGCTGGACGGGCCCGATGCCAGTGTAGATCTTGTCGAGTACGTCCGCGAAGAAGCGAAAGCGGTCGAGCCATGGGGCCGCCGCCTCACCGATCGCGCTAGTGTCGAATAGGTTTAGAGGCAGTCGGTAGGGCTTCACGACGCGTGCGCCAGTCGCCTTGACGAATTCTGGGCTGCTATAGTCGCGCTTGTAGTCGAAGATCAGGAACCGCGGCCGGATGCCCCGGTTTGCCTCCGATGCATCCGAAATCTGCATGATCAGCGACTTGAGAAGTTGCGTCTTCCCGGTGCCGAGATCGCCCACGACGCCCATGTTGAGCTGGTTCAGGCGGGTGTCGGATATATTCAGCGTCACCTCGCCGGGACGGAAGCTATCCACGGTCGTGCCTATCGACAGGACGATGCCCGTCGACGCCTCGTCTTCCGCCACAGGTAATGCCGGCGCGGGCGCTACAGGCAATTCCGGCACCACCGAGACGTCCCTGGTAGCCCGATTTCCCATCTCTGCTGGCGGTACGTCGGTGGTGTCGGTCACGTCGGGATCGAGGTGCGGTTGCACGACACCGGTCGTGAACGCGCGAGCGGTCGGGAACAGGTCCCACTGCCCAACCCTTGCTCTGACGCTGTCATAGAAAGCCAACGGGTCACCGGCGACAACCTGTCCTGCTTCAGCGCTTCCTATCGTAATGGTTTCGTCGAACCCATCGTCGTCGCGATCGCGCACGCCACTTCGTGGGCTGTCGTCCACGATGATGAGGCGCCCGCGCTGGTCGACCGACACGCAAGGCAGTGGATCGAGGATCGCTGCCGCAATCCGCTCGTGGAGCAATGACCACTGCGCCTCGCGTCCGACGACGTCGGGATGCTGGCTGTAGACCCGCATGCCAAAGCCGATGATCGAGAGAAGCAGGTGCTGAAATCCCAGCGCCCACGCGACCGGCTGGCCCTCGTGGGGGAGCATATTGGCGAGCAGGCGCGAGAAAGTCCGGGCCTGTTCAAGGGCATCGTTCACCTCGGAAGGCGGGAATACCGAACCCGGGCGGCACTTCACCTCGACTGGCGTAAGGTGGATCCGGACGCCATCAGCTCCGAGCTTCACACCGACCACCAAGAGGTCGGGACGCGAAAGCGACGCGTCTTTTCGGTCCTTGCTGAGGGATTTTGCTAGGTCGGAGAAATACCCTCGGAATGGGTCGACGGGAACGATGATGCAGACGGTGACGTCCTCGCCCGTGCCGTCGATGACGGGGACAAGGCTCTCGCCGATGTTTGAAAGGCGAAACCGATCTTGGAGCAACCGAACGGCGACGAACAGGCCAAGATCACCGGTCGCCCCAGCATTGTCGCCTGCGAGGCCCCTGATCGTCGGGATGCCGCGACGCGCGATCTCAAGCAACACGTCCTGAACTTGGTTGGGCTCGATCGCGGCGCATCCTGGTAGGCGACCGAGCGCCTTCGACAGCGCCTCGCGATCTGCCTGCTTGACTCGCGACAGGAGGTAGTAGCCGTTGGTGTCGCCCGCCCGGTGGGAATAGGACGGCATGTCGTAGTCCCACAGATATGCATCCTCGAGCCAGCCGCCCATGAAGCACGCGGGATCAATTGCCGAGGAGGAGACGGCAACGAAGTCTGTCCGGCGCGTCTCGAGCATGTCGCGCATGGCGTTGACGTTGGGTGCGAACCGCATGCCCGTACGGCGATCACCGAGGCTCTCCATAGTGCAAAGGCAGGCGGAAACCTTGTCGGCTAGGACATCACCCGAGGCTGATCCTGCGAGCGACTGGCGCGTCTCGCTCAGGAAGGCACCGGGCAGCTGGCGCCGGACACGATGGCGCAGCAAGCCGCCATGGCCAAGTGGTGATCGCCCAGAAACTGGCGCCGCGCTCGGTTCCGACATGTCGAGTTGTGCAATGATCCCAAGATCGGGTCGCGCAGTGACCGGCTGGCCCTCGAACCAACGCACGCTATTGCGCGTGTCTTCGGACAGGTTGGCGATCGTGGCATCGTCGGGCCGGGAATCCCCATCCCGGTGGTCGTAGATCTCGACGAAGCGCGGCCCTGCCGCCTGTCGCGGCGCACGACTGTCGCCATCGCGATATCGATCCGAGCACCAGCTGATGAGGCCCTCGTTGCAGGTATCTGTGGTGCCCCCCGCGCTGGCCACGACGACCCCGATCACCGGCTTTGCCGCGAGCAGGCCCGACACGTCCTCCAACGCGCGACCAACCTGCGCGGCGCTAAACCCGACCGAGATGCCGCCAACCGAAATGCCGAACCCCTCGCCAAATGGGGCAATCCGCGACCGGCTGGGAAGGCGACCGAGCCGTTCGCCATTCCATAGGACGGACCAATAATCCGTGCCGTTCTCGACGGCGAGGAAATCGACCTTTTCGATGCCGCCGGGCGATCGGAGCGACAACGTTAACAGGTCGGGGACGCAATCGGGATCAAGGACGCTGACCGCGGGGCAAGGGTTCCCGCTGGACTCGGCTTCTAGGAGGACACTCTGCGCTACCGCATGCCAAGCGAGGCGTTGCGGGTGGAGCGGGGAGAGCATGATGGCGTCGGGAATCCGGGAGATCGTCCTGCGATCGTCCTCCAGGGAGGTGACGACACCGACGTCCACCCAGCAAGCCACGTCGGGTTCGGCTGCCAACCAGGCTTGATAGGCGTCGAGATATTGCTCGACGAGCACGCGAAATTCCTCGTCGGTCGCGAGCCACTTCCCGAGTTCGGCAGATTCAACCAGACCAGTTTGGTCGCCGGTGCCGCGGATGCGCGCGGCCAATTTCTGCCTGCTTTCCACGAAGCCTGCTGGCGGTTGGAATTCCGCGGCGTCCGGTCGCGGATCTTGGAGGAACCGCCCCGTGGAGAAGACCGGTCCGGCGCCCGTGCCCCACACGGGCTGGACCCAGGCTTCCACGTAGTCGTCGGCAAGCACGATCGGCAAATAGGACCTGCCAGCAGAATTTTCGGACAGCATCCAATCTTGCAAGCTCGAGGAGCGCGCGCTTCGGTTAAGCTGTACGACGGGCTTAGCTTCCGAAGGCTCGATCGCACGTCGATTTGCCCGGATCAGCCTCTCGAACTCGCTCCGGCAACCTTGCTCGACGACATCCTCTACCGCGAGGAAGATGCGGCACGTTTCATGCGACGTGGAGCCGTCGGCAGCGGGGCGGCTGAAGCCAATGTCGATCTGGTAGTTCGTCTCGGCCTCGACCTCGACCTGATGGAAGCCCTCGCGCACCGGCCGGACAATGAGTTGCTGGATCGCGTCGATGCGATCTTGCGCATCGTCCGCAGTGCCCATGGCGGCAGCGTCCAGCACGACGCCCGGGGACGTGAAGACCAGCAACTCATATCGACCGCCGCCGGGCACGACGAGGCTAGTCTCTAGCTCCGGGGCACCCTTCGCGCGACGCGTAGGCTTGCGTGGCGGCGTGAGCTTCCGGGCAAGCCGGCAGGCGACGAAGATGCCGGGCTGCCACGTCGCCAGCGATACGACCTTGATAGCGCCCGGCTTGAAGCCGTCGGCAGACGCCGCATAGCGGATCGGCGCCTTGTGCCCCGGCGGTGCCTCGTCTAGGAAGACGGCCTCCTCCTCGCCGACACGAACCTCGCCAAGCTTGTTTCCCTTGCCCCGTTCGATCGACACAACCGTGCCCGAAGCGTCCGGACCGACTGTCTCGAACGTGAGGGCGACATTCCCCTCCACGAGGATTGGCATCCCCTTGGCGAGAGGAATAAGGGCGTTCGAGCACCCCATGCGGATGTCGCCCTGCGCTGCGGCATCCTCGGTCAACAATTCCGACCACTTCTCGGTCGTGAGCGCGCGCCACCAGTCGGGCGCAACAGGTATGTCCAACCCGTTTCCAGGCGCATAATATGCGGCGGTCGCCCGCTCAAAGGCCGTCGGGAGATCGCAAGCGTCGCGCAGGTGGGCAAGGAACGCGTCCAGATGGCCGCTATCGCAGTCGCTGGCATTTTCCTGTGCGCGACGGATGCCGGGCCCGAAGCCATCGGACATAGCGTCGGCAATCTTCTCCAGGACCGCCACTTGCTCGCGGGATGACACCGTTCCATCCCGCATCGGCGGCATGCCGCAGGCAAGGCTTACCTGCTGGCCGGGCGTGATCCCTGCCAAGCCTGGCACCGCGGAAAAGAGGCGCGACAGGACCTTCCAGGCGGCCGCGCGCTGCGTCCGCTCTGGATCCATTTCGTCCGCTGCCGCGGCGGCTTTTCCTACCAACGCGCGTGCATCATCGCGCTGCTGCTGGTCCTGTATGCCCGCGAGGCCGATGCCGGCCCGAACCAAGTCCTGGATAAACTCGTCCGACCACCAATCTTCGAAGGGTACGCTCCCACCATTGTTGGCCGCCGCAACGCCGAACTCGTCCGTCGTCGACGTCACCGAGCGCATGCTGTGTTGGCCAGGGGGCACCAAAGCGAGGAACGTGGGCTGCGAAGGCGAATTTCGCAGGTTGAGCAGGTGCGTGTCGTCGCAGCGCCCGGACATCCCAACCGGCGGGTTTTCCTCGCCGATCGCCAAGCTCGGCAGCTGAAGCAAGATTGGTACTTGGGGCCCCGCGTCGGTGGGCACGGTCAGCAAGTCGAAAACTGTGGCGAGGATTTCCCGTTGCGGGCCGTGGAAGATCAACCGCACCTCGCCCTGGTCGCCGCCAGGCGATTGGGCGAGCTTGTCGCGGATGAGGTCCGCGATGGTGGAGGCCAGACGGTTCATGCAGGTTCTTCCTGGCGTTGTGGAAACGGTGGCACCAACAGCATCCCACTTTCCGCATCCGGGCTATCGAGCACCAAGCCAAGCATTCGCAACTGGTGGCCTAGGTCGTTCGTAGCGATTTCGCGGTAATCGACGATCGCCCCATAACCGGCGAGGTGTTGCGAAAGTCGCCGCACTGATCGTGGGCCTGTCGTGCCGGCCAACGAGCAATGCACGAGCGCAAGCACGCTGACCGGTCCCAGCCCAACAACCCATGGACTCGAGTTGCTCGTTCCCCGCTTTCGTAGGGAAAAGCCCTGATCATAGCCGCGCAGGACCGGGTTCGCGGCTTGCCGCTGGCCGAGCACGTGGCGGGCGAACTCCATGATGTTCGAACCAATGCCCTTCTTGCACAGCAGCGTTCGCGTTTCGCGCTCGGACACGTCGGCAAGCACGTCGCGAAGGCCAGTCGCCTCCACCTTCGCGGCATTCGCGCGGAGGAGATTGCACACGTCGGCTAGTCCCCTCGCAGACGAAAGCGATGCTACCTGGATGCCCGCCGCTTCAAGCCCCCAAAGCGTCGTATTGAGGCCGAGCCGAGCCTGCAAGAAGGCAGATGCCCGGTCCTTGATACCAGGCAGAGCCCGATCACCATATGATAGGAACTGGAAAGCCTTGGGATACATCAACGCGCGTGCCGCGTCCGCGTCCGCCGGCCCATTCCCATCGAGCGCCGCCTTGATGCACTCCCATGATTTGGCATGGACGTCGCACAACCACGTAACGTGTGCGACGGCCGCGAGCCGGACTATCGCCTCGAGGAGGCTCGTCCACTGGCGCCGCGTCATTGAATCCTTGGCGTCGATGATCGAGCCAAGGTCCCGGACGAAGCGCCGTGCAGGATAGTCGAGGCTTTCTCGGTCTGTCGGATCGAGCAGCGCCTGTTCGGCCGAATCGACAGCCGCCCAAGTCGGCTGGGGGCACCAAGCCTCGATTTCGGCCTGCAGGAAACGCGCGAAGATGTCGTCGTCGTCCGTGATTGATAGCGCCCCGAACAACGACTGCCAGATTGCGGCGGCAGATGCCTTATCTGGCGATCCCAGCCACACCATCCGCCGGATCAAGGCGCCCGCTGGCCAGGAATTACTGCTCAGTCGCGCCGATCCGGAAAAGACCGCGGCCTGCGGCACTAGCGGGGTAACCTGGACGAACCGCTTCGACGATTGGTTGGGGAGCTTCGGGCTTTCCAGCACCGAATGGAGCAATGTGTGGAAGGTGTCGGCATCCACCGCGGCGGTATCCGGCTTGCGCGCACGGTCACGATACCATTGGACTTCCTTGTCGAGATCCCTCCCACGCTGGGGCACCGTGCGCTCCGTCGCGCCTTCCAGGCCGGCATGGCGATACAGGGACGACAGGATAACCTCGGAACTCGCATATTCCGGCGCCGGCGACATGGCGAGCGCCGAGTCTTGGTAGGCACCATGCGAGGTACGCCACGGCTCTTCTCGAAACCTTGCAAGCGTCATCGGCCACCATCCTTGCGGATGGCGAAGCCTGATCGCCGTTGGACCACCGAAATGCCGCTAGATCCAATCCGGATACGCGCACGATCCAACACAAGCTTGTCTCGGACAATCGGACCCGAAAGCCGCGCGCGCGTCGTATCAAGCATGGCGAGGACGGCGCGGGGAAGCGAGGCCACCGACATGCCCTTCTCGAGTTCCTTCACCGCCTTGAACAGATCGTAGGTCAGCGCGATTGGCTGCCCCGATCGGCCATCGCCGACCTTTAGGAAGCAAATGGGGGAAGCCGGTCTTCCAGCCTGCTCGGCATCGAGCGGCTGGACAGACCGGGACGGCACGACCAGTGTCGCCCGCCGGATCATGGGTGGCAGGGGCTGCCCGAAAGTCGTGGTCAGGGAAATCTCGAAATCTTGGTTTCGGTTCAAGAGCTGCTCGACCTCCTGTGCTACGTCGAACAGGTCATCCCCTGCGGTGTCCTCGATCACTCTCTGGAAATTCCTGAGGATCGGCGCGTCGAGCACGGCAGCGGTCCTCGTACCAAGCGCGCGACGAACGAGCCGGCAGGCAAAGTCGCGCACGAAGCGCTGGACATTGGTGGCGGAAGCGGGCCGCCGACGTCGGACGCCACCAGCCGAAAGCTCCGCATCGAGCTTGGCCAGACGCTCGAGCAAGTCGACCTCGAGCCTCGACAGCACGTGCAGCTTCCGAATGTAGTCGAGGCCTTCCAGAACCGACCGGCTGAACCTGACATCGAGCTCGCGGAGCGCAAATCGCGTATTCTTCGTGGCCTGCACTTCCGTATCCGGGTCGGTGAGGGCGGGGTCGAGCAGCTCGGCAACGCCTTCTAGCGCGCTTCCGATCATGGCAGGCAGGTAGGCAGTACGGCGAGACGTGAGGAACCACTGCAGCCCCATCGCCGTGTTGTCGTCGTCGAGCTTCAGTTCCTTGATGTCCCGCAGGAGTGCTGGGCCAGCATCTCGCTCCCAGCGGTGGAAAAGCGCATGCTGATATTGGGACGCTACCAGCTGGAAGATCGCGGTCGATTGATCCTTCGCTGGCTTTCCGCCGCGGCGGGCGATCTCGTCGAGTCCGGCCATCCTCCCGGCCCATTGGCAGGGCGCGAGGCTCGCTTCACGCGGCGACACGCGATGCCCGGCAAGCAAATAGGACGCCAACGAGAAAAGATCACGGAAGCTCCAGCGCTTCCCGCTCGCCACTTCGAACCATCGCAGTATTTGGAGAAGCGACGTCTCTTCGCGTTCGCGCGCCAGACGTTCGCGACTTCCGCAGAATGGGCAGGACGCACCACCTGCGCACGAGCCCAGTGCTGGCCACTTCTTGTCGTCGAGCGCCGTGCGCAACAGGCTCCGCGCGGGCTCCTCGCCACCTGCGACAGGCGTCAGCAACAAGGATTCAGCATCCATTGGCCATACGGCCACTTCGGCAAAGCCAGCAAGGGGCCAGCAGGAGGGCGCGTCCGGGGCGAGGCTGACGGCGCGCGTAACGGCTTCCAACAAGCGGCGCGATGCGTCCCGATCATTGTCGATCGCCTCGATCAGGGCATCGTCGAGCACGCCGCGGTTCACGCAGCACAAATATGCCTCAGTCGGGCCCGCCGCTTGCATCTCATCGAGTTCATCGAGCAGCAGTTGCGCAGCTTGCTTGCCGGTCGTGCCCACCACTGCCGAGGCGTCCTGCACGATCGACAACCCGAGCGTGCGTGAACCGGGGCCAAGGTGCGCAGTATCCACCCTGACAAGCCGCGGGACGGGCGTGCCCTCCGGCGGGAAGAAGGATTTCTTGAGTTCGTCGGCGATCTTTCCGCCGGCGGCGAGTGCCGAGTCGAGCCACCCCACGGTCGATTCGATCGCCTCGGTCTTCCCATTCCCAGGACCGCCGACGAGCAACAAAATGCGGGGGACGCTGCCAGGCCCGGCAGCGATCGATCCAGCCCAGGCTTCGAGCCTGTGCAGCAGGTTCGTCTCGAAAACCATCTGGCCCGGCCGACCGCTTCCAGCATCGAATAGGCGGCGCACGCCGCCCGACCGGTTTCCTGACCAATTCAAGAGTTGCGCCGGAAAAGGCGCCTCGATCGCTTCCCCCATCATCATACCCTCTTAGGCCGTCGCCGCGACTGCGCGGTTAGCAGCTCGATCGCCAAACACGGATTTCGTGATCGCGACTTCCTGGAGCAGGTTTCGGACAGCCACGCCGATTGCCCGGGCGAGATACGGCGGCACCGCATTTCCGACCTGCGTGTAGCGCGGGCATTCCTTCGTTCGACGGTCGCCGCCAGTCGTGAACTTGCCCTTGAACTCGAACCAGTCCGGGAAGGATTGTAGCCGAGCAGTCTCGCGGACCGTGAGTATGCGCGGCTCGCAATAGTGAAGGATGTCGTCAGGCAGCGTCGTCACCGTAGGTGCCGGCTCGCCGCTCGCCATCGGATAGATCCGGTGCTTCTTCAAGCCGTAGGTTTTGCGGCTTTCATCATCCATCCTCACGCCCTTGCGACACTCGACGATAATGCGGGCAAACCGTTCCCGCACGTCGTCCCGGTGCCGGGCAAGCCGCATGCTATCCATCTTACCGTCGCAGCCGGCCTGCATGAGCCGCTGGTACGTCGTCGTCGGCTTGGAATATCTAACCTCGCGAAATCCTCGGCCGGATTCCGGGTCAGTGCAATCGACCATCGTTCGACCGACGGTCTCCAAGTCCGACAAGGCGCTCGACGCGCTGACCGCCTCGGGAAGTCCCAGCTCCTTCAGTTGCGCGAGGCGTGCCTCCTCTAGCAACTCGAACATTCTTGCGATGCCGCCCTCTAGCCACTCGCACAGGTCCTTGCGGATGCCGACGGCAATGAGGCGCGAACGGCGTTGGGGCACGCCAAACCGCGATGAATCGACCAGCATCGCTTCCATCTTGTACCCAGCGGCGTCGAGGCTATCGACGAGCTTGTCATAGAAGGACTTCGGTTTCGCAAGAGGCTCGCCCGCGACGGGCAGCTCGACGACGTTCCTGCGCGCATGGGCGACTTTCATCCCGGGCACGTTCTCCAGGATCAGCGCTTGCGGCTGCAGCGCGTCGACAACCTCGACGTACTTTTCGAACAAGAGGTTGCGCGGATCTTCCTCGACGCGGCGACCGGCAAAGCTGAAACCCTGGCACGGAGGCCCCCCCGCGAGGACGTCGATCTTCTCGCGGAGCCCGACCAAGTCGGCCTTGTGGCGGGCGAGCAATTGCTCGATGTCCCAGGCCTGTTTCTCGAGCCAATTCGGCCAGTCAAAGGCATGTCCCGCCGCAGGCTTTTCGATGAAGTTGGCAGAGAAGGTTTCGAACGCCATGGGATCGCGCTCGATGGCGAATTTTCCCTTCAGTCCAGCCTGGGACAGCCCTAGCGACAAGCCCCCGCACCCTGCGAATAAATCGGCAAAACTATATGACTTCATTGGCCACAAAATACCTCGTTGGCTTGCAGGCTATCCGGCGAGGCTAGCTTCAAGTCTCGTCTCTCGTGTCCTGGGAGATCGACACCCAGGCCGGGCCCAACCGGCGATGTCGTCTCGACGTGCTACGTCCCGCACTGAGCATAGCAACGTCGCGGCGATCCTACCAATGTGAACCGCCACTCGCCTGAAGCTCCCTGGAGTGCTGGAACGCCAACGATTCGGGGCGACTCCGGCGAGCTAGATTCCCGATCTTGCCTGGTAGCTGCGGCGGCGGAGCTGGGAACGCCTTCGATTTGCCAATCAGGAATGGCCTGATTCGAGGGACGAGGTATGGTGACGCATAAAAGCTTCTCCTCGACCAGATTCCTGCGCCCCGATGCCCAGCGTCATTGGCGAACTCGATGATGTCGCTCGCCCGATGGCGCAGGTTCTGGCCGATCTCGGAGCGACGGGGGATGCCAGCGCGGTGGCACAATGCGTGCGCTCTACCACTCTATGCAACCAGTACGATAAGGTCAGAAGTGACTGCCGGGCGATGCTCATCCCCATAGCCACACCGAGCGTATTTGACGCAGCTCGGGTCGCGATCAGACGTACGCGGATGCAGAACTCGTAGCGGAAAATGCAGAACTTTGGCGTTCGGCACACTCGTGCTGGGAAGGGGATGGTGCGGGCGGTCGGACTCGAACCGACATATCCGTGAGGACGGCGGATTTTGAGTCCGCTGCGTCTACCAATTCCGCCACGCCCGCAGCGGGCGCCGCCTTGGCCGCGCCGCGATCCTCTTGCCAGAAAAGCGTGAATGCGTCCATAGCGCCCCGGCAGGCGGGCGGCGTGACGCGGCGGCATCGGAGCGGAGTTTCCAAAGGCATGGCGGGGCAGGTCACATTCCAGGGTCGCACGGGGTTCCGGCAGACCCTTTCGGCAGCGTTGCTCGCGGGCGGCATGGCGGCGACGGTCGGGGGGGCGCTCCTGTTCCAGCACGTCGGCGGATACATGCCCTGCGCGCTCTGCCTCGAACAGCGCACGCCCTACTACATCGGCATTCCCGTCGCGCTGGCGGCGCTCGTGGCGGCAAAGCTCCGTGCACCGGCCGTCGTGACGCGCGGCCTCCTTTTCGCGGTCGGGCTTCTGATGCTCTGGGCGGCCGCGCTCGGCGTCTACCATGCCGGCGTCGAGTGGGGGTTCTGGGCAGGGCCGGCAGACTGCGCCGCGGCGGGCGCGGTGGATCTTTCCGTCGATCTCCTGTCGTCGATCGATGCGGTGCGCCCGCCCTCCTGCTCGGAGGCGGCGCTGCGCCTCCTCGGCGTGTCGCTCGCGGGCTGGAACGCGCTGATCGCCACCGTGCTCGCGGCGCTGGCCCTGCGCAGCGCGCTGGCGCGGGGCGATCGCTTCGCCTGAACGAGAAAAGCCCGCCGACTTGCGTGTCGCGCGGGCTTTTATTCGGCTTCCAGTTCGGTGTCCCAGTAGAGATAGTCGAGCCAGCTTTCGTGTAGGAAGTTCGGCGGAAACTGCCGGCCGTTGTTGTGGAGGTCGTGCACCGTCGGCTGGTAGGGCGTCTGGTGCGGGTGCATCCCGGCGTCGCGCGGCATCAGGCCGCCCTTCTTCAGGTTGCAGGGCGAGCAGGCGGCGACGACGTTTTCCCATGTGGTGAGGCCGCCGCGCGAACGCGGTATCACGTGGTCGAAGGTCAACTCGTGCGGCGAGCCGCAGTACTGGCACTGGAAGCGGTCGCGCAGGAACACGTTGAAGCGCGTGAAGGCCGGGTGCCGGGCCGGCTTCACGTAGGACTTCAGGCACACGACCGAAGGCAGCCGCATCGAGAAGGTCGGGCTGTGAACGGCCCGGTCGTATTCGGCCAGGATCGTCACGCGGTCGAGGAACACGGCCTTGATCGCGTCCTGCCACGACCACAGGGACAGCGGATAGTAGCTCAGCGGGCGATAGTCGGCGTTGAGGACAAGCGCCGGAGACAAGGAAGACGGCACTGCGATCGTCAAGGAGCTTCTCCTTCACGCAAGGCAGAGGTTTCGCAAGAACGGGAGCCGGTTTTGCGAAACCGTATGCTCATGCACGTTTCATATGCGTCACCTTTATCGTGGCCTATCGTGTCGCCTTTGTGAAGCCTTTGGCGCCGCTTGCAAAACGCCATGCACAGACAGGTCGGGCCCCTGCGGCGTCACGCCTCGCCCGGCGGCGCCGCAACGGGCGCGGCATCGCGCCGGAGGAGTGCGGCGTAATAGGCCCAGAACAGCCGCGCGGCGACCGAACGGTGGGGCGACCAGGCGGCGGCCGCCTGCGCCACCGCGCGCTCGTGCGGCCGCTCCCCGAGCCCGAGGCCCCGGCCGACAGCGATTCGCAGCGCGAGGTCGCCCGCGGGGAAGATATCGGGATGGCCGACCCCGAAGAGGAGATGGCACTCCGCCGTCCAGCGCCCGATGCCCGGCAGCGCGACGAGCGCCGCGACCGCCTCGTCCGCCGGCATGAGCGCCACCCGGTCGAGCGCGAGGTCGCCGCGCAGAATCGCCACCGCGACCGCCCGCAGCGTGCGCATCTTGGCGGCCGACAGCCCCGCCTCGCGCAGCGTCTCGTCGGATGCGTTGGCGAGGGCGTCCGCATCCGACAAGTCGACCAGCCGCGCGAGGCGGCCGAGGATCGCGGTCGCGCTGGCGCGCGAGACCTGCTGGGCGACCACGGTCGCGACGAGGCCGTCGAGACCGGGCGAACCGGGACGAAGGGGAACGGTGCTGGCCTTGGCGGCGATCGGCCGAAGGCGCGCGTCGAGCACGAGAAGGGCTGCGAGGTCGCGCTCCACATCTCCTTGTGTCCTGATCATCGCCCGCTCCTTTTCGCCGCCCGGACCGCGTGAGATAGGGGAGCATGGTCGCCGCTCCGCCCGTCTTTCGATTCGCGCCGAGCCCGAACGGGCTCCTGCATCTCGGACACGCCGCATCGGCGCTCCTGAATGCCGATCTCGCCGCTGCGAGCGGAGGGCGCCTTCTCCTGCGTCTCGAGGACATCGACCCCGTCCGCTGCACGCCGGAGCTGGAGGCGATGCTTGTGGAGGACGTCGCCTGGCTCGGCATCCCCTTTGAGACGCCGGTGCGCCGGCAGAGCGAGCACTTCGACGACTACCGCGAGGCGCTCGACGCGCTCATTGCGGAAGGTCTCGCCTATCCTGCCTTCATGACGCGGGGCGAGATCCGCCGCCATGCCGCCGCCTTCGAGGCGCGCGAAGGGCGCCCGTGGCCGCTCGATCCAGATGGTGCGCCGCTTTACCCCGCCCTCGACCGATCGCTCGGCGGCCAGGAGCGTGAGCGAAGAATCGCGTCCGGCGCGCCCTTCGCCTGGCGTCTCGACATGTCGGCCGCGCTGCGGCGGCTCGGGCGACCGCTCGCCTTCCTGGAAACCGGCGGCGGCGAGGCCGTCGAGGTCGCGGCCGAGCCGGCGCTCTGGGGCGACGTGGTGCTGGCGCGCCGCGAGACGCCGACGAGCTACCATCTGTCGGTGGTGGTGGACGATGCCCTCCAGGGCATCACCCATGTCGTGCGCGGGCGCGACCTTCTGGCCTCGACCTCGGTACACCGGGTGCTTCAGGCGCTTCTCGACCTGCCCGCGCCGGTCTACCACCATCACGACCTCGTCCTCGGGCCGGACGGGCGCAAGCTGTCGAAGAGCCGGGGCGACGTGGCGCTCAGGGCGCTGCGCGAGGCCGGGCTTTTGCCCGCCGACATCCGCCGCATGGCGGGGCTCACCGAACGAGCGCCAGCCATCCCGTCAGCGTCAGCGCCGACAGAAGCGTCGACAGGACGATGACGCTGGCGGCCAGCCGCTCGCCGGTGCGGAAGAAGGTCGCAAAGAGATAGGCGTTGACGCCGACGGGGCAGGCGGCGGCCGCCACTGCGACGGCCAGCCACAGCGGCGGGAGGATCGCGACGCCGACGGCATAGACGATCCCCGGCTGGACGAGGAGCGCCAGCGCGGTGAGGGCGAGCGGGGCCGAGCGGTCGGAGCCGACGGGAAAGCGCACCATCGACATGCCGAGCGCAAAGAGCGCCGTCGGCCCGGCGGTTCCCGCCACCAGCCGCACCACCTCGCCGTGCGGGCCGTCGAGCGGCAGGCCGGTCCAGCGCCAGAGCGCGCCGAGAGCTAGCCCCACCACCAGCGCGTTGCGCGACAGGTTGCGCGCGACCTGCCCGACGACGCGGCGCGGCGAGAACGAGGCCGCCTCGCCCCGGTCGCGCGCGTCGCCGAGCGCGGCCCGTTCCAGAAGCAGCGTGGAGACCAGCATCATCGTCGGCAAGTGGATCGCGAGCAGCAGGGCGAGGACGTCGAGCCCTTCGCGCCCGAACGCGCGCTCGGTCATCGGCACGCCTACGAAGATGAGGTTGGAGAAGCTCGCCGAGACGCCGGCGATCACCGCGCCCCGACGGTCGGTGCCGGCAAAGCGGCCTCCGATCCACATGCCGGCGGCATAGACCGGCGCAACGCCCGCGAAATACGCGATCCAGAGAAGGAGCGGGTTCGCCCCGCCGAAGTCGGCCGTGGCGACCGTTCGGAACATCAGGGCGGGCACGGCGACCTTGAACACGAAGCCCGACAGCGCGTCGCCGGTCGATCCCGGCAGGTAGCCGGACTTCGCCGACAGGGTGCCGAGCGCGATCAGGATGAAGATCGGGGCGACGACGGAGAGGACGAGCGTCATGGCATCTCGGCTGCGGCGGATCGTGCCTCCCGTTACCGCGCAAGACCGGGCTAGGCGAGGCGCAATCGAACGCGTCATGGGGTTGACGCATGCCGCCCGGCTGGTATCGCGGGCTTGTCGCCAGAGCGATCGCGAGATCGTGCGGCGCTCCATGATAAGGATCCTCGGGCCTTGCGCCGGCTTCTTCCCTTCTTTCCGGCCATCTTCGTGTTTCTGTGGTCGACCGGCTTCGTCGGCGCGCGCTACGCCATGCCGCATGCCGAGCCCTTCACGTTCCTGTCGATGCGATACGCGCTGGCACTCGTGATCCTCGTGCCGATGGCCGCCTTCGCGCTGCGCGGGGCCAAGGGCGTGACGGTGCCGCGGCTCGCCCATGCCGCCTTTGCCGGCAGCCTGATCCACGGGCTCTATCTCGGCGGCGTGTTCTTTGCCGTGCGCCACGGGCTGCCGGCCGGCGTGACCGCGCTGGTGGCGGGGCTGCAGCCGCTCCTGACCGCGCTTCTCGCCGCCTCGCTTGTCGGCGAGCGGGTCACCGCGCGGCACTGGATGGGACTGGCCGTCGGGCTCCTCGGCGTCGGGCTCGTGGTCGCGCCCAAGCTTGGGGGCGCCGGCGGCTTCACGATCGGGCAGCTGATGCCCGCGCTCGGCGCCGTCGCCGGCATCTCGCTCGGGACCGTGTGGCAGAAGCGGTTCGTCGGCAGCCTCGACCTGCGCGTCGGCACGGCGGTGCAGTATGTCGGGGCGCTGCTGCCGACCTTCATGGCCGCCTACGCCTTCGAGACCATGCAGGTCGACTGGGCCGCCGAAATGGTGCTCGCGCTCGTCTGGCTGACGCTGGCGCTCTCGATCGGGGCGATCTTCCTGCTTCTCTACCTGATCCGCGAAGGGGCGGTCTCGCGCGTGGCCTCGCTGATGTATCTCGTGCCCGCCGTCACCGCGCTGCAGACCTTCGTTCTCTTCGGCGAGCAACTCACGGCGGTGCAGCTTCTCGGCATGGCACTGGCGGCGGGCGGCGTCGCGGCGGCCACCGGCGCGCTGAACATTGGGAAGCGCGGCCGCGAGGCATGACGTCGCGGTGCTCGCGCACGCGCGCGTGAACGCCTATATCGTGCCCAGCGGCCAGCAGCCGGAAAGAAGCCAGATGTCGACGATCTTCACCATCCTCGCCGTGATCTTCATGATCGCGGTCGCCGTGGTCCTCGTGATGGGCCTTGCCAACATGATGCGCGGCGGTCCGGGCAACACCTCGCAGAAGCTGATGCGCGCGCGCGTCATGCTGCAGGCGATCGCGGTCGCCGTGATCGTGGGCGCCCTCTACTTCGCACGCTGAGCCGTTCACGTGCGCCGGCCGCGTCCTAGATGCGGCGCGACACGGCGACGGGGACACACGCATGGTTCGGCTCACCAAGATCTACACGCGCACCGGCGACAAGGGCACGACGGCGCTTGGCAGCGGCGAGCGGCGTCTCAAGAGCGATCTCCGCATCGAGGCCTACGGCACAGTGGACGAGGCGAACTCGCTGATCGGCGTCGCGCGCCTCGACGCCTCGCCCGACCTCGACGCCAGTCTGTCGCGCATCCAGAACGACCTCTTCGATCTCGGCGCCGACCTCGCGACGCCCGAGACCGACGAGCCGCTGCCGTTCGAGCGGCTGGCGATCGTGGCCGCGCAGGTCGACTGGCTGGAGCGCGAGATCGACCGGCTGAATGCCGATCTTCAGCCTCTGAACTCCTTCGTCCTTCCCGCCGGCACCGCGACATCGAGCCGGTTGCATGTCGCGCGCACCGTCGCGCGCCGGGCCGAGCGGCACATGGTCGAGCTTTCGCGCCGCGAGGGCGAGCGCGTCTCGGATGCCGCGCTGAAATACGTCAATCGCCTGTCGGACTACCTCTTCGTCGCAGCGCGCCATGCCAATTACGGCGGGCGCGGCGACGTCCTCTGGGTGCCAGGCGCCAACCGCTGAACGCTTTGACCTTTACGTCAAAGGAATATAGCTTCCAGCGCGATCCATCGAGCCGAGCGGCCAT
The DNA here is from genome assembly GCF_001423245.1 of Aureimonas sp. Leaf324. GTDB lineage: Bacteria > Pseudomonadota > Alphaproteobacteria > Rhizobiales > Rhizobiaceae > Aureimonas. The sequence continues at coordinate 37,692 of NZ_LMOH01000029.1, forward strand.
CCGCTCGCTTGAACCCGCTTCGCCGTCTCCTTAAGACAGTCGGAGCTTGAGAGGCCGGCCCGAAGCGCGACTCGAAACGGGCCAAGACAGGGAAAGCCCCGCATGAAGATCCTCGTCTGCGTGAAGCGTGTCGTCGACTACAACGTGAAGGTCCGCGTGAAGGCGGACGGGACGGGCGTCGAGCTCGCCAACGTGAAGATGTCGATGAACCCGTTCGACGAGATCGCGGTCGAGGAAGCGCTGCGGCTGAAGGAGAAGGGCGCGGCCACCGAGATCGTCGTCGTGTCGGCCGGCCCGACGCAGGCGCAGGAGACGATCCGGACGGCGCTCGCGATGGGCGCCGACCGCGGCATCCTCGTCAAGGCGGACGGGCGCCTCGAGCCGCTCACCGTGGCCAAGCTCCTGAAGGGTGTCGTCGAGGCCGAGAAGCCCGATCTCGTGATCCTCGGCAAGCAGGCGATCGACGACGACTGCAATCAGACCGGACAGATGCTCGCCGGCCTCCTCGGCTGGGCGCAAGGCACGTTCGCCTCGAAGGTCGAGGTGGCGGACGGCACCTTGAACGTCACGCGCGAGGTGGACGGCGGTCTCCAGACGGTCGGCCTCACCTTGCCCGCGATCGTCACCACCGACCTTCGCCTCAACGAGCCGCGCTATGCCTCGCTCCCCAACATCATGAAGGCGAAGAAGAAGCCGCTGGAGGAGAAGGACGCGTCGGAGTTCGGCGTCGACCTCGCGCCCCGCCTCGAGGTCGTGAAGGTCGCCGAGCCGAAGGGCCGGCAGGCGGGCGTCAAGGTCGGCTCGGTGGACGAGCTGGTCTCGGCCCTCAAGGGCGCCGGGCTGGTCTGAGCCGCCCGCGACCGACGCCCCGTTCCCTCTTTTTCGCGAGATCCGTTCCATGACCACGCTTCTGATCGCCGAGCACGACAACAAGACCCTTTCGGGCGAGACCGCCAAGGCCCTGACGGCCGCCGCTCAACTCGGCGGCGACGTCCATGTCCTCGTCGCCGGCGAGGGCTCCGCCCCTGTCGCCGAGGCCGCCGCCAAGCTCCAGGGCGTCGCCAAGGTGCTGCATGCCGACGCCCCCGGTCTCGGCCATCACCTTGCCGAGCCGCTGGCCGCGCTCGTCGTGCAGCTTGCCTCGAGCTACGATGCGATCGTCGCGCCTGCGACCGCCTCCCTCAAGAACGCACTGCCGCGCGCGGCCGCGCTCCTCGACGTGATGCAGGTGTCGGATGTGATCGCCGTGCACGGCGCGGACACGTTCGAGCGTCCGGTCTATGCCGGCAACGCGGTGGAAACCGTTCGCTCCACCGACAAGATCAAGGTGCTGACCGTGCGCACCGCGGCCTTTGCGGCGGCGGGCGAGGGTGGCTCGGCCTCGATCGAGAGCGTCGGGGCTGCGAGCGACCCTGCCGTGTCGAAGTTCGTCTCCGAGGCCGTCGTCCATTCCGAGCGTCCGGAGCTTTCGGGCGCCAAGGTCATCGTGTCCGGCGGTCGGGCGCTGGGCTCGAAGGAGAAGTTCGAGGAGGTCATGCTGCCGCTCGCCGACAAGCTCGGCGCAGCCGTCGGCGCGAGCCGGGCGGCGGTCGACGCCGGCTACGCCCCGAACGACTGGCAGGTCGGCCAGACCGGCAAGGTCGTGGCGCCGGACCTCTATGTCGCCTGCGGCATCTCGGGGGCGATCCAGCATCTCGCCGGCATGAAGGACTCGAAGGTCATCGTCGCCATCAACAAGGACGAGGACGCCCCGATCTTCCAGGTCGCCGACTACGGCCTCGTCGGCGACATCTTCCAGATCGTGCCCGAACTGACCGCCAAGGTCTGACGGGGCAAGGTCTGACAGGGACGGACACGGAGGGCGCGATGACGAGCATTCGGACGGTGGGCGTCATCGGCGCCGGGCAGATGGGCGCGGGGATCGCGCAGGTCAGCGCGCAGGCGGGCTACGACGTCGTGCTCTACGACGTCAGCCTCGATCTCGCGACGAAAGGGATCGAGAAGATCGCCGCCGGTCTCGATCGGCTCGTTGCCGCCGGCAAGCTGGACGCCGGGGCACGCGAGGCGGCGCTGAAGCGCCTGAAGCCCGCCGACGGGGTCAACGATCTCGCCCCCTGCGATCTCGTGATCGAGGCGGCGACCGAAAAGGAAGAGATCAAGCGGCGCATCTTCGCGCAGGTCTGCCCGGTGCTTCGCCCCGAGGCGATCCTCGCGTCCAATACGTCCTCGATCTCGATTACGCGCCTGGCGTCCGGCACCGACCGGGCGGAGCGCTTTCTCGGCATCCATTTCATGAACCCCGTTCCGGTCATGAAGCTCGTCGAGCTCGTACGCGGCATCGCCACCGACGACGCCGTGTTCGAGGCGTCCAAGGGCTTCGTCGCCAGCCTCGACAAGACCATGACGATCTCGGAGGACTTTCCGGGCTTCATCGTCAACCGCGTGTTGATCCCGATGATCAACGAGGCGATCTACACCCTGCACGAGGGCGTCGGCTCGGTGGAATCGATCGACGCCTCGATGCGGCTCGGCGCCAACCATCCGATGGGCCCGTTCCAGCTGGCCGACTTCATCGGTCTCGATACCTGCCTGTCGATCATGCAGGTGCTGCACGACGGCCTCGCCGATTCGAAGTACCGGCCGTGCCCGCTCCTGGTGAAATACGTCGAGGCCGGATGGCTCGGCCGCAAGGTCAAGCGTGGCTTCTACGACTATCGCGGCGAGACGCCCGTCCCGACGCGCTGAAAAGGCTCCGACGTTTTGAGCGACACGACCCGCGATTACAACGGCGCGCCTCTGTCGGACGGCGACAGCGTGACCCTGATCAAGGACCTCAAGGTGAAGGGCACCAGTGTCACGCTGAAGCGCGGCACGCTGATGAAAAATATCCGCCTCACCGGAGACCCGGATCTCGTCGAGTGCCGGGCCGAGAAGGTGAAGGACCTCGTGCTGCGCACCGAGTTCCTGAAGAAAGCCTGATCGTCAGACGCCGCCGCCCTTCAGGGCGTCGATGAGGCGCAGGCCGTCGGGGCTCGCCCATTCCGCCGGCCCGTTCATCGCGGCCCGCGCGCAGCCCCCCGCGTCGACCAGGAGCGTCACCGGCAGGCCGAGCGCCACGCCCTGGCGCTTCAGGTCGTTGAAGACCCCCATCGTCTCGTCGCGGTAGTAGGGCAGGGACTTGAGGCCGGTCTCGGCATAGAAGCCGCGCGGCTTGGCGTCGTCACCCATGTCGACGTTGATCGGCACCACCGCGAAGCTCTCGTCGCCCGCCTCGCGCTCGAGTTGGTCGAGCGCCGGCATCTCGGCCCGGCACGGCGCGCACCACGTCGCCCACAGATTGACGAGGAGCGACTGGCCTTTCAGGGCGGCAAGGCTCGTGTCGCGGCCATCGCCATCCTTGAAGGCAAGGCCCGAGACGTCGAACGGCGACTCCAGCGGGCGCATCGCCGCGACCTCGCCGCGCGCCGCCCCGTCGAGCGCCGCCGAAAGGGCCGCCGCCGCCGGGCAGGCCGCCACCGCTTCGTTGCCAGAGCGCGTTTCCATCACGTATACGCCGAGGGCCCCGGCGAGCAGTCCGCCGGCGAGCGCAATGCTCAAGATCCGCTTCGTGCCCCAAGGCCGGGGGGCGGGGGACGGGGTCTGCTTCGGGTCGGACATCGGCAGGAAAGGCCTTTTCGTGGACAAGACGACGAGCAACGAGATGTGGGGCGGACGCTTCGCCTCCGGTCCCAGCGCGATCATGGAAGCGATCAACGCCTCGATCGACTTCGACAAGCGCCTTTACCGGGAAGACATCGCCGGGTCGATCGCCCATGCCGAAATGCTCGGGAACCAAGGCATCATCTCGGCCGAAGACGCGGCGGAAATCAGGCGCGGTCTGGAGATGATCCGTACCGAGATCGACGAGGGGCGCTTCGCCTTCTCGAAGGCGCGCGAGGACATCCACATGAACGTGGAGGCGCGGCTCGCCGAACTCATCGGCCCGGCCGCCGGTCGCCTCCACACCGCGCGCTCGCGCAACGATCAGGTGGCCGTCGACTTCCGCCTGTTCGTGAAGGGCGCGGCGAAGGACCTCGACCGGGCGTTGCGCGGCTTGCAGGAAGCGCTTCTCGCGCGTGCGGAGGAGCATGCGGCGAGCGTGATGCCGGGCTTCACCCATCTTCAGGCCGCCCAGCCCGTCACCTTCGGCCACCATTGCCTTGCTTATGTCGAGATGGCCGGCCGCGACCGCGGCCGCGTGCAGGACGCGATGCGGCGCATGGACGAATCGCCGCTCGGCGCCGCCGCGCTGGCCGGCACCGGCTTTCCGATCGACCGCCATCTCACGGCAGAGGCGCTCGGCTTCCGCGAGCCGACGCGCAACTCGCTGGATTCCGTCTCCGACCGCGACTACGCGCTGGAATTCCTGTCGGCCTCGGCGATCTGCGCGACCCACCTGTCGCGCTTGGCGGAAGAGATCGTCATCTGGTCGACGCCGCAATTCGACTTCGTGCGCCTGTCGGACGCCTTCTCGACCGGCTCGTCCATCATGCCGCAGAAGAAGAACCCGGACGCGGCCGAACTCGTGCGCGCCAAGACGGGCCGGATCGTCGGCTCGCTGGTAGCGCTCCTGACCATCATGAAGGGGCTGCCGCTCAGCTATTCCAAGGACATGCAGGAGGACAAGGAGCAGGTCTTCGACGCCGTCGACAGCCTGGCCCTCGCGCTCGCGGCGATGACCGGCATGGTGAGCGATCTCCAGGTGAACGCGGCCAAGATGCGCGCGGCCGCGGGCGCCGGCTTCTCCACCGCGACGGATCTCGCCGACTGGCTGGTGCGCGAACTCGGACTGCCGTTCCGCGAGGCCCACCACGTGACCGGCCGCGTCGTGGCGCTCGCCGAGGAGCGGCGCGTCGCGCTGGAGGATCTGCCGCTCGCCGACCTCCGGTCGATCGAGGCGCGGATCGGCGAGGAGATCTATTCGGTCCTCTCGGTGGATGCCTCGGTCGCCAGCCGGACGAGCTTCGGCGGCACGGCGCCGGACGGCGTACGCGCACAGGCCAAGGCCTGGCGCGAGCGGCTCGCCGCCGAAGGCTAGAGATTGGCGCGCCGACGCGCTAAGCACGGGGAAGCCGGGCCGCGCGCCCGGAGCATGGGCGACGGGGTTCCGGACAGCATGACCAAGCCAGCTTACGCGATCTGTCTCGGCCTTTGCGCCGCCTTGGCGCTTGCCGGTTGCGGGCGCAAGACCTTCCCGGTGGCAACGCGTGCCGACGGGCAGGTGTCGCGCGCCGTGGTGCCGGACGCGGCGGGCACCGCGCGCCTGCCCAAGGTCGCCCCGCTCGCCAGCGACCGGTCGGTGCTGCCGACCGAAGTCACCACCAATCCCGATGCCGACAAGAAGCGTTTCGTCCTCGACGGCCTTCTGAACTAGACCGCCCAAGGCGACGCCATGAACCATTTCGAATACCGGGACGGCATCCTCTATGCCGAGGGCGTCGACCTCAGGGCGATCGCGGCCGACGTCGGCACGCCGTTCTACTGCTATTCCACCGCGACGCTGACGCGGCACTACCGCGTTTTCGCCGACGCCTTCGCCGACATCGACGCCACCGTCTGCTACGCGATGAAGGCGAACTCCAACCAGGCGGTGCTGAAGACGCTGGCGGCGCTGGGTGCCGGCGCCGACGTCGTGTCGGGCGGCGAACTCGCGCGCGCGCTTGCCGCCGGCATTCCGGCGGAGACGATCATGTTCTCCGGCGTCGGCAAGACGGCGGCCGAGATCGACGCCGGCCTCGACGCCGGCATCTTCTGCTTCAACGTCGAGTCCGAGCCCGAGCTCCACGCGATCTCGGCGCGCGCTTTCGCCACGGGGCGCACCGCCCATGTCTCGTTCCGCATCAACCCGGACGTCGACGCCCGCACGCATGCGAAGATCTCGACCGGCAAGAAGTCCGACAAGTTCGGCATCGCCTTCGAGCGCGCCGAGGCGATCTACGACCTCGCGGCGACGCTCCCCGGCATCGCGGTTTCCGGCATCGACATGCATATCGGCTCGCAGATCGTCGAGCTCGAGCCCTTCGACCTTGCCTTCGCCAAGCTCGCCGAACTCGTGCGCCGCCTGCGCGGGCGGGGCCACGACATCACCCATATCGATCTCGGCGGCGGGCTCGGCGTGCCCTACCGCCAGTCCAACGAGCTGCCGCCTGGGCCCCCGGCCTATGCCGAGATCGTCAAACGGCATGTGCGCGATCTCGGCGCCAAGGTGATCTTCGAGCCGGGCCGGCTGATCGCCGCCAATGCCGGTATTCTCGTCACCTCGGTGATCTACCGCAAGGAGGAGCCGGGTCGCACCTTCCTGATCGTCGACGCCGCCATGAACGACCTGATCCGCCCGACGCTCTACGAGGCCTGGCACGAGATCCGGCCGGTGGTGGAGCCGACGGGCGATGCCGATTTCGTGACCGCGGATGTCGTCGGCCCGGTCTGCGAGAGCGGCGACTTCCTCGCCAAGGACCGCTCGCTGCCGGCCGCGAACGCCGGCGATCTTCTCGCCGTCGCCTCGGCCGGCGCCTATGGGGCCGTGCAGTCCGGCACCTACAACACGCGGGCGCTGGTGCCCGAGGTGCTGGTGAAGGACGACGCCTATGCCGTGGTGCGCCCGCGCATGGAGGTCGAGGCCCTGATCGCGCTCGACCGCCTGCCGCCCTGGCTCTGACTGCCGGCTGCCGGCGCGGCATCACGCCCGCGTCGGCGCCTCGCCTTCGCCTCAAAAGCTGTTAGTCTGTTGAATGACTTGAGGGACGCCCCGCGCCATCGTGCACCGGCGGCGCCCTCGGCATTGAGGCGCGGAGCCCGGAGCCGGCGGCGGCACGGCCCGCCCGTTTCGAAAGCGGCTTCATGGGTCCTGAAACCTCCGGCTTCGACATGGCGCGCACCGCCTCCGTGCGCGGTGCGGCCTTTGCCGCGCTTCTGGTCGAGCGGATCTGGCCGGTCGTGGTGCGTCTCGTGGCGCTCATCGGCATCTTCCTCGTCCTCGCATGGTTCGGCATTCTTGCCGCCGTGCCGGATTGGCCGCGCGTCGCGCTTCTCGTCGTCCTCGCTCTCGGCGGTCTCGCCATCCTCTGGGGCGCGCGGCACGTGCGCCTGCCCACCAAGGTTGAAGTCGCACGCCGCGTCGAAGCCGACAGCGCGCTCCAGCATCAGCCGCTCCAGGCGCAGGAGGACCGGGTGCCGGCGGGCGACGATTTCGCCGCCGCGCTCTGGCGCGAACACCAGCGCCGCATGGCCGAGCGGCTTCGGGGGCTGCGCGCCTCGGGTCCGCGCACGCGCACCTATGCGATCGACCCCTACGGCCTGCGCGCCGTCCTGGCGCTCCTCGTCGTCACCGGTTTCGCCTTCTCCTTCGGACCGCGCGGCGGGCGCATCGCCAATGCCGTGGCGCCGTTCGAGACCGCGCTTGTCGCGGGCGTGCGGGTCGATGCCTGGGCGACGCCGCCGGGCTACACCGGCCGCGCGCCGATCCTTCTCAGCGCCGACGCCGCCCCGACCGGCCCGATCGCGGTGCCGCAAGGCACCGTCCTGTCGCTGCGCGTCTCCGACCGGCGCGGCACCGACGTCACGTTCCGGCCGGAGGGCGGCGAAGGGGCGCCGATCGCGCCCGTCGTGCCCGAAGGACAGGCGCCGGCCGACGCCGCGGCGCTCGAGGACGCCGACGCGCCCGTGGCCGGCGAGTACGAGCTTCCCCTCCAGGCCAGCGGCACCGCGCGCATTGCGACGACGTTCCGCGAACTCGGCGCCTGGACCTTTTCGGTCACCCCGGACCATGCGCCGACCGTCGCCTTCCGCGGTGAGCCGAAGCCGGGGCGCAACGGCTCGCTCGATCTCGCCTTCGCGGTGAGCGACGACTACGGCGTCGCGTCGGGCGAGGCGAAGCTCGCCACGCGCGAGCCCGTGGCGCCGGGCGCCCGGCCGCTGATCGCGCCGCCCGAGCCGGCCCTCTCCCTGCCGCGCCGGCGCGCGGGCGAGGCGGAAGGGCGCACCAGCCTCGCGCTCGCCGACAGCCCCTATGCCGGCACGCGCGCGGCGCTGACGCTGACCGTGCGCGACGATGCCGGACAGGTCGGCGAGACGCCGCCGCTGGAGGTGACGCTGCCCGAGCGCCGCTTCACCGACCCGATGGCGCGTGCCGTCGTCGAGCAGCGTCGAATCCTCGCGCTCGACGCCAACGCCGTGCCGCGCGTCGTCTCGATGCTCGACGCGATCACGCTGCGCGGCGACGAGTTCATTCCGAACCCCTCGCACTATCTGGCGCTGCGCGCGGTGCGCGAGCGCATCGCCCACGCGCCGGACGACGAGACGCTGGTCTCGGCGGTCGATTTCCTCTGGCAGATCGCCGTCGGCATCGAGGACGGCGATCTCGGCGCTTCCGAGCGGCGTCTCCGCGACCTGCAGGAGCAGCTCAGCCAGGCGCTCGAGAACGGCGCAAGCGACGAGGAGATTGCCAAGCTCATGCAGGAGCTGCGTCAGGCCATGCAGGAATACATGCAGGCCATGGCCGAGGCGATGCGCAACATGCCGCCGCAGAGCCTGTCGCAGATGGGCGAAGCGCAGGAGATCCGCCCGCAGGACCTCGACCGGATGCTCGACAAGATCGAGGACCTCGCCCGTTCCGGGTCGAAGGACGCCGCGCAGCAGCTCCTGTCGGAGCTGCGCGAGATGATGGACAGCCTCCAGGCCATGCGCCCGAACCAGGGCCAGCAGCAGGCCGGCCAGCAGAGCCCGATGCAGCAGCAGATGAACCAGCTCGGCGAGATGCTGCAGCGCCAGCAGAAGCTGATGGACGAGACGTTCGAACTCGGCCGCCAGCAGATGCGCCGCCAGATGGAGAACGAGCGCGGCAGCGATCCGGGCGAGCAGGGCCAGCAGCCTCAGCAGGGCCAGCAAGGGCAGCAGGCGCCGATGACGGCGGAAGAGCTGCGCGCCATGCAGGAACGCCTGCAGGCCGAGCAGGGTCAGCTTCAGAAGGACCTCCAGGCCCTGCAGGAGGCGATGCGCCGCGAAGGCTTGCAGCCGAGCGACGATCTCGGCCAGGCCGGCGAATCGATGGGACGCGCCGAGGGCGCGATCGGGCAGGGCGACGACGGCGAGGCCGTCGGCCAGCAGGGCGAGGCGATGAACGCGCTCCGCCGCGGGGCGCAGGATGCGATGAACCAGATGCAGGCGATGCAGGGGCAGGGCGAGGGTCAGCAGCCGGGGCAGGGCATGCAGCCGGGTGGCCCCGGCCAGTTCGGGCAGGCGCCCGGCCAGCAGCGCTCGGGCCGCGATCCGCTCGGTCGCGAGCGCCAGACGCAGGGACCGGACTTCGGGCAGGACGTCGGCGTGCCCGACGAGATCGATATCCAGCGTGCGCGCCGCATCCTCGACCAGATCCGCGATCGCCTCGGCCGTCAGCTGTCGCCCGAGCAGGAGCGGCAATACCTGGAGCGTCTGCTCCAGACCCCCTAACGGGCGGAGGACGGGTTGGCGGAGGGCCGAGGCGGGCGTAAAAGCGGGCATTGACGCGCCCGAAGGATCACCCGCCATGGCCGACTGGAACCCGGGTCTTTACGCCCGCTTCGAGGACGAACGCACTCGGCCGGCGCGCGATCTTCTCGCCCGGTGCCGGATCGGCGGGGACAGGCGCGGTGCGGGCCTGCGGATCGCCGACCTCGGCTGCGGCCCCGGAAACTCTACCGCACTCCTCGTCGAGCGCTTTCCGGAGGCCGAGATCATCGGCTACGACATGTCGGAGGCGATGCTGGAGGCGGCGCGCCGACGCCTGCCGGGCGTGCGCTTCGAGCGGGCCGACATCGGCGCCTTCGCGCCGGGCGCCTCCTTCGATCTCCTGTTCTCCAATGCCGCCCTGCAATGGGTGACGGGCCACGCGCGGCTCTTACCGGCGCTGTTCTCGCATGTGCGCTCCGGCGGCCTCCTCGCCGCGCAGATCCCCGACAATCTCGGCGACTCCTCGCAGGTGGCCATGCGCGACATCGCGGCGGACGTGCCGTTCTCGGCGGTTCTCGGCGCGATGGACGAGGCGCGCGAGACCATCGCCCCGCGCGAGGCCTACTACGACTGGCTGGCGTCGGAGGCGTCGGAGGTCGACGTCTGGACGACGGTCTACAACCACCCGATGGAATCGCCGCAGGCGATCACCGACTGGTTCACGTCGACGGGGCTGAAGCCGTTTCTCGACCCGCTGGACGCGGCAATGAGGGCGGCGTTCTCGCGGCGCTACACGCAGGAAATGGACCGGCGTTACCCGCCGCGCGCCGACGGGCGGCGGCTCCTTGCCTTTCCGCGCCTCTTCGTCGTGGCGCGGAAGGCGTGACGCGTCAGGCATAGCGGCGGAGCGGTTCGGCCGTCTGAGTGGTGGCGGCCGAGCCGCGCAGCGCCTGCGCCACCCGCTGGCGGATCTCGGCGATCGTGAAGGGCTTCTCGACGACACCGAGGATGAAGGCCGACAGATCGTCGGCCGCTTCCTTCTGCTCGGCATAGCCGGTCATCAGGAGGATCGGCAGATCGGGAAAGGTCGCATGCGCCGCGTGGGCGAGCTCGATGCCGGTCATGCCCGGCATGCGGATGTCGGACAGGAGGAGATCGAACGCGCCGTTCTCCTCGGCCAGAATGTCCACCGCCATCTCGCCGTCCTCGGCGACCAGCACCTCGTGGCCTTCGAGGCGCAGGGCACGCGCCACCAGAAGCCGGATGCCGGTGTCGTCCTCGGCGATCAAGATTCGGGCCATGGTGTCCTCTTCCTCGCATGCGCCGGAAAGCACCGGCCGGACAGGGCAAGACCCGGTCCGTGGCACGGAGTATGCGGGGCGATCCTTGTCCGAACCCTTACCGAACAGGGCTAACCGTTGGTGAAGGCGCTCCGCGCGCCCTCAGCCCTTGAACTCGACCGTCGTCTTGGCCGGCTGGACGAGCTTGGCGAGCGCTTCCGCATCCCAGTTGGTCAGGCGGACGCAGCCGTGGCTGCCGGTCTTGCCGATCTGCGAGGGCTCGGGTGCGCCGTGGATGCCGTAGGTCGGCTTCGACAGGTCGATCCACATCGCGCCGACGGGACCGTTCGGGCCGGCCGGGATGGTGAGCTTCTTCTTGTTCTTGCCCTGCTGGAAGTTCTTGTCCGGATCGTACTCGTAGGTCGGGTTCGGCGCGCTGCCGTTGACCTTCATCGTGCCGCTCGGTGAGGGCGTGTCGTCGGAGCCGATCGTGGCGGGGGCGGACATCAGGACGCGGTTGTCGGCGTCGAAGGCGAAGAGTTCGCCCTTCGACTTGTCGACGATGATGTGATCGACCTTGCCTTCCGGCGGCGGGCCGGGGTCGGCGACGAGGAGCTTCGTATCGGTGGACTTGAAGTCGGCGCCGGGGTTGAGGGCGAGAAGCAGCTTCTCGTCCATATGGAACCGCTCGGCGAGCATTTCCGCGGGGCCGCGGTAGCAGAGGCAGTCGAGCTTGGCCATCGCGCCGTAGTCCGACGGAATCTCGGAGATGTAGCGCTGGTCGATGTCCTCGCGTGTCAGCTGGTAGGTCTTCACCGCTGCGCCGCCGTCCACTGAGAGCGCCTTCCAGAGCGCTTCGTCCACCACGCCGTCGACGCTCATGTCGTGCGCCTCCTCGTAGGCGCGGATCGCCTTTTCGGTGTTGCCGCCCGAGCGGCCGTCGATGACGCCCGGCGACGCATGGGCGCGGTCGAGAAGCACCTGGACGCGGATCATGAACGGGTCCGGCGCGTCCTCGGGCTCGGCTTGCGCCTCCGTCGGCGGCTCGGCGGTCGGGGTTGCCGTCTCGGAGCCCGTCGGCGGGGCGGGTTCGTCGCCGTCCTCGACCGGGGCGTCGTCGTCGCCGTCGGCCGGCTGGTCGGCCGGGTTTTCGGCCGCGGCGTCGGCGGCCTGCTGCCGTGCCGTCCAGTCCTCGAAGCTCGCCCCGTTGATCGCGCTTTCCGAGAGGTCGGGCATCGGGGGCGCTGCGAGCGCGCTCTTGCCCATCGCCAGGACCAGGGCGAGGGTGATCCATGACGGCTTGGGCATTGGCGTCGTCTCCTGATCCGATTGGAGGCGACAACGCGTCAGCGACGCTGCGGCTCCACGCGCGAAAGCGCGCAGAGCCTTAAATGTCCCCGGTTCGTGTTCAGTCCACGACCCGGCCGACAAAGGGAAGTTCGCGGAAGGCGTGGCCGACGTCCATGCCGTATCCGACCACGAAGACGTCGGGGCAGTCGAAGCCGACATGCTCCGCCTCGATCGCGGCCGCGCGCTTCATCTTCTTGTCGAGGAGAACGGCGATCTCGCAAGCCGTGGCGCCGCGCTTCAGCATCAGGTCGCGCGCAAAAAGGAGCGTGCGGCCCGATTCCAGGATGTCGTCGACGATCAGCACCTTGCGGCCCTCGATCGCGCCCTCGACGTCGCGCACGATCCTGACATCGCCCCCGACGGTGCCCGCGCCGTAGGAGGAGAGCGAAATGAACTCCATCTCGGGCGCGACGCCGTGTCGATGCAGCGCGCGGATGAGGTCGGCGGCAAAGACGAACGAGCCCTTCAGCACCGCGACGACCAGAAGATTCTCCGGCTCCTTGGCTGCGATCTCGGCCGCCATCCGGTCGATCTCGCGCGCGATCGCCTCCTCGCCGAAGAGGACCTCGAGTTCGCGCCCGCGAACCCGGATCATCGGACCACCTGCGGGGCGGCGGCGACGCGCACGCCCGTCTCAGCTGTCCCGTGGCGCACGGGTTCGCCCGGCAGGAGCGCGAAGACGGCGAGCGCCGCCAGCGCGACGCCGGCCGGCAGCGCGAAACGGGTCAGGCCCGGCGTTGCGGGCGCGAACCGGGCTGCCGCCTCCAGCGCCGCGCCCCAGCGGGGCATCGACGGCGATGCGAAGGACGAGCGGCCGCCCGTTGCGCCGCCCGATACGACGTGGCCCTCGATCACGAGGCCGCGGGCGTTGCGCCAGTCGTCCTGATGCCGGTTGCGGCGGGTTTCGCGGTGGATCGGCTCCATGCCGCCCTCCTTCCGAATGGGGATCGCGCGCGAGATCGGCGCGACAGGTCAGGATTCGGTAAGCTCCTATGGTTAACGGAAGCTTGTGGGATCGAGAACGCGGCCCGAATGCGGCCGGAATGATGGATCAGGGACGGGGTTCGGCGCCGCGCGGCGCCGATGAGACAGGGAGGCCGGGGCGGCTTGATACGGTTCGAGAACGTGGGCCTGCGTTACGACATGGGACCGGAAGTCCTGCGCGACCTGACCTTCGAGATCCGGTCGAAGTCCTTCCAGTTCCTGACCGGCCCGTCGGGCGCCGGCAAGACCAGCCTCCTGCGCATGCTGTTCCTGGCGCTCAAACCGACGCGCGGCATGATCACCGTGCTCGGCAAGGACGCCTCGACCCTCAAGCGCACCGACCTGCCGGCGATCCGCCGCCGCATCGGCGTCGTGTTCCAGGATTTCCGCCTGCTCGACCATCTCACGACCTACGAGAACGTCGCGCTTCCCCTTCGCGTGCGCGGGCGCGAGGAAGCGAGCTACCGGCGCGACGTCGAGGACCTCATCAAGTGGGTGGGGCTCGGCGAGCGCATGGACGCTTCGCCCGTCGTGCTGTCGGGCGGCGAGAAGCAGCGCGCGGCGATCGCGCGCGCCCTCATCGACCGGCCCGACATTCTCCTCGCCGACGAGCCGACCGGCAATGTCGACCCGCCGCTCGCCCGCCGCCTTCTGCGTCTGTTCATGGAGCTCAACCGCACCGGCACCGCGGTCGTCATCGCCACCCACGACCTCGGCCTGATGGATCAGGTCGAGGCGCGCCGCCTGATCCTCGCCGAGGGGAGGCTGCAGATCTATGACTGATCCGCGCGCCCTTCTCGCGTGGTGGCGCGCGCGCGCCGAGGCGCGGCCGACCCCGATCGTGCCGCCCGGCAACGTCGCGGGCCGCGCGCTCCTCACCGTGATCGCCATCATGACCTTCCTCGCCAGCCTGACGCTCGGCGCCGTCACGCTCGTCGCCGACACGGCGGCCGATTGGCAGAGCGAGATCGCGCGCGAGGTGACGGTGCAGATCCGGCCGGACGAAGGTCTCGACATGGCCGCGGCGCTGGCAAAAGTCCGTGAGACGGTGCTGGCCGTTCCCGGCGTCGTGTCGGCGAGCGCGCTCGACGACGCGGCGACCGGCCGGCTTCTGGAGCCCTGGCTCGGCGAGGGCCTCGACCTCGACGAACTGCCGGTGCCGCGCCTCGTGATCGTCGGCATCGACGAGCGCTCGCCGCCCGACTTCCAGCGCCTGCGCGAAGCGGTGCGCGCGGTGGTCCCCCAGGCGAGCCTCGACGACCACCGCGCCTGGGTCTCACGCCTCGTCTCCATGGCCCATGCGACGGTGCTGATCGGGATCGCGATCCTCGGCCTCGTGATGATCGCGACCGTTCTCACCGTCGTCTTCGCGACGCGCGGCGCGATGACGGGCAACCGCCATATCATCGAGGTCCTGCATTTCGTCGGCGCGCGCAGTGGCTTCATCGCGGGCGAGTTCCAGCGCCACTTCCTGAAACTCGGCCTGATCGGCGCGGTGACCGGGGGCGCCTGCGCCTTCCTCGTGTTCCTGGCGATCGGCCAGTGGACGCGCGCCAACCAGGCGACGCCGGAGGCCGACCAGATCAGCGCGCTGTTCGGCTCGTTCGCCATCTCCTGGTGGGGCTATGGCGGCACTGCGGCGCTGGTGGTCTTGATCGGCGTCTTGACCGCACTCACCTCCCGCATCACGGTCACCAGCCAATTGGCCGCGATCGACATGCTGTCGCCGGTGGACGGATGAGAATGAATACGAGCGACCGCTCTGAACGCGAGGCGGTGCGGTGAGGGCACTGGAGGAACGGCGCAGCCGCTGGCCGCGCCGCATCGCATGGCTCGTGCTGTTCGCGGTCCTGGCGAGCGGCGCCTATCTCGTCGGCGGCTTCGCGCGGTTCGCGAGCGACGTCGCGGCCCTCTCCGCGCCGCCGACCGCCGCCCATGCCGATGGAATCGTGGTGCTGACGGGCGGCGAGCAGCGCCTGCGCAAGGCGATCGGGCTCCTGCGCGAGGGCGAGGGGAGGCGGCTCCTGATCAGCGGCGTGAACCGTGACACGAGCGCCGGCGCCATCGCGCGCGCCACCGGCACCGAGATGGCGCTGATCGACTGCTGCGTCGATCTCGACTACGAGGCGATGGACACGATCGGCAATGCGGAGGCGACGGCCCGCTGGGCCAAGGAGCACGGCTTCGCGCGGCTGCTGCTCGTCACCAGCGACTACCATATTCCCCGCTCGCTCCTCGAAATGAGCGGCGTGTCGGACCCGCCGGCGATCGTGCCCTATCCCGTGTCGCCGGAGAAGCTCTGGCGGCGGGATGGCTGGCCGACGCGGCTCGGCCTGCGCCTTCTCGTCACCGAATACGCCAAGGTGCTGGTGGTGAAGGCGCGGCTGGCGACGGGCGTCGATCTCTCGACCTTGGGCGGCAGCACGCATCATCGCGTGGCCGAGCGGTCGGACTAGGCGCGGCCCCCGGCTTCCCTCGCGCCACCGCACCCCTTAAGAGAGGGCGCCCGCCGATGGGTCGCCGCACTTGCCGAGCCGTTCGCCCGATGATCACCCTGCGCTCCGTCCTGTTCCAGGTCCTGTTCTACACGCACCTGATCGGACAACTCCTCATCAACCTGCCGGTGTTCTTCCTGCGCTCGGAAGAAGCCCGCTGGCGGACGGTGAAAGGCTGGGCCCGCAACAGCCTGTGGCTGCTGCGCCATGTGGCGGGAACGCATTCCGTGGTCGAGAAGGCGGACCTCGTGCCGCACGGCCCGTGCATCGTCGCCGCCAAGCACCAGTCCTTCTGGGACGTGATCGCGCTGCTTCTGGCGGTCGAGCGGCCGACCTTCATCCTCAAGAAGGAGCTGATGGGCATTCCGGTCTTCGGCTGGTATGCGCAAAATCTCGGGATGATCCCGGTGGACCGCTCCCGCCGCGCGGCCGTCCTGCCCTCGCTCTTGGCCGGCGCGCGCAAGGCGGTGGCGGAGGGGCGGCAGATCGTGATCTATCCGGAGGGGACCCGCTCGGCGCCCGGCACCGCGCCGAACTATCGCCCCGGCATCCACTACCTCTACGCAGAGCTCGGGCTCCCCGTCGTGCCGGTCGCGCTGAATTCCGGCCTGTTCTGGCCGCGGCAGGCGGTGCGCCGCGAGCCGGGGACGATCCGGGCCGAGTTCCTGGAACCGATCCCGCCGGGGCTGGAGCGCGAGCCGTTCATCGGGGAGTTGCGCGACCGGATCGAGGCCCGCTCGCTCGACCTCGTCAAGCGCGCCTATGCCGAGCGGCCGGACCTGCCGAAGAGCGATCTGGTGACGCGGCTCCTCGCCGATCCCGATCCCCATCCGGTGGTCGAGGAGCGCGCGCCGGCCGGCACGCAGGGGCTCTAGAGCCGCGCGGCGACGCCTTCGAGCCAGCGATCGCTGAGGCCGAGCGCGCGGATCTCGGCGAGCGCGGACAACACATAGTCGCGGTTGGCGCCGGACTGGCCGTGCGAGCGGCCGACGAGCGCTGCCGCCGTTTCCACCGACAGCCGGCCCGCATATTGCGAGTGGCCGCGGTCCACGACATAGGCGAGCGCGCGCACCGGCCGTCCGTCGAGAAGGCGCACCGGCAGGGTCGTCTCGAGATAGACGCTGGTCACGAGTTCGCGCTCGCGAAGATACGCGATCGTCGCCTCGGCGCGGCTCGCCGCGACACGGAACGCCATGCCGACGCAGGAGCCGCCGCGGTCGAGGCCGAACACCAGCCCCGGCCGCTCGGGCGTGCCGCGATGGACGTGGGAGTAGATGCAGAGCGAGCGGTGGAAGCCCGCGAGGCGCGCCTTGGCGCGCTCCTCGTACTCGAAGCCCGGCCGCCAGATCAGCGAGCCGTATCCGAACACCCACAAATCGTCCATCGCTCTTGCCATTCCCGTTCCCGGCGCTTCATGAAGGCGCCGGTTCGGCCGTGCAGAAAGGATGCCGGGATGGCAAGGTCAAGGGCGGATGGGGAAACGGGCCGTCGCTCCGGCGCGGGCAGGGTCTTCGCGGGCGTCGCGATCCTCGTCGTCGTGCTGGCGGCCGCCCTCACCGGTGCCTGGTACTGGCTGGCGGGCGAACTCGACCGCCACGTCGCCTCGGCGCTCGATGCCGCGGCGGGCGGCGGCACCACGATCACCTGCGACAACCGCGGCGTCTTCGGCTACCCCTTCCGCATCGGCCTCTCCTGCGACAGCGTCGGCGTCGACGCGCCGGAGAACGGCATCCGCCTGTCGGCCGGCTCGCTGCGCACCGCGGCGCAGGTCTACCAGCCCTCGCACATCGTCGCCGAACTCGCCGGCCCCTTGCGCGCCACGGTTCCAGACCTTCCGACGATGGAGATGAACTGGTCGCTCGCGCAGGGCTCGACGAGCCTCTGGAGCGAGGGGATGGAGCGGGTCTCGATCGCGGTCGACCAGCCCGTCCTGTCTGCCGTCGGCGAGGCGGGGGCGCTGACGCCGCTCGCCCGCTCGGCGCGGCTCGAGACACATGCCCGCCAGAACGGGGCGGGGCTCGACTTCGCCCTGTCGGATACGGGCGTCGTCGCCACCATCCCGCCGATCGGCGACATTCCCGCCTTCGATCTCGCGGCCGACCTCACCGTCGACGGGGCGGCGGACTGGCTGCGAGACGGGGTGCCGGGCGGCCGGATCGGCCCGGCGCTGCGTGGGCAAGCCGGCCTCATCCGCACGCTTCGCCTCACCTCGTCGGTCGGGGCGACGGTCGACGTCTCCGGCCCGTTCCGCGTGTCGCAGACCGGCGAGATTTCGGGCGACTTCCGCCTGGGGCTGCAGAACCCGCAGGCGATCGCGCAGCTCGTCTCGGTGCTCGTGCCCGGCACGGCCGGCATCGCGTCCACGATCGCGGGCGGCATCGGTCTCGTCGGGCGTCAGGAGAACGGCCAGACGGTGCTCGACGTTGCGGTGCGCGACGGCGAGGCGCGCCTCGGGTTCATTCCCCTCGGCCGCCTGCCGCGCATCTGATCGAAGTCCTTATTCGCCGGGCGCGCCGGCCTCGTTCCACGGGTCCTTGCGCGGCTTGAGGCGCCCGAAGTTCGCTTCTTCCGTATCCTGGCCGGCCTGCACGATGGATCGGCGGATGGCGCGCGTGCGGGTGAAGAGGTCGAACAGCGCATCGCCGTCGCCCCAGCGGATCGCGCGCTGGAGCGAAGCGAGGTCTTCCGAGAAGCGGGCGAGCATCTCCAGCACCGCCTCGCGGTTGGTGAGGAAGATGTCGCGCCACATCGTCGGGTCGGACGCCGCGATGCGGGTGAAGTCGCGAAAGCCCGACGCCGAGAACTTGATGACCTCGGACTGCGTGACGGTCTCGAGGTCGGCGGCCGTGCCGACGATGTTGTAGGCGATGAGGTGCGGCACGTGGGAGACGATCGCGAGCACGAGGTCGTGGTGCTCGGGCGTCATCGTCTCGACCATGGCGCCGGTCGCCAGCCACAGGGCGCGCAATCGCTCCGTCGCCCCCTCGTCGGTCTCGGGCAGGGGGGTGAGGATCGTCCAGCGATTCTCGAAAAGCTCGAGGAAGCCGGCGTCCGGGCCGGACTGCTCGGTGCCCGCGATCGGATGGCCTGGTACGAAATGGACGTGGGCCGGCAGATGCGGCTGCATCTGGTCCACCACCGCCTTCTTCACCGAGCCGACATCCGAGACGATCGCGCCCGGCTTGAGGGCCGGAGCGATCGCCGCCGCCGCCGCGCCGCACGAGCCGACCGGCAGGCAAAGGATCACGAGGTCGGCATCCCGCACGGCGTCCGCCGGATCGAGATGGTAGCTCGTGCCGAGCCTGAGATCCTCGGCGCGGCGCAGCGTCGCCTCGCGGCGCGTGGCGATCGAGACGTGGCGCGCAAGGCCCCGGTCGCGGATGTTGATCGCGATCGACGAGCCGATGAGGCCGATGCCGATCAGCGCGATCTTGTCGAAGAGCGGTTCGGTCATTGCGCGAGGAAGTCCTTCAGCGCCGCGACGACGCCCTCGTTGGCTTCGCTCGAGCCGACGGTGAGGCGCAACGCGTTGGGGAAGCCATAGCCTGCCACGCGCCGCAGGATGAAGCCGCGCTCGGTCAGGAAGGCGTCGGCATCGGCCGCGGTGCGGCCGGCCTCGTCGGGGAAGTGGACCAGCACGAAGTTGCCGACCGAGGGCGTGACCCGGAGGCCGAGCTCCGGCAGCTCGCGCGCCAAGCGCTCGAGCCACGCGTCGTTGTGCGCGACGGTCTTCTCGACATGGTCGCGATCGCGGATCGCGGCGGCGCCCGCGGCGATCGCCATGGCGTTGAGGTTGAACGGCCCGCGGATGCGGTCGAGCGCGTCGACGATGGCTTCGGGGGCGAGCATCCAGCCGATGCGCAGCGCCGCGAGGCCGTGGATCTTCGAGAAGGTGCGCGTCATCACGACATTGTCGAACGCGGCGACGAGCTTTTCGCCCGCCTCGTAGTCCTCGCGCCGGACGTATTCGGCATAGGCCGCGTCGAGAACGAGGAGGACGTGACCCGGCAGCGCGGCATGCAGCCGGCGGATCTCCGTCTCCGGCAGATAGGTGCCGGTCGGGTTGTTCGGGTTGGCGAGGAACACGATCTTCGTGCGTGTCGTGACGCAGGCGAGGATCGCGTCGACCTCGGCGCGCTCGTCCCACTCGCGCGCGACCACCGGCGTCGCCCCGGCGGCGCGAATGTAGATGTCGTAGACGAGGAACCCGTGCTCGGTGTGGATCGCCTCGTCGCCCGGCGACAGGAACGCCTGCGCGAGAAGCCCGAGAAGCTCGTCCGATCCGTTGCCGCACAGGATGCGCGAGGGGGCCAGCCCATGCACCTCGGCGATCGCCGCCTTCAAGGCGCCGGCCTGCCCGTCGGGATAGAGTTCGAGATGGGCCGCCACGTCGCGCAGCGCCGCCTGCACGTCGGGCGAGGCGCCGAACGGCGTTTCGTTGGACGAAAGCTTGTGCAGCTTGACGCCCGTCGGAGCCTTGCTCTTGCCCGGCACATAGGCCTCGATGTCGAGGACGCCGGGCTTGGGCTGGGGGCGCGCGGGAAGGCTGGTCATGGCGGGTCCTGACGGTCGGCCTGTGGGAGACATGCGCCCGCGCATACTCCCGACGGCCCGCCCTGTCGAGACGGGAGGGTGCCGCAGACCTGGGAGAGGGGGTGTCGGGTCGGCAAGGTTCAGCCCGGCCGTCGCACCCGATGACCTCGCTCATCCAACCTTTTCGGGCGGACGGGATCTGACCGCCGGAGTGCGTCGACGCCCTGGCCGATAGGCCCGCGATCGGTCGCGTCCGGATCCTTCCGGCCGTTCCGGAACCGTTCGCACGATCCCGATCCATGGTCCGGGGCGCCCTCGGCGCAACAATCCGTTGCGCTGCGGGACGGTCGGCGATAGCACGAGCCATGTCGATCATCGCCGATCCCGCCAACGAGGAAACCCTGAGCGCGCGCGAGGCACGCCAGCCGTCCTCGAAGGTCGCCTTCTTCGGCGAGGACGAGCCGCTGCGCCTCGACGCCGGCCGCACCCTTTCGCCCTTCCACATCGCCTACGAGACCTATGGCGAGCTCAACGCCGACAAATCCAACGCGATCTACGTCTGCCACGCGCTGACGGGCGACCAGTACGCGGCGAGCCCCAACCCGGTGACGGGCAAGCCCGGCTGGTGGACGAGCCTGATCGGGCCGGGAAAGCCGATCGACACCGACCGCTTCTTCGTCGTCTGCTCCAACGTCATCGGCTCCTGCATGGGCTCGACGGGGCCGGCCTCGGTCGACCTGTCGACGGGGCTTCCTTACGCGCTCGACCTGCCGGTGCTGACGATCGGCGACATGGTTCGGGCGCAGGCCATGCTGATGGATCGCCTCGGCATCGACCAGCTCTTTGCCGTGATCGGCGGCTCGATGGGCGGCATGCAGGTGCTGCAGTGGACGGTGGCCTATCCGGCCCGCGTCTTCGCGGCGCTGCCGATCGCCACGGGCGCGCGCCACTCCTCGCAGAACATCGCCTTCCATGAGGTCGGGCGGCAGGCGGTCATGGCCGACCCCGACTGGCGCGGCGGGCACTATCTCCAGGCCGGCACGCGGCCGCACAAGGGGCTGGCCGTCGCGCGCATGGCCGCGCACGTCACCTACCTGTCGGAGGCCGCGCTCCACCGCAAGTTCGGCCGCAACCTGCAGGACCGCGAGAAGCTCGGCTTCGGCTTCGAGGCCGACTTCCAGATCGAAAGTTATCTCCGCCACCAGGGCATGACCTTCGTCGACCGCTTCGACGCCAACGCCTATCTCTACCTGACGCGTGCCATGGACTATTTCGACATCGCGGCCGAGCACGGCGGGCGGCTTGCCGACGCCTTCAGAAACGCGAAGACGCGCTTCTGCCTCGTGTCCTTTTCGTCGGACTGGCTGTTCCCGACCAGCGAGAGCCGGGCGGTCGTCCATGCGCTGAACGCCAACGCCGCCTCGGTCTCCTTCGTCGAGATCGAGACAGACAAGGGCCACGACGCGTTCCTGCTCGACGAGCCGGAGTTCACCGGCGCCGTGCAGGGCTTCGTGTCGGCGGCCGCCAAGGCGAGGGGATTGCGATGAGTGCGGTGGAGAGCCGGCCCGTGCCGACGACGCCGGGCGTCGCGTTCGAGGACGCCGGCGCGCGCGTCGACCTGCGCACGATCGCCGAACTCGTCGAGCCGGGAAGCCGGGTTCTGGATATCGGCTGCGGCGACGGCTCGCTGATGGAACTGTTGCAGGCGCGGCGCGGGGTCGACGCGCGCGGCATCGAGCTGTCGCAGCCGGGCGTCAACGCCTGCGTGCGACGCGGCCTGTCGGTGATCCAGGGCGACGCCGACCGCGACCTCGTCCACTATCCCGATGCCGCCTTCGACTATGCGATCCTGTCGCAGACGATCCAGGCGACCGACAACCCCAAGCTCGTGCTCGCCGAACTCCTGCGGATCGGCCGGCGCGCCGTGGTGTCGTTCCCGAACTTCGGCCACTGGTCGGTGCGCTCGTCGCTCTTCTTCAAGGGGCGGATGCCGGTGACGAAGAGCCTGTCCTATTCCTGGTACGACACGCCCAACATCCACTTCTGCACCATCCGCGACTTCATCGAACTGACGCGCGAGGTCGGCGCCGAGGTGGAAAGCGCGATCGCGCTGGATTCGACCGGCAAACGTCTGGGGCTGAGCATGCCCTGGTGGTTCTGGAACCTTTTCGGACAGCAGGCGGTGTTCGTCCTGAAACGCTGACCCCGTGTCATTTTTGCGTGTGGAACTGGATGGTTTCGAATGCGTGTCTGTCGGGCGCCGTTCCGCCCCGTCGGAAGACTGGAGACCGAAAGTTCGAAAGTGCGACGGTATCCGGTTCCGAAAATTGTCGTCTCTGCCAGGCGGATATCCCGACGTCATGAGTTTTGATGAGATCTCGGCATTTTTGATTCACATGTTTCGCATCGTCGTGGGTCTTGCGACCGTTCCAGCGCTATTCTTTCTGACCGGCGTCGCCGTGTTCGCGCTGGCGACCGGCGGCGGGACGGAACAGGATCTTCAAGAGGCGATGCAGGTCAGCGGCATCTCGTTCGCCCTCATCGGTGCCATTCTGTTTGGCTGGGTCGTATTCGGTCTGCGCGGTGCGAAGCGCGTCGTTTCGGCCGTGCCGTGCGTCGGACTGTTTCTATTCGGCCTTCTCGGCGTCATCAGTAGCGACCACACCTATTTCGACCGCGCCAACCCCGACTACGCCCGGATTGCAGAACAACTCGGACAGGCCGTCCAAAGGGCCCGTCAGGGCGCAACGGATGCCGATGGCCTCGACCTCTCGACAATCCACGGAGGAAACTGGCGAACCGCTTGTCTCTTCGGGGGATACACCTATCCAAGCCGGACGATGCAGAGATTGGGCGCGAGGATCGATCCGCAGGATATGAATCGGCTCGCTCGACTTCGAGATCGCCTCGGCAGCCTCTCGGAAGTCGAGGAGTTCGACGCGATGGTCGCCTACGTCACTCCCGACGGTGGGGCCCGCTTCATCCACATTGAGGGTGCCTTCGGGTCCATGGGTCAGCACTTCGAGCGCTGTATCGAGAAGCCGTTGACCACGATCGCTTTGTAGGAACGCCCGATCGGTCTCGATCCGGCGCTCTTCGAAAGTCGGTGGTCCTGAACCCAGTTCAAAGCCCCACCGCCTTCATGCCCGCTTCCGGGTAGCGCTCGCCGGCGGCCGCTCCCGCCGGGAAGGCCTCGTCGATCTCGGCGAGATCGTCGGCGGTCAGCTCGACATGGACAGCCTCCGCGTTCTCCTCGAGATAGCGCATTCGCTTGGTGCCGGGGATCGGCACGATGTCGTCGCCTTGCGCGAGCACCCAGGCGAGCGCCAACTGCGAGGGGGCGGCGTTCTTCCGCTTGGCGATCGCCTTCACCGTGTCGACGAGCTTCAGGTTCTTGGCGAAATTATCCGGCGAGAAGCGCGGGCTCCCTTTCCGGAAATCATCGTCCGGCAGATCCTCGGGCGTCTGGAAGCGGCCGGTGAGGAAGCCGCGGCCGAGCGGCGAATAGGGCACGAAGCCGATGCCGAGCTCGCGCAAAGTGGGCAGGATCTCGGCCTCCGGGTCGCGGCTCCAGAGCGAGTACTCGGTCTGGAGGGCGGCGATCGGATGCGTCGCGTGCGCGCGCCGGATCGTCTCGGGGCCGGCCTCCGACAGGCCGAGAAAGCGCACCTTCCCTTCCTCCACGAGGCGGCCCATCTCGCCGACCGTGTCCTCGATCGGAACGTTCGGGTCGACCCGGTGCTGGTAGTAGAGGTCGATATGCTCGACCCCGAGGCGCTTCAGGCTGGCGTCGCAGGCGCGGCGCAGGTAGTCCGGTCGGCCGTTGATGCCGAGGCGCTCGCCGTTCGCTCCGCGCACGTTGCCGAACTTGGTGGCGAGCACCACACGGTCGCGCCGACCCTTCAGCGCGCGCCCGACGAGCTCCTCGTTGCGCCCGACGCCGTACATGTCGGCCGTGTCGAGGAAGGTGATGCCGAGGTCGAGCGCACGGTGGATCACGGACAGCGATTCGCCGTCGTCGCCCGCGCCGTAGAATTCCGACATGCCCATGCAGCCGAGGCCGAGGGCGGACACTTCGAGATGGGGGCCGAGCCTGCGCTGTTCCATGGATGCACTCCTGATCGATGGCCGAGGCCCGGAGCTAGGGTGCCTCGGGCGGCTTTTCGAGGTGCAGCGCCGGACGACCCTGCGGCACGAGGACCGGGCGCATTGCGCGGATGCGGCTGCGCTCGCGGCTGGTGACGGGAATGCCGCGATAGACGAGCTTCACCGCCTCGATGACGATCGCGCCCGCGAAGATCGGCCAGAAGCGGCGCCCGGCGCGATCCCAGGGGCCGGCGAGGTTGAGGAGGCGTTCGCGGCGGAATGGCGGAAAGAACAGCGCCTCCGAGAAGCCGGCGGGCGTGAACTGCGTGTCGCGCAGGAGGCGGGTCGCCTGCGCGCGCGACCAGGGGCGGCCGGAGCCGAAGGGCGTGTGCTCGAAGCGCGACCACATTCCGCCGCGGCTCGGCAGCACCATGACGAGGCGCCCGCCGGGCGCGAGGACCCGCCAGGCCTCGCCCAGCATCTCCGCCGGGTCCTCGGCGAACTCCAGCGCGTGCACCATGAGGATGCGGTCGACGGCCGCGTCGCCGAGCGGCAGTTCGGCGGGGTGGACGAGGGCGGCGAGCGACGGACGGTCGAGGGGCCAGTTCACCGCGCCTTGCGCGGCCGGCATGAAGGCGAGCGTGCGCTCCGACTCGCCGGTCAGCCGGTCGAGATAGGGGGTGACGTAGCCGAGCCCGACGAGGCGCTCGTCGCGGATCGGCTTCCACACGGTGCCGAGCGCCATGGCGAGCGAGCGCACGCAGGCATCGCCGAGCCGCGAGGCGTAGAAATCGCGCAGGTCCACGATGTCGGCGTTCACGGTCGTCATCCGCTCTCCCGGTGCAGGGCTCGCGCCCTACCTAGCGCGGGCAAGGCCAAGGCGCGAGGTTTGCGATGTCAGCGTATCCGATTCGGCAGTTTCCCTGCCGCGAGACCAATTTCGGTCTTCTCCTGCACGATCCGCAGGCGGGAAACACGATCGCGATCGACGCGCCGGAGGAGGGGCCGATCCTCGAAGCCCTGGAGCGCGAGGGCTGGCGCCTGACCCATATCCTGACCACCCATCACCACGGCGACCATGTCGCGGCGAACGCGGCGCTGAAGGCGCGGTTCGGGGCCGAGGTCATCGGCCCCGAGGCCGAGCGGGACCGCATTCCCGGCATCGACCGAGGTGTGCGCGGCGGCGACCGGTTCGAGATCGGGTCGCTCGGCGTCGAGGTGATCGACACGCCCGGCCACACCGCGGGGCACGTCGCCTACTTCGTCCCGCGCGCCAACGCGCTGTTTGCCGCCGATGCCCTCTTCTCGCTCGGCTGCGGCCGGCTGTTCGAGGGCGATGCGGCGACGATGTGGACAAGTCTCCAGCGCCTGCGCGCGCTGCCGGACGAGACGCTGCTCTATTGCGGGCACGAATACACCGCGACCAACGCGCGCTTTGCGGTCGACGTCGATCCCGGCAACCTTCTCCTGCAGGAGCGGGTGAAGGAGGTCGAGGCGCTGCGCGTGCGGGGCGAGGCGACGCTGCCCGTCGCGCTGGGGCGCGAGAAGCGCACCAACCCGTTCCTCAGGGCGGACGACCCGGAGCTTCAGGCCGCCTTCGGCATGGCGGGCGAGGACCCCGTCGCCGTGTTCGCGGCGCTTCGCCAGAAGAGGAACGGATATTGAGGGCGCGCGACGTCATTGCGGCGCTGAAGCTCGAACCCCATCCCGAGGGCGGCTGGTATCGCGAGACGTTCCGCGACACCGCCACGGACGAGACGGGGCGCGCGCGCTCGACCGCGATCTATTTCCTCTTGGATCTCGGCGAGACGTCGGAGTGGCACCGCGTGACGGATGCGGCCGAGACCTGGGCTTGGCATGCTGGCGCGCCGCTCGTCATCACCGTGTCGCCCAACGGGCACGACGCCTCGGCCCAGCGGCTGGGGCCCGGCATCCTCACCGGCGAGGCGCCCCAGTTCACCGTCCCGGCGGGCTGGTGGCAGACGGCGACGAGCCTCGGGGAATGGACGCTCGTCACCTGCACCGTCGCGCCGGGTTTCCGGTTCGAGAGCTTCGAGATGGCGCCGCCCGACTGGCGGCCGACGCCGCGCTCGCCGCGCTCGCGATAGCGCGGCGGACGAGCGGTCTCAGAACTCTTCCCAGTTGTCCTCGGCCGCTGCGGCATGGGAGCTTGCCTTCGCCTGAGCGACGCTTCGCATCTGGGCCACCGGCCGCGAGGTCGCCGGGACCGGGCGATGCGGAGCGCGCGCGGGCGCCGCCTCGGCGGCGAGGCCCCCGGCACGGGTGCGGAAGCGGCGGGTAAGGGCGGCGAGCTGCTCGGTCTCGGCCGAGAGCGCCTGCGCGGCGGCCGTCGTCTCCTCGACCATCGCCGCGTTCTGCTGCGTGACCTTGTCCATCTGGTCGGCGGCGGTCGACACTTCGCGCAGCGCCACTGCCTGCTCGCGGGCCGAACCCGCGATCTGGCCGACGATCCGGTTCATGTCGGCGACCTCGCCCATGATCTGCTCGAGGCTGCGCCCGGAGGCGGTGACGAGCTCGACGCCCGCATCGACCTGGGTGCCCGAGGCCGAGATCAGCGTCTTGATCTCCTTGGCGGCCTCGGCCGAGCGCTGGGCGAGTCCGCGCACTTCCTGCGCCACCACCGCGAACCCGCGTCCCGCCTCGCCGGCTCGCGCCGCCTCGACGCCGGCATTGAGCGCCAGAAGGTTGGTCTGGAAGGCGATCTCGTCGATCACGCCGATGATGCGGCTGATCTTGCCGGAGGAATCCTCGATCTCCGCCATGGCGGCCATCGCGCGCGCCACGACCGCGCCGCCGGCCTCGGCGTTCTTCTGCGTGGCGGCGGCCGATCCTTGCGCCTTGGAGGCGCCCTCGGCGGTGCCGTTGACCGCACGCGTCACCTCACCGAGCGCCGCGACGGTCTCCTCGAGATTGGCGGCCTGCTGCTCGGTGCGCTGGGCGAGATCGTTGGACGCGTTGGAAATCTCGCCGAGGCCGAGGCGGATCGTCCCGATCGCGCCGACCACCGCGCCGATCGCCGTCTCCAGCGAATCGACGGAGGCGTTGAAGGTCTGGCGGATCGGCTCGAACTCGGGCGCGACGCCCGCGTCCATGCGCACCGTCAGGTCGCCTGACGCGAGGCGTTCGAAGCTGGTCTCGACGAGGTGGACGAAGGCGCGCAGGTCCTCGGCGCGGGCGCTGTCGATCGCCGCCTGGCGTTCGCGGGTCGATGCCTGCGCCATGCGCGAGGCTTCGGCCTCGGCCTCCAGACGCTCCTTCGCGATCGCGGCGGTCTTGAACACCTGCACCGTCTCGGCCATGGCGCCGATCTCGTCGCGGCGTCCGAGGCCCGAGACCTCGACGGACTTGTCGCCTTCGGCCAGACGCCGCATGTCGGCCGTGAGGCGGATCACGGGCTTCGAGATCGAGCCGGCGATGGCGAAGGCCGCCCCGCACAGCGCGGCGAGGATCACCGCGCTCCAGCCGGCCGCCTTGTAGAGCGAGGAGCGGAACAGCGTCTCGAGGTCGTCGACGTAGACGCCGGTTCCGACCGTCCAGTTCCAGGGCGCGAACTGGGTGGTGAAGGAGAGCTTGGGCTGCGCCACGTCCTCGCCGACGCGGGTGCGATAGTAGCTGGTGAAGCCGCCGCCGTTCGCCGCGTTCGCGATCAACGCCCGGATGTGGTAGAGGCCGTTGCTGTCGCGCTCGTCCCAGCCGCTCTTGCCCTCCAGCTTCTGGTCGCCGTGGATGACGCGCGTGCCGTCCGGCAGGAAGGCGAAGACATATTCGCCCTTGCCGTAGCGCGCGTTGCGCACGGCTTCGCGAGCGGCGGTCTGCGCCTGGTCCTGCGTCAAGCGTCCCGCGTCCGCCTCCTCGGCGAAGTGCTTCATCACCGAAACGGCCGCCTCGACCTGCATCTGCAGCATGTGCTCGCGGTCGGCCCAGATCGTCGATCGCAGTTCCATGAGCTGGACCGCCA
Source organism: Aureimonas sp. Leaf324 (assembly GCF_001423245.1). Lineage (GTDB taxonomy): Bacteria > Pseudomonadota > Alphaproteobacteria > Rhizobiales > Rhizobiaceae > Aureimonas. Next base: position 65,864 of record NZ_LMOH01000029.1, read on the forward strand.
TCACGGCGAGACTGCCCATCGCGGCGAGCGCGATGAGCATGGCGAGCTTGCGCGAAATCGTAAGACGCATGGTGCGGACGCTTCCCCCTTTGATCTTCTTGGAGGGGCAGGATCGCACCGCCGCCTTAATACTCTGTCTGCATTAGTATTGCTGGTGCGCGATCGATCTTGTCACGGCTGATCATCCTGGCGTCATGCGAGGAGCAATGGTGGATGCCGCCAGCGAGGTCGAGTTGCTGCACGCGGGCTCGGCTGGACGACGCCCCCGGCACGGCGCATAAGCCGGAACGGGCGAGACGAAGGGGAGGGCCAAGCCATGCGCCGTCGGTTCATTCAGTGCGATGTCTTTTCGGACGTTGCGACCCGCGGCAACGGGCTGGCCGTCGTGCTCGACGGGGCGGGGCTCGACGACGACGCCATGCAGCGGTTCGCCGCGTGGACCAACCTCGCCGAGACGACGTTCCTGCTGCCGCCGACCGACCCGCATGTGGCCGACTACCGCGTGCGCATCTTCACCACCACGGGCGAATTGCCTTTCGCCGGGCACCCGACGCTCGGCAGCTGCGCCGCATGGCTCCATGCCGGCGGCACACCGCGCGACGCCGTGCTGGTGCGCCAGGAATGCGCGATCGGCATCGTCGAGATCGACCGCGGCGGGTCGGTGCCGGCCTTCGTCGCGCCGCCGACCCGCATCCAGCCGATGGAGCCCGAGCGCCTCGCCGAGACGCTGGCGGCGCTGCGCATTCCGTCCGACGCCGTCCGCCGGGCCGTCCGGCTCGACAACGGACCGACCTGGGACGCGATCGAACTGGAGAGCGCTGAGGCCGTGCTTGCCGCCGACGCACGCGGTGCGAGCTTCCCGATCGAACGCCGCATCGGCCTGATCGGCGCCCATGCGCCCGGCGGGGATGCCGACGTCGAGGTGCGCATGCTCACCGTCTGGCATGGCATCAAGGAAGATCCGATCACCGGCTCGCTCAATGCGGCGCTGGCGCGCTGGCTGGAAGCCGAAGGCCGCCTGCCGGATCGATACACGGCAGCGCAGGGGACGGCGATCGGCCGTCTCGGGCGCGTCCACGTGCGCGCGGGCGGGGCGGGGTGCGTCCTCATCGGGGGTGCCGTGACGATCCTGATCGAAGGCATGCTCGAACTGTGAGTGATTGAGGATCGAGCGGGAGAACCGTCGATGCATCCCCTGTTTCTCGTTCTCGGCGTCCTCACCGGCCAACCGGCCGCCGCGCCGGCATCCGCGATCACCGGAGCGGTCTCGCCGCTTATCCCGAGCCTTTGCCAGCCCATCGAGGGCGGCGCCGGCGAGGGGGCTCCGCTCCGCTGCTCCGGTCTCGTCGGAACCGACGTGTTCCTGCGCGGACCCGAGACGGCGCGCGAGGTGGCGCTCGCAAAGCCCGTGGACTTCCTGCCGCCACCGCCCGCCGGCGGCCGCCTCGGGCGTTCCGTCACCTGGCGGCTCGAGGGCGCCCGGCCGTTCGCCGCGGTCCTGCGCTACCGTTTTCCGGACGCCGTGGCCGCGGCGCCCGATCTCCTCGTCGTCGTCAAGGTTCCGACGGACGGAAGTCCCGGCTGCGTCGCGGGCGCGGCGCAGGACGTCGCGGGTCCCACGGGTTCCGGCCTCGAGCGGGCCATCGCCTTCGCCGACCGCCGCGCGCCGCTGTTTCGCTGCGGCCGCGACGAGCCGGTCCTGGCCGGCGCCGTGTCGGAGCCGGCGCGCGCGATCCTCTCGGCCTGGTTCGGTACGATGCGGCCGGACGGCGGCTGACCGCCCTGGCCGTTTCCGGCTCGCGAGCCTTTGAAAAACGGGGTTTGCATCGAATTCGACGGATTTCTGACGGGATGCGTTAGCCGGTGGCCAGCCATTCTGGCGTCAGATCCATCGGGGAACTCGCCATGTCCGCTTCCGTCCTGTCGGCCAACCCGTCCCGCCGTCGTCAGCGCGCGGCCGTCGCCCCGGCCCCCGAGGCGCTGAAACCCGCGCGCGGCATCATGCTCGGTCTCGGCCTGTCCGCGGTGATCTGGACCGGCATCGGCGCCCTGATCTTCGGCTGATCGCCGCTGCGGACCGTCCTTCGACCGGGTCGAACGGTCGTCATCGTCCTTCGCACGCCCGCTCCGCTTCGGCTTTGCCCCTCGGTCGCGAGGCGGCGGCATCGCTCGATCCTCGCGCCGTGCCACGAGGCGAATTCACTGTCGTGCCGACCATCCGACCTGGTCGGACAACGCCCTAGCGAAGGGCCGGCGTCGGTGTCGGCACGCGGCCCGACGCCGCCGGCGCCGGCATCGCCGCTGTCTCGGCGAGAGAATCCGGTGCATGGAGGCTCGAAACGGCGGGGCTCGCCAGCGCGACCGTGCGCGTGACGGGGGCCGGCTGGCTTGCGGGTTCCATCAGCACGACGTCGACGAGGTCGCCCGGCTGCAGCACCGCGCTCGCCTCGGCCTCCCGCCGGGTGGACGTTCCGTCCGTCGCGCGGGTGATGAAGTAACGGATCGCCTCCGGCTCGTCGCCCACCCCCGAGACGATGCGCGCCTTGTCGCGCAGGCCCGCGATGCGGGCTTCGGCCTGGTTCACCCCGGCCGAGGCGACCTGGAGCGCCGCCAGATTGTCTATCCGCGCCGTGTCGTCGAGCTTCACGAGCTCGCGCTGGAGGTCGGTCACGTCGCGCTCGACCTGACTGATCGCCGACAGCGTGTCGAGCGAGCGCGTCGAGACGAGAAGCGCGCCGCGCTGCGCCGCCCGCAGCCGGTCGATCGGCGTCAGTCCCTTCTGTAGGAGTTCCTCGACCCGCTTGATCTCGTCGTCGTAGTTGCGCGTCTCGTCCTCGAGATTGCGCTGCGTCTGCCGGAGGAAACCGAGGCGCGCGACGGACCCGGCGATGCTCGTGCGGAGGTTGTCGCGCGTCTTTTCGCGGTCGTCGCGGCGGGCGGCCAGCTGCTCGCGCACCAACGTGCGGAACCGCTCCGCCAGCGCCGGCTCGATCCCGTCCGCCGGAACCGCGGCAAGGTCCGGCTCGCCCGGTCCCGCCAGGTCCGCCTCCAGCCGCGCCACCTGGAGGCGCGCCTGGAACAGTGCGGAGAAGGTTTCGGTCTCCTCCTCGCCGAGCGCTGCGCTATCCAGCGAATGGTCCTGGCGCGAGCGCGACACGCTCGGGCCGCCGACGACCGCCACGACCTGCGCCACCGTGAGGCCCGCGCGGAACGGCTGGGCGCTCGGGGTCAGGACGTCGCCCGAGACGTAGACGGGGCGGAACTCGCCGATGTCGAGAAGGACGCCTTCCGGATAGATCACGCTCCAGACGGCCGCGCCCTGCGCGTCGACGCCGGCGGGATAGGACACGGTTCGCAGGCGCTGTGCGACGCTCTCGCGCAGGGCCTCGATCGTCAGGCCGGCGGCGGGAAAGCGGCCGCCGAGCGGGATGCTGATCGTGCCATCCTGGTCGATCATGATCTTGCGCGCCACGGGAAGCGTTCCGAGGATCGAGAAGTCGATCGTATCGCCGACCTGCAGCCTGTACGGCTCGCCGGCCTCAGCGACAGGGGCGGCGACGACCAGTCCTGCGAATAGGGCTGCGCCGAGGGTGGACAGGCGGCAAGCGATCCAAGGCATGCGCGACATCCTCTGTCCGTTAGGCGGCAACATCCTTATCTTTGCCGTCTCCGGTGGAGCGACGTCAAGAACGATGCTGCAGCGCGTCATTCCGCGCGCCCGTGGTCGTCCGGCGAACGTCGCGTTGCGCGCGACCGGCGCACGCGATAGGCCAGACGGGAACGCGGGCCGACCGACGGCCGCGCTGGAGGGATGCGAGCCGATGATCGTCGTTGCCGGGATCTTGAGACTGACGCCCGAGGGCCTTGCCGCCGTTCGCGAGGTCGCGCGCGCGACCGTCGCGACGACCAACGCCGAGGCCGGCTGCATCGTCTACGCCTTCGCCGAGGACCTTCGCGAGCCCGGCCTCATCCGCATCTACGAGGAATGGGAAAGCCGCGAGGCGCTCGACGCCCACGGCAAGGCGGCGCACATGACCGTGTGGCGCGATGCGCTGAAGACCGTCGAGGTCCGGGAACTGCAGCTGAAGCTGATCGAAACGGCCTCGGTCGAGCCCTTCGCCTGACCAGAGCGATCCCCGCGATGCCGTTTCACGCCAGCGTCCTGACGCTCTATCCCGAGATGTTTCCCGGCCCCTTGGGCGTTTCGCTCGCCGGTCGTGCGCTGGAGCGCGGCGACTGGCGGCTGGAGGCGCGCCAGATCCGCGACCACGGGATCGGACGGCATCGCACCGTGGACGACACGCCGGCCGGCGGATCGCCCGGCATGGTGCTGCGGCCCGACGTCCTCGCCGAGGCGATCGACGCGGCGTCGCCCGCGGGCGACGAGCGGCCTCGCCTCCTGATGAGCCCGCGCGGGCGCCCGCTCGACCAGGCGCGCGTGCGCGAGATCGCGGCGGGGCCGGGCGCCGTGATCGTCTGCGGCCGGTTCGAGGGCGTGGACGAGCGGGTGATCGAGGCGCGGGCGCTCGAAGAGGTCTCGATCGGCGACTACATCCTGTCCGGCGGCGAGATGGCGGCGCTGGTTCTCCTGGACGCCGTGGTGCGCCTGCTGCCCGGTGTCATGGGCAATGCCCAGTCCGGCCAGACCGAGAGCTTCGAGGACGGGCTCCTGGAGCACCCCCATTACACGCGCCCCGCGGTGTGGGAGGGACGGGAGATCCCGGCGGTATTGGCTTCCGGCCATCATGGCGCGGTGGCACGCTGGCGCCGCGAAGCGGCCGAGCGGCTGACGGCGCAGCGTCGTCCCGACCTTTGGGCGCGGCGCGGATCGACGACATCCTGAACGCGAGTTTAGGCGACAGGCGCGGCGCGATCCGTTAACCTTGCACCGACCGGCATCGAGCGAAGGGCTTCATCCATGACGGGATCGCTGGAACTTGCCGCTCTCCTCCGGCGCGCCGCGGCCAAGGCCTACGTGGAATGCCCGGATGTCCTGCGCCCGGCGCGGGGCCTGGCCGTCGGGCTCGCGCTGTCGGCCATCCTGTGGCTCGCCGTCGTCAACGTCGCGTTGCTGGTCTAGCGCGTTCCGACCGCGCCGAACGGTCGTTCTTCGGACGCCCGCCCCGCGCCGGCGTTGCCCGTCGGTCGCAAGACGACGGCATCGCTCCATCCGCGTCTTGCCACGAGGCGACATCACCCTCGTGCCGACCATCCCACCCGGTCGGACACCGCTCTAGCGGTCGCCCGCATCGAGAAAGCCCGCCCGATCGAGATAGACGACGACCTCGTCCGCGAGTTCGTCGGCGGAGCGGCGATGGGTCTCGAGGTGCAGTTCCGGCGCGGCCGGGGCCTCGTAGGGGCTGTCGATGCCGGTGAAGTTCGGGATGCGACCGGCGCGCGCCTGGGCATAAAGCCCCTTCGGATCGCGCGCTTCCACGACGCCGAGCGGCGCATCCACGAAGACCTCGACGAATTCGCCCTCGGCGAGGAGATCGCGCGCCAGCTGCCGCTCGGCCCGAAACGGCGAGATGAACGAGGCGAGCGTGATCAGCCCGGCGTCCACCATGAGCTTGGCGGTCTCGGCGACGCGCCGGATGTTCTCCACCCGGTCGGCCGCGGTGAAGCCGAGGTCGCGGTTCAGCCCGTGGCGCACGTTGTCGCCGTCGAGGAGATAGGTGTGGTGGCCGAGCGCGAAGAGGCGCTTCTCCACGAGGTTGGCGATGGTCGACTTGCCGGCACCGGACAGGCCGGTGAACCAGAGGAGCGCCGGGCGCTGCGCCTTGGCGGCGGCGCGCGCGGCCTTGCTCACGTCGACCGCCTGCCGGTGGATGTTGGCCGCGCGGCGCAGGGCGAAATCGATCGTGCCGACGCCCGTCGCACGGCCGCTCTGCGCATCCACGACGGCCAAGGTGCCGAGCGCCCGGTTGCGGCGGAACGGCTCGAAGGCGACGGGCTGCGCCAGCGACAGGTTCACACGGCCGCGATCGCCCGCGCGAAGCGTGCCGGCCGCAACCGGCGGCGCGCCGGGACCGGCGATCCGGTGCTTGATGCGGGTCACGCTGCCCGCGACCTGCCGCGTGCCGATCTCGATGCGATAGGCGCGGCCGGGCAAAAGCGGCTCCGGGCCGAGCCACAGGAGGTCGGCGGCGAACTGGTCGCAGGTTTCCGGCCGGTCGCCTGCCGCCGCAAGAACGTCGCCTGCGACAGCGCCGACCGAGCCCTCCAGTCGAAGCGTGACGGTCTCGCCTGCGACCGCCCGCGCCCGGTCCCTGCCGTCCGCCTCGACGGCCGCGATCGCGCTGGCGCGACCCGTCTCGACCGAAGCGATCCTGTCGCCGGTGCGCGCGGCGCCCAAGAGCACAAGACCGGACATCATCTCCGGGGACGGCGTCTGCGAGACGACAAAGCGGAGCGGCCCGTCGGCTGCGGGGTCGATCGACGACAGGCCGGACAGCCAGGTGCCCAGCCCCGCAGATGCGTCGCGCGCGGACGCCGTCGACGAGGAGGCGTCGAAATCGAGGGCACCCGACATCTCTGCAAACTTCTCGGACAAGCCTGCGGAGGGCTCGCCATCGACGAGGAGCTGCAATTGGCGCAGCCCAGCCAGCCGCACGACCTCGAGAGTGCGTCGCAAGCTGTCATCGAGACCATGATCGGCGTCGGTCACGGCGACGGCGGCGTCGCATCGGGCGGCGGTGAGCGCCAGCGCGCCGAAATCCTCGTGTCCCCTCAGGTCGACGACCGCAAGCGGCCGGCCGTCGGCCGCCGAAAACGGCAGCCCGAGGTCGGTCCCCGCAGCGGGGCCGCAGACGAGGAGGCGGAGCGGGCCGGGCGCGCCGGGATCGTGTGAAGCCATGCGACGGGTCTTCCGGAGACTGGGGCGGCGGATCACGAAGCCGGGGATGCGGCGTCGGGGCAGGCGCGCGGCAGGATGGCGGGATCGCCGAAGGCGAGGAAGTGCGGGTTGGCGAAATCGGCGTCGTGCGCCTGCTGTCGCTTGCCGTAGCGCAGCGGCTGCCCGTCGCAGGTCGTCACGCACCCGCCTGCCGCCCGCAGGATCGCGTCGCCCGCCGCCGTATCCCATTCCATCGTTCGGCCGAAGCGGGGGTAGAAGTCGGCCTCGCCCGCCGCGAGCATGCAGAATTTCAACGACGAGCCGCAGGCGGCAAAACCGGCGACCGGCAGCCGTTCGAGGAAGTCGGCGGTTTCGGCCGAGCCGTGACTGCGCGAGCCGACGACGGTGAGCGGGCCGGGCGCCGCGCGCACACGCATCGGATCGCGGCCGTCCTCGCCGTTGCGGCACCAGGCGCCCTCTGGGCCTCCGGCAAAGAGACGCCCGAGCGCCGGAGCGTAGACGACGCCGAGGACCGGAACGCCGCTCTCGATGAGGGCGATGTTGACGGTGAACTCGCCGTTGCCGGTGATGAACTCGCGCGTCCCGTCCAGGGGATCGACCAGGAAGAATCGGGCGCTGGCGTCCGGGCACCGCCCGGCCGCGGCTTCCTCTTCCGCCACGACGGGAATGTCGGGCGCGAGCCGCGCCAGTCCTTCGAGGATGATCGCTTCGGCCTCGCCGTCGGCCTGCGTGACGGGCGAGCCATCGCCCTTCGTCACCACTGCGACGTCCGGCCGGTAGTGCCGCAGGATGCAGGCGCCGGCCTCCAGCGCGAGGGCGCACAGCGGCTCGAGAAGCGCATCGAGGTCGAGCGGCGGCCGGGCGGACGAGACGGTGGGACGGTGCGTCATGCCCGCAGTCCTTCGCACGAAGCGCGTCGGCGATAAAGCGGCGTCGCCACGACAAAAAAGGGGAAGGTCCTTAAAAGACCTTCCCCTTTCAGCTGAGTCTGAAGCCGCTGCGATCAGCAGCTGCCTTCGCGTTTCATCACGACCTTGACGGTCTTGACGAGGATCTGGATGTCGAGCCACAGCGACCAGTGGCGGACGTAGTAGGTGTCGAACTTGACGCGCGAGGCGTAGCTCGTGTTCGACCGCCCATTGACCTGCCACATGCCGGTGACGCCCGGACGGGTGCGCTTGTAGGCCTCGAAGCGATGCGTGTAGCGGTGCACCTCCTCGTCGACGATCGGGCGCGGGCCGATCAGGCTCATCTCGCCGCGCAGCACGTTGAAGAGCTGCGGCAGTTCGTCGAGGCTGGTCTCGCGCAGGAAGCGGCCGAGGCGGGTGACGCGCGGGTCGTTGCGCAGCTTCTGCGTGGCTTCCCATTCGGCGCGAGCGGCCGGGTCGGTCTGCAGCAGGCGCTGCAGAAGCTCGGCCGAATTGGTGGCCATCGAGCGGAACTTGTAGCAGCGGAAGTGGCGGCCGTCGAAGCCGACCCGCTTGTGGCCGAAGAAGACCGGGCCGGGGTCGCTGATCTTCATCGCGGCGATGATGATCAGCATCAAGGGGCTGAGGACGAGGAGGGCGCCAAGGGTCAGCGTGAGGTCAACGGCCCGCTTCAGCGATCCGCCGACCGGGCGGGAAAGATCGACCGCTGCAGGTTGTCGAGTGACGTCGCTGGTGGTGGTCGCCAACGTGGTGATCTTTGCCATCGGATTCCCGTCGGGTTCTTTAAAGAACGGTAAGCATCTTATAGAGGAGTTGAGGCTTCCCGGCAACGCTCCGTTCGCACCTGCACAGTGCAGGGCCGCCCTGCGCTGAGCGCACAGGTTACGGGAGAGGCCCCCCGAAGCCGCGAGAGAAAGCGGTTTCAACAACTTCCAGGTTCATCGAACCGTCAGGAAACCCGCAGATAAATCGTTATAACCAGCCTGTAACGATCCGTGAGACACACCCTCTTCGATACACTTTTGCCCGTCCGGCCGAGCCGCCCTGTCGGTTTCCGTCATGCTGCATTGCGATATGATCGCGCGGCACCGCGTGCGCGTCAGGCGAAGATCGCGCGTTCCGCATCGACCAGTTCGGCGATGTAGCGGGCGACGGCCTGCACGCGCGACAGATCGCGCGCGCTCTCGTGGTAGACGAGCCAGTACTCTCGGCGAAGCTCCCGCTCGGGCAGGACGCGCTCCAGGCCGGTGCGCCCGGCGGCCGAGAAACTGTGCAGGATGCCGATGCCCAGACCTGCCGCCACGGCCTCCGTCTGGCCGAGCGCCGAGGAGATCTCGATCCGGCTCTGCCACCCCGGCGCGAACTCGGCCGCGTATTGCAGCGAGGCGCTGTAGAGAAGGTCGTCGACGTAGCCGATGAGCGAATGGGCGGCGAGATCGCCGACGCCTTGCGGCCGCCCCGCCCGGTCGAGATAGTCCGTCGAGGCGTAGGCGCGCAGGCTGTAGGACACGAGACGCCGGGCGACGAGCCGCCCCTGCTCGGGCCGCTCCACCGTGATCGCGATGTCGGCCTCGCGCCGCGACAGCGAGAAGGCGCGCGGCACCGGCACGAGCTGCAGCGTCAGGCCTGGATGGCGCTCCATCAGGGGCCCGAGGCGCGGGGCGAGGAACGCCGTGCCGAACCCGTCCGGCGCACCGATCCGCACGGTGCCGGAGAGGGCGAGGTCCGCCTCGCCGATCAGCGCCCGCGCGTTCTGCGCCTCCGCCTCCATCCGCTCGGCCGCCGGCAGGAAGGCCTCGCCCTCGCCGGTCAGCGCGCAGCCGCCCGGCCGCCGCTCGAAGAGGCGGGTGCCGAGCGCGCCCTCCAGCGCGTCGAGCCGACGACCGACGGTCGCGTGGTTGAGGCCAAGCCGCCGCGAGGCCGCCAGGATCTGCCCGGCGCGCGCCACCGCCAGAAATACGCGCACGTCGTCCCAGTTCACCCCGACACCTCCCAAGACTTCGATTTTCGCACAATGGATGCACGATCGCGCCCCTTGCGTTCAAGGGCGGGTGGCGGCCACAAACAGGCAACACAAGGGAGAGACGGCATGAACGAGATCGGTCACTTCATCGACGGGCAGCGCGTGGCGGGCGCCAGCGGGCGCTTTGCCGACGTCTTCAACCCGGCGACCGGCCAGGCGACGGCGCGTCTGTCGCTCGCCAGCCGCGACGAACTGCAGCGCGCGGTGGATGCGGCGCGCGAGGCCCAGCCGAAATGGGCCGCCACCAACCCGCAGCGCCGCGCCCGCGTCTTCATCAAGTTCGTCGAACTTCTCAACGCCCACATGCGGGAGCTGGCCGAGCTTCTGTCCTCCGAGCACGGCAAGACGGTCGAGGATTCCAAGGGCGACATCGTGCGCGGCCTCGAGGTCTGCGAGTTCGTGATCGGCATTCCGCACCTGATGAAGGGCGAGTTCACCGAAGGCGCGGGGCCGGGCATCGACATGTATTCGATCCGCCAGCCGGTCGGCATCGGCGCCGGCATCACGCCGTTCAACTTCCCCGCGATGATCCCGATGTGGATGTTCGCGCCGGCGATCGCCTGCGGCAACGCCTTCATCCTGAAGCCCTCGGAGCGCGACCCGTCCGTTCCGATGCGCCTGGCCGAGCTGATGATGGAGGCCGGCCTGCCGAAGGGCATCCTCCAGGTCGTCAACGGCGACAAGGAAGCGGTCGACGCGGTGCTGGAGCATCCGGAGATCGGAGCGATCTCCTTCGTCGGCTCGACGCCGATCGCCGCCCACGTCTATGCCGAGGCGACGAAGCGTGGCAAGCGCGCCCACACGTTCGGCGGCGCCAAAAACCACATGATCATTATGCCCGACGCCGACCTCGACATGGCGGCGGACGCGCTGATCGGCGCGGGCTACGGCTCGGCTGGCGAGCGCTGCATGGCGATCTCGGTGGCGGTGCCGGTGGGCGAGGAGACCGCCAACGCCCTGATCGAGAAGCTGATCCCGAAGGTCGAGGCCCTGAAGATCGGCCCCTACACCGATGCCGGCGCCGACTATGGCCCGGTCGTCACCAAGGCGAGCCAGGAGAAGATCCTCGGCCTCGTCGAGACGGGCGTCCGGGAGGGCGCCAAGCTCGTCGTCGACGGGCGCCAGTTCCGGATGCAGGGCTACGAGGACGGTTTCTTCGTCGGCTCCTGCCTCTTCGATCACGTCACGCCCGACATGGAGATCTACAAGGCCGAGATCTTCGGGCCGGTCCTGTCTGTGGTGCGCGCCAAGGACTACGAGGCCGCGCTCGCCCTGCCGACCCAGCACGAATACGGCAACGGCGTCGCGATCTACACGCGCGACGGCGATGCGGCCCGCGACTTCGCCAGCCGCGTTCCGATCGGCATGATCGGCATCAACGTGCCGATCCCGACGCCGCTCGCCTACCACTCCTTCGGCGGCTGGAAGCGCTCGTCCTTCGGCGACCTCAACCAGCACGGACCGGACTCGATCAAGTTCTGGACCCGCACCAAGACGGTGACGAGCCGCTGGCCGTCCGGCATCAAGTCGGGCGCCGAGTTCTCGATGCCTGTGATGCGTTGAAGGCGCGGGACCTGTGATGCGCTGAAGGCGCGGGCAGAACCTCGCCATGAAATCGTAAGCATGCCAGAAGGGTCGGCGGTCGCTCCGCCGGCCCTTCATCGCTTTGTCCCGGCCCGATGTTCCAGATCCTTCTCTTCTCGCTCGCGCCGGTCTTCTTCGTGATCGGGCTCGGCTTCGTGGCCGGTCGCCGCCGCTGGGTGGATGCGAATGCCACCGGCATGCTCGGCGCCTTCGTCGCGCAGTTCGCGCTGCCGACGGCGCTGTTCCTGGCGATCGTCACGGCCCCGCGCAGCCTGCTCACGGCCGAACTCGCGCCGACCGCCGCCTATGTCGCGACGTTCTCGGCGCTTCTCGGGCTGACGCTCCTCGTCTCGCGGCGCTGGGGCCTTTCGTCGATCACGACGGCGCTCTTCGCCCAGACCATCGGCGTCCCCAATCTCGGCGGCATCGGCCTCGGGCTGTTCCAGGCCCTGGAAGGGCCGGGGTCCGAGGTGACGCTGGCCGTCATCAACCTCGTCGGCACGCTGATCGTCACGCTCTACTGCTTCGTCCGGCTGGAGATGCAGGGCGGGGGCCACATCGGCCGGGCCGTCGGTGCGGCCCTCGTCAAGCCGATGACGATCCTGCCGGCCCTCGGCTTCCTCATCGCCTTCGCCGAAGTGCCATTTCCCGCGCTCGGCATCGCGGTCCTGAAGCCCCTGGCGCAGGCGACCGGCGGCGTCGGCCTGTTCCTGACCGGGGTGATCCTGTCGACGCAGCGCCTGCGCCTGTCGCGCACCAGCCTTCTCGCCGTCGCGCTGTCGAACGTCCTGCGCCCGGCGCTGGCGCTGGGGCTCTGCCTTCTCCTGTCACTGCCGCCGGCGATCGAGGCGCGGATCGTCGTCGCCATGGCGATCCCCGCGGGCTTTATCGGCACGATCCTGTCGGCGATCTATCGCGAGGGCACGGCGGAATCGGGCGGCGCGCTGGTCGCCACCACCGTCGCCTCGCTGGTCACGCTGCCGATCTGGATCACGGTCGCGGTCTGGCTCGCCGGGCCTTGAGCCCTCGTCAGCTAAGCGTCGGAGCGCAGCACGAGGTCGGCCGGCCGGCTCTTGGCCAGCACGAGGCGCATGTTGGGCAGGTCGTTGCCCTCCATCTGCCGGACCATCGCTTCGGGATCGAGCTGGAACCCCATCCAGCGCTCCGTGAGCCGGCCGATCAGCACCTCTTCGCTCGCCTCGACCATCACGGTGAGGTCGAAGAGGTCGCCGAGGTCGCGCCAGCCGGGTTCGTCGAGGAGGAGGTAGTTGCCCTCCGTCAGCACGATGCGCGTCGACGGTTCGATGATGCGGCCGCCCGCGCGCGCGATCTCGATCGAGCGGTCGAAGACCGGCACGGCGACCTCGCGGCCGCCATCGGCGCGAAGGCGCTCCAGCGCCGTGCGGTAGCCGTCGAGATCGAACGTGTGCGGCGCGCCCTTGCGCGCGCGGTGGCCGCGCGCGTTCAGCACCATGTCGTCGTAGTGGAAGCCGTCCATTGGGAAGACGTCGGCGACGCCCGCGCGGCGCGCGTTGAGGCGGTCCTTCAGCTGTTCGGCCGTGGTGGACTTGCCGGACCCCGGCGCGCCGGCGATCGCGACGATCCGGCGACGCTCGCCCTCCTCGCTGAGAAGCGCGTTCGTCAGTCCCGCCAGCGTCACCTGCTCGCCCATGTCCGTCCTCCCCGAAGTGGTCAGACGGCCTTTGCCTGAAGGCGCGAGGTTTGGCGAGAGGGATCGAGCCGCTCGGGCTCGTAGCCGAGGAGGGCGGCCGGTTCGACATCGGCGAACACGCGTCCGACGCCGATCAGGATCGGGCGGTCGATGCCGACGCGCGCGACGATGTCCCCGAGCGTGGCGAGCGGTCCGACCACGCGGATCTCGTCCGGCCGGGTGAGCGCCGCGGCGACGGCGACCGGCGTTTCCGGCGGCAGGCCGTGGGCAACGAGCTGCTCGGCGATGCGCCGCGCCATGCGCCCACCCATGTAGAAGATCGTGGTGGCGTTGTCGTCGGCGAGCGCCCGCCAGTCCATGTCGTCGGGCAGGTCGCCCTTTTGGCTGTGCGCGGTGACGAAGCGCACGGCCTGCGCCCGGTCGCGGTGGGTCAGCGACACGCCGAAGGCGCCGGCCATGGCCGAGGCCGCCGTGATGCCCGGCACGATCGCGACGGGAATGCCCTGCGCCCGTAGGTCGGCGATTTCCTCGCCCGAGCGCCCGAAGACCGAGACGTCGCCGGACTTCAGCCGCACGACATGCTTACCCGCGCGGGCGAACTGCGCCATCATCGCGTTGATGTCTTCCTGCCGGCAGCTTTCGCGCCCGCCGCGCTTGCCGACCAGCATGCGCTTGGCCTCGCGGCGGGCGAGCTCCAGGATGTCGTCGGACACGAGATCGTCGAAGAGGATGACGTCGGCGGCCTGGAGGGCCCGCACGGCCTTCAGCGTCAGAAGCTCGGCGTCGCCGGGGCCGGCGCCGACCAGCGTCACCCGACCGCCGGCCTGCGGGCGATTGGCGAGATCGCGCACGAAGGCGCGAGCCTCCAGCTCGGCCGCCTCGTCGGGCGCACGGCGCGTGAAGGCGTCGTCGGAAAAGCGCTCCCAGAAGGCGCGGCGGGACGGGCCCGGTGCGAGCCGGTTCATCACCTCGGCGCGCACACGCGCGGCCATCTTCGCCCAGCCGGTGAGGGTGGCGGGCAGCAGCGTCTCGATGCGCCGGCGGATCGCCTGGCCGAGGATGGGCGCCGCGCCGTCGGTCGAGATGCCGACGACGACGGGCGAGCGGTTGACGATCGTGCCGAAGCGGAACTGGCAGAAGGCCGGCTTGTCGATGACGTTGACCGGCACGCCGGCGGCGCGCGCCGCGCAGAAGAAGGCCTGCGCTTCCGTCTCGCTTTCGCAGTCGGCGACCGCGAGCGAGGCGGCGGCGAAGACGTCGAGTGCCCAGGGGCGGTCGTGATGGCGGATCTCGCCGTCGGGAAAGTCGAGGGCGAGGACGGTGCGCATCTCCTCGCCGAGGTCGTCGGCGGGGCAGTAGAGATCGACGCTCGCGCCGGAGGCGGCCAGCAGTTCGGCCTTCCACGCGGCGCCGTCCGAGCCGCCGGCCATCGCCACGCGCTTGCCCTTGAGGTCGAAGAAGACGGGCAGGGTCGCGAGCTCGCCCATGCGCTGCGGACGCTGGCGGGCGGGCGCGGTGTCAGCTTGGCTCGAGGACACGTCGTTCCGCATCGATCAATCCCTGGATCTCGGTTCTGCAGGAGCCACAATTCGTGCCCGCCCGCAAGCTCTGGCCTACGGCCGCGACGCTTGCGCAGCCGCCGCCCACAGCCCGCCTGATGTCGTTGGCCCCGACGCCGAAACAAGAGCAGACGAGCGCGCCTGGGTCGGGCCGCTCGGTGCCGGGGCGTCCGGCGAGGATGCCGGCGCGCGCCTGACGCTCGAAGGCGGGGGCGTCGAGCAGCGATGCGGCGAAGGAGCGCGAGACGGCGACAGGCGCGGGCGACAGCCAGAGCGCGGCGAGGAGCCGGCCGGCGTCGTCGAAGGCGGCAAGGCGCCGGTCGCCGCCGCGGTCGGTATAGTCGAGAAGGTCGCTCGCGGGGTCGAGACCGAGAAGCGCATGGGGCTCGGGCGCGGGGCCGTTGCCGGCGAGTTCCACGCGCCAGCCGCCGGGTGCCCGGGCTTTCGCCCAGTAGAGGAGATCGCCTGTCGCCAGCTCCTGGCGCGACACGGCAAAGCCGTACCACGCGGCGGACACGCGCTCGACGGCGGCCGGCACGGCCTTGGAGGCGGGCTGACCGGAGGCGGGATCGGTGCGGGCGGGAACGAGAGCGTTGATGCGGGCCGTGCCCGAGAACTGGCCGGTCCAGTGCATCGGGGCAAAGAGCGTGCCGGGTGCGACGCGTGTCGTGAGGAGGGCGCGCAGCGTGGCGGAGCCGTGGTCGGTCGAGACCGCCACGAGGTCGGCCTCCGCAATGCCCAGCCGCATCGCGTCCGCCGGATGGATCTCGCAGAAGGGCTCGGCGAGATGGGCCGACAGGCGCGCCGAACGCCCGGTGCGCGTCATCGTATGCCACTGGTCGCGGATGCGGCCGGTGTTGAGGACGAAGGGATGCGCCGAGGTGACGGCCGGCCGCTCGGCCGGGGCGACGGCGGCGAGCCGGGCACGGCCGTTCGGCGTGAAGAAGCGACCGTCCGCAAAGAAGTGCGCGCAGGCCCCGCCGTCCGCCGGGCGCGGCCACTGCGTGGGCGCCAACGTCTCGAAGGCGGCGTCGTCCAGCGTGGCCAAGGCGCCGATGTCGAAATCGCGCGTGCCGGCGTTCTCGAACGCCGAGAGCGCGGCGTGCTCGCGAAAGATCGCGGCGGCGTTCGGATAGTCGAAGGCGGTGCCGAAGCCGAGGCGTCTGGCGACTTCGGCGAGCTGCCACCAGTCCGGCCGCGCGTCTCCGGGCAGGGCGAGGAAGCCGCGCTGGCGCGAGATGCGTCGCTCCGAATTCGTCACCGTCCCGTCCTTCTCGCCCCAGGCGGCGGATGGCAGGGCGACATGGGCGAACGGCATCGTGTCCGTATCGGTCACGACGTCGGAGACGACGATGAAGGGGCAGCGGCGGAGCGCCTCGGCGACGCCGTCGGCTTGGGGAAGCGAATCGACGGGATTGGTCCCCATGATCCACAGCGCGCGCACCCGGCCGTTGGAGACCGCCTGGAAGAGGTCCACGGCCTTGAGGCCGGGCGTCTGCGCCACGGTCGGCGCCTGCCAGAACCGGCGCACGAGATCGGCATGGGCCGTGTTGCCGAGATCCATATGCGCAGCAAGCTGGTTGGCGAGCCCGCCGACCTCGCGCCCGCCCATCGCGTTGGGCTGGCCGGTGACGGAAAACGGCCCCATGCCCGCGCGCCCGATCCGGGCCGTCGCGAGGTGGCAGTTCAAAATGGCCGACACCTTGTCGGTGCCGCCCGCCGACTGGTTGACGCCCTGGCTGTAGACGGTGACGGTCCTCGGCGTGCGCGCATAGAGGTCGAGGAAGGCCGCGAGCCTGTCCGTGTCGAGCCCGGTCGCATCGGCGAGACGCGCGAGATC
Source organism: Aureimonas sp. Leaf324 (assembly GCF_001423245.1). Classification (GTDB taxonomy): domain Bacteria; phylum Pseudomonadota; class Alphaproteobacteria; order Rhizobiales; family Rhizobiaceae; genus Aureimonas. The sequence goes on from NZ_LMOH01000029.1 coordinate 82,327, forward strand.
GGCAAAGGGTCGGGCGGCCTCCAGCGCGGCGTCGAGGCCCTCCGTGTGCGCTTGCGTGTAGGTGCGGTCGATCGCCCCCGCCGCCTCGATGGCCGCCAAGGCGCCGAGGAACAGTGCCGTGTCGCCGTCGGCGCGGATCGGCAGATGCAGATCGGCCTCCCGCGCGCTCGCCGTCTCGCGCGGATCGATCGCGACGAGGCGCATCTCCGGGCGTCGCTCGCGCGCTGCCTGGATGCGCTGGAACAGCACCGGATGGCACCAGGCGAGGTTAGAGCCGACCAGCACCAGAAGATCGGCCTCCTCCAGATCCTCGTAGGTGCCGGGCACGGTGTCGGAGCCGAAGGCTCGTTTGTGGCCGGCGACCGAGGAGGCCATGCAGAGGCGCGAGTTGGTGTCGATATTGGCCGTGCCGACGAAGCCCTTCATCAGCTTGTTGGCGACGTAGTAGTCTTCGGTCAGGATCTGACCGGAGACATAGAGCGCCACCGAATCCGGCCCGTGGTCGCGGATCGTCTGCGAGAAGCGCGCCGCCACGAGGTCGAGCGCGGCGTCCCAGGATACGCGCTCGCCCCCGATCTGCGGATGCAGCAGCCGGCGGTCGGGAATCAGCGTCTCGGCGAGAGCCGAGCCCTTGGAGCAGAGGCGACCGAAGTTGGCGGGATGCGTCTCGTCGCCTGCGATCGCCACCGTTCCGTCGGGGCGGGGCGTCGCGACGACACCGCAGCCGACGCCGCAGTAGGGGCAGGTGGTGCGGGTCGCGCCCGGGGTCGCCAGCGTGTTCATCTCACCACGCGTTGTAGGCGAGGTACTTGCCGCTCATGCGCACCTCGATCCGGTCGCCCTTGGGGTTCGGCACCTTCTCGACCTCCATGTGGAAGTCGATCGCGCTCATGATGCCGTTGCCGCACTTCTCCTGCACGAGCTCCTTCAACGTGTCGCCGTAGACGCCGACGATCTCGTAGAAGCGGTAGATGCAGGGATCGGTCGGAACGCTGCGGTCCCAGACCTTGGTCGGGTACTCGGCCAGCGTGACGGCCGCCTCCTGCGGCAGGCCGAGATTGGTCACGAGGAGGTCGGCCTTGTCGCGCGGCAGGGCGTTCATGCCGAGGCAGGCGGAGGTCGTGAAGACCTCGCTCATGCCGATCCCTTCCGCGATCGAGGCCCAGGACAGGCCCGCCTGGCGCTTGCGCTCGTAGACGAGGTCGGTGACGTCCTTCTTCGACAGCATGGTGCGTCTCCTATTCCGCGGCTTCTCGAAAGGCTTCGGCTTCCAGCAGGATTTCCAGCGCCCCGTCCGCGCCGACGCGAACGGGAAAGGTGCGCACCCGGCCCTCGTCCGGCCCCTGCACCAGCCCGGTGTCGAGGGCGATCACCTGCGAGTGGAGCGGGCAGGTGACGGAGCCGCCGTGGACGATCCCTTGGGAGAGCGGCCCGCCCTTGTGGGGGCAGCGGTCTTCCGTGGCGAAGACCTTGTCGTCCATCGTGCGGAACACGGCGATCCGGCCGAGCGGCGAGGTCACGCAGCGCGCGCCGCGGCGGGGGATGTCGTCGAGGCGGCCGATCGCCGCCCATGCGCCTTGCATCGTCATTCCGCAGCCTCCCGGAAACCGATCTCCGCCATGGGTTTGAACTCGTGCGAGGCGACGCCCTTCGAGGCGCGCTCGGCCCAGGGGTCGACCTGCGCGAACTGCTGGGAGAACACGAAGCGCTCGAAATAGGCCTGGCGCTTCTCGAGGTCGTCGACGACCGCCGCCCGGATCGAGTCCATGCCGACGCGCTTCAGCCACTTGTAGATGCGCTCGAGATAGTGGCCCTGCTCGCGATAGAGCTGGGTCAGCGCCGCGATGACCACCACCGCTTCGTCCTCGGTGTCGACATGGCAGAGGACCTGCGTGCCGTGGATGTCGAGGCCGGCGGCGCCCGCGAAGTGGATGTCGTAGCCACTGTCGACGCAGATCACGCCGATGTCCTTGCAGGTCGCCTCGGCGCAGTTGCGCGGGCAGCCGGAGACGGCCATCTTCAGCTTGGCCGGGGTCCAAGAGCCCCACATGAACTTCTCCAGCCGGATGCCGAGCCCGGTAGAATCCTGCGTCCCGAAGCGGCACCAGTCGGTGCCGACGCAGGTCTTCACCGTGCGCAGGCCCTTGGCGTAGGCGGCGCCTGAAACCATGCCGGCGGCGTTGAGGTCGGCCCAGACGGCGGGCAGGTCTTCCTTCTTCACGCCCAGCATGTCGATGCGCTGGCCGCCGGTGCATTTCACGGCGGGAATGGCGAACTTGTCCACGACGTCGGCGATGGCGCGAAGCTCGGCGGACGAGGTCATCCCGCCCCACATACGCGGCACGACGGAATAGGTGCCGTCCTTCTGGATGTTGGCGTGGACGCGCTCGTTGATGAAGCGCGACTGCTTGTCGTCCTGGTACTCGCCCGGCCAGTCGGCGAGGAGGTAGTAGTTCAGCGCCGGGCGGCACTTGGCGCAGCCGCAGGAGGTCGTCCACTCCAGCTCCTGCATCACCGCCGGGATGCTCTTCAGCCCCTTCGCCTTGATCAGCCGCCTGACGTCGCCGTGGCCGAGCGTGGTGCAGCCGCACATCGGCTTCACGGCATTCGGGTTGAAGGCGCTCCCGAGCGTGACGCTCATCAGCTGCTCGACGAGGCCGGTGCACGAGCCGCAGGAGGCGGACGCCTTGGTGTGGGCGCGCACGTCGTCGAGCGTCGTCAGGCCCTTGGTGGTGATGGTGGACGTGATCTTGCCCTTGCAGACGCCGTTGCAGCCGCAGATCTCAGCGTCATCGCCCAAGGCTGCAACGGCCGCCATAGGGTCCAGCGGGGACCCTCCCTGGTAGCTCTGGCCGAAGATCAGCGTGTCGCGCATCTCGGCAATGTCGGTGCCCTTCTTCAGAAGGTCGCCGAACCAGCCGCCATCCGCCGTCTCGCCGTAGAGCACGGCGCCGAGGATGCGGTTGTCCTTGACGACGAGGCGCTTGTAGACGCCGGCCGAGGCGTCGCGCAGCACGATCTCCTCGCGGTCGGGCGCGTCGGCGAAGTCGCCGACGGAATAGAGGTTGATGCCGGTGACCTTCAGCTTCGTTGGGGTGTCGGAATGGCGGAAGCCTTCCGCCGGCTGCCCGGCGAGGCGACGCGCCGCGACTTCCGCCATCTGGTAGAGCGGGGCGACGAGGCCGTAGACGCGCCCGTCGAGCTCGACGCATTCGCCGAGCGCCGAGATGCTCTCGTCGGAGGTGACGAGCTGGTCGTCGACATGGATGCCACGCCCGACCGCCAGCCCTGCGTCCTTCGCAAGGCCCGCCGACGGACGGATGCCGACGGCCATGACGACGAGGCTCGCGGGGATGACGCGGCCGTCCTTGAGCTTCACGCCCTCGACATGGGTCGTGCCGAGCACCTCTTCCGTGTTGGCGTTGCAGATCACCTCGATGCCGCGTTTCTCCAGTGCGCGCTGGAGGAGGAAGCCGGCGGCGGGGTCGAGCTGGCGCTCCATCAGCGTCGGCATGAGGTGGAGGACCGTGACCTCCAGTCCTTGCGCGCGCAGACCCGCCGCGGCTTCGAGGCCGAGGAGGCCGCCGCCGATGACGACGGCCTTGGCGCGGGACTGGGCGGCAAGGATCATCGCGTCGACATCGTCGAGGTCGCGATAGGCGAGGACGCCGGGAAGGGTGTGGCCGGGGACGGGCGGGATGAACGGCGTCGAGCCGGTGGCGATGACGAGGTGGTCGTAGGGCGCCGTGATGCCCTTATCCGAGGTGACGGTCTTCGCCGCCCGGTCGATCGCGACGACGCGGTGGCCCTTGTGGAGCGTGACGCCGTGGCTGACGTACCAGCCGTCGCCGTGGATCACGATGTCCTCGAAGCTCTTCTCGCCCGACAGCACGGGGGAGAGCATGATGCGATCGTAGTTCACGCGGGGTTCGGCATTGAAGATCGTCACCTCGAAGGCGTCCGGCGCCAGTTCGAAGAGGTGTTCCAGCATCCGGCCGGGGGCCATGCCGTTGCCGACGACGACGAGTTTCTGGGTCATGGGTCTCATCCCGAAACGGAAAGGTTGAGAAGGGCGTCCGGCGCGGCGTCGGTGGCGCGCCGGGCGGTCAGTCCGGCGTCAGGCCGCTTCGACGAAGCGGTTGCGCTCGTAGAGGAACCGCAGCACCGCCTGGCGACACTTGAGGTAGGTCGGGTCCGTCGCGAGCCTGATGCGGTCGCGCGGCCGGGCGAGCGGCACGGCGAGGATCTCGCCGATGTTGGCCGAGGGGCCGTTCGTCAGCATCACGATGCGATCCGACAGGAGCACGGCCTCGTCCACGTCATGGGTGATCATCATCACCGTGGTGCCGAGGTCGGCTTGGATCTGCATGACCTGATCCTGGAGATGCGCGCGGGTGAGCGCGTCGAGCGCGCCGAAGGGCTCGTCGAGCAGCAGGATCTTCGGCTCCATGGCGAGCGCGCGGGCGATGCCGACGCGCTGCTTCATGCCGCCCGAGATCTCCGACGGGCGCTTGTCCCGGGCGTGGCCCATGTGGACGAGCTCGAGGTTGCGCATCACCCATTCGCGGCGCTCAGCTGCCGATTTCGTCTTGCCGAACACCTTGTCCACGGCGAGCGCGACGTTCTCGTAGACCGTGAGCCAGGGCAGGAGCGAGTGGTTTTGGAACACGACGCCCCGGTCGGGGCCCGGCTGGTCCACGACCTTGTCCTCGAGGAGGACGACGCCGGTGGTAGCCTTCGTCAGGCCCGCCACGATGTTGAGAAGCGTGGACTTGCCGCAGCCGGAATGGCCGATGATCGAGATGGTCTCGCCCTTGTCCACCGTCAGGTCGATGCCCTTGAGGACCTGGGTGGTGGCGGCGCCCCGCTTGAAGGTCATGTCGACGCCTTCGATCGACAGGAACGGCTTGGCTTGCATGGGTTCGCTCCGGGTCTGTCGAGGAGGGATCAGGCCGCGGCCGTGCCGCGGGTGACGAGACGGCCGACCAGCGCCACGATCCGGTCGAGCACGAAGCCGACGAGGCCGACATAGGCGAGGGCGACGATGATGTCGGAGATCAGCGACGAGTTCCAAGCGTCCCAGATGAAGAAGCCGATCCCGACGCCGCCGATCAGCATCTCGGCCGCGACGATGGCGAGCCAGGACAGGCCGACGCCGATGCGAAGCCCGGTGAAGATGTAGGGGGCGGCCGCCGGCAGCATGATCTTGGCGAAGAACTCGAAGCCGTTGAGGCGGAGCACCGCGGCGACGTTGCGGTAGTCGGCCGGAATGTTGCGCACGCCCACGGCCGTGTTGATGATGATCGGCCAGACCGAGGTGATGAAGATCACGAAGATCGCCGCGGGCTGGCCGTTCTGGAAGGCGGCGAGCGAGAGCGGCAGCCAGGCGAGCGGCGGCACCGTGCGCAGCACCTGGAAGATCGGATCGAGGCCGCGCATGGCAAGCTGCGACTGGCCGACGAGGACGCCGAGCGAGATGCCGACGACAACGGCGATGGAATAACCGACGGCGACGCGCTGTAGGCTCGCCCAGATCTGCCAGCCGAGGCCGACGTCGTTGCCCGAATTGACGTAGAACGGATGGGCGATCAGCTCCCAGCTGTCGCTGAGCACCTGGCTCGGCGCCGGAAGCGCGGCGCCGGGATGGGCGCACAGGAGCTCCCAGAGGCCGAGAAGCACCGCGAGCGTGACGATAAAGGGCAGGATTTCGGCCGCCCGGTCGCGCGTGCGCCGGGCGAGAGCGGGGCCGACGGGCGCACGGCGCGTCGGCAGCGCGAGGACGGCGGCGCCGGCTTTCGCCGCGGGCGCCGGGCCCTTCAGGGGCAGCTGGGTGACGGTCTGGGACACGGGGGACGGCCTCCGTTGAAGCGAGGGGGCGGGACGGGCTTCAGGCGATGCGCTTGATCGAAAGGCTCGCGAGGTAGGCGTCGGGATCGGCGGGATCGAAGGTCTTGCCGTCGAAGAAGGTCTCGACGCCGCGCGAGGTCGAGGCCGGGATGTCGGCCGCCGCGACGCCGAGGTCCTTGGCTGCCGCGCGCCAGATGTCCTCCCGGTTGACCGCCGCGATCAGCGCCGCCTTGTCGAGCCCGGCGGGCAGGTAACCCCAGCGCTGGTCCTCGGTGAGGAACCAGAGGTCGTGGCTCTGGAAGGGGTAGGAGGCGTGGTCGCGCCAGAACTTCATGACGTGGGGCGAGTTCTCGACCACCGGCTTGCCGTTGCCGTAGTCGTAGGTGCCCTTGAGGCGGTCGACGATGTCGGCGGGGGCGACGTTGAACCAGGCGCGCTTGCCGACGATCTGGCTGAGCTCGTCCTTGTTCTCCATCGCGTCGCACCACTGCTGCGCCTCGAGGACCGCCATGGTCAGCGCCTTGGCGGCGTTGGGGTGGGCGGCGACCCAGTCGGCGCGCATCGCGAAGCTCTTCTCGGGGTGCTTGGCCCAGAGCTCGCCCGTCGTGATGGCGCTGTAGCCGACGTCCTGGTTCACCATCTGCTCGTGCCAGGGTTCGCCGACGCAGAAGGCGTCCATCGTGTTGACCTTGAGGTTCGCCACCATCTGCGGCGGCGGCACGACGATGGTCTCGACGTCGGAATTCGGATCGATGCCGGCGGCGGCCAGCCAGTAGCGCATCCACAGGTCGTGCGTGCCGCCGGGGAAGGTGACGGCGACCTTCGACACGGTGCCGGCCGCCTTCTTGGCCGCGAACGCGTCGCGCAGGACACCGGCGTCGAGGCCGACATTCTCCTTGCGCAGGCCGGTCGCGACCGAGATGCCCTGTCCGTCGAGGTTGAGACGGGCGAGAATCTGCATCGGCAGCGGCGCGCCTTGCGTGATCGTTCCGGCGCTCATCAGGTAGGGCATGGGGGTGAGGATGTGGGCGCCGTCGATGCCCGATCCCGCCGAGCCGAGCACAAGGTTGTCGCGCGTCGTGCCCCAGGACGACTGCTTCACCACCTCGACATCGGGCATGCCGTGCTTGGCGAAGAGGCCCTTTTCCTTGGCGATGATGAGCGGCGAGGCGTCGGTCAGCGCGATGAAGCCGAGGACGGCCTTGGTGGTCTCGGGAACCGCACTTTCAGCAAACGCACCGCCGGGAAAGCTCACCGAAACCGCGGAAAACAGCGCGGCGGTGCCCGCGGTCGCGGCGGTGCCGAGAAGGAACCGGCGACGGTTCAGGCCGGAAATGTCGGAAGCGGGCATGGCGGTCCTCGGCGGGTGAGGGAAGGCCAAACGAAAACGACGCCGCGGACCACATGCCCCGTCCGCGCCTCGTCCGGCGTGGGTTGGGTGGCATCGGGTTCGCGACGTCGCTGTCGTCGAGGCTCGGGAGAAGCTCGGTGACCCTGTCGTCCTTGACGGGTCATGGTGCTATCCAACCGCAGAAGCGTCATTTTGCAAAGCACAAATGTACGCCAGATGGGCACGCCTAAAGTTTCATCATAACGGTTCCAGATTGCGGTGCCGCAGGCGTTTGGCGCTGCTCCAGCTTCGCGCGCGTTCCGCGGTCAGAGCGCGCAAATATTGGGCAGCGACCTGAGAGCGCCCGTCAGTCGCCGCTGGCCGTCCCGCCGAAGGGCGCCGGAAGGTTCTGCGCGAGCGCCGCCTCGATCGCGTTCGGATCGAAGTCCGGGCCGCCATCGGGCGAGCGTTCGATACGACTGTCGGGCAGCGCCTCGGCACGTCCGGGCAGGGCCGAGCGATAGACGTCGGGCCGGAACGCCTGCGCGGCTTGTCGCGCGGCCTCGGGGGTATAGGCCGCCTGTCCCCAGCGCACCATCTGCGCGAAGACCCAGAGCGCCTGCGAACGACGCGGCAGGTTGGCGGCCTCCGGCCGGAAATCGACATAGGCGGCGAGCGCGCGGCGGGTGCCGTCCGGGTCCACCGGCAGGTCGCCGCCCAGCACCGTCTCGAACAGGGCGGCACGGCCGCCGACATGGGCGGGCTCGGCGAGGATCGCGGCGAGTTCCCGCCGGTTGGCGGGCTCGGCGCACCAGAGAGCGCTGGCGTCGAGCGCCGCGAGTAGACGCTCGGCCGTGTCGCGCTGGTCCTGCCACCAGTCCGGCCGAAGGCCCAGCACCTTCTCCGGCGAGCCCGGCCAGATGTCCGCCTTCACCGCCACGATGCGCCCGATGCCTTCCTCCACCGCCATCACGTTCCACGGGGCGTTGACGCAGAACCCGTCGATCAGCCCGGCGCGCAGGGCATCGGCGGTCATCGGCGGCGGCACGACCGTCAGCGTCACGTCGCGGTCGGGGTCGATCCCGGCCGAGGCCAGCCACAGCCGGAACTCGTAGGCATGGGAGGAGAACGGATAGGTCACGCCGAACACCGGGGCGGCTTCGCCCGCCCGGCGCCGGCGCTCGAGTTCGCGCTTCAGCGCCCGCGCATGGGCGCCGGCCGTGTCGGGATAGTCCTCGCCGTCCATCGCCGCGAGCATGGCGGCCATCAGCGGCGTCGAGAGCGTGATGGCGTTGCCGCCCTCGGCCAGCGCGAAGGGGGCGATCACCTTGTGCGGATTGGAGCCGAGACCAAGTTCGCCGGCGACCGCCATGGGGCCGAGCATATGGGCGACGTCGAACTGGCGGAAGGCGAGGCGGTCGCGGATGTTCGACCACGACACGTCGCGCGTCAGCTCGATCCGCACGCCCTCGCGCCGGTCGAGGCCGAGCGCCGAGGCGGCCAAGAGCACGGCGGCGTCGAGAAGCGGGATGAAGCCCGCGCGCACGATCCGTTCGGAAGCGCTCATCCGCAATCCTCCCCGCCGAGAAGGCTGGCGGCCGTCACCAGCGAGCGGGCGATGTCCACGAGCTTCTTCTTCTCGTTCATGGCGGTCTGGCGCATCAGGCGATACGCCTCCTCTTCCGACAGGCCCCGCATCCGCATGAGAAGACCCTTGGCGCGCTCCACCACCTTGCGGTCGGCAAGTTCCGAACGCGCGTCCTGCAACTCGCGCTCCAGCCGCGAATAGGCCTCGAAGCGCAGGACGGCCGTGTCGAGGATCGGCTTGACGCGCTCCTTCTTCAGCCCGTCCACCACATAGGCCGAGACCCCGGCGGCGATCGCGGCCTCCATGGAGGCGGCGTCGGAGCGGTCGACGAACATGGCGATCGGACGGCGCACCGAGCGCGAGACCTGGAAGAACGCCTCCAGCCGATCGCGATTGGGGTTTTCGAGATCGACCACGATCACGTCGGGCCGGAACGCCTCGATCTCGCGCACCAGCCCCTGCGCATCCGCCACGATGTGGACGCGCGCATGGCCCCCCTCGCGCAGGCCCTCCTCGATGATCGCGGCCCGCGCCCGGTTCTCGTCGACGATCAGGACGGCAAGGGCGGGACGGGGTTCCATGGCACGAAGAGTGGCAAAGAGGCGAGGGCGGCGCAATATCCCGCGCGCCGCCTGTGTTGCGATGCGGAAGAAATCAGCCGGCGTCGGCGGTGAGGCCGACGGCCTGGATGCCGGCCGCAGCCGCCGCCTCGTCGTTGTTGGACGTGTCGCCGGTGATGCCGACCGCGCCGACGACCTTGCCGCCGTCGCGGATCAGCACGCCGCCCGGTACCGGCACGAGCGAGCCGTTCGTCAGCGTGTTCATTGCGTTGATGAAATAGGCCTGCTCCTCGGCGCGCTTCCACAGGGCGCGCGAGCCGACGCCCATCTGCACCGCGCCGTTGGCCTTGCCGATGGCGATCGCGGGGCGCAGCGGCGAGGCGCCATCCTCGCGCTCCAGCACCAGAAGGTCACCGCCGGCGTCCAGGACCGCGACGGTCAGCGGCTTCAGGCCGAGCTCGCGCCCCTTGGCGCGGGCGGCCTCGACGATGCGGCGGGCGGTGTCGAGCGTCAGTGCGGTCATGGGCTCAAGGACTCCTCGTGTCGGGGAGCCCTCCCTAGCGCGCGGCGACCGCCGCTGGCAAACCGCCGCTCAGGCGAAGCGGCGGGCCGCGTCGAGGCCGAGACCGAGGCCGACCGAACCGAAGGCGTCCGACAGGGCGACGCGTGCATGCGGAAAGCGCGCCGTCGCCGCCCTCGCCACGGCCGGCACCTGCGCGCCGCCGCCGGTCAGGATCACCGTCTCGATCGCCTCCGCACCGATGCCGGCGAGCTGGAGCGAGGCGGCGATCGCGCCGTCGATCCGCTCCACGAGCTCGGCCGTCGCCGCCTCGAACTCGGGCCGCGTCACCGGAGCCTCCAGCGTCAGCCCCGATTCGCGAAGGCTGATCGTCGCCTCCTCCTCGTGCGTGAGGGCGATCTTCGCCCGCTCGACCGCCCCGGCGAGCCGGTGGCCGGAGCGGTGCGCCAGCATGTGCTCCATGCGCTTCAGCTTTTCCGGCTTGGCGGCTTCCTTGCCGAGTGAGCGGATGTCGGCCAGCACCTTCGGCGTATAGAGCGTGTTGATGCGGTGCCAGGTCGCGAAATCGTTGAAGTACCAGACCGGCAGCGTCCGCTTGCCGTCGGCCGTGGCGGAGCCGAGCCCGAGCAGCGGCTGCATGCGGGCGATGTTCAGGAGCCGGTCGAAATCCGTGCCGCCGACATGGACGCCCGTGGTGCCGAGGATGTCGTCGGCGCGGTCGGGGCGCCGGGCGCGCTCGGGGCCAAGGCGCAGGATCGAGAAGTCGGACGTGCCGCCGCCGATATCGACCACGAGCGCCACCTGCTCGGCGTTCATGCCGCTCTCGAAGTAGAGGGCGGCAGCGACCGGCTCGTACTGGAACTCGACATGGGCGAAGCCTTGCGCGCGCGCGGCCGAGGCGAGCTGGTCCTCGGCTTCCTGGTCGGCCACGTCGCTTTCGTCGACGAAGCGCACGGGCCGGCCGAGTACGATGCGGTCGACCGGCCCGTCGCTCTCGCGCTCCAGCGTCTTGCGCATGTGCTCGAGGAAGGTGCCGATCAGCGCCTCGAAGCTCATGCGCTGGCGCCCGACCTGCGTCGTCTCCTTCATCAGCGACGAGCCGAGGATGCTTTTCAGCGCCCGCATGAAGCGGCCTTCCGCGCCGTCGACATATTCGAAGACGGCCCGGCGTCCGAAATAGGTCTGGCCGTCCTCCAGCGAGAAGAACAGGGCCGAGGGGATCGTCAGGTGGTCGCCCTCGACGGGCAGGAGCCTCGGCATGCCGCCGGGGGCGCAGAGCGACAGGGTCGAGTTCGTGGTGCCGAAATCGAGGCCGGCGAAGGAGGCGGACATGGGGGCGGGCTCATGCAGGAACGGCGTCGCCACCTCGGCCGGGCGAGGCGTCGAAACGGGGAACGGGGCGGGGCGGCCCGTCTAGCCCATCGATCTGCCGAAGGGAAGGGGCGGCCGTGCCGGCAGGCCCGATCCCGTCAGTTCGCTTCCGGCTTGCGGTACTGCTCGCCGATCCGTCCGAACTCGCCCTGCACCCGGCCGAGCGCGATCTGCAAGGGATAGAGGCCGATCAGGAGCGAGCGCTGGCGGATCGCCTGCAGAACGGCGCGGGGCGGGGCGGCGAGAAGGAGCGCCGCGGTTTTCGCCGCCGAGCGCACGCGCCCGTCCCGCCGCCGCTGGATGGCGCTCGACAGGGCGCCGTTGCGCAGCGAGCGCGCATGGAGCCACGACCATTCGGTACGGCGCGCCGGCACCGTCTCGTCGACCGGAGCCTCCGCGCACCAGCCGAAGCGGGCGCCCTTTCGGGCGGCGCGCGAGAAGAAGTCGGAATCGCCCCCGCCGGTGAAGTTGAAGGCGGTGTCGAAGACCGGATCGCCCATGCGCTCCAGAAGCGCGCGCGTCAGGCAGAGATTGCCGGACGACAGGAGGATCGGCACGCGGCCCGTCGCGCCGTAGGGCGGGCGGAACACGGGATGGCGGGCGACGGCGTCGCGCGCCGGCCCTTCGAAGACCGGCACCTGCGGCGCGCCGACGACGTCGACGTCGAGCCGCTCGACCGTCTCGATCATCCGCTCGGCCCAGTCCGGGCCCGCCGCTTCGTCGTCGTCGATCACGAGGCAGTGGCGCATTGCGGGAAACTCGGCGAGCGCGACCTTGAAGCCGGCATTGTAGGCCGAGCAATTGCCGCGCTCGTGCGCGACGAGGACGAGCCCTGCCATCGCCCCGGTCTCGAACAGGTCGCGAGCCGCCGCAAGGCCCGCCCGTCCGTCCGCGTCGTTTTCCATCACGACGACGGCAAGGTTCCTCTTCGTCACCTGCGCCGCCAGCGAGGCGAGCGTCCGCAGGAGCCCGTCGGGGCGGCGAAAAGTCGGCAGGATCACGACCGCGTCGAACCCGCCCGCCGCGTGCGGCGAGCGCGCTTCGATCGTGACGCAAGGGGAGGCGGGCTTCTGATCTTCCATGACCGGTACGCTAGCGCGGCGATCCTGAATAAGCGGCGAAGATGACGCGTTAAAACGGCGGCTTTGACGAAATCGCAACGGGCGGGGTGGCAATGTGGCGCTCAAACAGGGTGAATCGTAGCGCCGATGCATATCCTCTTCGCGACATCGCTCCTGCCCGAGCGGGAGCCGGCCACGGGTTTCGAAATCGCCAACCGTGCGATCGCCGACGCCTATCGCTCGGCCGGGGCGCGGGTGACGGTGGCGGGCTTCCGCCGCCCCGGCGCGGCGCTGCCGGACGTCGCCCATGTCGACCTCGGCGAGATCGCGATCGAGAACGCGGGCGCCGGGCGCGCGCGCAAGGTGCGGTGGGTGCTGGACGCGCTCCGCCGCGGCCTGCCGGTCGGCGCGGCCAAGCTCCGGGTGATGCCGGAGGCAACGCTTCTCCGCCGCCTGCGCGCGGCCGGACCTTTCGATGCCGTGGTGCTGTCGGCGGCCCAGCTGCCGATCGCCTTTCCCGGCCTCCTCACCATCGCGCCGCCGATCTTCGTCGCGCACAATGTCGAGCACCTCTCGGCGGCCGAGATGGGCCGGAGCGCCGGCAGCGCTGCATCCCGCCTTCTCTATCGCCGCGAGGCGAAGCTCCTGCGCGCGGCGGAAGAGCGCCTGTGCGCCGCCGCGCGCGTCGTCCACAGTCTGGCTGTTGCCGACGCCGAGCGGCTGGGGCTTGCGGGCGATCCGCGCTCGATCCCGCTCAGCCTCGGCATCGGGCGCGGTGCGGCGCCCGCCGACGACGGCGCGCGGCGGTTCGACGTCGTGATGATCGGCACCTGGAGCTGGGCGCCCAACCGCCTCGGGCTCGACTGGTTCGCCGCCGAGGTCGCGCCGCGCCTGTCGCCCGGCATCGCGGTCGGCGTCGCCGGCCGCTTCGATGGCGCGCCGCCGCCAGCACCCCGCAACGTGTCCTTCCTCGGCCGCGTGCCGGATGCACAGGCCTTCGTGCGGTCGGGCCGCGTCGTGGCGCTGGCGACACGCGGCGGCACCGGCGTGCAGCTGAAGACGATCGAGACCCTGGAAGAGGGCATGCCGGCCGTCGCGACCCCGTCCGCGCTGCGCGGCATCGGCGCGGCGCTGCCGGGCAACGTGCGCGTGGCGAGCGACGGGGCCGCGTTCGCCCAGGCCCTCGAAGACCTCGTGACCCGAGAGCGCGCCGGTGAGGCGGTGCGTCTCGACGGCCGCGCCTTTGCCGAACGCCAGCGGCTCGACTGCGAGCGGGGCGTGCGCGCCGGGCTTGCGCTCGTCGGTCTCGGGGGGAAGGAAGCGAGCGGACCCGCGGTCCCGGTGATGGAGGCTCTTGCGTCATGATCGAACCCGCGCCCATCCAGCCCGCGGCCGGCAAACCCGTCGCCATTCGTCGGCGCGCCGCCGCCCAGCCGTCCGTGCGCCGCCTCGGGCAGCTCGACGTCGCCGTCATCACGGGGGCGGAGGCGATCGCGCGCATCGACGGGGCCATCGCCTCGCGCCGGCGCCTGCAGATCGCCTTCGTCAACGCCCATTGCGTCAACGTGTCGGTGACCGACACGGACTACGCGTCCGTGATGTCCGAGATGCTGTGCCTGCCCGACGGCATCGGCGTCGATGTCGGCTCGCGCATGCTGTTCGGCGAGCCGTTTCCCGAAAACCTCAACGGCACCGACTTCCTGCCGCGGTTCTTCAGCGAGACACAGGCCGAACTGCGCGTCGGCCTCGTCGGCGGCGAGCCGGGGATCGTCGATCGGGCGGCCGAGCGGTTCGGCGAACGCTTTCCGCGCCATCGCTTCATCGCGGTCTCGCACGGCTTCTTCGCGGAAGGCGAGGAGACCGAGCGGCTGCTTGACTGGATCCGCCTCGCGCGGCTCGACGTGCTGCTCGTCGGCATCGGCGTTCCCCGGCAGGAGCGCTTCCTCGCCCGCCATGTCGGCGTGCGCGAGGCGCCCGTCGCCTTCGCCGTCGGGGCGCTCCTCGACTTCACCGCCGGCAAGGTGGCCCGGGCCCCCGCCTTCGTGCGGCGCCTGCGCATCGAGTGGATCTGGCGCCTCCTGATGGAGCCGCGGCGTCTGGCGCGCCGCTATCTCGCGGGCAATCCGGCCTTCCTCGCGCGCATCGCCCGCCAGCGCATCCGCAAATGACGCCGCTGCAGTTCGCGCTCGTCACCTCGAGCTATCGCGGCGACCTCGATCGCTGCCGGTTGCTGTGCGACAGCATCGATCGTTTCGTCACGGGCTTCGAGACGCACTATCTCCTCGTCGAGGCGCGCGATCTCGCGCTGTTCAAGGGCTTCGAAGGGCCGCGTCGCCGCGTCGTCAGCGAGCGCGATCTCCTGCCCTGGTGGCTGCGGCCAGTGAACCACCCCCGGCAGCGCGGACGCCGGCTCTGGATCCATCCGTTCGGCCTGCCGCTGCACGGCTGGCACGTCCAGCAGCTGCGCCGCTTCGCCATGGCCGAGACGATGGCGGAGGCGGCGATGGTCTCGCTGGATTCCGACGTCGTCTTCGTGAAGCCGTTCGACGTCCGGTCGATGGAGGCGGGCGGGCGCGTCGCGTTCTACCGCGTGCCGGACGGGATGGACCGCGTCCTTCCTCACCTTCGGGCCGAGCACGAGACCTGGGCCCTGCGTGCCGCGCGGCTGATCGGGCTCCGCCCGCCTGTCCCCACCCGGACGACCTATATCGGCACGCTGATCGCGTGGCGTCGCGACACGGTGCGCGACCTTCTCGCCCGCATCGCGGCGGTCGGCCACCGGCCGGCGATGATGGCGCTGTCCGCTTCGCGCGCCCTTTCGGAATGCACGATCTACGGACGTTTCGTGGAAGAGGCCGAGGCGCGGCCCGACCGCCACGCGCCGGAAGCCACGCAGCGCTGCGCCGTCTACTGGGACGGGCCGCCGCTCGACGAGGCGGGCCTTACCGCCTTTCTCGACCAACTCGCGCCGCACCATGTGGCGATCGGGCTCCAGTCCTTCACCGGCACCGACCCCGCCCTGATCCGCCGCGCCGTCGGCCTCTGACTCCGCCGGCCGATCAGGCCGGCCGGGCGATGGGGAAGCGGCGTGCGTCGAGCGCGGTGTAGGTCGCCATCGCGGACGCCAGCCAGAGGGCCGCGAACACCCCGTTGAGGCCGACCACCCAGGCCGTGTCGCCCGCCGCCTCGCCGCCGCGCAGCACCAGCGTCAGGAGCGCGCCCTTCGTCAGCGTGAGGACGGCGAGGATCACGGCCCGCGTGCCCGTGCGGCCGCGGGCGTAGAGGAGTTCGCCCTCGTATTCCACGAGATTGCGGAAGGCCGGCACGAGGAGCGCCATCAGGACGAGCGGCGCGGCGTCCGCGACGTTTGCGCCGAGCAGCGTCGGACGCACGTGGAGAATGAGGCCGAGCACGGCGAGGCCGCCGGCCGAGACCAGCGCGATTCCCGCCTCGACGCCCCAGCGCACGCGCCAGGAATCCAGCCGGTCCGGCCGGCGCATCAGCGCCTGCACCGCCATCATGTTGAAGGAGCGCACGGGCAGCGCGGTGAGGTCCACGAGGCGCATCAGCATGGCGTAGAGGCCGGCGATGTGTGGGCCGCCGAGCGACAGGACGAGCAGCTTGTCGAGTTCGGACTGGAGATAGAACAGGACCTCGGCCCCCGCCACCGCGAAGCTGTCGGCGGCGCGCCGGCGGTAGAGGTCCGGCCGCCAGCGCAGGCGCTGGCGCGGGTAGAGGAACAGGATGCCGCCGAGCGCGGCCATGCCGTTGGCGGCGAGGTAGAAGAGGCTCCAGGCGGCGAGCCCGCCCTCGCGCCCGGTGGTGGCTGCGAAGACGAGTGCGGCGAGCGCCTTGGCGCCCGTGCCGATCACCACGAGCACGGAGGCGCGGCCGAAGCGGTTCATGCCGTTGTTGACGATGCAGACGACCTCGAGCGCCCGCCAGCAGACGATCTCGGCGGCGAGGATCGCGGCGAAGGGCGCCAGCGCCATGTCGCCGGCGAAGACGCCGAGGTAGAACAGCGCGGCGCCGAGCGCGACCAGCGGCAGCGACAGGGCGAAGGCGGCGAGAAGCCCGGCGGTGTAGGTGCCCACGAGATGGGGCTTTCGCGTCGCCGAGCGGTAGAGCGGCGAGACGAAGCCGAGCCCGGCCACGCGCGACAGAACGATGCCGGTAGCGGACGCCGTGGCGAAGAGGCCGAATTCGGAGACGGTCAGGACGTTGGCGACCGCGGTGAAATAGGCGAGCGACAGCACGAGCCGGCCGCCCGACCCGCCGAGCAGCTTGGCGTAGTCGCGTGCCATCTTCAGCTTTGCTTCAAGACTTCCTGTCAGGAATCCGGGGCGTCGCATGAGGCACCTTGAAACGGCGGGGGACGAATGACGAACGATGAGAGCAGCGCCTCCCGCGCCGCGCCGCGCTCCCCCTTCCATACCGGCCCGAGCTTAACGCGGCGTTCGCTCCTCGCCGGCGCTGCCGCCCTCGCCGCGGGTATTCCGGCCGCAGCGTCGGCGCGCGCCTCAGGGATCCCGTTCGGCGCCGCGATCCAGAACGAGTATTTCGACGACCTCGGCTATCGCCAGCTGTTCACCAGCGAATGCGACCTCGTGATGCCGATGAACGAGCTGAAGTTCGCGCTGGTCCAGCCGGAACGCGGGCAGTTCGATTTCAGCCGCGCCGATCGCCTCCTCGCCTTTGCGCAAGCCAACGGGCAGAGCGCGCGCGGTACGACCTTCGTCTGGTGGTCGACCAACCCGCCCTGGCTCGAGGCGATCGAGGATCCCGTGGACCTCGAACGCGCGCTCGTCGAGCACATCGAGCGCGTCGCCGATCACTGCAAGGGCCGGCTGACGAGCTGGGACGTCGTCAATGAGGTGATCGCTCACGATCCGCAGGAGCATCGCGGCCCCTTGCGCGACACGTTCTGGCTGCGCCACCTCGGGCCCCGGCACATTCCCGTCGCCTTCCAGGCCGCCGCGCGCGCCGACCCGGCGGCGCGGCTCGTCCTCAACGACTACGACCTCGAGTTTCGCGGGCCCCGCTTCGACCAGCGCCGCGCCATCGTGCTGTCGATCGTGCGGCAGCTCCAGAAGGCCGACATCCGCATCGATGCGGTCGGCATCCAGGGCCATCTCTACGCCCATCAGGAGATCGACGTGGAGGCGCTGGCGCGCTTCGGCGCCGACCTGAAGGCGCTGGGGGTCGGGCTCCTCGTCACGGAGCTCGACGTCATCGACTTCCAGGTTCGGGGCGGACCGGCGGAGATCGATGCGGCCGCGGCGAAGGTCGTCGGCGACTTCCTCGACGGGCTGATGGGCGGCCAGCGCCCCGAGACCGTCATCACCTGGGGGCTGACGGATCGCTACAACTGGGTCGAGGACGTCATGCCGCGCGGCGACGGCGCGCCGTGCCGCCCGCTGCCCTTCGACGCCGACCTGCAGCCCAAGGAATGGTACGGGATGCTGCGCCGCAGACTGTCGCAGGCCTGACGGCGCCATGACGAACGGCAGGGGATTAACGGTTTCTTTGCCATGAGCGGTGAAAGGTGCGGACTGCAAACCGCGCCGTTCCTGTCCAGGGCCTTTCCATGTTCTATGCCGAGGATGCCGCATCCCGCCCCGCGTCCCGCTGGGACCCCGTTCCGGAGGCGCAACCCGTGCGCCGCCACGAAAGCTTCCTCGACCCGGCCTATCTCGCCGCGTCGGTCTGGCGGGCGAAGCGCAAGATCCTCCTCGCAGGGGTCCTCGGCGCGGCCGTGGCCGGCGCCTTCGCCCTGTCGCAGCCCAAACAATACACCGCGACGTCGCAGATCGTCCTCGACCCGCGTGAACTGAACCTCGTCCAGAACGAACTGACCCCGACGGCGAACGGCCTCAACACGGACGCCGCGCTCGCCCTCGTCGAGGGGCAGATCTCGGTGATGACCTCGAACAGCGTGCTCCTGCGCGTGGTGCGCGAGGCGAACCTGACCGCCGATACCGAGTTCAACGGCCTGCGCGAGACCTGGCTCGGCAACCTGTCGGCGACGCTGTCCGCGCTCATGTCGGACGATCCCGTCGCGGCGGCCGACACGCGCGAGCTTCGCACCGTCACCAACCTGTGGCGCCATATCTCGGCGGTGCGCAACGCCAACAGCTTCGTCATCAACGTCTCGGTGACGAGCGAGGACGCCGACAAGGCAGCGCGCCTCGCCAACCTGACGACGCAGAACTTCATTGCCGAGCAGGGGCGCGCGCAGTCCGACCTCGCCCGGCGTGCGACCGAGGCGCTGTCCTCGCGTCTGGCCGAGCTTCGCACCCGCGTCGTCAAGGCCGAGGACGCGGCGGAGGCCTACAAGGCGCAGAACCAGCTCGTCGGCGTCGGTGGACGGCTCATCGACGACGACTACATCACGCGCGTCAACAACCAGCTGGCCGACGTCCGCTCGCAGATCACCTCGCTCAACGTGCGCGCCCGTTCGCTGCGCGAAGCGAGCGTCGAGGACATCGCGGCCGGCTCCTTCCCCGAGGGCCTGAACTCGGAATCGCTCCTGCGCCTGCGCCAGGTCTATTCCGAGGCGGCGCAGAACCAGGCCATCCTCGCCTCGCGCCTCGGGCCCCGCCATCCCCAGCGCATCGCCGCCGACCAGGCGCTCGGCACCGCGCGCCGCGCGATCGAGACCGAACTGTCGCGCATCGTCGCCTCGGCCCAGACCGAACTCGCCAGAGCCCAGGCCACCGAGCGCGACCTGACGGGCCAGATCGACACCCTTCGCTCGCGCCAGATCGAGACCAGCGGCGCCTTCGTGCGGCTGCGCGAGCTGGAGCGCGAGGTCGACGCCTCGCGCGCGGTCTACGAGGCCTATCTCCTGCGCGCGCGCCAGACCGGCGAGCAGGAGCAGCTTAACACCACCAACGTGCGCGTGATCTCCGAAGCCACCGTGCCGTTCCAGCCGTCCAGCCTGTCGCGCAAGATCGTCGTGATCCTGGGCTTCCTTGGGGGCATCGGCCTCGGCATCGCCCTGTCGCTTCTGCTCGCCATGGTGCGCGCCATCAACGGCACGGCCTCACCCGCCGTGGCGGCGCCGGCAAAGGCCACCCGCACGAGGGCGCGGAGGCAGCCGGACCACGCGCCGGAGCCTGCCATGGTGCCGGTCGCGGCCGTCGCTGCGGCAGCCCCCGTGGCGGCAGCGCCCAAGCCCTCCGAACCTGAATCCGCCCCGGCGCTCGACACCAGCGAGGGCGACTGGGTGCTGCGCGGCGGCTCGTTCGACGCCGCCGAGGCGCAGGCCCACGAGGTCGAAGAGGCGCATGCCGAGACGAGCGAAGCCGACGACGCCCCGCCGCAGGAAGCTCGGAGCGTCGAGCCGGTCGCCGCCGAGGACCCGGACGAGCACATTGACGAGGTCGCGGCCGAACCCGCGCCTCCTGTGGCGGCCGCAGTCGCAGAGACGCCTTCCGACGACGCGGATCACCTCCCGACGGGGGCCAGCGAGATCGAGGCGCGCCGCGAGGCGCTGCGACAGCGGATTCGCGAGCTCGGCGCCGTGCGCGTCGCCCGTGGCCTCGGCGCGCCGCATCTTGCCCCCGGCGCGCCCGGAAACCTGTCGGCCGACGAACGGCGCGAGCGCATCAGCCTTCGCCTTGCCGCCGCCCGCGGGCGGCGTGCCGACATCGTCAATCGCGCCGACGTCGAGCACGGCTGAACGCCAAAGGGCCCTACGCCTCCGAGCGAGGCGCCGGCAGTGCAGGACTGATGAGGGCCGCGTTCGACAGGCGAGCGCGGCCGAATTCGGGCACCACCTCCGAGAGGAGCGCCACCGCCGCTCGCGCGTCGCCCGCGGCGACGGCCTGCGCGATCGCCTCGAAGCGGGCGCGCAGGAAGGCGACGTCCGAGACGCGCGACCGGGCGATCAGGAGCCCCGGCAGGCCGGTGTCCTCGCGCGTCTCGCCCTCGCCGAAGAGTTCCTCGTAGAGCTTCTCGCCCTTTCGAAGACCGGTGTATTCGATGCGGATGTCCTTGTGGGGGCGAAGACCCGCCAGCTGGATCAGCCGCTCGGCGAGTTCCGTGATGCGGATCGGCTCGCCCATGTCCAGCACGAAGATCTGCCCCTCCGCCGCCCGGTCGGCGATGCCGTGGCCCGCGGCATGGAGGATCAGCCGCGAGGCTTCCGGGATCGTCATGAAGAAGCGGGTGATGTCGGGATCGGTGACGGTGAGCGGCCCGCCGCGCGACAGCTGGTTCTGGAACAGCGGGATCACCGAGCCGGCCGAGCCCATGACGTTGCCGAAGCGCACGGTCATGAAGCGCGTGCCGGCCTGGGTCAGGTCCAGCGCCTGGCAATAGGCTTCCGCCGCGCGCTTGGTGGCGCCCATCACGTTGGTCGGGTTCACCGCCTTATCGGTCGACACCATGACGAAGGCCGCGGCGCCGCAGCTAAGAGCTGCGTCCGCGACGTTGCGCGAGCCGAGGAGATTGGTCTCGATGCCCTCGAGCGGGTTCTCCTCGACGATCGGTACGTGCTTCAGAGCCGCCGCGTGGAAGATCACCTCCGGCCTCCACTCGTCGAAGATCGCCATGATGCGCGCGCGCTGGCGAACGTCGGCCACGCGCTCCACGGTCTCGACGCCGGGATGCTGGTCGGCCATGCGGCGGCCGACGGTGTAGAGGTTGAACTCGCCGGCATCGATCAGGATGAGGCGCTTCGGCCGGAACGAGGCGATCTGGGCCACGAGTTCCGAACCGATCGAGCCGCCGGCGCCGGTCACGGCGATGCAGCGGCCCTCGATCAGTCGCGCGACCTCGTCGATGTCGAGCCGGATTTCGTGGCGCCCGAGAAGGTCCTCCAGCGAGACGGGGAGCACCTCGATCGGCGCCTCGCCGAGATCGCCGGCGCGCGAGATGTCGGGAAGGCGCTTCACCGCGATCTTGAGCGGCGCCGCGACCTCGACCACGGCGGCGAGTTCGGCGGGGGGCACCTGCGCCTTCGCGACGATCAGCTGGTTGATCGGCATCGCGCCGAGTTCGGCCCGGCGGGCGATCTCGGGCAGGTCGGAGAGGGCGCCCAGCACCTTCACCCCGTGGAGCTGGCGTCCCCGGTTCTTCGACTTGTCGTCCACGAGGCCGACGATGTGGACGCCGTGATGGGAGCGGCGCGCGTCGCGGATGAAGAGGTCGGCATTGTCGGTGAAGCCGTAGATCACGACGGTCTCGACGGGCACGCGGATGCCGCTCGTGTCGAAGAAGCGCGCTGACAGGCCGCGCTCCTTCCACAGGCGATAGGCAAGGCGCGGCCCCCCGAGGCCGACGATCATGATGAACCACGTCATCACCAGCGACGAGCGCGGCAGATAGAGGCCGCGGAACAGGATGAAGTGGCCGGCGAGGAACACGACGTTGATCGCCGTCACCGCCTTGACGATCGACAGGACGTCGAGGAGCGAGGCGTAGCGCCAGGCGCCGCTGTTCAGCGAGAACAGCGGGAACATGGCGGCCGACAGCGCCGTGAACGCGACGATCAGCGACCAGATCTGCCAGTTGTGGAAGGTGATGCTGAAGCCGAACGCGAGGCCGAGCGCCAGCGAGATCGCGATCGCCGCGATCAGGACGTCGTGGACGATGCCGAGCGAGCGGAACGAGCCGCGAGGCAGAAGGGACAGAAGGCGAGGCAGCATCGGCAGTTCCGAAGGGCAGGGGCGCGGGAAAGCCGCCGAAGCGGCCTCACCTCCCGCGAACCTCTAACCGAACGGCGGCAAATGTCACGCGAACGGCCGGTGGCCGCGCCCGCGTCAGAAGACGCTGGCGCCGGTGTCGGCGGTGCCGACGGCACGGCGGAACACGGCGAAGAGTTCGCGCCCAAGCCCGACCTCGTTGGCCGAGAGGTCCGCCTCGGCATTGGGGCGGCGCGCGAACTCGGCCGGATCCACCAGCACTTCCAGCGTGCCGGCCTCGCCGTCGAGGCGAATGAGATCGCCGTCGCGGATCTTGCCGATCGGCCCGCCGTCGAGGGCTTCCGGCGTGACGTGGATCGCGGCCGGCACCTTTCCGGACGCGCCCGACATGCGCCCGTCGGTGACGAGCGCCACCTTCTGGCCCCGGTCCTGCAGGACGCCGAGCGAGGGCGTCAGCTTGTGAAGCTCGGGCATGCCGTTGGACTTCGGGCCCTGGAAGCGGACGACGGCGACGAAGTCGCCCGTGAGTTCGCCGGCCTTGAAGGCACGCTGCAGCGCGTCCTGGTCGTGGAACACGCGGGCCGGCGCCTCGACGACGCGCTTTTCCGGCTTCACCGCCGAGACCTTGATCACGGCCTTGCCGACGTTTCCGGTCAGCATGCGAAGGCCGCCGTTCGCGGAGAAGGGCTTGTCGGCCGTGGTGAGCACCTTCGGATCGCCGCTCGTCGCGGGCGCCGGCACGCGCACGACCTGCCCCCCGTCCCCAAGCTTGGCCTCGACCGTGTAGGCCGACAGACCCGGTCCCCAGGCGGTGCGCACGTCGTCGTGCAGGAGCCCGTGGCTGAGAAGCTCGCGGATCAGGAAGCCCATGCCGCCGGCCGCCTGGAAGTGGTTCACGTCGGCCAGCCCGTTGGGGTAGACGCGGGCGAGCAGCGGCGTCACCTCCGACAGCTCGGAAATGTCGCCCCAGGTCAGCTGGATGCCGGCGGCGGCCGCCATCGCGACGAGATGCAGCGTGTGGTTGGTCGAGCCGCCGGTGGCATGGAGCCCGACGACGCCGTTCACCACCGCGCGCTCGTCGACCACGAGGCCGGCCGGCGTGTATTCGTTGCCGAGCGCGGTGATCGAGAGGGCGCGGCGCGTCGCCTCGCGGGTCAGGGCGTCACGCAGCGGCGTGTTCGGGTTGACGAAGGACGAGCCCGGCGTATGGAGGCCCATGATCTCCATCAGCATCTGGTTGGAGTTGGCCGTGCCGTAGAAGGTGCAGGTGCCCGGCCCGTGATAGCTCTTCGACTCGGCTTCGAGCAGCGCGTCGCGGCCGACCTTTCCTTCCGCGTAGAGCTGGCGGATCCGCGCCTTCTCGTCGTTCGGAAGGCCGGTCGTCATCGGACCCGCCGGCACGAAGATCGCCGGCAGGTGGCCGAAGGAGAGCGCCGCGATCACGAGGCCCGGCACGATCTTGTCGCAGACGCCGAGATAGACGGCCGCGTCGTACATGTCGTGGCTGAGGCCGACGGCAGCCGACAAGGCGATCACGTCGCGTGAGAAGAGCGACAGCTCCATGCCGATCTGGCCTTGCGTGACGCCGTCGCACATCGCCGGCACGCCGCCCGCGACCTGCGCCGTCGCACCCGCCTCGCGCGCCGTCTGGCGGATGATCTCAGGGTAAGTCTCGAACGGCTGATGGGCCGAGAGCATGTCGTTGTAGGAGGTGATGATGCCGAGATTGAGCGTGGTGTCGCCGGTCAGCCGCGCCTTGTCGGTCGGGCCGCAGGCGGCAAAGCCATGAGCGAGGTTGCCGCAGTTGAGCGCGGCGCGCTTGGGGGCGCTCTCGCCCTTCAGGCGGATGCGGTCGACATAGGGTTCGCGCGTCGGCTTGGAGCGCTCGCGGATGCGGTTGGTGATCTCTTCGATGCGGCGGTCGGCGGCCATGGCATCATCCCTTCGGGTCGCAGGGGCGTGGTTTGCGGCGCGTCAGGGCGCCCAGAAGACTTGCAAGGGTTCGTCGCGCGGCGCGCGCAGGACGGAGCGGACCGGCATGTCGGGCACCGGACCGTCGGCCAGCGCCTTCGATAAGGTTTCGCGCTTCTCGTCGCCCTCGATGTGAAGCGCCAGGAACCGCGCCTCCAGAAGGAAGGGCAGCGCCAGCGTGATGCGCGGCTCGTCGGCCCCCGGTGCCTGGATGGCGACGACGCGGTGACCCGCCTGCGGGTCGATCGCTTGCGCCAGCCGGTCGGCGCC
Organism: Aureimonas sp. Leaf324; assembly: GCF_001423245.1. Classification (GTDB taxonomy): domain Bacteria; phylum Pseudomonadota; class Alphaproteobacteria; order Rhizobiales; family Rhizobiaceae; genus Aureimonas. Next base: position 106,495 of record NZ_LMOH01000029.1, read on the forward strand.
GGGAAAGAACGATGCGGTGTGGCCGTCGTTGCCCATGCCGAGGATCACGGCGTCGAACGGGCGGGGCAGGGCGGAAAGGCGCCGCGACACCTCGTCCTCGGCCTCGCGGGCGCTCGGCCCCTCCTCGAACAAGGGTTCGAGCCGCGCGCTCGCGGCGGGTCCCGTCAGGAGGTTCTCGCGCACGAGGCGCGTGTTGGAGCGATCGCTCGTCTCGGGCACCCAGCGCTCGTCGACGAGGCAGACGGTGACGCGCGACCAGTCGAGTTCGGCTTTCGCCAGCGTCCGGAAGAAGAGCTTCGGCGTCGAGCCGCCGGAGACCGCGAGCACCGCCTGGCCGCGCGTTGCGATACCTCCGCAAAGGACCGCGGCGACGCCGGTCGCCAGTGCCTCGGCCAGCGCCTCGCGCGTCGGATAGTGGTGCTCGCGTATCGTCATCCCAGCCTCAATCGGGTTCGTGCCAAGTGCGCCCGTCGCGCTCGATCAGCGCGATCGAGGAGGAGGGGCCCCAGGTGCCGGACGTGTAGCCCTGCGGACGCACGGCCCGCGCGTCCCAGGCCTTGAGGATCGGGTCGACCCACTCCCAGGCCGCCTCGACCTCGTCGCGGCGCATGAACAGGGTCTGGTTGCCCCGGATCACATCCATCAGAAGACGCTCATACGCGTCCGGGTTCCGCACGTGGAAGCTCTCGGCGAAGCTCATGTCGAGCGGCACGTGGCGCAGGCGCATGCCGCCGGGGCCGGGATCCTTGATCATCAGCCACTGCTTCACGCCCTCGTCGGGCTGCAGGCGCATGACGAGCTGGTTCTGCTGCACGTGGCCGGCCGAGCCCTCGAAGATCGAGTGCGGGATCGGCCGGAAGGTGACGACGATCTCGCTCATGCGCTCCGACAGGCGCTTGCCGGTGCGGATGTAGAAGGGCACGCCGGCCCAGCGCCAGTTGTTGATCTCGGCCTTGATGGCGACGAAGGTCTCGGTGTCGCTCGTCGGCTCGCCGAGATCCTCGAGATAGCCCTTCACCGCGCCGCCGTTGGAGGCGCCGGCCTTGTACTGGCCGCGCACGGTGAGGTGCTCGATGTTGCTCTCGTCGATGCGCTTCAGCGAGCGCAGGATCTTCAGCTTCTCGTCGCGCAGCGCGTCGGCGTCCATCGCGGACGGCGGCTCCAGCGCCACGAGGCAGACGAGCTGCAGGATGTGGTTCTGCACCATGTCGCGCAGCGCGCCAGCCTTGTCGTAGTAGCCCGCGCGCCCCTCGAGGCCGACGCTCTCGGCCACCGTGATCTGGACGTGGTCGACATAGGCCGAGTTCCAGAGCGGCTCGTAGAGCATGTTGGCAAAGCGCAGAGCCATCAGGTTCTGCACCGTTTCCTTGCCGAGATAGTGGTCGATGCGGAAGACCTGGCTCTCGTCGAAGTGCTCGCCGATCAGGGCGTTCAGGGCCTTCGCCGAGGCGAGATCGCGCCCGACCGGCTTCTCGACGACGATGCGCGTCTTCTCGTGGGCCAAGCCGTGGCGCTTCACCGAGGACGCGAGGTCGCCGAAGAGGCTCGGGCTGACGGCGAGATAAAAGGCGCGGATGCGGTCCTGACCGGCCTCGTCGAGAAGGCTCTTCAGCTCGGCCCAGCCGGTCTCGCTCTTGGCGTCCACCTGCCGGTAGAAGAGGCGCGACAGGAAGCGCTCGACGGCCTCCTCCGTGCGATGGGCCTCGCCGACGAAGGCGTTCAGCGCCTCGCGGCCGAAGACGCGGTATTCCTCGTCGGAAAAGGGCGTGCGCGAAGCGCCGATGATGCGCGCGCCGGGCGGGATCTGGCCGTCGAGGTCCCGATGGTAGAGCGCTGGCAGGAGCTTGCGCTCGGCCAGGTCGCCGTTGCCGCCGAAAACGATGTAGTCGAAGCATTCGACAGGAATGATCTGACTGGACACGCGATGCCTTCTCCGTTCAGCGGGGAACCGGTTTATGGCCGATCCGATCCCGCAGCCGTGGATAATTCAATCGATTGAAAAAGGAAAGGTCGATCCGTGCGGGCCTCGGCCCGGACGGATCGACGTATCATGGCTTGTGGGGACGGCGCGCGGCCGCTCGCGCGATCGCGCTGATCAGGAGATCGCTGACGAACGGCTTCTTCACCGCGTCGGCACCGCGCGCTTCCTCGGGGAACTCGATCGCCTCGCCGTAGCCGGTGACGAACACGAAGGGGATGCCCCTGGCGTTGAGGTCGCGCACCAGCGGGAACGAGGTTTCCGAGCCGAGATTGACGTCGAGAAGCGCGACGTCGACCGGCCTCGTGTCGATCACCTTGCGCGCCTCGCCGACGCTGGCGGCGGTGAAGACTTCCGTCATCCCGTGTTCGGCCAGCAGCTGCTCGGCATCGAGCGAGATGATGAGGTTGTCCTCGACCACGAGGCCGCGAAGACCGGCGAGCGCCGCGACCGGCGCCGGCGAGGCATGGGCTTCGATGGGCGCCTGCGCGATCGGGGCGCCGACATCGCCAGCCAGATGGAAGACGTTGCCGGGCAGGGTGAAATGCGCACGCACGCCCGCCAGATGGTAGTCGATGCGCGCCTCGCCCGAGAGATCGTGCGGGATCGAGCGCTCGATGATCGTGGAGCCGAAGCCCCGGCGCGTCGGCGCGGTGACCGGCGGCCCGCCGCTCTCCGCCCATTCGATCCGGCAGGCGTCGTTGTCGTCGATGAACCAGTTCACCGCGACGCTGCCGGACGAGTCGGACAGGGCGCCGTACTTCGCCGAGTTGGTCACGAGTTCGTGGAAGACCAGCGCCAGCGTCGAGAAGGTCACGGCCTCGACGACGATCTCGGGCCCCGACATCAGGACGCGGCTCGCCTTCTCGCCGATATAGGCCGAGACCTCGGTGCGGATGATGTCGCTCAGCGTCACCGCGCCGGCGTCCGCGCTCGTGATCTGGTCGTGGGCGCGCGCCAGCGCCTGGATGCGCCCGCCGATGATCACGGCGAAGTCGTCGACGGTCGACGCGCCCGGCTTCGACTGCACCACCAGCGCCCGGATCAGGCTGAGAATGTTGCGCACGCGGTGGTTCAGCTCGGCGATCAGGAGTTCCTGGCGCTGCGTGGCGAGCGTCTGCTGGCGCTGCGATTCCTCGTTGAAGCGCAGGAGCACCTCGAGGATCGAGACGCGCAGCCCCTCGGCGGCCTTGGTCTCGCTGACGGTCCAGGGCACGCTCTTGCCGTGGACGGTCTGCTTCCAGGCCTCGAAGCTCTTGCGCGGCGTCAGGCGCACGCCGTTCGGGCCGACCGTGCGCTCCTTGGTCTTCGGATCGCCCGCCCAGGTCACCGTCTGGATGATCTCGCGGCGGAAGAACAGGAGATAGTCGCGCGGCGAGCGCGAGATCGGGATCGCGAGAACGCCGGATGCGCGTTCGATATAGTCGGCCGCCGGCGGGTGGACCGCCGACATCTCGTCGGTCGCGAAGATCCGGCCGGAGCCCGCGCGATTGAGAAAGCGCGCGAGATGGGCGATCTCTTCCGGCGTCGGGCAGTGGCCGTAGCACTGCGCTTCGCCCTTGACGTAGACCGCGAAGCCGTCGGCCGGGATGATCTCGCGCAGGTCGTCGGCGAACTCACCGATCGTGTCGAGCGTCGAGGACGCCGCGACGATGCGCGAGACGAAGCGGTCGTGCAGGACGCGGCCAGCTTCCTCGAGCTGGCGCTGCTCCTTGGCGAGGCGCCCCTCGATGATCAGCGACACCATCTGGCCGAACAATTCGGCCGCGGCGCGCACCTCCATCGCGAGATGTCGCGGCGCGTAGTTGTGGAGCGCGAAGAGACCCCAGAGCTGGCCGTCGATGACGATCGACACCGACATGGAGGCGGAAACGCCCATGTTGGTGAGGTATTCGATGTGGATCGGCGAGACCGAGCGCAGCACCGAGAGCGACAGGTCGAGCGCCTTGCCGTGCGGGTCGAACTCCGGGATCACCGGCACGGTCTCGGACTGGACGTCCGCGATGAGGCGCACCTGGTTGCGGATGTAGAGGGCGCGCGCCTGGGGCGGGATGTCGGTTGCCGGGTAGTTCAGGCCGAGAAACGAGCCGATGCCGGAGCGCGCGGCCTCCGCGATCACGGAACCCGCGCCTTCGCTGGCGAAGCGATAGAGCATCACGCGGTCGAAGCCTGTGATGCCGCGCAGCTGGCGCACGCTTTCCTTGTACAGGCCGTCGAGCCCCTGCGTCTTCTGGACCCGCGTGATCATGCTCTTGACGAGCGCGCCCGGGTTGGTCGACGGGCGCTCGGCCTGCGGCTCGGCCTCGATGATGATCGAGCCGCCGGACACGTGGATCGCCACGTCGAAGCGCATGCCCGTGCCGAAGAGGTCGACGCCGACGATGCGCTCGGCGCCATTGTCGCCCGACAGGATCTGCAGGCGGCCGCGGATCGAGTGGAGCGCGCTTTCCGAGACGATGGTGAGAACGGACTCGCCGAGCAGGCTCTCGGGCTCGCGCCCGACGACGTCACCGATATTGGTCGAGACGCGTTCGATCAGCCAGTCGGTCGACACCGCCAGGAGATAGCCGAAGTTCTGGATCCGACCCAGGAACTGGATCGGCTCGCGCTCGCAATTGGTGATGTCGACGTCGCCGAACGGCGGTGGCTGGATCGTCAAGCGCGGGTCGTCCTCTCGTCGTCGTCCCCGCACAGCATGCGGAAGTAGCGGAACGTCGCGTCCGCCGCTGCCGTCGCCCGCCGCATGTCGTCCTCGCTCGCCGGCTCGGCCGCCATGCGATCGAGCAGCCGTGTGAACGGGCGCGCGTCGCTGGAAGCCTCCAGATAGTGAGTCGGCCACCGCGCGCCAGAAAGTCGTTCATCACGATTGATGGCGCGCAACATATATTTAGCGCCCAGACGCGAGCCTTCCAGCACGTAGGCGATGCCGAACGCCTCGAAGATATCGGGTCGCGGCAAAGGAAAAGGCGAGGCCGGGCGCGGCTCGATCCCGAGCGCCTGCGCATCGCGCTGCGCCGCGTCCAGGCGGTCGGCGTGGTCGCCGCCCGCGCCCGGACGCCCGAGCGGACTCCCGGCCAGCACCGGCTCGATCGCCTCGTGAGCCTCGCGGTTCATGGCGATGAAGCGCCGGTACTGCGCGCCGGAGGCATCGGCGAACATGTCGGAGAACGAAGCGTCGAGGGCTTCGTGCGCGTCACGCGTGTCCGTGCGCAGCCGATCCCGCAAGGACGGTTCGGCGCGGGATGGGGCAGGGGTGGCGCTCAAATCGACGACTTCTGAGGGATCGGACAAAATGGAAACGCAGGCGTTCCTTTCGCCCTTTTCCGTCATCACAACCGATCGCGCAAGGCGTACCACGTCATGGCGAGAAACAGGAGCGGCGCCCGCAGCCAGGTGCCGCCGGGGAAGGCGGGAATGTCGAGATCCCGCAGTTCGGCGAGAGGGTCGCCGCGACCCGTCAGCCGGTCGGCGTAGAGCTTGCCCGTCCAGTGCGTCAGCATCACCCCGTGGCCCGAAAATCCCGCAACGACGTCGAGACCGGGCTTGGCTTCCGCGACATAGGGCATGCGCGGCATGGTGACGGCGACCGAGCCGCCCCAGGCATGGGTGAAGCGCACGTCCGAGAGATGCGGCCAGATCGAGACGACCTGTTTGCGGATCTGCCCGGCGATGTCGCCCGACGCCGAGGTGTAGGCCTCGCGCCCACCGAACAGGAGCCGCCCGTCGGCGCTCTTGCGGAAATAGCGCACCACGAAGCGGGAATCGTCCGCCGCCTCGTTGCCGGGCAGGACGCGGTCCGGCTCGGCCAGGGGCTCGCTCGCCGCGATGAACGAGCGGATCGGCATGACATGCGCGGCGCTTTCCGGCTCGAGCCGGCCACCATGGGCGTTGGTCGCGAGAAGCACGCGCGCGGCGGTGATCGTGCCACGGGCCGTTCGCGCCTCCCAGAGCCCGCCTGCGGTGCGCGTCAGGCCCTCGATGCGCGTGTCCTCGCAGAGCCGCGCGCCGGCGCGGGCCGCCGCACGCCCGAGGCCGACGAGAAGCTTCATCGGATGGAGGTGCCCGGTGCCGATGTCGCGAAGGCCGGCATGGTAGGTGCCGGAGCCGAGGCGCGCGGCGGTCTCATCGCGGTCCATGAACCGGAGGTGCGGGTAGTCGTAGCGCTCGGCGAGGAGGTCGGCGTGCCGGCGGAACTCGTCGACGTAGCGCGTCCGGTGGGCGAGCGAGATCTGGCCCGGTCGGAAGTCGGCGACGATGCCCTCGCGCATCATGGTTTCGTGCAGCCCGGCTTTCGCGTCCTCCGCCATCGCGAAAAGGCGGCGGGCCGTCTCCAGCCCGTATTTCTCTTCCATCTCCTCCGGCCACAGGCGCTGACCGGTGCCGAACTGGCCGCCGTTGCGCCCCGAAGCGCCGTCGCCGAGCCGGGCCGCCTCGCAGAGCACCACGTCGATGCCGGCGCGGGCGAGGTGGAGCGCGGCGGACAGGCCGGTGAAGCCGCCGCCGACGACGAGGACATCGGCGCGCGTCGAGCCGTCGAGCGCCGGATAGCGCGGGCGCTCGCCGACGGAGTCTTCGTACCAGGACCGGCCCGGCGAGATCGGGGATTGGTAGGGCTCAGACATTCAGGAGCAGGAACTCGCGCTCCCACGGGCTGATGACTTGCATGAAGGTCTCGTGCTCGCCGCGCTTGATGCCGGCATAGGTGCCGACGAATTCTTTCGACAGCACCTCCTGGAACGCCTCCTCGGCCTCGAAGGCGGCGACCGCCTCGAGGAGGCCGCGCGGCAGCGAGATCACGCCGTCCTCGTTGACGGTGCGGTCGGTCGGCTGGTCCGGCTCCACCGCGTTGACCATGCCGAGCCAGCCGCAGGCGAGCGAAGCCGCGAGCGCGAGATAGGGGTTGGCGTCGGACGAGGGCAGGCGGTTCTCGACGCGCCGCGCGGCGGCGTCCGACGCCGGCACGCGGAAGGCCGTGGTGCGGTTGTCGAAGCCCCAGGCGTTGTTGGTCGGCGCCGACATGCCGTAGGTGAGGCGGCGATAGGAGTTGACGTAAGGCGCCATCATCACGAGCGCTGCCGGCACGTAGCGCTGCATGCCCCCGAGGAAGTGGTAGAACAGCGGCGACGGCGAGCCGTCTTCGCCTGAGAAGACGTTGCGCCCGGTCGCGAGATCCACCACCGACTGGTGGATGTGCATGGCCGAGCCGGGCTGGCCCTGGATGGGCTTGGCCATGAAGGTCGCGTAGATGTCGTGCTTCAGCGCCGCCTCGCGGATCGTGCGCTTGAACATGAAGACCTGGTCGGCCAGCTCCACCGGGTTGCCGTGCCGCAGGTTGATCTCGAGCTGCGCCGCGCCGTCCTCGTGGATCAGCGTGTCGATCTCGAGGCCCTGCCCGTCGGAGAAGTGGTAGATGTCGTCGATCAGCTCGTCGAACTCGTTGATGCCGCCGATCGAATAGGCCTGCCCGCCCTGAATCTGGCGCCCCGAGCGGCCGATCGGCGGCGTCAGCGGATAGTCGGGGTCGACGTTCTTGGAGACGAGATAGAACTCGATCTCGGGCGCCACGACCGGGCGCCAGCCGCGGTCCTCGTAGAGCTTCACGACGCGCTTGAGCACGTTGCGCGGGGTGTAACCGACCGCCTCGCCGGCCGTGTCCACGAGATCGCAGATCACCTGCGCCGTCGGGTCGGTTTCCCAGGGCACGGCCGACAGCGTCGAGAGGTCCGGCACGAGCTTCAGGTCGCCGTCGTTCGGCGAGTAACGGAACGAGCCGGTCTCCTCCGGATACTCGCCCGAGATCGTGTGCATGAAGAGCGCGGAAGGCAGCGCCAGCGACGTGTTGCCGGTGAACTTCTTGGCCGGCATCATCTTGCCGCGCGCGACGCCCGCAAGGTCGGGCGTGATGCATTCGAGATCCTCGATCCCGCGCACGCGCAGCCATTCGGCGGCTTCCGCCATGGAGCGCACGCCGCGCCGGGAATCGAGGAAGCCGGAGCGGTCGGCGGCCGCGGCCGGCACCGTCTTGGCGATCCGAGGCCGCTCGGCCGGCGCGGCGGACACCTTGCCGATCGTCCTCCCCTCCGGTGCACCGCGCCGCTTCGGCTTGTCGCGCTTGATCTTCGACAAGGCGCCGGCATCGTGCTTGGGCGGTCGGGTACGGTCCTGCATGCGGTCCTGCTGGCAAGGGGCAGATGAGGGAAGCATAGCCGGTTGCCGAGAAAGCCGAAAGCCTCCGGCGGCAGGGCGCCGGAGGCTCGTCTGGCCGACCGTGCGGCGTCTCAGACGCGACCGGCGAGCACCACCGGGATCATCAGGTCGCCCCAGCTTCCGTCGCCGCCGTGATGGCGGGCCGAGCGGACGAGCTCGATCGAGACGCCGGCCTCGACGGCGCGCATCACGGACTGGTTGAGGCGGTGCAGGTCGTTAGCGAGGATGCGGATGGCGTTCTGCGCGTCCTCCGACAGCGTGCTCGCCTGCGCCTCGGCGCGCTCGCGGACATGGGTGCGGGGACGATCGATCGGGCTGATGTTGCTCATGGTGCTTCTCCTGTTTTCGCGCTGGGACGAGGGGTCATTCGGCGGCGTGACGGAACTGCGCGGCTTCGGTCGAGCCGTGCATGGCGGTGGTCGAGGACGCGCCGCCGCCGATCACCGTGGCGAGCGCGTCGAAGTAGCCGGTGCCGACCTCGCGCTGGTGGCGCGTCGCGGTGTAGCCGTTGGCTTCCGCCGCGAACTCGGCCTCCTGCAGCTCGGAATAGGCGGCCATCTGCCGGTCGCGGTAGCCGCGCGCCAGCTCGAACATGCCGAAGTTCAGCTGGTGGAAGCCGGCGAGCGTGATGAACTGGAACTTGTAGCCCATGGCGCCGAGCTCGCGCTGGAATTTCGCGATCGTCGCCTCGTCGAGGTTCTTGCGCCAGTTGAACGAGGGCGAGCAGTTGTAGGCCAGCATCTGGTCGGGGTGCTCGCGCCGCACGGCTTCGGCAAAGCGCCGCGCCTCCCCGAGATCGGGCTTGGAGGTCTCGCACCAGATGAGGTCGGCGTGCGGCGCATAGGCGATGGCGCGCGCGATGCAGGGCTCCAGCCCGTTCCTCACATGGAAGAAGCCCTCCGGCGTGCGGCCCCGGTCGTGATCGACGAACGGCCGGTCGCGCTCGTCGATGTCGGAGGTGAGAAGCGTCGCGGCTTCGGCGTCGGTGCGCGCGATGACGAGCGTGGGCGTGCCCATCGTGTCGGCGGCGAGCCGCGCGGCGGTGAGATTGCGGATGTGCGCCGCCGTCGGGATCAGCACCTTGCCGCCGAGATGGCCGCACTTCTTCTCGGACGCCAGCTGGTCCTCGAAGTGCACGCCGGCCGCCCCCGCCTCGATGAAGGCCTTTGTGATCTCGAAGGCGTTGAGCGGCCCGCCGAAGCCGGCCTCGGCGTCGGCGACGATCGGCGCGAACCACGTGTCGACCGAATGGCGGCCTTCCGCCGTCTCGATCTGGTCGGCGCGCTGCAGCGTGCGGTTGATGCGGCGGCAGAGCTCGGGCGCGGCGTTGGCGGGATAGAGCGACTGGTCGGGATACATCGCGCCGGCCGTGTTGGCGTCGGCCGCCACCTGCCAGCCCGACAGGTAGATCGCCTTCAGCCCGGCGCGGACCTGTTGCATCGCCTGGTTGCCGGTCATCGCGCCCAGCGCGTTGACGAAGTCCTCCTCGTGGAGAAGCTTCCAGAGCCGGTTGGCGCCGTTCTCGGCCAGCGTGTGGCGGATCGCGACCGAGCCGCGCAGCCGCTCGACATCGGCCACCGTATAGGCGCGTTCCACACCGTCGAAGCGGCCCTCGGGGGCGCTGGGAACGAGCGTGTAAAAATCGGTCATCGCGGTGGCTCCTGTGTCCTGTCCGTCCTGGCCCGCCGACTGGATGCGGCGTCCGTGGAAAGAAATTGACAAGCCTGGTCTTTGAAGGCGACCCTGATCTGCCGGGATGACCTCGCAATTCGTGTCGGGTTGTCGCGATCCCGACAAGCCGGCTGGTCGGTTTGTAAAATTCAGTCAAGGAACCGATATGGCCGACAACAAGGTCTTTGCCGGACCCAAGGTGCGGCGCCTGCGCAACCAGCTTGGCCTGACGCAGACGGCGATGGCCGGCACGCTCGGCATCTCGCCCTCCTATCTCAACCTCATCGAGCGCGATCAGCGGCCGCTCACGGTCCAGCTTCTCCTGAAGATGGCGCAGGCCTTCTCGCTCGATCTCGGGGAATGGCAGGGCGGCGACCGCGAGAAGGTGGTGGCCGACCTCCGGCGCATCTTCGCCGACCCGCTGATCGCGGGCGAACTGCCGGGCGAGGGTGAGCTCGTCGAGCTCGCCGACGCCGCGCCCAACGTCGCGGCGGCCTTCGCCAAGCTTCACCGGGCTTATGGCGAGACGCAAGCGCGGCTGTCCGACCTGTCGGCCGCGATGGGTCGCGGCGAGGGAGCGGGGCTCCGGCTGTCCCGCCTGCCGCTCGACGAGGTGCGCGAGGTGCTGGAAAGCCGCCCGCACCATCATGCCGCGCTGGAGGGCGCGGCCGAGCGCCTTCGCACCGAGGTCGGGCCCGTCAGCGAGGACCTCGGCGGCGCGCTGCGGCGCTGGCTGCGCAAGCGTCACGACATTGCGGTGCGTGTCCTGCCGGTCGAGGTGATGCCGCTCTGGCGGCGGCGCTACGACCGCCATTCGCGGCGCCTGTTCCTGTCGGAGCGCCTCGACGCCGCGGGCCGCCTGCGCGAGACCGCGGCGGAGGCCGTGCGCCTCGCCTTCGGCGACGCCGTGGCGGCCGAGGTCGCGAGCTTCGGCTTCTCCAGCGACGAGGCGCAGCGCATCGCGGTGCGCGAACTGACCCGCTACGCCGCGCTCGCCCTCGTCATGCCCTACGGCGCGTTCCGCGATGCGGCCGTGTCGGTCGGCTACGACGTCGAACGGCTGGCCGCCCGCTTCGGCGCGAGCTTCACCGATGCCGCGGAACGGCTGACCTCTCTCCAGCGCCGCACGGCACCGGGGCCGCCCTTCTTCTTCCTAGAAGCCGACCCGGTGGGCCATGTCCTCAGGCGGGCCGGCGCGCGGGGCTTTCCGGCGGCGCTCTTCGGCGGCGCCTGCGCACGGCTTCCGCATGTGCGGGCCGGCGATGCAGTCTTGGCCGAGCGCGCCGAGTTGCCGGACGGCACGACGTGGCTTCTGGTCGCCAAGGAAGAGGCGGGCCTTGCCGGCGACTTTCCCGATCCCGGCCGGCGCACGCGCGTTCTCCTCGGCTGCGAATGGGAGGCGGCGGCTGAGACGGTCTATGCGCGCGCGCTCGGAACGGCGCGCGCCGTCGGCATCGGCCCGGCCTGCCGGACCTGCGAGCGCGAGGCCTGCGCGTCGCGCGCCGAGCCCCCGCTGACGCGCCCGCTCGCGCTCGACGAATGGGTTTCAGGTCTGACCCCTTACGATTTCCGTTGAAACGCGCGCTGAAAGGGCGCCATGCAAACGGCGAACGGCCGCGCGGCCGTGCCAGTATCGGACACGATCATGACAGACACGTCGTCGAACAAGGCCGGCCCCCAGCAGACCGGCAAGACGCAAGGGCTCGAGGACACGATGAGCCGCCAGGGCGCGGCGGCCCGCGTCGTGCAGGGCCTCGTCGACAAGGCCGAGGCGCTGAACCTGAAATATGCCGCGAACGGCAATCCGCCGGTCTATCCGACCGACGAGTTTCCCTGGGCGCGCGAGGTCGAGGGCGAATGGCGCCTGATCCGCGCCGAGCTCGACAGGATCCTCGTGCGCAAGGGCGACCTGCCGGCCTTCCACGAGATCTCGTCCGAGGTCCGCTCGATCTCGTCGGACCAGAACTGGAAGACGTTCTTCCTGTGCGGCTACGGCATCAAGTCCGAGGAGGCGATCCGCCAGTGCCCCGAGACCTGGCGCATCCTGCAGAAGATCCCGGGCCTCAAGTCGGCGATGTTCTCGATCTTCGAGCCGGGCAAACACCTGCCGCCGCACCGCGGTCCCTATAACGGCGTCCTGCGCTTCCATCTCGGGCTGATCGTGCCCGACCAGCCGGACAAGATCGGCATCCGCATCGCCGACGACACGCGCCACTGGCGCGAAGGCGAGGCGCTGATCTTCGACGACGCCTACGAGCACGAGGCCTGGAACCACTCGGACTCGGTGCGCGTGGTGCTGTTCGTCGACTTCGAGAAGCCGCTGCGGTTTCCGGCCAGCGTCACCAACAAGGCGGTGCTGAACCTTGCCGTCTTCACGCCCTTCATCCGCGAGGGCTACAAGGCCCACAAGGCCTGGGAAAAGATGTTCTACGGCGAGGGGCGCAAGCACCGATGAACGCGGCCCGCCCGCCGGTCGCGGCCGACTGGCGTCGGATGGCGCCGGGCGATACGGCCGCCGTCGTGGCGCTCGCCGACCGGGTGCACCCGACGTTCCACGAGGACGAGGCCGTCTTCCGCGATCGCCTCGTGCTGTTTCCGGACGGCTCGCTGGTGCTGCCGGCGCCGGGCGGCGGGCTCGCGGCCTATGCGATCGCCTATCCCGTGCGCCGCTTCGCCCCGCCGCCGCTCGACACCGTGCTCGGCCGCCTGCCGCAGGACGCCGACGCGCTTTATATCCACGACGTCGCGGTGGCGCCGGAATGGCGCGGGCGAGGGCTTGCCGAGCCCGCGATCGCGCGGCTTCTTGCGCTCTCCGAGCCCTTCGGAGCGGCGGTTCTCGTGTCGGTCTATGGCACCCCGCCCTTCTGGGCGCGGCACGGCTTCCGGCCCGTCGAGGACGCAGCGCTGGCGCCCAAGCTCGCGAGCTACGGCGAGGACGCCGTGTTCATGCAGCGCGAGACTATGAAGGAAACATGAAAGTCGGTCGCCGGCCCTAGGCAAATCACGGCGCTTTCGCAATATTGCCTTGCAATACAGATCGATGCGAAAGGTGCCCGTCCGATGCGATTGACCCCCTTCCTGCTGGCCGGCGTGCTCGCCGGTCTCGGCACTCATGCGGCCTTCGCGCAGGACAAGGTGCTCAACGTCTTCAACTGGTCGGACTACATCGACACCTCGATCATCGACGACTTCACCAAGGAAACCGGGATCCGGGTCGTCTACGACACCTACGATTCCAACGAGATCCTGGAAACGCGCCTCTTGGCCGGCGGCAGCGGCTACGACGTCGTGGTGCCCTCGGCCGAGTACCTGTCGCGCCAGATCGACGCGGGCGTCTTCCAGAAGCTCGACATGGCTAAGTTGCCGAACCTGAAGAACATGTGGCCGGTGGTCACCGAGCGCGTGGCGGCCTACGATCCCGGCAACGCCCACTCGGTCAACTACATGTGGGGCACGACGGGCATCGGCTACAACGCCGCCAAGGTAAAGGAGCTGGCGCCGGACGCGCCGCTCGATTCCTGGGCCCTCGTCTTCGATCCGAAGTTCGCCGAGCCCCTGTCGAAGTGCGGCATCGACATGCTCGACGCGCCGGGCGAGATCCTGCCGGCGGCGCTGCAGTATCTCGGGCTCGACCCGAACGCGACCGACGCGGATTCGCTCGGCAAGGCGCAGGAACTCCTGATGAGCGTGCGCCCCTTCATCCGCAAGTTCCACTCCTCGGAATACATCAACGGCCTCGCCAACGGCGACATCTGCGTGGCGGTCGGCTTCTCCGGCGACGTCTTCCAGGCGCGCGACCGCGCGGCGGAGGCCGGGCGCGGCGTCGAGATCGGCTATTCGATCCCGAAGGAAGGCGCGATGATGTGGTTCGACCAGATGGCGATCCCCGCCGATGCGCCGCATGTCGAGGAAGCGCACGTCTTCATCAACTACATGATGCGCCCCGAGGTGATCGCGAAGGCGACGGACTTCGTGTCCTATGCCAACGGCAATCTCGCCTCGCAACCGCTGATCAAGAAGGAGATCCTCGACGATCCGGCGATCTACCCGGACGAGGCGACGCTCCAGAAGCTCTTCATCAAGCGCCCCTACGACTCGCGCGCCCAGCGCCTGGCGACCCGCGCCTTCACCACGGTGAAGACCGGCCGCTGACGGCTGAAACGGCCGGGCGCTCCCCTAGCGCCCGGTGACCGGCAACCGCGACACGAAGGACGGGCATGGCGGCCGCACAGAAATCCCTCGGCAATATCCGACGCAATTTCGATCCCTGGAACGATCCCGCCGCCAAGCCCCTCATCGAGTTCGACCATGTCACCAAGCGGTTCGCCGACTCGGTGGCGGTCGACGATCTGTCGCTCGGCATCTACACCCGCGAGTTCTTTGCGCTGCTCGGGCCGTCGGGCTGCGGCAAGTCCACGCTCCTGCGCATGCTGGCGGGCTTCGAAGAGCCGACGAGCGGCGACATCCGCTTAGGGGGAACGAGCCTCAAGGGCGTGCCGCCCTATCGCCGCCCCCTGAACATGATGTTCCAGTCCTATGCGCTCTTCCCGCACATGAGCGTCGAGAAGAACATTGCCTTCGGCCTGAAACAGGACGGCATGGCGCGATCGGAGATCGACGCGCGCGTCGACGAGATGCTGAAGCTCGTGAAGCTCGAGCCGTTCCGGCGCCGCAAGCCCAGCCAGTTGTCGGGCGGCCAGCAGCAGCGCGTGGCGCTCGCCCGTTCGCTCGCCAAGCGGCCGAAGGTGCTGCTTCTCGACGAGCCGCTCGGCGCGCTCGACAAGAAGCTGCGCGAGGAGACCCAGTTCGAGCTGATGGACCTCCAGCAGGAGCTCGGCCTCACCTTCGTGATCGTCACCCACGACCAGGAGGAGGCGATGACCATGGCCGACCGCATGGCCGTGATGCGGGCCGGCCGGATCTGCCAGGTCGCTCCGCCCGCCGTCGTCTACGAGGCGCCGACCTCGCGCTATGTCGCCGATTTCGTCGGCAACGTCTCGCTGATCGAGGCGGAGGTGGAGAGCGCCGCCGGCGGGCTGGCGATCCTGCGATCCGCGTCCGGGCGCATCGAGACCGAGACGGCGGTTCCGCTCGCGCCGGGGCAGACGGTCGCCTTCGCGATCCGCCCGGAAAAGGTGCGCCTGTCGCGCCGCGCGCCGGAAGCGGGCAGCGCCAACACGCTGACCGGCACGGTGTGGGACATCGGCTATCTCGGCGACGTGACGCTGTTCAACATCAAGCTCACCGACGGCACGCTGGTGCGCTCCACCGTGATCAACGCGGCGCGCGTCGCGTCCGAGCAGATCGCCTGGGAGGAAGAGGTCACGCTCTCCTTCGCGCGCGACGCCGGCGTCGTGCTGGCGGAGTAGGGCGGATGGCCGAGCGCTCGAAGACCGGCGGCGGATGGTGGCGGGGCGCCGTGATCGGCATCCCCTATCTCTGGCTGCTGGCGCTGTTTCTCGTTCCCTTCGCGATCGTCCTGAAGATCTCGCTGTCGACGACGACGATCGCGATGCCGCCTTACGAGCCGGCCTTCGCACTCGAGAACTGGCCGGACTTTCTGGCCAACCTGAAGCGTCTCACCGTCGACAACTATTTCTGGCTTGCCGACGACCCGCTCTACCTCGACGCCTACCTCTCGTCGCTGCGCATCGCCGCGATCTCGACGGTTCTGGCGCTTCTCGTCGCCTACCCGCTCGCCTATGCCATGTCGCGGGCGTCCTCGACGACGCGCCAGATCCTCGTGATGCTGGTGATCCTGCCGTTCTGGACGAGCTTCCTGATCCGCGTCTACGCCTGGATCGGCATCCTGCGCAGCGAGGGCTACCTCAACCAGGTGCTGCTCTGGAGCGGCCTCGTCTCCTCGCCGCTCGAGATCCTCAACACCGAGACGGCCGTCTTCATCGGCATCGTCTATTCCTACCTGCCCTTCATGGTGCTGCCGATCTACGCCAGCCTCGAGCGACTGGACGGGCGGCTGCTCGAGGCCGCGAGCGATCTCGGCTGCACGCCGCTGCGCGCCTTCTGGCAGGTGACGTTCCCGCTCTCGCTGCCGGGCGTCCTTGCCGGGGCTTTCCTCGTCTTCATCCCGGCGGTCGGCGAGTTCGTGATCCCCGATCTTCTCGGCGGCTCGCGGACGCTGATGATCGGCAAGACGCTCTGGGACGAGTTCTTCACCAACCGCGACTGGCCGGTGGCCTCGGCGGTGGCGGTGCTGCTGCTTCTCGTCCTCGTGATCCCGATCATGCTGTTCCAGCGCGTGCAGGCGAGGGTGAACTGATGGGCCGCGGCCTCTCGCTCTTCAACGTCGTGTCGCTGGTCGTGGGCTTCGCCTTCCTCTACCTGCCGATCCTGCTTCTCGTCGTCTACTCGTTCAACGCCTCGCAGCTTGTCACCGTTTGGGGCGGGTTCTCGACGCGCTGGTACACGGCACTGGCCGGAAACCGCCTGTTCCTCGACGCCGCCTTCGTGACGCTCCGGGTCGGCATCGTGTCGGCGACGCTGGCGACGATCCTCGGCACGCTTGCCGCGCTCGCGCTCGTGCGCCACAAGCGCTTTCGCGGGCGGCTCCTGTTCTCCGGCATGGTGTTCGCGCCGCTCGTGATGCCCGAGGTGATCACCGGCCTGTCGCTCCTCCTCCTCTTCGTCGCCATTGACTTCGACCGCGGCTTCTGGACGGTGACGATCGCCCATACGACGCTGACGATGTGCTTCGTGGCGGTGGTGGTGCAGTCGCGGCTGGTTTCGTTCGACCTGTCGCTGGAGGAGGCGGCGCAGGACCTCGGCTGCCCGCCGTGGAAGGCGTTCTTCCTCATCACCCTGCCGGTGATCTGGCCGGCGGTCGCCGCCGGCTGGATGCTGGCCTTCACCCTGTCGCTCGACGACCTCGTGATCGCGAGCTTCACCTCGGGGCCGGGAGCGACGACGCTGCCGATGCGCATCTACAGCCAGGTGCGCCTCGGCGTGACGCCCGAGATCAACGCGATCTCGACGATCCTGATCGCGGTGGTGGCGGTCGGCGTCGTGATCGCCTCGCTGCTGACGAAGCGCCAGGAGGTCCGGCGGCTGCGCGACGAGCGCTTGGCCGCCGGCGCCTGATCAGCCCTTGCAGCCGCAGCTGTCCGCGTGCGCCTTCTCGATCGCCGAGAAGGTGGCTTCCAGCGCGGCCGGCAGAGGGTGGGAGGGCGCCGCGGCCGCCGCCATCAGATAGTCGAGCGCCTCGAGGTCGGAGAGGGCGCGCACGACGTCGGCGCGCTGCAGCGGATCGGCAGCGGGCTGCGCGAGACGCTGGCGAAGCGCTGCGAGAAGCGCGAGCGAGGGCCGGGCGTCGGACGCGCTCGGCCCCGGCGCCGGGATCGCCCCGGTCTGCATCGGGTCGGTGCCGGCGACCGCCGGGCCGCCGAGGACGCCCGCCGTCTCGGCGCGGCTCGACAGGTCGCGGATCACCCGCGCGATGTCGCTTTCGCTGGCCAGCGCTTCGCTCGCCTTCAGCGGCGGCAGGTCGGGATCGGAACTGCCCTCCGACACGCCGACGTCCTGACGCGTCGCCACGCGCATCACGGGGCCGTAGACCTCGCTCGCCTGGAAGCCGACGCTGGAGCGCAGGTTGCTGGCGACGAGAGCCTCGCCCGGCCGGTCGCTCGGCGCGAACCGGGGCAGGGGCGCCGGGCGGAGCGCCGTCCGCGCGGCGTCGAGGCTGACGCGAGCCGCCTCGCGCTGGATCTCCACGAGGGCGGCGAGCCGGTCGGGCGACTGGCCGATGCGCGCGGCCTGCGCCCGCAGCGTCGTGAGATAGGCGTCGATGCCGCTGCACAGGAACGGCGTTTCCTTCTGCGACAGGAAATCGCCGAGATCCTCGCGGATGCGCGTGGCGATCCAGCGCGCATTGGCGTCGAGCGGGCCGACGGTCCGGCCCCTGGCCTTGGCAAGATCGGCCGCCGTGCGCAGCGCCGCGGCGTTGCCGCCCGGCTGGGCCCGGCCGGCAGGCGGGAAGATCAGGAGGCCCGGAAGCGTCGCGTCGGACGCGCCGGGCTCGGCGCCGAGGGCGCCCTTGAGGGCGGCAAACTCGTTCTCGCGAATGGCGGCGAAGCGGGCGTGGAAGGCGTCGGCGCAGGCGGCGGGCGACGCGCGACGCGTTGTATGAGAGGGCGTCCCGGTGACGCTCCCGGTCTCCTTCGCGTCCCCGACGACGAGAACCGACGAGGCGGCGGCAGGGCCTCCCGGGAGGGCCGCGGTCGCGACGAGGGCGAGGAACAGCGAGCGGACCGCAGCGGTGCGGCGGTGGGTCGTCGTGGCCATGGGCGTCCGGCTCCCGGGCAAGGGTGGCACCCCGCCCGCCGGATTCAGATCGGCGCCTCGGGCGCGTCCACGGTCATGACCGGGCGGGGCCATTCTCCCTGGATCGTAAACGGAATGGGTTGAGAGGAGGTGAACGCGCCGCCGGCGCCCGACGCCTCGACCACCGACGATTGCGTCGTGCCGAAGAGGTTCAGGCGTCGCGTGTAGGCGTCGAGGACGCCGCGCGCCTCGCTCTTGCCCGCGGTCGTCGTCATCGACAGGGCGTCGAGGCGCATGCGCGTGCCGAAACCTTCGAGCGAGGCGGTGAGGGTCTGGAACCCTTGCGCCGCGGATGTGGCGCCCGCCTCGATCTCGTGTCGGCCGGGCGCCCGCATCAACTCGTTCGCCAAGCCGCGCATCCGCCCGTCCGAAACGCTCAAGGTGAGGGTCGAGCGACCGTTGGCCAGAAGGTCGCCCCAACTGGCGGCCGGACCGCGGAACGAGACGGCGAGATCGCCCGAACCGGCCGAGACGGGCAGGGGGACGCCGGACAGGGCGTCGAGCTCGGCCATGCTGACGGCCGAGAGGCGAAGACTGGCGTCGACGCTCGGATGGCCGTTCGTCGAGGCAAACCGAAGGCGCAGCCCGCCGCGCCCGCCGAGCGCCGCCATGTCGCCGATGTCGAGCGTGCCGGACCCGCCGACCACCTTGATGGCGGCCGCAAGCTCGCTCGCCGCCACGGGACCGAGCTGGGCGCGTTCGGCCGACAGGCGCAGATCGATGTCGAGGTCGCGCCCGAGCGCGAAGCGCATCGGTCGCTGTAGATCGAGAACGTTGCGCGGGATCGGGGCGATCGCCTGGAAGGCGCGCCCGAGATCGAGGTCGGAAAACGCGAGGGTTCCCGACAGCGAGCGCCGTCCCGCCGTGCCCGACAGATCGGCCTCCAGCGCGCCGCGCGCCTGGTTGCCGCCGAGGTCGAGCTGGACCGCGCCGAAGTTCAGCCGCTCGCCCGACAGCTCGACCCGCGTTTCCAGCGCGAGCGCGCCGAGATCGGGCACCGACGGCTCGCCGAGCCAGCGCGCCGCCCGCGACAGGGAGGGGGTGGCCAGGCGCACGAGACCGGACAGCTGCAGCGGCGTCCGGCCGGAACCCTCGCCCGAGAAGCTGACCTCGCCGGAGGGGCCGGACAGGACGAGCCGAAGCGGGCTCGTCTCGCCGTCGAAGAAGGGAACGGGACGGTCGAGCTGCCCCTGGACCTTGGCCGGCTGGCCGTTCCACACGAAGGAGCCGGACAGGTTCGCGGGCGCGCCGTCGCCGTTCCAGCGGAAGTCGATGTCGGCGCTGGACACGGGACTGTCCATCCCCGGCAGGCGGACCAGCCCGTCGCGCAGCCGCAGTTCGTTGACGCCCTGGAAGCGCGCGAGGAGAGCCCGCATCGCCTCGCGCCCGTTCCCGGGCGCCGTCGGCGGGGTCACGGTGCCGCCCGACGGAGCACCGGCGGGCGCCGGAGCGGGAACCGCCAGCATCGCCGGATCGACGGGGCCGAGTTCCGGCCGCACCATCGTCACGCGTCGGATCTCGGCGCGCCCGGCAAGGGCGTCGAGGAGGTTGAAGTCGGCTTCCAGTCGGTCGACGTCGAGCTGCAGCGCTGCGCCGTCCGCCGTGGTGACGGCGCGCACGTCGGACAGGATCACGCTCGGACGCGGCAGGAGCGAGAATTCCGCCGAGCCCGCCACCGAGACGGGCGCACCGACCAGCTGGCCGAGACGGGCCTCGATTTCGGCCTGCGCGGCGGGCAGGGTGAGGGGAAAGGTCGAAAAGGCCGCGACGAGGCCGCCACCCAGCACCAGCGCCGCCACGCCGCCGATCGCCAGCGAGCGCCGGACCCCGCGTCGGCGCGGGCTCGCATCCGTCGGGACACGAGGTGACGGATCGCGCGCTGGGGTCAAGAACGGCCTTTCGGATGGCGGAATCGGGCGATCGGCCGGGAAGGAAGGCCGACGGATCGAGCCTTGTGTCGCACCGAATTGTGCCGGAGCCAAGGCGTTGGCGCGTCCGGCTTGCCCGAACCTTGTCAGTCGGCGCGCGTCCGGCCGTCTCGCGCAAGGCTCCGGGTGAGAACGACGACGGGCAGGATGCCGGTCGCGACGATGAGGAGGCTGGCGATCGCCCCGTCCTCGAAGGCGGCGCGCGAGGCCTGCGCGTAGACGAAGGTGGCGAGCGTGTCGAAGTCGAAGGGCCGCAGGAGGATCGTCGCCGAAAGCTCCTTGGCGGCTTCCACGAAGACGAGGAGCATGGCGGTGAGGAGCGCCGGCCGCATCAAGGGGAGGAGAACGCGCCGCAGCGTGCCGCCCGGTCCGTGCCCGAGCGCGCGCGAGGCCATGTCGAGATGCGGCGACAGGCGCGCGAAGCCGTTGTCGAGCGAGCCGTGCCCCATCGCCATGAAACGTGCCGTGCAGGCGAAGACGATGGCAAAGCCGGAGCCGGAGAGGAGAAGTCCGGTCGAGACGCCGAACGCGGCGCGAAGGGCGGCGTCCAGCGCATTGTCGAAGGCGGCGAAGGGGACGAGGATGCCCATGGCGAGGATCGTACCGGGCACCGCGTAGCCGAAGGCGGCCAGGCGCGACAGGACGCGCAGCGGGCGGGCGTTGGTGAGGCGGATGCCGTAGGCGACGAGAAAGCCGATCGCGACCGTCAGGAGCGCGGTCGAACCGGCGACGACGATCGTGTTCTGCAAGGCCCGCCAGAGCTGGGGATCGGCGAAATCCTCTGGGCGCCGGAAGGCGTAGCCGCCGAGGATGGCGAGCGGCACGCCGAAACCCGAGGCGATCGGCAGGAGGCAGGCCGCGGCGGCCGCCCAGCCCTTCCAGCCGGCGAGGCGCTCGGCGCCGGCGCGCACGGTGTCGGATCGCCCGGCGGTGAAGCGCTGACGCCGCCGCGCGAAGCGCTCGACCCACAGGAGAAGGAGGATGAAGGCGAGCATCAGAAGCGCGATCTGCGTCGCCCCGGCGAGATCCCCCCGGTTCAGCCAGGTCGCGTAGACCGCGAAGGTCAGCGTCTGGACGCCGAGGAATTCGACTGCGCCGATGTCGTTGACGGTCTCCATGAGGACCAGCGCGACGCCGACCGCGATCGCCGGGCGTGCCATCGGCAGGAGCACGGTGGCGAGGATGCGCAGGCGACCGGCGCCGAGCGTGCGCGCGACGTCGGCCGCCTTTCGCCCCTGCATCAGGAAGACGAGCCGCACCGTCAGGAAGACATAGGGGTAAAGGACGCTGGACAGGACGAGGACGGCCCCGCCGGCCGAGCGGATGTCGGGGAACCAGTAGTCGGAGCGCGCCGTCCAGCCGAACAGCGCCCGGAGGCCGGACTGGACCGGCCCGACATAATGCAGGAGCTCGTTGAAGCAGTAGGCCGCGATATAGGTCGGCACGGCGAGCGGCAGCACCAGCGCCCAGGCGAAGACGCGCTGGCCGGGGAAGCGGAAGCTCGTGACCAGCCAGGCGGTGAGCGTGCCGACGACCGCGGTCGCGACGCCGACGCCCGCCATCAGCGCCAGCGTCGTGCCGGTGGCGCGCGGCAGGACGGTGCGGGCGAGGTGCGACCAGTTCGCGGTGCCGCCGGTGAGCGCGATCGCCGCGAGCGACAGGACGGGAAGCGCGACCAGGAGCCCGACCGCGAGCGCCGCGGCCAGGAACAGGCGTTCCGAGCCGACGCTCGCCCGCCGCGCCGGCACGACGCCCGCGCTGCCCAACCGCAATTCGCTCAAAGCCGACCCTCGTGCGTCCCCTCGTGCGTCCATGCGTCGGCGCGGGCGGCCCTTCCAGCCGCCCGCGCCGCGATCCTTGCGGGAGGAGGGGTCAGGACTTCGGGCCGTTGTCGAAGCCGACCTCGTCGACGAGCTCCGAGGCCTTGGCGCGGTTGGCCGCGATGTCGCTGAGCGACAGCGTGTCGGGCTTCAGTTCGCCGAAGCTCTTCACCGTTTCCGACAGGGCGACGCCCGGCTTCAGCGGGTACTCGTAGTTCACCTCGGCGTAGATGCGCTGGGCTTCGTCGGTGGCGAGGAATTCCATGAACTTCACCGCGTTGTCACGGTTCGGCGCGTTCTTGGCGAGGCCCATGCCGGAGATGTTGACGTGGGTGCCGCCGTTCTCGAAGGTCGGCAGGACGACCTTGATGGCGTTCGCCCACTCCTTCTGCTCCGGCTCCTTCTCGTTGTTCCGCATCAGGCCGACGTAATAGGTGTTGCCGATGGCGATGTCGCACTGGCCGGCCGCGATGTTGCGCGCCTGGTCGCGGTCGCCGCCCTCGGGCGCGGAAGCGAGGTTGTCGCGCAGGCCCGTCAGCCAGGTCCGCGTCGCCGCCTCGCCGTGATGAGCGAGATAGGCCGCGATCAGCGCGACGTTATACTGGTGCTGGCCCGAGCGGATGCAGATCTTGCCCTTCCACTTCGGGTCGGCGAGGCTCTCGTAGGTGATCGCCTCGTCGCCGACGCGCTCCTTCGAGGCGTAGACGACACGGGCGCGCGACGTGACGCCCGACCATTCCTTGCCCGCGTCGCGGAAGGCGGCGGGAATGTCTTTCTCGATCACCGCGTCCTCGAGCGGCTGCAGCACGCCGGCCTGCTTGGTGGCGTCGAGGCGGCCGATGTCGACCGTCAGCACGACGTCGGCCGGCGAATTCGCGCCCTCGGCCTTGATGCGCTCCTCGAGCCCCTTCTCGATGAAGATCGTCGCCGTGGTGAGGCCGGTCTCCTTGGTGAAGGCGTCGAGCAGCGGCTGGATCAGAGCCGGCTGGCGCGAGGAATAGATGTTGACGTCGGCCGCCTGCGCCGCGGCCGGCGCGGACAGGGCGAGGGCGCAGACGCCCAGTCCGAAAGCGGCTCGGCTCGGAAGAAGCTTGGTCATATCGGGTCCTCGGGGCATCGCCGACGCCAAGTGTCGGCCGCAGATGGGGAAGGCAGCGCCGGAACGGCCCCGCCGGGCGGTCCGCGAAACTTGCGTCTCGCAGTCCGGTTTCGGATGCCCCACTCGAAGGATGGAATCAAGTAGAAAGGGCAGTAACGTTCCGTTCAACTGCAAGATTGGAATCGTTCCAATAGCAAATCGGCGACGCTAATGCTTGCGAAGCATTATGCGTCAGT
Organism: Aureimonas sp. Leaf324; assembly: GCF_001423245.1. Lineage (GTDB taxonomy): Bacteria > Pseudomonadota > Alphaproteobacteria > Rhizobiales > Rhizobiaceae > Aureimonas. Next base: position 129,771 of record NZ_LMOH01000029.1, read on the forward strand.
CGGCCAGCACGCGCTGCGCGGGAAAGACGATCTCGACCAGCGTTCCCTCGCCGGGCGTCGAGGCGATGGAGAACTGCGCGCGGTTCGCCTCGGCCATCGCCTTGGTCAGCGGCAGGCCGAGGCCCGTGCCTTCGCCCCGCTCGTCGCGGCCGGCATTCACCTGCTGGAACGGGGTCAGCGCGATCTCGATCTCTCGCTCGGTCATGCCGATCCCCGAGTCGCGGAAGCGCAGCGCCACCTCGCCGGTCGATCCGTAATGGGTCGAGGCGACGATCTGGCCGCCCGCCGGCGTGAAGCGCACGGCGTTGGCGATGAGGTTGAGCGCGATCTGGCGGACCGAGCGTCGGTCGGCGACGACGCTCGGCACGCTCGCGGGCAGCACCGAGCGGACGATCACGCGCTCGCGGTTGGCCTGCGGCTGCATCAGCGACACGACCTCTGCGACCACCTCGTTGAGCGACACCGCCTCGAAGGCGAGGTCGACCTTGCCGGCCTCGATCTTGGAGATGTCGAGGAGGTCGTTGACGAGATCGAGCACGTGGTGGCCCGAGCGCTTGATGTCGCCGAGATACTCGAGATAGCGCTCGTGGCCGATCGGGCCGAAGCATTCCGAGGCCATGACGTCGGCAAAGCCGATGATGGCGTTCAGCGGCGTCCGCAACTCGTGGCTGATATTGGCGAGGAAGCGGCTCTTGTGGAGGCTGGCGTCCTCGGCGAGGCGACGCGCCTCGATGAGATCCGATTCGGCGCTCTTCCACTGCGCGATGTCGCGGATCACCACGCACCAGCCGCGGCCCTGGCTGAGACGGCCGAGCGTCATGAAGAGCGGGATCGTGCGGTCGCCGCCCGCCACCCGCGCCTCGACCTCGCGCCCGTCGTTGAGAATCGCGGCCAGCCCGTTGTCGCGCAAGGTGCCGATGTAGTCGGTGAGGACGCGGCGGCTGTCGGGCGCCAGCAACTCCTGCAGCGGCAGGCCGACATAGGCCTCGGGCCGCAGGCCGAACAGCGCTTCGGCGGCACCGTTCATCTTGCGCAGCCGCTCGCCCTCGTCGAGGAGGAGAATGCCGTCGGTGGCCGTGTCGAGGACCGCCTGAAGCTCCTCCACCTCGCCCTGAAGGTCGAGAAGGATCGGCGTCATGTCCTCCTCCGGCTCGGCCTCGGCCGGCGGGAACGACATGAGAAGGCAGGACCGCCCGGCGACGCTGATGCGCTGAAGATGAAGGCGCGCACGCTCGAACGAGCCGTCGGCGCACTGGATCAGCGCCGTCTCGTCCTCGAAGCCGGAGCCCGACGTCTGCACGAGATGGTCGAGGCCGCCGGCGGCTTCCAGCGCGTCGAGATCCTCGTAGCGGGTCAGCGTGAAGAAGCGCCGGTTTGCAAAGATCAGCCGCTCTTGCATCTGCACGAGCACCGCCAGCGGCAGTGCGTCGAGCATGTCCTCGAGTTCCTGGACCGGCAGGAGCAGCGTCGAGCCGTCGTCCGGCGCAGCCTCGGAGGACGCGATCTCGACCGGCGCGGGGAGGGGCGCCTGCGCGTCGGCGAGGGCCTCCTGCGCGCGATGGCCGAGCTTCGCCCCAATCGCCTTGAAGGCCGCGACCTCGGCATTCGAGAGATTCGCCTCGCGGCGGCGTCGCTCGGCAACCGTCTCGATGGCGGGGGGCGGAGGCGCCGTGCGGCGCCCGAAGGCCGTCGCGGCTTGCGCCTCCGCCGTGTCGTCATCGGCAGGCGGGGCCGCCGAGGAGACGTCGATGCGGGCGCTGCGTTCGGGGAGAGCGAGCGCGAGGCCGATCGCCGCCGGATCGCTCTCATGCTCGGACGGCCGCACCACGCCGAAGCCGCGAAAACCCAGGAACTCGCGATCGCGGCTGTAGAGCGGCAGCCCCGCGAGATCGATCGGCGCGCGGCGGTCGGTGCCCTCCAGCGGCCACAGGATCGTGCGGCCCGACCACGTGTCGCGCCGCTGCAGGAGGCGCTCGATCTCGCCGGTCTCGTCGAAGCCGAAGACGCGCGCGACATCGGCGAACGGCCGGCCGATCACGTCCGCGGCGCGGGGCCCGACGATCGCCGCGAACTCCGGCGAGAGTTGCGAGAAGCAGGTCTCCGCATCGGTCTGCCAGACGAAGCGGACGGGTTCGGCGTCGAGGACGGCGCGGAAGGGCTCGGCGCTGGGGACGGCCGGGGCAAGCTCGGGCCTCTCGTCGGGAAGATCGGGAAGGTCGGGAAGGTCGGGCATGTCGCCCGGAGCGCTCGCCTCGGCCTCGGCGAGCGGCGGCACGACGGCTTCGCGCGCATCGTCATCCGCGTCGAGGACCGGCTCTGCGGGGGCGGCCTCCTCGGCTTCCGCCTCGGCCGGCGCTTCGACCTCGGCCGGCGTGGCGACTGTCTCCGTATCCTCCGCGGCGTCGGGTGCCCGGGCGGCGACGCCGGTCTCGCCCGGCATGTCGATATGGATCAGCACCAGCCCGTCGCCGACGCGGGTGAAGGACAGGGCGCCGGCCTCGTCTTCGACCACGAGGCGGTCCTCGTCGGCCTGCAGGAACTCCCGGCCCTGGACGGCGAGCAGCGAATGTTCGTCCTCCGGCAGGCGATCGGTCGCTGCCAGGATGCCGTTCGGCCCGACCACGCAGGCCAGCGCATTCGTCAGCCCGGCGTCGACGAGGATTTCGCGTGCGTGTTCGCCCGGCGACGCGACGACGTCGTGGCCGAGCTTGACCGACAGCAGCGCCAGATGCGCGCCGCCGGCGGAGATCGCCTCGAGCCGCGCCAGCAGCGCCTTGCCGAGACCGCTGCCCTCCGGCGGGCGCAGGAGAAGCTGGGTGCGGCCCTTGCCCGCGAAGGCCTCGCGCGCCGAGCGGACTTGGCGCATCACGTCGGCGCTCGGTGCTTCCATCCCACCCAACAGCCGGCGGCCGGCGGCGTTCATCCACAGGACCTGACCCAGCCCGGCATCCAGGACGGCCACGGCCGAGCCGGCGAGTGTCGCGGCGCGGACGGACTTCAGGGACATGATGTCGAGGACGGACGGAATGGCCTTGCGCTCCTGCGGGCGGTCGATCGGTTACCGCTTCGTTAATAAGGCCACGGGAAGATCAAATCCAGAACCGCGCGCCTTCGCGACGGCTGAAAGGCCGGGCAGGGTTAACATGGCTGTGTGAATGCCGTGCCGGCCCTGTTCCAACCCCGCGCACGCCCCTAGTTTGTCGTTTGCGGGCTTTGGATCCGCCATCATCCGGTCGAGGAGAATGCCGTCATGTCCGATACCGAGAACTTCAACTCCGGCGATCCGGCGCGCGACGCCTTCGACAACGCCAAGCGCGCCCAGGCCGCCATGGGCATCGACCCGTCGAAGATGGGCGAGGCCTTCCGCACGATGACGCAGACGTCGATCGAGCAGTCGAAGGAAGCCTATGCGCGGATGAAGTCCGCCGCCGACCAAGCGACGCAGACGCTGGAAGCGACCGTCGAGAACGCCCATTCGGGCTCGCTGAACCTGACGAAGCGCGCGATCGAGGGCATGCGGGCGCAGGCCGAGATGAACTTCCAGCATTTCGAGAAGCTCGCCTCCGCCAAGTCGATGGCCGAGTTCGTCGAACTGCAGACGAGCTTCATGCGCCGCCAGATGGAACTCTTCGCCGATCAGGCCAAGGAGATGCAGTCGCTGTCGCAGAACGTCGCGCAGGACGTGATCCGCCCGGGCCGCGAGGCGGCGCAGAAGGCCACCGGCCAGGACAATTTCTGACATGAGATCGCCTCGGGCGCCGATCGCGCGCCCGAGGCTTGCCTTTGCCGCAAAAGTTTTCTATTGCGGGCGCATCGGTATGCGGTTGTAGCTCAGTTGGTTAGAGCGTCGGATTGTGGCTCCGAAGGTCGGTGGTTCGAACCCACTCAACCGTACCACCGTTTCTCCCTTCAGTTGATGGTCGTCCCGCGCCGCGCCGTCGTGCGCTGCCTCTGACCCTCATGCGGTCGCGCTTAGGGCTTGTCCAAATCGCAAGGCGCCCGAATTGTGCGTGCGATCGGCGCCCACGCGCCGGACGGAGGCCCCATGCCCAATTCCTTGTCCGCGACCGAGGCCGGCGTGCCGCCGGGTGCGGCGCGCGAGCCTATTCTCTCGGTGCGCCATCTCTCGAAGTCCTATCGCTCGGGCGCCAAGGTGCTCGACGACATCAACCTGTCGATCGAGCCCGGCGAGATCTTCGCGCTGCTCGGGCCCAACGGCGCCGGAAAGACGACGCTGATCAGCATCATCTGCGGCATCGTGAACCCTGGCGAGGGCGAGGTCCGGGTCGGCGGCCACGACATCGTGCGCGACTATCGGCGCACGCGCTCGCTGATCGGCCTCGTGCCGCAGGAGCTGACCACCGACGCGTTCGAGACCGTGTGGGCGACGGTGAGCTTCAGCCGCGGCCTCTTCGGCCTCGCGCCCGATCCCGCCCATATCGAGAAGGTGCTGCGCCAGCTGTCGCTCTGGGACAAGCGCGATGCCAAGATCATGACCCTGTCCGGCGGCATGAAGCGGCGCGTGCTGATCGCCAAGGCGTTGAGCCACGAGCCGCGCGTCCTCTTCCTCGACGAGCCGACGGCGGGCGTCGACGTGCGCCTGCGCCAGGACATGTGGCAGGTGGTGCGGGGCCTGCGCGACGGCGGCGTCACCGTGATCCTGACGACGCACTACATCGAGGAGGCCGAGGAGATGGCCGACCGGATCGGCGTGATCCGGGGCGGGCGCATCGTCCTCGTCGAGGAGAAGGCCGCGCTGATGCGAAAGCTCGGCCGCAAGGAGATGGTGCTGACGCTGCAGGCGCCGCTCGCCGCCGTTCCCCCGGCGCTGGCCGCCTACGATCTCTCGCTTTCGGGCGAGGGGACGGAACTCACCTATGTCTACGACAGCCAGTCGGAGCGGCCGGGCATCAGCCGGCTTCTGGAGGACCTGTCGACGGCGGGCGTGCGCCTGCGCGACGTGACGACCCGCCAGAGCACGCTGGAAGACATCTTCGTCAGCCTGGTCGAGGCCCGCCCATGAACCTCCATGCGATCCGCTCGATCTATCTCTTCGAGATGGCGCGCGCCTGGCGCACGCTCCTCCAGAGCATCGTCGCGCCGGTGATCTCGACCTCGCTCTACTTCGTGGTGTTCGGCTCGGCGATCGGCTCGCGCATGGACGCGATCGAGGGCGTCTCCTACGGCGCCTTCATCGTGCCCGGCCTTATCATGCTCTCGCTTTTGACGCAGAGCATCTCCAACGCCTCGTTCGGCATCTACTTCCCGAAGTTCACCGGTACGATCTACGAGATCCTGTCGGCGCCTGTCTCGGCGATCGAGATCACCATTGCCTATGTCGGGGCGGCGGCGACGAAGTCGGTGATTCTCGGGCTCATCATCCTCGCCACGGCCGCGCTCTTCGTGCCGCTCAAGATCGAGCATCCCGGCTTCATGCTGGCCTTCCTGGTGCTGACGGCCGTGACCTTCAGCCTCCTCGGCTTCATCATCGGCATCTGGGCGGAAGGGTTCGAGAAGCTGCAGATCGTGCCGCTCCTGATCGTCACGCCGCTGACCTTCCTCGGCGGCAGCTTCTACTCGATCTCGATGCTGCCGCCGGTCTGGCAGACGGTGACGCTGTTCAACCCGGTGGTCTATCTGGTCAGCGGCTTCCGCTGGAGCTTCTACGGCACGTCCGACGTCGGCGTCGGCTGGAGCCTCGCGGCGACGCTCGGCTTCATGGTCCTGTGCGTCGCCGGGATCTGGTGGATCTTCCGCACGGGGTGGCGCATCCGCGCCTGACCCCGGCGGGTGGCGTCGCCGTCAGATCGACGAGACGCCGAGCTGCTTGAGGAGCCCGAGATTGTCGAGCAGCGCCCAGTGCTCGACGAGCTTGTCGCCCTGGAAGCGGAAGAGGTCCATCACGCCGATGTCGATCGGCTTGCCGGTCGGCTCCAGCCCCATCAGCTCGCCGCCGTGCGTGCCCTGCACGCGCAGATGGATCAGCACGAGGTCGCCCTCGGCGACGGCGTGGCTAATGGGCAGCTTCATGTCGGGAATGCCGGGGTTCAGGACATCGGCGAGCTTGCGCACCCCCTCGATCCCGCGCACCTCGAAGGGCAGGCCGGGATCGTGGCGCACGAAATCGTCGGCGATGTGGGCCACCCACCAGGCATCGTCATGCGCCAGGAACGCCTTGAAGTAGTCCCTGGCCAGCTGCTTGTTCTCTTCCGGCGTCGCCATGTGTCGTCCTCCCGAGACGGCTCTGTGATGTCAAAGGCTGGGTGCGGTCGCCGCGAAGGCGGGGCGATCGGCGACCTTGGCGCGCAGGTCTTCGAGCCGCGGATAGGCCTCGACCCAGGGCTCGCCGGGAAAGCGCAGGGCGAGGTAGTCGAGGGCGACCACGCTCGCGATCACCGCGATCGACGGCGTGCCGCCGTCGTAGTCCGGCGGATCGCTCTCCAGCTGGCGCATCCCCTCGACGATCGCGCGCCGGCGCTTGAGGCCGACGCGGTGCTCGCCGAAATTCGGGTCGACCTGCATCCGGTTGGTGACGATGTTGGCCATGGCGTCGACGACGCCCATCGCGCGGCCTGCCAGACTGATCGTCCGATCCAGGGTGCCGGGCAGCAGCGAGGGCTCCGGCACCTTGCGCTCCAGCCAGAGGACCACGAGCAGGCTTTCGGTGATCGGCAGGCCTTCGTCGGTCTCGAGCGTCGGCACGCGCGCCGCGCTGTTCAGGGCGAGAAGGCCCGGATCGTCGCTCCACGGATTGACGATCTCGGTGCCCGAGAGGTCGAACCCCTTTTCGCCGAGCGCGATGCGGGCGATCCGGGCATAGGGCGACGTCGTATTGGTGAGGATGCGCATCAGGCGGCCTCGGCGGCCAGCGAGTCGGCAGCCTCGTGGGGAATCGCGCTGTAGCCGAAGCGCGGGAAGTGGACGTGGACGAGCCCGACCAGCTCGTTCTCATGGCGGATCACGATCTCGTCCCGGTCGGCGGTGACGAGGATGCCGTGGATCGGATCATTGGCATCGTCGGACCGGATCGCAACCGCGTCGCCCGCCTTCAGGCCGCTCGGGTCGTCAAGATCGACGCCTTCGAGCGCGACGGGTTCGGCGGCGCGGGCGATCGCCAGCGCCTCGTCGGCGCCGAGCGGGCTGCGCGTGCCGTGGCCGAGCGCTGCGACGCGCTCCATCCAGGCGAGGGTCGCGGGATCGAAGGGCAGGAGACGATCCGCCTCCTCGCCCGCATGTGTGCGCACGAACCAAAGCGGGTGATAGGCGGAGAGGTCGGCGGCCGATACCGCGTCGCCGATCAGGAAGGGACGGCCGTCGCGCAGCATGTCGGCCAGATGCGTCATCTGGGCGGCGACACGCTGGCGGTTGAGGCCGAGGTCGCGCAGCGAGGCGGCTTTCGAGAAGTCATGCCGCATGAAGGCGATGCGGTCCTCGATGAACTCGGGCGGCACGCCGTCGCCGATGATCGAGGTCGCGATCGAAGCGGCGGGGATGAAGGTCGTCGTGTCGGCCCACCAGGACAGGACGGCGGCCAGGCCCGTCTGCCCACCGGGATAGAGCGTCGGTTCGGGGTAGCGGCGTTCGAGCTCGCGGAAGATGAGGAGCGTGTCGCAGTAGACGTCGGCGCCGATCTGCAGCACCGGCGAGCGGCGATAGCCCGCCGTCAGCGGCACGGTGTCGGGCCGCGGCGGCCAGATCGGCGTCTCCACCGAGCGCCAGGCCAGCCCCTTGTGCCCGAAGGCGAGACGGACCTTCTCGCCGAACGGGGACAGGTCGTAGTGATGCAGGATCGGCTGGTCCATGGCGACGTTCCTCCCGAGAACGCGTTTCGAAGATGACGGGGCCTCAGACGAGGCAGCGCCGGAAGATGGCCTCGGCCTGCCCGACCGTCATCTTGCGGGCCGAGGGGCAGGCGATCACGGTGTGGTCGTTGGCGGTGGCCGGGTCGAAGTCGCGAGCGGCGATGCCGGCATAGAGGCCCGGCACCGCGCGCTGCGCCATCTCGCGCACACGCTCCTCGGGCAACTGCTCGCGCGTGAAATGCTCGGGGAAGCCGATGTCGCGGTAGAGCGAGCGGATCGCCTCCGCGCAGGCTTCGATCATCTCGGGCCGCGACAGGCCGGCGGTCTCGACCTCCAAGGCTTCCGCGAGCGGCTTCACCTTGTGGGGCAGGACGGCGAGGTTGAAGGCCGTCACATGCGGCAGGAGAACGCCGACGCCATAGGGATGGGGCAGGTCGAGATGGCCCTCGAGCGGCAGCGACAGGGCGTGGCCGTGGCCGAGCCGGGCGTTGCCGCAGGCGATGTTGGCCATGCAGGAGGCCACGAGATTGTCCTCGCGAGCGCGCTCGTCGTCGGAATTGATCGAGGCGCGCAGCGACCCGTACTGGAGGCGCACGGCCGCGATCGCCAGCGCATCGGTGATCGGCGAGCCGATGGCGCTGAAATAGGCCTCGACGGCATGGGTCAGCGCGTCGACCGCCGGCAGCGCCGCCACGCGCATCGGCAGCGAGCGCAGCGTCACGGGATCGAGGATCGCCGCATCCGGGAAGCTGAGCGGTCCGCCGCCGAGAAGCTTCAGGTGGCGCTCCTCGTCCTTGACGATGGTCCACTGCGAGACCTCGGAGCCCGAGCCGGCCGTGGTCGGCACCATGATCATCGGAAGCGCGCGCTTGTCGAAGCGGCCGACGCCGGTGCACTCGGCCATCGGCTTGTCGTTGGTCGCCACGATCGCGATGCCCTTGCCAGTGCACATCACCGAGCCGCCGCCGATGCACACGACCCCGTCGATGCCCTCGCGCCGGACGCGCGCGCCCTCCGTGTCGATATGCGAGCAGCGCGCATCGATGCCGCAGTCGTCGAAGCGGGCGGTGGTGATGCCGGCCGCTTCCAGCGCTGCGATCGCCTCCGCGTGGAACGGCTGCTGCGAGATCACCGGGTCCGACACGACGAGGACGCGGCTCATCGTCAGCTCGCGCGCGAGCGCCCCGATCGTGGCGAGCGAGCCCTGGCCGGCGACGACGCGCGTCGGCATGTAGAAATGGCTGATCAACGACGTTTCCTCCCGAAGCGCCGAGGCGGGTCTGGCCGCCGGTCGGATCGAAGATGGCGCGGCGGCCGAGGGCCGCGCCAATAGGGCTTTTGTGGAGCCGCTATCGCCGCACCCTATGGCGCGCGATCAGCCGTGCTTGATGATCGTGGTGCGGATCGTCGAGATGTCGTGGAGGGCCGCAAAGCCCTTCTCGCGCCCGTGGCCGGACTTCTTCATACCGCCGAAGGGCAGCTCGATGCCGCCGCCCGCGCCGAAAGCGTTGATGTAGACCTGCCCCGCCTTGATGCCGCGCGAGACGCGAACGGCGCGGTTGCCGTCGTGCGACCAGACGGCGGCCATCAGGCCGTAGTCCGTGCCGTTGGCAAGGCGCACGGCGTCCGCCTCGTCCTCGAAGGGGAGAACGGACAGCACCGGGCCGAAGACCTCCTTGTTCGCCAGCTCGTTGCCGCGCGGCACCGGGCCGTAGATGCGCGGCGCCACGAAGAAGCCGCCGTCCGGCACGCCGGCGGCGATCGTGCCGCTGGCGAGCACCGGGACCGAACCCTCCTCGGCACGAGCGAAGAAGCCCTCGATGCGCTTCTTCTGGGTGGCGTTGATCACCGGACCGAGGTCGCGGTCCATCTCGGGCGTGCCGGCGACGAGCTTGCCGAACCGATCGGCGAGCGCGGTGACGACCCGCTCGTAGGCGGCCTTCTCGACGAGGACGCGCGAGCCGGCCGAGCAGGTCTGCCCGGCGTTCTGCACCATGGTGTTGGCGATCACGCTTGCGGCCGTGTCGAGGTCGGCGTCGCCGAACACGACATGCGGGCTCTTGCCGCCGAGCTCGAGCGTGCAGCCGATGTGGTTGCGCGCGGCCGCCGTCTGGATCAGCGTACCGACCTCGGGCGAGCCGGTGAAGGAGATGAAGTCGATGTCGGGATGGCCGGAGAGCGCCGCGCCGGCCTCCTCGCCGAGCCCCGGCACCACGGCGATGGCCCCTTCGGGAAAGCCCACCTCGGCCATGAGTTCGGCAAGGCGCAGCGGAGTGAGGCAGGCGTCCTCGGCCGGTTTGACGACGCAGGCATTGCCCATCGCGAGCGCCGGGCCGACCGTGCGCCCGAACATCTGCGCAGGGTAGTTCCAGGGAATGACGTGGGCGGTGACGCCGAAGGGGACGCGCTCGGTGGTGACGAAATAGCCCGGCAGGAAGGGGATCGTCTCGCCGTGAACCTTGTCGGCCGCGCCGCCGTAGAACTCGAAATAGCGGGCCGTGGCGACCATGTCCGCCCGCGCCTGCTTCATCGGCTTGCCGGTGTCGCGCGCCTCGAGGCGGGCGAGGTCTTCGGCGTTGGCCTCGATCGCGAGGGCGAGCTTCGTTAGGAGCCGGCCGCGCTCGGTCGCCGACATCCGGCCCCAGGCTCCGCCTTCGGCCGCCTTGCGCGCCGCCTTAACCGCGCGGTCGACATCCTCCGCGCCGCCGGCGGCGATCTCGGCGAAGACGACGCCTTCGGCCGGCGCGACCACGGGGAGGGTGCGCCCGTTCGCAGGCTTATGCCAGCGGTTGTCGATGAAGACGCCCTTGGCGGCCTCGGGGGCTTTGGTGTGAGCGTTCATGAAGGTCTCCTCGCCACGGCGCGACAGGGGAGGCGGATGCATCCGGCAGCGAGCGCTCTCGCTCCAGCCACCCTCCTCGAACGCGTCCGCCCGTTCGGTGTCGCAGGAGGATATCGGCCGCGGCGGGCACGCTGCCCAACACAGTTTTGCGCGACCTCGCATAGGCTTCCCCTATGCCCGGCCCGGTGTGGCGGCTAGCTGCTGACCCGCATCTGCGCGCCGCTCCATTCGCCCGAGCGGACGAGGTCGCGCAGCGTCTGCCGGCACAGCTTCTCCACAGCCTGCACGGCGTGCGACAGCGGTCGGTCGATCGGCTCGACGAGGTGGACCGTGCGCAGGAAGGCCGGCTCGAACGGCCAAGCCCGGATCGCCCCGCCCTCGGTCTCGCGACGGATCGCGTGGGCGGGAAGCACGGAATAGCCGAGACCCTTCTCGACCAGCGACTTGATCGCGCCGTAGGCGTCGATCTCGATGGCGGCGGCGAGACGCGTTCCCTCGGTGGCCGCCCGTTCGTCGAGAAGGTCCCGAAGCCCGTGGCCGGGGCTCGGCAGGATCAGCGGCAGGCCTGCCAGCAGCGAGTCCGGAACAGGCGACCCCGAGGGGGGAAGCGCCGCCGTGTCGGGGTCGGCTGCCGGGCCGAAGAGGTGGAGCGCCTCCGACAGGAGGCCGATGGAGCGCAGGCCTCGATCCTCGACGAAGGCGTAGAGAAGGCCGAGATCGACGCGGCCGAGCCGCAGCCAGTCGAGGACGTATCCGCTCATCGCCTCGGCGATGCGCAGCTTGACCTTCGGCAGGCGTTCCTGCGCGGCCAGAACGAGCGGAACGCCGAGCACCTGCGCGATCGAGGAGGGAAGACCCAGCCGCACCTCGCCCGCCGGCTCGGCGCCGCTGCCGCGGATCTCGCGCTCGGCCTCCTCGAACTGCGCGACGATGGCGCGCGCATTGCGCAGGAGGATCTCGCCCGCTTCCGTCGGCTGCACGCCCTGTGCGGTGCGGAAGAGGAGCGGCACGCCGAGATCGGCTTCCATGTTGCGCACATGAAGGCTCAGCGAGGGCTGCGCGATGTTGAGACGCCCCGAGGCGCGCGAGATCGAGCCGCTTTCCACGATGGCGACGAAGTATCGAAGCTGCCTGACGTCCACGCGCGAATCCTCCTGAATTGAGGATAGCCGCTCGCCCGATCGCCGTCACCGCAGGGGAATGCCGCACGCAAAAAAGGGCCGCCGCACCAAGGTGCGGCGGCCTTTACGTTCGGACGAAGACTTAGTTCGCGGGGGCGACGGAGTCGTCACCTGCGCTGGTGCCCGGGACAGGAACCGACGAGTCACGCGGAACTGGCGTTGCATCCCGCGGGACGACGACCGTGCTGGCGGCCTCGGCGTCGATCGCCGAGCCGATGCCCGACGTGTTGCCCGGGACCGGGATCGAGCTGGTGGCGGCGTCGGTCGAGGCCGGCGGCGCATCGCGCGTCGTCGTCACCTTCGAAGCCTGGTCGGCCGGAATGACGCTGTCGAGGCCAGCGCTGGTGCCCGGCACCGGGACCGACGAAGAATTCTGCGGGGTGTCGACCGACGGAGCGGACTGCGCGAGCGCAGCCCCGCTCGTCAGGGCGAGGGCGGACACGGCGGCGAGGATGGTGAGTTTCATGGAGCGATCCTTTCGTTTGCCGAATAAGCAAATGGGAGGGCTCCGCGTTCCCATCGCGTGCGAGATTATTTCAAAAATATGGCGCGCGGCGCTCTCCGAGGTTCCGCAGCGTCAGATTTCCTCGTCGTCATAGCGATCCGAGAGCGGGCCGCGGCCACTTCCAAGCCAAGCGAATGCGACCGTCAGGTACGCGCGAGACGGGTGGGATGCCCGGCCGAATCGTGCCATCGTGCGCCCGCGCCGGCCGGGAGGAGACAGGCCGCGCGCGTGTCCGTCAGCGCCGCCGCACCGCCCGTTCGCGGTGGCGGCAGCCGGCGGCCGCCGCTTCGCAGGGGAGGACGACACGCTATGAAGACCATCAAGGGACCAGGCATCTTTCTGGCGCAGTTCGCCGGGGACGAGGCGCCCTTCAATTCCTTCGACGCGATCTGCGGCTGGGCCGCCGGGCACGGCTACAAGGGCGTGCAGATCCCGACCTGGGACGCCCGCCTCTTCGATCTCGAGCGCGCGTCGCAATCCAAGGACTACTGCGACGAGATCGCCGGTGTCGCCGCCCGCCATGGTCTCGCGATCACCGAGCTGTCCACCCACCTCCAGGGCCAGCTCGTCGCCGTCCACCCGGCCTACGACGAGGCCTTCGACGGCTTCGCAGCGCCCCATGTGCGCGGCAATCCGAAGGCCCGGCAGGAATGGGCGACCGACCAGGTGAAGCGGGCGCTGACCGCCTCGCGCCATCTCGGCCTCCGGGCGCACGCGACCTTTTCCGGCGCGCTCGCCTGGCCCTTCGTCTACCCCTGGCCGCAGCGGCCGGCCGGCCTCGTCGAGACCGCGTTCGACGAACTGGCGCGCCGCTGGACGCCGATCCTCGACCATGCGGAGACCGAGGGCGTCGACATCGCCTACGAGATCCATCCCGGCGAGGACCTCCACGACGGCGCGTCCTACGAGATGTTCCTGGAGCGCACGGGCAACCACGCCCGCGCCAACCTTCTCTACGATCCCTCGCATTTCGTCCTGCAGGGGCTCGACTACCTCGCCTATATCGACATCTACCACGAGCGCATCCGCGCTTTTCACGCCAAGGACGCCGAGTTTAACCCGACCGGGCGCCAGGGCGTCTACGGCGGCTTCCAGTCCTGGACCGACCGGGCCGGCCGCTTCCGCTCGCTCGGCGACGGGCAGGTCGACTTCTCCGGCGTCTTCTCCAAGCTTACGCAATACGGCTTCGACGGCTGGGCGGTGCTGGAATGGGAATGCGCGCTGAAGCATCCCGAGCAGGGCGCGGCCGAGGGGGCGCCCTTCATCGCCGCCCATATCATCCGCGTGACCGAGCGCGCCTTCGACGATTTTGCCGCCGGCGGCACCGACGACGCCGCGAACCGTCGCATGCTCGGCCTCGACGCTTAAGGAGACGCAACATGGCCATCGAGGCAGGCAAGGGAACCGAAGGCGGCGCGCGGCGCATCCGGCTCGGCATGGTGGGCGGCGGGCAGGGGGCCTTCATCGGCGCCGTCCACCGCATCGCGGCGCGGCTCGACGACCGCTACGAACTCGTCGCAGGGGCCCTGTCGTCGGACCCGGAACGCGCCCGCGCGTCGGGGGCCGACCTCGGGCTCGCCCCGGACCGCTCCTACGCAAGCTTTTCCGAGATGGCGAGCGCCGAGGCCGCACGCGACGACGGCATCGAGGCGGTCTCGATCGTCACGCCCAACCACATGCACGCGCCGGCGGCCAAGGCCTTCCTCGAAGCTGGCATCCACGTCATCTGCGACAAGCCGCTGTCGGTCTCGGTCGCGGAGGCCGAGGCGCTCGTGGCGCTCCAGGCGACGAGCGGGCGCATCTTCGCGCTCACCCACAACTACACCGGCTACCCGCTGATCCGGCAGGCGCGGGCGATGGTCGAGGCGGGCGAACTCGGAGAGATCCGGCTCGTGCAGATGGAGTACGCGCAGGACTGGCTGTCCGAGCGCGCCGAGGCGACGGGCTCCAAGCAGGCCGAGTGGCGCACCGATCCGGCGCGCTCGGGCGCCGGCGGCTGCATCGGCGACATCGGCACGCATGCCTACAATCTCGGGGCCTTCGTATCGGGCCTGAAGACGCGCGAACTTCTGGCGGAGCTCACGACCTTCGTCGAGGGCCGGGCGCTCGACGACGACGTGCGCGTGCTCCTGCGCTACGAGGGCGGCGCCAAAGGCGTCCTCTGGGCGAGCCAGGTCGCGGTCGGCAACGAGAACGCACTGCGGCTGCAGGTCTACGGCACCAGGGGCGGGCTGGAATGGTGCCAGGAGAACCCGAACCAGCTGTGGTTCTCGCGCCTCGGGCAGCCGAAGCAGCTCCTCACCCGCAACGGCGCGGGCTCGCTGCCCGCCGCCGCGCGCATGACGCGCGTGCCGCCGGGCCATCCCGAAGGCTATCTCGAGGGCTTCGCCAACATCTATTCCGAGGTGGCCGAGGCGATCCTCGCCGCGCGCGCCGGCGGCGCGCCGGACACCGCCGTCATCTTTCCCACCGTCGCGGACGGGCTCGCCGGCATGCGCTTCATCGAAGCGGCCGTGGCCTCCTCGCGCGGCGGCAACGTCTGGACGCGGGTCGGCTGAGCCGGAGCGTTGACGGTTGTGTGAACACGCGCGAGGCGATTGATTTCGTCCGACAAATCGACAAGCTAGACTGACAATCGAGGAGACGACGGAATCGGGCCCGGGAGAGGCCTCCGTCGGTTCGGGGAGGGAACAGCGATGGTCGGTCCCAGCGCGGGAGCCGATCGCGGCGCGCGCGTCGCGATCGCGGCCGAGGGCATTTCGAAGTCCTTCGGGCCGGTGGAGGTGCTGAGCGACATCCGCTTCGACCTGCGGGCCGGCGAAGTGCACGCCATCATCGGCGAGAACGGCGCCGGCAAGTCCACCCTGATGAAGATCCTCGCCGGGCATCTCCAGCCGACCGGGGGGCAACTCGTCCTGAAGGGCGAGCCCGTGCGCCTGTCCGGGCCGGTGGAGGCCGAGCGGCGCGGCGTCGTTCTGGTCCATCAGGAAATCCTGCTCGCGCCCGACCTGACGGTCGCCCAGAATATCCATCTCGGCCGCGAGGTGCGCCGCGGGCTGACGCTCGACGACCGCGCGATGAACGCCTCGGCCAGGGCCGCGCTGGAAGGCCTCGGCGCGGTGATCGACCCGCGCGTGCGCGTCGGCTCGCTGTCGATCGCGCAACGCCAGCTCGTCCAGATCGCCCGCGCCCTTCTCGTGCCGCACGAGGTGGTGATCTTCGACGAACCGACCGCCTCGCTCACCCCGCACGAGACGGAGGCGCTTCTCGAGGTGATCGCGGACATTCGCGCCCGCGGCGTCGGCGTCCTCTACATCTCGCACCGCCTGCCGGAGGTGAAGCGTCTCGCCGACCGCGTCACGGTCCTGCGCGACGGGCGGCGGGTCGGCACCTTCGATGCCGCGGACCTCGAGCCGGCCGACATGGCGCGCCTGATGGTCGGGCGCGACGTCTCGAAGCTCTATCCCGACCGCGCGGCGCACCGCAGCGGCGCGCCGGTGCTGGCCGCCGAGAACATGCGCGTGCCGGGTTACGTCCGCTCGGGTGGGTTCGAGGTCGCGAAGGGCGAGATCCTCGGCTTTGCCGGGCTGGTCGGCGCCGGGCGCACCGAGCTTCTGGAGGGCGTCCTAGGCCTCAGGCCCGCCGAGGGCACGGTGCGCCTCGACGGCAAGCCGGTGCGCTTTCGCGACGCGCGCGAGAGCATGGAAGCGGGGATCGTCTACCTCAGCGAGGACCGCAAGGGTAAAGGGCTGCTGCTCGGTCAGTCCCTTCGCACCAACCTGACGCTGGCCGCGCTCGACCGCTTCGCCAGCGGCCCGCTGCTCCAGCCGGCGCGCGAGGACGAGGCGCTGACCACGGCGATCCGCGACTTCGACATCCGAACGCGCCGACGCGACCTTCTCGCCGGGCAACTGTCCGGCGGCAACCAGCAGAAGCTGCTGCTCGCCAAGATGATGCTGCTCGACCCGCGCGTCGTCGTTGTCGACGAGCCGACCCGCGGCATCGACATCGGCACCAAGGAACAGATCTACCGCTTCCTTGCGGGGCTGGCGGCCGAGGGCCGCGCGGTGATCGTGATCTCGTCGGAAATGCCGGAGCTCATCGGCCTGTGCGACCGCATCGTCGTGATGCGCGAGGGGGCGGTCGCGGGCGAGGTCGCTGGCGAGGGGATGACCGAGCGCAACATCGTGATGCTGGCGACGGGCGCCGGCGAGAAACAGGCCGCGCTGGCGGTCGAGGGAGCCGAACCCGCATGACCGACGCCACTTCGCCAGCCCAGGCGCCGGGCCCCCGCCGCGAGATCGACCTGCGGGCGGTCGCGCCCTTCGTCGCCTTGGCCGCGCTCCTCGTCTTCGGCGCGCTGATCAATCCGAACTTCCTCGGGATCGACAACCTCTCCAACGTCGTGACCCGCTCGGCCTTCATCGCCATCATCGCGGTGGGCGCGACCTTCGTGATCTCGGCCGGCGGGCTCGACCTGTCGGTCGGCTCCATGGCCGCCTTCGTCGCCGGGACGATGATCCTGTTCCTGAACGCGGCGCCGGTCGAGGGCGCCGTGCCGACGATCGCGCTCGGCATGGCGATGGCGCTCGGCGTCGGGGCGCTCTGCGGCCTCGCCAACGGCCTGATGACGACGCTCGGCCGCATCGAGCCGTTCATCGTCACGCTCGGCACGATGGGCATCTTCCGCGCCCTCACCATCTGGCTCGCCGAGGGCGGATCGATCGCCATGCGCTCGCAGGAGCTGCGCGCCGCCTACCGGCCGGTCTATTTCGGCAATGTCATCGGCGTGCCTGTGCCGGTGATCGCGTTTCTCGTGGTCGCCGCGCTCGGCGCCTTCGTCCTCTACCGCACGCGCTTCGGCCGACACGTCATGGCGGTCGGCTCCAGCGAGGACGTCGCGCGCTATTCCGGCATCCGCGTCAACCGCGTGCGCACGGTCACCTACGTCATCCAGGGCCTGTGCGTGGCGGTCGCCGTCCTCGTCTACGTTCCGCGCCTCGGCGCCGCGACGGCGACGACGGGCCTCCTGTGGGAGCTGCAGGCGATTACCGCCGTCGTTATCGGCGGCACGGCGCTGCGCGGCGGCGTCGGGCGGGTCTGGGGCACGATCTGCGGGGCGCTGATCCTCGAGCTCGTCGGCAACATCATGGTCCTGTCGGACCTCGTCAGCGAATACCTCATCGGCGCGGTTCAGGGGGCGATCATCATCCTCGCGATGCTGATCCAGCGCTCCCTGTCGCGCCGATGAACGAGGCGGGCGGCGCCCTGTCCGGGGCGCGCCGCCCTCCGGCAGTAAAAAGCTCCGGCATTCGGGAGGAACCCACATGAAACGCATCGTCGCCGGCCTCGCGGCCCTCGCCGTCCTGTCCACCGCCGGTCTCGCGCTCGCGCAGGACAAGAAGCTCACCATGGCCGTGTCGATCCCGGCTGCCGACCACGGCTGGACGGGCGGCGTCGTCTACCACGCCGAGCGCGAGGCGAAGCTCCTCGAGGAGCGCTATCCCGGTCTCGACGTCGTAGTGAAGACCTCGCCCGACGGCGCCGCGCAGGCGAACGCTCTGGAGGACCTGACCGCGCAGGGCATCAACGCGCTTGTCACCCTGCCGCACAATTCCGACGAGCTGACCGACCCGATCCGGCAGGTGAAGGAGAAGGGCGTCTTCGTCACGGTGGTCGACCGGGCACTCTCGGATCCCTCGATCCAGGACCTCTATGTCGCCGGCGACAACCACGGCCTCGGCCGCGTGGCGGGCGAGTACATGAAGGAGCGCATGGCGGACGGCGGCGACATCGTCATCATCCGCGGTCTGCCGATCGTCATCGACGAGGAACGCCAGAAGGGCTTCGACGAAGGGATCGCGGGCTCCAAGATCAACGTCCTCGACCGTCAGTTCGGCAACTGGTCGCGCGACGACGCCTTCAAGGTGATGCAGGACTACCTCGCCAAGTACCCCAAGATCGACGCGGTCTGGGCGCAGGACGACGACATGGTCGTCGGCATCCTCGAGGCGATCGCCCAGAGCAACCGCTCCGACATCCAGTTCGTGGTCGGCGGCGCCGGCATGAAGGACATGATCAAGAAGGTGCAGGACGGCGACAAGATGGTGCCCGTCGACGTGCTCTATCCGCCCGCGATGATCGCGACCGCGATGGACCTGACGGCCGCCGGCCTCTTCGACCAGAACCCCGTGCGCGGCAACTACGTGCTCGACGCGACGCTCGTCACCAAGGACAACGCGCAGGAGTTCTACTACCCCGACTCGCCGTTCTGATCCGGCTCTAGGGGCGGCGGGAACTCCGCCCCGTCTCCTCTTGCGCGGCGCGCTGGAAATCCGGCGCGCCGCGGTCTACCTGTCGGGACGTGCCCCTGTTCCGCCTCCCGCCAACGAAGTCCTCGCCATGCTGACGATGAAGGGCAAGTACGGCCTGAAGGCCATGCTGCATCTTGCCGAACTGCCCGAAGGCCAGCGCGCGCTTTCCGAGGAGATCGCAAGGGCGCACAACATCTCCAAGAAGTTCCTCGACACCATCCTCGGCGAGCTGCGCGTGGCCGGCATGATCCATGCCCGCAAGGGCCGGGGCGGCGGCTACATTCTCGCCCGACCGCCGTCCGAGATTCGGGTCGGCCATGTCCTGCGCGTCCTCGACGGGCCGCTCGCGCCCATCCCCTGCGCCAGCCGCACCGCCTATCGCCGCTGCGACGACTGCCGGGACGAGCGCTCCTGCGCCGTCCGGCGGATCATGCTGGAGGTCCGCAACGCCATTTCCGCCGTGCTCGACGAGCGCACGCTGGCGGAAGCGGCGGGCGCACCGGAGAGCCTCGAGGCCGAGTTCCGCGAGCTGGCGCTCGGCGCCTGAAGCAACGAACGGCGGATCGGCTTTCCGCCTCAGTCGATAAAAAGAGTATGTTGTGCGTGTCGGGCGGCGAAGCCGGGCCTTACCTTCCCCGTCGACTTCGATGCGGCAGAAAAGGCTCGCGACCCATGACCGAGACGCTGATCGTCCCCGGCCTCAACGGCTCGCCCGCCGGCCACTGGCAGCGCCACTGGCTGGAGATCGACCCGCAGGCGGTGCTGGTGGAGCAGGAGGACTGGGCACGGCCGGTGCTGGTGGACTGGCTGCACCAACTGGAGGCGGCGCTGATGGCGAGCCGTCCCGGCGTCATCCTCGTCGCCCATAGTCTGGGCTGCGCGCTGGTCGCCGCGCTGGCCGGCCGTCCGGCCGCCTCCCATGTCGGCGGCGCGCTTCTCGTCGCACCGGCCGATGTCGCCAGCCTGTCGCAGACCGTGCCGACGGCGGCTTCCTTCGCGCAGAGCGCGCAGGCGCGCCTGCCCTTTGCCTCGATCCTCGTCGCCAGCCGCAACGATCCCTACATGCGCTTCGAGGGCGCCGAGCGTTGCGCCGCCACCTGGGGCTCCGCGCTCTACGATCTCGGCGCGGCGGGACACGTCAACATCGCAAGCGGCTTCGGTCCCTGGCCCGATGCGCTGACGCTGGCCGACGGGCTGCGCGGACGGCCGGCGCGGCAGACGAGGCTCGCTCGCGGCGGCGCCTCGCACACGTTCGGCGTGCGATTGGGTGCCCCACGGTTGCACGATTCCGGCCTCGGGCTCGGTTGAACGTTCGTTCAGGGGTTTCCTTCCGCTGCCGGCGCACCATCTAGAGTTTCGAAGAGCGCCTCCGGCGATGTCAGAGCCGGAATGAAACCACCTCATGAGACCGCGGGGCCAGCCTTTCGAGGTTTCCGGTCGGACGGACAGGCATCGGAATGCACGGTGATTTGCAGGCTGGGTCGCGGAAGGTCGTGCTCGTCGTCGACGACGAGCCGCTGGTGCGGCTGAATGCGGTCGACATGTTCGAGGAGATGGGATTCGAGGTGCTGGAAGCCTCCGACGGGGCTTCGGCTCTTCGGGTTCTGGAACGTCGGCCGGAGGTAGCCCTCCTGTTCAGCGACTGCCGCATGCCCGGCATGTCCGGTCCCGAACTCGCACAGGCCGTGGCCGAGCGCTATCCGCACGTGCGCATCGTGCTCGTCTCGGGCTACGTCAACGTCCAGAAGCTCGACTGGCCGCTGCTGCCCAAGCCCTACGATGCCAACTCCCTTCGCAAGGTGGCAGGCGACATCGCACCCGCGAACTGATCGCACGCGCGAACCGGCGGCAGGCGGCGCTTCCGCGGTTCTGCCTCCCGGCGTTCGCGCACAGGCCCGGAGCGGCTTCGGCCGCCGCCGGGCTTTTTGTTGTCCGGCGCCCGTCGAGCGCCACGAAAACCCCGGCGCCCGACGAAACACGCATCAGGTCTCGTCGAGGGCGTCGCGCAGCTTCATCGCTAGGTCCTCCAGCGAGAATGGCTTGGTGAGGAGCCGGACACCCGCGTCGAGCACCCCGTGGTGCACGATGGCGTTGCGGGTGTAGCCGGTGGTGAAGACGACCTTGAGGTCCGGACGCCCGCGCCGGGCCTCTTCGGCCAGCATGCGCCCGTCGATGTCGGGCATCACGACGTCGGTGAACAGGAGGTCGATATCGGACCGCTGCGCCAGAAGGCGCAGGGCCTCCGCCGCGCCGTCGGCCTCCAGCGTGCGGTAGCCGAGTTCCTGCACCGCTTCGATCGTCACGCGGCGCACGCTCTCGTCGTCCTCGACAACCAGGATCAGTTCGGCGGACGGGTCGGTGAGTTCCGGCAGCACCGCCGCGACCTGATCGGTCACGTCGTGCTCGCCGACGAGCCGCGGCAGATAGATCTTCACGCTCGTGCCCCGGCCGGGCTCCGAATAGATCTTCACGTGCCCGTCGGACTGCTTCACGAAGCCGTAGACCTGGCTGAGGCCGAGACCCGTGCCCTTGCCGATCTCCTTGGTGGTGAAGAAGGGATCGAAGGCCTTGGCCATCACCTCCGGACCCATGCCGGTGCCAGTGTCGGTCACCGCGACGAGCACGTACTGGCCCGGCACGATGCCGATTTCGGCCGCCGCATAGCGGTCGTCGAGATGGGCGTTCTGCGTCTCGATCGTCAGGCGCCCGCCCTCCGGCATCGCGTCGCGGGCGTTGACGGCGAGGTTGACGATGACGTTCTCGAGCTGGTTGGCGTCGACCGAGCAGGACCAGAGGCCGCCGCCGAGCACGGTTTCTAGGCGAATGTTGCCGCTGAGCGTCCGGCGCATGAGCTCCGACATGCCCGAGACGAGCTTGTTGAGGTCGACCGCCTGCGGATTGAGCGGCTGCTGGCGCGAGAAGGCGAGGAGCCGATGCGTCAGCGTCGCGGCGCGTCGTGCGCCCTCCATCGCGTTCTCGGCGTAACGGCGCAGCCGAGCCTCGCCTTCGGGCAAGCGGCGGCCGAGAAGGTCGAGCGAGCCGATGATCACCGACAGCATGTTGTTGAAGTCGTGCGCGATGCCGCCCGTCAGTTGGCCGACCGCTTCCATCTTCTGCGCCTGACGCAGCACCTCGGACGTGCGCTCGAGTTCGGCGGTGCGCTCGCGCACGCGCTCTTCCAGCGAGGCGTTGAGCTCGATCAGCGCGGCTTCGGCGCGCGCGCGCTCCAGCGCTTCGCGGGTGCGTGCGGCGACCTCCTCGCAGAGACGGATCTCGGCCGGCGTCCAGCGTCGGGCCGAGGGCTCATGCAGGTAGAGGAGCGAGCGCAAGGTGCCGTCGCGAAGCATGGGCACGACGATCAAGGATCGGCATCCGATCCCGTCCCAGGTCTCGAAGGCGCTCTCGTCGATGCGCGGGTCGCGGCGCACGTCCTCTACCGTCAGGGTTCGGCCCGCGCGCAGTTCCTCGATCGCCGCCGGACCGAACTTGTTGAGGATGCGGTTCTCGCCGGCAAGGCTCATGACCTCGGGCGAGCGCGTCCAGTCGCGCGCGACCTGGACGATCTCGCCGCTGGGATCGAGGTCGCCGTAGCCGCAGCGCGCAACGCCGAGCCGCTGACCGAGAAGCCGGGTCGTCGTGGCTTCGACGCCGGCCGGGTCGGGATGGCCGAGCAACGTGTCGCTGAGGTCGAGCAGGAAGGCACGGCGCTCCTCCTCCAGCTTGAAGTCGTGGATGTCGGTGCAGGTGCCGAACCAGCGAATGATGCGGCCCGCCGCGTCGCGCATCGCCTGCGCGCGCCCCAGCACCCAGCGGTATTCGCCCGAGCGATGCCGGAGCCGGTATTCGATATGGTAGGGCTCGCCGGTCTCGAGGCACTGGCGCCAGACCCCCCAGGCCCGCTCCTGGTCGTCCGGGTGGAACATGCCGTTCCAGCCCTCGCCATCGGTCGAGCCGTACGGCATGCCGGTGAACTCGTACCAGCGATCGTTGTAGTAGTCGTGGAAACCGTCGGGCAGCGTCGTCCAGACCATCTGGTCGATCGTGTTGGCGATCGCCTGGAACCCGGCTTCGCTGGCGCGAAGGCGATCCTCCCCGGCCCGCCGCTCGTCGATGTCGATCACCGAGCCGACGAAGCCGAGAAAGGCGCCGGTCTCGTCGAACCGGGGCGAGGCGGCGTCGATCGCCCAGCGGTAATGGCCGTCGCGGTGGCGCAGGCGGTATTCGAGCCGGAACGCCTCGTGCGCGGCGTTGGCGGCCTGAAAGATGCGCGTCGCCTCGGCGGCGTCGTCGGGATGCGTGGCGTCGAGCCAGCCGAAGCCTTCGGCGGCTTCCGGCGTCTGTCCGGTCGTCTCGTACCAGGATCGGTTGAGATAGGTGCAGCGCCCATCCGGGTCGGTCACCCAGAGCATGACCGGTGCATTGTCGGCCATGTTGCGGAAGCGGGTCTCGCTCTCGGTGAGCCGGCGTTCGCCGATGACGCGGCCGGTTGTCTCCGACACGATGCACAGGACGCCCGCGACCCCGCCGCTCTCGTCGTGCACGGGCGAATAGCTGATGTCGAAGAACACCTCTTCACGAAAGCCGTGCCGCTCGATCTGGAACGGGCGGTCCCTGGCCGACAGGGTTTCGCCACGGCCAACGACGCCATCCAGCAGCGGCCCGAGATCGTCCCAGAGTTCGGACCAGCTTTCCCGCGCGGGTCGCCCGAACGCGCGCGGATGCTTCGTCCCGATCGTCGGCGCATAGGCCTCGTTGTAGAAGGCGAGATAGTCGGGTCCCCAGAACAGGACGATCTGGGCATGCGACGACAGAAGGAGATCGACCGATGTCCTGAGCGCCGGCGGCCAGGCGGCCGGGGGGCCGAGCGGGCAATCGCTCCAGTTGCGCGAGCCGATCAGCGCGCCGATCGCGCCGCGTTCCTCGAGAGGGAGCACCATGCGAGGTCGTGTCTCCATAGTCACTGCGGGGGAGGGAGCGTGTTCCGCTCCCACCCGTCGGTCCGAACGCGCGACCGGCGGATTTGGTTCGCCGGCGGATGGCGCGGGGGGTAACCCTCAGTCCTTGGCGCGCTCGACGTAGGAGCCGTCCGCGGTCATCACCACGATGCGCGTGCCGGTCGCGATGTGCGGGGGGACCAGCGTGCGAACGCCGTTCGACAGGACAGCCGGCTTGTAGGACGAGGACGCCGTCTGGCCCTTGGTGGTCGGCTCGGTCTCGGTGACCTCGTAGACTGCGCGCTGCGGCAGCTCGATCGAGATCGCAAGGCCGTTGTAGACGGCGACCTGAACCGCCATGCCTTCCTGCAGGTAGGGCGCATAGTCGCCGACGACGCTCTCGGGAACCGCGACCTGGTCGAAGGTCTCCGGGTTCATGAAGTGGAAGCCCTCGTCGTCCGAATACAGGAACGTGTGCTCGCGCTCCTCCACGAAGGCGCGCTCCACCTGCTCGGTGGTGCGGTAGCGGTCCGACACCTTCACGCCGTCGGAAATGCGGCGCATGTCGAGCTGGGTGACGGGCGTGCCCTTGCCGGGGTGGATGTTCTCCGCGGACAGGATCACATAGAGCTTGCCGTCGTCGCGTTCGACGACGTTGCCTTTGCGGAGCGAACTGGCGATCACCTTCACGGGCTTTGTTCCTGATTTCGGTCTGATGTTGTAAGGGAGCTCGTCCGAGCCTCGATCCCCGGGCCCTAGCGCATCTGACGGTCCGCCGCCAGTCGGGCGGGTCCGTTTCGATCGGCCGCTCCCGCCAACGCGCCTCCTTGTCCAAGGCCGCCATGACCGATGCCTCGCCCTGGTGGGCGCCCCATGTCCACGCCGACCGCCGCCCGCGGCTGATGCTGCGCAATGCCCTGTCGGGCGCGCTGCGCGGATGGTTCGGCGCGCGCGATTTCGTCGAGGTCGAGGCCGGGGCGCTGCAGGTCTCGCCCGGCAACGAGGCGCATCTGGCGGCCTTCGCCACGGTCGAGGCGCGGTCCGACGGAACGCGCCAGCCGCTCTATCTCCATACCTCGCCCGAGTTCGCCTGCAAGAAGCTGCTGGCGGCTGGCGAACAGCGATTGTTCTCGCTGGCGCCCGTCTATCGCAACGGCGAGCGCAGCGCGCTGCATCATCCGGCCTTCACGATGCTGGAATGGTATCGCGCGGGCGAGACCTACGAGGCGCTGATGGCGGACTGCGCGGCGCTTCTGGCGCTCGCCGCCGACACGGCCGGCGTCCGGCGCTTCGCCTTCCGCGACCGCCGGGCCGATCCCTATTTCGAGCCCGCGCGCATCAGCGTCGCCGAGGCGTTCCAACTCTTCGCGGGCATCGACATCCTGGCGAGCGTCGAGCCGGGCGGCGCGACGGATCGCGACCAGCTGGCGGCGGCCGTGCGGGCGCTGGAACTCCGCACTGCGTCCGACGACACCTGGGCCGATCTCTTCAGCCGCGTCCTCACCGAACGGATCGAGCCGCGCCTCGGGCAGGGCCGGGCGACCATCCTCTACGACTATCCCGTGCCGGAGGCGGCGCTGGCGCGCGTCAGCGCCGGCGATCCGCGCGTGGCCGAGCGGTTCGAGCTCTACTGCTGCGGCGTGGAGCTCGCCAACGGCTTCGGCGAGCTCACCGACGCCGCCGAGCAGCGTCGGCGGTTCACGGCCGAAATGGACGAGCGCGAGCGCGTCTACGGCGAGCGCTATCCGCTCGACGAGGACTTCCTGGCCGCGCTCGGCGAGATGCCGGAGGCCAGCGGCATCGCGCTCGGCTTCGACCGTCTGGTGATGCTGTCGACCGGCGCCTCGCACATCGAGGACGTCGTCTGGACGCCGGTCGCGGATCTCCGGTCGTGACGCGCCCCTTGCGCAGCGCCGCCGCGCTGGTCGAGGCCGGCCTCGCGCCGGCGGAGCGTCTTGTCGAGCTGGAAGAGGTGGCCGCGCGCTACGCCGTCTCGGTGACGCCCGACATGGCAGACCTCATCGAGCATCCCGACGATCCGATCGGCCTGCAATTCGTGCCGAGCGCGGCCGAGCTTCAGGCGACGCCCGAGGAGAATGCCGACCCGATCGGCGACGCGGCGCATTCGCCGATGACGGGCATCGTCCACCGCTATCCCGACCGGGTGCTCCTCAAGCCGCTGCACGTCTGTCCGGTCTACTGCCGCTTCTGCTTCCGGCGCGAGATGGTGGGGCCGGACGGCAACGGCAGCCTTTCGGAGGCGGAACTCGACGCCGCGATCGCCTATGTCGCCGCCCGGCCCGAGATCTGGGAGGTCGTGGTCACCGGGGGGGATCCGTTCCTCCTGTCGCCGCGCCGGGTGGAAGCGCTCGGGCGCGCGCTCGGGACGATCGGGCACGTCAAGGTCATGCGGTTCCACACGCGCGTCCCCGTGGTCGAGCCGGCGCGGGTCGATGCGGCACTGGTCGCCGCGCTGCGCGCCTTTCCCGGTGCCACCTTCGTCGCGCTCCACGCCAACCATCCCGGCGAGTTCACCCCGGCCGCGCAGGCCGCGGTCGCTCAGCTCGTCGATGCCGGCGTCCCCCTCGTCAGCCAGTCGGTGCTCCTGCGTGGCGTCAACGACGACGCGGACACGTTGTCGCGTCTGATGCGCTGCTTCGTCGAGAACCGGATCAAGCCCTACTACCTCCACCAGGGCGATCTGGCCCCCGGCACCAGCCACCTGCGCACCACGGTGGCGGAGGGTCAGGCGTTGATGAAGGGCCTGCGCGGCCGGATTTCCGGCCTTTGCCAACCGACCTACGTGCTCGACATTCCCGGCGGCCACGGCAAGGTACCGATCGGGCCGGGCTTCATCGAGGACGCCGGCGAGGCCTACGAGGTGACGGATCCCACGGGACGGGCGCACCGCTATCCGCCCCTTCCCCACACGCCTGAGTAAAAAGCGCAAGACGTGCGGCCCGATCGGGCGTATAGATTGAACGCTCGTTCAACGCGCGTGCCCGGCTGGTCCGATGGCGCCGTCGATCGATGGGACGGCAACACGAAAAACTTTTGAAACGGCCATTCAACGACGCAAACGTGTGCCTCCCGCGCTAGGGTTGTGAGCGACGTGCCCAGGCTTTGGAAGGCGATGATGCAGACGGCGATGCAGATGTTCGATCCCGAACCGGCCGGCGGGCCGCGCGATCAGATCGCCGCCCTCCCGGTCCGGCTTCGCGAGGACGGCGAACTGGAGGTGCTGCTGGTCACCTCGCGCGAGACGCGCCGCTGGATCATTCCCAAGGGCTGGCCGATGAACGGGCTCGACGACCACGATGCGGCCGGCGTCGAGGCGCGCGAGGAGGCGGGGGTCAGGGGCAAGCTTCTGGCTACGCCCGTCGGGCGTTACGCCTATTGGCAGCGCGGCCGGGTCGAAACGCGCTTCCTGCAGGTCGACGTCTTCCTTCTGCGCGTCGAGAAGGTGCTGAAGAGCTGGAAGGAAAAGGACCAGCGCGAGCGGCGCTGGTTCTCGGTCGTCGATGCCGCGGACCATGTGCAGGAGGCCGATCTCGGCCAGGTCTTCCTGCGGCTCGCCGGACAGGCGCCCGCTCGGCGCTTCCTGGGCCTCGAGGGGAAAAAGCGCGGCAAGAAGGCGGCGCGCGAGGGGCAGCCGTCGGCGGGTGGGTCGGGTCCCGGTTGATCCCGCCCCGCGAGAGGGTTAAGAGCGGGGGATAGGTCCACGCAAGGTCCGGTTCGGGGCGCCCGGTCCGCGACCGGACCATGAGGCGCCCTCGCGCCCGCCCCGTTCAACCAGCTCCCGGATCGGAATGCCGCTCTTCGACGTCCTGCCGCCGGATCTCTTCAAGCCGCTGGCGGCTCCCGCGAAGCGGCTCTATTCCGACCTCCTCCTCCACATCTTCCACGAGACCTTCGAGCCTTCTGCCGAAGCGCCGCGACGGGTCGACGTCCTGCGCGCGATCGAGACGTTTCTCGCCGCGCGCGAGGACGACGAGACGGACATGCCCGCCGGCCGACCCGAGGAGCGGGCGCGGGCGGTCTACGACCGGCTGGTCGAGACCGGCTGGATGGTGGAGCATCGCGACCGCTACCTGCGCCTCGTCGACCTCGATCCGGAGGCGGCCGGGCTGCTCCATCTTCTCTCGCGCATCGAGCGCGGCGAGACGCGCTCCTACGGCGGCGCGGTCCTGGAAGTGCTGAGCGGCCTCGAGGGGGCCGCCGCCCATCCCGACGAGCGCTCCGAAGCCCTGCGCAACGCGCTGCGCGGCGCCGAGGATTTCATGGGCCACATGCGAACCGTCGCCGTCTCGCTGCGGCAGGCGGAGGAGCGCATTCTGCGCCAGCCCTCCTTGCGCGCGATCTTCCACCAATTCTTCGGTGACTTCGTCGAGCGGCACCTGATCCGCGACTTCAAGACCTTGCAGACCAAGGACAACCCGTTCCGCTTCCGCACTGCGATCATCCGGCAGGCGACCGAGATGTTCGAGAACCGGGCGCTGCTCTCGACGCTCGGCGATGCCTACGGGCGTGAGGGGCGGCTCGATGACGGCGCGGACGGCGAGGCGGAGATCCGCGAGGAGCTTTCGCGCATCGTCCACGTCTTCGAGGCGGCCGAGCGGCACCTCGATGCGATCAACGCGACGGTCGCGCGCATCGAGCGCCGCATGGTCAACGCCGCACGCCAGATGGACCGGATCGCCGGAGGCTCGACCGCCGAATTGGCCGAAGCGCTGCGCCTCGTCGCCGCGAAGCGCGAGGATGGCGACGTGCCGGTCGCTCCGATGCTGATCCCGCGCATCCTGCCGCTCGGACCGCCGCATGTGCCGGCGCCGCGCCGCGACAAGGCGCCGGTGGCCGTCGTCGCCCTGCGCGACCTGACGCCCGACCCGGCGGCCGTGCTCTATGCTCGCGCCAAGGAAGAGTACGTCCGGCGCACCCGCGTCACGGCGCCGATCCTCTCGGCCTATGTCGAGCGGGTTCTCGGGCCCCGCAAAGAGGTGCGCGCGCGCGACGTGACGCTCGCCTCGGTCGACGACTTCATCGCCTTCCAGCGCCTGCGCGAGCTGCCTTCGATCTTCGGCGGCCTGCTCGCCAAGCGCTACGAGATCGAGTTCCTCGAGGACCGCTGCGCCAACCGCTGGATCACCTGCCAGGACTTCGTGATCCGCCGCCGGCCGGGAGCCCAAGTCGATGCCGCCTGAGACCGACGAATTCCGCGACATCGTGGACGGCGACTGGGCTGGCGGCCACATCGCCGGCAAGCGCCCGACCTCCGAGGAGATGACGCGCGCGCTGCAGGTGATGATGACACGCCAGTGCGTCTATTCGCATACGCCCAATGTCGGGCGCACCTACGATCTCGTGCGCGCCTATTCGACCTTCTTCGAGCGCTATTTCGGCTCGCTCGGCTACCGGCTCATGGTGTCGCCGCGCGACCAGATGGTGGCGCTCGCCGTGCCCGCCGACGCGCCGCGCTACGACGGCCTGTTCGAGCGGCTGCGCAAGGACGAGACGATCGTGCTCCTCGCTCTACGCCTCCTGTGGGAGGAGGCGCTGCGTGCCCACGAGGCCGGCGACGGGAGCGTCGTCAGCGCCACGACCGACGATCTCGTCGATCGCATCGCGGCGCTGACGCAGGCCCCGCCACCGGAGGAAGTCCGGCTTCTCGAGATCCTACGCACCTTCGCCCGCCACGGGGCCCTGCGGCTCGGCGAGCGCGACCGCGTGCGCCGCGTGTCGCCGCTGACGGTTCTTCCCGGCGTCGGCATTCTCGTGCCCGATGCCTATGTGAAGGAGCTGATCCTGTGGGCGAGCGCCTCGGTGGCCCTTCCCTCCGGGCCGAGAACCGCCGACAACGATCGCGACGCGTCGCCCGGGGACGAGCCGAATGTATAGCCTCAGGCGGATCTCGCTTTCGAACTGGTACCTGATCGACGCCAAGGACATCGACATCCGCGGCGAGGCGGCGCTGATCGGCCCGACGGGCGCCGGCAAGACCTCGATCCAGGACGCGATCCAGACCGTCATCACCGGCGCCAGCCAGAACCGGCTGAACCTCAACGCCAGCGCGTCCGGGCGCTCCTCGCGCTCCGTGCTGGAATACTGCCTCGGCATGACGGGCGATCCGGCCGAGAACGGCCGGCCGCTGCGCCAGTCCTGCGAGACGCTCCTCGTCCTCACCTTTGCCAACGACCAGACCGGCGAGCCGATTGCCGTCGGCATCGCCATGGCCGCGCGCCAGGGCGACACGCGCGAGGAGATCCTCTCGCGCTTCATCGCGCCCGGCCACGCCTTCTCGCTGGAAGCCGTCCGGCGCCGCGAGAACGGCGTCGAGACGGTGATGCCCTGGAGCGAGATCGCCGCAGACCTGCGGGCGAACTGCCCGGCCTTTGCCGAGTTCAAGGCGTCGGCCGAGAAGTTCACCGCCGAGATGCTGGTCGCCATGCGCGGGCCGGCCGCGGCACCCAACGCGCGCCATTTCCTGCGCGCCTTCTCCAACGCGCTCGCCTTCCGCCCGATCTTCGATCCGACCGTCTTCGTGCGCGATTTCGTGCTGGAGCCCGATCCGCTGGACGTCGAGCGCGTGCGCGCCTCGATCGCGACATGGCGCGAGCTGGAAGGCCTGATCGAGGAGGCCGAGGCGAAGCACGGCCAGGTTTCGCGCATCGCGGCCAAGTTCCAGGCCTGGGGGCGCGAACGCCTTGCGGCCGATCTCGGGCGCTGGCGCGCGGCCGCCTTCCAGGCGCGGCGCACGGGGCAGGAATGGCTCGGCATCCGGCGCGCGCTGGCCGAGCGGCAGGGCGAACTGTCGATCGAGCAGGGCGTGCTGACGACGCGGCGCGAGTGGATCCGCTCGTGGGACGAGGAGATCCGCGACAAGACCGCCCGTCTGGCCGCGGGCGGCGGCGAGGGACGGCTGCGCGAGATCGCGGCCGAAACGCGCCTCAACGAGCGCGACATCCGCGAGATCGAGCAGGGCTGGGGGCGGATCGCGACGGCGCTCGGCACGCTCGCCCGCCTCGTGCTGCGCCATGCCGGCGACCTGCCGCCGGGCGCGGTCGAGGCCGGCCGTGCGGCGGCCGAGGCGCTGACCTTGGTGCGCGACGGCGACAGCTTCCTCGACCATGCGCGCGGCAAGGGCGACCGGCTGGAGGACCTCGTGGCGGCGGCGCGCCGCGCGGACGGGTTCGAGGCGGCGCTCGACAAGGCGACCGAGCGCCTCGGGAGCCGCGCCCACGCGCTGGAAGCCGAGCTCGAGCGGTTGCGTGGGGCTCTGTCACGGCCGAAGGGCGCTGGCGGCAGCCTGTCGCGCGAGGCCCTGCGGCTTCTCTCGCAGCTGCAGGCCGCCGGCATTCCGGCCGTGCCGCTCTGCGACGTCGTCGATGTCGCCGATCCCAGCTGGCAGTATGCCGCCGAGGCCCTGCTTGGTCGGGGCCGCGAGGCGCTGATCGTCGAGCCGGCGCTGCTCTCGCAGGCCTTCGACCTGATGTGGCGCGACCGGAACGCCTTTGCCGGGTGCACGCTGGTCAAGACCTCGGCGACGCGCTCGACCAACGCCCGCGCCCCGGCCGGCAGCATCCTCGAGGCGCTGACGACCGACGATCCGCATGCGCGCGCTTTCCTCAACGTGCGCATCGGTGCCTTCCGCAAGGCCGAGACCGACGCCGAACTCGACCGGCTGGAGCGCGGCGTCATGCGCAACGGCAAGACCTCGTCGGGCATGGGACTGTCCGTCCAGCGCGATCTCGGCGATCTCCTGTTCGGGCGCGGCAACGCGTTGAGCGACGGTGCCGGGCTCGAGGCGGAGCGGGGACGGCTGGAAGTCGAGCTTGCCGAGGTGCGCGCGCGGCTTCGCGAGGCGCGCGAGGGCGCCCGGGCGCTCGGACCCGTGCTCGCGGCCCTGTCGCCGGAGGCGGGGCCGGCCGAACTCGCGCGCCGCGCGCTCACCGTGCGCCAGCGCGCCGACGAGCTCGTCCGCGACCGCCAGGCGCTGGACGACGGCGAGGCGGCGACGCTGAAGGCCGAGATCGAGGAGATCCGAGCCGAGCGCGATGCCTATGCGGCGGAGCTCGCGGAGGAGGTCGAGCCCAAGGTCGAGACGCTGCGCCAGACGGTGGCGACGCTGACCGCGCGCGCCGACATGGCAGCCGAGCGGCACCGGGCGGCGCTTGCGCGCCGGCGCCGGAGCTGGGCGGTGCTCGAGACCGATGCGACCGCCGAACTTCTCGCCCTCGTGCCCGCTGGCGACGGTGCGCCGCGCACGCTGGCCGGCATGGCTGCGGCGCTACGCACGGAGATCGCCACCGGCGAGGCCGAGCGGCGCGATGGGCCGGCGTGGCTGGCGACCCGGCGCAACGAGGCGGAGGCCGCGGCCGAAAGTGCGGAGGGCACGGCGCGGCGCGAACAGCTGTCGGCGCTGCGCGAGCTCACCGAATATGCCGGGCGCTGGAGCGCGCCGGTGCCGGCCTTCGACGGCGAGACGATGGTGGCGGCACTCGCCTGGGTGCTCGAGGAAACGGCGCGGCTGGAGACGCACGAATTGCGCGGCCACCGCGACGCCTGCGTGAAGGCGGCGGCCGAGATGCGCTGGATGATGCGCGAGGACCTCCTGGCGCGCCTGTCGGAAAAGCTGGCGCGGGTGGGCTATCGCCTTGCCGGCATCAACCGGCTTCTCAAGCGCCACCGCTTCACCGGCCAGACCTACGCGTTCTCCTACGCCGTCAACGGACGCTTCGAGGGCATGCACGACCTCGCGCAGCGCGCGGCCGACGGCCAGCTGTCCGACGAGACGTTCGAAAGCTCGATGGGCGAGGTCGAGGCGATGATCGAGGGGGCGGAGGATGCGGCGCTGCTCGCCGACTACCGCCAGTACTACACGTTCGAGATCGTCATGAGCGACGCCGACGGCAATCGCACCACGCTGTCGTCGCGCGCCATGAAGGGCTCGGGCGGCGAGGCGCAGGTGCCGTTCTACGTCGCGATCGCCGCCTCGCTGGCGCTCGCCTACTTCCCCGGCCACATCGCCGGGCGTCCGGTCGGCATGGGCCTCGCGCTCTTCGACGAGGCCTTCAACAAGCTCGACGTGCCGAACACGCAGGCGCTTCTGCGCTTCTTCCGCGACATGGGGCTTCAGCTCCTGATCGCCGGCCCCGAGGACAAGCGCGCGACCTTCACCGAGGTGCTCGACACGATCATCCTCGTCAACAAGTCGCTCGACGGGCGCGCCGTCTATATCGACACCGAATATCCCGGCGAGACCGCCAAGGACGCACTCGCGCGCCTCAACCCCGACCATCGCGGCGTGGAAGGATTCCGTTCCGCCGCCGAATAGCGGGACCCCAACGCAAAACCTCCCGCGCGCCGATCGGGCGCGCGGGAGGCATCAGACATGGTCAGTCCGCTCGATCAGTCGCGGTCGCGGGCCAGAAGGCCGAGCACGAAGCCGATCGCGCCGGCTGCCAGCAGCGACGAGAGCGGGTGCTCGTGGATGGTGCGGCGCACCACGCGGGTGCCTTCCTCGGCATAGGCGCCGGCGTTCTCGTAGAGGTCGGTCGCATACTTCTGCGCGTCGTGGGTCGCCTCGCGCACGGCATCCTTGCCCTGGCCGAGAATGTTCTGCGCGGCACCTTCGGCCTGGCGGCGACGGCCCTCGGCCGAGTCCTTCTCGGAACCGAACGCGTCACCCAGAGCGCCCTGCACCTTGCCGCCAAGCTCCTTGGCGGCGCCCTCGAGACGGTTGTTGTCCATGAGTTCGAAACTCCTTGATAGGCGAGCGGTTGATCCGCTGTCGGAGCCTATAAGTCGTTAGGCGGCGATTGGTTCGATCTGTCGCACCTTAAATTCTCGTTAGCGGACCACCGTCATCGCGGCGCTGCGGCAGGGATGGCGGAGAAGATCGAGAAGTTCGTCGTCGCAGTGGAGGAGGGACAGCGAGACGCCGGCCATGTCGAGCGAGGTGTAGTAGGGACCGACCCAGGCCCCCACGACCTCGACGCGACGCGCCGCCAGCCGCTGCGCCACGCGGCGGTGGACGACGTAGAGTTCCATGGCGGGCGTTCCGCCGAGCGAGTTGACGAGGACGGCGACCCGGGCCCCGGCCTCGAGGCGCATCTCGGCGAAGAGGCGGTCGACGAGAAGGTCCGCCACCGCGTCGGCGCTGGCCAGCGGCTCGCGCGCGACGCCGGGCTCGCCGTGGACGCCGACGCCGATCTCCATGTCGGCCGGCCCCAGCGCAAAGCTCGGCCGGCGCGTTTCGGGCATGGTTCCGGGTTCGAGCGCGACGCCCATCGAGAAGGTGCGCGCCGCGGCCCGGCGCGTCACGGCCTCGCAGGCATCGAGCGGCATCAGCCGGTCGGCCGCCGCGCCCGCGATCTTGAAGACGAAGACGTTGCCGGCGACCCCCCGCCGCGAGCCGACCGCCTCCGCCGGCGCCGAGGCGATGTCGTCGATCGTCACGACCGAGCGCGTCTCGATGCCGTCCGCGGCCAGTTCCTCGGCGGCCATCTCGAAGTTCATCACGTCGCCGGAGAAGTTGCCGAAGACGTAGAGGACGCCGGCGCCTCCGTCGATCGCGCGGGTGCCTGCCAGGATGGGGCCGGGCGGCGGGGCGGCGAAGAGGTTGCCGACGACCGCCACGTCCGCGAGTCCCGGCCCGACATAGCCCCAGAAGGCCGGCTCGTGGCCCGAGCCGCCGCCGATCACGACGCCGACCTTGCCGGGCCGTGGGCCCTGAACGGCGCGGACGGCGCGCGGCGTGCCCGGCACCGGCGCGATCGTGTCGCCGTGGGCGGCGAGAGCCCCCTCCAGCGCCTCGTCGACGGCCGCGCGGGGATCGTTGAGAAGCTTCTTGGTGTGGGTTCGGCCGATCGGCGCCGAGGCCGGCGGCGACGGCGCGGCGCGGCGCAGCGGCTCGCTCCAGCCGTCCGCCGTCAGGATGCCCCAGCCGGTCTGCGTGTCGGTCACGAGGACGCTGACGAAGCCGCCGCGCAGCGCGCCGAGAATGGCCGGCACCTTGTCGGACCCGCCGGCCACCGCGATGCGCTGCGGCAGGGCGCGCAGGGCCGCAAGGTCGATCCCGATGGTGCGTCCGTCGAGCGGCCCCGGCACGCGTTCGCCGGAAGCCGAGATGAAGCGCCCGGCGATCGAGCCGATCGCCACCTGCTCGTAGTCGTGGCGCTCCGGCCCGTCGAGGAAGCCGCTCGTGTGGATCGTGCTCTCCGGCCGCAACGAGGAGATGCCGAAGAGGATGCGGTTCGCCTCGGACAGGACCGCCATCTGCTCGGCGAGGACGGGCTCGGCGAACAGCATGTCGCGCATCGCCGCGCTGGAGACGATCGCGGGCGCCGACAGCGGG
Organism: Aureimonas sp. Leaf324; assembly: GCF_001423245.1. GTDB lineage: Bacteria > Pseudomonadota > Alphaproteobacteria > Rhizobiales > Rhizobiaceae > Aureimonas. Next base: position 164,702 of record NZ_LMOH01000029.1, read on the forward strand.
ATGCAGCGGCCGCCGAGCGCTTCGGCGAGGCGCGAGGCACAGGCTTCCGGCGTCCAGGGAATCTTGGCCGTGGTGCCGCCCGTGGCCTGCACGACGCGGACGTCGCCGAGCGGGGCGACCCGCAGCGCCTCGACCAGCGCGAGGATGGTGCGACCCCAGGTCACCGCGAGCGTGTCGCCGGGCCGCGCGAAACGGGCGAGGGCCTGCGCGCCCGCCGCGCCGAGCCGCGCGTTCAGCGAGCGTTCGCCGCCGTTCGTCGGCACGACGAGGCAATCCTCGAGGTCGAAGCGCTTGCGCAGCGCCTCGGCGAGCGACAGCGCCCGGAACTGGCGCGGCTCGATCTCGATCGTCACGAGGCCGCGCGCGCGGGCCTCCGCGAGATAGGTGTTCACCGAGGCCCGCGAGACCCCCATCTCGGCGGCGATGTCGCCCTGCGTCATGCCCTCCTCGTGGTAGAGCCAGGACGCCCAGAGCAGCGCATCGTCACCGAAGCGGAGCGGGATCGCCGTCTCGCCGGCCGCGCGAGGGGAAGGGCGGGCCATCAGCCGCGCCCGCCGCGTGCGGCGCGGATCGCCTCGAAGCCCTCGCGCAGCGCATCGACCACGATCGCGGCCGAGGCGGCGCCGGGATCGACATGCCCGAGGCTGCGGGTCCCGAGCCGCGCCGCGCGGCCCTTCGAGGCGACCATGGTCCGGGTCGCGTCGCGGCCCTCGGCGGCGGCCCGGGCCGCCATGCCGAGCGCGGCCCCGACATCCGCGCCGGACGCTTCGGCGGCCGTGATCGCCCGCAGCGCGGGGCCGAACGCGTCCATCATCGTCTTGTCGCCCGGCACCGCCTTGCCGCGCCGCGCGATCCCCTCGCCGAGGCCCGCAACGAGCGTCAGGAGGTCGCCGTCCGACAGCTCGGCTCGTCCCGCGAGCCGCCGTCCGGCTTCCTGGAAGCCGCTGGCATAGAGGGGCCCGGCCGTCGCGCCGACGGCATCGAGGAAGGAGCGGGCGGCGATCGGCAGGAGGTCGGCCGCGCCGGCGCCGGCATGGGCCGCGTCCTGCGCATCGCGCACCACGGCCGCAAACCCTTCCGACATGGTGCGGCCGTGATCGGCATCGCCGATCGCGCCGTCGAGCTCGGCCAGATGCTCGCGCGCCTCGTCGATCCGGCGCGCCACCGTGCGCAGGATCTCGACGAGCTGGTCGGCGGTGATTCGTGTCATGGGCTAAGTGTCGGAGCGCGCGGGCGATCGTGCAAGCGCCGGCCGGCCGACGACGGTCCGGCAGCGCTTCCGGATGCGGCGTTGACATTTGTCGGAAACAATCTGACTAATGTCGAAACGAGGCGTCGAAGGGAGAATCGGCGCCGGGAACGCCGTAAAGGTGTTCCGGGAGGATGTCGGAATGTCGGAACCGCTTCTCAAGGTGGAAGGGCTGCGCAAGTCCTTCGGCGGCGTCGCCGCGCTGCGCGACGGCCGCTTCGAGCTCGAGGCTGGCTCCGTGCATGCCCTGTGCGGTGGCAACGGGGCCGGCAAGTCCACGTTTCTGACCATCGTCATGGGCATCCAGAAGCGCGACGGCGGCACGATCTGGCGCAACGGCCAGCCTGTGGACTTCTCCAGCCCCGCCGATGCGCTGAAGGCCGGCATCGCCATCATCGAGCAGGAGCTGAGCCCGGTTCCGCACATGAGCGTCGCCGAGAACATCTTTCTCGGACGCGAGCCGTCCGGCCGCTTCGGCGGCATCGACTTCCGCACCATGAACGCCCGCGCGCAGGCGCTGCTCGACGATCTCGGCTTCGCGATCGATGCGCGTCAGGCGATGGCGACGCTCTCGGTCGCGCAGATGCAGCTCGTTGAGATCGCGAAGGCCCTCAGCCACGACGCCGAAGTCATCTTCATGGACGAGCCGACCTCGGCCATCGGCGAGCGCGAGGCGCAGCACCTCTTTGCCGCGATCGAGCGCCTGAAGGCTCAAGGGCGCGGCATCGTCTACGTCTCGCATCGCCTGTCGGAAATCTTCCAGATCGCCGACAGCTACACCGTCTTCCGCGACGGCGCCTATGTCGCGAGCGGCAAGCTCGCCGAGATCGACCGCCCCGGCCTGATCGGCATGATCGTCGGGCGTGAGCTCGGCGAGGAATACATCAAGACCAACACGCCGTCCGAGACGGTCGGCCTGTCGGTCGAGGGGCTGGCGAGCCCCGGCCGCATCGAGGACATCTCGTTTGACGTGCGCAAGGGCGAGATCTTCGGCATCTACGGGCTGATGGGCTCGGGCCGCACCGAAATCTTCGACGCGCTGTTCGGCCTCGACCCGAAGGCAGAGGGGCGCGTCGCCGTGGACGGCCGGACGATCGCGGTCCGCAAGCCGGCCGATGCGATGGCCGAGGGGCTGGCGCTCGTCACCGAGGACCGCAAGCAGACCGGCCTCAACCTCCACGATTCCGTGCGCGGCAACATCGCGCTGGCGAGCCTGCCCGAGATGAGCCCGGCCTTCGCCATGCGCGGCCGGGACGAGGCGGCCGCCGCCCACGAGATGATCGCGCGCTTCGGCATCAAGGCGGCGCGCGACACGATGCCGGTCTCCGGCCTGTCGGGCGGCAACCAGCAGAAGGTCGTGCTCGGCAAGTGGTTCCTGCGAAACCCAAGGGTGCTGCTCCTCGACGAGCCGACGCGCGGCGTCGATGTCGGCGCCAAGCGCGAGATCTATCGCATCATCTGCGAATTCGCCGCTGCGGGGGGCACGGTCGCGATGATCTCGTCGGAGATCGATGAGGTGCTGGGCCTGTCAGACCGCGTGATGGTGATGCGGGGCGGGCGCTCGGCCGGCATCCTCGACCGCAGCGAAGCCAGCGCGCAGTCGCTCGTCCATCTTTCGACCTGAACCGGGCTCCTCGCAGCCCGCGCCCGCGCATGACCTCTTGGGGAGACGATCCCGTGACCGACATCAACGCAAAAGCCGCCGATCCCAATGCGGGCGCCGAGCGCCGCCGGCTCCTGATCCAGGAATACGGCATCTTCATCGCCTTCCTGATCCTGGTCGGCGTGCTAGCCGTCTCCAGCCCCTACTTCCTGACCGCCGGCAACATCTCGAACGTTCTCCTGCAGACGTCGATCAACGGCATCCTCGCCATCGGCATGACCTTCGTCATCCTGACGCGTGGCATCGACCTGTCGGTCGGCTCCGTCGTGGCGCTGGCCGGCATCGTCAGCGCCAGCTTCGTGACGACGACAGCGAACGCCAGCGTCGCGGGCGGGCCCTATCCGATGATACTGGCGCTCGCGATCGGCATCGGCGTCGGCGTTCTCTCCGGCGCTATCGTCGGCCTCATCGTCTCGCGCTTCAACGTGCCGGCCTTCGTGGCGACGCTCGGCATGCTGTCGGCCGCACGCGGCATGACGCTGATCTACGGCGGCGGCCGTCCCGTGCCGGGCCTCATTCCCGAGTTCCGCTGGATCGGCACCGGCAACGTCTTCGGCGTGCCGCTGCCCGTCGTGATCCTCGCCCTCGTCTTCGCCGTCTCGTGGTGGCTTCTCTCCTCGACCCGCTTCGGCCGCTACATCTACGCCGTCGGCGGCAACCCGCACGCAGCCAAGACGTCGGGCATCAACGTCGCCCGCATCCGCTTCATGGTCTACGTCATCTCGGGCGCGCTGGCGGGTCTGGCCGGCATGATCCTGTCGGCCCGCACCGGCTCGGCCCTGCCGCAGGCGGGCGTCGCCTACGAGCTCGACGCGATCGCGGCGGTCGTCATCGGCGGCACCTCGCTGTCGGGCGGCGTCGGCCGCGTCACCGGCACGCTCATCGGCGCGCTGATCATCGGCGTGATGAACAACGGCCTCGATCTCATGGGCATCCAGTCCTACTACCAGCAGATCCTCAAGGGCGCCCTGATCGTGGGCGCGGTGATGCTGGACCAGAAGCGCAGCCACGCCAGCTGAGCGCTCGACGCATTCCGTCCGGCGGCATTGCCGGACCGAAGGGAGTGCCGTCATTCCGGCGGCCCGACCACCAGTTCCACTCGGGAGGAGACTTGACGATGAAGACCCTACTGCTCGCCCTCGGCCTCGCCACCGCGCTCACCGGTCCGGTGCTCGCCCAGGAGAAGCTGAAGATCGGCGCGACCGTCTACGGCCTCAACGCCGAGTTCATGCAGATCTGGACCGCCGCGCTGCAGAAGCACCCGGCCGTGCAGAAGGGCGAGGTCGAGGTGACCGTGTTCGACGGCCGCTACGACGCGCTCGTCCAGCAGGAACAGTTCAACACGATGATCACGCAGAAGTACGATGCGATCATCTTCGTGCCGATGGACATCGAGGCGGGCGCGGCGCCCGTGCAGGCCGCGGTCGACGCCGGCATCCCGGTCGTCGGCTCCAACGCCCGCGTCAACTCCGACCTCCTGACCTCCTATGTCGGCTCCAACGACGTCGAGGCCGGCGAGCTCGAGGGCAAGGCCGTTCTCGACAAGATGGGCTGCAAGGGCAACCTCGTGATCATCGAGGGCCCGATCGGCCAGAGCGGCCAGATCCAGCGCCTCGAGGGCAACGAGAAGGCGCTCGCCGCCTGCCCCGACGTGAAGGTCCTGGAGAAGCAGACCGGCAACTGGTCGCGCGCCGAGGCCCAGACGCTGATGGAGAACTGGCTGACCTCGCACCCCGGCCAGATCCAGGGCGTGATCGGCCAGAACGACGAGATGGCACTCGGCGCGATCGAGGCGATCAAGGCCGCCGGCCTCAACGTCAGCGACTTCGCCATCGCCGGCATCGACGGCGTGACCGACGCGATCAACGCGGTGAAGGCCGGCGAGATGGCCTCGATCCTGCAGGACGCGAACGCGCAGGCCCAGGGCGCGCTCGACGTCGCGATCAAGGCGGTGAAGGCGGACTACCAGCCGCAGTCGCCCATCTGGAACCAGTATCCGTCGATGAAGTGGGAAGACGGCAAGGCCAAGACCTACCTCGTCCCCTGGACGCCGGTGACGACCGCCAACGCCGACGAACTCCTGAAGTCGCGCCAGTAGTCGCATGACGGACGGCGGCCGGCATCCCGGCCGCCGTCCCTATCCTGCCCTTCCCCACAGCTTGGAGCCCGTCCCGTGAGCGACGCCCCTTCCATCGATCTCGACTTCTCGCTGGCCGCCAAGGTCGCGCTCGTCACGGGCGGCGGCTCGGGCATCGGCCAGGCGATCGCGCGCGCCCTGAGCCAGAAGGGCGCGCGGGTCGCGCTGCTCGACAACAACCTCCAGGCCGCCGAGGCGACCGCCGGCGAACTGCCAGACGCGCGCGCCTTCCGTTGCGACGTCGCCGATCCCGCCTCGGTCGAGGAAGCCGTCGCGGCGGCGGAGAGCGCGTTCGGCGCGATCGACATCGTGGTCAACAGCGCGGGCATCGTCGCGCTCGCCCCGGCCGAAAGCCTGACGCTCGACCAGTGGGACCGCACGATCGCGATCAACCTGAAGGGCACGTTCCTCGTCTCACAGGCCGCCGGAAAGCGCATGATCGCGGCCGGGCGCGGCGGGCGCATCGTCAATCTCGCCTCGCAGGCTGGCACGGTCGCAATCGAGGAGCACATCGCCTACTGCGCGTCGAAATTCGGCGTGATCGGCCTGACGAAGACGCTGGCCGCCGAGTGGGGCCGCCACGGCATCACCGCCAACACGATCTCGCCGACCGTCGTCCTCACCGAGCTCGGCAAGGCCGCCTGGGCCGGCGAGAAGGGCGAGGCCGCCAAGAAGCGCATTCCGACCGGCCGCTTCGCTTATCCCAGTGAGATCGCGGCTGCGGCCGTCTTCCTCGCCTCGGGCGCTGCGGCCATGGTCAACGGCGCCGACCTCGTCGTCGACGGCGGCTACACCATCCTCTGAAGCCCGGCTTTCCAGACCATCCTTTTCACAACGGACCCCGCCCCATGCAGCGTTTCCTCAACGATCCCGACAATGTGGTGGACGACACCGTCCGCGGCTTCGTGAAGGCCCACCGCGACCTCGTGCGCCTGTCGGAGACGAACCGGCGCGTGGTCGTGTCCACGAGCGCGCCGAAGAGCGGGCGCGTCGGCGTCGTCACCGGCGGCGGTTCGGGCCACGAGCCGGCCTTCATCGGCTACACCGGCAAGGGGCTGGTGGACGCGGTGGCGGTGGGCGAGTTGTTCTCCTCGCCGACCGCGAAAAGCTTCCATGACGCGATCAAGGAGGCGAGCGGCGGCGCGGGCGTCGTCTGCCTCTACGGCAACTATGCCGGCGACAACATGAACGTGAAGATGGCGCAGAAATTGGCGTCGAAGGACGGCATCGAGGTCGCCGTCGTGGTGGCCAACGACGACGTCTGCTCGGCCCCGCCGGAGGAGCGCGAGAAGCGCCGCGGCGTCGCGGGCGAGATCTTCATGTGGAAGATCGGCGGCGCCAAGGCGAACGAGGGCGCGAGTCTCGAGGAGGTGCGCGCCACCGCCCAGAAGGCGATCGACAACTGCCGTTCGATCGGCGTCGGCCTCGGCCCCTGCACCCTGCCGGCCGTCGGCCACCCGAACTTCCAGATCGAGGCCGGCACGATGGAGGTCGGCATCGGCCATCACGGCGAGCCCGGCATCCGCGTCGAACCCTTGAAGACGGCCACGGAGGTCGCGCGCGACATGGCCAAGATCGTCCTCGACGACCATGCGCTCGCCGCGGGCACCGAGGTCGCGGTCCTCGTCTCCGGCCTCGGCGCGACGCCGCTGAACGAGCTCTACATCCTCAACGACACGATCGAGGCCGAGATCACCGGTCGCGGCCTCACGGTCTACCGCACCTATGTCGGCAACTACTTCACCTCGCTNCAACGAGCTCTACATCCTCAACGACACGATCGAGGCCGAGATCACCGGTCGCGGCCTCACGGTCTACCGCACCTATGTCGGCAACTACTTCACCTCGCTGGAGATGGTCGGCGCGACGCTGACGGTRCTGGCGCTCGACGACGAACTGAAGCGCCTTCTCGACGCCGAGGCCCGCGCGCCCGGCTTCCAAGGGTTGAGGGAGACCGGACCGATGCAGAGCTTCCCGAATGCCGGCGGCGGCGCGATCGTCGAGGCGATGGCGGCGCGGATCGTCGAGAACAAGGCCTATCTGTCGGAGATCGACGGCAAGATCGGCGACGGCGACCATGGCGTGAACATGGCCAAGGGCTTCGGCATGGCGGCSGAGCGGCTGAAGGGCCGCGACGCGTCGCTGGCAGAGGCCTTCGCGCTTCTCGGCGAGGTGCTGATGGGCGAGATCGGCGGCTCGATGGGCCCGCTCTACGGCATGACCTTCACCGAGTTCGCGGAAGCCATCGAGGGCCGGGAGGCGATCGACGCGGCCCTGTTCTCGACCATGCTCCACAAGGGTCTCG
>NZ_LMOH01000030.1 GCF_001423245.1 Aureimonas sp. Leaf324
GCCACACCTCCGGTCGGGCTACGCCCTCCCTACGATGCGGCCCGCGCCGTCCGTCTCATCCTGATTGACGCCCAGTCTCATCCTGTTTGTCGCCGCGCAGAAGGCCGACCGCACCAAGTCGGTCGACGTCGTAGTGCCAAGTCTCCAAAGCCATCGCAGCACCTGCTGGCTCTATGACACGCCCGACGACGTCCCGGCGTTCCTCGCGACCATCGCGGACGGCGTCGCCGCCATTCCCGTGCCCGACAGCCGCCTGCTCCTAGCGATGGCCTCGCGCGTGCGGGCCATCGAGCCGATGGGTGCCCGCGAGATTGAGGACGTTATGTCTGTGCCCTGGCACCTCCTGACGTCCCTCGTGGAGGGCGGGCGCTCGTTCCGTGCCGCGGCCGGGCTGGCCAAGCGCGTCGAGGCGGCGCGCTCGGCTGAGCCGACGGGCCGGGATACCGAGGTTGCACCGGAAAAGAATTCCGATGCGGCGGGCGACACGTACGGAGTTTCCGACGGGCCGACGCTCGACGAGCTGCCCGGCCTCGGCGAGGCCGCCGAATGGGGACGGACCCTCTCGGTCGACCTCGCGGACTACAGGGCCGGCCGGATCGGTTGGGGCGAGGTCGACCGGGGCGCGCTCCTGCACGGACCGCCGGGGACGGGCAAGACCACGTTCGCAAGGGCGCTCGGACGCACGTGCGGCGTCCCCGTCCACGTCCACAGCCTCGCGCGCTGGCAGGCAGCGGGCTACCTCAACGCCCTGCTGAAGGCCATGCGTACCGCCTTCTCCGAGGCGATCGCGGCCGCTCCGTGCATCCTGTTCGTCGACGAACTCGACTCGTTCGGCGACCGGGCGAACGTCGACGACCACAACGCGCGGTACACGAGGGAGGTCATCAACGCCTTTCTGGAGTGCCTCGACGGCGCCGAGGGACGGCCGGGCGTCGTCGTCGTCGGCGCCACCAACCACCCGCACCTGATCGACCCCGCGATCCGCAGGGCCGGTCGCCTCGACAGGGAGATCGCCATCCCCATGCCGGACGCGGACGCGCGGGAGCGGATCCTACGCTTCCACCTGCGGGGGGATCTCCCGGGCGCGGACCTCACGGAAGTCGCGGACGCCATGGACGGGAAGAGCGGCGCCGACCTCGAGATCCTCGTCCGCGGAGCACGGCGGACGGCCCGAACCGCGCGGCGCCCCATGGAGCATGGCGACCTCGTGCGCGCCCTGCCGCCGGCCGTCCGGCTGACCGACGCGGCCTTCAGGCGGGTGTGCGTGCACGAGGCCGGTCACGTCGTGGTCGGGCAGGCGCTCGCCGCCGCGTCGGGGTCCGTCCCGGTGCGTGCCGTGGTCCGGCGCGAGCTTCGGGGTCCGAACGGCAACCGGACGGAGTTCACGCTCGAGCGCGGGGGAGAAGGGACGCTGGCCTCATACCTTCACTTGGTGACGACGATGCTCGGGGGGACGGCTGCCGAGCTCGAAGTGTTCGGCGAGTCGAGCGAGCTCAGCGGCGGGGCGCCGGATTCGGACCTCGCGAGGGCGACGAGGCTCGTCGCCCACATCGAGTTGGACCTCGGTCTCGGCGGCACGCTGGCCACGACGGGGATGACGTCCGACTACGAGGTCGCCCGGTGCCTCCGTCAGGACCGGGCGTTCGGGCGCCGCGTCGAGCGGACGCTGGCCGAATGCCTCGACCGTGCTCGTGGATTCGTCAGGGAACGACGGACCGACCTCGAGGCCGTTGCCGAGCGCCTAGAGATGCACGGTGTGTGGCATGCCGCGACGGGACTGCATTCCCTTCCTGCTGCCCCGGTCAAGGGGGCGGGGGAAGGCCAGCCGGCCGCTTCGCGTTCCGACAGGAGACGGGGCACGCCTCGCGCGGTTCCGGGCTGAGGGGCGGCCGGGACGGTCGACGGCCTCGGCTTGCCCGATCCCCGTGCGGCGGCGCGGAACCCGGGAGCCCCGGCTCTTGACGTGCGCGGTCGTGGCCCGTCGGTGGTATCGCCCCAGGAATCGTGGACAGCGAAGGATTCAATCCTCGGATCGAATCCTTGCAGGGCGATCCATTCGTCACCAAATCCTTGCCATCGCGGGCGCAAGGCCCGCGAGTCATGGGTTGACCCTGTCAAGGGCCGGCGACGAGATCAGGTCGATGAACAACGAGATCATCTCCTTGGTTGGTTCGCCGGACTGTTCCGGCAGGACGGCCAGAAGTCCGATGAGGACGGCACGGCCAGCATACCTCAGCATGTCGAATGACTGGCAGCATGAGAGGCTCCTCCGGGGTCTCGCCTAGAGACGGCAAGGGCGTCGGGTAGACGGAATGCCATCCCGACCGACGTCCCTTCTCGCTCCGCCCCGGCCCTGGTCGATGCCGCGCGACAGGCTCAAGCGTTACCCGCACTTCGACAGCCCCCTCAGCCCCGAGGCGGCCACGGCGCTGGCGACCGACCCGGTGGCGGTGGCCCGGCACCCCTTCCGTCCGCTGCTCCTCTTCCAGGACGTGAAGCGGTACTTCCGGAGGCACGGACAGCCACGCAAGCCGCCGAAGAAGCGGCCGATCCGCTTCGCGGCCCGCGGCGACGCCTACATCTACATGCGCTACCGGGACTGGCTGTCGTGCCTCTACGAGGAACGCCTGGGATCGCTGGACCTCGGCGACGCCGTCGCGGCTTACAGGCGGGTGAGGAGCCCGTACCGACGCGGCAACAAGTGCAACATCGACTTCGCGTACGACGCGATCGGGCACATCCGGCGCCTGCGCGACTGTCACGTGCTGTGCCTCGACATCAAGAGCTTCTTCGAGAGCCTCGACCATGCCCGGCTGAAGGAGGTCTGGGCGTCGTTGCTTGGGGTCGGAGACCTGCCTCCCGACCACTACCGCGTCTTCCGCAGCCTGACGAACTACGTCGAGGTCGACCAGCTAGAGGTGTACCGACGGCTGGGCTTCTGGGGATGGAAGGCTGTCCGTAACCGAGGGGACCTCGTCGAGGGCTACCTGGTCGACCGACGGCAGATACCGACCCAGCTTTGCGACGCGCGGACGATGCGTGAGGTGGTGTTTGGCGAGGGAGGCAAGCACCCAAAAATCGCGGTCAGGCGGACCGAGAGCTACGGCATCCCCCAGGGAACCCCGATCTCGGACCTCCTCGCGAACATGTACATGCTGGACTTCGACCGGGACATGAAAACGCTCGCGACGTCGCTCGGCGGTCACTACAGCCGCTACAGCGACGACATCCTGTTCGTGGTGCCCGCCGACGCGGTGGCACCCTCGGTCCTCGAAAGGACAGTGTCGGACGCGATCAGCCTCCAGGGCGACGAACTCCGCATCGCCGAGGCCAAGACGTCCGTCCATCGGTTCGCCCCGGACGGCGACACGCTGAGCTGCGTGGCCGTCGGAAGCACCCCGCCGAACAAGCGGTTCGAGTATCTCGGCTTCCGCTTCGACGGGCGCAACGTGCGCCTTCGCGACTCCACGCTCTCGGTCCTCCGCCAGAAGATCGCCGGAACGGTCCGTCAGGAGGCCGTCGCCCAGTCCAGACGGTACCGGTCGCGCACGACCGACGAGATCTGTGACCGCTACGACTACCGGAGGATCTACGAGCGGTACGGACGCGTCCGAGACTTCGAGGACGTGACCGACAAATCGGGTTGGACGTTCTGGACGTACGTCAAGCGCATTGAGGAGGTCATGGGGCCGGACGCGCGCCCGATCCTCCGTCAGTTGCGGAACCAGAAGGCGCAGATCCGCGAGCGCTTCAAGCACTACGTGGAGAAGGACAGGGCGTGACGCCGAGGCCGGAAGCGAGGGGCCGGCATCCGGAACGCACGCCGCTGAAGCGGAAAGGTGGAGCGCCCGCGTCTGCGGGACGGGGGCCGGTTGGAGCGATGGCGGAACTACCCATCGGGAGCCCAGTCGGCCCAACCGGTTTCGGACGAGAAGGCCCAATCCCTTCCATCGGTTCGCCAAATCCCTTCCATCGGGAAGTGCAACTCCTTTCACGACGATCCGAACGCCCCTCCGGAAGCCGCCTTGACGAGGCGTCGGCCGCCGCGGCCTCAAGCTGCGGGGGGCATGGCCACCTCGCACGGCCGGTAGCAACATGGGTCGAGACAGAAGGGGCGACGGGGTCGATTCTTTCGGTTGAGGCGGTCACCGACCCTTGGCATCGATGTCCCCTACGAAGGGTAGCCGATGAACGACAACCGACTCTCGGACCTCACCATCGAGTGGGCGAAGCCATCGACCTGGGTCGACGACATCGGAAGATGGGTCGGCCAGCGCTTGAAACCGGGCGGCACGGAGCGTTTGGCCCGGCGACCCCGGAAGCTGCATGCTTGCGACGATACGGAGTGGTTGTACCAAGTCGGAAAGGCATCCCGAGCCGACCTCGGCGACCTGCTGGACGAAATGGCGAACGACCTCGCCGCTGCACGCGCCATCGTCTTCCATGGCACCCGGGTCGACGATCCCGGCTGCTTCTCGAAGGAAGGTCTAAGGGTCAACGATCCCGACGCCCTCGAAAGACGGGTTCGCGAACTCCTCCGCGAGGAGCCCGAACTTGCCCGGCGTTACCCGGATCCCGACAGGCTTCTCTCGACGTTCGAGGACAGGGGCCGGGACGCTGGACGCCTGTTCCTGGCGTTGGACGACCGAAGCCTCCTCGACGGAGGGGGACATTACCTGCTGTACGGCAGCGAATGGCTACAGACGTTGTTGGGCTGGGATGCTCACCCCGTGATGCGCCGTCGCGGCCATCCGACGATCGTGCGTGCCGCCCTGCCACTCGATTCGGTCTCGGCCGGAGTGCGCAACGAACTGGCAGCCAAGCTGCTGTTGGAGTGGGCTCGCCGAACGGCGATCCGGACCGTCGAAGTGCCGAAACTCGATTTCTCGTTCTGCCTCAGAGGCGACCTACCGCCTTCCGCGATACTGGGACACGAGCATCCGGCCGAAATCGAGGATCCCTTCCATCGGGTCGTCTGGAAAACCGAGAATCGCACATGCCCGGATTGCAGTCCGTGAGACTTAAGCGACCCGAAGCGGTCGCGGGTCGCGGAAACGATAGGATGCGTAAGGCCGACGCTTTGGCACCGGGTTCTACCGACACCAAAGCTGGCTTCCAGTCAGCGTATTCCCGTTAGCGGAAGCCCAATCCGTTACAGACCGAGTTCAATCCCTTCCCGCCACACAGGTCCCGTCAGATGTCGAGGTTGGCGACCTGCAGGGCGTTTTCCTGGATGAACTCGCGGCGCGGCTCGACCTCGTCGCCCATCAGGCGGGAGAAGAGCTGGTCGGCATCCGTGGCGTCGGCGATCTTGACCTGCAGCAGCGAGCGGACCTCGGGGTCGAGCGTCGTCTCCCAGAGCTGCTCCGGGTCCATCTCGCCGAGCCCCTTGTAGCGCTGGAGCGACAGGCCCTTGCGACCGACCTCGAAGACCGCGTTCAGGAGATCGAGCGGACCCGTCAGCGCACGCTCGGTCTCCTTGCGCCTCAACACCGGCGGCGTCTCGTAGATCTCGCCGAGCCGGCTTGCCATGCGATGCAGCGCAATCGCGTCCGCCGACTGCACGAGGCCAGCGTCGAGCGCCTGCATCTCGAGCACGCCGCGCACGGTGCGCTGGAAGCGGTAGCCGCCCTCGCCGTCCGCCTCGCCGATCCAGCCGCGCTCCGTCTCCTCGGCGACGGCATCGAGCGCCTTGGCGATGCGGTCGGCCATCACCTCGGCCTCGCCGCGGTTCTCGGCGACCGAGGGGCTGAGCGCACCCGCGATCGCCGCCTGCTCCACCACGGCCCGCGCGTAGCGCGAATGGAGGCCGGACAGGATCTGGCGCACCTGGAGCGCATCGTCGACGGCCGCGCGCAGGTCGCGGCCCCGGCGCGCCTCGCCCGAGCCCAGCGTCAGGACGGCGTCCTCGAGACCGCCGTCGATCAGGTAGTTCTCGAGCGCCTTCTCGTTCTTCAGGTACTGGCTCTGCTTGCCGCGTGTCACCTTATAGAGCGGCGGCTGCGCGATGTAGACGTAGCCGCGCTCGATGAGCTCAGGCATCTGCCGGAAGAAGAAGGTGAGGAGCAGCGTACGGATGTGGGCGCCATCGACGTCGGCGTCCGTCATGATGATGATCTTGTGGTAGCGCAGCTTGTCGGCGTCGAACCCGTAGCTCGAGCCCTCGAACTTCCCGATGCCGGTGCCCAGCGCGGTGATCAGCGTTCCGATCTGGTCCGACGAGATCATCCGGTCGAAGCGCACGCGCTCGACGTTGAGGATCTTGCCGCGGAGCGGCAGGATGGCCTGGTTCTGCCGCGAGCGCGCGCCCTTGGCCGAACCACCGGCCGAATCGCCCTCGACGATGAAGATCTCGCTCTTGGCCGGATCCTTCTCCTGGCAGTCGGCGAGCTTGCCGGGCAGGGTCGAGACGCTCATCACGTCCTTGCGCACGGTCTCGCGCGCCTTGCGCGCGGCTTCCCGCGCGGCCGCCGCCTGCACCATCTTGCCGACCACGGTGCGCGCGTCGGACGGGTGCTCCTCGAACCAGGAGCTCAGCGCCTCGTTCATGGCGCTTTCCACGACAGGCCGCACCTCGGACGAGACGAGCTTGTTCTTGGTCTGCGAGGAGAACTTCGGGTCCGGCACCTTGACCGAGAGGACGCAGCTCAACCCCTCGCGGCAGTCGTCGCCGGTCGGCTGCACCTTCTCCTTCTTGAGGAGCCCCGAGCCTTCGGCATAGCCGATCACCTGGCGCGTCAGGGCGCCGCGAAAGCCCGCCATATGCGTGCCGCCGTCGCGCTGCGGGATGTTGTTGGTGAAGCACAGGACGTTGTCCTGGTAGCTGTCGTTCCACCAGAGCGCGGCCTCGACGGTGATGCCGTCGCGCTCGGTCTTCACGGTGATCGGTTCGGACAGGAGAGGCTTGCGGGCGCGGTCGAGGTAGCGCACGAAGGCCTCGAGGCCGCCCTCGTAGAACAGCTCGTTGCGCTTCTCGTCGGCGTGGCGCTTGTCGGCGAGCACGATGCGCACGCCCGAATTCAGGAACGCGAGCTCGCGCAGACGATGCTCCAGCGTGCCGTAGTCGAAGGTCGTGACGCCCTTGAACGTGTCGGTCGAGGGCATGAAGGTGATGGCGGTGCCCGTCTCGTCGCCCGCCTCGCCCGTCACCTCCAGCGGCGCGTCGGCGACGCCGTGGGTGAAGCTCATCTCGTGGATCCTGCCCTTGCGGCGGATCTTCATCTTCAGCCACACCGACAGGGCGTTGACGACCGAGACGCCGACGCCGTGGAGGCCGCCCGAGACCTTGTAGGAATTCTGGTCGAACTTACCGCCGGCGTGCAGCTGGGTCATGATGACCTCGGCCGCCGAGACGCCTTCGGAGGAATGGATGTCGGTCGGAATGCCGCGCCCGTTGTCGGTCACGGTGCAGGAACCGTCGGCGTTGAGCGTGACGGTGACGAGCGTCGCGTGGCCGGCGAGCGCCTCGTCGATCGCGTTGTCGACCACCTCGTAGACCATGTGGTGGAGGCCGGACCCGTCGTCCGTGTCGCCGATATACATGCCGGGACGCTTGCGGACGGCGTCGAGACCCTTCAGCACCTTGATGGAATCGGCGCCGTACTCGGCCGGGACGCCGGGGTTCGTCTCGAAGGCTTCTGACATGATGTTCCTGTGGTGACGCGGGAGGAAGCCGAAAAACGCTCCGCCCGCCCTGCACTCGTGCCCGACGGGGCCTTCCGGATATAATGGTTTCCGCCCCCGAATCCAAGCTTTTCAGCACTTTCGGCGATCCCGGCGCCCTTTCGCCGGCGCCGCGCGGTTCCCATGTCAGCCGTTCCGATTCACCGGAGCATCGCCCCGATGGCCGCGCTTTCCGACGCCTTTCTCGCGCCCGCCCCGCGCCCCCGGCCACGCCCGCTCTCGACGCCCGCCTTCATCTGGACGGCGATGCGCAACCCGATCGAGATCTGGGGCGAGCGGGCCTATCGCGAGCGGGTCCTGCGCAACGACTGGCTGCGCGTGCCCACCGTCATCGTCAACGACCCGGCCGCGATCCGGCACTGCCTCGTCGACAACGCGGCGAACTACGCTATGCAGCCGCTGCGCCAGCGCGTGCTGCGGCCGATGCTGCGCGACGGGCTTCTCACCGCCGAGGGCGAGCTCTGGCGCCGCACGCGCCGGGCGATGGCACCGGTCTTCACGCCGCGCAATGTCGGCGGGCTCGCCGCTATCATGGCCACGCGCTCGCAGGCCTTCGCCGATCGGCTGGGGACAAGCGAGACGGATGGCCCACGCGACGTCGCCAGCGAGATGACGCTTCTCACCTACGACATCCTGCAGGCGACGCTCTTCACCGATGCGATCGCCGGCGAGCCGGCCGAGTTCGCCCGCGCGATGGACGACTTTCTCCACCGCATGGGCCGCATCGACCCGCTCGACCTTCTCGACGCACCCGCCTTCCTGCCGCGCATCGGCCGCATCCTCGGCCATCGTTCGACGACCTATTTCCGGCGCCTGATTACCGAGACGGCCGAGCGCCGCCGCGCCCTGATCTCGGCCGATCCGGCATCCGCGCCGCGCGATCTCCTGACGCTTCTTCTCCAGACCGAGGGCCTGTCGGCGTCCGAGGTCGAGGACAACATCATCACCTTCATCGGGGCGGGCCACGAGACCACGGCGCGCGCGCTCGGCTGGACGCTCTACCTCCTCGCCAGCGCGCCCGCCGAGCGCGACAAGGTCGAGCGCGAACTCGACGAGCGGCTGCCGGGCCTACCCGACCCCAGCGACTGGGCCGACGCCCTGCCCCGCACGCGCGCCGCGCTGGAGGAGGCCATGCGCCTCTACCCGCCCGCCCCTTCGCTCAACCGCATGGCGATCGAGGCCGACACGGTGGCGGGCATCGAGGTGCCCGCCGGCGCCTCGCTCCTCGTGATGCCTTGGCTCGTCCATCGCCACGAAGCCCTGTGGGAGCGGCCGGGGCACTTTCTTCCCGAGCGCTTCAGCCCGGAGAATCGCGGGCGGATCGACCGCTTCCAGTACATTCCCTTCGGCGTCGGCCCGCGCGTGTGCATCGGCGCCTCGTTCGCCCTTCAGGAAGGCGTGATCGCGCTCGCCTGCCTGATGCGCACGCTGCGCTTCGACTATGCCGGCGCCCGGCCGCCCCACCCCGTCCAGAAGATCACCGTGCAGCCGCGCGGCGGCCTGCCGATGCGGGTGACGCGTCGCCGGGCGTCGCCCTGACGCGGCCCAATCGAAGATCGCCGTGCGGGTGGACCTTGATTTCGGCGGCGAAAGAGGCCATTGACACGCGATCGTTTGCCTGCCGACCGCGACGGACGTGGCTTCTCCTTCCGGGGAAGAGCCCCGAGCCTTTCGGCTCCGCCGCCGACGGACGAATGAATGTAGAACCGCCGGGTCATCCCGGACATCAACCCACGGGGTTCGCAACCCCGGCCCGTATCGAAAGGATGCCCATGAAGGTCGACGTTCGCGACAACAATGTGGAACAGGCGCTGCGCGCTCTGAAGAAGAAGCTCCAGCGTGAGGGCGTCTTCCGCGAAATGAAGGAGCGCCGGGCTTACGAGAAGCCGTCCGAGCGTCGCGTTCGCGAGAAGCAGGATGCCATCCGCCGCACCCGCAAGGCCGCCCGCAAGCAGGCCCAGCGCGAGGGTCTGCTGCCGGCGCCCAAGAAGGCCGTCCGTCCGGGCGCTCCGTCCCGCGGGGCGTAAAGCCTGGTCGAATGAATGGAAAAGGGCGGCGGATCGCAGGATCCGCCGCCCTTTTCGTTTGCGCGTCGGGGCTTCATCCCCTCGCGGTGGTGACAACCCCTTGAGAAGGCGTTTCCGGCCGGTCGTTGACGAGGGTGGGATTGGCGGCCGGCGCCTCGTCCTGCCCGAGATAGCGCGAGGGGTCGTTGTCAGCCGGCACGATGCGCTGGATCGCTCGCGGCTCCTGCCCCTCGCCGAACCGCTGGAGGAACCGAGTGCGGATCGCCTCGGCGATGCGCCGCTGGGCGGTCGCCGTTTCGCCTTCCGTGACGCGCCCGCGCAGCACCAGGATCTGTGCATCCACCGTCAGCTGGTCGAGAAAGGCGACGGGCTCGCTGAGCCGCCCGTCCGCGCTCTCCTGTTGCCACGCCTCGATCAGCGCCTGGCGCGCCGCCTCGAACGGCATGTCGCGCGGCACGGTCACGGCCCAGGCGAGAAGCCGCGAGGCCGCGCGCGAATGATTGCGCATCCAGACGTTCCAGAGCGTCGAGTTCGGGGCGAACACGAAGAGGCCGTCGAAGGTCTCGAGATGCGAGACGAAGAGGCCGATCTGGTGGACGCGCCCCGCGAAGGTCTGCGTCTCGATGTAGTCGCCGACGCGAAACGGGCGCAGCCACAGGAGCATGATGCCGGCCGCGATGTTGGTGAGCGTTCCCTGAAGCGCCAGACCGACGGCCAGACCGGCCGCGCCGAGCACCGCGAGCAGCGAGGTCATCTGCACCCCGACCTGGCCGAGCGCGATGATCAGGGTCAGGATGACGACCACGTAGCGCACGATCGCGACCAGCGGCTCTCGCACGGTCTGGTCGACCTTGGTCGACACGCCGAAGGCGCGGGTGACGAGGTTGGCGAGCCGCCCGGCCAGGAACAGGCCGACGGCGAGAATCAGGATCGCGGCGATGAGGTTGGGCAGGAAGGCGGCGGCCTCGGAGGCGAGGCGCGCCAGAAAGGTGTGCGAGGTCTCGAGCGTTTCCTGGATGGGCATTCCGGTCGGTCCGTTTCGGCTGGGTCGCAGCGGGCGCGCTCCCTCCCGAAGCACCCATCCCTAGAAAGGACGCCCGGCCGAAAAGGAAAGGGCCGCCCGGCGGCGGCCCCTTCCGTCAATTCGTTGCGTCGGCCATCAGATCGACGGCGTGCCGCGCGGCGGCTCCTTCGGCTCCCCCTCGTCGACGAGCCCCTCGAAGAGGGCGGTCGAGAGGTAGCGCTCGGCAAACGACGGGATGATCACGACGATCGTCTTGCCGGCGTTCTCCTCGCGCTGGCCGACGCGGATCGCCGCGGCGAGCGCCGCCCCCGACGAGATGCCGACCGGCACGCCTTCGAGGCGCGCCACGAGCCGCGCGGTCTCGAACGAATCCTCGTTGGAGACGGTCACGACCTCGTCGTAGATCTCGCGGTCGAGGATCGGCGGCGCGAAGCCCGCGCCGATGCCCTGGATCTTGTGCGGTCCCGGCGATCCGCCCGACAGGACGGGCGAGGCCTCGGGCTCGACGGCCACCACCTGCAGGCCGGGCTTGCGGCTCTTCAGGACCTGCCCCGTGCCGGTGATCGTGCCGCCCGTACCGATGCCGGAGACGAAAATGTCGACACCGCCCGCGGTATCGTTCCAGATCTCCTCGGCCGTGGTGACGCGGTGGATCTGCGGGTTGGCGGGGTTCTCGAACTGCTGCGGGATCACCGCGTTCGGAATCTCGGCCTTCAGCTCCTCGGCCTTGGCGATCGCGCCCTTCATGCCGCGCGCGCCCTCGGTGAGCACGAGCTCGGCGCCGAGCAGGCGCAGCATCTTGCGGCGCTCGATCGACATCGTGTCGGGCATGGTCAGGATCAGCTGGTAGCCCTTGGCGGCGGCCGCGAAGGCGAGCGCGATGCCCGTGTTGCCCGAGGTCGGCTCGATCAGCGTGTTGCGGCCCGGCTGGATGGTGCCGGCCGCCTCCAGCGCCTCCAGCATGGCGACGCCGATGCGGTCCTTCACGGAGGCGATCGGGTTGAAGAACTCGAGCTTGGCGACAAGGTGCGCCTTCACGCCCTTCTCGCGCGCCAACTTGTCGAGGCGCACCAGCGGCGTGTCGCCGATCGTGTCGAGGATGGAATCGTAGATCCGGCCCCGGCCATGGGTGCGCGCGGTGGTCTCGCTCGTCGGATTGTCCATGGGATGCGCGTCCTCTTCTGGTTGCCCGGCGCTGTCGCGCTTGTCGGCAGTCTAAGCCGAACCGCCCGCGCGACACAGCCCGCGCCACGCGTCCGAGCGGCCGCTGCGGGCAATATTGTGCCCCGCAGGCGCCGCGTCGAGGAATGATCTTCGTCCCCAGCCATGACAAGCGGTTGAACGGGCATCGGCGCAATTCGACACGATGGGTTCACGCCCCTGCAAGGCGCTGGCCTCAGGCTAGGGGCCAAGACCGCTGCAAGGGCATGCCATGCGACAGACCTCGATCGACGATCTCGTCCGCTTCTCGATGGAGCTTCTCGGCCTCACGCTGACCATGGGTGCGATCATGGTGATCGCCGCCTTCTACGCCTTCGACGGGTTCGGCCTTCCGGCCACGCGCTCGACGCTCCTGTTCTGCCTCTTCGCGTTCTTCGGCTGCGCGCTGCCGCTGCAGATCTATGCGGCCGCGCGCATCGCGGGCCTGCGCCGGCAGAACGAGCGGCTGCACCATGCAGCGACGCGCGACGGGCTGACGCAGGTTCTCAACCGCACGGCCTTCAAGCGCGCGGCCGAAGCCGAGATCGGCGCGACCGGCCGCCGGCGCGCGCGCGACGCCGTCCACCACACGCTGCTGATCCTCGACGCCGATCATTTCAAGAAGATCAACGACCGGCTCGGCCACCATGTCGGCGACGAGGCGCTGACGGCGATCGCCGCCACCTTGCGCCGCTCGGTGCGCCAGGACGATCTCGTCGGGCGGCTCGGCGGCGAGGAGTTCGCGATCCTCCTGAAGGACGCGAGGCTGGAGGAGGCGCGGATCGTCGCCGAGCGCCTGCGCCGTGCGATCGAACGGCTGGAGGTCGGCCCGGCCGACCGGCGCACGCGCTTGTCGGTCTCGGCCGGGGGCGTCGCCTTTCGCGGCCCCGTCGCGTTCCAGGCGCTCTACAAGATGGCGGACGCCAACCTCTACCAGGCGAAGCGGACCGGCCGGAACCGCGTCGAGCTCACGCGCCTCGGCGCCCTCGCGCGCGGGGCCACGATCGAGGGCAAGCCGGTGGAACGGCGCCTGCGCGAGGCCAAGGACGCGCGCCGGATCACGGCACGCTGATCGCAGGCTATGCCCGGCGTGCCAGCGTCCAGACCGCAGCTCCGGCCAGAAACAGGGCGGCGCTGCGGTTGAGACGCGCCAGCATCGCGGGCCGCCGCAGGAAGCCGCGCGCCCGCGCGGCGAGCGCCGCATAGGGCGTCATGACCATGACGAGCACCGCCGTCGTCAGCAACGCGAGGACCAGGTAGTCGGTCAGGGTGACGTGCCGGAGGTCGACCAGCGTCGGCACGAGAGCGAGGTAGAAGGCGATCGTCTTCGGGTTTCCGAGCGTCACCACGAGACCGGCCAGAAAGCTTCGCGAGGCGCGCTCGTTCGTCAAGGCGGACACCTGCGTCCCATCGCCGGCCGAGCGCCACAGGCACCAGGCCAGCCACAGGAGATAGGCCGCGCCGCCGTACCGCACGAGCACGAACAGGCTTCCGAGCATGTCGGCCACGAGCGCCAGCCCGAACACTGCCGCCGACAGGTAGACGAGATCGCCGATCACGAGACCGGCGGCAAACGCCATACCGTGGCGAAAGCCGGCGCCGAGCGCCCGCGCCACCAGCGCCACGACGCCGGGACCGGGCACCGCCGCCGCGATGCCGAGCGCCAGCGCATAAGCCAGGAAACCCGCCGGCGTCATCGCGCCTACCTCCCCGTCGAACCGAAGCCGCCAGCCCCGCGCAACGAGGCCGACACCGTCTCCACCGTCTCGAACACGGCCTGCACCACCGGGGCGACCACGATCTGTGCGATGCGCTCGCCGCGCGTGATGGTGAAGGGCTCGGCCCCGAGATTGACGAGGATCGCCATCACCTCGCCCCGGTAATCGCTGTCGACCGTGCCGGGACTGTTGAGGACGGTCACGCCATGGCGCGCGGCGAGCCCGGAGCGCGGGCGCACCTGCACCTCCCAGCCGTCCGGAATGTCCATCACAAGGCCCGTCGGCACCAGAGCGCGCCCCTGCGGCTCCAGCACCAGCGGCTCGGCGAGCGCGGCGCGGATGTCGGCGCCGGCCGCGCCCGCCGACTGGTAGGCGGGCAGGTCGAGGCCTTCGGCATGGGGCAGGCGGCGGATGCCGATCCGGGGTCGCGTGGTGCTCATGGTGTGCCGGTTTCGGCCAATCGCCGCGCGATGTCCAGCGCCAGCCGGTCGGCAACCTCCCCCTTCGGCATGCGCGGCCATTCCTCGACACCGTCGCGCGAAACGAGCCGCACCGTGTTCGCCTCGCCGCCCATGACGTCGCCCGACACGTCGTTGGCGACGATGAGGTCGGCGCCCTTGCGCTCGAGCTTGGCGGCCGCGTTTTCGAGGAGATCGCGCGTTTCGGCGGCGAAGCCGACCACGAGCGCCGGGCGGCGCGACCCCGTGCCGACCGTGCGCAGGATGTCGGGGTTCTCGACGAGGCTGAGTGCGGGCGGTCCCTCCGTGCCCTTCTTGATCTTGTGGGCGGCATCGCCCTCCGTGCGCCAGTCGGCGACGGCCGCCACGAACACGGCGGCATCGGCGGGGAGCGCCGCCTCGACCGCCGCCAGCATCTCGCGCGCCGTCTCGACATGGATCGTCGACACACCCGGCGGATCGGCGAGCGCCACCGGGCCGGACACCAGCGTGACGCGCGCACCGAGCCGCGCGAGGCTCGCCGCGATCGCATGTCCCTGTCGCCCGGACGAGCGGTTGGCGATGTAGCGGACGGGATCGATCGGCTCGTGGGTCGGCCCGGACGTGACGAGGACATGCCGGCCGGCGAGCGGTCCGGTGCCGGTCGCAAGGATCGCCTCGGCGGCAGCCACGATCTCCAGCGGCTCGGCCATCCGCCCCTCGCCGCTCTCGCCGCTCTCGGCCATCTCGCCGCGGTTCGGACCGACGAAACGGAGGCCGTCGCGCCGGAGCGTCTCGAGGCTCCGACGGGTCGCGGGGTGTGTCCACATCGCCGGGTTCATGGCGGGTGCCAGCAGCACCGGCGCGCGGGTCGCAAGCAGGATCGCGCCGGCGAGATCGTCCCCGATGCCGGCCGCCATCTTGCCCATGCGCGTCGCGCTCGCCGGCGCGAGGATGACGAGGTCGGCGCCGCGCGCGAGGCGGATATGGCCGACGTCCTGCTCGTCGTCGCGGTCGAACAACTCGCCGTAGACCTTGGTGCCGGCCAGCGCGCCGACCGACAGGGGCGTGACGAACTCGCCCGCCGCGCGCGTCATCACCGGCGTCACCTTCGCTCCCCGCTCGCGCAGGCGCCGGATGAGGTCGAGCCCCTTGTAGGCCGCGATGCCGCCGCCGATGACGAGGAGGATGCGTTTGTCGGCAAGGGTCATGGCGGGCTCGCAAGGGCGGAGCGGACATCGGTGTGGATGAAGTCGTCGCCCTTGAAGAGCAGCGGCGCGTCGAGCGCGTAGGAGGAGCAGTCGCCCAGGTTAAGCTTGGCTGGATGCCCGCTTCCCCGCCCGAAGCGCATCGCGCATGGAAGCGCGACATCGGCTTGGGTGCGATCGAACGGAACGATGCCAACCCTCAAGTCGGCTATCACCGCGGTAAGCCGCCTCAGGCCGTCAGGCCCCAGGCGTCGGAGTGTCAGAATCTGCAATTCGACCTGAGAGACAGCGGACAGGAACACGCTTTCGGCCTGGACTGCCGCCGCCAGAAGGTCAACAGCCTCAGGTTCGCCATTGAGGATTGCAAAGAGCCCCGACGTATCGACAACGATCACTCCAGGAAATCCCACATCGCGTCAGATTCCGCCTTCCAGTCGATCGGCTGAACCGGCCTGCGCGCATAGGACAGAAGGCGCTGAACGCGCGCCTCCTTCTCCTCTTCCGTGAGCGGCACCGGTTTACTTACGGTGATCGGTGCCCCCACAAGCGCCTCCGCCAAGATGCGCTCCGCCTCTTGAGAAACGGACAAACCGTGTTCGGCTGCACGCTGGCGCAGCTTCCGCTCCACAATGGGATCGAGCGCCTCGATTAGAATAGTGTCCACGGTCCACTCCCATCTGTCACGACAGGCAAGGCAAGGCCTCGGAGTTTCCTCACCCTATCCGAAGGTCAGCTGCCAGGCGATCACCACAAGCGCGATGGCGGAGGCCACTTGCGCGATGTGGCTGATGATGAGGCCGGTGCGCGATTCCTTGGCGAGCTCCATCAGGTCGTCGTCGTTGATGTGGATGCCGTTCTCGATGAGGTCGGGCATGTTGTTGGCGAAGACCTCGAGGCCGGCCGCAAAGTCCGGGAAGCGGTGGATCACCCGGCCGATCGCCTCCAGCCCCCGCTTGGCGTCGCGCAGCCTGGCCGCGGGGCCGAGCTCGGAGACGATGTAGTCGGTCACCACCGGCTCGGCGGCTTCCCACATGTTGAAGCGCGGGTCGTAGGAGCGCGCGACGCCCTCCACCACCACCATCGTCTTCTGCAGGAGCACGAGTTCGGGCCGCGTCTGCATGTCAAAGAGCTCGGTCACCTCGAAGAGGAGGGTGAGGAGGTGCGCCATGGAGATGGTCTCGGCCGGCTGGCCGTGGATCGGCTCGCCGATCGCGCGCAGCGCCTGCGCGAAGGACAGGACGTCCTGCGTGCGCGGCACGTAGCCCGCCTCGAAATGCACCTCGGCGACGCGCTGGTAGTCGCGGCGGATGAAGCCGTAGAGGATCTCGGCGAGGAAGCGGCGGGAATCGGCGGTCAGGCGGCCGACGATGCCGAGATCGACCGCGACGATCGTCCCGTCCGGCACCACGAAGAGGTTTCCGGGATGCATGTCGGCGTGGAAGAAGCCGTCGCGCATCGAATGGCGCAGGAAGGACTGGACGAGATCGACGCCGAGGCGCGGCAGGTCGTGCCCCGCCGCGCGCACCGCCGCCACGTCGTTCATCTTGATGCCGTCGATCCACTCCATCGTCAGGACGTCGCGGCCCGTGCGCTCCCAGTCGATGCCGGGCACCCGGAAATGCGGATCGTTCGCGACGTTGTCGGCCATTTCCGACGAGGCCGCCGCCTCGAGACGAAGGTCCATCTCGATGCGGGTCGACTGGGCGAGCGTTTCCACCACCGCGACGGGACGCAGGCGGCGCGAGGAGCGCACGAAGGTCTCCAGGACGCGGGCGATGAAGGCGAAGGCCTCGAGCTCGCGCCGGAAGCGCACGCGCACGCCCGGCCGGATGACCTTGACCGCGACGTCGCGATACGCGCCGTCCCGCGTCAGGACGCGCGCCTTGTGGACCTGCGCGATCGATGCGGCGCCCACCACGTCGCCGAACTCGACGAACAGGTCGTCGATGCGCCGGCCGAGCGTCACCTCGATGTCGCGGATCGCCTGCTCGCGCGGGAACGGCGGCACCTTGTCCTGCAGCTGGCTGAGCTCCAGCGCGATCTCGGTGCCGACGATATCGGGGCGCGTCGCCAGGAACTGGCCGAGCTTGACGTAGGAGGGTCCCAGCCGGTTGAGCGCCTGGCTGAGGCGGTCCGAGCGCGCCGCGCGCCGGGCCGAGCGCCGCGCCATCAGGCCTGCCAGGCGATGGGCGAGAGCGGCCATCGGCGGCAGGCCCTCGGCGGGCAACGCCGAGAACACGCCCTCGCGCACCAGGATATAGACCGCCCGAAGAAGGGCGAAGGTGCCTGTGATGGGGTTGCTCAAAGGCTAGAGCTTCCAGCCCGAATGGATCGCCGCGATGCCGCCCGTGAGATTGCGGTGCGTCACGCGCTCGAAGCCGGCGCGCCGGATCGCCGCCTCGAAGTTCATCTGGTTGGGGAAGCGGCGGATCGACTCCACGAGATACTCGTAGGAGGCGCGGTCCTTGGCGACCGCTCCGCCGATCGCGGGAATCGCCTTGAAGCTCCAGAGGTCGTAGATCCGGTCGAGAACCGGCAGATCGACCTCGGAAAATTCGAGGCACAGGAAGCGCCCGCCGGGCTTCAGCACGCGATAGGCTTCCGCGAGCGCCAGATCGATGCGCGGCACGTTCCGGATGCCGAAGGCGATCGTGTAGGCGTCGAAGCTGTCGCCCGGAAGCTTGAGGTCCTCGGCGTTGCCCTCGACGAAGGCGAGGTTGCCGGCGAGGCCGCGCTTCTCGGCGCGCTCGGCGCCGACCTGCAGCATCGAGGCATTGATGTCGAGGACGGTGCCCTCGGCCGCGCCGCGCGAGGCGTCGACGATGCGGAAGGCGATGTCGCCGGTGCCGCCCGCCACATCGAGGAAGCGCCAGCCCGGCCGGCGCGAGGGCGCGAGCCACTGCACCATGGCGTCCTTCCAGACACGGTGCATGCCGGCCGACATCAGGTCGTTCATCAGGTCGTAGTTCGAGGCGACGCGGTGGAACACCTCGTTCACGCGGGCCTGCTTCTCCTCGCGGCTAGAAACCGTCTCGAAACCGTAGGAGGTTTCCATGCCCTCCGTTGCGCCGACGCGGGTTCGCGACATGCTGATCGACCTCTCGAGTATTCGGGCACCCAGGCGGCGTGGCCCACGGGCGGACCCATAGCGGAACGGGCGCGGGCACGCCATGTCTTGTGGCGCGCCCCGATCCGGGGCGCGTCCCATGCCGGAGATGATAAGCAGCGATGCCCGAATTGCCAGAGGTCGAGACGGTCCGCCGCGGGCTGGCGCCGGTGATGGAAGGGGCGCGGATCGCCCGCGTCGAGACGCGGCGGGGCGACTTGCGCTTTCCCCTCCCCGACCGTTTCGCCGCCCGCCTCGAGGGCCGGCGCATCCTGTCGCTCGGGCGGCGGGCGAAGTATCTTCTGGCCGAGATCGAGGGCGACCTCATCCTCGCCATGCATCTCGGCATGTCCGGCTCGTTCCGGATCGAGGGGATCGACGGGACGGGCGGGGGCGAGCCGGTGGCGGGCGCGGCCTTCCATCTCGCGCGTTCCGAAGACCGCCTGCACGACCACGTCCTCTTCCATCTCGACACGCCCGCCGCGCGCATCGTCTTCAACGACCCGCGGCGCTTCGGCTACATGAGCCTGATCGAGGCGGGATCACGCGACACGCATCCGCATTTCCGCGCGCTCGGCATCGAGCCGACCGGCAACGCGCTGTCGGGCGAGGCGCTCGCCCCACGCCTCAAGGGCAAGGCGGCACCGCTGAAGGCCGCGCTCCTCGACCAGACGATCATCGCGGGCCTCGGCAACATCTACGTCTGCGAGGCCCTGTGGCGCGCCCGCCTGTCGCCGCGCCGCCTCGCCGGCACGCTCGTCAAGGTCGACGGCCGACCGATCCGCCGCCTCGACGAACTGGCGCTCCATATCCGCGAGACGATCCGCGACGCGATCGAGGCCGGCGGCTCGACCTTGCGGGACTATCGCCAGGCGGACGGCGCGCTCGGCTATTTCCAGCATCGATTCTCGGTCTACGACCGCGAGGGCGAGCCCTGCCGGCGCGAGGGCTGCCGGGGCATCGTCCAGCGGATCGTGCAGTCCGGTCGCTCGACCTTCTTCTGTCCGGTCTGCCAGCGGTGACGGACCGCTATCCGCGCACCCCGGACGGACGCTATTTCGTCGCCCGCGGCCGGCTCTGGCGCTCGTCCGACCCCGGCCTTTCCGAGGCAGACCGGGAGGCGGCCGTCCACGACCTGATGGACGCCCGCCGCGCCGTGCGCGATGCGGCGGACGACGAAGAGCGCCGCAAGGCCCGGCGCGCAGTCGATGCGGCCAAGCGCGCGCTCGGCGAGCGCGGCCCGGTCTGGTGGGCGGACGGCGCGCGCGACTGGACGCGCTTTGCGCCGAAGAACACGCCCTATGCCGGGTGGTTCTCGGGGCTCTCCGCCCCTGAGCGCGAGGCGGCCGGCGGCTGAGACGCTTGGCGGCATCGCCGCCCGCCCCTATCCTTGGCCGGACAACGGGAGGACGAGCATGGACTACACGAGCATCAAGGTGGAACGCCGCGGCCGGGTCGGCTGGATGGTGATCGACCGCCCGAAGGCGCTGAACGCCCTGAACACGCAGGT
Organism: Aureimonas sp. Leaf324; assembly: GCF_001423245.1. Taxonomy (GTDB): domain Bacteria; phylum Pseudomonadota; class Alphaproteobacteria; order Rhizobiales; family Rhizobiaceae; genus Aureimonas. The sequence goes on from NZ_LMOH01000030.1 coordinate 19,914, forward strand.
CCTCACCGAGCTTCTCCATGCGTCCGACACGTTTGCGGCCGATGCCGAGATCGGCGCGGTGGTGCTCACCGGCTCCGAGCGGGCCTTTGCGGCGGGGGCCGACATCAAGGAGATGCAGCCCTTCGGCTTTGCGGAGGCCTACCTCTCCGACTTCGCCAGCGGCTGGGATCGCTTCGCGAGCGCCCGCAAGCCGATGATCGCGGCGGTCGCGGGCTATGCGCTCGGCGGCGGCTGCGAGGTCGCGATGATGTGCGACTTCATCATCGCGGCCGAATCGGCGAAGTTCGGCCAGCCCGAGATCACGCTCGGCGTCCTGCCCGGCATGGGCGGCACGCAGCGCATGGCACGCGCCATCGGCAAGGCGAAGACCATGGACCTCTGTCTCACGGGCCGGATGATGGACGCCGCGGAAGCAGAGCGCTCCGGCCTCGTCGCGCGCGTCGTGCCCGACGCCGAGCTCCTCGCGGAAGCCCAGAAGGTCGCGGAGACGATCGCCGGCTTCTCGCTGCCCGCCGCGATGATGGCCAAGGAGGCGATCACCAGAGCCTTCGACACGACGCTGACCGAGGGGCTGCGCGCCGAACGGCGCCTCTTCGCCGCCGCCTTCGCGCTGGAGGACCAGAAGGAGGGCATGGGCGCCTTCGTCGAGAAGCGGAAGCCGAACTTTCGTCATCGCTGACGCGTTGAGCCCAGCGCCCGTTGACGAGGCGGGCGCTTGATCCTATAAGCGCGCCAGATTTCAGGCGGCACCACGGTGCGGCCTTTCGCGCCTTGCCGCTCGGGTTCTCGTTCGGCTTGGCGGCTTCACGCTGAAACCATTCGCGCGGAGACAGGCGGCCCGGTTGGCCGTTCGGTTCCGCGTCAAGCCGAGAGAGACTGAACATGGCCAATACGCCGTCGGCCAAGAAGGCCGCCCGCAAGATCGCCCGCCGCACCGCGATCAACCGCGACCGTCGTTCGCGCGTTCGCACCTTCCTTCGCAAGGTCGAGGAAGCGATCCTCTCCGGCGACAAGGCTGCGGCCCAGGCCGCCTTCAAGCTGGCCGAACCGGAGCTGGCGCGTGCGGCCTCCAAGGGCGTGATGCATCGCAACACGGTGTCCCGCAAGATCTCGCGCCTGTCGAGCCGCGTGAAGGCCGTCGGCGCCGCCTGATCGGCTCCCGCGACATCTCCTGACGATCTCAAAGGCCCGGAGCGCCCGCTCCGGGCCTTTTCCGATTCCGGCTCCAGCCCGGTCGATGGCCGGGAACCGACAAATCCACCTGTCACCCACTTGTCACGCAAGCGTGGCGCGATAGCCCGCAGCGGCTTTGCCCGAGTCAGCGTTTCATCAACGATTGCAAGGGCTTGGCGAAGGGTCTGCCACGGGGCCCGCGAGCCCGGCCGACGCTCGGGCGAGTCGCATGAGTCAAGCCGGAGTCGGAAAAAGAATCCCGGCTTCAGACCTGCGACCAAATCGCGGCCGAACCGTGCCGTGAATCTCCCTGTGAATCAGGCGATTGCCGTTTGACGCCCGAAATCGGGCATGTCCGACTCGCCACAGTTCAGCCACGGTCAGGTCGCGAGCGCCGATTCAAAGCTTGCCCGAAGCTGGGCTGTTCCGTAGCTTTTGCCTCACGACAAGAGTGCCGGACGACGAAGGCTGGGGACAAGGGGCGTTTTCCAGAACTTGTAGGGGGACCCGCGACAGACCGGGTCGTCCAGGCGCTTTCCGTTAATCGATGAGTATCACCCGGTCGCTCGTGCCTGGCATAGGCGCGGCAGGGTGAATTTCGTTCCGCGTTTCGCTGCGACCGGCTGTTTCCGGCGCGGCGTGTTGGGAGTTCGTAGATGAGCCGTTCCTACAAGGGCGACGTGTCGGCCGAGGCGTGCTGGTCGGCGCTTCAGTCCGATCCCCAGAGCTTCCTGATCGATGTCCGCACGTCGGCCGAATGGAATTTCGTGGGCTTTCCGATGGTGCCCGAAAACGGCCAGGACGCGCTGTTCGCGGAATGGCAGACCTATCCGACGATGGCCGTCGATCCGCGCTTTGCCGAGCGCGTCGGCGCCGCCGTTCGCGCCGCCGGCGGGTCGGAGGGTTCCAAGCTCTATTTCCTCTGCCGCTCGGGCGCCCGCTCCATGTCGAGCGCCGCGGCGATGACCGCGGCCGGTTTCACCGACTGCTACAACATTCTCGACGGCTTCGAAGGCCCGCCCGATGCCGACGGCCACCGCGGCCAGGTCGCGGGCTGGAAGGCGGCCGGCCTGCCCTGGAGGCAGAAATGACCGCTCTTCAGACCGGCGGCCGTTCGTCTCCCCCCGTTGCCGGCGCCCGCACCCGCGCCTTTCCCTCCACCCCCAGCCGTGCGGCTCCCGCCGCACCCGCGAACGGCGAGACTTCCATGGCAGCACCGGCACGCGACGAGACGGCGATCCTCGATCGCGTGAACGCCCGTCTCAAGGCGCAGCTCGGCCCCGACGTCTTCGCCTCCTGGTTCGCCCGCCTGAAGCTCGAGCATGTCGGCAAGGGCGTCGTCCAGCTGTCGGTCCCGACGGCGTTTCTGAAGTCGTGGATCAACGGGCATTACCGCGACCTCCTCCTGCAGATCTTCGCCGAGGAGGTGCCGGGCACGCTCAAGGTGGACGTCGCCGTCCGCTCGGCCGTGCGCGGCGCCAGCGTGCCGCCGCCGGCCGCCAATGCCGACCAGCCGACTGCGGTCCTGAGCACCATGCGCGCGGCGGGAAGCGCCGTCCCGCGCGTCGCCGCACCGGCCGAGCGCACGGCACCCGCCGAGGGCGCGCGCGCCGAGTTCGGCTCGCCGCTCGACCCGCGCTACGTCTTCTCGAGCTTCGTCGAGGGCGCGTCGAACCGCGTGGCGCTGGCCGCCGCCCGCTCGATCGCCGAGAACGGCCCGCAGTCGGTGCGCTTCAACCCCCTGTTCCTTCACGCGTCGGTGGGACTCGGCAAGACGCACCTCCTCCAGGCGATCGCCAACGCGGCCGTCGCCCGCGAGGACAAGCCGCGGGTCGTGTACCTCACGGCCGAATACTTCATGTGGCGCTTCGCCACCGCGATCCGCGACAACCAGGCGCTCGACTTCAAGGAGAACCTGCGCGGCATCGACATCCTGATCATCGACGATATGCAGTTCCTGCAGGGCAAGTCGATCCAGCAGGAGTTCTGCCACCTCCTCAACGCGCTGATCGATTCGGCGCGGCAGGTGATTGTGGCGGCCGACCGCCCAGCCTTCGAGCTCGAATCGCTCGACAGCCGCGTGCGCTCGCGCCTCTCGGGGGGCGTCGCCATCGAGATGGTGTCGCCGGACTACGAGATGCGCCGCGGCATCCTCGCCTCGCGCGTGTCGGCGATGAAGGCGGGCGACCCGAGCTTCGCCATCCCCGAGACGGTGGTGGACACGATCGCGCGCCGCGTCGTCGGCTCGGGGCGCGATCTCGAGGGCGCCTTCAACCAGATCGCCTTCCGCCATGCCGTCGGCCAGCCGCTGTCGGCCGAGCATCTCGACGACCTCCTCAATCAGCTGACGCGGGCCGGCGGCGAGAAGCGGGTGCGCATCGAGGACATCCTGAAGTTCGTCTCGCGCCACTACAACGTGTCGCGCACCGACATCCTGTCCGCCCGGCGCACGCGCACGATCGTGCGTCCGCGCCAGATCGCGATGTATCTTGCCAAGACCATGACGCCGCGCTCGCTGCCCGAGATCGGCCGTCGCTTCGGCGGGCGCGACCACACGACGGTGCTCCATGCCGTGCGCAAGATCGAGGCGGAGCGCTCCAAGGACGAGAAGCTGTCGGAGGAGCTCGACGTCATCCGCCGCATGATCGAGGAATGAGGTCTCCCGCCTGACCCGTGCCGCCGGAAACGCAAGGTTTCCGGCGGTTTTCCTTTGCGCCCGCCGGCCTTTGCTCTAAAACGTCGGGACCTTTTCTGAATGGGGTTCGGCGGGCTCGTCGCCCTTTCGACCCTGCGAACGGTTGTCGTCCATGCGTATCATCATCGAGCGGTCGAACCTCCTGAAGTCGCTGAGTCACATCCAGCGCGTGGTGGAGCGGCGCAACACGATCCCGATCCTGTCCAACGTCCTCCTGAAGACCGAGGATGGGGCGATGCGCCTGAAGGCGACCGACCTCGACATCGAGATCACCGAAAGCGTGCCGGCGAGCGGCGACGTGCCGGGGGCCACCACGGTGCCCGCCCACCTCCTCTACGACATCGTCCGCAAGCTGCCCGATGGTTCCGAGGTGAAGCTCGAGACCACCGGCGACGGCGCGCAGATGACCGTCTCGGCCGGGCGCTCGACCTTCCGCCTCCAGTGCCTCCCCGAGGCCGACTTTCCCGACATCACCGCCGGCGCCTTCACCCACGCCTTCACGCTAAAGGCCGCCGATCTCGCGCGGCTCGTCGAGCGCACGCAGTTCGCGATCTCCACCGAGGAGACGCGCTACTACCTCAACGGCATCTTCCTCCACACGATCGAGACCGGCGGCGCGCTGACGCTGCGCGCGGTGGCGACCGACGGCCATCGCCTGGCGCGCGCCGAGATGCCGGCGCCCGCGGGCTCGGAAGGCATGCCCGGCATCATCGTGCCGCGCAAGACCGTGACCGAGATCCAGAAGCTGCTCGGCGAAGGCGCCGAGACCGTGTCGATCGAATTGTCGGACTCCAAGATCCGCTTCTCGCTCGGCGCCGTGGTGATGACCTCGAAGCTGATCGACGGCACCTTCCCCGACTACCAGCGCGTCATCCCGACCGGCAACGACAAGGCGCTGACGCTCGATCGCCAGAGCTTCTCGGCCGCCGTCGACCGCGTGTCCACGATCTCGTCGGAGCGCGGACGCGCGGTGAAGCTCGCGCTCTCGGGCGGCCAGCTCGTCCTCACCGTCAACTCGCCGGACGCGGGCACCGCGACCGAGGAACTGCCCGTCGGCTACGAGGCGGAGGAGATCGAGATCGGCTTCAACGCCCGCTACCTCCTCGACATCACCGCCCAATTGTCCGGCGACAGCGCCGTGTTCATGATGGCCGATCCCGGCTCGCCGACCCTGATCCGCGACGGCGGCGACGAGGGCACGCTCTACGTCCTGATGCCGATGCGCGTCTGACGCGGCGCATCGCCGCGCCGATGGACCCCACCCGCGATGCCCGGATCCGCGTGACCGGGCTCGGCCTCGTGGACTTTCGCAACTACGAGACGCTGAACCTTGTCATCCGCTCGCGCTTCGTCGTGCTCCACGGCGACAACGGCTCGGGCAAGACCAACCTCCTGGAAGCCCTGTCGCTCCTGTCGCCCGGCAAGGGACTGCGCCGCGCCGCCTATGGCGAGATCGCACGCAGCACGGGCGGCGCGGCGACCGGCGGCTTTTCCGTGCGCGCGCGCCTCGCCGCGCCGGTTCCGGAGGACGAGCCGACCGACGTCCTCACCCTGGTGCGGCCCGACGAGGGCACGCCCGCACGGATCCTGCGCATCGACGGCACCACCGCGCGTTCGAGCGACGAGCTTCTCGACGTCCTGCGCGTCGTCTGGCTGACGCCGGCAATGGACGGGCTGTTCACCGGCCCCGCCACCGAGCGCCGCCGCTTCCTCGACCGCATGGTGCTGACCGTCGATCCCGAGCACGGGCGGCGCACGCTCGACTACGAGAAGGCCATGCGCGGGCGCAACCGCCTCCTCACCGAAGACCGGCTCGACGACCGCTGGCTCGCCGGCATCGAGCGGCAGATGGCCGAGCTCGGACTGGCGATCGCGCTGGCGCGCGCCGATCTCGTCGCCCGCCTCGCGGGCCTCCTCGATGCCGCCTCCGCCTCGCCCTTCCCGGTGGCCGAACTCGGTCTCCAGTCCGGCTACGACGACCTTCCCCTCGAAGGCGCGGCGGTCGATCTCGAGGATCGCGTCGCGGAGCGCCTCGCACGCCGGCGGATGGTCGACCGCGCCGCCGGCCGCACGCTGGAAGGTCCCCATCGCGGCGACCTCGCCGTCACGCACCGCGCCAAGGCGATGCCGGCCGCGCTCTCCTCGACCGGCGAGCAGAAGGCGCTCCTGATCGGTCTGGTGCTCGCCCATGCGCGCCTCGTCGAGGCGGCGTCCGGCATGGCGCCCGTCCTCCTTCTCGACGAGATCGCCGCCCATCTCGATCCCGGCCGCCGGGCCGCCCTCTTCAACATTCTCGACGAACTCGGCGTCCAGTCCTTCCTGACCGGCACCGACGCCGCGCTGTTCGAAGCGCTGGACGGGCGCGCGCAGATGCTCCTCGTCGCCAACGGAGCCGTGACATGACGCTCTCTCCATCCCCTCCCCCGCTTTCCGCCGACGAGCTCGGCCGCTACGCCCGCCATATCGTTCTGCCCGAGATCGGCGGGCCGGGGCAGCAGAAGTTGAAGGCCGGGCGCGTGCTCCTCGTCGGCGCCGGCGGCATCGGCTCGCCGGCCGCGCTCTATCTTGCGGCGGCCGGCGTCGGCACGATCGGCCTCGTCGACGACGACCACGTGTCCCTGTCGAACCTCCAGCGCCAGGTGCTGTTCGAAACCGGGGACCTCGACCGGCCGAAGGTGGAAGCCGCCGCCGAGGCGCTGGGTCGGCTCAATCCGCACATCGCGGTCGATGCCCATCCTGTCCGCCTCGATGCGGCGAACGGACCGGCCCTCGTGTCGCGCTACGACGTCGTCGTCGACGGCTCCGACAACTTCGCGACGCGCTTCCTCGTCGCCGATCTCTGCGAGGCCGCCGGCGTCCCGCTCGTCACCGTCGCGGTTCAGCGCTTCTCCGGGTCGCTGACGACGCTCGTGCCCCATCGGGCCGGTCCGGACGGGCGGCTCTCGCCCCGCTACCGCGACCTCTTCCCCGAGCCGCCGCCGGAGGGCACCGTGCCGACCTGTGCCGAGGCCGGGATCCTCGGCGTCGTCACTGGGATCATGGGCACGATGGGCGCGGCGGAGGCCATCAAGCTCGTGGCCGATGTCGGCGATCCGATGGTCGGGCGGCTGCTCCTCGTCGACATCCTGCGGATGCGTTTCGAGGAAATCCGCTACCGCCGCCCGGCCGATCCATCGCCCTGAGCCCATGCCGCTGCGGAAGTCGTCAGGGGTCCTGACGGACGATCTTCGTTAGCCTTAAGTCGAGATACTGATCACGGGCCCGTGATTCTCTCGAATTGCGACTGTATCCTTCCCCCATTGTTCACCGACGTTCTGCTTAAGTCTGCGGAACGAGATGGGGAGAAGACGATGAAGCCGATCGCGGTACTGGGAGCGGGTCTCGCCGGACTGACGGCCGCGGCCGAACTCAAGCGACGCGGCCTGCCGGCGGTGGTGTTCGAGGCGGGCAAAGCGGTCGGCGGCATGGCGGCCTCCTTCAAGGATGCCGAGGGCTTCTCCTACGACTACGGCGCGCATTTCATCTCCAACCGGCTCGCCAAGGCGCTCGGCGCCGAGGACATCTGCCGCACGGTCCGTCACTACGGCGAGGCGGTGCATATCGACGGCCGCGACCGCAGCCATCCGTTCGGGCTGATGGCCGAGCCGCGATTTCTGGCAAGCGCGCTGAAGAGCCGTTTCGCGAGCCAGCCGAAGACGCCCGCTGCCAACGCCGAGGACTGGATGCGCCGCTCCTACGGCGACGCCATGGCCGAGGAGGTGGCGATGCCGTTGGTCGAGGCGTGGTCGGGCGCCCCGGCGCGCGAGCTCTCGTCCTCGGTCGGCGAGAAGTTCGGCAACAGCATCGTCAAGTCGCTCTATCTCAGCGCCGCCGCCAAGGTGACGCGGCGCGCCGTGTGCAACGGCTACACCCGCACGATGCCGGAGGGCGCGGGCGTCTATCACGTCTATCCCGAGGGCGGCCTCGCCCGGATGCTCGAGCCGATCCTGCGCAAGCTCGACGGCGCCGTGCGCCTCCAGTCGCCGGTCGAGCGCATCCTCGTCGACAAGGGCCGGGTCGTCGCGGTCCGCAGCGCGGGCGCCGAGATTCCCGTCTCGGCGGTCATCTCCACCGCGCCGGTCAACGTCCTGCCGCGGCTCGTCGAGGGCACCGACGCGCTGAAGCCGCTCGCGGCGTTCCGCTACCGGCCGATGATGTTCGTGAACCTCCGGTTTTCCGGTCGCGCCATCCTGCCGAACACGATGGTCTGGGTGCCGGACCGCAGCCAGCTGTCGTTCCGCCTCACCGAGGCGCCGATCTCGATGCCGTGGCTGGCGCCCGAGGGCAAGACGCTGATCACCTTCGACATCGGCTGCGAGGTCGGCGACGCACGGTGGACGATGAGCGACGAGGACCTTGCCCGCACCTGCCTCGACCAGATCTGCGCGCTCTACGGCGAGGAGCTTCGCGGGCGGTATCTCGGCGCCGGCGGCACGATCCGCACCCCGATCTCCTACCCCGTCTATCTCGGCGCCTACGAGACCGAGCGCCGCCTCTTCTCCATGTCGACCGGCGTCGACGGCCTCTACAGCGTGGGACGCAACGGCGAATTCGCCCACATCCTGATGGAGGACGTGTTCTGGCGCACGATCCGGCGGATGGAGGACGTCGCCCGCTACGTGGCGGCCCCGTCCGAAGGCAGCCAGCCTGCCGTATCCCTGGAGGAGCGTCTCGCGGGGCTCGGTCTCTCGGCTCCCGGACTGTCGCAGCCGGCCTGAGACGCGCGCTCCGATCAGCTTCAGGCAAGGGGTTGTTAACCCCGATGCGCGATCATGGCGGAGCGTCGGGCATACGGGTTATCTTTTGAAAAGATCCTTGTGCGCCCGGCCACCCGGCTCCGCCGGGCCAAAGCCGTCCCGCATGTCCGGAGCCCTCCCCCCGTGTCCCGCTCGTCCCTTCTCGCCTCGATCGCCCTTGCCCTTCTCGCCGCCCTGCCGTCGGTCGGCGCGGTACAGGCCCAGTCGCCGGCCGCCGCCGCGACGCCGCCGGTCGCAGCCGCCGCCGAGGAAGGCGAGGATGCCGAGATGCAGCGCAAGCTGCCGCTGCCGCGCTTCGTGTCCTTGAAGTCCGCCCGCGTGAACCTTCGCGTCGGCCCCGGCAAGGACTATGCGGTGTCCTGGCTCTACCTGAAGCCCGGCCTGCCGGTGGAGGTGATCCAGGAATACGACCTCTGGCGCCGCATCCGCGACAGCGAAGGCACCGAGGGCTGGGTCTACCATTCGCTCCTGTCGGGCGAGCGCACGGCGCTGGCGGCTCCCTGGCTGAAGGGCAAGACGCAGGCGACCATCACCATGCACCGGTCCGCCGCGACCGACGGACCGATCGTCGCCGAGATGGAGCCCGGCGTTCTGACCAAGGTGCGCGAGTGCTCCTTCGGCTGGTGCGAGGTCGAAGCCTCCGGCCGCCGCGGCTTCGTCACGCAGAAGGAAATCTGGGGTGTCTACCCCGACGAACGATTCTGAGGCGCCTCGTCCCCCCGCCTCGAAACGAGGAAGGCCGGCCATCCCACCAGGATCGCCGGCCTTCTTCGTTTAGAACCAAGGGCGCGCGAGCGTCAGCCGAGCGACTTGGATCCCGTCTTGCGGCGCAGTCGCACCACGACGTCCACGTTGACGATCTCCATGCCCTCGGGCGGCTCGGGCAGGTTGTCGATCGTGATCGTGCCGTCGGGAATATCGATCATCGTGTTGTCGGCCTCCACGAAGAAGTGGTGGTGGTCCGACGTGTTGGTGTCGAAATAGGTCCGCTGGCCCTCGCCCGAGAGCGGCCGCACGAGGCCGGCGTCGGTGAACTGGTGCAGCGTGTTGTAGACGGTCGCCAGCGACACCGGCTCGCCCGCCTTGTGCGCTTCCTCGTGCAGCTCTTCCGCCGACAGGTGACGGTCGCCGGCGCCGAAGATCAGGTTGCACAGCGCCACGCGCTGGCGGGTCGGCCTGAGACCCGAGGCGCGCAGGCGCTCGAAGACGCAGAAGCTCTGGGCCCGACCGGCCATACGCGCGTCCGCTGTCGCGAGGGGCTTCGCCCGATTGTCCATCACGTCGACCACCGAAAACCTGACTCTTTCATTCACCTTTAGACGAGCGTCACACGCCGCCGCAAGGCCTTGCTGCGATTCAATATAGTCGGATTTCGCACCGCGAACAACGCGGCGCCTCAAGGGGCGGCGCATGCGGGCGCGAGCGCCGCGATCGCCCGGCTCGATCCGGTGAGCGGCAGGCGGACATGACCCGCCGGGCTCGACACTTCGAGGCTCTTGCCGCGCTTGAGGGCGCCGAGCAGCCCGACCGCATCGCCCGCGTCCAGCGTGCGCACGAAGCGCGAGCCGCCGCCCGCCCCCTCCGGCTCGACGCGCGCCGAGCCGGAATAGGCCATGCCGTCGACGGAGAGGACCAGCGTCACCGGCCGATCGGCCGGGAAGCGCGCCCCGTTGCCGGCCGCCGTGACGCCGAGCCGCCCTTCGGGCAGGCAGGCGATCTCGGCACCCGCCGGACGGCCTTTGAGGGCGAAGTAGGCGCGCGCCCCCTCGCCCCGGCCGCTCGCACGCCATTCCTGCGAGAGCGCCGGGACGGCCGAGCCTGTGAGGACGAGCAGCACGAAAAAGACACGCATATCGGCTCCAAGGTGAGGACGCCCGGCGCGAAACCGTGACACCTCTCTAGACGTTAACGCATTTGCCCTCGGGCGCTCGCGTGGTAAGGGCCGTCCCGCGATCGATTTGATACAAGTTGGAACGGCGGCGGCATACCGTTCCCCAACCGGACGGATCAATGGACACGGTGAAGACCTATTTCGGCAAGGACGAGATTCTGGCATGCGGCCGGGGCGAGCTCTTCGGCGCGGGCAACGCGCAGCTCCCCCTGCCGCCGATGCTGATGTTCGACCGGATCACCGAGGTCACCACCGACGGCGGCGAGTTCGGCAAGGGTTCGATCCGCGCCGAGTTCGACGTCTCGCCCGACCTCTGGTTCTTCGACTGCCACTTCAAGGGCGATCCGGTGATGCCGGGCTGCCTCGGCCTCGACGCGCTCTGGCAGCTGACGGGCTTCTATCTCGGCTGGCTCGGCGAGCCCGGCCGCGGCCGCGCGCTCGGCGTCGGCGAGGTCAAGTTCACCGGCCAGGTGACGCCCAAGGTCAAGCTCGTGGAATACGGCGTCGACTTCCGCCGCGTGATGCGCTCCAAGCTCAAGCTCGGCATCGCCGAGGGCTGGATGAAGGCGGATGGCGTCGTCATCTATCAGGCGAGCAACCTGCGCGTCGGCCTGTTCCAGGACGAGCAGGCGGACGAGACGGTCGGCGGCTGACGCCGCCTGCTCATCGAAGACAACGGGTCCTTGGAGACCCTTGCAAGGGAGTTTGCCATGCGGCGCGTCGTCGTGACCGGAATGGGCATCGTGTCCTCGATCGGCAACGATCTGAACGAGGTCACCGCCTCGCTGCGCGAGGCGAAGTCGGGCATCAGCTTCGCCCAGGACTTTGCCGACAACGGCTTCCGCTGCCGCGTCTGGGGCAAGCCCGAGATCGACGTCTCGGACATGGTGGACCGGCGCGCCATGCGCTTCCTCAGCCAGGGCGGCGCCTGGAACCACGTCGCCATGAAACAGGCCATCGCCGATTCCGGCCTGCCCGAGAGCGACGTGTCCGGCAACGAGCGCACTGGCATCATCATGGGCTCGGGCGGTCCCTCGACGCGCACGCTGATCGAGGCCGCCGACATCACCCGCAAGAACAACAGCCCCAAGCGCATCGGCCCCTTCGCCGTGCCGAAGGCGATGTCGTCGACGGCGTCCGCCACGCTCGCGACCTGGTTCAAGATCCACGGCGTCAACTACTCGATCTCGTCGGCCTGCTCGACCTCGGCGCATTGCATCGGCAACGCCGCCGAGATGATCCAGTGGGGCAAGCAGGACGTGATGTTCGCCGGCGGCCACGAGGACCTCGACTGGACCATGTCGAACCTTTTCGACGCGATGGGCGCCATGTCCTCCGATTTCAACGACCGCCCGTCGGTCGCCTCGCGCGCCTACGACAAGAACCGCGACGGTTTCGTGATCGCCGGCGGCGCGGGCGTCGTGGTGCTCGAGGAATACGAGCGGGCGGTGGCGCGCGGCGCCAAGATCTACGCCGAGCTCGTCGGCTACGGCGCGACCTCGGACGGCTACGACATGGTCGCCCCGTCCGGCGAGGGCGCGATCCGCTGCATGCGGCAGGCGCTGTCCACCGTGAAGGGCCGGGTCGACTACGTGAACACGCACGGCACCTCGACGCCGGTCGGCGACTCGAAGGAGATCGGCGCGATCCGCGAGGTATTCGGCGACGACATGCCGTACGTCCAGTCGACCAAGTCGCTGACCGGCCATTCGCTGGGCGCGGCGGGCGCGCAGGAAGCGATCTACTCGCTCCTGATGATGCAGGCCGGCTTCATCGGCGAAAGCGCCCATATCGAGGAACTCGACCCAGAGTTCGAGGGCGTGCCCATCGTGCGCAAGCGCATCGACGACGCCAAGGTGGACATCGCCCTGTCCAATTCGTTCGGCTTCGGCGGCACCAACGCCACGCTCGTGTTCCAGCGCGTCGGCGCCTGAGGAAGCTTCCCTGATGACCGGACTGATGACGGGCAAGCGCGGCCTCGTGATGGGCGTCGCCAACCACAACTCGATCGCCTGGGGCGCGGCGCGCTCGCTCGCCGCCCAAGGCGCCGAGATCGCCTTCAGCTACCAGGGCGAGGCCTTCGGCAAGCGGCTTCGGCCGCTCGCCGCCGAGATCGGCTCCACCCTCCTCGTCGATTGCGACGTCGAGGACATCGCCTCGGTCGACAACCTCTTCGCCACGCTCGAAAAGGCGTGGGGGCGCATCGACTTCGTGGTTCATGCCATCGGCTTTTCCGACAAGAACGAGCTGAAGGGCCTCTACGCCGACACGACGCGCGAGAACTTCACGCGCACCATGGTGATCTCCTGCTTCTCGTTCACCGAGGTCGCCAAGCGCGCGGCCGCGATCATGAACGAGGGCGGCTCGATGGTGACCTTGACCTACGGCGGGTCGATGCGCGTCATGCCGAACTACAATGTGATGGGCGTCGCCAAGGCCGCGCTGGAAGCCTCGGTGCGCTATCTGGCGGCCGATTTCGGCCCACGCGACATCCGCGTCAATGCCGTTTCGGCCGGCCCCTTGCGCACGCTCGCGGGCGCGGGCGTCTCCGACGCGCGCCTGATGCTGAACTACCAGCGCCGCAACTCGCCGATGCGCCGCAACGTGACGCACGAGGAGGTCGGCAACTCGACGCTCTACCTCCTGTCCGACCTGTCGCGCGGCGTCACCGGCGAGGTCCACTACGTCGATGCCGGCTACAACATCATGTCGATGCCCGCGCTCGACGAGCTGAAGGCGCAGGAGCGCCGGGCCGAGATCGCCGGCGAGGTCGACGCCACCGCCGGCTGACCGGTCTTCAACCCTGGCGGAGACGCTCGCCGATCTCCGCCATCGAGCCTGCCACATGGTCGGCGCCCGCCGCCCGAAGCGCCTCCGCAGCCGCCGGCCCCATGTGGCTCGCGCCGGTATAGCCGATGGCCGTCATTCCGGCGGCCTTGGCGGCGGTGATCCCGAAGCGCGAATCCTCGATGACGACGCAGCGGCGGGGATCGGCACCCATGCGCGCGCTCGCGTGAAGGAAGAGGTCCGGCGCCGGCTTGCCGCGCCGGACTTCGGACGCCGAAAACACCGCATCGTCCGCAAAGTACGCGGCGAGTCCGGTCACGCGAAGGCTGAGGCGCAGGCGGTCGGGATGCGAGGACGAGGCGACGCAGCGGCGAAGCTCCGAGGCGGCGAGAAGGTCGACGACGCCCTCGCAGGGCCTCAGCCGCTCGCGAAACACCGCCGCCGTCGCCGGCCAGAGATCGGCCTCCGTGCCCGGCGGTAGCGTCCGGCCCGTCACGGCGGCGAGCGCCGCCAGTCCGTCCACCGTCTTCATGCCGATGATGGTGGCAAAAAGCTCGCCCGACACGTCGATCCCATGCGCCCGGTGCAGCGCGATCAGCGCCTCGCCGGCCAGATGCTCGCTGTCGACGAGCACGCCGTCGCAGTCGAAGATGACGAGATCGGGCATGACCCCTCTCAGGCGAAGCGCGCGCGGATCGCGGCGGCGACCCGCATCGGCGCCTCGAGGCTCGGCAGGTGGCCGCATTCTTCCAGAAGGACGAACTCGGCGTCCGGCATGGCCTCGGCCATCGCGCGGCCGGCGTCCGGCGCGGAGAAGCTGTCCGCCTCGCCCCAGACGAGCAGCGAGCGGCAGGCGAGGCGGGAAAGGTCCGCCGTGCGGTCGGGCCGCGTCATCAGCGCCTCGTTCTGGGCGAGCAGCCGGTCGGTGCCGGCGCGCGCCGCCATCGCACGGAAAATGTCGGCCGCCTCCTGGCCGCGCCCGTCCGGCTCGAACACGATCGCGCGCGCCATCTCCTCCAGCATGTCGGCACCACCGTCCGCCTCGATCGCCGCCCTGCGTCGGTCGAACGGCTCCCGGCTCGCCGGCCCCTGCGGCGCCGCGCCCATGACCACGAGGCCCCGGACCAGCGAAGGCGCGGCCAGCGCCGCCTCGCGCGCGACATGCCCGCCGAACGACGTGCCGGCGACGATGAACGGCTTGCCCTCCGCCGCGTCCACGACCTCGCGGGCGCAGGCCGCCATGTCGGGCGCGGCCGGCACCACCGTGCGGCACTCGAAGTCGGGCCGCAGGAGCGCGATCAAAGGCTCGTAGAGATCGCCGTCGCAGGCGAAGGCGGGCACGAGGATCAGGCGCATGGACACTCCGACGGTCGGGATGGATGCCCTGATCTAGGGCACGGGCATGCGGATGCGATGACAGCCCCGCCGTTGCCGCCGGGGCGGCGCGGGTCTAAAGCGAAGGCGAAACGCCCCTCCCCCACCCTACGCTCACGGAACCCATCATGCAGCAACGACCGCTCGGGCGCACGGATCTGCGCGTCAGCCGGATCTGCCTCGGCACCATGACCTTCGGCGAACAGAACACGGAAGCCGAGGCGCACGAGCAGCTCGACCGCGCCGTGGAGCGCGGCGTCAACTTCCTCGACGCGGCCGAGCTCTACCCGATCCCGCCCAAGGCCGAGACGCAGGGGCGCACGGAGGCCTATATCGCCTCGTGGCTGAAGGCGCGCGGCAACCGCGACCGGCTGGTCATCGCGACCAAGGTGGTCGGGCGCTCCACCTCGACCTGGTTCCGCGCCGACGGCTCCGAGCCGCGCCTCGACCGGCGCAACGTCGTCGAGGCCGTCGAGGGGTCGCTGAAGCGCCTCGGCACCGACTGCATCGACCTCTACCAGATCCACTGGCCGGACCGCCCGACCGCGGGCTTCGGCTCGGTGCCGACGCGCTGGACGACGCCCGACCCCGTCGCGGACGAGGTGGCGATCGAGGAGACGGCCGCGGTCTTCCAGGACCTGGTGCGGGACGGCAAGATCCGCCACGCCGGCCTGTCGAACGAGAGCGCCTGGGGCACGATGCGCTGGCTGACGCTGGCCGACGCTGGAAAGGCGCCGCGCATGGCGAGCATCCAGAACGCCTACAACCTCCTGAACCGCACGTTCGAGACGGCGCAGGCCGAGATCGCCGTGCGCGAAGGCGTCGGCCTCCTCGCCTACTCGCCGCTGGCGCAAGGGTACCTCACCGGCAAGTATGCCGGCGGCGCACTGCCTGCGAGCTCGCGCAAGGCCCTGTTCGACCGGCTGCAGCGCTACGAGAAGCCGGGCACCGCGGAGGCGGTCGACGCCTATGTGGCGCTCGCGCGCGCGTTCGGCCTCGCACCCGCCACCTTCGCCAACGCCTTCGTACTGGCGCAGGACTTCGTGACGGCCTCGATCATCGGCGCGACGACGATGGCGCAGCTCGACGAATCCCTCGCCGCCGAGGACGTCGCGTGGACCGCGGAGATGCAGGACGCGGTGGACGGCCTGCATCAGCGCTACGGCAACCCGGCGCCTTGAGCCGTTAGTCCCCGACGGGAGCGGCGGCATCCGTGCCCCGCCCGGCCACCGCGTCGCGCAGCTGCCGCGCATCCGCGGTCATCTCCCGCAGCCGGTCGAGCGACAGTCCGGCCGCGGCTACCAACGCCTCTCCGAGGCAGCGGCTGCGGTCGGCGAGATCCCGGCCAGCCTCCGTCAGCCGCACGATGACCTGACGCGCATCGACCGTGTCGCGTTCGCGCGTCACGAAGCCTGCCGTCGCAAGCCGCGTCACCAGCGGGGTCATCGTGCTCGGCTCGAGGTCGAGCCGGGCCGCGAGGTCGCCGACGCGCTGACCGTCCGCCTCCCACAGGACCGACAGCGTCAGGTACTGCGGGTAGGTGATGCCCCACTCGTCGAGGATCGGCTTGTAGAGCCGGCCGATTGCCATCGACGCGCCGTAGAGCGCGAAACACAGATGGTCGTCGAGCGGGAGCGGCGAGTTCGCGCGCGTCATGGCTTCAGCCTCGGTCCGGTGCGGTTTTTATTTATCACGATAGTTTTCCGCTGGACAGGGGTCGGGCCGGCCTCTAGGTTGGCGTTTATCGCGATAACCAATTGCGCCAACGAGGAGAAGGTTCCATGCCTGTCGACACGATCTACAAGACCCGCGCCACGGCCTCCGGCGGCGGCCGTGACGGCCACGTCCGCTCCGAGGACGGCAACCTCGACCTGAACCTCGTCGTCCCCAAAGAGATGGGCGGACCGGGCGGCGACGGCGCCAACCCGGAGAAGCTGTTCGCCGCCGGCTACTCCGCCTGCTTCCTCGGCGCCATGCGCGCCGTGTCCTCGAAGGTCGGCGTGAAGGTGCCGAACGATGCGACGGTGACCGCCGAGATCGGCTTCGGCCCGCGCTCGGAAGGCGGCTACGGCATCACCGCCGACCTCACGATCTCGCTGCCGGGGCTCGACCGCGCCGACGCGCAGAAGCTCGTCGACACGGCGCATCAGGTCTGCCCCTATTCCAATGCGACCCGCAACAATCTCGACGTCGGCCTGACCATCGTCTGACCGCATCGCCATCGTGCATTGAAAAGGCCCCGGCGGACGCTCCGCCGGGGCCTTTTCGTTTCGCGGTGGGCCCCCATTCCGCCAACGAAAAGGGGCGGCCCATGGGCCGCCCCTTCGATCGTCACGAGCGAGACGGGATTACTCCGCGTCGTCTTCCTTGGCCTTCTTGATCTCCTCGCCGGTCGCCTGATCGACGACCTTCATGGAGAGGCGGACCTTGCCGCGCTCGTCGAAGCCCATGAGCTTGACCCAGACCTTCTGGCCTTCCTTGACGACGTCCTGCGTCTTCTGGACGCGGTCGGCGGCCAGCTGCGAGATGTGCACGAGGCCGTCGCGCGAGCCGAAGAAGTTCACGAAGGCGCCGAACTCGACGCACTTCACCACCGTACCCTCGTAGATCTCGCCGACTTCCGGCTCGGCCACGATCGAGTGGATCCACTTCTTGGCGGCTTCGATCTCCTTGCCGGAGGACGAGGCGATCTTCACGGTGCCGTCGTCCTCGATGTTGATCTTGGCGCCGGTCTTCTCGACGATCTCGCGGATCACCTTGCCGCCCGAACCGATCACGTCGCGGATCTTGTCGGTCGGGATCTGCATGACCTCGATGCGCGGGGCGAACTCGCCGAGCTCGGCGCGGGCCGAACCCAGCGCCTTGTTCATCTCGACAAGGATATGCTCGCGACCGCCCTTGGCCTGCTCGAGGGCGATCTTCATGATCTCCTCGGTGATGCCCTGGATCTTGATGTCCATCTGCAGCGAGGTGATGCCCCGGTCGGTGCCGGCCACCTTGAAGTCCATGTCGCCGAGGTGGTCCTCATCGCCGAGGATGTCGGACAGGACCGCGAAGCGCTCACCCTCGAGGATGAGGCCCATGGCGATGCCGGCCACCGGGCGCGCCAGCGGCACGCCGGCGTCCATCAGTGCGAGCGAGGTGCCGCAGACGGTCGCCATCGAGGACGAACCGTTCGACTCGGTGACTTCCGAGACGGCGCGGATCGTGTAGGGGAAGGCTTCCTTGGCCGGCAGCATCGGGCGGATGGCGCGCCAGGCGAGCTTGCCGTGGCCGATCTCGCGGCGGCCGGGCGAACCCATGCGGCCCGTCTCGCCGACCGAGTACGGGGGGAAGTTGTAGTGAAGGAGGAACGTCTCCTTGTAGGTGCCGGTCAAGCTGTCGACGTACTGCTCGTCCTCGCCGGTGCCGAGCGTGGCCACCACCAGCGCCTGCGTCTCGCCGCGCGTGAAGAGCGCCGAGCCGTGGGTGCGCGGCAGGATGCCGGCCTCGGAGACGATCTGGCGCACGGTCGACAGGTCGCGGCCGTCGATGCGGCTCTTGGTGTCGAGGATGTTCCAGCGCACGATCTTGGCCTGGAGTTCCTTGAAGACCGTGCCGACGTCTTCCTTCGGCGCCTTCGGGTCCTGACCCTCGGGCAGGAAGTGCGCCATGACCTTCGCCTTCACCGCGTCGACGGCGGCGTAGCGCGCCTGCTTGTCGGTGTTCTTGTAAGCGTCGCGCAGCTCCGCCTCGGCGAGGCCCAGCATCTCGCTCTCGAGCGCCGAGTGATCGGGCACCGTGTGGTTGCGCGGCTCCTTGGCGGCGTGCTCGGCGAGCTTGATGATCGCCTCGATCACCGGCTGGAAACCGCGGTGACCGAACATCACGGCGCCGAGCATCGTCTCTTCGTCGAGCTCGTGGGCCTCGGACTCCACCATCAGCACGGCATCCTGCGTGCCGGCGACCACGAGGTCGAGCTTGGACTCGCCCATCTCGTCGACATGCGGGTTCAGCTTGAACTCGCCGTTGATGTAGCCGACGCGCGCGCCGCCGATCGGGCCCATGAAGGGCACGCCCGAGAGCGTCAGCGCGGCGGAAGCCGCGACCATCGCCAGGACGTCCGGATCGTTCTCGAGGTCATGCTGCAGGACGGTGACGACGACCTGCGTGTCGTTCTTGTAGCCTTCCGCAAAGAGCGGGCGGATCGGACGGTCGATCAGGCGCGAGACCAGCGTCTCCTTCTCGGAGGGACGGCCCTCGCGCTTGAAGTAGCCGCCCGGGATCTTGCCGGCGGCGAACGCCTTTTCCTGGTAGTTGACGGTCAGCGGGAAGAAGTCGAAGCCGGGCTTGGGCGCCTTGGCCGAGACGACGGTCGCGAGCACGGCCGTCTCGCCGTAGGTGGCGAGCACGGCGCCGTCGGCCTGACGGGCGATCTTGCCGGTTTCGAGGGTCAGCGTGCGGCCGCCCCATTCGATCTCGACCTTGTGGGTATTGAACATGCGATAGGCCTCGTGTCTGCGCCGCGACGGATCGCGGCCGGGCAAAGGGAAACGCGCATGGGCAAGACGGCGGGAGGCTTCCGGTCGCGGCGCGGCTTCAAATCAGCGGCGCCCGGGCACGATGGGTTCCCTCGGGCGCTCGGCCGTCGGGATCATGCCGGGAAGCATCCGGCAATCCTGCCCCATGAGCGTTGGGCTCTCTGGCGCGGCGCTCATTGAAGCCGCCGGCCGGGACAGGCTTTCCCCGCCGGGGCGGGAGAAGCTGGTTCGAAATGCGGGCGCGGCGCTCAAGGACCCTTGAGCGCCGCGCCGAATGACAAGTTTAGCGACGCAGGCCGAGACGGCCGATCAGCGCGGTGTAGCGCTCTTCCTCGCGCTCCTTCAGGTAGTCGAGGAGGCGGCGACGCTGGGACACCATCTTGAGAAGGCCACGACGCGAGTGGTTGTCCTTCTTGTGGCCCTTGAAGTGTTCGGTCAGGTTGGCGATGCGCTCCGACAGAAGGGCGACCTGCACCTCGGGCGAACCGGTGTCGCCTTCCTTGGTGCCGTATTCCTTCATGAGTTCGGCTTTGCGCTCGAGCGTGATCGACATCGGATATCCCTTTCTTGGAGATTTGGAGGGTCGGGACGCCCTAGCCGGGATGTCGTCCAGCCAGGGCCATGAAGCGAAGCCCGGACGGAACGGCCGGGCACGCGGGGCGGGTATAGGCGCATTCGGCGGGGAATGCCAGCCCGGAACGACGAGGGCGCGGTCTACCCGCGCCCGCCGAACACGCGCTTGGGGTGGAACGAGCCCTGGTCGATCGAGCCGATCGCCACGAGCCGCCCCTGCCCGGTGGCATAGGCCTCGTCGCAGAAGGCCGGCGCGTCGCGCCCGCGCAGGAGCACCGGATTGCCCGAAAGCACCCGTCCCGCCTGGTCGTCGGTGAGCGCCACCTCGTAGAGGTCGCTGAGCGCGGTCGCCGCATCCAGCACGATCTCGTCGAGCGCGGTGAAGTCGGTGATGCGCGCGCGCGCGCCGGCCTCCCCGGCCTCCGGCGTCAGCTCTTCCAGCCCCTCTTCGGCCGCATCCATCAGTTCGTCGAGCGTGACCATGTCGTCCTCGTCGAACGAGCCGACGCGCACGCGGCGAAGCTCGGTGATGTGGCCGAAGCAGCCGAGGTCGCGCCCGAGGTCACGCGCGATGGCGCGCACATAGGTGCCCTTGCCGCACTCGGCCTCGAAGGTCGTGGTCGAGGCGTCGGGCGTATCGACGATCGCCAGCCGGTGCACCGTCACCGTGCGCGCGGCGATCTCGACGGTCTCGCCGGCACGCGCCAGATCATAGGCGCGCTCGCCCTCGATCTTGATTGCCGAGAAGGCCGGGGGCACCTGGGAGATCTCGCCGGTGTAATTCGGCAGCAGCGCCTCGATGTCGGCGCGGGACGGACGGCGGTCGGAGGCGTTCACCACCGGACCTTCCGTGTCGTCGGTCGTCGTCTCGGCGCCCCAGGACACCGTGAACCGGTAGGTCTTCTGCCCGTCCATCACGTAGGGCACGGTCTTCGTCGCATCGCCCAGCGCGATCGGCAGCATGCCGGACGCCAGCGGGTCGAGCGTGCCGGCATGGCCCGCCTTTTGCGCGAAATAGAGCCACTTGATCTTCGAGACGGCTTCCGTGGAGCCCATGCCTTTCGGCTTGTCGAAGATCACCCAGCCGGAAATCGGGCGGCCCTTCGGCTTCTTCCCGCGACGTGCCATTAGTTGTCGTCCTCGTCGTCTGCCGTCCCTTGCGTGTCGCGCAGGACCTCCGGCGAGCGCAGGAGCGCGTCGATCCGGGCATAGTTGTCGAAACTGTCGTCCTGCCGGAAGCGGACCTCCGGCATGTACTTCATCTGCCTGAGCGCGGGCGTCAGCCGTCCCCGCAGGAACCGCGCATGGCCGTTGAGGGCCTGCACATAAGGGTCCACGTTGTCCTGTCCGAACACCGTGACATAGGCGGTGGCGAGCTTGAGATCGGAGCTCATGCGCACTTCCGTCACGCTGATCACGGCGTTTTCGAGGAGCGGGTCCAGGATCTCGCGACGCTGCAGGGTTTCGGTTAGGGCGTGGCGAACCTTCTCGCCCACCGACAGCTGACGCTGCGACGGCCCTTTCGGGGCTTTGGTATGCTTGGCCATGGCTGATTGCTCCTAGGCGGGAGGCCGCATCGTCCCTTGCACGAACGCAACTGCAAAGCCCGGCGTCGCCGCCGGGCTTTGCGCATTGGGTCCGGTCGGGCGGTCCGCTGAGGGACCGCCGTCGTGGGATCAGAGCGTGCGGGCGATATGCTCCACGCGGAAGTTCTCGATGATATCGCCGACGCGGATATCCTCGTAGTTCTGGAAGGCCATGCCGCACTCCTGGCCGCCCGGCACTTCGGCGACTTCGTCCTTGAAGCGCTTGAGCGTCTTGAGCGTGCCCTCGTGGATGACCACGCCGTCGCGGATGAGGCGCACGCCCGCACCGCGCTCGACCTTGCCTTCCGTGACGCGGCAGCCCGCGACCTTGCCGATCTTGGTGATGTGGAACACCTCCAGGATCTCGGCATTGCCGAGGAACGTCTCGCGCCGCTCGGGCGACAGGAGGCCCGACATCGCCTGCTTCACGTCATCCACGAGGTCGTAGATGATGTTGTAGTAGCGGATCTCGATCCCCTCGCGCTCGGCGAGCTGACGGGCCTGCGCGTTGGCACGCACGTTGAAGCCGATGATCGCGGCATTCGAGGTGGCGGCCAGCTGGACGTCCGACTCGGTGATCGCACCGGCGCCCGAATGGACGATGCGCGCCTGCACCTCGTCCGTGCCGAGCTTCTCCAGAGCCGTTCCGATCGCCTCGACCGAGCCCTGCACGTCGCCCTTGACGAGCAGCGGGAAGGTCTTCAGGCCGCTCGACTGCAGCTGGTTCATCATCTGCTCGAGCGAGCCGCGCTGACCGGCCGACTTGGCGACCGCCTTCTCGCGCGTCAGGCGCTGACGGTACTCGGTGATCTCGCGGGCCTGCGCCTCGTCCTTGACCACGGCGAAGCGATCGCCGGCGAGCGGCGTGCCCTGCATGCCGAGGACCTCGACCGGGGTCGACGGGCCGGCCTCCTTCATCTGCTGGCCCTGATCGTTGACGAGGGCGCGCACGCGGCCCCACTGGTCGCCGGCGACCACGATGTCGCCGACGCGCAGCGTGCCGGCCTGGACCAGCGTCGTTGCCACCGGGCCGCGACCGCGGTCGAGCTGGGCCTCGATCACGACGCCTTCCGCGGTGCGGTCGGGATCGGCCTTCAGGTCGAGGATTTCGGCCTGCAGCAGGATCGCCTCGAGGAGCTTGTCGAGGTTGGTGCCGGCCTTGGCCGACACTTCCACGTCGAGCACCTCACCGCCCATCGATTCGACGAACACCTCGTGCTGGAGGAGCTGCGTGCGGACCTTCTGGGCGTCGGCGGCCGGCTTGTCGATCTTGTTGATCGCCACGATGATCGGCACGCCCGCCGCCTTCGCATGGCTGATCGATTCGATCGTCTGCGGCATGACGCTGTCGTCGGCCGCCACCACGAGGATCGCGATGTCGGTCGCCTGGGCGCCGCGGGCGCGCATCGCCGTGAAGGCGGCGTGGCCCGGCGTATCGATGAACGAGATCTTCTGCCCGTTCTGCTCGACCTGGTAGGCGCCGATGTGCTGCGTGATGCCGCCGGCTTCGCCGGACACGACGCTGGTCTTGCGGATCGCGTCAAGCAGCGAGGTCTTGCCGTGGTCGACATGGCCCATGATCGTGACGACCGGCGGGCGCGTGACGAGCTTTTCGGGATCGCTCGCGACATCGAACATGCCGGTCTCGACATCCGATTCCGCCACGCGGCGAACCGTGTGGCCGAACTCGGATGCGATGATCTCGGCGAGATCGGCGTCGATCACGTCGCCCGGCTTCATCATCTGACCCTGCGCCATCAGGAACTTGATGACGTCCACGGCCCGCTCCGACATGCGGTTGGCGAGTTCCTGGATGGTGATGGTCTCGGGGATAATCACTTCGCGGGCAATCTTCTCGCGGACCTGGTTCTGCTGCGATCGCTTGAACTTCTCCTGACGCCGACGCATCGACGACAGCGAACGGCCGCGCGCGTCCTCGTCCGACAGCGCACGCTCGACGTTCACGCGGCCGGCGCCGCGACGGTCGTCGGGCGTGCGGGCGCGGGTCGGCTTGGCGGCGTCGGCAGCCGGCGCGCGCGCCGGACCACGAGCCGCGCCCGGACGACGACGATCGTCCTCGTCGTCGGCGCGCGTCTTCTTGGTGAGGTCGGTGCGGCCGGCGGGCCGGAGGCCGAGACCGTCGTCCACCGGCGGCGGGCCGGGGATGACGTTGACGTTGGCCTTGGCGCCGCCCGGACGGGCGGCCGGCTTGTTGGCGGCGCGGCGAGCCGCATCCTCCTCGGCCTTCTTGCGGGCGGCGGCCTCGATTTCGAGACGCGCGGTCTCCTCGGCCTGACGGCGCTCGGATTCCTCGCGTTCGGCGCGGCGGCGCTCGTCCTCGGCGACGCGGCGCGCCTCCTCGATCTGGAACAGGCGGCGGTCCTCGGCCTCACGCTGCTGCGCGAGGATCAGGGCGCGGCGACGCGCATCCATTTCCTTGGACGACAGATCCGACAGGACCGCACCGCGCGGCTGGCGAGCCCCCGGAGCGGCAGCGGCCGGCGCGGGTCCGCGACGGTCGTCGCGACCGCCCGGCTGGCCCGGACGACCGGCCTGCGTCGGCTGGCCGGGGCGCTGCTGGCCCAGCGCGCCGGGGCGGCCGGGCTGCGAGCCGGCATAGCCGGGACGCGCGGGCTGGCCCGGACGCTGCGCACCGGCCGGACCGCCGGTGGCGGGACGGGCGGGCGCCGGGGCGCCGGGGCGCTGCGCGGTGCCCTGCGGGGCCCGCGGCGCCGCGGATGCGGCGGCCGGAGCGGTGGTCGTGGTGGCCGCGGGCGCGGCGGTTTTGGCGGTATCGCTCAAGGAAGGCTTCGATGACTCAGGTTCGGAAGGGGGCGTGGACACGGCTGCCGTCGCGGCGGGAGCCTCGACAGCGGGCGCGGCAGGGGCGCTCGCGACCGGCGCGGGCGCCGGTTCGGGCTGCGCGGACACGGGCTCGGCCGCTACGGGTTCGGCAGCCGAGGCGACAGGGGCCGCCTCGGGGGCCTTGGCAACCGGCTCGGCGGGGGCCGCGGGTGCGACGGGGCGATCGGGGGCGACCGGCGCCTGCGGGTTCTTGGCCGCATGCTCGAGCGCCGCGATCTGCGCGGGCGTCAGCGCCGGGCGCGCCGGGGCCGCCGCCGTCGGCGCGGGCGCAGGTGCCGCGGGCGCGGGCGCGGCCTCGGCCGCAGCCGGCGCTTCCTTGGCTGCCTCGCCGGGGACCGAGAACTTGCGCTTCTTGGTTTCGACGACGACGTTCTTCGTCCGCCCGTGCGAGAAGTTCTGCCGCACCGTCGACTGCGAAACGCTGCCGCTCGGCTTCAGGGTCAGGGTCTTCTTCGGGGTGACGCTCAGCGTCTTGTCATCGCCCGATTTCGTATCGCTCATTACCGCTTCCGCTTCCTGCGCGGGTTTGTCCCCCGCGCCACTATCCGTGCCTAGAGCATTTTTCAACCGTGCTCAGCCGTTGATCTTAATGGTGGCTTCACGAAGCCGGCGGGTGGCCGGCATCCGCTTCGTTGGTTTCCCGGGCGCCTGTGCCCCGGTAGGTCTCCAGCGCATCGAGGCGCTCGATCAGGGCCGCTCCAGCTCCACCGGGCAAGATGGCCGCGTGTATCACATTCTGGTCGCCCATGGCCAAACCGATTTCGGTGGCGGTGAGCGAGTGGTAGGCCGGCACCGGCCGACCGCCCGTCTCGGCGGCCCGCGCATGACGCGCGCCGTCGAGCTTTCGTATTCCGTCCGCCGCGCCGTCCGAGGCATGGAGAACGGCGAGTGCCTTTCCGGCCCGCAGCGCCGCATCGACCTTGGTCGCCCCGGTCGTCAATTGCCCGGCCTTGCGGGCCAAGGCCAAGGCCCCCGCCGCCAACCGCACCAGGAGCGCGTCCAAATCGTCGGCGAGCGTTTCGGTTCCCGTCAGCTCGCGCTTCAGGGCCCGCGGCAGAAGCTTGCGCTTCATCGCCGTCTCGACCACCGCCCGTCGCGCCTCCAAATGGGCGCCGCGTCCGGGCAGCCGGCGCTTCAGGTCCGGCACGACCTGCCCGTCCGGGCCGGCGACGAAGCGGATCAGGGCGTCGGCCGGCAGCGAGCGGCGCGATACGATGCACATGCGCCCATTCATCACCGCCGCCTCCAGATCCGCGTCCTCGTCCATTCCCTCGCTCAGGCCTCCTCGGCCTCCTCGTCGACCTCGCTCGCGGGTGCCTCGGGCTCGACCCAGCCGGCCATCACGCGGGCCTGCATGATCATCGCCTCGGCGTCCTGGCGGCTCACGTCAAAGGCCGAGAGCGCGCCGGTGAACTTCTTGGTCTCGCCGTCCTTGCGCTCGGTCCAGCCGACGAGATCGTCCGCCGCGCAGCCCGCGAAGTCCTCGACGCTCTTCACGCCGTCCTCGCCGAGCGCGACCAGCATCGCCGTGGTCAGCCCCTCGATCTGGCGCAGGTCGTCCTCGACACCGAGTGCCTTTCGCTTGTCGTCGAGTTCCTTCTCGCGCTGGTCCAGGAACTCCTTGGCGCGGTTCTGGATCTCGGCCGCGGTGTCCTCGTCGAAGCCCTCGATCGAGGCGACCTCGGAATTGTCGACGTAGGCGACTTCCTCGACGCTGGCAAAGCCTTCCGACGCCAGAAGCTGGCCGACCATCTCGTCGACGTTCAGAGCATCCATGAAGAGGGCCGAGCGCTCGGTGAACTCCTTCTGGCGACGCTGCGACTCTTCCTCTTCGGTGAGGATGTCGATGTCCCAGCCGGTGAGCTGCGAAGCAAGGCGCACGTTCTGGCCGCGGCGACCGATCGCAAGGCTAAGCTGGTCATCCGGCACCACGACTTCAATGCGCTCGGCATCCTCGTCGAGCACGACCTTGGCGACTTCCGCCGGCTGCAGCGCATTGACGAGGAAGGACGCCGCATCCGGCGACCAGGGAATGATGTCGATCTTCTCGCCCTGCAGCTCGCCGACGACGGCCTGGACGCGGCTGCCGCGCATGCCGACGCAGGCGCCGACCGGATCGACCGACGAATCGCGGCTGACCACCGCGATCTTGGCGCGCGAGCCGGGATCGCGGGCGACCGCCTTGATCTCGATGATGCCGTCGTAGATTTCCGGCACTTCCATGGTGAAGAGCTTCGCCATGAACTGCGGGTGGGTGCGCGACAGGAAGATCTGCGGGCCGCGCTGCTCGCGGCGCACGTCGTAGACGAAGGCGCGCACGCGATCGCCGTAGCGGAAGAGCTCGCGCGGGATCTGCTCGTCGCGACGGATGATGCCCTCGCCCTTGCCGAGATCGACGATCACGTTGCCGTACTCGACGCGCTTGACCGTGCCGTTGACGATCTCGTTCACCCGGCCGATGAACTCGTCGTACTGCTTGTCGCGCTCAGCCTCGCGCACCTTCTGGACGATGACCTGCTTGGCGGACTGCGCCGCAATGCGGCCGAACTCCATCGGCGGCAGCTGCTCGGCGATGAAGTCGCCGGGCTCGGCGTCGGGGTTCTTGTCGCGAGCCAGGTCCAGATAGATCTGGGTGTTAGGATCCTCGACCTCCTCGACGACTTCCAGAAGCCGCTGCAGCTTCATCTCGCCGGTCTTGGTGTTGATGTCGACGCGGATGTTGGTTTCCTGGCCGTAGCGCGAGCGGGCGGCCTTCTGGATCGCATCCGCCATCGCGGCGATCACGATCTCCCGATCGATCGACTTCTCGCGCGCCACGGCGTCCGCGATCTGCAGAAGCTCGAGTCGGTTCGCACTGACTGCCATGTTCACGTCTCCTGTCGAAAGCCGCCGGGCATCCAAGGCTCCGGCCCTTCGGGATGGGAGGCCGGCGCCTTCAAGCGCCGCCTCCCGTCGTCACATCAATGCGCGCCGGGCTCTCCGGCTGCGTCCGGCGTCTCGTCGTCGTCCTCGATCGGCAGACCCTTCGCCTTGCGCGCGGCCTTGTCGGCCTTCAGCGACGCCGCGATGAGATCGTCGGTCAGGATCAGCCGGGCTTCGGCCAGCGCGTCGAACGGAATGTCGACGATCCGGTCCTCGCCCTCCGACACCCCGTCGCGCTCCAGCCGGAAGCCCTCGCCCGAAACGGACAGGATATGCCCGCGGAAGCGCTTGCGGTTGGCCACGAGACGGGTCGTCTCGAGCTTCATGAGTTGGCCGGACCAGGCCTCGAAGTCGCCGACGCGCACCAGCGGACGGTCGATGCCGGGCGAGGAAATCTCGAGGTGGTAGGCCCGGTCCATCGGATCCTCGACGTCGAGCACCGGGGAGATGCCGCGCGACACCGCCTCGCAGTCCTCGACGCTCATCGAGCCGTCCGGCCGCTCGGCCATGATCTGCAGCGTCGTGCCGTTCATCGCCGAGACGCGAATACGCACGAGGCGGTAGCCGAGCTGTTCGATCACGGGCTCGAGGAGGGCGGCGATGCGGCCTTCGAGGCCCTGTTCGGTGATGATGCGCTTGTCCGTCACGAAATCTCCGGTCGTGCCTCGGGACGCTCATTGAAGCCGTCCCGCCTGCGGCGACCGCCGGATCTCCTGCCGGGGCTATGCCCCTAACAAAAAAGAGCGGGACCGGAAGGACCCACTCTCACGATCGCATCGCAGAGAATTTGAACCCCATATACAGTCGAAGCGCCGCCATGGCAAGGCGAACGCCCCGCTCCCGTCAGAGGCGGCGGAAGGTGAGATAGGCGCCCTTGCGCCCCTCGCGGTGCGCCTTCGCCTCGTATCGCGTGCCGGGCCAGCCCTCGTAGGGCGTGTGCCAGTCCGCAGGGCCTTCGGCCTCCCACGCGAACGCGGGGTGGTCGCGCAGGTGCTGCAGCGTCCAGTCCACATAGGTCTCGATGTCGGAGGCGAAACGGAACCGCGCGCCGGGCTTGAGCACCCGCGCCATGCGCTGGAGCGTGCGCGGGTTCACGAAGCGGCGCTTCCAGTGCTTCCGCTTCGGCCAGGGGTCGGGATAGAAGAGGTCGATCCCGTCCAGCGAGGCGTCCGGCAGCCAGTCGAGAAGCAGCGTCGCGTCGTCGCCGAAGAGACGCAGGTTCGCGCGCGGATCCTCCTCCAGCGCCACCAGCATCTTGGCCATCGAATTGACGAAGGGCTCGACGCCGATGAAGCCGGCATCCGGGTGACGACCGGATTCCAGATGCAGGTGCTCGCCGCCGCCGAACCCGATCTCGAGCCGCACCGCCTCGACGGGCGCCGAGAACAGGGTGCGAAGGTCGGCGGGCGCCCCTTGAGGGAGGTCGAGCGCCAGCGAGGGCAGCGCCTCTCGCAGGAGCCCGGCCTGCAGCGGGCGCAGCGTCTTGCCGCGCGAGCGTCCGAAGAAGTTCTCCCGGACGCGCGTGCGTTCGCCGTTCGTCCGTCGTTCAGCGGCCAAGTTTCGCCTTCAGCTTGGCGACGAGGTCGGTGCGCTCCCAGGAAAACGAGCCGTCGCGGCCGGGCTTGCGGCCGAAATGGCCGTAGGCCGAGGTCTTGGCGTAGATCGGCCGGGCGAGGTCGAGATGCTCGCGGATGCCGCGGGGCGTCAGGTCCATCAGCTCGCGCAGCGCCTTTTCCAGCGCCGCCTCGTCGACCTTGCCGGTGCCGTGCAGGTCGACATAGACCGACACCGGCTCGGCGACGCCGATCGCATAGGAGAGCTGGATCGTGCAGCGCTCGGCGAGATTGGCCGCGACGACGTTCTTGGCGAGATAGCGCGCGGCATAGGCCGCCGAGCGATCGACCTTGGTCGGGTCCTTGCCGGAGAACGCGCCGCCGCCGTGCGGGGCCGCGCCGCCATAGGTGTCGACGATGATCTTGCGGCCGGTGAGCCCGGCGTCGCCGTCCGGGCCGCCGATCACGAACTTGCCGGTCGGGTTGACGTGCCAGACGCACGTCTCCTCGATCGGCAGGCCGCTCGTCGCCTCGCGCACGAAGGGCTCGACCAGCCGGCGCACGTCGGCCGAGGTCAGGCTCTCGTCGACATGCTGGGTCGACAGGACGATCGAGGAGATCGAGACGGGCTTGCCGTCCTGGTAGCGCACGGTCACCTGGCTCTTGGCGTCGGGGCCGAGCACACCGGCTCCCCCCTCGCCCGAGCGGCGCGCCTCGGACAGGCGCTCCAGGATCTTGTGCGCGTAGAAGATCGGGGCCGGCATCAGCTCGGCCGTCTCGCGGCAGGCATAGCCGAACATGATGCCCTGGTCGCCCGCGCCCTCGGTCGCCTTCGAGCCGGCGTCGACGCCTTGCGCGATGTCGGCCGACTGCTCATGCAGGAGGACGTCGATCTTGGCGGTCTTCCAGTGGAAGCCGTCCTGCTCGTAGCCGATCGCCTTGACGGCGCGGCGGGCGGCGGAGCGCACCTTGGAGCGGAGCTTGGGCGAATCGAGCGTCGAGCGCACCTCGCCGGCGATCACGATCCGGTTGGTGGTCGCCAGCGTCTCGCAGGCGACGCGAAGCTGCCAGGCGTCCATCTTGGCCTTGCGGGCCTCGCGGTAGAGGAGATCGAGCACCTCGTCCGAGATGCGATCGCAGACCTTGTCCGGATGCCCCTCCGAAACACTCTCGGAGGTGAAGAAGTACTCGCCGCTGCGCATCCGCCTGTGGTCTCTCAGCTGTTGGGACTTCGATCGGGGTCGCCGTCCCTTATCAGGGGTTCCCCGCGGCGCAAGGCTTTTCTCGCGAAGGGCCTCGGGCCCGCGCTACTTGGTCTCGCCGATCTCGGCTTCGGCTTCGGCCAGCGAGCGCACGAGTTCGAGGATGCGGCGCCGGACCTTCGGGTCCTGGATCTTGCCGAAGGCGCGGTTCAGCTGAATGCTTTCGGCCGACACCGGATAGTCGCTGACAAATTCGGCATCGGGCTCGTGCAGGCCCGAGGGAAGCGCGTCCTCGCCCTTGTAGCCCTCGAAGAAGAACGACACGGGGACCTGCAGCACCTCGGCGATCTTCTGCAGGCGGCTGGCGCCGACGCGGTTGGTGCCCTTCTCGTATTTCTGAACCTGCTGGAACGTGACGCCGAGCGCTTCGCCGAGCTTTTCCTGGCTCGTGCCCGTCATCGTGCGCCGAAACCGCACCCGCGCGCCCACATGCACGTCCACGGGATTTGGTTTCTTGCTCTCGATCGCCATCGATGACCCCTCGGGCGCCGCAGCCTGCCGCGACCCCAGCTGGACCGGCCCCCGCCATCCAGCACCTAACCTATACGCGGTTATTTAGATGATACGACTTAGACGAGCAATCGTGCGCGCTTCAAACACGGCCCGATCGGACGGATGCCGCGATCCCCAGGAGCGCGAAAAGACTGACAATTACGGCGAACGCAAGATTGCCGATGCGGGAATAGACGGTCGGCGGGCCGGCGACCGGCAGCGCGGCGTCGACCGTGCCGCCCTCCCCGAGCGAAAGACCGGCGACCGGACGCCCGACGCTGTCGGTCACCACGGAGATGCCGGTGTTGGCGGCGCGCACCAGCGGAAGGCCGAAGGCCGCCGCCGTCAGCTGTGCCTGCTTCAGGTGCTGGTAGGGCCCGGGGGTGTGGCCGTACCAGGCATCGTTGGTGACGTTGAGGAGAAAGTCCGGCCGCGATTCGCCCGAGCCCAGGATCTCGTCGGGGAAGATCGCCTCGTAGCAGATCAAGGGCAGGAAGCTCGGACCGCCCTCGCCTGCCCGCATGACGCGGCGCGACGAGCCGGCGGAGAAGCCACCCGGAAGCATCGTCAGTTGCGTGATCCCGAGGCTCTCGAGCGCCTCCTGGAACGGCAGGTACTCGCCGAACGGCACGAGATGCAGCTTGTCGCCGGCATCGCGCACCGCGCCGCTCGAATCGATCACATAGAGCGAGTTGTAGAAGCGGGCACCGGGATCGGAGGTTTCGCCCTCGACGCGCGTCGCCCCCGCCATCAGCGTATCGGTCGGTGCCAGCGCGTCGGCGAGGCGCGTCACCGCGTCCGGGCGGTCCGTGAGGATGAAGGGAAAGGCCGATTCGGGCCAGACCACGAGGCGCCGCGTGTTCTCGGCCGCCGGTTCGCCCCCGCTCGTCAGCGACAGGAGCTTGGCGAAGTTCGCATCCGCCTCCGCCGGGTCCCACTTGTCGGACTGGAGGATCGCCGGCTGCACGATGCGCAGCGCGACGTCCGGCACGGTGCCGACGGGGGCCTGCGACAGGTGCCAGGCACCATAGCCGGCATGCGCTGCAACGATCGCCACCCCGAAGGCGGCGGTGAGCGCACGGCCCCTCGGCGCGCCGGCGAGGAGCGCCGGCAGCGAGAACACGAAGACGGCGAGGATCGTCAGGCCGTGCAGCCCGATCAGCGACAGGCTGCCCATCAGGAGCGGGACGGGCGCGGCGAGGACGCCGAGCTCGTTCCAGGTGAAGCCGGTGAGAAGCGTGCCGCGCAGCCATTCGAAACCGGCGAACGAAGCGGCCAGAGCGAAGAGGCGGCCGGGGCCGTCGCTCCAGGCAAGGCGCGCCACGGCGGCGGCGAGGCCGTGATAGATCGCAAGCACCATGGGAAGGCCGAGAACGGCAAGCGGCAGGGCCCAGAGGAAGGCGGTGCCGCCCTGGAGCACGGCAGCGCCGAGCCACCAGAGCCCACCGAGGAAATAGCCGAAGCCGAAGCACCAGCCGATCCGGAAGGCCGGCGCGACGCGCCTGAAGAGGCCCGCGCCCGGACGGCCGCTGGCCCCGTCGAGCAACCAGACCAGCACCGGGAACGAGAGGAAGCCGACGGCGGGAACGTTGACCGGCGCAAGGCCCAGCGTCGCCACAAGGCCGGCGGCGAAGGCCAGAAGCGCTCGCCGCCGGCCGTGGAGAAGCATGATCCGTCCGGCCAGTCTGTCCAACGTCGATGTCCCCACTCGCTCCGGCTCAGGCGGAACCCGTCATGCGCCGAACGGACGCACCCTCCAACGGTGGTAGAGGACGGGACTGTCGCGAAGCCTGCCGACGGGCCTTCCTGCGGATCAGCTGTCGAGCGCCGTCGCCACGCCTTCCGGGAAACGGACGATGCGCAGCCGCTTCACGCGCCGCGGATCGGCGTCCATCACCTCGATCTCGAAACCGTCGACGGCTTCCACCACCTCGCCCGGCGCCGGCATGCGGCCGAGCGCGTTGACCACGAGCCCGCCGATGGTGTCGGCGTCCTCCTCGTGGGCGCTGGTGTCGAAGTCGGCGCCGACAATCTCGCGGACCTCGTCGAGATCGGCCCGCCCGTCGGCATAGAAGACGCCGTCGCCGGCATGGGTCACCAGCGCTTCCTCGTCGTCGTGCTCGTCCTCGATGTCGCCGACCACCATCTCGAGGATGTCCTCGAGCGAGACGAGGCCGTCGGTGCCGCCGTACTCGTCGATCACCAGCGCCATCTGGATATGGCTCGCCTGCATCCGCTGCATCAGTTCGGCGGCGTGCATGGAGGGCGGCACGAAGAGGATCTGACGGAGAAGGCCGAGGTCGGAGATCGTGTGTGCGAGGTCGACGCGACCGAGGTCGAGGGCCGAGCGCACCGGCGCGTCGGCCGCGCCCTCCTCATGGCGGAAGCAGAGGGCGGCGCGGGTGACATGGCCGATCACGTCGCGGATGTGGACCATGCCGAGCGGGTCGTCGAGGCCGTCGCCATAGACCGGCATGCGGGAATGGCCCGTTTCCTCGAAGCGCGCCATCAGCTCGCCGAGCGTCGCGGAGGACGCGATGCCCTCGATCTCGGTGCGCGGGATCATGACGTCCTCGACGCGCACGTCGTGCAGCTGGAGGATGTTGTTGAGGAGGAGGCGCTCGTTCGGCGTGAAGCCGGAGGCCTCGGTCTCGGGCCGCGTCAGGGCCTCGGCGATCTCCTCGCGAAGCGAATGCGAGACGCGCGGGCGCAGGAACGCGACGAGCGAGTCCAGAAATCCCGGCTCGGCGGGCACCTGTGCCGCGCGCCGGGGACGGCGACTTCGCGTCTCTGCGGGGGGTTCCGACGCGACCGGCTCCTGGCCGGTCTCGTCGCCGTAGGGGGGCATACTCATGTGATTCACCAAGGGTCCCTTCTAGGTGAGCGCGTCGGCGGAATGATCGGCGTCGGCATAGGGGTCGGCGATGCCGAGCCCGGCCAGGATCGCAATCTCGAGGGCTTCCATCTCGTCGGCTTCCGGCTCGCTCTCGTGGTCGTAGCCCAGAAGATGCAGCACGCCGTGAACGAGGAGATGACGGAAATGGTCGTCAGGGGATTTCGCTTCGTCCCGCGCCTCGCGCTCCAGCGTCTGGCGGGCGAGGATAAGGTCGCCGAGCATCGGGCCGGGCGCGTCGCCCGGCTGGAGCGGCATCATCGGGAAGGACAGGATGTTGGTCGGCTTGTCCTTTCCGCGCCATTCGGCGTTGAGGGCGCGCACGTCCTCGTCGTCCGACAGGGTGACGGAGACCTCGGTCTCGACGTCCGGGCCGAGCCCGGCTCCGGCCGCGGCGGCGAAGACGGCCTCGCGCACCATCTCGCCGGCAGGGCGCGACAGGAGCGCCCCCCAGGCGTCGTCCTCCACCGACAGGAGGATCCGCGGCCCGGTCCGGACCGCGGCGGAAGATCGTCCGTCGTTCATGGCGCCGCCTTGACGCGCGCCTGCGTCGCGTCGGCCTCGTAGGCCTCCACGATCGCCTGCACGAGGCGGTGGCGCACGACGTCCTTGGCCTCGAAGCGCACCGACACGATGCTGGAGACGCCCTCCAGAACGCGCAGCGCCTCGACGAGGCCGGACTTCACGCCGGGCGGCAGATCGATCTGCGAGGGATCGCCGGTCACCACCATGCGCGCGTTCTCGCCAAGACGCGTCAGGAACATCTTCATCTGCATGGTCGTCGTGTTCTGCGCCTCGTCGAGAATGACGGCGGCGTTGGCGAGCGTGCGACCGCGCATGAAGGCGAGCGGTGCAATCTCGATGGCGCCGGCGGTCAGCGCGCGCTCGACCTTCTCGGCCGGCATCATGTCGTAGAGCGCGTCGTAGAGCGGGCGCAGGTACGGGTCGACCTTGTCCTTCATGTCGCCCGGCAGGAACCCGAGGCGCTCGCCGGCCTCGACGGCGGGGCGCGACAGGATGATGCGCTCGACCTGGCCGCGCTCCAGGAGCTGGGCGGCATGGGCGACGGCGAGATAGGTCTTGCCGGTGCCGGCGGGACCGACGCCGAACACCAGTTCGGCCCGCTCCATCGCGCGCATGTAGGCGTCCTGCGTCGGCGTGCGGGCGTAGATCGTCTTCTTGCGGGTCGCGATCTGGGCGAGCGCGAGGCGGCCCTTCTTCTCCAGCGTCGGCAGCACGAGCTGGTCGTCCTGCGCCACCGCCATGCGGATCGCGCCCTCGACATCGGAGACCTGCAGGTCGTGGCCGGACTGGAGGCGGGCGTAGAGGATGTCGAGCGTGCGGCGGGCCTGCTCGGCCGCCACCGGATCGCCGCGCAGTTCGACCTTGTTGCCGCGCGCGCGCGCATCCACCGACAGCTTCTGCTCGATCTTCGCCAGATGCTCGTCGAACTGCCCGAACAGGGCGCTCGCCAGCCGGTTGTCGTCGAAGGTCAGCACGATATGGGCCATGTCCGATGCGCCGGAGGTCGGAAGCACGCCGCGGGCTGCCTTCATGCGATCTTCCTCAACTGGGGCTCGGACGCTGCCGGAGCCGAAACGACCGGCTCGGCGCCGGCGGCCATCACAGCCGGCTCGGCGCCGGCCGCCATCAATGAATTGGGGCGCGTCTCGGAAATGCGAACCGTGACGATATCACCCACCTCGCCCGCCGAGGACGGAACCACGACCGGCAGGAGGAAGGGCGAGCGGCCGATCATCTGGCCGGGGTGACGCCCCGGCTTCTCGATCAGGACCTCGGTGTCGCGCCCGACGAAGGACTCCTGGAAGGCGACCTGCTGCTCGCGGATCAGCGCCTGCAGGCGCTCCAGCCGCTCGGTCTTCACGTCTTCCGGCACATGGCCATCCATCGTGGCACCGGGCGTTCCGGGCCGGGGCGAATACTTGAACGTGTAGGCGGCGGCGTAGCGCACGGTGCGCACGAGATCGAGCGTCGCCTCGAAATCGGCGTCGGTCTCGCCGGGAAAGCCGACGATGAAGTCGCCGGACAGGGCGATGTCGGGGCGCGCGGCGCGGATGCGGTCGAGGAGAGCGAGATAATCCGCCGCCTTGTGACGTCGGTTCATCGCCTTCAGGATCGGGTCCGAGCCCGACTGCACCGGCAGGTGGAGATAGGGCATCAGCGCGCGGAGGTCGCCGTGGGCGGCGATCAGGTCGTCGTCCATATCGCGCGGGTGCGAGGTCGTGTAGCGAAGGCGCGCAAGGCCCGGAACGGCGGCAAGCTCGCGCAGGAGGCCGGCCAGCCCGATCGGTCGGCCGGACGCGTCCGTGCCGGCCCAGGCGTTGACGTTCTGGCCGAGCAGCGTCACCTCGCGCACGCCCGCCTCCGCCAGCCGGCGCGCCTCGTCCATCACGGCCGCATAGGGCCGCGAGACCTCGGAGCCGCGCGTGTAGGGCACGACGCAGAAGGTGCAGAACTTGTCGCAGCCTTCCTGCACGGTCAGGAACGCGGTGACGCCGCGCCGGGCGATCGCCGACCTTGCCGAGGCCGGCAGATGGTCGAACTTGTCCTCGACGGCGTAGTCGGTCTCGACCACGCGCTCGCCGCGGGCGACGCGCTTCAGCGCGTCCGGCAGGCGGTGGTAGGTCTGCGGGCCGATCACGAGATCGACGACGGGCGCGCGTTCGATGATCTCGGCGCCTTCGGCCTGCGCGACGCATCCCGTCACGCCGACGCGAAGCTCGCGGCCAACCGCTTCCCGCTCGCTCTTCAGCACGCGGATGCGCCCGAGCTCGGAATAGATCTTCTCGGCGGCTTTCTCGCGGATATGGCAGGTGTTGAGGAGCACGAGATCGGCGTCCTCGATCACGTCGGTCTGCCGGTAGCCGTCCCGCTCAAGCGCGTCGCCCATGCGCTGCGAATCGTAGACGTTCATCTGGCAGCCGTAGGTCTTGATGAAGACCTTGCGTTCGCCGCGCGCGCTCTCGTCGGTTGTGTCCATGCGTCCTTTGCGGGCTCCGTCCCGTCCTGCCGATCGGCGGGACGCTGGAACCCATGGGGAAGTCCTCGACGTCGCCGCACCGCCGCGCAACGCCCGCCGGCCCAGCCTTCTTCCTTCTATATCGACCCCCAGCCCGTCCGACGCAAGCGACGTTTTCACGTCACGGTGGTCTGTGCGGTTCGGGGATCCTGCCGAAAGCCGAGGCTGGCGAGCAGCATCCGGCGCACCTCGGCCTCGCAGCGGCGGGCCACCGCCTTGCGGTCGCTGCCGGGCGAAACGCGGATCGGCTCGCCGAACGAAATCTCGACGTCGATCGCTCCTTCGCGCAGGAAGGCCGACAGATGCGGCATCAGTTCGACCTCGCCGGGCCAGGCCGCGAGCGGGCGGCCGAAGCGCCCGAGCGCCATGCCGTTGGCGCCGACATAGGCGATCGCGACCGACTGGACGAGCACCTCGGCGGCGCTGGACGCCCTGAGTGCCGCCTGCGCCGCGCCGAAGAGCGCCGTCTTGAACGGCAGCACCGTGTTGCCGTCCGAGGTCGTGCCTTCGGCAAACAGCACCATCGCGTCGCCGGCTCCCAGCCGTTCGGCGATGGAATCGGCCTGCGCGCCGGTGCGCCCACGCGCGCCGCGCTCGACGAAGACCGTGCGCTGGAGGCGCGCCAGAAGCCCGAAGACGGGCCAGCCCTCGACGTCGGATTTCGCGATGAAGGACAAGGGCATCACCGAGCCGAGCGCCATGATGTCGGCCCAGGACTGGTGGTTGGAGACGAGAAGCAACGGGCGACCGGCAGCGGGCGCGCCGCGAACATGAACCCGCAGGCCCGCCACGCGCACCGCGATGCGCTGCCAGAGGAAGGGAAGATACCCCGCAAGCTTCCACCGGAAGCGGATCGCGAGAAGCTGCAGCGGCGTCAGGACCAGCGTCGTCAGCGCCAGAACCAGCGCGATCCCGGCCAGCCGCGCCCGCGCGACGGGATCGCGCGACGGCGAGCCCGGTTCCGCCTCGCGCGTTCCTCCGGCGTCAGTAAGGGCCAAGGGTCCGCTTCAGGATCAGGGCGTTCTGCCGCTGCCCGTCGGCGCCGACATAATAGGCCGGCCGCCGCCCGACCTCCTCGAAGCGCAGGTGCCGGTAGAGCTTGAGCGCCGGCGCGTTGGTCTCCTCGACCTCGAGGAAGAGGCTCGCGGCGCGCTCGGCATGTAGGTGCTGGAGGACGTTGTCCATCAGGAGCCGCCCAAAGCCCTTACCGCGCGCGGCGCGGTCGACGACGATCGTCAGGATCTCCGCCTCGTCGGCGGCGGTGCGGAAGAGGACGACGCCGAGCGGCCGGACGTGGCCCGTGCGCCGCACGACGAAGCCGAAGGTGCCGTTTTGGGACAGGAGCGAGGCGAATTCGTCGCCGGACCACGGTTGCGAGAACGCCTGGCTGTGCAGCGCCGCCGCCCATTCGACGTCGTCGGCCGTCATCGGCTCGGCGACGTGATCGACCGGCGTGACGAGACTGTCCCAGAAGGACAGGGTCCAGGCCCATGGCAGATACCAGTACATGCCCTCCTCCTCCGGAAGGATCGCGGCCGGACCGGAATCGCCGGCCAAGCCACGACTATCGGCCTCAAGGGTTAACGGCGCCTGTCGAAACCGCGGCCCGAAGTCCGGCCGGCGTCTGCGCCTTGGCGTCCGCTCCTCTCAAGTAGAGCGGAAGCGGGGGTGCGGCGACGGGACGGGACGCGGCAAGACGCGCGAGAGCGCGGATCGACGCCGAGCCTTCCTGGCTGGCGATGCGGGCCGCGTCGAGCCCGAGCCGTTCCGCGGCGATCACGGCGCCCGACCCGACGAGACGAAAATCGCCGGGCGCCAGCGCCGCGAGCCCGGCCAGGGCGTCGGGCGACAATGCCTGCGGCGCGGCGATCGCCCGGCCGCCCTGCGCAAACAGCGCTGCATAGACCTCGCCGCGCTTGGCGTCGTGGACGGCCAACACCGCTCCATCGCCCCAGAAAGGTTCGGCCTGCGCCTCCAGCGTGGTGACGCCGACGCTCGGCACCCCGAGCGACAGCTCGAAGCCGCGTGCGGCCGCGACCGCAACGCGGATGCCGGTGAAGGAGCCGGGACCGATGCCGACGCCGAGCTTGGCGATGTCGCCCCAGGCCGCGCCGGCCAGCGCCAACGCCTCGGCCACCGTGTCCATCAGGACCTCGGCATGGCCCCGGCCGATCACCGGATCGACCACCGACAGGATCTCGCCGTCGTCCAGGCGCAGGATCGCGGCCGAGCAGCGCTCGCCCGCCGTGTCGATCGCCAGTAGCAGGCCGCCGCTCATCGGACGATCCGATAGGTCAGGCCGCTTCCATCGCCTCCACGGCCTCGACCTCGGGCACGAAGTGGCGCAGGAGGTTCTCGATGCCGTGTTTCAGGGTCGCGGTGGAGGACGGGCAACCGGCGCACGAGCCGCGCATGTTGAGGAACACGACGCCGTCGCGGAAGCCGCGGAAGGTGATGTCGCCGCCGTCCTGCGCGACCGCCGGGCGCACCCGGGTCTCCAGGAGTTCCTTGATGGTCGAGACGACGGTCTCGTCGCCCGGCTCGAAGAACTCCTCGCCCGAATCGTCGGCTTGAGCCCCGCCCGCGGCGCCCGGCGCCATCACCGGCTCGCCCGACAGGAAGTGCTCCATCAGACCCGCGAGGATCGCCGGCTTCAGGTGCTGCCAGCCGGTCTCGTCCTTGGTGACGGTGACGAAGTCGTAGCCGAAGAAGACGCTTCGCACGCCCTCGATGCCCATCAGCTTGGCGGCAAGCTTCGAGCGCGCCGCGGCGTCCGCTGCGTCGAGGAACTCCGCCGTGCCGTTTTCCAGCACCACCCGGCCGGGCAGGAACTTCAGGGTTTGCGGATTGGGAGTGGATTCGGTCTGGATGAACATGGGCACGCCTCGGTTCAGCGGCGGAAGGTCGTGGTCTCCAGATAATCGCCGCGGGCTGCGGCCGCAAGCGAACGGCGGAAAGACGCTCTGTTCGAAAGCCAAGGCAGGCTTGCATCCGAGCGTTCCCTCAGCGATGGAACGGCCTCGCTCGCCCTCGAACCCGTTGCCTGCCCGATGATCGCGCTCGCCCGACGCCTACTGCCCGACCTTCCCCCTGTCAGCTGGCAGGAGCGGCTGCGCGTCGTCCTCGGCGCGCTCGTCGGGCTGATCGTCACGGGCCTCGTCTGCCGGGCGGCGGTGGGGCCGGGCTCGGCGCTGCCGATCCTCGTCGCGCCGATGGGCGCCTCGACCGTTCTCCTCTTCGCGGTGCCGGCAAGCCCCCTCGCGCAGCCCTGGTCGATCCTCGGCGGCAACACGATCGCCGCGCTCATCGGGGTCGGCGTGCGGATGCTGGTGCCCGACCCGATGCTGGCGGCGGCCATGGCGGGCGCGGCGGCGATCCTCGCGATGCTCGTCCTGCGCTGCCTCCATCCGCCGAGCGGCGCGGTGGCGCTGACGGCGGTGCTCGGCGGACCGGCTGTCGTCGACCTCGGCTTCGGTTTCGCCCTGTGGCCGGTCGCGGCGAACTCGGCGCTCCTCCTCCTCACCGCGCTCGCCTACAACAACCTGACCGGGCGCCCCTATCCGCACCGCGCGCCGCGCCCGGCGGCCGGGCACGCAACACAAGACCCGCCGCCGAGCGAGCGCATCGGCTTCTCGACCGCCGATCTCGACGCGGCGCTCGCCGAGACGGACCAGCTTCTCGACATCTCGCGCGCCGACCTCGAAGCGCTTCTGCGGCGCACGGAGCTGCATTCCTTCGCGCGGCGGGCGCGGGCGACGCGCGCGGCCGACATCATGTCGCGCGATGTCGTCGCGATCTCGCCCGACGCCTCGTTCCGCGAGGCGCTTGACACCTTGCGCCGCCACCACATCAAGGCGTTGCCGGTGACCGACGACAGCGCGCGCGTCGTCGGCATCCTCACGCAGACCGACCTTCTCGACAAAGCCGCCTGGGACGCGCGCGGGCCCCGCATGGGCGCACGCGAGCGCGTGGCGCTGACGATGCGGCGCGGCCGGGCGCCGGCCGCCAGCGTCGCCGACATCATGACCGCGCCGGTGACGACGATCGGGCCGGACGAGGCGATCGCCGACGTCGTGCCGGCGATGTCGGCGCTCGGCATCCACCACCTGCCCGTCACCGGACCGGACGGACGCCTCGTCGGCATCGTCTCGCAGACCGACCTCGTCGTGGCGCTGCTGGCCGATGCCGCGCGGCGCGGGGAGACGACGGACTGACGCAAAGAGAGGCGGCGCCGCAGCGCCGCCCCTTCCCTTCACCGGTGCCGAGCGATCAGCTCTCGAAGCGCTCCTTGCGCAGCGAGCCGTCGGCATTGAGCTCGATGCGCACGTCGCGGCCCGCGGCGTCCTTGGCATCGGCCTCCACGTGGTTCTTCTTCACCTCGAAGTCGCCGCCATAGGTGTAGCCGAGCTTCTCGATCGCGGCGCGCGCCGCGTCCTCGGCCATCGGCGCGACGTAGGGCTCGCGCTCGGCGAGGCGGTTGTCCTCGTCGACCTTGACCGCCCACATCTGGCCCGCGGCATCCTTGGCCGTGAACTCGGCGTGGTGCTTCTTGGTGTCGGTGAGCGTCACCTCGGTGTAGCCGGCGTCGGTCAGCGCCTTGGTCGCCGCCGCCTCGTCGACGCCGCCGCCGAACCAGCCGCGATCAACGCGCTCCTCGCGCGGGGGCGGCGGGCCGTCCTCGCCGCGGGGGCCGTGGCGCGGACCGTCGCGATCGGGACCGCGACCCGGGCCACCGGGTCCGCGCGGGCCGTCACGCTCCGGGCGCGGGCGCTCCAGCGCGATACGCTCGGCGCCGCCGACGCTGATCGAGCGGGCATCGATCTGGCCGCGCTCGAAGCGCCCGTCGACCGACACCGTGTCGCCGACCTTCACGAGATCGCCGCGCTCGCCGCGGGGTCCGAGCTCGATCAGCGTGCGGCCGGTCGCATCCTCCAGCACGAAGCGGTTGCCGAAGACCTCGGCGACGCGCCCTTCGAGGCGAAGATCGTTCATATCGCGCAGCTCGTTGACGGTGGCGGTGCGGGGGACGGGCGGGGCGGGAGGTGTCACGCCGGTGGTCGCGCCTTGGGCGAAGGCCAGCGTCGAGCCGGCGAGGAGCGGAACCGCGAGGGCGGCGAGGCCGAAGCGGCGCTTGGGCGAGAGGGTCGTCTTCATGATCGACAAATCCTTGTCGGTTGCGGATGACGCTCCTTCTATCCCCCGGCCTGAAACCCCTCCTGAACCGCGCGGTTCAGGTTCCGTTCAGCTGTCCGGACTAGGCGGGCGGCGATCGAAACAAAGGACGACCCCTCTCATGCGCGTGCTTCTGGTCGAGGACGACGCGGGCCTGGCCGCCGAGATCGCGGGCGCGCTGCGGGCCGAGAACTTCGCGGTCGATCACGCCGACAACGGCATCGACGGCCTGCATCTCGGCGACACCGAGCTCTTCGACGCGGCGGTGCTCGACCTCGGATTGCCCGGGCTCGGCGGCATCGAGGTGCTGCGCGGCTGGCGAACTGCCAAACGCGACCTGCCGGTCCTGATCCTCACCGCGCGCGACGGCTGGAGCGACAAGGTGCAGGGGTTCAAGGCCGGGGCCGACGACTATCTCGTCAAGCCGTTCCGGGTCGAGGAGCTGGTGATGCGCCTGCGCGCGCTGGTGCGCCGCTCGCGCGGCCACGCCGACGCGCGCATCGCCTGCGGCCCCCTCACCTTCGACGCGCAGGTCGGCACGTTCGAGCGCGACGGCCTGCCATTGAAGCTGACCGCGCTGGAATGGCGCGTCCTCTCCTGCCTGATGCTGCGCAAGGAGATCGTCGTGCCCCGCGCCGACCTCATCGAGCGCGTCTACGAGGGCGACGCCGAGGTCGATTCGAATTCCGTCGAGGTCATCATCGCGCGGCTGCGCCGCAAGATCGGCCATGCGATGATCGAGACCGTGCGCGGCCTCGGCTATCGCCTGACGGCCAGCGGGGAGCCGGGATGACGCCCCATCGCCCGCCGCCCCCTCCGCCGCATCCGCACGCCCCCCCGCCTCCACCGGCCCGCCCGCGCGCGCTGCGCGACCTGTCGCTTCGGGCACGGCTTACCCTGTCGGCAGCGCTCTTCGTGCTCACGGCCATCGTCGTCACCGGCGTCCTCATCGGAACGGTGCTGGAGCGGTTCGTGCGCGGCGAGGTCGCCGGCCGTCTCGACCTGCAGATCGCGACGCTCCAGACCGCGCTGCTCACGCCCCCGCCTCCTGACGAGCCGCGTCGCGGACGGCGCGCGCCCGAGCCGCCTTCGCTCGCGCGCGCGCTCGCCGAGGTCGACGGCGCCCCGTTCGACCGTCCGCGCGGCGACTGGTTCTGGCAGGTGGACGTGGACGGCCGGGCGCTCGCACGCTCCCGCTCGCTCGGCGGGCGCGATCTCGCCCACGACGGCGACGACGCGTTCTCGATCGGCGGCGGTCCCGACCGCCTGGACCTCGGGCGCGGCCCGAACGGCGAGGCGATCGTCCTGCGCGAGGACACCATCGATCTGCCGGGCGGGCGGGAGGCACGCATCCTCGTCGCCGCCCCGCGCGGGGCGATCGACAACCCGCTGCGCGACGTCACGCTCCAGGTGGCAGCGACCCTCGCCGGCCTCGGAGCGCTGCTCGTCGCGGCCATCTTCGCGCAGGTCCGCTTCGGCCTGAAGCCGCTCGACCGGCTGCGCACCGCGCTCGTTCGCGTGCGCTCGGGCGAGCGCGAGACGGTGGAGGGACGCTATCCCGCCGAACTCGAGCCG
Organism: Aureimonas sp. Leaf324; assembly: GCF_001423245.1. Lineage (GTDB taxonomy): Bacteria > Pseudomonadota > Alphaproteobacteria > Rhizobiales > Rhizobiaceae > Aureimonas. Next base: position 63,083 of record NZ_LMOH01000030.1, read on the forward strand.
CTGCAGCGCGAGCTCAACGCGCTGATCAAGCAGGACGCGGCCAACCTTCGCCAGTCGCGGCTCCATGTCGCCAATCTCGCGCATGGTCTCAAGACGCCGCTTGCCACGCTCTCGGCCGCCGCCGAGCGCCTGCCCGATCCCGACGCGCGCGCCCGCTTCCTCGACCTCTCCGCCCTGATGGACCGGCGGGTGCGCCATCACCTCCGCCGGGCCCGCTCCGCCGCGCTGGGCGGCCCCGTGCGCCAGCGCACGGATCTCGCTGGCCATGCCGAGGACCTCGCCTCGACGCTCCGAAAGTTCGATCCGCGCGTTGCGATCGAGACGCGGCTGGCGCCCGGCCTCTTCGTCGCGGTCGATCAGGAGGATCTCGACGAGATGCTCGGCAATCTTCTCGACAATGCCTGCCGGCACGCGGCCGGGCGCGTCGTTCTGGAGACCCATCAGGAGGGCGCGCAGGCCGTGGTGCGGATCGCCGACGACGGGCGGGGCCTCTCGGCGGACGAGATCGCCGCCGTCCTCCAGCCCGGCCGCCGGCTCGACGAGACGAGACCCGGCCACGGGTTCGGCCTGCCGATCACCGCCGAGATCGCCGGCCTCTACGGCGGGCGTCTCGCGCTCGGCCGCGCGCCCGAAGGCGGGCTCGAGATGCGACTGACGCTGCCGCTCTCGGCCGCCGGCGCCTGACCTCTAGCAGAGGCTCTCGATGTCCTCGTCGGTGAGCGTCGCAGGGACGATCGTGACCGGGACCGGGAAGGCCGAGCCGGAGCCCGCCACCGCCGAGACCAGCGGCCCCGGCCCCTCGGCGGCGTCGCTCGCAGCCAGCACCAGGATCGCGATCTCGCGGTCGGCCTCGATCAGGCCGCGGATCTCGGCCACCGTCTTGCCCTCGCGCACCAGCGTCTCGGGCTCGATGCCGACCGCCTCGCGCACCTCGTCGGTCACCCGCGCCATGCGCGTTTCGGCCTCTTCCATCGCCTCGGCGCGCATGATGTCGCCGACCCCCAGCCATTGCTGGAAGTCCGCGCCGTCGATCACGTAGAGGAACACCACCGCGCCGCCCGACGCCTTGGCGCGCCGCGCCGCATAGGCAGCGGCCCGCCCGCATTCGGGCGTCTCGTCGATGACGGCCAAGAACTTGCGGCGGCCGCCTTCGCCGCGCCCGAGTCGCTTCGATACCATGGCCGGACCATGCCAGCGCCGCGCCGGGGCGGCAAGCGGGCGGGCGGGCGTGGAGAGGCGGGGCTGCCGCCCCGGTCCCCGCTCGGGAAGGAATTCTCGAACCCTTCTTCTCATTTGACGACTTTTCCAGGAGTGACGGGGGCCGCTGGCCCCCGTCACTCCTGGACACTCTTCGAGTGAGGCGGGTCCAGGGACATCATGTCCCTGCCGGGGTGCAGCGGCAGCGCCCCTGCCTCACCCCCTACCCGTTCAGCAGCCCGACGATGGACTTCACGTCGGCGAGCGTGCGGCCGGCGATGGCGCGGGCGCGCTCCGCGCCGTCGCGCAGGGTCCGGTCGATCTCGGCGGGATCGTCGAGGATACGGCGCATCTCGGTCGCGATCGGCGCGAGCTTGGCGACCGCGAGGTCGGCGAGCGCCGGCTTGAACTCGGAGAACGGGCGGCCGCCGTATTCGCCGAGGATGTCGGCCTTCGACCGGTTGTCGAGCGCGGCGAAGATGCCGACGAGGTTGTCGGCCTCGGGGCGCCCGGCGAGGCCCGCGGTCTCGGAGGGCAGCGCGTCCGGATCGGTCTTCGCCTTGCGGATCTTGCGCGCGATCGTCTCGGCGTCGTCCGTCAGGTTGATGCGGCTGAGGTCGGACGGGTCCGACTTCGACATCTTCTTCGAGCCGTCCTTGAAGCTCATGACGCGCGTCGCCGGCCCCTCGATCAGGGGATCGGTCATCGGGAAGTAGCCCTGCACGGTCTCGTCGCCCATCGCGATCGGGTGCCCGAGGCCCTTGCCCGCGATGCGGTCGGAGTAGTCATGGTTGAACTTGGCGGCGATGTCGCGCGTCAGCTCCAGATGCTGCTTCTGGTCCTCGCCGACCGGCACGAGCGTCGCACGATAGGCGAGGATGTCGGCGGCCATCAGGCTCGGATAGGCGAAGAGCCCGAGCGAGGCGCGCTCGCGATCCTTGCCGGCCTTTTCCTTGAACTGCGTCATGCGTTCCATCCAGCCGAGGCGGGCGACGCAGTTGAAGATCCAGGCGAGCTCGGCGTGCTCGGGCACCCGGCTCTGGTTGAAGAGGATGTGCTTCTTCGGGTCGATGCCGCTCGCGATGAAGGCGGCGGCCACCTCGCGGATCGAGCGCTCCAGTTCCTCCGGCTCCTGGAACACGGTGATCGCATGGAGATCGACCACGCAGAACAGGCAGGGGTACTCGTCCTGCAGCGCGACCCAGCGCCGGATCGCGCCGAGATAGTTGCCGAGATGCAAGTTTCCGGTCGGCTGGACGCCGGAGAACACGAGCGGCTGGAACGCGGCCATGGGACAGCTCCGAAGGCTTCAGCGGCCGTGGCGGCCGGTCGCGCGCTTATGGCGAAGCGGGACGCGCGCGGCAAGTCGCGCGGTATGGGAACGACAGACGTCGCCGGGCGAACGCCGGGGGTCGCCGAGCGAACGCACAGCGTCGCCGGGAACCAACCGCACAACCCTTGCGTCTTCGCTGCACACCCGCCGCGTCCAGCAGCGGCTGCACGAGACACGAGGAGACCGCCCCATGAGCTTCTTCGACCGCATCAAGTCCAAGATCTTCGGCTCGGCCCATGCCGAGACGCCGGCCACCGAAGCCGCGCCGCAGGCCGGCACCGGCCCCGCCGCGACGCCGGCCTCGACCAGCCTTGGCGGCACCGCCGCACCCGCCGGCCAGGCGAGCGCGCCGAGCCCGCAGATCACGGCGCCCGCGAGCGGTGCGCCCGGCACGTCCGAGGTCGTGTCGCCCGCGACGGCGGGAACGTCGAGCCCGGTCGCCTCGACGCCCGGCGCGTCCGGCCTTCCCGCCTCGGCGTCGGCGGGCGCGGTGGATGTCGCCGCGATCCTCGACGGTAAGGCCAAGGGGGCCGGCCAGACGCTCAACTGGCGTCACTCGATCGTCGACCTCCTGAAGCTCCTCGACCTCGATTCCAGCCTCTCGGCGCGGCAGGAGCTGGCGAAGGAGCTCGGCTACACCGGCGACCACAACGATTCGGCGGCGATGAACACCTGGCTCCACCGGCAGGTGATGACGAAGCTCGCCGCCAACGGCGGCACGGTGCCGGCCGAGTTGCGCGACTGACGATCTCGGAGCCGGGCGGCCCTAGCCGGCCGCCCGTTTCCGCCGCACGAGCTTGAGCACCATGGCCCGGTCGGCGGCCCCGGTCAGGAAGGCCAGCGCGAAGTAGATCAGCATGGCGACGCCCGCGAGCGCCAGGACGGCCAGCGACTGGTGGATGACGTTGGGGTCGGACCCCATCCAGCGCTCCAGCGCCTCCAGCATCACGAGGAGCGCGCCGCCCATCAGGGCGGCCGACAGGAACACCAGCCCGGCGCGGCGCAGGAGCTTGCCGTCGACGTGCCACAGCCCCTGGCGGCGCAGCCCCTCGAAGAGAAGCGCGGCGTTGATCCAGCCGGCGAGCGTCGTCGCGAGCGCGATGCCGCGCTCGGCGTAGAACCAGAACAGGGCGACGGACAGAACGGTGTTGGCGAGCGCCGAGATGCCGGTGACGATCATCGGCGTGCGCGTGTTCTCGCGCGCGAAATAGCCGGGCGAGAAGACCTTGATGAGGACGAAGGCCGGCAGGCCGAGGGCGTAGAGGCCGAGGACGGCGGCGACCTTCTCGGTCGTGTCCGGCCCGAAGGCGCCGCGCTCGTAAATCAGGCGGATGATCGGCTCCGGCATCACGAAGAGCGCGACGGCCGCCGGCACGGTCAGGAACAGCGCGAACTCGAGCGAGCGGTTCTGCGCGTGCTGCGCCTCCTCCAGTCGCCCCGCCTTCAGGGCGCGGGCGAGCTCGGGCAGGAGCACGACGCCGATCGCGACGCCCACCATGCCGAGCGGCAGCTGGTAGGGCCGGTCGGCATAGGTGAGGATCGACACCGCGCCGGGCTGGTAGGAGGCGATCGCCTGGCCGACGAAGAGGTTGATCTGGGTGATGCCGCCGATGAGGGCGGCGGGACCGGCGAGGATCAGGAGCCGTTTGAGGCCCGGCGTCCAGCGCGGCCGCCCGAGCGAGACCGAGAAGCCGGCGAGCCGCATGGCGAGCGTCACCATCAGAAGCTGGCCGATGCCGGCGGCCAAGACGCCCCAGCTCATCAGGAAACCGATCGTCTGCTGGTCGGCCTGCGTCCACCAGGCATAGGCGAGGACGCCGATCAGGATGAAGTTGAGGAGGGTCGGCGCGGCCGCGGCCGCGAAGAAGCGACGGAACGCGTTGAGGATGCCCGACACCATCGCCATCAGCGACATGCAGGCGAGATAGGGAAACATGATGCGCGAGAAGGCGACGGTGATGCCGAAGCGATCCTCGCAGGAGAGCTGCTGGCGAAGCGTCTCGGGGTCGTCGATGCAGGCGGCCAGACCCGGCGCGATGATCGTCTTCACCAGGAACGGCATGAAGATCATGGCGACGACGGTCAGCCCCGTCAGGACCACGAAGAGGGTGGCGAAGATCTCGGACGCGAAGCGCCGCGCGCCGGCCTCGCCCTCCTCCTCCAGCGAGCGGGCGAAGAGCGGGATGAAGGCGGCGTTGAACGCGCCTTCCGCGAACAGGCGCCGGAAGAGGTTGGGAAAGCGGAAGGCGAGGTTGAAGGCGTCCGCGACCGGCCCGATGCCGAGCGCGGACGCCATCATCATCTCGCGCGTGAAGCCGAAGACGCGGCTGACGAGCGTCGCACCGCCGACGGTGGCGAATTTCTTGAGAAGGCTCACGAGACGATCCCGAAGGCGACCGGCGTCGGCTTGACGGAGGGCGAGGAAAGCTCCCCGTCCGGGTCCTCGAAGACCGACAGGAGACGGCGGCGGATGCGATCCAGTCGCCCCTCGCCCGTCACCTTCATGCCGAGAAGGTCGGTGACGTAGAAGACGTCGACCACCTTCTCGCCATAGGTCGAGATGTGGGCCGACCGGATGTCGAGCGACAGGTCCGAGATCGCGCCGGTGAGGTCGGCGAGCAGCCCCGGCCGGTCGAGCCCCTCGACCTCCAGCACCGTCAGGCGGTTCGACAGCTCGTTGTGGATGTCGATGCGCGGCGGGAAGGCGAAGGACGGGCTGGTGCGGGGCGAGCGTCGCCGGGCGATCAGCGCGGGAATCGCCTCGCGCCCGTTGAGGAGGCTCTCGATCGTGGCCGCGATCCGCGTCGCGCGGCGAAGTTCGTCGGCGTCCTCCGCGAACTCGCGGTTCAGCGTGACGATATCGAGCGCCCGTCCGTCGGTCATCGTGAAGATCTGCGCGTCGGCGATGTTGGCGCCCGCCGAGGCGCAGCCGCCGGCGATCAGCGACAGGAGGCGCGGATGGTCGGGCGCCAGCACCGTGATCTCGGTGACGCCCCGGAACCTGTCGGTTCGGGCGATGGTGGCGAAGGTCCGGCCCGCCGCGTCGCGCACGAACTCGGCGTGGCGGACCTGCTCGTCGATCGGCACCGACAGGAAGTAGTTCTGATAGTGCTGGTCCACCGCCGCCTCGCGCGTCTCCGCGTCCCAGGCCGACAGGCGCGCGCGAAGCTCGGCCTTGGCGGCCTGCGTGCGCTGCTCGCGCGAGGATTCCGAATATCCGCCGGTCAGCATCGGCTCGGTCTCGGCATAGAGCGTGCGGATGAGCTGGCCCTTCCACCCGTTCCAGACGCCGGGGCCGACCGCGCGGATGTCGCAGACCGTCAGGATCGTCAGGAGCTTCAGCCGGTCCAGCGTCTGCACGCGCGCGGCGAAGTCGCGGATCGTCTTGTGGTCGTTGAGGTCGCGCTGCTGCGCCACCATCGACATCACGAGGTGGTCGCGCACCAGCCAGGCGACGAGCTCGGTCTCGCCGGCATCGAGGCCGAGGCGCGGGCAGAGCTCTTCGGCGATCTCGGCGCCCGCCACCGAATGGTCCTCCGGCCGGCCCTTGGCGATATCGTGGATGAGAAGCGCGACATAGAGCGGCACGCGGTCTCGGATCGTCGAGATGAAGCCCGAGGTCACCGGCAGTTCGCCGCCGAGATTGCCGCGCTCGAGCTTGGAGAGTTCCGCGATCGAGCGCAGGAGATGCTCGTCCACCGTGTAGTGGTGGTACATGTTGAACTGCATCATCGCGACGATCTTGCCGAAGTCGGGCACGAAGCGGCCGAGCACCCCGGCCTCGTTCATCCGGCGCAGGTGGAAGGCCGGGTCCTCGCGGTCGGTCAGGACGTCGATGAAGAGGGAGTTGGCTTCCGGGTTGCGACGCAGGTCGTTGTCGATGAGGCGCAGCGAACGGCGGATCAGCTTCAGGGCGTCCGGGTGATACTCCAGCCGATGGACCGCTGCGAGCTTGAAGATGCGCAGGAGGTTGACCGGGTCCTGAGCGAAGACATGCCGGTCGGCGACGTTGATGCGGCCGTTGTCGACGAGGAACGAGAGCGTGCCGGGAATGTGGCGCGAGCGACGGCGCAGCGACTGGACGAAGCCGCGGATGCCCGGCATGTCCTTGGCCTTCTCCTCCTCCAGCGCCGCGCAGAAGATGCCGGTGAGGTCGCCGACGTCTTTCGCGATCAGGAAGTAGTGCTTCATGAAGCGTTCGACGTCGGTGAGGCCCGGATGCGACGTGTAGCCGAGGCGCGCGGCGATCTCCGGCTGGATGTCGAAGGACAGGCGCTCCTCGGCCTTGCCGGTCAGGAAGTGCATGTGGCAGCGCACGGCCCAGAGGAAGTCCTCGGCCTTGCCGAAGATCTGGCCCTCGCGCCGCGAGAATACGCCGGCCGCCACCAGCGCCTCGCGCGTGTCAACGCGGTAGTGGTCCTTGGCGATCCAGAACAGGGTGTGGAGGTCGCGAAGCCCGCCCTTGCCTTCCTTGACGTTGGGCTCGACGAGATAGCGCGTGTCGCCGCCCTTGGCGTGGCGCGCGTCGCGCTCGGCGAGCTTGGCGGCGATGAAGGCGCGGCCCGTGCCCTCGACCACCTCGGCGTCGAAGCGTCGACCGAGCTCGGCGAAGAGCTCGGCATCGCCGCAGATCAGCCGCCGCTCCAGGATCGCGGTGCGGATGGTGAAATCGCTCTCCGACAGGCGCACGCTCTCCTCGACCGAGCGGGTCGCGTGGCCGACCTTCAGGCCGAGGTCCCACAGGAGATAGAGGAGGTACTCGGCGACCTGCTCGCCGAGCGCCGTCTGCTTGTAGGGCAGGAGAAACAGGAGATCGATGTCGGAGCCGGGCGCCAGCGTCCCGCGCCCGTAGCCGCCGACGGCGAGGATCGCCATGCGCTCGCCGGACGACAGGTTGGTCGCGGCGAAGACATGGCAGAGGGCGAAATCGTGGACGGCACGGATCAGCTCGTCCTGCAGTGCCGAGATGCGCGCGGCGCAGGGCAGCCCCCCGCCGTCGGCGAACAGCATGGCCTCGGCCGCCTTCCGCCCGGCGACATTGGCGGCCTTGAGGACGGCCAGCACCTTGGCGCGCACCTCGGGCGTGGCGCACGCCCCCGGCTTTTCGGACGGTACGAGGGCCCAGAGCGCCGCGCGCAGCGCCGCCGGGTCGACGATCTCGGCAAGGCGCAGGTCCTCGCCGTCGAGCGGATGGCGCGCCGCAAAGCGGATGCCGGGTTTGGAGTGAACGCTCATCGGACTGCCTCATGCCGGCGCAACGCCGCCGCCGGTGGGCGGGCGTGAAAGCCCGTCCGTCCGGCGGCGGCGCTCTAGCATGGGCGAGCCGCCCTGACAAAAGGTTGCGCCGGGAAGACCTCCACCCGGCGCGTCCGGGGTCAGGCGCCGACGATGGTCCCGCCGTTCGGGTGCATCACCTGACCGGTGAAGTAGGAGCCGTCCTCCGAGGCGAGGAACAGGAGCGCGGAGGCCACCTCGTTCGGCTGGCCGGCGCGCTTCATCGGCACCTGGCTGCCGAAGCTTGCGACCTTCTCCTCGTCCATCGCCATCGGGATGAAGGGCGTCCAGATCGGCCCCGGCGCGACGCCGTTCACGCGGATGCCCTTCTCCACCAGGTTGGAGGCCATCGAGCGCGTGAAGGCGGTGATGGCGCCCTTGGTCGAGGAGTAGTCGATCAGGGTGTCGTTGCCCTTGTAGGAGTTGACCGAGGTCACGTTGACGATGGCGGCGCCGCTCTTCAGGTGATCGAGCGCGGCCTGCGTCATGTAGAAGTAGCCGTAGATGTTGGTCTCGAAGGTCTTGGCGAGCTGCTCCTCGGAGATCTCTCTGAGATCCTCCACCTCCTTCTGGTGGGCGGCGTTGTTGACGAGGATGTCGAGCTTGCCGAACGTGGCGACGGCCTTGTCGACGGCGTCCTTGCAGGCGGCCTTGGAGCGGACGTTGCCCTTGATCAGGAGCGCCTTGCGGCCTTCGCGCTCGACCAGCGCCTTGGTCTCCTCGGCGTCGCGGTCCTCGTCGAGATATAGGATCGCGACATCGGCGCCCTCGCGCGCGAAGAGGACGGCGGTGGCGCGACCGATACCGGAATCCCCGCCCGTGATGATCGCCGTCTTGCCGGCAAGGCGACCGGACCCCGGAAAGCGCGGCTCGTAGTCCGGCCGCGGCGTCATCTCGTGCTCGAGGCCGGGATCGCGGGACTGGTGCTGGGGGGGAAAGTTCGACATGGCGCATGGCTCCTTCTGCGCGCCGCCGGGGCGGCGCATCCGGGCAAGGAAGGCCGAGGCGCCCGGGGCGTTCCCGCTTCGGCCGCCGCGCAAAGCGTGGCCGGGCAACGATCCGGGCGACGCGTCAGGGCTTTGCGGCGACGAGCCCCTTGAGCCGATAGAGCGCTTCCAGCGCCTCGCGCGGGGTCAAGGCGTCAGGGTCGAGCGCGGCGAGCGCCTCCAGCGCGGGCGACGGGGCCGGGGCGGCAGGCGCGCGGGCGGCCTGCGAGAACAGCGGCAGGTCGTCGAGGAAGGCGGTGCGCTTCTCGCCCTGGCCGGACCGCTCGAGCTCCGACAGGATCTGCCGCGCCCGCTCGACCACGGCCGGCGGCAGGCCGGCGAGGCGCGCCACCTGGACGCCGTAGGAGCGGTCGGCGACGCCCGCTGTCACCTCATGGAGGAAGATCACCTCGCCTTCCCACTCCTTGACGCGCACCGTCGCGTTGCGCAGGCGCTTCAGACGCCCGGCCAGCGCCGTCATCTCGTGGAAGTGGGTGGCAAACAGCGCGCGGGCCCGGTTCGCCTCGTGCAGGTGCTCGACGGCCGCGAAGGCGATCGACAGGCCGTCATAGGTCGAGGTGCCGCGCCCGATCTCGTCGAGCACGACCAGCGTGCGCTCGGTCGCCTGGTTGAGGATCGCCGCGGTCTCGACCATCTCGACCATGAAGGTCGAGCGGCCTTCGGCGAGATCGTCCGACGCGCCGACGCGGCTGAACAGGCGGTCGACGACGCCGATATGAGCCTTCGTCGCCGGCACGAAGGCGCCGATCTGGGCGAGCACCGCGATCAGCGCGTTCTGGCGCAGGAAGGTCGACTTGCCGCCCATGTTAGGACCGGTGATCAGCCAGATCGCGCCGGCACCCCCCACCTTGCCGGACACACCCTGCGGCGGCGACAGGTCGCAGTCGTTGGCGACGAAGGACTGGCCGCCCCCCTTCAGCGCCGCCTCGACCACCGGATGGCGGCCGCACTCGACGAAGAAGGCGAGCGAGCCGTCGACCGCGGGCCGGACCCAGTCCGCGGCGACCGCAAGTTCGGCAAGCCCCGCCGACACGTCGATCACGGCGAGCGCGTCGCTGACGGCGCGGATGGCGTCGATCTCGGCGAGCACCGCCTCGCGCAAGGCGGAGAAGAGCCCAAGCTCGATCGCCAGGGCCTTCGAGCCCGCCTCGGTGATGCGGGCCTCGAGGTCGGCGAGTTCCGGCGTCGAGAAGCGCATGGCGGAGGCGAGCGTCTGGCGGTGGTGGAAAGCGCCGCCCGCCAGCATCGCCGGCCCCTGCGCCTCCGGCACCTCGACGAAATAGCCGAGAACGTTGTTGTGCTTGACCTTCAGGGAGCGGATGCCGGTCTCGCCGGCATAGCGCGCCTGCAGTTCGGCGACGACGCGGCGCGAATGGTCGCGCAGCGCCCGCGTCTCGTCGAGTTCGGGATCGGCCCCGGCGCGCACGAAGCCGCCGTCGCGGCGCTGGAGCGGCAGGTCGTCGGCGAGCGTGTCGGAGAGGCGGGCGGCGAGCGCCTGCGGGCGGGCATCGAGCGCGGCGAGGGCTTCCGCCAGTTCGCGCCCGAGGTCGGCGCCCGCGAGTTCGCGCGCGATCGTCCCTGCCCGCGCGAGCCCCTCGGCGAGCGCGCCGAGATCGCGCGGCCCGCCGCGATCGAGGCCGAGCCGCGACAGGGCGCGATCGATGTCGGGCAGGCCGCGCAAGCATTCGCGCAGGCGACGGCGCAGCGTGCTGTCCTCCACGAGGCTCGCCACGCTGTCCTGCCGTTCGGAAATCCCAGCCGGGTCGGTCAGCGGCAGGGCGAGCCGTGCGCCGAGAAGCCGCGAGCCCGCGCCCGTCAGGCAGCGGTCGATGGTGGCGAGCAGCGAGCCCTGCCGCTTGCCCGCGACGGTGCGCGTCAGCTCGAGGCTCGCGCGCGTCGCGGGGTCGATCCTGAGATAGGATCCCGCTTCCACGCGGCGCGGCGGCGAGAGCGGCGGATGGGCCTTCAGCTGCGTGCGCGCGAGATAGGCGAGAAGCGCAGCGCCCGCCGACAGCTCGGCGCGCCCGAACGTGCCGAACCCGTCCAGCGTCGAGACGCCGAAGAAGCGGCACAGGCGCTCCTCGGCCGTCGCCCCGTCGAAGAGCACCGCCGGCTCGACGCGCAGGCGCCGCCCGAGCCGCTGCACAAGCGGGCCGAGCGCCTCGTCGGTGGCCAGCGTGTCGGCGACGACGACCTCGGACGGCTCCATCGCGAGGACGTCGGCGGCGAGCTGGTCGGCGCTCGTCTGCGCGATGCGGAAGAGGCCGGTCGAGAGGTCGGTCCAGGCGATGGCGTAGGCGCCCGCCGCCCCGCCGATGCGCGACAGGCACATGAGGTAGTTCGGCCGGCCGGGCTCGAGCAGCGTTTCCTCGGTGATCGTGCCGGGCGTGACGAGGCGCACCACGTCGCGCCGCATCACCGACTTGGCCCCGCGCTTCCTGGCCTCGGCGGGGTCCTCGACCTGCTCGCAGACTGCGACGCGAAAGCCGAGGCCGATCAGCTTCTGCAGGTAGTCGTCGGAGGAGACGACCGGCACGCCCGCCATCGGGATGTCGGCGCCCAGATGCTTGCCGCGCTTCGTCAGCGTGATGCCGAGCGCTGCGGAGGCCGCCACGGCGTCGTCGAAGAACAGCTCGTAGAAGTCGCCCATCCGATAGAACAGGAGGCAGTCGGCGTGGCGTTCCTTGATCTCGAGGAACTGCGCCATCATCGGCGTCGGCGCGTCGCCGGCGGCGGCGCCTTGCCCCGCGTCGGGGGCCTGTGGCGGTTCGCGGTCGGGTCGCAGGATGTCGAGCATGGATGCATGGATAACGGCGCCCGCCTCGTCGCGGAAGCCGTCCGCTCCCTGCCGTCCCCAGGATTTCGGAGGGAACACGCACCATTCATCGAGCATTCAACAACCGCATGCGAGACTGATGGTCTGCAGGCGTCCATGATTTTGCCGAAGGCTGGTGCTAGAACACGATCAGGATGGATTTTGCTCGATGCGCGGTGCTGAAGGCTGCGCGTCCGGGGACAGGCGATGACACGGATCGACGGATTTTCGAGGATCGGCGGGGCGGCGCTGGCGGCGCTCGTTCTCATGGGCGGGCTCATGGGCGGCGCCGGCACCGCGCTGGCGCAGGACCAGAAGGAGCGCGTCAACGTCTACCAGTACGCGGTGGACCACCCGCAGGCCGACGCCCAGATGAAGAGCGCGCCGAGCCTCGGCGCCTCGGTTCCCCAGGCGGTGGAACTCGCGCGCGTCGAGGGCGAGCAGGACTACGGCTACTTCTATTTCGACGGACGCCCGGTGCTGGTCGACATGCGCACCCGCTCGGTGGTCCGCGTCGACCAGTAGGCTTCGGCTCGCAGCCGGGCGGCTTCGGTCCGCCGCCCGGACGGCCTCAGGCGGCGAAGCGGCTGGCGTCGGCCCCGTAATGGCTGACGTAGCGCGGGTTGATCCGCGACACCGGCAACACCACGAGAACGTCGGTGGTGCCGAACTGGTGGTCGACCACCGCATCCTCGCCGACATAGCCGCCGATCCGCAGGTAGCCTTTCAGGAGCGGCGGCAGCGTGCCGAGCGCGCGTTTGGGGTCGGCGCAGACGGTGCCGGGCGGCAGCGTCGAGCGGCGTCCGGTGACCGCGCGCACGCGCCACTCGTCCGGCGCCGGCGCGCTGTCGCGCAGGAGCGCCAGGGCATCCGACAGCTTGGACAGGTCCGTGCCGGCGAGCGAGGCGCAGCCGAACAGGACGTCGATCCGGTGCTCCAGCACATAGGCCCAGATGCCCTGCCACAGGAGCTCGACCGTGCGCTTGCCGCGATACTCGGGCAGGACGCAGGAGCGGCCGAGCTCGAGGAAGCGCAGCCCCGCATGGCGCGCGACCAGACGGTCGATCTCGAACTCGCCGGCCGTGTAGAAGCCGGGTGAGCGGCCCTTGGTGGCCTGTCGCAGGAGACGATAGGTGCCGACGATCTGCGCCGTGCCCTCGCCCGCCCTTGCACGGTCGAAGACGAGGAGATGGTCGCAGAAGCGGTCGAACCCGTCGGCGTCGCGACGCGTCATCTTCTGGAGCGGCGAGGGCTTCGCGCTCATCTCCTCGTAGAAGACGTGATAGCGCAGTTCCTGCGCCGCGCGGATCTCGGCCCTGGTGCGGGCGAGCCGCACCTCGAGCCCGCCGAGGCGGCCGAGGACGGGCGCGCGCGGGTCGAGCGGCGCGGCGAGGCTGCGCGGCGCCGAGGGGATCAGCGAGAGCATGCGCTTCGACAGGGGCTCGCCGGTGCGTGCGGCGTGCGATCCCCAGGTGGCGGCAAATCCCATCTTCGCGTCTCCTGCCGGCGATCGAACCATCGGGTCGCTCTCGAATTAGCCGAAGGCGGCGACGGTTTCGTGACGAGCGTGTTGCGTCGAGACGGCCGCGCCGGATGGCCTGCCCCGTGTTTCCGCCCGTTTCACGAAGACGTCAACTGTCCGCCGTCTTGCCGCCCTCGGCGTCGCGCTTCTTCCGGTGGAGGACGAACTCGTCGAGGAGGATCAGCGCCGCACCGACCGAGATGAACGTGTCGGCGAGGTTGAAGACGGCAAAGCTCCAGACCGGCGTGTGGAAGAGGATGTAGTCCACAACATAGCCGAGCGAGACGCGGTCGATCAGGTTGCCGATCGCGCCGCCCACGATGATGGCGAAGCCGAACTGCGTGAGCTTGCGGTCGGCGGGGGTGTTCCACCAGAGCCAGCCGACGAAGCCGAGCACCACGACCGAGATCGCGGCGAGGCCGAGCCCGTGGAAGCCGTCGAGCATCGAGAAGGCGATGCCCTCGTTGCGGGCGTGGAAGAGCGCCAGGAAAGGCAGGACCTCGATCGCCTCGCCGAGCCCCATCGTGTCGACCACGAGGCGCTTGATGCCCTGGTCGACCGCGACCGCGAGCGCGACGATCGACAGGGCGGAAAGAAGCCGGGGCCTCACAGCGCGAGGCTCCCGCGGCGCGCCTCGAAGATCATCAGGCCGGTGGCGACCGCAAGGTTCAGGCTGTCGGCACGCCCGGCCTGGGGAATGCGCACCAGGGTGTCGCAGGCGCCGGCGAGCGTATCGGACAGGCCGGACTGCTCGTTGCCCATCAGGAGAAGCGTCGGCTTCGACCCATAGGCGGGCTTGCGGAAGTCCGTCTCGCCGCGCATGTGCGTGCCGACGACGAGGCCGGAGAAACCCTTGCGGAAGGCGAGGAAGGCGGCCTCGTCGACCTTGGCGACGGGCACGGCGAAGATCGACCCCATCGTCGCGCGCACGGCCTCGAGCGAGAACGGATCGACGCTCTCGCCGACCAGGACGACGCCCTTGGCGCCCGCGGCATCGGCGGTGCGCAGGATCGTGCCGAGATTGCCGGGATCGCGCACCCGGTCGAGGACGACCAGCAGCCCGTCGCGGCCGAGGTCGATCCGGTCGAGCCGCGTCGTCTTCTGCCGGAACACGCCGATCGCGCTCTGCGGGTTGTCGCGGCGCGAGATCGCGGCGAGCACCTTGTCGCTGGCCTCCAGGACATCGGCACCGCCGGCCACCGTACGCGCGGCGGTCTTCGACAGGAGGTCGGAATGCAGCTGCGTCTTGGCGGCGATCAAGGTGTCGATCGTCCAGCCCGCGTCGAGCGCGTCGATCACGAGCTTCAGCCCCTCGGCGAGGAACAGGCCGGTCTCCTCGCGGTGCTTCTTGAGCGCGAGGTTGCGGATGTCCTTGACGATCGGGTTGGAGACGCTCGTCACCTCCTTGACCCGGCCGGGCGGCGAGGTGGCGGGGCGGCGGGGGGCTTCGCGGTCGGTCAAGCGGACACCCATCTGGAAAAGAGCGAGGTGGACAGGTGGCGGGCGTCCTCGCCCTCCTCCCGGATGACGAGTTCGCCCGATTCCACGGTGCCGCCGAGGCCCCGCATCGCCTCGCCCATCAGCGCCGAGAGCGAGTAGAACGAGGAGCGGATGGAATAGGCGGTGAGGACCAGCGCGAGCGGGCGGTCCGACAGAAGCTGGCGCATTAGGACGAGAAGATGCGGCAGATCCTCGAAGAGCTGCCAGACCTCGCCCTTGGGCCCGCGGCCGAACTTCGGCGGATCGAGGAGGATGATCTCGTAAGCCGAGCCGCGGCGCGCCTCGCGCTCGGCATAGCGCACGGCGTCCTCGCAGATCCAGCGGATCGGCGCGCCGGACAGGCCGGCGAGTTCGGCGTTCTCGCGGGCCCAGCCGATGGCGCGCTTCGAGGCGTCGACATGCGTCACCTCGGCGCCCGCGCGCGCGGCCAGAAGCGAAGCGAGGCCTGTGTAGCCGAAGAGGTTGAGGACGCGCACGGGCCGCTGGTGCCGCTCGCGCTCGCGCTCGATCGTCTCGGTCATGAACCGCCAGTGGACGGCCTGCTCGGGGAAGACGCCGACATGCCGGAACGAGGTGAAGCGGCCGAGATAGGGCAGGCCGTCCTGGCGCATCGGCCAGGTCTCGCCGAGCGCCGTCGCGGGAAAGCGCCAGCGGCCGGCGCCCTCCTCGTCGGTGTCGCCGGTGAAGATCGCGTCGGCCCCGTCCCACCGGGCGGCCGCCATGCGCCGGGGCCAGATCGCCTGATTCTCGGGGCGGCGGATCGTCAGCGGTCCGTAGCGCTCGAGCTTTTCGCCGTCGCCCGAATCCAGGAGCGCGTAATCGGCGCCCGGCTCGACCTCGAGGACGACCGGCGCCCGGAAGGCGGGACGCTCCCCCTTCGGCCACTCGACGGCCGGACGGTCGCGGCGGTTCTCGCGCGCGATCTCCTCGACGCTTTCGCGCCGCGGTGGCTCGGCGGCGGCGGCCGGCGCGGGCGGGCGCGGCCTCTCTCCGGTCGCCTTGGCCGGTCGCGAGCCCGGCCGCTCCGCCGGGCGCTCACGTTGATCGGGCTTGCCCGGCCCCTTGGATCTGTCGTTCCTCATGGGCGGCTCATAGCGTATCGCGGGGGAGGACGGCAAACGGTGCCGGCTTGGCAAAGCGCCTCGCCGGTTCCATTCTCCCGCCGTGCCGGCCACAGGGCCGGCGGGGAGGATAGGACATGGATCTCAAGGGCGAATACCGCCTGCCCGCGCCGCGCGAGACGGTCTGGGCGCTGCTCAACGACCCGGCGGTTCTGAAGGCATGCATTCCCGGCTGTCAGGAGCTGGAGGTAACCGGCGAGAACGAGATGGCGGCGACCGTGGTCGCCAAGGTCGGACCGGTGAAGGCGACGTTCACGGGGCAGGTCCGGCTGGAGAACATCGTTCCGCCGGAGAGCTATTCGATCGTCGGCGAGGGCAAGGGCGGCATCGCGGGCTTCGCATCCGGCGGCGCCGACGTGCATCTCGCCGACGAGGGCGCCGAGACGGTCCTCACCTATACGGTGGACGCCAAGGTCGGCGGCAAGATCGCGCAGCTCGGCGGACGCCTCGTCGATTCGTCCGCCAAGAAACTCGCCGGCCAGTTCTTCGACAATCTGGCCGCCCGCGTCAGCGGCGAAGAGCCGGCAGCCTCCGCGGCGGCCGACGCCTGACGTTTAGATCGCGGCTGGCCTGGACAGGGCCGGCCGCGCCTCGACGGGCGCAGCCAGCGCCGGGCCGGACGGGCGCACCTCTTCCTCGCGCATGCGGCGCAGGCGCTCGTTGCCGACGGCGACCTCGTGGCGGAGGTTCTCGACCTCGTCGGTCCGGCGCGCGGCGCGCGCGCGATAGTGATGCTGGGTGAACCAGGTGCCGAGACCGCCCAGAATCAGGCCGACGATCACCGCGCCGATCAGGAGCACGAAGAGCGGTATCTCGTAGACGAATTGCGGCAGGGTGCCGATCGGATCGAGCGACACGGGCACCGGGGCCCGGTTGGCGACGCAGAACACCACGAGCAGGATGGCCAGCGGCCCGAGCACGAGAAGGGTGAGGATCTTCGAGATCATGGTCTGTCCGTCTTGAAGGGCGCGAGGCGACGGGCCGCCCGGCCGCACGCCCGCGTGTCCGGGCACCGGGTTTAGGTATGAAGGCCGGGCCCCGCGTCAATCGCCCTGCAGGCGACTGCGTGGCCGAAGGCTCAGGCGTCGTTCAGGCGCTCGCGCAGTTCCTTGCCGGTCTTGAAGAAGGGCACCCACTTCTCCTCCACCTCGACCGCCTCGCCGGTGCGCGGATTGCGGCCGGCGCGGGGCGGGCGATTCTTCACCGAGAAGGCGCCGAAGCCGCGCAGCTCCACCCGGTTTCCGTCGCAGAGCGCCTGCGTGATCTCGTCGAAGATCGCGTTCACGATGGTCTCGACATCGCGCTGGTAGAGATGCGGATTGCGGCCGGCGATGATCTGCACGAGCTCTGACTTGATCACGATACGTTGTCCCCGGAGCGCAACCCGAAGGCGCGTCGGCCGCACGCGCGGAGCGCGAGACCGAAACGCCAGCAACTTCAATTGGATGACGCGATCTGGCCGCGCCCTGTTCTAGTGGCCGGGAGGCTGCCAGAGCGATACCATCCCGTCAAGGCGGCCGGCGGCGCCCGCCACGGCCTGTCCGAGGCCGGAGGCGGCGGGATCGAAGCCGAGAAGGCTCACCGCCAACGCCCGCGCGCCGGACGACAGCCCCCAGCGCCCCTCGCTTTCGGGCTCACGCTCCACGATCTCGAGATCCTTCGGCACGCCGCGCTCCTCCTCCAGCCAGCGCCGCACCTCGGCTTCGCCGCCGAGCGCATCGACCAGCCGGTTGGCAAGGCCCTGCTCGCCCGAAAACACCGAGCCGTCGGCGAGCGCGTCGGTCTCGGCCGGCGTAAAGCCGCGGCGCTCGGTGACGAGGCGCTTGAACCAGTCGAACGAACTGTCGACGAGCCGGCCGATCATCTCGCGCGCTTCCGGCGGCGCCGGATCGAAAGGCGAGGGCTCGGCCTTCAGCGGCGAGGACTTCACCGCCGCGACGTCGACGCCGATCCGGCCGAGGAGCACGGAGGCATCGACATACTGGAACAGGACGCCGATCGAGCCGACGATCGAGGAATGGTGGGCGACGATCCGGTCGGTCGCCATCGCCACCATGTAGCCGGCGGAGGCCGCAAGCTGGCCGACCTCGGCCGCCACGGGCTTGGCCTCGGCGAGACGCCGCACCGCATGGAACAGCGTCTCGCCGCCGACCGTCGTGCCGCCCGGCGAGTTGACCTTGACGATCACGGCCTTCACCGCGTCGTCCTCGGCCAGATCCTCGAGAAGGTCGAGCATCTTGCGGTCCTCGGTGATGACGCCCGAAATCTCGACGCGCGCGATCGTGGGACCAAGCCCCGCGCCCGGCCGCCAGCCGGCGGCCAGAACCGCCAGCAGCACCGCGAGCGCCAGGCCGCAGAGCGCCACGACACGCCAGAACGACAGCTTGCGGCGCAGCCGCCGCCGGTCGATGATCCCTTGTGCGTCCATGCCGCCCCGCCTGGTCCCCGAACATCCGGGGGCCAGCGATAGACGGACCTGCGCGGCTTGCCAAGCGCCGTGCGGGCCGCACCCGGATCGGTTGCGCGGGGCCTCGCGCCCGATGGTTTTACCATGTAAAAACCCTATATCGCGCATACAGGGTGGCCGGGCAGAGCCGGGCTTCGCCCTCGCCCCGCATTTCCCGTCCGAATCGATCCGGAGCCTTCTTCATTCTCGACGCACCCGACAGGCAGGACAGGCAGGCGAACGCCACGCGCGACGGACTGGCCCTCGGCAATGCCGCCGAGCGGCCGGCCGACGCGTTCGACCGCGCGCAGTCGCATTCGCGGCGCGTGCGCTGGCTCAAGATCGGCCTGCCGCTGGTCGCCACCGCCATCGTGCTGGCGGGCGCGGTGGCCATCTGGCTGGCCCGCAGCCTGCCTGCCGACATCGCCTTCGCCTCGACCTCGATCGAGGACGGCCGCCTCGTGATGCGCGATCCGCGCATGTCGGGCGTCGACGGCAACGACCGCCCGTTCTCGATGGTCGCGAGCCGCGCGATCCAGGCGCTCGGAGGCTCCAGCATCGATCTGGAGGGCGTGCGCGCCAACCTGACGGTCGACCAGAACACCACGGCCGAGCTCACCGCCGCCAAGGGCCGCTTCGACACGCGCACCAACATGCTGCGCCTCTACGACCAGATCGCCGTCGACACGACGAGCGGCATCCGCATCCGCATGCAGAGCGCCGA
This sequence comes from Aureimonas sp. Leaf324, assembly GCF_001423245.1. Lineage (GTDB taxonomy): Bacteria > Pseudomonadota > Alphaproteobacteria > Rhizobiales > Rhizobiaceae > Aureimonas. The sequence continues at coordinate 82,022 of NZ_LMOH01000030.1, forward strand.
CGTGTCGCTCGAGGGCGGCTCCCTGACCGGCACCGGGCCGGTCGAGATCGCGACCAGCGACCAGCGCCTGGAAGCCGGCACTGTCTCGATCTCGGACGGCGGCAAGACGCTGTCCTTCGGCAACCGGGTCAAGCTGACCCTTCTTCCGCAGTCCCTTTCCAACGGGGGCGAGGCCCCACTCAGCGAGCCAGGACCATGACAACGATCCATCGCCTGCCCGTCGTGCTGGCCGTTCTCGGCTCCCTCTGCGCCGTCGGCGCGGCCGTGGCGCAGCAGCAGTCGCAGGGGTTCGGCAACTCCTTCGGCGGGCTCCAGGTGAAGGGCGACCAGCCCGTCGCCATCGAATCGAACCAGCTCGACGTCGACGACGGCAAGTCGCTCGCCACGTTCTCGGGCGACGTCAGCGTGCGTCAGGGCCCGACCTCGATGAACGCCGAGAAGCTTCTCGTCTTCTACGTCCGCAACAAGGACGGCGAGGCGCAGCCGGCCGCCCAGCGCTCCAACATGCCGGGCGGCTCGGGCGACATCAGCCGTCTCGAGGCCACCGGCAAGGTCACCATCCGCTCGGCCGACCAGGTGGCGACCGCCAACAAGGCCGAGTTCGACATGGCGACGCAGGTCGCGCTCCTCACCGGCGACGTGGTGCTCAGCCAGGGCAAGAACGTCGCCACCGGCTGCGTCCTGCGCATCCAGATGGACACCGGCGTCGCGCGGCTCCAGAGCAACAACTGCAACGGCGCCTCGGGCGGCGGCGGCCGGGTTCGCATGCTCCTGTCGCCGGGCGCGAACGGCGCGGCCGGCACCAACTGACGCCTCCCTTCCGCTCGATTTCCTTCGGGCGGGCCGGCGCCTCGCTGGCCGCCCAGACCCCGGACGTTTCGTGGCCGCACAGATCGATACCCCTCCCCGCCGCCCGGTCGGCGATCCCCGCGAGACCGCGATGCCCGGCGAGACGCGGGCGCATCCGTCCGCCGGAACGCTGGTCGCCCGCGGCATCACCAAGACCTATCGGGGCCGGCGCGTCGTCGACAGCGTCGACGTCGCCGTGCGGCGCGGCGAGGCGGTCGGGCTTCTCGGCCCGAACGGCGCGGGCAAGACCACCTGCTTCTACATGATCACCGGGCTCGTGCCGGTCGATGGCGGACGCATCGAGCTCGACGGCCACGACATCACCGGCGTGCCGATGTACCGGCGCGCGCGCCTCGGGATCGGCTACCTCCCGCAGGAGGCCTCGATCTTCCGCGGCCTGTCGGTGGAGGACAACATCCGCGCCGTGCTCGAGATGGTCGAGCCTTCGAAGGCGGAGCGCGAGCGCCAGCTCACCGCGCTTCTCGAAGAGTTCCACATCGGGCACCTGCGCAAGCAGCCCTCGACCGCGCTGTCGGGCGGCGAGCGGCGGCGCTGCGAGATCGCGCGCGCGCTCGCCTCGCGCCCGACCTTCATGCTGCTCGACGAGCCCTTCGCGGGCGTCGACCCCATCGCGGTCGCCGACATCCAGGAACTCGTGCGCCATCTCACGCGGCGCGGGATCGGCGTCCTCATCACCGACCACAACGTGCGCGAGACGCTCGGCCTCATCGATCGCGCCTACATCATGCACGCCGGGGCCGTCCTCACCCACGGCACGCCGCAGGACATCGTCGACAATCCCGACGTCCGGCGGATCTATCTCGGCGAGCAGTTCACCTATTGACGATTTCCCGCGCGGCGCTAGCGCGTTTTTCTTGACAAGCAAGATGCGGACCAGTTTCCTTCCGAGGCTTGCCCCTGGCTGACGGGGCGCCCTGGAAGGGAGGATCGCGGTGAACTTGTCGATGAACCTCCAGGTGCGTCAGAGCCAGTCGCTCACGATGACGCCCCAGCTTCTGCAGTCGATCCGGCTTCTGCAGTTCCATCACGTCGAGCTCCTCGCCTTCCTGCAGCGCGAGGCCGACGCGAACCCGCTTCTCGAACTCGTCGCCCCCGCCGAAGCCGCTCCCCCGCTGCCGCCGTCGGCGGAGCCGGCCGTAGCAGCCGCCGACCCGGTGCCGCTGTCCGGCTGGCAGGACGATGGACCGGCGTTTCGGGACGGTGCCGGCGTCGAAGGCGAGCGCCATCCGGACGCCGCGGACCGGCTCCTCGACGTGCGTGGGACGGGCTCTGCGGCGCCGGGCCCCGATGCGGGGTCCTGGGAAGACCGGATCGGCGAGGAGGCGCCCTCGCTCCACGCCCACGCGCTCGCCGAGATTGCCGAGGTCTTTGCACGGGGTGAGGAACGCCGGCTGGCCGAGCTCTGGTTCGCCGATCTCGACGCCTCCGGCTTCCTCCATGCGGACCTCGACCTGCCGTCCGATCTCCTGCCGCTTCTCGTCCGGCTTCAGGACGAGGCCGAGCCGGCCGGGCTCTTCGCGCGCTCGCTCCCTGACTGCCTCGCGATCCAGCTGCGACGACGCGACCGGTTCGACCCGGTGATGGCGACGGTCGTCGCCAACCTGCCGCTTCTCGCCAAGCGGGACTTCGCCGCCCTTTCGCGCCTCACCGGCGAGAGCGAGGCGGATCTCCTCGACATCCTCGGCGAGATTCGTAGGCTCGATCCGCGGCCGGGCTCCGCCTTCGCGCTTGGTGCGCCGGCGGTCGTCGTGCCCGATGCCGTGGTGACGCGCGAGGCGGGCGCGCCGAACGGCTGGCGGGTCTCGCTCAACCCGGAAGCCTTCCCGCGTCTGCGGGTTCATCTGGAGCGTGGCGGGGCGGCGGGCGCCGAGGAGCGGACGTTTCTGGCCCAGTGCCGGCAGTCCGCCGGCTGGCTGCAGCGCTCGCTCGAGGGCCGCGCGCGCACAATTCTCAAGGTCGCCGACGAGATCGTGCGCCAGCAGAGCGCCTTCCTGTCGCGCGGCGGCGGCCACCTGAAGCCGATGACGCTGATGGACGTGGCGGCGGCGGTCGGCATGCACGAATCCACCATCAGCCGCGTCACCGCCGGCAAGTACCTCGCGACGCCCCGCGGAACGATGGAAATGAAGGCCTTCTTCTCCGCGGCGATCGCCGCCAGCGACGGGGGCGACGCGCATTCGGCCGAGAGCGTCAAGCTGCGGATCCGCGCGCTCATCGCCACGGAGGGCGCCGGCGGCGTCCTGTCCGACGACGACATCGCCGCGCGGCTGAAGGAGGAGGGCATCGATCTCGCCCGGCGCACCGTCGCCAAGTATCGCGAGGCGCTCGGCATCGCTTCCTCGGTGCAGCGCCGCCGCGAGATGAAGGCGCGACGGCTCGCCGGCTGAGGGATGCTGGATTTTTGAGCGCGCGGGCCTTGGCCCGGTCACCGATTTGGGATCGAATGATTCCCCCGGCAGGCCGGAACGAAATGGTCGCGCGAAGTCTTCGATATGACGGCGACCAAGAGCCTTCGAAGGCCCGTCGCCGGACGAATGGAAGGAGACACGAATGGGACTTCGCGTATCGGGCCGACACATGGACGTCGGCGAAGCCTTTCGCTCGCGCATCGAGGATCGGCTGAACGACTTGGTCGCCAAGTACTTCGACGGAAACTTCTCCGGCGCCACCGTTCTGTCCAAGGAGGGCGCGCGCTACAGCGCGGACATCACGCTCCATCTGGACAGCGGCGTCGACTTTCAGGCCACCGCCGATACCCACGACCCGGAATCGAGCTTCACCGAAGCCTCCGAAAAGATCGAGAAGCGCCTGCGACGCTACAAGCGGCGGCTGAAGGACCACAAGGCGAACGCAGCGGCATCGCGCGAGATCGCCTACACGGTCATCAGCTCGGTGCCGGACGAGGATGACGACGTGCCGGAGGACTTCGCGCCCGCCGTGATCGCCGAAACCTCGCTCGTCATGGGCACGATGAGCGTCGCCAGCGCCGTGATGGAACTCGACCGCCGCGACGGGCCGGTCGTGGTGTTCAAGAACGGCGCCACGGAAGAGGTCAACATCGTCTATCGCCGCCCCGACGGGAATGTCGGCTGGATCGACCCCTCGACATTGCGGGCCAGGGTCTGATACCCGCCCACGGACGATCGGCCGGACCCCCAAAAGGTCCGGCCGACGTTTATCGGCGTGTCCGGGAAGGGCGGCGCAAGGTTTGTCCGGCACGATCATCCCCGCTGGGGCTGCACGGACCGGTTGAGCGGAAGGCATTGACGACGTGGAGCTGGCCGAACTGATCCGGGAGGACGCGATCCTTCCCTCGTTGAAGGCGCATTCCAAGAAGCAGGTGCTGCAGGATCTGTCCGAGCGCGCCGCCGCGCTGAGCGGGCTCGACGCCCGCGCCATCTTCGAGACCGTGATCGCCCGCGAGAAGCTCGGCTCGACCGGCATCGGCCACGGCATCGCCATTCCGCACGGGAAGATTTCCGGCGTCCAGCGCATCCAGGGCGTCTTCGCGCGCCTGGCCAAGCCGATCGACTTCGAAGCGCTGGACGACCAGCCCGTGGACCTCGTCTTCCTCCTGATCGCGCCCGAGGGCTCGGGGGCCGACCACCTGAAGGCGCTTTCGAAGATCGCTCGTCTCCTGCGCGATCCGCGCACGGTGAACGAATTGCGGGCCTCGCGCGACGCGAGTTCGCTCCACCACCTGATGACGCATCAAGCCCCGCCGCACGCGGCCTGACGAGCGCCCAGAAAAAAACCGGCGCGGACAGGGTCCGGCCGGTCTCTCATCATGGTATCGCCGCCGTCAGGTCAGTGGATGCTGACCGTCAGCAATTCGTTCTCGGTGGCACTCGCCAGGATCGAACCGCGGTCGTCGGAGACCGCGAGCGGTGTCCCGTCGGCGGAGAACAGGGCCCAGAGCTTCAGCCCCGGCCGGATCGACTGGGCGGAGGGGAAACGCGCGCGGATGTCGTCGGACGACATGCGGCGCAGATAGGCCAGATGCCCTTCGCCGATCGAGGCGAGGTCGGACGGGGTGATCGAATTCGTACGGGTCATGGGGCGTCTCCTGTAGAGGCAAACGGGAGATCGGGTCCGAGGTTTCAATCCTCGACGGTAATCTCGATCTTTTTCACAACGCGCTCGGGCTCGGGCTTCACGAGATCGATCATCAGGAGACCGTTCTTCAGCTGGGCGCCGAGGATGCGCATGCCGTCCGCAAAGAGAAAGCTCTTCTGGAACTGGCGTGCGGCGATCCCCCGGTGAAGGAAATCGCGCTCCTCCCGGTCGCTCTGCGAGCCCCGGATCGTCAGCTGGTTGTCTTCCGTCGTGATCTCGAGGTCTTCCGTCTGGAAGCCGGCGACCGCAAGCGTGATGCGAATGGCGGGTTCCCCGCCGGTCCCGTCGCGCGCAGCGCCTTCGCGCTCGCCCGGGGCACGGATGCGCTCGATGTTGAACGGGGGATAGCCATCGCTGGCCTTGCCCATCCGCTCGAGCATCCGCTCCACCCCGTCGAAACCGAGAAGCAGCGGACTGGAAAACGGCGTCATCCTGTTCATGTCACGGCAAGCCCTTGTCTCAAGCGACTTGTCGGTCGGGGCCCTGATGCGGCACCCCGCTCGACCTGTCCGAGATATGGCGACCCGAAGGGCTGCGTTCAATGCGCGCCGCCCTTCCGCGGCCCCGTCATCATTGAGCGCCGCAAAGATTGACGAAGGCTTGCCCCGCTCAGGTCACCGGACCCGGCTTGAACTGCATGGCGACGCCATTGATGCAATGGCGCTTGCCGGTCGGCGGCGGCCCGTCGTCGAAGACGTGGCCGAGATGGCCGCCGCATCGGGCGCAATGCACCTCGGTACGCGGATAGACCAGAACGTAGTCGGTCCGGTTGCCGATGGCCCCGGCGACTGGCGCCCAGAAGCTCGGCCAGCCCGTTCCCGAATCGAACTTCGTGGCGGACGAATAGAGCGCGTTGTCGCAGCCCGCGCAGTGAAAGAGGCCGCTCGTCTTCACGTTGTTGAGCGGGCTCGAATAAGGCCGTTCGGTCGCCTCCTGGCGCAGCACCGCGTACTGGTCGGAGGTCAGGCGGCTCTTCCAGTCCGCATCGCTCAAGGTGAAGGGAAAGGTCTCGGCGCGGGCCGCGCCCCCGCCCCGCAGCGCGAGGGCCGAAGCCCCGAGCCCGAAGGCCGCGAAGCCGAGAAGGAACTGTCGACGCTGCATGGCATGGCTCCCGTGCGTGGCGGATGAAACGGAGACGGCCCCGCCCCCATATGGAGGCGGGGCCGTCGGTGATCCATACGCTGAGATCAGGGCATCAGTACGGTGTCGATGACGTGCACGACGCCGTTCTTCTGCATCACGTCGGCCTGCGTGACGGTCGCGACATTGCCCTTGGCGTCGGTGATCGTCAGCTTCTTGCCCTTCATGGCGAGCGTCAGGGTCTCGCCCTCGACGGTCTTCACGACATGCTTGCCGCCGTCGTCCTTGATCATCTTCATCGCCGCCTCGGCCGTCGCCTTGGCCGGGACGACATGGTAGGTCAGGATCTTGGTCAGCATCGCCTTGTTTTCGGGCTTCACCAGCATCTCGACGGTGCCGGCCGGCAGCTTGGCGAAGGCCTTGTCGTCGGGCGCGAAGACCGTGAAGGGACCCTTGCCGTCGAGCGTCTTGACGAGGCCGGCCGCCTTCACCGCCGCCACCAGCGTCTTCAGGTTCTTGGCGTTCGGGGCATTCTCGGCGATCGTCTTGGAGGCGTACATCGGCGCGCCGCCGACCATCACGCTCTTGCCCTGAGCCATCGCGCCACCGGCCGTGCCGAGGAGGAGCGAGGCGACGACGACACTGCGGAACAGCTTGGAGATCATGGGTTCGTTTCCCCTGTTGGTGCCCTCCCATCGAGGGGCGTCAGGAGCTACGAGGCCGATGATGCGCCGGATGCAGAAAAAATGATCCGCGATCAACTTTTCTTTAGGAGCCGTCCGACGGGACGTCAGTCATCGACGCGGCCGCGCATCCGCTTGACGGTCGAGCGCCCCTTCTTCGCCTCCAGCCGCCGCTCCACCGAGCCGCGCGTCGGGCGCGTCTTCTTGCGCGGCGGCGGGGGCGGCACGAGCGCCTCGCGGACGAGGGCGACGAGGCGCTCGCGCGCGTCCTCGCGGTTGCGCTCCTGCGTGCGGAAGCGCGAGGCCTCGATCAGCACCTCGCCGGCCTTGGTCGCGCGCTGGCCGGCCAGCCGCAGGAGCCGCGCCTTCACCTCGTCGGACAGGACGACGGAGGCGGCCGCCACGAAGCGCAGCTGAACGGCGGTCGCCACCTTGTTGACGTTCTGGCCGCCCGGCCCGGCCGAGCGGATGAAGCTTTCCTCCAGCTCGTCGTCGGGAATGGTGATGCGGGCGTTCACGGGCAGGCCTTTGGCGGAACCGGGCTCTGCCATGGGTCGCGTCTCCTCGAGCGTTCGCGGCGGCAACGCCGCCGTCTCACCCGTGGTTGCCGCAAACGACAGGGGCCCGCAACCCGAAGGTCGCGAGCCCCTGACCTCCTCCCAGAGGTCTTGGGTGTTACTCGGCCGCGAGCGCCAGCGCCGGCGAGGCGTCGACGACGCCCGCATCGACGTGATCCTCGAACTTCTCGAAGTTCGCGCGGAACATGCCGACGAGCTTGTTGGCCTGGCGGTCGTAGGCGGCCGGATCGCTCCAGGTCGAACGCGGGTCGAGGATCGCGCTATCGACGCCGGGCACCGCGACCGGCACCTGGAAGCCGAAGTTCGGATCGGTGCGGAACTCGGCATTCTTCAACGAGCCGTCGAGGGCGGCGGCGAGAAGCGCACGCGTCGCCTTGATCGGCATGCGCCGCCCAGTGCCGTAGGCTCCGCCCGTCCAACCGGTCGAGACCAGCCAGCAGTCGACGCCGTGGCTCGCGATGAGGTCGCGCAGGAGGTTGCCGTACTCGGCCGGATGACGCGGCATGAACGGTGCGCCGAAGCAGGTCGAGAAGGTGGCTTCGGGCTCCGTCACGCCCTTCTCGGTGCCCGCGACCTTGGCCGTGTAGCCCGACAGGAAGTGGTACATCGCCTGTTCGGGCGTCAGCTTGGCGATCGGCGGCATCACGCCGAAGGCGTCCGCCGTCAGCATGATGATGTTCTTCGGGTGCGCGCCAAGACCGGTCTCGCTGGCGTTCGGGATGAAGTGCAGGGGATAGGCGGCACGCGTGTTCTCGGTGAGCCGGCCGTCCTCGAAGTCGGGCACGCGGCGCTCGTCGAGGATTACGTTCTCGAGGACCGTGCCGAACATGCGCGTCGTGGCGAAGATCTCCGGCTCGGCTTCGGCCGAGAGGCGGATCGTCTTGGCGTAGCATCCGCCCTCGAAGTTGAAGATGCCGTTCTCGCCCCAGCCGTGCTCGTCGTCGCCGATGAGCGTGCGCTTCGGGTCGGCCGAGAGCGTCGTCTTGCCGGTGCCGGACAGGCCGAAGAACACGGCCGCGTCGCCGTTGGCGCCGACATTGGCCGAGCAGTGCATCGGCATCACGCCGGTCTCGGGCAGGCGGTAGTTGAGAACCGTGAAGACCGACTTCTTCATCTCGCCGGCATAGGTCGTGCCGCCGATCAGGATGATGTTGCGCGTGAAGTCGCAGGCGATCACCGTCTCGGTGCGGCAGCCGTGGCGCTCCGGGTCCGCCTTGAAGGACGGCAGGTCGATGATCGTCAGCTCCGGCACGAAGCTCTCGAGCTCGGTGCGCTCCGGGCGGATCAGGAGGTTGCGGATGAACAGCGAGTGCCAGGCGAACTCGGTGACGACGCGCGCCTTGATCGCGTTGTCCTTGTCGGCACCGCCGACGAGATCCTGCACGAAGAGGTCACGCCCCTCGGCATGCGCCTTGAAGTCGGCATAGAGGCGCTCGAAGGCGTCCGGCGCCATCGGCTTGTTGTTGTCCCACCAGATGCGGTCCTCGGTGGTCTCGTCGCGCACGACGAACTTGTCCTTGGGGCTACGGCCGGTGTGCTGGCCGGTGGTCACCACCAGCGCGCCGTGGGCCGTCAGCGTTCCCTCGCCTTGCCGCACCGCGGTTTCGACGAGTTCGCTTTCCGAGAGGTTCCAGCGCAGGGACGACACGTTCGCGAGGCCGGTCGTCTCGATGCCGCGATCGGGGTTGCGGAGCCCGAATTCATCCATGTGCCTGCTCCTTCAAAACAACCGGGCCGCCCCGGCGTGAGCCAAGCAAGTATCGCCGTTACCGCGTGGCGGCAACTGTCTAAAAGATAAGGAAATACATGGCCTTCTCAATATCAAACGATTTAAAACATGCTCGGGCTCGTCTAAATCGGTTCAAGGCTCCGCTTCAATCGGATTAACCCAAGCAAAAATAATTTTGCCGTTGAGGGCCGATCGAGGGTTCCCGATGCAGGTCGGGGCACTTTTCGTCGCCCGGCGCGTTGAAGGGCCGAGTTTCAGGCAAGAAAGGACGAGAGATGGCCGAGGCGGCAACCGAGAAGTTCTGGGACATGATCGGCGACTTCGAGACCTGCATGGTCACGACGCGCGATGGCCGGCAGCTGCGCTCGCGCCCGATGGCGCCGAAGATCTCGCGCGCGCGCGGCGAGATCCTGTTCGTGACCGACCGCAACTCCCACAAGGTGGACGAGATCGCGGCCGACGATCAGGTCGCCTGCTCCTTCGTGCAGAAGGAAGAGTACGTCGCGGTCTCGGGTACGGCGAGCGTGACGAACAATCGCGCCCGCATCGAGGAAGCGTGGGACGCGCAGGCCGAGGCCTGGATGCCCGGCGGCAAGGACGATCCGAACACGGCGATCCTCGTGATCCGCCCCAACCAGGCCGAAATCTGGGACGTGACGTCGAACAAGATCTCGCAGGCCTGGGAGTTCGCGAAGGCGTATGTCGGCGACAAGCCGCGGCCGGACACGACGGAGAACATCAAGGTCGACCTCTGAACCGGCTCGGATGAGCGTTCCGGCGGGGCGCGGAAATGCTTTAGGCGTTGCAAAAGCGCCACGAACGCCACATTTCCCTTCCAGACAGGGAATCGGGTCCGCATCGGCGACGATGCGGACACCGGGCGTTTCCGGCGCTTCGCTCGGTCGAAGACAAGCGCCCGCCCGCCGGAACAGGAGTTGAAACAAGATGCCGACGATCGCGCTGGTGGATGACGACCGCAACATCCTGACATCCGTGTCGATCGCGCTGGAGAACGAGGGCTACCGGGTCGAGACCTACACCGACGGCGCCTCGGCGCTGGAGGGCTTGTCGGCCCGGCCGCCGCATCTGGCCATCTTCGACATCAAGATGCCGCGCATGGACGGGATGGAGCTCCTGCGTCGCCTGCGGCAGAAGAGCGACCTTCCGGTGATCTTCCTGACCTCGAAGGACGAGGAGATCGACGAACTCTTCGGCCTCAAGATGGGCGCCGACGACTACATCCGTAAACCCTTCTCGCAGCGCCTTCTGGTCGAACGCGTGCGCGCGATCCTGCGCCGCGGCGCCCCGCGCGAGGCGGTGGCGGGCAAGCCGGGCACGGCGCCGGAATCCTCGCTCGAGCGCGGCCAGCTGGTGATGGACCAGGAGCGCCACACCTGCACCTGGATGGGCCAGCCGGTGACGCTGACCGTCACCGAGTTCCTGATCCTGCACTCGCTCGCGCAGCGCCCCGGCGTCGTGAAGAGCCGCGACGCGCTGATGGATGCGGCCTACGACGAGCAGGTCTATGTCGACGACCGCACGATCGACAGCCACATCAAGCGCCTGCGCAAGAAGTTCAAGGCGATCGACGACGACTTCGACATGATCGAGACGCTCTACGGCGTGGGCTACCGCTTCCGCGAAGTCTGACGGACCGCCGGCCTTGACGGCGACGGACACATCCGAGACGGGACGCGCGGCGGCCGCGCGTCGGCGCGTTGGTCGCTGGCGGCGCAAGCCCATCGTGCGCCGGCTGCTGATCCGCGCCCGGCGCGTTCTCGGTCACTCCGTCTTCTCGTCGCTGACGCGGCGAATCGTCTTCCTCAACCTCGTCGCGCTGATCGTCCTCGTCTCGGGCATCCTCTACCTCAACCAGTTCCGCGCCGGGCTGATCGACGCGCGTGTCGAAAGCCTGCTGACGCAGGGCGAGATCATCGCGAGCGCCATCGCCTCCTCGGCGACGGTCGAGACCGATTCGATCACGGTCGATCCGGAGAAGCTCCTGGAGCTGCAGGCCGGCGCGACGCTGCAGCCCAATCCCGACCAGTCGGAATCGCTCGACTTTCCGATCAATCCCGAGCGCGTCGCCCCGCTGTTGCGCCGCCTGATCTCCCCGACGCGCACGCGCGCGCGCCTCTACGACCGCGACGCCAACCTCATCCTCGATTCGCGCCACCTCTATTCGCGCGGCCAGATCCTGCGCTACGACCTGCCGCCGGTGGAGAGCGAGGAGGAGACGGGCATCTTCGCCTGGATCAGCCGCGAGACGGGCCGCCTCCTCGGCCACGGCGACCTGCCGGTCTACAAGGAGACGCCGGGCGGCTCGGGCTCGACCTATCCGGAGGTGATGAGCGCGCTCACCGGCGGTCCACGCGCGCTGGTTCGCTCCACCGAGAACGGCGAGCTCATCGTCTCGGTCGCCGTGCCGATCCAGCGCTTCCGCGCGGTGCTCGGCGTCCTCCTCCTGTCGACGCAAGGGGGCGACATCGACAAGATCGTGCAGGCCGAGCGCATGGCGATCGTGCGCACCTTCGCGGTCGCCGCGATGGTGACGGTGATCCTGTCGGCGCTCCTCGCCTCCACCATCGCGACCCCGCTCCGCCGCCTGTCGGCCGCCGCGATCCGCGTGCGCCGGGGCGTGACGGCGCGCGAGGAGATCCCCGATTTCGGCGACCGCGCCGACGAGGTCGGCCACCTCGCCTCCGCCATCCGCGACATGACCAACGCGCTCTACGCCCGCATGGACGCGATCGAGAGCTTCGCCGCCGACGTCAGCCACGAGTTGAAGAACCCCCTCACCTCGCTGCGCTCAGCCGTCGAGACGCTGCCGCTTGCCCGCAACGAAAGCTCGCGCGAGCGCCTGCTCGCGGTCATCCAGCACGACGTGAAGCGCCTCGACCGGCTGATCACCGACATCGCCGACGCCTCGCGCCTCGACGCCGAACTCGCGCGCGAGGTCGCGGGCGAAGTCGATCTCGCCGGTCTCGTCGGCTCGGTGGTGGACGGCGCGCGCGCCCATCTGAAACCCGAGCAGTCGATCACGATCGCGCTGACGATCGCTCCCCCGCCGCCCGGCAAGACCTACCGCGTCGCCGGCCACGACCTTCGCCTCAGCCAGGTCTTCACCAACCTCATCGACAACGCGCGATCCTTCGTGCCCTCGACGGGCGGCCGTATCAGCGTGCGCCTGCAGCGCCGCCCGCGTGCCTGCGTCGTCACCATCGAGGACAACGGGCCCGGCATCCAGGCCGAGAAGATCGAGCGCATCTTCGAGCGCTTCTACACCGACCGTCCGGGCGCCGAGTCCTTCGGCCAGAACTCCGGTCTCGGCCTGTCGATCTCGCGACAGATCGTCGAGGCGCATGGCGGCCAGATCCGCGCGGAGAACATGGTCGATGCGAGTGCGCCGGGCGGCCTCGCGGGCGCCCGCTTCACCGTCGAGATTCCGGCTGACACGTGAGTTCGAGGACCAACCTTCATGCGAGCGCGCTGCGCCTCGGCGGGCGTGGCCTGCTGGTGCGCGGCCCTTCCGGCAGCGGCAAGTCCTCGCTCGCGCTCTCGATTCTCGCCCGAAGCGCCGCCGCAGGCTTCGAGGCCGCTCTCGTCGCCGACGACCAGGTCTTCGTGGAGCCGCGCGGCGGGCGGCTCTACGCGCAGGCTCCGGCAGTCACCGCCGGGCTGATCGAGGTTCGCGGCGTCGGCATCCTGTCCCGGCCGCACCTCGCCGAGACCGCTCTCGACCTCGTCGTCGATCTCGTGCCCCGCATATCCGTAGAACGCCTCCCGGAGGATCACGCGGTCGCCATATCCGGGATCGAGATCCGCCGGATCGGGCTGCCCGATCGCGATCCGTCCTTTGCCGCCGACGTTCTTCTGACCCTCGTCGCGACGCCCTCGTTCTGGACCGCCACGCGCACCAGTTGATATCGCGGCGCAGCATTCGCGTCGCGGCTTCGTGAATGGGAAGAAAACCCCGGAATGCAGGCGTTCGGCGCCAGTCTGGAAAGATTCCGAGGGGTGTGACTTGCTGCGTCTTGCAGCAATCTGGCCGCAAGCGCACAATCCGTTGCACAGGGAAGCGGCGGAGTCCGGGATGGTCGGCGTATGATTGGACTGGTGCTGGTGACGCATGGCCAGCTCGCGCGTGAATTCAAGCTCGCCGTGGAGCATGTGGTCGGCCGCCAGGAGGCGTTCGAGACGATCTGCATCGGCCCCGACGACGACATGGAGCAGCGGCGGCTGGACATCCTCCAGGCCGTCCGCGAGGCCGAGCGTGGCAAGGGCGTGATCATCCTCACCGACATGTTCGGCGGCACCCCCTCCAACCTTGCGATCTCGGTGATGGACGAAGGGAACATCGACGTGCTGGCCGGCGTCAATCTGCCGATGCTGATCAAGCTCGCGAGTGTCCGCGGCGAGAAGCCGATGGCCGACGCGCTCGTCGCCGCCCAGGACGCCGGCCGCAAGTACATCGCCGTCGCAAGCCGCATTCTCAGCGGCAAGTAACTCTCGAACAGATCGAACGGAATATCGGCGGCCGGGCCATGGACAAGTCAGAACACTTCCCCCCGCCGTGCGATTCGCCCCTGTCCGGCTCGTCGCCCACCGGGCCGGTCGAGCAGACGATGACCATCGTCAACCGCAAGGGGCTCCATGCCCGCGCTTCGGCCAAGTTCGTGCAGCTCGCCGAGCAGTTCGAATGCGACATCACCATCACGCGCGAGGGCCTGTCGGTCGGCGGTCAGTCGATCATGGGCCTGATGATGCTGGCGGCGGGCCAGGGCACCACGATCGACGTGCGCGCCGAGGGTCACGACGCCGACAAGGCCGTGGCGGCGATCTCGGCGCTCGTGGCGGACCGCTTCGGCGAGGACTGCTGATCGGCGGCAGCCGCAGCGCCTCGATGCCCCTGCCGCCCGGCCGGCGGGTCGAGATAACGATATAAGGATTTCCTTATATCCCCTCTCCTGATAAGGAAGCGCCTTGAACGGCGGCACCGGACGGCTCGGTCGAGCCCGCATGCCGCCCACGAGAAGGAGCTCCCGCATGGCCGACACAGGCGATTTCGTCGTCAAGGATCTCTCGCTGGCCGACTGGGGCCGCAAGGAACTCGACATCGCGGAAACCGAAATGCCGGGCCTCATGGCCTGCCGCGAGGAGTTCGGCGCCGACCAGCCGCTGCGGGGCGCGCGCATCACCGGCTCGCTGCACATGACGATCCAGACCGCGGTCCTCATCGAGACCCTGCAGGCGCTGGGCGCCAAGGTCCGCTGGGCCTCGTGCAACATCTTCTCGACGCAGGATCACGCTGCGGCCGCGATCGCCGCGACCGGCACACCGGTCTTCGCCGTCAAGGGCGAGAGCCTCGAGGAATACTGGGACTACACCGACCGGATCTTCCAGTGGCCGGACGGCGAGCCGTCGAACATGATCCTCGACGACGGCGGCGACGCAACGATGTACATCCTGACCGGCGCGCGCGCGGAAGCCGGCGAGGACGTCCTCTCGAACCCCGGCTCCGAGGAGGAAGAAGTCCTCTTCGCGCAGATCCGCAAACGCCTCGCCGCCACCCCCGGCTTCTTCGCGCGCCAGCGTGATGCCATCAAGGGCGTGACCGAGGAGACGACGACGGGCGTCAACCGCCTCTACCAGCTCCAGAAGCGCGGCCTCCTGCCCTTCCCGGCGATCAACGTCAACGACTCGGTGACGAAGTCGAAGTTCGACAACAAGTACGGCTGCAAGGAATCGCTCGTCGACGGCATCCGGCGCGCCACCGACGTGATGATGGCCGGCAAGGTCGCGGTCGTCTGCGGCTACGGCGACGTCGGCAAGGGCTCGGCCGCCTCGCTGCAGGGCGCGGGCGCCCGCGTGAAGGTGACCGAGGTCGATCCGATCTGCGCGCTGCAGGCGGCGATGGACGGGTTCGAGGTCGTCACTCTCGAGGACGCCGCGCCGACCGCCGACATCATCATCACGACCACCGGCAACAAGGACGTCGTGACGCTCGACACGATGCGCACCGTCAAGGACATGTGCATCGTCGGCAACATCGGCCACTTCGACAACGAGATCCAGGTGGCGGCCCTTCGCAACCTAACCTGGACCAACATCAAGCCGCAGGTCGACATGGTGACCTTCCCGGACGGCAGGCGCATGCTGCTTCTGTCGGAAGGGCGCCTCCTCAACCTCGGCAACGCGACAGGCCACCCGTCCTTCGTGATGTCGGCATCCTTCACCAACCAGACGCTGGCGCAGATCGAGCTCTTCACCAAGGGCGAGAAGTACGAGAACCAGGTCTACGTCCTGCCCAAGCACCTCGACGAGAAGGTCGCGCGCCTGCACCTCGACAAGCTCGGCGCCCGGCTTTCCACCCTCTCGGAGGATCAGGCCGCCTATATCGGCGTGACGCCGCAGGGCCCGTTCAAGGCCGAGCACTACCGCTACTGACGACGGATCGGGCGCCCGTCGCAAAGACGGGGGCTGCATAGCAAGAGGGCGTCGAGGGCAAGCCCCCCGGCGCCCTTTCTTTTTTCCGATGCGTGTCCGATCGACGCTTTGCGGACGGTTATCCACCGTTTAGATTCGCGCCCGAGCCTGCCGTTGGGGAGCGGGGGCGCTACGGGGACACCCGCCTCCCTCGAGGGGCGGCTGAAAGGACGCGATGCGGACGCGCGAATCAGTGCAGGAGGCGGGTCGGGGGACCTGCTCGATGAAAGCTGGCCGGAACGGCGAGCAGCGACGGGTCGCGTGGGCGCCTGTCCTGGCGTCGGCGGTCCTCGTCCTTTGCGTCGGCAGCGGTCCGGCTCGGGCGCAGGCAGAGGCCCAGCCACTGGCCGCCGAGCCGCTCCTCTATCTCGCCCTCGTGGCCCTGACGATCGGCGCGGCGATGATCGCCGCCTTCTGGCTGATCCGCCAGCAGGCCGCGACCGCCGAGGAGAATGTCCGGCTTCGCGCGGACCTCGCCGACGCGCTGACCGAGGCCGACCGACGCGCCGGTCTCCTCACCGACGATCACCAGCGTCTCGTCGTCTATGCCGGCGCCGGCGCCCCGGACATCATCGGAACGCTGCCGAAGAACCTCGGCGTCCCCGGCGAGCCCGCGTCCTTTCTCGACTTCTCCGCTTGGATGGATGCCGGCGAGGCCCGCCGGCTGGAAGCCGCGATCGCGCAGCTGCGCACCCGCGCCGAGCCCTTCCGCCTCGAGATCGAGCGCCCGGACGGGCGGCTGATCGAGGCCTCGGGCCGCACCGTCGGCGCGCTCGCGACCGTGCGCTTCGCTCCCTTGTCGGGCCTTCGCGAGGAACTCGCGGCGCTGAAGGTCGAGAACGCCCGCACCAACGGCATGATCGAGACGATGCAGGCGCTGTTCGATGCCGCGCCCCTGCCCATGTGGGTGCGCGATGCCGACGAGCGCCTGATCTGGGTCAACGACGCCTATGCCAAGGCCGTCGATGCGCCGGGCGTGACCGGCGCCGTCGCCGCGCAGACCGAGTTCCTGAACGAGCAGGACCGCACCCGCATCGCCGCGACCCGCCGCCAGTCGAGCCACTTCAGCGACCGGCTCAGCGCCGTGGTCGAAGCCGACCGACGCAACTTCCACGTCGTCGACGCCGCCGGGCCGTTCGGTGCTGCGGGCCTTGCCATCGACATCTCCGACGCCGAGGCGATCCGTCGCGAGCTCGACGAGACCGTGCGCTCGCATTCCGAGACGCTGGACCAGCTGACGACCGCCATCGCGCGCTTCGACGACAAGACGCGGCTCCTCTATCACAACGCGGCCTTCGCCCGGCTCTTCGACCTGTCGACGACCTATCTGGAGACCGCGCCCGACCATATCGGCATCCTCGACCAGCTCCGCTCGCGCGGCATCCTCCCGGATGACCGTCCCTTGCGCGACGTCAAGGCCGAGATCCTGGCCGCGCACCGCGCGACGCAGCCGACCGAGGCGCTCTGGCACCTGACCGACGGGCGCACGCTGCGCGTCTTCGCCAGCCCCGAGCCGCGCGGTGGCGCGAGCTGGGTGTTCGAGGACCTCACCGAGAAGCTGCAGCTGGAGTCGCGCCTCAACTCGCTGGTGCGCCTGCAGGGCGAGACGCTGGACTATCTGCGCGAGGGTGTCGCCGTGTTCGGCCAGGACGGGCGCCTGCGCCTGTCCAACCCGATCTTCGCCGAACTCTGGGGTCTGTCGGCCGAGTTCCTGGCCGCCAAACCGCATATCCGCTCCTTCGCGGCCACCGCCTCGGTCTCGATCCGAGCGCCGCTCGGCGGCGAGGCCGGTCCGACCTGGGCGACCTTCGCCCACGCCGTCACCGCCTTCGACGAGGGCGCGCGCGAGGCCGAAAGCGGCGAGATCGAACTGTCGGACGGGCGCGTCGAGGCCTACGGCATCGTGCCGCTGCCGAACGGCCAGACCATGCTGACCTTCACCGACATTTCGGACGCCCGCGAGGCCGAGCGCATGCTGCGCGAGCGCAACGACGCGCTGGAGAACGCCGCGCGCCTCAAGAGCGACTTCGTCCAGCACGTCAACTACGAGCTGCGCTCGCCGCTAACCAACATCATCGGCTTCTCCGCGCTCCTGCGCTCGCCCGAGACCGGGCCGCTCAACGACCGCCAGTCGGAATATCTCGACTATATCGGCACCTCGACCTCGTCGCTTCTCACCATCGTCAACGACATCCTGGATCTGGCGACGATCGACGCCGGCATCATGGACCTCGACCTGACCGACGTCGACGTCGCCGGCACGGTCGGCCATGCGGCCGACGGGGTGCGCGACCGGTTCCGCGAAAACGACATCCTCCTCAACATCGACCTCAGTCGCGCCGGCTCGACCTTCCGGGCCGACGGGCACCGGGTCACGCAGATTCTCTTCAACCTCCTGTCGAACGCCGCCAACTTCGCGCCGGCGGGCTCGGTGGTGAACCTCAAGGCGGTGCGCGGCAACGGCGAGATGGTGTTCAGTGTCTCCGACCAGGGACCCGGCATCGCGCCCGGCGAGGTCGCGCGCCTCTTCGAGCGCTTCGAGACCAACCCGTCCGGTGGGCGCCAGTCGGGAGCCGGGCTCGGCCTGTCGATCGTGCGCTCCTTCGTCGAACTCCACGGCGGCCGGGTCGAGATCCAGTCGGGCCCGAAGGGCGGCACCACGGTGACCTGCCGCTTCCCGCTCGACCGCGACGAGCAGGACCTCGCCGCCGAATGACGACCGGCTCCGGCGCGGCCGCCGACGAGACCCGCTCTTTCACGCTGGAGCTTCCCGACGAGGCCGCGACCATCCGGCTGGCGCGCCTCCTCGCCCCGCTCCTCAACACGGGCGACGTCGTCGCCCTGTCGGGTCCGCTCGGCGCCGGCAAGACGACGCTCGCCCGGGCGCTCATCCGGGCCGTGGCGGGCGATCCCGACCTCGAGGTCCCCTCGCCCACCTACACGCTGGTGCAGATCTATCCGACGCGCCCGCGCATCAGCCATTTCGACCTCTATCGGATCGGCGATCCCGACGAACTCGTCGAACTCGGCTTCGACGAGGCGGCCGAGACCGGCATCGTGCTCGCCGAATGGCCGGAGCAGGCGCCGGACGTCCTGCGTGCCGCCAACCTTCGCCTCACGCTGGCGGACCGCCCCGGCGGCGGACGGCAGGTGGTGATACACGCGCTGCCCGAAGCCGCGGCGCGCATCGAGCGCCCGTTCGCGCTCCATGCCTTTCTCGCGGCCGCCGGCGAGGGCGACGCCGACCGCAAGCCCTTTCCAGGCGATGCTTCCGCGCGCCGCTACGAGGTGTTGACGACCGCGGCCGGGCGACCGCTCATCTTGATGGATTCGCCCGATCTCGTGCTCGGCCCCCCGGTGCGGGACGGGCGCGCCTATGCCGAGATCGCCCGCTCGGCCCGCAACACCGTGCCCTTCGTCGCGGTCGCCGGAGCGCTGCGCGAGCGCGGGCTGGCCACGCCGCGGATCGAAGCCTTCGACACATCGCGTGGTTTCGTCCTGATGGAGGATCTCGGCCGAGAGTCTGTCCTCGACGCCGAAGGGCGACCGATCCCGAAGCGCTACGAGACGGCAATGCGGGCGCTCGCCCATCTCCACGCGACGCCGTTCGATCCGCATCTCGTGCTGCCCGACGGCCGGCCCTACGAGGTGCCGCCGTTCGACCACGCCGCCATGGCGATCGAGGCGAGCCTCCTTGTCGACTGGTACGTGCCGCACGTCTTCGGCCGGCCTGTGACGCCGGCCGAGCGCGCGGCGTTCGAAACCGCTTGGTCCGGGCTCTTCCACACCCTGGACGCCGCCGAGCGCCATCTCGTCCAGCGCGACGTACAGGCGCCCAACCTCGTCTGGCGCCCCGAGCGGACGGGGATCGATCGCATCGCCTTCCTCGACTTCCAGGACGCGATGGTCGGCCCCTCCGCCTACGACGTCGCCGCCCTTGCCCACGACCCGCGCGTGACCATCGAGCCGGCGCTGGAGGCCCGCCTGCGCGGCGCCTACGTGGACGCGCGCCGCGCTGCCGATCCCGCCTTCGACGAGACCGGCTTCGCCACCGCCTATGCGATCATGGCGGCGCAGCGCCAGACCAAGATCCTCGGCATCTTCGTCCGATTGCTCGCGCGCGACGGCAAACCGCAATACCTGCGTCACATTCCCCGGATTAAAGCCTATCTCAGGACGATCCTGACCCATCCGGCGCTCGGCGAACTGGCCAGTCTCTACGAGGCATGGCACCTTCTGGACGAAGCCGACGCCCCATCCCGCTAAGAGCCCGACGTGAACGCCCGCATCATTCCCGCCCGCCCGCCCCGCGCCCCGAAGCCGAAGACCGCGATGATCCTCGCCGCGGGCCTCGGCAAGCGCATGCGCCCGATCACCTCGACCATCCCGAAGCCGCTGGTCGAGATCCGCGGCAAGGCGCTGATCGACTACGGTCTCGACGCGCTTGCCCGCAACGGCGTCGAGCGCGTCGTCGTCAACGTCCACTACATGGCCGACCTGATGCGTGCCCACCTGCGCAAGCGTCGCGACATGGAGGTGCTGGTCTCCGACGAGAGCGACAAGCTTCTGGAGTCCGGCGGCGGCATCGTGCGCGCCCTGCCGCTGATCGGCGACGATCCGTTCTACCTCATCAATTCCGACACGTTCTGGATCGACGGCTACCGCGACAACCTCGACCTCCTCGCCGACCTCTGGAACCCGGCCGACGCCGACATGTCGCTCCTTATCGCCGAGATGCGGCAGGCCACCGGCTACGAGGGGCGCGGCGACTTCACCATGGATCGCGAGGGGCGCCTGCGCCGCGTCGCCGAGCGCGACATGAGCCCCTTCATCTATGCCGGCGCCGGCATCCTGAAGCCCGATCTCTTCCGCGACCTGCCGGAGGAGACCTTCTCGCTCAACCGCGTCTTCGACCGCTCCATCGAGGCCGAGCGCCTCTTCGGCGTGCGCCTCGACGGGCTCTGGATCACCGTCGGCACCCCCCGCGCCATCGCCGAGGCCGAAGCGGCCTTCACCGCCAGCGCGACGCGGGCCGAGCGGGCATAGCGGGGCTGCTGCCCCGATCCCCGCTCGGGAAGGAATTCCCGAACCCTTCTTTTTGTTTGGGACTTTTCCGAATGTCGGAAAGGCCGTTGGCCCTTCCGACATTCGGACACAGCGCGAAATGAGGAGGGGTCCAGGGGAAATCATTTCCCCTGGCGGGGTGCGGGGTGGAACCCCGCCATCCCCATCGGCTAGGGTGGCCGCGATGCCCTCGCATGTGTTTTCCATCGCTCCTGCCCTGCCCTTCCTGCCGACGCTGGCGCGCGGCGTGCTCGACGGGCGCTTCCTGCCGGGCGAGGATTTCTCCGCCGATCCGCTGGCGCTCGCCGGGCTGACGATCCTGGTGCCGACGCGCCGTGCGGCGCGTTCGCTGGCGGGCGAGTTCGCGCGGGCGATGGGCGGCGCCTCGGCGATCCTGCCCTCGATCCGCACGCTGGCGGAAGCCGACGAGGGGGCGGCCTTCGTCGATCTCGGCGCGGCGATGGCGCCGGCGATGGACCCCTTGGAGCGACACCTCCTGCTCGCGCGTCTCGTGCGCTTCTGGAAGGTCGGGCTGAACCGGCAGGCGTTGCGCCTTCTCGCGAACGAGGAGATCGTGCTGCCGGCCTCGGCGGCGGACGCCCTCTATTCGGCCGAGGACCTCTGCGCCTTTCTGGACGAGGCGGTGACGGAAGAGGCGGGCCTGCACAAGCTGACGGGCCTTGCGCCCGACCGCCTCGCCGAATGGTGGCAGCTGACGCTGACCTTCCTGTCGATCCTGTCGGAGCAGTGGCCGGCGATCCTGAAGGAGCGCGGGGTCGAGGATCGCGCGAGCCTGCGCCGCCGCTGGTTCGATGCGGAAGCGGAGCGGCTCCAAGCCAGCGGCTCGCGGGGACCGATCCTTGTCGCCGGCTCGACGGCGACCGCGCCCTCGACGCTGCGCTTCCTGCGCGCGGTGGCGGGCCTGCCGAACGGCGCGGTGATCCTGCCGGGCGTCGATTGCCATCTCGACAACGCGAGCTTCGACGCGATCGATCGCGCCCGCTCCATCGCCGCCCCGGGGCACCCGCAGCATGCCCTGAAGCGCATCCTGCAGGGGCTTCTGGTGGAGCGCGACGGCATCGAGCTCCTGTGCCCCGACCGGGGCCATCCGCTTCTGGCGCGCGAGAAGTTCCTGTCCGACGCGCTGCGCCCGGCCGAAACCACCGACGCCTGGTCCGATGCCGATCGCCGGCATGGCGGCGACGCGCTGGACGGGCTGGAGCTGATCGAGGCGGCGGACGAGCGCGAGGAGGCGCTGGCAATCGCCGTCGCGATCCGCGACGCGCTGTCCGACCCGTCCGCGACCGTCGCGCTGACGACGCCCGACCGCAACCTCGCCCGGCGCGTGTCGGCCGAGCTCGAGCGCTTCGGCGTCGCCGCCAACGATTCCGCCGGCCGCCCGCTGCACGCGACGCCGCCCGGCACCTTCTGCCTGCTCGCCCTGTCGGTGGCGTTGGAGCCGGGCGATCCGATCACACTCCTGTCGCTCTTGAAGCACCCGCTCCTGCGGCTCGGTCTTGGCTCCGCCCGCGCGCGCGAGGCGGCGCGCACGATCGAGCTGATCGCGCTGCGCGGCGGCTGCGGCGTTGCGGACGGCGGCAAGCTCGCAAGCCTCTTTGCCGAGCGCCGCAAGGCGGCGGAGGCCGAGGACGGCCGTGCCCCGCGCCCCGTGCAGCTCGTGCCGGAGGAAGACCGCGACGCCGCGCAGGCGCTCGCCGAACGGCTGGAGGCAGCGCTCCAGCCCCTGTCCGGCCTGCGCGACGGGGGCGAGCAGGAACTCGCCGACTACGCCGTCTGCCTGACGCGCGTTCTGGAAGCGCTGGCGGCGGGCGAGGATGGCGCGCCGACGGCGCTCTATGCCGAGGAGGCGGGCGCGGCGCTGCGCGACATGCTGCGCTCCTTCGTCGCCGCACCCGAAACCGGCTTCTCCTTTCGCGCGCCCGAGTTGCCCGACGTGGCGCTGGCGCTGATGCGCTCGATCAACGTGCGGCCGCGCGGCGGCCTGTCGCAGCGCGTCTTCATCTGGGGCGCGCTGGAGGCGCGGCTGCAGAATGTCGACGTGATGATCCTCGGCGGACTGAACGAGGGCACGTGGCCGGGCACCGCGCGCTCCGACGCCTTCCTGTCGCGCATCATGCGCTCGGAGATCGAGCTCGATCCGCCCGAGCGCCGCATCGGCCTGGCCGCACACGACATCTGGATGGCGCTCGGCGCCCGCCGCGTCGTGATGGCGCGCTCGCACCGCGCCGGCGGCGCGCCGGCCATCGCCTCGCGCTGGCTCCAGCGCATCCTGACGCTGGCGGGACCGGACGGCGCGAGCGCGCTTCGCGCCCGCGGCGAGACCTACCTCCACCATGCGCGCCGCCTCGACGAGCGCCCGGAGGAGCTGCGCGCGCCGCGGCCGGAACCCAAACCCCCGGTGGACCGGCGGCCGATCCGCCATTCCTTCACCGAAGTCGAGACGCTGGTGCGCGACCCCTATGCGGTCTACGCCCGCCGCGTCCTGAGGCTCGATCCTCTCCCCGAGATGATCCGAGCGCCCGGTGCGCCGGAGCGCGGCGACCTCTACCACGCGATCCTCCACCGCTTCGTGGATGACGGCATCGATCCCGATGCCGAGGACGCGCGGGACCGGCTGCTCGCCATCGCCCGCGAAGCCTTCGACGACGCCGCCCTGCCGCCCGAGATCGAGGCCGTCTGGTGGCCGCGCATGGAAACGCTGGCGACCAACATGATCGCCTGGGAGCGCGAGCGCGCGCCGATGGTCGCCGAGCGCCTGACCGAGGTGAAGGGCGCGTTCGACCTGCCCGGGATCGGCGTCGGCTTCCACGGCTATGCCGACCGCATCGACCGGATGCGCGACGGCTCCGTGGAGATCATCGACTACAAGACCGGCACCACGCCGTCGGTGAAACAGGCGCGCACGCTTCTCAGCCCGCAGCTGCCCCTGGAAGGCGCGATGGCGCGGCTCGGCGGTTTCGAGAAGCTCGGCCCGGTGTCCTCCGTGCGCGACCTCCTCTACGTGCGCCTGCGCGAACGCGACTTCTACGAGGAGCGCCTTGCGCACAACGGCGGCCGAACGGGCGAGCCGCAGTCGGGCGACGACCTGTCGGATGCCGCGCTCGGCGCCTTCCGGGGCTTGGCGGCCGCCTATCGCAACCCGGAGAAAGGCTACCTGTCGCGCGCCCGCCCCTTCCAGGCCGGCGACTTCTCGGGCCCCTACGACCATCTCGCCCGGGCACGCGAATGGACGGCGGCGGGGGCCGGCGCCGCCGACGAGGACGCCGTGGAATGAGCGAGATCCTTCCCACCACGATCGAAGCGCAGCGCATCGCCTCCGATCCCGCGCGCTCGGTCTTCGTCGCCGCCAACGCCGGGTCGGGCAAGACGCATGTCCTCACCGAGCGCGTCGTGCGGCTGCTTCTGGCGGGCGCCGAGCCTGCCAAGATCCTGTGCCTCACCTACACCAAGGCGGCGGCCGCCGAGATGCAGACGCGCGTCTTCGCCCGCCTTTCGCACTGGGCGGTGACGGACGAGGCGACGCTCCGACAGGCGATCGAGGATCTCGACAAGCGCGCGCCGTCGCGGGAACGCCTCGCCGAGGCGCGGCGCCTCTTCGCCCGCGCGCTCGAGGCGCCGGGCGGCCTGAAGATCCAGACCATCCACGCCTTCTGTGAGGCGGTGCTCCACCAGTTTCCGCTGGAAGCCAATATCCCCGGCCATTTCGAGGTGCTGGACGACGCCGAGAGCGCGCTCCTCCTTGCCGAAGCCCGGCGCATGCTGATCTCGGGTGCGCGCACGAGCCCGGACGATCCCGGCGGGCAGGATGCGGAGGACGCGGCGATCGCGCGCGCCTTTGCCGATGCCCTGTCGATGGCGGGCGAATGGGGCCTCGACGCGCTGCTCGGCGAGATCGTCCAGCGCCGCGACCGGCTGCGCCGGCATCTCGAGGCGACGGGCGGGCGCGACGCGGCCGAGGAGCGCCTGCGTCGGGCACTCGGTCTCCAGCCCGGCGAAACGGAGGCGAGCGCGCTCAGTGCGGCGATCGATCCGCCGGGCTTCGAGGAGGATTTCCGCGAGGCCCTCGCCGAGGCGGCGCAGCGCAGCGGCAAGGCGACCGACGCGAAGCTTGCCGCCAAGATCGCCCTCGTCGAGAGCGCCGCAACGCCGGAGGCGCGGTTTACCGCTCTCTGCGCGGTGGTCTTCAAGGCCGATGGCGGACGCTACAAGGCGTCGAGCGTCGCGACCAAGGCTGTGTCCGGTCTCTTCGCCGATTTCGAGGAGCGGCTGGAGACGCTCGCTGAGTTCCTGGAGGAGCGCCGCGAGCGGCTCGCCACCTTGCGCCTTGCGCGCGCCAGCGGCGCGGCGCTGACCATCGCCGAGAAGCTCGAGGCGGACTACGCGGCGCTCAAGCGCCGGCGCGGGCGACTCGATTTCGAGGACCTGATCGTGCGCACCGCCGATCTTCTCCTGCGCGCGGACGCCTCGGCCTGGGTCCATTTCAAGCTCGACCAGGGCATCGACCACGTGCTCGTCGACGAGGCGCAGGACACGAGCCCGCGCCAGTGGCAGGTGGTGCGCCAGCTGGTCGAGGAGTTCTTCGCCGGTGCCTCGGCGAGCGTCCGGCCGCGCACGGTCTTTGCAGTCGGCGACGAGAAGCAGTCGATCTATTCGTTCCAGGGCGCCTCGCCGGAGATGTTCGACGCCGAGCGGCGCTATCTCCGCTCTCTTGCCGAGGGCGGGGACCGGCCGTTCGCGGCCGTCGAGCTTCACCAGTCCTTCCGCTCCGTGCCGGAGATCCTGAAGGCGGTGGATCAGGTCTTCGCCGATCCCGCCGACCGGCGCGGCCTCCAGTCCGACGAGGGCCCGCCCGTCCACGTCTCGACGCGCACCGCCGATCCCGGCCTGATCGAGGTCTGGCCGGTCGTCGTGCCCGCGACCGTGCCCCAGCACGAGGACTGGCTGACGCCGGTCGACCTCCAGCCGGAGACCTCGCCCGCCCATCGCCTCGCCGGGCGTATCGCGGCCCAGATCAAGAACTGGATCGGCCGTCCGATCCGCGCGAAGGGAAAGCTGCGCCCGCTCGATGCCGGCGATGTGCTGATCCTCGTTCGCAAGCGATCCGGCTTCGTCGCGGCGATGGGCGCGGCGTTGCGGGCCGCGGGCATTCCCGCCGCGGGCGCGGACCGGCTGGTGATCACCGACCATATCGCCGTCGCCGACCTCGTCGCGCTGGGGCGCACCGTGTCGAACGCCGAGGACGAGCTGTCGCTCGCCGCCGCCCTGAAGAGCCCGCTCTTCGGCTTCAGCGACGACGAACTGATGGCGCTCGCCCTGTCGCGCAAGGGCGCCCGGCAGCCCGAGGCGCTGTACTTCGCTTTGCGCCGCCTCGCCCGGCCGGGCGGCGCGGAACGCGTGCCCCCCTTCGTGACGGGGGCGGCGCGCGAGCGGCTGCGCGACAAGGCCGCCCACGCCTTCGACCGGCTGGAGGAGCTGCGCCGTCGCGCCGGTTTCGAGACCGTCTTCACCTTCTTCGCGCGCATCCTCGGCCCCGAGGAGGGCCGCGCGAGGCTCGTCGCGCGGCTCGGCCGCGATGCCGGCGACGTGGTGGACGCGTTCCTCGATCTGGCGCTCGCCGAAGAGCAGGCGGGGCGCGGCGGACTGGAGGCGTTCCTCGCCGATCTCGCCGCCTCGCCGCCCGAGATCAAGCGCGAGATGGAGCATGGGCGCGGCGAGGTGCGCATCATGACAACGCACGCCTCCAAGGGGCTGGAGGCGCCTGTCGTGTTCCTGGTCGATCCGGGCTCGGCTCCGTTCAGCCATTCGCACGGCGCCAAGCTCATGGAATGGTCTGATATGCCCGCCCGGCCGCCCGGCATGCCGCCGGGTTTCCTCTGGTGCCCCGATCTGTCGGCGCGCGATGCGGCGGTGGCCGCCTTGCGCGAGGCCGAGCGCGCGCGTGCCGAGGACGAGTATCGTCGTCTCCTCTATGTCGGGCTGACGCGCGCGGCCGACCGGCTCGTGGTCTGCGGCCTGTCGGGGGTGCGCGGGCCGGACGAGGCGTCCTGGCTGCAGAAGGTCGAGGCGGCCCTCAAGCCGCACGCGCGCGAGATCAAGGACACCGGGACGGGCGAGACCCTCGCCTGGCGGCTCGGCTCGGAACTGGAGGGGGCCACCCTTCCGCCTGTCGCCGCGCCGGATGCGCCGGTCTTCCGCGCGCTCGACCTGTCGAAGCTTGCGCCCGAGGACCTGCCGCCGCGCCCGCTGCAGCCGTCCACGGCGTCCGGCGGCAGCCGGATCGAGGTCGCGGCGATGGACGACGAAGGGGCCCTGTCGGCCTCGCCGGTGCTGGGCGCGGCGGGGCGGCCCGCCACGGGCGTGCGCCGCGGCCTTCTTCTCCATCGCCTCCTGCAGGCGCTGCCGGACCTCGCCCCGGAGGCGCGGGAGGCCGCAGCGCATGACTTCGCCCGGCGCGAAGGCCGGGCGCTCGGCGAGGAGGAAGCCACCCGCATCGCGGGCCAGGCGCTCGCGATCCTCGACGAGCCCGCCTACGCCCCCTTCTTCGGCCCCGGCAACCGGGCGGAGGTGGCGGTGGCCGGCGAGATCGAGCTTGCCGGGCGACGCTATGCCGTCAGCGGCGCGATCGACCGGCTGGCGGTGACGGCGGATGCCGTTCACATCCTCGACTACAAGACGAACAGACCGTTTCCCGAATCGCTCGCCGCGGTTCCCGCCGCCCATCTCCTGCAGCTCGCGCTCTATGCCGAGATGGTGCGTCCGCTCTTCGAAGGCCGACGGATCCGGGCCGCGCTCCTCTACAGCGAGGGGCCGCGGCTGATCGAGGTGACGGAACAGGCGATGGCCGAGGCGCTGGCCGAGCGGGCGGCCCGGAGCGCTGCGGGGGGGGCGGCGGCTTGAACCGGCCGCTCCTCCCTTCTACCTATGGAGCACCCGAGACCGGCCCCAGGCGATTCCCTCGCGCCGGCTCTTTCTCGAACCATCGCGCAATGGCTCAACTCGCAGCCATTGCGTCATCGGAGCGCCCCATGGCCACCAAGAAGACCGACAGTTCCTCGTTCCAGTCCGACGTTCTGGAGGCCGGCAAGCCGGTCGTCGTCGACTTCTGGGCGGAGTGGTGCGGCCCCTGCAAGATGATCGCGCCGAGCCTCGAGGAAATCTCCGAGGAGAACGACAAGGTGTCGATCGTGAAGGTCAACATCGACGAGAACCCGGATCTCGCCGCGCAGTTCGGCGTGCGCTCGATCCCGACGCTGATGCTCTTCAACCCCGGCCAGGAGCCGGTGGTGAAGGTCGGCGCTGCCGCCAAGAGCCAGCTTCTCGCCTGGATCAACCAGAACGCCGCCTGAGCTATCGCTCGGTCGCAACGCCAAGCCCGCGGCCCTCACCGGCCGCGGGCTTTTTTCGTGGGGCGTCAGCGCGGCGCGAGGCCGCTCTCGGCGAGGACGTCGCCGGCGAGATAGAGCGAGCCGCAGATCAGGAAGCGCGGGGCCGGCCCGCCGCGCCAGTGCGAGGCGACGCGCCGGATCGCCGCCGACACGTCGGCCGCCGGCTCGGCGTCGAGCCCGGCCTCCAGCGCGGCGTCCGCCAGCACCACCGGATCGACGCCTGCATCCGACGAGCGGATCGGCACGGTGAAGGCGTGGCGCGCCATGCCCGCGAAGGCCTCGAAGAAGCCCTTCGGCTCCTTGGTGTTCAGCATGCCGGCGATCAGGACCAGAGGCCGCGGCACCCGCTCCTCCATGTCGGCCATCGCCTCGGCGATGACGAGGCCGGCGCCCGGATTGTGCCCGCCGTCGAGCCAGATCTCGGAGCCCTCGGGCGCCAGCGCGACCAGCGGACCGGCGGTGATGCGCTGGAGGCGGCCGGGCCATTCGGCCGCCGCGATGCCGCGCTCGATTTCGGTGGCGCTGGGGTTGAAGCCGGCGGCGCGCACGGCGGCGATCGCGGTTGCGGCGTTGCCGATCTGGTGTCGGCCGGGAAGGCGCGGCAGCGCGAGGTCGAGAAGCCCGTACTCGTCCTGATAGACGAGGCGGCCGCGCTCGGAGATCGCGTGGAATTCCTGCCCGTGGATGAAGACCGGCGCGCCGGTGCGCCGGGCGTGGTCGCGCAGGACCTCGAGCGCCGTCGGCTCCGTCTGCGGGCCGATCACGACGGGCGAGCCGCGTTTGAAGATGCCGGCCTTCTCGGCGGCGATCAGTTCGACGCGGTCGCCGAGATAGGCCTGATGGTCGAGCGAGATCGAGGTGACCGCGGTCACCGCCGGGCGATCCACCACGTTGGTCGCGTCGAAGCGTCCGCCGAGGCCGACCTCGAGCAGCACGGCATCGGCCGGGTGCTCGGAAAACAGAAGAAAGGCGACGGCACTGAGGAGCTCGAAGACGGTGAGCGTCTCGTCGCCGTTGGCGGCCGCCGCGCGCCGCACCGTCTCGGCGAGAAGTGCGTCGTCCACCAGCGCACCGCGCCCGCCCGCCGTGCCGGCGATCCGGTAGCGCTCGTGCCAGTCGACGAGATGGGGCGAGGTGTGGACGTGGACGCCCTTGGCTGCCGCTTCGAGGATCGCGCGCGCGAAGGCGACCGTTGATCCCTTGCCGTTGGTGCCGGCGACGTGGATCACCGGGGGGAGCCGGTGCTGCGGCTCGCCGAGGGCGGCCAGAAGCCGGCGGATGCGGTCGAGGCCGAGATCGATGCCCTTCGGCATGCGCTCGTGGAGGCGGGTGATCTCGCCCGCCGCAAGGCTGGTCGCGCTCATCGCGCCCGTCAGGCGGCCGCGGCGGATTCGGCGGACGGCGTCGCCTCTTCGGCGGGCACCGCCAGCGGCGTCTTCGTCAGCACCTTGAGGAGGCGAGCGATCGTGCCCTTCAGCTCATGCCGGTGGACGACCATGTCCACCATGCCATGTTCCATCAGGTACTCGGAGCGCTGGAACCCCTCGGGCAGCTTCTCGCGGATGGTCTGCTCGATGACGCGCGGACCGGCAAAGCCGATCAGCGCGCCCGGCTCGGCGATGTGGACGTCGCCCAGCATCGCGTAGGAAGCGGTGACGCCGCCCGTCGTCGGATTGGTGAGGACGACGATGTAGGGAAGCCCCGCCTCCTTCACCATGTCGACCGCGACCGTCGTGCGCGGCAGTTGCATCAGCGACAGGATGCCCTCCTGCATGCGCGCGCCGCCCGAGGAGGCGAAGAGCACAAGCGGGCGCGAGCGCTCCACCGCCGTTTCGGCGGCGGTCACGATCGCCTCGCCCGCCGCCATGCCGAGCGAGCCGCCCATGAAGGCGAAATCCTGCACGGCGGCGACGATCGGCAGCGTCTCGATTGCGCCGCAGGCAACGAGGACGGAATCCTCCATGCCGGTCTTGGCCTTGGAATCCTTCAGGCGATCGACATAGCGGCGCTCGTCGCGGAACTTCAGCGGATCGACCGGCACCTTCTCCAGCGTGATCTCCTCGAAGATTCCGTCGTCGAAGAAGGTCGTCAGCCGGTCGCGCGCGCCGATGCGCATGTGGAAGCCCGAGGACGGGATCACGTACTGGTTGGCCTCGAGGTCCTTGTGGAAGACCATCTCGCCGGTCTCGGGACACTTGATCCAGAGGTTTTCCGGCACCTCGCGCGGCTGCTGGCCGAGAAGGCTCGAGATCTTCGGGCGGACGTAGTTGGTGATCCAGTTCACGGGAGCCTGGTCCTTCGAAACACGTGCGGCGGGCGCAGCGCTGCGGCGGCCCGGCCTTTGACTGCTAGATGGCGGCCTTTTCAGGCGGCCGCAAGGCGGGCGTCCCGAAGGCCGCCGGCGAGATCGCGCACCAGCGCGGTCACGGCCTCGACCATGGCCGGCGTCCCGCCGTCCTGCGCCGCCTCGACCGCGGCGACCAGCGCCGAGCCGACCACGACGCCGTCGGCGTGGCGGCCGATCGCGCTGGCCTGCTCGGCCGTGCGCACGCCGAAGCCGACGCAGACCGGCAGCGGCGTCTTCGCCTTGATGCGCCCGACGGCGGCCGCGACGGCGGTCGTGTCCGGCGCCGCAGAACCGGTGATGCCGTTGACCGAGACGTAGTAGACGAAGCCGGACGTGTTCTTCAGAACCGCCGGCAGGCGCCGCTCGTCGGTGGTCGGCGTCGCGAGGCGGATGAAGTTGAGGCCGCCCTCGATCGCGGGAAGGCAAAGCTCGCCGTCCATCTCGGGCGGCAGGTCGACGACGATCAGGCCGTCGACGCCGGCGTTCTTCGCGTCGGCCACGAAGCGCTCGACACCGTAGATGAAGACCGGGTTGTAGTAGCCCATCAGGATGATCGGCGTCGCATCGTCCTCCCGGCGGAAGGCGCGAACCGTGTCGAGCGTGCGGCCGAGCGTCTCGCCGGCCTGGAGCGCACGGAGCCCAGCGCGCTGGATCGCCGGGCCGTCGGCCATCGGGTCGGAGAAGGGCATGCCGAGTTCGATCAGGTCGGCACCGGCGCCGGGCAGCGCGCGCAGGATCTCCAGCGTCGTGCCGGCATCGGGATCACCCGCCATGATGAAGGTGACGAGCGCCGGGCGCCCTTCCGCCTTCAGTGCCTCGAAGCGCGTCTCGATGCGTGTCGTCATGGTGTGCCCCGGCCGTTCGTCATGAGGATGCGATACAGGCGTCGGCGATCCATCTCAAGGTCGGCGCGTCGGCCATCACGGCCTGTCCCGTGATGGCCGGCACCTCGTAGGGATGGAGCGCGCGGATCGCGCCGGCCACCGGCTCGAAGAGGTCGGCGCGCGTCTTCAGGACCAGCACGACCTCGCGCGCGCTCTCCGGTGCGCCGTTCCAGCGGTAGCGGCTCTCGACCGGCGCGGACAGCTGCGCACAGGCAACGAGCCGCCGGCCGAGCAGGCTGTCGGCGATCTCGCGCGCCGTCGCCTCGTCGGGACAGGCGACGGTGACGTCGAGCGCGCCGGGATGCGTCACATCTCGAGGCCCATCCGGGCCGCGATCGTGTTGACGTCCTTGTCGCCGCGCCCCGACAGGCAGAGCACGATCGACTGCTCGCGGCCCATGGTCTTCGCGAGCTTCCCGACATGGGCGAGACCGTGGGCGGATTCGAGCGCCGGGATGATGCCCTCGAGGCGCGTGCACAGGTGGAAGGCGTCGACCGCTTCCTCGTCGGTCACCGGCACGTAGGTGACGCGGCCGGTGTCGCGCAGCCAGGAATGCTCGGGGCCGACGCCGGGATAGTCGAGACCGGCCGAGATCGAATGGCCTTCCATGATCTGCCCGGCGGCATCCTGCAGGAGGTAGGTGCGGTTGCCGTGGAGGACGCCCGGCCGGCCGCCGCTCATCGAGGAGGCGTGGCCGTTCTCGATATGGATGCCGTGGCCGCCGGCTTCCGCGCCGTAGATCGCGACGGACGGATCGTCGAGGAAGGCGCGGAACATGCCGATGGCGTTGGAGCCGCCGCCGACGCAGGCGACCACCGCATCGGGCAGCGCGCCGGTATCGTCCAGCATCTGCTGTCGCGTCTCGTCGCCGATCACCTGCTGGAAGTCGCGCACCATGGCGGGATAGGGATGCGGGCCCGCGGCGGTGCCGATGAGGTAGTAGGTGTCGGAAACATTCGTCACCCAGTCGCGCAGCGCCTCGTTCATCGCGTCTTTCAGCGTGCCGGCGCCCGCGGTCACCGCCCGCACCTCGGCGCCGAGCAGCTTCATGCGGAAGACGTTCGGCTTCTGGCGCTCGACGTCGGTGGCGCCCATGAAGACGACGCAGGGCATGCCGAAGCGTGCGCAGACTGTGGCGGTCGCCACGCCGTGCTGGCCGGCGCCCGTCTCGGCGATGATGCGCGTCTTGCCCATGCGGCGGGCGAGCAGGATCTGGCCGAGGCAGTTGTTGATCTTGTGCGAGCCGGTGTGGTTCAGCTCCTCGCGCTTGAAGTAGACGCGGGCGCCGCCGAAATGCTCGGTCAGGCGCTCAGCGAAATAGAGCGGGCTGGGGCGGCCGGTGTAGTGCGTCTGCAGGTCGTCGAGCTCGGCGCGGAAGGCCGGGTCGGTCTTGGCCGTGCGATAGGCGTCCTCGAGGTCGAGGATGATCGGCATCAGCGTTTCGGCGACGAAACGGCCGCCGAACTGGCCGAACAGGCCGTCCTCGTCGGGCCCCATGCGGAAGGAGTTCGGGGTCGGGATCTCAGTCATGCGAACCTGCGCTTTTCTTCGTGATGGGTGAGCGGACCGGCCTCGACGGCCGCCTCGAAGGCATCGAACAGGCGATGGATCAGGCCGTCGTCCTTGACGCCCGGCTCGCGCTCGACGCCCGACGAGACGTCGAGCCCGCGCGGCGCGACGCGCCGAACGGCCGCCTCGATCGTGTCCGGGTTGATGCCGCCAGACAGCGTGAAGTCGCGGGTCTCGAGGGCGTCGAGAAGGCCCCAGTCGAAGGACACGCCGTTGCCGCCCGGAATGTTCGAAGTCTTGGGCGCGCGCGCGTCAAGAAGGATACGGTCGGCGACGGGGCGGAAGCGTTCGATCTCCTCGAGATCGGCCACCGAGGCCACGGGGATCGCCTTCATCACGGTCGCCCCGGTCAGCGCCTGCACCGCGGCGACGCGCGCCGCCGTCTCGGACCCGTGCAGCTGGATCACGTCGGGGCGGACGCGGGCGGCGAGCCGCTTGAGAAAGTCGTCGTCGGCATCGACGGTGACGACCGTCACCAGCGCCCGGCCGCCGACATGGGCGCGCAGGCGGATCATGTCCTCGATCGACAGATGGCGCGGGCTGCGCTCGAAATGGACGAAGCCCACCTCCGAGCAGCCGCGCGCGAGCACCGTGTCGATATGGCCTTCGGTCTTGAGGCCGCAGATCTTGATATGCGGGCGGGTCACGCTGGGGGACACTTTCGGATGCGAAACGGAAAGCTCAACAGGCACTTATCGCGCCGGAGACCCCACGGTGTAAAGCGCGGGGTGTCTGGCTCAGGGGTCGAAGTCGAAGGCATGTAACTCCGAGCCCCGCTCCTTCAACCATCGCCGCCCGGCCTCGGTTTCCGGGCAGAGGCTGCGGCACAGGGTCCAGAAGGCCGGCGCATGGTTCATCTCGCGAAAATGCGCCACTTCGTGGGCGGTGAGGTAATCGAGGACGGCCGGCGGCGCCATGACGATGCGCCAGGAAAAGGCGAGCTTGCGGTCGGCCGTGCACGAGCCCCAGCGGCTGGTGGTGTCCTTCAGCGTCAGCGAACGCGGCAGGAGGCCGACCGTGGCAGAATGGCGATCGACCGCCGCCTGAAGATCGCGCCGCGCCTCCCGCTTCAGAACGTCGCGCACCCGGCGCGCGAGATGCGGCAGGTCGCCGCCGACGCGCAGGGTCGCCTCCCCGCCCGCCGTCTCGAAACGCGCCGTGCGGCAGGCCGGATCGTGCACGAGCCGATGGGGAACGCCGCGCATCGGCAGGAGCATCCCCGGCGCGATGCGGGCGCGGCCGGGCGCCGCCGACAGGCGCTCCTCCGCCCAGCTGCGGTGGCGGTCGAGAAAGGCGAGAACCGTGCGGGCGGGGGTGCGGCGTGGCACGGTGAGGCGCAGCGCCCCGCCGCCCGGCGCCAGCCGCATGACGATCCGCCGTGCGGTCGGGTGTTCGCGGACCTCGAGGCGCACCGGCCGATCGCCGAGGATCAGCGTCTCGGGAAAGGCGGCCTTCAGCCCTCGTCCCGTCAGCCGTTCCAGGAGCCCTCGTGCCATCGTCCGCCGCTTCGCATCGCCTTGACCGGCTTCATACGCCGCGCCGGGCGCCTCCGGCAACGCCCACGAAAAAGGCCGCCGGCGCGATGCCGGCGGCCCGATCGATCGAGAGGTTCCCGACGCTTAGCGGACGTCGACGAACTCGGCGTCCACCACGTCGCCCTTGCGCTTGCGCGTGGTCATGAAGCGGTCGAACTCCTCCTGGTCCTTGGCGCGGCGCAGCTCGCGCGCATAGGCCTCGAAGTCGGCGCTCATACGGTGGAGCTTGGCGCGCTCCTCGTCGAGGCGCTTCAGCTCGGCCTCGCGCCAGTCGTCGAAGGCGACGTTGCCGGTGCGCTCGGCCGCGAACGGCGTGCGCGCGCCCGAACGGCGGAAGGTCGCGGCAACGCTGTCGGTCGCCCGGCCGACGTCGCGGCGGAAGACCTCGAGGCGATCGCCCCAGAGAATGTAGGCGATCATGGCCAGGCCGAGCGGCCAGTACACGATGAAGCCCAGAACCATCAGCGCGATCGTGGCCGGCGTCCAGGCGGGACGGATCAAAGCTTGTGACG
Source organism: Aureimonas sp. Leaf324 (assembly GCF_001423245.1). GTDB lineage: Bacteria > Pseudomonadota > Alphaproteobacteria > Rhizobiales > Rhizobiaceae > Aureimonas. The sequence goes on from NZ_LMOH01000030.1 coordinate 116,881, forward strand.
TCATGTCGGTGTCCATCAACCAGTGCCCATGGGAAGCGGGCGAGGATCCCGCTTCATGACATGGTGACGGATTTCTTCCGCTTCAACGCAAGACGGCGTGAGACGTCAGCGACCGTGCTTCTTCGCCTCGCGGATGGCGTCGAGCAGGATCGGGGCGCCCGACAGGTGGTCGCCTGCCTCGTCCGGTACCGGCGGCGCGGGCGGCTCGAAGCTGGCATGCGTCTCGGCCGCACCGAACGGGGCCTCGGTGAGACCAGCGACGACCGACGGCAGGGCATCGCCTGCATGCGGTGCCGTGTCCGGCGCGGATGCCTCCGGCTCGGAGCCGTCATGCGTCTCGGCCGCGCCGAACGGCACGTCGCCCGACACGGCGACGGCCGAGGCCACGGCATCCTCCGGCAGGCTCGCCTCTTCGAGCGCGGCGGGCGGCTGGAGGCTCGCCTCGTCGGCGGCCTCTTCGGCGACCGGGGCCGTCGGCGCGGCGCGATGGCCATGCGTCAGCGCGAAGTCGACGATGCGCGGCGCGATCTCGGCGCGGAAACGCGAGCCGTTGAAGACGCCGTAATGGCCGACCTTCGGCTGCAGGTAGTGGACGCGCATGTCGTCGGGGATGTTGCGGCAGAGGTCGTGCGCGGCGCGGGTCTGGCCGACGCCGGAAATGTCGTCGTTCTCGCCCTCGACGGTGAGCAGCGCCGTGCGCCGGATCTTGCCCATGTCCAGCCGCTTGCCGTGATGGGTGATCGTGCCGCGAGGCAGCGAATGCTTGATGAAGACCTCCTCCACCGTCTGGAGGTAGAACTCGGCGGTGAGATCCATCACCGCGTTGTACTCGTCGTAGAAGGTGCGGTGCTTGTCGGCCGAATCCCCGTCGTTCTTCACGAGGTGCCAGAAGAAGTCCTTATGGGCGATGAGGTGGCGGTCGAGGTTCATCGACATGAAGCCGGTGAGCTGCAGGAAGCCGGGATAGACCTCGCGCATGAAGCCGGGTTGCGGGAACGGCACCTTCATGATGACGTTCTGGCGGAACCAGTCGATGCCCTTGTCCTTAGCGAGCTTGTTCACCGCCGTCGGGTTGACGCGCGTGTCGATCGGCCCGCCCATCAGCGTCATCGTCGCGGGATGGCAGGGATCCTCGTCTTCCTCCATCCGGGCGACGGCCATCATCACCGGCACCGCCGGCTGGCAGACGCCGATGACATTCACGCCGGGGCCGAGGAAGCGCAGCATCTCGATGACGTAGTCGACATAGGTGTCGAGGTCGAAGCGGCCGGCCGACAGCGGCACGGTGCGCGCATCCTGCCAGTCGGTGATGTAGATCTCGCCGTAGGGCAGAAGCGCCTCGACCGTGCCGCGCAGGAGCGTGGCGTAGTGGCCCGACATCGGGGCGACGATCAGGAAGCGCGGGTCGGGCTTGCGGCCTTCGGGCAGCGCCCGCTCGAAATGGAGAAGCGTGCCGAACGGCTTCTGCCAGACCGGCTTGTCGACGACCGGTACGCGCATGCCGTCGACGAACGTGTCGTGGAGGTCGAAGGACGGCTTGCCGTAGACGCGCGTGGTGCGCTCGAAGAGCTCGGCCATCGCGGCCACCGTGCGACCCATCTCGGTGTGCGAGATCGGGTTCATCGGGTTCTGGTAGATCGCCTTCGTCGCGTCGGCCACCGCGCGGAAGGGGGCGAGGACCGCGTGGTTCCACTCGTAGAATTCGTACAACATGCACTCCCACGATGATGGAACGGAAGGAGCCGAAGCGGCCCGGTCCGTAGAACATGGCACCGAATTGGTGCCGTGCAAGTTAATTGCCCGACTAACGCCTTGAACACGCTGCCGTCACAGCCAACGAACCATGACGATCCGCGAGCCATCGGGCGCTCCGGCCGGCCATTCCACATCGCGTCGCTGGCGCAGGGCTGGCGTGAGAGCGGCGTCATCGACCGCGACGAAGCGACGCTGCGCGTAGAAACCTTCGCCGAACGGCAGGCCGCGCGCCGTGGAGAGGCCCACCGCCCTGTGGAAGAACCACCCGGCCCGCTCGACGACGCTGGCCAGAAGCGCCGAGCCGAGGCCGCGACGCCCGTGGGCGGGATCGACGCCGAGGCCCGACAGCCAGTAGCAGCCGCTCGCGGCCGGGTCCTTCGTGAGGTCGGCAAGGTCCGCGGCGGCCGCAAAGCCCACCGCCTCGCCACCCTTCACTTCTGCCACGAAGACCTCGTGGGCGAGGAGGAAGGGCACGAAGCTCTCGATCGGCGCGGGGCCGGTGTCGGGGATGTGTCCGGCCTCGATCAGGAGCCGGTCGGCCGCGGCGTCGATCGCGCGCAGCCGCTCGGCCTCGCCCGGCTCCATCATGCGGATGCGGTAGCCGTCGGGCGCCATGCCCCGGAACGCCTTGCGTCCGTTCAACTCGGCTCGTGGCCTTCGACGATCACGATGTCGGCCTCCGAGACCACCTCGCGGATCGCCTTCGCCGCCTGGTATTCGACCGAGTTGTAGCAGGCCATCGCGTCCTCCATCGAGGCGAACTCGATCACGACGTTGCGGGTCCGCGACGAGCCTTCCAGCGCCTGGAACGGGCCGCCGCGCACGAGGAAGCGCGCGCCGAAGCGCTGCATCGCCGGAGCGGCCGTCGTCACGTAGTCCGGGTAGCGCTCGGGATCGTGGACGTCGACGCGGGCGATCCAGTAGGCCTTCGGCATGGGTGGTCTCCTGTTCAGGCGTCGCGCATTTCGGCGAGGATCGCGCGGGCGGCGGCCAGGCGGTCGGGGGCCGCGATGATGGGCCGCGCGACGACGAGATGGGTGGAGCCGTTGCGCAGGGCATCGCCGGGGGTGACGACGCGCTTCTGGTCGCCGGCCTCGCTGCCGACGGGGCGGATGCCGGGCGTCACCAGCGCCATGCCGGGTGCGAGAAGCTCGCGCACCAGTGCCGCCTCCTGCGCCGAGGCGACGATGCCGCCGATCCCGGCGTCCGCCGCCTGGCGCGCGCGCAGCTCCACGAGGTCCGATACCGAACCGCCGTAGCCGGACTCTCGAAGATCCTCGTCGGAGAGGGAGGTGAGGACCGTGACGCCGAGGACGCAGAGGCTCGTGCCCTCCGCCGCCCGGGCGGCCGCGCGCATCACCTGCGGATAGGCGTGGATCGTGGTCATCGCGGCGCCGAGCCCCGCGATGCTCTCGATCCCCTTTTCCACCGTATTGGAGATGTCGTGCAGCTTGAGGTCGAGGAAGACCTTCTTGCCCATGCGGGCGAGTTCCCCGACGAGCGGCAGTCCGCCGGCAAAGCCGAGCTGGTAGCCGATCTTGTAGAAGCCGACCTCGTCCTCGAGCTCCGTGACGATCGCCTCGGCCTCGCCGCGCGAGGATACGTCGAGGCCGACGATCAGTCGGTCGCGGGGGCTCGGCGCGTTCATGTCGCTCATCTCTAGTGTGCCTCGTCCCAGTTGCCGGCGGCCCGCGCGTCGACGACGAGCGGCACGACGAGTTCCACCACCGGGTCGGCCGCGCCCTCCATGACGCGCTTCACCACCGGGATCGTCGCCTCGATCTCCTCGTCCGGTACCTCGAACACGAGTTCGTCGTGCACCTGCAGGAGCATGCGGGCCGACAGGCGCTCGGCGCGCAGCGCATCCTCCATGCGGATCATCGCGCGGCGGATGATGTCGGCGGCCGTGCCCTGGATCGGGGCGTTGATCGCGGCGCGTTCGACGGCCGCGCGCACCTGGGGGTTGCTCGAGCGGATGTCGGGATAGTGCGCGCGCCGGCCGAACAGGGTCTCGACATAGCCCGTCTCCTTGGCGAAGGCCTTGGTGCGGTCCATGAAGTCGCGAATGCCAGGGAAGCGCTCGAAATAGCGCTTGATGTAGCTTGCCGCCTCCCCTTGCGGGATCGCGAGCTGGGCGGCGAGGCCGAAGGCCGAGATGCCGTAGACGATGCCGAAGTTGATCGCCTTGGCGCGGCGGCGCACGTCGGACGGCATGCCTTCCACGGGCACGCCGAACATTTCCGACGCGGTGGTCGCGTGGATGTCCTGGCCCGACTGGAAGGCTTCGACGAGCTGCGGGATCTCGGCCATGTGGGCGAGGAGCCGCAGCTCGATCTGGCTGTAGTCGGCCGACAGGAGCTTGTGACCGCCCGCCGCGACGAAGGCGGTGCGGATCTCGCGGCCCTCCTGCGTGCGCACGGGAATGTTCTGGAGGTTGGGCTCCGAGGAGGACAGGCGGCCGGTCGTCGTCGAGGCCAGCGAGTAGGACGTGTGGATGCGCTCGTTCGCGTCCATGTAGACCGGCAGCGCGTCGGTATAGGTGCCCTTCAGCTTGGTGATCTGGCGCCAGTCGACGATGCGGCGCGGCAGGTCGTGGCCCTGGGCTGCGAGGTCTTCCAGGAGCTTGGCGTCGGTCGCCCACTGCCCGGTCTTGGTCTTCTTGCCGCCCGGCAGCCCCAAATTGTCGAACAGGACCTCGCCGAGCTGCTTGGGCGAGCCGACGTTGAAGGGCTCGCCGGCCAAAATGTGGATGTCGGCCTCAAGGCCCGCCGCCTTCTGCGCGAACCGGCCGGACAAGCGCGACAGGATCTGCCGGTCGGCGCGGATGCCGCGCTCCTCCATGCGGGCGAGGACGGGCACGAGGGGCCGCTCCAGCCGCTCGTAGACCGAGACCATGCCCTCGGCGGCGAGCCGGGGTTTGAGCACCCGCCAGAGGCGCAGCGTCACGTCGGCGTCCTCGGCGGCGTATTCCGTCACCCTGTCGATCGGGCAGGCGGCGATGGCCTTGGCCGCCTTGCCGGTGCCGACGAGCTCGCGGTAGCTGATCGGCTTGTGGCCGAGGAGGCGCTCGGACAATTCGTCCATGCCATGCCCCTCGAGCGACGACGAGGCGTCGAGCACGTAGGAGATCAGCATCGTGTCGTCGAAAGGCGCGAGCGCGATCCCGTGCCGGAGCATGACGAGATAGTCGTACTTGACGTTCTGGCCGATCTTCAGGATCGCGGGATCGGTCAGCACCGGCTTCAGGAGATCGAGCACGCGTCCGAGCGGGATCTGCGCGCCGACGCCCTCCTTCGCCTCGTCGCCCGACAGGAGGTCGCCCGCCCCCTCGCCGACATGGGCGATCGGGACATAGGCGGCCTCGCCCGGCGCCACGGCGAAGGACAGGCCGACGAGATCGGCCTTCATCGCATCGAGCGAGGTCGTCTCGGTGTCGAAGGCGAGGATGCCGGTCTCGTAGGCGCGCGCGATCCAGCGCTCGAGCGTCGCCGCGTCGCGGATGGTCACGTAGGCGGAGCGGTCGATGGGCTGCGAGGCGGCCGCGGCCAGGCGCTCGGCGGCCAGCGCCTTCGGGCTCATGGCGAGCTGCGCGTCGCCGGCCGGCGCGGCCGCATCGAGGTCGGGCCCGCGCGCGGGGGCCTTGGCGTCCACTTTGGCGGGCGCGACGTCGGCGGCGTCGGTGCCGAGCTTGGCGGCGACGCGGCGCGTCAGCGTCGTGAACTCCATCGCCTTCAGGAAGGCGACGAGCTTCTCGCCGTCCGGCTCGTGGATGAAGAGGTCGTCGAGGGCCACGTCGAGCGGCGTGTTCTGGTCGAGCGTGACGAGGCGCTTCGAAAGGCGCGCCTGCTCGGCGTTGGCGACGATCGATTCGCGGCGCTTGGCCTGTTTGATCTCGCCCGCGCGCTCCAAGAGCGCCTCCAGCGTGCCGAAAGTCTCCAGGAGATCGGCCGCGGTCTTCGGGCCGATGCCGGGAATGCCGGGCACGTTGTCGGAACTGTCGCCGACCAGCGCCTGGAGGTCGATCATCTTTTCGGGATAGACGCCGAACTTCTCGCGCACCTCCTCCGGGCCGAGGCGCTTGTCCTTCATCTGGTCGTAGAGGATGACGCCGGGCCCGACGAGCTGCATCAGGTCCTTGTCGGAGGAGACGATCGTCACGTCCCCGCCGGCTTCCCGCGCGAGCCGGGCATAGGTCGCGATCAGGTCGTCGGCCTCGAAGCCCTCCTTCTCGACGCAGGGCAGGTCGAAGGCGCGCACCGCCTCGCGGATCAGGCCGAACTGCGGGCGAAGGTCTTCGGGCGGCGCCGGGCGGTTGGCCTTGTAGCCGTCGTAGAGCGCGTTGCGGAACGTCGTCGAGGAGTGGTCGAAGATGACGGCGAAATGCGTCGGCGCGACGCCGACCGAGGTGTCGCGGGACTCTTCGACAAGCTTCCACAGCATGTTGCAGAAGCCCGACACGGCGCCCACCGGCATCCCGTCGGATTTGCGCGTCAGCGGCGGCAGCGCATGGTAGGCCCTGAAGATGTAGGCCGAACCGTCGACGAGGAAGAGATGATCGCCCTTTTGCATGGGACGGGTCGTATCGCGGGGGGCGCGTCCTGTCCATCGCGCCGGGGGCGGGAAGGTCTCCGCAACCCCTGCGTTTCCTGCCATGCGCACGGGTTTCAGATTACAAAGGTTTAATGCCTTCGATCACGCGTTCGTGATCGAGTCCCATTGAACTTAAACCTGTCAAGGCGCATTTTCTGAGCAACGACGCACACGATGACGTCGTGCTTCGGCCTCAAGCTCGTCCCCCGCTTTGAGCCGAATGTCGGAGCGGACGATCCCATCCCCCCTCACGGGATCCCGCTCTATTGAGAAGGAGCCGTCGCGACAACCCCCCTCCAGTCCGCGACGGCTCTTTTCTCACCTCACTCCAATCCCCGCACATCGATTTCGCCCCGCCTGTTGCGCAGGCGCGACAGAACTGGCTTGCCGTTCGCGCTTTGCGTCCGGCGCCGAGGCGCGCTATCGCAAGGCCGGACCCGTCCGGGGCGTCAGCGCCCCGCGACGCCAGCGAAAGGGCGTTTCCATGGCCGACCTCGACAGCGTGCTCGCCTGTCTCGACCTCAATCTCGACCGCTCGGTGGAGCGCCTGCAGGACCTCCTGCGCATCCCCTCCATCTCGACCGACCCGGCCTATGCCGCGGACTGCCGCCGCGCCGCCGAGTGGCTGACCGGCGATCTCGAGGCGATCGGCTTTGCGGCGCGCGTCGCCGAGACCGCCGGCCACCCGATGGTCGTCGCCCACCGCAAGGGTCCCGAGGGCTCGCCGCACGTCCTGTTCTACGGCCACTACGACGTCCAGCCGGTCGATCCGCTCAACCTCTGGGATGCCGATCCGTTCGACCCAAAGGTCGTGACCATGCCGGACGGCACGCGGCGCATCACCGGGCGCGGTTCCGCTGACGACAAGGGTCAGCTGATGACCTTCGTCGAGGCCTGCCGCGCCTTCATCGCCGAGACCGGCGGCCTGCCCTGCTCGGTCACGATCTTCCTCGAGGGCGAGGAGGAGTCCGGCTCGCCCTCGCTCCTCCCCTTCCTCGACGCCAACAAGGCCGAGCTCACCGCCGACGTCGCGCTGATCTGCGACACCAACATGTGGGACCGCGAGACGCCCGCGATCTCGACCGGCCTGCGCGGCCTCGTCGGCGAGGAGATCACCATCCGCGCGGCGTCGATGGACCTTCATTCCGGCTATTTCGGCGGCGCGGCCGCCAACCCGATCCGCGTTCTGGCGAAGATCCTCGCCGACCTTCACGACGCGGACGGCCGCGTCACCCTGCCGGGCTTCTACGACGGCGTGCCGGATCTGCCCGAGGACGTGCGCCGCGTCTGGAACGAGCTGCCCTTCTCGCAGGACGAGTTCCTCGGCTCCGTCGGCCTGTCGGTTCCCGCCGGCGAAAAGGGCCGCTCGGTGCTGGAGCAGACGTGGTCGCGCCCGACCGCCGAGGTCAACGGCATCGAGGGCGGCTACACCGGCAAGGGCTTCAAGACGGTGATCGCGGCGGAGGCCCATGCCAAGGTCTCCTTCCGCCTCGTCTTCGACCAGGACCCGGCCAAGATCCGGGAGAGCTTCCGTGCCTTCGTCGCCGAGCGCCTGCCGGCCGACTGCACGGCGGAGTTCCACGAGCACGGCGGCTCGCCGGCGATCCAGCTTCCCTTCGATTCGCCCGTCCTCACGACGGCCCGTGAGGCCCTGTCGGACGAGTGGCCGAAGCCGGCCGTGATGATCGGCATGGGCGGCTCGATCCCGGTGGTCGGCGAGTTCAAGCGGCGGCTCGGCATGCCCTCGCTCCTGATCGGCTTCGGTCTCGGCGACGACCGCATCCATTCGCCGAACGAGAAGTACGAGATGTCGTCCTTCGCCAAGGGCCAGCGCTCCTGGGCGCGCGTGCTGGCCGCTCTTGGCGAAAAGGGAACGGGCTGACGCCCACCCCTTCCGCGTTCGGACGCCCCTTCCCCGGCGCCCGAACGCGCTAGATGCGCCGGCATGGAAACTCGACCCGACGCCATGGACCCGCTTCGCCTCAACGCCCTCGACGCCGAGGATCTCGCGATCGTCTCGGCGCATGTCCAGGACGCGGTGCTGCGCGTCGGCGATCTGCAGCTCGACGGGCGGGCGGGCCGCCTCCTCGTGCCGATGAACCGCTTCGCCTGGGAAGCCGCCCGCCCGCGCCGCTGGTTCGCCAAGCCCGAGCCGGGGGAGCGCCGGCGCAGCGTCCTGCGCTTCGACCGCGTCCTATCCGCCAGCCGCACCGGCATCGACCTCGCGGCGCCCGAGGACGTCCTGTCGCTGCTTGCGCTGCGCTGGATGCCGGGCGACGATCCGTCCGGCTCGATCGAGCTTGTCTTTGCGGGCGAAGCCGCGATAAGGCTCCAAGTCGAATGTATCGAGGTCCAGCTGGCCGATCTCGGCGCCGCCTGGAGCACCCCGTCGCGCCCGTTCCACCGGGTCTGACGCGGCGCCCGGCGCCCGGCCGTCCAGCCCGAGGGAGATCCGCGCCTTGCCCCAGAGGCTGAACGCCGCCGAACCGGACTTCGAAGCCCGGTTCCGCGACCTCCTCGCCGCCAAGCGCGAGGTCTCGGCCGACGTGGAAGCCACGGTGCGCGCCATCCTCGACGAGGTGCGCCGGGACGGCGACGCGGCGCTGATCGCCTTCACCGAACGGTTCGACCAGCTGACGCTCTCGCCGGAAACCCTGCGCGTCGGCGAGGCGGAGATCGAGGCGGCCTTCCGCGCAACGCCGCGCGAGACGCTCGACGCCCTCGCCCTCGCCCACCGACGCATCACCAGCCATCACGAGCGGCAGCGACCGAAGGACGACCGCTACGAGGACGAGATCGGCGCCGTGCTCGGCAGCCGTTGGACGGCGGTGGAATCGGTCGGCCTCTATGTGCCGGGCGGCGCGGCGAGCTATCCCTCCTCGGTCCTGATGAACGCGGTTCCCGCCAAGGTCGCGGGCGTCTCGCGCATCGCCATGGTGGTGCCGGCGATGCGCGGCGCGCTGAACCCTCTGGTGCTGGCCGCCGCGCGGATCGCGGGCGTCGACGAGATCTACCGCATCGGCGGAGCGCAGGCGGTGGCCGCCCTCGCCTACGGCACGGCGACGATCGCGCCGGTCGCCAAGATCGTCGGCCCCGGCAACGCCTATGTCGCGAGCGCCAAGCGCCAGGTGTTCGGCACGGTCGGCATCGACATGATCGCCGGTCCGTCCGAGGTGCTGGTGATCGCGGACGCCGACAACGACCCCGACTGGATCGCCGCCGACCTCCTCGCGCAGGCCGAGCACGACCGCTCGGCGCAGTCGATCCTCCTCACCGATTCCCCCGCCTTCGCGAGCGCCGTGGAGACGGCGGTCGAGCGTCAGCTCCAGCGCCTGTCGCGGGCCGAGACGGCGCGCGCGAGCTGGGACGAGTTCGGCGCGACGGTCGTCGTCTCCGATCTCCTGACCGAGGCACCGCCGCTCGCCGACCGGATCGCCGCCGAACATCTGGAGATCGCGACCGCCGATCCGGACGCGATGTTCGCCCGCATCCGCAACGCGGGCGCCGTGTTCCTCGGGCGCCATACGCCGGAGGTGATCGGCGACTATGTCGGCGGCTCCAACCATGTGCTCCCGACGGCGCGCTCGGCGCGCTTCTCGTCGGGCCTCTCGGTGCTCGACTTCGTCAAGCGCACCTCGATCCTCCAGCTGTCGGCCGAGGCGCTGCGCGCGCTCGGGCCCGCCGCGATCGAGATCGCGCGCGTCGAGGGCCTCGACGCGCATGCCCGCTCCGTCGCCGTGCGGCTGAACCTCTAGGGAGCCGGAATGGCGGGCAAGCTGATCTCGGTGGATCTCGACGAAACGGTGGGGCGCGCCTCCGCCGACATCGAGCACGAGCGGGCGGTGGCGATCTTCGATCTGATCGAGGAGAACCTCTTCGAGCCCGAGGGCGTCTCCGGCGAGCGCTTCCGGCTGAAGCTGGCGCTGGCGGACCGCCGCCTCGTCTTCGACATCGCCGACGAGGCGGGCGTGTCGCTCACCGCGCATCACCTGTCGCTGACCCCCTTCAAGCGGGTGATCCGCGACTACTTCCTGATCTGCGACAGCTATTACGAGGCGATCCGCTCCTCGACGCCCTCGCAGATCGAGGCCATCGACATGGGCCGGCGCGGCATCCACAATGACGGCTCGGACCTCCTGCGCGAGCGCCTGGCCGGCAAGATCACGCTCGACAAGGATACGGCGCGGCGCCTGTTCACGCTGATCTGCGTCCTGCATCGGCGCAACTGAAACGAGGGGCTGTGATGGATCACCCGCAGAACAGCCGATCGACAACCAGGGGCCGCCCTTGAGCGAGACCGGCGGCAGCGCGAAGCGTCCGGGTTCGATCCTGTTCGTCTGCGGGATGAACGCGATCCGCTCGCCCATGGCCGAGGCCATCGCGCGGTCCGTGCTGCCCGGCACCTACGTCGCCTCGGCGGGCGTCAAGGACGGCGAGCGCGACCCGTTCGTGGACGTGATCCTCGCCGAGGAGGGCCTCAGCCTCGGCGACCGCAAGCCGCAGAAATACGAGGACCTCGCCGACGGGTTCTTCGACCTCATCGTCACCCTGTCGCCGGAAGCCCACCACGCGGCGATGAGCGCGACGGAGTCGGACGCGACCGCGGTGGAGTTCTGGCCGATGCCGGACCCCTCAGCCGTATCCGGCAGCCGCGGGCAGATCCTCGAGGCCTATCGCGACCTCTTCCGCCGCATCAAGGCGCGGCTCGACGAGTTCGGCCGGCGCTGAACCACCGCCGGCCGCGCCCCCGTCAGTGGGCGTCGACCTTCACGCCGACCTGCGGTTTCTGGACGAAGACGCAAAGCGCGCAGAGCGCCACGAACAGCCCGGTCAGGAACAGGAACACGTCGGAGAAGGCCATCACCGACGCCTCGCGCTTCACCAGCTGAACCATCTGGCCGATCGCCGCCTGGTTGCCGTCGATGCCCGCCGCCGACAGGTTGGCGGCGATCTCGGCCATCCGGTCCTCGGCGACCTGGCTGCCCCAGCGCACCCGCTCGGCGAGGCGATCGTAGTGCAGCGCCGTGCGATCGTTGATCATCGTGTTGATGAGCGCGAGGCCGACGGCGCCGCCGAGGTTGCGCGTCAGGTTGTAGAGGCCCGAGGCACCCTTGATCACCTGCGGCGGCAGGGTGCCGAGCGCGATGTTGTTGATCGGCACCATCGCCATCATCAGCCCGAAACCGCGCAGGATCTGCGGGATCAGGAGCTCGTAGAAGTCCCAGTCGTGGGTGATGCCCGTCATCAGCCAGGTTCCGAGGCCGAAGGAGACGAAGCCGATCGCCATCATCACGCGCGGATCGAGCCGGGTGGACAACTTGCCCGAGATCGGCGCGGTGAAGAACATCGCCATGCCCGAAACGAACATCGTCTCGCCGATCATCAGCGAATCGTAGCCGCGGATGCGCCCGAGATAGACCGGGTAGAGGTAGGTCAGGCCGTAGAGGCCGACGCCCATGATAAAGGAGAACAGGGAGCCGAAGGCGAAGTTGCGGTTCTTGAACGCCGTGAGGTCGACGATCGGCTCCTTCGCCGTGAAGGCGCGCCAGAAGAACACGAGCGCGCCGACGACCAGCACCACGGTCATGACGACGATCACCTCGTCCTCGAACCAGTCGTCGAGCGGGCCCTCTTCGAGGACGTATTCCAGGGCGCCGAGGAAGGCGGCCATCCCGAACAGGCCGTACCAGTCGAAGCGCGAGAAGAGCGACAGGTCCGGCTTGTCGAAATCGACGAGATTCCAGACCGCGAGCGTAACGACGATGCCGAAGGGCACGTTGACGAGGAAGAGCCAGTGCCAGCTCATCGCATGGCTGAGATAGCCGCCGACCGTCGGGCCGATGGTCGGCGCAAGCGTCGCCACGAGGCCGATCATCGGCGAGACCACGGCGCGCTTGGACGGCGGGAAGATCGTGAAGGCGGCCGCGAAGACGCTCGGGATCATGGCGCCGCCGATGAAGCCCTGCAGCGCCCGGTAGAGGATCATCTGGTCGATGTTGGTCGCCGTCGCGCAGAGCGCCGAGGCGGCCGTGAAGCCGGCCGCCGCGAGCGTGAAGAGGATGCGCGTCGACAGCATCCGGGCGAGGAACCCGGACAGGGGGATCATGATGACTTCGGCGATGAGGTAGGCGGTCTGGACCCAGGCCACCTCGTCGGACGAGGCGGACAGACCGGCCTGGATCTCGGCGAGCGAGGCCGAGACGATCTGGATGTCGAGGATCGACATGAACATGCCGAAGACCATGGCCATGAAGGCCAGGACACGGCGCGCGGGGACATGATCCGCATCGGCCCGAGCGACGGGCGTATCGGCGGTGATCGACGACATAGGAGCCTGCCTTGCCGGTCCCAAGCGGGACCGGCCGTGACGAAGGGTGGGGGTTAGTCGGCCTCGGCGAGAGCGTGCGAGCCGGCCGGCGCCGTGCGGGTATCGACCGAGGCCGTCACCGACAGGCCCGGCCGCAGGTTGCCCTTGGCGGCCTCGGCCGGATCGACCGCGACGCGCACCGGCACGCGCTGGACGATCTTGGTGAAGTTGCCGGTCGCGTTGTCGGCCGGCAGCAGCGAGAAGACCGAGCCCGAGGCCGGGGCGAGCGAGACCACGGTTCCCTTCACCTCGACGCCCGGCAGGGCATCGACCTCGATGCGCACGGTCTCGCCGACCTGGATCTCGTGGAGCTGCGTCTCTTTGAAGTTCGCGTCCACGTAGATCTTGTCGAGCGGCACCACGGAGGCGAGCCGGCGGCTCGGCGACACGAGATCGCCCTCCTGCACCGACAGGTTGCCGATCACGCCGTCATAGGGCGCGCGCAGCGTCGTGAAGGAGAGGTCGCGGGCCGCCTGATCGCGCGCGACCTCGAGGCCCTCGAGCGTCGTGTTGCCCTGGTTGATCTGGGCATCCAGGACGCCAACATTGGCCTTGGCCGATGTCACCGCGGCCTTGGCGCCGACGAGCTTCGCATCGGCCTCGGCCTTGGCGGAGCGGGCCTGATCGAGCGGCGCCTGGGCACCGGCTCCGGTGCGGGCGAGCTGCTCGGCGCGCTGAAGGTTGAGCGCCGCCTGACCGACCGCGGCGTCCGCCACCGTGACGTTGGCCTCCGCCTCGCCGACCTGACCGAGCGCGGCCTCGCGCTGGGCCTCGATCGAGCCGATCGCCGCCTTCTGCGAAGAGATCTTGGCTTCGGCGGAGCGCAGGGCGAGTTCGTAGTCGCCCGGATCGATCTCGATGATCGGGTCGCCCGCCTTCACCGGCTGGTTCTCGATCACCGGCACGGAGCGGACATAGCCCGTCACCTTCGGCGTCATCACCGCCATGTCGGCGCCGACATAGGCGTCGTCGGTCGAGACGAGGAAGCGCCCGTCCACCCACCACTGGTGGCCGTACCACGCACCGCCGCCGAGCGCCGCCACGATGACGAGCGGCAGGAGCAGCTTCTTGCCGATCCCGCCCTTCTTCTTCGTCGACGGGGCGGCGTCGGCCGACTTGGCGGCCGGCGGCGCGCTCTCGCCCGTCTTGCGGCCGACGACCTCGAGCTTCGGCGTGTCGGACATGCGCTCGGCGTCGAGCGAAGGGTTTGACTTTTGAGACGCGGACTTCGACATAGTGGCAGAACCCAAATCGAACCGAACCGTTCGGTTCGACGTTGACATAGACGTGATGACCGGGCAGGGCAAGGGTGATCCCTGCCGACGCCTGGATTATTTCGGCACCCTTATCGAAAAGTGCTCTCGAAACCGTGACCGCTCTCCCAGAACTCGTACAGACCCCGTCGACGCCCAGCGATCGTCGTGCCGCAGCGGGCGAGGACCCGACCAAGCGACGACAGATCCTCGAGGGCGCCCGCCGGGCGTTCGTGGGTCTCGGCTTCGATGCGGCCTCGATGAACGACGTGGTGCGCGAGGCCGGCGTCTCGAAATCGACGCTCTACGTCTACTTCCGGTCGAAGGAAGAGCTGTTCCGCGCGCTCATCGAGTGCGAGCGGGAAGCTTATCTCGCCGAAGTGGAGGCGCTTCTCACCGATCCCGGCGACCCCGCCGACACGCTCCTGCGCTACGGGCAGCGCCTTGCGCGGCTCGTGATGTCGCCCGAGGCGATGCATGCCAAGCGCACGGTGATCGCGGTCGCCGCCCGCATGCCCGAGGTCGGGCGCGAGTTCTACCGGCATGGGCCACAGCGAGGCCTTGCCCTGCTGTCGGCCTATCTCGAAAAGGCCTGCGCGGCCGGCACGCTGGAGATCCCCGACGTCGCCCTGGCGGCCGCCCAGTTCGTGGAACTCGCCACCGCCGGCATCCTGCGCCGGCGCTTCTTCGACGACGAGGCGCCCGCGATCTCGGACGACGAGATGGCGCGTGTGGTCGCCTCCGCGGTTCGCCTCTTCATGGCGGGATACGGACCCCGGCGCGCCTGACGCGCACGGGATCGCCCGACACCCTTAAGGCTCGGCGACCTCAGCCGCGCCCTTCGGCAAAGAAGGCGATCGCGGCCTGCACGTCCTCGATCCCGAAGCCCTTCTCCGACGACGTCGCGATGATTTCCGGGAAAGCCGCCGGCCGCTTGCGGATCGCCTCGCGGGTCGCGGCCTCGAGCTTGGGCAACGCGAGTGCCGAGATCTTGTCGGCCTTGGTCAGCACGATCTGGTAGGACACCGCCGCCTTGTCGAGCAGCGCCATGACGTCGGCGTCGTTCTTCTTGATGCCGTGGCGGGCGTCGATCAGAACGAAGACGCGCTTCAGCGTCGCGCGCCCGCGCAGGTAGTCGAAGACGAGCTTGGTCCAGGCGTCGACCTGCTCCTTCGGGGCCTGCGCGTAGCCGTAGCCGGGCATGTCGACGAGCGCGATCGGCGGCAGGTCGCCGGCCTCGCCGGAGTAGCCGTCGGGCACGAAGTAGTTCAGCTCCTGCGTGCGCCCCGGCGTGTTGGAGGTGCGCGCGAGCCCCTTCTGGCCGACGATCCCGTTGATCAGCGACGACTTGCCGACATTGGAGCGCCCGGCGAAGGCGACCTCGGGCGGCCCCTCCGGCGGCAGGAACTTCATCGCAGGCACGCCGCGGATGAAGACCCAAGGGCGTGCGAAGAACAGGCGGCGCTCCTCGCCCCCGTCGGTGCCGGCCGTCGCGTGGTTGTCCTGCGTCTCGCTCATGCCGCCTTCTCCAGCGCGTCGATGTCTGCGCCGCGGATGGCGGCAAGGTTTCGGCCGATCCTGTCGATCGGCCAGTCCCACCAGCGGAGCGCCAGGAGGCGCGTCACGATCTCCGGCTCGAACCGCCGCCGCCGCTCGCTCGCCGGGTTGCCCGCGACGATCGAATAGGGCGCGACGTCGCGCGACACGACGCTCGACGCCGCGATGATCGCGCCGTCGCCGATCGTGACGCCCGGCAGGATCAGGGCATCGGCGCCGATCCACACGTCGTTGCCGACCGTGGTATCGCCCTTGTTGCCGGCGGCGATGGTGGTGAAGTCGAACCCGACCTCCCAGCCGCCGCCGAAGATGTTGAACGGGTAGGTCGAGAAGCCCGTCATCGCGTGGTTCGCCCCGTTCATCACGAAGCGCGCCCCGGTGGCGATGGCGCAGAAGCGGCCGATCACCAGCTTGTCGCCGAGGAACTCGTAATGGTGGAGGATGTTGCGCGTGTCGAAGAGCAGCGCCGCGTCGGGATCGTCGTAGTAGGTGTACTCGCCGATCTCGACATCGGGCGCGGTGA
This sequence comes from Aureimonas sp. Leaf324, assembly GCF_001423245.1. Taxonomy (GTDB): domain Bacteria; phylum Pseudomonadota; class Alphaproteobacteria; order Rhizobiales; family Rhizobiaceae; genus Aureimonas. The sequence continues at coordinate 132,926 of NZ_LMOH01000030.1, forward strand.
CGACGTTGCGCAGGAAGACGATGCGCTGGTGGGCGGGCACGGGGTGCACCGCTCGGGGATCGGGGCCAAGGGACATGACCGCTTCTTACGGCCTTGCCGGCGGCGCGTCCACCGCGGCGGGAAGGCGAAGCGGGCGGAGCCTTCGATGGCTCCGCCCGCTCGTCTCAGCTCGTCTTCTTGCGACGGAACGTGTCGCGCAGGTTGTCCCAGAGCTCGATCTTGGCGCCGTGCCGCTTCATGATCACGGTCTGCTGCGTGATCGAGAGCGTGTTGTTGACGGTCCAGTAGATCACGAGGCCGGCCGGGAACGAGGCCATCATGAAGGTGAAGATGATCGGCATCCAGGTGAAGATCATCTGCTGCGCCGGGTCCGGCGGCGTCGGGTTCAGCTTCATCTGGATGAACATCGTGATGCCCATCAGGATCGGCCAGATGCCCACCATCAGGAGATGCGGCAGGGTGATCGGGATCAGCCCGAACAGGTTGAACACGCTCGTCGGATCGGGCGCCGCCAGATCCTGGATCCAGCCGAAGAAGGGCGCGTGCCGCATCTCGATGGTGACGTAGAGCACCTTGTAGAGCGCGAAGAACACGGGGATCTGGACCAGCACCGGCCAGCAGCCCGCCGCCGGGTTGATCTTCTCCTCCTTGTAGATCCGCATCATCTCCTGCTGCTGCTTCACCCGGTCGTCGGCGTATTTCTCGCGCAGCTCGGCGATCTTGGGCTGCACGGTCTTCATGCGCGCCATCGAGCGGTAGGACTTCGACGCCAGCGGGAAGAACAGGATCTTGAGCGACACGGTGACCAGGATGATCGCGATGCCGAAATTGCCGGTGAAGCGATAGAGCCAGTCGATGTAGTGGAACATCGGCTCGGTGATGAAATAGAACCAGCCCCAGTCGATCAGCTGGCCGAAATGGGCGATGCCGAGGTTTTCCTCGTAGCCGTTGATCGTGTCGACGACTTTGGCGCCGGCGAACGCCCGCGTCGTGGTGTCGAGCGTCGTGCCCGGCTGGATCGTGATCGGGTCGGCGAGATAGTCGGACTGGTAGAAGGCCCGCCCGTCCGCCGAATAGCGGAAGTTCGGCTGGAACGTGCCGATGCCGGCGGCGGGCACCAGCGCCGTCGCCCAGTACTTGTCGGTGATGCCGATCCAGCCGACCGGGGTCTTGGCCGGCGAGACGCGGCCGTCCTCCTCGATGTTCTTGTAGGTGACCTCCTGGAGGCCGTCCTCGCCGAGATGGCCGATGAGGCCCTCGAAGATCACGAAGGCGGCGGCGTGCTCGGGCTTGGAGAAGCGCACCGAACGCCCGTAGGGCGACAGGGTGACCGCGGCCGCGCCGTCGTTGCGCACGCTGTCCTCGACCGTGAACATCGACTGCGCGTCGATCGAGATGCGGCGCGTGAAGGTAACGCCCGCCTCGTTCGACGCGGTCAGCGTCACGGGCGTCTGGGGCGTCAGGGTCTGGTTGCCCTCGGCCTGCCACAGCGTGCCGGGCCCGGGCAGCGCGCCTGCCCCTTGGCCCGAATAGCCGAACTCCATGAAATAGGCATTGGAGCCGATCGTCTCGGGTGACAGGAGCACGATCGTCGGCGAAGAGTCGTCGACGGTCTCGTGGTAGTTCTTCAGGCGCAGATCATCGAGCCGCGCGCCCTGGAGATTGATCGAGCCCGACAGCGACGGCGTGTCGATGGCGATGCGCGGGGAAGCGGCGAGCGCCGCCTCGCGGGTCTGCCCGTCCACGGCGGGCGTCTGCGTCGTCGGCACGACGCTTTCGCGCCCGGCCGGCGACACGGCCCCTTCCTGGGGCGTTCCGGCGGGCGTCGTCGGCGTCTGAAGGGTCGCTTCGGCGCTCTGCGTGGCGAGCCGCTCCGCTTCCATGCGCGGGTTGATGACGAGGAACTGCCACCCGACCAGAACGGCGATCGACAACGCCATGGCGATCAGGAAATTGCGGCTGTTTTCCATGGAAGGTCAGATCCCCGGAGGAGGCGTTGCGGGCGCCGGCTTGTGCGCCTGCACCTTGGCGACGCGCCTCGATAGCTCGCCCGTGAGCGTCTCGAACGGCAGGGTGAGAAGCTCGCGACGGGCGACGATCACATAGTCGAAGCCAGCGGCCATGTCAGCCCCGCACACGGTGCGGATGGCCTCACGAAGACGTCGGCGGATGCGATTGCGCTCCACCGCGTTTCCGACCTTGCGCGTCACGGTGAGGCCGTAGCGGGCCGCGCCGCCATCGGCACGGTCCAGGGCCTCGATCAAAAAGAAGGGGCCGTTCAAGCGACGGCCCCGTCTCGCGGCCAGAAACTCGGCACGCTTCGTCAGTCTGCAGATCGCGGGTCCGCTGGAGCCGGAAGGCCTCGGCGTCAAGCCGACAGGCGCTTGCGGCCGCGAGCGCGGCGAGCCGCGATGACCTTGCGGCCGCCGGTCGTGGCCATGCGGGCGCGGAAGCCGTGGCGACGCTTGCGGACGAGCTTGGAGGGCTGGTAGGTGCGCTTCATGGTCGTATCCCGCAGTGGACCTGCGGACCTCTTGATCTTCTATGGGTTCAATTCGAACGTCGAACGCACGAAAGATCCGCATGGGCAAGCCCCATCCGACCCGGCATCCGTCTGTGGGCGCGCTTATAAGGAGGAAGCCGGGACCAAGTCAATCGCCTCCGCCCCGATGACGACGGCTGCGGGCCATTCCGCGAGGCATCGGCCCGCCTGGACGCTCGTTTACGCCCTTTCGGGATGACCCGGGCGCGACGATCCCCTAGGCTTGCGTCACGTTTCCCTTATCTGCGACGCCAGTCCGCCCCGGGCGTTGGATCCTTGATGACACGAGCCACCAACGAAGCGAAGCCACGGGAGGACACGCGTCCCCGCTTTGCCAGGCGGCTGTCGACCCGGCTGTTCGCCCTGACGGTGGTCGCCGTCATGGGGGCCGAGGTGCTGGTCTTCGTGCCCTCGATCGCGCGCTTCCGCCTCGACTGGCTTCAATCGAAGCTGGAGACCGTCTCGGTGGCCACCCTGATGGCGGATTTCGCCGAAGGCGGCCTCCTCCTGTCTCCCGACCAAGAGAGCGAGCTTCTCCATGCGCTGGATGCGCGCCTCATCGCGATCCGGCGCCCGGGCTCGACCGAGCTCCTGGCGCGGGCACCCGATCTCGTCAGCGTCGACGAGCAGGTCGACCTGACCAAGGAGAGCCGCATCGATTCGGTGCTCGCCGCCTTCGACACGCTTCTCAGCCACCGGCCGCGCACGATTCGCCTCGTCGGCGCGATCGGCGACGGGACGATGACCGGCGAGATCGTCTTCGATGAGGCGCCGCTGCGCCGCGCGATGCTCGTCAACTCGCGCAACATCCTTCTCCTGTCGCTCGGCATCGCGAGCTTCACCGGACTTCTCGTCTTCGGCGCGATCAGCCTCTTCCTCCTGCGGCCGATCCGTTCGCTGACGCGCGCGCTGGTGCGCTTCGGCGCCGATCCGGAGGACCCGTCGCTGATCCTCCGCCCGAGCGGGCGCAGCGACGAGCTCGGCATCGCCGAGCGGGAGCTCGCCGGGATGCAAGGGGTGCTGGCCGACACGCTGCGCCAGCAGCGGCGCCTGGCCGACCTCGGCCTTGCGGTCTCCAAAATCAACCACGACCTGCGCAACATCCTCGCCTCGGCGCAGCTGATCTCCGACCGTCTGGCCGACGTGCCGGACGCGCAGGTCCAGCGCTTCACCCCGGTCCTGATCCGCAGCCTCGATCGCGCGCTCCACTATACCCAATCGGTGCTCGCCTACGGGCGCGCGGCCGAAAGCCGGCCGGTGCGCCGGCTGACGCTCCTCCATCGCCTCGTGGAGGACGTCTTCGAGACGCAGCTCGTCACACCGGAACAGCGGATCGAACTCGTCAACGGCGTCGATCCGAAGATCGAGGCCGACCTCGATCCCGAGCAGTTCTTCCGTGCCTTGTCCAATCTCGTGCGCAATGCGGTCCAGGCGCTCGAGGGCGAGAGCGGCGACGCGATCGTGCGGCGCATCGCCATCTTCGCCGAGGCGCCCGGCGACGGTCTCCTTCGCCTCGTCATCGAGGACACCGGTCCGGGCCTCGGGCCGGCCGCGCGCGATCATCTCTTTCAGGCCTTCCGCGGGTCGACGCGCGCAGGAGGCACGGGCCTTGGCCTCGCGATCGTCGCCGAGATCGTCAAGGCGCATGGCGGGCAGATCCGGCTCGGCGCCTCCACGACGCCCGGCGCGCGCTTCGAGATCCAGCTCCCCGGCGCCCTCCCCGCCCCCTCGGGCAACTCATGATCGCCCTGCGACGGCCGCCTCCGCTCCCATTTGCAACAAACACGACAGCCCCTCGCAGAATCGCTTGCAATCCCGCCGGGACTTGGCTAGTTACCGCTCACGAACGGCCGAGGCCTAGCCCGACGTTCCAGGCGCCCGTAGCTCAGCTGGATAGAGCACCAGACTACGAATCTGGGGGTCAGAGGTTCGAATCCTTTCGGGCGCGCCAAAATTCAACCACTCCGGTACAGAACTGCGAACCAGTTGCACTTCAGCGGCTGAGAGCGCTCACGCAACCAATATGTTGGTGATGGATGCCCCTCAACTCACGGCCATACCTGAGGCCCGGTGAGGAGATGTGCCTTGATTCGCGTCAATTCCCAGATCTCGTCGATGACTGTGGATCGGGTTGGAGTAAGGCTTCTGTTTTGGGAGGATCGGCATCCAAACGGAGCTCTGAGGCAATCTGGATGCAATGCCGAAGGGCGGATACTGCACAACCGTCCAAAAATGCTCGGTCTCTTGACTTAAATCGCAACAATCGCAGTGGGCTCCGTCGAAGGCCTAGCTCCAGGGGAAATTCCTACGCGATTATATTATTGATAAAAAAATTCCACGCCTTTGAGATTGCGCCAGAATAAATTTCGAAATTCGTCTGTCTGCTTCAAAATCCAGTCCTTTTATTCGAGCGCCTTGCCGGAAGGCGTCATCCATCCGCTCCAGCAAGCAAGGGAGAAAATACAGATCCTCCTTTGTTACATTCCAACCCGTCCGAATGTGTCCGATTGGTTAAGACAGACGCTTCTTGGCTTGGTCGGCCAAGCTGCCGAGGATCATCGCGCAGGACGTCGCACCGGCGGCGAGGACGCCGCGCGAGCGCTCGCCGAGCCGGCTTGGCCCGGCCGATCTTCGCCACGAGGTCGATCGTCGAGTCGCGCCCCTTGTCGGCGGCGGCCGTGAGCGCGTCGAGCGCTTCGGCAAACGACTTGCCCTTCCCCGTCGCCGCATCGAACGCCTCGACGGCCGGCACGAACGTGTCGAGCAGCGTCTTGTCGCCGACCTTGGCCGAGCCGATCGACTGCACGCCCTCGAGACCCTTGTGGAGCATGGTCGAGAACAGGGCCGCGTCGATCGCCTCCCGGCCCTCGATGGCTTCCGCGAACTCGGTGAAGGTCATGCCGTAGAGCGGGCCCATCGAGCCGCCGATCTCGCCCATCAGCACCTCGCCGAGAAGCGCGAAGGCCTCTGCCAGCGACGCGTCGCGGCCCTTCAGCCGCTCCGCCGCCATGCCGAAGCCCTTGGCCATGTTCACGCCATGGTCGCCGTCGCCGATCTTGCCGTCGATCTCCGACAGATAGGCCTTGTTCTCGACGATCCGC